>NZ_JAXSQW010000001.1:4800000-7062414 GCF_043421595.1 Leptothoe sp. ISB3NOV94-8A | reverse complement strand
GTCACCAGGGAGATCACCTTCATGAAATAGCTCATCTAATCCAACTGCATCAGTATCAGCTGCAATCTTTTCATCTATTTCAGAGGTCACATCTTCTACAGAGGCCCACACATCATCTAGCTCTAAATCGTTTGAATCTTGTGTTGCAGCTACGATATCGCTGTCTAGATTGAGGGAAAGCTCACTCAGGTCGTCAGAAAGTCCTAAGCTTGCTGACTCATTGGGCGTATCTGTCTGTTGACCGGGCTCATCCCAAATATCTTGAGAAAGCTCGTCTGACAACTCTGATGTATCTGTGTTGGAAGAGCCCTTGTCTGTTTCCCACAGGTCATCATCACTAAATGGATCCGAGCCCGTTGCTGCTAGAGCTACAGCTGCAGAGTCATTAACAGTAAAGAAATCTTCGAACTCGGACTTTGTGGTTTCTGTTTCTGAAGTCTCGACCGTTTCTGATAAATCTAAATCAGGTACTGCTGCCTCAGAAAAGAAGCTATCTGTTCCTGAAACTACGGCAACATCTTCTAAATCGTTAGTGAACAATTCGTCAGTATTGGTCTCACCAGTGGCTTCCTCCAAATTTAGCTCAAGACTAGCAAGCTCATCGCTACTACTAGGGCTTTCAAAATCGAGGTCTAAATCACTATCGACAAGCTCTTCACCTTGGTTGGTTTCACTCAATGCGAGCTCGTCAAAATCATCCAAACTATCCGAGAGTTCTAGTGAGGGGTCTTGATCGGCGGCTTCTTCTGAACTATCAAGATCGCCAAATAGCTCATCAATATCAGGTGAATTATCAGCAGTAGTGGCTACATCATCTGGTGTTGAACTATCAAGATCGCCAAATAGCTCATCAACACCAGATGAATCGTTTGCAGTATCTATGTCATCAAATAAGCTATCGATAGAAGAGGTGTCAAGATCTTCTGATAACGGAGATTCAATATCAGTGCTAGAGGTATTTATCTGCTCGGTTAAATTT
This sequence comes from Leptothoe sp. ISB3NOV94-8A, assembly GCF_043421595.1. Lineage (NCBI taxonomy): Bacteria > Bacillati > Cyanobacteriota > Cyanophyceae > Nodosilineales > Cymatolegaceae > Leptothoe > Leptothoe sp. ISB3NOV94-8A. The sequence continues at coordinate 7,061,435 of NZ_JAXSQW010000001.1, read as the reverse complement.
TCTAGGCCACTGTTATCCAGAGTATCTACGGAATCAGCTGATTCCGTAGAGTCAGTATCACCAAATAGATCTGCAAGTTCACTACCTGATTCAAAATCATTTTGGTTGGTTTCTAGCTCCGTGGCATCTTCATTGAGAAGATCCTCAAAATCGGGAGCAATATCAATATCCAGAGACTCAACAGGCGGATTGCCCTCATTTAGAGGAAGCTCTTCTTCTTGCCAGTCACTGTCGAGATCATCTCCTCCCGCTTCAAATAGATCGGCCAAACTAGTGAGCTCAGCATCTCCCACTTCTGGACCAGAAGGGGTGACTGCTGCACTATTAAGCAGATCATCCAAGGAAATGCTTTCCTCATTTGCAGAGGATGGCTCGCCCACATTATTCAAGGTCAAGTCTGATTCTACGGATAGTTCTTCGACACCTGCTGTAGAAGAGGTATCTGGTGTGCTATCTGCAAACAGACTCTCTAAATCTCCAGTGGTATCTGTTATATCTCCTTGGGCGGCCAACGTTTGAAGTTTTTCGGAGATGTTTATTTCCGGCTCTCTACCGGCCAGCACTAAATCCTGAGATTTTTTGATTTCTTTGATTAAAGCAGGGGCGAGGGTGCGATAGTCATTATTGCGATCGCATACTGCCCAACGGGCATGCTTCACCAAGTTCATCCAAGTTGGCAAGTTAAACTGCTCACCAAATCTTTCTAATAACTGACAGCAAGCCTCCAGGGCTAATCTACTTTCGTCTGTATCAGCCTGCTTGAAACGAGCCAGCATTTCTCGAAGTGCAGCTGATACATCACTGCTAAATACAAGCTTCAATGCACTTTCTTCAACCGGCTGCGGTGAGCGTGCTGTAAAGACGACAGGCTGAGCCTCTGCGACAACAGCCTCATTGGCGTCTGCCTCAGCTACAAGCTGATCTAAATGTTCCTGTAGCTGCTGAAAGACGGGCTCTACACTCGTCATGATGCTCTGCTCTTTGTCCTCAGTGAGGCCAAAGGGACCCTGTAGTTGCTCAAGCAGTTCTTGCAGGGCATCAAATACCCGCAAAAACATAGACTCCAGGGAACGATCTACCTTGATGGGGGCCTCTTTGAGAAGCTTGAAGTAATCTTCCATGCGGTGAGCCGTACGCTGCATGCTCTCAATGCCCAGCATGGCAGCACCGCCCTTGACAGAGTGAGCGGCCCGAAATACCTCATTGGCCATCTCCGGATTGACAATGGTTGCCTGAAGATTTAATAGACCCTGCTCAATGGTATTGAGATGATCTTTGGCTTCTTCAATGAAGTAGCCCAATATACGCTGTTGTTGTTCAGGCAGCATCACCCTCGTCTCCCTAAATAAAATCGGAAATTAGGCCAGTCCTTCAAATACTTGATAGCGATGGCAGTCGTCCCTTGACATGTTTAAAAATGGATGCGAATAGCCTACTTTTTATCACTTTCTACCTTAAACCGCTCCACCGATGTCAGCAGATCCCGAGCAACGCCCACCAGATTTTGCAGAGAGGTTGACACCCGCTGAGACTCTTGAGACGTCTCTTGGGCAGAAAGTTCAACCGATTGCATTACCTGAGCAACAGCTCGTGAGGTTTCCGTCTGTTCGACGGTATCAGCCGTAATAGAACGTACTAATACATCAATGCGATTCGATACCTGGATAATATCTTCCAACGATCGTTTCGCCTGCTCTGCAAGTCGTGTCCCCTCAATCACCTGTTGAGTTCCCTCCTCCATGGCAGTCATTACGCCACTGGTTTCTCCCTGGATTTGCAGAACGATTTGCTCAATCTCCTTAGATGCCTTGGCCGCTCGGTCAGCAAGCTGACGAACCTCATCAGCTACGATGGCAAAGCCTCTACCAGCTTCCCCGGCACGAGCTGCCTCAATACTGGCGTTCAAAGCTAGTAAGTTAGTTCGAGATGCAATCTGAGAAATCAAGGCCACGATTTTGGAAATTTCTTGAGAGGATTCCGCTAATCGCTTAACCTTACGGGTAGTCTCAGCTACCGTTTCGCGAATTTCTAAAATACCAGCCACAGTGCGCTCCACAGCTTCCCCCCCCCGGAGGGCAGTGGCTGATGCTGAACGAGCGACCTCTTCGGCCTCCCGCGCACTGTCTGCTACACGCTGAATAGATTCAGTCATGACCTGTACAGAATTCAAGGTGACTGCCAGCTCCTCAGCTTGTCGCAAGGCATCTGCTGATAGGCTGCGGGCGAACATCTCATTATCAGACGAACTCTTAGTCACCTGTAGTGCTGCTGCACTCACCTGCTGTACAATTTCTCGCAGATTTTGAATCGTTAAGTTGAACGAATCAGCGACCGCTCCTAAAACATCGGCTGTGACCTCTGCCTGAACCGTTAAATCACCCCGGGCAGCTCCTTCTACATCGTCCAATAGACGAATTACCTGGCGCTGTAGATCCTCTTTAGCCTGTTCTTGTTCCTGCGCTTTTCGCTGGGCCTCACTAGTCGTCGTGAGAATGACCCGAGCCATCTTGTTAAACCCTGTGGCCAGTTGACCTAACTCATCACTAGAGTGAACAGTTGCTCGCGCATTTAGATCTCCTTGGGAAACCAAGTCAAACTGCTGTTGAAGATTATCAATTGAGCGTTTCGATTGGCGATCTAATAAAAATCCTAATCCAAATACCGTCACAAAGCTAACGATACCTGCAGCACCTCCCATGGCAGCAGGATACACTCGGGCAATTAGGTTTCGATTGCCTGGAGATGTGCTATCAGCAGGTAGCCGTCCTAAGGTAGCTAGATTAACCCCTGCAACTGCAATCACAGATGTTAGTCCTGCAGCCCCTGCCATGATTAAGCGTTTAGTGGCAAGCGGCGCATTGTTCAGGGTATTAAAAATCCCCTCGCTTTCTACTTCAGGAACAACAACGGGCGACTCTTCCCCTTGGGTAAAGGATGGCAGCTGATCGGCAGTTTCGATGCTAAAGATGTCATCGTCTCCAATGATTGCCTGGTCATCCTCCTCTACTAGACTAAAGCCAGAACCGCCACGGGTAACTGGAGCTTCAGCAAACCCTCCCTCTGATGTTTCTGAAGCCTCCGTAAATTCGGTAGAACCACCTTCGGATAGATCAAATTCTGGCAGGCTGCCTAAATCATCAAATTCATCAAACTCATCGAGGAAATCGATATCGCCGCCTTGCTGACTTTCCAAGCCTTCCATCGTATCAACGCCTGGAAAAGTCTGTTCGTCAATGTCATCATCCATTAGCCCATTGTCGGTGGTCTCAATACCTGGCAAGGTAGATGCCTCATCAAATTCTTGAAAATCCCCGATAGGCATAGTGTCGGGTTGAGCATCATCCGGTTCCATCATGAAGAGGGTTTTATCATCTGGCTCTTCTAATAAGTCTGAACCAGCATCCAAACCCACTTCAAGTTCAGGGCGATCAATCTCCAGAGAACTACTACCTGTCTCTAAAAAGTCATCCACATCTGGAAAGTCTTCCAGCTCACCCGATGAAGACGGTGCAGATGGAAAAGCTTCGTCGAAATCATCTTGATCAAATTGTGATACATCTTGAATGGGTGCTGAAGACCCATCACGGACGACGCTATCGAGGGTAATCTCTTCTTCCTCTGAGGATTCAATAAGACCTTCCAAGCTGCTGTCCGCAAATGGATCTAAAAGTTCAGCATTACCTAGATCTCCACCTATGGACAAATCGCTAATGGAGAATGGATCGTCCTCGTCGTCCAACTCTAAACCTTGATCACCAGAGGTGCTCTCATAATCAGCAGTAGCATTGAAGGGATCGCCTGTAGCTTCAGTGGCAAGATCATAGCTATCTTCATTTTCTAGTGCATTTGGTTCGGGTGCACTTAGGTCAGTGGGTGAGTCTACTGTTGGCTCGGTTTGAAAACTTGCCCCATCTGCTTCTTCAAAGGACAAATCGAGCCCGGCACTCAAGTCATCACCCTCTTCTCCCATATCGCCATAGAGCTCTATGGAGTCAAACAGACCATCTGCAGTAATATCCTCTATGCCATTCTCATCAGCCTGTACCTGGCTAACATCCATCTGTTCTGCATAGGTAAGGCCATTGTTGGCGTAATTAACGAACTCAGGATCGGACGTTAAATTTAAGACGGATTTATATTGAGTGCGGGCTACATCGTACGCACTTAGCCCATAGCAATAGATGTGACCCTTGAGCAGGAGCACATTGGGATCGCTCGGGTAATTTTCTGCCAGTTGCTCAATAATGTCAGCAGCTTGTTCATAACTGCCCTGCATATATGCACGTTCTGCTGCTTGATAGGTTTGAGCGTAATCTATGCCCGATGCCATCTGTATTCTCCTGCCAGTCTAAACTTCTCCATATTTTCAACCCATCGACCCTAAGCTACCCAACGCGCCGAGCGCAGTATGGCAACATGGTCTAATAGGCGTAATGAGCGATCCGTATTGGCATCTAGTACCCATTCCCCCTTTAGAAAAGGTGCCATTGTATCGGAGTAGTCGCGGGACATCTTCATGCGTTCCGCATCTAGCCAATCTGTACCCACTATCTGATTAACGGCTAAGCCTAACATAGTCCCCTGATGTTCGACAGCAATCACTGGAATTTCTGCCCTGTCAGTATTCATCGGTTGAGAATAACCTAAAAACTGCCCTAGATCGGCAACCCATATGACACGCCCTTGTTCGTTCAAAGTTCCAAGTAATAAAGGAGACACATTGGGAACAGGGGTGATACGGTCAGGGGGATTTTCAATGATTCGGCGAATACCAATGGCAGGTAAAGCAAATTCATCATCGGCTCCGACATAGAAGCGCAGATGAAGTTCGCCATCAGGCGTTTCAAGCTTTTGTAGTTCAGGGTCTTGATCTTGCCCTACTCCGGTTTGAAAGTCTGGATTACCTACCATCGGCCCCTATTACCTCAAAAATCTTTGGCATTTCAATCACGTAGCAGTTGTTTGACTGTGCCCACTAGCTCAGTTGGCTGAAATGGCTTGGCAATATAAGCATCAGCTCCTTGTTTCATTCCCCAATAACGGTCAAATTCTTCACCTTTAGAAGAACACAGTACAACAGGCAGATTTTGTGTGGCAGGGTCAGACTTAATACGCCTACAGACTTCGTACCCATTCATGCGGGGCATGACGATGTCTAAAACGACTAAGTCAGGTAGATCTCCCTGGATATGAGCCAATGCTTCAACACCATCGCTAGCGACAGTCACTTGTAGACCATTACCCTTTAATAAGTCAATAATCATTTCTCGTTGGGCAACACTGTCTTCCACTACTAAAACCGTACTCATAACCTGAATTTCGCCGTTTAAGACCGGTTCATATCTTGATTCAACCCATTATGCCCCCCTAGGGGGAAATAACTATTTAAGTTGACTAATATGCCCAGTTAATTGGGATTCACCTGGGAAAGCAGCGATTGGTTGGCTATTTGGTGCATGATGGTATGCACACCCTACCGCTTGTGCCTAATAAAATACCCGTACGTATCTAATTTATTAAACTTTCATCAAAATTCTTTTGGTTGGATAGAGCGTAATGGTTCTACAAGTTACGTAAAAATCATTAATAAATTCGAAAAGAGAATGATTTCCACTCAATATCTTCCATCATTATGGATTACTCCAGTTCTCAGGGTTTAGGGTAGCTGATATTTCCTGCTCAAGTAGCATTTCAGGGGCAAGACGCTTAGGATTGCCCCTACCTACGTATCTTTCTACTAAGGCTAACAGCTCTGGTTCGCCAAAGGGTTTAGTTAGATAGTCTGTGGCTCCAACCATGTTGGCTTTGACACGATCTACAAATCTGTCTTTACCTGTCAGCATGATGATAGGAACTGATTGGAAATATGGAGCCTGTCTCAACATGGCACATAGTTGATGCCCTTCTAGTTCAGGCATAGCTACATCACAGAGAATGAGATCGGGCTTAAGACTGAACAGTAAACTCAAGGCCTTTACTGGATTCCCAATGGATGTGACTTCGTAGCCATAGGCATCCAGCATCATTTCTATGGCCTGTCTGACAGCTAGGGTGTCGTCAATACATACGATGCGAGGAACGGCATTATTAATAGGGGCTTTAGTCTGGATGCGATGAGATGCCTGTAGACTATGCACCATTTGGATGTGCCCTTTCTGGACATAAGGATATAGCCCGTTAGCAACACTAAAAATATTTCGACTTAGGTGGCGCGAGATTTGAATCACAGATGTTTTGCCATCAGACATGGCCAAAAGTGGCGGTAGAGATGCTGAGTCTGTACGGTAAGTGTCGGCTAGGAAGGGGCAATCGTAAAAAGAATTTAACCGAGGCTGTAGTCGCAACCATCCTTGTAACTGTCGAATCACTCGCTTTACCAGGGGTTTGGTGTCAAACTCGGTGAGTTGAGGGCTCAGGGAGGCGTGAAAGCGAAACAAAAATCGTCCTTGATGTAAGCTGATGACTTCAAAAAGCGTTTCTTCGATCAAACGGTAAAGTACGGAACGTGCTTGTTGAGTGGTGAGATGGCCATTTTCTAGCAACCACCATAGAGCTCCGTACTCTGGTGGACGGAGGGGAGTTAGATTAGACAGGTCAACACTTTCCCACTGAACCTCTAACTTGAGGGGATACAAAATATCGCGCAGCCGATTTAGCTGTTCATTGGTGCGTCCAGCGTAAAGAATGCCGCCATTGGCAAAAAACACTAGCCATGAGTTAGCTGGCCCATCGAAAGATTCAATATAAAGTTCTCCGGTTTGCTGACCAATATCAATCAGTTGAAAAATACTGCGAATATCCAGCTCGCTTAACTGGCCCTGCATAGATTTGTCCTAAGGAATTGGCACTTGGTAACTAGGTTGGCTACATTGATATACGGCATTAGCTACAATTATTAGCACTTAACTACAGTTACACTGTCTTTATATGAGGTGGCTATGTGCTCTAAGCAGTTTAGCTGCTGTTTATAAAGTGACATTTTTTATGTGAATGGTATGTGGTGGTGTCTATTGATTAGCCGTATGCGCACGTAGGAATGTACATATTAGAGAGGAATTAATTCATTGAAGTGATAGTTAACCTCCATGGTTTAGCGCTTTTGGGAGAATTGTTTTTTATAGGTTAGAGGTTTCCATCGGACACGTATACACTAGCGAATAGCTTGGGATTATTAGGTCTAGAGTCGCTCAGATAAATATCGTTTGGCTATTGATTTTGCTTCAATATTTTGATAAATACAGTGCCTTAAGCTTCTATATTACTAACTAAACGAGACGTGGATATTGTGTAACTGAGTAGCTGTTTCCGGTAGCTATTTGTATAGACGAAGGGGATGCCAGCGTGCGTTATTTGGCCGAGGTTCAGAAAAAAAGTGGATTTATGGGCAGCAGCCGAGCTGAGTTTAAACTCTTAGCTTGTGAGCGCTCGGAGCAAAATTGGAGTGCTGTCTCTGGAGACGAACTAGTCCCAGCTCCAGATGATGCAGGTTATAGCTCTGGCGCGCTGATTTTAATTGAGCTGTCCAATGGTCGTCAGGTTCAGCGTCATTATGAGGCGGGACGTCAGTTGGTCAGCATCCTGCAAAATTTTTCTAGTCTCAACAAAAAATTTAAAACTCAAGAAGACGAGATTGAACAGTGGAAAGAGTCCCTAACCTATCAAAGTCAGGCGCTTAATCAACGTGAGCTGGAGTTAGATACCCGCGAAGATGAAATCAAGCAGGCGGCAACTGAACTCTCTGAGTTAGGTACGCAAAAGCAAGAGTTAGAGACATTTCGCGCTGAGCTAGATGAACAGCGCCAAGACTACGAACGCAAAAACTCTGAGCTGGAGGGCGCATGGGCGCACTTAAACGGAGAGAAACAAAGGCTTGAAGAGCATCGTGAAACGTTATCGTCTCAGACAGGTTTAGATTCGAGCCAGACGCAAAAGCTAAGAGATGCCGTTGAGCAGTTGATGGTTAACGTAGTGCCAATGGAGGACCTGCGTCAGCAACTTGGTAGCACTCGTGATTCCCTGGGGCAGTATCAGATCATTTTACAAGGTTTGCAGCAGACTGGCTCTGAACAACAGGATCAGCTGCAATCTAAGAGCCATGATGTAGAGCGATTCAAGCAGTCGGTGCAGCAGCTTTACCAGACTGTTGATGCTGATCGCAGCGCTTTCAATGCACTATGTATAGAATTGCGGGAATCAAAGGTAAAGCTTGCTCAGAAAAAGCAGCAAAACCAACTGGTATCAGAGCAGATTAATCAGCAGAGTGGAGTATATCAAAAGGTCTATGAGCTGCTGAATACTGGTGATCAGGTACGTTTGGGCAAGAAAATTGACCTCACCAAACTTGAGGAGATGTCTATCGAAGACCTTGAGGCTTTGCTGACGGGTATGGAAACAGATTTGGAAAAGATGTCTCGCTTTGTTAGTGACCAAGAGGAAGAGCTGACATACCAGCAGCAGGCGATTGATGAGCTGAAGCAGAAAGCGGAAGCTGCTAGCGAGTATGACAGGATGCAGATTGAAGCTGATATCAGTGACGAGCAAGATCGTTACGATATGCTCAATAAAACCTTGGTTGGTCAGCGCCGTAATTTGCTGGAACGGGAAGAGGTACTAAGCCAGCATCGAGCTGTTTTATTGCGGCGTCAGGGTCAGGCAACTGTTGATAGCCCTGTGGAAAATGCAGCTGATTTGGAGCCAGTGCTGGAACATATCGATCAGGTCCGTCAGGAGCTAGCGACCCAGGCTGTGGAGTTAGAGAAGTTAATTGCTGAGTTGGAAAATCGCTGTAACTCATTACAGCAGCAGGTAGATACTAAGCAGTCTGAGTTGGACAATCAGCGGTCTAATCTGGAGAAGGAACGAGACACGTTTGAGCAGGCGATTAAGGATTGGGCTGGTTTGGAGCGTGCGATCGCAACCCGTAACGAGTATATGGGTCCTGCGGCTGAAAAAATGGATACTATCCAACACATGCTGGATGGAGTATTTGTTACGCTAGAACGGTTCCAAGAGGTCAATGACTACCAGTTGCAAGCCATTGCTGAGATGCAGCAAACAATCCAGAGCTTATCAGGTGAGCCAGCAGCTGCATAACCTCTACCCACACTAGTTTGACTTTTATGATTTGGGTAAATGAGCATATAGATCCCTCTGGGATTGTCTACTCTGCCATCGCTTGTTGTGATCAAAATGCTGCTGAAGAATGCCATACAACGTTTCAAGCATCATTAACAGATGAGCAAAAAGAAGCTGGTTGGGTCGCTCGATTGCGCACTGTAGACTCTTGGGATGATGTACCCGTCAGTGCTTTGAAGTTATCCTAACGTCGTTGTCTTAGAGAACTAACTATTGCCTTTGAATATCCATCATGTCCGAACACGTTATAAAACTAAGCCAGTTCCTAAAGCTCAATGACTTAGTTCAATCCGGCGGTGAAGCCAAACATCTGATTCAGGCTGGCCATGTACGAGTGAACGATGAGGTAGAGTTACGACGCGGTCGCAAACTATGGGCAGGAGACCGGGTAACCTTTGCTAATCAAACCTACGATGTTATCTCTGATGTAGATAGCATCGATAATCCGAATCAATAGACTGGGGCGTTGGCACTCTCAACCTAAAAATAAAGCCGTTGGTATGCACTGTCAGGCATGTCAACGGCTTTGAAGGTTAAAGGTGCACAATAGATGCCTTACCTACTGACATCTAATTGCGCAGAGGTGCGGATTGCAGGTGATGTTTATCGGTCTGAAGATGTCCGTTATTGCTAACAGACACATGGGCACTATGGCCGTTGCCATGGCCATTATTGGCACCCGCAGGACGAGGCTGAATCAGTCCATACCCACCGTGATTCCTTTCATATATCACGTTGATTTGGTCAGTCTCCAAGTTGTAAAACACATAAAAATCGTGATCAATAAGCTGTAGATTTTCCAGGGCTTCTTGCACTGACATGGGAGCCATTGCAAAATATTTTGTTCTAACTACCTCTGCTGGCAGTTGGGGCCGGCCCTGCTCTAACAGCTCAGTGACGTGCAAATTCGCATCCTGAGAAGTAGTATCAATCTCCATGGAACGCACTGATACATGATCAGAACTGCGACGTTTTTCCTTGTATTTGCGAAGCTGCCGACAAATCTTATCCGCTACTAAATCAATACTGGCATATAGGCTTTCGCTGCTTTCTTCGGCCCTTACTACAGCGCGGTTTACATGAACTGTAACTTCTGCATACTGCCGATTGGGCATTTTTGTACCACCAGCCACAGACAAACAAACATCAACCTTATTGATCATTCGTTGAAAATGGCTAACTGACTTCTCAATTTTTTGTGAAACATGTTGGCGAATAGCCTCTGTAATTTCAAGATTTTTTCCTTGGATAACAAGCTTCATAAAGCTGCCTCCACTGATAGAAGATAAGCGATTAGTTTCACCCTAGCACTTTAATTCTGAGAGATTTTTTCTGTTTAGAAACATTTTTATCCGTTGATAAATCTTTAGGATTAGCGCGGGATGATTTGAGTCTTATGTGTTCCCTCAAGATCACAAAATTTCTTGTACAATAGGGGTTCTAGCACTTGTGAACATTGATCCCCTCCTTGGGAAGGGGGGTTGATTTTTGCGACCCTTAATACTTTTTTAATCTTTCTCTTGTGATGTATAGATAGTTCTGAATTACTCGATATCTCAGTATTTTTCTGACTCTACTACATTCATTTTTTTGCATATATAAAGTCAGTTAAAGCAGGTATAAAGTGACGAAAAGCTGATACAGAATCAACATTCTTATAGTGACTGAAGATAGAAAGCTTATTGTCCAAGATATTGGCTTAATCGCCTATAAATTGGCTTGGGAATATCAGAAAGAATTGGTGTCTACACGTAAACAGGACTCTAACGCAGACGATGTTCTGGTGTTGACTGAGCACCCTCCGGTATATACCCTGGGCGCTGGCTCGCAAGAGCAGTTTGTGCATTTTGATTTAACTAATCCCAGTTATAAAGTGCATCGAGTAGAACGTGGCGGTGAAGTCACTTATCATTGCCCTGGCCAATTAGTGGGGTATCCCATTTTGAATTTGCATTACCATCGCAAAGATTTGCATTGGTATCTGCGCCAGTTAGAAGAGGTTGTGATTCGTACGCTTGCTCACTACAACCTTTTAGCCAAGCGCATTCAAGGTTTGACTGGTGTATGGGTTGATGATTATAAAGTGGCTGCAATTGGCATTAAGGTCAGCCGGTGGATCACCATGCATGGGTTTGCTCTGAATATTTGTCCAGATTTATCAGGCTTTGAGCGCATTACCCCTTGTGGTATAGCTGATCGACCGGTTGGCTCTATGGCTCAGTTTGTGCATGGCATTACGTTAGCCGAGGTGAAACCCATACTTGTCCAGCATTTTACTGAGGTATTTCGACTATCAGCTCAGTATCTGGAAGAATCACCAACCAGCTGGCGTCGCCATGCTGAAGATATAAAAGTTTAGGCATTACTACGTAGGACTGGCATCTAATCATTATGCATAGGCCTACAGAGTCGGGATTGAGTTCAATTATTTCAACAGGTCGGGCGTTAGAAATAGCCTCACGGGTGCTTGATGTTTGTTGTCTAGAGCTTGATGTTTGTTGTCTAGAATAGCGAACTGTCTTATGGACCAATACAATGGTTTGATAACGGACATTCAGCCTATGCCCGACACTAATTTTCCTGAAGCCAAGCCCTCTAATGGTTTTTATTCGGTTGCTCAGACTGTAATAGGAGTTGAGCCAAAATCTCGTTTTTCCTCGTTCACTGATAAAACTTCTACCCAAGACTCTTGGACATGTTCTTGGCAGGACGTTCGTCATGCGCGACAGCAATCTCAAATTCATCCATTCCTAAAGCCACTGACGTTCCATGCAGAACCGTTGACCGCTTTGCGGCATCGTGATGAACAGGCTTTGGAGGATATATTTGATGACCTGCAAGTCGAAGAAATTTTGATCGATGTCTGTATTCGTTTAAGGCAGCTCTATCCAGAGCCTTGTTGGGAAGACGAGCCGTTTGATTTTTTGCAGGGATATCTGTAAGTCTAACTATCAATAATTAATGACCCACCCGCGCCGAATAAACTTAGGTGGGCCATTAATTGACAACTTCATAATCGCAGACTACCTCTATAAGGCTATGACTAGAACGGAATTTCGTCGTAATCAGGCGTCGTGGTATTAGTCGGTGGGCTGCTTGGCTGAGGAGTCGAGGCAGCTGGACGACTGCCGCTATGACTACCTTCAGCGATGGGAGGTGCCGCTGCCATCAGCATAGATTGCATCTCGGCAATGCGGTGCAGACGTTGGACGGTGATTTCCGCTTGCTTTTCACGAAACCCTTCAGGTCGATCAACGGTTTTCATGGTTAATCGACCTTCAACCACGACTCGATCACCAGGACCGTAGCTAGCGTCTTGAATTGTCTGTGCCAGGTTGCCCCAACCAACGGCCTTAAACTGCGATGGGCTATCATCTGGGCGCAGCCCAGCTATTTTGATCTTAAATTCGGCAATGGGGGTTTGGTTGTCGGAGGTGTAGCGCAGCTGTGGGCTCTCGACAATCTCGCCCATGAGGATGCAATGATTCATACGACTTGTTCCTCTCGAATACCTTGCTCTTTTTCAATGAAACTTTGAACCCGTTGGCGATAGTCCTGTAGATGGGTATCTACCCAATCACGGTCGGCGCTATTGGCAAAGATATGGACCAGCGGATCGCCAGCGTCAGGTAAAATCAACACCCAGTTATCGCGAGTACGGTCAACTATTTTGACACCATCCACCAGTTCAAGAGTATCAGCGGGATGACTCTCCACAAGATAACGCATCAGTGCACCTTTGATAGTCCATGGGCAACGTAGAGTTTGTACTCGATGGGAAATTCTGGGTAAGTCACCCCAGATACGGCCCAAGGACTGTTCCTGGATAGTTAACATTTCGATTAACTTGGCGATGCAGAACATGGCATCAAAACCAGGGTGGAGTTGAGGGAAGATAAAGCCCATGTCACCGCTGCCACCTAAAACAACATTGCTGCTGGCCTGACAAGCTTCCATGAGGGCAGTTGGGTTAGCTTTGGTGCGAACGACATGGCCACCATGGCGACGAGCAATTTGCTCAATGGCTCCAGAGGTATGAACCGGTACAACTACTGTTCCCTGGGGATGGGCCGTCAGAATCATATGGGTCATCAGGGCCGTTAACATTTCTCCGCGAATCGGTGAGCCCACTTCATCCATCAGCACTAGCTGTTCGCCATTGGCTGCTACCTGTACCCCAACTGTAGCTTGTAGAGCCTGAACTACCTGACCCAACTGGCCTAACATGTGTTCTCGTTCGGCCATGGAGGGAGCAGTTTGGCTCAGACTAGCGTTTAGCACAACGGCATCACAACCAAATTTTCCTAGCAATCTCGGTAGGACGGCACCGGAAACCGCATAGGCATAGTCGATGACGACTTTAGAATTGCTGTGGCGAATAGAGCCTACATTCAGTCGTTTCTCGAATTCCCTGGTGTAGATGTCTATTAGGTTGGCTGGATAGGAGACTTCGCCAATCTCATGGATTTGCGATCGCCGCAGATTTTCCTTGAAGTAAGCTCCTTCAATTTTCTTTTCCTTGCCTTTGGGAATGTCAATACCCTTCTTGTCAAAGAACTCAATCAAGATTTGGTCGGCCCGATCAGGATGCAGACGGACATGAATGCCACCAGCAACATCTAATGTTGGGAGGATAACGCGAGCCACAGGAATGGCCGTTGCTTCTAGATTTTGGACATTGATACCCACAGACATCAGCCCAGCAATCAAAGAGCGGGAGACCATGCGGGCAATACTGCGCTGGTCCCTGGAAACGGTGACATAGGACCCCGGTTTCAGAGTAGACCCATAGGCTGCCCCTAGTTTGACTGCAAATTCAGGGGTAATATCAATATTGGCCAGCCCCGTCACACCGCGCTGACCAAAAAGATTGCGCTGGGCCGTATTGCCCCAAATTAAGTTGATATTGAGTGTGGCTCCAGACTCAATCCGCTTACTAGGCCATACCCTGACCCCTGGACTAATTTGTGCCTCCTCCCCGACGGTGGAGAGAGCACCGACCACTGCACCTTCTAACACGTGAGCTCGTCGATCGGCCCGAGTGCCCCGGGCAATTACACAGGCTCGTAAATGGGTCTCATCACCGATGATGGCTCCATTCCAAATGATGGGGCGTTTAAGGTCAGCATCACTGCCAACGGTGACATTGTCACCAATGACTGTGCCTGGTTCTAAGGTAACCCGAGCCCCAATGCGACAGTTTCGGCCAATCAAAACCGGTGGTTTGATCACAGCGGTTGGATCAATGTGGGTATTTTGACCTACATGGATACCGGGGGAAGATGCAGGATAGGCAAAATCCACCAATACTTTGCCTTCAAGGGCATCATACTGAGCTTCCCGGTAGGCTTCGAGGTGGCCCACATCACACCAGTAGCCTTCGGCCACGTAGCCGTACATCGGCTCCCCCTTTTCCAGTAATAAAGGGAACAGATCCTTAGAGAAGTCCTTTTCTTGATTTTCAGGTAGGTAATCTAAGACTTCAGGCTCAAGAATATAGGTGCCAGTGTTGACTGTATCTGAGAAAATTTCACTGGTGGAGGGCTTTTCTAAAAAACGCTTGATGCGTCCGTCTTCATCTGTAATGACTACGCCAAATTCAATGGGGTTTGGCACGCGGGTTAAGACCAGGGTTGCTTTAGAGCCTTTTTCCTTATGAAATCGAATCGCTTCTTTAAGGTCAAAATCCGTAATACTGTCGCCGCTAATGACTAGAAATGTGTCATCCAGGAGTTCAGCAATATTCTTCACACATCCTGCGGTGCCCAAAGGCTGATCTTCCTCCACCGCGTAAGTCATCTGTACACCAAAGTCGCGCCCATCCTGGAAATAGTCACGCATCACATCGGGCAAGTAGTGTAACGTAGCGATGACTTCATTGATATCGTGTCGCTTTAGCAGATTGACAATATGTTCTGCAATTGGACGATTGAGCACAGGAACCATGGGCTTTGGCAGATCACAAGTTAGCGGTCGAAGTCGGGTTCCAGAACCACCAGCCATGAGTACTGCGCGCATAATTCCTCCTGTGGGTTATGAGAATTCAAACAATTTTGATTGAAGGTTAGCTGTGAATAGACAACGACGCTAATCTTTGAAATACACTCAGGCAATATGTGCTTTGAGTGATTACATTTCTTTTGCCGTGCTAGATGTATGCAGTGTCAATTGTACTTGCTTTGTTAAGCTCAACTTTATATTCATTAAGCAAGCCTTCAAAGTACCTAGTCTACTGCTATAAGGTGACGCGTATTGTGTTCCATGACCTATTGCCATTGACGGTCTATGACTATCAGCATTAATATCCTGCAGACAAAATTTCCAACGGCTATAACTATAAGCTTGAGTGCACTGATTACTTTATTGACCATTGCGAGGATAAATCTATGCCCACTTTGTTAGGACTATTGTTGTTAGGCGGTTATGGCTATGGCGCTTGGAAATTTTGGACCGGCTTTAATCGCACCAACTTCAGTAGCGGCAAGCTGTATTTAACACTGCTTTGGCCTGTGTTTATTATTAGTGCCTCCTATCGTCAGAACTTTACCAAGGCACTGAAGGGGCGTTAGCGATTGACCGCCTGTAATTAATTCGATTAATTCGATTATTTAGTGAGAAGGATACCCAAGGATGGTAGTTTCCCAGCTACAGGCAGTAGCTCAAAGGTTTGACCAAGAGTATGGAGGTAAATCATTTGAGCTACCGGATGAGGTCGAAGAGATGGCGGTATTTCGGGAGTGGGTGGCGGGTAGTTTAACCCCGCGTATTACCACTAAGTTTTGGGAAGTCGCCCGCCCTAAGAAAGGTCAACGCTGCTTAGACCTTGGCTGTGGCCTCAGTTTTTTGATTTATCCCTGGAAAGAGTGGAAAGCGGTATTCGTTGGTCAAGAAATCAGCAAGGTTGCCCAGGCGGCCCTCAATCAACGGGGGCCTCAGCTGGACTCAAAATTATTTAAGGGTGTTCAATTAGCCCCAGCCCATAAGCTCGACTATGAACCAGCGACATTTGATTTGGTAATCGCGACTGGATTTAGTTGCTATTATCCATTGGACTACTGGGAACGGGTAATGACCGCTGTAAAGCCCTGCTTAAAGCCAGGGGGGCATTTTATTTTTGATGTCATTAACCCAGAAGAAGAATTAGCAGAAAATTGGGCTATTTTAGAAACCTATTTGGGCGCTGATGTTGAACTAGTGGATTTACCCCATTGGCGAGCGTTGATTAAACGTATGGGAGCTAAGGTCACGAAGCAGGTTGCAGGTGAGGTTTTCCACACCTACCGAGTGCAGTGGCCCTAGGGAAAGTCATCAGGATGAGCAAAATACCCTTGACGGTTGTGGCGGAGATGCTATCTTGGTGTCTAAAATTTTGCGTTAGCAAGTTTGTTTGAAGACTTATAGTTAACCTTAAATATCTAGTTGCCAAGCGTGACTGTGACCGCTATATTGCCTTGCATTCACTGGTGTTTTTTTGTCCTACTGCTCCTAACTATCGACGGTGTTGTCGATTGTGCTTATGTCGCCTAGTCCCTCGCTACCCTTTAATTCCCTTCCCGAGGGCAGCACCCTACCGGGCGGCACACCTGTTTTTGCACTCAAAGAACTAGTGGCTCGACTACAGCGTGAGCAGTACAAAATCCAGGATTTGCTGAGTTCTTTAGGGTTTGCCCTGCGAAGCCTGAACAACATTAGTCAGTTTTTAGAGCTGATCCCAATGATTGCCAATCGGGTAACCGATGCGACTGGCGGTGCTCTGGTATTGTTTCGTCCCAATGGTCAGCTACGCCTAGAGCGCCTTTATTGTCCGACTAACGACACCTGTCAGACTGTGCGTTATGCCTTGGAGTCGGCTACACGTCAGATTACGTCTTCTCTGGCAGTTTCGTCAGGGGGTAAAGGATCGGATGGCGAATCCGTGGCTCTGACCCATCAGGCAGCTCGTAATGCCATGGTGACTTTGGATCAGCAGCTAAATCACTTTCTGGCTCCAGAACTGAAGCTATTTGGCACATCCATCATTGTTCAAAATGTTGAGCGTGGGCGTCTCTATGTATTTAGTGATGATGGCGACTATGCTTGGACAGAGACCCGGCAAAAGCTGGTTCGATTGGTGGCTGACCAGACAGCTGTAGCGATTGAAAATGATGAGTTGACCTTGGCTCTACGTAAAAAAGAGCGGCTGGATAGAGAACTAGAGCTAGGGGCGGAGATCCAAGAAAAATTGCTACCTCGCCAGTGCCCAATCATTGAGGGTGTGGATCTGGCCGCTCGCTGTCAAACGGCTCAAAAAGTTGGTGGAGACTACTACGATTTCATTCCAACTACCTACGACCAGTTACGTAATCCGGCGACTCAATTATCATCCGCCCAACCATGGAGTATTGCCATTGGTGATGTGATGGGAAAGGGTGTGCCCGCAGGTTTGATTATGACCATGTTGCGGGGCATGTTGCGGGCAGAGGTGCTCAACGATCATTCCCCTGGGCAAATTCTGCAGAATCTCAACTGCGTTATGCACACCGATTTGGAGAGTTCAAATCGGTTTGTGACGTTGTTTTATGCAGAATATGACCCCAGGACCCAGCTATTCTCCTATGGTAATGCAGCCCATAATCCACCACTGCTTTGGCAGGCGGCTAACAATACCATCAGTCGGTTAGATGCTGACGGTATGCTGCTGGGGTTGGATATTGATACCCGTTACCATGAGGGACAAATGCAGCTGTATCCAGGTGACGTGGTGATTTTTTATACGGACGGCTTTACCGATGCAGCTAATATTCGTGGTGAGCGCTTTGATGAAGACAATTTGATCAAGGCTGTATGCTGGGCCTGTCGTAACTTAGAAAGCTCCCAAGAGATTTTGGACTATCTGTTCAATTTATTGCGTCACTTTATTGGTCCTGATCGTTCTAAGGATGACGATACGACGCTGGTGGTCATGAAGGTGACCCAACCTGCTGAGTTTCGGCAATTATCTGCAATTGAAGAGTAGGGGGGGGCCGATTATTTCTGGAATTGTAAGGGTTTTCTGTGCAAAATCCCTACAATTCCGGAAATGGCTTGATGTTATCTAGGTGTAGTGCAATGATCGATTTGCCCGATTATTTATCTACCAAATTTTTAGTAAGCCCCATGAAAATCGAGAAATCCTCTAGCGCTTTTGGTGATTTCACACCTGTTACGCCAATTGTGGATCAGCCAGTTGCTGCCGTTACTATGCCTGTGATCGCTCAGCAGTTTGAGGATAACTTCTTTGACCGCTCTGGGGATATTCTAGGTAATTTTGTGGACTCAGGTCAGCTGTGGGCATTACTCATTGGCATGGTAGTGGGCTATGTAATTCGAGGTATCACTACTTATTAAGGTTAGGCACAGGTAATTGGATAGTCTCCTAGTGCGCTTTAGGGTAAGTTTAGGCGGTGCGCGTCGGCATCTTCATTATTGGCAGGAGTTTTCACGATTTGAGTACATCACCTACCCCCTGGAGTCAGCGATTTGAGACGGGATTACATCCGGTTATTGCGGAATTTAATGCCAGCATTGGGTTTGATATTGCCCTGGTTGACTACGATCTGACCGGGTCCCAGGCCCATGCCAAGATGTTGGCGAAGGTTGGCATCATTTCTGAAGTTGAAGGTCAGCAGTTGGTGGATGGTTTAGAGGCGATTCGCCAAGAATATCGTCAAGGGACGTTTACCCCTGGTGTGGACGAAGAAGATGTCCATTTTGCGGTAGAACGTCGGTTAACTGAACTGCTGGGGCCACTGGGCAAAAAGTTGCATACAGGACGCTCGCGGAATGATCAGGTGGGGACGGATATTCGGTTGTATTTGCGATCGCACATCAAAACCATCCGCACCCTGATCCGAGACTTTCAAAAAGCCTTACTAGCACATGCCTCAGTCCACGTAGACACCCTAATCCCTGGCTATACCCATTTACAGCGAGCCCAGCCCCTGAGTCTGGCCCATCACCTGCTTGCCTACGTAGAGATGGCCCAACGTGACTACGAGCGTTTAGGCGATGTGACTAAACGTGTTAATACCTCTCCGTTGGGAGCTGGAGCCCTGGCCGGGACCACCTTCCCCATCGATCGCCAGTACACCGCCGATCAGCTAGGATTTGAACGCATCTATGCCAACAGTCTGGATGCCGTCAGCGATCGGGACTTTGCCATTGAGTTTGTCAATGCCGCTAGCCTGATCATGGTGCATTTATCACGTCTGGCCGAGGAGGTAATTTTTTGGGCATCAGAAGAATTTCGATTTGTCACCCTCACGGACAGCTGTTCCACCGGGTCGAGTATTATGCCTCAAAAGAAAAACCCCGATGTGCCGGAGCTGGTGCGAGGCAAAACAGGGCGGGTGTTTGGCCATTTGCAGGGCTTGTTGACCATGATGAAGGGATTGCCTCTGGCCTACAACAAAGACTTGCAAGAAGATAAAGAAGCGCTGTTCGATACCGTGGGTACGGTGCAGGCCTGTCTGCAGTCTATGACGATTCTTCTGCATCAGGGACTGGAGTTTCGACCGCAGCGATTGGCAGAAGCTGTGGCTAACGACTTCTCCAATGCCACCGATGTGGCTGATTATTTAGCCGCTAAGGGAGTACCCTTTCGGGATGCTTACAACCTTGTGGGTACAGTGGTCAAAACCTCGTTGGCGGCTGGCAAATTGCTTAAGGATCTGACGTTAGAAGAATGGCAGGCAATTCATCCCACGTTTGCAGAGGATATTTATGATGCGATCGCACCGCAGCAAGTTGTCGCAGCTCGGAATAGCCTGGGCGGAACCGGGTTTGAGCAGGTTAAACAAGCCTTGGCGATCGCCCAGAAAATGGTTGAAACCCGCTAATTAACAAGATGTAGAGGCGTTCCATGGAACGCCTCTACAAGATTAAATTTTCACCGATATCGAGAATCATTCCAATCGTAGGTTGAGGTGGAAGGAGGCTTTGGCGTCTGATAGCCATAGTTCCGCTTAGGATGCCAGGATGTTTCACCATAGGTACCTGGCCGCCAAACGGTTCCATGGTGATCCATATGGTCTGCATGTTCAGATGCATAGGCTGCTGCATACTCATCCGCATCGGGGGCAGCATCCACATCGTGGGCAGCCGCTGCTGCATAGGGCTTGGTAGGTAGAGGTGGTTCTGCTTCTCCAGTCACTGCTCCACGTCTGGCAGCACCAGCCCGCTTGCACTTACGCAACAGAGACTCCCAAGTTAAATTGGGTTGCCCCAGTGCAGCTCGAAACTGCTCTAACAAAGCTGCATTGGCTCCAGCAATCGCAGAGCGACGTACCAAAGGACGAGAGGCTCGTAGAGGATCTACCTGAACTGCCGCAATGGCTTGCCTAACAGCATTGTTAATCTCTTTTCGCAGTTCATATTTGGCCTTGTGATATTGAGATTGCCAACCTTTCTCACTGACTGCATATAGAGGAGGCAACCGATTTAAGGCATAGGTCTCAACCTCAATCGGTTTGACATATTTAAGAACACGAGTTGGTAGCTGGCGTAGCTGTTGCTCAACCTCTTCTGCTACTAACAGTTCCATGACGTTAATGTATTCCCGTAAGGGAGGTGCTTTCACATCAACCATGGCATTCGTCACCTACTTAACAACAATCCCGGCATAAGCCTCTTTCTCAGTTAGGTCACTTGGACCTATGTAATGTTGAAGTCAATTTAAATAAACTTCGACATCTACTTTGGTGACACACAAGGGAGTGACACACAGGAAACGCTACAGGCATAAAAGAACATAGGCTTGTGTATAAACCGGTAATCCTTATGCGCAGAAAATAGATCCCAAACCACAACATGGTTTTCCGGATCCTCGTTCGCAAATCGGGATAACTGCTGATCTTCAGATCGTTGATGTTATCCGTTTCTGCTCGTAACTACGAAGCCTTATACGGGGGGTGTTACACCCTATTAGTATAACTACCCAATTGCCAAATTGTGCCTTTTGAAACGAGCAACTAATTTTCTGTGAAGATTACAAAAATAGCAGGAAAACGCTTATTTATAGTCCAACGGACTGGACGTAACTTATTGACTTAAATATGAAGAATTGAGTCTTCTAGAAACTCATTGTTTATTCAATTAAGTCAATATATTAACCATCTTAGCCACTAATATCCCGAATGGTATTGGGGGTGATCACCCTCCATAGCTTTTTATTAGCCCTGTTCACAGCGTCTGCATTTGGAGGAACCTTTGAATAGCCCTGATGTAATGATGAACAGCCTATGAGAACTGCCAAAGGTCTGTAAGCTTCAGCCAAGCTTAGGTACCTGACTTAACTATGGGTAAAATTTAGAAACTTAATAAATAAACAAACTTTCTTGAAATAAGAATTTTATAGCTTGCTTTACTTGAAAAATGCCCCAGGCAGTTGGTCATAAAAAATACCTGGGGTATGGGACAAAATACGTATAGATACGCATGCAAAAGGGCAACGTGTTTGAGGCAAATATCAGCGATTTATACCCTTTTGGGTCTGGGATATGTCGGCGCAGCTTGAGTCGGATTAGACAGCCGGATGATGGCATCCATTGCTTGGGGTAAAAATCGGTGAAACCATAAAGCCATATGGCTTTGCCAGCCAATAGCAATTTCTGAATTGCGGCTTTTTAGGCCAGTTATGAGGCCTTGGGCAACTTCTTCAGTGCTGAGGGGAAGTACCCAACGAAACAAGTTAAACTCTTGCACCATGTCAGTGTCCGTCAGAGAAGGTAGCAGTGTGACCACACGGACGTTATGGGCAGCTAATTCGTGGCGAAGGGCTTGGGTGAAGCCAACAATGGCAAACTTGGTAGCTGAATACGTGGCCATCGTCGGTGCAGCCACCTTACCCATAAGGCTAGAGACGTTAACAATGGTGCCCTGTCGACGAGATGCCATCCGTCGTCCGACAAGCCAGGTAACTGTATATAGTCCCATCAAGTTGGTCGATAGTTCAGTGTGAGCTTGCCCGAGGGGGGTTTTTAGAAAGTTAGATTGATAGGCAACACCGGCACAGTTGACCAGTAGGTCAAATGGCCCATAGTCTTTCCATGCTTGGGCAACAACAATATTGACTGCTGTTGGCTCGGTCAGATCAACAGAGAGAGGGATACCCTGAGTCCCATACTTACGGAGTTCTGTTGCCACTTCTCTCAATTTCTGAAGATCACGGGCGATAAGTAAAATGTAACCAGAACCTTGTTTGGCGAGTTCAATAGCAATTGCACGGCCAATACCACGTGAGGCTCCGGTTACCAGAGCCGTCTTTCCTTGCATATCCATAATCAAAAAACTCCAAAATGGCCTGGGTTCATATCTTCAACAAGGCAAGTGAACCAGGACTGTACCGATATCTGAATATTATTGAGATGGAAACATAGAGGATTTCATGTATGTATGCTGAAATCCTCTACATGTATAAAGCGTTGCTGATCTTTGGCATAAACCAATTTTGAGCGTCAATTGGTTGTCAGATAAGCTGTGCTAACAGCAGTTACAATCATTCTCCAAATCAGCGACTGCACAGATGAATTGAAAACTAAGCGTGAGCCATGCCCAGAACTAGGGTTTACGACCGCGTAAACTATAGCTTTTCCCATGGGAGTGGTTTGGTCATGATGCATGGGTGATCATTTCAAACTGCATCACGAACAATTCATGGGTCACACCTTAGCAATTAGAAACAATAGCTGCAACATTTATTTAACAAGAGCATGACATTCCAGAAAAAGTATAGAGGTTATCTTAGTTGAATTCCTTGCTACATAAAGGATTGCCGAATTTCCAGAAACTTGAGAAGTTCTCTGACTAATGAGTTGAGAGGGGGAACCCCTAGTGTTAGAAGCCTGAGTAAATATGCGGATATATCGAATTTATCGATAGCGCATTATATGGGAACAAGACTTGTTATCAGGGTGCAGCCCTTGATGTGTCATCACAATAGGGTGATCATGATCATTGCTGTTCAATTTTTTGATGCTCAATTTTTCCTAAAGGGAAGAGTGTCCTTTCGTAAGTAACGTAGATTGGGTTGAGAGCACGAAACCCAATATCACCAAAATTTAAGTAGCAATGTTGGCTATGGAGAATTTAGGAGAGAGGTTGGCATAGTTTGATCCAATCCCACACTATATATGGCGATTTACCATAATTTCCGATAGGCGTGCGGCAATGTTGAGTTAAAGACGTTTGGGTTGGCAGAGAGAGATATTGGTGTAGGTGTAACCCAATCTACGGTTTATGTTTTGCAGGCGATCTTTATATAAAGGGTAACTAATGCCCAAACAATGACATGACTTGGGTTCAATCGTTATCCTAAGGGGGATTCCCGTTGTTATACTCCCGGTTAGCCTATGTCCCTTAATTCTGGTAATTCCGTTGTCGCTCAATGCTCTGATCTAATTGAAGGGCTGATTCAGGCTACTCTAAAGGGTAAAATTCGGTCTAAGACTCAAGTGTATCGTCAACTGAAAGATGGTTTACCTGTGGGAAGCGGGGAAATATTTGAGCGCTGTTTGGCGGAACGGATGCAGACGGCGGAGCAGGATAAATCGCTAAAAGGGCCTCGAATTGTGCGTGCCCTAAAAATGGTGCAGGGGGAATGGGCGAATTTACAAAAAACACGGCAGGTTGAGGAAAAAGTGTCGTCGGTGACGGCTCAGCTTTCGTCAGCTGTTGGGGAAGACCAACTCGATACGTTACTTAAACTGTTGGATCCTAATCAAGATCAGCCACCCACTCGTGATCAGCTGCAACAGCTAGCCCAGTCTTTACAGGCTGAAAGCAATAGGACTTTAGGAAAAGGGATCGAGTCTGGACTAGCGGCTTTTAGACAATTGGAAGGAG
Source organism: Leptothoe sp. ISB3NOV94-8A (assembly GCF_043421595.1). Lineage (NCBI taxonomy): Bacteria > Bacillati > Cyanobacteriota > Cyanophyceae > Nodosilineales > Cymatolegaceae > Leptothoe > Leptothoe sp. ISB3NOV94-8A. Next base: position 7,037,441 of record NZ_JAXSQW010000001.1, on the reverse strand, counting down.
AACTGGTTAGTTGGCTATATGAAGCGGGGGCTAAAGATATTGGTTTTGGCTCAGAGCAACGCCGTGGTCCCTGGCAGTATTGGGCAAAGCGGCTAGAGTCTCCTGTCGCTCAGCAGCTGTTTGATGCTTTGGCAAAAGGAGAGTCAGTCACTTCTCTAGCAGAGGGATGGAGCCGACTAGATGAGAGTAGTTGGGTGCAGCTAGCGATTTTGTTGCACTATCTCAAACGGGGATTAGTGAAGTGGTTTGATCAACAACCTTATAATGTAAAACTTGGCAAAAAACTCTCCTACTCTACATTTTTGATTTTTGCCAACATTGAAGCTAGTTTGGCTCAAGGCTTTCAGGCTAGCCGGCCCCATCTGAGTCGAAGTTCATTTCAGCTGATGCAACAAAGTCTCCGGAGCTTTGCCCAGCGAGATGATTTCCCCTTGTATGGAGGTGTGTTTGCTGCCTTTGATGGGGGATATTTGCAAGATACTTTGGATTATTTTAGTGAACCACTAAAACAGGTGCCGGGTACACAGGAGAAGGCGCGGTTGCTGACATTGTTGGGCTATTCTCAGCGCACATTGGGGCGGTATGAGGCAGCGCTAGAGTTTCATCAAGAGGCTTTAGAGATTTCAACGGCTGCAGGGGATCAGTGCTGTGTGATTGCCAGCTTTAACCATCTGGCCAGGGTGCATGTGCTACAGAAGAATTATGGGGAGGCAAAGAACTTTAGCCAGCGGGCGCTAATTATGGCACGGCAGCAGGGGGATGTTTTGGGGGAAGCAAATGCGCTGGTGAACTATGGCTATAGTGAGGTGTTTGCGGCGCGAGCAATCGATACGCCGGATTTGTCGGTGTATGAGCAGGCAATTGGCTATTTGGAGCGGGGGCGAGACTTGGCAGAAACCCTGGGGGATTTTCAGAGTAAGGCGTTGGCCTATAACAGCATGGGGATTGCCTATAGTATTGCAGGGCAGCCGGGGTTGGCGATCGCAACGTTAGAGCAAGCGTTGCCATTAACCCAGGCGGCAGGAAATGTATATTTGCAGGGGGTAACCTGTACGTATTTGGCGGAGGCACAGCGAGCCTTAGGGAATGTAGAGGCGTCAGTGCTGTATGGAGCGTTAGGGATGTATTTGTTGCATCAAATTGGGTCGTCGGAGTGGCGGCAGGGGGCAGGATTATTGCGAGTGGTATCGGGAGAGTTGGGAGATGAGACGTTTGAGCAAGTATTGCAGAGGCAGCGACGGGGGATTATTCAGTGGATTGGGGTGGATGGGTTTGATTATTTAAGAACGTTGTTGGGAGAGTATTGAGGGTCCCCATGTTGTTTCAGGCTGTATACACTTTGCTGAGACCTAATTTTGCTAGCCCTTTGCGGTACGCAATAGAGGTTTTGTCGGCTTCAATGTGACACTCGGTACGCAGATCTAACGGCAGATCTTCTGGGTACTGGGATTCGACGACTTCTTGATCCTCGGTAAAAATCTGACGGTTAAATTCGTAGACTGGCTCTAGGGGTTGATCCTGGTCAAAATTGCGGCACAATGGCGAAAATAGCCGAGTCTTGCGCGCCGAAATTGGAGACGGTGCATTCAAAATACAGAGTCGACCGCCTTCAGGAAAATGAACCCTCAGAATAGCGGCAAAGGGTAGAAACACATCAAATACCCGTAGCCATTTAAAGTCTGCCGGAGCTCGATGCTGTAATTCTTTAGGGAAGTTGCTAACTGTGCTGAGATATTCTGCTCGTAAGCCCTGAGACGTTGGCGTCACTGTGTAGGGCGGCACCTCTGGGTTATCACGATCGGCAAAGGCTTCATGGTGTACCCAGGCAAAGTGAGCCACATCGAGAAAGCCTTCCATCTGGCGGCCCACAGCAGCACTAATATCAATGCTATCGGGCAAAATGGGCTGATAATCTGGGCTATCCCACTCCGGCAACTGGGGCATATTGGCGTCGCTGCCATCTCCGCTTAGGGTGGTCCACACCAACCCAAACGCTTCGCGAACGGGGTAGGTTTTAAGACATAGCCGGGCCGGAATACTTGCTTGGGGATTGGCCGGAATTAGCGTACAGGCTCCGCTGGCATTGTAGTGAAAGCCGTGGTACTTGCAGATCAGCTGATCATTATCAATGTGCCCCAGACTCATGGGCACACCACGGTGGAGACAGAGGTCGTTAGCGACGGAAACGCCCTGACTGGTGCGCCAGATAACCAATCGTTGGTCCAATAGGGTGGCAGCGATGGGGCTATCGGTAACGTCGTGACTAAACGCAATGGGGAACCAGAACGGTGCGATCGCATCCCAATCATCATTCAAAAAAGTACATCCACGAGGATAATGACCCGATAATTTATTTATCTCGATTGAAACCATAGCTATCCCGGTCCGTTAAAATTCTATGCTTGGAGCATCGTTTGATTGCCATAGTGGTCAACCGCAACCCCTCTTTCTGTCACCGTTTTAACGATTTTCCCTGGCTATTGTGGCGTATCCTCCCATAGCCCAGGAGCCATTTCATTAGTTTGTCCGTATCCATAGACAAAAACTGCACTAAAATCCTTTTAGCCTTCCAATTGCACATATAAGCGAAAAATATCGTTACGCCTGGTTACATTTCTTAAGAAAAGGTACATAATGTAGCTGACCCCTTAAATCTGGTTTCGGCGTCACAGCCATTGAAATCGCTTACTGATCAGGAATGACATCCTTTGTGTTAGGCAACTTACCATTTCCAGGACAGAGCGGTGACCAAGTCGTCAGCAAGGCGGTGAGTACTGCCATTGCTGCTCTGTTTAAACGTACGGGCAAGCTAGAAGCCACTGTGCGAGCTGAGCCTGTAGCTAAACTGCTCCAGGGAAGCGTTGACGGCTTTGATTTCGTTGGCCACAGTATGTTGATGTATAACGGCCTTCGCATTAAGGCGATGGAGCTGTTCGTGCAGGCTGTGTCAATTGATTTTGGCGCTATTTTTAGAGGGCAGGTGCGCATCAAGCAACCCACCCAGGCATCCATGCGCGTTGTGCTGACTGAGGAAGATTTAACCACATCGTTTAATACCCCATTCGTAGTCGAGAAACTGCAACGGATGGAGTTTGAGGGCCACCCCCTTCATTTCAGCAGTACTGAAATGCTACTGAATGATGATAAGACCATCAGCTTATTGAGTCAGGTGCGCATAGGCAGTATCTCGAATTCACCTCAGTTTGTGTCTTTAACGGCTCGTATTGAGGTCTATGACCGTACTAAGCTGGCATTTGTCGATGTGGCCTGTGGTGGCACAGATAAGGACATAGCGTTGGGTAAGGCGATTATTGAACACGTCAATGCTTTGTTAGACCTGGATTCCTTCAGCCTCAGTGGTACTCAGCTGCGTATTGATAAAATCCGTATGCGGAATAAAGAGCTGATTTTCTATGGTGTGGCACACATCAACCAGTTTCCAGGCTGCAAGTAGTTAAGTCCGAAACCAAACTATCTCATAGGAAATTCAAACTACATTCTGGTCTGTTTCTATGAGCCAGATTTTGGCAGACCCTGGAATTAGGAACACCCTTACAGGTCGCATCCACTCGATCAGTCGAGCTATTTCTTCAACATCACATCTGTAGCATATTTCTACTACTAAACTTAAATATCTAACCCTTCTTTGATTCAGGTATTTCTGAAAAACCGCAAAATCATTGCAATACACTGATTTTAACCAGATTTAGAAGCTTGTTGACTAGCCTCTGGAATCTGTGACGATGATCACTATTTTTCCTCAGCCAAGCTCAGAAAGCCCTTACGAAACCTTCAGTTACCCGTCAGATAAGGTTCAGCTAGGCCCGGCATCCTGGTAATCAATGGAGCAAATAAATAATTCATTGATTTATCAGGGAGCATCAACCATGAAACGCACACGTCTTTCCGCTTTGACTGTTCTGGTTGCATCCGCTGCCCACTGGTCAGTCAACGCTAGCACTCTCGCCCCCATTGCTGCCGCTGCTGAACCCACCAGTTTCAATCTGCAACAGCAACGCCTTGAGGCACTCGATCACCGCACCAAGACCACGGTTCATCACAAAATTCAGGTTGAATATCTCAACAATCAGACAAAAACCATCGAAGCCATCCAAGTGGCTCGTCTGGACGCCCAAGATGATCGAACCAAGGCCATTGAAAATATTCAAACAGAACGGCTAAACGCCCTAGACGCTAGCACTAAAACCGTAGTCCGCTAATGGATACGACTGCCTTATCAAGTTTGGGTGCCCGGTGCAAACTCCGTTTATCGGTGAAGCTTTATTCCCAGGGCACTCTTTCCTCTCCCAACAACCTTCACACACCAACCCAAGCCTCTGTCATACCGACAGAGGCTTTTTCATGTGATCAAACACACAAGGAAAAACAAAAAAGATCACAAAAACCTTTTAGGAATATAGCTGAAGGAGCCTGTTTATATATACAGAGCACCACTGAGCTCTCCTTATCTCTCCTAATCCTTTAAACAGCAAAGTCCATTGCCCCTGGCAGCGATGTCAGGGATTTTTTTAGATAATCGCCAGAATAACTCGCAGCTAGTGCCCTGGCCAGGTAAAGCGACTCGTCGAAACTGACCACCCAACCGTTTTCGCTAATACTAAATCTGTTGAGCGCTAATAGATATCTACGCTATAGACGTCAATACAACACAGCCCTATAGGTATCCGAACACACAAAAATTCTTATAACATCCATTTTTTAAGGCTTTATATTTCTAAAAAAAATTAAAAGTTATTGGAATAATTCAGAAATATACATTTCTTAATAAAAAAGGATGTTTTCCACAGGTTTCTCCACAAGTTTTCCACAGGTTGGGATAAGTTCTCCCCAGATAGGAACCAAAGTCATGCAAATTCAAAACATCTGTGGAAAACGTCCAATTGACCAGAATCAATTCGTTTGAGTAACTGCATGTAAACAAAAGAACAGCTCAACCCTAATCATCTCGTTAGGCCAAAATCTTCTTAGAAAAATCTAAAGAGTGGGGAGCATTGCTAATTTCTGAGAGCTCCTGCACAATAAAGCTCCACTGACCTAAGTGACCTAGTGATTCTTCTTCTGAGCACTGTCTTCAGGGTGCGGCTAGCATTTGCGTTAGCCATGACAGTCCCTTGAATACTAGGTACTAGTTTGTCATACCTATATCTTCTTGAAGGAGCTTTAAATCTGATGCCCCCAGTTACAGCCCCTGTTACTGTCACCCTTATGGTAGAGATTCCAGAAGATTTGCATCTATCGATCAAAGACTATTTAGATACCCATGAAATGTGGAGTCAGGAACGGATGATGCAAGCTGCTCTATCCTTGTTTCTGCTACAGAATGGCGTAAATCACCCCCATATCAATCGACTCTACCTAGATAGCCTATTTGGCTATACCGCCTAATAGTGATGCGATAGCCATCGCAGTCTTATTTACCTGTTGAGTTTCACTCTAGTAAAAAAGTCTCTGGCCAATTGGCCAGAGACTTTTTATGTCTTTGGTGGGAGGGCTAACCATGAAAGTCAAGAGTTCTCTAACCAACAAAATTTTGTTGTCTTAGAGTCTCTACTAACATAAAAGCATTGGCAAACTGTTACTGCTATGCATGGGTTATGTCCTGGTTAGGATCAAGCCATAACTAACTTCCAAGAGTAAATGCTGAATATGACGGTCCATGGAACGTCTGTACATCCAAAATTTGGAGGTTAATTGATTTTGCTTACTTAGATGCTTCCTTAGAGTAGATGCGCTGAAGAGGGACCTAAAGATGAACCCTAATGACTCAGACCAGTGGCTCAAACCAAGTGTTAAATTTTGAATGGGTGATCAACAGGTAAATGCTTGATTTCAGATTTTAGATTTTGAGTGAGTGGTTGAAACAAGCAAGCTGAGGGATGCTGAATGGAGACGTTTGATTGGATCGTAATCGGCAATGGACTAGCAGGTGCATCCCTCAGCTATGAGTTAGCTAAGTTAGGACAATCGGTATTACTAGTGGATGATGGTAATCCAGACAGTGCCACTCGCTGTAGCTATGGGGGAATTGCCTATTGGTCAGGCACAGATGCCACTACTAAACAGCTTTGTAAAGCGGGCATTGAACGCCATCGTCAGCTATCAGATGAGCTGGGTAGAGCAACGGAGTTTCGAGAACTCGATCTACTGCTTACATTTGCACCTGGTGTGGATAGCACAGAGTTGGAAGAGCAGTATAGTCGGTTTGCGATCGCACCCCACTTAATCACACCTCAAGAGGCCCAAGCCCTTGAACCCCAACTCAAAATTGATGCCATTGGCGGAGCTTTCACCGTCAAGCATGGCCATGTCAACCCGATTAACACCTTAGAGGCCCTCAATCAGGCCTTTCGCTGTCTGGGAGGACAACAACTTATAGCATCAGTCACTGGCTTAGTACGGATCAACGATCGAGTCACTGGCATAACCACACCGACCCAGGCCTATGCCGCAGGGAACATTGCCGTGGCCGCTGGAGGCTACAGCCGACGATTACTCAAAAACTCACAGCTTGCCGTTCCGCTATATCACACCCATGCAGAAATTGTTGCTTTACCCACCGTCGAGCAGCCCCTACGTACCTTGATCATGCCTGCGGTAGCCAATCGGTTTGAGGCTGAAGCCAAAGCCAGTGACCCAGTCACTGACGGTCTCTGGGATGGCCCCCCCTATGAAATTGCCCCCCCGATTTTGGATACAGGAGTAATTCAATTTTTAGATAAGTCAACCTATATCGGTCAAATCAGTCGGTTTCGCACAGATTTGGTAACAAACTCCATTGATGCGGCCCAAAGTGACGCTAAAATGCGTCAAGCTATCACTGCACAGTTGCCCTGTTTGAGAGACATCCCGGGCCGCTGGCGACACTGTGTAGTCACCTTTAGCCGCGACGGACTACCGCTAATTGGCCCCATGCCTGGCGTTGCAGGATTACATATTTTTTCTGGCTTTACGAGCCCGTTTGCTATGCTCCTGCCCATTGCCCAACGATTTGCCCAATGGATCGATAGTGGACAAAAAACGACCCCAGATGGCTTGGTAGAAAAAATGCTCGTCACCCGTTTCGAAAACTCCTAACCCTATCGATACAGCAGCTCATTAATATAGGGTTGCCCTAGTCGGCAACCCTGCCATTTAATGCTGTCTGGGCCAGCATATTGAGAACTACTTGGTAGGTGGTGGCACCGTCATAAAAGTGATACTGGACTCGATCCGTGGTGCCTCTAAGATCAAAATCAATTAGACAGCATCAAAACAACAACCCATGACATGTCATCATCGTCTGTATTAATCACTGCTTTTATCTATGATCGCTGAGCTTACTATAGAAAATAAGCTATGATTCATGTAAGTCAGCAGGGCTGTAGGCTCCATTGTTGGCATTGATCATTTGCTGCCCATATCTAGTTCAGGGGTTCAAGAGTCCATGACGGTAACTGCTTATGCCACTCCGGCATTCTGTGACGGTATTCAATATTTTGGTGAGGCCCCTGCTGAAATGGCGGCCTACTTAGACACGGCTGCCATTGGTGAAGGGGATGTTGCGATCGCATCCCCCAGTGATCCTAAAGCCGTATATCAGACTGTTCTGGCTGCGGATGCCCTGCGCTATTTAACGCTACAAATGACCGCCAGCAAGCAGTCGGGTCACCCCGGTGGGTTTGCCAGTGTTGCTGATGAGATTGCAGCCCTGATCATGCTCGGCTACAAGAACTTGATTACAGAGGTGGGCCACCATGCCCCTGGTTTCTACAGCACTGTCTTTTTAGACCGCTCGTTAGAAGCTATGGAGATTAAGACGGTCACTCAACTTTGCGATCGCTTCCGCGAAACCCACGGTTTACTGGGCCACTTATCGGGACAGATCCCAGGCCTGTTAAATCCTGCCGGTCCTCTAGGTCAAGGCCAACACTTTGCCATGGCTGGAGCCAAGCTCAACCCAGGCACCCTCTTCCCCGTCACCATTGGTGATGGCGGTTTGGGCGAGCCTTACATCATGAGCAGTATGGCCCACTTCAACACGGCCTATCCCCAGTCCACCAACTTCCTGCCCATCTTGGTGTGGAACGGATTCTCCCAAGAGCACCACAGCATGGTGTCAACCCAGTCCAATGAAGCCATGATTGCCTACTGGCAAGGCAATGGGTTTAAAGACGTGATTTTGGTTGATGCCAAGGATTATGACGATGCCGATCAGCCAGGTCCCTATGTAGACAGCACGGCTTTCTCACTAAAGCAGCGCATGGCCTTTACCCAGGCACTACTAGAAGCGACAGATAAAGCTGCAAAACAAGCACTTTCTGGCACTCTCACCGTTCTCATCGTTAAGCAGCTGAAAGGGGCAGGGGTACACAAGCGTGGCGCTAAGTCCCACAATCTCTATCCCGGAGACACCCTAGACAAAGACTATATTGTCAGCGCTTTGCAAACTCGGGCATTACCTGCTGTTGGGTGGGAATTGGTGCGCACCAACTTTGAGCGATCCAACGGTGGTCCCAACGTTAAGACGGCGGTTACAGAATCAGAACTTGCTTTAGCAGACTTAGGCCAGCTCCCCCTCAACGAGTTCCCAGTGGGGGGTGATAAACAAGTGGCCACCACTGCCATGGGCTTACTGGTAGGGCACGTGGGTCAGCAAGACTCTAACTTTGTTGTCACCAATGCAGACGGTAATGCCGCCTCGGGAATTAACAATATTAACCAGGCCCTGAAGATTGTTCACCCCACCACAGATGATCTATACTTCCAAGGCCCCAATGGTCAAGTTTATGAGCCCCTAAGCGAAGATGCCTGTGCTGGCATGGCCGCTGCCCAGGCCCTATTCGGGGGTCGTAGTTTATGGTGCTCCTATGAGTCCTTTGTCATTAATGGCTTGCCCATTTGGCAAACTGTCACCCAGGCCATGGCAGAGTTACGCAGAAATACCCCCTCTACCATCTGTCTGTTTACTGCAGGAGCGCTAGAACAAGGACGCAACGGCTGGACCCACCAACGTCCAGAAATTGAGAACTACTTTGCCGCTATGATGCGTAACGGCAATGTGTTTCCCTTGTTTCCTGTTGATGCCAACAGCATTCAAGCTTGTTATGAATGGGCTGTAGGCACCAGCAATAAAGGCATTACCATTACAGCCAGTAAATCTCCTTTACCCATTCGCACCACGCTGGCCCAGACCCATGAAGCCTTAAAAAGTGGTGCCATTGTCCTTCAAGAAACACCAGGGGAGAAAACTATTGTCTTTGCTGTTGTGGGCGATATGATGCTGCTGCCAGTTATGGAAGCGGCTGAAACCTTAGCTCAAGCAGGCATTGGTTCTAAAGTTGTTGCCATTGTTAGCCCCAGACGACTCTATCGTTCCACCGACGTTGCTTGGGAAACCTGCCGCAATGGGGATGACACATTCTTAAGTGATGAAGACTTTGCCACCCTATTTGCAGGCGATGCTCTGTTGGGTGTCACAGGTGGCTCTAGCGCCATGTTGGAGCCGGTCATGCTACGCAGCACGCTACCCCGTGATGTGATGGCATGGAAGCGTGGTGAAACAACAGCCAACGCTGGTCAGCTGTTTGCCTTTAATGGGTTAACGGCAGAAGCATTGGCACACCGGGCAAAATCCCTAATGGCTTAAGGGAGGGATTAGTAAACATGGATCGAGGAGGAAGGTTTTCCTCCTCGGCCTAAAAGGTAGTGATGATGGTTTACTTGCTCGCATATACCCGATAGCGAGGATTTTCATACACCACTGGTAAATCGACAAGATGTTCAGCATTCGTGACAGCATACTGGCCTTTGTACTTGTCCATCAGGGCCTTTATTTGGGTGGCATCTAAGTTGTTGTAGGCTGCAGTCAGATCATTGCGGATAAGACGGCGAGTATCTTTACGCAGGTCGACATAACTCAGCAGGTCGATACCGCCACCTAGATCCGTAATGCGGGTAAACCAGGCATCAACATCTGCAGATGAAGCACTGGGTACAAATCGAAACTTAGCGACTGATGGATGGTCAGAAAGCCAGGGTAAAGCACTCAGATCAACCGGAGATGAGACAACAACGTCACCATCGGGAACATGTTGTTTAAGCCAGTTAGCCGTGGCAATCATTTCGGGATTTACGCCTTGGGCTTTACTAGGAAAGGTTTGCAAAGCCATGCCTTTGTCATAAAACCGGGTGGCCTCAACACCAAAGCCAAAGAGAATTACCAAAGTAATTGCGATCGCACCCATGGGATACCGAAACAACAGCTGTTCTAGAGCCAACGCCAAAAAGAAACCCGTGCCTAACGCCAGCATCAAGTCGCCAACACGAAACGGGTAATATTGCAGAATTTGGCCATTGCTATCAAACGGAGCCACTAATAGACCCGCGCCAAACAAGATGAGCGTACACAGAATAAAGCACACAAAGTCTGCACGATGCTTGGCAATGGTCTTGTCTTGCGGTGTTTGTTTGGGGTGCGATCTCAAAACATAAACAACACAGCCTGTAAAAACCAGCAAATAAGCCAGCAAATATAACCACTCATCCTGGGGCCAGGCAAAGGGGTTCACATGATGGGGGTTACGCAAAAAAGAATAGATATAGGACGGAGAGACTCCCCCCCCTTCAACCGGTCTTAGCAACTGGGTGAAAACAGCTATCCAGGCAAAGATCCCCGTCACCAGATAAATGGGAACTGCCGCCAACCAACGGCGGCCATCCAGCAAAACCTTGGGCTGACGCCATAACAGCCACAACAAAATAGCAATGGATGCCCAGCCACCCACCAACGCATGGAATGATGCAGCAATCCCTAACAACGCCACCATGCGCAAATATCGACCGGAAAACATGGCCGACAGTGCCATAAAAATAGCGCTATAGGCAAAAATCTTAGGTTCAATGCTCCCTAGTAACCACTCCCCAGCGATTACCCCCTGGGGCCTACGCACATAAACAAACAGACCAATGGCCACCAGCAGGGTTAGCAAACGAATCCCCAAACTGCGTGCTAGGGTCCACAGGCCAATCGCTAGGGCAAGATAGCCCAGAATCCGTCCAATGATGGATGTGGCTAAAAATCCAACCGTCGCTGTGAGGTGACCAAATATAAGTTGAAACAGCAGCCGATAACCGGATGGCTCACTGTAGTAAATATCGTTTGCCAGCCAGGTGGGGTCTGCAAAATGACGAGCCATGGGCAAATGATGTAACTCATTGACCGAGCCCATATTGCGGATAAATAAAAACTTGAGACACAGAAACAGCGTAATGGTGGCAACGGGCAGTACCCAGGTTTGGATTGCAGACTGTTTCTGACTCAAAGAATTCACAGGTATCTCAATTGAACAAGCTCACCTGAAATCCTACAGTCTCAGGCGACGCCAGTGTACCATTCACATTTGAATACATTGGCTAGCTGATACCCCATTGGCTGAGCGAAGCCGAAGTCAACAGGGTATCAGTAACTAGCTGGGCGAAGTCGAAGCAGCCTTAATTCGCTAGCACACCAGGCCAATTGGTATCAGCTTTGGCAATGTAACCAGGAATATCTTGGGCCCAACGCTGTTGAATCTTATCGTTGTAGTTCAGATATAGTTTGCCATCGACAATCTTCCAGGCTGTGGGTTCAATGGGGGCAGTGCTACCCTGGCTGACGGCATAGGCGCAGAAACCACCATACTGGGGGGCATATTCCTCAGGGTTAGCGGCAAACAGATCGCGGTTCTCTGCTGACGCAAACTGCCAGGTTGCACCTTCCCAATCATGGGTAAATTCTTCACTACCCGGCGTATAGTCACCCTCAGTAAAGTAAGCCACGGGATCGGCTCCACGAATCGCAACATTATCTTCAGCAAATACGGCATAGGTGGGTGCTGCAGCCTGTTCGGTGCCCGCTGGAGCCGTTGTAGATGTAGTAGTGGATGTGGCACAGCTAGCCAACAACATTGTGCTAGCAAGGGCTAGAGGAAGCAGAATTGAGCGTTTCATCGCACAGTGAACTAAGGGTCACTTCAATTAATACGCACTCAACCTGAAAACCGACTGAGAAATATAACTTAATTGGCTGAAGTTCTGGGTTATTAGGTATTGGTTATGAGTTGTCTATCGATCTTGCCAGTGGGCATTGGAGAGTAAAAAGGTCTGACAGTCCCTGACTGAGGCAATGGATTAGTAAACTTCATAGTTAGCAGGCTGTCAGCTAACTCTTTATCGACTGCTGTGGTTAATTGGATGGGCATACTTTTTTTCAGTAATATTGGCTCAACAAGTACATTCGAACTAGTACAATTGCAGTCTGGTGAGGCAGTAGCGGCAGTATGGCTGGAACATGGACATCTGAGCAAGTGCTGGCACTGTCGCCAGATGCGGGTTCCACAAAGCGAGGGAAATCCCTGGCCAATGTGTCCAAGTGGCAGTTGCTGGGTCATGCGGGGCAGGCTGTGTGGGGTGAGTGCAAGGGCAGTGGTAAAAAGCCCTATCGCACTCAGATTGACCTGAGCGAACCGGCCTTTCGCTGCAGTTGTCCTAGCCGCAAGTTTCCTTGTAAACATGCATTGGGTTTGTTTCTGCTCCTGGTAGAGCAGCTTGAAGCGTTTGGCAACGATCCTCCCCCCGATTGGGTAACTGAGTGGTTAGAAAAACGCGCTCAAACAGCAAACCGTCAGCAAATTAAGCACAAGAAAGCGGCGGCGGACCCAGCAGCCCAGGCTAAGCGAGCCGAAAAAAGAGCGGCAAAAATTGAAGCTGGACTAGAGGACTTAACTCAGTGGTTGGCGGATATTATTCGCCAGGGTCTGGCGGCTTGGCCAAACCAGCCCTATAGCTTTTGGGATCAGGCGGCAGCCCGATTAGTGGATGCTCAAGCACCAGGATTAGCCCGACGAGTACGCAGTCTAGGTAGCATTCCCCATTCAGGCCAAGGTTGGCCCGAGCGCATGCTAACGGCACTGGGGCAGTTGCATCTGCTGGTGGAGAGTTATGGCAGATTAGATAGTTTGACACCCGCCATGCAGGCGGAGGTGCGATCGCAAATTGGCTGGCCCCAAACCCAAGATGACTTGCGGCTGCGGGTGGAAAAAGCGGATCCGCTGGTGGACTGTGTTGCTGACACCTGGCAAATTCTGGGCAAAGTTGTGATTGAAGAAGACAAGTTGCAAATGCAGCGTACCTGGCTGTGGGGTTCTGAGAATCAAAAATCTGCCCTCGTGCTGAACTTTGCCCATGGGCGACAGCCACTGGATGTCAGCCTGATACCAGGCAGCAGTTTCAGCGGTAACTTAATTTTTTATCCAGGAACTGGGCTACAGCGTGCTTTTATAGACCTGCGGGAAAACACCACCGCCCAAGTACCACCGCCCACTGGAAACACCATTGCAGCTGCCATCGGTCACTATGCCCACAGCCTCAGTCAAAATCCCTGGCTAGAGAGATTTCCCCTAACCCTGGCCCAGGTTTGGCCTCTCCCCAGAGAAGATAGCTGGTGGTTACGAGATGCAGCCAGGAAAGTTCTCCCCATTGCACCCGGGTTTCAACGCGGGTGGGAGTTATTGGCCTTAAGCGGTGGCTATCCGCTAACGGTCTTTGGCGAGTGGAATGGCAGCACATTTCTGCCCCTCAGTCTTTGGTCTGGGCAGCAATTTCACCCCTTAGGAGACTGACAATGGAATACTGGAAAACCCTCTTAAACACCGCCTTAATCGGCACCGATCGTCAGTCTCCTAATCCTCCTAAAACGGTAGGTACACTGACGACGGCCCTGGGTCAACTCAATTGGCAACAGCCTGAGCGCTCTATCTTGTCAGCAGCTGGTGCTATAGCTCTTTATCAACAGGTGGGGCAACTACCGATAACGGTAGATTGGGCATTACTAGACCCCTGTGCTGATGAAGATTTACCCTGCTGTTCTGCTCAAACCGCCAGACATTTAAATACTATCTTGGCCGAACATCCAGCCATCATGCCGGAATTGTTGAGGCTACTCACGCAGTCTCAACAGCGTGTCCCAGAACAGTTGTTGCCTAAACTCCTCCATTTTGGGCGACAACGATCAGAACTTCGTCCGCAGATTACAGCCGTTATTGGTAAGCGAGGTCAATGGTTGGCCAGCCAAAACTCAGCCTGGGAATATGGCTCAGCCCAAAGAATGACTGAGTTCCATGCAGATTCAGCCGCTTGGCGCGAGGGTAGCCGTAGTGAGCGGGCTTTATTTTTACAACAGTGGCGCGAGACAGATGCTGATGCAGCTAGAGAAGCGCTAGAAGCTGTGTGGTCCTCAGAGTTAGCCAAGGATCGAGCAGCCTTAATCTCTTCCCTGGCCTGCAATTTATCCATAGCCGATGAACCTTTTTTAGAAAAAGCACGTTGCGATCGCGCCCAAGCTGTACGCCAACAGACCGTTGGGCTACTGGTAAAACTGCCAGAGTCTCACCTATGTCAGCGCATGGCCGAACGAGTCAGTCAGTTTATATCGCTTCAAGCCAGTACTTCAGAATTAACTATCAAGGTGACTCTCCCGAAAACATTTGAACCGGTGTGGGAAGAGGATGGAATCACATCCAAAACAGTAGCTGGGCTGGGAGAAAAAGCGAGTTGGCTATATCAGATGCTCACCAGTGTATCCCTGCACCATTGGCATGGAAAACCAGCCGCCATTGCCTACGCCATTAAAGAACACCAATGGCAAGACATGCTGCTCAAAGGATGGGGCGTCGCCGCCCTACGCCAACAAAATACGACCTGGGCCAATGCCCTAGTTAAGGAGTTTGACCTGCAACAGATCGATGAACGGTTGTTGTCAGACCTGTTGACATTATTAACGATCGAGCAGCAGGAAACAGCCTTAAGGGAGAAAATACCCAGCCAAAAAGATGACATCATCCATTGGCTACATCAAGTGTCTAGATGTTCTCAGACGTGGAGTTTAGAGTTCAGTCAGCTGGTGTTAGAGAAAATTCTCACGCTAGCTAATAATAGCGATCGCAACAACTATGGATTGCATTACTTATTAAAAGAAATAGCCATTGTTCTACATCCCGATTTGACCCCAGCCATTGCTGAGCCCTTAACTCAGATGCCTGAAAACGACAGTCGGTTTTATTGGATAAAAAGCGCATTGGATGAATTCCACGAACATATGCATTTTCGATACGAAATGCATCAGGCATTTAAGCCCAGCGGTTAACCAACCCCACTTACACCCCTCCCAAGAGGGGAAAAGTCATCCTATGGCAACTCTACTCTTTACCTTCTATTCTCCACTTTTTATCTAACCCTCCCATGCCAGCAACAAAATCAACAGCTCAGTCCGCTAAGCATAAAACCTCCAAGTCAGAGACAGCAGAAACTATTCTGCGGCAACACGCAGAGGAACAGTTTGCCAATGAACTAGCAGCCCTGGCTGACGCTGATGACCGACAACGACCGCCTAATTGGCAGCTGTCGCCCTGGGCAGTGGCCACCTATCTAATGGGTGGAACGCTGGATAGCGGAGCGGAGATTTCCGCTAAGTATGTGGGCAGTCGACGGCTGATGGAGGTTGCGATCGCCACACTTGCCACCGATCGCGCTCTGCTCCTTTATGGCATTCCTGGAACTGGCAAATCCTGGGTGTCCGAACACCTAGCCGCTGCCATTGCCGGAGACTCCACCCTACTGATCCAGGGCACAGCAGGTACCAGCGAAGAAGCCATTCGCTACGGCTGGAACTACGCCCAGTTGCTAGCCAAAGGACCTTCCATGGATGCCATTGTACAAAGCCCGCTGATGAACGCCATGGCAACTGGCAAAATCACCCGCGTAGAAGAACTCACCAGGATTCCAGCAGATGTGCAAGATACATTAATTACAGTCTTATCAGAAAAGACATTGCCCATCGCTGAACTGGGGGAAGAGGTACAAGCCCAAAAAGGATTTAACGTTATTGCCACCGCCAATAATCGGGATAAAGGGGTAAATGAACTCTCCAGTGCCCTCAAACGACGCTTTAATACAGTAATTCTGCCCGTACCTAGCCAGGTAGAAGAAGAAATTCAAATCGTACAAACCCGTGTGGAAAGTCTAGGACAAGCGTTAGAGTTACCGGCTGAAACACCTGCTCTCAATGAAATTCGACGGATCGTTACCATCTTCCGAGAGCTGCGTAATGGAGTAACCGAAGATGGTAAAACTAAACTGAAGTCTCCCAGTGGCACCTTGAGCACAGCGGAGGCAATTTCTGTTGTGAATAGTGGTATGGCCTTAGCCGCTCACTTTGGCAACGGCAGCCTCGACGCTGAAGATTTAGCAGCAGGCATACAGGGCGCAGTCGTAAAAGACCCTGTACAGGATGCCGTGGTCTGGAAAGAGTATTTAGAAATCGTGGTGAAGGAGAGAGATGGATGGATGGATATTTATCGCGCTTGCCGGGAGTTGGCTTAAATCATTATGAGCATCCATATTTTTGGCATTCGTCACCACGGTCCAGGCTCTGCCAAAAGTCTTTTAAAATCACTCCACACCCTGCAACCCGACATCGTTCTCGTAGAAGGTCCCCCCGAAGGAAACGACGCTCTTGCTCTCCTTGCCCATGAGGACATGCAACCGCCTGTTGCCCTACTAATCTATGCCCCTGAACAGTCAGAACAAGCCGCCTACTATCCCTTTGCAGTGTTTTCACCTGAGTGGCAAGCTATCCAGTACGGGCTAAAGCAGAATATTCCCGTACGCTTTATGGATTTGCCCCAGACACATCAGATAGCGGAGCGGCTAGCGCAACAGCAGCCTAATGCAAAAAGTGAAGGAGAAAGAAGTGAAGAGGCAAAGAATGAAGATTCAGACAGAGCATTAGAAGCAAAGGGTCAGTCTGATGGTTCTCCCAATTCCCAAGCTCCTGTTCGATCAATTCCAGCAGACCCGTTAGCTTGGTTAGCTGAAGCAGCGGGCTACAGTGACAGCGAACGCTGGTGGGAACATATGGTGGAGCAGCGTCAGGATAATACCGAGATTTTTGAGGCAATTTTGGAAGCAATGTCGACGCTGCGGCAAGAAATTGAGCAAACCCATCCATCAGATCCTGAAAATCCACGAGATCGTCGAGAAGCACAGCGAGAAGCCTATATGCGCCGCACGATTCGTCAGGCCAAAAAAGAAGGATTTGAGACAATCGCAGTGATTTGTGGTGCCTGGCATAGTCCGGCTTTATGTGAGCCCTTACCAGCTCAAAAGCACGATAATGCCTTACTTAAAGGGCTACCCAAGCTCAAGGTAAAGGCCACCTGGATTCCCTGGACCTATGGAAGATTATCCAGCGCTACTGGCTATGGGGCTGGTATTCACTCTCCCGGTTGGTACGACCATCTTTGGCAGTCGTCCCGCCCTCAAAAAATAGCCATTGGTTGGATGACCCAGGTAGCAAGATTATTACGCCAGGAAGATATTGATGCTTCTTCTGCCAGTGTGATTGAGGCAGTACGATTGGCGGAGGCCCTGGCTGCGATGAGAGAGTCTGCGATGCCGGGTCTGGACGAACTGAATGAAGCCACCCAGACCGTACTTTGTTTTGGTGATGCAACGCCCATGCAGCTGATTCACCAAAAGCTGATTGTCAGTGAGCGGCTAGGGCGGATTCCAGCAGAAACACCCTTAATTCCGCTGCAGCAAGACCTACAGCGCTTACAAAAACGCTTGCGACTCAAACCAGAAGCCAATGAACGCCTTCTCACCCTAGATTTACGTAAAGACATAGATCTAGAACGTTCCCATCTGCTGCACCGTTTGAGTCTGCTAAATATTCCATGGGGCCAACCCCAAACCACCAGCGGTAAGGGCACCTTCAAAGAAGCCTGGCAACTACGTTGGCAACCTGAGCTCAGCCTTGCGGTAATTGAATCGGGACGTTGGGGCAACACCATCGGAGCAGCAGCCCAGACCTATGTCAAGTATCGGGTAGATATCGCCCCTGATTTGCCAGCGTTAACTAATTTGCTAGATAACGTACTGCTGGCCGCACTGCCCGATGCTGTCACCTATTTGCTGAGTCAACTGCAGGCAATGGCAGCAGTGTCCAGCGATATAGCCCACTTGATGGCAGCACTACCACCGTTGGCAAATGTGTTGCGTTATCGTGATGTGCGCCAGACAGATGGGACGATCGTGGCCCAAGTGGTAGATGGATTAGTGGCACGGATCTGCATTGGCTTACCGGGAGCCTGTGCGTCTTTAGATGATGATGC
Source organism: Leptothoe sp. ISB3NOV94-8A (assembly GCF_043421595.1). Lineage (NCBI taxonomy): Bacteria > Bacillati > Cyanobacteriota > Cyanophyceae > Nodosilineales > Cymatolegaceae > Leptothoe > Leptothoe sp. ISB3NOV94-8A. The sequence goes on along the minus strand of NZ_JAXSQW010000001.1, from coordinate 7,019,232 downwards.
GGCAGCGGCCATGCTGAAGGCGATTAATCAGACAAATAGCGCGATTAAACTACTGCAAAATGGGCACCATGGCAGGGCATGGTCGGCAGTGTTGTTAGTGCTATGCGATCAACAATCGCTCCACGGTCTCATCGCCGGACGCTGCTGCCGCTTGCTCCTCGACGAAGGCAGCCTAGAACCAGAAAAGGCTGCTCAGCGCATGGGCCTAGCCCTTTCCCTAGCGAATGAGCCGCCACAGGCTGCCGCTTGGGTTGAAGGCTTTTTACAAGGTAGTGGCTTGTTGTTGCTCCACGACGACATCATTTGGCAAGTCCTAGATGACTGGGTGACTAGCTTAACCAATGAGCAGTTCACTGCCCTATTACCACTGTTGCGTCGCACCTTTACAGGTTTCTCACCACCTGAACGACGACAAATGGGAGAACGGGTGCGGGCTGCGGGCTGCCAACAAACTCAAGTCACTGCCGTCACAGATTTTGACACAAAGCGTGCTGAATCAACTCTGCCCCTCATCGCCCAGCTTCTAGGTCTGCAACTATAATCGCAACCCCATGGTCAGTAACTCTCAAGACACAGGTAAAACAGAACGGCTCAGACGTTGGCGATTGATCCTCGGCGGTGGAGATGCTGATGGTATCTGCAGTGCTGACGGTGAAGGAGGGCCGAACTTAGGCAGTGGTGATATGGCTATGGATCAGGCCCTCGCCGCTCTCTATGATGACAAACAAGAACGCCGAGGTGGACTAGGCGGTTCTGCCCCTAAAGTAGCCCGCTGGCTCGGGGATATTCGGCAATATTTCCCTAGCTCAGTGGTGCGGGTGATGCAGCAGGATGCGTTAGAGCGATTGAACCTGCATCAAATGCTGCTGGAGCCAGAAATGTTGTCAGCGGTTGAAGCGGATGTGCATTTGGTGGCTAACCTAATGGCGCTGAATGGAGTGATTCCAGAGAAAACTAAAGAAACAGCCCGTTTAGTGGTGCGTAAAGTTGTCGATGAGCTGATGCAGAAGTTGCAGAATCCCATGCAGCAAGCGGTAATGGGTAGCCTTAACCGCAGCCAGCGCAACAACCGTCCTCGCCATAGCGAAATCGATTGGCATCGCACCATTCGAGCTAACTTGCAACATTATCAGCCAGAGTATTCCACCATCGTTCCTGAGCGGCTCATTGGCTTTGGCCGTAAACGGTCTGCCCTCAAAAGTATTATTCTGTGCGTTGATCAAAGCGGATCGATGGCTCCTTCTGTAGTCTATGCCAGTATTTTTGCCGCTGTATTAGCATCTATTCCTGCAGTGAGAACCCAGCTAGTGGTATTTGACACAGCAGTAGTCGATTTAACCGAGTTATTGCAGGACCCGGTTGATGTTCTCTTTGGCACTCAGCTAGGTGGTGGCACAGATATCAACCAGGCCCTTTCCTACTGTCAGAGCCATGTGCGACAGCCACAGGAGACTATTTTGGTATTGATCAGTGACCTGTATGAAGGTGGCAACAATGACGCCATGATTAAGCGTGTGGCATCCTTGGTTGCATCAGGTGTTCAAATGATTACCCTCTTAGCTTTAAGCGACGAGGGTGCTCCATGTTTTGATCATCGCAATGCAGCAAAATTTGCGCGTTTAGGAGTCCCAACATTTGCCTGTACTCCTGATCAGTTCCCTGATTTAATGTCTGCGGCCATTAGTCATAGCAACATTAGCCAGTGGGCAGCCAAGGAGGATATTGTGACAGCTTGATTTATTTACAGAACGTTCTCCCAAAGAAGACAGGGGCCAAAAGTTAGGAGTCAGTAAGTTCCTTGCTACTGACTCCTGATTACGTTCGGCTAAGACTTTGACGGTGAGGATTCGATGGTGAGTTCAACCAAACCATTCATGTCGAAGTCTGATGCTCCACCTAACCAAGATTTCTCAACTTAAGTTGATACCCTCAGCATTGAAGAGAGTCTATTGTTTCAAGGACAATAACCTTTCAGGCTGTTTTGTAGTGCTAGATGTTTCTTCAGGAAGCGTCTGAATAGCTTGATCGCAAAAATGCTTTACAAACTCTTGGGCTTCAATCAGATTATTCGGATATCTAATCTGCTCCCAGATATAGCCATGGAGATTATGGATATCTTGATAGTAGAAGCCATGTTCTGCAAGGTAAGTAACGACGTCCCACAGAGCCTGGTTTGATCTGCTGGGTGAATGAAACTTAACACCCATTTGATAAGCGGTATGACCACAGTGGGGGCATAGCCGAATAAACCCTGGAAATTTACCTGGGCGTTTAAATGTGGTGTGGCAATCAAAACAAGCGAAAGGGGCGATGCCATGCATGGGAATAAGTCCTTTGCTGTCTTTAGTATGTGACCTCCTGACGTTCTTATTATGGCGCAACTATTTTGCTTAGATCATGACAAATTAATAACTTGTCAACCAAGCTAGATAGCTGCATTTTTGTCATAGCATTGTCCCCAGGCTATGGAAAGAGGTCTTGAGACTGATGCATAGTTGTCCCATTCACCTAAGCACAGCGCGTAATTAGCTTAGGATAAATTCTCTCATCTCTCAATCCGTGAATGGACGGAACATAAGGATTTCCAACAGATCCGTGTAATCTCTGATGCCTTTAGGGGAAGTCTCCTGCGCAGAATAATTACTAAATCTGTTTCAGCATTGAGTATTATAAGCATATGTCATGCATGCCAGTCATCGTCGATCTAGATAAAACAATTAAGCATTACAGAAAATGTCAGTTCACTGGAATTTTGTCGATTAAGGCTGCGACGATGGCTCCATGGCTTCTATACTTTTTAGCTGGACAAATAGTTTGGGCTAATACGCGCACCCATGCCCAACGTCGTTGGCATAGGCATCTTTTAAAGCATTGCCCAGAATTAATTAAGCAAGACTCTGGTGTGGACCTAACCTACAATGAACTAGCCAGATTAGTGATGCGGAAACAATTCAGCAGAGAGCGTTTTTCTGAGCTTGCCGCAGGCTGTATTTCAGAAATTTTATTCGATATTGTGCAGCAGGGAACTCTACATTTTCAAACATCTAGAAAGCTACTAGTGTACCAAACAAGTCCTCGAGATGCAGCCAAATTCCCATGCATTAGTCTGCAACATCTTCCAGTATGGGAACAAGCACAACAGGACTGGAAGATGTGGAAACAGGCAAACTTAATTGATATTTTGCCTAATCAAGCTCCTACGATCAAACAACCTCAAAAATTACAAGAACATACATCATCAGCCACATTTCGAGCTTTAACAGGTTTGCTTGATGGTCAACAAACACTCCGAGATTTAGAATTAAGGGTTAAACAACCTTTGACCCCTTTGACGCTATCTATCTTGCCCCACATACGCAATAATTTTATTCGCATGGTTGCCATTGATAAGCTGGATGATCAGGCGGCCTCTGCCCATGGCTCTTCCTCCGCTTATCAAACTGTCGGTGTTTCACGCCAGACTACAAATACTTCTTCCCATGAGGTTTCATTGAATTCATCGGTCAAGCCATCTGGGAATAGTCCTACGGTACTCTACATTGATGATAGCCCTGCAGATAGCCAGGCCATGGGACAAATTGTTCAAACTGCTGGGTATCGCTATGTGAATATTGCAGATCCCTTACAAGCGTTACCACAGCTTTTAGAAGTCAAACCTGAGTTAATCTTTTTAGATTTAGTCATGCCCATTGCCAATGGGTATGAACTGTGTGCTCAGATTCGGCGAATTTCTGCGTTTCGAGATATTCCGATCGTCATTGTTACCAACAATGATGGTATTTCGGATCGGGTACGTGCCAAAGTTGTAGGTGCCTCCGGTTTTATGGGGAAACCGATTAGACAGACGCGAGTATTAAAAGTACTCAAGAAATATATGCAAAACAATAAAAATACAGCACCCACTTTTCAACAACAGTCTCAGCTTTCTCCTTCAGTCTGATAGCAGAATATCTAAGATTTGATATAGAACATTTAGTTTGCAAATTCCTTTGATACGCAAATCTACCCACTAGTTTGAGAGGTTCTATGGTAACAGCTTTAATTGTAGAAGATAGTTTGACGGATAGAGAACATCTCACCCATTATCTCCAGCAGTCAGGGATAACGGTTGTAGGTGTGAAAAGTAGTGAAGAGGCCCTACTGGAGGTCCAAACTAAGTTACCTGATATGGTTTTCTTGGATATTGTTCTTCCAGGGCAAAGTGGTTTCGAATTCTGTCGCGATCTCAAGACCAACGAGCAAACGCAAAATATTCCCGTTGTCATCTGCTCAACAAAAAGTACAAAAGCTGATAAGCTTTGGGGCTCAATGTTAGGAGCTGATGCTTATTTAAGTAAACCGATTGATCAGCAACAGCTGGCGGTCACACTGCAACAAGTGATGAGTTAGGTAGAAATCCTAGATATACCTCCAGCATGAACACACTACAGTCTCCTTTGCAGGAACAACTAGCTCAAATTGATCCATTGGGATTAGACCCAATTCCTGAAGATACTCGTCAACGTTTTCTACGGTTTAAGCTTTTAGAAGAACATAGAACATTATTGTCGCTACAGGCTATTGCAGAAGTCCAGCAGTTAAAGACCTTAGACATTTTGCCCATTCCTGAAGTATCGAATTCTATGTTGGGGGTATGCAACTGGCGCGGTGAGATTCTCTGGCTTATTGATCTCAACGCATTAGTCGGCAATCGTCCCTTGTGGCATCAAGCTCCGTTGCTTGAACAAGCTATGGTTATTGTGGTGCAAAGAGCCCCAAAAACTATCGGATTAGTCGTAGAACAGGTGGATGATATAGAGCTGATTGAGCCTCAGTCAATTTGTCCGAAAACAGATCTGTGTGCCCCAACTTTGGCTCCCTATGTGACGGGCTGCCTTGCTAATCACCAAGGCGTTATTCTCGATACTGTAGCCATTATTGAGCATATGTATCAGGCCCCTCCTTAGGTAAGTATCTCTTCGCGAAACCAGCGGTCTGAGCATATCTATAGCTGCTTTAAAGCATTGTAAGTTTACTGAGTTTTCCTATGTCAAATGCTGCAAATACCCACCCAGATAAACACTCTAAAGATTTAGAGTCTAGTCTTGATCTAGATCTCTCCCTTGAGAAGGTTGACCTGATGTCTCCTGAGTTGATATTCCCTGATCAGGACCTAACTCTGGAGGAGATCACTCCAGATGAGGATGTTCTAGAACGATTGCCTGAAACGACAACACCTCTGTCCTTGGCTATGGATTCTGTACCATTTGCTCCTTGTCAGGGTAGACGGCCATTTGCGATCGCGAACACCATGGCCCAAGCCAGTAACCTGGAAAACCTTTATCAAATTACTGTTACCGAACTACGTAAACAGATTGCTGTAGACCGAGCCCTTATCTATCAATTTCAATCGGCTACTCATGGTACCGTTATTGCCGAATCCCTCACTTCTGGCTATAGTCCAGTTTTAGGGGAGCTACTAGCCGCCTTATCCTTTGGTGAAACTACTACTCAGCACTATCAACAACAGGCTGTTATCAAGATTAATAATATTGCAGAAGAAGCCATCACACCTTACCAAGCCCAACTTTTTCAACGCCTTCAGGTCCAGGCTAGTCTTGGCCTACCCCTCTTTTTAGAAAATCAGCTATGGGGCTTGTTGGTCGTTCAAACGTGTACAAGACCTCGTCAATGGACGGATTCTGAAATTGCTCTACTCTATCAAGTCGGTACTGAACTTATCCTCAAGCTTCAACCATTGCGGTTTCAATCCGAACGGCAATTGATCTTTAGTCTGAGCGATAAACTCCGTCAAGCATCCGATCAAGAAACCATCTTTCGGAGTGTCACTCGAGATGCTAGAAAGCTCCTAAATGTAGATCGCGTTGCCATTTGTCAGTTTCGTCAAGACTATAGTTTTCAATTTGTCTTCGAATCAAAAGTGGGGCAAGTAGCCTCGATGCTCGATGTTGTTTTAGCAGATAGCCATCTGCAAAAGCATGAGGGAGGAATCTTTCGGCAATCTGACCCATTTGTTGTTAGCTATGTCCAAAAGGATCCAACGCTCACTCTTTGTCATGTTGAGAATTTAACCGATTTTGACATAAAAGCCTGTGCCATTGTAGCCATTTATCAGGGACAGAAACTGTGGGGTTTGTTGGGAGCCTATCAACATAGTGGTGCTCGATATTGGGATGACAACGACGTCAAACTACTGACTCAACTTGGTAATCTTGTCGGGATTAGCCTACATCGGACAGAACTTGTGGAAGAAATGGCCAGAGCATCCACAAATCAGGAGGCCTTACCTGACATCATCAATAAAATTAGCAACACGGCCTATACTGAAAAGATTTATCAAACAGCGGTGCAAGAGGCTCGTAATCTTCTTAATGTAGAGCGCGTCTGCATTTACAAATTTCGCCCAGACTATTTTGGTGATTTTATCTATGAATCTGGTACCGGTGGGTGGCCATCATTGGTAGGAAGCGCTTGGGAAGATAGCTACGTTCAAGAGAATCATGGTGGACGATTCCGCAACACTGAGCAACCGTTTCTAGCAGATGACATCTATACCGCTGGATTAAGTGAATGTCATATTCAGACTTTAGAGCACTTTGGCGTTAAATCCTTCTTGATTGTGGCCATTAGACAGGGAGGTAAACTTTGGGGGCTATTAAGTGCCTTTCAACATAGTGGACCTCGCCATTGGCTGGAAAGTGATGTCAAAGCTTTACAAGACATCAGCCGCGAAATGGAGGCGAGTCTGAAAGGGGCTGATTATGTTGCCCAGTTGCAAGAGCAATCGGCTCAGATGACTAAAGCGGCTCAAATTGGTCGTGCAGTGTCCGATATTATTCCGCAAATCTTGCAAGCACAAGAAACTGAGCAAATCTTAAAGGTGACACAGCGAACAGCACGGCAGTTACTGAAATGCGATCGCGTCGCCTTCCATCGATTCAATCCTGACTGGAGTTCTGAACTTCTCTGTGAATCGAGTATCCATAGTCAGAGCAATGCAGATTTAAAGGAGCGTCTGCATGCAATTTGGCCAAAGCACAATTTGCAGAAAACACAAGGAGGTCCCTACCGCAATCAATCCAGCCTGGTTGTCAATAATATCTATGCCGCTGATCATGCGCCATCAGAAATTGACATGTTGGAGGAATTTGGCATTAATGCCTATATGACAGTGCCCATCTTTAAGAAAAATCAACTCTGGGGTGTGCTGAGTGCGTATCAAAATGAAAAACCACGTTCGTGGGCTGAAGCTGAAGTTAATGCCCTCAAACAAATTGGCCTACAGGTAGGGACTGCTATGCAGCAAGCAGATTACTTAAAGCGCCTGGCTCTTACAACCCAGCAGGAGCAACTGATCAGTAATATTATTGATCGTCTCCGCAAAACAACCAATTTACCTCCAACCCTGAAAACAGTAGCCCGTGACATTCGTGAAATGCTTCAGGCTGATCGAGTGGGAATGTACCAATTTGATCCAACAACTAACTATAGTGTCGGTGAGTTTGTTGTAGAAGACGTTGCTCCAGGGGTACGATCTGCGATGGCCGCCAAGATACAAGATCATTGCTTTGCTGAAGGTCAGGCAGAAAACTATCAAAAAGGCCGCTATTGGGTGGTTAATGATGTTAAAACCCTGGATCTACCCAATTGCTTAGTCGATCTACTGGCTGACCTACAGGTCCGGGCCAGCTTAGTCGTTCCCTTACTCAAAGGCGATGTGCTTTGGGGCTTATTTGCCATTCATCAATGTCAAGGGCCTCGCGAATGGCAAGACATCGAAGTAGAGTTTGTTCATCGGATTGGAACTCAGTTCAATTTAGCGCTACAGCAGGCTGATTATCTAGAACAACTACAGGAGAAAAATATTGCGTTAGAGGCAACCGCAACACGAGAAAAGCAATCCAAAGAAAAGTTACAGCAGCAGGTTATGCAACTATTGACGGACGTACGCCCAGCTTTAGAAGGCGATCTGACTGTACGTGCCCCTGTCACAGATACTGAAGTAGGCACCGTTGCCAGTGCCTACAACAATACGCTGCAAAGTCTCCAAAAAATTGTTCTAGAAGTACAACAAGCTGCTGCCCAACTTGGGCAAACCTCTCAACTTAGCGAAGCATCTGTCAGCTCCTTAAATACAGAAGCCCAACAGCAAGCAACCTCACTTGAGCGAGCGCTAATGCGGGTACAGGAGATGATGAACTTTACTGAGACCGTTGTCAATGACGCCCAGCGAGTAGAGGTTGCTGTCCAACAGGCAAATCAGACTGTACAGGTCGGTGATACAGCCATGAACCATACGGTGGACGGTATTATGGCTATTCGCTCTACGGTGGCCGATACCAACCAACGCATTAAGCAACTGAGTGAGTCATCGCAAAAAGTCTCTAAAATCGTTAGCCTGATTAGTCATTTCACCACTCAAACCCAGTTACTAGCGCTTAATGCCTCTATTGAAGCTACCAGGGCCGGTAAGTATGGGCGAGGATTTGCCGTCGTTGCTGACGAAGTACGCTCTCTTGCCCGCCAATCTGCAGAGGCAGCTACTGAAATTGAGCAACTGGTTCAGGAGATTCAAGTCAATACAGCAGAAGTGTCGACGGCAATGGAAAACGGTATTCAGCAGGTAGCTACTGGAACCAATCTGGTCAGAGACGCTCGCCAAAACCTAACAGCGATTGTAGAAGCGACCGGTCAGATCAGTGATCTAATCCAAGGAATCACTCAAACCACCCATCAGCAGGCTACTGACTTCAAAGAAGTGGCTGTCAGTGTGACTGAAGCGACCGAAATTGCTAACCAAACATCGCATAAATCAGAACAATTGACTCAGTCAATTCATCAATTACTAGCTACCGCCCAGACCCTCCAGACAAGTACAGGTAAGTTTAAGGTCAGCTAAGAGAGATTTTTGGGTTTCTGTTTTTGATTCTTGGTACCAGTCAACTTGCGGTTTTAACCAATCATGACTTCAGCTTCAGCACTTAACCAGCAGGTTCCTGCCTACTTTCTGCAAGAGGCTTCTGAACTACTACAGCAAATAGACTATGAGCTGCAAACTCTACGTCAGGGGTTTGGTGTTCAGAAAATGCACAGCTTAATGCGGGCAGCTCATACCCTAAAGGGAGCGGCGGCTAGTGTTGGGCTGGATGCCATCAAAACCACAACCCATTCTCTAGAAGATGCGTTCAAAGCATTATGTGCCCCTGATGCCAATTTGACACCAGTTGTAGAAGGACTAATTTTTGAAGCTTACGATTGCTTGCAACTTCTACTGTCAGTTCAGCTGACTAATTCTGAAATTGATGAGTCAGAAGTGCTGGACCGCATGGCCAGTGTTGTGACCCAACTGCAAGAAAACCTGGGCGATCAGTTTGGTCAGGATGGTTACCTGCCGACATCGACTGACCTGGGATTTGATATGACCCAATCCATTTTTGAAATGGGTGTGAATCAACGACTCGATGAGCTGGAAAATGCTCTTAAAAAGCCTGATTCAGAGAGTTTAAAAGCTCTTCTGCAATCCCAGGCAGACGTATTTTTTGGCTTAGCAGAGTCTTTGAATCTACCGGGATTTGGAGAAATTGCTCGGGCTACCGTAACCGCCGTAAAGAATCAACCCAATCAGGTGGTGCAGATAGCTAAGATTGCTCTCAAAGACTATCGTTCTGCTCAAACCTTAGTATTACAGGGCGATCGCAACCAAGGTGGAACGCCTAGTAGAACGCTGCAACAGTTTTCTAAACAGAATTCTTCTAAACGAAGATCTAAAAAAAGCAACCAGCATCGCCAATCCAAATCCTTCTCAACTCACCAGAAACCATCTAAAAGCTGGGTTAATGGGCTATGGACATGGTTAAGCCAGCCCATTGGCCAGACTAAATCGCTAGCCAACAATTCCTCCCAGTTGGTTAAACCTGAGTCAATAGAATCCCTAGCATTGCTAGAAAATGCCAGCCGTGATCAGATAGTCATTGTCCAGACTCCAGATACTATTTGGGATACCCCACCATTACCAGATACGGTTGCAACAGATGCTAAGCAGCTCCCATCTCCAGCAGCACAGATTCAAAATGATGTCTCTGGTTCAGAACCCAGTCTTTTGTCGCAACAGCAGGCAGAACAGTCCGAACCCATTGTGCCTGCCAATGAACTACCCCAAAACACAGCCACCCTGCGAGTATCTATCAATCATCTTGAACAGCTCAACCACACTATTGGAGAACTCTTAACTCAGCAGAGCCGTCAGGCACTGTGCAATGAGCACATGACAGCGGCTATGAAGACCCTTCTGACTTGTGTGAGTTTCCAACAGCAGCAGTTACGTAAACTTCAGCGTCAATCTGCCTACGCCTCCACAGCGCTTCAAACATTGCAACTCAAACCAGCTGAACAACAGTTTGATGCTCTAGAATTAGATCACTACAGCGAACAGCAGCTGCTGGTACAGGCGACGCTCGACACGATGGTGCAGCAGATGGAAAGTGCTGAAGCCATGGAATTATTTATCCAGCAAAATAATCAAAGCTTGGAAAAGCAACAGCGCCTGGTCAATGATCTACGTGAAACCATATTAGAGGCAAGAATGCAGCCCCTCGGAAATGTGCTGCATCGCTTCCATCAAGTTCTAGCTCGTTTAACAACACAGCACAGTAAGCTGGTCACCTTAAAGATCGAAGGCGAGGATGTTCTTGTTGATAAAGCCATTGTTGATAAGCTGTATGATCCTCTACTCCATTTAGTACGCAATGCCTTTGACCATGGTATTGAGTCACCGGAAATGCGTCAGCAGCAGGGCAAGCCTGAAACAGGAGAAATTAAACTCTCTGTTAAACAAATAGGTCGAAACCTAGTTATCAAAATTCAAGATGATGGACAGGGGCTCAATCTTGATGCCATTCGCCACAAAGCCATTGACAATCAACTCATTACAGACATAGAAGCTCAACACTTAACAGCAACCCAAATTAGCGATTTAATTTTTGAACCCGATCTATCCACTGCTAGTCACATTAACGATCTATCTGGACGTGGCGTTGGGCTAGATGTTGTTCGCACCCAAATCCAAACTCTACGGGGTACAGTTACCGTGACCCATCAGCACGGGCAAGGAACCTGCTTTACCATCAAAATCCCTGCCAATTTAACCATTGCGAAACTGTTACTCTGTCGCGCCAGGGAACGATTATACGCGCTGATGACAGATACTATCGAACAAATTTTAATCCCCCGCGCTGAGCAGTTAAAAACTCGGAATAACAGAAAAGTGCTCAGTCTCCAGATTGAGGAGAAAGACCAGTTAATTTTAGTTGTCCCACTATCGGAAGCCCTTACCTATAATGGTTTACTCCCAATCCCCCAGCAGCCAGACATTAATAAAACCTCAGGCATCTTACCAGTTATTTTGATCCGATACAAAAATCGTTTAGTAGGTCTAGAAATAGACCATCTGATTGGAGAACAAGAGTTGGTCATTCGCTCTTTAGGCACCCTTGCAACAATGCCCAGCTATATTTATGGCTGTAGCATTCTTCCAGATGGTCACCTTAGCTTAGTGATAGATGGCTCTACGCTCATACTAAAAGTTCTCCAGAACTTTTCTCAACATGCAATCAAAACAAGCAACAGTAAAGGAGAACAAATAGCACCTCGAAAATCCCATGTTACTAAGCAAACTATCCTGATTATTGATGACTCGATTACGGTTCGTAATACCCTTACGAAAGCTCTACAAAACGCTGGCTATTGGGTCTTGCAGGCCAAAGAGGGTAACGAAGCTCTACAAAAGCTCCAGCACACTGATGTGGCCGCTATTTTATGTGACCTAGAAATGCCTGGCATGAATGGTTTTGAGTTTTTAAAGGCTCGGCAACATACGCCTAAAATTGCTTCAGTGCCTACCATCATGCTAACGTCACGTACCGGGATGAAACATCGGCAACTGGCCCAAGAATTAGGTGCCACTGGCTATCTCACAAAACCATATATAACACCACAGTTATTGACAACACTAACCAATGTTTTGGAGCAACAGCTAGAGAAGAATTATGGGTAAAAATACGTCGAAAATCATAAAACTTGTCACCTTTGAAGTTGCCGATTATTGGTTTGCCTTACCAATGAAGGCGATCTTAAAGATATTGAACTGTCCATCATCCAATGAAGGTGGCATCATTCCGCTCGGAATTGTGCAACTGGGTCCCCATACAATCCAATTGTTGGATTTACATAGCGTATTTTGCCTAGATGCCTATGCCACATCACCACGCAAAGCTCAGTTTTTAGTAGTATTACGGGGTATTCAAAATAAGCTTTGGGGGATTGCCTTAGAGTCACCTCCAGATTTGGTCGAATTGCCTATTAGCGAATTTCAAGCCGTATCTACAGACAGACGCTTGACGCCTAAAAAGCAGTGGATCAGTCACATAGCTATGCTTTCTGAACAGGAAAGGAATCATACTCTGTTATTTTTAGATCTAAAAGCCGTGTTTCAACAAAAACTAGCCAACTCTTAAGAAAACAGTTAGCTCCATCTTCTCCTTTAGGATTCATTGAATGACGATCCAGAGGCATCAATACCAAGTTCTTTTTTGCTCTTTTTTAGATCCTTCCACAGCTTCCTAATCTGCAAGTAAGCCTCCATCGAAGTTAGCTTACCACCGGTTTCCAGGGCACAAATAATATCAACACGTTGCGAGAATTCTTGCAGGTTCGCATTAAAAGCCAACCGTTGTGGAGAAAACTTGCCATAATAACGACTGCGAGGATATAAGAAATCATCTATTTCATGCTGTTTATATGATTCAGAATTATTCATCTTAGGATTCTTAATAACTACACTTTAGGGGGCTAGCAAACACCTAAACTCCTTAGGTATGAACTAACATTTCGGAACTGTCGGCATGCTATTCAGATATAATTGCCGTACGTGATATTACGCAGTGAGTAAAGTAAGGAGTTTCCTCGTTACGTCGTCGTTGTCTATAGAGCCCAAAGTTAACAATTTAACCAACAATCTGTCGATAACGAAAAATTGACATTCCTGCTTATTGGAAGCTGATTACTATCACAGTCAGAAAAAATAAGGAAACTCAACTCCTTGCGTTTCGTAACATAATGTGACAGCCCTTCTAAGGGAAAAACGTTTTACTGGTCACAGTATTATATATACGTATAGACGGTTGAGTATAAAAATAGCCTCAGTTCCTTAGTGAACTGAGGCTAAGAGTAAAATCTACACTAGTTTTTCGGTCGACGGCTTCTGCTTTATCAGCCTTGTTCTATAGAACAGGAGACCTAAAACAGGTCTTGGTCAGTCACTGCCCCCTGGCTGCTAGATGAAACTAATGTGGCATATTTTGCTAGCACACCTCGCTTGTAGAGAGGTTCGGGCGCTGTCCACTGCTCCCGTCGCTTAGCAAGTTCTTCATCAGAAACATTTAACTGCAACAGTAGTTTCTCGGCATCAATGGTAATGGAATCGCCTTCTTCTACCAGACCGATGGTGCCACCAACTGCCGCCTCAGGCGCAACGTGGCCAACAACCATACCATAGGTACCACCTGAGAAACGACCATCGGTAATCAAACCAACCGAGTCTCCCAGGCCAGCACCAATGATGGCTGAGGTGGGTGCTAACATTTCTCGCATACCTGGCCCTCCCTTAGGACCTTCATAGCGCACAACAATCACATCGCCTGCTTTGATTTTGCCTGCCAAAATCGCATCTAGACAATCTTCTTCAGACTCAAATACCCGCGCAGGACCAGTGATAGTAAACTTTTTGATACCGGTAAGTTTGGCCACCGCACCTTCCGTGGCAAGGTTGCCCTTTAGAATCCCCAGGTGACCATGGGCATAGAGGGGTTGGTTAAAGGGACGAATCACATCCTGGTCAGGGCTGGGCTGTTCGGGCACATCCGCTAGCACTTCTTCAATGGTTTGGCCGCTGACGGTAAGGGCATCACCGTGGAGCAACCCTTGTTTGAGTAACATTTTCATGACTAGGGGAATACCGCCTGCCTTGTGTAGGTCAGTGGCCACATAACGCCCGGAGGGTTTAAGGTCACAGAAAACAGGAACGCGATTACGGATGACCTCAAAGTCATCAAGGGTGAGCTCAACACCCATGGTGTTGGCAATGGCCAACAGGTGCAAGACAGAATTAGTAGAACCACCTACCGCCATAATTACAGAGATGGCATTTTCAAACGCTTTGCGGGTCAGAAGCTGGCTGGGTAAAATCTGATTGCGGATGGCATCTACCAGTACATAGGCCGATTTTTCAGTACTGTCGGCTTTCTCTGCATCTTCGGCTGCCATGGTGGAAGAATAGGGCAGGCTCAGGCCCATGGCTTCGATGGCGGATGACATGGTGTTAGCGGTGTACATACCGCCACAGGAACCAGCACCAGGGCAAGCGTTTTTCTCAACGGCCATCAGGCGCTCTTCGTCGATCGTACCGGCGCTGTACTGACCAACTGCTTCAAAGGCACTGACTACGGTGAGGTCTTCGCCGTCGAGGTGGCCGGGTTTGATGGTACCGCCATAGACAAAAACGGCGGGGATATTCATGCGTGCGATCGCAATTATTGCTCCTGGCATATTCTTATCGCAGCCACCAATAGCCAATACACCATCCATACTCTGACCGGTGCAAGCGGTCTCAATAGAATCAGCAATCACATCACGGGAAACCAGAGAATACTTCATCCCCTTGGTACCCATGGAAATACCATCACTGATGGTGATAGTGCCAAACATTTGCGGCATTGCCCCAGCATCCCGCAGAGCTGCTTCACCCCGCAGAGCCAGAGTATTAATCCCCATATTACAAGGGGTAATTGTGCTATAGCCATTAGCTATTCCAACAATGGGCTTATCAAAATCATCATCTCCAAAGCCCACGGCCCTCAGCATGGCACGGTTGGGTGAACGCTGTACCCCTTGGGTAACGACGCGGCTTTTACGGTTGTCGGCCATGGTTAATTCCTTAGCGATCCATACAGACCCTAATTGTTACAGATTAGGGCAGGAGACAAATTATGCTACGGCGGCTAAAAAATATTTTCATTGCCCTTTACGATTGAGCCATCAATGGATCTATATCAACATCCGTCACACAGGGCTCTAATAAATAAGTAATCATGGGTCCTTTACCTTTGATGACGATTGGACCACGCTGATGAAACTCATAGCGTTCATCCAACTTCTGTAGACGTTGATAGGTAGCCTCGCTAATTTGAATGCCATTGGGCACACCGTGGGATTCCATGCGACTCGCTGTATTCACCGTATCGCCCCAAAGATCATAGGCAAACTTCTTTAGGCCAATCACACCAGCCACCACTGGACCGGTATGAATCCCGATACGTAAGGCAATATCTTGACCGGTTTCAGCATTAAAGTCCGCCAATGCTGTTTGCATTTCTATGGCCATGGCAGCAACAGCTGCTGCGTGGTCAGCCTGGGGTTGTGGCAACCCTGCTGCCACCATGTAGGCATCACCAATGGTTTTGATCTTTTCTAAACCATGGTTCTCGGCTAACTGATCAAAGCGAGAGAATACTTGGTTGAGTAGATCAACAATGTTGGCTGCTGGCTGGGTCTCGGTAAGCTGGGTGAAGTTAACAATATCTGCGAATAATACTGTTACCTCAGAAAAACTTTCAGCGATAATATCTGGCCCCTGTTTCAATTTCTCAGCCACTGTTCGAGGCAAAATATTCAGCAACAGTCGCTCAGACTTTTCTTGGGCCTCCAACAGCTCACGATTAGTGGCAAAATTTTCCCGTGATAGTTTTTCATAAAAGTAAACCGAGCAGTTGCAGATACAGCAGATCCAAAACGTGTTGAGCAACAGGCTAGCAGCAGGCAAACCAGGGGTTACCACCTGTAACCCTAAAAGGGTATTGACACCAAAGTAGTAAACAATTACCCCCAGCTGAGAGATTAGATGGAGGGGCCAACCCACTGGCACTAGAGTAGCTTGAGTAATAAAGGAGAGTGCCCAACTAAAAAGATCAGGCTCGGCAATGGGGGTGTTGCTAGCTAAACCAGTGTAGGTTTCATGGAACCGATGCAACAGACTAATGGACCATGATGCCAGCAAAAAAACACCAATAATGCGACGAGGTCGATAGATATTTTTGCGAATTAGCCATAGGCAGAAGAACAACAACCCCATCCGTATTAGATTCGTGATGATCCAAAGCAGTACAAAGGGATCGTGCCCCTCAGTAACGTACGTCAGGGTGTCTAAGGGCAAAAATGTGACAAAATAAAACAGGCCAAACAGAATACCCAACCGCAACCGCCGCTGCATAAATTGATGACGCCAATGGGCATAGGATGCAAATTCGTGGATGGGCTTTATTCGGGAAAAACCAAACATGGTAGAACAGCCCAGAAGCTGGGTGCTGTTGAGTTAAAGAACAATCAAGCTGACAATCTACAGGCACGGTAATTGTGGCACATAGATTCAAACCATATGTCTGCTGATTCCTCAGACCATGTCATTTCTTCACACCCATTCGCCAGACGTCTGTAACTTTGTCGCATATCGCAGAATTTGCCAAATTTGTAGCAAAATACTCGCCCCCAGAACAATGTTCTGGGGGCGAGTATCTAAGAACTTAGAGTCGTGGTCTGAATCTATGCGGCAACTTTCATTTTGCCAGCTGTACCCATAGCCATCAGCATGTGATACGTGATCAACAACTGAGTCAGAGCTAGGGGATAGCTCTGTAGAGTTTCACCAGTGGTGCCAACAATCTTACCGACTTCCTGGTTGCCCTCCAGACTACAGAACTGCCCCAGATAAGGAACATCGCTACAAAGAATGCGCTCAAGCTGCTGCACCTGGTCAGGGGTAGCATGACCATCAATAGATAGCACGTCTACGGGCTTACCCATATCACGCTCTAGACCCAGACGAATGGCTTTACCTAAATCACTGTCTAATATATCGGTAAAATCGGGGTGCGGGATCGTGGGACGCAACACCAAGTTTACGTTGAGCAGTAGATCGTTAGCCTGCTCTTCAGGCGCATCTGGTGGATAGAAAGTAACAATTACATCAGCCCACTTACGCTGGGGACGGATGAAAGCCTCAGAGTCAGGCTCGCGTGCAGCTAGTGCAGCTAATACGGCAGCCTCATCATAGCCACGCTTGCGGGTATCACGCTTGATTTTCCACTTGGTGCGTAGGTCTTCGGGGGGCGCAAGGTAAACCTTTACGTCATAGGCGTCGCGAGCAATCTTACTGGAGTAACCCAGCAAGCCTTCAACGATAACAAACTTCTTGGGCTCAATGTACTCAGGAGCATCAAACTCACCAGTAGTGTGGTTATAGATGGGCTTAAGTATAGGTCGGCCTTGGCGTAGTAGCTCTAGATGCTGTTCAATGATGTCAACGTAATTGCAATCGGGGTGAAGTGCAGAGATCCCCATTTCCTTACGCTGTTTACGGTCGTAACGATGGTAGTCATCGGTACAGATGGTCGTCACATCATGCTCACCGAGTACCTGGGCGATCCCACGGGTTAAGGTAGTTTTACCAGCGGCACTGTCTCCGACAATACCGAGGATAATTGGGCGCTCTGCCATGGACGTATCTCCTGCTTCTTTAGACTTTCTTAAACTCAGTCGTTAGTTTTATCTTATGCACCAACGGTACTGGGCTCAAGATTTTGTGTCAGAGAATACGGCTTGCAAACACCAGAAACCATTGAGTAAAAATACTCATAATCATTGAGAATGAAAGCATACAAAGGTCACTACGAGACTTAAAGTATGTAAAAAAAATTTAGATTTCATAACCTAAATAGGGTTTAGTCCGTAATGCAGTCTAGTCCGTGACAAAGGACACTTTCAGGCGATTACGTCCACGCTTAGTCGCCAAAGCTAGAAATTCTTCCGCTTTGCTAAGTAGCAATTGCTCACTTTCGGTCGGATGGTCAGGGTCAGTGACCACGCCACCGATATTGACGTCGATATTAGTCTGCGCACCATCCTGCAGGGTTATCGGTGCATCGGTCAGGGCTAATCTAAGATTTTCTGCATATTTCGTAACGGCTTTAACATCTAAACCAGTGAGGCTACAGGTAAATTGCCCTTGGTTATTGCTAAACAGCCAGGAATCTACCGTCAGGTTTTGCTGTAGCACCTGAGCGATCGCATTCCATAGGGCCTGATCTTGTTTGAGGTCGCTAGGCTCAGGTTGCTTACGCTGGGGCTGAATCAGCAGTAGCCCTACGGATTGAAACTGATGATGAAGCGGCTGCATTTTCATTCGCTGGAGTAGGGCTCGAATGACACGCGAAACCACCGCATCACTAACTAAACCAGTGGTGTGATCCAACAGATCCAGGGATTCCAAAAGGTGGTGATAGCTCTGGCGTAGATTTGCGTTTTTACGCGCTTGATTGTTGACTTCTTGCTGCTTAGCTAAAAGCTGATCTTCTAAGCTATGGGCCTGTCTTTTCCCACGGGAAATGCGCCATTCTCGCTTGAGAAATGCCGGAATGGTGACTAACAGTCCGAAAAGAACGCCCAAGCCTGATGCCAGCAACAGAGCAGTGGCCAGGTGCTGCTGCTCTAGTTGCCAGATAAAAAAGTTGATGTCGATCAGCTGGTCATTTTGCAGGGCGAATGCGATCGCAAAAAACGCCACTACCAGAGCAAAAATAAGAAATAGCGCCATAGCAGAGGTAACCAGTAGTAGGAGTTGACCCAAGCCTAGTGAAACCGAGCATGCGTCCACATCCACCAAAATTGAGAATTTCTTCAATTTTCACACCCGGTGGTGGGTTGTTCCAGTCCCTGCAAAATCAAGATAGTTGCATCAAAATCATAGGTAATGTGTTGCACGAGGACATCTGCGATGGCTGAGTTAACTGGTCCCTGGCTAGGGTCTTACTGGCAGGCAAACTCCCCCACCCGGTTTGAAGCCACCTTTGTCCAAGCGAACAATAGTATTAGTGGTCGCATTGTGGATGATGGGCCCTTAGGTGAAGCCCAGGTACACGGACAAATCACTGGCCGCTATGTGACGTTCACAAAAAAATATTTCAACACTCCCAGTTACGCTATCCAATACACCGGAACAGTGTCAGAGGATGGTGATCATATCAATGGCCACTGGCGACTCGATTCTAAGCATAGTGGCGAATGGGAAGCCCACCGCAGCGATAACGATCTCAGTAAAGAACTACGTGCAATATTGTCCAAAAACGCACCAGAATTGGCAACTACCCCAAATTAATTACCCTCCTGTAGGGTCGTTGCATGCAACGACCCTACAGGGGATAGATAGTTTCTAGACAAAATCGTTATTTGTGGAATGTGTCCTATAACTTCAGCATTACCTGAGGCAAAATTTCAGCGGGCACCTTATTCAGGGCATTTTGCTGGCCATCTAACCCTAGCAGTTCATAGTGGGCAGAAACATTGCGCACCAAGGCTTTGAAGATGGGCTCATAGCTAGATGCCGTTTTGGTAATTTGTTTGAGGGCAGTGACGTAGTGCACTAAGGCACGGTCCAGGTTACCGACAATCAGAGCTCTGTTATCGGTAGCTCGGGCCATTCTGTCATAAATACTGCCTAAGCAATGGCGAATCGAAGCGAGGTCAAGATTATTGGGCGCTAATTCTGAGGCTTTGAGGGCAGCTTCATAGGCAATTACAGCATTTTGCTTATAGCGCCCTTCAGGATCGGCTGGTGCCTCAGGATGGTTTGCTAATTCCCAAAACGCTGTGCCCAAATTGTTATAGGTACTGGCACAGGCCGTCGGATCAGTGCTGGGGGTACGATAATTCAGCGCATCCCGGTAAGCGGCAATGGCATGTTTGAGTAAAAATATAGGACGTTCATGACGCGACAAACTCCAGTAGGCAATGCCTAAATTGTTTTGTACCGCTGCATATTCTAATGGGGACGTTTCGGGGTGATGACAGCGCAAAGCCTCGTTATAGGCGGCAATTGCCCGATGCAGCTGGGGCTTGGGTTGTTCATAGTAGGCCAGCTTCCAGTACACGGAGCCCAGGCTGTTCTGCAAGGTGCCATATTCTTCAGGATTGCTATCTGCCGAGCAAAATGGTAGAGCCTGACGATAGGCGGTGACAGCGTCCTTCAGGTGGGTAATGGAGTCGTCGTAATTGGCTAAGGCACTATATACTGCCCCCAAATTGCCGTACAGGCGGCTGGTGGTTTCTGCATCACCATTGGCACTCAGGCCTTCTCTATACAGCTTCACACTGCGGTTCATGCCCTCAACCAGGGCCGAACGCTCACCTTGGAGCTGAGCGTTGAGCCAGTGCAATGTGCCTAAATCATTGAGACCAGCAGCCCGTTGAGTATCCTCCGTTGGCAACCAGTTTAGGTAGAGTTCAAAGGTTTCAATGGCGGTTGCCAATAGATTGGGGGTCATTTCCCCAGCTTCAATGCGATCGCGATAATGATTGCCAAGGGTATGGTAAGCCTGGGTAATCTCCTCAGGTGTGGCCCCCTGCTCTTCTAGCTGAGCGAGTGTTTCCAGAGGATGCTCCAGGGTAGTCACGTCTACGATTACGGATGGGCTCTGTTCTGGCTCAACATCAGTAGCCGCAACATTAGCCGCTGCGGGCTGCTGGTCTCTCTGAGCCAAATCCTCACTGAGAATCTGCCAGATATCAGCATTTTGAGCAGTGGACACCCCTCCATAAAGCGCATCCGTCACCTGGTGGCCGGTATTAGCAATCTCTGGAGCAGAGGACACAGGCTCACCCACAAAGGTGAACACACCACTACGCCACTGCCAAAACTCAGGGGCAGACTGTTGCAATGTGCGATACCAGGGCCATGACAGCCAC
Source organism: Leptothoe sp. ISB3NOV94-8A (assembly GCF_043421595.1). Lineage (NCBI taxonomy): Bacteria > Bacillati > Cyanobacteriota > Cyanophyceae > Nodosilineales > Cymatolegaceae > Leptothoe > Leptothoe sp. ISB3NOV94-8A. The sequence goes on along the minus strand of NZ_JAXSQW010000001.1, from coordinate 6,998,385 downwards.
AGCACCAAGCTGCTTTCAAGGTGGGGGAGCAAAGATTGAATATTTTCAAGGGATCGCAAAAAGTGATTTTGCGATCGCATCGGCTGGTGGGTCATCGCCTCTAAACCAACAATCTGTAGATGGGGTGTGGGTTTGGGCGCTTGCTTTAGCCAATGCACCAGCTGTAGCATCAAATCGGGCTGACTCGGATCAAAGGCAAGCTTCGCTAAGGTTACTGTCCCAAAATCATCCAGGGTATTATCCGCTGCTGTTAAATCCGCTTGCAGTCTGGAGACCAGCTGTGTCTTCAATGTGTTGCTATCGCAGACCGCAATCAAAAGCTGGCGTCTGAGATTAAGCTGGAGTGCTGTTTTAAGCCCTTCGTACTGACGTTGATTTAACCCCAAAACTTTGCGAGATTTGAGTTGTGTGGCCACCATAGCGTAGGAAAAATGTGTGTGATGTTGAAGTGGGGCAACAGAAGTGGAGGCTTAGGCCTTGGCAGTATCCGACGATCGGAATGCTTACGTGGCCCGTGTTATGCCCTAATAAGCACAACAACTAAGTACCAATCTTTTCCCTAAAAAAAAGTCAACATCAGGAATAAGGTGACGAATTGGATCATAGGTAGTTGATTCTGCCTGAGACCTTTACGCTACTGTAAACTTGATTTATCACACCACCCGCGACGATACCGTTTTTCAATGGTGCAGTCCAATCTGTTTATAAGGTGAACTGAACGCTCATCCATGTCGATTACGGTAAAGTACTCCATCCGTCAGCATCAAAACTCTGTCATCTGTGAGTTGGCTGACATCATTGAAGAGACCTGGCAACACCATCTTGTCCTCTCGCCTTACAATCTCCCCAACGATCTGGGCTATGTAGAAAGCCGTCTAGAAGGCGAACGACTTGTCATTGAAAATGCCTGCTATCAAACCCCAGAGTTTCGTAAACTTCACCTAGAACTAGCGAAGGTGGGTCCCAATCTCGACATTCTGCACTGCGTAATGTTTCCTCGCCTTGAGTATGGGCTACCGATGTTTGGCTGTGACATTGTCTGCGGTCGCGGGCAAATTAGTGCAGCCGTTGTGGATTTATCCCCCACTAATCCCAACGGCTTGCCCATTGCCTATACCCATGCCCTTAAGGGTAAGGGAACAAACGGCTATAGCCATCCACGGGAACTCCCTAGCTGGGGCCACATTTTTTCGGACTATTGCTGTTTTGTAAAACCCATAGGTCCTCAGGAAAATCATCGTTTTCTGGAGCAGGTGCGCTACTACCTGACCTTGCACTGTAAACAAGCAGTTGCCATGACTCCCACCCCCCATAAACGGGCTGAGATCTTGGCAGGTCAGCGCAACTACTGCACCCACCAGCAGCAAAATGACAAAACCCGTCGCATTTTAGAAAAAGCATTTGATCCTGTCTGGGCTGAACGCTACATGAAGACGGTGCTATTCGATCTATCGGAGGAATAGGTCTGTAAAATTTCCGTAGTTTTTTCTGTAAGTTATGCCTTCAATATCAGTTCCCCTGAGTTCAGAAATCGTTGTTACGTCTCCAACCGTAGGGCAACTGATTGTCTTTACAGGCCCCAGTGGCGTGGGCAAGGGAACGTTACTACGCCAGTTGCTCAAGCATCATCCGGACATTCAGCTATCGATTTCAGCAACCACTCGCCAACCTCGTCCAGGTGAGGAGCATGGTAAACATTATTACTTTGTTTCACGCCCGGAATTTAAAGCCATGGTTGAACAAAATCAACTACTGGAATGGGCTGAATTTGCGGGTAATTTTTATGGCACCCCGCGTCAACCCTTAGAAGCGATGATTTCCCATGGCAATGTGGTGATTTTAGAAATTGAGTTGGAAGGGGCCCGTCAGGTGCGCGCCACGCTACCAGAAGCACAGCAGATTTTTGTCTTGCCCCCCAGCCTCCAGGAACTAGAAGATCGCATTCGTCAGCGGGGTCAAGATTCGGAAGATGCGATCGCAAAACGTCTGGCGCGGGCCAACGTTGAAATTGAAGCTGCTGAAGAGTTTGATATACAAATCGTCAACGACAACCTTGAACGAGCCACCCGTGAGTTAGAAAAGATCCTATTTACTCCGCGTGTCTTGAAGGAGGAACACCCGCCATCACCACAAGAGACTCAACTACCGACTTAACCAGGGGCGCAGTTACCGTTGAACCATAGGCATCTTCACCCAGAGGTTCATCGATCACAGCCAGCACCACATAGCGGGGATTCTCCCCTGGCACAATGCCCACAAAGCTAACGATGCGACCATCGCCATATTCACCATATTCATTGGCTTTTTGGGCAGTCCCTGTCTTACCCGCTAGCCTATAGTTGGCGATGCGAGCCGTTTTACCAGACCCAGATTCCACAACGGCCTCCATCATTTGGAGGACTGCCTGGGTCGTGTCTTTAGAAAACACTTGTTTGGCAGGTGGTCGCTGAGGCTGCCACGTGGGGTTTCCTTCCTGGTCAATCAGCCCCCTGACCAAATGGGGTGTTACCAACTCACCGCCATTGGCCAAAGCAGCATGGAGCTGTACCAACTGCATCGGATTGAGAGAAAATCCTTGGCCAAAGGACGTGGTTGCAGCTTCCACTTCACTGTTAACAAACTGAGAGCGACTTTTGAGCTGGGCGGTGGCCTCGGCAGGAAGCTCAATGCCCGTTGCATTCCCTAACCCTAATTGTGCCAGCCAGTCGTAGTACGTCGAGCGTTTTAACCGCTCCATAATGTGAACCATGCCCACATTGCTGGAATGGCGCAAAACATCAGTGATGGTGATGGATCCCCGTCCTCCCACGGCTTGATAATCAACATTTTGAATCGTCCATCGGTCATATTGCAGACGACCTTCGTCATAGACGTAGTCACCAGGAGCAATTAAGCCTTCTTCGAGTGCGATCGCAACATTGATAGGCTTAAAAGTTGAGCCCGGTTCATACAGATCGCTGATCACCCAATTCCTAAACTGCGCAACATTCGCCTCATAGTAGCGATTAGGGTCATAGGTGGGCGTCACAGCCAACGACAACACAGCCCCATTACGGCTATCCATCACAATTAAGGCCCCCCGCTTGGCCCCATATTGACGGACAGTTGCCTCTAAATTTCGCTGAGCAATGCGCTGCAAACGACTATCCACAGTCAGCTGTAGCCTGAGCCCATCACGATTAGGCAACTGTTTCGGCGTATGGGGCAATGGCACATTATCCAGCTTATACAGCAGCCGATCCTGGAGCATGTACTCCAAGCCAGCCTGGGGTTGCCCTTCCAAATTGATATACCCCACCAGCTGAGACATCAATGTTTGCTGTGGATAAAAGCGCTGCTGACTAGGCAACAATTCCAAACCATCTAACCGTAGATCACGAATACGCTTGGTCAGCTCTTCTGAAACATCTACAGCAACCTGAATACCCGTTTCCTGCTCTTGAAAACGCTGCAGCAACGTATCTTGGGGTTGACCCAGGGCGCTTCCCAAGGTTTCAGCCATCTCCTGGCGAGAGCGACTAAACAGCATGGGGTGAGCATAGATGGTATAAACAATCCGATCCACCGCCAACACATTCCCCTGACGGTCCACTATCGGACGTCGTGATGCCCGAGGAACCTGGGGTACATTTTGTCGCTGTTGCTCAGCCTGGAGCTTAAGTTGGTCACCAACCACTAACTGCAACCGAGCAAGACGCGCACTTAGGCCAAACATCACCAACACCATAAAGGCCCAGACCGTGACAAGGCGAAATCGTGGCGAAGACGTATGACGAGGGCGACGACGACTAAACGGACGGCGCTCCGGACTAGATGGCTGCGTAACCATAGATATTAGGCGAGCACAATAAGCATACAGAAGGCGCTCACATCAAAAGACCTCACTGACCTAATAACCCAGGGGATGGGGCATGGGAGAAGGAGCTTCAGGCTCAACAGAGGGCTCAACTGATGGACGCGCCGGAGCAGGTGACAAGAAGATAGCACGCTTAGGCTCAAACGGCTTAAACCCAGCAGAGGGAGACTCAGCCTGCTCAGCCATATTATTTTTCAACGTTGCATTGGCAGTAGTGACCTGTTGGATCGAGGCCTTGAGCGTTTCCAAACGCTGAAATGAACGAGATACGGTTTTATCTAAATAAACTGTCCAGCTATAGACCACTAAGGCCGTTGCAACTAAGCCACCGGTCAGAACAGTAGACCCCTGCTGCACTCCCACTAAAATTTTGAGGCCGAGCGGCAGCCGAGGCGCTCTAGGCAGTTGCTTGACCTCAGCAGGCGCGTGCACCTCATTGGGCACTGCTGCCACAGACGGAGCACCCGAATTCGCGGCAGCCTTAAAAGGATATCTCGCCACCGAGGATGAAGCTGTCTTATTGACGGGATGCAGTAATACCAGATTTCGCTTCTTAGAGCTCTTAACGCTATTACTCTTATCTCGATCAGCCCTAACGGCAAAACCCACTCGTTTACTCCTCACTTTAAGCGTCGCCCCATGCGCCAGAGCGATGATCACTCAAAACGCACTGTGGTTACCCACATTCAAATAAAGATCTACAGGCTTCCATAAGCAAACCACAGATCCGAACACAGACAGAACAAACCTGCCCACGCTCCACCAAAAAATAGCAGAAAAGGTCAACTTATCAAGTATTTTTTGGCACTCAATGTAAAATCACAGCCAGCCAGCCTGACTATTTCTGCCAAAACCATCCCAAAGTAAAACTAAGAATAGCTGATTTGCAGTTTATAAATTGAGCCTCATGCTACAGGAGCACTTTCCAAAGAACAAGCCCTCAAAAATATCTGATAGCGACTTTTTAAATTGATAGGAAGTTTTAGTCAAGCAACTGTAGAGCTTAAAGCGAAAATGGGCAGTATTCCTGGAGGAATACTGCCCATTTTCTAAGCAATTGAGAACTTGATTAGCTTAATAAGCAATCAACTCTATTCAGCTGCAACTAGTTCAGTGCTGCCCCGACGACGACCGCGAGTCAAACTATTAAACAGCATCTGACCAATAGCTTTAACCAAGTTACCCTCAAGCTCTTGGAATAAACGCATGTTGATCCCAAAAGCATCGTTAGCTTCCTCTACAATGCGATCAGCCATCGCCTCATCAACAGGGGCGGCATCAATAGTGCTGCGGTACTTATTCTTAAACGCGCCCTCATCGGGAATCGTGGGAAATTCGTAAAACGCTACACCTTCATCATCCGCCAAGTTCATGGCACGTTGGGCAATGCTCTTAAGGATCTGGCCACCCGATAGATCACCTAGATAGCGAGTATATGAATGACCTACAAGCAATTCAGGTGACTCGTTAGAAATTTCACGAATCCGATCAACATAAGATTGACCCACTGGAGAAATAGAAACTTGCTCTTGCCAGTTAGGACCGTAGTAGTAAGCTAAATCAGTCTCAAGGGTTTCTTTACGGTATAGCTCAGGGTAGTAGACCGCTGAAACTACCGGATGATCCTTGTGGCGCTCCAACTCTTCTTCCATTGCAGCGTACACATAGTAGAAGTTAGCCACTAGCTTACGGTAGGACTTCTTCTCAACAACGCCACGCAAAAAGCAACGAACAAAGCCCACATTCTCGGCCATTGTGTGCGCTTTCTGCGTACCTTTCTTGAGCTTCTCGGCTAAATTGCTGCTCATACTAAATATCTCGACGTTAAATGAATTTAATATCGTCCGCCGTACGCGTAGGACGACGAGCTAAACGAGTTTGAACGGCTTTATAGAGTTAACAACGTCTCCAAAACGTATCTATCAAGCCTGTTTGGGAGATAGGGACATCGCCACAATTGCTACCGTAGACCGTTTTGATGAGCCAATACATTACATTTTTTTACGCAGAAGTCAGGCAAGCCACAGTGATTTTTGGTCCCAAAAAGCTAAAAACCTATTTCTGCATAGGATTCATGACAATGTGTCAACGTGTCTTTTTTGTAGCATTTCGAAATCTTTTGAAATTTAGGCCAAAGATTTCTGAAAATTTAATTGCAGTCTGGTTACAGAATGATTAGCCAAATATAGGTCCATACCCCCTAATCAAAAAAGCGATCAAGGGCTGCTTTCAATTCAGTCAGCTCAGCTTCAATATTGCCTTCAGTGACTGCACGGCTGATGCATTCACTCAGATGTTCGTCCAGAATGAGGCGTGCCACCCGATCAAGGGCTCCTCGCACCGCAGCAACTTGTACTAATACATCTGGACAAGGTCTACCTTCATAAACCATTGTCTTGATGCCACGCACATGCCCCTCTATACGAGATAGGCGGTTAACAATGCGTTTTAGAGATTCCTCACTATGGGTGTGGCCGTGGGCGGCATGGCCATGGCCATTGGCATCATGGGAATGGGAAACAGCGTCTGAAGAGGTGCTCAAGGGCTAAAACAAGTAGGTGGGCTAAAAAGAGTCAAAAAATAACGAACACCTCCACCGGAGATGTTCGTTAATTATTGTTACGCCTGCATCAGGTTTTGTCATCCTGGTTAGGTTCTATGTATTCAATGCCGCAGCCAGCCTAACTACCAGGCTTAAGACCAATGACGCTGGAAAAACGCATTCTATTGCCCCTTTAACCAACGAGCAACATCCTTAGCGTGGTAAGACAGAATTAAGTCAGCCCCAGAGCGCTTAAAGCTCATCATGGTCTCCATTACCAGCTTTTCTTCATCTACCCAGCCATTTAAAGCTGCTGCTTTGACCATGGAGTATTCTCCAGAGACATTGTAAGCAGCTACCGGTAAATTGCTCGCTTCTTTGACGCGCCAAATGATATCCATGTAGGCAAGGGCTGGCTTCACCATCAGCATGTCAGCGCCTTCGGCAATATCTAGCTCAATTTCCTTGATCGCTTCTTTACCGTTAGCTGGATCCATTTGATACGTGCGGCGATCGCCAAATTGGGGGGCAGATTCAGCCACATCCCGGAATGGGCCATAGTAAGACGATGCATACTTGGCGGCATAGGACATAATCGGAATATTCTCAAAGCTGGCATCATCAAGCCCTGAGCGGATAGCTCCTACAAAGCCGTCCATCATGCCAGATGGAGCGATGATATCTGCCCCTGCATTAGCCTGGGAAACGGCTGTTTTCTTAAGCAGTTCTAGCGTGGGGTCATTTAGCACTCGACCCGTCAAGTCTCCCACCTCTAGATAGCCACAGTGTCCGTGGGGAGTATATTCACAGAGACAGGTATCTACCGCCACGATCAGGTCGGGAACAGCCTTTTTGACGGCTTCTGTTGCTTTCTGTACAATGCCGCAGTCATGCCATGCGCCGGTGGCATCATCATCTTTTCCTTCAGGGATACCGAACAAAATAATTGAGGGAATCCCAAGGTCGTAGACTTCCTTGGATTCCTCTACAATTTTGTCCACCGATAGCTGATAAACACCGGGCATGGACTTCACTTCATTAGCAACGCCCTCACCAGGAACCGCAAATAGCGGATAGATGAAATCACTGGTGGTAACAACATTTTCGCGAACCATACGGCGCAATTGTGGATGGCTGCGCAACCGGCGGGGGCGATGAGTGGGAAACATGTCAGTTCTTAAAGAAAGCCGTATAAAAGGATTAAGTAAACAGTCTAAAACCTGCTCGGCTGTCTACTTTCAGTCAGATTAGAAAAAGTAACGTTCTCGTCAAACGATAAAATAAGCCACCGTCGCCGTGAGGAATATGTAGGTGTTTGCAACGGCAGAGTTGCTGTGGGCGTTAATCGGCTTGATTCTAACCATTGGAGGCACATGGCTAGAGGTCTTTATTACCAATGGGCCTTGGAGTTGGGCCAACGGTGTGGAGGTGTTTTCTTTAGGCGTGAGTTTTCAAGTGGGAGCTGTATTGCTTATCGGCTGTTTGGGGGGGCAAAATGCGGCTGCGTTGTCCCAGGTCGCCTATCTGAGCTTGGGCCTTTTTCTATTCCAGGCCTTTGATCTGCAAGTATTTACCCAGGGTGGTGGGTTGAGCTATCTCAGGGAGCCCAGCTTTGGCTACTTGTTGGGCTTTATCCCGGCAGCATGGGTTTGTGGATACCTCGCGTTCTGGGAAACCCTGAAGCTAGAAACCCTAGCCTTAAGCTGTTTAGGGGGGTTACTAACAATTCATGCAGTGGGATTGGTGTATTTGCCCCTAGCCTATGTATTACAGTGGACAGGCGACAATGCGCCATCATTAATAGAGGCCATTTTCACGTACTCGATTGCACCTTTCCCAGGACAGCTAATTTTAGTCTGTGCAGTTTCAGTACTGGCCTATGGTATGCGTCAGATCATGTTCTACTAGCTTCAGCACCGTCATAGCAACATGGGCAGATTACGGAGAAAACAGATCAATCGCCTGTTTTGGGTGGCTGCTTTTATCGGACTCTTATTAGACCAAATCACCAAACATTGGGTTGTCCAGAACTTTAATTTGGGCGAATCGGTCACGATTATTCCGGGGGCTCTAAATTTTACTTACGTTCTAAATCGCGGTGCGGCCTGGAGTATTTGCAGTGGAGAAAACTGCCGTTGGATACTGCCGTGGTTGTCAGTTATCGTGAGCATTGGAATTGCTGGCTATGGTCTCTTGTTTCGGATTGAAGATCGCTGGGAGCGGGCCGGATGGGGATTTATCTTAGCCGGAGCCTTGGGTAATGGCATTGATCGCGTCAAAGCAGGGGAAGTAGTGGACTTTATTCAGGCCTTTCCCATTACCCGATTTCCGGTCTTCAATCTGGCAGACATCTGGATCAATGTAGGGATTATTTGTTTGTTAATTGCTATTTTGTTGACACCAAAACACGAACCAAAACGTCCCTAGACAAAAACTACGGGAAAATCACGCCACCTTTTTATAAGCGGCCTAAAATAGGCCGTATTCCTATCCGCAATTCTGGGTGTGTTAGCTGTAGCTGTAATAGCTAGATCAGGGGTCAATGATTGAGGGGTTATAGTGAACCCATATTTTGAACATCCGCATTTTCAAACACTCTACGTCTAAGGATGACTCAGCCACCCCGTCATAATTCATCGACGACGCCTCCTCGAACCATCTTGGGCACGATGACCCAGGTGATTCAGAATGTGGCTCGGGTAGATTTCAACAAACTGGCGTTAAAACCAGGTGCTCGGGTACCTAAGCTGGTGGTGGACTATGACAACCAGCGACAGGTGTATGACCTGGTGGGCGATCATTATGTGCTGGGGCGTAGTTCTAAAAACTGTGACATTGTAGTGCGCAGTCCACTGGTGAGTCAGACTCATTTGACCTTGACTCGCGATCGCAACCAGCCTGGCAACCCGTTTGTTCTCAAGGATCAAAAATCCACCAACGGCACCTACTGCGGTCAAAAACGACTGAAAACCTTTAAGCTCCGAGATGGCGATGTGCTGAGCTTAGGTCCCAACGAGCTGAGCGATGCCGTTACGGTACGCTTTCAAAACCCAGCACCCTGGTATCTCAAAACCATTCGCTACGGTCTCTATGGCATCACTGGCAGTGTTGCTCTGACGGTCTTTTGGGTAGTTGCGCTTGAATGGCCCAAAATTCCGATTCGACCCATACCCGAATCAGTTCAGGGACCTGTCTCCATCCTTGGCAATGAAAATGGTGATCGTGTGCTGCTGAATCCCATCACGAACCAGGCGCACATCGAAAAAACCAAACTGCGGGAATATTCCAAATATTTGCCTCAAGCCGTAGTCGCGTCAGAGGATTCTCGCTATTACTGGCACCTGGGTGTGGACCCCTGGGGCATTGCTCGAGCGGCTAAAACCAACCTGAGAAGCGGCACCATTCGAGAAGGCGCTAGTACTCTGACTCAGCAAATGGCCCGAAACATCTATCGGGAATATGTGGGCAGTGACGATAGCGCCATGCGCAAAATTCGCGAGATGATCGTCGCCCTCAAGCTGGAAACGTTTTACAGCAAAAATTACATCATGTTGCTGTATCTCAACCGAGTGTATTTAGGCAATAACCTCTATGGTTTTGAGGATGCCTCCCAGTTTTACTTTGATAAGTCTGCCAAAGACTTAAATATCCAGGAAGCCGCCACCCTGGTGGGCATTTTGCCCGCGCCCAATGCCTTTAACCCCGTCCAGAGCTACAATGACGCGCTAGACTACCGCAACCGTGTGATTGAACGCATGGTGGCCCTCGGCATGATCAGCCAGGAAGACGGCCGCCGTGCCCGTCGCTCACGCATTGAGATTAGCCCCAAAGCACGGGAACAGCTCCAGAGCATTCGGGCCCCATATTTTTATAGTTATATCTTTGATGAGCTAGACCAGGTTCTGGGCATCAGCTTTGCCCAAGAAGGTAATTTCTATGTAGAAACTAGCCTGGATTTAGCGATACAAAGCCAGGCAGAAACGTCCATGCGCTCAGGCATTGCCAACCTGGGTGGCCAGCATGGTTTTTCCCAGGGAGCCCTGGTCACCCTGAAAGCATCCACGGGTGAAATCCAGGCCCTCGTCGGCGGCGTAGATTATAGCCAAAGTCAGTTTAATCGAGCTTCTCAAGCTGTTAGACAACCTGGTTCCACATTCAAAATTTTTGCCTATGCCAGTGCTCTAGAACAAGGCATTCCCGCTAGCACCAGTTTTAGCTGCAACGATATGAGCTGGGGTGGTCAGTTTTATCAGGGGTGTCGTTCGGGTGGTGGTGCGCTCGATATGTACGATGGCTTTGCTCTATCAGAAAATGTAGTCGCCCTACGGGTCGCGCGTGAGGCTGGTCTAGACAATATTGTGAACTTGGCCCAAACCATGGGTATTGAATCGGAATTAGACCCTGTACCAGGGTTGGTGCTCGGTCAAAGTGGGGTGACACCATTAGAAATGACTGGATCGGTGGGTGCGATCGCAAACAATGGTATCTGGAATCGTCCCCACGGGATTCAGCGCGTGTTGGATAGCAGTGACTGTGAAGATAATAATGATCCCAGTACCTGCCGGGTCATTTTCGACTTTTCCCTTGATAACAGTGCCGATCGCGATCGCGATGTTCTTAGACCCAACACGGCTCGCACCATGACCTCTTTTATGCGAGGCACCATTAATGGCGGCACCGGTCGTAGCGCCTATTTAGGGTTAGGCGAGGCTGGCAAAACTGGCACCACTAACGATGGCGTTGACCTTTGGTTTGTGGGCTTTGTCCCTAACAATGATTTAGTCACTGGCATTTGGCTGGGCAATGACGATAACACCCCCACCAACAGCAGCAGTTCACAAGCCGCCCGGCTCTGGGGCAACTACATGGGCCAAGTTGTGAGATAAACCATCCCCTCATAAACATTTACCGTTTTTGAACAATTTAATTCGTTTAAACTGAAGCGTTGTACACAACATTAAAGGGTGAATGCAATGCTCGACGAACAGGCCAAAAAGACGATGCTGCGCAAAATTCCCCATGCGCTCTATATCTGTGGTGTCAAAGACGGCGAAGAAGTCAATGGCTTTACCGCTAGCTGGGTGATGCAGGCATCCTTTGCCCCACCGTTGGTTGTCAACTGCGTTAAAGCCGATTCCACCTCCCACGCCATGATCAAAGCTAGCGGCGTCTTTGCCCTCAGCATCTTAGAAGATGGCCAAAAAGAGTTAGCTCAAAACTTCTTCAAACCCCTACGTCGTGTCGGCAACAAATTTGAAGACATCGAATTTTACCCTGGTCCTGAAACCGGCTGCCCCATCATCAAAGACACCCTGGGCTACGTCGAGTGCAACGTGATCAGCACCGTTGAACATGGCGACCACACCGTCTTTGTTGGCGAAGTCATCGGCGCAGGTATTCATCGTGAAGGCGATGCGTTGTTGCTATCCACGACCGGCTGGAACTACGGAGGGTAGTGGAATTTTGAGTTTTGAGTTTTTAATTTTGAGTTCAAGGAATTAGCAAGGTCTATACCCAATAGAGGCAAAGAACTAAAAACGCAAAACCAAGGACTCTTTCACCCCAATAACATCGATTGTTTATTCTGCAATACCCATGCCCTTAATCAAAGTTCAAACCTCCGTCGAAGCCCCCTCTAAAGGCGCTGTGGAAGACATGCTCAAACAGCTGTCAGCTAGCCTGGCAAAACATTTGGGCAAGCCTGAATCCTATGTCATGACTGCATTTCAACCCAGCACTCCCATGACCTTCGGAGGTAGCACCGCTCCCACCTGCTACATCGAAATCAAAAGTGTTGGCACCATGGGCAGTAAAACTAAAACCATGAGCCAGGAGTTTTGTGCCCAGGTACAGGCCGCACTTGGGGTGCCTCCTGATCGCACCTACATTGAATTCGCCGACTCTGCAGGTGCAATGTGGGGCTGGAATGGTAGAACCTTTGGTTAATTAAAAAACAGCCATTTTAACAATGGCCCTAGACCGGTTCATCTTTTAGAATCAGCCATTGCAAAAACGCAAACAAAGGATCATTCTCAATTTGATCTACAGGCCTAAAGCCATCACTAAAATTGGCTTTAGGTTTTCTTTAAAAAGTTTTATCGTGGTTTTACGGTAGTGTGCCTAAGAATTGGTTACGTTAGATTTGTTATTGCAACACACTCTATATTTAACACCTTATGTGTAACCCACCCCGGCAGCAATGTCGGGGTTATTTATTGGGTTTAAATAATGACATTCATTATCTATCCATCACCATTTAAATGCGTAAAACATGATAAGTAACATTAATTAAAATCGTTCAGAATGGTGATCTAAGTCACAATTTACACACTTATTTCTGAACACCGACTAATAAAAAATAAACTTGATATATTCAAGCAACAAAAAGTAGATCCCCCTTTCTACATTGGTTTCAAGGATAGAGAAAACAAATAGCCAGATGACTTTAGCCAGTCTTTAAGCAAATTTACGGGGTATTTACGGTGTTGGGTACAGAAATTAATTACATTGAATATGTGCTTAGGGCACACCTTATATGAAACCCACTATGTGTAATCCACCCCGGCAGCAATGTCGGGGTTATTTATTAGATTCAGATATCTTTGAAAGTAGAGCTAAAAAGTATCAAATACATCAATTTTGATGCATTCAAAAACATGATCTAAATCACAATCAATGCTGACTTGACATCAATTTAAGGCGTTCATAAGAACGTGATTTAAGTCACAAAATTAGTAAGCGTCCCCTGAGCGGAGTCGAAGGAGATGCTGGCTGGGGGTGTTGGCTTCGACTTCGCTCAGCCAACGGCACTGATGAGACGGTTACCCAAATTATGCTGATCTGCGATTTTCCAGAGTTCCCCGAGTAACACCAAGTTGGTTAGATAGCTGTAGGGTTTGCCAAAGCTGACGCCCAGTTATGTCCCCCCTTAGCAGCTGTTGATAGCAGCTAAGAATCTGCTGGACCTGGTTCGGTGTCTCGTTAAGAAAATCAATGCGAAAGTGACGTGCTCCCTGCTCAATCAGGCGAGGGATAAATTCTGCACCGGTTTGGGCAACGCCATTGTAAAGAGTGTTTCGGCAGCCTGCATCAGCCTGGAGAACATGCTCAGTGCCCGTGCGATCGCACAGTACCACCTCATGTTTCTCGCACGGGCGACCACAGTTGGAAAAGTCAGTCCCATCAGATAGAAACGCACAGAAGACACAGTGCTCCATATGGAACATCGGCATATGCTGATGCACCGTAATGTCAAACCAATCAGCGGGTGTGGCAGTCAGCAGGTCCAGTAGCTGCGAGATATTCAGGTCATAGCTAGCAGTCAGTCGTTCTAGACTAAATCGAGTCTTGAAATAATCTGCCGTAATCGGATTAGCCACATTCAGGGAAAAATCTCCGATGCAGGGCTGGTGGGCAAAGAATTTTAGATGGTCGTAATTGCGCACCAGGTAACCATCGGCGTCCGACTGGTGCACCTGTTTGAGAATGTATTGTTCGCCTGGCTTGGTAATCCGAGGTGGAGCAACATAGATTTGGGCCTTAGGATTCAGCTCACGGGAAAGCGCCACTGCGTCCCGATAGCGCACCGGGTTTTCCAGCTCGCAATAAACCGTCGTAATATCCGCCGCCAAAACCGCCCGAAGTTGAGCAAAATTACGAACAAGAGGCAGTAACGTAGGTTGGATTGAGTCCCCAAAACCCAACAAACCCGCAGATTGTTCCGAAACCCCGACACCCGACGCCTCCACCAATTGCTCTGCCCTGCCGCACCCCAACCCCCCCGGCAACAAATCCCCATAGGTATGCGTTACCTCCAGCTTCCAAGCCTGCGGCTGCATCCGCTGCTCCAACAATTGCTCCACCAAATCCCGACGTAGGCGATTCAGCTCACTCACTGGCACCATCAGCCCTGCCGCCAGATAGTTAGTCAAAGCACCTAACTGAAATGGAGTGTTCCCTAACCGAGAAAGTTGTTGTACCAACTTTTCAGACGTCAGAGGCTGATTACGAGCCAATTCCAGCCGCTTTGCAGATGTAGCCCTGGCAATGTGGCCTTGGGGATCGGTGGCGATCGCAACCACCGGCTCTCCCTCCACACCATGCACTTCGATATCAATGGGCTGCTGAACCTGGGGCTGCTCACCGCTGTAGCTCTGGCGTAGGACCTTATCTAGCTCTGGGTCAGAGGTTTTCCAAACTTTATAGCCCGGTTTAACCTGACGCAAATCAATGCCGTGCTTAGAAAAGCTCAGACAGACAGTACGCCCCCGATCTTCCACCCCATAAATCCGCCCACCTTGGTCCGTATCGGGATGCCCAGAGTCAAACACAATGCCATCCCCAGCCTTAACCGGTACCTTGGGCCGTAGCTCCACCTGCTGCCTGGTCACCCGCACCACATCCCCCAGGTATACTCCCCGCTTCTTAGCAAACCGGGCATGGACTAATTTCTGGTTATTGATACCGCGAAACCAGCCTGTATACAGACCCCGGGAAAAGGCCATCTCCAGGTTATAGCGTTCATCTGCCGTTGGCTGATAGGAAATGGGTCGATTACCTAGCTTCAGAGATACCTTTTCTGTTGCGATCGCTGGAGAGACCGTCTGCAACGCCCGGTCTAATGCTTGACGATAAACACGGGTAACGTTGGCAACATATTCTGGGGCCTTCAATCGTCCTTCTATCTTCAAACAGCTCACCCCAGACTTAATTAAATCTGGCAACACAGGCAGTCCAGAGAGATCTTGAGGGCTGAGAAGATATTGCTTATCTCCTAGATCAACAAGTTCTCCATCAACCTTCATATCGTAGGTCATACGGCAGGCCTGGGCACATTCACCTCTGTTGGCTGACCGTCCACCGAGAGATTCACTGGTCAAACATTGCCCTGAATAAGCAACACATAGAGCTCCATGAACAAACACCTCTAGCGGCAATGCAATATCTTTTGTTTGTTGTTGTATTTTCTCAATATCTTTAAGAGAACATTCTCTTGCAAGAACAACTAACTGGGCTCCAAGATTGTTGGCAAACTCCACCCCCGCTGCTGAGGTCACCGTCATTTGGGTAGAGCCATGAATCGGAAAGTCAGGGGATAAATGGCGAATTAGTCGGCACATGCCCACGTCTTGAACGATGGCCGCATCCACCCCCGCAGAAATCATGGTGCGCAGGTAGCGTTCTGCTGCTGCTAGTTCGCCAGGAAAAATCAGCGTGTTAAAAGTGACGTAGCCCTTCACACCACGGCTGTGGAGAAATGCCATGAGTTCGGGCAGGTCGGCTTCGGTGAAATTTTGCGATCGCATCCGCGCATTAAACCGATCCAGGCCAAAATAAATCGCATCGGCACCATTCTCCACTGCAGCTTTAGCACAGTCCCATGTGCCTGCTGGCGCTAGTAATTCAGGGCCGTAACACATCGTCATACTCAAACCTATGGAACACCGAACCTATCCACTATTATGGCTTCCGCCATAAATCGCCAGCCTTGGTTATATCAGGCCATCCCCACAATTCCAATAAAATTTTCCAAAATAAGGGTATCAACATTGAAGGACTGAGTCATGAAAACTAGGTGGTTAGCGCTATCAATCGGCACAATCGCAGCAATAGCATTAACCCACACCGCCCAGGCTGTTGAGTTAGCCAACGGCACCACAGCTTTTTTACAACCCCCTCAATTCCTCAATGCGTTTACGACCAACGACTCAGTCATGCGTCGTAATGCCACGTATTTCTTTACCCTCGATCTGCCTGCCAATGCAGATGCCGCCTTGCAACGTGTGGTGATTGAGCCCCAAAATCTAACCCGCCATCTCCAACCCTATCGACTAGATCAGACCGTAGCCTTTTCAGAAACAGCCGGAGACGAGAGAAGTGAACTAGGTTTGGGTAATATTTCCGTCAACGAAGACACCAAAGCTGTAACGGTAGAATTTAATCCGCCCGTTACACCAGGCAGACAAGTAACCATCGGCTTACGTCCACAGCGTAATCCACGCTTCGATGGCATCTATGTATTCCGAGTGATCACTGTTCCAGAAGGCGACCAGCCTCAATCTCACATTGCTGGCCATGGGCGTCTTTACTTTATTGATAACGATAGCGATCGCCTTTACCCTTAGGCCGTATTCAGAGGGGAAAAACAATGTAGAGACGGTGCATGTAACGCCTCTACACCGTTAATTTTCATCCCCTATTTACCAAGGGCTTCATCCAATACCTTTCGAGCTTCTTCTGCACTAGCTCGCGCATCACGATAGCGCAAATTACTTTGGGCAAAGGTTTTAAGCACCTTAAAACCATTCTTTAATTCTTCCAGCTGCTCATCAGTAATGACATCATCAGTAAACAGTAAATCTACTAATTCTCTTACTTTCAAAGCTTCACTGCGGGATCCCTGCACCTTAATTTTTAAGTTAGCCAAGCTACTCAGGATCTGCACCGCATCAACAATTGCATTTTCCTCAGCGGTGGGTTCTGTCTTTTGTTCTTTCACTTCAATAAAATCCTTTGGGGTAAAGCCGTCATCTAAATCAGCCGTTAGCTTACCATCGCCCATCATCTCTAGAAGCTGATCCATTGCCTTTTCACGGGCTTTTGCCGAATCACGTCCAGAAACGGTGATCAATACATTTTCGGGACTTTGAGGAATCGTGTATTGAACCATGGGATAGTATATTTGTACCCACCAACAGTATCAATAATACTACCGGATAGTGAACCCCACAGCAAAAAGCTCTTGATCTAACGACCAAGAGCTTTTCAAATCTTAAAAGTTTCACCGCAACGCCGTCTTACCTCAGTTTTTGACCTGGAAAATCCAGGTGGGCCCGTGGTCGCGATTTATAGTTTCCGGGTACAAGCCCGGTATACTGCCACCGCGATCCTGTTCGATGCCCTTAAGTGAAAAGCATAGATCAAGAAACATTGTTGGCAGTCACCAACGTCGTAGTGAAACTAGAGTCATCATAACCAACTGTCCTGGTAAATCGACAAGGGTTGATCGATAGAGATGATTGAGCGGTTTTCCTCACCTCAATCACTATTTCAAATAGAACCCAAAAACGTGGGGACGTTCCATGGAACGTCCCCACGTTTTAAGGGGATTCGGGATACCAGAGGGCTTCTATCTGATGAATGAGTTGGTTGAGCTGATCGCGGGTATGGACGCGATCGCATGTCACCGTGACATGACCTAATTTTCGTCCCGGACGAGATTCCCCTTTGCCATACCAATAGACTTGGGCATTCGGCAATGCGGCTAAAGCCCCCCGCTGTTCTCTATAGTTTGATGTGGAACTTTCAAATCCAAGAAGATTGATCATCAGAGCCTGAGAGCATTTAAGAGCAGACGATCCCAGTGATAGTCCACTCACTGCCCGTAGCTGTTGCTCAAATTGGGACGTCACACAAGCATCCAGAGTGTAGTGCCCCGAATTATGGGTACGGGGGGCAATCTCATTAATCAAAACGCGATCATCAGCGGTTAGGAATAGCTCAATCCCAAACATACCAATTACGCCAAGCTGAGTTAATAACGTAGTGGCAATGTGAGCCACTTGCTGACACACGGGATCGCCAACATCTGCTGGTGCAATCACACGGCGACAGACCTGATCAATTTGCTGGGATTCAACCACAGGATAGAGGGCGATTTCACCCGTCTGAGAACGGGCGACCATAACTGCCAGTTCTCGCTCAAATGCTACAAAGGCCTCTAATAGAATTGGCTGATAGCCGAGTTTTGCCCAGGTAGCTTTGACAGCATCCAGGTCTTGCAAAATAAAGGTGCCTTGACCGTCATATCCATGGCGACGGGTTTTGAGGGCCAAAGGGAATCCAACAGTAGCAACGCTAGTTTCCAATTGGGGCAGATCGGCCTTTGAGTTTAGCGCGACAAACTTAGGAGAGGGCAACCCCAAACTCTGACAATACAACCGCTGATCATATTTATCTAACAGTGGTTCCAAACAGCTCAGCTGAGGATAAAACTGAGTGCCCTGCTTCTCAAGGAGTTGCAGCGCTGGTAGATCAATAAACTCGTTTTCAAAACTAATGACATCACAATGCTTGGCCAGGATAGCCGTTGTATCGGCGTCAGCCACTGCCCCAAAAACCACATGATCAGCAATGGCAACGGCGGGATCAGATTGCTCTGGCGTTTGAATGATCAAACTCAAATCTAAAGTTTTAGCGCCAGCGGCCATCATCCAGGCCAGTTGACCGCCGCCAATAATGCCAATTTTTTTTGCTGTCTGTCCCATAATCAACTTGAAAACTATAAAGGGAACGGTAAGGTCACCTTTTTTAACTGTCCCTTGTAACAGAACAAAGGATGTCTTTTTTAAGGATGATTGCCATAATATATCTTTACGTTTCGCCTTAGCTTAGATAGACTAATCCGTCCCAATCGCCCACACAATAGTAGCGCTCTGCTAACGAGAGAGCTTTTTTATCTATGACTCAGATGACGGTTAATCCCAAAACGTCTTCACTAGAATTGTTTTCTTGCCTCTTAAATCAACTATCCCAAGGCCCTGTTGTTTTGGCTATTGTGACAGCAACCCAAGGTCACGTAGATTCTCAAGTAGGCGATAAGCTACTGATCTGGGGTGATGCTCAAAGTGCTGGCAGCTTAACAGAAAACACTGTCAAAGCGACCGTAACTACCCAGGCATTTTCTGTTCTCAAAACAGGTATTTCCCAGCGGATGGTGATCGATCCCGGCAATAATATGTTTGCCGTCTCCTCGATACCTACAGAAGATAAATCCACAACAGATCAAGTTCATGTTTGGTTAACACGCTGGCAAGGAGAGGGTGCGATCGCAACCGCCCGAGCCATGCTATCTGCCCTCGAAGCACCTCACACCAGCCGACTTATTGTCCCCTTAGTAACAGGTCAATTCCCGTATATTATTGACCGCAACTCTCCATCATTACGAAACCTTCAAGGCCAGGATGCATACATAGAAGAGCTATAACTCATTTCCACTGCCCCATCTCCTCAACAACATTCTCAAAAAACAGAAAATAACAACTGAATATCTAGATTGGCGCAACCTCCCCTCTGGAGATATTCATCCAGCAGTGCGCTATATCTAACAAAATAGAGAAAAGCCCTGAAATGTCTGTAGACATTTCAGGGCTTTATCGTGATGAAATGGCATTAGTACGTAGCAGTTAGGCGTAGCCTCCAAATGCTTTCTGACAATACACTTAAACTGACTTTCGCTGCTTTCGCTTAGCTAACCACTGTTGAAACACCATACCAAAGAAAGGCATATCTTCAATCAAATAACGTCTCCACAGACGCTTAGGCTCAGACATTGTTCGGTACAACCACTCAAGACCCAACTCAGTCACAAACTCAGGAGAACGAGGCTTATGACCTGCCTCAAAATCGATAGCTGCACCGACTGCCAAAAATGTCTTAATGGTGGATAGTTTCTCTCTGTGCTTCACAATCCACTTTTCTTGCTTAGGCGCACCAACACCAACAACTAAGACATTCGCAGACGAAGCATTAATGCGCTCTATAATTGCTTCGCACTCCTCAGGGTTCTTCTCAAAGCCATAGGAAGGTGAGTGAGCCTCAACAATAATATCACGCCCAATACGCTCATTAATACGCTGCTGAGCCAGCTTGGCAACACCAGGAGCCGCACCCAACAAATAAATTTTCACGTCAGGATTTTCGCGGTGATAATCACAAAACCAGGGCAACAAGTCAGAGCCTGAGATTTTGTCACATATGGGCGTACCTAAAAATTGAGCCGCATACATCAGGATCTTGCTATCACAAACGCGATAGTCCACAGCCTTGTACACGTCACGAAAGTCTGTATCGTGTTGCAGCTTCATCAAGTGATCCACATTGGGTGTAACCACAACTCCGCCGTGAGCATCTAAACGCTCTAATAGCTCCTGTCGGGAAAGGTTGTCAATCTCAACGTCTAATATATTGACCTTAGGCACTTTATCGGTAGTTAGGGCAGATACATTTGTATAAGAGTCTTTGAAATTATGGTCTGAAGTGACGACAGAAGCTTGGTACTGCATGATTTTCCAGAAGGCTACCTTACGACTAATACAAAAACATTCACAACTGAGGTCGAAGACAAGAACAATCATTCAAATGTCCTATACAAGGAACTATTTGCCTGTCAACCTGAAGGCCTGTTGGTGAAGGGAGATGACACCTGAACAACCATTCCAATAGCGTTATACCACTGCTGTAATAGTCACTCCGTGCCTTGCATGAACTCATCGAATAAACTTAATGGGATAATAAAGAACCGATGAGAATACATACATACCCACACAAGCACAGCAACAATAGTCCCCAAGCAGTAGTGGCAGACTAAAGTTTTAGCCTCTCATACTGCTAGAGCAATTAGCAAACAGCTTTCCGAAAAAACACTGTAGTGATAATGCCCAACCTACTTTAGTGACTAAGAAGTCCTAACAATAGTTTCCTGCTGGAGGGCAAATAAATTTACGTATGTAGCGGTTGCTTTACTATGTAGCTTGTGCACTCATTTGAACAAATCGTCGAAAATTCTACAAAAAGAACATCCACCTCAACAAAAGATCGGTAAGAATCTCAACAGAACTATACATAGTCTTTAAAACTGAGGCTTTCACTACCCAACTTTTTCATCTACTACAGCCTTAGCAGTCCTCTTTTAGGCAAAATCCATCGAAATACTTACATAAAATTCATGCTCAGGTAGATTGTTCTTACAACAACTTTTTACAACGCCACCAATCACTATTGACAAAATCATCAAATAACAGTTGTGCCATTAGCTCAGCAGCACTTGCTTCAGCATACTTAAAGCCTTGCCGGTCATGAACAGGACAAATGTGCCAGAGAGCTTGGTGGAAAAAGCCTGCGCTGATCTAAGTTGCAACAATTTGAGCCCTGAATAGTGATAGTGGCATGATGCCAATCCCACCATTCAGGACATCGATGTCGGTTCACTCTAAACCCTAAAACCCCAGAATTCCTACGCCCAGGCCATTAAGAACCCTCCATAGCGATAGGATCGAGCACATGAGGTTTGTACAGGTACCGCCTTGATGAGCTTGCTATCGGATCGCACAGTTGCCATGACCATGACCATGACCATCTAAGCCGTGATCATCGCTATCGAAAGATATGCGCTATCGGCCCAGATATCATCATCCTTGATCGCTATGGAAATGCCCTCAAGCATTCTTAAAAGCCGACAGGCACAGAACTATCAGCACCCGCAAGATAGTTCTGTGCAACTTCGCTAGCATCGAAAGCTTGATTATAAATTGCAACTAGGTCATAACTACCGAGCCAGGGCCGCCCCCCACCTAGCTCATTGGCTAAGGCAAACTGGTACTGGTCATTCCAGTTTGAAAAGTCACCATCAATGATGTTGGAGCCAACTAACTGGTTGTCAACGTATAGCTGAGCCAGACCATTGGCATCGCGGGAGTAGACGACATGGCTGAGGTCCGTCTCGACGGGTGAGCCACTGGAGGTGACAGTTTTTCGGGTGCCATTGTTGCCAGTGGTGGTGGTGCGTAGACGTGTCTGGTAGTTAGCTCTTTCCTGACCCAGGGTAAAGTTGCGGTTGCCGCTATTGGCAGAGAGCGTAGCAATCCTGGCAGGTCCCCGTTGGGTGAGGTTATCGGGCGTAATCCAGGCCTCAATGGTAAGCTCTTGAGTCTGGGTAATCCCATTGGTGAGTTTAGTGGCCGCTTGATTGGACGCAATCAGGTTGGGGGCATTGATATCCAGGACACCATCGCCCCAGGTAACACCCGTAAGTGTGTCAATTTGTAGATTTAAGGCATTGCCTACACCAGAGACATCAAAGACGGTGTTGCCACTGCCTTCATCAAAGGTGTAAAGACTTAAGAGTCCTTCCTCAATGCGACCGTTGTTAGTGCCGGGTTCAGTGATAGAGACATTGACGGTAGCCACTGATGTACCGCCATTGCCGTCACTGATTTCATAGGTAAAGGAGTCAGTTCCTACAAAATCAGCATCGGGAGTATAGAGAATCTGGTTGTTGCTAACCGATGTGCTGCCATTAGTTCCTTGATTAGCCGATATGACCGTTAGGTTATCATCATCGATATCCGTGTCATTGTTAAGCGCCTGAACTTGAACGGCAGTATTCTGCTCTGTGTTTGCAGTATCATCACTGGCCACTGGCGCATCGTTGACACCAGTTACTATGATACTCACTGTGGCTGTATCAGAACCGCCATTACCATCGGAAACCGTGTAGCTAAAGCTGTCAGTCCCGTTGAAGTTGGCATTAGGCGTATAACGTACCTGATTGCCGATAATGGTCGTGGTACCGTTGTTGCCGGGGAGTACAGAATCCAGGCTCAAGCTATCGTTATCTGGATCTGTATCATTTGATAGTACATCCAGGATGAGCTGTGAGTCTTCTTCAACTGTGCCAATGTCATCTGTTGCTGTAGGCAGATTCCCGGCAATGACGGTGACATCGACAGTAGCTGTGTCCGTGCTACCTTGGCCGTCGTTGATTTCATAGGTAAATGAATCGGTGCCTACAAACCCTGCATCAGGGGTGTAGGTAATGAAATCATCGCTGCTATCAGCTGGTGTACCATTATTGTTGATCTCCACACTGCCATTGCTGGAGTTAGCGGCAGACAAGGTAAATTCAGTTTCTGAGGCAGTATTATCATTGGCCAAAACCTGAATATCGACTGGTGTATCTAGGGATGTGGTAACAGAATCATCAGTTGCCTTAAATTGGCTCTCTGCTTCAACAATTTGGAGTACTTGATTCGGATTAACATTGTTCAGCACTTGCTCAATGCCGCTAGGCCACTTAATCCGAATTTCACTGATGGTGTCTTTATCACCTAAACCAACATGAATACGTTTGTCATCTTGCGTTCTGTGGTGTTGTCCTGCAGCCTGTTGCCTCATTTGAGTAACACCACCGGCTGTTACGTAAACTGTTGCTCCAATTCCATCACGATTGGATATGGTTCCTTCTAAATCAATCAAGATCCAGTTATTATTATTGCCGGTGTTTTCTAATAGGCGATAGGTGGGATCGTTGGCATAGGTGGTTTCCAGTAAATCTAAAAAGCCATCGTTGTTGTAGTCTGCAACCGCAGCAGAGCGGTAATTAGTCATCCCTGAAAAACCCAACAAATCAGGCTCCGACCGAAACCTGATTTGTTGGGTTATCGAAAAAGAAACGGACTAACTTTCGTAGATTAAACCCACACGTTGTCAACAAGGCATTGATCCGGTCCCCTGATTTGCCGTGGAGGTAATTTCGTTTGAGGGCATGATCATGCTTGGCATGGCCAATGACCGGTTCAATCGCACTGCGACGTTTCACCAACCGTTTGAGAACGCCTGTAAACTTACGGGTGCCTGCGACCCATACCTCTAGTGTCGATGGATGATAGGTTGATCCACGAAAGCCTTTATCGACCACTGCTTGCTGAGGAGACTGTCCGGTCAATCGGTGGACTTGTTCAATCGCGGGTTTTAACGTCACACCATCATAGGGATTGCCATGAATCGCATCGGCGGTCACAATCCAATTCGTTTTGCTCGTCGTCACTAGGACCACCTTGCAGCCAAATTCATAGCGTTTATGGGCTTTACCTTTGACGATGCACTCGACTTCAGGCGCATGCACACTGTACAGCTTAGGCGAGTCTTTTTTCGTCTGACGATAAATCTGTTGGGCTCTCATCATCAAGGTGTTGAGTGGTGTCGATAGCGCAGAGACTTTACGGTCAATATCTCGAATGACCCGACCCAAATAGGTGCGCAATTTTCGTGTTTGTTGCTTGGCCCGTCGATAGTGTCGGGCCGCTCCATAGCGACTCTGTTGAAATAACGCTTCTTTACCCACACGCGCATAGCTTTGACGTAATTGGATACCCGCTTTACGAGCCTCCTTGACTAACGCTCGACGCGCTTTGTCATACAATCGAGCATCCGTTGGAAAGGCAATCGCTTTTTCTTGCACCGTCGTGTCTACATTGACCCGCTTAATTTCGCTTGGCTTGAGCGCCCGTTGTTCTAAGGCGACTTGTAACACTTCTTTGAGGAGCTTTTCTACCCCATCCGGTCCTACCTGCTTGCGCCATTTCACGAGACTGGTTGGATGACACGGCAAGACATGTTGAAACGTCTCTTCTAGCAATACTGGCTACGCCAATCGTTGATATTAACAAAGCACGGAAGTGATATCGGGGCGAAAAATCGAAACTATGTCGAGCTGGTTAATGTCAACACAGCTGAAAACTTATAAATTAACTGGGGTGGTAGGATTCGAACCTACGAATGACGGGACCAAAACCCGCTGCCTTACCGCTTGGCCACACCCCAATAAGGAGATATGAGCTAGACCTATCAGTGCAAAGTCAACATTGATTGCCAGCCAATGTATATTAACAGCTTTTAGCATTGTAGTGTCAATAACTATATGGATTTTTTTTCGAAGGCTGTGTTCATAATGTTGAGAACCGCAGCCTCCTGATGACGCTGAGCGCAGAACCTTAGGATGTTGACAAAGATCGTCCGCGCCAAGTCCATCCCCAGCCAGTTTCAGTTTTTATGATTGAGGTAAGCGCGATCGCAACCACAATACCACCACTGAGCCAACCCAACCACCAGTAGCGAAACGGCTGGTTAAATACTCGCTGAGCGGCCCAGCGCATATACACCTGCAGAGCAACACTGAAGACGCCTAACCCAGTCACCACCCACCAGCCAACGCCACCACCAAACAAGGAATTCCATAATCCAGTTACTAAGCCCAGCCAGGGCATCACAAAAATCAGGCTCAGGGCAAAGGCAGAATAGAGAGTAGCGCCTAGGTTACGCCCACCTCCTTCATAGAAATTTTTAGTCCAGCCTTCCCATAGCGCCGCAAAGGAACGATACATGCGCACTTTAATCAGGTCAGTACTCAGCAGATACCGTAGCTTCAACCCACTGCCCTTAACCAGCTTCGCTAGCTCCACATCTTCCACAGTTTCAGTTGCCACTGCTCGATGCCCCCCAATCCGATCATAGGCACTACGACGAAACAACATAAATGGCCCAGCAGCAAAAGCAGTTGACGTATCTTTAGGATCATTCACCGCTTCAAAATTAAAACCAACGGCGATACAGCTCATCATCACTGGCTGCACCAACCATTCAGCTAAACACCCACAGATAATGCCCGGACCACAACTTAATAGATCGGCATCATGCTTTTGGCAATCGGTTAGGGCTGTGGCGATCGCATCAGGCTCAAGGCGTACATCCGCATCGATAAATAGCACATAGTCGCCAACAGCTTTTTCCACAGCATTGGCACAGGCCCAAGTTTTGCCACGCCAGGAAATATCAGTCGGTCGGGGTGGCACGGTAAATACTTGCACCCGATCATCTGTCAGGGCGACTGCCGCAGCTAAATCTGCTGTATTATCTGTTGATTCATCGTCGGCCACAATCACCTGTAAATCCGCAGGATGAGGCAGATGACTGGCTAAAGCGGCGTCCAAACACTCTGTAATATTTACGCTTTCGTTATATGCCGGAATAATTAAAGAAACGGCTGGCAATGAATTGGGGATTGTCTGCAGTAACGGTAATCGGGGAGCGGTAGCCAAGGATGCCTGTAAGCGGCGATGAAAAATTGCGATCGCAACCGTCGCTACTGCCAATGCTAAACTCCACAGACCACTCCCTATCCATTGTCCGCTGATCATCAACTCATTACTCCCAAATGCTCGCCCTCTAAATGTAACGTACTGTAAAGCAATGTCTGATTCTAGACTGGGATAACGCTTCGGTCCTTCTATGTTTCTCCAATCCTTACACTTAAAGCAGTTTCGTAATTACAGTGACCAAGCTGTTAAATTTTTGGCACCCAAAACGATCCTACTGGGAGAAAATGCCCAGGGTAAGTCTAATTTGCTAGAAGCAGTAGAACTCTTAGCGACGTTGAAATCCCATCGCACAAGTCGCGATCGCGATCTCATACAAAACGACACCAACAGCGCCCAAATCCAAGCTAGCCTAAAACGGGAATTAGGCATATCTTCTTTACAGCTAACCTTACGCAGAGGCAGTCGTCGCACAGCAGTGATCAATGGCGAAACATTACGCCGCCAGCAAGACTTTCTCGGCAACCTCAACGCCGTACAGTTTTCCTGCTTAGATTTGGAACTCGTGCGAGGAGGCCCCGTCACCCGCCGGACATGGACTGACAGCTTACTCACGCAACTAGAACCAGTTTATCACCATATTCTGCAGCAATATAGCCAGGTACTAAAGCAGCGTAATGCCTTTATCAAACAACAAACCGCAGATCCAGGGCAAACACCTCCCTTAGACCCCACTCAGCTTGCACTCTGGGATGCCCAACTTGCCACATTAGGCACTCGGGTGATCCGACGACGAGCTCGTATGCTACAGCGATTGATTCCCATTGCCCAGTCTTGGCATCAGGCCATTAGTGGGAGTACCGAACAACTCGAAATTTTCTATAGTCCTAATGTAGATGTGGACACCGACGATGCTGGACAAATTCAGCAGGCATTCCTAGAAAAATTACAGTCTCGCGCCATGGCCGAATACTACCAGCGCACCACATTAGTCGGTCCCCACCGAGACGACATCAACTTTCTGATTAATGATACACCAGCGCGGCAATATGGTTCGCAAGGCCAACAACGCACGCTGGTTCTGGCTTTAAAGCTTTCTGAGTTGCAGCTAATAGAAGAAATAGTAGGAGAACCACCGTTATTACTTCTAGATGATGTATTAGCTGAGTTAGATTTAAATCGACAAAATCAACTGCTGGAAACCATTGAAGATCGATTTCAAACCCTCATCACTACTACTCATCTAGGATCATTTGATACTCAGTGGCTCAAATTATCTCAAATAATGCAAGTCAAGAACGGCTGTCTAGAAATCTCATAGTAGGCAACAACACAGTCACATTACTCTTCACAGAAAGAGTACTACAAAGCCATAGACAATCTCTCAGCAAGATCTCTCCTCTAAACAATAAATACATACTCATTTCATCAAAAGAGTTATTAGCAGTGCTCGAACACCTTAAGCGCCTAAAAAATACTAATTCAGTAACACTTCCATCTGAGCTAAAAATTTTAACTTTCAGCTCAGACAAGAAGAGTTAACTATACTTTTTGATAAGAAGAGTTAGCTTGAGCGGCCTGTAGAACTTCGATCTGACTTGTAATATGTTGCAAACCTGTCAGCAAATGATTTAGCTGTAGTGACTCCTCGGAGGCATCAGATTCTTCCGTATTACTAGTATTTCCCTGAAAAGAGCTGAGGGTCTCAGAAGGAGGGCCATCAGTGGTTTGAGGCACAGCAGCATTAGATTCGGAAGACATTGATTGAGGCTGCTTCCCATATGCTACATCAAATTGCTGTGCAGGTTCTGTCTGCAACTTTTCAAAGCTAACATCGTCATGTAAAAACGCATCTAACCCTATCTTATTCAGCTGTTTTTCTGAGAATCTCAACTTTTCAAGCGCCGCTTTTTTCTCATCCATTTCCTGTTGGAGCTGATTGATTGTCGCCTGCGTCTTATCTAATTTCTTAGAAGCTTGACGCCAACCACCTAAAGTTAATACAGTAAAACCAGCACCTAAACTTACAAATGTCACACCACTCAAGTAAGGCAGCGCTAATTCTTGAAAATCACTAGAGAAAAATGACTTATCCTGAAGTTTCACTTCAATAGAGTCAGATCGGATAGCTGCAATAGGGAGTGTTGCAACTGCGAATACAGCCCCCGCTAAAAGACTAGAAGATAAAAGAGTACTAAATTTCATAACTACCAATCGTTCCTAATAGACCACAATTTAATCGAACGGCTCACGTGCAAGGGTTGCACCAAGGATCAAACCAGTTCCGCAACACATAGAACTACTTATTAGCAAAAGAGAGTTTTGTGATCTAAACGTCTCTACGCGGCTAAGGTTAATAGGAATTAATCCTTCAAGGTTGCAAGTATTCTCTATAATCTGGCTTTAGAAAGCTAAGATGCATAATGAGCTTTCGAAGACAACTTCTAAGTTTATAGCAGATGTCTATTGTTGACCCTGATCCTAATTACGTAATAAAAGATGGAGTACAGCAATGCAATTTTAGGGATCTGTTGAAGTCTGTAGCTGATTTGCAAAGTCTTATTTACGTAATTAATAATGACTATCACACCTTGCTTTCTATTTGGTAGTTTCACCCTAAAACAGGCTTATTCGCCGTAGAGGAAAGTATCCCCTAATCTCTACTTACCTGTCAGTATAGTTAGTTCACGGCTGCAATTGGTTAATTTAACTGTAAAGTGTGGCAGCCCATTATAAAATAATGTCAAATATGCTTTCCTGTTGGGAAACCATATGTGCTTAAACAACTATGCAGCCTCGAATTAGGCATAGTAGCTATACATATCGTTGCTCAAACACGTTGAATACCCCTTCACTGCTCGCTGCCCACCATCACTCACACCACCAGAGTGTTATTCATCTCCAGTGGAGATTGCTACTGTCCCATACTTACTGTCCCATACTTTAAGTATTTGAGCCACTCGATCTGTCTGCCAATAAAGACATTGCGTATTTTTCATTAACTCTTCGCCCATAGGCTCCTCCTTGAAACACTCAGTGCTAGCGTGGCTGTGGCAGATCTTGACAATTTGATGGCTACTCCTGACCTCATCTTGGCTCTGGTTGAGTAGCTCTATCATTCACGTCTGTATATCGAGTTTGAGCAGATTATTTTTAGGCAATATATATAGTAATCATCTAGTCATTTAGATTCTCTAGCGAGGGGCAGAATTATTTCATAGTAGTAATTCCAGCCTCTTTTTATGTAGCCGACTCTTGACCTTTAAATCAAGCACTTTTCCGGAGAATAAGAACGCTATCAGTATTCCTAATTGGGATGTATCAAGTAAATCTTCAACAAAATTTCTCAAGAAAAATACGGACTTTAGAACAGGTCAATATCTTCATCATAGACAAGATGCAATTTACTTGTCTAATGCTATCTTGAAATACCTGAGGAATCTACGATTGAAGCGTTTAAGCCTGCTTCGAGTAAGGAGATGAACTAAATTAGGCGAACAATGACATTGGTTAGTTAACTTTAAAGATTAGACAAACAGTATATTGACATTCTATTTAGGTGTATCGTATTGAACCAAAGTCACCACACAATTCGGTGGGTAAACAGCTAATTAAGTAGAAGCATCTTCTTTCTACTTGTTGCAATACTCAGTCAATTGCTAGACCAGACTTTAATCTCAGTATTCAGTTATTTATTTTCTGCATTTTATAGATTAACTGTCCTGAATGCTTCGCTATTGATAGATCCTTTTGACATCAGAGGTCCTTAGTTTTCCGACTTCAAATCAAACGGCTAAAGAATCGGCGCTTAAAGCAGCTACCTGTTTAGACGCGGACCATCGATCGTATTTGTTTTTTCAGATTTAGATTAGCGTATTTTTTAAAGAATATGGTTCAATCAACGCCTACACAAAATAGCAACGGTCCTACCTGGCTTAAAATCGGATTTCATATAACATCTGTAGGTTTAGCGTTGGGGCAAGTTGCCCCAAACGTTCTCTTTACAGCCCCTGCAACAGCTAGTCCAGCATCAAAAGAGAATAAGGATAATGAATGGGTCAATTTCACACCCGTAGAAACCAATGATTTTTCTGATCTTAACGATCTACAAATTCTTGCTAAATATTCTGCATTACCAGTTCCTGAAACCAGGCTACAACCAAGCTTTTCTAACTCAGTCTTGCCAGAGCCACCTGTTCGGCAACAATTAGTATCTTGCACTCAAAATTGCAGTAATGCTGATTTATTTGTCTTACAACAGCCCAATACTGTTCCGCCTCGACAAATATTGCCCACGATAACGCCTTTCACTTCATCACAGCAACAAACAAACGAGGCATTTTTTAATTCTGATCAAACCTATTTGCAAAGTCTTATCTCAGGTACCGAAGGTACTTCTCAAACCGCGTCTTCAAGAGCTAATGACTTCTCTCAACTTCCGTCTGGTCAACCGTTTTCTGAGGAAAGGTTAGCCTTTGAAACACCAGCTTCCCCATCAAGAAGCAACTCTGGGTTAATCGATAATCCATTTGCTCCTGACTTCAGTTTCCAAGGTACATCTATTGTCGGCAATGAGGAGTTTTCTGGGCGCGCTCGCATTAATGCAACGTATCCAATCAGTCAAAATCTACTGATAGGAGGGTCTGTCGAAGCAGTTAATGGCACTGCCTTTGTAGATTCTTCAGATGAGGGGGCCAGGCTTAATGAACTTTATCTAGCGGCTTCTTTACCATCTTCTCCAAATTTAAGGTTGATAGCAGGACAGCTCGATTTCTCTTCCTATTTTGATCGTAATAGTTTCGCTAAAGATGGAGCGACTCAGTTCTTTAACGGGGCTTTCCAGACAAGCCCTGCTATCGGATCATCGCTAGGCAACTCCAATCTAGGGGCACTCATCAATTGGAGTGTTAACGATAACTTAGATCTCCGCGCCGCAGCGTTTTCCTCAGACCGAGATTTGAGTGACTTTAATTTTGATAGCTACGCTGGTGAAGTCGCCTATCGCTCTGGCAATGTAATTGTCCGAGGCACCTATGTCTCTGGTCGTGATGGAGGAGCAGATACAGGATTCCAAAACAGTTTTCTAATTGATAGAGGTAATGGACAGACTGGTATTTTGCCAGGTGATCGTGAAGTTTCCTATGGCATCAATGGCGAAGTCTATTTTCCAGAGGCAAATTTAGGGTTATTCGGACGATACGGTATTTATGAAAACCAGACTCTCAATCTTAGCGGCGAAACCTTTAGCCTTGGTGTAACCTTATTTGACTTGCTTTCAGACAATGATCGATTGGGCGTAGCCTACGGTCAAACAGTCTCCAACGATTCCCTTCAAGACATAGAAGGCTCAGTATCACCGGAGGTTTTTGAAGTTTTCTATGACTTTGAACCCGTTGACGAGTTTAGAGTGGGTGCTAGTATTCAGCAAACCAATGGTTTTTCGGACACAGTCTTTCAGTTTCGGCTAGGGTACGATTTTGGCTGGTAGACCTGTTGACCTTGAGCAAAGCGTGATCGTGGACAGTAAAAAGTTTCTTTGATCACATTAAAGTACTGAAAATCATAGGATAGAGAGCTTTCATCCAAGTTCTGCCAGAAGAATGAGATATCGACACCATCTTAAAACTGTTTTTATTTGTGCAATATTATTATCTAGCACACATCTTGGAAATTCGACTCCAGTATGGGCTCAACCAACGACGCCTACTCTTGAAGCGAAATCATCCCAACAGGGATTCTCTCTACTAGAGCAGGGTTTAGTAGATCAGGCAATTAGAGAGTTTCGAAGAACATTAAAACGCACGCCACAGTCTCTTGAGGCTAACTTAGGTTTAGCAATGTCCTATGAACGCGCTGGAAGAGATGCTGATGCCTTTCGCACCTACCAAAAAATCGTGGATATTAGCCCAAATAATGTAGATGCACTCAGAGCGATTGGGAAACTAGGAGGATATCGCCCAGAGTGGCAATCTCAGGGAATAGAGGCTCTCTCAACGCTACTACAGAATAGTCCTCAAGATCAAAGTGCGTTAACTCAACGGGCTTTGCTTTATACCTATCAAGGTCGGTTTAGTGAAGCTACAGAAGATTATGCCCGCGTACTACGCGGCAGTCCTTCTCCTGAAACAGTTTTAAGTGCCGCTGAAGCCTATACCTACAGCGGCAACTACAACCAAGGATTAGAGCTGTTCAGACACTATCAAAATAGTGGACGATCCATTCAAGGGAGTGCGACCATTGCCTATTCTCTTGCAGAAAGAGAAATTGGTAATCCAGACCGGTCAATCGAAATTTTAGAAAGTGCACTACGACAAAGCCGTGGTGAAAATAACATAACATTGCAACAGCGAGGTGCACTAGCAGCAAGTTATGCAGCTAATGGCCAATTTGAACAGGCCGAAACTGCTATCGCTCCTGTGATAGGTCGTCAAGATTCTCGACTAACATTAGCCCGAGCATACAATGAACTTTGGCGTTACAGTCAGAACCCGGCTTATGCTAATGAAGCCGCTGCCCACTATCAAGAAATATTAGCTCAACCCTCACAGTACGTAACTATCGGAGTGGCTAGAGAGGTTGCTTATGCCCTCAGTGGTTTACCTGGTCAGCAGTCTTTGGCCTTACAAGTCTATCGTCAACTTACTTCCCAGCAACCAGATGATATTGGGTTGAAATTTCAAAGGGGAGTTCTAGAGAAACAACTGGGTTTTGCATCGATTGCAGACCTACAAAATATTTTGCGAGGACTTCAGTCATCATCCGTTGATATGGGCACACAGAGAAATATCGCCCGAGGTTTAATCCGGTTAGATCCCCCTGAAGCTTCATTATTGCCGTTATACCAAGCCCTTATTGAGAGTGGTCTACAAGAACCTCTCTTGTATTATCGAATTGCCCAAGTCTATCTTGAGAACCAAAACTATCAAGCTGCTCGAGCTGCACTAGCCACCTATGCTGACAGCGCATTAGGGATCAATCGGCAAAGTAGTGGCCTGCTCTTATTAGCTGATATTGAACGCCGCGAAGGAGATTTCGCAGCCAGTAGCAATATTTATGATGCTATATTACGCAGTCGACCGACGGATCAGTCCATTACAGCAGCAGCTCTGACTGGATATGCTGAGATCCTTAGGGTTCAAGAGCGTAATGAAGAAGCTCTGGTCCTTTACGATCAGCTGCTTGCACAAAGCCCACAACCTACAACCTCTCAAATTTTACGACGGACTCGTTTAGCTCTCTTGGCAAAGAGAATATCAGAAGCTGAAGCTAAGGAGCTGCTAATGCGCTCGTTTCAAGGAAATTTTGCGGTAGAACGCTCCGACTTTTTTGCACAAGGTGATTTAGCTGTTGACTTAGAGCAATTTGAGTTAGCCGAAGAAGCGTATACCACCCTGCTAAGAGCGTATCCCAATGACACCAGTGGCCTCATGGCATTGGCAGGCTTGTATTATACACAACAGCGCTTAAATGAAGCATCCCAAATATATGAAGATATCTTGGCAGACGATCCTAACAATCAATCAGCTCAATCAGCGCTTGTAAGTTTAACTCAGGGATATCTATATCGACGAGGGTTTCAACCATTTTGGGAACGATATTAAATTAGCTTTTGTTCCGGTGCTATGAGTAACTACTACTCCACATTCAATACCTTGATCCAATCTAGCTTTCGGGCAACTGTTTCAATCGGAATAACAACTCTTTTTGGCTGTTCATTACAATCGACAGGCCCAAGTAGCGAGCTTGGACAACTTAATAACTCACAGTCACAGGTTTCTAATCTCAATAGCCAAAAAGATTCATCCCCATTTACTGCCCAAGGAATCACATCCCAGGATGTTATCACCCAAAGCTGGGAAACGTATCGCCAAAGATTTATTCAGACCGATGGCCGAGTAATCGATCGCGAAGATAAAGATCGTTCAACCTCTGAGGGACAGGCCTATGCCATGCTCAGAGCCGTGCTTGTGAATGATCCAGAAACATTCTCCCAAACGTTGCAATGGGCAGAAGAAAATCTTCGTCGTCACACAGCCGAGGGTATTCCACAAGATCATCTCTGGTCGTGGAGATGGGGACAATATGATGACGGGACATGGGGCACCATCGATAAAAACTTCGCGAGCGATGCCGATATTGATGCTATTACTGCACTGATTTTGGCTGGCCGTCGGTGGAATCGGCTCGACTATCTTGAATTAGCTCAGCTCAAATTAGCAGACCTTTGGGAGTATTCAACACTGGTGACTACCGCTGTTGATGACAAGTCTGGGTCAATGCGTTACTTGTTGCCTGGTCCTGTCGATGCATTTAAGCCTCAACCTAACCAGGTTTACCTTAATCCTAGCTACATGGCTCCCTATGCCTTTCGGCTATTTGCCCAAGTTGATCCTAGGCGAGACTGGATGTCTTTAGTGGAAAGTAGCTATGGGGTTTTAGAAGCATCCTCTGAACTGGCAGCTAGTCAACTGCCTGGTGATTGGGTGCTACTGAACATGCAAAGTGGACAGTTTGAATTGAGCGATGCAGCTATACTACCGTCGGTTTATAGTTTTGATGCCTATCGAGTCTGGTGGCGTGTCAGGCTTGATGCTCTCTGGTTTGATGAACCCAGGGCTAACGCCTATCTCCAAAGTCACTTAACGTTTCTAATAGAGCTTTGGCAGTCGCAGCGCTTTATTCCTGCTCGTATTGCTACATCGGGTACACCTACCGTGAGTTATGAATCAACAGCTCAATACGCGATGCTTTATTTTGGTCTCCAGGGCATTGAAGATAGTATCGCAGAACAAATTTTAGAAGAAAAGTTAGAGCCTAGCTATCAGAATGGTTTTTGGGATAACAACACAGCTTATTATGTTCAAAATTTAGGCTGGTTTGCCTTCTATCCGTTTGAAAGCTTGGATAAGCAATGGCTGACACAAGAAAATAATTTGTCGCAAGCCCCTGCGAGCCAACAAATCACCAGCGGTTCTCTCTAAGTTTCCATTATATGTTTATTTAATTCTGAGCAATATGTCTTTCCTTCAACCTTATAGTTCTCTTAAAAAAGCAACGCTAAAAAGGACTCTGTCCCTGCGACAACAATTATTTCGACGATTATTCCGATCTGGAGTAAGTTTATTTTGTCTACTAGGCCTTGGAATTACGTTACTACTGCCTATGGTAGCAAGTGCTCAGACACCAACAAACAGTTCTCAATCAACGGTAATAAAAACTTTTCCACTACCTAGTAGCAAAATTGAAGAGGAAAATGCAGGAGCAAGTGCTTCCAATGATGCAACAATCCAGGAAGCATCTAGCACAACCGCTGGTTCAACACTAAATGAAGATGGTGAGGGCCTAACCCCCACTTATGAATATCGCTTGCCATTTAATCGAGATGCCAGTGTTGGCAACCGTATTCGCCTAGAAGGCGTTTATTCTGACGCGAGTATGTACTTCAGCCGACCTAGAAACTGGGATTTGACTGATGTTAAGGTGCAGATTAAGCTGCGGCACTCACCTTCTTTAATACCTGAGAAATCAAATCTTGTAGTTCGCATGAATGACACAAGCATTGGCAGTGTTCCACTGGATCGCTCAGCAGCAGAAGTCGCTCAATTTTTGTTTGACATACCTGCAAATTTGATTCAAGACGAGAATTTTCTCAACATGGAAGTTGAGCACAATACGTCTGAAACCTGCACTAATCCCAACGATCCGGCTCTTTGGACAGAGATTTTGCCAGACTCAGAGTTCTTGTTTAAGTTTAAGACTAAGAACTTTATGGCTGATTTTAATCAGTACCCCTATCCGTTCTTTGATGATTTGAGCCTGGATGACACTAAACTGGCTTATCTACGCCCCAAAACCTACAGTGAAAAATGGTTGACAACCGCCGCACGTTATCAAGCATCAATCGGGCGTCTTGCCGAATACCGACCGTTGACCGCTAGATTGGTCAATTCAGCAGATGACCTAGACTGGAATGAGCGTCTGGTCGTTATCGGTACACCTGCTGAACAATCTATTTTGACTTCTCTGGACTTGCCTTTTAGTCTATCGGCAAATAAGCTCCTGGATGGAGATGGCAACCCACTCAAAGGAGAGGTCGGTATCTTAGCTCAAACAGCGGATCCTGATACAGGTAACCCTATTCTGGTAGCTACAGGTAACAGTGAGGAAGGCGTTCAGCTTGCTATACAATTCTTGGTTCAGTCCCAGGAACAAACAATTGGAGCAGGGCAAGCCTTACTAGTCGAGAGTTTAGCTGAGACTACCTCGCCTGATGAGCACAATTGGCCTGGTTATCTCCCCCAGGAGAAAGAGTTTGTACTCAGCGCTCTCCAGGACGAGCATGGCAACCTGTTTGAGGATACAACGGTTCGAGGGACAAATGCTCCACCGGTTCGAATTGACTTCCGGGCATTACCCGACAGCCAATTTAGCCGCGGTAGCAACCTTAAGCTTCACTACAGCCATACATCCCAGATTAATCCACGTACGTCTTCCATCGAGGTTATCCTGGACGATGTGACAATTGGTTCTAAGCCACTGTCTACAAAAAATCATAGTAATCAGACGTATCAGATTGATTTGCCCCCTCACCTGATGAAGCCTGATTCTGAGCTACGGGTGCAATTTACGATGAATCCTCAAGATTCAACCGTATGTGGCATGGCTGCTCAAAAACAGCTCTGGGGAACATTGCACAATGATACGAGCTTCCAACTCTCTCGTTATATCGTTGCTCAATTACCCGATTTAGAACTGTTTCGCGTCGGCTATCCATTCACGGCCCCGCAGGATCTCTCAAAAACTGCGATCGCACTTCCCGATAACCCTTCCCAAGCTGAGATAGAAACCTTGCTCGCCTTAAGTGGCCGACTAGGCAAACTATCAAAGGCCGAGAGCATTGAACTCAATGTTTATAAAAACAGCTCAATCCCTGGCGCAGACAGAAGTAAGTTTCACTGGGTTGGCATCGGTTTGCGGGAACAATTCCCATTTTCAGAAGCCTTTAATGCCAATGGATTCAGACTATTTGCCCAGTTCAGACGTCAGTGGAAAGACAACCAGATTCAGAGTATTCAAGACAATGAAGGCGTAATCAAAGCAGTCCTGTCACCCTGGAGTAATGAGCACATTCTTCTAGCCTTAAGTGCTCAGACAGAGGCTGGACTGAGAGAGGTACAAGATGCCCTGGATCTTGAACCTTTGTTCCTGGCACTCAATGGAGACACCACTCTAATTGGACGCAAGGTGCCAAATCCTTCTCCCTATGACCGGAAGGACTACAACATGCGTTTTCTAGACGAATCTGCTAAGCGACAAATTGTTGATGCAGGTGTGATTCAACGCAGTTCACTCTTTTTAGAGAATCACTGGTGGACATTACCCATTGGCATTATCATCATGGCCCTGCCACTCTACAGCATTTCACAGCTTTATCTCAATCGTCTCTCTGATCCTGAATAACCCTAATGTCTCCCGCTAAAACTAATTCTTATCAGCCTTCCCTCATTCAGGGGTTGCTACAGCTGCCCCATGTGTTTGAAAAAGTTCTCTCCCCTTTTGGTAAATGGCCACTGCTCGGACTGATTACGATGTGTCTGGTGGCATCCATACCACTGATCACGACTCCGCTTGAAGTTTGGCAACAAGGTATCGTCGCTATTTTTTTAACCCTATTGGGTTGGGCAATCGTATGGATTGAAAACCAGCGACCGCAAAAGCAAGCCAGTGAAGCATTACATCTTTTCATGGCTTGGATCAGCATTGTGGTGACGCTACGGTATCTGTACTACCGTGTTAACTACACCCTCAATCTGGACGGTTGGGTGAACGGGTTCTTTAGCCTACTGCTGTTTGTTGCTGAGCTGTATGCGATTGGTACTCTGATACTGTCTTATTTTCAGACATTAAGGATTCGCGATCGCACCCCCATCGATATCAGTACCATTCCACAACAACAGTGGCTAAAGGTTGATGTCTACATTCCCACCTATAACGAAGATGTCAACATTGTTCGTAAAACAGCTCTGGCTGCTCTGGCGCTAGATTATCCAAAAGATAAGAAGACCATCTATATTCTTGATGATGGTCGTAAGTATCCAGAACGGCGTAAACAGCTCTCTAGAATGTGTAAGGAACTGGGCTGTACTTTACTCACGCGTCCCAATAACAACCATGCCAAAGCAGGTAACATTAACACGGCTCTAAAACGTACCCATGGCGATTTGGTTCTCATTCTTGATTGCGACCATATTCCCGCCAAACCCCTTCTCAAAAATACAGTCGGCTTCTTTTCAGATCCCAAAGTAGCTTTAGTGCAAACACCTCACTGGTTTTATAATCCCGATCCATTTGAGCGCAATTTGCTGACTCGGGGTCGGGTACCCGTAGCCAATGAGTTGTTCTATAAGGTGATTCAAAAAGGGAACGATTTTTGGAACGCCGCTTTCTTTTGCGGGTCAGCTGCCGTTGTACGTAAAAAACCCCTATTGGAAGTGGGTGGCATCGCTGTTGAGACCGTTACCGAAGATTGCCATACCTCATTAAGGCTCCACTCCAAAAAATACAAATCAATCTATTACGACAAGATTATGGTGGCCGGGCTTGCCCCTGAAACCTTTGCTTCTTACGTAGGGCAACAGGTTCGCTGGGCAAGGGGCATGGCTCAAATCCTTCGTATTGAAAACCCATTATTTAACCCCAAACTCAAGTTATCATTTGCACAAAGACTGTGCTATTTTTCAGCAACAAGCCACTTCTTTTTTGGGTTCCCACGTCTTTTATATGCCCTTGCTCCTGTCCTCTATTTGCTGTTGGGGATTAACCTAATTCGCGGGATAGGTCTTGAAACTTTAGCCTACGCATTACCCCATATTGTATTGGCCATGTATGCCAACTACATCACCCAAAAGCAAGTACGTTTCTCTTTTTGGAACGAAATCTTTGAATATGCCCTAGCATTTCAAAACGGTATCGTTACCTTGATGGCTTTGATCAACCCAAAGCTTGGCAGTTTTAACGTAACAGATAAGGGTGTATCGGTAACTAAGCGAGTCTTTGACTGGAACTCTTCCCGCGCCACCTTAGTGATGGTAGCACTCCTGGTCACCTCTTTACTCGCTGTCCCCTTCTGGTTAGCGATCAATCCAAACGTTACTGAAGCCGTTCTCATTAATGCAGGATGGTGTGTTTTTAATCTCATCCTGTTAGTGGCCTCATTACTGGTTGCCTATGAACAACCACAAGTACGAGACGCGCATCGTCTGAATCGTGAACTAGATATTGCCATTCACAACCATGGCCAATACCAAGACTTAGTGGGTAAAACCATTAACATTAGTGAAACAGGTGCACTACTCTCCTTGAGCAATTGGCCAAACCTGCCCGATCGCCTAACCTTGCAGATTTGGGGAGATTCAGATTCGACCGTGTGTATTGACGCTAAGGTGCATCGAGTCAAGGTTGTCAAAGATAACGAAGTCACCGTGGCTGTGGAATTTGTTGACATGACCCAGGAACAGTGGGAAATGCTGATACTGGTTATCTATGCCGATGTCAATGAATGGTACTCCCAAAGCAGACCTCACCCCGATAATCTTTTAAAGTCGGTGCAGTTTGTATTTACCGCTCTTTCCAGAGCATTTAGAGAACCTAAAGCAGCCCAAGCCACCGTTGTTCAAAAACAGGTCAATATTCCTACCGAAGTCTACTGGGAAGGACATTTTTACCCAGCCATCATTACCGCAGCAAGTTCTCGCCATCTCAAACTAGAGATGCCAGATACAATTCTCCACGGTAGCGACTACATTCAGCAGAATCAGCCACCTGTTGGCTTATTAATCAGAAGCGGAAATAATAATCATGCCCCCATGAAGCTGCTAGCTCAGCTGATCTCAGTTGAAGCTTCTGCATCGGGTTCAGCCGCCTGGGAAGATGAGAAAGTGACTGTTGAACTGTCTTTTCCGACAACGCTTGATAAGGTGCAACGCAAGAAGATTGATTATCTATTGAAATCCTCCAGCGTTACACCAGAGATGTCGCCCAAATATAGCTAAAGCAACAGCATCATTCTTGTCAGCTCGACCCGTGTCTGTAGCCAACTAACACTGAATAACCCTCTCTCTAAGACAGGATTTTAACTGCCTTAGAGAGTTTTTTCAGGGCTTCATCCACATCAGCGGCGCTCACAATCAACGGTGGAACAAATCTAACGACATTAGGGCCAGCGGGCACCAGCAACAAGCCTTCATTCATGGCCGCTTTCACAATGTCCAAAGATGTCAGGGGTGCATCACCGTTTAGAACCAGACCATTGATCAACCCCCAGCCGCGAGCTTGTTCAAATAACTCAGGATAAGCATCCACCAACTTAAGCAGACCTTGTCGTAACTGCTGTCCCCTGGCGCTAGCATTCGCCATTAGGTTCTCTGACTCCAGGGTCTGACACACCGCCAGGGCTACACCACAGACAAAGGGATTTCCTCCATAGGTGCTAGCATGTTCGCCCGGTCCCAGCACATCACAGCTAGATTTGCACATCATTGCACCAATAGGCACACCGCCACCTAACCCTTTAGCTACGGTAATAACATCGGGCTCAATCCCCAGGTTCTCATATCCCCATACTTTTCCAGTACGGCCCACGCCCACCTGCACTTCATCCAAGATCAACAGGATTTTATGCTGGTCGCACAGTTGTCGTACCCGTTGGAAATATTCAACATTACCAGGATTGACACCACCTTCTCCTTGTAAGGCTTCAAGCAGAATGGCAGCCACACGAGGTCCGCTAGCATTAAGGGATGCGATCGCACTCTCCAACGCATCGCCATCATTAAACGGGACATAGTGGAACCCAGGCACAAGTGGTGAAAAGCTCTTCTGATACTTAGGCTGTCCAGTCGCCGTAATCGTGGCTAAGGTACGTCCATGAAAGCTAGCCTTGGCGGTAATAACCACGGGCTCATCAATGCCCAGCTCAGTGTGGCCATATTTACGGGCCAGCTTGATCGCCCCTTCATTGGCCTCAGCACCTGAGTTACAGAAAAATACTCGGTCAGCACAGGAATGTTCCGTCAGCCACTGGGCTAATGCGCCTTGTTCTGGAATGTAATAAAGATTCGATACATGGTGTAGTTTCTGGATCTGTTGGGTCACTGCCTCCACCATGATTGGATGGGCATGGCCTAATGTGCAGGTGGCAATGCCCGCCACAAAATCTAAATACTCATGATCTTGGTCATCCCATACACGACAGCCTGCACCTCGGGTCAATGCCAATGGAAACCGACCATAGGTGGTCATCACATGACTATCAAACACCTCTGGCCGAAAGCCTTTGCCAGCTTTTGTACCAGCACCAAGGACTTTGAGGGGATTCTTAACAAGCTGTTTTAGACTAACCACGGACTGACCTCTTCTGTAAGTTTTGAATTTTGAGTTTTGTAGAGCTTTGCTCTTCTCAGCTTGCTGAGTATTTTGAGTTGAGCTGTAAAATTCACAACCCAAAACTCAGAACTTAGAATTCAAAACTCTCCAATGTCTTAGGTGATTGTAAAAAATTGCAGCAGCTTTTACCGCTAAATCATTTGATAGATAGTATCAAACTGGACAATATTTTCGATTACCGTCCAGACCGTCGTAACTCTTGCAGTCTCGTCTGTAAACCATCCACATCCACCGTTTGTCCACCGTAACGCCAGCAAATGTAGCGATCAATTATCTGGCGAACTAAGCTGCCCTGGCGAAAATCTGAGCGCTGTTGTAATCCTGCTGCATATTCTAAGGGAGTTTGGCTGGCGCGTTTACCATAGCCCTGCTGAGCCAGAATCCACAACATTTGTTGATAAATTTGCTCCATGGGTGCTAGACGACTGAGTTTAAGCCGACGCTGCCACCGTCGCCAGCCTTGAACCATCAACCATCCCAAGAAACTTAACCCCGTGAAACCCACCAGATACCAGAGGGCGCTCAGTAAACCTCTGCCACTAAAACGTGATAAGAACCGTAGGACTGTGCCAATCACAAACATCAGCACCTGAAACCCACGTCGAATAAATTGGGCAACAGGAGCTGGTAAAACCCCCACTAATATGCGCCATAGCTGCCGCAGGACACTAAAGGGATTCGCACCACTATCATCAGGCGAAAAAAGCAGGCCATCAGGAATCGGATTGAAGTAAAACCAGCCGTGCTCAGGGAAATATACCTCAGTTAGAGCATAGGCATCGGTGTTGCGAACAATGTAAAACCCAGTGAAGGGGTTAAACTGGCCTGTGCCAAACCCGGTGGCCAACCGGGCTGGAATGCCAATAGACCGCAGCATTACCGTCAGCACTGTGGAAAATTGATCGCGGGTGCCCCCGGTGTACTTAAACAGAAAAGCACTGACCAGATCTTCATCTTCTTCGAAATAGGGCAGCTCCGTTTGCAGGGTGTAGTTATCCCGCAGAATCTGGGCTAAAAATGTCGCTTTTTCATAGGGAGTATTCAAAGGCTCCTCTGATGTGGCTAGCCAACGCTCGGTTTCTGTACGAATGCGATCGCGAATATCATCAGGCACCTGCAAATAGTGCTGCCGAATCGAGCCATTGTACTCCGTAGAGCTTTGATTGAGGCGCTGAATATCCCGTACCGGAACCCTGGAAACAATCGTATACGTCAGACCTTCAGGCAGCAACCCAGAGGGTCGCAGGGCTCCTTCAGGATCCATGGCTAGTTCATCAGCTGGAAAGTACACTGAATGGGGAGCATAGAGAACAGGCACCAAGTTCTGAAAATCCTGCACCATGGTGTAGGTCTGAACAACCTCTTCATTGCGGCCAATGGGCTGCGGAGTAATCGGTAAAAACCGATAGGACAGCGGAGAGCGTCTGAGTTCGGCTAACTCATCGCCACGAGATGCTTCCCAACCCTGGCCAGTGTAATTATCAAAGGCCATAACACGCCAAAAACCTGCCCGTTGCGATCTCACCCGCATCACCACCTGCGGTTCCAACTCACCCCTCAGGTTTTGATTAATCCGTCGGTTAAACCCATAGTAAAAATCAGGATTAATACGGCCCGGCCCATCCTCAGGGCTAACACCAGAGCCCTCTTGCTCCTCGTCTGCATTGCCAGTATTGTTATTGCCTCGCCTCACATAGCCTGGATTAAATATTTCCCTACTATCGACTTCGCCAGTTACATCAATGCTGCCACTCACTGGAAAGGTTTGAAGTTGATACCCTGGGAATCGCGGCATCGCGATAAAAATCAAAAGCCCCAACGTTACAACGACAGCAATAATGCTCCCGAACTGCCGCAAGGATATCCCCACGGACATCTGCCGCCAGTTTAATAGACCTAATCGAG
This sequence comes from Leptothoe sp. ISB3NOV94-8A, assembly GCF_043421595.1. Classification (NCBI taxonomy): domain Bacteria; kingdom Bacillati; phylum Cyanobacteriota; class Cyanophyceae; order Nodosilineales; family Cymatolegaceae; genus Leptothoe; species Leptothoe sp. ISB3NOV94-8A. The sequence goes on along the minus strand of NZ_JAXSQW010000001.1, from coordinate 6,954,986 downwards.
AACGATAGTCTAAAACCAGCACCGGTAGCGACAGTAAAAGAAATAACAGCAAAAACGGACCAAATAGAAGCGTTTGACTGATCGTAGCGGCCACCCCCACCAAGATCAGACCAATCATCATTGAATAGCCCAAATCCTTACGTCGTGGCAAATCAAAGCTATGGAGCACCTGTAAATGGATCAACAATTCAGCCAGCACAATCCGAGTATCGCCAGGGATGCTCACCATCCGCCCTAAAAAAAACGCCAGGGCCAACAACATGCCCACGGCGATCAGAAACTTAGCAGCAATATTTCGACGGCGACGACTCCGCCAGCTCCAGTAAGCGCCCGCAGCACTGAGCGGAATCGCCAGCAGATTCCATACAGACGTATCCGTTACCCCCGAAGCAGCCACACTGAGACTACCGATCCCCACTGTCACCAAACATTGCACCAAAACCCGCAAAGCAATCGAGTCTTCAGGTACAGATGGCGGCAGGGCCGATAGCCGCTGCCGCCATGATGAACTCAAATCTTGAGATGAATTATTAGGGGTAGAAATCGGAGAAACCATACCAGGCAAAAACGCGCAAACACATCATCAGTCGGCGTATTCTTATCCTAGCGGGCTCAGCTTGCAGATGCCTCTAAAACCATGACTGAAAATCGCAAAGGACGCTGGCAATCATTATCCAAGGACACTTCCAAGGAGTAAGAACCACCAACGACCGGAGCTGTTTTTGCCAGTGTCAGCATACCTGCTTCAGGGCGAGATGACTGGCTATCTGCATCAGCTCCAATAAGTTGAATACTGCCACCCATAGGCATGGTTACATTGATAATCAAAACCGCACCTGTATAGTTCACATCCAAGTGAACCACACCCTGGGGAGTCACCCAATCACGGCTAGCTGTAGGATCTGTAGCCGACACAGTTAATGCCAGTGCGGACATAATTTCTATCGAGGCCAACATGGTCAAAGCGATTTGCTGCTCAGCAGTGGCTTGTTCATAGCCACCAGCCATGTTTTCAACCTCTTTCAAGGTGGCTTCTTTCAGGGTAGGGTCTCGATAAGCCGGCGTCAGCACAATATTGGCAATTGGCTCCAGGGCTTCCAAAGAATCTGGAAACATGGACTCGACAATTTTGATGAGCTTAATGCCTTCTTTTTGAGTAGACTGAGCCATATTCTGACAGCGGTCTAATAGCTGTTGCAAAACAGCCTCAGGCAACTTGCTCGATATGCTAAACCGCAGTGGGTTTTCAAGCCACAGTCGGCTAATAGATTGAGCATAGGCAGGCATGGGTATCTCAGTCGGATACTCACGCACTTCTGCTTCCCAAGGAAACAGTGGGGGCCGATTGGCAAATTCCGTTTGGAATCGGTGTTTTAAAAGTGTGTGGAAACGATCTTGCACAGTGGTTTTATCTCCGAAGTTAAACGACTGACCCGTTTCAAATAAAAAGTCAAATGATACAGCGTCAGATCCGACTTCAGATGCACAAACTGCTGATGGGTTGGATCCTGTCGATGGGGTAGGCTCACCCCCTGACATAGGGGACGCCGAGCGGTCAAAAGTTAAAAACTCTAGCAATAAGCGCTTCAAATTTTCTGACTCACTATTCATGGCTAAATACCCCTGATCCGGATGATAAAACCGAGAGTGTAAAAAATTTAGCTCGGTTGTCTACACAAAAAAAGTCGATCGTCAACTAACGGAGTCAACTAACTGATAGATTACGTAATTCCCAGGCTTGTTCAAGCAGTTTAGACCAATGTTTCCTAATTTGAGTCAAGCTCAAACCCAACGCTTGCGATATATCCGCATCAGAAAGCCCTTGCTGTTTGAGCTGTAGTAATTTTGTCTGGCTCTGGTCCATTTTTTCTTGTAGGTGATCCCACTGTTGAGGTGTTAATCCCAAATTTTTTTCTAACTCAATACCGAGCCATTCATGGACCAATTCCCAATGATGCGTCAGCGCAAACCGCAGCAAATGATACTTAAAGCGCTGCTGCAGGTAATCGCGCTCACGGGATGTGAGGCCTAGCAAATCTTCAATTTCACTGGCAGGCAGATCCATAAGCCGCAAACTAAAGTAGTCGGCACAATCCTCTTGCTTTTTATCTTTCAGGTAAACCATCAACTCGTCGACAACTCGCTCCCGCAGATTATCCTCTGGCTGGGTGTCAGACTGCAGCAAAATTTCTTCCCGTAGGCGCTGAACGGGTGCATTCTTCCAGCTTTGGTCATTGTCATTAGCAGCTTCAGTGGCCTGCTCAATATCGACCGCTGTTTCTGGGGGCTGCTGCTTGGAAAAGGTTTGGGCTCGCAAAATAATGAGCTGTTGACTCCGTCCTCGCCTCAAAGGGATACGACGCTTACCGTAGCGCTCAGTGAAGGCCATATATTCAGCTAGCTCCAGAGCCGTGCGGGGCTGAAAGTTTACCTCCATCTGATTTTCCCGACGAAAAGCATTGATTGCTTCGCTATAGAAATTTTGTAGAAAATCTTCAATTAGGGAAAGTCGCGCCTGATAGCTAGTTTGAGCGTAGGGAACTGATATATAGCGATAGATAATGGCACTGAGAGTACTATGCAGCTCGATGCGCCCCCGTTCAGAGCTAAGTTTGTAATAGCGAATGCACTGGTCAACTCGATGATTAGCGAGGTTAAATGCCCAACTTTTTACATCTCCAGAATTTTGAATACGTTGGCTTTCTGTACAAATACGAAGCGATTCACTACAGATGCGCTCGGCGACAGCCTGGCAACTTTTTTCGGAGGTTCTGGTCGCTTGCTTGAGCAACTTCAAAACTTCTGTATTAAGTGCTTCTACGAGCGTTGTAGACGTTTCCTCAAGCATTAGCAGCGTGGTCATTAGAGCTAGAGCGTCCCAGGCATTCCCTCACCTGAGCATAGACAGTATTCCGCACGTTCTAACAAAAGTCAGTAATTTTCACGAAACTATCAAAAAAGTCAGATGGATATCGAAAAACAAATTCAAACTTTGATTGATGAAGCTCCGGATCAGACAACTGGTCAGGCAATTTCGTTGGTAGCACCCCTGTTAAAGGAAATCGCGGGTCAACTGCCAAGACAACTATATTACGTCGTCCAGTCTTTAGGACAGGGCTGGGTCATGACGACACTGCGTGGTCGGCAAGATCCCAAAACAACGAAAACGGTCGTCTATGCATACCCATCCCTAGAAGCGGCAGCAGCCAGCGCAGCTGATAATCCTCAGATGATGGCACTGCCTCATCCCAGCACCCACCTACTGTTTCAGCTGTTATCGCTAAAGCAGCTAGACAGCATTATTTTTATGCAGGTAAAGGGAAAAGGTCAGGGCATTGAGGTGCCGCGAACCATGCTGGAGCAGGTGATGCGGGCACAATTGCAGCAACTGAAGGAAAAAGGGGAACCGCCAGCGGATATTGCGTAAGAGCAAGCTATAAATAAAAAAGTCCACAAGTAAATATGGACGAGACGTTCCATGGAACGCTTGTACATCCGAAATTTGGACGTTAATTGATTTTATTTTCTTAGGGAATTTTTAGTTTTTAGTTGGGTTTCTTCCTGCAAAGTCCTTCTCCCTGGTGGGAGGGATTTAGGGTGAGGGCTACTCACAAGCCTCCCGCGTCACCTTATGACGATAGTCAAACATGTCCTGCAAACGCTGTAGGACAAACCAGCCAATCAGGGGTTCACTGGCCCACTCTACCGGCAAGGTGAAGACAATATCGTCGGTTAACCGCGTTTGCTCACCTTCGGATTCAAACCGATGGCGATGGGTCCAGGCATCCAGTGGGCCGCTTTCTTGGATATCTGTAAATAACCGATTGGGTTCATATTCATCGGTGTGGCGGGCGATCCAGGTGATAGGAATAGGCCCTAGCCACAAACGAAACTCGCTGATGGCTCCAGGGCCAAGGCCACCTTCACGACGGACGGCTTCGACAGGTTGCCAGGGTGGTGTCAGAAGGGTAAGGATGTCAGGCCGTTCGTGAAAACGCCAAACGGTCGCAGTTGAGGCCGCAATCAGGCTGGTGTATTGAAAGGTAGTCATAACGTTAGGAGGCGTCCTTTTGGGGTACCTAAACTCATATATATGAAGATGAGAAAGAAATTATCTATGTCTTGAGGTGTTAAGACTTCTAAACTTTATGGGTAGTGTGATCGCAATCTTCCTGGGCATCACACCTATTATCTGTGGTCTTTGGCCCAAAATCCCACAGCCAAAACCATCACTCACATAAGCCCTCTTTTGAAGAATTGACGCTTCAGAGTGCACACCTTGTCACCCCAATAATAGTTCAAACGAACTATTATTGGATATAGGCGCGATAATTATTGCGCTATTGTCAGGTCAGCACTGAAATCGTATTCCCATATTTCGCAGGAGCTAGCCTTTAGGCAAGCCATAGGCAACGTGTGGGTAATCTAAGACGTCATTAGAGCAGGTGCATTACTGACATTTCCAATTCAAGAAGTTTTGCGGTCTTCTCACGTTTTCAACTATGACTGATTCACCCACGTTCAATGGAACTCAGCATACGGTACCCGGTTGGAACCTGACCGAACGGTTAGCAGGTTATGGCGGATATGAAGGGAAACACACCACTCGTTTTGCCAATAGAACAGTCCAAGAATTTCAGCACGATCAGTCCTTGGCAAATCCCCAAAATACAGCCTATGCTTTGCGTTGTGACTATGACGACGACGAATCACTAGTTGAGGTGTTGCAGCAACTCGTAAACAGACCTGAAGCTACTGATATTGAGGCCTTGGTCCTAGGCCTTTGGCAAGGGGATGGGGACGTATGCACGGAGGAATCATCAACAGCTAAGTTGGTCAGTACATTAGCGGAAATCAATGATCGTTTACCAAATCTGAAAGCTCTGTTTATTGGCGATATTACCTATGAGGAATGTGAAATTTCCTGGCTACAGCAAAGTGATATGTCTCCTCTTTTGCTGGCCTATCCTCAGTTAGAAATTTTGCAGGTGCGGGGTGGCACAGGACTGACGTTTACAACACCAGCTAAGCACGACTATCTGAAGGCCTTAATCCTTGAAACGGGTGGCCTCAGTCGCGATACAGTTTATCAAATTTATAATTGGAAGCTGCCTGCCCTGGAGCATTTGGAATTTTGGTTTGGCAGTGACAACTATGGTGGTGATTGCTGGGAACAAGATCTAGAACCTGTTTTGGATAATCTGTGTTTTTCCAATCTGGCTTACCTGGGACTGCGCAATAGCAAATTTACCAATGAACTTATAGAACGATTGGTAAAGTCTGCCCTGCTGCCAAGGTTACGGGTGTTAGATCTGTCTCTGGGGACGCTCTCAGATGCGGGAGCCACTGAGTTGTTGGCGAGCCCTGCTATTCGTGATTTAGAAATCTTAAATGTGTCGGAAAGTTATCTCTCGGATGCGCTAATCGAGCAGTTGACGACGTTAGGGATGCAGATCATTGCTGATGGACAGCGGCAAGAAGAGGAAGACGAAGACCCTGAATTTCGTCGATATTGTGTGGTGTCTGAATAGGAATTCCACTGGCTGTAGAGACGTTGTATGCAACGTCTCTACAGCTAAAAATGGAACCTAATTTATTTGATTCCTTCATAGATGACTAATAGTCAACTTGATATGATCAATTTTGTTCTCATCGCTAATCCTCAAAGCCGTAGAGTGGATCTCTTTCAACAGGCGCTTAGGGGGTGTGGTCTATCTATGGCTCAATTAGTCTCCTATGAGGAGCTGCTTGCTGAAAAAAATTCTCTAACTGATTGGGATGGATCTAACGCTTGGTTTCGGTTTGAGGCTCCGGAACGAAACTTTGTTGTTGATCGCGGTTTTGTTGCCACTGGCGCTGTAGTAGATGATTCGGGCGATCATCAGCGGATCAGCGCTACAGCTGCCTATCAATTGCCTGAAGATAAAGGCAGAATTCTCTACCCGCGCCAATGGTATTTGGGTTGGCGACATTGTCTTCAATCTTGGATGCAATCGTTGCAAGGGCAGGTGATGAATCATCCAGATAACATTGTCAGCATGTTTGATAAGATTCGGTGTCAGCGGATCTTAGAAAATGCCGATATTCCAATTCCATGCTCGTTGGTGCGCAAAGAGCCGATCCAGAACTATGATCAGCTTAAGGAACGGATGGCACAGCAGGGCTGTCGGCGTGTTTTTATTAAACTTGCCCATGGTTCATCGGCATCAGGTGTTGTTGCCTATGACTATCGTGGTGAGAACGAACGGGCGATCACAACTGTGGAGCGTACCATGGAGCAAGGTAAACTGCGATTTTATAATTCTCGCAAGGTTTATCAATATCGCAATCCCCAACACATTGCCGAGATTATTAACTTCCTTGCTAAAGAGACTATTCAAGTTGAAGCGTGGATGCCTAAGGCCAGGATAGATGGCAGAGAGTTTGACCTGCGGGTGGTGGTGATTGGGGGAGAGGCTAAACATGTGGTGGTGCGTGTGGGGAAAAGCCCCATGACCAATTTGCATTTGGGTAGCGATCGCAAATCCATCACCGATCTCCCCTCAGCCCTTACCGCTGATAACTGGGCCACCATGATGCACACCTGCGAACAGGCCGCTGCCTGCTTTCCCAAAAGCCTTTACTGTGGCATTGACCTACTCATTGCCCCCAATTTCAAGGACCATTATGTCTTAGAAGTTAATGCCTTTGGTGATTTACTCAGGGGCATCACCTGGCAAGGTCAAGACACCTACACCACAGAAATAAAAACCTTACTCCAGCAGCACCAAGGGTTACCCTATGTCCACGCATCATCTACCCACCAGACTGAACGTTAATCAGCTGGTCGGCACCCATGACATTCTGCTACTCACTTTCGACACCCTCCGCTACGATGTGGCCCAACGGTTATTTGAACAAGGCCGCTTACCCAACTTAGCCCAATTAATTCCCCAAGGCTGGGAGGCTCGGCACTCTCCCGGTAGCTTTACCTATGCCGCTCATCAAGCATTCTTTGCCGGATTTCTACCCACTCCCATCACACCGGGAAAGCACCCCCGCCCCTTTGCCTTAAATTTTGCAGGCAGTACCACCATCACCCCAGAAACTTGTGTACTAGATGCCCCTAGTCTGCCGGAAGGGTTAGCGGCCAAAGGTTATCGCACCATTTGTATCGGTGGGGTAGGCTTTTTTAATCAACTAAATCCCCTTAGCTGTGTACTCCCCAATCTGTTTCAGGAACGGTATTGATCACCGGAATTAGGAGTGACAAATCCGCAGTCTACAGAATGTCAGGTAAAGTTGGCTTGCGATCGCATTCAAGTCATTCCCAAACAACAACGTATTTTCCTGTTCATTAACCTATCAGCCCTGCATCAGCCCAACTATTTCTACTTACCCGGAGCCCAAGCAGACTCCATAGAAAGCCACGGCGCTGCATTAGAGTATGTTGATCAGGCCCTGGTTTCCCTCTGGCAAGGTCTGAGATGTCGCGCCCCCACCTATGCCATTCTCTGTTCAGACCATGGCACCACCTATGGTGAAGATGGTTACACTGGTCACCGTTGTGCCCATCCAGTTGTGTGGACAGTTCCCTATGCAGACGTAATCATAAAACCGTATCGTTAGTTTTCAATTCTTTCCTGGATTTCTCCTATGACAGTCCCTGTTCCCTTATTAACTCAATCACCCTATCAACATTATGTTTATTCCTATCCTCACAAGACCAGTTATCGACCTTTACCAGTAAAATCTGTTCACGATGTATGGTCTAAGGAAGACCAGAACTCACTGTTTTTGTATATTCACATTCCCTTTTGTGAGATGCGATGTGGCTTTTGTAATCTCTTCACCACGGTGACCCAGGATAATGATTTTATCAACAATTACATCAAGGCCGTTCAACGACAGGCCCATCGTGTTCAGGAGAGTATTGATAATCCAACATTTGCCCGGTTTGCCCTCGGCGGTGGCACCCCCACCCAACTCCCCACTAAAGCCCTGGCACAGATTTTAGAGATTGCAGCAACCACGATGGGAGCACCCCTGCAAACAATTCCCGTATCTGTTGAAGTCTCTCCTGACACCGCCACCCCAGAAAAATTAGATCTGTTGTTTGATTATGGCACCGATCGCATTAGCATCGGTGTGCAAAGCTTTATCGATAGCGAAGTGCTAGCCACCCAACGTCGTCAAACCGCTGAAGTCGTTAAAGATGTGCTGTGTCGTATTCGCGAAATTGAGTTTCCCACCTTGAATATCGACTTGATCTATGGATTGCCCGGACAAACCATAGACAGCTGGCTGCAGTCTATCCACACTGCGCTACAGTTTCAACCGGAAGAGTTATATCTGTATCCGTTGTATGTGCGACCCTTAACGGGATTAGGAATGACTAATCAGGCCTGGGATGATCATCGATTAGACTGTTATCGCGCTGGGCGAGATTTATTATTAGACCAGGGCTACGAACAGGTCTCAATGCGGATGTTTCGGAAAATTGATGTGAATTCACGTTCCGGTCCTGTTTACTGCTGTCAGGTCGATGGCATGATAGGCCTGGGCTGCGGAGCCCGATCCTACACTCAAGCACTTCATTATTCCTATGACTATGCTGTCAATGCCAAAGAAATCAAACATATCCTAGCTCGCTACATTGACAGCACTGATCAAGATTTTGACATCGTTAACTATGGCTTTGAGTTAAATCGAGAAGAACAACAGCGGCGATTTATTTTACTGTCTTTACTGTCTCCAGAGGGGTTAGATATGGGGGGGTATTGCGATCGCTTTCACACGGACGCATTAACCGATTTTCCAAAGCTACAGCATTTCCTAACTCTGAAACTTCTGCAACAACACCATCACCACCTGCACCTTACTGAACTAGGTCTAGAACGCTCAGATGCCATTGGCCCCAGCCTATTTTCAGACAATGTCAACACCCTAATGAACACCTATAAAATCAAATAATAACCATTCAATCAATCCAACATGGATCTCAGCATTCTTTATCGAGGCCCTCTAATCAGCTGTAATTACGGCTGTCATTACTGTCCCTTTGCCAAACGTCAACAAACGGCTACCGAACTCGATGTGGACCGCCAGGCCTTAAAACGATTTGTCCAATGGATTACAGAACACACTGAACACAACTTTGGCATCCTCTTTACTCCATGGGGCGAAGCATTAATTCATAAATGGTATCAAGAGAATCTCAGTCATCTATCCCACCTACCCAATGTACAAAAAGTCGCCATCCAAACCAATTTATCTTGCCATCTTGACTGGATAAGTCAGGCAGAGCCAAACACTCTAGCCCTCTGGGCCACCTTTCATCCAGAATGGTCCAATGAAAAACACTTTCTACAAAAGTGTCACACTCTTATGAACCAAAACATTCAATTTAGTGTTGGTGTCGTGGGTTTTCCACAATTCATCCCCGCCATTCGATCTCTTCGCAAAACGTTGCCTCCCAACGTCTATCTATGGATCAACGCCGTCAAAGCTGAGCTACCTCAACTTACCCCAGAAGACCGCGACTTTTTCCAAACCATTGATCCACTTTACGAATTAAACACCCACTATTACCCCAGTCTTGGTAAAGCATGCCGCACCGGGAAATCGGTCTTCTCTGTGGATGGAGAAGGAACTATGCGCCGATGCCATTTTATTAAAGCCCCCATCGGCAATATTTATCATCCCAACTTTGAAGAGGCCCTAAGGGAACGCGTTTGTACCAATGACACATGCCATTATCATATTGGTTACGTACACATGAACGATTTAGGTCTGGATCATGTGTTTGGCAATCGTATCCTGGAAAGGATTCCCCAACGATTTAAATAGCCGTAAAACCTTTACTAGCTAAAACCTTTCTTCATTCAGATAGAGTTTAGATTTTTCAGTGTTTTTTGGAAAACTCATGTATTCAATCTCATACTGTATCTAGGTTTCCAGATGCTGACTGATCGTTTTTGGGATTAACATGTTCAACATTCACCCTATGTGAGTTCAGTCCATGTTTCTCTAAATATCTCCATATCTCCTAAAACAAGAAATACCTCTGGGCCATGGGCAGCTCTTCAGCTGGCTCACAAGTGAGCAATTGCCCATCAGCTCGCACTTCATAGGTCTCAGGATCCACTTCCATCTTGGGCTGATAGTCATTTAGCTTCATGTCAGCCTTACTGAGATTACGACAGCCGCTCACTGCCACAGCCGTTGTCTGTAACCCAATTTGGCCAGCAATATCTGCCTCAGCAGCGACCTTAGAAATAAATGTTAGGGATGTGCTACCAATAGCACCGCCAAAGCTACCAAACATAGGTCGCATATGGATGGGCTGCGGTGTGGGAATACTGGCATTGGGGTCACCCATCTGCGCCCAGGCAATAGCCCCACCCTTAATCACAATCTCGGGTTTCACGCCAAAGAATGCGGGCTTCCACAGACAAATATCTGCCAGCTTGCCCGCTTCTAGAGAACCTACCTCATGGGCAATACCATGGGTAATCGCAGGATTGATCGTGTACTTAGCCACGTAGCGCCTAGCACGATGGTTATCGTTACGGTCAGAATCTTCTGCCAGGGACCCCCGCTGCACTTTCATCTTGTGAGCCGTCTGCCAGGTACGAATGATCACTTCACCTACACGCCCCATGGCCTGGGAGTCCGACGCAATCATGCTAAAGGCACCGAGGTCATGCAGAATATCCTCAGCCGCAATGGTCTCTCGGCGAATACGAGACTCGGCAAAGGCCACATCCTCAGGAATACTGGGGCTCAGATGATGACACACCATCAGCATATCTAGGTGTTCATCCAGCGTATTGCGCGTATAGGGGCGCGTGGGGTTTGTGGATGACGGCAGCACATTGGCTTCGCCACACACTTTAATAATGTCTGGTGCATGTCCGCCCCCCGCCCCTTCAGTGTGATAGGTGTGAATCACCCGATTCTTAAAGGCAGCAATGGTGTTCTCTACAAACCCAGCCTCGTTAAGGGTGTCAGTGTGGATCGCCACCTGCACATCAAAGTCATCGGCCACAGCCAGGCAAGTGTCAATGGCACCTGGTGTTGTGCCCCAGTCTTCATGGAGCTTCAGACCCATCGCACCAGCTTGTACTTGTTCCACCAAACCTTGAGGCTGAGCACTATTACCTTTACCCAGAAACCCCAGATTCATGGGAAATGCGTCCGCCGCTTGCAACATGCGATACATGTTCCAAGCTCCAGGGGTACAGGTAGTGGCATTTGTCCCGGTCGCTGGTCCAGTACCACCACCGATCATTGTGGTCACACCGCTGGCAATGGCCGTCTCTATCTGCTGGGGGCAAATAAAGTGAATATGGGAGTCGATGCCCCCAGCGGTAACAATCATGCCCTCACCAGCCACCGCTTCGGTAGAGGGGCCAATAATAATGTCTACATTGTCCTGAATATAAGGGTTTCCTGCCTTTCCAATCTTGGCAATGCGACCGTCTTTAATCCCAATATCGGCTTTAACAATTCCCCACCAGTCCAAAATCAGCGCGTTGGTGATTACCATGTCCACCGCGCCATCAGCCCGCGTAATTGGCGATTGGCCCATGCCATCGCGGATTACTTTACCACCACCAAATTTGACCTCATCGCCATAGGTGGTAAAGTCCTGTTCTACCTCGATCACCAGTGCCGTATCTGCTAAACGAACCCGATCTCCTACGGTGGGGCCATAGGTTTCAGCATAGGCGCGGCGATCCATGCGGTAGCTCATCGGAGTCTCCTGGAGTTAAAGGAAAAAAACAAAGCCACTGGATAGCTTACGCTAGCTACGGAGCTCCGACGAGTATATGACGAACATTTTTAACCTTCTACCCCGCACATTCGTCCCGGCTCGGCAACAGTAACACTTCCCCATCGTTGTTTTGCCACTGTAGCCAGCCTTCTTGCTCACTAGCACCCGCTAGGGGCTCACAGCCATTAGCGGGGCGAGTAACACGGACACGAATCCAGTTGTCTTTGACTTCCAAGGGTTCGATCAGGCTGCTAGGACTAACCAGGCTCAGGACGTTGCGACCTCGTTCGGGTTGCGATCGCAACACTTGAGCATCATTTCTATTTCTCAAAGCTACGATATCAGCTTCAGCCAATCGTTCTGCCCAGGAATAAAACGAGAGTTCCATGCCGCGATCATCCAATTGTTCACGGTGAATCCACGCACTGCCACCATTGGTATATTGCAGTTGCAACCAGCCATCTTCACGGGCTTCTAGCACAGGAAATGCAAGCAGTAGCGGGTCTACACTAACCATCGTAAAGCTGGCATCACGACCAATGGCAAACGCCTGTTGCCCATTGGGAATCAGCCAACCTTGCCAAATCCAGCCCCAATGATCGCCACCGGGCTCGCTGTAAAGCGGCAATTCCACCTCCGACAACCAATCCGCCTGCACACCGGCACGACGACGTGGGGATAGGTAGCCTACACCGAGAGGCAAGTCTGTCTCTGCAAGGTCTACAATCCCTTCTAAGTTAGGCGTAATGGCCGCTGGTAACCCTACAGCTTCATCAGATGTTTGCCCCAATACTGGCACATTACCCAAGAGCAATGCCCCTTGTAGGCAAGCAATTGCAGCAAAATGGTGTAGTCGTAACATAGTCAACGTCAGTTAATCTCAGAACACATTTAACAGGTGTGGTCGCCCGGTTGGACCAGATACCGCCAGAGACAGAACACATCGGCATTCACATCACATCCAAACTAATCGTTCCCTCTACGAAGCAATGACAGCTCTGGATGTGGACAAATTTGCAGCTCTATCCAGGAGACATTTTCCTGATTCAAGGAGTTAATCCCCATATCAGACATAATCAACGTTTTGTTGTGTTGTCACTGAACAAAGTGCTGATTTTTTAGCAGTCCTACACGCTACCTTCTATCCGTTGGTTAAATCCATAGACTCTACGCTCTCCTGCCAACGCAACCAATGTTACAGAGCGCTCATCCCCCGGTTCAAACCTGACCGCTGTCCCCGCCGGAATATCTAGACGCATTCCCTTGGTCTGATCTCGATCAAATTGCAACGCATTATTCACTTCATAGAAATGAAAATGCGAACCAACTTGAATGGGGCGATCCCCGCTGTTAGCCACAGTTAACGTGACAGTTGGGCGACCGGCATTAAGTTCAATGTCACCTGCTGCGGGCAACAGTTCCCCAGGAACAACGGTAGAACTACCAGACATTATCGTAATCCTCCAAGCTGACTAATTAAATCTTGCTGCATTTGATCAAGTTGCTTTTTCACCGTTTCTAGAGCAGCTTCCAGCTCTCGATCCAGGGCTCCAGGCTTTTTACTTAAGTCGGTTAATCCCATATAGTGGGCAACTTTCATGGCTAGTTCTATCGGTACCTTAAAGTCTGGCAATACGCCACTACCCTCCCAATTTCTACCCGTTATTGGGCTAAGCACCTGCCCTGTGGGCAAGAACATCCAAAAATGGTCATGTAACCGCTGACCAGCTCCTGGATTAGCTTTTCCAGCCGTTGTTTCGCCAATTAACGTAATCCGATCAAGCTGTTTCAGTGTATAAGCAAATTCCTCAGCTGCTGTCGCCGTTTCTGGCCCAGTCAAAACATAGACAGATCGGTCCAGGTAACGCGGACCCCCTACATAGGCCGATGTCCAACTTTGTTGAGTGTGTTGTTCCGAAGGCCAATGCACATCGCTCAGGTGAACGGCTGGATAAGCGGGTAAAAGGTAGCTACACAGCAGTGCTACCATTCCCGGCGAACCACCCCGGTTATAACGTAGGTCAATGATTAAGCCGTCTGTATTCGCCACAAAGGCCATAGCCGCCGCTAAGGTTTCCCCAGCAAATTCGGGTGGTTCAAACCCATAGAGCTGCAAAAATCCTAAATTGCCTGACAGTCGTTCCACCTGATTGATATCAAAGTTACGACGCTGGCTTTGTTGCTTCTGATAGGCCAGCTCTTCAGCCGTCGGTGGTGTATCAGCATTTAAGTCTGGCAGCGGTGCAGGACTAAAATACACCTGAATACTCTGATCCTCAGTCAGGGTTTGCAGCTGATTGGTTAGGGTTTCTGCAAACTGATGTCCGCTAACAATGTCACTGTAGCCGCCATCGCTCAGCCGTTGTCGAATATCTGCCTGAGCTTTTGCCGCCGCTTCTGGAAACGCATAGCGGTCTAAGGCCTCAGCAATCGCCTCCAACACATGGGTACGACTTTCCTGATCCAGGTCTATATCCTGAAAACCACCACCAGAACTTATAAAACCATCAGAACCATCGGACTCAACCATAAAAACGCCTAAACAATCGAATTTTGAATGTACAGACGTTGCATGCAACGTCTTCTACTGAATTGGATTATGTACGGTAACCAGCTTAGTACCATCTGGGAACGTCGCTTCCACCTGAACTTCGTGAATCATTTCCGCCACGCCATCCATGACATCATTAAGGTTCAGTAACGTTGTGCCGTAGGTCATCAAGTCAGCCACTGTCCGGCCATCGCGCGCGCCTTCTAAAATTGCGGCAGAAATATAGGCCACGGATTCTGGGTGGTTAAGCTTTAGCCCTCGCTCTTTACGACGCTCAGCCACCAAAGCAGCCGTAAAAATCAGCAGCTTATCTTTTTCTTGAGGAGTGAGTTGCATAGGATGCGACGGAGACTAACCACAACAGAGATATTAAACCAGGATCTGCTGCGGTCAACTTAGAGCTAAACGTTATCTAAATAATAGGTCAGGTGGGCTGTGCCCACCTGACAATACAAAAGCAGATTAAACTCCCCAAACCCTTGGTATATAGCTTTTCTGGTCCAGCACTTTGGCTCGAAAATATTGCCAGATATCAATAAAATACTGTCGAGCGATTTGACTAGAGGAGCCTCGGTAACGGGCCACCAGTCCCTGTTCTAATTGGGTAACACCGGCGTCACACCCCGTTAGGCTCTTTAAATTAAGGCGAGTTCTGATGGCACTGAGATGTTCTGGAGTAATGGACTTACCCAATAACAAAAACGTACCGACGACTGGATATCCAGCTAATCCATTCCGACTACCCAGGACCTCAGACCCCCCTAAAAGCTGCTGCTGGTCGATCCATAGGGGAGCACCCTGCTGCCAGATTTCGGTTTGCGATCGCCACTGTCCAGTCGTCAGCGTCTCTCCCCTGGCACTGCGCCCAAACCGAGTAATATCCCAGCTCAGCCATACCCCACCAGGCTCTAAATCTACTTTCAGGGATTGCTGAAACCGTCCCCCATCAAACAAAATCAGCTCCTGAGGCAGCCATTCCACATAGGCATCACTGGCAACCGTGAGCTGAATCGTCTGCTGTGCCCAATCACCCTGACTGCGATATACCTTATGGGCTGCCGCTGTGGTCACTAAGACCTGAGTATCAGCCTCAGCCGTGATCACCATATCCAGCTGATCGCCCCCCACCATTCCCCCTGCCGTATGGACAATCACACTTTGACAATTTCCTGGGGCCGCCACCGGGTAAAAAGGTCGCTGAATACGTAATGGAGATGTGCTGAAACTCTTGGCAGGAAAAGTTCTGCCATTTATATTCGCGAAGCGAAGATCCAGACTACCTCGCCAACAAGGCTCTGCTGTTGCTTGCTCTGATTGAACTGTATTTGTTGTTCTCATTAGTTTTTACTGTTCAATGGTGGACCCAACGCATTCTCCCCATGTCGGGCATCTAACAGGTAGGGGCATTGCATGCAATGCCCCTACCTGTTTATTTCTGTTGGCAAAAGCGCTCAACACATCGTACAAATATTTCCACACCTGTTCCTAAAACTGTTTCATCAAAGTCAAACCGGGGGTGATGATGGGGATATGCCAGATTTAAATCAGGATTTGCCGATCCTAAAAAGAAATAACAACCGGGTTTCTCTTGCAAGAAAAATGACATATCCTCACCGCCCATGGTCTGGCATTCTGGCACCACACCAGCAGGCGTTTCAATCACTGAGCTGGCAACAGATTTAACCAACTCGGCAATGGTTGCATCATTAATGACCGGCGGATACAGGCGAGTATAGTCAAACTGGTAGCTGGCACCATGGGCCTGACACACTCCAGCAATGATGGCTTCCATGCGCTCTGGCAACACGTCTCGATACTCTGGGTTAAAGTAGCGCACAGTACCGCTGAGACGTGCACTATTAGCAATCACGTTTACCGCTGTGCCAGCCTGAAATTCTCCGACGGTCACAACAGCAGACTCAATGGGGCTAATGTTACGGGCCACAATGGTTTGTAATGCGGTCACCACCTGTGCCCCAACCACAATAGAATCAACGGTCTGATGTGGCAAAGCCCCATGCCCTCCACGCCCTTGAATCGTGCAGTGAAAATATTCGGTAGCGGCCATCAGTGGGCCACTGCGCACACCCACTGTTCCCAAAGGTAAATTATTCCAAATGTGTAGGCCAATAATAGCGTCAACCTCAGGCTGGCTGAGCACTCCAGCTTCAATCATGGGTTTGGCACCGCCAGGCCCTTCTTCTGCAGGTTGAAAAATAATTTTAACTGTTCCGGCAAAGGTATCGCGATGCAGCGCTAGATAATGGGCTGTCCCCAAAGCAATGGTGACATGACCATCATGGCCGCAGGCATGCATTTTGCCGTTATGGAGTGAGCGATAAGGCACCTGGTTCAGCTCTTGTATGGGCAGAGCATCCATATCAGCTCGAATCGCCAACACCGGACCAGGGCGAGAGCCTTGGATAGTAGCGACAATACCGGTTTTAGCAATGCCAGTTTGGTGTTCAATGCCCCACCGAGTCAGCTGCTGAGTAATAAAGTCAGCCGTTATGGTCTCTTCAAAACCTAGCTCTGGGCGCTGATGTAGATGACGCCGCCACTCCACCAAGTGCGATTGCAGAGTTTGAATGTTGCCCCGCACCTGAGGCGGAACTTTAGAAATTCGCGTATTGGCAGGCAGCGTTGAAACCATAGGACCTTAGCAGACACAAGTTATAAGCTCAGTATATAAATTCTGGCGTAGCTAGGTCTTCTGAAGCCTTATACAAACCATATCTGGTTCCAACACTGCCTTGCAATACGATTAAGCCACCCAAAATGGCTGGGGCATGATGGCTTCAAGGCTCAGCCCACGCGCAGCTGCACTCAGCTGCGCCAAGTCTGTTGGATCGTCAAAATGGGGCAATACCCCCAGCACTGGAATACGGGTCAGGTCACTAATCATTTCTGGTGGGGTGAGTTGCTCCACTTTATCTTCGGCTTCGGGTGTCGTGCAATTCAGGACAATGCCTTGAAGCTGCAGCCGGTGTTGACGGGCGAGGGCTACGTTGGCGACGGTAGCTGCGATCGCACCCAATTTCACCGGCACCACCAACACCACTGGCAACCGCCAATCTGCAGCCAGATCCGCCACGAGCAGCTCATTAGTTACCGGAGATCCCAAACCGCCTAAACCTTCCACCAGCACCCAATCACATTCTTTATCTAGAACCATATAACGTTGCCATGCCGGGGCTAAATCTACCGTCGTATTCTCTAGGGCGGCTGCAATCGGCGGTGCCAATGGAGCCCCATAAAACACAGGGTTTAACTCATCAAGCGATTGCTCCAGATTAAATATTTGCTGGAATAATTCACGATCACCTTCACCGGCTTGGACTGGTTTTAACACCCCCAGGCGACGCGACGCACAATACTGTTGCCAGTAGGCTATCAGCGCACAGGTTAAAACCGTCTTGCCACACTCCGTATCCGTCGCTGCAATTAATAATCCACTCACTATTCACACAATGGTAGGTCGTACCCACCCCACGATTTTTCTTCAATATAAAGGCAATATCTACCCTAAGGACTCTGGGTTCCTTGGCCAACAATTTGAACATCCAAGGTAAAGTTCGCCTCACTGCTAGCTCGCACATCTACAGCATAATCACCTCCCAAAGGTAAAACACTGTTCCAATACAACACCCCTTCAGCCTCAGCAATCGCTTCTCCCCCCGGAAAAGTCACATCGAAGGTTACAGGACCACTGGCTTGAGTAATTTTCACGGTAATGACCTGTCCCTGGTTGGCATTCACCATGTAGCGCTGCACTCTACCGGGTCCGACTGAATTGGCTAACAGTGTCCCCGTCTGCCCTTCGGGAAATTGAACTCGCTGGGTAGATACCTGTTCTTGCACGTCTGCTTCGCCACCCTCTTCTTCATCAGGCCGCTGATCGCTAGAGCCATCGTCCGTAGCATCCCCTCCCTCAGACGGATCAGTCGATGATGATTCATCACCAGGTGTGTCATCAATTGTCTCCCCATCATCAGCCAGACCTTCCAGAGCAACACCTAACTCATAGGTTCCCTGTTCCCTACCGCGAGTCGTCTGAATCTGTACTGTATAAAGACCATCCTCTGGTAAGTCTCCCTCCCAATCCAATACTTGGCGAGCACCGCGTAATGCCTTTCCTTCGGCATTTAATACCGAAAACACCACACCCTCACCTTCTATCGTTGCCCGCAGGGTCTGACCCACCTCAGCCTCTATTTGATAGTTAACGGTTTCGCCTTCTTTTATTCCTCCTTCAACAGTTTTCGGATCGCCAACAGCTAGAGCGAGTGAAGTTGTATAGTCAGCTGGCCCATCTTCAATCGGTGGATCTAACGGCTCAGGGGTAGGCGCATCAGGCTGACTAGGCTGATCGTCTAGATCTTCTGGGAACGGCAAAGGTTGGACCCCACCATCTGACACCTCGGGTGGAGAAGGCTTTAATACATAATTAACAACAGCCCAACCACCAAAGCCCGCCAAAATGATTGCACCTATAAATAGGACAATTAAGACCAATGGATTATCCATGGTCTCCCGACGTTGTGTAGACGTTACCACCCGCGTCTTAGGGGCACGAGACGCGGGTACTGACTGAGTTGGAACCCCTGTAGTCGCCATGGGGCTGCCCACTGCAACCGTACGCATCTCAGAAATTGGCGACTGCTGCTGCCCTCTGGCCGCAGGACTTTGAGGAGATCTAGGCGCAGCCACCCCCCCTTGCAATGCCTGCACCATATCGCTGACAGATTGATAGCGATCGCCAGGCCGATAACTCAACGCTTTATCCAACACAGTAGCTAACTGATCGCTGACTTGAGTAAACGACCGCCATTTCCAACCTAGAGTCGTATCGTCAAATAGCTCATGGGGTTCTCTACCCGTCAGTAGCACTAAAACAGTTACAGCCAGCGCATATAAGTCACTACTGGGATAAGCTCGCCCTGACTGTAGCTGTTCGCTAGGGGCATATCCCGCTTTCCCTACCGTTGTCGCTTGCACAGCCGTTGTCCCCGTCTGTAAGCGAGTGACGACTTCTTTAACAACACCAAAATCAATCAGTACAGGCTTTTGGTCACTGCGTCGCAGAATAATATTGTCAGGGCTAATATCTCGATGAATAATGCCTTTGGCATGAATATGAGCCAAAACCGGTAGCAACTGTCCGAGAAAAGCCCGGATCTCTGTTTCCGAAAATGCCTGTCCCGGCCGCTGTTGCAAAATTTCCCGATAGGTCAGGCCTTCAATATGCTCCTGAACCAAAAATAAGCGCTGATCCTGCTCAAAACTTGCACGAAACTCAGGAATCTGAGGATGACTAATCTGATATAAAATTTCGGCTTCCCGCTGGAATAACTGAGCCGCCTTGCTCGAAAAGCGATCGCCCCCTGCTGGAGGCATGAACTCCTTAATTACGCATTCCTCCTCAAAGCGTCCCTGATCTTTGGTTAGATAGGTTCGCCCAAAGCCCCCCTGACCAAGCAACCGGACAATACGGTATCGATTTTGCAAAAGAGTGCCGACGGCTAGGGCAGGTTGCATAGTAAACGTCCCAAAGTGTTGACATCAAACGATTAACCCCTGGGGTCTGAGGCTCCAGACAGGCTATACCACTCTACCCCAATGCTCTATCAATGCTCCATCGCTTCAGACTCTATCAAATTGATTAGCTAATGACTAACCAATGGCATCGGTTTTACACCACATTACCCCGGCCATTCGCAGTCCTGTACAAGCCACCCATAGAAGCTGTTACTAACGCTTTCAGCTTACATAGATTATGTATCCATACAACAGCGTCTTTAGCGTATTCATCATCAGCATGTCGAGTACCCTATCTTCATTAATCAATGGATAGTGTTATCGATTTAAAGAGTTGATTAAAGATTCAGTGTAAAACATCCAAATTACTTGTTTTATAGGGCTTTAACGTTCAATAACATAACGTTTCGGGAACGATGTAGTCATCAAGATCCCACCCTTTTAGTAGTATTGCAATGCACTACGGCGTTACCCCAGCTGCAACAAATAGTCAGCCAAATCAACAACCCATTGGTCATCGCCCCGTATGTTCACTGGATGGAACGTCCCCCGTGGCACGAGAGCAAATACGTCTAAGTATCATTGAACAACTTAGACTGGATACATCCAAGCCAATTCCTATTTTTGAAGAAGCAGCCCAAAGCGTTTCTCGTTTGCTAGCAGCCCCGATCTGTTTAATTAGTGTGTTTGACAGACAAAACCAACTATTCAAAGCCACCATGGGGTTATCTAGCTTAGGGTTAATGAATCAGCTAGCTGCTACCCGTGAACTGCCAAAGATAGAATCCTTTGGCATCCAGGTAGTAGATAGTGGTCAGTCATTGATGCTATCGGATGTCGCTCAACATCCAGCATTTAGAACAAGTCTTTTGGTACAGAGATATGGTGTCCAAGCATACTTAGGGGTGCCCCTCATGACGTCTGAAAGGTGCTGCATTGGCACATTGGAGGTCATGGATATCATGCCACATCAATATACTCAACAAGATTTAGCGATCCTAGAACTCAATGCACGATGGGCAATGAGTGAATATGAGAAACAATGCTGGCTAAAAGATGGAAAGATTCAACAACCTACAGAAAACAACGACTATTTAACATCCTCAGATAAGCAACGCCAAAGTCGCATCAACACCCTGCGCACAAATTTGATATCCCAGCTTACTCAGGATCTACGCACCCCACTAACGGCCATCACCGGCATGGCTAGCATGTTAAGCCGAGAAATTTATGGGCCACTGACTCAGAAACAACAGGAATATGCAAACATTGTCTTGCACAGCAGTCAAAATCTACTCTCGTTAACCAACGAGATTATGGAATTAGGAGCACTCAACAATTCCCCCTGGGAGTTACTACTCGCTCCCGTAGATATTGAAATGCTAGCTCAGCAAAGCCTCCAGCCCATTGAGACAAGATCTAAGCAGCAAGAAATCAATTTTAATCTAACAGTAGAGCCAGGATCGCGCATCTGGGTGCTTGACAAACGCATTATTAAACAATTGCTCTATCACCTCATCCTCAGCATTGC
Source organism: Leptothoe sp. ISB3NOV94-8A (assembly GCF_043421595.1). Lineage (NCBI taxonomy): Bacteria > Bacillati > Cyanobacteriota > Cyanophyceae > Nodosilineales > Cymatolegaceae > Leptothoe > Leptothoe sp. ISB3NOV94-8A. The sequence continues at coordinate 6,933,608 of NZ_JAXSQW010000001.1, read as the reverse complement.
TAAAGCCTCCACCAGCGGTAGCACCGTACGTCTCCACATCTCTCGCAAAGACGAGCGTCTAACTCTGGCGATATGGGTCTCTAATCCATGGCTAGGAGACGACTTGCCTCAATCAGTCTTAAGCTGGGGGCAACAAAACAAACTTTTGTCCTCAACAAAACCGTTAGACACCACCTATGGATTTGAGATCGTAGAGAACCTGTCTCCATTGGACACAAATGATCTCACAGAAGGCTCTACACCCACTGATTTACGACAAGAACTAGGTCTACTGCTGAGTCAACAGCTAACCGATATCCATGGCGGTGAAATCATGATTCAAGGTTCATCTAATCATGGTTATCGATATATCGTGAGTTTTCCCCCCTTTGAGGTTGAATAGAGAAAAACGACAATATCACCAAACGACAAAAAGGCAAACCTGTTAAACAGGTTTGCCTTTTTGTCGTTTGGTGCCAAGTAAATATCCTGACAAAAGATACCTCCTCATAAAGAAACAAGGAAAAACACCTACGTAGGATCTCAAAGATATTTGCTATTGCTTTTAAAGATAATTTAAACCCAAAAAAAAGTCATATTCCTATCTGTAAAACTACGTTATTTTAGCTGTCAAAATAAGTGATGTGACTTAGCTACAAATTTTACAGAAAAGGGTATCCAATATATGTGGGGGGGGTAATTACAAATAAAGAGAGCGATAGATCTTCATTTTTTTACCAAGAAAAACAAGGCTACAAAACTCTTTTTATTTGATACAAATTGGACGGATTCTTCCTGAAAGCTCTCTAATAATCCAAATCAATTATTAGCAGAAAGCTTAGGGGATTTTAGACAATTAGGCAAAAAACTCTCTTATGTATACTTGAGTTTTATTCTCCTGAGTCTAGAACTACTGAATTGCCCCTCATAGTGAGTAGTTCCAGTCTTAATTATCTGTCGCTGCCCCCTAATAAGCCCTTTGATTTCAAGAAAGTGGTTCTCTAACCTGCTCAATTTATTCATTGGTTCTCAGAAATAATGACAAAGAATAGACAGTCTAAGAAACTGAGCTGGCAGCTTTGCAAGCCAGTTATTGCATCCGCACTTGCCATGGGCGGTGTGTTTAACCTAGTGGGTATTGTGTTGGCAGAAGGGACTGCCGCTGGCACACAAATTAGTAACACTGCCACTGCCACCTATCGTGATCCCGATGGCACACCGCAAACCTCTACGTCTAACACAGTAACGGTTGAAGTCGCTGAGATTGCCGGTATCACGGTTGTTAACACGGCTGCGCAAGAAGTTACTCCAGATGCAGATCCACCGGGGCCTGGTGAACAATTAGAGTATATTTTTGAAATTACTAACGTAGGTAACGACGAAACTGACATTAGTTTACCTGCGGTAGCAGGTTTCACTGGTCCCGTAGACAGTGTGGTTAGCATTGTTGCCGACCTCAACAAGGACGGAAATTTCGACCCTGCAACAGAAACGATTAGCAATCGGACAGATATTGAAGATGTCCAACCGGGTGAGTCCTTTGATGTCCAAGTAATTGTTCAGGTTTCCACCAGTGCCCAAGATGATGATATTGTTACCGTGACCTATGGTGACACCCCTGGTAACGGTCAAAACCAACCCTACGATTCCTCTGGTGGTAGCGTCTTCACCGATGATAACGATGCAACTGATGCTGCGAATTCGACTAATACTCCAGGTGTACACCTTGATCCATTAGACAGCAATGATCCTGGTCAAACCGGTTCTGAAGCAGGGCCTGATGCTCCGGCTAACGGTGAACGTGAAGCTAGTGCTACGGGTGAGATTACCATTGGTGAAGATCCTCTACAACAACCTTTAGTTGAGATTAAGAAGTCTATCGGCACCCATACCGTTAATGGAGCTAGCCCAACGGACGACACCATTACCTACAACCTGGAAGTTGATGTTTTAGATCAGGCGTCTATGCCGACAGGTAGTAATGCGATCGCAGCAGATCTACAGCCCATCAGCATTAATGGATTGCCAGATAAGCATGTGTTAGTGTCCGATGCCATTCCAGTTGGCACATCACTACAAAGCGCAACCGCACCTGGTGGCTGGACCGTTGTTTATTCCACCAGTAACCTCTCCGATCCACTCACCGACACAGCCCTTGAGGCGACTTGGACCATTGCTGATCCAGGGGCAGCGGCAACAACACGTGTCGGTTTCATCGGACCTGCTAACACAGCGATCGCAATCACCGATCCTGCAGTAACTGGGTTCACAATCACAGTTGTGGCTGACGGCGTTGACCCCACCGCCACACCTTTGACCGTTGCTAACATTGCCCAGGTTGTCGGTTCTGGTGCAGTAGATGATCCATTAACACCAGAAGATGAGTCCCTCAGCTTCCCCGTACTGGATGAATCTGGTGATGACACCCCCAGTAACTACGATCCTGATACGGATACCTTCAGTGACTTTAATCCTGAAGTGATTGATGACCCCAGCACACCTCTACCAGAGGGCTTCACACCAGACGATGGCCACATTGGCAATCCTTCTGATCTCCTAGAGAAAGGCGTAGACCCCGGTAGTGACACCCCCACCGTTCCCGGTGATGACAACACCGGAGATAACACCGACGGTGATGGTGAAGCTATCATTGTCACCCTGGTATCAGAACCTGAGCCCGATATCCTGAATGGTCCTGACGGTGCCCCTGATGCAGTGGGTCCCACTGGCACCAACGATGACTTTACCAATAAGTCTGCACCCTATTCTGATGGTGATCCACCGGTTGTGTCCTTTACCAATACGGTAGCCAATAACGATACTGACCCCGATCCGGCAGTCAACACCACTGAAGATGGTTGGGTCCGTTTAGAGCCCATTGCACCTCAGGATCCATCCGACTTACCCGATGAGACGACAGCCACAATTATCGCTCCTGATGGTACTCGGGTTGAATACGAGTACGATGAGCCCACTGGCACCTGGTCTAAGAGCAATCCAGCCGACCCAGATATAATTGTTCCCCTACGGGCCGATGATGGTGTTCCCGGTGGTGACGACGAATTTGACTACGGTGTTGAGGTAGATCTACCCAACGATCCCACGAATATCGACGAGCTCGATAGCTTCCCCGTACCCATTGAAGCCACCTTTGTCGGCGTTTCTGAGGTCACCGATCCGAGTGATCCAGCTAGCATTGATACCGGTTTAGATGCATCAACCACCACCAACGTCACCATCGACCGTGTTTACACAGGCTTCCTGGAGCTAGTAAAGACTGCTCAGGTGGTTCAGGGAGATGGTCCCGCAGTCTCGGGTAATCCTGCCCCTGGTAACCATATCCGCTATCGGGTGACTTACCGTAATATCTCTGAAACTGAGATTGCACCCATGCAGGGCAACGTACTATTGACAGCCTCTGACCTGACTATCCTTGAGGATGGCACTGAGTTGGGTTGTTCCGGTGCAGTTGCAGACGCCAATAACTGGGCCTTTGACAATGACATAAATGGCGACCTGGATACTCGTCATGTTCCCAGCTCCGTGGATTTAACTAATCTAGACGATGGCTCCACAGGCAGTGTCGTGTTCTACAGTGGTGGTCCAGTGTGCGACGGCGGCGGCACGACTGGCAATCCAGCATTTAACCCAGACACGGCTACACCAACGACTGAAATCTCAGGGACGTCTTACAACACAGACAGCACTAAATATGCCTTTGATATTGAAGGTGATATTGAGCCCTTAGAGACTGGCTACGTTGAGTTTGAACGTCGTATTAACTAAGTCTGATGCATTCCCTGGAGCAAGGGAATGATCTGATAGAGTTTGTCCCTTGCTCCAAGGTCAAACCTTGAACCTTGCAAAATCTTTGAAGTTAAACGAGAGTAATTATGATGCAGCGTCTTTTTGCAAAGAAGCGTTTGTTCTTGGGCTTAAGTGCCCTTGCCTTGGTGGGAACAGTCCCATTTGCAATGAATCAGCCAGTGTTGGCACAATTGCAAGATGTTACCGATGCTATTGTCCAGGCTGTTCTGCGTCCTGAGGTCAAACTGACCCTCAGTGCCGCAAAGCAGGTTGTGGAACTTAATTCTAATGGCCAAGAGACAATTTCTTGGGAAGCCCTTGAAGGTAAAGTCACTGTGCAGCCGAATGATGTTCTACGCTATACCGTAGATGGCTCTAACTCCGGTGATGTAGAAGCCAAAGGATTGTCCATTACTCAGCCTATTCCTGCTCAGACCGTTTATGAGCTGAGTTCTGCTGAAGTTGATGGCAATGCTGAGATTATCTATAGCATTGATGGTGGTGAGAGCTTTGTGGCTGAGCCCATGGTCGAAGTTACATTGCCCGATGGTACGGTTGAAGAACAGCCTGCCCCTGCTGATATGTATACTCATGTGCAGTGGAACTTTAGCGATGATCTCGCTTCTGCCCAGGCCGTTAAAGCATTCTATAACGTGAAGGTTCAGTAACCCCAAACTTGAGGAGGAGAGTTGAGAACTCTCCTCCTACAAAATCTTTCATTCCAGAACGATTCTTCTACATCGAGCAATACTCTCATTATTACAGGAGAATCAATTAGGGATTCTATTGCTACCCATATCTCTCTGAAGAACTTATTAACAGTTTTACCTTTGACGATTAACCCCTGAGGTCAAAGGAATCTCTGCCATTCAGTTACTCTCAGAAGATAGACTGCACATCTTAGACATTGAGCAAGGTATTCTTCCTAGCAGGATAGGTGAGTACTTGGTTTCTGATACCAAATCCAAATTCAGTAAACCCAGTTAAAAATGGACAATTTCGTAGAGGTCATTCCTTGTGATTGCTCTGCGAGATCGGGGACAAGTAACCAGGATTTTGTAAATTCCTTAAACCCGATTCAAGATAGACCATTTTTTATGGGCTGTGCCTTGTGTAGTTCAGCTGAGCCCTTCGACTTGAGCCCCGGTCGAAAGCTCACGTCATGGCACAGTCTGGGATATCGGGGTCTAACAGCCAAGATTTCTATGACATGTTCAGCCAGCTAGTCCTTTCCTAAAAGTGTCTGACAAGATTGCAAACATGCATGAAGGGCATAAGCCCTTAAAAATTGTCGTGCTTACTCTATAAATCTTGTTGCGATCGCATCAGTGCTCCCTGGCAAATTTGCACCAAGTAACAACTGCAATTACCGCTAGTTCTTTAAATATTCATCAGGTTTGAGGCTAAAAATGAAGTTATCCCAACCACCTAAACCCAAACCAGGTGCTTGGCGCAACTGGATGCATCGAATGATAGCTGTCTTATTGGCAGGCAGCTTTGGTCAGGCACCATTTATTGCGATCGCAAGAGCTGCTGAAATCAATAACCGAGCTGCTTTTAGTTATAGAGATGCTGAGCGCAACATCTCTCTTGGTGGCACATCTGCAGAGATTGTTGTTGAAACTGCAAGTTTGATCGATCCACTGGGGCAAATTTTAGGCTGCAACGGAGAATTGCTGACCAACTATGACGGCTTCTCCGTTGCTCTATATGAGCCCGATGCTAGTGGTTTAGAGTTAGGTCCCATTGTTCCACTCACGGGTACAGAGGTTCCCGACATTGAAGACAATGGAATTCCGGGTGGTAAAGCTCCCAACATAGAGAACAGCAATCCGTTTTTCTTAACCAATGCCGATGCCGGACAATATAACTTCTTATTTGATCCACAGACCCCCTTACAAAGTCCGATCAATGCAGGGTTAACCCAAACCAGTACGGATGCTGTATACATTTTAGTGGTCAATCCACCAGCAGATTCTGTTTTCCCTCAGCGTCGCATCAAGTTAGAACTTGTTACCAGCACCGGTGGTGTTAACAACTCGATTATTCGCTATGTAGCGACCGCCTTAGATGGTATTCCCATCGGGACTAGTGGCGGCAGCCAAGTTAGCGAAACTGTTGTGGAAATCTTTAATGCTGAGACCCAAGGGTTAAACTTATTCTCCCTGGCCCTTGGCATGGTGATGTGTGATCCCAACCAAGTTAGCATTACAAAAACAGCTGATCGAGCAGCAGCACAACCAGGCGATACCGTTGTTTATCGATTAGAATTGCGCAATCTAACCGATATTGAGCTCGAATCTATTACCGTTGAGGATATTCTTCCCCAAGGATTTCAACTCATTCCGGAGTCCGTTACAGGCGTACTCAACGAACAAACTGTTGCTCTGGATGCTCAAGCCTCGGGTTCTGAAATCATCTTTACAACCACCACACCTTTACCAGTGGATGCAAGCATGAGCGTTCTCTACGCTGTTCGCGTTACCCCCGATGCGTTGCGTGGTGATGGCGAAAACTCCGCATCCGTCTCCGCTGAACGTAGTGACAATCAATTCTTTGTGCAAGATGGTCCCAGCATTCATCGCCTCGTCATTGACCCAGGTATTCTCACAGATTGTGCCACATTAATTGGTCGCGTCTTTGTTGATAAAAACTTTGATGGTGAACAGCAGCCAGGTGAGGCCGGTATCCCCAATGCCGTAGTCTTCTTAGATGATGGCAACCGGATTGTTACCGACGCCGATGGTTTGTACTCCGTAGAGTGTATGTTACCAGGTACTCGCAGTGGAGTTCTAGACTTAACAAGTTTACCCGGTTATACCCTGGCCCCCAACCTTTACTTTAACGAACGCAACAGCCAGTCTCGGATGGTGAATATTGCTCCCGGTGGCATGGTTCGCATGAACTTTGGCGTCACGCCCACGTTCCAGGAGGAAGCTAAATAATGTCATTAACTTGCCACCCCAAAGTTTACTATTGGAGTATTTTAGCTAGCTCAGTTGTCTTATCAGCAGTATCCGTTGATAGTTGGGCCTATGCCTCCCAGGATATACCTGAGCCTGTTTCACCTAATTCATCTTATGAAGCTATTCCTAGCAGTTTTACGGCTATCTCTCTCCATGGAGATATGCCAAACACAGCAGGTTCTGAAACATTTTTAGAGCCAAAGTTCTCATCCTCCAAAACAGGTCCTGATCTGCTCGGACTATCTCTTCGCAGTACAGCTATAGAAAGCGGTGACACAGCCACATTAGTCTTTCCATCATTAACCTCGGGCATTCCTCAGTTTTCTAACTTATCCTCCCCTGAGATCTCGCCTACAGTGCTGGCTGATAACCAGGGGTCAGATGACCAGGAATCAGACGAGCAATCAGCAGAGTCACCAACGCAGTCGGTGGTAGAGGCCCAAAACATAAACATTGAATCTCCTCCATCCCTAACCCCAATTAGGCCACAATTCTCAACCTCACCTTCCGTTGAAGCGAAACCATCTTTTACGGAGACACCTGAGACCGTTGAACCTGAGCTATTTTCTCCAACGCCCCCTGAAACAAATGTGACTGTATCAGAACAATCGGTGGATATAGAAGATCTGCTTGGACCTAGCCCAGATCTATCCCAAGCTGTTTCTAGCGATCAGATTGAAATCTTAAATCCAACGGTGGGCAGCGTTGTAGATGTCCCTGCAATCACAGTTATTGTTCGCTTTCCAGCCACGGCTGATATTCAGTTACAGGTAAATGCTCAGGCAGTTAGCAACGATCTCATTGGTCGGACAGAGTCTAACCCCACTACAGGTCTAGTCACCCAGACCTGGTATGGTGTTGCCCTGGCAGAGGGTAACAATACGATCACAGTAGTGCATCCTAGTGATGGGAGCATATTACAGTCGACTGATGTAGAGGTCAGAGGTGCTCCGGTAGAGATGACGCTTCGCTCTCGGGAGTCTCAGATTCCAGCCGATGGGCGATCGACGGCTACACTACAAGGTCGCTTAATTGACAGCCATGGCAATGTCTCTCACTGGGATGCAATTGTTACTCTTGAATCGACTGATGGTGAATTTGTCGGTGTAGACCATGCCCCGGATCAGCCAGGGTTCCAGGTAGAAGCCAAAGGTGGACGCTTTTCAGCAGAGTTACAATCATCGCTGGAATCCCATATGGTCCAACTACAAGCCACCACCAATGGTCTGGAAGCCTTTAACCAGGTGCAGTTTATCACTCCCCAACGCCCCAGTATTGCCACCGGTATTGTTGACCTGAGATGGGGGGCACGGGGTACTAACTTCCACAGCAGTCTGCGAGATTTCTTGCCCCCAGATGGAGATAACGACTACAGCCTCGATCTAGACGCTTCTCTCTTTACCATGGGGAACCTGGGTGAATGGTTGTTGACGGGGGCCTTTAATAGCGATCGACCTTTGAATGAAGATTGTCGTGGAGAAACAGCTCTTTTCCGTCAAAGTTCAGGCAGCTGTAGTAATCTTTACCCTGTCTACGGTGATGACTCCACACTGGATGTTACCACCCCTTCCACCGACAATTTGTACCTGCGTTTAGAACGAACATCACCGGTCGAAGGTGCAACTGCTGACTACATTATGTGGGGGGACTACAACACCGAAGAGTTTGCTAACTCATCCCAGCTATTTACCTCTACCTCCCGACAGCTCCATGGTTTTAAGCTGAACTATAACCTGGGTGATCTGGCCATTACCGGTCTGTATGGCGACAATGTTGAAGGATTCCAACGCGATACGATTGCTCCAGATGGCACCAGTGGTCTTTATTTCCTCTCACGGCGGCTAGTCATTTCCGGTAGTGAACAAGTCTATATCGAAACCGAAGAACTCGATCGACCTGGTACCATTGTCGATCGAGAGCGGCTCTATCGCAACACAGATTATGATATCGACTATGATCGCGGCACTCTGTTATTTGACGATCCAGTCACCCAAACGGCAATTGGTGAATTTGGTACAGTGTTGTTACGCCGCATTGTGGTCACCTATCAGTTTGAAGGGGACGACACAGATACTAATATTCTGGCTGGGCGACTACAGTACAATTTTGATCGTACACTCAATCAAGAATCCTGGTTCGGCGCATCCTATCTGCGAGAAAATCAGGGAAATCGAGACTTTACCTTATTTGGTGCCGATGCCCAGTTCTCCCTGGGAGAAAGCAGTCGTCTGGTGGCGGAGATTGCCCATTCAGAAAGTGATTTTGACCTGTCTGGTCCCATTAGTGGTTCCGCCTATCGCGTCGAGTTAGATGGCACAGTGGGTGACTGGTTAAATGGTCGGGCCTATTGGCGTTCTACTGATTCAGGCTTTACCAACGCTGCCACCACTAGCTTTGTGCCCGGACAAACCCGATACGGTGCCCAAGCTAATTTCAAAGTCAGCAGCGATACGACGATTCGTGCCCAGTTTGACCATGAGGATAACGATGGGGTAGCACCACGACCATTAATCAATCTCGAAGATTTGTTAGAACCAGGCCAAGACCCGGTACCCGGCAGACGGGTGGATAACTCACTCACCACTTATTCATTAGGTCTGGCACAGCGGCTAGGTAATAGCAATCTGGAGTTTGATTGGATTCATCGCGATCGCACCGACCGCACTAACCCCGATCGCTTAAGCGCTAGTTCCGATCAACTGCGTACCCGACTAACCACCCATTTAACCGATAAGTTAACACTGCGTGCCCAAAATGAGCTGAATCTCTCCTCCGATAGCGATCCGCTTTACCCAAGTCGCACCTATTTTGGTCTCGATTGGGAAGTGATGCCTGGCATTAATTTGGGATTGGGACAAATCTTTTATGGTGACAATGGCTTTAGCGATCGCGACTCCTACACCATTGTTGATCTCTCTGGAGAACATGCCTTGGGCCAAGACACCACACTGCGAGGACGCTTTAGCAGCATCGATGGACAACACCTGGGTGGAGCTGTCGGAATTGAGCATGGCTTTAATCTAGCCCCTGGTTTACGGCTTGATTTAGGCTACGAACGCACGTTTAATAGCATCTTCGGTGGAACAGCCGCAGGGTCTCAATTTAGTCAGCCCTTTGCTGTAGGTACAGGTGGCTCATCCCTCGGCACCATCAATGCTAATACTTATAGTGTTGGACTATCCTATACAGACAACCCAGACCTACAAGCCAGCGCCCGCTTTGAGCACCGTGACTCTTCCCAGGGCACCAATACCGTTCTCAATGCCTCAGCTGTAGGACGATTAACACCAGCCGTCAGCGCTCTGTTCAATTATCAACTGAATAGAGCTGCAAACCAGCGCATCAGCAACATTGGCACCACTAGCAACCTGAAACTGGGTTTAGCGTATCGTGACCCTAACGACGACCGATTTAATGCCTTACTCCGTTACGAGCATCGCATCAACCCCAACACGTTACCCACTAACGCTCTATTTGGTCGCAGCATTGATACCTCTGAACATTTATTCTCAGCAGAAGCCCTCTATACCCCCAACTGGCGTTGGGAACTCTACGGCAAATATGCCTTCCGCACAACCCAGACCCGAATTAATCTACCAGCAGATGTGGGCGGTGACTTTGTTTCTAACAACAACTTACACTTAGCTCAGATGAGGGCGACGTATCGGTTAGGGTACAGCTGGGATATTAGTGGTGAAGCCCGATGGTTTGGTGGTCTTGGAGACTACAGTGAGATTGGCTATGCCCTCGAAGCAGGTTATTATCCCACACCTGATATGCGCATCTATGGAGGCTACAGTGGTGGCGGTGCCTACGATGACGACTTTGGTGTAAATCGCACAGCCAGTGGTTTTTATATAGGTGTGTCAGCCAAGATTAATAGCCTATTCGATGGCTTTGGTTTGCAAGACATTGCCCCAGAACAACAACAGGAATCGGCCTTGGAACCTGAGGAACCGATTATCTTCTTTGAAGATACCACCGACATCATCTTTCCAGGTGAACAGGCAGTAGAGGAAGCATCTTTCGAGGCTCCTGAAGCCATAGAGAACCCTACGGAGGAAGACGTATCTGAGGCTTCACCTGATAATAGCGAAACAGACAATAGCGAAACAGATGCAGGGCAGCTCTCTATTGATGGGCAAGCGCTATGAAACTGAGTGCTGTAATTCCTCAATACGCAGGCCAATATCTTCTTCCCTCCTGGGAGGGAATTAAATGGAACAACCTAATCAATACTTAGGCCTAAATCATCTTCTATTTTCTCTTCTTTAATGCTTCGGATGCCAGAGCCATGACCTATCAAAAATCTATTCGTACCTTAGCCACTGCTTTTCTGTTAACAACAGTGACAGCAACTACTGCCGTTGCTGAAACCTCAGTCGCGTTTGATTTTCCTATAGTACAGGCTACGGTTAATAGCTCTCAGGATGGGCCAATTACTCCCGATGAGCAGCTGACATTGCGAGAAGCGATCGCAATTACCAACGGCACCCTCAACTTAGCCGATCTCAGTGCCGCAGAACAGCAACAAGTAACCCCGAGTTCTGGTAATTCACTCATTGCTTTTGATCTACCTGTAGGCAACACAACTATTGAATTACAGTCACTTTTACCAGTTTTAGCTCAGCCTGGCCTTGTCATTGATGGCACCACTCAGCCTGGTTACGATGCCACCAAATCAACCACAGCAGAGATTTTAGTAGCAATCCCAGTGGTGGAAATTACTTCTGCTGATAACGCTGAAGTCTTTCGGGGCTTAACTATCGTTGCTGACAATATAACCATTCGAGGGCTAAGTCTATATGGATTTACATCACAGCATAGGGCCACTGAATCTACTCCACCGGCAGATATTTTTATTGCCCACGAACTACCACCACCGGATATTAGCCAGCAACATATTCCGGCTAGCAACTTCTCCTTTTACGATGAGAATCATCCACCCCAGGGAATTGTTATTGAGCAAAATTGGATTGGTATTCCTACGGATGACACGATACCAGAAAACCCCTCTGCATTTGGGGTATCCGTATTTAACAGTCAGGGGGTGAAACTGCGCCATAATCGTATTTCCTACCACGATGGCAGTGGAGTGATTACAGGGGCTCGGGCTGAGAACTTAGAAGTTGTTGAAAACCTGATTGTCAACAATGGTTTAGCGGGTATGCCCGATGCCATTCGCCTAGAAGGTCACATTGATAATAGTCTCATTAGTGGCAACTTGATGTGTGGCAATGACGGTAGTGGTATATTCCTGTTTAAACCCCAGGGTGCCGTAGAGATTAGCAACAACGACATTCGCTTTAATGGTCAACGCCTGAGAAGGGCGGCTATTTACCTGATGGGTAATGATCACCGGGTGGTGGATAATCAAATCGCGAACCAAAAAGGACCTGGTGTGGTGGTTACTGCCTTCAGCCAAGGGGGCACTACCCACAGCCAGCGTAATGTGATCGAGAACAATCGTTTTGAAAATCTGGAAGGTTTGAGTATTGACCTCAATACCCGTCGTAATCGAGGTGTGCAAGACTTTCAGCGGGGAGATGGCCCCAACCCACTACGAGATTCCAATCAGCGGCGGCGAGATACGGGTAATAGTGCTATCAATCCTCCCCAGTTTGATAGTCCTGAGTTCTTTGTCATTGATGGTCAGGTGGTGATCCAGGGTAAAGCCGATATTGGTTCCACGGTACAGCTCTATCTCACCCGAGGTAATACAGGCGAATATGGTCCTCTGACAACACCATTGGCGACGTTCAGTGTAGATGAGGCGGGAACATTTAGCTATCCCTCAGCGGACCTACAACCTGGCGATGTGATCAGCGGTATTTCCACTGATCCTAACTACGGTACCTCTGAACCTGCCCTCAACACCACAGTCGTTGCCCTAGGCGAAACCAATCCAACTCGCCCCAACCGTATGGGATCAGTGACTGCGAAGAGTGTTGAATGCACGACTGCACCAGCTCCTCCGGCACCACCTGCCCCCCCCGCACCTGAACCCGAAATCATCCGCCTCCAAGTTCCTCGCAATGTTCACTATGGTCTTGACGAAGACTCCATCAACCCGAATAGCGCGGTAATTTTAGACCAAATTGCTGAGGTAATGCAGCAATACCCATCGATAGTTGTTGATTTGCACGGGCATACTGATTCTCGGGCAAGCGTGGCCTATAACCAGGACCTGGCCCGACGTCGGGCAAATAATGCACGACGATATCTGATGCAAAAAGGAATTGCCCCTGAACGGATGACGATTCGGTCCTTTGGAGAGACTGAACTTTTAGTGGAGGAAATTGACCGGGTGAACTATGCACGCAATCGCCGGGTGGAGTTTGTGTTCAGCGATGTCCGAGGTGTGGAAATTACCTTTGTGGATCAAGAGAATGATCTGCAAATAGAGCAGTAGTTCGCCTAAAGGCAGCATTGTACTTAGGCTACTGGCTGTGAACAACTCAAGCATTAATTATTTACTGGTCCTAACAACTCTGAACTTGTTATTCCAGGATGACGCTATGCGTCTAGGATATACCGAGGAGATTTTTAGCTAATGTCACATTCTGTTCTTAAATATTTATCCCCAAGCACTTCGGTTAAATTAACCGCTAGTTTATTTCTCCTCATGGTCGGTATTCCTACCAAGGCCCTTGCTAATCCCTCGTATCCTAATTTTGACCAGCGCTACAATACTGAACTATCTGGCAATATTGAAGCGATTGGTAATGCGTCAGTGATTTGCGATCGCAACAACGCCTCCTGTGCAGATGGTCTTGCCAACGGAACAAGAGGCAATAATAATGGCGGCTTAGCCATGCAGATGCTGGATATCGATAGTGATGGCTCCACCTTTAACTCCAGTGCAGCAGAATTAAATATTCCTGCCGGGGCAAATGTGCAGTTTGCAGCTCTTTATTGGGGGGGCAGTCTGGAAGGATTTGGCACAACTCCAGCTCCTAACCTGACTGGATTTAACCAAGTGTCACTGCAAATTCCGGGCAGCGGTACCTATCAAACAATTACTGCTGACGATCAAAACGACCGTACTGACTTTGGTTCCTGGCATACCTACGGAGCTTTCGCAGACATTACAACTCTAGTTCAAGGGGCAGGTAATGGCACCTATACTGTCGCAAACGTTCAATCTAATACGGGTGCAGGATTTACCTATCCCAATGCAGGTTGGTCGATTGTAGTGGTCTATGAAGATTCGACTCAACCAATTCGTAATATCTCTATCTTCGATGGCCACGATGTGGTTCGTAACAGTCTTAAAACATTTAACTTAACTGGTATCCGAACTCCACCTACTCCAGGTTTTGATGTTTTCATGGGGGCCATTGCTAACGATGGAGAAGTGGACCAACCAGATGATTTCCTGCATATCAACAATAACAATATTACGGATAGCCTGAACCCAGCCAATAACTTCTTCAATGGCACAATTTCTAAATTTGGTAACCATGTGACTAGCCGAACCCCCAATGACCCCTACAACATGGTCATTGATATTGACTATTTAGATCTGACTATCTGGAACCAAACGAATAACGTAATCCCTACCAATGCCACAAGTATTGACCTGACCTTAGAAAGTCAAGGAGATGGTATCTGGCCTCTCGCCTATTTCTTTGCTGTAGAGGTGTTTGAGCCCAATTTGGTCACCCAGTTTGAGAAAACAACTCCCTCAACAACCTACACCACAGGCGATACGATGCCTTACACCATTTCGGTAACCAACACGGGGAATGACAATTCTACAAATACGGTGATTACGGACGCGATCCCGACGGGAACTACTTTTGTGCCGGGGTCTTTGAAAATTAATGGTGTAACAAAAACTGATGGTTCCGGGGATGACGAAGCGGAATTTGATGGCAGTAATGTGATCTTTCGTGTGGGGACGGGGGCTAATGCATCCCAGGGGGGGCAGGTCAATATTAATGACTCGGTGACAATGACCTTTGATGTGACAGTGACAGCGACAGCAGGGGAATTGGTCTGTAACCAGGCGAGCATTGATTATACCGGAGCGACCAGTGGAAATACGGGTTCGGGGGTATCGGATGATCCGAATACGTCAGCGGTGGATGATTGTACTGAGATTACGACGACAGCAGTATCAACTAATCCAGATGTTGTTCTGGTTAAACGCATTACTGCCATTAATGGGCTCACCACCAATCCTAATGACAGTCATGACCTCACCCAGATTGTTAATGATGGTGTTGCTAACTCTGCCGATGACGAAAGCAATTGGCCAGCGGGTTATCTAGTGGGTGAATTGGATGCAGGCCTAGTAAAGCCCGGTGATGAGATTGAATACACCGTCTATTTCCTCAATGCGGGAGATAGTGCAGCGGAAGACGTGAGAATCTGTGACTGGATTCAGCCGAATCAGAGTTTTGTAACTGGCCAGTATGGCGGCAACGATATTGAGCTAGTGATTGGCGGCACCACTTACAATCTCACTGACGATAGTGATACGGCCACCGACCGGGGAGAGGTGACCACGGTGGGCAGTCTGCCTGCGACACCCACCTGTAATCTCTCTTCGTTTAGTACTACCGCTAGCGATGAAGTAGTCGTGGTGGATATTACGGGAACAACGGGTGATCCGACCGGGTTGACCACATTCCCGAATACCACTGGACAAGGGACTCCCACCAATGCCTATGGGTATTTCCGGTTTACCACCAAGGTAGATGAATAGGAGATCCTGGTGATGTTAGCGATGGCTTATCGCAACAGATTTAAGGGTACCTCCATGCGTTTACCGCAGAGGGACTATAGACGAGCAGGTGGTTATTTTTTGACCCTATGCACCAAAAAACGGGAGTGTTTTTTCGGTGATGTAGTGGATGGTGTTATGGAATTTTCAGCTATTGGTCATATGGCAAAACGGTGTTGGCAAGAGATTCCTGACCATTGTGAGAATGTGCGAATTGATGAATACGTAGTGATGCCCAATCACCTCCACGGAATTTTGATAATTGAACGTCGTTTGGATAATCCTCTTGTAGAGACCTTCCATGGAAGGTCTCTACAAGAGAGGTCGTCGTTGTCCCAGAAGATGTCCGCGATTTCCCCAAAACGAGGTTCCTTAGGTGCCATCGTACGGTCCTATAAATCTTCGGTAACGCGATGGTGTCGCCAAAATGGGTATTCTCGGTTTGCATGGCAATCTCGGTTCTACGAACACATCATTCGTGCCGACAGATCAATTGATTATATTCGGCGATATATCGTCAAAAATCCGAGCAATTGGGGACGCGATCGCAATCATCCCCGCAAATTATTGCCCCCAATAAAATCTCCCCCAATAACGTAATCCGCCCCAACGATCCCTTTGTAGAGACCTTCCATGGAAGGTCTCTACAAAGGGATCGAGGACGATTATCCGTATTACAAAAAATTCCAATTTTCAGTATTACACAAAATTTGGTTATTGAAAATGTCTAACCGTCGCCTTTCACCCAATCAATCAAAACCAAACCGCCGTCAGTTAACCAATCGGGCACGGACTATTATCGCCGCCATATTGTTGTCGGGAGGCGTATTGTCACCGGGGATGATGGCCTGGGCCAATAGTCCTGCCCCAGGGACCATTATTCGGAACCAGGCGACAGGTAGTTTTGTTGATCCGAGTGATAGTAGCACCCAGACCATTATCTCCAATGAAGTACAGGTGGAAGTGGCTGAGGTAGCAGGTATCACTGTGGTCAGCAATGGTTATAACGAACCCACTGACGGCACCGTCAATGAAGGCGATACGGTATATGTAGACTTTGTAATCACCAATGTGGGTAACGATCCTACCCAGTTTGTACTTCCGGGCTCTGCTTCAGTGACCAATGGCACCCAAGCAGGAGATATTCAAATTATTGAGTACGATGCCGATGGGATAGGGGCAGGGGCTGCGGTTGATCTGACGGGCAACAATATTACGGTGCCCGGTGGGGGTGAGACCACTGGTAATTTGTTAAGTGGTGTGGCCAGTGCCAACAATGGCTCTATTCCAGCAGGGGCCAGCATTACAGTACGGGTACCGGTAACGGCAGGGACTGCAGGCAATGATTTAACGGTCACCCTGGGGGATACAGCGGCGACAGATGGTCAGAATGAGGCCTATGTGGCAGGGTCAAATGATGTCTACACCCAGGATAATTCGGGCACGGATAATGGGGACACAACAGGTGCACCGATTAATGGCGAAAGAGAAGCTGAGGATAGTTTAACGGTCGAGATCACAGCCGCACTTGATCCCAATGTGCTTTTGGTGAAAAGGATTACCGCCCTTAATGGGGGAACCACTACCACCGAAGGTGATGACATAGCTCAATACCTGGATGAAGCCAGTAACCCCTATGATGACAACGACATTACGGTTGCAGATCCGGTCAATCCTGGAGATCCACCAAAAGATACAGATCAGTGGCCGGATATCACAAACAATCTACTAGGCGGTATCAATGGCGGTAACGTCATGCCCAACGACGAAATCGAATACACCATCTACTTCCTCTCTTCCGGAGACACCACCGCAGAAAACGTTCTCTTCTGCGACTATATTCCCACATTTACCACCTTTATCCCCAACGCCTACACTGGCAACAACCCCCAAGCCACCGGCGGCATCGGCGGAGCCGACCTCAGCATCGAACTCTTCCGCAATGGCACCACCGACTACCACACCGGAGCCAACGACGGCGATAGTGCTACTTACTTTGCCCCCGGCGTTGACCCCGCCAACAGCTTTCCCGACATCGACTGCGACGGCGACGGCAATGGTAGCAATGCCAACCCCAACGGTGCCGTTGTTGTTAACCTGGGTGATTTACCTGACGCTACCACCAACGCCACCGGAGCCTACGGCCATGTGAAATTTAGAGCCCGAGTGAAGTAACCCCACCATGATGAATATTTTCTTACATGCCCCATAGGTAAATTGTTCTTTCCTGGTACAATTCAACCCGTTCAAAAATCTTATCGTCCCAGCTCACCTGAGAATCGCGATTAAAACAAATCAAATGGGCTTCTGCTGCTCCAGATTTATCCGCATAGTCAGCCGTTTGCGCTAAACCATTAGCCACAGTGGCCTCCAAAGACCGGTATAAAATCTTAAGCTCCAACACCACTCGCTGCACTGGCCCGAGAAACCCCTGCTCCTGAGC
This sequence comes from Leptothoe sp. ISB3NOV94-8A, assembly GCF_043421595.1. NCBI lineage: Bacteria > Bacillati > Cyanobacteriota > Cyanophyceae > Nodosilineales > Cymatolegaceae > Leptothoe > Leptothoe sp. ISB3NOV94-8A. The sequence goes on along the minus strand of NZ_JAXSQW010000001.1, from coordinate 6,915,682 downwards.
CAAGGGCCATTCAATTAACAAATCGGTACGTTTACGTCCCAGACCATATTCTCTTGTCAGTCTGCCACCCCCATTAAGAATACGTTGTAAAAACGCTTGCAACAGGAGTTGAGGACCGGCCTCTTTATAATCAAATCGTTCGATCCAGACTTCACTATTCTCCCGAAAAAACTGTTGGAATGCTCTCAGTAGCTTAGGCATATCCAGTCGTTTATCACTCTGGATATACCAATTGGGTTCCTGTTGAATCGTATATTGACTAGTCCAAATTAATTCCCTAGGGATAATCTCCTGATAGATAGGGTTAGCAATCTGCCAGGTAGGTCGACGATGAATCAATCCTAAATCTTCAATATATTGGGTATCATCCGTAGGAAACTCATCCACCTGCACTTCTCCAGCCAGTATCTGGGCAATTACCCGATGGACTCGGGGCTCTTTGAGTTTATCAGTGAGCTGGTCCAGGTGGGTGTCACGCCGTTGAATCAGACTTTCTCGGGCAGTTTTCATAAGTTCCAGGGTGATGGGTTGGGTGCGCTTTTTACCGTCCCCTTTAAAGCAAACCTGATAAGCCAGGGCATTTACCAACCAGGGTTGCCCCTGGGTCTGCTGCCATATGTAAGTTAGTGCTTCTGGCGTAAACACCTGCTTCGTCAGATCCGTGTGCTGCTGGAGCAATGCCTGCACCTCAGACTCAATAAAATGACCTAATCGCAGGGATTCTGCCTTAATATTAAATGCACTGCCCCCGGTAATAATGTCCTGTCCTGTGGTTTGAATGCGATAGTCCCGCACATCCCGTACCCCACAGAGAATAATTGATAGAGGAAAATTCTGCGGTCGTTGGGTATAGCCTGCTCGCAACTGACGCAACAGGGCAACCAGCGTATCCCCCACCAGTGCATCCACTTCATCCAAAAATAGAACAATGGGTTGGTCCGTTTGAGTAGCCCATTGGGATAATAGGCTACGCAGCATATCATCGGCTGGTGCCGATTGCTTGAGCATTGCCTGTCGCCAGTCATGCAATCGAGCATCTTGCTGATAAAGCTGAGCCATTGATGCCAGGGTATAGACAACGGTGTCAATGCCACGAAAAACATCATTTCTAGCGGTTTGGGCCGTCTCAATATTGGCATAAACCGCCTGGTAGCGCCCCTCAGCATTGAGATACTCCATCAGGGCCAGCAAACAGGAGGTTTTCCCTGTCTGCCGGGGTGCATGCAGCACAAAATATTTTCCCTGGGCAATCAGCTGGAGAATGTCATCCATAGCCCAACGGGTCAACGGATCGATCAGATAGTGCCAATCAGCCCGCACCGGACCCGCCGTATTAAAGAATCGATCTGTGAATACCGGTGCCATAACCTGCCAAAGGAAACGTCCGCTCCTCTATCATGAAGCAACTTGAAGCGGATTACGCCATCGACAGCCAGAGGATCTCGCAAAATCAGTATCTATTGTACAACCTTCCAGACAATGCCCTATCGCTAAAGCCGCTAAATGGGCATCTGGAAACAGGTTGGCATTTATATGGGCATCTTGCAGCAAGCCCCTTAAAACAGTGGAATATTGATCGGTGGATAACGGAATCCAGATATTAGGTAGAGCCAACCCTTCTTCCACCTGAGCCCAGGCATCATCAATTCCTAAAGACAGGGATATCAACTTTCTCATCACATGAGAAAACTATGGGTGGGCACCTTAATGAGAGCACTGGGATAACCAGGCACATTTTGTCAGGGTTGCGCACAAATGAAATGTCAGTTACTCAGTTGGGGCCTCAAACATGCCCTAATTGTCATAATATTGTTATCTCATGGAGCATTGATTGATCGTTCAGCTCGGGCAGATGCTCCAGCACCTGGCACTGCGCTTAAAAACCAAGCCACAGGGAGCTTTATTAACCCAGTTAACAACTCACAAGAGACACGGACAAGTTCATCTGTCATGGTGACCACCGACTCAGACGGCTGCACCATCGGTAGCGGTACATCTGACCCTAGCATTATCCCTTATATCAGCGGTGAGGTCAGACGCAATGTCATTGCCACCCGCGATTTAGTAGACATCTTGGACGATGATTGGCGAACTGCGGTTGGTCAACCAACCGATCCTGCGTTAGAAAACTGGTTTGGAACCGCTAGTGTTCCTCAGGGTAGCGTTAACAATTTTAGCTATCACGATCCTGTCATCGACAATATAGTCAATGTCTCTGTTGAGTTGGTACAGATTCCCATAGGGGAGACTGCATGTGCTGGAGAGCCTACGATTGCAGGCTCAAGTCCTACCCTCAGCAGTAGTAGTTCTTTGCAAGGTTCAGCACCCCGTCCGACCAGCCTTTATGAAAGTAATGACCAACCTCGATTTTGGAATGAGACTCACGCCGGCGCTTTGAGTGATCTCAAACGCAATACCGTTCTCCTATCATTTGACCAACCAGTTAGCTCGTTTGGCTTCTGGGTAGGAGACTTAGAAACTCGCACTGATGGCAACGGAACACCAGCAATTTCAAGGCTTCTGGATGCCTCGAATAACCGCATTGGCAATGATATTGAAATTGCGCCAAATTCTCTCTATGACAGTAACGAACCCGACCCAGAACTGGTTGTTCAAAGCCTGTGTGGCGGCACAGCCAATAACGAACCAGGCTGTGGCAACCAATCAACTCGCTGGATTGGCTTTGTTGATAATGGTGAGATCGAACGTATACAAAAAGTCATGCTCATTGTCGGCGATGATGACAGTACAGCAGGCAACAACAATGCCGATAGCGAACACCTTAGTTTTATCGGTGCTAATGTTGTCAGACCGCCTGAAGTACTCGTCGTCAAACGGATTACGGCTATCAATGGCAACCGCACGGTTAACTTAAACGACAACACGCCTCTCAATACTGAAGTCAATGACAATATCGCTAATTCCGCTGATGATAACAGGAACTGGCCTACAGATTATCTGATTGGTGAGATTAATGCAGGCTTAGTAAAGCCCGGCGATGAGATTGAATATACAATATATTTTATCAATACTGGGGGCAGGGAGGCTATGGATGTAAGGCTCTGCGACTGGATACAGCCTAACCAGAATTTTGTTACTGGTCTGTATGGAGCTTCTGCGCCCAACCTATATGATGGAAAAGACATTGCGCTTGATATTGGTGGTAGCACCTACCAGTTAACCGCTACGAACGATGTAACTGATAGGGCAGAATTAACAACTGTAGGTAGCTTGTCTACAAATCCTACTTGTAATCTATCTGACGACACTGCTCTCAACGATAATGTATTGGTGTTGGATGTTACTGGAACAATCGGTGAACCCACTGGGTTAACTACATTGCCTGGTATATCTGGACAAGATTTGCCTAGCAACGCTTTTGGTTTCTTTCGATTTACGACCCAAGTAGTTGAATAGCCGAGCCAGTAGAATTAACGTTTTTTTATCTAACGCTTGATTGCACATTATTTGTCAACAGCAAAAGCTCTTAATACAAAGTTCCGGCATAATACAAGTTCGTAACCTTGACAAAAAATACGCATGGTTACTGAGAGAATCAAAGTTTTTTTGTGTACCCTAGCGTTATTAGATGAGATCACTTTAAAGCCACACGAATTGGAATAGTTACAACAACTTTTCTGGGTAAAACATCTCAATTCGTGTGAAGTTATTCCATTAGCAGATGGACTTTGATTATTCTCCATAGGAGAAGAGTTAGCTTACTGCATATGCCGTTCCTGATCAGGTCAGTCATCTACCATGCAAATTCCATTCCTATCTCTAAATTCCTTGGGGATTCATCATCATTTCGCAAAGAAAGAAAACAGTTGTCCTAACTCTAGAAAAAGCCACTATTTTTTGTCTTCTCGTAATTACTTGTTAGCCACATTGGGGCTTGCAAGTATGATGGGTGGAATATTTGCAACGACAGCAACAGCAGAGGTGACAACATTTGGAGTAAGTGTTAGAAGTGATGGTACTGCAAACTTCTCGGGACCTGATCCAACCTACCCTGGCTTTAGTAATGCGGGGAATGATGCTAATGATGAGAATGGGATTGTGCGGACCTATGATACTGTCACCTATCGGGTTAACTATGCCACCGATACTCAGCCCAATGGCAGTACGACGATCACAGTCACCATTGGCGATGATTATCATTTGTGGGAAGAGAACCAAAGTTCATGTCTTGGGAGTGTGTCGGTTAGTAGCGATCGCAAAACCCTCACATGTACTGAACCCCTACCCACCTCAACCACCGGCTTCTTTGACTTTACAGCCGCTGTTTTAGGCACAGCCCCCCATGGTGCAGATCTGGAAGTAAACGCTAATCTCACCTCTAGTGCCGGTAATCTCTCAGCAGGCCCTACCCAGGTGAAAGTTTCAGCCACACCACAAATGGACCTGGCGAAGGATGACTCCGGCGCTCCTCGTCGAGTCGGTACATTAACCGAGGGGCCTGGAGGCGAAGAAGGGGTGCTTTATGTCTGGCCCCTGTCAATTATTGCTCCAAAAGGGAGCGAGGTCTTGGGTGATGACGATCCGAGTACCCCAGGCAATCAAATGATTATCACTGATGTGGTGAGTGGCATTTCCCCCAATGCCCGTTTATATACTTGGGGTGGACGATCGGGCTGTGCCCCCAATACCAAAGACAACAGTATTGCCGGATCTTGGATCAGAGAACTCCCATTGGGCTCCCTAAGTATTGCCGGGGCAGGACAAGAGACAAATGCTGTCACAGATTCTGGTACCTGGAGCTGTAGTCAAAGCGGTGCAGGCAACGACATTACTATCACCATTACCGATGCCGACTTGTCTGGTCAACATCGTCCTACCCTAAATGCCAATGGAGGTACCCTCAATGTTCATGACACTCATCTAGTCGCCGGAGTTGTAGAGATTTGGATACCTACGAGTGATTTTCCAGCCGGGGGAAATCAGCTCACAGTTACAAACTATTATGACTTTCTCGATACCCCAAGTGTTACCAATCAGTCCAATATAGAACCGGACCAAGGAGGGAATGTCACCGTTCCCATCAGTAACAGTGATGATGTAAACAATGATCGAACATTTGCGTTGCAGCAGCCCCAGTCAGGGCGTAGCCAGGACAAATATTATCGTACTCCCTACAGCGGTGGTAATTTCAATAACAACAGCGTGTTGTATCCTATGACAGACATTGAATCCGGCGATGGTGTCGTGCTCCCAGGTGAGAGCGTTGGTAGTTATTTCACTATTAGGAACACGGGTGTTGGCGATTTAACCAATGTTATGCTGTGCGACAAGTTTGATAACCGCACCCAAATTTTGGCCCCTAATCCCACCAGTGGTCAATATGTGGAATTCCGCACGGGAGGTCAACGACTGACAGAGTCAGATGTAATTATTGAGTATGGTGTAGGAGGCGACACTGCAATAGATAGCTATTATGGGGGTGAAACAGCGGCAATTGGAGACGCGACTCGGTTTGAGGATCAGCGCAACGCCACCTGCAATGATAGTGATGCCACCTGGTATAGCGAAGCTAACCTGGCCAGCAATCCTGGTTTGATTCCTCAAGTCACCCGAGTACGGATTCGGCCTAGCGGAGTGGATGGTGTTCTGCCAGAAGGCTTCCGTATAGACGCTGTGCTTCACCTACAGGTTCTTAATATTGATCCAGTGACGGGGATACAAATCCCCGATCCGACAATTCTTGCTAATTTTGTTACCTCCCGGGTAGATGAACTCAAGAGTGGCAATTGGGATGTCGGGTCTTATAACCCCGTTGACCATAGCGGTAATGATGACGGTGATCGCCTGCAGCTCACCCGTGCGATCGTCCGAATTGATAAAAGCACCGATGATCCAACTAATGGAACGGAAGCAGATGACTCCGTTAATACCGTTAAGGCAACTGAGAATATTACCTTTGCCCTAGAGACCACCCTCACAGCATTAACCAGCGATGTCTCTGAGGCTGAGATTGTGGTGACCGATACCTTGCCCACAGAACTCAGCTACGTTACCGGATCTGCCAATATTACCCCTGACAGCGTGATCGCGAATGGAGATGGAACTACGACTCTGAGCTGGAGCTTAGGCGATTACTCTCCCAATGTGCCGATTCCGACGATCACCTTCGAAGCTAAGGCGGGGTTTGATATTGTCGGTGGCACCAGTATTGCCAACCAAGCATCTGTTGCTGCTCTAGATGATACTGGTTCGGACCTTGACTCCTCTCCTTTAGAATCGCGTACCGATATCCGTTCGGTTACTATCGTCAACAATGCAGCATTTACCATTTTCAAAGAGGCGGTCACACCAGAAATAGAGCCAGGAGAAGATATTGTTTATGATCTGTATCTGGCCAATCTCAGTGAAGATATTGATGTAACAGCAGGCTCTGAATTTATCGATATCCTTCCCTATGAGGGCGATGGCTCTATTCGAGATGCGTTTGATGGTGTGGGTACCCCGCCCACAGATTATACAGCCACGCCTATCTTTAAAACTATTCAGGATGTAGATAATGCGGGTTTTACCTTCCAATTCACCAACGATAGTCCCAACAATATCAGTGATAACCCAGCGACTCAAAATGGCAGTACAGTCTGGTGTACTCCTGCTGATATTACTAGTGGAGCAGGAGGTTGTCCTGCGGCCGATTATTCTGATGTCACGGCAGTTTTGATCACAGCACCCGCTATGAATGCCGGGGATCCGACGCGGCGGCTGCGACTAACGATGTCATCTACGGGTAGTCTCGGCGGTGAAATTTATACCAATAATTTCAAGGGAACTCCTGACCATCCTAGTTTAGGCTTTATTCCATCTGTCGATGCTACGGTGAGAACTCGTGCTAGCACATTTTCTGGTCCCACCTTTGCCTGCGACACCTCCGCCTATTCCATCATCAACAGTCCATCCGAATTCGGTATCTTTGACCCAACCACCCTGAGCTTTAACTCAATTAATACCGCTACGTCCCCAAACTTTGATCCTCCCATCGAAGTCAATGGTTTAGCCTATAACATTTTGGATAACTACCTCTATGGTGTTGTCATCAATCCTCTAGGTGAGTCCAGTTTCCAACCGCGCGAGATTGTGCGCATCAGCGCCGATGGCACCCTTGAAGGGTTAGGTCGAGCCACCTTAGTGAGCGATCCGTCTACCGAACTGAATACCCCCGCCTGGTTTAGTGGCACCATGGATGGCCGTGGTAATTACTACAACATGGTAGATGGCAACACACTGCGAGTTGTTGCGATTGGTGACACTCCTACCGATGGTAGCCTCACCTACCAAACTTTTGCTATTACAGGGCTACCCAATGATCCCGATGACCTTAATTTCAATCCTGTTGATGGTCAGTTATACGGCATCACCCAGGGAAATCTCTATCGTATTCCACCAACAGGAGGAGCTGCAACCGTTGTTACAACGACAGGTGACCCCGTACCCTTTAATTCAGGGGGGTCTTGGGCCACCAGCAGCGGCATCAGCTACTTTTATCGCAATGTGGCTGGTGGTGATAATGCCCTCTTTGCCATTGATTTGACCCGGTCGCCCGCTGTTGTCCACCGGGTGGGACCAGTGTTTACCAATGATAAATTTGATGCCACTTCCTGTACTCCACCCGCCCTCACCAAAAATGTTGAACCTGAAATTGCATTTCCCGGTGATACGGTCACCTATACCTACGTGTTATACAACGGGTATGGTAGCGACATTTTTATTGATTTTGAGGATGTCCTCACGGACCCCAACATTACCTTTGATACCAACAGTCTGAGTGTTGCATCCCCTGGTGGTGGCACCGTCACCACATTTAATGACACTGCACTGAGCATCAGCAGCATTAACATCCCTAACGGTGTGGATAACATTACCAACAGTGTCACTTTCACAGTAAATGCTGTTGTTGATAACAATGCTCCAGTGGGCAACATTGATAACCAGGCATCCCTCTCCTTCGGTGCACAAACCTTCCCTAGCGACGACCCGGACTCACCCCCCATTGATGATCCGACCACGTTTACGGTCGTGTCGAGTAACGCTGATGTAGTATTGGTGAAACGGATTACGGCCATCAATGGCGATCGCACCAAAAATCCTAACGACAATACCACCCTCAATGGGATAGTCAACGATAATGTTACAAATTCGGCTGATGACATGAGTAACTGGCCAAATGGTTATCTGCTAGGTGAACTTGATGCAGGATTGGTCAACCCTGGTGACGAGATTGAATACACAGTGTATTTCCTCAACGCAGGTGGCACTACAGCCGAAACCGTGAGAATCTGTGACTGGATTCAGCCGAATCAGAGTTTTGTTACTGGACTTTATGGTGGCAACGACATTGAGCTAGTTATCGGCAGCACCACCTACAATCTCACTGATGATAGCGATGCCACAACTGTTGATCGAGGCGAGGTGACCACAGTGGGCAATCTACCTGCGGTACCGACATGTAATCTCTCTGGGTTTAGCACATCCGCCACCGATGAAGTGGTGGTGGTCGATATCACTGGCACAACCGGTAATCCAACCGGATTGGCCACATTACCTAACACCACCGGGCAAGGGACACCCACCAATGCCTATGGCTATTTTCGGTTTACCACCAAGGTGGATGAATAAGCAATCCGATTTTTACCAATGACATCGTTGTAGGGACATTCCGTGGAGTGCCCCTACAACACAAATCAGTATTGTCCTGACATTGCAGAGTTGCTACAATAACAAGCCATATTCTCAAGGAGTTTCACCGAAGTCAAACTAGCAACTATACAGGCATCATAGGGTCTGAAAGGAAGAATAGCTATCTATGTCTTTGTTGCCACCATATCTAGCAAACCTTAGCCAGACACCTGCAAAGCAGGCAGTTCCCTCTTTGATTATATACAGCGGCATTTTGGTCTGTGGGGCACCTGTGTTAGCCAACAGCAACGACAAGCCAATGATTCTGATTGAGAGTCAGGCAGTGGGAAGTTTCATAGAAAACGTTGATAATGATGTGCAGCAGATTGAATCTAATATAGTTGATGGTGTGGAGTTAGAAGATGTTGCAACAAACAACTCAACGTCTTCAGAGCGTACTAACTTAAACCATAATCAGACAAGAGATACATCAAGAGAAACTGTTCAATAGATATAGCGGTTTCCAGTTGAGATGAATACATTTTGTGATGTAAGTAAGTACTGACAAGTATAAGATCATGGCTTTGGAGCTTGATGGGTCATACTAGTAAAATCACGTATTTAGTACTATCTTAAATTCAAGTTTATAGACAAAAATAAAGAATAGGCTGATTAGATTCATATGAAGGACTTTGAGCCCCAAAATGCTTAAATATCAAAGCATTTTGATTAAATCTCTTCTGTCTTTTTCAGTATTTTATGTCAAGTATTTTAGTAAAATTCCCGAGAGATTATCGCTGATCTTTAAGGCAAGCTAAGAAAACCAAGGCAAGTATTTTTTTATACAGTGTTTTCATCATTACTTGAGCGTCTCGTCGCTCTAAATCCTCACAGGGTCAGAGTTCGAAAACAGCTGGCAGAAAAGTCTTTGCCGCTGGTTAGTTTGATTCAGCAGCGGTTGTTGGGTGCACCCTCGAAAAAAATACACAATGGGAAAATGGTCGCGGCCCATTCTTTGGCACTGGCAACGAGTATTGCGACCACGTTAATGACAGCCTTACCTGCTCAAGCAAATAATCTGCCTGTAGAGGCATGGCCGGATAGTTCACCTCAGGCTCCTCTCTCTTTGAGCTGTCACGATATGGCATTTGGCGACTTTGTGCCTGACCGTGAGCCATTTGGCATGACTGGGGGAAGTAATGCCAGGCCTAAGTATTCTGTAGATACGGTATGGACAGCAACGGCCCCTAATGGAACTACGGCCACGATGCGTACTGTTGCCATTAACAACAACAGTGGTAAGTTTATAGCCACTGGCAATGATCCAGATGTATTTTTTATTGAGTTTACCGATCCAAGAACAGGGATTAGCACTCCCAGGCTGACGGAGCGTGAAGGCGACCCTGGTGATAGCTGGGTTCTGGAAGTTGAATACAATCGTCCCATTGGTAATGCTCGTGTCCTGGCGGGGGATGTTGACAGTCAGTACGTTAACAGTAATGTCCGGTTTCGAGACATCCTTGAGGTTGAAAGTTTTTTGGGTGGGACATCCATTAGCTCTACCAATACCTATGTTGGGTCTATCCTGGTGGAGAGTCTCTCAGGTAATAAACACACATTCACAGATGATTCATCATCAACGGATAATCCGAATGCCTCTAATACCGAGGGATTAGGTCCCAACCCCTCAGAAAATGACCCTAGTAATCGAATTGTCGTTGATTATCAAAATACGTTTATTGATACTACCCAAATTACCTATGCAGTGGGTGCATCCTTAGATGGGGGAGCTACTCAATCTATTTTTATGACTTCTGGTATGGCAGCGGGCTGCCACATTAGTGGTAATGCCTTTGAGGACACGAGTCAAGATGATTTGCTGAGCAGTGGTGAGCGCGGACTAGATGAGGTAACTGTCACACTTTATAAGGATGACGGCGATAATATTCTAGAAACCAATGGTGACGACTTACTGATTGAGGTTAAGGAGACGCAAAATGGCGGAGAGTATTCATTTACTAACCTGGCGGAGAATACAAACTACTGGGTAGATATTGATGAAACCGATGGAGATCTGAAAGGATTGCTCTATGGTGGGGGTGATGCGGAGGCGTCTCAAATAAATCCGCGCCAAGTAACCCTTTTGACAACAGATATTTTGAATATTAATTTTCCATTTGACCCGGCGGGCAATGCTCAAATGGCTTTAGTTAAAAGAATTACGGCTATCAACCGAGGACAGGCTGATGAACAGGTATTTGACGACACCTATGTAGATGTGGGTAGCCCCGATGATGACGATAATGCAGCCGAGTGGCCAGCTAACTATCTGAGTGGAGTTGTAGGTGGTATCAGCGTGCAGCCAGGGGATGAGATTGAGTACACGATCTATTTTCTCTCTAACGGTAGTACTGTAGCGCAGGATTTTCGACTGTGCGATCGCATCCCCGACTATCTCACCTTTGCCGACGATGCATTTAATCCTGACACTGGCATCATGTTAGGGCTGGCTAATGGGAATCAGGTTTTCACTAACACTGAAGATCTGGATATAGGGGCCTATATTGCCAGCAATAGCGCTTCTTTAAACTATTGTCGTTACGATTTGACCCTGGGCAGTCAGACCCAGGACAATGGCTTCATTATTGTCAATGTGGGAGATGTACCGCCTGCATCGAGTGATCCAACCGGTGCTTATGGATTTGTCCGATTTAGAGCTACGGTTAATTAGCGCGCTGCCACTGGCGAATCACCTCTTCAACTACAGAACGATCTGGGGGAGTACTCACCCGTCCAGTTGGATCTGTTGTTGCTCCAGGAATATTTTTACTCCAAGGACTGTTGGGAACGGAATTAATATCAACTTTGGCATTCATTGGACGAAAGCCATGCTGCACAAATACGGCCTGCTGCCCGGGCTCCATCAAAAAGTCAATAAATGCGCGAGCAGCGTTAGCTTCACCACCGTTTACATCACGTCGCACAATGACAGCGGTGGAAATAGTCTCGATGGTCGGATCTAGGTAAAGGATTTGATAGGGCTGGCCTTGGGTTGCGCTGGATTGTTCCCAACGGTGGAGGGCAATACTCTCATATACGGTGGCAATGTCGGCATCGTTGGGACCGCGAGTAATAAACTCTTGCAATAAAATGTCCGTAGATCTAGGCGGCTGATAAACAGAGCGTTTTACCAACCCAAACAAAGTTTGTACATTGTCTTTGCTAAAGTCACCCGTATTGAGGCTGTTGCTATTAGCCTCAGATTGTGACCATAAACTCATCGTCAGCTGACCACTGTTAGAGCGGGTAGGATCAGTCGTTACAAAGTCAAAACTGCCCCAAGCGGCATTGCCACCAATTTTGTCCCAATTACCACCCGTCATGGCGTCTTCCACACGCTGCCACTGAAACTCACCGCCAGGGAATAGTGCCTGGGCTCGTTCTGGCCAGGAGACTGCTACAAGCATGGTTTTTGCAATGGGTTGGGGCGTTTCATAAAAGGGCTCATCACCGTACTGTGCCTTCCAACGTTGGCTTAGTTCGTCCAATAGTTGACCATTGGCCGGAATTAGCACTGTGGGTTCAAAGTCATTGTTATCATCAATATATTTGTTGACAATATCTTGGGAACCTTGGAATTCAAGATTGATTTGAATCGAAGGATTCTGTTGTTCGAAACGAGTTTCGAGAAGTTTAAGAGGTTCCTGAAGTTCGCTGCCGCTAACAATGGTAATGGATTGGTTAACACCGGGGAGAGGGGCGTAGGCGAGACCGGCAGAGGCAACGATGATGGCAAGGGAGGTAACGGGTTTGGTAACCATGGTGGAGAAAAATGGGGAATGGGGCCAATTGTGTAGGGTCGTTCCATGGAACGACCCTACACAATTGGAATGGATGAAAAATTAGGCAATTAAGACATCGACATTTTCTTGGAAGCCCTTGAATTCATCGCTAAGCTCTCGCAATTCATCGGCAGCTACCGAACTGGTGAGATCAGCGGTGCGGAGTTTGTTCTGAAGTTGTTGCAACACACCCCCTGATTCGGCAATTAGGGTAGACAGGTTGGCTAGCTGGGCCTGGCGAGCGTCTTCACCATGCTGGGCAAGGGAAATATTGCGCTTAAGGCTGTTGGCAAGTTTGCCCCATTGTTCTTGGGCAATACCTTTGCTGTTGCGAACTTTAGCTTCGGCTTGCTTTAACTGACGTTGGAGTTCATCTACTGAGAGAAGGGCATCGTTACCTTCCAGACGCAGGGCCAGCTGAGCGATCTTGTTAGGAAGCTCTTGGGTGCGATCGCACGCATATTGCACCACACCTAACAACTCAATCTGGTCGCTATCAGTCAGTAACCGAGTCGCCTCCTCATTTAACTCATCGGCCCGAGCCCCCAGAGCAAGAGCCTGCTGCCGCACCTGTTGAAACTCCCGATTAATAGATTTGTTGGCCAACTCAACCTGGTCAGGTTCACGAGACTTCAGGCTCGCTGCACCGGCAGTGGCAAGAACCGCCGCACCGGGTATTGCCACAACGGCAGGCAAACGTCCCAAACGCACACCACCTATCAGAAAAATGCCTCCCGCCAGCACCGCCAACGGATACTGTAATGGATTGGCTAGCTTCATCAGCGCTCCTAAAACTCTACCTGCAGATCGGCCATCAACTGGGCAATGGTCGCCGGATCACCCTTACGATAGTAACCTCCATTCAACTGAGCAATCTGCTCTAGAGCCTGGGGATTAAACTCTCCCTCCTTGCCATAGCCCACTGTAAAGAAAGCAATGCGCTGGTCCGATGAAAATCCACTGCGCGCTAGTTCTTGTTCAAGTTGGTCCAGACTAATGCCCGATTCTGAATCTTCACCATCGGTCAAAATCAGTACTGCATTGATGGCATTTTGCCTCAGGTTAGCCGATAGCCAATTGCGCGCTGCCAATGCCGAATCGTAAAGTCGGGTGCCGCCATCGGCCCTTAACCCAGCAATAAATTGTAGTCCTCGCGATTTACCCTCGGGTGTACCATCCGCCAGCACTGGCTGACGAATATCACTATCAAAGTCAATCAAAGCCACCTGGTCTTTAGGACCCAAGGCATCGACATAGGTCTTCAATGTGTTTTGCACCGACGGCAGCTTGTTACCCTCCATGGAGCCAGAGGTGTCCACTACTATCACTACTAAAGAAGACTTCTTAGCCACCTGACTCCAGGTGGTCAACATGGCTTCAGCTACCTCTGGTGCAGGGGGGCGGTACGAATCGTAGCTAGCCTGGGGGTCCACACCAAAATTGGGACTAAACTTAGGCCCCAGAGCGACTCCGGGTACGCCTGGTCGCAATCCCAATTTTGTAGCGATTTGCTGCGCTGGCGGAGATTGCAGATACTCTAAAATCTGGTCAGCCGCTTCCTTTTCTTGGTCGCTGACCCAGGGCGCATTGGGCACAATGCCCCGCATATTGGAGGTGAAGGTGGATTTGGGATACACCGCTTCATAGCGGGTACCCCCGGGGGGCAAATCAGTATTAGCTGCAATCACCGATGACTCATATACCGAGCCAATGGAGGCCCAGAAGGGGCCATTTTCCACCATAGACTGGGCCAGTGTGGAGGTGGATTTACCGTAGCGGGTGATCTTGCTCTGAATTTCTTGGACTTTTGTTTGGTGCTGCTGCACGTCTGCCACTGTTAACTCTTCAGGGCGTTTGCCGGACACTGAAGAGAACTGTGACACCAGGGTTTGTAATCCAGAATTAGACCGGGTAGGTGCGGTATGCACATAGTAGATAGGCTGTTCGGGACTGCTGGCATCTAAATCTTTGTGGGTTTTCGCAGTTACTAGCTGGGCAAACAGATCATCAACGTTGCGTAGACCGGGGGCCAGGTCCGATGGCACCATGAACACCATGGGGCTATTGGCCAACAGTGGTGCATCGGTAATCGCTGGGATATAGTTTTGGCCAGGATAAAGCTGATCCATGCGGTAGATCAGCTGATTCTGATAAATCTCACCGTCTACAGACAGAATAGTGGGAAAGTCTGGAGCCTCAGCGGTGAGATTACCTTGCTGAAATTGCTGTGCTAGGTCGACCGTCCGTTCTACAACATCGCCGCTACCTGCTGCCTCACAGGTCATATGAAATGCGTCACCATTCTCCAGCTGCGGCTTTGTTTGGTTAAACTGAACCGCTGCTTCATCACAAAAATGGTGTAGTGCACTACCCACCAGCAGCTTTACTTCAAACCCACGACCGTTACTGGAACTGGTGCCACTATTACAGCTGGCAAGTAACAAGGCACTAACTAAGGAATTAGAAATAACGCGAACAAAGGTTTTCAATCGGTTCTCCATAGCTGCCAATGTGACATTATCAATAGCTACATAACAATTGATATGAAATTCGGATTTATCCTGCCCACTTAATAGGTGTGAAAAACCGAACCGTAAAATGCGCTCACAGGTATTTAACGATCTTCACAATCAGTTTGAATATCTACGTCTAAGGTCTCTTCGTCAATTGTGATGTAAAGAATATTGGGTCGACAACATACCTGACAATCCTCAACATATTGCTGGGTGAGACCGCTGCTGATATCGATAAAGGTGGTGTTGGGTTCGCCGCAGTAGGCGCAATAGTATTCGGCGGTGGTTTGCATATGTCGTAGGGGAATAGGGACCAATTTTGTAGAGATGTTCCATGGAACATCTCTACAAAATTTTGGGATGAAAACGAACCTAATTACGTTGAGGTTGTTTGCGGCTCCGTTCTAGTTGTAGACGAATACGATGATGGGCCTTGCGGGTTAAGGGATAACGATATACACAATAAACACCACCGCAAATTAAAAGACTCGGTAAGGCGCTGGCTAATAATCGGATAATCAGCAGATGAGCATTCGGTCCAATTTGACTGGCCCAGTCAAGCATCCAGCCAGAGAGAAAGATGGCGATCGCCACACCCACTTTCTGCAAAAACACCATCAGGCTAATAAACATGCCTTCTTGACGTTCACCGGTACGCAGTTCTTCGTCATCAATGACATCGGGCAACATGGCGAAAGGCACTAGATAAAATGTGGATAGCCCTGCCCCAATCACCACGCCGATGACGTACATGAGACCTATCTGCCCCGGTTGCACCAGACCTAATATACATACGCCGATGAGCGCTAAAGGTGCCCCAGCGTAGTAAACCATCTGCTTGCTCGTGCGCTTGGTCACCCACAGCCAAAATGGCATTAGCACCACGGAACTACCCTGAACCGCAATGGCCATCTGGGTAAAATGCTGCTCTCCCAGGTTCATCCAATCCGTCACGAAAAAAGGCAGCATCGCCGCTGTTACCTGCACTCCGACCCAAGAACACAGGTATAGCCCCATCACCCAGCGAAATGCCCGATTGGCAAAGACCCGACGCAGCTGACGACCCATGGGGTGGGGCGATAATTCAGGCTGTTTACGCATCACCGGACGGTATTGACCGTAGGTGCCAACGACACACACAGCAATGGCTATCACAATAAAGATGCCGCTGGCCGCACCCAGAATCATGTACTGGCGTCGGGTGTTTTCCACCAGGGCAAAGATAATCTGGGCCAGCACTAGCCCCACCACCGAGCCGATAATATTGGCTGCTGAACGCACCGACATAATGCTGGTGCGTTCGTCATAGTCGGGGGTAAGTTCGGTTGCGATCGCCACCATTGGCAAAATAATTACCGAAAACGCCGCATAGCCCCCCACGGCCATCAGCACATAGTAAATAAATAGGCTGGTCTCTGACTCCAGGGGAGGCACCAACCAGAGCATGAAGGTGAAAAAGCCCAGGGGCAAAGCGCCCAGCACCAGCCAGGGATAACGACGTCCCCACCGAGACTGGGTGCGATCGCTTAGCCAGCCAATAACCGGATCATTAACGGCATCCCACACCCGCCCAATGAGCAGCACTGTCCCAGCCAGTGTGGGAGACAGACCTACCACCTCTGTGAGAAAAAACAGTAGATAAAAAATTGCCAGGCCAATGGGAACAGCCGTTCCTAATTCACCAACACCGTAGGCAAATTTTGTACGGAAAGACAAGCGGGTAGACATAACTCAGACAGTGACGCTCGGTATTTCACAATACCGAACAGCGCCATAGCCTGAATAGTACTAAACAGTTCTAAAACAGCCAGTTGATCGATGCCGCAACTTCTGCATCTGTATCGTTAGATTTGAAAATCAGATTGCCTTCTACATTCAGAATGAGGCGCTCACTGACAGCCATATCAACCCCCCCCGTAATCATGGGGTCAAGGTCACTGTCATCAAAGTTATAGGCAAAGCCGCCGCCGCCAAAGACCAAAAATTGCTCATCTAACGCCAGATCAAAGGAGACGGGTAAACGACCTTCAAAGTCCTCACCGATCAAAATAGCAGGGCGTACTGATAAACTCCCCTGCTCAAACGGAATCACCTCCAACTTGGAATCAAGTACGGCTGCTGTATCATCGTTAAGCCCCGTTCGTACACCTACCCCTACATAGTTCTCAATCTCACTTTCGCCAGAGGGTAAGGCCAGGGTGGGTGTTGCGATCGCCAATACTCCCACCAACGCCCCTGTCAAAGGCTTCACACAAGCGGCAAAATTCATAGTCTTAATTAATAAAGTTATATATACAATGAATAGCCTCAATCCATTGGAATACAGGCTATTCGACAATTTACAGCAACACCTTGTGATCACTTAGAGACTGCAGATGTATTTGAGACCTTCTTTATAAAAGCCGGTCCAAAATATTTTTTGCGATAAGTACCGATCCCAAAAAGAACCTGCTTAAATGGTGATCAAAACATTTTGTGTTGTATTGAGTTTCCGCTAGCTAGCGAGTAACTCTGATCTTCAGAATCCTTTTGATCAAAGTTATTTATACCGACAGGAGCGCATCATGACCGTTGAAACCTTGAATCATATGATGACCTACGTCATTGAAGGATGGGCGATTATGAGCGCGACCTACTTGAGCGTAGGATTTACTTTATCTTTTTTGACACGGGCCCAGAATGGCCTGAAAGCCAAGGAAGCGGCGGCAGCCAAAGCTAAGGCTGAAGAGGTTAGCAATGCTAAGCGGGTGGCTGAAGTAACCGCTGTGGCTGAGAAATATGCAAAGAGTGCAGATAGACAGCAGGTTCAGAGTAGTGTGACGGTGCCAGGTAGCTAGGACGAGCTTGGCGATTCTCTGGGAATTTACCTTTAAGACAGAGTGAGTTGAAGCAGTAGCGCTAACGGTTAACTCGCCCCGGAGACCCTCCCAGAAGGGGAGAGTGCTCAGATAGTGGCGTCGTAGATTTAGGTAATAACCGTAGGCTTGTCAAACCCAGTCAGCTCTTTAATCTTGGCAACTTCATCAGCTAGCTGAATCAGAGGTGCAAGAGCTGCTTGGGTATCGATGTCATGCTTAGCAGCATCGGGCTCGTAGTTTTCGACATAAAGTCGTAGGGTGGCTCCTTTGGTGCCGGTGCCGGAGAGGCGGAACACAATGCGGGAACCGTCGGTGAAGCCGATGCGGATGCCTTGCTTTTGACTCACACTGTTATCGATGGGGTCGGTGTAGCTGAAATCGTCGGCATAGTCGACGGTGTAGCTGCCCAATTGCTGGCCCTTCATGGTGGAGAGCTTGGCTCTTAAGCCATCCATCAGCTGATTGGCTACAGCCGTTTCCACCCCTTCAAAGTCATGGCGGCTGTAGTAGTTACGACCATAGGTCGCCCAGTGCTCTTTGACGATTGCTTCAACAGACTGGCCTTTCACTGCCAGAATATTGAGCCAGAACAGCACGGCCCAGAGGCCATCCTTCTCACGAACGTGGTTAGAGCCGGTGCCAAAACTTTCTTCACCACACAGGGTGGCTTTGTCAGCATCTAGCAAGTTGCCAAAGAACTTCCAACCGGTTGGGGTTTCGTAGCAGTCGATGCCCAGTTTTTCAGCCACACGGTCCACGGCCTGGCTCGTGGGCATAGAGCGGGCCACACCTGCAATGCCGTCACGATAGCCGGGAACCAAAGTGGCATTAGCCGCTAGCACCGCCAGGCTGTCACTGGGGGTAACGAAGAAGTTGCTACCGACGATCATGTTGCGATCGCCATCGCCATCAGAAGCTGCACCAAAGCTAGGGGCATTGCTACCAAACATGACCTCTACCAGGTCATGGGCATAGACCAGGTTGGGGTCAGGGTGCCCACCGCCAAAGTCTTCTAGAGGCTCACCGTTTTGCACGGTGCCTTGAGGAGCGCCCAGTAGACCTTCAAAAATGGCCTTGGCATAGGGGCCAGTTACTGCATGCAACGAATCCATGCACATGTTGAAATTGCCGGAGGTAAGCAGCTGACGGATTTGCTCAAAGTCAAATAGAGTTTCCATCAATGCGGCATAGTCATTGACCGCATCAAGCACTTCAACGGTCATATTGCCCAGGGAAGTAGTGCCCACCCGATCCAGGTTCACATCTTCAGCATCGAGAATCTCGTACTTATCGATGACCTTGCTGCGCTCAAAGATGGCACTGGTTACTTTTTCTGGAGCGGGGCCACCATTACCGATGTTGTACTTAATGCCAAAGTCACCATCGGGGCCACCAGGGTTATGGCTAGCAGAAAGGATAATGCCACCAAAGGCTCCATACTTGCGAATAATGCAGGAAACTGCCGGTGTGGAGAAAATACCACCCTGCCCCACAAGGGCTTTACCAAAGCCGCTAGCAGCGGCCATTTTTAGAATAATTTGGATCGCTTGGCGATTGTAGAAGCGACCGTCTCCACCCACAACCAGCGTTTGGCCCTGGTAGCCCTCCAAGCTATCAAAGATAGATTGAACAAAGTTCTCTAGATAATTAGGCTTTTGAAAAACAGCGACCTGTTTACGTAAACCGGATGTGCCCGGCTTTTGATCTGAAAAAGGCGTTGTCGAAACCGTTTGGATGGTCATGATACTCCTTATCTCTGCGTCGGCGAGCCGATTCATCCTTAACCTTACAGGATGCTGCGGCTGCGATGTGTTCGACGGACTGCAGTGGCATGCGTTCCACCGATCGATGGGTTGCGGGCATACCCTTTTGGAAAACCATAACTACACGAGGGAAACCATAAAGGGATACCCGTAAAAATACGGCCAGAATAGTTAGCAGCAGACCTGTTAAACCCACTGGCGCTTAAGCTGCCGCAAAAATGTAAGCCAATACTGAGCTGGCTTACCGTAAAACGTAAAGACATCACCATAGGCCAGATTTGCATTTCTATGGTGGAGGTGATGGCGCTCAGGCGTGGTAATGCATAGCCAACGGCAGATGGTTTTAATCCAGTTAGGCGTGCAATAGTCTGGGTTGAACTGGTGCCGCCAGATCACGTGCAGCTCAGCCAGTAACAGCCCAATCACGGTCCCCACGGGAGACAATAGCCAAAGCAATGGCACCCACATTAGGTAGGGCAACGCGCCCAAAAATCCTGGCAGTAGGGCCTGGGGGCAATGTTTGCGGAAGGCGTAACTCACAAAACTACGGTTGGGGCTATGGTGCACGATGCTGTGGTAACGGCCAAACACATGCTCCGGCACGTGGTAAATAAACGTAGCGACAAAGTCCCCTAGCAGTAGTAATAGCAGGGAAATTCCCAATATTCTCAATAGTTCCATTGCTGATTGCCTCACAACTCCCCGGCAACCTAGCAGAGTGAATTTAAAGTTTATTTAACGTTTGATTTAGAAATAATTTACATTTCAAGACCAGTGTGCATTATCCTATCGAGTGGATTGCACGCTGCTAAAGAGTGCGATCGCAAAACATGTCAAAATCAGCAACCAGATAATAATGCCCGGCAGAAATGACAGGAGGCCCGTACCACGCAATATCCAGACAATGGCTGTCATCGCGATGGTGGCCAGCAACAGTTGAGTAATTGGACGCAGACGAAAACGATTAGCCATCGGTTCGGAGTAGGTACATGTATCGAGGGAACAACAAGGTTTACTAAGGTTTTACGCAAAAATGTGTTTGCTTGACACTTGTCTCATATCGCCTGGTTAATAATGGGCAACGAATCGGTACAAACTTGCAATCTACATTAAGCTAATGGATGCTTTGGGGCGTCTCAGTTATTCGGCAGATTTATTAAGCATATATAAAGTTTTTCCTTATTGAATCCTATGGTTTCGACGACACAACAAACAGCTTTGCTGCGCGGCGATATCTTAATTGCGACCGATACTAACCACAAAGGTAAAGGTGCCGCTGTTACTGCTCAAATGTATGTGCCGTTAGTGCGATCGCAACTTTGGGAGCAACTCACTGACTACAGTCGCTGGGTTCATTACTTTCCTGACATTACCCACAGCCGCGAGTTAGAAGCGTCCGTAAAACACCACGTCAGACAGCAGTCCCAGCGCATTACTCGCAAACTCTACCAGGCAGCCCGCAAAGCCTTTATCCTTTTCACCGCTCAGGTAGAAATTTACCTTCACGTCGTTGAGCATCTGCATCAGAGCATTCAGTTTCGGCTAGAACGCGGCACTTTTGCAGACTTTGCCGCCGACCTTGTACTAGAAGATTTTGGTGAAGGTACGCTACTGACCTACTCGGTCAAAGCCACACCCATGATTCCAGCACCTAAGTTTTTGCTAGAGCAAGCCATGCGCATTGACTTACCCGGCAATATGAAAACCATGCGTCGGGTGCTGTGCCAGCCCTAAATGGGTAGCAGACAGTAATTTTTCTGAGCTAATTACAGGCTCATCTAAAAAGTAAGGGTCCTAGGAAAATGCATTCCTAGGACCCTACTTCTTACTAATTTAATGCCAATAGAATGCCAATAGGCTATTCAAAGACTTCTAAGCACCTAATTCCTTTCAACAAATAATCTGCCTGCGGCTAGAGCGGCACTGCTAGTGGCGTATATGTGCCCATCACTCAAGACATCCAATTCACGGTTGATTACCCAGCAGCGATATCCATCGTCTTGCTGGCTCACTTCAATGATCCACCCCACCCGTGCAGATACCTGCACCACCTGGGTCACATCCATTAGGTGTTCCTCACGCTTTGTACCTTAGGTTAGCAAACCGTCAAACGATATCAGCATTAGCGTTGCAAAAGAGAACCATTGAGCTCTAAGTCTTGTAGAATCGCCCCTTCTTACTCAATTGAATATCTTTCAAGTCTGGGTTGTTTCCCTTAGAGTTTTCTAGTTTATGATGTGCATGCACTCAGAATCCAAAGTCCCAGCAGCCTCTTCAATGTCTACTCAAATTATCACCCTCACTGAAAATCTCTATGACTATCTACTGTCTGTAGGCGTTCGAGACAGTGAGATTCTCCAGCAGTTAAGAGAAGAGAATGCTCAGCACCCTAGAGCAGTGATGCAAATTGCCCCAGAACAGGGTCAGTTTATGGGGTTATTGGTACAGCTATTAGGGGTGAAAAAAGCGCTAGAAATAGGCGTTTTTACTGGCTATAGTTCGCTAGTTGTGGCCATGGCACTGCCCGACGATGGTCAGCTTATTGCCTGCGACATTAGTGATGAGTATACAGGCATGGCTCGCAAGTATTGGCAAAAAGCTGGAGTTGACCACAAGATAGACCTACGCATCGCTCCGGCACTCGAAACCCTTGACCACCTCATTGCCGAAGGGCATAGTAACAGTTTTGACTTTGCATTTATCGACGCAGATAAGAGCAACTACAACAACTATTATGAGAAGGCTCTACAGCTCGTACGGTCAGGCGGCTTAATCGCTGTAGACAACGTTTTGTGGTCAGGGCGAGTCGCCAATCCATTCACAGAACAGGATAATCGCACAAAGCGCATTCATGCCCTGAATCAGAAAATTCACTCGGATGAGCGTGTTTCCATGAGTTTATTGCCAATTGCAGATGGGCTGATGCTCGCCATGAAACGCTGATAGACCCATTGCTCATCTCCATAAGGTTTCTGAAATCTCTAGGGATACAGACTTTTCAGCTATCTTCTCCACTAGACGGCACCAGTATCGATTGGGTCAAATGACTAAAAACGGCCTGAATGTTTTGTTTGGCCTGATGAAATTCAGGGATATCCCAATCGGGAATACGAGGCTGTTCAAGTTGTTCTAAATTGAGATAGTTGTGATATCGAAGCTCAATCTGTAACGATTGCACACCTGGCATTGCACCATAGTGGCGAGTGATATATCCGCCATTAAACACATGGTTTTGTGCGACCTGATAGGCCTGTGATACAAATGCTGCTTCAACAGCTGACATCAGCTTGTCAGAACAGGTTTTGCCATTACCATTGCCCAGGCAAACCTGATCCACAATCGGTCCTGCAAAGCTGTGTAAATCTAACAAATATGCATAGCCAAATTGGTCAACTATTTGTTGTAGAAGATATTCCAGCTTTTGATGGTAAGGGCGATAAACGTGATCAATTCGATCTTGAACCTGATGGCTTGATGGTAAGTGACGATACAGGGACTGCTTGTAAGCAGTCTGTCGTGGTACTGCCGCTTGCCAAAAGCCTCCTATAAAAGGTGCTTTAGCAACTCGATTCAGATCCACAACATAGCGACTGTAGTTGGCAGCCAACACCGTAATACCCAGTTTGGGTAAATTGTCATAGAGCTTGTCCAAATGCCAGTCTTGGTGGGGCAGAAAATCCTGATACTGAGGGTTTAGCTTGGTGATAACCTCTTCCGGAATCACCAAGCCACTATGGGGAATACTGGCCACAATCGGACATAGCCTGGTCGTAGGATGATGAACCCGAAAGGGAGTAGCCTCAAACAAGTGTGGATACCTCTGTCAGCAATTCATTGATTGTACTGAATAATGGGCGTTCACTGGGAACCGCGTCCATACAACGCTGCTGCAAATCCCGAAGAGCTTGAAATATCTTTATTTCCATCTCATCATTCTCGGAAATATGACGTGCTAGCAAATCCTCTAAGAGACAACCATAGGCCCTAGATTCAAGCTGCTGGAAAGATTGCCCGACCTCTGTATCTGTCGGGGCGTAAAAAGACGCTGCGCCAAAATCTCCGAGAATACTCTTCCCATGAGTATTGACTAGAATGTTATGGGCATAGAGATCGCCATGCATAATACCGTGGCTATGGAGGTGTGCAACGACAGAGGAGATGCCCCTGGCAATTTGGAGAATAACAGGGAGTCTAAATGTAATACCATCGGCATACGTATCTCGAGTGCAGGTTTCTAAACTGGGAGGGTTACCTAAGTTACCGTACTCAGCGGTAATAAAGGAGAATACTAAACCCGCCTTGCCATCAATGGGGTGGCTTAGTTTACCGAATACTTTGACTAAATTAGGATGGGAACCCGCTGCGATACAGGCCTGCATTTCATCTAGAGGCAAACCGTCGCTAGTAATGTCACCTTTGAACAGCTTAACTGCCACATCTTGAGCTGGAGTCGATGCTGTTTCAGGCGTCCACAGGCCTTTATAGATAACCCCAGAGGCCCCTTGGCCCAAGACTTCACCCAGCTGTAGTTCTGCTGGATCAATGGTGGCTAGGGTATTATTTTGTTGAACTTCTGTAGCCTGACTACATGGGTTGCCGGCATAGGCCAACCAGGTTAACCGGGGTAAATCAAAAAGCCAGCTAGGCAAAGTTTGTAGCTGATTAGCTGCGAGTCGCATGAGTTCTAAGCTTTGACAATTGGCCAGTTCGTCCGGCAACGAGCGTAACTGATTACCTGCCAGCATACACTTTTGTAGTTTACTGAGCTTACCAATGCTCTTGGGCAATGATGTTAGCTGATTGTTAGTCAGAATTAACCAGCGAAGGTTGGGTGACAGGGCCGTTTCACTAATCGTTTTCATTTTGTTGCCCTTAAAACTCACCATAGAGAGATTTGGGCAGGCGGCTAATATCTCTGGAAATTCTTCAAACTGATTGTTATTGAAAAAGGCAATTCTCAGCTTTTTTAACTTAGAGAATTCAGGTGGCAGCGTCCTGAGGTGATTATTGGATAGATCTAGAATTTCCAACGAATCGGCTTGTTCTAAAATTTCTAGGGGGAATTCGGTTAAATCTTGAGAGATCTTTAAACGGGGCTCTTCTGCGGAGTAATTTAAGGTTAAGGCTGTCATGTAAGTGTTTATTTTAATAAATCGTTTGAGTAGCGGGCATCGCTCAAATGAAGCATAGCTTTGAGCATGAGGCAGCCAAGCGACCCTGCAAACCCAGTGCAGTGAAAGGGTTTATGGGTAAGAAATCAAATTGTGGCAGCGTCTAGGGCTGTTTATACTTGCCACTCCAATGCATGTAGCCGAAATACATCAGCACTCCCAGTTGTATCGGCACCAGAATCAAATAGTTTTTTAGAAAAGGGTTGATTTCCATATGGGCAAAGATTTGACAGTAGGTCAATCCTGCGATGGCCAATCCTGCTTTAAGAGGTAGTGTACGATTACGCATAGTAATTATTTAGCTGCTTTAATTTAGATTAGAGAACTTAGAAAAGACTGCTGCATGTTTGTAGCTAGTGCCCCTGACATCCAGAGTTGGTATAACCGGAAACCGTGATATCCAAACATTAGTATAAGCCCGGTACTCCATAGACTGCGATGTCGCCACCAGCGGCTCCATAGGCGCTTAGTCCAAAGCTCAATACTGACCTGAACTAGGGCAACTGCCCAGAGTATGACAACCAAAGGAGCCAGGAGATGGTAATGAATAGCCGCTGACCACTGACGGTTTGCGATCGCAAACACCGCTCGCGTCATCCCCCAAGTAGGACAGGGGATGCCCACCAATGCATTTAGCGGACATCCCCACAGCGTTATTTCATATCCAAATGAAGTCAGCACCACGATCAAGAGCGGTGTACATAACGCTCCTAATAGACCGAGGCGCAAATAAATTGACGATTTTGCAAGTACCATGACTCTACGTTAGAACCATGGCTTTTTATTAGTGATATAAGTGCTGACAAATTCTTCATCCGACTTAGTCAGATACAGAATACCTTCAACTAGACCAATCACACCCACTACAGCAGAACCCACACCACAGGTCACAGTGCCACCAATCAGGCAAACCAGCAGCATGATAATGCCTTCGTTGGTATACCCCAGATAAAATTTGTGTATGCCAAAAGCACCCAGCAAAATCCCTAAAATACCGGCTACAACTTTCTTGTCAGCCCCTTCAACGCCACCAGAATTTGTCATATCGATTCAATTCCTCTTTAAGTGCATTTCCATCATGCTGGTCGTTATGACGACCTCTCTTCAAAATTGCCCGATTTTCGGCATAGAAAAACCTTGTTATAAAGATTTAATCAATATGAACTGATAAAAATCCGGATGAACTAGCGGGAAAAACAGCATACTGCACTATTACTGCCCATAATCACCGTTTATCAGAGACAGAAATCAGTACACCTAATTTTCTCATGTGTAATTAATCACGTTCGTTTAGGGCTCCCAACTTAGCTTTTTGTTCCTTATAACGTTCTTTAAAAACAGCCTGTTGTTTTTTGTGATCGACAATAGGCGCAGCGTAATCAGTCCCCTCTAAATCTAGGGGTGAGAGTTTACCACTCACCAGTGCGCCCGTATCCACATGGCGAATCTCAGGCAGCCACTGGCGAATATAGTCTGCATCCGCATCAAATTTCTTAGCTTGGCTAGCCGGGTTGAAAATTCTTAACGGCTTAGGATCCATGCCGCTAGAGGCACTCCACTGCCAGCCACCATTGTTGGCACTGAGATCACCATCCACCAGCTTTTGCATGAAATATTTCTCACCCCAGCGCCAGTCGACAATTAAGTCTTTGGTGAGAAAGCTGGCCACAATCATGCGACAACGATTGTGCATCCATCCGGTCTCATTTAACTGACGCATGGCAGCATCCACAATGGGATAGCCTGTACGTCCCTCACACCAAGCTGCAAATTTCTCTTCATCATTGTCCCAAGGAAAATCTTTCCAGGCATCACGGTAGGGACCATGTGCTAACTCTGGGAAGAAAAACATTACATGCTGGTAAAACTCTCGCCAGGCGAGTTCCTTCATCCAGGTTTGCACATTGGTACGACCCTCATCACTGTTACAGGCATCGTAGGCTGTCATTGCCGTCTGCCACACCTCACGCATACCCACTGCACCAAACTTAAGGGCCGCACTCAGCAATGAAGTACCTGTCACCGCGGGGAAATTGCGTTGCTCATCGTAGGCTTCAATGGCTTTATGACCAAAGAATTCTAGCTGGGCACGGGCGGCCCGCTCGCCGGGTTCTAGGGGTAATGGGGCATCCCACGTAAAGCCCAACTCTTGAGCCGAGGGCAGTGCGATCGCATCTACCAACCCACGTTCCGCGTCACTCAGACCCACCGCCCCCTGCAACGTTGCAGCTGGAGGTAGTTTGACTAAATTTTGCCAGTTTCGCCAGAAAGGACCATACACCGTGTAAGGTTTACCAGCTCCAGTCAGCACATCCCCCGGTGCATGCAGCAGTTGGTCCCAAGTTTTGGTCCGCATTTCAATGCCTTTTTCCGTCAGGGCTGCTGCCACTGCGTTATCTCGCTGGCGGGAATAGGGCTCCACATCTCGATTCCAATAGACAGCCATAGCTCCCAATGTCGAAGCTGTCTGAGGGATTTGTTCTACAGGATTACCCTTGAGAATCAGCAGTTCACTCCCGACTGCTTGATAACGCTCCTGTAACTGCGCCACACAGCCAAGCATATAGGCCACCCTGGCTGGGGCTACGTCATCTGCTTCTAAGATGCCAGGATCCAGGCAAAAAACCCCAACTACTTTAGGACTCCGTTCCCGAGCAGCGGCAAGGCCTAAATTATCACTAATGCGCAGATCACGACGGTGCCAAAACAGGATCAGATCAGCCATAAACTTGGTAAAAAGGGGAGGATCCGATCAGTATAGGTGGTTTTGAGTGGGGGGTTTAATTGCACTACACCCCAAAACTTAGAACTCAGAATTCAAAACTTCTTCACAGGGACGGTATTCTACACCCATGCATCATGGCTTCCCAGGGCTTAGCTCAGTATTCTAGAAGGGCACACGTTCAGGGAGTTAAAGTTTTGATGACGTCTGGAGCCCCTATCGCCAAAAAACAGCCGAAAACCCTTGAAAAACATGGGGATGTTCGCATTGATTATTATTATTGGCTGTGCGATCGCGACTCCCCAGAAACCCTGGATTACCTCAAAGCTGAAAACACCTACACTGACGCACAAACCTCCCATAACAAGAGCTTTCAGAGAGCTTTGTATGACGAAATGCTAGGCCGCATTCAGGAAAGTGATCTGTCGGTACCCACAAAAGACGGGGATTATTACTATTACAGCCGCACTGAAGAAGGCAAAGCCTATCGCATCCTATGCCGTAAACAAGGTAGATTAGACGCCCCCGAAGAAATTTTGCTCGATGAAAATGAGCTAGCTGAGGAGCATGAGTTTTTTGCCTTGGGAGACTATGAAACGAGTCTTGATCATCAGTTGCTAGCCTATGCTACAGACACCAATGGATCAGAGCGCTGCACCTTAGTATTCAAAGACTTGACCACTGGAAATCTTTATCCAGAAAAAATTGAAAACATTAGTGAAGTCATCTGGGCTAACGACAATCGTACTGTTTTCTACACTCGACTAGATGATGCCCATCGCCCCTACCAAGTATGGAAACATCGTTTGGGAGAAGATCCAGGTAACGACCAACTGGTTTACGAAGAAACCGACGATGCTTTTTATCTCTCAGTGGGCGGCACCCGCAGCGAAGCTTATCTATTCATCTCAATTAACAGCAAAATCACCTCCGAAATCTGGATTTTAGATGCCAACAATCCAGATGGAGAGTTTCAGATAGTTTGTCCCCGCAAACATGGCGTGGAATACTCCATTTCTCACCATCCTGGCAACAACCACACCCTCGACCGATTTTACATTGTTACCAACGAGGATGCCATTAACTCAAAGCTAATGGTGACACCAGTCAACGCACTCGGCCAAGAGAATTGGAAAACCGTCATACCCCATCGCCCTGATGTACAGCTGACAGGTATTAGTGTATTTATCGACCATCTGATCATTTACGAACGCCAGGGGGGGTTGCCCACCATTCGTATCCACAAACTCTCCACAGGAGAAGACACAGCCCTAGAGTTTCCAGAACCCACCTATTCGGTCTGGTCTGGTGCCATGCCTGATTTTGACAACAAAACTCTGCGATTTACCTACACGTCATTAATCACTCCGTCCTCAGTATTTGATTATGACATGGACACCCATGAACGAGAGCTCAAAAAAGAGATGCCGGTACTTGGAGGCTACGACCGCAGCCTATATCAAAGTGAATGGTTGATGGCGAAGGCTCCCGACGGCACCGAAGTGCCAATCTCGCTGGTGTACAAAAAAGGAACTGAGCGAAATGGCAACAGTCCCCTCTTCCTCTATGGCTACGGATCCTATGGCGCATCATCATCGGCCTATTTCTCCTCTATCCGGCTCTCCCTATTAGACCGAGGTGTCATCTATGCCATTGCCCACATTCGCGGTGGTGGTGAAATGGGTCGGCCATGGTACGAGAACGGCAAGTTTCTCCATAAGAAAAATACGTTTACGGACTTTATTGCCTGTGCTGAGTACCTGATCGATAACCAATGGACCAGCGCTGACAAACTCGCTATTTATGGTGGTAGTGCCGGTGGGTTATTGATCGGTGCCGTATTAAATATGCGACCCGAGTTATTTAAAGTTGCCCTCGCAGCTGTCCCCTTTGTGGATGTTGTAACAACCATCTTAGACCCCAGCCTGCCGCTATCGGTGATGGAATGGGACGAATGGGGCAACCCTAATGAGAAAGCGTACTATGACTACATGAAGTCTTACTCGCCCTACGACAATGTCACAGCCCAGAAGTATCCTGACCTGTTGATCACGGGTGGACTTAACGACCCACGAGTCTCTTATTGGGAACCTGCCAAGTGGACAGCAAAACTGAGAGAGTTAAAAACCGATCAGAATAAGCTTCTTCTCAAAACCAATATGGATGCAGGCCACGGCGGTGCCTCCGGGCGTTATGGATGGCTCGAAGAAACCGCCTTTGAATATGCCTTTGTGCTGGATAGCCTAGGGTTAGCAGCTCCAAGCTAGCGCCTCCGGAACACTGAACGTTTGTGGACACGAGGTCCAGTGCAAGGACAGCTTAGCCACACAATTAAGCAAATATTAAATTACACTTTAAGGTTTACTAACTTAGCCTTAATGCATCCCGATAGAATATAAACTGTAATCAATTACACAGTTTGATGTTTTTGGCGGGAAGTTTTAGCGATTTTCTTGCTGTCCAAAGATTTCTGTCATGGCATCTACACATTTGGAGGAACCGAGATGAAACTCTCATTTCTTGGCGCTCTCTACGAAGCGCACTTCGAAAATATTCAAGTAACTGATACTGAAAAGATTGGCACCTACCGTGGTGCGCCCCTTAAGCGCAAGGCATTTAAGGTTCCTAATCACCCCCATCAGCGTGTACAGCTCACCTATCGTGGCGTGAAATATAACCAAGAAGTCTAAAAGAGGGGTGGCAACCTCGCATTAGATGAAAATCGCAGGTATTCTAAGTTGAACTCAGGGAATGTCATTGCCGACTCTTTCCTCTCAGTAGAAACAAAGTATCGTATTGCCCTCTTTCTTCATTGATAGTGAAGAAAGAGTTTTTTGTGTTTTTTGTGTTTTTGGCTAGGGCATTCTTCACGCCCCTGCACACCAAAGTTAGTGAAAGCAGCCATAATTTAGATCAAGATCACTCATGTTTTTTTCAGACTGCCATCACGTTGATTTCATATGAGCGCGTCAACCTAGGAACTATCAAGGTTCATTTCAAGCATCTACCAAGGGTGCATCACCTCTAAATCCACCACTGCCCCCATCCCTCTACATAGCTTTAAAAGCTGGAGGTCCCATGAAACTTTATTGGCTACCACTCCTAATTTTGGGCGCTCATTTCAGTGCTCTTACGCCAAAAGCCGCTGCCTTCGAGTTTGAGACTGTTCCCAAGACACCAACAGAAATTATTAATGATTCTACAAATAACGTAGACAAGTTGGCAGATCTAGAAGATGGGGAAAGCCCATGGGTAAAAACAGAAGATACTAGTATATCCTTAGAGAAAGGATTTCATAGAAGACGATCCGGGCGCAGTCGATTTCGTCCTGATAGATTTCGGGGAGATATTTTCTTCCGAAACGGCAGCATCCGTCGAATCCACTTCAGACATGGGGAATTTCGGCGGGATGAAATTTTCTTCCGAAACCGGGAATTCCGTCATGGCAGTGTCCGCCATCATAATTTCTACCGTGGAAGATTTCGACATGGTAGACGTCATGATTTCCACCATGACCGGTTCCGACATGATCGATTTCGACACCATGATTTCTATCGCATCAGGATTCACTAAACTCTGGGTATTGACTACAACCCAGTGGCTAATCGTCTTATTACTATCAATGTCTACACCATTTTTTGTCTTCATTGCACCATAGAAATCCCAAATTATCCTTGAAAACAAATAATCAGCCCTCCATGTCGTCCCATAAAGGGCTGATGTACTGTCGGCACTTTGAGAAGCCAACATCAGTGTATGCCTACATAAGATGAGTGGATGTCTTCTAAAACTCTCGTTTTATTTATTCAAAAACGGTTTTACCATAAAGTACCCGGCAATCGATTTTGCATCCACACCTTCACCACTAAGAACAGCTTTTTCAAACTCTTCTGGCGTCATCAAAACAACTTCAATATCCTCATCTTCATCCTGGGCTGGAGCTGTTTCTAGCTTCTCAAGGTCGCTTGCCAAAAACGCAAAAATATATTCATCAGAGTAACCGGGGGCCAATGGAAACTTGCCAAGATTGGTCCATTCGCTGGCACTATAACCAGTCTCTTCTTCTATCTCTCGTTGAATGGTTGTAAATGCATCTTCCTCTCTTTCAATCGTACCTGCCGGGAACTCTAACAATCTTCCTTGCACGGCAAAACGATATTGTCGGACCAGCACCAGCTTACCGTCAGGGGTAATGGGTATAGCCATCGCTCCCCCTGGATGGCGAATGCATTCCCACTGACCTTCCACTTTGTTGGGTAGACGGAGACGGTTGACTTCAAAGTCAAACTTACGTCCGGCGTAAAATAGACACTTTTTGAGTAGCTGAGGCGGTTCTAAACCAAGAGACATAGTGTTGGATGCAGTGAGGTAACGGGATCAGGTTACACCATGAGCCGCTGGCTAACTCCATTAAAGGCGCTTCGCTCAGACAACTAATGCGATGAGAGCTGAGCGTAGTCAAAGCCCAGTCTCTAAGCCACCAGTGGATACACTCCAGCCGTATCAACCTGTCCCAATAATTCCTTCACGGTTCGCTGCCTGACGGGATGTCGCCAGTCCGCTGCAATTTCCGACAGGGGCACCAACACAAACGCCCGCTCATGCATTCTCGGATGCGGCAAAATCAGTCTGGGCGTATCTATGATCTGATCGCCATAGAACAGTAAATCCAAATCTAACGTACGAGGTCCCCAACGCTCACGCCGGATACGACCAAAGCTCGCCTCTGTCACTAGCAGTAACTGCAGCACCTGATCAGGACGCAGGGTGGTATGGAAAACAGCACTGGCATTGATGTAGTCAGGCTGGGGGGGACCCACTGGAGCGGTTTTGTAGAGTTGCGATCGCCGCCTCAACCGCATACCACCCCGATCAAGCTGTGCCAATGCTGCTTCAATGGTTTGCTCCGAGTCTCCCAGGTTACTGCCCAGGGCAATGGCACACGCCGTTTCCATACTGTTTTGCTGAGTCGTCACGAGCCCAGGCATGCCTGGGGACTCTCAATCATACCCGTTGCTACCAAGCAGTTGAGTCAGCAGTTCCCAATTATAAATTCGGCCGTAATCGCGTAACCAATTGAGTAGCGTTCATGGCACCTTCAATTCGGTCCACTTCTTGACCATCCTTAAAGAGCACCATAGTCGGTAGCGCATGGATCTGATACTTGGACGCCAGCGTGTCGTAGCGATCCGTGTCAATTTTCACGATTTGCAGCTTATCCTGTAGCTCATCCTTAACTTTCTTCAATTCTCCTGCCATCAACTGACAAGGACCACACCAGGTAGCATAAAAATCCACCAGCGTAGGCTTATCAGACCCAGCTAACATATCCTCAAAACTAGAAAATTGTTGTTTTACAGCCATTGTCCTAAATCCAGGCTAGGTTCAGCCTTCATGCTAAGCGAGCCCCATCAAAATGGTGGGAATTTAAGGGAATTCTTGGCATTTTTATAAGCATTTGTAAGGTACTGGATTTTAGGCTAACTATTTGGGCCAAGATGGGCAGTGAAAAGAGGGTAATTGATCCCCAACCCCCAAAAATAATAGAGTGATCGAGCCGTTAACCATTTCCCCTCACCATGACTGGAGCAATGCAAGATCAGGTCGCTATCATTACCGGCTCGTCCCGTGGCATCGGTAAAGCAGCTGCCCTCGCCCTCGCCGCAGAAGGGGCCAGCGTTGTGGTCAACTATGCACGCTCTAGTACTGCTGCTGATGAAGTCGTTTCTGAAATAACGGGTGCAGGTGGTAATGCCATTGCCCTTCAGGCTGATGTCTCTAAAGAAGATCAGGTAGAGACCTTGATCAAGGGCACTATGGAAAAGTTTGGGCGCATCGACGTGCTAGTCAACAATGCCGGCATCACCCGAGACACGTTGCTACTCAGAATGAAGCCCGCCGACTGGCAGGCAGTGATCGATCTCAACCTCACAGGCGTATTTCTCTGCACCCGTGCCGTTGCCAAAATCATGCTCAAACAGCGTTCAGGGCGCATCATTAATATTTCATCCGTGGCCGGTCTCATGGGTAACCCCGGTCAAGCTAACTATAGTGCCGCTAAAGCAGGTGTCATCGGTTTCACAAAGACTGTGGCCAAGGAAATGGCAGGCCGTAGTGTAACTGTCAATGCCGTTGCACCTGGCTTTATTGAGACTGATATGACCAGCGAACTCCCTAACACCGAGGAAATTCTCAAGTACATTCCGTTAGGTCGCTACGGTCAAGTAAGTGAAGTTGCTGGACTCATTCGATTCTTAGCAGCTGATCCCGCAGCAGCTTACATCACCGGTCAGGTAATGAATGTGGATGGCGGCATGGTGATGTAATTGAAATTCAATTTGTAGGGGTGTTGGATGTAGGGGTGTTGCATGCAACGCCCCTACATGGGTGCCTTCATCTCATTTTTTGCTAACGCTGCCTGCACCGCCGCCTGCTGATCTCGGTAGGTCATCCAACGGTGGTACGTCCGATTGTGTACCTGTACCGAGTGGCCCATCATTCTGGCGGCGACGGCATCGGGTAGGCCCATTAATATAGTGCGCACAGCCCAGGCATGACGCAAGTCGTAGGGTGAAAACGGAATTTTGTAGCGACGAAACTGGGTGGTCACCTGCTGACCGACACGCTGCAAAGTCGTTGCATCTAGATCGGTATTGACGTTTGGGAGTTCACCAGTGGTGAGGTTAAAACGCTCTACCCATTCGGGGTAAAAGGGCCAAACTTCGTGGTGGCCGGTTTTGGTGGTTTCGCGGACAATGATTTCAGCGTTAGGGGTGCAGGTGCGATCGCAAAAGAACACCTCATGGTTCCGTAAACCATAGGTAGCCATCATGCCGTAAACATACTGCCAACGAGGATTTTTTAGGCTGTCGTAAACTTCAACAATCTGTTCATCAGAAGGCAGCTCCCGTAATTGAGTTTGGCTATTGCCATAGTTACCCCAAAAGGACTTGAGATCTGTAGGCAGGTCTAAGTTTAGAAACTCTGCTAAGGCAGCTAAAGCGGTGCAGCAAATCTGACGGCTGCGGGAATTGGCCTTGGTACTTTGCACTGTGGCATAAATGGCCTCAGGCAAACTGAGGTTACGATGATGCTCCGCTGTGGCTTGCAGTTTCCGCAGGTAAGGCACGTAAGCTTTTTCCCACGTCGTTTGCAATGAAGCAGCTGAGGATTGTGAGCGCCGGGTTTCAAAAAAATACTGCTCAAAAGCATCAATCTGCGCAGATAAATCAGCCCCTGCCATGCGCAATCCTGCAACAACTCCCAGATAGTTGCGCCAATCAAAGGTGTTTTGCAATAACTGAGCCGCAATGATTTTAGCCGTTTGCTCACATTGCTTCAGCCCCGCTTTAGTCGCAGGCAACTTTAAAGGAACTCGCTGTTGATAGGGGCGTAGCTTAGGGCTACCAGGCCGTGGTGGCAACGTACCCCGCAGATTTAAGCGATCTCCTCGCCGTTCGATTTGCAGCCCTAATTTCGCAGCTTTTAAGCGCTGATTCACCTGCGCTAATGACTTATCTATGGAATGCGCTATGGATACATCCGCCATACTAAATGAAAAAAATTCTCAACTTCTACAAATCTGATATGCCTATCGAGTAGTTAGTTGTTACGATAAGTCAAAGATGATTAAAACTTCGTTTATAAAGGTAACTGCGCTGTCATGGGTCGTACTGGAGTCTTACTACTTAATCTTGGGGGTCCAGAGCAGTTAGAGGATGTCCGTCCTTTTCTGTTCAACTTGTTTGCTGACCCAGAGATTATCCGGCTCCCATTTCCCTGGTTGCAAAAACCTCTCGCTTGGCTAATTTCCACTAGCCGTGCGAACAAATCCCAGGACAATTATAAGGAAATTGGGGGTGGCTCTCCCCTACGCCGTATTACTGAAGAGCAGGGAACGGCTCTCAAGGATTACTTACAAAAACTGGGGCGCGATGTCAAGATTTATATTGGCATGCGCTACTGGTATCCCTTCACTGAAGAGGCTGTTGCTCAAATTAAGCAAGATGGTATTGAAGACCTCGTTATTTTGCCTCTCTATCCTCAGTTCTCCATTAGTACTAGCGGCTCTAGTTTCCGCCTGCTAGAAAAACTTTGGCAGGCTGACCCCGCCCTACAGAAAATTAACTACACCCTGATTCCGTCTTGGTACAACAGCCCTGGCTATGTCAGAGCTATGGCAGATTTGATCATTCAAGAGCTGGATAAACTACCAAATCCTGAAAGTGGTCACATCTTCTTTAGCGCCCATGGTGTACCCGTTAGCTATGTCGAAGAAGCAGGTGATCCATACCAGCGAGAGATGGAGCACTGCGTTGACTTAATCATAAAAGCGGTCAATCGTCCCAATGACTTTACACTGGCTTATCAAAGTCGTGTAGGCCCCGTAGAGTGGCTACAGCCCTACACAGAAGATGCCATTGAAGAGTTGGCAGAGAAAGGCATTGATGACCTTGTGGTTGTGCCCATTAGCTTTGTATCTGAGCACATTGAAACTTTGCAGGAAATCGATATTGAATATCGCGAGTTGGCTGAAGAATCTGGCATCAAAGGATTCCACCGAGTTCCTGCCCTGAATACCTATCCTGTCTTTATTGAAGACATGGGTAACATGGTGGTAAAGGCTTTGGAATCTCCCCGTAAGCTATTTTCTGACGCTGCGCAGTTGCAGAAACAGGTACGTATTTACCCTCAAGATAAGTCTGCATGGGGGTTAACTCCCTTTGCCGAGGTCTGGAATGGTCGCCTAGCAATGGTGGGTTTCTTGGCACTACTGCTGGAAATGGTAAGCGGTCATGGGCCGTTGCACATTGCTGGACTGATGTAATTCTGCAAGAGCAATACAAAAATGCCGGAGGGTGGGCAATGCTCACCCTCCGGCATTTTTATCACCGTTTTTTCTGCCATTGCCGCCAGACAGCTGAACTCCGGATAGCAAACCAAAGTAAAAATAAAGCGATTAGGCCACCTTGTTCCGGTGCATCAAAGGCAAAGAATACCAGGCAGATGCAAAGGGCATCTTCCACAAAAATCATCCACATGGGCGGGCTGTTAAAACGATATAGCCAACCCACTTGAACCATTTGAATAACCAAGGCAAGCACGCCCCCGGTCACGGCTAAAAGGACAAGGGTGAGGCTGTCATTGATATCAGCGAGGCGTGCGATCGCAACGCCAGCAATTGTACCAACAAACGGACTGATAAACAGCTCCGCACTTTGCAAAAATCGACGACTGACCCGATCTTTAGAAATCGTCAATTCTAGCAGGGACCAAATCACCAACACGGCAACCACCAACATCTGAGGAATGTTGGCCAAAATTGGCACAGCGGCCCATAACTGTTCGCCTGAAAACAGGCCAATCAGCAGTAATGGTAACGCCAGTCTGAGGCCAGTGGCTGCCGAAATCGAGAGCACCGCTAGCAGTTCTGGAAGGATCACGTCGTTTCTGTAAATGGAGTGAAGGGAGTCAAACGTGAGATGAGGGTGGTGACGCAGGTAGGGCGGTAGAAATGCAAATTTGCAAGAGAAGCGAAGGCAACTTTACGGTAGTTGGCTTAACCTAGGAACTAGTGGTTATTCCAAGCCTGTGCCGCATAGGTTGCCCACATCCTGAGTTAATGCCATCTCAAAACATGTCATCCGATCGTCCTCTCTTATCTGAACTGAAATCTGCTACCGTAGCTCGATTTCAGCTATTGGGTATCGTTTTGATTACCCTATGGTGTATTGAAATTATAGATTTTTTAGTGTTTGGTGGGCATCTCGATCGATACGGTATTCGCCCCCGTTCTATAGATGGGATCTGGGGAATTCTCTTTGCCCCATTTCTCCATGGTGGATTTAATCATTTATTAGCGAATACAGTACCCATGCTCACCCTCAGCTGGTGGGTGATGCTGCGCTCTATCGACACCTGGATCAAAGCCACAGTGATGATTACGATCCTGGGGGGAGCAAGCACATGGTTATTGGGCAGTCTCTTTTCTCTAGGTTCAACCGTCCACATTGGGGCCAGTGGCCTAATCTTTGGCTATTTAGGATTTTTAGTAGCCCGAGGATATTACGAACGAACGATGGGTGCGATCGCAATATCCTTATTTATCCTAGTTACCTATGGCGCAATGTTTTGGGGAGTTTTACCCACACAACCTGGAATTTCCTGGGAAAGCCACCTTTTTGGCTTTATCAGTGGCATTGTCGCCGCCTACTGGTTAACGTCTAAGCCTGACATAATTTCTGATAGATAACTAGATGTGGCTTCAACAGCTGCAATTGTATTTTCATACAGCATCCGAGTGGGTCCCATCACCCCCACACTACCCAACGGCAGAGAGTCCCGATTATAGGTCGCTGAAATCAGAGCACAGCTTTGCATTGGCTCCAGCGGATTTTCCTCTCCAATCCAAATCTTAAGCAGCGGGCTATCGTCTGAGTAGATCAAGGGCCATAGCTGCTCGCGTCCATCTGCCAACAACGACACCAGGTTTCTCAGCTGACTTTGCTCTGCAAACTCCGGCTGACTCAACACATCCGCTACACCTTTTACCAAAATATGGGTTTGGGGCTGACGCTTACGGCGCGACAGGTCATCAATGGCCTGACAAAGGGCTACAACATGATGTTCGGCTGTATCTACTTCATCCCAATCTAAGCTAGAGATCTCAGACAGCTGCCTGCCACATAGCTGAGCGGTTAAAAAATTGGATAAAATCTGTAGCTCTCGATCCAGCACTTCCTCGTCTTGGGTTCCCCCGGCCCCCGTAGTGCCCCTCGGCAAACTAACCACCATAGACTCAGTACCATAGCTATCTAAGACCACCACTAAAAGCACTTGCTCAGCCGATATTTGCACTAGCTGTAAGTGCTTGACCACCATTTTTTCTAATACAGGCATGGTCACTAAAGCCACATAGCCACTCAAGTGAGCCAGAATGTGAGCCGCTTCCTGCAACAAGGCCTCAATGCTCCATCCCTGCCAATCTAGATGCTGTGACAAAAGTTGATCGATCCGCAGAGCCGTTGGCCTTGAAGGCTTAATCAGCTGATCCACATAGAGCCGATATCCTGAGTCAGAAGGCACTCGCCCTGCTGATGTGTGGGGCTGATATAAAAAACCAGAGCGCTCCAGTGCCCCCATGACATTTCGCACTGTGGCCGCACTGACATTTAAGTCATAGGCATCCAGCAAGGCTTTGGACCCCACAGGCTCTGCTGTCGACACATAGTGGCGCACAGTGGCACGCATCACATTTTGTTGACGGAGATTAAGATCCCTAGATTTATCGACAGCCATCAATATCTAAAAATACAAGCAGCCACATCAAGTATTATCTGGCCGAGCCCTCAATTAAACCCATACTAAAGGGTGCTGTTTACCTAGAAAGCTCAATAAGATACTAAATCTTTTAATAAAGATATTAAATTGTCTTTCTCAAAAAGACCTTGAAGACTATGGGCGTAAACATATCGTTACAAAATAATCTAAGCAATACAGGGACCTGCCTACATAGTGCCGTCTACCAGATACCTACATTCTAGGTACTGTGGTTGAAATACTCGTTCAGGTTTAAATCGGCACCATTTGCAATTTTGCGTAACATCGACCGGGTAATTAATTTGCCCTGTTCTACCAGCACGGCACCAGTCAAAGGGTGCAGTAAGTCTTGGTCGGCTCGACGACCAATCAGAGACTCAATGTCCTTGATGGAGTTGACGTACATGCCAGGGGGTAACTCCACCACTACACCATTCCCCTTCACCCGAGCTTGACAGGCTAAACGAGAATTGGCTCTACAGGAAGTAATAATTGCTAGGGTACGTTGCTCCCGTCGACTGATGGGGGTCAATTCATCCATGCCTTCATTGACATAAACGTGGCAGGTAGCACACATACCTCGTCCGCCACATTCCTTTAATACAGTTAACTCTTGATGTAATAAGA
Source organism: Leptothoe sp. ISB3NOV94-8A (assembly GCF_043421595.1). Classification (NCBI taxonomy): domain Bacteria; kingdom Bacillati; phylum Cyanobacteriota; class Cyanophyceae; order Nodosilineales; family Cymatolegaceae; genus Leptothoe; species Leptothoe sp. ISB3NOV94-8A. The sequence goes on along the minus strand of NZ_JAXSQW010000001.1, from coordinate 6,876,236 downwards.
CCGATAACAGGTTGCCGTTAGTTTCAACGGCACTCTCCTGGGCAATCGGTTCTAACCGAACTGTCTTTACCATAGGTGTTTAAATATCGGGCAAAAGTTTCCACTATTCACGTAAACATAGTGACTGGCAAGTGTTTAAAATTGACTCAGTGTTTGGTTTACCGTCACTAATATCCGCAAAACAAAAGTTATCCACCAAACAGCAGCTGCCAGTGCTCTTTAGGTAGTGTCTGCTCCACTAATACGTCGTAATCTCGAATAATACGGGTACATCGCTGATGAAATCGCTGAGTCCACAGACGAATCTCTGTGAGCTGTTCCGGCGAAAGTTTTGAATCTACATCCTTCACACTGATCGTGCCATCAACGGAAATACAAAATTTCTTCAGCCAGACCATGTCCTGGGATTGATAGGTGCGCCACTGATTAGCCACCAATTGCGTGCCTAAATATCGACTCGTTACCTGACTAAGACTATTCATCGCCGCTACAACATCATCAACACTAGCTGTTTGCCGCTGTGCAGAGAATGTTGTGGCAGGAGTTACATTGTCGGCATGAATGGACTGTATGCTCTCAACTAACGCTAAATAGTCAGCTTTAATGAACTGCATTAGCTCACTGACCGACTTCGAATACTGGCTAGAGAGTGCACCTTCACTAAAAACTAGTAAGACAGCTCCGCTCTCAACCTTGTGCAACTCCACCTGATACGACCCAAATTGAAATGCACAAAATTCTAGCGAGGTGGGCGTTGTCTTGATAATCTGTTGAATTCCTTGTAGCAGTAGGGGATTTTTATCAGGCCCGTTCCCTTGAGGAAAGCCAACGCTATAAGCGTGATTGGAGGTGTCATTTAAAGGCACCAGACTAAAACCAATAATACCGGGCAGGTCTAGAAAATTTTGAATTAATTGGAACTGCATATAAGCAAGACTAGAGCAGATAGAATATGACCACAAACGTTCAATAAAATCGGTAAACTCATTGACAAGCTTTAAAAGTTTTCCTCACAAAAAATACTTTAGCTAACGTTTTGAGTTATTCTCCCCTCATAAGGAATGAATGATCTACGTATCCTGTGGACTTTAACGTGCTAGTAAGTGTGTTAAGCAGCGACAGGGTAGCTCTATTTGTTAGATACTTTAAAGTGCTCTTATTTAGTAGAGGCCCTTATTGATCGTGCCACGGATTTTGCTTGAAATACCGGCGTTAACACCCTAACCGTTATGTCTGACCTCCCGTTTACGTTAGATCAACTGCGCATTCTAAAGGCGATTGCGGCAGAGGGTAGTTTCAAGCGAGCTGCCGATAGTCTGTATGTATCTCAGCCTGCCGTTAGCCTGCAGGTACAAAATTTAGAGCGTCAGTTGGATGTCCCTCTATTTGACCGTGGTGGTAGGAGAGCACAGCTCACTGAAGCGGGATATTTGTTGCTGGAATATGGCGATCGCATCCTCAGTCTTTGCCAAGAGACCTGTCGCGCCATTGAGGATTTGCAAAAACTACAGGGGGGCACTCTGATTGTGGGGGCCAGCCAAACCACAGGCACCTATCTACTACCAAGGATGATTGGCCTGTTTCGTCAACGCTATCCAGATGTGGCGGTACAGCTTCATGTGCATTCCACTCGCCGCACCTCTTGGAGTGTCGGCAATGGCCAGATTGACCTGGCGATTATTGGGGGTGAAGTCCCTCCAGAACTACAGGATTCGCTGGAAATTATCCCCTACGCTGAAGACGAACTGGCGTTGATTATGCCTGTCTTCCACCCACTGGCCAGTAGTCAAGCGATTCAGCGAGAAGATCTCTACAAACTAAAATTTATTTCCCTCGATTCCCAATCTACTATTCGTAAGGTAATCGACCAGGTACTCACCCGGTGCGGCATTGAAACCCGGCGGCTAAGAACCGAAATGGAACTGAACTCCATTGAGGCCATTAAAAACGCCGTTCAGTCTGGGCTGGGAGTGGCCTTTGTCTCAATCTCAGCCATTGAGAAAGAATTACAGATGGGAGTATTGCATCGAGCCAAAATTGACTCAGTCGTAGTCAAACGCACCCTATCGGTGATTTTTAATCCCAATCGCTATCGCTCAACGGCAGCTGGAGCTTTTACCAAGGAGATTCTGCCTCAGTTTACAAACCGGGAAATTGACTTTGATCAGCGCTCTGATCGCAAGAAAAATGGGGGAAATCAGGCAGCACCCGCTAAAGCAGATACCAACGGCAAGCAAGTAGACCAAAAACCTGTTGAAGAGAGCAATTAAGCTTTAGTTAAGCTTATTCTTGGGCGTTGCCACTTGAATACGTCGTCACGTTGCTGCTCCATGCAATTACACTGCACTAGACCCGGCTGTTCTCGACCAGTTAACTTCCATCCAAACCTAAAGGATTCGCTTCAAACAGCGTCTCAGCTCTTTTGCACGAGCTGTGGCATGCCGTTAATTTTAAGAGGACGGTATTTGCCACAGCGACTTTTAGGTCAAGGGGGGTTTGGGTCAGCTTATTATGCGTGCGATCGCGACACCCCCACCTTACGTCCCTGCGTTGTCAAGCTATTTCAACCATCAGCCCAACTCAACCAACAACAATTAAAGATTGCTCAGAAGCTCTTTGCCCGTGAGGCTGAGGTCCTAGAGCGTCTAGGTAATCAACATCCACAAATTCCCGATCTCTACGCCTATTTCCCCATCGTGGTGAAATCTCCATCATCGGGTCAGGATGAAGAATACTTTTACCTGGTCCAAGAATTTATTGATGGTGAAGACTTAGACCAAATTCTCGATCGGCGCGGCACCTTACCCGAAAGGGCAGTTAAAGCTATCCTCATCTCTATTTTAAAAGTCCTGGATTTTGTCCATAGTAACGGAGCTATTCATCGCGATATCAAACCTTCTAACATTATGAAAACAGTTGATAATCAGCTGTATTTGTTAGATTTCGGAGCAGTCAAACAGGTCACTGGAGCCGCTGCATCAAATCGTTCAACAGGCATCTACACCACAGGCTACGCACCTCCCGAGCAGGTTACTGGTGGACAAGTTTTTCCAGCGTCCGATCTCTATTCCTTAGCCGTTACCTGCATTATTTTATTGACTGGCCAAGAAACAGCAGATCTATTTGATAGCTATAGCAGCGAGTGGCTTTGGCAAAAATACATCACCCTTGAAGACAAAAATCTGGACCATGTCATCACCAAACTACTAAGTGCTAGTCCTCAAGATCGATATCCCAGTGCCCAGGCCGCCTTAGATGTCTTGATGCCCAGCATCAGTCATTCGGTATCTGGTGCAGCGACACCTGCGCCCCAAACACCGACGTCACCGTCACCACCTCAGCCACTCAACACAGCAGCCTCCCCAAACCCTGTTTCAACTCGCCAAACCAAACCAGGAGTCATACGGCCATGGATGCTCGGTCTGGCTCTACTCGTCGCATTGGTAACTGGAGGAGGTTGGTGGATAAAACAAAAGGGTCTGTTTAACACCCCAACATCACAGCTATCCGACATCAAGCCAGCAGAAAAATTTGCAGATGTCGATGTACCAACCGGGCAATTCACCTATGGTGGTAGCACCACTTGGGCTCCCATTCGAGGCATCATTGATCCTCAGCTACAGCAGGCTATTCCGGGGTTACAACTAACCTACCAAGCACCCAGCAATCAAGCGCCAGGGTCGTCTGCTGGTATTCAAATGCTGATCAAGGGTGAACTAGATTTTGCCCAGACATCGCGCCCTCTCACTCAAGCCGACAAGCAACAGGCCCACCAACAGGGTATAGCGTTACAAGAAATTCCTGTGGCCATTGAAGGTGTTGCCGTCGTTACCCACCCAACGTTACCACTTTCAAATTTGAGTCAGGCTGACCTCCGGGATATCTACACTGGCCGTGTCAATAATTGGCAACAACTCGGTGGCCCTGATCTTCCCGTTGTACCCATTTCCCGTGATGATGCAGGTGGCACCGTGATGTTTTTTAGCCAAACCGTGCTGAATGGAGAAGCCCTAAGTACTCAGGTACAACGCAGCAATAACACGACTGAAGCGATTCGTCTCACAGCTAACACACCAGGCGCTATTTACTTTGCATCGGCTCCAGAAGTCATAGGTCAGTGTACGGTCAAACCGCTCTCCATCAATCAACAGCCTCCGTATCAACTCCCCTATATTGATTTACAAAACTGCCCTAATCAGCGCAATCACCCCAACCTAAAGGGATTTGAGTCAGGAAACTATCCTCTAACGCGTCAAATTTATATTGTGTCAAATATCGATAAGCCCATTGGCCAAGCCTATGCAGAGCTAATTTTATCGGATGAAGGTCAAGCCGCTTTAAGCAGCGTAGGGTTTGCACGCCTGCAATAATCCTAAGGAACCGTGCCAAGCTCCACAAATTCTAGAAACACCAAAACGTAGGGGGGTGCATGCACCCCCCTACGTTTTGGCAAATAAAAATAAACTCAGCTCTTATCCCTGTTGCTTGAGGCTGGCACTAAAAGGAATACTAATCAAATTTTCCCCATGACTCTGAATTAGACCCCGCTGACGCAATTTGCCCATCAGACGTGTGACGGTTACTCGGGTTGAACCGATAGCACTACCAATTTGAGCATGGGTTAATGGGAAGGGCAGGTAATAGCCATTTTCACAGGGCTCACCGTACTCATCAACCAGTAGAGTTAGAAAACCAAGCAGGCGATCGATGGTACGACGCTGTCCCAAAGTACTTAACCAAAGCAATTTACGCTGGTGCTGACGACGAAATGCGTCTAGCACCTCACGACGAAAATGAGGCCACGTGTCCAAATCGTTCCAGTAAAGCCAAACGATAGTTGTTTGATCTACATGGGAAAAACTTTGCAGGGTAAATGGTGGCTGCGCAACGATCTCAAACGGCTGACCTGCACCGACAAACCCTAGGAATGCTTCTTCAGCTGCCACCAAGGGGACTCTGGCAGATGAACTCTTCTGCTGCTTTAGCGTGGCGCTAACCTGAGCGCTTCCAACTAAGCGCACAGCTCCCTGTTGCACTAAATAAAGCAGTCCAGGGCGTGTCGGAATCCTCTCATCTTTACTAAAAGTGCGGCATCGATAGTGCTCTTGCGCCCAATCCAGAATGCGTTGCCATACATGAAATGGCCGAGCGTCATCTGATGGGATAGATGAGGACATGGAGGAGGTGCTGGAAGTTGTCGATAATTCAGATAGTGTCATTTACCTAGTGTCAAGCCATAGAGTTTGTAGACAAAACAAACAACCTGGAAAGCTTCCGATTAAAGAAAATTCCAGTTATCGATACGCCCTGAAAGTAATCATTTATGTAAATTAAAAAGAAGTAATTTAAAGCTCTATGTCAACTACCAAGGAACCACCATATCTGTCAACCGTAAAACCACGATCAGTATACGGAACAAACATGTCAAGTACATTAATACAAACGACTAACCTGGTTGGCATCCTAAAATTGATTTCTTTATATTTACTTCAGCTTTTATTGAAGTAGATGATTGAAATACAACCATTAACCTTCAGTAAAGCTAAAAAGGCCTGAACAGAGTCGGGTCTGTCCTACTTACTTTGACTATTACAAATATGACATGGTTTTCGTTAAAACGGACATTGCAGTCTAATCTAGCTTCCTCGATTGAAGTTCTTAATCCCATCAATCAAGATGTACCTAGATTAAACCTTCATACTCACCTTAGGTATTCAGCAGTTTTGTTAAGCATCGGTAAAACCACACAGATTTGTCATCAGAATATTCCCTTAAAAAAAGTTAACTGTAACGGAACAGTTACATACATTTCTGCAATTTCACGGAAGTTGGCGACAATCTGGCAGCAGCCAAGCGATGACATCGCAAATATGCTGTTATCGATCTTACGCCAACAAACCACTCCACCCCTATGGTCTAGTGTTCATAAGACCAGGGATGGTTGGTTGGAGTTCGTCATTTCTCAGCGAGGAATGGCACAGTGGCAACAGCAGCTAGAACAGTGGATACTGCCCTTGGCACCATCGCCTTGGCCGATTACGCCTGAAGACCTATGGCAACTGCAATCTGCTTATGAGCTGTGCTGTCGATGGCAAACCCGTTATCATCAGCGCGATTTTTTAACTACAAGAAGCGCTGCAAGGAGCATCGAAAGGGGCCCAACGGAAACATTTCAAACTTCCTGGTCTCCTTTACAAGCTCTGATTCATTGTTTGTTGGATATCTGCGATCGATGGCATCAGACAACCTCACCTCAGCTTTTGCGACAGGTTCAACAGCTTGTCCTGGCATTAGCAGCCTGCACTACGCCAATCAATCAATCACCAGAAGTCTTTGCCCTTAGACCTTGGCTAGAATCAACTCGAATTGTCTTGAAACAGTCTGTGAACGGCAGATTAGGCTACCAACTAGCTGAACGATTGTAGGTACTCTAGATATCTAACCTATGCAAACCTGCCACGGGGGGATGACAAAGTCCACGATGTGCCCTAACATATGGATGTGTGTGAGGAGCGAACCAGTGAGGGTACCGAGACGAAACACGGCCAGTCGTCGGTACCCTTTCTGCTTTTAAAATTTTCAATTAGTCAATCAGATACACTTGCTTCTCCCACATCCTTCTTAAAAGATTTAGAAAAGCATTCGCTGCAACCAACTTTTCTAAACTGCTGTCAAGGACTCGTATAGCTATTCGTATTGTTTGAATATTGAGCTGAAGTTTCTGTCTGCTTTTGTCAGCAAGTTACAGACGTTTGAGAAACATATGATGAGCGATGGCATCGGCTCGTGATGTCTTTGCCTGTCAGACCTGAAATTAATTTAGGGGCATCAGGTCTATTCTTACTATATTTACTCTAGCTACTGGTTAAATCAGTAGCTTTTTTATTGTTTCCTATAGGTAGGATCCAATGTTCATGGCTCATACGACATCTTGACTGATAGCGTTCGGTAGGGAAAATCATGGCTAACCCCACATTCAACTTGAAAGAAAATCCCCCATGTTCATAGATGCTGGGCAACAAAGGCAAACATGCTACCGCCTATTGCTCATGATGCTCTGGGCTAATTTAGTGATTTTGACAATTGAGGTCATAGCGGGTTGGGTCAGTCATTCTGTATGTCTATTAGCAGAATCACTCCACACTCTGATTGATGTATTTAGCACGGCTCTAAGTTTGACAGCGGTCGCTTCACCGCATCGTCCATTAGGACGCGAAATATGGGGCCATGGTCGAGGAGAAGCAGGAGGAGCGTTAATTTTAGCAGCTACGTTAGGGTTCTTTGGCGTCAGCCTATTAATCGTTGCTTTAGGGCAATTTCAACTAGCAATGCAAAAGATTACGACTCCTTTTCCAGTAGAAGTGACCGTAGCGCTGATGCAGTTGATGGCTGCCATGGTAGCCATTGCCTTAACGTTAGCTTTATTGGTGTCTTACCAAGGCAGATATCTAAATAGTTTGGCCCTTAAACTCACGACACAACATGTCTTAGGCGATGGCTGGCTCAGCATCATAATGCTGTTAAGCTTGGTAGGTATCTGGCGTGGTTATACTTGGCTCGATCCACTGCTTGCGATCGCACTTATCATCTTCACCCTTCACAGCTTCTGGCGCGTCCTAGACACCCAACTACCCACATTGTTACGTCCCACTGCCATTGCACCTGAAGCGATTGCCCAGGTAGCGACTAGCGTAGAGGGGGTCACCCGATGCAATCTCATTCGGTCACGGGGCATGGTCGGTCGCCAAGTTTGGATCGAACTTTATCTGGCCGTTCATCCAGAATTTTTAGCCATGTCCCACACTATCGGTGAACGTGTGGAAAATGCGTTACGCCAGCATTATGGACCAGTAAATACCCAGATTTGGGTAGAACAGGCCTACACACCACCCCCCGCTAGAAATTATTACTAGCCCTACCCCCACTCCTACTCTTCACTATCTCCCCCGCCAATCTTCGTTGCATTGGTCAGCTCGACTAAATTACTGGCAAACTCTTCAATTACCTGCTGGTTATTCGTAGCAAACATACGGGCCATCATGGCAATGGCAGCCAGCCGTTTAAGCCTTTTGTGGAGGGTTTGCAAGCTAGAACCATCCGTATGGGTTAGATCTGTGCTGAGGTCATCAAGTTCTAGCAGGACATCTTCCCGCTGTTCCTTAGGAAATGCTTGCGCTAGTTGACGCAAATTCACTAAACGGTCTTGGACCGTCTGTGACTCAGGCGAATGTTCAGAAGCGTTGCTCATAATGGAAATCCATAACTAATCCCTTCCTAGCATCTAAGAGTCTGGGACGTCCTTGCAACTCATCATTGACTGGCCCTGACAAACGTTCTAAGCGCTATCTTGATGCTGTACCTGCCACATCCGGATCGCCAACATAGGCCAGCAATCGGCTATCGGTAAAATCTGCAATCGTACACTGGGCTCCTAATTGACATAGGATCGTGTCGCTATGGGTAGACGTCACGCCAATAGTGGGAATGCCCGCCGCAGTCGCTGCCTGAACACCCGTGGGAGAATCTTCAAACACAATTGCCTCATCTGGAAGCAGCCTCAACTGCTCTAATGCAGTTTGATAAGGAAGCGGATCAGGCTTACCTTTAGGTAAATCATCCGCAATGACAATAGGATCAAAAACACCGTTTAAGGCCAGGGTTTTCAGCATAAATTCCGCATTGGGGCGGGGGGCATTTGTCACTAGGGCAATGGCATATCCTTTCTGCTCAATGGAGTGAAGAAAGTCGGTCAGCCCTGGCATCCGCTGGAGTTGATTCGCGGCCATTTCTCGAAACTGAGCTTCTTTATCAGCAATGAAAGCTACTCCTGCTTCCACTGAAAGCTGCGGTAAGAGATCTTGCACAATATCAGGGTTAAGACGCCCGCTGATAAAGCGATCATAAAATTCCTGGTCGACGACCATGTCATGGGATGCCAGCAATGTCTGCCACACTTGGAAGTGAATTGGATCGGTGTTGGCCAGGGTGCCATCTAAGTCAAATAAAACTGCTTTTAACATTGGAGTGGCGTTCTAAAAAACGATATAACTCTTCGACCATAGCGTGGGTTAGCCGTTGAGAGCTGTGTCGTGGCTATCCTCAAACCCTGTGTTACGATAGCGACCTACGAGACTTGAACGATGAAAAAACGGATTAAAGCAGATAGAGCTAGCGTGGTGATTGCGATCGCAACTCTTACCCTGGTGGCCGTGGTGGCTTTAGCGTCCCCAGCTTTCGCAACGTAGATTCTCCCTCCCATCAGATAGTACATTTTAACTATATAGTCTATATAGCACTAAGCCTGAGCTATGCAAGGTTGGGGCATCCATCACCAGTGGTGAGTATCATTATCTTTGCAAGAAAATCATCATGTTAAGTAGCTGCTTAAATCTGTCAGGTATGCGCTATATTTAGGGCTCTACTGAGAAAGTGCTACTAGATATAGCGTTTTATGGTTCAACAGCTGAGGGTAGATCAGAATGCCCGCCGCCCATCCCGCCTCTCGCCTGTTCCTGATGTTTCCCAAAACATTGCCAGCGGGGAGCGTCACCCATTTTTACAAGCCCTTGAAGGATCAATACGGGTATTTACATCTGTTCATCGCAGCTTTTTTACCAATGTCATGGTTCAAGCCCTGCACTCTGCAGACCAAGGTATGACGGTACTAGTAGCTCAGTTTCTCAAAGGCGGTATTGACCAAGGCCCAGGTCACATGACCCACATGGGGCAAAACTTAGACTGGTTACGCTGCGGGTACGCTGGTTGCATTTTTGAAACTACAGACGATGCCGATGCCCAAAGGGCAGTAGGTGAGCTGTGGTCCCATGTCAAGTCAGTTGTACAAAGCGATCAATATGGTTTGGTCATGCTAGATGAGCTCAGCCTTGCCATTGAATACGGTTTAATTCCCGAAGCAGAGGTACTCGATTTACTTAAGCACCGCCCCACTCAAATGGATATCATTTTGACAGGCCCTAAGATGCCCTATTCAATTCTGTCAATGGCCGATCAGGTCACTGAGTTCCGCCGTGAGTTTTTGCCCTAGTCAAAAGGCAATCAAGTCCATTTCCATATGGTGAGTCGTGAGTCGTAAACAATGATCAAAAATGATGCTTGGATCAACACCATGGCCAAAGAGGGCATGATTGCGCCCTTTGAAACCAAACTAGTGCGACGGGTAGACCTAAATGGTGCCAACGTGCCCGTCATCAGCTACGGACTATCTTCTTTTGGATACGACATCCGCTTATCACCTAAAGAATTTCGGATTTTCCGTCACATACCAGGCACGGTCATCGACCCTAAACACTTTAATCCAGAAAACTTGGAGCTCACTCAGCTGCAACGTGATGAATCCGGCAGCTATTTCATATTGCCTGCCCATTCCTACGGCTTGGGAGTAGCCCTAGAGCGACTTGCGATTCCCGACAACATTACTACTATTTGTATCGGCAAAAGTACCTATGCCCGCTGCGGGATTATCGCTAACCTGACACCAGCCGAAGCCGGCTGGCGTGGTTACCTTACATTAGAGTTTTCCAACTCCTCCAGCGCAGACTGCCGTATCTACGCCAATGAGGGCGTCGTGCAGCTTTTATTTTTGGAAGGGGATCCTTGCCAAATTAGCTATGAAACTCGCCAGGGTAAGTATCAGGATCAATCAGAAATGGTCACCCTGGCGCGGGTTTAGTTAACCGATACTATATATAGAGACGGTTCGTTGTAGAGGCGTTCCATGGAACGCCTCTACAACGAACGCCGGAAGTTAAACCAATTCTCAGCCCCATCTCGTCGCCATTGCCCTTCACACCAACGGCAATGTTTCCATTGATCAATCGCTTGATAAATAACATCCAGCAATGTGCCAGGTCTAAAACTAGCAGTTATCCATGGGCTCAAGGTCTGCATATCAGGTTTGTTACCCAAAGCTGCTGCCAATGTAGGAGCCCCATCCCCCATCAGATGCATCCCAATAATCTGCTGACCTAAGATAATAAGTTTGCAAAAATTAATCTGTGCAACATTTTCAGCCATCACTGGCAGACAAAATGCCTGAAATATCTGCACATCACGCCCATAACATCGTCTCGCCTGGCGCTCCGTCAAACCCCAGCGGCCAATGGGGGACAATAAATTAATTCCATACAACACCCGCTCATATTGCATCGTTAATCGTCGCCCAAACAAGGCATTGACCAAAGCAATACTTATTTCTTGCTGGGTCAACTCAGGACGATTCTCTCCCCCCAGACTACTGCCAGTCACATAAAGCTGAGACCATTGTGTTTGCAGACAGACATTAACCGCCATGGGAACATCTGAAGCAATACCAACATTGCTTAAAGCTAGCGTCTCCCAGGCATAGGGCTGAGGTACAATCACCAATTGCTCAACATTAAATTTTTCCGCCTTAAACTGGCACTCATCAGATCCAGGGGAATTATGCGAGAAAATGACCTTAACACCTATGCTCCGAAGCTGAGCCGCAGCAAGACGTTGAATATCTTCATCTTCCGCTGGTAAAAGCGACCGATCTTGCAAAATGAGAACGACCTTGGCATGATGACTCAAAGCATAGGCCCATTCCAGAGCTGTTGCACCATATCCAATCACGCCAATGCTTTTAGGAAGTGTCTCAAGTTTTGCTAACTGATGGCATAAGAGACCAGTCGCCATGGGACCTGATGTGGCGTAACCATCCGTTAGCAAATATCCCTTTGCCTTAAGATAACGATTTGCTAGTTTCAACCGTCGCCCTCGTGTGAAACTAGCCGGTTCAAGGATTACATCCACACCTTGGGAGTTAAGTGCCGCAGGAGAAAGAACTGTATGGGCACATTGCAAAGCAACCCAATCACGCCAAAAAGCCCAACGTTTCTTTGGTGTTGAAGTAGACCCAGCATAGCTAAGTGCTGCCAAGGTGTATCGAGTCATATCACTAATCTGCCAGTGCGGCGCGATCAAAGCGACCCGAGCACCTTTTTGAGCTGCAGTACAAGCAGCCATCCGACTGCTGAGACTACCCCCAAAAATCGCCAAGTCATAATCTGTGTCGTAGATTGCCATACTGTCCCATCAACGTCTGTCACATTGCTTTGTATTACAAACAACCTTTAAGACAGCTAAAAAGAAGTGCCGCTACAACTAAAAGCGGTTTGAGTGTAGTTGCAGAATAATTTCTGACAATAACACTGCCAATACGCAAAGTCGTAACGACACTATTAATAATTTTCTAATTACTTTTGACCAGCTTACTTTTTAGCAACCATTTCCTTGAATAGCTTACCTGCCGAAAATGCGGGCACAGTAGTAGCTGGGATAACCATAGTATCGCCAGTTTTCGGGTTACGGCCCTCACGTTCTTTGCGGTGGCGAGGCTCAAAAGAGCCAAACCCTACCAGTGTTACCTTCTCGCCATCGGCAACCGCTTCCATAATAGACTCAACCGCTGCAGAGATGACTGCATCAGCCTGCTTTTTAGTAACAGAGGCCTTTTCAGACACCTTGTCCACAAGTTCACCTTTATTCATCTTCGTCTCCTCGCAGATTAAAACCAATGAATGAACCATGTCCATGGTTGGACAAACAAGTCGAAAAACATAAGGAAAATCTCAACAGATCGCTGAAACCCCTGAGGCCCCATGTTTTCTCTGCCCTATTCTAAGGGGTACTTTGTCAGTATGGATCTATAAAACATTGAATTTATATGGATTTCAGCGATTTTTAGGAAAATTCATAGGATCTGTCCTCACAAAAGATACATTTTAAAGCAGAAAAATCTCTGAAAACCCTAAAAAATAAGGTCTTCAGAGATTTTACAAAAATGTTACAGAGGCTAACGTAAACTACTCGTCTTCTCCTAACAATTCCCGCACATCTTCCCCAGGTGTATAGCTATAGCCAAAGACACTCTCATCAGAGTCATCCAAAATCTGGGGTGTAACCAAAACAATTAGTTCACGGCGTTCATCTTCATTTTGTGTATCTCTAAATAAAGCACCAATTAGGGGTAAATCACCCAGAATTGGAACTTTACTGACTGTGACGCGATCAGTCTCTTGAATAATGCCTGATAGCAGTAACGTTTGTCCATCTCGAACTCTAATTTGCCCAGATGACAAAGCTCTGGTCGAAATTGGGGTCACCCGTCCTTGCCCACCTCCCAAATCAATATTAGCCAGTGGAGATGAAATACTTGGCGCTACCGTCATGTTGACAAAACCATTATCATCAATCCGATCAATCAGGATTTGCAGAGTTAGGCCCACATCTTCAAAATTAACAGTCTGAGTTTCCCGCGGAGGATCGGTGTTAGTGAAGTTTACAGTGATACTGCTCACTACTTGCTCTACTAAGGTAATAGCCGCATCTTGCCCTTCCTGAACAATCAATGTGGGATCGGTAATAATTTTGGCATTACCATTTCGAATTTCAGCTTGGATATCTAAGAAAAAGCTAGTTGCAATACTAGCTAAGTTTCTAATCCCAAACTGACTCCCGGCAACACCCTCAGTAGAAAAGCCGAAGTCCCCTGCACGAAACCTGAGACTAGTATCAATCTCTTCTATGGCACTGAGGTCAACGTCAATCACCCTTACGTTGACAGCTACCTGACGACGACGAAGATCAAGCTGTACCAGCTGAGCGGTAGCAATTTCGATCTGGCGTGGAGTACCCACCAAGGTTACGGAACTAGTCCGCTCATCGCCAATCACCTCTAAACCGCGCAGCAAAGGTGCAGAGTCTTCATATTCTGCCCGCAGAATCTCAACTTCGGTTTCTAGTTCAGTTCTTTCAACTTCCTCGACTTCACCCACATCAGTCGTGGCCACAACCTCAGTAATCTCCTGCTGATCAGTGAACGCACTCTCAGCGCCCATGAAGACCAAGAAGTTAATCGCCGTTGCAACATCCACCTGGTTGAGACGAACACTGCGTATGTTTACGTTACGTGCAGCTTGAGGTAAACGGGGTCCAACAAAAATAGTTCTACCGACACGGTTGGCCTCAAGGCCAGAAATTTGCAAAACATAGTTGAAGACATTTTGCACAGGCTCATCTTCTATATCCAGAGTCACCTTAGTCTCTGCCTCTGCAGCACCTTCGCCATCTGCACCAGCCTCGGTGAACGCTAGGTTCAGGCCTGCTGCACGAGCCAATAGTGATAGTGCTTCACGGGCAGTTGCATCTCTCAGTACTAAACGGGGAACCCGCTCAGCCGTACCTAGATCAATAACATCTAGGCCAGAATTGATTTCAGATACCGAAATATCACCCACCGGAGGTGGAACAGCCTGGGGTAAAAATGGCGGTGCAACGTTGACTGAGGGAGTTGGTACAACTTCGCCATCGATGATGACTTCGGGATTGGGGACTAAGATATCCGGTGTATCTGTTTCCGGCGTATCTGTGTCTGCCTGGGCGATATGGGTGGGTAGCAGAGTCTCATCGGTGACGGTTTCAATGGATTCGGGTAGCTCTGTAGGCTTGGGGATAGCATTGGGGCGTGTATCAAGACTTACGAGCAAGCCTTGACCATCAATCTTTTGCAAGTCAGCCACTGGAGCCGTGTCATTGCCCTTAATAGTTAACCTCACAGTGCTATCATTAAGGGTCTCTAATTGAATCGACTTGATCGTCGATGCAGGGTTCTGCTTGGTATAGGCCTTGCTGCTAGGTAACGTCAACTGAGCATTCGTGATGTCTGCCTGTAGCACATTATCGCGATTGACAGCAAAGATTTGAGGAGTATCACCGCCTTTAGTTGAAAGCAGCAACTCCATGCCAGTTTTAGTTACGTTAAGTTCAACGTCTTGAATGGCTGTAGCAGCAGCTTCAGCAGACTGGGCTGTGAGGACGCTGATAGCTCCGCCAGCAATTAAACTTCCGAGTTTGAAAAAGCGTTTCACAGTTCACTCCTTAAATCTTAGTTAGCGTACGTCAATGCCTAGGGATGGAATTTTGAAATTGGATAGGATTTACCAATCCACTGATCGGAGACTATCTACTACTCCGCAGGGGTTTCACCCTCAGGTGGCGGCGGTGGTGCAATTTCTGGCGGCACATTCGGATCCCCCGTTGGGATCAGCGCATTTACCTCAAAGGAAGTATTGATGCGCTGTTTTGGTTGCCCCACCACTTGTCCCTGGTTGTTAAGAACAGTTTCAGTTACTAACTGTCCTGCACCTAAGGAGAAATTCCTCAGCAACAGTAAAGGCTCTAATCGCTCAACATTGCCCAAAACTGCCTGAGTTTGACCAAAGTCCCCTGAAAACTGAACGTCATAGGTCTGAAGTTTCAGTTTTCCATTCACCTCTTCCCCCAAACTGCCATCGTCAATAACAACTTCCTCACTGGGAACGAAGCTGTTTAGCTGAGCCTCAACTAAAATCGGCGGAATGCCACGGGTCTTAATCTGATTACGTTCTGCGGCAATCGTCGCATTACTATTCTTGATGCGCTGGTTAATGTCTAACAACAGGGTGTCCATTGAGGACTCATCTGCAAACAAGGAATAGACATTCCGCCGCTGAACCAACGCAACATCTCGGGCTTCTTCTAGCTTGGCAATCTCTTCAAGGCGTTCAGATTGAGTAGCCAATTGTTGCTCTTTCTCAGCAATAGCCTCTCGCAATTCTTGATTGCTTTGACGAACGGGTTGAACAAAGCGCTGGAAAAGAAAAATGGCTAAGCCAATGCCCACCAGAGCAGCCAAAATCCCTAAAACCTTGGGAGTCAGCTCAATGCCAAAGACGACAGGGTTTATCGGCTCATCATACAGCTCATCTTCGGCTGGTATAAAGTCTCCGCTTAATGTCATTATTCGAGCACTCCTGTCTCTAAAAGGGCTTTTAACCTAGATGAAAGACCTACAGATGCTTGCTGATTTTCAAGTTCAGCCAGTAGTCGATCAAATTGTTCAGTAGATACACTCTTGATATTGCCTGCAATTGTGTAATTGACAAGCTGTGTAGGCTCATCCCGTTGAGCTTCTCCTGGGCATCGGCCTAAAACCTCTGACCCCAGGTTAGATGTGGTTAGGGCCACTGTTTCACCTTCTAGAAACGGTGAATTTTTGAGGGTCAGAACAAAGTCATTGACATCATCAAAGGAACAGGCTGTACCATTAATGCTGATGCCACCAGCCTCAGGGACGACGGGCTCCCCTCCATCTTCAACCGGTACGGCTTCACCTTCGGTTTGACTCACCTGGGTGAGCTGTGCCCGAGTAGGGATGCGATTTTGAATGTCTTTAACAATAGCCGACCAGGGTCGAATTTTAGTAAACACGCTGGCCAGGGCACGACTCTCGTCACGGGCGGCAGCAGTCTCGGCCTTAATGCGATCAACCTCAGCTAGCTTTGCTTGTAGCTCTGTCAGTTGACTGTCTAGTTCAGCCTGGCGTTTTTGCAAGTTTGATTCTTGATATTTCAGTAAGCCTAAAAAGCCACCGACGCCAGCCAAAGCGGCAACTAAGACACCTGCACCAATAACAATGGGGGTGCGATCGCTAGTGGGTTGCTGTCGAACAATGGGCGCTCCGGTAGCCACTACAGGGCGCTCTTCACGATCATTGAGAAAATTAATATCGATGCTATACATGTCCTAAACCTCCCGCAGACCCAAGCCAAGAACCGTAGCCAACCCAGGACGCTGAGCCTCAGAAATCTCATCGCCCACTTCTAGCGATAGAGCCTCAATGGGGTCAATGGGGCTAGCTGGCAAACTCAAACGTTGAGCAAAGAACTCATCCAATTGACCGATGGCGCTACCAGGTCCAGCCAATAACAATTGAGCAACTTCCATGTCTTCACCTTGATTGAGATAGAAGTCAATGGAACGACGTAGTTCATCAGAGAGTTCGCCCAATACTCTTAACATGGCAGCTGTACCGGGATTAGTCCCTCCTGCCATTTGGGGAGCCCCCATACTATCCATGGGTGTAGCCGGTACCGTCATACCCTGAAGTAGCTCTGTATTTCGCGTTGGTGGGAGGTTCATAGCACGGCTGAGAGCGCTTTGAATCTGGAACGTACCAATGGGGACTGTTCGCGAAAAATGGGGAATACCATCGACAACAATCGAAATTTCTGTGCTTTCAAACTGAATATCAACGATAGCCGCAGCCTCTTGGGGAGTAAATTGTCGCAGTTGCTCACGAATAGTACGAATTAGAGCAAAACTACTCGTTTCAACGACATCAAGATTGAGCCCAGCCTGCTGGAAGGTTTCCATGTAGGTGTCGGTCACCTCTTTCTTAACCGCCACCAGCAATACTTGCACTTTTTCGATGCCATCCTCATCGACAAAAAAGCCTAGTTTCTGATAGTCAACATCAGCTTCTTCTCGCGGGAAAGGCAGATAGAGACTTGCCTCTTGATTAAGGACCATCTCGCGGAGTTCATTGTCGTCTAACTCAGCTGGCACTGGAATCACCCGTGTGATTGCTCGTCCAGGAACAGCCGTTGTCGCCCGTTTCACCCTCAGCTTGCTTTCCGTTAAAGCAGTCCGAATGGCTTCAGCCATAGCTGCCATATCGATAATTTGCCCCTCTTCAAAAATGCCCTCGGGAATCTCAGCGGAGGCAAGAGTTTCTAACTTTATCTTTTGCCCCTGCTTGCGCAGGCGAGCAATATTGACCCGTTCGGGCGTAAGTTCAACACCAACGCCAGGGGATTTCCTCGAAAATAGTGACTTTAAACTATTCACAGCATTATCCGGTCACAAAATTATCCGGTTATGGAAAGCAATTTGAACTAGTAGGCGACGCCTAAAAATTTGAGTCAGATAGAGCCCAAACTTTTGGTCTGATTTTTTGCTAACGCATCGTACACAATTTGTGCAGGAATAGCCAGCAATCGCCAAAAGATACAGAGTTTGGTGTCAATACTGCCCTAAAAAACTCACAAAACGTACTTTTTTATTTGAGATTTTTCCCGTCATAGATGAGGAGAAAAAACCGCTTTACCATTGATGCCTCCATGATTAAACGTTTTAGCTTGGGCAGCCTTCACGCCCCCTGAAAACATTTCATTGCAGATTGTTAATCACATTGAATGTTTCATCAGTCCAGCATTTAAGTTTGAACATCGGCAGCTTATCACCCCCTAATCAGAACAACAGACAGATGCTCTGGGAAAGAAGGTGATTTTTTACGAGCGATATTACACGCAATTGGCTAAATTGATCACACGATTTCTAAAAAAAAGTTGGATTTTTATCAAACAACCATGGCAAAAGTGGCAATTCACCCTGAAGATGATGTCTGGGGAACTCCTCTATCCGGTAGCGGACACCGTCTGCTGTTATTGGGTTCCGGAGAACTGGGGCGCGAGGTGGCTCTAGAAGCAATGCGTTTGGGCATTGAGGTGATTGCAGTGGATGCCTATGCCAACGCTCCTGCTATGCAGGTGGCCCATCGTAGCCATGTCCTCAGCATGCTAGACGGCAAGG
Source organism: Leptothoe sp. ISB3NOV94-8A (assembly GCF_043421595.1). Taxonomy (NCBI): domain Bacteria; kingdom Bacillati; phylum Cyanobacteriota; class Cyanophyceae; order Nodosilineales; family Cymatolegaceae; genus Leptothoe; species Leptothoe sp. ISB3NOV94-8A. The sequence continues at coordinate 6,857,783 of NZ_JAXSQW010000001.1, read as the reverse complement.
CGCTCAAACATGTGGTGGCACAAGAACAGCCAACATTGATTGTGCCGGAAGTCGAAGCGCTTGCAACGGAAACACTACTTGAGCTAGAGGCAGAGGGCTGGAAAGTTATTCCCACAGCTCTGGCAACGCGTCTGACCATGGACCGTGAGGGAATTCGGCGATTAGCAGCTGAGGAATTGGCGTTACCCACATCGCCCTATCAGTTTGCAGCAACGGCATCGGACTATCGAGATGCGATCGCAACCATTGGACTGCCCTGCGTCGTCAAACCCGTCATGAGTTCCTCAGGGAAGGGACAGAGTCTTGTCAAAACGGATGCCGATATTGACAGCGCCTGGACCTATGCCTTTGAAGCCGGACGCGGCAAAGACCAGCGAGTAATTGTGGAAGGTTTTGTAAAGTTTGACACCGAAATCACACTACTGACGATTCGGTCCCAGCCCGACCTCCCCCATGCTGAACCCACAACTCACTTTTGCCCCCCCATTGGTCATCGCCAGCAAGACGGCGACTATCGTGAATCCTGGCAACCCTGTGCCCTGAACCCCAGAACCCTCACCAAATGTCAAAACATAGCTAAAGCGATTACCGATGCGCTGGGTGGTGTGGGCCTGTTTGGTGTGGAATTGTTCATTGCCGGTTCCCCTAACGAAGAACAGACCGTTTACTTTAGCGAAGTCAGTCCCCGTCCCCACGACACCGGCATGGTCACCATGGTGAGCCAAAACATGTCCGAATTCGAGCTACATGTACGCGCAATTGCGGGCCTTCCCATTGGCGACATTGAGCAAATTCGTCCCGGTGCCTCAGCGGTGATTCTGGCCAGTGAACCTAGCAATAGCCCCACGTTTGCCGGGGTAGCGGAGGCACTCACAGTACCCTCCAGTAAGCTCCGGCTGTTTGGAAAACCTCGCGCTTACAAGAACCGTCGCATGGGAGTGGCTTTAGCCCTAGGCGATACGGTGGAGGAAGCCCGCAGCCGTGCCTGTGAATGTGCAGAGCGGGTGAGGGTCCATTAGGTGACTGCATGCAACTTTGCTCAGCCACCCATGGCTAAGGTTCACATACGCGAACTTAGAGAAAATTGACAGGGTGCTGAGCGAAGTCGAACCACCACTTAAGACCGTCTTGGTCTAAAGTGTCTGAACACCTCCCTAAAAAATTTCTGTCGTTGCGGATCCTTGGCATGGCGTTGTCCCTCAAGCCGTTATCTGCGGACCATTGGGTTGATCTGTTCGTACCTTAAAGGCGCAACAATAAATTTCCTTGATAAACAGAAAACCATCATGAAACTGTTTCAACGTCGGCACTTTTTAGCACGCATGGCATCGTGGGCCGCTGCTGGGGTCTTAGTTGCGATCGCAGGCTGTGGTGGAGGTAACGAACAGTCTGGCAAACAGGAGGTGGAATTTTGGACGATGCAGCTTCAGCCCAAATTCACCGACTATTTTGACCAGTTAATTGCCGATTTTGAAACAGCCAATCCAGACGTAGATGTGGTTTGGATAGATGTGCCCTGGGCTGACATGCAGAGCAAAATATTGACTGCAGTTTCTGCTGGAACAGCCCCCGATGTCGTCAATCTCAACCCTGACTTTGCATCTCAGTTAGCCAGTCGAAATGCTTGGCTCCCCTTGGATGAGCAGCTCACGTCTGAGGAACAAGCTGTTTATCTGCCTAAGATTTGGAAAGCAACAACGCTCAACGGCAGCAGCTTTGGATTTCCCTGGTATTTAACAACTCGGGTCACCCTTTTCAACACTGACCTGATGGAACAAGCGGGCATTGACGAGCCCCCCAGCACCTATGCAGAACTGGCGGATGCCGCTAAACAAATCAAAGAGACAACGGGCAAATATGCCTTTTTTATTAGCTTTGTGGCTGAAGATGCTGCTGATGTTTTGCAGTCGTTTATCCAAATGGGTGTCCCCTTGGTAGATGACGCCGGTAATGCCGCCTTCAATACACCTGAGGGTAAAGCCGTTTTTCAGTATTGGACCGATCTCTATCAGCAGGATTTGTTGCCCCGCGAAGTGTTGACCCAGGGCCATCGCCGCGCTATCGAGCTATATCAAGCAGGGGAAACCGTCTTTTTAGCCTCGGGTGCAGAAGCCTTAGACAATATTGCCAATAACGCGCCCGACATTGCCGCTGCCACTCAGACTGCGCCCCAAATCACTGGCACCACTGGCAAGAAAAACGTGGCCGCTATGAACCTGGTGGTCCCTCGCTCCACCGATGTGCCTGAGGCAGCGGTAAAGTTTGCCATGTATGTCACCAACAATGACAATCAGCTATCTTTTGCCCAGGCGGCCAATGTACTGCCATCGACAGCCGCGGCTATTGATGGCACCTTGACGCAAGCCCCTGCCGATGCTACCCCCATAGAAGTAGCGAGGGCCGTCAGTGCCAGCCAGTTAGCAGATGCTGAGGTGCTGATCCCAGCCCTTGAAGATGCGAAAAAGTTGCAGAAGGTCATTTATGACAACCTACAGGCTGCCATGCTAGGCGACAAAACCGTAGATGAGGCCGTTTCAGATGCAGCGGACGAATGGAATAACCGATAGATACTCCCCGGAGGAGGGTGGGCAATGCCCATCCTCCTATGCCATCCCAGTACAAAACCGGGCAAGAAAATCACCAATTAAATACAAAGAACCACACAAAACCTTGGTCGCACCATCTGCTGCTGAAAATGCATCCAGCCCAGTAGCTAAGGTGTCGTGGGTATAACAACCGGACAGCTCTGGACAAACTTCTTGAGCTAATTTTGCTAAATCTGTTGGATCCGCTGTTTGGTGACCTGGTACAGGCACTATATATAGTGTGTCACCTGGGTGCAACAACACTTCAAAAATATCCTTATGATCCTTAGTAGACAGCATTCCCATCAGCCAGACAACAGGCTGGGAAAGAGAATCTACATAATGACGCAACATTGCGGCCGCTGCTGGATTATGGGCACCGTCAATTAAAAGTTGTTGTCCCTGCCAGGTCATCCATTGCAAACGTCCCGGCCAACGAGTTGCAGCCATGCCTGTCTGGATGGCTGTGGTAGGGATCTGCCAGCCTTGCTGTTGGAGTAGCTGGAGAATTGCGATCGCAATTCCACTATTCACACGCTGATGATCACCCAACAGCCCTGACTGATAGTCAATCGACTGACCTAAGCCACTACGCCACTGTCCTGATGCCATTAATTCAGCAGGCGCTACCTCGTACAGGGGGCAACCCAGTTCCAACGCTCGCTGGCGGACAACGGCATCAGCCTCAGAAGGCAGAGGCCCCATCACGACTGGCCGCCCCTGCTTAAGGATACCAGCCTTCTCTCTGGCGATATCAGCCAGGGTAGGGCCCAGCCGCTGCCAATGCTCACGACTAAGAGAAACAACAGACGTTACCAGAGGCTCAGAGCACACATTAGTAGCATCCAAGCGCCCTCCCAAACCCACTTCAATCACAGCAATATCCACGGCCTCAGCCGCAAAATAGGACCAGGCCGCCGCTGTAAAAACCTCAAATTGAGTCGGTGTTTCTGATGTCGGTGTGGAAAAATTTGCATCAATGGTCGCAGCGACCACATGCAAATGGTGCTCCAACGCCTGATCAGTAATCGGCTGCTGATTGATACAAATACGCTCGTTCCAGGTCAACAAATGGGGCGATGTATAGCGGCCTACTCGATAACCAGCCTCAGCCAGCACCGATGCCACATAGGCGCAGACTGAACCTTTGCCATTGGTACCGGCCACATGAACGATAGGCACCCGCTCCTGAGGGTTATCCAGACATTCTAAAAGCACCTCAATACGGGATAGCCCAAGGTTGACACCAAAGCGACCAAAGCTCGCCAGGAAATCGTCAATTGACAGCTTGTCAGAGAACACTAAACAGCTTCCGAATCTTTCTCGCCAGTACGAATACGAACGACTTCATTCACAGGCGTAACAAAAATTTTGCCATCACCGATTTCACCAGTACGAGCAGCCGAAATAACCTGATCAACAATGGCATCCACCTGATCATCATCAACCACAATTTCCACCTTGAGCTTTTGCAAAAACTCAACGGTATATTCTGAGCCCCGATAACGCTCAGTTTGACCTTTCTGACGACCAAACCCACGAACTTCAGACACTGTCATCCCGACAACGCCTGCATTTACAAGTGCAATTTTGACTTCGTCAAGTTTAAACGGGCGAATGATGGCTTCTATTTTTTTCATACGAATTTATAAACTCCATACACCGGCCCAACAACAGAATTGGACCAACATACGATATCAACGTTTAAAGGGTCACACTGGTAAACTACCGTATCAATTGTTACGGTGTCACCTATATGCTGCGTAGTCAATTTTAGAGTAGAACCTGGGCTAAGCGATGTTTTTGACTAACGGTCATTAATCAACGGACGCATAATCAAAAAGCCTGCTCCAAACGCTGTGAAAATAATGATGGCAATGGAGAGAATTAGCCAAAGGGTACTCAAACTACCGCTAGCTGACGATTCAAGAGTATAACGACGATTTTCCCCAGCCTGTTCTGTAAAAACTTTAGATAGGGCCGCCTTAGGTCTTTTAAGAGGTTTAGGCGCAGGTTCTGGAACTGATTGTAAGGGCTGTGGCGCAGCCTGAACAGGAAACTCTGCCGGTGGAGGCGAGGAGAAGGTCATCTCCACTTCAGCAGGATGAGCAACACCCGCAGAATGCCCCAGTTGAAGAGCCACCTGTACCATCTGATGAATGTTCTGCCGCAACAGATGATTCTGGTTCGTAAGGTGTGTGTTTTGGGCGCTCAATGAATCTACCATTGCCTTAGTGGCCTGTAGCTCAGCTGCCAGCTCACGGTATACCGACACGGGTACTGAAGGGGCATAGCTGGAGTCTGATCTCATCGGTTTTCTCCCTGAGTCAGAATTGTGGGAAGGATTCATAAGCAGTTCCAAAAATCTCCGATAAAAATACAAGTCAGCTGCTCTATGCGGTTTGCCAAATAAAGTCTTGCAAGCTGCAAATCTAAAAACAGGTGGGAAGCTGACCGTTCGGGACGTTCAAATTAGAGCAACGTCGACGTCATTCGTCAAGTACTTGCTCTAAGTTCTTTGAAATAGTCAGACAAGGCAGACAGGGATAAACTGATCAATCCACCTATGTAATCCTTGGAATGAAGCACACCTGTTAGCGGTCAATCAACGCCCCTGGAAACGGTTTATCCATTACCAACTTCATTGCTCGTCTAGTTGTACCCTGCTTCTTCAAAACCATCAACTCTTTTTCAGAACTTTCACAGCCATGACTGACACCACCTTTCCTAAAGCTACCCCTCCAGCAGAAATCAAATATGGCGAACGGGCAATTGAGGAAAACCATCTGATCACGTTCCCTAATCCGCGACCTGGCCGACAATATGACGTTAATATCACGCTGCCGGAATTCACCTGCAAATGTCCATTCTCAGGCTATCCGGACTTCGCAACCATCTATATCACCTACACGCCCAATGAAAAGGTAGTAGAACTAAAAGCCATAAAGCTTTACATCAATGGTTATCGCGATCGCTACATCTCTCACGAAGAGTCTATTAACCAGATCATGGATGACTTTATAGCTGCCGCCGATCCATTGAAGTTCAAGATCAAGGGGGATTTTCAACCCCGTGGCAACGTACACACCACGGTTGAAATTGGCTACGAAAAACCGATAACGGTTTAGGCCAAAATTTCGTGTAGCGGCATTCCATGGAACGCCGCTACACGAAATTTTCAATTCACGTCCCCTGCCATTGATCTAAAACCTAGATCCTGGCCGCTTGAGAAAATCTAACTCAGCCTCGGTATTCGGTCGGTCTAGGGTCTGATTACGATGGGGAAATCGCCCAAACTGAGCGATGACATCTCGGTGACGTCGGGCATAATCCAAACCATGGGCAAGGTCCGGCGCATCGAGAATCAAGGCCTCAAAGTAATCAACACAGCGATGCTGATGGTCCAAGTTCTCACTATGTTCAAAGGGCAAATAGAGGAAAAAACGCTCTACGGGCAGCATGGCTGCATCATACCCCCGGTCAATGGCCATTTCAGCAGTCGCTAAAGCCTCAGGGTCAGCTGCAAAACTCTGGGGCGTATCTCGAAACATATTGCGGGCAAACTGATCCAACACAATGATTCGGGCTAGGCTTGATTTAGCCATTTTCAACCAAGGTTCGGATGGTGACGCTACCATGGCCCAATATAGGTCTAGAAACTGCGTTTTGATCTGCTTATCGAAGTCAGGATCTTTACGAAACCACTGCTTGCGATACTCACCCACTGGTGAGCCAAACCAAAAGTCTAAGACTGCTTGGGTATCGCTGTTGACTGAGTCCATCAATCTCTAGATAGGTAACACTCGGGGGAAATCGATCATGTCGTCCATCTTTTCACTCATCTTCGCTGTGGTGCTGGTGGTGGCAGTTTTTTGTTGGTTGACAGGATATCGATTGCCCATCCGATTTACCGCACCGTCTTTACCCACCGGCCCATCTAGCGTTCCTAGGGCAACACGCCAGCGATTGATGCGACTCGTTAATGGTAACCAGGCAGTGGCAGCTCGACTAGTGCAGCGGGTGCGATCGCAAAATCCTGAACGCTCAGAACAATGGTGTTGGGAAAAAGCAATTTACGATATTGAACGCGATCGCAGAGCATAAATCTCCTTGCCTCGCTTACTAACACCTCACAATCTCTTGATTTAATACCCAGATATTTAAAGTTAACGTGGTGGTTACCATCAACATAGGTGGCGACCAACCACCATCAGCAGGTGCCAATATAACAATATATCTGCCAGACTAGGCCCAAGTGGGCAGCCTAGTACATAAAGGTACCTTTAAACTCACTGATTAAGCAGTCAGTCATAGCTAAACTTAGCTAACTGTCATACTGAGCCCATTAAAGTACCTCATCTTAAGCTTTCATAGTTTGAAAGTCTGCTCATTCGACGGCTCCTCTGGAACCCTAGCAGTCCTATCAACTATGAATGCATTCCTCAATTACCAAATATTTGGTTATTAGGGCTATCTACTAGCAATTTTTTTTATAGAGTAAGGAAGCTGACAATATGACGCAGACTAAGCGTGCGCTAATTACTGGAATTACAGGCCAGGATGGATCTTATCTTGCAGAACTTCTATTAGAAAAAGGCTATGAGGTACACGGCATTATTCGTCGCACCTCCACCTTCAATACAGACCGTATTGACCATATCTATATCGATCCTCACAGTGATGATGCCCGTCTATTTCTCCACTATGGAGACCTCAATGACGGCACCATGTTACGGCGCATCTTAGAGCAAGTTCAGCCTAACGAAGTCTATAACCTCGGCGCTCAATCTCACGTGCGGGTGAGTTTTGATTCCCCAGAGTATACCGTTGATACAGTCGCCATGGGTGCTCTGCGTTTGATGGAAGCCATTCGCGACTATCAGCAGCGTACTGATTCAGAAGTACGTTTTTACCAAGCAGGCTCTTCTGAGATGTTCGGTAAAGTTCAGGACATTCCCCAGAAGGAAACTACGCCCTTCTATCCTCGCAGCCCCTATGCTTGTGCCAAGGTTTATGCCCACTGGCAAACCGTTAACTACCGTGAGTCATACAACATGTTTGCCTGCAATGGCATCCTGTTCAACCATGAGTCACCTCGCCGTGGCGAGACATTTGTCACTCGCAAAATAACCCGCGCCGTGGCTCGGATTGTCGCGGGTCGTCAAAAGGAGCTTTACCTTGGCAACCTAGACTCCAAGCGAGATTGGGGTTATGCCAAGGATTATGTTCGCGCCATGTGGCTGATGCTGCAGCAAGATGAGCCTGGAGACTATGTTGTAGCAACTGGTGAAACTCACACCATTAAAGAGTTTCTAGATATCGCATTCAACTATGTCAACCTTGACTGGCATGATTACGTTAAGTTCGACCCTCGCTATCTGCGTCCTGCTGAGGTCGATATTTTAATCGGTGATCCTACCCACACTCAGGAAACGCTAGGTTGGCAGCCTTCTATTGACTTCTCAGGCCTAGTCAAGCTGATGGTGGATGCTGACCTGGAAGCCATCGGTCTAGACCCCGTCAGCAAGCAATCTGATGCCGCTACGGTACGTGCTGCTATTGCCGGTGTGATGTCCTAGGTTTCACTCTATGAACGCTCCTTTTAGAATCTGTTTTCTATGGGGGCGTTCTATTAATATAGGAAAGACCTTGTTTGGAGTGTGGTCTATGCTCCAAGCGCAAACTAACAGAACAGACAAAAAGCATGGCAGACGAGTCGACTCCTAAGGCCCCTGCGGCAAATTCCGCTGACAAAGCGCCAGCTAAGGCCCCTGCAAAAGCTAAGAAAGCAAAGCCACCTAAGTTAGAAGACAAACCGTTTGCTGAATTCATCGAGCAGCATTTTGTACCTGCTGTTAGGACGGCCCTCGAAAAAGAAGAGGGGCTTAACGATTTACAGCTTTCTTTTGAGAATCAGCCCATTAACGTAATCGGTGTGGATAAAGATAGCTATCCCCAGGTTATTGGTTGCTGGGCTAAAGGTGCACGTCAGTTCAATATCACCTTCCTAGAGGAAAGCATTACAGGTCCTAAGATTTATTCCTTTGCGACGAATGGTGCGACACCCAGCACCATCGAGCAGTTTATGGGCGATGAGCGCCGAGTTACGCTGGACCTCATGGTGTTGTATGTGCTGCAACGCATTAGGGGCCAAAAGTGGTTAAAGGGCAATTAGCCAATTTATTGGCATATCCCGGCTATAAGACCGGAGGGTGGGTAGTACCCACCCTCCGGTTTGTTCATTGGGGGCTAATGCAAGAAATGCCGCGTCCCGGTCAACGCCATAATCACCCCTAGTTCGTTAGCTGCTTTAATCGAATCCTCATCACGAATACTGCCCCCTGGCTGCACAATTGCCTTAATGCCAGCAGCAGCAGCCGTTCGCACCGAGTCATCAAAGGGGAAAAATCCATCACTGGCCAATGTCGCGCCTTCAGCTTTTTCCGCAGCCTGCTCTAGGGCAATTTTGGCAGCACCTACACGGTTCATTTGCCCCGCCCCAATACCGACAGTAGTGCTTTCATTGGTCACTACAATGGCATTGGATTTCACGTGTTTAGCCACACGCCAAGCAAATAGCAGTTCTGTGAGTTCAGCTTCGCTGGGCTGACGCTCAGTCACGATTTTCCACTGGGTCACATCTTGCTGGACGTCGTCAGAGGTTTGGATTAAAAAGCCACCTGCGATCGCACGAATCGTTTGACTAGGACCGCTCAATAAATCTGGCAGCACCAACACCCGCAGGTTCTTCTTCTTCGCAAGGATTTCTTGAGCTGCTGGCACACAACCGGGGGCCACCACACATTCTAGAAACGTCTGGGTCAGCGACTCAGCCGTCTCCACATCAATTTCCTGATTGAGGGCAACGATGCCACCAAAGGCAGACACATTATCAGCTTCAAAAGCACGTCTATAGGTAGACGCCATAGACTCACCGATAGCGACACCACAAGGGTTAGTATGCTTGAGTACAGCCGCCGCAGGACCATTTTCACTAGGGAATTCCGCAATGATGCGACGGGCAGCTTCAAGGTCCACCAGATTGTTGTAGCTGAGATCTTTACCCTGGAGTTTTTCGGCAGCGGCCCAACCACTAGGTTGGTTGCCGGTTTGATACCACACAGCAGGTTGGTGGGGGTTTTCGCCATAGCGGAGGGGTTGCTTTTGAGTGCCGCTGAGGGCAAAACGCTCACTGGTGGCATCGCCAGCTTGCTCGGTTAGGTACGTGGCAATAGCCTGATCATAGGTAGCCGTATGCCAAAAGACTTGACGGGCGCATTGGGCACGGAATTCTAAAGAAGGTTGACCGTTATGAATTCTTAGTTCGTTGAGATAACCTTCATACTGACCAGGGTTGCAGAGAACAGTCAGGTAAGCGTGGTTTTTTGCCGCCGAGCGCAGCATGGTGGGGCCACCGATGTCGATGTTTTCAATGGCATCTGTCAGATTAGCGTCGGGCTTAGCAATGGTCTGCTCAAAGGGATACAGGTTGACAACCACTAGATCGATCGGACGAATATCGTTATCGGCCAGATCTTTTTGGTCATCAGGATTATCGGTACGCGCTAGCAAACCACCGTGGATGCGAGGTTGAAGAGTTTTAACGCGTCCACCAAGGATTTCAGGAAAGCCAGTGTAGTCGGATACTTTGGTGACGGGGATGCCTGCTTCGGTGAGGGTGCGAGCAGTACCACCGCTGCTAATGATATCAAAATCGAACTCTGTGGTGAGGACCTTGGCTAGATCAACAATTCCTGTTTTGTCAGATGCACTGAGCAGCGCTAAGCGTGTCATGGGATTTTCTATCTTCTCGGGGTGATCACCCCTACTAGGGTAGAACGCAAGGGTGCATTTTTCCGCCCCCAAAATCCCAGCTATGATGAATAAGCCTTAGTAGGAGTATGACCTTTGTGCCTACTCCATTCTGAACAGATCGCTATGCAACACTTCATCTAATTCAGCGTCAGCCAGCCAAACACATCAAGCGCCGTTAAGGATAAGTCAAGCCCTTCCAAAACCGGTAGATCTGCTTTATTGGTCAAAATCCGGATTCGTTGCTCCTTATCAACTACCAACACACTGTCTTCCCCTGGATCAAGTAACCAACCCAACTCACTTCCATGCTCAATACAGTGCAATAAATTACTGAGCACCTGGGTTTGACTCTGATCCGGCGACAAAATTTCAATGGACCAGTCCGGCGAAATTAGAAATCGATTGGCAATCCGCCCAGTTTCGGTCAGGAGAATGCGGCCCCAACGAAATACTGAAATATCGGGCACAATGGAACGCCCGCCAAACGTGCAGCGTAATTCTGGAAATGCAGCTGCCCGCTTGGTTGACCTTGCCACTTGGTTAATCGTTTCACAAAGCGTACTTTGCAACAGACTATGCTCACCCTGGGGCATCGGTTTCTGTAAGATACGGCCCTGAACAAATTCGGATGCAGGCTTAGTTTCTGGCAGTTCCAGAAAGGCTTTAAGCGTAAGTGGTTGAGTTGCAACAGTCATACGACTCAAATTTTGTAATCCAATCCTTCTCTGAACTGTAACAAATAGGATGAGCTTTCATATCTATTGACTGAATCCTTGCTCTTAACCAAAATCCCTAATTGGGGGAAGATGCTGAAACTGCATACAAAGCACTACTACCTGCCCCCTTCGACTTCGCGAAGGGGGCGCTTAAGATAGCTAGAAAAAACGTTGACTATCCAACTTAATCGTCGTCGTCGTCATCATCGTCATCGTCGTCATCGTCATCGTCGTCGTCATCATTGCATCGACGACATTCGCCATGATCATCCGAACGATTATCGATGACCGTAGTCGACGACCCGACAATTTGAGTAATTTCAGTAACCGTTGTGGTCACAATGCTCGTATAGCTGCGCGTGTAGGAAAACGTTTCCCGAATATCTCGACCGCCACCAACCAGGTCATAGCGAATACTGGCGACACAGTTAATTTCCACATCCTCCAGCCTGAGGTCATCCCCCAGTTCTGCCCGCAGCTCTCGTTCCAACTGAGTCAGGGAAATCACCTCAGATTTCAGAATATATCTACCACCAGCCGCCTCAATTAAACGGGCTCCACTGTTGGTATGAATCTCCTGCCAGCGGCCACCACGGGTTCTAGCAAACACCTGATAAACCACATTGGCATAGGTCGTTTGCGGCTTATTCAGGATCTCCAACTGCAGGACTAAATTACGGCTCTGCTGGGTGCTGCCCGTCTGACGAGCCACATGTAATACCGACTCCCAAACACGACGCGTAACCTGGCTTTGAATTTCTGAACGTCTACGGGTTGAACGACTGCTGTTGGTCTCCGTACGAGACCTTGAGCTACGCCGACGGCGTTGAGCGCGACTATCGCCATCATCATCATCGTCATCACGACTTTCGTGGCCATCGTCATCGTCATCATCGTCGTCATTACTACTTGATGTTAGGATGGCTGGCCGGTTAGAAGTGCGGCCAGAGACTGCAGTTTCTGTGGATTCAGTGCGGCTGGCTGTGACAGTACTTGATGTGGAGGTACGGACAATGGCTGTTGTCGTAGTTGTACTGATTTCTCTGTAGCTTTGTCGATAAGTAATCTTTTCGCGCAAGTCACGACCACCACCGACTAAGTCGTAGCGAATGCTAACGACACAGTCCAGCTCTACGTCTTCGATACTTAGATTCTCACCCAGTTCATCCCGAATTTCCTCTTCTAGTTCGGCAATGGAAATGACTTCCGATTCCAGGATGAACTTACCGTCGCTACCGGGAAGTAACCGTGCACCGCGATTAGTATGAATTTCTTGCCATTCACTACTACCACGGGTTCTAGCAAAAACTTGATACACCGCATTGGCATAGGTGGTCTGGGGTTTATTGAGCACCTCTAACTGCAACACCAGATTTGTACTCCGCTGGTTACGCTCCACCAGTCGGGCCACATGCAACACAGAATTCCAATTCTGAGCTCGACTTACTTGCTTTTGCGAGATCGGTGACGGGGCTGCAGATACTACATTCCCACGGGTTGGTGATTGCTGAGCCTGCCAAACCAAGGAAACCAACGCGGCTGGCAAAGCAGCCTTAAAGAACACACTTCGGAAAAAGGAATACTGCATAGCATTTCGTGATGACGCTGGTAGCCCATGGAGCTACCAAAGGGGCATCCATAGCTTCAGGCGTAGCTGACTTGAGGGATTTATGGAGTATTGATGAAATTTATGTGGTCAAGTGAGCTTACCCCAACGTCCTCATATATGCTTTTATGGGGTTTCCATTGCTATTCAAGCCTCGGTTACAATTTTTTAGTTCTTGTCATTGACGGTAATACGCAAGGCCTTTGGTATTTACTATTTCTAGACATAGAACAGAGATTGAAAGGTCTATGGCGGGTCTAAGGTAGAATCCGTAGCGACCTTCCCACTAATCACTGTTTGCCTATGTCACTTCGTGCCCTGTCCGCTGGTGACTCTACCGCTGACTATCTTTTGATTCTTCTCCATGGCTGGGGAGCTAATGCTCAGGACGTTGCAGGCATTGCCCCTTATATGCAGCTAGATAAGTATCAAATGCTGTTCCCAGATGCTCCCCATGCTCACAAAATAGCCAATGGTATGGGAGCACCTAACGGACGGATGTGGTACGCCCTACCTGACATTTTCGACTTTGACCAGCCCTTCACCCATCAGGCAGATCTACAGCAAAGTCGGCAGTTGCTACTCGACTGGATCACCGCTTTACCGGAAAAAACCGGCATTCCATTGGGGAAAACTATCCTCGGCGGCTTTTCCCAAGGGGGAGCCATGACATTAGACATTGGCATGGGGCTGCCCGTTGCAGGAATGATGATCCTTAGCGGTTATAGCCACGGTCCCTTAGTAACGCCCATTAATCCACGCCCCATTCTGCTAGTCCATGGCCGCCAAGACCCAGTGGTTCCCATTACCCAAGCCCATCAAAACAAAGCTGAACTCGGCAACTTGTCAGTTGATGTTGACTATCACGAATTCAACATGGGGCACGAAATCAACCTACAGGTACTAGAGATGGCCAAGAATTTTTGCGAAAAACTTTGTAAAAACTAGGTGTAACATTTCAGACGCACTCCGGGACAGTGATAACGACACCGAATACACTGGAGACAGCGCCCGCCCACAGGAGCCAGCACCCATGGTTTTAAGTACAAGCAAAGTTTCTGATAAGCCCATTGCTGACGTTACTCAAGAAGAGGTCGATCAGCTGGCACAACGTCTAGAACAGGATGAATACACGACAGCCTTTGAAGGTCTGCAGGATTGGCATCGACTACGGTCAGTAGCATTCCAGCGTCCAGAGCTAGTGCGTTCTTATCTACATTTATTAGATGTAGAAACCTACGACGAAGCCTAATGACAGATGCGTCACCAACGACCAAAATTTTGGTCGGCATTAGTGGCGGCATAGCGGCCTATAAAGTTTGTGAGGTGGTGTCTACCCTGGCTAAAGTAGGGGCAGAGGTACGAGTTATTCTGACGTCCTCGGCAGAGGCGTTTGTTTCGGCTTTGACCTTTGCCACCCTCTCACGTCATAACGCTTACACCGATGATAATTTTTGGTCCGCTGACCAGGCTCGCCCCCTACATATTGAGCTAGCTGAATGGGCGGACTGTTTTTTGATTGCACCGTTAACAGCAAATACTCTGGGGAAATTGGCCCACGGCTTAGCAGACAATCTGCTAAGCAATACGGTCTTAGCATCCACATGCCCAGTGCTACTGGCTCCGGCTATGAATACGGATATGTGGCTACAGCCGTCTGTCCAGCGTAACTGGCACCAGGTTTTAACGGATGAACGTTACCATGCGGTGGGACCAGCGGCTGGCAGGTTAGCGTGCGATCGCATCGGCACCGGTCGCATGGCCACACCCCAGACCATCCTCGCTGCCCTAGAGTCTCTCAAACACACCCAAGGTCGTCGTGACCTCAAGGGCAAGCGCGTCCTCATTAGTACTGGTAGCACCCAGGAATTTATCGACGCCGTTCGCTACATTGGCAATCCATCGACTGGTCGTATGGGCATTGCTTTAGCCACTGCCGCCGTCCATCGTGGAGCACATGTATCCTTAGTACATGGCCCCATGGAAAGACATCTCCGCCAGACCATTCCAGATCCAGTGCAAACCACAGCCGTTGTTAGTGCCGCCGATATGGAAGCGGCCCTGATGGCTCAGTTAGACACTGTAGACTGGATCATCATGGCCGCAGCAGTAGCTGATATGCGCCCCCAGTTGCACGTCACTGGCAAACTTGCTAAGGCAGATTTACCTAACCCGTTACCCCTTGAACCGGTCACAGATATTGCGGCAAAACTGTCCGCTAACAAAAGAGCCGACCAAACCCTGGTGGGGTTTGCGGCTCAAACAGGCGATATTATTCAGCCTGCCCTAGGCAAGCTACAGCGTAAAGGATTGGATGCCCTTGTGGCCAACCCAGTAGATCAGCCGGAGAGTGGATTTGGCAGCGATCGCAACCATGGCATCTTCCTAGATAAATACGGCCAACAAATAACATTGGCCACCGACACCAAATTATCGATGGCCCACAAAATCTATAGCCTGCTCCGCAAGATACCTAGTGAGGCCCCATTAGACCTTTAGCGTCGAACCTTACCTCAATAATCAATCTCACTCAGACGCTCACCCAGTATGATCGCTGTCGCAACCTTCAGACTAGATGAGCCACTACCCACTATTGCAAGTCCAAACTCTGAATATGATTAATCACATCTGAATCTGGCAAGAAGCGAATACGCTCAAACGCTTCATTATCACTGCCCAAGATATTCCCAGATAAATCTGCCAAGGAAACCACACCAACATTTACCTGAGACATATTAGGGTTAGACGCTTGAATAGAACTTAAGACACTATCTGCATCCTGCTTGGAGAAGAACATGGAGAAAATAGACTCTTCAGAGTCATCACCAATCGATAGCGGCAGATAATTCCCAGCAGCATCTTGCAAAGCAAACAAAGGAACCAACGATGAAGAGGTAGTCCCACCAAAATTACTATCCAAAGCACGCGCTGCCTCCAATTCTTCAGCCTCAGGAATAAAGATCAACTTTAAAGGGACTTCCCGTTCTTCCTGGGCTAGGCGATGAACAGATGCTAAGTCAATCACACCAACAGAGCCACCTTGGTTAAATCGAGGCTCCTCTTCGCGAACCTGCTCTACAAAACTGAGCACATCATCTTCAGTAAAGAACACCCGTAGTAGAGATACATTTCCCATGCCATCATTGGGCAAATCAACAACTGATGTCACATAGCCACCAGAACTATCAGCCACCACAAAAACAGGGACTTCTGCAAATTTAATGAGCAATTCATCTTCCGAAAGCGCTGCTGCTTGAGGGGTATGGAATGTAGCGGCAATAACACCACCACCTAATAGGCCACATAGAAAACGACCAAACATTGCTTTCATACTTCCTCCTGATGCCAAACTACTGACTTGCTCAGTCTTCATCATCTAACACAGCTTAACTTCATCTACGATAAGCTGAGACATTTCTACAACTGGCCACCGTCCCAAGCAAAGATCCCAAGCTACCCCAGGAGTACTGATAATATCCCGCATCCAATAGACTCAAAAATCTTGCACAGAGAGATTACAGGATTACAACACAAATTTAAAAAATCGGGATGACAGGATTCGAACCTGCGACATCCTGCTCCCAAAGCAGGCGCGCTACCAAGCTGCGCTACATCCCGTGGTCAAAAACACCCTAGACAATTAAACTGCTAAAGCCCAAATGCAATAGATTAACAACCTAACATAAATATACCTCTGTTTACCCAATGGTTTTTGAACCGCTCAGAATACCTAACTCTATCCGACTTCAAAACTGGGCTATTGAGCAGCTACCAGGCATCTCTGACGAGCACCAGCAGCAGCTAAATATATTGAATATTTTCACGACTTTTGACCTACTCAATGCAACTCGCACCCAGTCAGCACGCTTAAAGCTGGCCCAGCAGCTTAACTCTCATATCAAATATGTCAACAAGTGGACGGCCTTAGCCCAACTAGCTTGCCTCCCCAGCGTAGGATGCAAATACTGCGGTCTACTATTGCACGCTGGCATTAGCTCACCTCAGCAATTGGCACTATTACCTGTTGCCCAACTTCACTCCCAACTTAAGCGACTCCAAATAAAACTCATGCAGCGAGCTGACCTGAGCCCAGATACAGCCCAAGTTTCACAATGGATTACTGAAGCCAAACAACTATGCAGGTAGGGCAAGACTAGACTCGCACCTCAGATATCACTCTTGATGTCTTAAATGCGTACAACCCACCTCAATACCAGAAACTAGCAAAGCTTATGGGGCAATTACCGTTTAATGCCTAATCTGGGTACCAAAACATCCCCTTAATGCCCTCTGGGTCTGGCATAAACCCTAAGTTTTTGTAAAAGTTCACAACATGGGGATCGGCAAACAGCGTAACGTTACTGATATCTTCACTGCGAAGTTTCTTGATCAGTTGCTGCATCAGTGCCTTGCCCAAACCTCTACCCTGAAAGCTAGGATGCACCACAACATCCCAAATGGTTGCATTAAAGGCATGATCTGAGGTAGCTCGGGAAAAGCCAATTAATCGTTTACGGGCCCCTTGCTGCTCCCACATGGTGACCACTAAAAAACTGTGTTGAATAGCTTTTTTGACCTTTCTTAGAGGTCGACGCGACCACCCAACAGCATCGCAGAGCTCTTCTAACTCATACAAATCAATGTTTCGATCTGTACTAAAAACAATACGAGCCACCTGGTCAGAACCGGTTGGATTTATCGCATAATCATCAGAAACAGCTTGTGTGGGCACTGATGAAGCCTCGGTGGGACTAAATAAGCTTTTCCAGAAACCCATGCAAACAAAACGGTTGGAAATATGAACTCTGTTTTAACTCTAGCAGTATAGACCTATCCTTTCCTAAGAGGGTAAAAACATTGCTTCAGGATCAATCAAAATTACATGGCCAATCGGTAACCAGCGAACACAGTAGTGTATGTATTTCTAATGATCTCTGTTTCTCACACCGGACACGGTTTTCCTTAGCAGAGATAACAAGACACTTTGGGTAATATTGCGTCAGGGACTTTGGAGCAAAGTCATCAAAGTTTTAATTGATGGGGTGTGTTCATGTTTCAGTTTGCCAAATGTGGTAAACCAAATTAGCCAACCGGTACAACTCATGCAGTTTCTGAATACATATGGCAGCCGGATTAAAGACATCGACAGTAGAGCTGCTGAAGCGCTTCAACCGAGCGTTTCCGCAATTTTATGAGCAATTTGTCAGTAGTGAGATTCAATTGCAAAACCTACGGCTTGCCTATCAGCTCTACAAAACCAAAAAGGCCGTTATTGAAATCAAACCGGAAGGTAATCGCAGCGCCCTCCATTTTGCCTATCGTAATCAGTCCTTTTTACTCAGCGATATCTTTGGTGTACTCACAGCCTATGGTCTAACAATCCATAGCCTCAGCCTATACGGACAGATTTATCCACCCATGCTGGTGTTTGTCAAACTGGTGGTCTCGCGTGGGGGTAAAGCCCTCAGTGATAAAACTGCCGATAACACCTGCCGGGCTATTCGAGAAGCTTTAGCCGGACGCTACGAAGTGGAAGAAATGCTCAGCGTTGAATTCAACCTCAACGCAGGCTTAGAAAAAGTTGAAACTGAATTTTATGTAGACCCAGTCTTTCATTTGCCAGCCTTACTCATCGAAGCAGATAACCAACCAGGTCTGTTTTATAAGGTCATGTATGCCATTTGGCAAGAAGATTTGCTGGTGGTGAATGCTAATCTATTGGTATGGCGTGGTCGTACCCGATTGATCTTGTACCTATTAGGCCCCAATGAGAGTTTAATTCCAGAATATTTAGGACATAAGATTGCCGATGGTATGCGCGAGCGTTTACTTGGCGGGCCTTACTAGAGAATGCGGGAACAGAGGTTATCTATTTGTTATCTGTTGATAGGTGAAGCCTTTAGCCATCGAACGTTGGATGGGACTAGTTCGAGTTTGAATGTTGTCTTACGAATGCGATTTGCACCATGGTGGTGACACCTGTCTTCGGAGTGCCCCATGTCTATGATTTCACTCCCAATTTATTTTCCACTACCACCACCCATCGTTCAGTATTAGTCTGCATTCATGGCTGGCTACTCAGTAGAGCCTATTGGCAACCTCTGATGCAGCAGCTTGCTCCAGATATTGAGTGTCTTGCCTACGACTTGAGAGGCTTTGGGGATTCAACCCAAGATCTATCTTGCCGCTCTATTACTGTAGATGCCCCCACCTACGGGCTTACAGCCTACGCCTATGATTTAAATGCATTATTAGAGGCCCTCGAACTAGAGGATGTATGGCTAATGGGCCATTCTTTGGGGGGCAGTATTGCTCTATGGGCAGCTCATTTGTTTCCAGAACGTGTGCGAGGAGTTATCTGTATAAATGCAGGGGGTGGCATATATATCCACAATGCCTTTGAAAGATTTCGCAGCGCTGGGCAACAAATGTTAGGGTGGCGACCTCAATGGCTACAGCATCTGCCATTATTACCATGGGTATTTGCCAACATCATGGTGCAACAAACCTTGAGTTATCGTTGGGGCCAACAACGGCTGATTGATTTTCTAAGGGCAGATCCAGAGGCGGCAGCTCAGTCACTCCTAGCATCAACAACTGAAGATGAAGTCCATCAACTGCCCCAGATAGTCTCCCAGCTATCTCAACCGGTATATTTCATCACCGGGGAACAAGATATGGTTATGGAGCCTCGCTACGTACAGCATTTGGCTAGTTTTCATAAATTTTTTCGTCAGGGCAAAGAAGCAGTTGTTGCGTTCAAACAATGCGGCCACTTTGCCATGCTAGAACAGCCACTAGCGCTAGAAGCACAGATCCGCCAATGGCTGCTCCTTACCAGTTAACGCTGGTATAACTCAGCAACGTGTTCTAGAGGGAGCCGAGAATAAACTCCCAGATCTAATTTAGAACAATGTCCCTGATCAAAATGATCGCTAGCAGCACAGGCAATCATGGCTGCATTATCCGTGCAAAATTTTAGCGAGGGAATGTAAATGTTAATACCTTGCGCTGCTACTGTCTCAGCAATTACATGACGCAAGCCACTGTTGGCAGCCACACCTCCTCCCATCACAATCGCAGGCAGGTTTTGGTCTTGGGCACAGCGCATCGCTCGTTTCACTAATGCCCGCACCACAGCGTACTGGAAGCTGGCAGCGATATCAGCTACAGGGAGTGGATCCACCCCCTCTGATTTAAGGCGCTCTACCAGCCTCAAAACAGCGGTTTTAAGACCACTAAAGCTTGCATCATAAGGATGATAGCCACCTTCTGGCAAGGAAATGTTACCCTCTGGCAGTCGAAATGCTTTCGGGTCACCCTGCTGGGCTAATTGATCAATGATAGGGCCGCCGGGATATCCCAGAGCCAGCAAGCGAGCGACTTTATCGAAGGCTTCACCGGCAGCGTCATCTCGGGTTTTACCGAGCAATTTGTATTGACCACAGCCATCAACTCGAATCAAGCTGGTGTGCCCACCGGAGACTAATAGACACAGGAAAGGCGGCCGCAGATCAGTGTGTTCTAAATAGGCTGCATAGATGTGTCCCTCCAGATGGTGCACACCTAAAAACGGTTTGTGATGTACCATTGCCAGGGTTTTACCAACACTCATACCAACCAAGAGAGCACCCACCAGGCCCGGTGCACAGGTGGTGGCAACAGCGTCGATATCAGCCCAACCCAATTGAGATTTAAGCAACGCTTCATTCACTGTGTCGCCAATGGTCAGCAAATGTTCGCGGGATGCTAACTCTGGCACAACACCACCATAGCGACTATGCAGGTCAATTTGGGATGCCACAACACTACTGAGCACTTGACGATGCTTCACCACCGATGCGGCTGTTTCATCACAGCTGGTTTCAATTGCTAAAATCGTGGCCATGCGTCAATTGTGTCGTCATGTAAAGTCTTGTGAGTAATTTCCCTGCCAGGGTTTGGCAGAAAGGTATGATCCCTGAGAGTCAAGTAGATCCTTAATTTAGTTCACGTTGGTTGAGTTTTAAAAGCGACTTCAATACTGCGTCGGCTAACTGATAAAGCATACACACTAGGGAACTAGTTAAAGCAGCATTACAGTTAGTTATCTAAGTTAAGAGATTCACTGAATTAATTTTTTGTCTTTTGTAAAACACAAAGGAAACATTTTATGCGACGGTTGTTTGCTCTGGCTCTAGTACTTTGCCTCTGGTTTGGCTTCGCGGCACCCGCCTCTGCCAGCTTGGCTGGAGACAACGTGGCTGGTTTGACCCCCTGTGGCGAATCTGCTGCGTTCCAACAACGTGCCTCTGCGGCCAAAACAGAAGGTGCTAAAGCACGTTTTGATTTTTATGCTAACTCCAGCCTACTTTGCGGCGAAGATGGCCTCCCCCACTTGGTGGTAGATGGAGATTTTGCTCATCTTGGTGAGTTTGTCATTCCCGGCATTTTATTCCTTTACATCGCTGGCTGGATTGGTTGGGCTGGGCGTTCTTACTTGATCGCGTCTCGCACTGCCAAGAAGCCCGAGGAGAAAGAAATCATCATCGATACTGGCTTGGCTATCAAGTCTTCTTTGGCGGGTGCGGCTTGGCCCCTAGCTGCATTCAAGGATATGGCATCCGGTGCCATGTTTGCGAAGGATGATGAAATCACAATTTCACCTCGCTAATTAATACATCAGAGGCACGGCTTGGGCTTGATGAGTCGAATCAATATAACTGGGTCGTGCTGACTTATTGTTTTTAGATGTTTTTATTCAGGACACTTTCCCATGCCCGAAGGCTTAGTAAAATACCTGTCTACAGCCCCTGTATTAGCTACAATTTGGATGCTGATCACAGCTGGTATCTTGATTGAATTTAATCGTTTTTTCCCCGATCTACTACTTCATCCTTAGGGATAGCTGACTATTTGTCACTGCACTGGTTATAGATTGGAAAAAATCCCACCTCAGTTTTCAAAGCTGAGGTGGGATTTTTTAAGATAACGGGCTTATATCTCCCTTAAATTCCTGGTTTTTCATTTAATGACCAGTAATATTCCACTGGCAACCTTGAAGCTCGGCAACTTTCTTCCAGTTGCTTTTGCTGAGACATTGCCTTACGCAGGGTAATAATCAGTTCCTGGAGTTGTTCCTTCTGTGGGGAGTGCTGATAGATAGCCGCAGTAGTTTCACGTTCCAAGAGCCTTAGTAATAGCTCGTAATGGATATGGGATGGCAGGGGAATAGGACGATCCATAGTCGGAAAATCAGAGTAGGGAACCTGAAACGGGTAGACAATAGACAACTTCCAGGGACTAGGTCATGAGCTGCCCAATAGCAGCACCGGGATCGGGCTGCCGCATCAGCGACTCACCCACTAAAATGGCATGGGCTCCAGCTTGCGCTACCCGCATAACGTCATCCGGTCGATGGATACCAGACTCACTTACAAACAACATGTCATCAGCTCTGACATGGGTTGATGCATGGGCCAACAAATCCTGCGTAGTGTCTAAGCTAACCGAAAAGTCCTCGAGGTTACGGTTATTCACACCAAGCACGTTAACCTGGTCTACATTGAGCACCCGGTCTAGTTCTTCAGCGGTATGGACCTCCACCAGGGCAGTCATTCCTAAGGCTTTAGCGATTCGCGTAAAGTAACTCAAATCCTTGTCTGACAAAATGGCCGCAATCAGCAAAATAGCATCAGCTCCATAGATTCGGGCCAGATAAATCTGATAGGGATAAATGATGAATTCCTTACATAGAATCGGCAGGCTTATGGCGTGACGCACTTGAGCAAGATAGTCAAAACTACCCTGGAAAAATTTTTGATCGGTAAGCACCGATAGACAGGTAGCTCCACCTTTTTCGTAGGCGGTTGCGATCGCAACCGGATCAAAATCTTCCCGGATCACCCCCTTACTGGGGGAGGCTTTCTTTACCTCAGCAATCACAGAGGGTGATGTCTTACCGCTACGTAAAGCCGCAGCAAAATCTAATGGAGGAGGTGCCGTCAAGACCTGCCGTTGTAACTCTGCCAGCGATGTTTTTCCCCGCAGACGCTCCACTTCGACTTCCTTGTGCCAAACAATTTCCTCAAGGATATGGCGGGGTTCACTATCAGGAACCTTCACCTGATAGCGCAGAGTATCAACAGCTACCGCAGGATTGGGAGGACGCCGTCTAATCTTCATGCCGTCACCTCAGCACGCTTAAAGGCCTCATCTAACACCTCAGATAGCGTTGGGTGTGTATGGACGATAAAGGACAGATCTTTAACGGTTAACCCCTGAGCAATAGCATTAGCAGCCTCTTGAATCAGGTCCGCTGCATGGATACCGATAATGTGAGTTCCCAGAATTTCCCCCGTGTCCTTACGGTAGATTACCTTAGCCAGGCCATCAGATTCATTTTCTGCCAGCGCTTTGGAGTTGGCTTTGAAGTAGCTGCGTACGGCACCAATCTTAAAACCTTCTGCCGCAGCTAGCTCTTTAGCCGCAGGCTCAGTAAGACCGACAAAGCTCACCTCTGGATGGGTAAATGCGGCGGCCGGAATACTGCGATAGTCAACGGTACGATTATTTTCCAAAATATTTTCAACAGCCACCACACCCTGGGCTGAGGCAGCATGGGCCAACATCATCTTGCCAGTGGCATCACCAATAGCCCAAAGATGGGGTATGGGCTCACCATCCCGCAGAACTTCCATACGGTCATTTACTGGGATAAAGCCACGACGGTCAGTTTCAATAGCTAGACTTTCTAAGCCCATATCCTTCGTGGCAGGGATGCGCCCAGTTGCCACCAGGCAAGCATCAACCTCTAGCACATCAACCGTTTCCTTCGTTTTTAAATCAGCCAGCTCAATGGTCACTGGAGAGCCAGGTGTAACGGTCTTAGCAATCACACCCACATGGGTATCAATATCACGAGGGTCGATGAGAACGCGCTTAGCGATTTTGGCGATGTCCGGATCAAAGGTGGGCATCAGCTGGGGCAAAGCCTCAATCATACTGACTTCACACCCCAAAGCCGTATACACATCAGAAAATTCTAGACCGATATAGCCACTCCCAATAATGGCCACCCACTGAGGTAGCCAGTCCAGCTTAATTGCTTCGTCGCTGGTAAATACGGTTTTACCATCAGTCTCAATACCAGGGGGCACAAAGGGAACAGACCCTGGCGACAGCATAATGTCCTTAGCGGTGTAGGTCTTTTCACCATCAGCCGTGGTCACAGTCACTTTCTGAGTGCCGGCCAGCTTACCCCAACCGCGAATCGTATCTACACCCAGTCGAGTCAGACTATTGGTTAAGTCACCCTGGATCTTGCTAACCAAGTTACTGGCATGATCAGCAATGGCAGAGCGCTCAAACTGCACGTCTCCCACTTGAATGCCGAAGGACTGTAGATGATGCTTGTCGCGCAATTCGCGGACGCGACCAGATGCAGCCAACAATGCTTTCGAAGGTATACATCCTCGATTAACGCAGGTGCCTCCCATATCAGCCGCTTCAATAATGGCGGTCTTTAACCCGCTTTTCACAGCGTGCAATGCCGCCCCATGACCACCGACACCGGCACCTACGATGATTAGGTCATAATCAAAGGATGAACTCACAACGATCTCCTGTTTCAGCACATTTGCGACCCCTTAGTTATTGAATTGATGCCGTTTGCCTAAGGTAGAAAACGACATGGGCAACATAGGGGCAGAATCCATTCTCAACTAGATTGTGGATATTAGACAACTTGATATTGAGCAATTATTTTCAAATTTGTTAGATTCGATATCTGTCTGACTAAATACCTGTAGATCCATTTTTATCCCCAAGGCCAGTTCCTAACGAACAGAGCTCTTTACAAAAACGTAGTTAACTTTCTACTTTTGCCTAGACTTGGAACATCTTGGCTAGGGTTAGATTCACAAATCTCATTACTAAAGACCCCACACCAATTGCGATCGCTAAAATCATAGACATTGCTCAGTCAATGTTAAGCAATTCAGCAATGGTTGAAAGGGCCTACTAACGAGGCAAGATCAATGGATAAACGTCAGCTAAGGCAGTCTGCTGTTGCCGATTTTCTGCAATCTTTGGAGCACCTGGATGAGCTATTAGGCGATACAACGGATACGCTCGTTTTAGATGATGGGCCTCAAGAACCGGAATCAGGTCAAGATGAATCGCGATCTTCCCAGCCACATCAGCCTCGCAACATTCAAAAAAACCACGCTCGTCAAGATCCGCCTAACTCTCATCAACCATGACGCTGACGTTTGGCTTCGTAAAGCATTAGAGCTGTTGCGATCGCAACATTCAACGATTCCACACCAGCCGCCAATGGGATTTTGACCTGATGTGTGGCTAAATCCATAGCTTGCTGCGACAGCCCAGCGCCTTCGTTTCCCATCAAAAAAACAGTCGGTTGCCGCAGATCTAAATCCCAGTAGTCCAGGGAAGCTGTAGGGGTAGTGGCCACCAGCTGTACATCTAAGCTTTTTAAGTCATTCAATGTAGCAATGGTCTGCATTGGTAAACGAAACCATTGCCCTGCCGTAGCCCGTAGCACCTTGGGATGATCTACGTCTACGCTATCGGTTGTGAGCCAGATGCGATCGCATCCTGCTGCCGCTGCTGTACGGATCACCGTACCCAAGTTACCTGGATCCTGTAACCGTTGCAGCGCCACACCCAGGGAAACCCTTTCTACAAGCCTGGTGGACTGAGCAATGCGCCGCGCAATCGCCACCACTCCATCCGGGCTGACAGTGGTACACATACTGACTAGCACATCAGGACTGACCAAGCGAATATCAGTCCCCAGCCGCCTTAAGCAGTCCAATAAATCACCATGGGTATGTCCCCAGTTTTCTGTGAACGCGACCTGAAGCAATGGATATTCAACAGCACACGCTTCCTGTAAGAGATGAGTTCCTTCTAGCAGAAACACATTTTGTCGTCGCCGCTCCTTAGCCTGATGCAGCTTTCGAAACTGCTTGGCCAGGGGATTTTTAGTGCTGATAATTGTTGTCAGGTTTTCTAGCATTCAAATGCTTTATCACTCAGACCTTGCCGTTGGGCGCAGTCTGCTTTACTCACCACATTGACAGACTCAATAAACAGCAAAGGATACAAGTGTATCGATTGCTACTGCCAAATGCCCAACCAGCTCACTATCAATTTCCTGAGCAATCAATCAATAATTGATAAAAAAGTCTGAATAAATAAGGAAAACTAAAGCACTTTATTGCCGCCATCTAACAACAACAAAACGATTCAGAATAGTTTGAGTCAAACATCAGGACAAAAACCAGACATAAAAGTACTGAATTAAAAATGCGGAACCCGGGACTTGAACCCGGAAGTCCTTGCGAACACTAGAACCTGAATCTAGCGCGTCTACCAATTCCGCCAGTTCCGCTTAGGGCTATAAAAGTAACCGTAGTTTACTATCGTCTAGCAATCAGACTGATTCGTCAATCCCCAGTTTTGGCCTTTTAAGGACAATTTTTCGCTTTTCAAAAGAATTAAAACACCTATTCAACGACAAAAGGATATTAATATGGCTTAACAAATAAGTACTTTCAGGTAGAATCGTCACCATTGTTAACAAAAGTGGCTAGAGTGTCATTTTTATGTTCTTGTGTGGCTGAGTCTCTTTATTGAATTTGGAGGACATTATCATCAATACCTCACTTCAGGCTGATCAACGCTCCTCCAGCGAGTCCTCACCTGTTATTGAAATTTGGGGCAAACAGCCCCTCAGTGGCCATATATCCGTCAGTGGAGCCAAAAACTCGGCATTGGTCGTTATGGCAGGTTCAATTCTGTGTTCGCAGGATTGTCGGATTCGCAACATCCCTGATTTAGTAGACATCGGTCGCATGGCGGATGTGCTCACTGCCTTGGGTGTGAAGGTGTCTCGCCATGGAGACATGCTGGATGTAGATGCCAGTTCTATCAGTCATTCCCGTGCACCTTACGAAATCGTTAGCAAACTTAGAGCCAGCTTCTTCGTCATTGGCCCTTTACTAGCCCGTCTAGGCGTTGCCCGGGTACCGCTGCCAGGAGGCTGCGCCATTGGTGCTCGTCCTGTGGCTCTTCACATCCGAGGACTACAGGCACTGGGTGCAGAAGTACACATGGACCATGGTATTGTTCATGCCTACGTACCTGGCACCCGCAATCGCTTAAAAGGCGGAAAAATTTATTTAGATTACCCCAGCGTTGGTGCAACAGAGACCCTGATGATGGCAGCTACCCTAGCTGAAGGGGAAACCATCATTGAGAATGCCGCTCAGGAGCCAGAGGTACTGGATCTAGCCAACTTCTGTCGAGCCATGGGTGCACGCATTCGTGGAGCAGGCACAAACACCATCACCATCGCTGGTGTTCCTCACCTTCATTCCACCGACTACGGCATTATTCCAGACCGAATTGAAGCGGGTACGTTCATGCTTGCCGGGGCTATCACTAAATCCCCCATCAGCCTGTCGCCCATTCTTCCAGAACACCTAACACCTGTGATTGCCAAACTGGCAGAAGCTGGCACCAGAGTTGAAATGGAAGGCCACAATCGCGCCAGGATCATTCCCGGTGAACGGCTTTTACCCATCGAAATTGAGACTCGCCCCCACCCAGGGTTTCCCACCGATATGCAGGCCCAGTTTATGGCGCTGACCACCCTTGCAGACGGCGATAGCGTCATCACAGAAACCGTTTTTGAAAACCGATTACAGCATGTTGCTGAGTTCAACCGCATGGGTGCAAATATTCGCCTGACTGGGAATTCTGCTGTAATTCGCGGCGTTCCATACTTGTCAGGGGCTCCGGTGACGGGCACTGATTTGCGAGCCGCCGCCGCCCTACTAGTGGCAGGCCTGGCTGCTGAAGGCAAAACCACACTGCATGGGTTACAACACCTGGATCGCGGCTATGAAAACATTGAGGCTAAGCTAGCCGCAGTCGGGGCTAAATTACGTCGAATCCCAGACCCTGCGCTAGCGTCTACGGAGATGGCGAATCCGGCAGTTATCGTTTAGGTGCAGACCGCTACACTGTAGCTTAGTAAAGCTCAGCGATAGGGGAGATGGATGGCGTGGGTGAGAAATGCATTTTAACCGGATTACGAGCTAACCATTTTCGCCATCCCCTCGATCTACGGGCGACGGAATCTCTTAAGCAACTACCAGGCTTAGATTTGGCCATTCGCGCTCTGCTACGTCCCACAGCAGAGCAATTTTTTTATCTAGAAAATATTGCGACCAGTGTTTTGGTGGGCCCCCAACAGCTACCAGACATCCATCAGCTCTTGGTTGAGGCTTGTCAAATTTTAGACATAGAAGCGCCTCAACTTTATGTGAAGCAGCATCCCGTTCCCAATGCTTATACCTTTGCCATGCGAGGTAAGCAGCCGTTTATTGTGGTGCACACCTCATTGATCGAGCTGCTGAATGCCAAGGAACTGCAGGCAGTCATTGGCCATGAACTAGGGCATCTCAAATGTGACCATGGCGTATATTTGACCCTGGCTAATTTGCTGACATTGGCCGCCAGTCAGCTACCGTTGGGTCCAGTATTGGCTCAAAATCTACAAAATCAGATTCTGGAATGGGTGCGATGTGCTGAGTTTACGTGCGATCGCGCCGCCCTTTTAGTCAGTCAGGAATCCAGAGTTGTGGCCTCGGTGTTGATGAAATTAACGGGAGGCTCCCCCACCCTCTCCCCTCAACTCAACTTAGACGCATTTCTCGCTCAAGCAAACGCGTACGAAGATTTAAACTATGACCAACTGGCAATTTTTCTCAAACAATTACGCACCCAGGAGCTGACCCACCCCGTCCCAGTGCTACGTGCTAAGGAAATCATGCAATGGCATAACACCCTCAATTATCAAAAGCTACTACAAACACGCCGTCTGCAACTAAATGAAGATGCCAAAGGCGGCTGGCGAAACTGGTAAATGGGAAAAAGGGGGTTACAGAGGCGGCTGAACTCTGTATAATATTAAAGCTATTCGGGCGGATGGCGAAATTGGTAGACGCACCACACTCAAAATGTGGCGGCCTTTGGTCATGCGAGTTCGAGTCTCGCTCTGCCCATTGAATATTGGTCAACATTCTTGTCATTTTTTTGGTGTGGAGATGTTCATAGAACATCTCCACACTTTGCATTCTGACGAGAATTTATACTCATCTTTGGGAAATCTAGACCAACGGAAAACAATGCAATGCCTGGATAGGCACTGAGGGAAGGTTGGCTAGTACATTCCAGTTGGGTCACTCCCCACACAACGCCACGTTTTATCACGTTCATCTCCTAACCCATCAAGAAGAATGTCTATTTGGTGATGTTTTGGGAGAACATACACAGCTCAATCCTTCGGGGCAAATTGCTGCAGACGAATGGCAACAGATAGCCGCAGCCCATCAGCGTGATATTGAGCTAGACCATTGGACAGTACTCCCCAATGGTGTACGAGCATTAATCGCCGTAATCCAAAGCGACGCAAAATCTGTATGTAGCTACAGTTTGCAGCAAAGCCAGCCAAAACCCCGTGCCCTCTCATCCTTTGTCGCTGGGTTCAAAGCTGCAGCTGCTAAGCGCATCAATCTTGTCAGAGGCGTACCAGGAGCTCCTGTATGGCAGCGGGGTTACCAGGAGCAACGGATTGATGACCCTACAACCCTCGAACGGATCCGGCAACTACTAACCAGCCAGGCCCAAGCGGCAGGACTTGTTATCGACAACCGACAGCCGCATAACGCTAATCAATTAAGCCACCCGGTGGAGTAATCTCAACACGCCCTTGCGTTAAATCAACCACCGGCACTATTGCTTCTACAAACGGAATCAGCACTGTTCGCGCTTTTATTTGTCCGTTATCTTTGGTAGCCTCCTCTGGCTGATCTGACGCTAAAGCGACCTCCAGCAAATCGTTACCGGCTCGATACACATCAATTACCGACCCAATTTGCTCTCCAGTCTCCTGCAAGATCACGGCTAGTCCCATCAGATCGCCCACATGGAATTCCCCCGGTTCAAGGGGCAAACGATCGTCAGCGGGTATCAACAGCTGTGCATCACGCAGTACCTCTGCTTGATTGCGATAATTGATACCAGCCAGTTTGAGAATATACAGGCCTTTACCCTCTTGAAACCGCCCCTTCACCAGCTTGATGGGTTCTGGGTTAGCGGCTCCTGGCTTGAGCAACCAACGCTCGCCCGGCTGTTCAAAGCGTTCTGGAAAATCACTGTCGGGATAGACCCGAACTTCGCCATTCAAGCCATGGGCACCAACAATACGGCCAATGGTGAGCCAGTCGATTGGGGGTTGAGAGTTGTTAGGCATGGGTTGTCGACTGCCCGTAAATGTCCTCAGTTAGCTGGGCCAAACGACGAATTGCGATCGCAATTCGCTCTGCGGTATCCGTCAGGCTAATCCTAAAGCACTGGTGTTTATGGGTCCAATCGTCACGCAGACCAGGGAAAAATGGACTACCGGGGACAATAATCACCCCGTAACGTTTCAAGGCTTGATAAAACGCCTGATCATCTGTGGGGAGATCCTGAAGCCACAGCCAGGCAAATATGGAACCTTCTGCCTGGTGTAGGTACCAGGGAACATCTGGCATCGTCTCGTCTAAAGTAGCTTCAATGACTGAAAATTTCTGCTGATAGTGGGGACGAATCACAGTCTTAGCAATGTCAGCTAAAGCCCCTGAGGCAATGGCACGGGCAGCAATCGCCTGACCATAGCGAGAGGAATGAATACAGAGATTGGTCTGAAAAGATTCCAGCACTCGAATGGTCGCTGCATCACCCATGGCAATGCCTACACGCTCACCGGGTAATCCGGCTTTTGAAAGGCTGATGCAGTGAACTACGTTAGGCGTCAATATCGGCGTCATCTCAGTAAAATTGAGGGCCGGGAACGGGGGAGCATAGGCTGAGTCAATAAAGACGGGGACATTGGCCGCCAGACTGGCAATGCGTTGCACCTCTTCGTCGGTGAGAACATTGCCTGTGGGATTACAAGGTCGAGAAAACAGCACAAACCCGGTCTGTTCAGTTACCGTCAGCTGGCTGAAGTCGGGGCGATATTTGAACCGATGGGCGGCAGCATCCACCTCCAGGGTGGGTCGATACGCTCGCACAGCCTCGGGATAAAGCGAAACACCACCATACCCGGTATAGTCAGGGCTTAAGGGTAAAAGAATTTCCTTGAGTTTGCCCTCAGAGGTGTAGCCACCCAAGGCATTGGCAGCCAGAAAGTACAGCGACTGACTGCCAGGGGTAATCAGGATATTCTCGGCGGTGAGGCTCAGGTTATAGCGTTGATTAAAATCAGTTGCGATCGCATCAATCAATGGTTCATAGCCTCGGCTAGACCCATAGCGACACACCACCTCGCCGTAGTCTGAACTGGCCAATAAATCAGTGGTGCAGTCGCGCCACAGCTGCTCAACCTCAGGCAAAATTACCGGATTGCCTGCACTTAGGTTAATAAAGTCTGCAGACTGTCCCGACTGAAGGGTTTCGATGATATCTTTCATGATTGCCCGCACCCCTGTGAGGTGGGACATTTGTTGACCAAACTGGGTAAGTGCTGGAGCCATGAACTATTGCCTTATGAGGCTAAATTAATCGCTACAATCGTTGCCCCGTCATAGGCAGGGCACACAATTAAAAGACAGATTTACGACTGGTTTACTATACCGCAGCAAGTCTCAGCTATTTTTCTGCCCACATTAGGTACTGATCCGTGCCTCTGTTATTTACCTCTCCTTCACCCATGAATCTTCGTCGCTCCCTCAGTGCAAAGCTTCCTCCTCCACTCAAACCCTTAACCCAGTTCATTTATAACTATTGGTGGAGCTGGACCTCTGAGCGTGGGTCCCTATTTCGGGTGCTGGCCCCTGACCTTTGGCAAGACTGTCAGCACAATCCTGTAGCGCTTATGCAGGCGATTACTCCAGAACGTCTGTGGCAGCTTGCAGAAGATCCAAACTACCTCAAACGATTACAAACCCTAGCCGCTGAGTTTCAAACCTACCTCCATAGAGACCATACCTGGGCTCAAGAAGTAGCCCCTAGTATTACCTCTGATAACCCAGTTGCCTATTTCTGCATCGAGTACGGTATTCATGAATCTCTACCGCTGTACTGTGGCGGTTTGGGCGTGTTAGCTGGCGATCACCTCAAATCAGCCTCGGATTTAGGGCTACCGATGGTGGGTGTGGGCCTGTTATACCACCAGGGCTATTTCTCCCAGCGCCTTAATCGCAGTGGCTGGCAAGAAAGTCATTACAGGAGTAATGACTTTGAAAATCTGCCGCTGATTCCGGTATGCAATGAGCATGGGCAACGGCTCAAAATTCGGGTCATCATTGGCCAGCGCATGGTTAAAGCTCAAGTATGGCAGGTGCAAGTTGGTCGTAGTCTGCTGTACTTGTTGGATACAGACATTATTGAAAACGATAGTGAAGACCGACACATCACGGCCCAACTCTACAGTGGTGACCCGGATAAGCAATTGGCCCAGGAAATGCTTTTGGGTATCGGCGGTGTACGTATGCTGCAGGCGTTGGGCATTGAGCCTGCCATCTATCACCTGAATGATGTGCATGCAGCCTTCGCTTTACTGGAATTGGCCAGGTTTGAACTCGAACAAATGGGCGGCACCCTAGATGATGTCAAATCCTATGTGTGCGATCGCACCCTCTTTACAACACATACACCAGTGCCCACAGGCCAGGCATTTTCCGTGGGGATGATGGAGAACTATTTTGCCGATTATTGGCCCAGATTGGGACTAGAGCGTGAAGAATTCTTGGCCTTAGGACATCAAGCCTCAAGTCCTGACGTGTTTAGCATGACGGCTTTAGCACTACAGCTGACCCGGACGGCTAATGCGGTGAGCAAGCGCCACGGTGAGGTATCTCGACAGCTCTGGCAAAACCTCTACGCCGAGCGCTCAGACAAAAAAGCCCCCATTGGTCATGTCACTAACGGCATCCATGCCCGCAGCTGGATTGCCCCACTTTTAGAAGACCTGTATCAAGACTATTTAGGCAAACACTGGGCCGAGCGCATCAGCGATCCAGAAACTTGGAGCAAAATTGAACATATTCCCGACGAACGTCTATGGCAGCGGCACCAAATTCTTAAAGCACGGCTAATTGCCTACACGCGAGACCGGGTGCTTAAGGCCAGGCGCGATCGCAAAGAATGCTCCGATGACATCAATGCAGTAGAGCGTCTGCTGGACCCTAAAATCCTCACCCTCGGCTTTGCCCGACGATTTAGCGACTATAAACGCAGTGACCTGATTTTTCGCGACCTCAGTCGGCTCACCCGAATTTTCTCTAATCAGAAGCGACCGGTACAGCTAATCATCGCCGGTAAAGCTCGGCCCAACGATACCGCTGGCAAGCGCATCATCCAGCGAGTCATGGAATGGAGTCGTCACCCAGACCTGCGAGACCGCATTGCCTTTATCGAAGACTATGACATGTATACGGCCAAGCTTATGGTCCAGGGCATTGATCTTTGGCTAAATACGCCCCGTCGCCCCCTGGAGGCCTCTGGCACCAGCGGTCAGAAAGTAGCCCTCAATGGCGGCATTAATTTCAGTGTGTTGGATGGTTGGTGGTGTGAAGGCTACAAGCTCCACCTCAACGGCTGGACAATTGGTGAAGATGCGGAAACAAGAGATCAGGACGTTCAAGATACGATAGATGCAGAATCATTTTATTCCCAGCTCGAACGGGAGATTGTGCGTCTTTATTATGATTGCGATCGCAACCACGTTCCTCGCGCCTGGGTAAAACGAATGAAAGCCTCGATCCGTACCATTGCACCTATTTTCAATAGCGATCGCATGGTGTCTGACTACGTCAACCAGCTCTATATTTCATGAGTCCCCCCTGGCAACTCGACTTTTACCGACGCCCCTTAAAAAACACAGACAATCAGCCCCTATGGGAGTTACTTGTGTGTACTCCAAACATGGATTTCAGCTATGGGGAAACCTGCCCGCAGCCTGAAGCCGATGCCATGTGGCTACGTCATCAGATTAAGCAGGCCATCCACCGAGCAGGCTATCGCCCCAAGGTGCTACAGGTCTTTCGGCCCCAGACCCAAACCCTAACGGAAGTAGCCTGTCGAGAATTGGATATCCCGGTAGGGACCCAACGGAGGCTACCTACCTTAAAACAATGGCTGCGGCAACGTAACGCCTGGTATTCAAATCTCAAAACCTACACGGGAGAAGCCTATTCGCCATTTGCCATTGAGCGATCGACACCAATTCCTCTGCCAGATAATCTGTGGGGTGAAACGTGGCGGTTTGCGGGTCTATCCAACGCCGATCTGCTGCGGTTTCAATACGAAGCGATACCGGTGCGTTCCATCCCCAAAGAGCTACTACCTTTGGAAATTGGCCTATCTAGCACGGTCCTCATTCCGGGTGTAGTGATTGATGGTGGTCAGCGCTCCATGGCGTTGACTCAGTGGTTAGATTCGACGCAACCTGCATTTTTGCAGTATATAGCGGGTCAGCCGGATGGACTGATCTTGGAAGCGGGACTTTGCGATCGCTTCGTCCTCACCACCTTTGAAGACAGCGATGTACGCGGTGCAGCCAATGCCTTTGAACAACGCAAAGTAACGTCCAAAGGCTTACATTTTCTGCTAATCCGCCCCGATGATTCAGGCATGACCTATAGCGGTTTGTGGTTATTACAAGAATCGCCGGATACACAGGTCGGTTAATCCCCTAGCCATACCATGGTGCCTCTCAGAGGATCTTGGGTGTAGAGACGTTCCATAGTTAGTCTCTACACCCAAGACTAACTATCCCTACACATGGAAAAATATTTTTTGGATCAACCAAAATATCCCCTGGGGTAAGGGCATCCAAAGAGGCATCAGTATTAGCAACCCTAAATAAGTACGAGCGATAAAACTACTTTTTGCCTGGATTAACCCCATGACCATTAGTAGGGCACCAAACCCGATCACTGGAATCACAGCATAAGTCGTAATCACAAACACTATGAGTGTCCAATCTCGCTTTTGATACAGCCAACGGGGCACCTTTAGCAAAAAGCTAGCCGCGACTAGCCCCTCAATCAAAATCGTCCAGTAGGACAGCACTAAACTCGCAGCAGCCATACGAGGTGTTGTGGCTAGCTCTTGCGGATTTAACACAGCCGCTGACGCCTGCATGGTTTCAAAAATATGACGATTCTCGGCAAGGGTGGTCAGGTTCAACCCACCAAAGAGAACAGCCCCCATGGCTAAACGGCTATCCAACAAAAATGTCAGATGCAAAAAGGAACCGTCTAAATATTCACCACCGATGAATTTCCAAAGGGTGGCAAACAAGAAACATAACCCTATCAGCCAGCGAGAATTCCAGCTCAGTACCTGCTTAGGCTTTTGGCTCCAAACTGCAATGGTGCACACCAGCACCCAGTAAGTGTAGAGATATTCGTGGTTGACTAAAGTAGACCAGTGCCAAAGGTTATTAAATACAAGGCATGCGCTCATGCCTAGCCATACCCAGGGCCGACGCACCAAGCTTGGATTGAGCAACATAGCTGCCGCTAAAAGCTTTTCTGGCAACATGGTCCACAGCCAGTGATCAATGCCATGCAGCAGCAGCAGCAGCGTTGTCAGCCGCAGTACGAGCAAATAAGTTGGCGGTTCTAGCAGATTATCTAGCCATTGATTCCATTGTTTGACCCAGGTCATAGCTCAACCTCAACCGGATCAGCAATCGGCTCATAGACAATGGTCTTACCGTCATACACCAAGCGCCACGCCTGTAGCTGAATTTTAGTATTGCAACCCTGCTCACGATTTTCCCCATAAAGTTCAGCAATAGGATTCTGAGAATCTATTGAAAGCAGACGCTGGCCCACGCGGCTTAACTGTTGGAGTGTTGGAAAGGTGCTGACATGAATATAGGTTTCAGCCTTCAAAAATTTAGGCGATGCAGCCACCAGCTCAGGCAACATGATTTCTTGCTGCTGCTGGCAATCAATTAGACGGGTTTTAATGACACGACGCTCGTCACGGTCAATGGAGGCAAACATACCAAAACCACCCCCATGCCACGGACTCAGACCAAGCGTTTGCACCAGTATGATTTGCCTGAGCGCAACCCCAGTTAACAGTAGGGGAATGGCCCCTATTTTGAGAAAGTTCAGCAGCGACTGCTTAAGAATCATCAAACGTTCGCTTTTATCGATACATCCAGTTCAACCCACCTACTGTAGCAGCGATAATTGCCGCTATGTAAAACACGTTGGTGTCTGCGGCGGCCCACACTGGACCAAAAATGAACGGGGAGACAAACTGACCAAGAGAGGCACAACCCGTACCAATGGCTAGCAATCCTGAACGTTGGGCATCAGGGGATAGATCGGCTAACGCACTGTAGAAATTTGGCATTACCAAGCCAAACCCTAAACCAAAGAGCAACCCGGCCAGTAGCATTAACGGCGGAGAGAGCACATTAGGGATAGTCGCCAACGAAATGGCCATCAGGAAAAAGCCAGATGCGATCGCACCACCAGCTCCCAACCGTTTTGAAACCTTAGCTGCACCTACCGCTGCAATCACCGCCGCACCTACTGAACGAGCAGATAACACAAAGCCGTTTAACAAGGAAGATGCGTCGATCGTCTCCTTGAGATAGAGCGGTGCATATACAACTACTACATAAAAAATGGCTGAGGCTGTCGCCAGAGCTAGCAAAAGCAGCAACACACTACTCTGCTGAAGAGTTTTGCCAATCTCCCCAGTTTGAGGCATACCAGACGCACGGCGACCTCCTTTAGTCAACACCAACAAACCCGCCAGAGCCACTGGTACCCCTAAGCCATAAAGAGCAAAAGCCCAGCGCCAATGGTATAACCCCAGCCAGCCACCCAAAATTGGGAAAATAACCGTAGCCGTAGCTAAGGCACTGGTAGCGTAGCCCATCATGCGTGTACGAGCTTCGCCATCATAAAGATTACTCAAAATACCAATACTGCCTGCCCCAATGCCACCGCTAGCAATGCCCACTAGCGCCCGCGACAGCAAAACCCCCCAAAAACCTTGGGCCAATGCACCCAGGCTACCAACAATCGCATACCCCAGCAGGCAAGATATCAAAATACGCACACTGCCTAAGCGACTTGCCAATAGACCAAATACAAGACTAGCCAGAGCCGTAGTCAGCGTATGGGTGCTCACTAACACTCCAGCCCAACGACTACTCAGCTCAAACTGAGCCACAATTTCTGGAAAAACGGGTGCAACGATGGCTCCAGCCGCACTCGACAAACAGCCTGCCATCATCAGAACAGCCAACACCTGCCAAGACTGGCGTCGTGGCGATGAGGGGGGTGGTAATTTATCAAGCCGTTCTAGCTCAGGGGGAACCGGTTTCTGATAGACAGTGGTCATAGGGGGGAACACAGTAACACTTGCAGGAAACGCACCTCCACGGGCCAGTCGTTCGCGACAAGTTAATAGATGTTAACATTACCCATAACTGGTTATTAAGGTTAGGTATAAGCAAAAACTTATACCTAACCTTAATAATGCTGTTACGTGCATATCTCTACTTTGATTTGAGGTGGCTGTCCATGTTGTAGCCGACGGCTCAAATATTTTTATTGGACTTCATTGCCAGTTATCGAAGCGTCACTAAATCGCATCGGTAGGATGTTGACTACCGTCATACTGCAATCACAATGAAATCCGATTTGAGTCGATAATCTGAGTTTACTAGGGCTTTACTCAGCAAAAATCAAGTTAGGTCTCGTACAGTGGAAAGACTTTAATGATGATAATTTTTTAACCTGTAATTCTAGCTTTAGAAGATGGAAGCATCTACTGTTCTCAAAGGTCAACCCATATATCGCCGCGCACGTGCTGTTGGTATCAACCCTAACTATTGGTATCCAGTTTTTTGGGCTGATCAGCTCAAGCCCGAGGAAGTAGTATCTGTCCGAGTTTGGGAATCTTCTTTGGCGCTCTATCGTGATGCCAATGGAGACGTTAACGCGCTAGCGGATGCCTGTCCCCACAAAGGAGTAGAACTGCATCAAGGAGAGGTTCACGGCAACAATCTGGTCTGTCCCTACCATGGTTGGGAGTTTGATCAAGAGGGTCAGTGTGTTAGCATCCCTTACTACCCAAAGGAACAAAAGTTACCCTGTGCCCAAGCCCGTCGCTACCCTACTCGCGAAGCCTATGGCATTGTTTGGGTTTTTCCAGGAGATGCTGAATTAGCTGAACACCAACCTTTACCAGAAGTACCTCAATATAATCAGCCAGGCTGGTTTATGGTGCGTATTCCTGGACATTTTCAGGCCCATTTTTCCATTTGTAATGAAAATACAATGGACGTCTTCCATGGGTTTTTACACAAAGATCTGCAGGGCTGGTATGACCCCAAGCTGCTCAATTTAAAGCAAGATGACAACAGCGTATCAGCCGATTACCAAGTCTCTTATAAGGGCTTTCTGAGTAA
Organism: Leptothoe sp. ISB3NOV94-8A; assembly: GCF_043421595.1. Lineage (NCBI taxonomy): Bacteria > Bacillati > Cyanobacteriota > Cyanophyceae > Nodosilineales > Cymatolegaceae > Leptothoe > Leptothoe sp. ISB3NOV94-8A. The sequence continues at coordinate 6,819,551 of NZ_JAXSQW010000001.1, read as the reverse complement.
GCTTCTGGGATTGGGCACTAAAGGCAATGACAGTACCACCCGCACCGTCTCTATCCGTTATCAATACCCCCACTATGCAACCGCCTTAGAGTCAGTTTCCTCGCTTTATCTGATGCGGTTGCCCATCGGCCCCACCGAAACAAAATCCTTTTCTCTAATGTTCCTAAAGCTGCCACTACCCCAATGGTTACTGACGGGTCCCGTAGCCAGAATGCTCGAAAAAGTGATTTTGAACAGTATTTTTCTTAAGTTTCTACATCAAGACGTAGAAATGATGGAAAGTGAACAACGTAATTACTCCATCGACCCGCATCGCAACTACGTCGAAGTTAATCCAGCAATTATTGCTCTACAAAGAGTCATAGTCAGTCAATATGAGCATTTAGAAGTTTCGCATTCATCTTCTTTAGAAGCAGCCAAAGAGTCTTCTATCCCACCATCTCAGGAGGTTAGTAACGGTATGCTTGTGTGATTCGCCCGCTTGGGGATACCCAAGCCTCCGTTGCCAAGGCCTGTTGTACCTATAGGTTCATCGGCTTTCTAGGCTCAGACCTTGGTTGATTGATATGCTCAATGTAGGTGATGAGGAGTAAATTGTGGAAGTCGTTAATGACTACGTGCAGCGTTTACATGCAAGCGGGTTATACCCTGACAAGTTTATTTGCCACCATAAAAATGGCAATCAGATTGATGTAGAAGAACAGGGAACTGGTAAACGGCATCAGGTTCTGACGTTTTGTACCAACGACGTGTTAGGTATGGCGCAAGATGATGCTGTCACACAGGCTGCTATCGACTCCATTCGTCGTTATGGCACCTCAAACAGCTCTTGTTCAGTCCTAAGTGGTCGCATTGACTTACATCGTCAGCTAGAGGAGGAAATTTCTGCTTTCAAGCATTTGCCCCATACTCAGTTGTTTCTTAATGCATGGATGGCCTTACAGGCATTAATGGATGGTTTTTGCCATCTAGCAGTACCTGTTCAAGGGTTCCAGCATACCCGTGAGACGATTATCTTTAGCGACGTGCTGAACCACGGTTGCATTATTGCAGCCGTGGTTAATGCCGATAATCGCTCAGGTAAGATGTTCGGCCATAGTCCCAAGGTGCGGGTCAAAGCCTATCGTCACTGTGACATGGACGATCTAGAGCGTAAGATGCGCCGCTATGTGCGTCCTGATGACCGGGTGATTGTAATTTCTGACGCGGTCTTTTCCATGGATGGTGATGTGGTACCGCTGCCCCGCATGTTAGACATCATGGAAGACTACCCCGGCAGCGTTGTGGTCATGGATGAAGCCCATGCCAGTGGTGCCATTGGTGGAAAAGGTGAAGGCATTTACGACCACTTTGGAATTACTCCCCAGTCTGTGATTGACCGTGGCATTGTACCCATCATCATGACGACTTTTTCAAAGTTTGCAGGCTCCGCAGGTGCCGCCATTAGTGCCTCAAACCGAGAGCTCATTGACCTTTTGGATGTGTCCCCCACCTCCATCGGTACTATTTCTCTTCCCCCACCAGTCACCGCAGCAGCATTAGAGAGTATCCGCCAGGTACGCAGTCAGCCAGAACGCGTGGCTAAGTTGCAGTCTAATACTCGTTATCTGCGCTCTAAGCTGATTGCTGCTGGTTTTGACGCCATCGGTGAGACTAACGTTGTCCCCGTATTGCTTCCCCCTGACCTAGATCCCAAATCCTTTGCTCGCGCCCTCATGGAAGAACACGGCATTTGGGTTTCGGCCATCTGGTTTATTGCTAAGCCTCGCTTACGGATTACGGCCAATGCGCTTCATACCCAAGCCGAAATGGATCGGCTAATAGAAGCCATGGTTGCTGTCCGTCAGAAGCTTGGCGGTGCGGTTGCTCAGTACGCTTAGGTAAAAAGGCAATAGGGAGTAGGGCATAGGTAATGGGGGAATAAACTCAATTTTATTCCTCAAGATGTGGCTTTATTTTGGTTTCATCTCCTACTCTCTACTCCCCAGTTCCGACTTTCCCAGCTATGCGTAATTTTTCCATCAAGACGGTCACTACCGCCAAAGACAAAGCTGACTTTCTCGCGGTCCCATCTTACGTATACCGCAATGACCCTCATTGGGTTGCCCCCATCGAGTCGAGTACGGCTAAACAGTTTTCAGAGGAGAATTCATTTTTTCAATACGGCAAGCTCCAGCAGTTTGTTGCTTACCACAATGAACAGCCTATAGGTCGAGTGGTTGCGGCTGTTAATGATCGCCTGATTGAACGTGAAGGTAAATCGGTTGGGCTCATGGGCTTTTTTGAATGCGTTGACAATCACAACATCGGTCAGGCAATGCTAGATGAGGCTACCAACTGGCTCAAACAGCAGGGCATGACTGTAGCTCGCGGTCCCATTGATCTATCGACCCATAATAACTGTTGTTTTTTGGCAGATGGGTTTGATTCGGACCCGATGCTGATGATGCCCTATAACCCTCAGTATTATCTGGACATCATGGAGGCTAACGGCTGGCACAAGGCTAAGGATGTCTACGCCTATGATTTACCGCTGGATCAACCTTTACCCGACAGCTTTGAACGGGGTTATAAGATCGCGCAGAAAGCTGGCATTAAGTTTCGCACCATCCATACTAAAGGCAAAACATTTGAGCAAGACTGTCGTCAAATTTACGAGCTGTTCACCACAGCATTTGCCCATAACTGGAGTTCTAGTGCCCGCACTGAAGAGGAGTTTATGGTGGAGGCGCGGGAGCTGCAGACTCTGGTGGATACAGATATTTTCGTGATTGCAGAAGACCCGAAAAAAGACTCCGACAACAAAATGGTTGGCTTTTTTATGGCTCTGCCGGATTACAACATTGCCCTTAAGCATGTGAAGGGCAAGCTTAATATTTTTGGTATTCTCAAATTTCTTTGGTTTCGTCGCAAGATTGACCAAGCAAGGGTTTTGGCTATTTGTACGCTACCGGAATACAGTCGCAACATGGTGGCGTTGGCAGTGGTGTATTTAGGCATGAAGGGGGGCACAGAGAAAAATCCCCCCTATAAGCGTTCCGAATTGTCTTGGGTCTATGAGGACAACATGCGATCGCGAAACATCATTGAAAGCACCGGAGCCACCATCTACAAAACCTATCGAATTTACGAAAAGGTATTAGCCTGATCACGGTGAAATGCCTCGATAGATACTAATTTATTAGCATCAGAATCCCACAAAATAAACTGAGCGCAGTCCAACATTTCGCTCATCTTAATTGTCTTTGAATCTAAAAGAAGATGATTATTTTTCTGATGGCATGCCTTCAGATTGTAATTAGGAATTCTTTCAGAAAGATGATGGATATTGTGATAGCTAATATCAGCCGTAAACCACTTTAAAATAGTGGGCAATTCTAAATAACTACTGCCTTCAATAGCCCCCGTTAAATAGTCCCAGCCTTCCGTTTTGTGGGCATAGGCTCCATCAAAATTGTGCTGAACAAAAAAGACATTGATAAAAATTGCCGCTGAGAGCGTCAGTACAGCGGAGTAAATTCCCAAGAAAAATCCTGTCCCTAGCCAACGACAAAGTAAAAACCAGCTACTAACCACAAAAATATTGTTGAGCAAGATATCCCAAAACTCAGCAGCTGTAGACCAATGCTTCGGTTGATGGGAAGAAAGTATAGCCGACCAGCTCGTTTTAGGCGTAGACCTTAAGCAACTAAAGCCATGACAAATAAAATCATAAATACCCAAAACGAAAATTATTCTGGGTTTAAAGGCTAGATAGAAAAAGCCACCAGGAAATGCCATCAATGGATGTCTAAGCATCCTATATAAATTTTGCTCTGATGGAGTCAGCTGAGCATACTCTTTAGTCGATAAGAAATCGCCAATGCCTCGATATCGCTCCCAATCACCATTGGTTTTGTGGTGATACGCATGGTCTCGCGACCACCAATATTGGGGCATCGCATTAACAAGACCAAAAATAAAGCCAACGACTCGATTGACTTTTTTAGACCGAAAAAGTGAGTAATGTCCACAATCATGCATTAAAGAAAAGCAGCGCAATGAGAAAAGTACTAAAAGAATGATGATTGGAGGTATGAGCCAAATATAGATTTTGGCAACTTTTACGGCTAAAACCCATAGAAGAATGTATGGAATCAGCGTGTTTAAGACCTGATATGTAGCACGCCAATTATTGCTCTGCATATAGGGAGTCAGAACAAAGTCAGACTTTTCAATTGTTGTTTTCATTCAATGGGATACTCTAAAAGCATCCTGCTTTAGGTAAATATGTAAAGTAGAAAAGCAATCTTTTATTCAGCGTTTTTTTGGTTTTAGGTAAACCAAAACTACTCATTTGAATAAATGAAATTAGTGATGATGGCTGAGTTATTAGTTCAACGTTGTCTTAGCTGTCTCATCTTAGCTGCTTTATTAATGCAGCTGTGTCGGTTGTACAATCCATAAAAACGACGAGATTTCCGTTACGATAACAGCTTAAGCCCAGAGTCACTGGCATTAGATCCCTTGGGTTCATCAGGTTTACTAAAAAGCATCAAGCAAACGCATGAAAGCACTTGTTACAGGAGCAAATGGCTTCACTGGTTCCCATTTAGTTAAGCTGCTCAGCTCCCAGGGGCATAAGGTCATTGGCTTAGTTCGCCGCACGAGCGATCTGTCACGGCTCGCAAACATGGATATTGAACTAGCTTACGGTGACATTACTGATGCAGCAATACTTAGTCAGGCGATGGCAGGGGTGGATGTGGTGTTTCACATTGCTGCTTGTGTTGATTTGGGTATTGTGGATGCGGCCAGGATGGAGCGGGTGAATGTGGAAGGGACTCGTACAGTCTTGGGGGCGATCAGGGTTCAAGATCATCCTCCCAAACTGATCTATTGCAGCACCATTGGCATCTATGGTGATACGGCTGGTCAGGTGATTGATGAGACCTATCAGCGTACGCAAACAGGATTTTCGTCCGCCTATGACGAGACCAAGTACAAGGCGCAGCAATTGGTGAATCAGCATGTAACCGATGGGTTTGCGGCGGTAAGTTTGATGCCGGGGGGAATTTTTGGGGCGGATGATCCGCACTTTGGGCCGGTGATTAAGTTGTTTTTGAAGGGGCGGCTGCCATTGTGGCCGGGGTGCGATCGCATCACTGGCATCGTCCATGTCGACGACCTGGTTCAAGCTATGGTGCTGGCTGCGGAAAAAGCTCCCTCTGGCGAACATTTCATCATCTCTGCCGGAGAACTATCCATTGGCGAAATGTTCAAGATTCTAGGCGATGCAGTCGGGGTAAGCGCTCCAGCTGATGCACCCAAACCATTGGTTAGAGCCATTGGCGGTATTTTAGACCCCATTGGCAATCTATTTTCCTGGAATGCGCCTCTAAATAATGAGTTAGTCCACTATATCTACGATCGCTGTGTCCGCATCAGTGGTGAAAAAGCCATGCGAGACCTGGGCTGGCAGCCCCGAACAATCCCTGACATTTTGACCGGTATTGCTAAAGAGCTAACGTCAGATTGAAGATATACAGCTAGAGAGTTAGGTATAGAATCTGTCCTTCTAATTCATCCTTAGCGATACAGCCAAGAATCAACAAAATATCTTCAATCACTTGACCAATGGTTGCATCGGTAACCTTTAGCATGCTTTCTGTTCATGCTTACGGGCAAGTAGTCTATCGCGAATACCATGGGGGTCTAAGCGTGTTTCATTCAATTCCCGTACAGTTTCCGCCTGGGTTTGACGTTCGGCTAAGTAGGTTTCCACCATCTGCTGGTGATTGAGGTAGAAAGCAATCGTCCCATAGACGTCTGCTAGTTTGAGCGCCGGATAACGATGAACAATTTCTTCGGCAGTTGAGCCTTGCTTGAAGACACTGACTACAGTGTCTAATGTAACGCGAGTTTGACCGACCAATACAACATTGTCAGCATTGATTTCTAATGGTGGTGGGTCAACGATTAGCGTGAATGTCATGGGAACATACGAACTACTGCATCAAAATGCTAGCAAAATGTCATAACGTCGATGGCTTAATGAAAATAGCAGCAAACAAAGTAGTAAGTCTATACTAAAATTAGCGTTTATTCCTGGGAATTGAGTTTAATGACTCAAACATTGGCTGTCACCACAGCGATTACCAACCTAAACGAGGCACATCAGCGTCTCAATCTGCACCCTGTTAATAAAGCTGACTTCTTTTTTGAGTGGCAAGGTAAGTTACCAGAATTACACCAGGCAGAAATTGATACCCTCGACCGCCTGAAAGCCCGATATCGCTATTACCAGGTTGATGGTGCCATTACAGAAAGTACGGTGGATTTTATTCTGGTTTCTCCACTGTTAGAGCTTTTGGGACTATGTGATCCGCCCTATAAACTGCGTGGTGAAAAGTATGTCTCCATTGAAATTGAAAATGGCGACACCCTACTCAAGGGACTGATCGATGTTTTGGTGGTGCGAGATGATTTTTGGATTGTTTTGTTAGAAACCAAACGCTATGGCTTTAGCGTCATGCAGGCGTTACCTCAAACCTTGGCCTATCTGGCTAGTGCAAACACTCCACAAGCATTTGGCCTGATTACAACTGGCGAAGACTTCCTTTTTATCAAAGCAGATTTACAAACCCGAGAGTATGACGTTTCAGATAAGTTCACCCTGTCTACTCGACACAGCAATCAACTTCAAACGGTAACTAAAATCTTAAAATTCATACTCGCTCAAATATAAAACCTAGTCAAAAAGGTGCACATGAATATCTAAATATTCATCATCCCCTAAATTTAACCAAACACTCTAATTAATAATATTTATATTCTGGATCATGGAAATAACAGACTCTAAATTAGAGCTACTATTTCATTGCAAAATAACCGAGGCCACACTTGAAAAGTATATTCAATTCCACTCAGAAATAGAGGAATACTGGGAAAATGCAAATAGCGAACTTACGAGAGAGATGAATTCTCTTTTGTTGCAATACTCTCACAAAGAGTACTACGATATAACCGCAAATTATGCACCCGACTTTAAGGAAAACGAAGACTACTTAGACATACATCGAAAATCTATAGCTATAGGAATTTATAGTTTTTTTGAGCATAGAATAAATGATTTATGCAGGATTTTTACTGAGATTATTGATAACGAAATAAAGCTTAAAGACTTAAGTGATCAAGGTTTTATGCGGGCAAAAAAATATCTCAAAAAAGTAGTCGGTCTTAGCCTTTTAGGCAGCATTAGCCAAGAGCTAGGTTACATCAAGAAAGTTAACTTGGTTAGAAATTCCATTGTGCACAATGGATCGGTTTTACCTGACGATGAAGGACATGAACTCAATAAGTTCGTTTCAGAAAATCCTAACTTATATGGTAAAGCTGACAACTCTTTTTCAATGCATTCTGAGTTTATTGATGAACTAATTGAAAATCTAATCAGCTTCTTTAAGAAGCTCGGACAAGAAGTTTTGGGATACATCAATAATGAACCAAAAGATAATTGACTTTTTTCCTAAGAATCAATCTTTTCGCATTTTTTGTGGTGCTTCTTAAATCTGTTAATCGCTTCGGTTGCCGCTTCAATCAACCGACCAATGAGCTTTTTAAACGTTTCATGAGGCTCTAGAGGCTTCCGAATCTCAAGAGTGTCATGATCATATTTGAGCCGAATTGCAGGTTCCTGAGCAAAATCACGAATCAGACTCTGATAACTCTGCCAGCTAATATTTTGCAAAACCACCCGATCAGGGCTTTGGATAAGAGTGGCAGTCATAGTCATAGTACCCTGCTCCTAGTTTTAGACTCGTTCAAAGTCTGCGTCTTTACCCAACATCAGGAATCTGACCTAGCTCTTCTGCAAAAGGCTTTTTGACAGGCTGAAGTAAAACTTGTTCTAGAATTTTGCGATGCTCGACTTCTACGCTAAAACCATGACATTTAGCACGTTCTTAGAGAGTTTGACAAAGAGAATCGTTAATATCATGAATAATCAAACTGGCCATAATCCAGGTCCATTTCGGCTCAATTATTCAATCAGGTCAAAAGAGTAGCAGCAATATTACTAGTTCAACAGTGTTTTTAAGGATATCGCTATTCTTTTCAATGTAGCCCAGTGACTAAACTAGATTGCCTCGCCAAAATGCCATCTTCTAAATAAGTAATCTCATCGGCAGCATCGGTAATGCGTGGATCGTGGGTAATGATCAAGACCGTGCAGCCTTTGTTTTTAGCCAAATACTGCATGAGCTCGATTACATCATGGCCAGTGGCAGAATCCAGTGCCGCTGTGGGCTCATCGGCCATAATTAATTCCGGCTCGCCTGCTAGCGCACGGGCGATCGCAACTCGCTGCTTTTGACCACCCGATAGATCCGCTGGTAAATTATTTGCCCGATCACCTAACCCCACCTGTTTTAGTAAATCAAAAGCTTGTTCTTTGATAGCCAATCCTTTTTTATGCTTGATCTGTAGGGCTAGCTCAATATTTTCCAAAGCAGTGAGGGCAGGAAATAGATTAAAGCTTTGGAAAATAAAGCCGATGTGGTCACGGCGAAAAGCGGTAAGTTCTTTGGGCGATAGTTTTGTAATTTCTTGGCCCAGTAGCTCTACCTGCCCGGCTGTAGGCGTCAAAATCCCTGCCAAAATCGATAGCAGCGTCGTTTTTCCAGACCCAGAAGGCCCCATCATCAGTCGAATTTGACCACGGGGAATGGCCAGATCAATGCCCTTGAGCACCTTGGTTTCAGTGGTGCCCGACATAAAGGACATTTGGATGTTATTTGCTGCGATCGCAACCATTAATTCTTAAACTCACACCTCACATTCACGTCTCTCTTCATCTCAGGCGGTTATGCCTTAAACACAATTCCCGGATCCACTCGTGTCACCTTCTGAATCGCAAAAACAGCAGCCCCAACACACATCACAACCGTGATGCCAAATACCCCAAAAGCACTTAGGGGGGTAATCAACACCACAATCCCTTGGGTCGCCGCCGTCCAAGTGCCTATTCCCCAGCACAGCAATAAACCTGGCACATAGCCCAACACCGCCATCCACAGCGACTGCTCTAAAATCACGCTGTAGATATCCCAATCTGAAGCCCCCATAGCCTTGAGGGTGCCAAACTGCCGCAGATTTTCAGAAACCGACGTATACAAAATCTGAGCCACCACTACCATGCCGACAATCACACCGACAATGGCCCCTAACCCTAAGATAAAACCTATGCCCGTACGATTCTGCCAATAGGCCTGGGTGATATTAATCAGTTCATCCTTAGTGAACGCCTTAGTTCCCGACAGAGAAGACTCTATGCGTTGCTTGAGAATTTGTAAATTTTCCCCCGGCTCAGCTTTGATCAAAATGTAGGTCACCGGAGAATCTGAGCTGAGCGGTTCTGGATCACCCACATCAGCACTCGCCGCATCTGGATCACGCTGATAGGCATTCACACAGGTAATATCACCATTCCCAAGCTGACAGGTTAATCCAGCCGAAAACCCAGAACTAATATAGGCATTGGCATTCAACAAAGATGTGAAAACAAATTTGCTAGAAACCAGAGATTGGGTATCCTGGGTCAAGCCGACTACCATGACCGGCAACTGACGAATGCGAGCCGTATCTCCCACACCATCAATCCGAAATGAACGCATATTGGTGCGGTCAATCAACGCTGAATAGGGAGCACTTAAAGCTTTCAGTGTTGCATCGGAAACCTCACCGGGACGAAATAGTTGTCCATTGGGGTCAAACCCAAACACCCGTAGCGTTGTCAGATTACCGTCCGCATACCAGCGGCCTGACCCCATGATGAGTGCCTCTGCACGGGCTATCCCTTCAATTGATTGGGCCCGCTGAACCTGCACATAGGGAAACGGTTCAGTGAGCTCAAAGTTAACGATATTTTCTGACGCAACCCAAATATCGGCAGCCGAATTATCAATCAGCAGCGTTGTCGATCGAGTAAAACCCTTAAGGATACCAGTTTGGATTGTGACCAAACTGACGGCAAACATAATACCGGCTTGGGCCACCAGAAACCGTGGTAGGTCTTTGAGTAGATTTTTACGGGCTAACGAAACCATAGTCCACACAGGCCGTTGCTGATTTACAAGATGAATCGATCTGAAATAAGTGCTATTGATCAGGAACTTCCAGATCAAATCCTCCTCAGGATCAGCAACGCTCACGCTAGTAAAGCAGTCGCCCTCAGTGCAACCATTCTAGCGGGAAACCAATCAGCAAAGGCTTACACGGGATAGAAACCAAACTGTCCTACACCTCATCAAGCCATAGGTTCTGAGCAAGCGGTCGCATCAGACCCTATGATTATTTGGCCATCTCCAAAACTTGTTGAATAAAGGGCCATTTTGCTTGGGTATAGGCCTCGCGATCATAGTGATAACGTTCAGCTAACGCCTGTTTTAAGGCAGCGTAGTCGCTAGCGATCGCACGGTTAGAACGAAGCAAATCCCGAAACCGAATTCGCTCTTGCCACAGCTCACTTTCATAGGGAATTAAGTGGAGGTGGTGTGTCCGCACAGCATCGGATGGTTTACAGAACCAATGCATGACATCCGGTTTATAGGGAAAATATTGATAGCCGTTCCTGGTCAACACATCAATTGCTGGCCTTGAAACCTCCAGCGATTTCACCCCAAACATGATGTCAATCACTGGTTTTGCCAAAAGGCCTGACACGGCAGTGCTGCCCACATGCTCAACACTGCCCCAAAGCCAATGACCAATGACCTCTATCAAGAAGGCTTTTTCAGCTTTAAACTTGGCGGGCCATTCAAGATCATAGGCCGAAAGTTCTACTGGAGCTGATGCCATGATTTATGAGCATGTTGGATTACTTAAAAACTCTAGCTGGTTTCAACATTGCCGGGATCCAAGGACTAAATGTCGCTGAGATAAATCGCTCAATGCCAGCTAAATCTGGGTGAATCTGAATGTCCTTATAGATATCTGTAGCTGCCAGCATAGCGGCAATGGTTTGCGCCTGTCCCTGCATATGTTCTGTCAACCACAGACCACCGGGCTGCAAAAATTTTGGAGCTTTCGCTATGAGCAGACGAATATCCTCTAACCCATCATTTCCACCATCTAAGGCCCGATGGGGTTCATGGTTAGTGACTTCAGGCTCTAAATCCAGCACCATCTGACTTGGAATATAGGGCGGATTAGTAATCACACCAGACAACTTGCCACGCCAATCCCTTAACGGCTCAAACCAGTTGCCTTGATGAAACTCAAGATTGTTAGCTCCATTGCGCTGGGCATTTTGACGAGCAACCTGCAAAGCCTCTGAACTAATATCAACAGCTAGTACCTGGGCATCGGGGAAGGCTTTGGCGATTGCGATCGCAATCGCCCCACTCCCTGTCCCCAAATCAGCCCAAACCATAGGCTCTGGAAGATTTTTGTTCTGCTTTACCCACGCCTGCATAATCTCCACCATCAGCTCCGTTTCAGGCCGAGGTATTAACACATCTGGTGTCACCGTCAGCATTAAATCCCGCCACGGCGTCTCACCCACCAGATATTGCACCGGTACTCGTTCGGTCAAACGGCGCTGCCACTGCTGAGTTAACCAATCCAGCGAATACCGCAAAGGCACAACCCGATCTCGATACAGCCCTAAGCTTAGTTCCGACGGGCTCAGGCTGCTAACTCCCTGCAAAAACCAGTCCACCTCATACAAAGGGACATTGTTTTTTTGGGCATCAGATCGAGCCTGCAATATCCACGTATACAAAACGTCCCCAGGAACAGCTTCAAACGCCTTATCTTCCATCGCACAGACGTTCTGTCTATCCCAAAACTCGCAAAACGCTGGCAATGGAATCCACATCCGCTGAATCTTTGAGAACAGCAATAGCCTTCTGGAACTCGCCTTCCCGCACTTCATGGGTGACGATCACGAGTTCTGCCAAACTGTCCTGCAAACCAATCTGCACGATGGATTCGAGACTCAGATGATGTCTACCAAAAATTTCGCCTAAATGGCCAATGACTCCAGGCCGATCCTTCACCATTAGCCGCAGGTAAAAGCGACTTTCCAATTCCTCCATCGGACTAATGGTCTTATAGTCGCTGTAGGCATGGCTTAACAGCGGATTCGGCAGTTTTTCTTCAGCCGGAGACTCCATGTGGAGGGTGGCGGCAATGGCCATCACATCCGACACGATGGCACTGGCGGTAGGACCTTCTCCTGCACCTGGCCCGTAGAGCATGACTTGGCCGATGGGATCGCCTTCAACGAGTACTGCATTGTTAACATCGTTGACACTGGCTAGGGGGTGCTTGAGCGGTACTAGTGTAGGGTGAACACGGAGTTGGATAGTGTCAGCGTTGGGGTTTTGTTTTGCGATCGCAAGCAGCTTGATCACGAATCCTAAGGTTTTCGCATAATCCACATCCGATGCACTGACATTGCGAATACCTTCCGTAAAGACATCCTCGCGGCGGATTTTTCCTCCAAAGGCAATGGACGCCAAAATGGCAATCTTATCAGCTGCATCTAGACCATCTACATCAGCAGTCGGGTCAGCCTCTGCATAGCCCAGGGCCTGAGCATCCGCCAAAATCGGAGCAAAGTCCCCCCCCTCTGACTGCATGCGAGTCAATATATAGTTGGTGGTTCCATTAATAATGCCAGTGACCGCATCGATCCGGTTTACCCCAAGCGCCTGCTGCAACGGTTGAATAACAGGAATTCCGCCACCTACAGCCGCTTCATAGAGCACGTACACACCCGCTTTTTTGGCAGCTTCAGCAATCTCATTCCCATATCGAGAGATGATAGCTTTATTAGCCGTCACCACGTGCTTGCCATCCTCAATCGCCTCCAAAATCAGTGACCGAGCAGGCTCTAATCCCCCAATGACTTCCACCACAATATCGATATCGGGATCAGTCACTATTGCTTCGAGGTCAGTGGTTAAACACATCTCTGGTAAATTAACTGACCGAGGCTTATCCAAAGAACGTACACCCACCTTATGAATTTCTAAGGTTTGTAGCAACGGATGACGCTGGGCCGCGTCTAACAAAATTTTGGCCGTACCAGTGCCTACCGTACCCAGACCCAATAATCCAACCTTGAAAACCAATGTGCTATCCCGCTCGATTTACCACAAATTATTGTAAAAGCCAGGGAACCGTCAGACTCACCTGGCTTTTACATAATATTTATTTGGATGTTGCTACCCGACCAAGTCAGTAAGACTTAGTAAGTCTCAACATGCCAGCGATGGGCTTTCTTCATACCTTTACGGTAATCAGTCCAATCAGTACCGGTCTTAGCCGCTGCTGCTGTTAACGCCTCATCGATACCGCCTTCCATACCGCGCAAACCGCAGATGTAAACATGGGTCTTCTCCTCCTGAATCAGACTCCAAAGTTCATCAGCGTACTCGGCAATACGGTGCTGGATATACATACGACCACCTTCGGAGTTTTGCTGCTCACGACTAATGGCGTAGGTTAAACGGAAGTTGTCAGGATACTGGGCCTGCATCTCTTCCAGCTCTTCCTTATACAGAATATTAGGTGTCTTAGGCACACCAAAGAACAACCAGGCAAATCCATTAAACGTATAGTCAGGATTTGCTTCACGCTCTTTATCTTTAAACATGCGCCACAGATAGGCACGGAAAGGAGCAATACCTGTCCCTGTCCCCATCATGATCACCTTGGCATCAGGATCGTCAGGCAACAACATCTCTTTACCAACAGGGCCAGTAATCTTTACCTTTGTACCAGGCTCTAGATTACAGAGATAGGTAGAGCAAACACCGTTGATCGTTTCACCGCTCTCAGGATGATTATAGGTAAGCTGACGAACGCAAAGGGATACGGTCTTATCGTCTACATCATCCCCATGGCGAGTAGATGCGATGGAGTATAACCGCAGCTTATGGGGCTTACCATTCTCATCAGTACCCTCAGGAATGATACCGATACTTTGGCCTTCCACATAGGCCAAATCACCTTCAGACAGATCAAATTTAATATGCTGAACGAGGCCAATACCACCGTCTGCCACTAGGGCTTCGTTGGATAGGCATTCACCCAGGTAAGGCGTCTTGGGCTTGTAAATATTAATCGGTACATTAGCACCGGGTTTCTTAGCTTTAGCTTTGGTTTCGGCCATGGGTTTCTTTGCTGCAGGTGCTACTTGAGCCACAGGCACGGTTGGCATATCGCCATTTGCTGGACGAATGCTAACAATTTCACCCCCCATACGCATGATGCGCCGCGTTTCTTCGGCCATACGCTGATAAGGGACTGTAACGAAGGTGCTCCCGCTCTGACGCACGGGTGCTATGCTCCCGGCAATTGAGCCTAGGCCTTTGACCTCATATATAAACAGACGGTTACCAGAAATACTGACACTACCGCCGATGACGCTCGAATTATACATGCGCTGAACTTTTAGTATCTCCTAACCCTTCAGACAGTGGCTTAACCACCCATCTGAAACTAATCATCCATCTAGCGTATCATTCTGAGCGAAGTGTTCTGATACATAAGAGCAGTGACTGAGGAGCCCCCTATCGATACATAGGCAAAGTTAACCTTACGCTGTAGCTCACCCTGTACCCTACCGAAGATAATCGGATCGAAACTATAAAATACGATGCATTTATATGATGTCTTTGGCTTTCTGAGAAGCGCAAATGATGACTTTATCAGGTAAACGCCCCTAAACTTGACATAAAAATTTACAAAATATTCTCAGAAAATAGCTCAAGCTCCCTTGGTCTCGTCATTTTGAGATTCTGCCAAATCTGAGAAGTACGTGACAGATTGTAAAAAAACGAAAGTCTATTTATCATAAAGTACAGGCCAAGATCCTACCTGATGGCGATTACGGCCATCCTATGGGTGGGTGCTTGTGACATCCCCATGTCCTCAAAGGGTTGTTTATATATTCCCAACCCTTTATCTATAGGACTTGATGCCATACTAAGAGGATTTGAGATGACCATTGCAATGGGCCGTGCTGGAGCCGATCGAGGCGTCTTCGACGTCGTCGATGACTGGCTCAAGCGCGATAGATTTGTCTTTGTTGGTTGGTCCGGTTTGCTGCTGTTCCCCTGTGCCTTCTTGGCCATTGGCGGCTGGCTCACTGGTACCACCTTTGTTACGTCCTGGTACACCCATGGACTCGCATCTTCCTATTTGGAAGGTGCCAACTTCCTGACAGTTGCTGTCTCCTCCCCCGCTGACAGCATGGGCCACTCCCTGCTCTTGTTGTGGGGACCCGAGGCGCAAGGTGACTTCGTTCGCTGGTGTCAAATCGGCGGACTCTGGGCCTTCGTCGCTCTCCATGGAGCCTTCGCTCTGATTGGCTTCATGCTCCGGCAGTTTGAAGTCGCTCGACTCGTCGGGCTACGTCCTTACAACGCGATTGCGTTCTCAGCTCCCATCGCTGTCTTCGTCTCCGTGTTCTTGATGTACCCCCTCGGCCAGTCCAGCTGGTTCTTTGCTCCCAGCTTCGGTGTGGCCGCCATCTTCCGCTTCTTGCTCTTCTTGCAAGGCTTCCACAACTGGACCCTCAACCCCTTCCACATGATGGGCGTTGCCGGCGTCCTCGGGGGCGCACTCCTCTGTGCCATTCACGGGGCCACCGTTGAAAACACCCTCTTTGAAGATGGCGAAGGCGCTAACACCTTCCGCGCCTTCGAACCCACTCAGGCGGAAGAAACCTACTCCATGGTGACGGCGAACCGCTTCTGGTCTCAGATTTTCGGCATCGCTTTTTCCAACAAGCGTTGGTTGCACTTCTTCATGCTATTCGTCCCCGTCACCGGTCTCTGGATGAGTGCCGTCGGCATCGTTGGTCTCGCCTTGAACCTCCGCGCCTACGACTTTGTCTCCCAGGAAACCCGCGCCGCGGAAGACCCTGAATTCGAAACGTTCTACACCAAGAACATCTTGCTTAACGAAGGTATTCGTGCGTGGATGGCTCCTCAGGACCAGCCCCACGAGAAGTTTGTATTCCCCGAAGAGGTACTGCCACGTGGTAACGCTCTCTAGTAATTACATTTCGGGTCGTGACCAGCAATCCACAGGTTTTGCCTGGTGGTCTGGTAACGCTCGTCTGATTGATCTTTCCGGTAAGCTCCTGGGTGCCCATGTTGCCCACGCTGGTCTTATCGTCCTTTGGGCCGGTGCGATGACTCTATTTGAGGTATCTCACTTTGTGCCCGAGAAGCCTCTTTATGAGCAGGGCTTCATCCTACTGCCTCACATGGCCACCCTTGGCTGGGGTGTAGGTCCTGGTGGTGAAATTGTTGATACATTTCCCTACTTTGTCATTGGTGTACTTCACCTGATTTCTTCTGCAGTTCTAGGTCTAGGCGGTGTTTATCACGCCGTTCGCGGCCCTGAGACGCTTGAGGAGTACTCCAACTTCTTCCAACAAGACTGGAAGGATAAGAATCAGATGACCAATATCATTGGTTATCACCTGATTCTTCTAGGCTGTGGTGCTCTGTTGCTCGTATTCAAAGCCACTCTGTTTGGCGGTGTCTACGACACGTGGGCTCCTGGTGGTGGTGACGTTCGTGTTATCACTAACCCCACCCTTGACCCTGCTGTTATCTGGGGCTACTTGGTTGGCGCTCCCTTCGGTGGTAACGGCTGGATTGTCGGCGTTAACAGCATGGAAGACATCATCGGTGGCCACATCTGGATTGGTCTAATCTGCATCTCCGGTGGTATCTGGCATATCTTAACCAAGCCTTTCGGCTGGGTACGTCGTGCCTTTATCTGGTCTGGTGAAGCTTACCTTTCCTATAGCTTGGGCGCATTGTCCATGATGGGCTTTATCGCTTCCTGCTATGTGTGGTTCAACAACACCGCTTACCCCAGTGAGTTCTACGGTCCTACTAATGCTGAGTCCTCTCAGGCGCAGGCAATGACCTTCTTGGTTCGTGACCAGCGTATGGGTGCCAACATTGGTTCTGCTCAAGGTCCTACTGGTCTTGGTAAGTACCTGATGCGCTCTCCTACTGGTGAGATCATCTTCGGTGGTGAGACTATGCGTTTCTGGGACTTTGATGGTCCTTGGCTATCTCCCCTTCGTGGTACTAATGGTCTTGACCTAGATAAGCTTAAGAATGATATTCAGCCTTGGCAGGTACGTCGTGCTGCTGAGTACATGACTCACGCACCTAACGCTTCCATCAACTCTGTAGGTGGCGTTATCACTGAGATTAACTCTGTTAACTTTGTGAATCCCCGTCAGTGGCTGTCTACGTCTCACTTCGTTCTGGGCTTTTTCTTCTTGGTTGGTCACCTATGGCATGCGGGCCGCGCTCGTGCTGCTGCTGGTGGTTTCGAGAAGGGTATTGACCGTGAAAACGAAGCAGTACTGGGCATGAACGATCTAGACTAGGCCTTAGTCTAAAAATCGTTTATAAAAAGCCTCTGCCTTTGAGCAGAGGCTTTTTATGTTTGGAGGGCTATCTGTAAAATGGCTAAGCCATAGTCACAGGTGCTTAAACGGCTTTAAAATGCATGGTTAGTAATGTTGCGATCGCTAAGTTATGAGGTACTTGAGCTCTGTTTGTTGGAAACGCTGGCTGCTGAGCTGTCTGTTGGTAGGTGTAATGTGTTTAAGCTGGCCCAATACAGCCCAAGCAAAAAACTATGATCGGCAGAGTCTGCGGCAGCAAAGTTTTGCTGGCCAAGATTTACGCGGTAATAACTACACCAGCACCGATATGGCAGAAGCAGACCTGAGCAATACAGACTTGCGCGGTGTGCGCCTATTTGACACCAACCTAACCAAAGCAAACCTAGAAAGTGCCGATATGAGTGGCGCTACTCTGGATGGAGCCCGGTTTATTAGAGCTAATCTTAAAAACGCAATTTTTGAGGGTGCTTACGCGTTTAGCACTGATTTTCGTAAAGCAAACATAGAAGGTGCAGACTTTACAGATGTCGATCTGGATGTCAAAACAAACGACATGCTCTGTGAAGTTGCTACAGGCATCAATCCGGTGACTGGACGAGCAACCAAAGATACACTTTATTGCCCTTAACTTAAGAGAACACCGATTGTTTTCAGCGAGCTACAATTTATTAGCCAAAAACTCATATAAACCAGGGTTCTTACCCATAGCCATGTTCAACTAAGAAATCGAGAGAAATATCTGACTGGCCAACTGTGCTCGCTGGCTGGGTAAATCGCTCCACATATTTACCGAGGATATCGCCTTCTAAATTGACGGCATCATTAGGCTGTAGATATTGCAAATTCGTTTCATCGTAGGTAACTGGAATGACAGCCACCTTAAACCAATCACCCGATGCGCTACAGTCTGCAACCGTTAGGCTAATGCCGTTAACACCAATGCTGCCTTTGGGGACTATGTAGCGTGCCACTTGACTTCTGGGAACCGTAAAGCTGATTTCCCAAGCACTATCAGTTTTAATAATTTCACCGACATACCCCTGACCATCAACGTGACCAGTTACAAAATGGCCACCAATTTTGGACCCTACCCGTAGGGAAGATTCCAGATTGACAGGTCGCTCCGGGGGAATATGCCCCAAGGTTGATCGTTCTAACGTTTCAGGAGATGCGGTCACCACAAACCCTTTTGGCAAAATAGTCGCAACCGTCAGACAAACACCGTCTACGGCGATACTATCCCCCAGGGAAATATCCGCCATGATAGGGCTAGAAACATCAAGACCACTAATCTGTAGGCGATCATTGTCTAGGGTTTGAAGCTTTCCTAAAGCTTGAATTAGTCCGGTAAACACATTCTTATGATGATGTTAGTGACAGAGTGGGTGTACGAAGCACTATTAGCCAGTTGGCAAAGGTGAAATTATCGCGGCATTATAGCCTTATGGCATATGTGTAGACGTTACAGAATCGGTTGCCTAGATAAAGATTTTTAGACTCTAAATAAAGATTTTTATTCATGGGCCAACAAGCTGAAAGGACTCTTTTAGCTTAGAAATGGAATATTACTTACCAACCCATTAGCCAAGACGTTCTCTAACAACACCTTTTAAGCCCCAACCGTCATATGTCCCAGACAGTTTGACACAGTTTAGATAATTTTCAAGTGTTACATTCTAGTTATTGGGTTAGATTCCTGCGGAGCCAAGAGGATTAATATCCATGATCGAAATGAAAGTTGCTGGCATTGCACTGGATGCGGTTTCGCGAAACCCTGTGATTTTGCTGCGTGACGCATCCGAACGACGAGCACTGCCTATTTTTATTTCTAATGAGCAGGCCCGCGCAATTATAGTCGCTTTGGAAAACGAAGAATCTGTGCGTCCTATGACCCATGATTTATTTGCCAATTTGCTAGATGACTGGGAACTGGCGCTAGATCGTGTGGTGATTCATTCATTAAAGGACAATACGTTCTATGCCACGATGACCCTCAAACAAGGGGAGGTCACCAAAGAGCTTGACTCTCGCCCTAGCGATGCTATTTCTATTGCCCTGCGGATGGGAGCGCCTATCTGGGTGATGGAAGAGGTGATTGCTGACGCTTCAATTCCAGTGGACCGTGAAGCTGATGAAGCTGAGAAGGAAGCATTCCGAGATTTTGTTTCAAACCTAAGCCCATCAGATTTTGCTCAGAAGGGGCGCTCGTCTAACCAATAGGTCTGATAATTATTGGGTTAAAGCCTATGCTGCCCCATGCACTATCGACGCTTTGGTAAAACCGAATTAAATCTATCTGTATTTTCCCTAGGCACTATGCGCTGTCTAGACAATGCAGAGTCTTTACACCAGGTTTTGGCGGCTGCAGTCGATCTGGGAATTAACCACATTGAAACTGCCCGGGGATATGGTCAAAGCGAATACTACATTGGTCAGGCCCTTAGCAGCTTGAATCGGTCTGAGCTCATCTTAACTACCAAATTGCTGCCAGGTAGCGAGGTGGAACGGCTCGTGGATGAGTCGCTAGAACGCTTGGCAACCGACTACGTTGACTGCCTGGCTGTACACGGGGTGAATACACTGGAGCATCTACAGCAGGTGGAGTCGATGTTACCAGGGTTAACCCAGGTAATGGCTGACGGTCGAGTACGTCATGTGGGGGCCTCTAGTCATGGCTCATTAGATGTGGTGATGGGTGCGATCGCACTTCCCATCATCAGCTTTATTAACCTGCACTACTACTTTTTTAATCAGCGCAACGCCGCCGCCATTGAGCTAGCCCATCAACGAGACCTGGGGATTTTCATCATTTCCCCAGCCGACAAAGGTGGCCAGCTCTACACCCCATCAGACAAACTCAAGCAGTTGTGTCAGCCATTTGACCCACTGTTGCTCACCTATCGCTGGCTGCTAAGTGATCCGCGTATCACCACCCTAAGCGTAGGCCCAGCTGTGCCCACCGAGCTTGACTGGCCCTTGCAAGTAGCTGACAACACAACCCCCCTCACCCATCAAGAGTGCACTCGCTTAGAGCACCTGGCCCAAACCCAGGCAAATCTGGGTACTGAGCAATGCAAACAGTGTTATGAATGTTTGCCCTGCCCAGAAGCCATCAACATTCCGGAAGTGCTCAGACTTAGAAATCTGACCATCGCCTACGACATGACGAACTTTGGAAAATACCGCTACGGCATGTTTGAACGAGCAGGCCACTGGTTTCCGGGACGTAAAGGTAATCGCTGCACCGACTGCGGCGACTGCTTACCCCGTTGCCCAGAACAGTTAGATATCCCCACACTGCTACGGGATACCCACCAGCGACTCAAGGGGTCTGAACGTAGACGGCTATGGAGTGATTAACGGTGCGATTGAACCAGGCTAAAGCGAAGTGGTAAACGCGACCATCGCTGACAACCATGGCACACAACAACGTAAGACTTAACAGATAGCAATAGCTACGTATCAATTCATCTCAGGAGTCTTAAATTCTTACAATGGGTGCAGGGTCTGATATTCAGGTGCGTTACCGTAAGGTCGTCCAGTGGACGGCTAAATTACCCTTTGAGGCTCACTTTTTATGGTTGCGATTCCACGCACACTTTTATCTACCCCAGACCAAAGCACCACTGACGATCGCGTAGCAGTATTGCTCATGGGATATGGCGAAGTAGAAAGTTACGAAGACTTTGCCAACTACAACGAACAAGCCCTCAACCTATTAACAGCAAAATTTGCCCCCGTCCCCACTTGGATTTATCCCCCACTTGCTAAGCTGTTAGCCTTGTTTGATCGCCACGAATGGGACCATCAGCACGATCACTTTATTTCACCCCACAATTCAATTTTTGAGCGTCAGCGTGAGGGCATTGAACGTCACTTACAAGCCAAGTGGGGAAAGCGCGTTAGCGTCTTTAAAGCATTTAACTTTTGCGCTCCATATTTACCCCAACAGGTCTTGGCAGAAATTCAGTCCCAGGGATTTACCAAGCTTTTGATTTATCCCTTGCTAGTGGTGGATTCCATTTTTACCAGCGGCATTGCCGTAGAACAGGTTAACAATGCCTTAGCGCAGACTTTTACAGGTGAGGACAACCATTGGCTGAAAAGTACCCGCTACATGCCGTCCTTTTACAACCAACCAGACTATATTGAGTTGCTCGCCCGTCAGGTAACGAACAAAATTCAGCAGCATCTGGCCGTTGCTCACCTACCGTCCCAAACCGGCATCGTGCTGATGAACCATGGCTGCCCCCACAAAGCTAAGGGATTTACCTCTGGCATTACAGAGAGCCAACTGCTCTACGATGCAGTCAGGGAAAGACTGATCTATAACTATCCGCTGATTTCCATCGGTTGGCTCAATCACGATACCCCCATGATTGAGTGGACCCAGCCAAATGTGACCCTAGCGGCCCAAAACCTGATGGATCTGGGTGCTACAGCAGTCGTCTTCATGCCCATTGGCTTTGTCACCGAAAACCATGAAACCCTATTGGATGTAGAGCACATTATCAGCCATCTACGTCGCAAGCGACCTGATGTCACCTATGTCCAAATGCCCTGTGTCAACGACAATGATGACTTTGCCGCTATGGCCGCTGGCTGGGTTGACGGGTTAATTACAGATCTGATAGGCGAGCAAGGCACCGTTGTCCATCCAAGTCAACGAGCCCTGCTTGCGGAGGATTTTTCAGGGCACCACCATGACAGTGCTCATAACGGGCATCATCATCACCCTGGTCACCACCACGACGAACATCATCATAATGGTCACCATGGTGGTGACCAGGGCCACAGCCAAGAACACCATCACGCCCATCACCACCATTAGGGTTGCCTGTTCCCCATAAAAAATAAGTAAGAAAAAATAGGTCAGAATGATCGGTAGTGCTTATCCTCTACCGATCATTTTTTGCTTTATATGGGTGTTTTTGAGCAGTCAATTTTTATCCATGCCAACGCTACAACGGTTGAACGCTGTATTTGCGATCGCACCCTCATGCATCAATGGCTTAACCCCGCCCTCCGGTGTGAACCCATGGGTGAAACCTGGAGTACAGAGCTTAACAGCCAGACTCGATTTATCATTCAAGTGCCCCTTTTACAGCCCAGCTTAATCAGCACAGTGGTGGAGCGTCGTCCCGGCTTGGTGGTGTGGGCATTTACAGGGTTCTTCACAGGCAAAGACCGCTGGGAATGTGTACCAGAAGCATCAGGAACTCGCCTGCTCAATAGATTCGAATTTGAAATTCCTAACCCATTAGTGGCATTTGGGTTCAATCAATTTGCCGCTAACTGGACTAAGCAGGATATGGCAGCCCAGTTAAAGCGGCTTAAACAGGTAGCAGAGCGATTGGGTTAGCCGCCAAAATTAATATTGGGGGCTTCCATAAAGCCATCCTCCTGCAGAACTTCACCAATTAGCTCCTTATCTTGATTGATACATTCAGGCTTCTTAGCATACTGGCAGACCCTGGCATAGAGACGGGCACGGGTACCGGTGGAGCCATTGGAAAATTGCACAACGTCATCCACAACCTTCACGCCGCATACGGAACAAGTCTGTTCTTGGGTTATCGTAGTCATAGGCTTTCACTCGATTTTAGTAAGGTCCACTAATCGTAACTAGTTGAACCTTTATACAAGGTAAGTACTTTCACTTATTTCAGCCACCTATTTTGTATCGTTTCATCACAAAAACGATCAATATTGCCCCTTTAAAGCATTATCCAACAATCACCCCAGCCCGTTTTCAAACCAGCGCTTGGGTTAAAATTTTCATAACAAAAAAAGCAATTTTCTAAACGCGTGCAACGGCGCTTACCCCACATCACCACCCCCAGAGCACATCCTTTCCTGCATAACGGGTACAACTTGTATCAGACTTGCCACGCTTTTCATCAAAGTATGAAATCATGGGTAATAGATTTAGATACTTTTTGGATAAGCTCCATCTGATAGGAGTTCGGAGCTAATAGCGCTAGCTCTTTATTCTGGGAGCAGACGCTGACTTGATTCACTAGCTGACTTGATTCACTAAGAGTCTTTCTATGAACTCTGAGGCGACCCTTAATCAACTCAAAACCATTTTGCCTGAAGGGCAAATGCCATCCAGTTATGGGGTTTATTTCAAAAATACGCTGGTGGCCCTTTGTCATGCCCTAGAAGATCATATTCTGGAACATTCAGAAAATGATCAACCACTCGTGCTGGTGACTTTCCAACAGGGGAAATGGTATCTACAGGAAGCCGAGCGCTACAGAGATATTGCTCATTGCTCTCAGCAAGTTGCGATCGCAGCTGTCCCAGATAGTGGTTTTGGTGACCATGCCACCAGTCAACTCGACAATGTGGACATGGTGAACTTACAGAAGGATGACAGCCTGACCAAAGAATGGAACCTGATTATTTTGGCACCGGGGTATGCCTCCATGGTTCTATGTCATGAGCTGTCTGACGACGAGTACCGTAGCGACAGCATACCCACTACAGATGCTGAGCGTAAGTTCTACGGTCTGTGGACCTTTGACCGTGGCCCTGTAGAAGCTGCAGCCAAAATATTGATCGAGCGAATGCAGCCCTACTCGCCTGCCCTCGCTGATCAGCTGATGGACCACTACAACAGACTTAGCAATAATCCATCCGATACCTCCACGGACCTAAGTGGCGTGGTTGCACGCATTGTTAATTATCTACAGAGTAGTCAGCAACAGCTAGTCACCGTCAGTCGCCAAACCCGTGAACTCTGGGAGTTAGAGGGGCAAGCGTCTAAACTTAATCGCAACTTGGCCGCCAATAAGCTCCAGGCTTTTTTGCGAATGGTTCAAAAAATTGACGAGCGGGATGTAGCTAACCCTACCGCATCACTTCAGGTTTCAGCCCTAGCCGAGACTCTAGGCCAGTTGCTCGACTTACCTACGTTGCAACTTCGCCGCTTACGGTTAGCTGGGTTACTATTCCGCATTGGCCTTGCCGAAGCCCCCAAGGAAATTTTTAAACAAACTGCGGCTCAGCTAGATAAAGCCAGTTTGGTGTTCTGGCGCGATCGCGCTGCTCTAGGCGGCCAGCTCCTGTCCTCCATGCCTGAATTGGCCCCCATCAGTCGCATTGTCACTCATCAATTGGAGTATTGGGATGGTAGCGGCACGCCCGATGGTTTAAAAGCTGAAGAAATTCCCATTGAGTCACGAATTTTGGGTCTAGTCTCATATTTTCAAGAGTTAACCGAGGCTAGAGGCGATAGGGCTGCCATGTCATTGGGAGATGCCTTAACGGCCTGCGAAAACCATAGCGATCGACGCTTTGATCCGAAGTTGGTCGAGTCGTTGAGCACCGTCGTCCGCTTAGCAGAAATCGGCATGTTACAGCTGCCGGAACGCCCAAGCCAACAACCCACCGTTTGGCTTGAGGACTTGAAACCCCCAGCCACTGAAAAGAAACACCCAGCAATATCTAAGGAGGTTACTTCATGACCCCATCAGAAATTGAGGCTATTCTGCAAGGACAGAAAAAAAAGCTGATGGGTGCAGATTTGGCAGGAATAGAGCTTAGCGGCGCAAAATTAGCCCAAGCCAATTTGCAAGGAGCTAACCTCAGCGGCACAATGCTCAAAGAATCAGACCTTCGTGCCAATTTACGTGGGGCTGACTTAATGGGTGCCAACCTGGTGGCAGCCGATCTGCGAAATGCCGACCTGCGTGGGGCAGTCTTACTGGAAGCAGAGACAACAAATGCCAGCTTTGCTGGTGCTTTTTTAGCGGGGGCCATTTTGAGTAATCTCAACCTAACGGCAGTTGATCTACGAGGAGCTGACTTACGAGGCGCAAACTTAGCAAGCTGTATTTTACGCAATGCTGATTTAAGCAATGCAAATCTAGCTGGAGCAGATTTATCAGGCGCTGACTTGGAAGAAGCCAATCTTAGCGGTGCTGTTGCAAGAGGAGCTAATTTCACCCAAGCTAATCTGTTATGTGCCTGTGTGGACAATACCAATTTTGATGGTGCCACCTTATCTGGTGCATGTTTGAGCGGCACTCCTTTAGCCACTTAATATTTTTTAAAGAGATTTTCTATGAGCACCCAAACTAGAGGCAAAACTGTTTTTCTACTCACATCTATGGTGGGTTGGCTCCTTAGCGGTGGTGCTCTGATTTACCTCACTCCATTTTTAGCCAATCGGGTCTCACCCTCTGCCACCACAAATGGATGGATGGAGACTCTCATGCGTGGTGGCTATAACCCTACCCTGGCGTTACTAGGTGGAGGCAGCATTCTGCTCCTCACCGTCATCGGCAATGCTGTTTGGTACAAATATTTTGAAGGAAAAGTTTAGAGACTTTCAAGGGCATAGGTTTGCTTTTTATTAGAGTGACGCCCCTAAGTTAGATTCAGTCACATAGATTCGGTAACAATCGCCAACAGATAAAGAATTTTGCTACCCATCTAAGGCAACCAGAATTTTACAATCCGGACGTTCATTTGACCGAACATTTTTTGATGTGCTTGGAACATAGGCACCGATTCAAACATCAACAGAACTATCCAGCTTAGTTTATGAGTTTCTCTAATATTTCACCCAAAAGTAATGTTGGATACAGCTTTTTACTCTAGAATTAAGTTCAAATTCAATTGACAAAATATTCGTCCAACATTTTCTCAGAATTCCCTCTAAAAGATAGGCCATTTTCTCCACATTAAGCTTATCTTTAGTGTTTACCTTGTCTTAAACAAATGGAAATTGTGTCTTAATAAACCAATTAGCGAGCCTTAATTTTGTATAGCTACATTTTTTCGTGGCCTGAACAAATAGCCACGGAGTGTGTTGTTATGGTTAAGTTCGCTAAGTTTTTTGGCACTGTAGCTACAGTTGTTGCTGCTAGTGCTGTCACTGCGACATCTGCAGTTGCTCAGAATATTGCTATCGATGGTTCCAGTACTGTTTTTCCCATCACAGAAGCAATGGCTGAAGAGTACGCCCTCGCTGGTAATCCTGCATCTATCACTATTGGTGTTTCCGGTACTGGCGGTGGCTTCAAGAAATTCTGTGCTGGTGAGACTGCTATCTCTAACGCATCTCGGCCTATCAAAGATACAGAGAAAGAGCTTTGCGCTGCTAATGGCATTGAGTACATCGCGGTCCCCGTTGCCTATGATGCTCTGACAGTTGTTATCAACCCGGAAAATGATTGGGCAACTGAGATGACTGTTGCCCAGTTAAACACTATGTGGGACGCCCCTGCTGAAGGCACTATTACTCGTTGGAATCAGATTGATCCTTCCTGGCCTGATGAAGAAATTAGTCTATTCGGTCCTGGTACTGATTCTGGTACTTTTGACTACTTTACCGATGAAGTCAATGGTGATGGTGGTGTTAGCCGTGCTGACTACACTGCTAGTGAAGACGACAACATCCTGGTACGTGGTGTCGCTGGTGACAAATATGCCATTGGTTACTTCGGCTTGGCTTACTTCGCAGAGAATTCAGACATTCTGCAGTCAGTGAGCATCTTAAACGAAGAGCTTGGCGAGTATGTTGAGCCCACTGTAGAGAACGTTGAGGCTGATATCTACCAGCCACTTGGTCGTCCTATTTTCATCTACGTCAATGCTGCGGCATTGACTGATGCTGATAGTGGTGTTGCTGACTTCGTACAGTTCTATATTGAGCAGGCCGACGCTGGTGAGCTCATCCTAGATGTAGGTTACGTCCCCTTACCCGACGCAGCAACTGACGCCACTCTCGAAGCTTACGACGCTGAAGCAAATACTATCTTTAACTAGTCTCAGTCATTAGTGAGTTTTTGATTCCTGCCATAGGGTGTATTCTCCCCTGTGGCAGGTCCTTTGCAACTTTCACACGCTCAGTGTGCATCAACCATTTTTGCCTTGGGGGAATGTTCGCTCCTCCAAGGTTTCCTGAGTATTCGCTCCCTAATTTTCCAGAACATGGTTAGTGTTGCTCCCTCCGAATCTCGCAAGAATTTGGTCTCTATGGCCAAAAGTCTTGCCATGCAACCAATGTTATTTATTCGAGCGCTCCCCTATGTCACGATACAACTTTCAACCTACGGAGTCAGTTTTCTGAAACGCCCAGTTGTGTGGATAGCATTGGGAGCACACGTTATTTTACTGGTGCTCCCAGCTGTTGATTTATCAGCACCCAAAATAGGAGACGTTGTAGAGACAGAACCTGAAGAGGAAGTCACCATCGAAGCTGTCAGCCTCAGTGATATCTTAGCTCCAGCAGAACCTGCACCACCTCCACCAGAAGAGCCTCAAGCACCGACTCCTGAAGCACCACCGGCCCCCGTTGTAGCTCCCCCCGTACTCACCGAGGTACCTGAGCAACTAGAAGAAATTATTGAAGAGGAAGAGTTTGAGGAAGAATTCGACGAGGAATTTGCAGAGTTTGAAGAAGAGGAGCCATCATTTGGGTTTGATCCTGCTCAACAATCGTCTCTCAATAGCAGTCTAAGTCAGTTTCTAGGGACTGACCCCAACAACGGAACCAACAATTTTGACATCACCAGTGAATGGTTAACCATTGATCCAACGGATCCAATCGACCTCAGATTCCGCAGTAAAGCTGTGGAAAATGTTGTTGAGCCCGCCGCATTCTTCACCACAGAAAGTATCGTAAACGGCACGTATTTACCCCTGCCTCAAGTATCCTTCAAGCAGATTGCTAGAAATATTGATCTTGTCAGCCGAGAAGGATTGGGACAGGCTCTCATCAGTGCAGGCATGAGCCAGGTCGAGGAAGGTCTATACGGTGGTCATCCTTTTTATGGTGTTTATTCAGCTGATGAACAACCCGTTAATTACATCTCTCTCATTGATTTGAAGGGAACAACCTTAGTGTTTGTCTGGCCTAACGATCCACGGCAGAGTTAGACGTTTAGGCTAGACTATTTTTCTAAACCGACTCTATGGGAGCAGTTAGATATTTGGAATAGTTCATTTCAGAAACCCCAGGCCTATTGTTTAACCTATATCTAGGTTGGCTTTCGTTTTAGTTATTCCCTGCATTGCCATGAATTTTTTGAAGTTGCTTTTTAATCCAATTTTTTTGCTGGCTGCGGGTCTACATGCAGGGCTGTTAATGGTTCCAATAGCAGGTGGTTCATCTGATTCTGTAGTGCCTGCCCCCGATCCAGAAGGCGAAAGCATCACGGTCACCCGGATCCTTCCCAAGGCAGGTCTGGTAGCTCCTAGCGCTACCAGACCTGCCCCTCGTCCTGCAGCTGGTGTAGCCACAGCCGTTCGTCAACCGGCATCAGCGGGGGGGCACACAACAGCCAGTCAGCAGCCAGCTCAAACCCGTCAAACGCGGAATGGTCAAACGGATGGAACCGGTTCTACAACTGGCCGTAGCAATTCCGATAACCGTCGTCGGGCCAGTACCAACAATGGAAATAATCGAAGAGGCAGCACCTCCCAAAACCAAACAGACAACCGGAATACTGGCAATGAAATTGCGATTCTATCTCCCCCTAGCAATCCTCCCAACAGCGGGGGCAGTGATGACACAGCCGATAATACTCCCACAGTTCAAGAACCACCCACTCTAGTCGCACTTAAAGATGGTGCACAGGCAGAAGTACCGAATCTGTTACGAGACTTCCTGACACGTTTACGGCATAGCGTGCTGCGCACGACAGATCCTGAAACCGAAGAAACTAAGCAAAAATGGCTAGTTAACCTAACTGAAGAACAAGGCTTAAACGTATCCGAAGCTCAAGGTTTGGAAAAGGCTGTAGAAATTAGTTATCCGTTGATAGCTGATGAGGGTCGACGCTTTCTGAGCTGTCTGACCCCCATACCAGCAAAAGGATTAGTAGGTGTCGTTGTGGATGCCGATGGCGCGATCGCAACCGAGCCCGCTTTACTACGCAGCTCTGGCTATGGGTTTCTTAACGAAATTGCCTTAGAAAAGGCCAAAGACTACACTGATTTTCCCGAGGAATCCTCCCAGCAGGCCTACACCATCGATATCGAAGTGGACTATGACGAGGATGCTTGTGTGGACCTTGCCCAGTTGAAAAAATAGTTCTTAGTGCTTGGTTCTTAGTTAGCGAACTGAGAAATCATTAGGTTGAATGGCTTAGTGGACCATCAACTCAAAACCCGTTAGACCTTAGACCGGTCGGTCAGAATTTCTTGGCCGTCTTCGGTGATGAGCACTGTGTGTTCAAATTGGGCAGAAAGTTTGCGATCGCAGGTCACTACCGTCCATCGATCCCGCAGAGTGCGGGTCACCTTAGAGCCTTCATTCACAATTGGCTCAATCGCCAAGGCCATACCCGGCTTGAGCGTGACATTGGGTAATTCTTTAGTCCGAAAATTAAATACGGATGGGGGCTCATGCAGGTTTCGGCCTACACCATGGCCGGTAAATTCCTCAACCACGGTATAGCCACTGGCATGAATACTATCTTCAATCGCTCCAGCAATATCGAGCAGGGTTTTCCCTGGTAACGCCTGGGCAATGCCTGCATACAATGCAGACTCAGCTGCTTGCATCAGATCCTGGGCTTTGCCATTCACTTTGCCGACAGCAATCGTGATACAGGAGTCACCATGAAAACCTTCAAAGTAGGCTCCAGTATCTACTTTAAGTAAATCGCCAGACTTAATGACCTTGCGCTTACGAGGGATGCCATGGACAACTTCATCGTTGATACTGGCACAGATAGATCCTGGGAATCCGTGATACCCCTTAAAACTAGGCGTTGCACCCATTTCACAAATACGGTGCTCTGCGAGGTCATCTAGATCTGCTGTGGTCATTCCAGGCTGCACCTGATCGGCAATTTCCCTCAGCACCGTTGCCACAATCCGTCCGGCCTGGCGCATCGTCTCCCTCTCAGGCGCAGACTTTAACTCAATCCCCTGATGCTTACGCGGACCTACCATAACTGGTGCAGCTAAGGCCCGCGACAGTAAATTACCTAAAACATTCATAGTGGGTGATTGAGGTTTGCAATGGGTTAAACGTGCGGCACTTGAGCATTATCTAGCTCACACCATATATAGTATGCAGGATTCTTACCCCATTCCCCATTGACCATTCCCCATTGACCAGACAGGCAGCAGTCACCTTCTTGAAATTCCCTCCAAAAACCCTTGGTATTTGTGACCATGTTGGCCTACTATTAAAGACCGTGCGCTTTTCAGGGCTTATGAACGCTGAGGAGATTATCCGCTCAATAGAAGCGGAACATATCAAAGAAGACATCCCCAAAATCTATGTTGGGGATACAGTTCGGGTCGGTGTCCGAATTGTAGAAGGTGGTAAGGAACGTGTGCAGCCCTACGAAGGTACCGTCATTGCTATGCGCAATGGTGGCATCAACGAGACGATCACCGTACGTCGCATCTTTCAAGGTGTAGGTGTGGAGCGTGTTTTCTTACTTCATGCACCTCGCGTAGCCAATATTAAGGTTCTACGCAGAGGTAAAGCGCGTCGTGCTAAGTTGTACTACCTTCGCGATCGCGTTGGTAAGTCAACTCGCTTGAAGCAGCGCTTTGATCGTCCCATTGACAAATCAGGTAAAAAATAGTCTTAGGGCATCTAAAGCCCGCAGATTAAGCCTTACAATGGGGTAAGTTCAAAGAGTCGTGCGTCCTTAGTTCAGTTGGTAGAACGTCGGTCTCCAAAACCGAATGTCGGGGGTTCGAGTCCTCCAGGGCGCGCTGAGCGATTAGCATAAGTTCTGCCTAAAGCATTTAGATTTGTTGCTTAAAGGAAAGAGATTTTTTCTTTTTCTATCAAGCAGTGAGCTTTAGGTAGAATTTTTGCTTGGGTATCTCTGGATTGATTCATGATCAATCTGACTCGATGTAGCAAACAAGGAAGCTAATGACGTGGTCAAAAAGGACGCTAAGAAAGTAGTTGAAAAGCAGCCGAGCGACTCCTCTGACTCATTTGACGCGGCGTCTTTTGTAAAAGGCACTCGCGAAGAATTGAGCAAAGTGGTTTGGCCCTCCAGACAGCAGCTGATTAGTGAATCTGCAGCTGTCATCTTAATGGTGGGTGTGTCTGCCACACTTATTTACTTAGTGGATAAACTATTTGGTTGGGCTTCTAGACAGGTGTTCTAATGACTTACGCTTCTGACGATCCAAACTATACAGCTGACAGTAACGATTCTAGCGTTCCTGAGGAACCGAGAAAGTCACAGTCTCGCTGGTATGCGGTACAAGTAGCCTCCGGGTGCGAAAAGCGCGTTAAGCTCAACCTTGAGCAACGGGCCATTACCCTGGGCGTTAACCAGTACATTTTCCAGATTGAAATACCGCAGACTCCTGCGGTCAAACTGCGTAAAGACGGCAGTCGTCAGAATATTGAGGAAAAAGTTTTTCCTGGGTACGTCCTCATCCGCATGATTTTGGAGGATGACGTATGGCAGGTGGTTAAAAACACCCCCCATGTCATTAACTTTGTCGGTGCTGAGCAGCGCCGAGCCACTGGACGTGGGCGAGGGCATGTTAAACCCATGCCTCTAAGTAGAGCCGAAGTCGAACGTATCTTTAAGCAGACCCAAGAACAGGCACCTGTAGTCAAAGTTGATATGGCTGAGGGCGACAAGATCTTGGTATTGTCTGGTCCGTTTAAGGACTTCAGTGGTGAAGTCATTGAAGTCAGCCCTGAACGGAGCAAGCTTAAGGCATTGTTATCGATTTTCGGTCGCGATACCCCCGTTGAGCTGGAATTTAACCAAGTGCAAAAAGAGAGTTAATCAATGGCGAAGAAGGTAGTTGCCCTTATTAAGCTGGCAATCCCAGCTGGAAAAGCGAACCCTGCACCGCCAATTGGTCCCGCCTTGGGTCAGCACGGGGTCAACATTATGGCGTTCTGCAAAGAATATAACGCTAAGACCTCTGACAAAGCTGGACTAATTGTCCCGGTTGAAATTTCTGTATTTGAAGACAGAAGTTTTACGTTCATTCTCAAAACACCGCCAGCCTCCGTGCTAATCAAAAAGGCGGCCAAGATTGAGAAGGGTTCAGGTGAGCCCAACAAAACAAAAGTTGGCTCTATTACTCGCGCCCAATTGCAAGAAATTGCTGAAATGAAAATGCCTGACCTCAACGCTAATGACGTTGAAGCAGCCATGAACATCATTGAAGGCACAGCTCGCAATATGGGAGTTACTGTTTCTGACTAACGTCAGCATACAGATGCATTTTTTATCTATTTGACCAACGTTTGGGGAAGAAGTTTAACTTCGTTATGACCCCTAGGAGTAAAAACATGACAAAGAAGGTGTCGCGCCGCTTGAGAGAGCTGCAGGCAAAAATACAGGACAAATTTTATGAGCCCTTGGAAGCAATGCAGCTGCTGAAGGAAACAGCCACTGCAAAGTTCACCGAGACTGTTGAGGCTCACATTCGTTTGGGTATTGATCCCAAATATACCGATCAGCAATTACGTACTACTGTGGCCTTGCCTAAAGGCACTGGTCAGAACGTTCGCGTTGCTGTCATTGCCCGTGGCGAGAAGGTGGCTGAAGCAACCGATAACGGCGCAGACATGGCCGGGTCTGAGGAATTAATCGACGAGATCCAAAAGGGCATGATGGACTTTGACATCCTGATTGCCACGCCCGACATGATGCCCAAAGTAGCTAAGCTGGGTCGTATTTTAGGTCCCCGTGGTTTAATGCCATCGCCGAAGGGGGGATCTGTGACCTTTGACTTGGCCCAGGCAATTAATGACTTTAAGGCCGGTAAACTAGAGTTCCGGGCGGACAAATCTGGCATAGTCCATGTGATGTTTGGCAAAGCCGATTTTAGCGCTGAAGACTTACTGGTGAACCTAAAAGCTCTGCAAGAGACGATTGATCGTAATCGTCCTTCAGGTGCTAAGGGTCGTTACTGGCGAACAATGTCAGTAGCTGCTACGATGGGACCTGCCATTAAAATGGATATCAGTGCACTGCGTGACTTGCAACTAGAGGATGCAGCTGCATAGATTAAAAAATTACTGTTGAGAATCAGCAGTGACAAGCTTTGGAGGTATTGCTACTTAAAAACATCCAAAACTAAATAAGCATTCGAAGACAGCAGGTGCATTTTGCTTAATAACCTGCCGAGATGCAGAGAGTGGGTGTAAGTAGCACTTATCTTTGGGCCTCGGCAATTAGCTAAGGCCCTTTTGATTTCGAATTTTAGTTTAGGTTGAGCAGTAGCAATATTTCTACTGTATCCCCGCAATTAAGGAGGTGAGATCCGAATGGGGAGAACCCTAGAAAACAAAAAAGAGATTGTTGCCGAACTCAAGGATCTCTTGAGTGATACTCAATCTATTTTTGTTATTGACTACAAAGGTCTGACGGTAGGCGAGATCAGCGATCTACGTAACCGTATTCGTGAGAAGGGTGGCACTTGTAAAATTGCTAAAAACACCCTGATCCGCATCGCGGTTCAAGATGACGAAAATTGGCAGCCAGTGCAGGCGTTATTGAAAGACACCACTGCACTGTTGTTAACCAAAGAAGACATCGGTAGTGTCGTCAAGGAATATAAGAAATTCCAGAAGGACACTAAAAAGACTGAACTGCGTGGTGGCGTACTAGAAGGCAAAGCTCTGACAAGTGCAGAAGCAGAAGCCCTAGCCGATCTACCCAGCAAGGAAGAGCTTTACGCGAAGATTGCAGGTGCTATCAACGCTCTGGCAACCAAAGTTGCAGTGGGCGTCAAAGAAGTACCGTCGTCTATTGCACGTGGTCTTCAGGCCTATGTCGACAAAGAAAGTGGCGAAGGCGGCGAGTAAATCCCAGCTTTGTTCTAGTTTCTATCTGTTTTGTAATTAATCAAGGAGAAATCCATGTCCGCTGCAACTGACGAAATTTTGGAAAAGCTTAAGTCGCTCACTCTATTGGAAGCGTCTGAGCTTGTTAAGCAAATCGAAGAGACCTTTGATGTAAGTGCTGCTGCCCCTGCTGGTGGCATGATGATGATGGCTCCCGGCGCTGGTGGTGGCGGCGGTGAAGAAGCTGAAGAGAAGACTGAATTTGACGTTGTTCTCGAAGACTTCGGTGGCAACAAGATTGCTGTTCTTAAGGCTGTTCGTGCCCTCACTGGTCTGGGTCTTAAGGAAGCTAAGGCTATCGTTGAAGGTGCGCCTAAAGCCATTAAAGAAGGTGTCTCCAAGGATGACGCTGAAGCTGCTAAGAAGCAGCTTGAGGAAGCTGGCGCTAAGGTATCCGTCAAGTAAAGGACCTATTCCCCCAAGATTTGTCCCTACAGCCTAGGTCTATCTATCAAAGATAGATAGACCTATCAAAGTGTATCGGGTAGGTACGAACTTTTGTCTTGGGTTTAGCTTTTCGGCCCATCTCTCAATCCGAAATCCTGACTGATAGCGCCCGATATTGCAGGGCATGGCTTCGACGGTGAGCTCAGCCGAACCGCACAAGGGATTGCTCCTACAGGGTTACCTATTTTTAATCGGGTTTAATGAGTTCGGATTTGGTATAAAAGCCCCTGCTGCATAACTGTAGCAGGGGCTTTTATATGCTGGCTCTCACAAAATTCTGCCATGGTGACACCTATATCGGAACCGGGCACACTACTGTCTACTTATGGCTACTTATTACGTGATGTGAATGATTGAGAACCAAACTGCTATAAGAGCAGTCACTATAAAAACATGATAAAAACGTGTTGGCTCCAAAGACTTCAGCAAATCAGCAAACTCTGTGAAGAAAATTCGGGTCAATACGCTGCATTGATCTTTGCTAATCGATTAACCTAAAACGCTTTTGTCTGAGCCATGCGCACCATAAAAAATTACAAGTTTGAAATCTTATTATTCTTGACTACGTTTGGCATCTTAGGGGTCTTCTTCCTTAGCATTGCAGGTGTACTGACACCAAAATCATCCAGCGTCAGCACCAAGCAAACCGCGAAGACAGCTAGTGCCGACACACAATCAACATCAGTGGTTGCGAAAACCTCAATATCAGACAGACTCAGTGGAGGCACACAAAGCTTACTACCCAATGCCTCAGACTTAAAAATGCAAGGTATGGCAGCCTATGCAAAAGGAGATTACGCACAAGCGATCGCAAATCTAGAAGCGGCACTCGACGAAAACCGTAACGATCCCGAGGCCTTTATCTATTTGAACAATGCTCGCATTGGCAACCAAACCGCTCATACACTGGCTGTGATTGCCCCCATTGGCAACACCAGTGAAATCGGCTTAGAAATTTTGCGGGGTGCTGGTCATGCGCAACAGGTAATGAATCAGGTGAGCGATGGCCAAGGCACCCCCATTAAGCTCCTGATTGCCAATGATGATAACGATCCCAGTATTGCTAAATCTGTAGCCGCTGAGTTGGTAAATCGGTCAGAAGTTTTAGGAGTTTTAGGACATTACAGCAGTGGCGTGACGTTGGCAGCAGCCCCCGTGTATGACCAGGGCAAACTGCCGATGGTCTCTGCCATTAGTACATCGGTGGAACTCTCCGGCTTTAGTCCTTATATTTTTCGGACAGTGCCCAGCGATAGTTTTGCAGCTGCAGCTCTTGCCCGCTACATGATCGATGACCTGAACGCCGAGAAAGCTATTCTTTACTACGATTCCAACAGTGCCTATAGTCTGTCATTAAAAAGTGAATTTGCCACCTCAGTCTTTAGTGACGGTGGTGAAGTGATGACAGAATACGATCTCGCCGATACAGCATTTAATGCAGAGCAACAAATTGCATTGGCCAAAGAGCAAGGGGCCGACGTGATTATGCTGGCATCCAGCACAGATACCTTGGAGCCTTCCCTGGCAGTTATGACTGCGATCAACCAGGAAATCCCTTTCATTGGTGGTGATGATCTATACCATCCTCAAGTATTAAAAGAGGGTGGTGTGGATGCAGAAGGGCTAGTCGTTGCAGTACCCTGGCATATCTTATCAGACCCAAATTCTGATTTTGTCACAGAGGCACGGCAAATTTGGGGTGGCGATGTTAGCTGGCGCAGTGCCATGGCCTATGATGCGATCGCATCCCTGGGAGCAGCCCTGTTAGAGAGTCCCAGTCGTGAGGGCCTCCGCAACACATTGCATCAGGGTGACTTCTACGCCGATGGCGCGACCGGAGAGGTGCATTTTTTACCTTCAGGCGATCGCAATCGAGCGGCTCAACTTGTGCAGATTCAAGTGGGCAATCGATCTGGCATTGGATTTGATTTTATTCCTATTGAATAGGGTGTTCTCCTTAGCAGCAGGCCAGGAAAGCATTATTCTGCAGATTCGAATTCGGTCGATTCTGAAATCCAGAAAAAGTCTGCTAACTCGGGAGTTGTCGCTGGTGGGTTCAGGAGCACACTATAGGCCACCAGGTCATCCCCCAGGCGTCGTCGCACTCGGCTAGGAATACCAAAACCAAAGACCACATGGCCTTCGCCCGCTAACACAATCACTTGGGTATCGGGAGCAGCCGTAACGTAATCAGCGATGGATTCAGCCATGGTTTCATCCCACAGCACCTGGGCAGCAAAGAAATTTTCAAAGCTGGGGCCGCTGTTGCCGTGACCGCCATGGTGACCAAATACTTGGGCGACCATCGCCTGATAGTTTTCATCACTGGTGTCAATGTCATCAATGGGAGGAATGTAGGTTAAATCGTCTCCCGTTAGGCTAGCTAAGCCCTGCCTGGCAACCTTCCGAGTAATTTCCCTGGGAGTATTCAGAGCAATCAACGGAATCTGATTGCTCTGGGCATAGCGAATAATGGGGGCATACAGTTCCCAGTCAAATCCCCAGCGAGTTTCATATTCGCTTTGCTCTACCAGTTCTGCCTCGGTGATCTGCCCAGCAATGTATTGATCTAACACTGACTGGAACGGACGCTGAAACATTTCCAGACCAATGGCAATATCACCATTGGCCCCATGCATCGCTTTGATGATTTCTAGCTGGGCCACGTGATCAGCTTTATCCGTATGGGTTTCACCCAGGTAAATCACGCTGGCATCGGTGAGCGCTGTCAGGATTTCTTGATGTGATTGCTCCATGTCTGGCGCTGTTGGGGAGGTTTGTGCGATCTCATCCCCAGTTTCCATTGCCACTGATCTCACCGTTGAAAAAATATGATATTGTCCCAGACCTAGGCTGACCATCAACAACGCTGTTCCACCACCCAGTAGCCAGGAAAGTCGCACAGGCTAAACTCCATCAAAACGATTTATTAGACGTAGTCTAGCCCAGATTTTCTAAGGGCGGTTTTCGAGCAGCTTGATCTTGATATATAGGCAGTTCATACGTAGCAGTTCCCAGTTGAGATGAATACAGGCAGTGTGTAAGAGAGTTGAGTGGTGAATAGTGAACGGGGTGTATGCACGTCGGTGGGAATCGCGATAAAAAGTAGGAATAAAAAGTAGCACCCTAGAATTAAATCCATAGAAGCCCCAACGTGAGCGAGGTAAAAGAACACGCAAGGGATGATGAAAATCTCTTGCCAGGGTTGACTTCAAGCAGATAGGTTACTAATGTCGCATCCAAAGTCACTTAATTCATGACCGCCACTGCTGCCACCACAACAATTACGCTACCTGAAATGGGCTGTGGCACCTGGGCTTGGGGCAATCGCTTGTTCTGGGGCTATAACGAGAGTATGGATGCTGACCTGCAGCAGGTGTTCAACTGTTGCGTAGAAAATGGCGTCACACTATTTGATACAGGTGATTCCTATGGCACGGGTAAACTCAATGGTCAAAGTGAAAAACTGTTGGGGAAATTTAGCCAGGTCTATGAAGGCCCAAATAAAGAGAACATTTGTTTAGCCACCAAGCTAGCCGCTTATCCGTGGCGATTAACCCGAGGCATGATGGCCAACGCCGGGAGAGCTTCCAAAGAACGTATGGGTCGTCTGGATATTGCCCAGATGCACTGGCCCACTGCCAACTACTTTCCCTGGCAAGAAGGTCCCCTTTTAGATGGTCTGGCAGATCTATATGAGCAAGGTTTAGTCAAAGGCGTAGGACTGTCAAACTACGGTCCCAAACGTCTGCGCTGGGTGCATAAACGTTTTTCAGAACGGGGCATTCCAATCACCTCCTTACAGGTACAGTATTCGCTGTTATCGACCTATCCAGTGACCGAGTTAGGTTTAAAGGAACTCTGTGATGAACTGGGCATCCAGATGATTGCCTACAGCCCGCTTGGTTTGGGACTACTGACGGGTAAATATGGGGAAAATACGCCTAAACCAAAAGGTTTTCGGGGTATTTTGTTTCGGCAATTACTGCCAGGCATTCAACCGTTGCTGGACTGTTTGCGAGAAGTGGCTACAGAGCGGGACAAGACTATGGCCCAAACGTCTCTTAATTGGTGTATCTGCAAAGGCACAACGCCAATTCCGGGGGCTAAAACGTTAGACCAAGCAAAGCAGAATATTGGTGCCATGGGATGGAGATTGAGCCCTAGCGAAGTGGATGAGCTCGATCGTGCTGCGGCTACCTCCGACAAGCAAATGGTGCAAAATATTTTTCAGACTCAGTGACTTTACCAGGCTGGCAGGTTTGGGTGGACGGGTAAGTGGGAGTGAGTATTAAGTCGCAAATTCGTCCCTCTCAGACAGATTCCGCATATTTCGCCACGAGATCGGCCATGTTCATAGGGAACCTTATAGTTACGTAAATCTAAGGGACTGGATATGCCCAACTAGCAAGTCATAGTCGGTTATGTGTAAAGTCTTAACTGCTTAGCGTGCCTCCAATCTAAGCCCAGAAGCTGGCTTTTTAGCTAAGCAAATTTAGGTTTTTAAGTCTATGGCCTGGCATTCGCCAGGCTCATTATGTCCCCAGTTAAATCGAGATTACGCTGGATAGTCGAATGGCTATCCTTTTTTTTGCCCTACAGCCATCCTTGGTCTTGAATGCATCCCATTGACTGGCACCTGAATGTATACTTAGCAATCCCTTCCTGGCTGTAGCCACATTAGGTAGTATCTTTGTCCTCATCACAATCTCTTTCTTCCGAGGTGAGGGACTTAGAGAGCAGATCCCCACTCTTTAATCTTCTCCGCCAACGCCCTTGGCTCCACATCATGTGCAGAAATTGGTTCTCCTAAAAGATTTCCATCGGGCGTATCACTTCATGCGGAGATATCAAGCTCTGCAATGTGCTTCTACCATACCCAAAGAAAACTTGATGGATTACGCAAAGCATCTGAGATTAAGTCGTTTATCTTGCATGTCTGGATGGTCTAAGAATTTTTCCATACGCTAACCTATGGATACCGAACGGCTACGGTCCCATGAATACTCTGCAAATCAAGCCTTCCACCACCCCCCTCGCCATTCAACTGCCAGGGATGACCCACCAGGGTTTTGTTGAGTTTTGTCTGGCTAATCGACCCGATCAAGCCGTCGTCACCATGGAGAACCCTGCAATTGTTAGCGGAGCCCCTGAGCTACCTGCCTTAACATTGACCATGAAGCAGATTTGGTAGAACAAATCGCTTACCCATAACTGGCTAATGCCTTCAATAGTTTTCCATGCACCTCCGGCGATGCCCCCACCACCACGCCAGGCCACTGATAGTCCTTACAAGCACTTAGTTCAGGTAAGGCATTGCCCTGATGATCGGTCACCACATAGCCCATCTCCTTTGCCATCCAGCTCAGTGCACCCCCATCGATAAACTTACCTGCCGCTAAAATCGCCCCGGTCAGGTCGCCCGTGAGTAAACCATTCGTATTAGGAATCGCCACCTCTCGGGAATAGTCAGTCTTAACGCAAATCGCCTCAAACTGTCCCTGTAAAGAATCCGCAAGGTGCGTCAGCGCCCAACTCAGCAAAACCTGATCCTTCGGTATGCCTATTTTTAATGGCTGACAGCTATCAAGGTCATCGGCTAGCGTACCGTAAAATGTGCCCTGCCCCCGTAGACTGTAGTAAAACCGATCAAGCGCTGGACTCAAGGCTATAACCGCTTCAAAACCATCAGCATTGAGAACAGTCAGAATAATCTGATAATTCGGATGACCATCCATATAGAACCGAGTGCCGTCGATGGGATCAAGGGTAACTAAATAGTCATCCTGAGGGCCTAGCTTAATTGAACGGAAATACTTGGTGTTATAGGTTTTCTCAAACTCTTCACCATAGAAACGAATCTCTGGAAACAGTGATAACAAGGTCACCTCAATAAAGGTTTGAATGGAAAGATCCGCATCGGTCAGAGCCGTTGCAAAAAAGTTCTCCGAGTCAAACTTATCGGGATGAACTGCGATGCTGGCCTGGATTTTTCGAGCATAGCCTGCGGCTATTTTCAGGCTAGGCAATAGGGCCTCTAAAATTTCGCGTGGTGTGGGCATGGGGAATTTTGATGAATAATTTGTCGGGGCGTTTTTATGGGCGTTGCCTACAGACCACTACCCACCGAGGCATCTAATGCAGCCGCTACTACATAGTGATTTTCATCTTTTTGCAATTGCATTAATAGCCGCTTGGCTCGGGGATGATCGCACCCCGTCAGGGCAGTCGCCGACCGCCAACGATCGCGCCAAATTGGACTATTGGCTAACGCAGTCAATGCTTCTAACGCTTCAGCTTGCAGAGGCGACATCAACACCTGCCGCAGAGACAAAATCGCTGTTTCTTTAACGGTTTGAGTCGGATCATCTAATGCATTGAGCGAGACCTCAAGCAACACATCAGGATGGTTGCTTTCTTGCAAAATTGATAATACAGTCTGCCGCAAAAGCCAGTTGTCATTGGCCTCAAATAGCTGCGCTAAAAGCGGTATGGATATATCCCCAAATTCATAGAGGGAATTAGCCACCTCCGCCAGCACATTGGCATCAGTTTCCGTAGTCATTAACTCCTGCAAACTAGCCAATGCAGCGTCATCTGGAGCATGATTACCAAACCCCATTACTGCCAAACGTCTTAACAAAAAAGAGCTTTCTTTTGATAAACGCCGCAATATAGGCATAGCAATATCAGGAGATTTATTGGCTAGCGTATTTAACGCAATGATACGTATATTCAGCGCAGAAGACCGTAAATCATCCTCTAACTTGTTCCGTTCATCAGGGGTCATAGACGTTTTTGTTTTTGATGGGGGTTTCCCCCTGGAGGCGTTAGCCTATATGAAGCCAGGTTCACTCTTATTCTCAATGATGATGGTATGGATGTTCAAATAGCGGTCTACCATAGCCTGCGATGGTTGTTACGTCCTTTTTTATTGAGGGGAGTTGCGATCGCAACCCACGGCATCAACCATATTCCTCAGCGTGGCGCGGCCATCATTGTCTGCAACCATCGCTCTGATACCGACGGCCTACTCATAACTTTCGCCCTACCCCGCTACATTGCCTGGATGGTGGCCGATTACATGACAAACATCCCCGTTACCAGCCAGGTGCTCTCTCTAACCGGCATGGTCCCCGTCAAAACCGAAGGCTACCCAACACCGTCATCCATTAAGCAAGCGCTACATCGTTTACGACAGGGAAAACTACTCGGCATTTTTCCAGAAGGCGAAGACTATATCTTTGCCAATGACTTTGATGCCCCACTGGCTCAGCTACAATCAGGCTTCGCCCATCTGGCCTATGTAGCCCAGGTGCCGGTCATACCGACGATGATTGTACCCACAGCCGAGAAATTAGAACCGATTACCATCCCACCCGTTATACGCCCCCATCTAGAAAAGCACTACGACCTCACCCATGTTCAGTCCATCGTCCGTTATCGAGCCGCCGATATCAGAATTGGCAAAGCCATATCCCTTAACCCAGTAGCCCGCCTCGATAAACACGAACAAGTAGGCTGGCTACAAATGCAAACTCGCCAAGCCATGTTAAACCTGCAGAACTAAGACAAATCTGGAAACGTCGCCTTCACAGCTGGATGCACTAGCTGGTGATTTACCACATTCAGACCTTCCGCCAGAGCCGCATCTTTTTCCAACGCATCCAACCCCATATTGGCCAGAGTTAACACGTAAGGGAGAGTACTATTATTCAATGCTTCCGTTGCCGTACGGGGAACAGCACCTGGCATATTAGGCACACCGTAATGCAACACTTCCGACTCCACATACACCGGCTCACTATGGGATGTGGGTCGTACTGTTTC
The DNA here is from genome assembly GCF_043421595.1 of Leptothoe sp. ISB3NOV94-8A. Taxonomy (NCBI): domain Bacteria; kingdom Bacillati; phylum Cyanobacteriota; class Cyanophyceae; order Nodosilineales; family Cymatolegaceae; genus Leptothoe; species Leptothoe sp. ISB3NOV94-8A. The sequence continues at coordinate 6,777,024 of NZ_JAXSQW010000001.1, read as the reverse complement.
AATACAGCCCCCCTGATCAACCGCTACATCTACAATCACTGCCCCTTCAGGCATCTGCTCCACCAGCGTACGCGACACGAGTGTGGGCGATCGTCGGCCAGGCACCAAAACTGCACCAATCAGTAAATCAGCCTGGGAGACAGCCATTTCAATATTGGCGGAGTTGCTATAGAGCAACTGCACCCGCGAACCAAACAACTCTTCTAACTGATTGAGCCGATCTAGATTGATATCAATCAACGTCACTTGAGCCCCAAGACCCAAGGCCATTTTGGTGGCTTCAGTACCCACAACACCACCTCCCAGCACCACCACATGGCCTGGACGCACGCCTGGAATACCGCCTAGCAATACGCCACGCCCGCCCTGCTGCTTTTCTAAAAATCTGGCTCCAAACTGCACTGATAATCGCCCCGCAATAATGCTCATCGGGGTCAGTAATGGACGCTGATGATTTTTCTCGACGGTTTCATAGGCAATAGCTGTCGCACCACTGTGTATTAATGCTTCCGTCAGTTCGTGACTAGCAGCCAAATGTAAGTAGGTAAAGAGCAACTGTTCCTTTTGTAAATAGTCATATTCCTTGGGCAATGGTTCCTTTACCTTCACCACCATGGCCTGCTGCCAAGCCTCAGATGCTGTACCCAGGGTGGCTCCTGCCTGCTCGTAGTCAGTATTACTAAATCCCGCTCCTACTCCAGCATCAGCTTCGACGATAACTTGATGTTCATGTTCTGTGAGCACTCTGACACTGCCAGGACTCAAGCCGACTCGAAACTCCAGGTTTTTAACTTCTTTAGGCACTCCAATCTGCACAGGCACCTCCAAGCTGAAAGGGTTTGAATGCGCCCAATGCCAGAGTCATAGTCCTAGAATTGGCCGCTGATCTTAGCTTAGCTCTCCCACAAACAAGGTAGGGTCACCAATCAGACAGAACGATATTACCCAGGAAAATTCATTGACTAACTCTCCCTTTGATAGTGAGAATAAGTAGGTATGACGTAGCGCCTAACACCGTGACTGATATTAAGCCTTCCATGAGTCCTAAGCTGGAACGCCCCAAAAAAGGGTTTAACGAATATGCTGAGCAGCTCAATGGACGAGCTGCCATGGTGGGTTTCTTAATTTTGATTGCCATCGAGTATTTCACTGGCCAAAGCATCGTTTCGTTAATTGGCCTTAAATAACCCAATATCTTGGCTAAACCTCGGCATAGGCCGACACAATCTTAATTAGAGAAAAGCCACCAGCTAAGAACTAGCTAGTGGCTGCATTGAGGTGCGAGAAAAACTAAACAAAAACGGCCCTAAATATAATTACAGCCTGAGCTTCCACTGAGAGTTCAGGTATCAATAGTTACAAAAAAAGGTGAATGGTAAAAACCATCCACCCCCTTGCTAGCCGGAGCAAGTTTGTCGGCTATGCCACGGCAGTTGTCCCAAGTCAGGTCAACTGCCGTGGTTCATCACAGGATTTACTTGTCACTTTCTTCTGAGAATTCAGCATCGATGACATCATCGTCACCGCCACCGCTGGGAGCATCGCCACCAGTCGCACCTGGATCAGCAGCCGCTGCGGCTGCGTCAGCACCACCGTACATATTGCTGCTGAGTGCAAACAAGGCCTGCTGTAAGGACTCAGTGCCAGCCTTGATCTTGGCGGCATCATCAGATGCGATCGCATCCTTCAGGCCAGCAATCTCAGTTTCCACCTTGGACTTATCATCCTCAGAAATCTTATCGCCCAGTTCACCCATCTGCTTCTCAGCTTGGTAAACTAGAGAATCGGCCTGGTTCCTCACATCGATCTTCTCACGGCGCTCTTTATCAGCAGTGGAGTTTGCCTCTGCATCCCGCACCATCCGATCCACTTCGTCATCAGATAGGGTGGACGCACCAGTGATGCTAATGGACTGCTCCTTACCAGTGCCCTTATCCTTGGCAGTCACATTCAAGATACCGTTAGCGTCGATATCAAACGTCACCTCAATCTGAGGTACACCACGGGGAGCAGGAGGAATTCCGTCTAGACGGAACACACCCAGGTCCTTGTTATCATTGGCCATCTCACGCTCACCTTGGAGAACGTGGATTTCAACATTGGTCTGCCCATCTACCGCTGTGGAGAACACCTCAGACTTCTTGGTAGGAATTGTGGTGTTTCTGGGGATGAGTTTGGTCATAACGCCACCCAGAGTTTCCACACCCAAGGATAGGGGGGTAACATCCAGCAGCAGGATGTCCTTAACTTCACCAGCCAGTACACCCCCCTGAATCGCTGCACCAATCGAAACAACTTCGTCAGGGTTAACGCTCTGGTTAGGCTCTTTACCCAGAATCTTAGTAACCAGTTCCTGAACCGCAGGAATACGGGTGGAACCACCCACCAGTACGATTTCGTTGATGTCGCCCTTGGCTAGCTTGGCATCACGAATCGCGTTCTCTACGGGCACACCGCAGCGGTCAATCAGGTCAGAGGCTAGCTCCTCAAACTTCGCCCGAGTTAGGGTCAAGTCCAAATGCTTAGGGCCATCCTGAGTTGCAGTAATAAAGGGCAGGTTGATTTCTGCCTGGGTAACGCTGGAAAGCTCAATCTTGGCTTTCTCAGCCGCCTCAGTTAGACGCTGTAGAGCCTGCTTATCCTTACGCAGATCAATGCCCTCTTGAGACATAAACTGCTCAGCTAGGTGATCGACGATCTTTTTATCAAAGTCATCACCCCCTAGGTGGGTGTCACCAGAAGTAGACAGTACTTCGAAGACACCGTCACCTACTTCCAGAATGGACACGTCGAAGGTACCACCACCCAAGTCAAAGACAAGAATGGTTTCGTTGCTCTTCTTATCAAGACCGTAAGCCAGTGCAGCGGCTGTAGGCTCGTTAATAATTCGCAGTACCTCAAGACCCGCGATCCGCCCCGCGTCTTTGGTTGCCTGACGCTGGGAGTCGTTAAAGTAAGCCGGAACAGTAATTACCGCTTGGGTAACTTGGTCGCCAAGGTATTTACTAGCATCGTCCGCTAGTTTACGTAGTACCTGGGCAGAAATTTCTTCAGGTGCAAATTGCTTGTCAGCGTTAGTGCACTCAATCTTGACGTTGCCGTTTACGTTAAGAACGTTGTAGGGCACTTCTGAGGATTCGTTGCTAACCTCATCGTTGCGACGACCAATGAAACGCTTTACAGAGTAAAACGTATTCATGGGGTTCATAACGGCCTGGCGCTTAGCGATCTGACCCACCAAGCGATCGCCACTCTTGGCATAGGCCACCACAGAGGGCGTAGTACGAAAGCCTTCTGCGTTTGCGATGACAGTGGGCTTACCCCCTTCCATTACAGCAACCACAGAGTTTGTGGTTCCTAAGTCAATTCCAACTACTTTTCCCATATCAATTGCTCCGGCGAATCATATCTTCGGCATTGCTGATCCTCGGAAGGATTTAATTTGGGAAACCCTGACCGACAGAATTAACTTCGGATCGGCACATCCAGCTAATCAGCAATAGCACCGCTTTTAATGTGAACCTCAAAATTGGTTTCTTAAAAGCTCATTACTATAGTGCTAATCCAGAGCAATTCTCTGAAGGGGGGGTTACCGAACCTGGATTTCGGTTATGGGGCGGGTTGGCAGCCTAAAACTAGACAGATGTCAAAATCTGATCGTCTAATTCAAAGTCCACAGCCTGCTCTGACCGGCAGTAATCATTTTGATAGGAATCCTTAAGGCCATGGACCAGGCTATATTTTGGCGTCCAACCTAGATCGCTTTGAGCTTTACCAATGGACGTAAAGAAATGCTGAACTCTCATGGGAAATGCTTTGCGCTTACCAAAGTCAAACTGATTTGGCTCGTAGTGGCGAATATCTGGCACAGGTTTACCCATGGCCTCAGCACAGGCATGGGCAAGACCATCAAAGGTAACGTAGCGCTCACCTGAGATATTGTAGACCTGCCCAATCGCTTTGGGATTACCGAGCACAGAAACCATGGCTTGGGCTAAGTCTTCACAATGTCCTAGCTGAGTAATGGCTTTGCCATTACCGGGAATGGGCATTGGTCTGTCATGACTAATGCGGTCAAAGAACCATTTTTCTAGAGGATTATAGTTCTGAGGACCATAGATGTAGACAGGGCGAATAGCGGTAAAGGGGACTCCCTGCTCGATTAAATAGTCTTCGGTGTGGTGTTTACCTTTGTGCCGACTGTTAGGGTCCACAGGGTCGCCTTCGACATGGGGCATCTGCTCGCTTTTGAGATACACACCGGCTGAGCTGACATAGATAAACTGCTGTACTGTGCCACCAAATAACTCGACTAGGGGCTGGGTATCGCCAAGCTCACGACCATTGTTGTCGTAAATGGCATCAAAGGTTTTGCCAGCGAGGGCGGCTTTGAGATCTTCGGGGGATTTGCGATCGCACCTCACCACCTCCACACCATCAGGTGCAGGACGATTTCCGCGATTCAGCAACGTCACCCTATGACCTGCCGCTAATAGCAATCGGGTCAGATACACCCCAATAAATCGCGTCCCACCCATCACCAAAATCCGCATAGTCAACCCCAAAAAACAAACGGAGAACGTCTCTTACACATCAAATCTTATGGAAGATTGCTTCAGTAAAAACACGAGCCTAAGAAAACGAGACAAATCCAAAAGAATAGCCAAAATCTACAAAACATGACTTTTGTCAATCATTATCTTTTTGCTTTATTTGAAGTATAAGAATTAGTAACACTCTCACTTTATGTAACGAATTCGTTACATAAAGTGAGAGTCAATATGTCATTTTGTATCGCATCTATGGCTGTATCCCTAGTCAGCAGGGATTTTCTGATACAAACACAATAGGTTTAAAAACCTATTCAGATGTTATGGAATGTTTCTCAATACAGTAATCAATGCACTTTTGTAAAGCGTGTTTCAAACGTTTTTCTGATTACTGGGTCAATTGCGATTTCCTAATCAGTCCAACCGGTAGCAATGCCCTAGGTTTTCCTGGGTTTCAAATGCTAGGCGGCAGTCATCACCCCCCATTGCAAGCGAGCACACACAGAGGAAGGAGTAAACTGCATGTTCACCAACGTCAAGCCCACTGTGAGACATATCTCACCCGAGAACCTTGGCGAACGGTCCTTGATGAAAGTGGTCTACGTCGTCTTAGAGCCACAGTATCAAAGCGCTCTGTCAGCAGCTGTTAAATCCATCAACGCTAATAATCCCCACATAGCAGTAGAAGTTAGCGGTTATCTAATTGAGGAACTTCGCGATAGTAACAATTACGAAGCATTTAAGAAGGATGTTTCTGAAGCCAACGTCTTTGTTGCTTCTCTAATCTTTATTGAGGAACTGGCCGAGAAAGTTGCCGCTGCTGTTAAGCCTCACCGTGACAATCTTGACGTGGCCGTGGTTTTCCCATCCATGCCTCAGGTGATGCGCCTCAACAAAATGGGCAGCTTCTCCATGGCTCAGTTGGGTCAGTCCAAGAGTGCTATTGGCGAATTCATGAAAAAGCGTCGCCAAAAGCAGGGTGGCAGCTTTGAAGATGCCATGCTCAAGCTTTTGCGCACTCTGCCCAAGGTGCTCAAGTATCTCCCCGTAGACAAAGCTCAAGATGCCCGTAACTTCATGCTCAGCTTCCAGTACTGGCTGGGCGGTTCTCCTGAGAACCTGGAGAACTTCATGCTCATGTTGGCCGATCGCTACATGTTCGGCGATAAGCAAATCGAAGGTGCTCCTCAAAATATGGAGTACAACGAGCCTGTCACTTATCCCGATACCGGCATCTGGCACCCCCTTGCTCCTTGCATGTATGAAGATGTCAAGGAATACCTTAACTGGTATAGCTTCCGCCAGGATTTACCTGCGTCCCATAAACGGGACCAAGCTCCCTGCGTTGGTATTGTTCTACAGCGCACCCACCTAGTTACCGGTGATGAAGCACACTATGTATCCATGGTGCAGGAGCTGGAGTACCTAGGCGCTCGAGTGATCCCCGTCTTTGCTGGCGGACTGGACTTCTCTAAACCTGTGGAGCAGTTCTTCTACGAGCCTGTTACTCAAGAGCCCCTGGTTGATTCCGTTATTTCTCTAACTGGTTTTGCCCTGGTAGGTGGTCCTGCTCGTCAAGATCATCCCAAGGCGATTGAGTCACTCCAGAAGCTGAATCGCCCCTATATGGTGGCTCTTCCCCTAGTCTTTCAAACCACTGAAGAGTGGGAAGGTAGCGATCTAGGTCTACACCCCATTCAGGTAGCTCTACAGATGGCGATTCCTGAGTTAGATGGTGCCATTGATCCGATTGTGGTTTCTGGCCGTGATGGCATGACCGGTCGTGCTATTACTCTGCAAGATCGGGTAGAAATTATTTCCCAGCGTGCTCTGAAATGGGCCAACCTACGTCGTGTCAAACGTGCCAATAAAAAGCTAGCCATTACCGTCTTTAGTTTCCCCCCCGACAAGGGTAACGTCGGTACTGCTGCCTATCTAAACGTCTTTGGCTCCATCTATGAAGCCATGGTCGAAATGAAAGAGCAGGGCTACACCATCGAAGGCATGCCTGAGTCGGCAGAAGCTTTGATGCTGGAAGTTATCAATGATGCCCAGGCTCAATACAATAGCCCTGAACTCAATGTTGCTTACCGCATGTCAGTGGCTGAGTACGAAAAACTGACTCCTTACTCAGAGCGCTTAGAAGAGAACTGGGGACCACCGCCAGGCACCCTCAATACTGACGGCCAGAATCTGTTGGTATACGGTAAGACCTTCGGAAACTTGTTTATCGGTGTACAACCCACCTTTGGTTACGAAGGTGACCCCATGCGGTTGCTGTTCTCACGGTCCGCTAGCCCCCACCATGGCTTTGCCGCTTACTACACCTTTATCGAAAAGATTTGGAAGGCAGATGCAGTTCTGCATTTTGGTACCCATGGCTCCCTGGAGTTTATGCCTGGCAAGCAAATGGGTATGTCAGGGCAGTGCTACCCCGACAACCTCATCGGCAGTACTCCAAACCTCTACTACTACGCTGCCAACAATCCCTCTGAGGCCACCATTGCTAAGCGGCGTGGCTATGCAGAAACCATCAGCTACCTGACACCGCCTGCTGAGAATGCAGGTTTGTACAAGGGACTGAAGGAGCTAAGCGAGCTGATTGGTTCGTACCAGGGGCTTAAAGAAGGCGGTCGAGCGATTTCTATTGTCAATGCCATCATTGAGAAGGCACGCCAAGTCAATTTAGATCGCGATGTTGTCCTTCCTGATGTAGAAGACGCTAGCCAAATTAGTAAAGACGACCGCGACACCCTGGTGGGCAAGATTTACATCAAGCTGATGGAAATCGAATCTCGACTGCTACCCTGTGGTCTCCATGTCATCGGAAAGCCCCCTACAGCAGAGGAAGCCGTAGCCACCCTGGTAAATATTGCAGGTCTCGACCGTGAGGAGGAAGGGTTCAAGAGTCTTCAGCGCATCATTGCGGAGAGTCTTGAGCGAGATATCGATGAAATCTACAACAACAGCGATCTGGGCGTCTTAGATGATGTACAGCTACTGTACGAAATCAATGAAGCGACCCGTGCCGCTGTTGGTGCCATTGTTAATGAACAATTGGACGCTGAGGGTCGAGTATCCCTGAAGACCATGCTGAAGTTCTTTAACTTTGGCAAGCGCCAAGATCCTTGGGTGGAAGCGCTTCACAATCTTGGCTACAAAAATGTAGACGAGGAAGCTCTTAAGCCTTTGTTTGAGTATCTACAGTTCTGTCTGAAGCAGGTTGTTGCCGATAACGAGCTGTCTTCTTTACTCAGAGCATTAGATGGAGATTACATCCTACCTGGACCTGGTGGTGACCCCATTCGTAACCCAGATGTATTGCCTACCGGCAAAAACATCCACGCCCTGGACCCTCAGTCCATTCCTACCACCGCAGCTGTTCAGTCTGCCAAGGTGGTGGTTGATCGCCTCCTAGAGCGTCAGCGCCAGGACAATGGCGGTCAGTATCCTGAGACAATTGCTTCTGTTCTTTGGGGAACTGACAACATTAAGACCTACGGTGAGTCCCTAGCTCAGATGCTTTGGTTCGTTGGGGTTAAGCCAGTACCTGATGCCCTAGGCCGCGTGAATAAGCTGGAGATTGTTCCTCTAGAAGAGCTCGGTCGTCCCCGGATTGACGTGGTGATTAACTGTTCTGGCGTATTCCGCGACTTGTTCGTCAACCAGATGGCTCTGCTAGATCGGGCTGTGAAAATGGCTGCTGAAGCCGATGAGCCTCTGGAAATGAACTTCGTTCGCAAGCATGCTTTGAAGCAGGCTGAGGAAATGGGGCTATCAGTACGAGAAGCAGCGACTCGCATCTTCTCAAATGCTTCTGGTTCCTATGCTGCTAACGTTAACCTGGCGGTTGAGAACAGTAGCTGGGAGGAGGAGTCTGAGCTTCAGGAAATGTACCTCAAGCGTAAGTCCTTTGCTTTTAACTCAGACAATCCGGGTGTGATGGACCAGTCCCGTGATTTGTTTGAGGCGTCCCTAAAAACAGCTGATGTTACTTTCCAGAATCTAGATTCTTCGGAAATTTCTCTAACTGACGTTTCCCACTACTTTGATTCTGACCCCACTAAGGTGATTGGTCAGCTACGGGGTGACGGGACAAAGCCTGCTTCCTTTGTGGCAGATACGACTACAGCAAATGCTCAAGTCAGAACCCTTTCGGAAACTGTTCGTTTAGACTCTCGGACTAAACTGCTAAATCCGAAGTGGTACGAGGGCATGCTAGCCAACGGCTACGAAGGTGTGCGTGAGTTATCTAACCGCTTGGTGAACACCATGGGATGGTCAGCGACTGCTGATGCTGTGGATAACTGGGTTTATGAAGATGCCAACACCACATTTATCCAGGATGAGGAGATGTGTAAGCGACTCATGGATTTGAATCCCAACTCATTCCGTCGCATGGTAACAACACTGTTGGAAGTCAATGGTCGAGGCTATTGGGAAACTAGCGACAACAACATCGAACGTTTACAGGAGCTCTATGAAGAAGTAGAGAACCGTATTGAGGGTGTTGAGTAAACGATTAATGCATTTCTGAGCAAGGCATTATTATCAGCCCAACACAACCTTAATTATTAATTAATCTATAAAAAGCCCCTTTAGACTCTTTAGGTCTACGGGGGCTCTTTATAAAGGTGTTATACAAAATCCTGACTGATAACGCCCGGTACCGAGGGACATCCACAAGGGAGTACCCCTACAGGATTGTCCATTTTTAATCGGGCTTAATGAATTCGGATTGGGTAGTAGATTCTTTAGGAAAGGTCTAAATTCACATCTGTAAACAACTCTGTGATGTGACACTTTCATTTACGTAACATGACCAGTCGCAGAGCTGGGGAGACCCCCATAAGCTAAGTAGCCATGATGTGTGAGGGTAACTATCATGAGACAGCGTTTATGGCATGCTCTAGTTATCACGTTTGGCCTTTATTTACTTTTTGTTTGCCAATCTTTGGACGATATACCGTCCTTAAAGAGAACGAAACTTAACAATAACTTTCACGAAATGCTATCGCAGCTTCTTCTTTAAAGAAGGCATTTGAGCTACGGCAATTCACAAAACTTTCTGACTCGGTCAAATTCTGGGTCTTGCCAAGAATAGGCAAAATGGCTCACTGAATTAATATTTGGGGTTGCTTGCTGAAGCGCTGACATCTGAGCTTCTAAGGAGGGTCTGTTATTAATTGATTTACCCCATACGCCTGCCAATGCAGGACGCACATTATTAGCACTGTTCTGCCGTAGTACCATTTGCACCTCTTGCACAATGCAGCGGGTGTTACCGCAGATACTGTAGGCCATTGGATGCCAGCTCATGGATGTGGGAAAACGATTCCAGTGTTGCAAGCGGGAGTCATACCCTTGAGTGCCTACAGGCTGATTGGCTGTGGGGAAAAAGACCACACCTGTTGGAATATTTTGTTGTCTTACGGGTTGGCTAACTGTGGTGAGAAAGTCAATGACTCCCTGCACAGCATGGGCAACACTTAAACGCCACAGCTCTAACTGTAGAGCAGGGCGACGGACTGAAGCTGGCACATCGCTCGTGCTGTTGGCTTGTCGTCGGCTTTGCCACAGCGGTTCAGCTTCATTGGGAAATTGCCTATCAACTCGTTCTAAATCGCCCTCTGTTAAGTATCCTCGGGTGAGAAACTGTCGAATCAGTTCTCTACCTTTATTATTTACGGCTCTCTGAAGTAGGGAATTTTGGGCCGCAGTGCCATAAATCCAGAGATCACTAACTTGACCTGCAACAGAGTAACTGCCAAGGCCTCGGGGATATCGAATGTAGTCAAAAAGTACGCCATCTGGCCTGCGTTGCAATATTTCCTGCAACATGCGCAAATAGTCGTTCTGGGCTTGGTAGTTATAGGGGTCGATAAAGATTTCTTCTGGATTATTACTACCGCCGCGACTGGCAAATGCTGAGGTCGTTTCACCGTTACCATTACGGGCCAGTACCTGCTGACGATCTCGACGTTGGCCATAGGAATAACCAAAATTCATGGTGAACATCCAGGCATGTACTTTGAGACCTCGCTTACGACCTGCTGCGATCGCATCTGCTAACAAATCACGGTTTTCATAGCCGCGCTGTTGCACAACACTGGGCCAGGCAGTGCGATTATCCCGCTTAGGAAGCAGCACCTGACCGTTGTAAAACACCTCGACATAGATCTCGGTATAGCCCAAATTAATGACTCGATCCATTAGAGCATCCAGCACTCCGGGTCTTAAATCACAGGGGTATAAACGAATCCAGGTCGCCTGCTGGCGAGGCCATTGACGCTGCCGACAGGTTTGCAACATATCTGAATGACGTTTGAGCAGATCGCGATACTGTGCGATCGCAACGGCATCTCCATTGGCCGCTTGTTGTCTCACAGCTTCCTTAGCATCAACCTCAGCTTGAGATAGCTGACAATATTGGTTGAGGTCACCAGCTTGCGCGAAGCCAGGCATCGGGCGATGCACCATAACTCCCCCCAGCAAGACCAACAAACCGCACCACAAACGTTGGCTCTTGCTCAAATGCCTAAGACATACCATAGCTATGAACAATTACGATGAACAACTAAAAAGAGCTACTGCAAAAATCTACTGAGTTGTGTCATCAGCTCCTTGAGCTGCTGCGAAATAGACATTCAACCATTAAAAACTGAGGGATTATATCACTCTTTGGTAAAAGTTGATTTTATATATGTTTATGTTTCTCTGTAGTTAATCTTCAGATGCCTCTAATGTGGATTCATCCTCTAACGTTGCGAGTAATTGCGTGAGTTTTATTCGTTGAATATAGGGCCACCCACCATTGAGCTCAATATCTCGCAGTAGATGATACAAATGTTGTCGATTAGTTGGCAATGAGTCTTGAAAGAGCGTTTCACGGATATCACGATGCAGCTCTTCCAATTGTCTTAAAATCCCTAAGAGAGCCTCACAATCTTTTTCCCTCTTTTGAGCTGCTAATTTGACAGCTAGTCGAATTTCATCAATATCAGCAGCTTGCGCTTTAGAGTTATCAGAAGAGTACAATTCCATCTAGATACAATGCCTTTCCTTGATATCACCGAAACCGGAAGGTGCAGATAGTGTAGCCCAAATTCTTCCAGTCATCTGGTCCATCACCAGCCTTCCAATGTTAACCAATGCACCAGATTTAGCAATTTTCAGAACTCACCGGGGACTCGTCCGTGTAAAATACTTTCGGAAAGGTTAGTTGGCTATTCTGAGGGCGACTTCGGTAAGCCTTGGTGAATGGTTTTCTATTTAAAAGGAAGACTTCAGGCATAGGCAACGTCATAAAACCTTAGTCGGTTCTATAACCACTGACAAATTTTCTTACATAAATCTTTTTTGTTTGAGGTTTACCATGAGGTATCGTGCCCTAATCGTTGCATTTCTAGCACTCTGCATGGGTGTACTAACAGCATGTAGCGATGCTCCTAGTGCTGACAGCAACACTCCCCTAACTTACGATCAGATCAGAAATACAGGTTTAGCCAACAGCTGTCCTCAAATTTCTAGCGTTCGTCGCGGGGAGATTGCTATTGACAGTGGCAAGTCTTATCAGATTGCGGGTCTATGCTTAGAGCCGACTAGTTATTTTGTGAAGGAAGAGCCTGCTAACAAGCGTCGGGAAGCTGAGTTTATTTCTGGTAAGTCTTTGACTCGTTACACCTCTAGTTTGGACCAGGTGCGTGGTTCTTTAGAACTTAATCCTGACGGCAGTCTGCTTTTCACTGAGATAGACGGCATAGATTTTCAGGCTGTGACTGTTCTACTTCCAGGTGGTGAGGAAGTGCCTTTTCTATTCACTATTAAGGGTCTAGTGGCACAATCACAGGCTGGACTAAACGCCATTACGTCATCCACTGACTTTATTGGTGACTACCGTGTCCCTTCCTACCGCACATCTAACTTCTTAGATCCAAAAGGTCGTGGTTTGACCACAGGTTACGACACAGCAGTAGCCTTGCCAGCTGGTGGTGATACAGAAGAACTGATCAAAGAGAATATGAAAGCCTTCAAAGTTGGACAAGGCACCATGTCTCTACAAGTTGAGAAAGTTGATAGTGTGACTGGCGAAATTGCTGGTACGTTCGAATGTGAGCAACCTTCTGACACTGACATGGGAACTGCAGAGCCGTCAGACGTTCGCGTACAAGGCTTGTTCTATGGTCGTGTAGAAGCTACTTGACGCTTAATAGCTAAGAACCCAGTGGGGGTGGCTCTACTCCAGTAGGCATTTTCACTAAGGTAATTTTGAAGAGGGAAGGTAGTTCTCCGGAACTATCTTCTCTTTTTTGCTTTAAGGACAGACACAATACATGAAGGCCTCGTAAAGATTACGGCTTTGACGTTAAACATACGCATGTCCGTCACCCTAAATTTCCGTGTATACGTCCTTGTTTGAGCAGGCTGCCAGAAATTAGGCTGGCTTTGACAGTTTGAAGCTGTGATTTGAATCACTGTGATCTTGAACCTTGATCTTCACTATGAAGTCACCACATTGAACCCATGGTTTAAGTTCTAGTTTTTCAATTAAGTTTCTGTCTTTCGTAGCTCAATATTGCATCTATCCCAGTGGGCATAGAGTTGAGCATGTACATGTCAAAGGGGTTTCCCATGTCGTCCAAACTCAACAAAGCACTCAAAAGCGAGACTTTAGAGCTGCTGAATGATTATCAAAAGAATGATTCACCTGAGCTGCGTAACAAGTTGGTCAAAATGAATCTTGGTCTGGTGCGTCGCGAAGCCCACCATTGGCTTTACCACTCCAACGAAACCTTTGATGACCTGATGCAGGTCGGCAGCTTAGGACTAATTAGGGCCATTGAGCGTTTTGACATGTCTAAAGGCTATGCCTTCAGCTCTTTCGCTATTCCCTACATTCGTGGCGAAATTCAGCACTATTTACGAGATCGCAGCGCCATCGTTCGCATCCCAAGACGTTGGCAGTCATTACAACATCAATCAGCTCGAGTTATTCGACAACTCCAAGAAAAGCTAGACCGTAAGCCCACGGATCAGGAAATCGCCGATCACCTGAAAATCAGTGTTCAGGAATGGCAAGACGTTAAATTAGCCAGTCGGAATCGTTCACTGCTAAGTCTAGACGCCCCTATTCAAGATGAAGGCAGTGGCTCTGCTTCACTCAGTGATTTATTACCCGATCCAAAGTACCGCAGCTTTCAGCTGGCTCAAGAAGATCGTATTCGCCTCCAACAGGGACTGGCTCAGCTAGAGCGTAGAACTCAAGAAGTCTTAGAATTTGTATTTCTACACGACCTGACTCAAAAGGAAACAGCCGAACGCCTAGGTATTAGTGCTGTTACGGTTTCACGTCGAGTTAAAAGCGGACTTAAGCGACTGCGCGATTTAATGGCTCCCGCCGAAGGTGAGGAAAAAGATTTCGCCTAAGCTCTATGCATTCAGCATATCTTGCTTTATACTTTGCGAACACAAGTCCTTGGAGGATTGAAAAGATGCATCGTCTGCTCTTGGTATTGCTAATAACAACTGGGGCAATTTCCCTGAGCGGTTGTGGATTCTTTAATCGCAACAGCGATGATGTTGCTGAGGATCCAGCTACCCCAACGGAACAAACAACTCAACCAGTAGAAACGTCAGAAGGTGAGCTTCCTGATATTCCAGGGGGAGAGGATTCCGGTAATGTAGTTGCGGTCTCAGAAAATTCTCCCACCATCGTTGCTCGTGACCTGATTCAGTCTACTGATCCAAACGAACGAGCAATTGGAGTGGAACGCACTCGTAATGATCCCTTCGCAGAACTAACAATTCCCCTCATCCCTCCTGAGCCGATTTTGCCTGAAGACGATGGTACGACGGCGACTAATGCTGGGACTGAGACTGGTCGCACAGTTGCAGCAGGACCTGGAACAGTAGGGCCTGGCAGTAATAACCCTCAGCAGCGCCCAGACCTCGCAGAACAACGCCGAGTTGAATCAGGTCGTGCTGAGATAGCGGCATTGCCCGAAATTCCACAGCCAACGACAGCTAGAGCTGTTCGAGTATCAGGGGTTATCCAAATCGGAGGGTCTCCTTACGCCATTGTTAAAGCTCCTAATGAAATTGAGCGCTATGTCAGACAAGGCGAAAGAATTGCTGGAGGCAGTGTTGTTGTCAAACGCATTGATACAGGTTCAGCTGAACCCCGTGTAATCCTGGTGGAAAACGGCATCGAAGTAGAGCGTTTCGTGACATCAACTGAAGAAGCCCCTGTGGAAGAAGAACCTGCCGCAGAAACAGTGTCAACAATTGGTGCTTTGCCAACTCTACCGAGTCCTGCTGGCATCTAGTTCATTCCAAATCATTCAAGGCTACATCTAATTTTCTTATTTTTAAAACCCTCTAGCTGTAAAGGTTAGGGGTTTTTCTGTATCCGCTCTGATTTCGTTGTGTAGGGTGTAGTTTATTTTTTATTCGGCTTTTTCTAAAGAATTATTTCTAAAATCTTCGATATGCAACAATTCTTAAATGGCAAGACTGTGAGTTCGGTTCAGAGGAGTAGTACCCTGGTGAACAGGTAGCTTGCTGCTCGCATTCATTACTCGTCTTTGAACAAGAGAGGACTATTCATGGTTAAGCGTGGATCTAAAGTACGTATCCTGCGTAAGGAGTCTTATTGGTTTCAAGATATTGGTACGGTTGCTTCCGTTGATAAAAGTGGCATCAAGTATCCAGTTGTTGTTCGTTTTGACAAAATTAACTATGCCGGAGTTAATACCAACAACTTTGGCGAATTTGAGCTGAAGGAAGTTAAGTAGCTCAAGCAACTGTAGATGGCTTGGTAAAATTAGCAGAGTTATTTGTCTAGTTATCCTTGCCAGAACTTCCTGAGGTAGAAACTGTCCGACGAGGGCTCAGTCGAGTTACTCTATATCAACCTATTCGGGGTGGCGATGTGCTGTTAGACCGCAGCATTGCTCACCCCGTTTCTATTGAAGAGTTTCTACCATCTGTCCTGGGGGCTGAAATTACGGCATGGCAACGTCGCGGCAAGTATTTATTGGCAGTTTTAACTCGCCAGCAACAACCGGCTGGTTGGTTAGGATGTCATTTACGCATGACGGGCCAACTTCTATGGGTAGAACAATCAATGCCGGTGTCTTCCCACTGCCGTGTTCGCCTCTTTTTTGAGAATGAACGAGAACTGCGTTACGTTGACCAACGCACCTTTGGTCGTCTTTGGTGGATACCTCCCAACATACAGCCCGATCAAATCATGACAGGGTTGCAACGGTTAGGCCCAGAACCTTTTGCCGATGAGTTTTCTGTAGGCTATATGCAAGCCTGGTTTGGACGTAGACAGAAACCTGTTAAAAATGCATTGCTTGACCAGGCCATGGTGGCAGGCATCGGTAATATCTATGCGGATGAGGCGTTGTTTTTAAGTGGCATTCGCCCCAAGGTGAGATGCGATCGCATTTCCCCCACTCGCCTCAAACGCTTACACACATCCATTCGTAAAGTTCTTATCGATAGCATTGAAGCCGGTGGCACCACCTTTAGTGACTTTCGCGATATCCACGGCATCAATGGCAACTACGGCGGTGTCGCCTGGGTATACGACCGCGAAAACGAACCCTGTCGTGTCTGCGCAACGCCCATCACACGCATCAAACTCGCAGGACGCTCTGCCCACTACTGCCCCAACTGCCAAAAATAGAGTTCTATTTATTTTCTCCACCGCCTATTGCCCATTCCCCACAGCCCCCACAGGAGCGATAATATATTGACCAGTTATTTTTCTAAGTAATGGCGATTAAAAAGGGTACTTTTGTGCGTGTCGTGCGCGAGAAATTAGAGAACAGCGTAGAAGCCACTGCTAGCGATAATCGGTTTCCGCCCTATATTTTTGAAACCCAAGGTGAAATTTTAGAAATTCGCGATGATTACGCCCTGGTGAAATTTGGCCGAGTACCCACCCCCAATATTTGGCTCCAGGTAGAGCAGTTGGAAGCGTTTAAGTAAGACTGACAACGTATTAAGAATCCTGATGGGATACTCCCAAGTACAAGTAGCCCCGGACACAATGGAAGTGTGGTTCACATCCGTTGATTACGTGGACCGCATCGTTGGGTAGCTGGGCCATTGATTAGCTGAGGTGCCCTCAAGCTGTCTATTGGGAGTTCCTATGGTAGTCGCTATTCCATCTCCTCGGAAAGCAGTTGTTAATAAAGCTGCGATCGCAATCCCCAAAATCACTGTCATTGGCGCAGGCAATGTAGGTGCCAGCCTTGCCCGGTGTTTACTGGCCCAAAACTTAGGCCATGTGGTTCTACTAGATATCGTCGAAGGTCGCCCCCAGGGATTAGCCCTCGACATGGCTGAGGCACGCCCCCTAGAAGGGTATAGCTATAGTATTACTGGAACCAACGACTACCCAGATACAGCCAACTCACAGGTAATTGTGATTACCGCTGGGCTCCCACGCAAGCCAGGCATGTCCAGGGATGATCTACTCAAGGTGAACGGCGGCATCATTCTAGACGTAATGTCACAGGCTCTGCCCCACTCTCCCGATGCCCATTTCATCTTGGTCACTAATCCCTTAGATGTAATGACCTATCTAGCCTGGCAAACCAGTGGGCTCCCTCCCCGTCAAGTCATAGGACAGGCCGGAGTACTAGATTCAGCAAGATTTCGCACCTTTATTGCGCAGGAATTAGAGGTTCCTCCTCAGGATGTATCAACCATGGTACTGGGAGGACATGGTGATCTGATGGTACCGCTAATTAGCTACACCACTGTCAGTGGCATCCCTCTCACTGAACTAATGCCACTGAACAAAGTTCAGCAACTGGTAGATCGCACCCGTCATGGTGGCGCAGAAATTGTGAATCACCTCAAAACCGGCGGAGCATTTTACGCACCTGCGGCCGCAACAGCAACAATGGTGGCTGCAATTCTGCAAAACCAGTCAGCCATACTACCCGTTTCAGCCTATCTTGAGGGGCAATACGGGCTCAAAGATATCTATTTGGGTGTACCCTGTCGTCTTGACCACAATGGGGCAGCTTCCATAATGGAACTCTCACTCACCAACGATGAGCAGGTTGCCCTACAAACCTCTGCAGCATCGGTGCAACAAACACTACAAAAGGCACTATCACTCTTGACTAGCTAATTAATTTTTTCTGATTGCGGCCTCAACAGTTTGCGGACGAGGGCGAGGATACTCAGCCATCAGCCGTCGCACCTCTGCCGCATGGTAAGAACTGCGTGTCAGAGGAGACGATACAACCTGCAAAAAGCCCATCGCTTCTCCAGCCTCTCGCCACTGATCAAACTGTTCGGGGGTAATGAAATCTTGCACACCAAGGTGCTTTTGAGTAGGCTGCAAATATTGACCAATGGTAAGGATATCGCAGTCTACAGCGCGTAAGCCAGCCATGACCTGGCGGACTTCCTCATCAGTTTCCCCCAGACCCACCATGATTCCTGACTTGGTGTAGGCCCATGGAGCAATTTCACGGGTACGTTTGAGTAGTTCCAAGCTGCGCTGATAGTCACCTTGGGGACGCACACGCTTATAGAGTCTAGGAATTGTCTCCGTATTGTGATTCATCACCTCAGGAGCTGCCGACAAAATAGTTTCTAAAGCATCCCAATTACCGCACAAGTCAGGAATCAGCACCTCAATGGTGGTATTGGGCGAAAGCTTTCGAGTCTCTTCAATGCAGCGCACAAACTGACTAGCCCCCCCATCGAGTAGATCATCTCGGTTTACTGAAGTGATGACTACATGGTTCAGACCCATCCGCCGCACAGCCTCACCTAAACGCAGAGGCTCGGTTGGGTCTAACGCCTGGGGTTTTTTCTCAAAATCAATATCGCAATAGGGACAGGCTCGCGTGCAAGCTGGGCCCATGATTAAAAATGTGGCAGTTCCAGCATTGAAGCACTCACCAATATTGGGACAGGAAGCTTCTTCGCACACCGTGTTGAGAGCGAGATCCTGCAAAATACCTTTGACATTGCCGACCCTTTCCCATTGGGGGGCTTTAACTCTCAGCCAGTCTGGTTTAACCGTCACACTACCCTGCCTTTACGAATGGAGTTGCTACGTCAGATAAATTTTTGACAATACTACTGATTCTAACAACTCAGGGACAAAGCCATGGGGGCTGCACAAAAGTATGCTGAGAAGTATGAGCAGCCCATAAAACAGATATCGTAAAACAACCGTAATAGGGTGAAATAGGTAAGATATTCAGGAGTACGACGCTTCCAAGTGCATACCGTTTTCTATCCTACGTTTTCCAATCCTTTGTAATGCAAGGTCTTCATCCCTTAGCTCGCAGCTTTGCCTTACTATGCGTTGGTTCTGCCCTTGGACTAGCCTTACTGGAGTTGCAAGATCCTTTTGATTGGAAAGCCGCAAATGCTCGACCAAGCCAGGATGGCAATAACCTCCTTACTCGCATCTCCATAGCTAACGGTCGCCGCCCAAGCTTCGCACGGCGCTTTAAACAATCAGATATTGAAATTGTGGTGCAGCTGGATGCTCGTATAGTAAATGTGTACCAAAAAGGTGACGTCGTCAAAGAATATCTCATCGCCATTGGTCAAGAAGAGTGGGAAACCCCCGAGGGCAGCTTTAGCATCACTCAAAAACAGAAATACCCCACATGGCAACACCCAATCACGGGAGAGTTAATCAAAGCAGGGAAGAAAAATCCCTTGGGTTCTCGATGGATTGGCTTTTTATCAACCCAGGATGGCGAAATTGGTTTTCACGGCACCAATGAGGAACGCTTAATTGGGGAAGCCATTTCCCATGGTTGTATCCGTATGCTTAATGAAGATGTTGAAGACCTGTATACCTATGTTGATATAGGTACTACGGTTACAGTAAAGCGCTAAATAAACCCACTAAACTTCTGGCTCTAACGGTCCAAGATAAGGCAACAAAGACGACAGAACGCATCAAATCATTTAGCCTAATTTATAGAGAGTGAACATTTTTGAAGATTCTTCGCAATTTTTCAACCTAGAAGTTCACAGCCTCGTTCATCGCAGAACTCAGTGTTAATAATTTTCTTTATCCAATGATTCTTGATCCAGTCTGGATTTCTGGAGTTTTTTTATGGGCTTTGGCCCTCTATCTGATGTTTTCGCCCCTGGTCCTTCGTTTGGTTGAGGCTCTAGAACAACAGGCTATGGGCTGGTTAGCATCCGCTGACACAACATCCTCTACTGGGCCAGCAGAACTCTATGCATCAGTCATGAGTATTGTGCCGTTTGTCGTCACTGGCGGTCTTTGTAACTATTTACTAGATATCAGCATGGGTCGTAGCTGGACCGTAAGCGTTGGCATTATCACCTGCATAGGCAGCGGCGTATATGAGTTGGGTCGCCGCGACGGTCAAGCCAATCAAGACTAACCTCTCAAACAGCTTCAAACAGTTACTGGATGTTGACCGTAAAACGGAATGACCTGTCGCCAGTCCGATATCTTCTCCCTTTGCAGACGCTCATAGCCAAGCTGTAACAAGGACGAGGTTGTTTCGGCCAGGCCAACACCTGAATCTAGGACTATTTTTACCAGGGGTTGAGACCAGTGGGATTGCTTCAGGTTCCAATCACTTGCGCTCAGCACCGTATCTTCTAGTTTTAAGGTCAGACTTTCTCCAGTCCAGTGGTAAACCGCACCATACACAGCCCCTCGTTTAGCAGGCATCGTAATAGCCAGATCAGTAGCTGTTTTGTGAGTTTCCACTATGGACTCCGAGGGTGGGCCCGACGCGGTGACTCGATGGTGGGCAACAGCAGCCAAAGCAGAAATACCCAATAGGGGAATATCTAACTGCTGTGCCAACGTTCGGGCAGTTGCCACACCAATCCGGGTACCCGTAAAACCACCAGGTCCAATGCATACAGCAATAAACGTCAGCTCTTGCCAGCGCTGGGGGGGCAAAAACCCTTGAAGTAACGCATGAAGTTGGCTGGATAAGTCACGACCTAGCTGCCAAGTTTGCTGACGATGGATCGTTTCAAAATCACTGATGGCTAAACCCAGTTCAGGGGTAGAGGTATGAAGTGCCAGACCTAACATGTCTTTCGAAATTTTCTACAAATCGTCTTGAGGGAACCGTTGTCTCAGAAGTGGGCATCGGCAGCATGACGTATGCTAATCGCTTTCTCTAGGAACAATTTCTTTAGTAACTGCAAAATAAAAGCCTAATAAGAGTTCACGATTTTGCCACTTTTTGAAACTGACGGAACGGCGAAACATCAGATAGGCCACATAGCCAAAAAATGGAGCAACGATTAGCAGCTCTAGAGAGCTTACACGAAATGTATTGATTAAACTCACAAACCCTAGAATCAAACATCCCAGAGAAAGATTACGGTACATGATGTGGGAAGCTGTGTGCATTTCTGCAGCCGTAACCGAAGGGCTATTGTTTTCACGCAGATAGGCTTTAAGTCGAGCATTGATCCAGCGCATCTTTTTAGGGAGGCCTATTTTTTGCTGTAGCTGAAGTACTAAGCGATCTTCAAAGTCTAGTGACGATGTATTCCCTAGCTCAGCCTGTTTCAGTTTTTTATCTCGCTCCCTTAGCTGACTATCCATATACAGATATTCCTGTTTAAACACATGGCATAGCAGCAGAAAATATCGCCAGCTCAATGTTTGTACAGTCCCACCAATGATATAGCTCAAAAATAAGAATGTGAGTGAGATCGCCAGTGTCCCACTGCTCTGAATCACCGGAGCCAAATCCGCCAAACTTTCCACTGGGTTATAAAGCAAAAATCCTGCCACAATAAATGGCGAGCCCCCAATAATTGAAGCAAATAGTTCAAAAGGCCCAAGGAAATACTTCAGTTGCTCCATAGGATGTGATGTGCGTCTGAATAGAAATGGTTTTAGCAGAGGCTCCTGTCTTTCTGAAGTAACTCAGGAGTTTCCATATCGTCTCAGATTATTTCAGCGTAAACGTCATCATCAATGGCAAGTGATCCGAAGCCGTTCCCACTTCTGGTATCACACGGGTTGCCGTCAGCTCAATCGACTCTGGGGTATAGAACAAATAATCCAGCTTATGTTCAGGTGGTTCAGATGGGAAGGTCGGTTGGTCAGGCCATTGCTCTCTAGGAAGCGCCGATGAAAATGCACCAGACTCTGCCAACACCTCAATCGACCGCTCCCCTTCTTCAGGTCGATTGACCGCACTGTTAAAGTCACCTACTAGCAACACAGGATACTCCTTGGCATAGGTTTCAGCCATTTGTCGTACGGCATAGGTTTGATTAAATCGGGTCGGGTTATCAAACGCTTCCAGGTGCACATTTATAACAATCAGAGCACGACCATTAATGTCGACTTGGGTAACCTGAGCTAAGCGATCCAAATAGACAGCATTGTAGAAAAACGGACGACTGGCTACTTTTTCGAGTACGATTCGATTATTTTCCACAATCGGGTAGCGACTCAATACAGCCTGACCTGAGACGATTTTGCCGAAGTGGGCTGATATGGGCCAATAGGGAAAAGGTACATAGTTTTTATTCCAGTTAATGGCCAGACCGGCATTAGCCAACCCCAGGGCGTTAGCAAGGGCATCCAGCTGATTAACGTTGTAGGAGCGTTTAGAGGCGATATCAATTTCTTGGAAAGCGATGATGTCAGGATTTAGGGAGCGAAGTGTGGCGATCGCACTCTCTAAGTGCCCATCAAATAAACTCTTAGGCCGCTCCACCGCCTCTTGATTCGTCAAGCCCGACAAATAGCCAATGTTGTAAGACACCAGGGACAATGTGTTTTCTTCGGCAGCAGCAGCCTCAACGTCATAGGTGAGGATTTCTGTATATTTATCGCGAGGATAGCTACCAGAGGTGGCCCAACCATAGAACACGACCAAGACCAGTGCCAACGAACCCAAAATTGCCAGAATCAGCTTCCACACCATGGCACCCTCATTAGATTAGTACTCAACACCAGTACTCAATCTAATGCCGTAATGATGCAGGTCTTCAGATACCTGCACAACTCGTAAAGTTCATTCCAAGAATAGTTGGAATTATTCCCTCACTTGTCACTCCTTTGGGTAATCTGATGGTGCTGAAATATCTAGGATTAGAGCAACAGTTCAGTTCCTTTAGAGAAATGCCTAAATTTGAGCATTTCTCCAATTGAACGCGTCCCTCAATTCAATCCTCGACCTAAACGATGTGTTAAAGCCTCCATGTCAATCAAAAATTTAATTTTCTTCGGTCTACTTATATTTGTTCCTATTTCCGCATCTGCCCATTTCCTTGGCTGGGGTGAACTGGCAGTTTTTGTCACAGCGGCGATTGCCATCATTCCGTTAGCGGGCTGGATGGGCCAAGCTACTGAGGAAATCGCTGTGGTTGTGGGGCCTTCCCTGGGTGGTTTACTCAATGCCACCTTTGGGAATGCAACAGAGCTGATTATTGCCCTGATTGCGCTCAACGCCGGGTTAATTAACGTCGTTAAATCTAGTATTACCGGCTCAATTATCGGTAACCTGCTGCTGGTGATGGGACTATCGATGCTGCTGGGAGGCATCAAGTTTAAGGAACAGGACTTCCAGCCAGTAATTGCCCGCATGAACGCATCGTCGATGAATTTAGCGGTAATCGCAATTTTATTGCCGACAGCAGTGGACTTTACCTCACCCTCCATCACGGAGCCAACGCTACAGCGTCTCTCTGTTGCCGTAGCTATTGTGTTGATTCTGGTTTATGGCCTCACGCTGCTGTTTTCCATGAAAACCCACGCCTATCTCTATGATGTGGGCACAGCGGAAGAGGAAGGAGCGGAAGAAGAGCATCACGAAGCGCCGAACCTCCCGCTTTGGATTGGGGTGCTGTTGGCCGCCACCTTGGTAGTCGCTATAGAGTCCGAGTGGTTAGTAGGCTCCCTAGAGGTTGCCACTAAACAACTAGGCTTGTCCGAACTCTTTACAGGCGTCATTTTGCTGCCCATCATTGGCAATGCGGCCGAGCATGCCACTGCTGTGACTGTCGCTTTGAAAAATAAGATGGATTTATCGCTGTCGGTGGCCGTGGGGTCCAGTATGCAGATCGCTCTATTTGTAGCTCCAGTGCTGGTCATTGCTGGATGGCTTATGGGTCAGCCGATGGATCTGGACTTTAATAATTTCCAACTGATCGCCGTAGCTGTATCAATTTTGATTGCTAACTCTATTAGCAGTGATGGGAGTTCTAACTGGTTAGAGGGGACGTTGTTGCTGGCAACTTACACCATCATTGGTCTTGCGTTCTTTTTCCATCCCATGATTGAAGGAATTGGTTAAATGGCTATTCATCGTAGGCCCGTTGGGGACCATTCATCGTTGTAGAAACGTTCCATGGAACGTCTCTACAACGATGGGGTTAAAAATAATGCGATCAGATTAGAAATTTGATCACAATCCGTCCGAATCAAATCATGATCGGCCTCGGGTAATACCTCAAATTCGGCACCCGGCACTCCATGACCGTAGGTTTCACAATGCCATAGGGGGATCGTCGTATCCTGGGCACCAGCAATGACTAAGGTCGGCACAGCAATCTTATGAATGCCTTTTTCTACGGTATCAATGGCATCCTCCGGTCGTAGACGGTCAACGATAAAGGACTTAGCGACAGGCTGTTTGCCAAATTCGCGCCGAGCCATGGCTACCTGGTCATAGGTCTTTTGCTGCCCGAGAACTTTGGCAAGGGGTTTCAGACCAGTAAGCACCCAATCCACCACGGGTGTTTCCCACAAAATCGGACGCATATAATTGTAGCGACCGACAAAACTGTCATCGCGAATGCCAGCCGGAGCAATCAGAATAAGATACTCCAGCAAAGATGCATTAGTGTCGGCCTGCTCAATCGCCAAGGCAGAACTGGTCCACCCCCCATAGGAATGGCCAATGAGGGTGACATTGGTGAGCTTTAAGGCAGCAATAAACTCACTCACAAACGCCGTTTGATGCCAAATGGTGTACTTAAGCTTGGGTTTAGAAGAACGACCAAAGCCAAGTAGATCCAGCGCAATACAGCGATAGCGGTCAGCCAACCGCTCCATGAGCAAACGCCACACGCTACTTTCGCCAAGAAAACCATGGAGAAATAGCAACACCGGATTATCCTGGACACCATACTCTATGTAAGCTGCTTCATATTGACCGAGCTGAACCGTTGATTTTTGCACCCGTTATCCCCTGTGGCTATCGTTTTCATCTTCTAAGATCGGAACACGCTTTGGAGCGAATTTCAGAGGATTCTAATTTGCTCCTGAGTTTTCTGAGAAGCCTAACAGATGACTTATTGGTTTGCAGGTCAGCTATATAAGGATGACCAGATAAAGATTATGGTTAGCGATCCGGCGTTGGCGTATGGAGCCAGCGTATTTACGACGATGCGGATTTATGAGAATAGCTTGACGCATCCGTTGACAGCATGGGATTGGCATTGCGATCGCATCGCCCAATCACTCCATTTCTTTACCTGGCCCCAACCAGACTGGCAACGCACCACTACAGGCTGTCAAGCATTGCTCACAGACTATCCAGTGCTAAGACTGACTATTCTTGCCGATGGCCGTGAACTGATCACAGGTCGCCACCTCCCGCTCAATCTAGAACAGCAACAGCAAGAAGGAGTAACGGCCTGGATTGCCGCAGAGCCTAAATATCAGCGCAGTTTGCCAGGACACAAAACCAGCAATTATCTACCTTGCTGGTTGGCGATGCAAGCCGCCAAGGGCCATGGAGCTCGCGATGCCATTTTGATTGCACCCACTGGAGAATGGCTGGAAACCAGCACAGGTAACTTATGGGGATACAGCAATGGCAAATGGTACACGCCGCCCCTGAACTCCGGCCTACTGCCAGGCATTAGCCGAGCCCGATTGATTAAAGCTTTAAAGAATCAGGTCATTTCCCACATCCCTTGGACCGGAAGTAGAGTGAACCAGTTTGAATGTTTAGCCTACAGCAATTGTGTGGTAGAGCTTTTACCGATCCACACAGTTCTGTCTGGGAATATTAAACTAAACTATAGTTCTACCCACGAAGGTCTAACAGCCCTCAAACAAATGTTTTACAGGCCTTCGATGTGCGAGCACAACTGCTGAGCGGAGTAGGCTATGCAGAATCCTGAAATGCGTTAACATAAGTTAATAAATCTCAGATCAGCATAGGCGAGCTCGCTGAAATCGCTGACAATTAAAAACTTTAGGAGGCTTACTCCCTGTGAATAAGCGCTGGAGAAACGCAGGACTCTACGTGTTATTGGTAGTTGTCGTCATCGCACTAGCTACCGCATTTTTTGAACAACCTCGTATTGAAACCGATGCATGGCGTTACAGCCGTTTTATCAACCAAGTTGAGAGCGGTGCCATTGAGAAAGTTTACATTAGCGCCGATCGAACCCAGGCTCGTTTCCCTGATCCAACAGGTGAAGAGCGTCGGATTGTGGTTAACTTACCCAGCGACCCTGGCCTTGTTGATATCCTCACTGAGAACTCTGTGGATATTGAAGTTCAGCGTCAAGCTGAGGAAAATCGGTTGCTGCAAGTACTCAGCACATTACTTATCCCCATCTTGCTGCTCGTAGTGCTGTTCTTTGTACTACGACGTGCTCAAAATGGCCCTGGTAGCCAAGCGATGAACTTTGGTAAATCAAAGGCTCGCGTACAGATGGAGCCTCAGACCCAAGTCACCTTTGGTGATGTGGCTGGCATCGACCAGGCCAAACTTGAACTTACTGAGGTGGTTGATTTCTTAAAGAATGCCGACCGCTTTACGGCGGTTGGTGCCAAGATTCCCAAGGGCGTATTGCTAGTGGGTCCTCCTGGTACCGGTAAGACACTGCTAGCTAAGGCCGTTGCTGGAGAAGCTGGTGTACCGTTCTTCTCTATCTCTGGTTCTGAGTTTGTAGAGATGTTTGTGGGTGTGGGTGCTTCCCGTGTTCGCGATCTGTTTGAGCAAGCTAAGACCAACGCTCCTTGCATCGTATTTATTGACGAGATTGACGCGGTTGGTCGTCAGCGTGGTGCTGGCCTCGGCGGTGGTAATGACGAGCGTGAGCAAACCCTAAACCAGCTACTCACTGAGATGGATGGTTTTGAGGGCAACACTGGCATCATCATCATTGCGGCTACTAACCGTCCTGACGTATTGGATGCGGCTCTATTACGTCCTGGTCGTTTTGACCGTCAGGTGGTGGTTGACCGTCCTGATTACTCCGGTCGTTTAGAAATCCTGAAGGTTCACTCCCGTGGGAAGACCTTTAGCAAGGACGTTGATCTAGAGAAGATTGCCCGTCGGACACCTGGGTTTACCGGTGCTGATCTGTCTAACTTGCTAAACGAAGCCGCTATTTTGGCAGCTCGCCGCAATCTGACCGAAATCTCCATGGATGAAGTTAACGATGCGATTGATCGCGTCTTGGCCGGTCCTGAGAAGAAAGATCGGGTAATGAGCGAGAAGCGCAAGTCCCTAGTTGCTTACCACGAAGCAGGTCATGCCCTGGTGGGTGCCCTGATGCCAGACTATGACCCCGTGCAAAAGATCAGCATTATTCCCCGTGGTCAAGCCGGTGGTTTGACTTGGTTTACTCCGAGTGAAGAGCGTCTAGAGTCCGGTCTATACTCCCGTTCTTATCTGAAAAACCAGATGGCTGTGGCCCTGGGTGGTCGTCTTGCTGAGGAAATTGTCTTCGGCGATGAAGAAGTTACGACCGGTGCTTCTAATGACCTACAGCAGGTAGCTCGCGTGGCTCGTCAGATGGTGACTCGCTTTGGTATGAGCGAAAAACTAGGTCCAGTTGCCCTAGGTCGCCAACAAGGTAATCCTTTTTTAGGGCGTGACATTGCCACTGAGCGCGATTTCTCTGAGGAAACAGCTGCTGTGATTGATGCGGAAGTTCGTAGTCTTGTAGACGTTGCCTACAGCCGCGCTAAGCAAGTCCTAGTTGAGAACCGCAAGGTTCTTGATCAGCTAGCTGACATGCTAGTAGACAAGGAAACAGTTGATTCTGACGAACTACAGAGACTGCTGATTGACAACAATGTCAGCATGGCAAGCATTGCCTAGAGGTCTAGTAGATTTTTAGTTAGCGTTTCTTAGTCTTACTCCTGAGGAGTTTGATATTTAAAAGCCGCAGGCTACCCCTGCGGCTTTTTGTTGTGTTGGAGAGGATTTTATTTTTGTTACATGCCGTGTTGAATCGTTAGCAGTACTTAGAAAAGCGACAATTTCCGTATTGCAAATTGGTCTAAAAGCCTAAGAGGTACAAGCAGATATGATTGACGCTTGCAAAATAGGCTTAACACTAAGCCCCTCAGGTTATGACTGCATTACATTCAGCCCCGCCTCATGTGCAACCTCTTGTTGAATACCAGCAGCGTTGGCTGCAGACACTCCAAACCCATCGCGCCATTGCTGTTATTAGGGCTGAGACAGTTGAAAGCGGTCTAAATATGGCAATGGCTGCTGCTGAAGGAGGCATCCATCTACTCGAAGTTACTTGGAATAGCTATCAGCCTGTGGCGTTGCTCCAGGCCATTCAAAAGGCGTTACCCCACTGCACTGTAGGGGTGGGGACAATTTTGACAGAAGAGGATTTGCGGGTTGCGATCGCAACTGGCGCACAATTCTGCTTTAGCCCCCATACATCGATAGCCTTGCTTAGCCATGGCCGTACGGTGCATATCCCTACCGTGGCAGGAGCCATGACCCCAACTGAAATTTTAACGGCTTGGGAATTAGGGGCCACAAGCGTCAAAGTGTTTCCCATCAAAGCCTTGGGGGAAGCCACATATCTGGAATGTATACAAGGCCCCCTCGGACATATTCCATTGATTCCGTCTGGGGGCGTGACCCCAGAGAATGCCACTGACCTCTTATCAGCTGGTGCAACAGCAGTGGGAATTTCTAGTGGATTATTTAGGGCAAACCATGTGCGGCATCAAGACTGGAAAGCGATCCAACATCAAGCTACTCAACTCGTAGAAGCCATTAGCACACTGTCGCTAACTACCGAGTTTAAAGGCCTCAACAAAAAGACCATAAACCATGCCCAGCTTAAATGAATTAAGGAGTTCAGGGAGGATCGTCCGCTGGCCATTGGAGCGAGATCGATGATATAGCCAGCTAATGAATTCCACCATGGCTACCAAAATGGCAGAAATCAAAATATCAATCTCTGACGTTTGACCCGCTGTCGCAGAAATAGCTGTCGCGAAAAAATTACCAAACAGCAGGCTAATGACAGCTAATGAAATGCGCCGCCAGGGATTAAACACCCATTGACTAAAGCGCTGACCCGCTTGATCTACTAATGTACTTAATCGCGTTCGTTGCATTGACTACTCAGCAGCATCCATCAGCTTCTGACAGGACGGATGAATTCCTCCTTGCACACAAATGTAGTTTAACTGGCGCACATCAATGTTACGCACACGGCTAAAGTTAACTCCCTGTAGAGAGTTAGCTGTATTTAACTGAGCATTAGGCGTAATAAAACTACCTGTCACTCTAGTGCCATCATCAAAGATAGCTCCCGCTAAATCAGCATCCGCCAAATTCACACCCGTTAACCTGGCTTGTCTAAGATCGGCATCACGCAAATTAGCCTGGCGTAAATCAGCCCGTTCAAAATTTACACCATCTAGTTGGGCACCGTGAAAGTCAGCACTAACCAAATTAGCCTGCTCAAAATTAGCCCCAATTAAATTGGCACCCACCCAGTCTGATTGGGGCAATATTGCCTTGGTCCAACTGCTGTGGGCCGCTTCAAGACGATTAAGTCTTGCTCGACTTAAATCTGCACCATCCAACATACCCTGGGTCATATCAGCACCCACTAAATTGCTTCCCTGCCATTGACTATCAGGCGCATTCACATGCATCAGTTGGGCATTGGTTAATTGGGCACCTTCTAAATTGCCGTAAGCTAAATTGACATCCCTCAGATCAGCTCGCCTGAAATTGGCACTACTCAATTGAGCACCTTGCAAATTAGCATGTTCTAGCCGAGCACCACTCAGATTGATACCGCTTAAGTCGCTGATGATGTCATCGTAAGAATCAGCTTTACCATCAGGCCCTTCATCAAAGAAACTAGCTCTAGCTAAGTTTGCCTGGCTTAAATTTGCATTCTGCCAACTGGTACCTGCTGCTAACAGCCCAGGTTGAATCAGGCGAAACGAGCGCTCTGAATCATGATATTTTCCCAAGTTAACCCGGTCTAAACGAATACCGTCTAACTCATCGCTGTGCACAGTGAGTATTTTTGCGATCGCACCCTGCACCATATGACGCTGCTCCAATCGCAGCGACCGAGTCTCAGTGTCCAGCGACTGCTGAAGATCATTTTCCAGCACACGTCCCAGAGACAGCAAAGGAGGCAAACTCTCTAGACCTTGACTGATCAAGGCCTGCTGAACCGTCGCCAATGTTGTTGGCCGTGAGGTTTGACTCAATAGATCCGTTAAGTATTGAGCAGTACGGGGGTCATCTACCTGAGCCAACATTAAGATAGCCGCATCATAATCTGCACCCTCCGCTTGCGTTTTGTCCATCAGAGCCTGAGCTGTCTGTAAAAACGCGTCACTCTCAGCCTGAATCTGGGATGATTGCCCAACACGACCAACACTAAATCCAGCTAAACACGCCAGCACCATGCCACTTGACCACAGCCACCATGCCCTCTTACCTGATAACAATTGACTTGGCGGCAGCAGAACTAAGCTACCGCCACTCTGCTCAGAACGAGGGGGCAAAACAAGCGATGTTAAATCACCTGCATCCTCGGTCAGCCACCACTCATCATCATTCGCAGTCTCCCCATAAAGCTGAATCGCACTGTTGACCATGCCATTGCCTACAACGCCGTTATTTTCAATGCCATTGCTTTGCGAAGATGAGGTGTAATCACCCATGGGCAATGAATAGAGCAAGGATTCACCAGAAATCGGTAAATACCCAGCATGGGACTTTGTCACTCGGGTCTTAGCGACACGATCATGCCACGCCCGCTTATCAAGAGCTAAGGTTGTTCCACCTTCAGCCATGGCTAACAGAATAACGATGAATAGCATCCAGGGTGCCGCTGAAACCCCTGTTAACAGGGTGCCGCCAACAACAATCACCATCGGCAGCCCCCAACGCACCAGCTCACGTGTAACCACCTGTAGCAACGTGAGCGATCCACCCGTTATGGAAATCACCTGAATCCCCAACCATTGCTTAGGCCATGTGCGCCCAGTGAGACGTAGCTGCACCAACTGTCCCCCAGCCGTAATGACAGGGGCAATCAACGCAACAGTCCACAAAATATTTGTTAGCCGAGGTACCGTTCGATGCAAGCGGTGTGGTGGTATTTGAGCAATCCAGGCCCATCCCTGCTGAGCATGTTTGACCAAAAGATTTAGCTCAACCCGCAAAGCGCCTGAGTCAGCAGCAGGCGGCATAAAAGATTCTTCAACACTGCCTTCGATAGGAAGCATGTTGCGATCCATCAGGACATAATGCCCTGCCCCCCAAGGCACTAAGGCACTCATGGCGACCAAGCTCACCTCTAGACTCCAAGCCACTAAGCGCCTGCCGACCAATGTCGCTGACCGCAGTTTTGGGACAAGCACAATTGAGTTCTGAGCCTTCATGGTTTGCTGAGTCATCTAGCAATCTGGATGTATCTAATACTTTGAGGTGAGCGTTCTAAGCCAATTACGCCAGACCTGGCAACTGTCACCATTGAATGAATCGTACGACTTATATAATACAAGCCATACAACAATTCCACTTTGTTAACTATTGGCAAACTGGCACATATGCAATAACGTTAGCTATATCTCACCACTAGTATTGAGATATACATTCCTCAGGAGTGTGATTCAGTTAAAGACCTAGTGTTCTCGTAAGGCTACCCCATAAGTTGCCGAGGTGCTATCGATGAAAAACATTGCCACAAAAAACATAGCTTCTTTGCTCATTGCTGCCACTGTGGTTGCTGCACCCACCGCTGCTGTTTATGGTCAATCAGCAACGGAAATCACCGGCACTAGCGGTGGTAACCAATCATCCACAGATTGCGGCTTTATTCCCGCTCAACCTGATCATTCTTTCAACATCACCGAGTCAGCTGCTTCAGTATCCATTGAAGTATCTGGTGACAATGATTACACATTGCTCATGGTGGGTCCCGACGACTCACGGGAGTGCATCCTAGCCCACGATTTTGATGGCGGTGCAATCAAATCTCGCGGACTATATAAGACCGGTAATTACCGTCTGTATGTCGGCGATCTCGATGGTAATGGTGCTCCGTTTACGATGACCGTTCAGCGATAACTTCCCATCGTCGCAAATATTATGTCTATGACCATGGCCCGCTGATAGATTTCCATCAGTGGGCCATTACATGTTTGGCTGGAGATCCTAGACATTTATTATTGCCTATTGATTATGGATCCGCAGGTGGCAAAATCTCTACATCCACAGTTTTGACGCTGTCTGTAGAGTCATTATCAGCATTGGCGGCATCAACATTAATCACATCAACATCAATCGTACCCTCAGGGGTCATCCTGGAAAAAGCACCATTACTGACCTGTAGCTGTACACCGCAACTCGGACAGGAAAGTGGCATTTTGTTAAACCCAGTCAACGGTTGAGAACAGGATGGACATGCTCCTTCCACTAAATTACGTCGTAGCCAGAACTGAACACCCACCACCAAAACAATAGGTACCAGAATCAGCAGCAAGAGCAGAACGAGCAAAGACTTGAATAACCAGCCAACACCAACAGTTGTGATCAGTGCCAAACCAGCCGCAAACATTAACCAACATCCAATGCCAGAAAAGTTGAGCTGTAACTGTCTAAAACCGTTGGGAGCCATATTGCCGCCTCCTATGGTGCTGGGATCTATATTCTATAGTGTCTACCCCTTTGCATTGGCTGATTAGTTTGTCGGGATACTGCTACTTGATTGATTGAGGTCTTTGACGTTGGGCTTAGGATCACCCTCTAAAAGATGCTGTAGCTGCTGAATCAACGCCGTCTTGCTAAACTGTGCTAACGTTTGTTCCCGCAACCAAGGACCGTCGCAACGACGATCATCTCCTTGTAACGCTTCTATACAAGCAACTGCTACAGCATCAGGATCGCGATGGGGGACACGCCATCCTAAACGACCATCTTGCAGGGGATCAGCAGAACCGTCATCATCACCAGAAATAACTGGAATACCACAGGCCATGGCTTCTAGATAAACAATGCCAAACCCTTCTTGGGAGGGCATAACATAGACGTCTGCCAGGCGATAGTGCTCCACTAGCTCCTCATTAGGAACAAAGCCTGCAAAGACAACTCGATCCGCCACCCCTAAATCGTTTGCTAGCTGAGCTAACCGAGGCTGATCATCACCACGACCAATCACTAAATATTTCACATTCGGATAGACGTTTGCGATCGCAGGCAGTGCCCGTATCGTCACATCCACTCCCTTATAGGGATCACCTCGCCAAAGTCGAGCTACTGTCATTAACACTCGTGTATCGTCCAACCCATAACGCTGCTGTAGTTGAAAGGATGCGATCGCTGGTGTAAAACCTTGACCATCCACTGTACAAGGGAGTATCTCAATGCGCTCAGCTTCTAGGTTATTGGCCTTACAGGCCAAGTCTCGACTATACCGGCTGATTGTCCAAATATGATCGGCCGCTCGCAAAGCATTCCCTTCAGCTAGCCCAAGAGGAAACCAAACTTCTTTTCCATAGGTGAGCACTGTATAAGGCACCCTGGCTAACCAAGCCAACTGACGCGTCATCACTGCCAAGTTAATATGTCCACAAAATAGACGTCGTGGACGCTTAAGTAACAGATGCAGCCCTAAAGCCAACGTAAACCGAATCCGATCGAACATCGGATGCCCTGACTGAAAGCAATGAACTTTAAAGCGCGATGAAAATTCAGAGGGAATACTATTGCGACGATCACGCAACAAAAAAATATCCGCTGTCGCAGGTGAATTAGAGGCTAAATACGCCGTTAAGATATCTTTGATATACGACTGAATTCCACCTTCACAACCAAATACTTCTATAAAAACGAATGTATCTTTTGCCCATATCCTGCGAGCTAATTGCATGTGCAAAGCTCCATTTTTATATATTACTTAGAACACCCATCACCTAATGATGAGACAACAAAATAGCTTCAGATGAGTGAATTCCTCAGCAAATTTAATGAGTTATTTAAAAGCTTTAAACCTTACGAAGGCGTTGAACATTTAACAATTCGGAGGCAATTACGCCCTAAATCATTACGCTCGTAGTTTACATCGGCCAATCGCCGCATCAAAAACCAACCATAGCCACCTACCGTGAGTGTCCCCGGTTTTCGTTCTGGCAATTTATCGGGGTCAAACGGTTGACCCATATCCCATACTTGGACTTCTAATTTTTCTTGCCAGAGAAATAAATCTATTTCAATAGGTGTATCCGCAGGTAAGCCCTTGTGTGCATGCCTAACGGCATTGGTAAAACCTTCCGCCAAGGCCAAATTTACTTGATCAAAAACAGCCTCAAGCCATGGCAGTTGTGACGCAGAACAAAAACGATCAAACCACTGCTGAACTTGAGTTAGGTCTTCTAGCTTACTTTGAACTATCAACTGATCTTGCTTTAACATGTCCGACTAACCGGCACGTTCGCACCAATAGTTTGCCCGAAATCAACTAAAAAATCGATAGATAAGCCTAGGAGAGTAGATGTCTTAGCTGTATCTTGACACATTAAAAAGCTTCTTGAAAATTCGCAAATACACAGCGAAAATTCAAGAAGCTAATGTTAATGACCTAAGACAGAGAAATCAACGCCTAGAACAAACCTAGAGTTAAAGACTTATCGATAGGTAGAGCTGCACCAATGCCTAACCAAAGAGTGGCTAGGGTACCAAACAAGAACACTGCTGTCGCAACCGGACGACGGAATGGATTCTGGAACTTATTAACGTTTTCAATGAAAGGAACAAGCATCAGACCAAGGGGAATCGCTGTTTGCAAAGCAATTCCTAGAAGCTTGTTAGGTACAATTCGTAGAATCTGGAATGCAGGATAGAGATACCACTCAGGAAGAATCTCAAGGGGTGTAGCGAAAGGATTAGCAGGCTCACCTACAAGAGCAGGATCTAAAACCGCTAAAGCTACGCAGCATGCAATGCTACCCAAGATTACTACGGGAAAAATGTATAGCAAATCATTGGGCCAAGCAGGTTCACCATAATAATTGTGACCCATACCCTGCTTCAGCTTCTCTCTAAGTTGAGGATCACTGAGGTCAGGCTTCTTAATCGTTGCCATAGCTCAAATCGTCTCCTAATTTACCTCTGAACAGAATGCGCAACTTGGTAGAAATAGCTTAACCCTGAATCAAGCTTGAGGCCACATTTGGCCAAGAACTCAAACATTTAGCCACAATCGGAGAGCAGCTAAGCGCTGACCAAGGTCAAGCTACTAATCCCTTACAAGGGACCAGAAATACCTTGCTTACGAATCATCAAAAAGTGAGTCAACATAAACACGGCCATCAGCCAAGGCAACACAAATGTGTGAAGGCTGTAGAAACGAGTCAGAGTTGACTGACCAACGCTCTCGCCACCGCGAATAAACTCAACCATCAAACCACCCACAACAGGAATTGCACTAGGTACACCAGATACGATCTTTACAGCCCAGTAACCAACCTGGTCCCAAGGCAAAGAATAACCTGTCACACCAAAGGAAACAGTGATAGTGGCCATGATGACACCAGTCACCCAAGTTAATTCACGGGGATTTTTGAAACCGCCAGTGAGGTAAACCCGAAAAACGTGGAGAATCATCATCAACACCATCATGCTGGCAGACCAGCGGTGGATGGAGCGAATCAACCAACCAAAACTAACATCAGTCATTAAGTACTGAACTGAATTAAACGCTTCTACTACAGTTGGCTTGTAGTAAAAGGTCATTGCGAAGCCAGTCGCAAACTGAATGATGAAGCAAACGAGGGTGATACCGCCAAGGCAATAGAAGATATTGACGTGAGGCGGTACATACTTACTGGAGATATCATCGGCGAGAGCCTGAATCTCAAGGCGCTCATTAAACCACTGGTAGGCCTTAGAGTCGGTGACTTGCTTAGTAAACATGAAGCGCGGATATAAAATTAGATCTATGCCGTTACTAAAAAATGTAACACAACCAACCTTTAGAAACCGCCTATCTTGAAACTTTCAAGCTATGTAGCGACCATCGACTAGCTGTTGTAACTGGCTCTAGACGAGGAAATGGGCAAAGATATTCTCTCGTTGCGACGGGCTCAAAAGCAAGTTGCATTTGCTTAGGGTTATTTACAAAACTTAATCATTTACCAGCGAACATACAGATGTCCATGAATTCCTGTCATGGAAGATGGGAGGAACACAGTATTCTGAGGAAGCCGCTATGCTGCTAAAAGGGACGATTAATGCTGCCCTAGGAGCTTAACAATAGAATTTCCTTTTCAGTTAAGCAACGGTATTGTTTGAGCTGTGGTGAAGAATGAGAAAAACTGGGCTGCTGCATGTAGTTCTTTTAAGAGGCATCTGTGCGATCTGTATCGCAATAGTTCTGAGTTTCGGGGTTGCGCCTCTACCAGCACTTGCTTTTACAGAGCAACAGAAGCTGGTTATGGAAGTTTGGCGCATCGTCAATCGGGCCTATTTAGATGAGACCTTTAACCATCAGAATTGGTGGTTTACCCGTGAGAAAGCTCTGAAGCGTCCAATTAATAACTGGGAAGATGCCTACAAAGAAGCGCAGTCGATGCTCCAGAAATTAGATGACCCTTACACCCGCTTCTTACCCCCTGAGCAATATCAAAGCTTACAGACCAATACCTCTGGAGAGCTATTGGGTGTCGGTTTACAGATCGCCAAGGACGATGAAAACCAGAACTTGCGCGTGATTGCTCCCATCGTTGGCTCTCCTGCTGAACGGGCGGGGTTATCACCGAGGGATGAAATTATTGCTATCAATGGCATATCAACCCAATCATTTTCCCTTGATGAGGCAGCCGCACGCATGCGGGGACCAGCGGGGACTATTGTCACCTTAAAGATTGAACGTTCTGGCGTTACATCCTTCGAGGTGAACCTAACTCGTGAGCGCATTAATCTGAATCCCGTTTTCTCAGAATTACGTTTTGAACAAGGCAATCAAGTTGGCTATATTCGTTTGGGACAGTTTAACGGTAATGCCGTTGAAGATATCCGAGCCGCAATCACCCGCCTAGAGCAGCAACAGGCTAATGGCTACATTCTGGACTTACGGAATAATCCAGGTGGTCTATTGCAAGCAGGTATTGATATTGCCAGACTCTGGTTGGATGAGGGCACAATTGTTTATACCGTTAACCGCCAAGGGATATTGGAAAGCTTTGAAGCTGGGGCTGGAGCTATGACTCAAAAACCGCTGATCTTACTGGTCAATGGAGGCACCGCCAGTGCCAGTGAAATCTTAGCGGGAGCGCTTCAAGATAATCATCGAGCCCTGTTAGTAGGGGAAACTACATTTGGCAAAGGTCTGATTCAGTCTTTATTTGATTTGAGCCATGGGTCTGGGCTAGCTGTGACGGTGGCAAAATATGAGACCCCTGACCATCACGATATTAATAAGCTAGGGATTACCCCCGACCGCACAGTGACTAACGAGCCGATCACCCCAGATCAAGTTGCCACAACCAAGGATGTTCAATATAAAGCGGCTGTTGAAACGTTAATGGAATCGATCATGCCATCCTTAACCTAAGACCGTGCCGCTCAAAACCCGTACGTATCATGATCCGCTCCATGGCGCTATCACTCTCGATAGGGCTGACCCGGTAGAAGCATTATTGATTGAGCTGATCGATACGTCACCTTTTCAGCGGCTGCGACGCATCCGGCAACTTGGGCCTGCTAGCCTCACATTTCACGGTGCAGAAAGTTCACGGTTCAC
The DNA here is from genome assembly GCF_043421595.1 of Leptothoe sp. ISB3NOV94-8A. Classification (NCBI taxonomy): domain Bacteria; kingdom Bacillati; phylum Cyanobacteriota; class Cyanophyceae; order Nodosilineales; family Cymatolegaceae; genus Leptothoe; species Leptothoe sp. ISB3NOV94-8A. Next base: position 6,739,450 of record NZ_JAXSQW010000001.1, on the reverse strand, counting down.
CCATTCGCTGGGGGTTATGGCCATTGCCCGCCGTGCATTTGACCGACTGGCAGCTATCTATCCAGAGTTGATGGTTCATCGCGCAGCAGTTTTGTGCGCAGCGTTGCTCCATGATGTCGGCCATGGTCCGTTTAGTCATACGACGGAGGAAGTGTTTGGCGGTCACCATGAGCATTGGACGCGACGCATTCTGAAACAGGCTCCAGAGGTGCGTAGGCGCTTGGATGAGTTCTCACCCAAGTTACGTTGCGACATTGATGCAATTTATCAGCACCAGCATCCCGTACCTTGTGTGTGGCAGTTAGTGTCGAGTCAGTTGGATTGCGATCGCATCGACTACCTGATGCGTGACAGCTATTTTACGGGAGCGTCCTATGGCCAGCTAGATCTTGACCGCATCATTTTAGCTCTAGACTACGATCCAGCCAGTCAGCAGCTAATTGTGGTTAAAAAGGGTCTAGGGGCAATCGAACACTACCTGGTGGTGCGCTACTTTATGTACGCCCATATCTATAATCACCCCAAAAATTTAGTCGCCACTTGGGTTTTAGAGCAGACAATTAGGCGGGCTAAAGCCCTCCTAACCACAGGCACCCTGGAAGCAGACAACACTATGACTGCCTGGTTAAGCTGTGACGTTGATGAGCTGCCCCTAGAGCAGTATTTAGCCCAAGACGACTATGTGTTGTCCTACCACCTACAGCGTTGGCAAACCCACAAGGACCTGATCCTGGCCGACCTCTGTCAACAATTTGTGAATCGTCGACTGCCCAAAGCGACGGAAATTAGCCAATACACCTATGCACAACAGGCAGAAATATTATTGATAGCACGGCATCAGGTCTACGGTACCGTACCAGACCCTAAAATCTATTTGAGTCTGCACCACATCAGTAATCGAGGCTATACCCTTTATCAGCGGGGGATTAAACTGAAAACCGCTGAAGGATTGGTCGCTATTAGTCAGCTGTCGCCCCTGGTACAAACCCTAATTCAGCCTTGCCAACGCACCTGGTTACTGCATCCAGCAGATCTACCTGTGGATGACATTTTGGAGACGTTTAAACCGGTGATTGGGGGTAGTGGGGAGGAGTGATAGTTTTTAGTTCTGGGTTATTCGTTCACGGCCTGCATCTTGTTTTCCTTCATGGTGTTTACTGTGGTCTAACGACCATTCACTAAGGGATAGCAACCAAGAACTCACTAAAGTAGTACCTGACTCTTCGCCAATTCTTGCAAATCTAAACCAGCTAATTTGTTGTAGGCATCATCGATAAACTGCTTACCGCGAAGGAAACCAATATTAGCTCCTGGACAGATATAGCTCAGGGTTTGAGGGGTAAATTTATCTAGCAGTCGCTGCACATGCTTGAGCTGACGGGGCCAATGAAAGGTTTTGGAAACCCGGAGCGGGGTAGCACCGCCCTGGCGCGTTGGTAGGACATGACGCCCGCTAAACAGAATGCCACCTTGGTCTGCATTGTAAAGACATGCGGATCCGGGAGAATGACCGGGAGTCCAAAGGAGTTTATGACGAGGTGTCAGCGTTAGCTCGTGATGAAATGTGCGAGTTTCTATCTGGGGAAGTAGGTAAGCCTCTTGCTCCTGTAGGACAACATCACAGCCAAATTGAGATTGCCAATCACGGACATGGCTACTGCCGCCACGGTGAGTAATGACCAACCACTGTAGCCCCCCTTGCTCAGCAATAAAGTTCAAGTTTGTATCTGTCAAAGCGGGACAGTCCACTAGAATGTTGCTTCTTGCGACAGAGTTGCTGTCTGGCGTCGGCGCATACGTGATCAAATAAGCTGTACCCCCTAAGGTTTCACGGTTGGGTGGAAACGCGTAAACATTAGTATCCGCGCCAAATACCGACCGGGGTAGCTTTGTGTTCGATCGAGCTGTTTCGCTAGTTGTAGGGCTGTTGTCCAAGTTTATTGTTGAAGTAGACACCAAAAGCTCCCAAAAAAGCCATCATCTCTCACCCTAGGGCCCTGCCTGGTATGGTAATTCAGAGTCCTGGTAAGGGGGCGGATTGTGGGTTTATGACATTTGTACTGTTATCGATATTACTGGGAATCTTGACCTACTTGGTCATTCGTCGAGGCGTAGCGACTATGACACGCTCCCCAGTTTGGCTATTGTGGCTGATTATTATGACACCCATTTTAGCTCTGACAGCCTGGGTTCTAAAGCATGGCAGATATGCCCCACCTAATATTTTCATACTAGGCCTATTTATTGTTTGCCCCCTGATATACATGTGGGTAGTCCTATTGGGTCGACGTCCATCGGCACAGCGCCCATCAACACTACCGCCTCATCGACCAGCACCAGCACCGCCAATGCTCATGGAACGAGAGGAAGAAGAGCGTTTGAGGTCATGTTTTCCGTGGTCTATTTATTTTTTACAGAAGATTGAACATCGCCAACAGATGATGATCTGCCATGGGCGACTGAAAGCGACACCAGCCGTTGCCCATAGCACTGTGCAGCAAAATGTGCGATCGCAATTTGGCCATCAGTTCTTGGTGGTTTTGCAGGAAGAACGTAATGGTGATCCTGTCTTCACCCTGGTCCCTAATCGAGAACCCGCCAATTCATCAAAAGACAGCGGCTGGCGGCTCTCGATTCTACTGTTTATTTTGACCCTGGGCACCACCACATTGGCAGGGTTGCTGCTAGTGGGCGATCTATCTATTCCAGAGCTGCTATCGCAGCCAGCGCTGTTGGTTAAAGGCCTGGGCTATAGCCTCGCGGTGATGATGATTTTGGCCGTGCGAGAACTGGCCCACTATGCCATGGCTCGCCGTCACCATATTCCAGCTTCCGCACCATTCTTTATTCCAGTCCCCTATTTTCTCGGCACCATTGGCGCTTTTGTGCGGATCAAAGCACCCGCCCCCAACCGTCGCGCTCTATTTGACTTGGGCGTAGCAGGCCCGCTGGCTGGATTTCTAGTCAGCCTACCCATCGTAATTTGGGGGTTAGCCCACTCACAGATGGTCGAGTTAACCGAGGAATCAGGTCTGTTTAACTTTCAGTCCTTAGACCCAAAGGGTTCAATCTTGCTGGTGCTGCTGAGTAAGTTAGCGTTGGGTAGTGATTTTCAGATAGATACGGCTCTTTATCTGCATTCGGTTGCGATCGCAGGCTGTTTAGGCTTGGTATTAACGGCTCTCAACTTAATGCCTGTAGGCCAGTTAGATGGTGGCCACATTGTCCATGCCATGTATGGTCGCTGGAGTGGAGCTGCCATTGGCAACATTACTCGAATCTTGGTAGCCGCCATGGCATTTATCCAACCCGCCTACTTACTGTGGGCACTGCTACTCATATTTATGTCTAGCCGAGACGAACCAGCGCTTGACGATGTCAGCGAACTCAATGGCGTGCGCGATGCCTTAGGTCTCATAGCCATGGTGATTTTAGTACTGATTGTGCTGCCAATGCCTCAGACCATCAGTGAGCACCTCCTGTAAAGCTGATGCCAGCATGCAAATGAAGCCGTTAAAAAAAATTAGCTAATCCTAGCTTGCAGGAGAACACCACAGATTGGGGGCTTTCAACGTAAAGAACACTTATCCATAAGTTCATGATGGATTTCCGTACATCACGGCACTACGGCTGTAAACGTAACAAGTGCAATCAATTGACCCAGCCCCGATGCCATCATCTTCCCCAGCACCTAAACCGACAGCAAATTTTTTCACATCAGCTTTGCTGCTATTTGGCGGTAGCTTTGGCGGTACTCACCTAACCGCTTTGGTCGCTCCTTATTCTCAATGGAGTGGCGTTGTCGGTTTTCTCATGTTCCCAATTGCCTTTATGACCGGTATGCAGATGTGGCCTTGGATAGATCGTCGCGTAGAACGTATTCGTTCAATCCCAAATCGAGTTAGAAAGATCAAACCGATTGCATCTCGCCGCTCCAAGGGGATCATCGGCCCATGGAGTTTTGTCATTACATCTATAGCGACGTCTATTTTGTCCGGTCTAATTCTCACCCCACCCGCCATGCAAATTGTGGTTGACCCAGGGTACAGAGTATTGATTACTGCGGGAGCAATATACGGAATCATCTGCTGGATACTGATTCAACTCGGCTACCTACAGCAGGCTAATGTGTACCCCAAGGATTCATAATACAAATCCTGGCAATCCCCGATATTGCAGGGCAATCAGGGATGGTAAGGCAATCCCCGATTGCCCCTACGGGATGGCTTATTTCTAATCGAGTTTACTGGATTCGGATTGGGTATAGGGTATAGGTTCTTAGTCCAGTTAATTCTGGTCAGACCGGGGCAACAGCAGTACAGATTTAACCGGTCGCTGGATAGTTTGACCGTTTTGATCGAGACGTCCGTAATAGGTTTGAGCCAAACCATCAGCCGTCATCCCTGGCCATGCCACATGTAACGATGATGAGCTTCCCCCATCTAGATTCAACGCTTTCTCAACCTTCCAGATGGCCATAATATCGGCTAGCTCCGCTAAGGTCATCCCGCCACCTGGTTCTATCTGTGCCACCATCACCCAAACGACAGTGCCGTCTTGCTGGATACCAACGGCACTACGGGCATTACGCTGCTGAGTACCGATGGCATCACGCATTAATCGACCATCAGCATAGTCCGTAAATCCTTCGGCTTGAGCAGTATCCGGGAAAAGCTGTGGCCCTGCGCCAAGGGAGCTGTGCAACACGCAGGCTTTAGGAAGCGAGGCATTGTGGAACGTAATGTCATAGCGAATATCACCACCACAGTCATAGCGGCGAAACTCAGAGCGGTTAAGAATTTGCTCCATATAAATCGCCAGATCAGGGTTATCCATTAACCGTCGATTATTGCGAGGATCTGCAGCTAGAGTGCTGTCTACGGTAATGAAGGACGTGGTCTGAGCATTCTGAGGGTCAAAAAAACCACCATTGATCACAGCCCATGCTTCGGTGTCAGCGGCGAACGTTTCCACCGTTTTCAACTGCTCACTCACAGCCACCTCCACCGGATAGTCAGGTGGAATAGTCACCACATGGAAACGGGCTATGGGCGCATTATCATCAGGCCAGTTTTGTATGATGAGTTCGGGTTGCAAAATTGCTAAACGCTCTGATATCTGAGGGGGTGCGATCGGCGGTTCTTGCGGTGCCGCACACTGGGTCAGACTGCATAGCGACAGCACCATGGATAGCTTTAATCCTAACCCCTGTTTTTTATCCAGCTGCATTGCGAACACGCTCACTGTAATCATCAGGTCGCAGCTGTCGAAACCCTTGAAACGCTAGCTGACGCAGGCCTGCGGGAAGATAGGACAACACCTTACCCACCTTCGCCTTCATAGACAGGGGACCCTGGGCAGCCAGTTCTTGCATCAGCTGACGCCCACGTTGGGTTTCTCCTTTTTCGATCAGCCTCATGGCGAGAACTTGCTTAAGACCGTCGAGCTTAGACCGACGGATTATTTCTAATTTAGGACGATCAGTAAAGCGATAACTTTCTAAACAAAAAAGCTTAGCGGAGAGAAAATGAATATCCTGTTTCAAACTGGTTTGCCCCCCATGAAAACGGTATTCCATCAGTCGCTCAGGGATAAAGTAGCCGATTTTACCGATGGTCGCTAGCCGCACCAATAAGTCAAAGTCCTCGCAACCATCAGCCTCAAAGCGCATAAAGTCCACTTCACTGAGGCAATCTCGACGAAAAAGCGTAGATCCTACCTGCAAACTTTGGTGAACAAAGGTTTCTGTGAGTATGTCATCGATGATGGCCTCTGTCAGCCGATCTTTACCCCATTTAGCAGAGTTAGCTGCTGTTGCGACTTCGTCTCGCTGATTGCGGGCATTGATCACCCAGTGATCGGTACAGACAAAATCCACACTGGGCTGGCTTTCCATCACCGCAACCGTGCGTTCTAAAAAGGTGGGGGTGAGGGCATCATCATCATCAAATTTAATGAAATAGTCTCCTTGGGCCGCTTCATAACCTGAACGCATGTTACGACTGCGTTTGATATTTTGTGGATGGCGAATATAACGAATACGCGGGTCATTCCACTGAGCCACCACCTCAGCCGTATTATCGGAGGAGGCATCATCACAGATGATAAGCTCAAAGTCGCAATAGGTTTGATTCAGGACGCTGGTGACAGCATAGGGCAAGATTTTGGCCCGGTTGTAGGTGGGGATACAAACACTAACTTTAGACACGACGGTATAGGTTTGATATAGGAGTTACAGATAGCGATTGCTGATGTAGGGGATGAACCGGTTTAGACCCCTTGCTATTTGACGGTAGCTCACAACTCAAGCCCTCTCGAGGATCAGCAAGGCCATAGATATATTGGCTAGTTTACTGACCCGTGAGCCCACTTAATGTCAGTAAGGATTACATAAAGATGCTCTACACCTTATGTATTGGTTTGTGTGAACTGCCAGAATTGGTTCAGTTTATGGGCTCAGTTTATAAATAAGCAGTCCCAAAGGAACGAGCAGTCTATGTTAATTCTCGACACATTGGTGGCAAAACTACCTGTAGATGTCGCTATAGATTAGTTGAGAACCAATGCCCCAAGCTTTTATGGTTGCCAACGAAATACCTGCCCAACCCAGTCCATTTTTGCCAACGGTTTCAGTGATTGTGCCCATTTACAATGGCGAAACCGATTTACCAGGTTTGATTGAGTGTCTACTAGGACAAACCTATCCGGCAGATCGGGTGGAATATTTGTTGGTGGATAATGGTAGTTGCGATCGCACCCCCGATATTCTCAAAGACGCCGTCACCCAGGCAGAATCCATCGAAATCTCCCTCAGGCATCTCAGTGAGACTGAAATCCAAAGTGCCTACGCCGCCCGCAACACCGGCATCCGTGCAGCAACCGGGGAGATTTTAGCCTTTACCGATGCCGACTGTTATCCTGCGGCCACCTGGCTCGAAAACTTAGTGCAGGGATTTAAAGACAGCGCTGTTGGTCTTTGTGTCGGAGAAATCACGGCTCTACCTGGCAATACCTGGCTCGAACGCTACGCCGAGCGCAAGAACATCATGTCGCAGCAGGACACCCTCAACCACTCGTTTTGTCCCTATGGTCAAACAGCCAATATTGCTGTGCGAGCCTGTGCATTTGAAAAAATCGGATTATTTCGCCCGTATATGACCACTGGGGGGGACGCCGATATTTGCTGGCGACTACAGCGAGATGGAGGTTGGCAACTGCACTATGCCAAAACTGCTGTAGTACAGCATCATCACCGTACCACCCTGAAAGAGCTGCGCAAACAATGGTATCGCTATGGACGCTCTAATCGATACCTGAACCAGATCCACGGCATTAAGCTCACTCGTCCATTAATGGCCCACGAGGTCCGTTACTCCTTAGCTCGTTGGGTCGCCAAGGAACTTCCTGTAGGTTTAGTGAAACTAATTACAGGTAAAGCCGATCTGATCGACTTAGCCATGACTCCCATTGGTCTGTACTGCTTCCATGCTCGCACCCTAGGTCAGCGAGAGTCGAAACTGCCAGACAATGCTGAGGAAATTGCCTGGTTGAAAAGTGATTAGGTTATTAGTTCCTGATTATTAGTTCTTAGGTTTGAATTTTGAATGTTGGATCATTATTTGTCTTGATTTCCCTCAAGAAGGGACCGTCACGAGGACCTTATAACTTAATAACTTCAAAACTCAAAATTCCCCATTACTCAATCCCTAACCCCAATGCGTCTGCTCGTCCTTTCCCTTAACACCTTTCCCTATCCCCCCAGTCACGGTGCGGCTGAGGTTCGTACATTTAATTTACTCAGGCAAATTGGACCGCTACATGACATTACCCTAGTGGCCCATAAGACCCAGAATGCCACTGCAGAAAACATTCATACCTTGAAAACATGGGTCAAGGACATCAAACTATTTCCAGTGCCTGATAAAAAAGATCCTGGTCAGGATCGAAATCCGCTGAAGCAGGCTCTGCGTCTGGCTCAGTTTTTCATTACCGGCACACCGCCCAGCGTCACGTTTCGGTTTTCGCCAGAGGTTTACACTTGGGTGACGCAACAGGTGGAGGGCGGAGACTATGACGCCGTTGTTTGTGAGCATGGTGTCAATGAAATGTACGTGCACCCTAAGCTGCGTGAGCGGGTAAAGACGGTAGCGGATATCCATAGCTCTGTCTACGGCTGGGTGCTTGATCATTTGGAGGCAGGCGCATCGGAAAATACCCTACGCGATCGCTTGTATCTGCCCCTTTTGGCCCGTTATGAAAAACGGTACTGTGCAAAATTCACCCACCTGGTAGTCACCACACCGAACGATCGCAAACATATTCAAAGCTTGATACCAGACGCCAACATCAATATTGTTTCGACGGGTGTTGATCTAGAGACATCCCCCTATCGCTCCCATGACCCCGGTGGTCAATCTTTGATTTTTATCGGAGCAATGGATTCGTCTCACAATATCGACGCAGCCTGCTATTTTGCCCAGACAATTTTTCCCCTAGTGAGGCAGCGCTATCCTGAGGCCACGTTAAGTCTCGTGGGCACCCGGCCTGTCCCCGCCGTTAAAGAATTGGACAGTATCCCTGGTGTGACGGTCACGGGTCGGGTGCCGTCTATTACAGAATGTCTACAGCAGTCGACGGTCAGTGTAGTGCCGCTGCGGGCAGGCATCGGCATTAAAACCAAGACGCTGGAATCCATGGCCGTAGGGGTGCCGGTGGTGGGTAGCGATCGCGGTCTTGAGGGCATGGCAGTAGATGTTGAGGGGGTACCGCTACGAGCCCTGCGGGCCAACCAGCCAGAAGACTATGTAAAGGCCATCGGTCAATTATTTGAAGATGCTGCATTGCGTCAAACATTATCCGCGAATGCACGTCAGATGATTGAAGCTGAATTTAACTGGGAAAGCCTCGGGCAAAAATACGCACAAGTGCTATCCTCCTAGAGACTATTTGGTCTTGCTGCTCTGATGACAACATCCCTATGGGTCTGAGCAAATCAAATCCACCCACCGCTCAGGTAAAGCTTTTGGTGAGTCCAACGACGGGGCGTATTCCCTGGTCGTTGTTAAGCTGGCTGGCCTTAGGCAGCGGTGGAGCTTTATTGGTGGCGATGATTTTATCAGGTGCCAAACTGATTGTTGACCCCTATAGTCCAAACTGGCTAAAGACGGCGTTCCCTGGGTTAGTCAATACCTTTGAGGCAGTTCCCCAGACAGCAGATGAGATTCAGGCGGAGATGCGGGCTCAAAACATTACCCATGGCCAACCCATTGCCTGGCCTAGAGCCGATCAGCCCAAAGCCTGGTTCTATCCAATCTTGAATAGCGACGACAAAACTATTCAAGAACTATGGGTGTATCGCGTTCAGAACGATCAGCTCCAACGGGTTGAACAGGTCAAGATTCGCCCCATGAAAGAATCGTTTATCACGACACCGCTGGTGGGTACAGCGTCTCAGGTAGCTAGCGTAGATAGTGACGCCTCTTTATCATCTGTGCAGCCCATGGCTGGCAAAGCAGCGAATGAGCCTTGGTTGTTATTGGAGGGACAGCGCCGTTACGGCAATACCGTCATGCGATACGGCCAGATTTTAAGCTATCAGTCCCACGCTCAACGCTTGCATCGATTGTTGAACTGGTCGAGTCCAGCGGGTCAACCACCCCAATGGAAAAACGGAGACACCGGAAAACAGCTAATTGTTGACCAAACCGTTGGCCTACGACCCAGTTTTTTGCTGTATCAGCTCGTTCCCAACGATCCACCCCGGCTACAGGAAGTCTCCCTCTATCGTTCAGTGTATGAGCAAGATTTGAGTACCTCTCTCTATGACAAAGCTCTAAAACTGGCGCAAGGATCTGTCTGGTCCCATAGTCTCCAGATGATGGAATCTGCCAAGGCAACCTTGGGACACGATTGGTCAGCCGAGGCTCAAGCACAGCTTGACTTAATTCAGCTGCACGCTACACGCACCAAAGCTCAAACAGACCAAACCTTATCAAGTCAGCAGCAGCATATTCTGGCTTATCTGATTGATGGCCAGTGGGATAAGGCTCTCAGCACGTTAGAAAACAACCCAGCCATTTATGGTCCTACGCTAAAACGATTAGAACGGGATTTTGATGCCCTCTGGCGTGGGGTCACCACACATCTACAAGTCCATCCCAAGGATGTGACAACGCAGATTTGGGGAGCGTTATTAGTAACGTCTCGCCAATCGCCAGAAGCCGGGGAAGAATGGCTACAGAAAAAGACACGTTCAAAAGCTACGCTGGAGCGCCTACAGGCGCTGGGAGGTCAAAAGTTTGCTGAAAATATTGCGCTGATCAACGGCTACTCAGACACCAACACATCCACAGCATCTTTGCCTGCGACCAATGAGCCAGGGCGCTACACCAGCTTGATTGGCCAAGCAACCGCTGTGGGTGCACCGGGGCATGGGTGGTTGCGATCGCAAACCCTGCCGACTCTGGCCCCTGGACAAAGCTGGTATCACATCAATGTGCAACTGCTTCAAGACAACACAGGTTGGGGACGCCCCCCCGTAGCCATCACAGCTACTAACATGTGGGCAGAATCCGTAGCCATTCGCAGACAGTTGCAATTATTTAGTGGCAATCGGCATGTTGCCGGAGTCACCGTTCATGGCGTCCAAACCACTGGATCAAGGCTTACCTTTTTAGCCAGTGGCCCCAAAATAAATGGTTCTACATTAGTCACTACGCCCAACAGTCTGCAATGGCTTACCACGCTACCGTGGCAAACAGCACCAACACCGCCTGTCGAAAGCCGTAACGCGACAAACGAGTCTTCAGTTGATGACGCAGAGTCGACACAGTTCCCCCAGACAGATTTCCATCAAACCGATACTCTAACTCTAATGGCAGAGGCCATCAGTCGTCAGTTAGGCCTGACATTTGAACAGACAGCGCAGCTTTATCCTCACCTGCAATATATCAGGATGGACTTAATGGGCGACCGAACCGCTGAGCATATCTTTACCATGGGTCCTGGCGTGCCCTCCGAGCTCGGACTCTTCCCAGGTAAAGTCATGATTTTGTCTGACAATGGCAAACTACTCTACAGTGATGTGGGTCAGCAACGCTCCTTGCTGGCCATCACAGGCAAAACCATCAACAAACCCGCAACACTCTTAGTAGAACAAGCAGGTCGCTACGATTTGATTGGATTTTGAACCCGTTCTTGCACCAGTAGCTGCTGTACCTCAGCAAAAGGCAAAGGTTTCCCAAAGAAATAGCCTTGACCAATATCACACCCAGACCGCTGCAGCACCTGAAGTTGTTCCTGGGTTTCAATCCCTTCCACAACCGTCTGCATACCTAAGCCATGGGCCATGGTGAGCATACTTTCCAATAACACCTGCGTCCGTGGATTGGTCAGAATTTCTTGAACAAAGGCCCGATCAATTTTGAAGCCATCCACTTCAAAACGAGTGAGATAGTTCAGGCTTGAGAAGCCAGTACCAAAATCATCCAAGGCAATATGGAACCCGGCTTGCCGACAGGTCTGGAGACTTTCAAGGGCAACGGGATCTTCCATAAATACCCGCTCTGTCACTTCAAGCTTGACCTGGGATGGATGCAGTCCATATTGCTCCACAATAAGTTGCAATGCCGCTAAAAAGTCGTCTTCAGCTAACTGTCGAGGGGCCACATTGATACTCATAAACAATTGTCTGTCTGGACAAGACTTTTGCAGCTGCACCAAATCACGACAGGACTGTTGCAACGTTTGCTGACCAATGGGAATAATCAAGGACGTTTCTTCGGCAATACTGGTGAATTCCCCAGGAGACACATGGCCCCGCGTAGGGCTAAACCAACGGATCAAAGCTTCAAAACCAAGGATCCGACGAGTTTGAATATCAACCAAGGGCTGATAGTGAGGTCGTAGCTGCTGATTCTCCAACGCCGCTCGTAATTCCGATTCCAGACGTATTTTGTCCAGAACCTCATCATTGTCCGATGGCGCTTGCTGTAGGCCTGTTGCCACTTTGGGATACCCAGATAACGTCACTTGAGGCGTGCTACGAATCCGGTGAAGCAGCGTGGTCACCAAGAGCTGGACAATGGGGTCTGCCCCTTGAATGCGTTCTGAAATTTGACGGCTCGAAATGGCAACACACACCGTCTCTTCAATCGCTTTGGCTGATGCAGAGCGTGGTGCCGTGTCCATGACGGCCATTTCCCCCAAGACATCACCACTCGTCAGAATACGTAAGGGAAATGCTTGACCATCAACACTGACTGCAACCTCTACCCTGCCTGACTCGATGATGTAAGCAGAATCTCCAGGATCACCCTCAGAAAAAATGACTTCCCCCACCTTGAAGTGCTTAAGCGCAGAAGAAGGATCCCAGTTAGACATGGACATCTTACCCAGTGAACGACAAATTAGCTAGTAAAAATCACGGGGATGCACATTTAAAGGACACATCTAAGCTTTATTTGGTTTCCCTAATATCTACATGTTCTGTATGACGACTACAGATAATCACTGAAATTAAAACTGATGCGTCGTCAAGAAGGTTGCACAAACACCATTTTGGGAACTAAATGAGGCTGATGGTCTTTAATCCGGAAGACACCCACACCCAAAAATGGACAGGCTTCAGTAATGACACGTAAAGGCTTTTCCAACTCAATGGTCGGTTCCCTGGGCACACGCTGCCCTAAACACCACCGACGACCTAATTCAAGGGGGAGTGTTATTTCGGGCAAATGTCCCATGGCCACCGCCGGAGTGATTAATTGAAGTTGCTCTAGTTGCTCATTTAACTGTTCAAAGGAAATACTGGTATCTAAATTAAAGCCGCTACTTTGCGTACGTAATAACGAAGACAGGGTGCCGCCTACCCCGAGACACTGTCCTAAATCCCTGGCAATTGAACGAATGTAGGTGCCGGCTCCACAGGCAATGTCTAAGGTGATAGTTGGGCTTTCACCGGGTTGCCAGTTCACAACATTAATGGAGTGCACGACCACATGACGACAGGGCACATCGATGGTGGCGGCTTTGCCCTGTCGCGCTAAGTCGTACAGCCGCTGACCATTAACATGCACAGCACTGTACATTGGCGGAATTTGCTGAATTTCTCCTTGGAAATTAGCCAATTGCTCGGTGACAGCAGACAGGCTCAAATGGGCCGCTGACGTCTGAGTTAACACAGCTCCCTCTAAATCATCTGTATCAGTGGTGGTGCCCAACTGGACAACGGCTCGGTATGCTTTATCGTCAGGCAGGTATTGCAGCAGCCGTGTTGCTCGGCCCACGGCAACGGGCAGCACCCCTATTGCTGCCGGGTCTAACGTGCCGGCATGGCCAATCTTTTTAGTCTGGAGCAGACGACGTAGCTTGGCGACACAGTCGTGGGATGTCCACCCAGTAGGTTTATGGAGATTAAGAAAGCCGTCGGGCATAGGCTGATGGCAGACAATGGGCAATTCACAGCAGCTATCCTATCAGGGCTACTGGGTAGACGGATTAGACAATACAGGCTGTGGTTCCTCTAAGATCACCTCGGTGACAGGGGGTGCTGTGGTTGCGGGGTCTGTCACGGGTGCATCCATCACGGGTACATCCGGAGGCAACGGCTCTCCCCCAGGTGATTCAATGGAGTCTGTTGCTGATCGGGGAGGCCCCCCTAATTGATCGGCCAAGGTGGGACCGGTGAGTTCTTGTACCAAGGTCAGTTGAATTGGCTCCTCATTGAGCTGAGCGATGCCGTCCGCCGTCAGTAAATCTGCATAGGTCATATCTCCACTCAGATGCTGAGTCAAAAAGGCCAGACTTGATGCCTCTAAGTAATCTTGCGCTAGCTCTGGTTCAGGACCAAGGATCTCGCTCGGCAAGTCAAAGGCTTCGCTGCCAGTTTCAGTCATGGCAATGGTAGAAAAATGGGTGCCCTGGCGCATGAGCATGAGATAACGCTCGGGCTGGGTAAGCCAGGTAAAGGGAACCAACTGTTCTTGCAAAGCAGGGGCAACGGTATCAGCTCCGCTGGCAAAAATCATGGTGGGGGTGGTGACTTGCCCCATGCTTTCTTCACCAAAAAGGACGCTGGTGATGGGGTTGATTGCGATCGCAGCCCGCACCCGACCATCCTGCAATGACAACATGGTTTCATTGGGCTCAGCTAGCTGCCCTGCCTGGCACTGCAGCAATAGCGACACATTTAGCGACAGTGAACTGGGGGGACAGCTTTCCCGAAGTATTTCAAAATCAAGTGTGGCACCCGCTAACGCCAAGGCTGTATAGCCACCAAAAGACTGGCCCACTAGTCCCACTTCAGCAAAGTTGATCAAGCTACCAAATTGACTTGCCTCACGCTCTAAGTAATTAAGCAGGGCAGAAATTTGTCGTGGCCGTTCAATAAACTCTTCATTGGCCACAACATCTGCCGATTGGCCCACCAACAGCGCATTAATTTGCTCAGCATTACTGCCAGGATGTTCTACATTGACCACAACAAAGCCATGGGATGCTAAATGACGTCCCAGGTAGGCATAGGATGTACGATCATTCCCCAAACCGTGGGAAATAATCACCGTGGGACGATTGCGCTGGCTCTGACCTTGTAATGTGGGCAAATAGATATCCGCCGGAATCGGCGCATTGCCTGACAATCTTTGCCGTTCCACCTGATAGCGTCCAGGCTGTCGCGCCTGATTCGCCAAAGCCAGTAAACGCGCCTGGTCTGCTTCTGAAAGATTACCGGTAGGAGCCCCCAAACGCTCTAGTAAAGCAATGGATGCATCGGTTTCATAAATCGCTCGATTAATCTCACGCAACAGCCCCAGTCCCCGATCTAACTCGATGCGCATTTCTGGGGATGGAAACCGACGAATCGCATTTAAGAGAGTGAGGCCTTCATCTTCATCGGAAACAGCAACTAAAATTGCTCCCCGTAAGGCACGTAGATCGCTGCGCCGGGCCTCTGTGCGAATAAAATCAGCAGCAATATTTAAGAGATACTCTCCCTGCTTCGTGTAGAAGAATCGATCGAGCAGCACCACATCTACATTGATGGTGGCAATATCTTCTTCCACACGCCAGGTCAGGGCTTGTCTAACTTCGTCGATGTCATAGTCATCGGGTAAAAATCTTGCATAGTAGGCAAGATCGTCACTGAGCACACCGTCCTCAACCAACTGCTCCAAATCAGCCAGCTCAATGGAACGCTCAATCGGACCAAACGCAAATGTGATTCGGTCCGCCGCTTGACTAGGGATAGCCGCCACCAACACGGCTCCCATGCCCAGGGTTAGACGTTGTAGGCCCTTTATTGCAGCTGATAAGCACACTCGTTTCATGGATAACCTTGTATTCGCAGCCAGACAAAACCCCAAAAAACTAGTTATGAGGATGCCGTTTGTTGTAGCAACGTCAGCAAATCATCTTCACTCAAACGTTGAATACCCAGTTTTTCGGCCTTAGCAAGCTTTGATCCGGCATCTACACCGACCACAACATAGCTTGTTTTAGAACTTACGGATCCGGTCACTTTACCGCCACTTTCCTCAATTTTGGCCTTTGCTTCCTTACGGCTTAGAGTGGGCAAAATGCCAGTCAGGACAAAAGTTTTTCCCATCATAGGCAGATCGGTAGGCTCGTCTGATGGTGGTGCCCCCTCTAGCTGTACCCCAATTTTTTTGTCTTTTAGGCGCGTGATCAGGCTCTTATTAGCCTCTGCCTGAAACCATTCATAAACTGAATAGGCAATTTCCGGACCAATGCCGTAAACCGACTCAATCTCTTCAGGAGGAGCCGTAGCCAGTAGATCTACGGTGTAGAATTGCTTGGCTAGAAGTTGGGCGTTCACCGCGCCCACATGTCGAATCCCTAATCCAAACAGCACCCTAGCCCAGGGCTGGGATTTAGAGGCAGCGATCGCATCTACTAGATTCTGAGCGCTCTTTTGCCCCATACGTTCTAGGGACAAAAGTTCTTCCACCGTAAGCTCATACAAATCAGCAACGGAGCTAACAAGATTCTGCGCCAGAAGTTGCTGTATCCATTTTTCACCCAGACCAGCGATATCTAGGGCCTGGCGACTAGCCCAATGAATCAAGTCACCCCGAACAATTGCAGGACAAGACGGATTGATACAGCGAGTTACCGCCTCATTGACTGGCCGCACCAATGTTTCACCACATTCAGGACAGTGGGTGGGCAACTGACAAAGCTGTGCTCCTTCTGGTCTTAGGTCTGACAAAACCCGCACTACCTCAGGAATAATTTCACCGGCTTTGCGAACGATCACTGTGTCGCCCTTATGCAAATTAAGCTCGGCCAGACGATCGGCATTGTGCAATGTTGCGCGGGACACAGTCGTGCCCGCTAGCTGTACAGGGGCCAACTCAGCCACCGGCGTAACGGCACCAGTCCGCCCTATTTGCACCGTCATATCCTGCAAAATCGTGGGAACTTCCTCGGCAGGGTATTTAAGAGCAATGGCCCAGCGGGGAAACTTTTGGGTGAACCCTAATCGCTCTTGTAACGCTAAGTCGTTGAGTTTCACAACTACACCATCGGTCAGATAGGGCAGCTGGGTACGGGCCTCGTCCCACTGGTCATAAAACTGGGCAACGTCTGCGGTGGTGGGGCAAAGCTTACGGTTGGGGTTGACCTTAAATCCAAGGGTCTGGAGTGCCGCCAAGGAGTCTTCTTGGGTTTGGGGTAACGTCAGCCCACCTTCGCCCTCAGGCAGTAGTAACGTATAGGCAAAAAAGTCGAGACGCCGCTGAGCCACCACCCGAGAATCTAGCTGGCGCAGTGTCCCCGCTGCAGCATTGCGGGGATTTGCAAACAGGGCTTCTCCATTAGCCTGACGATCGACGTTAATGCGATCAAAAACATCGTTGGGAATAAAGGCTTCCCCCCGAACTTCGACATGGGGGGGTGGGTTGTCAATTTGTAGCCGCAGGGGAATCGAACGAATGGTGCGAATATTTTGCGTGATGTCTTCCCCGCTGATGCCGTCACCTCGGGTTACCCCCCGAGTCAGCAAACCCTTTTCATAGGTCAGGGCCAGAGCATTGCCATCAATCTTGAGTTCGGCAACCACAGCGGCTGAGTCTATGTCGGGGGTTTGCCGCTGCCAGCGACCTTCCCACTGCCGATACTCGTCAATATCGAAGGCATTTTCCAAACTGTACAGTGGGATATTGTGCTCCAGGGCCGTAAACTGGCTGGCTGGTCGTTCCCCGACCCTCTGGGTCGGGCTATCGGGCGTAACTAATTCTGGATACTGGGTTTCTAAGTCTTGCAGTTCGCGGTAAAGGCGATCGTAAACTTCGTCAGGCAGATCAGGTGCATCCAGAACGTAGTAGGCATAGCTTGCTTTTTGAAGTTGCGATCGCAACTCCTGAGCCCGCTGCCGCCGATCCACTGGAACTGTTTCTGCCATATCTATTTAAAGTCCTGAATTAATTGAAAACCTACCCGCATAGGCCCACTGAATTCTACCCGAGGAAATCCCTAAAAACGAGATTATCGACCACTAGCTTACTGACAGCACTTTTCGCGCAAATTGTTTTAACCTAGCCACCCCAACAGCGCTCCCCGTTTGCATAACGCCCCCCACCGTCGCCGAAAGTGACGATGGCAGATGAGTTTGATGACAATGAATGTAACGATGGGAGGTAGCCAAATATGGTTAGTGCTGTTGATCAAGGACAACAACTGTGAAATCAGTGTGATGAAATAGGTGACCATTCAGGAATGAAAGCGTCTTGCTTTACATGTCTTTCTACATAGATAGCAGCTATGCAAGCAGTCTTGTGACCATCAGTTGTATAAATCAGAATTGCCCCCCTTTAAACCAGTAGTGACGCTTTTTCCTAACCTTGATATCCGCCTCTGGATTTTGGCTGCTGGTCGATTACTCTCTCAGCTGGGCATTGGGTTTACCCTGTTTTACGCACCGCTGTTTTTTGCTGACGATGTGGGCCTATCAGCCACCGCCATTGGCCTGGGGCTAGGCAGCCAGTCCCTATCAGGCATGATCGGCCGCTTTGCTGGGGGCTCCATGGCAGATTCTCCTCAATGGGGCAGACGACGCACCTTATTGATATCGGCAGCTATCTCGGCTGTGGCCGATGGCTGCTTTGTGATCACCCACGACTTTATCGGCTTTGTCATTGCCAATCTACTGATGGGGTTGGGGGTAGGACTATACTGGCCTGCCACCGAAGCTGTCGTCGCAGATTTGACCACTGAAAACAATCGAAACGAAGCGTTTGCCATTGTGCGCTTGGCAGATAGCCTGGGGTTAAGTGCGGGTGTGGTCATCGGTGGCGCTATGATTGCCGCTTTTCAGGCCTACCGCTTGTTGTTTGCCCTAGACGGCATCACCTTTATCGTGTTTTATGCCATCATCGCAATTGCCATTGCGGAAACCCTGAACACAAAAACTACTGGGGGCAATTTTTGGCAGGGGTGGCAGGTAGCTATTCGCGATCGCACCCTCCAAATCTATGTCGTCGTCAATTGCCTATTCACCCTCTACCTCTCTCAATCCCAAAGCACCCTACCCCTCTATCTCAATCGCTTTACCGGCCTTGATAACCACGCAGCGGTCGGTGGTATTTTCACCTGGGCCATTGTGCTCACCGCCCTTTGCCAACTGCCCATGGTTCGTTGGCTCAAACGGTTTACTCAGCCCCATGCCCTGATGATTGCCTTAGGATTTTGGGTAGTCACCTTTTTCAGCACCTGGTTAGTCGGTCAGCAGCTAATTACACCATCAATCTTTGTCGTCATAGGTCTAACGGCGATGGCGCTTGGCACCGTAGCCTACACCCCAATTGCCTCAGCCCTGGTAGTGGGCATTGCCCCCAATGCCCTACGCGGGGTCTACTTATCAGTGAACTCCATGTGTTGGGCCGTTGGTTATTTAATTGGTCCTCCCTTAGGCGGCTGGGCCTTAGACCATGCCATGGCCCATCAATTTTGGCTGTGGTTAATGTTCAGTACCCTAGGCGGCATCATAATTTTGCGCACGCTGCAACTACAGATGCAGCCACAAAACTCTCACTAATCTTTATCTCACCAATCGTTAACCGCCCAGCCCTAGAAATTTCGGAACCAACCCTACTCCCCAAGCACTAAGACCTATTCCCCATCTAACGAACACTAAATCATGTCAGGAAACACCTCAGGCGAAAACATCTGCCATAGCGCCTGATGATAAGGCTCATAATGCTTCACCCGGGACTGTTCTACATACTGTTCAAACTCTTGACCCATCAAATGGAGCATGTGTCTCACCAGCTCCCAATTTACCTTGAGCGTCGGATAGAGCATGACACACAGTGGAAAAAGCTCCTGCTGGATCGCCGACAGACTTTGTTCTAAGACACAGGTCCATAGATAAATCTGAAACATCTCCGTGTCACGGACACTAGAAACACGCACAACGTCACTGTCTAAACGATCTGTGTAGCACTGATAGTTGGGATAAATCGTATTAACACGATCGACCACATTATTTGCGATTACAGTGCTATGGGGCAAAAGCGTTTGCACAACCTTTAAACGCTCATCATCATAGGCATACCTAGCGGCAGCAGCATAGGCACGCTGCAACGGCATATATAAGTGATCATCAATCACCTTAAAGTAAGCGGCCAGTATGCCTTGTTCAGACTCAGGAGCAGACTCTATCAGCATTTGACCACAGTGGTGAAACTGCATACTCACAAACCCAATCAACCTTGGGTCCCCAGACGTATAGCGCTTACGAATAACGCCTAAACCCGACGCAATCTTGACCGATAACTGCTGAGGAGGAATATGCTTGCCGTAAGCGGCTAACGCCTTGGCATAAACTCGATGCACATCACCAGCAACACTCCACGGGTCAATCAAATTGGCATTTATGCGATGGCGTTTTACCTCATGGGCAAGGAAAGATTCAGTCAAATTCCATGCTTTTGCACTAGCGGAACGGAGTTCCGAGGTCAAGTGCTCAACAACTGCTGTACGAGACTGGGGATTCGACTCCTGTAGAGTCCCTTCATAGGTTTCAATAGCAATGACATATCGCTTAGCCCAAAGCTGAGCCAATTGGACTGGGCTAGCCTTAGCAAGTGGCTCATCGATCGCCTGCCTTTTATTGGGTTGACGCATTTTTTTTGAAAAACCCTGTAGATTTTGGTTAGTAAATGTCAGCAATGGGCGAAATTCGACCACCTATTTGCCCCCTAATGGCCATCAAAGAAGCAAGACTTTCTAAAAAAAGAGCATCCCCATGAATCGCAATCATTGAATTCGATAAATCAGTATTGATATCTAGAATTCTTGTCGATTTTTATACTTATCTATAAATATAAGTAAGTTCTCATAATTTAGAAACGGTGTTTTCTACGCAAATTTGCGGAAGAACCTTGCAATTAAGAAATCTAAGGACTTTCACTAGACGAAATGAAGCGATTAAAAGTGAAATCTCTATTTGTCAAGGTTGGATTTTAGAACACAAACTCTCCCCCATTAATTGATGGCTGAACTGACTAATTGGATGAAGAGAAACGTGTAGAAAAAGATGATTTTTTCAATAGTGATTGCTGACAGGACAACTAGATTTTGTTGTCACCTGCAACACAACAATCTTGTGAGATCTGCACAACACGCTCAATCTGTATCTTTAAGAACACTTACCTCACTCGCAATCTATGGTTGCTATGGTCATGTCTCAAATCGTGTTTCATTTTTGTTACATCTACGAGAGTGAGCCAGTTCCGCTCAAATCTGCGTGATAGCATACACACCATAGCTTTTAATCGATTTGGAGAAAAACCTTGGCACTTCGGGTTGCGGTTGTTGGAGGCGGTCCAGCAGGTTCTTCTGCTGCTGAGACACTAGTAAAAGCAGGTATTGAAACCTATCTATTTGAGCGCAAGTTAGACAACGCAAAGCCCTGCGGTGGCGCGATTCCCCTTTGCATGGTGGATGAGTTTGACTTACCCCCTGAAATCATCGATCGTCGCGTACGTAAGATGAAGATGATTTCTCCTTCAAATATTGAAGTTAATATCGGTAGCACCCTCAAGGATGACGAGTATATTGGCATGTGCCGTCGTGAGGTGCTTGATGGGTTCCTGCGTGGGCGGGCTGAGAAGCTTGGCACCAAGGTGATAAATGGCACCGTGCACAAGTTGGAACTTCCTTCTAATGATACGGATCCTTACACTCTTCACTACGCTGATCATTCCAACGGCACACTCCAAGGGGATGCCAAGACTTTACAGGTAGATATGGTGATTGGTGCTGACGGTGCCAATTCCCGTGTTGCTCGTGCGATTGATGCCGGTGACTATAACTATGCGATCGCATTCCAAGAGCGCATTCGCATCCCTGACGACAAAATGGCTTACTACGAAGAGTTAGCAGAAATGTATGTCGGTGATGACGTTTCCCCTGACTTCTACGCGTGGGTTTTCCCTAAGTACGATCACGTGGCTGTCGGTACTGGTACCATGCGGGTTAATCAGGCCAAAATTAAGCAACTACAAAAGGGCATTCGTGAGCGTGCAGCTAAGCGGCTTGAAGGTGGCGAAATCCTGAAGGTAGAAGCTCATCCTATTCCTGAGCATCCCAGACCTCGCCGAGTTGTTGGTCGTGTTGCACTTGTGGGTGATGCTGCTGGCACCGTAACCAAGTCTTCTGGTGAGGGCATTTATTTTGCCGCTAAATCTGGTCGCATGTGTGCTGAGACTATTGTTGAACTATCCAACAGTGGTGAGCGAGCTCTAACTGAAGCTGAACTCAAGACTTACATCAAGCGTTGGGACAAGCAGTATGGCGTCACCTACCTGGTACTGGATATTCTGCAGCGCGTCTTCTACCGTTCCGATGCTACTCGCGAAGCATTTGTAGAGATGTGTGCTGACATTGATGTTCAGAAACTTACCTTTGACAGCTATCTGTACAAAACTGTTGTACCTGCTAATCCCATTACTCAAATGAAGATTACTGCCAAAACTATCGGCAGTCTAATTCGTGGTAATGCCTTAGCGCCCGCTGAGTACTCTCCAGTAGAAGCGATTACGCAAGCGATTACTAAGTAGCCACATAATCAACTCACAGCAGGCATATATCTGATCTGCTAGCTCTTCCAGAGAACTATTAATAGAGCCTACGGTAGAACTCATTTCTACCGTAGGCTCTATATTTTTTCTAGAAAAACAACATTCACGGCTTTACATTCGCCCTACAGTTAAGTTCCCGCAGACTTGCTATTCTTCGCTGCACTGAAAAGTTCTCATCTCAAAAACCAAGCACCAGGAACCAAGAGCCAAACCCGACTACCCATCAAAAAAGAGAGGCCTAAAAAGGCCTCCCTTCAATGCTTTTTTAATGCTTTTTGACGGTGCTGTCGCTTTATTCCTCCAGATGCACAGCAGCAGATAAAACGTAAACACTAAAACATATTCTCCCAATGTTCACTGATTGATACACCCTAGCTTGCCGCGCGGTTCGCAAATGCCTGATCATCCTGAGGTAGCTCCAGACAATAGCCAGCACCGTAAACAGTTTTAATAAACTTAGGATGGCGTGGGTCCGGCTCTAACTTAGTTCGCAGGTGGCGAATATGTACGCGGATGGTTTCAATATCATCGTTCGGGTCATATCCCCAAACTTCCTTCAAAATTTCACTAGGAGCAACTGTCTGTCCATGACGCTGCAAAAGACAGTGCAACAGTTCAAATTCTAAGTGTGTCAGCTTCACAGTGCGCTCAAACCAGATAGCTTCAAAACGCTCAGGCACCAACGTTAGTGGGCCATAGCTCAGAATTTCACTATGTTTAGCAGCCTGAGGGATACGGTCAGTACGCCGTAGCAGCGCTCTGACACGAGCCAACATTTCCTCTAATTCAAAAGGCTTTGTCAAGTAATCATCAGCACCAGCATTGAATCCGTCAACCTTATCTTGGGTTTGCCCCAAGGCCGTTAACATCAACACTGGAATATCTGCTGTTCGCTCATCACGGCGAACACGTTGGCAAACGGTAAGGCCGTCCACCTTAGGCAACATCAAATCAAGCATGATCAGATCTGGCAGGAGTTGCACAGCTAGCGCTTGGCCCCTCACACCATCCTCGGCCTGACTGACATCATATCCAGCCATTTCTAGATTAACTGCCACCAGTTCTGAAATAGCGGGATCATCATCGATGACAAGTATACGAGGCATCTTAAAGACAGAGAGTTTGTTATTCGGAATTTCTAGAAACCTCTTAGGTTTCCAATTCGCTCCCCATAGAAATAAATAAATTTATAGTGGGAGACAAATTTTATCCCAAATATATACTATCTCTACAATCAGTTAAGCGAATGATACCTTAAGGTTTAATTCACGTTACTCGCCCTTACACCATCAGCAATGGCGGGACAATGTTGACCAACTCCCACGGCAGCAACCCTCTACCAGCAAGCAGTACAGGGATTCCATAGAAATTCTCAAAACAGCACAGCCATCTTGAAAAAATCACACAAACTATACAGTTTACAAACTCCCCAGGTAGGATTCGAACCTACGACCAATCGATTAACAGTCGACCGCTCTACCACTGAGCTACTGAGGATCATTCAGCTTTAATAATATAGGCAATTGTGTAGCCGTTACGCAAGGGCATTTTTAATTTTTCCTAGAAAAACCTGCATGCCTCTAGAAAGACATCAGGTAAAACAGTCCTATTTAGGTTCTTTTCAGTCCATAAGCTTTGAGCGAAGCTTTGCCAATTTTGCCTGAGTCTCTGGATTAAGGGATTTTGAAAGAAAGCGCTGTTTAGAGTGTTTTTTCGGCTTTTGACGGTGTTTTACTTTTTGTACAGAAAGATCCACATCTGCATTTAATTGGGCAGCTGACATCCATTCAGCCCCGTAGCCCACTACGGTTAATTGCTGAGCACGATCAGATGTCGCCACAATCAAGCGTTTTTCAAATTTACGAATATCGTCACGAAATTTGGCACAGGATATTTCTATATAACTATCAGCCGTCTGGCCAAAACTGGTGTAATGAATGGCCAAATGCTGAGTAAACTTTTCGATGCGATGGGACTGACGCTGGCCATACGCATCAAAAACTAACAAGGTTTCAAACCCTCTATAGGCACTATAGTTGGCCAACGTTTCAGCAAGGCTTGTACGGGCCACCCCCAGCCCCTGAAAATCTCTCAGTTCTGTTAGCTCAGGCCACGCACCGATAACGTTATACCCGTCGACTAATAAAATTGCCTGGGAGGTAGAACCTTTCATCTGCGGTTGCCTGGATAACGTATAAGCTCAGTCTATGATTCCTCTAGCTTAACGTTCGCTATCTACGTAACAACAAGCCTGAAGGATTTTTCTCAGGTTAAATGAAGATTTTGCAAGGCTTGTTTCACCTGTTCGGGCGCACCTTGGGTGGCTACATGGCCTTGTTCTAGCAAAATTGCGCGATCGCAATAATCTAATTCCACCAGTCGGTGAGTTACCCAAAGTGCCGTAATCCCCTGCTGTTTCACTAGATCACGCACTTGGGCAACCAACTCAAGCTGACTATCTGGGTCGAGGAGGGCAGTGGGTTCATCAAATAGAAGCACTCGACAGTGTTGGGCTAGAGCTCCCGCGATCGCAACTCGCTGCTTTTGCCCACCACTCAATGCATAAATGGGACGCCGCTTGAGATGCAGCAAATTAACCATCATGAGTGCTTCATCTACTCGCTGACGCACCGCTTCGTAGGGCATATCCTCATCCACAAGGCCAAAGGCAACATCAGCTCCGACCGTGGGCATTACCAGCTGATGATCGGGGTTTTGAAAAACAAACCCCACTGGCTTTTGTAAATAGATTGAGCCTTGAGGTGAATCTAATAGACCCGCCAACAACCTTAATAATGTCGATTTTCCACTGCCATTAGTCCCGAGAAGCATACAGAACTCACCTCGCTTCACTTGCAGTGAACATCCGGCAAGGACTGAAGCTCCTGATTCCCAACTGAAATGCAAATCGTCAATTGCGATCGCACAGGACTTGTCAATCATCAAAAATCAAAACATCTAATAGTGTTAGCTGCACCGCACCCAATAGCATCTGCCATTTACCCCTACTTGTCTCTACGCATCAAGACAAAACTCGCAGGAAAGGAATTATTCATTAGCCATTGAAAAGAATCCAGCTGATTTACCTGAAGAAGAAGTACCACCAGACTTTTCATAAACCTGTACCGCAGCCAGTTCACTCACTAAAACTGAAAGCTTTTTGCCCTCTTGCTTATCACAGGCCAACTCAAGAATGACCGGTTGGCCTGTCTTGAGAGCATTCAGAGCAATTGCATAAGCCTCATCTGCAGCCTCCTTAGTCTTCTTTTGGACTGACATCGGTAGGGCCGTATGCTTCATTGAAAGTTCAACTATATACATGAGCGAAAAATATCTTTACTGAGGAGTCCGGTCTCTAGTATGTCAAAAATGGCCGACAAGTACGGCACCGATAATTGAGCGCGCGCAGCGGATCGCCGAACCAAATCTTAAGAGAAAATACCACTTTCAAAAATGACAGTGGCCTTTCAGAAAGATACCTCTATAATGAGAAAAATAGTAAAGATAAGTAAATTTCTACTCATAAAGTCGACCGAATACCCAAGGCATTATTCCGCAGTGCGGATTTACATTTTTTATTTTCGTGCCCTCGTTCGCCTCAGTAGCAAAATACCTATCTTTACTGCTTTGGAAAAAATCACACTAGAGGGTTTGAGATGACCATTGCAATGGGCCGTGCTGGAGCCGATCGAGGCGTCTTCGACGTCGTCGATGACTGGCTCAAGCGCGATAGATTTGTCTTTGTTGGTTGGTCCGGTTTGCTGCTGTTCCCCTGTGCCTTCTTGGCCATTGGCGGCTGGCTCACTGGTACCACCTTTGTTACGTCCTGGTACACCCATGGACTCGCATCTTCCTATTTGGAAGGTGCCAACTTCCTGACAGTTGCTGTCTCCTCCCCCGCTGACAGCATGGGCCACTCCCTGCTCTTGTTGTGGGGACCCGAGGCGCAAGGTGACTTCGTTCGCTGGTGTCAAATCGGCGGACTCTGGGCCTTCGTCGCTCTCCATGGAGCCTTCGCTCTGATTGGCTTCATGCTCCGGCAGTTTGAAGTCGCTCGACTCGTCGGGCTACGTCCTTACAACGCGATTGCGTTCTCAGCTCCCATCGCTGTCTTCGTCTCCGTGTTCTTGATGTACCCCCTCGGCCAGTCCAGCTGGTTCTTTGCTCCCAGCTTCGGTGTGGCCGCCATCTTCCGCTTCTTGCTCTTCTTGCAAGGCTTCCACAACTGGACCCTCAACCCCTTCCACATGATGGGCGTTGCCGGCGTCCTCGGGGGCGCACTCCTCTGTGCCATTCACGGGGCCACCGTTGAAAACACCCTCTTTGAAGATGGCGAAGGCGCTAACACCTTCCGCGCCTTCGAACCCACTCAGGCGGAAGAAACCTACTCCATGGTGACGGCGAACCGCTTCTGGTCTCAGATTTTCGGCATCGCTTTTTCCAACAAGCGTTGGTTGCACTTCTTCATGCTATTCGTCCCCGTCACCGGTCTCTGGATGAGTGCCGTCGGCATCGTTGGTCTCGCCTTGAACCTCCGCGCCTACGACTTTGTCTCCCAGGAAACCCGCGCCGCGGAAGACCCTGAATTCGAAACGTTCTACACCAAGAACATCTTGCTTAACGAAGGTATTCGTGCGTGGATGGCTCCTCAGGACCAGCCCCACGAGAAGTTTGTATTCCCCGAAGAGGTACTGCCTCGCGGTAACGCTCTATAAGAGCTTGGAGTATTGAATAAAAAGGGTCTCAATCTATCAAGTTGGGGGCTTTTTTATTCGCTGCCTAGCGTTTATCCCTTTCCCCTAAGACCTGTGCTATATTTCAACAAGCACTAAGTGCTCCTGGTACTAAAACCGTTTAGGGATAAGGAGGTGATGCCCATGAGTGAAAGTAGTTGTAAATGCATGGGTCTTCAGGTTGACGTGAGCCGGCTGTGTGCCGGGGCTGTTCTCTAGAATTGGCTTCATCTTTGAAACTGATGCGCTAGGGTTCCTTCCGGCAGTCTGGTTTCAACCTAAGACCCCACTAGACCGCTCCTATCTTGAAGTTGCTTCGGCACTTCCCTGATAGGAGCGGATAGTTTTTTAAAGGCACTTAACTTATATGATTTGCACTTAATATTATTTTTAGTAAAGTGCCATCATCGTGCCCTACATATGCCCACACTCCTCAGCTCTACAGAAATCCAGACTCGCCTCACCACATTGCCCGACTGGACCCTTGAAGACACTTCAATCCAAATGATTTTGACCTTCAAGAACTTTATTGAAGCAATTGCCTATATCAATAAAGTAGTTGAACCAGCTGAGGCAGCTGGCCATCATCCTGACATTTCAATTTCCTATAATCGAGTGATCATTAGCCTCACCACTCACGATGCAGGGGGCCTGACTCAGCAAGATTTTAATTTGGCTCAGACGCTATCCCAACTGGCATAGATCAGACGCTATCCCAACTGGCATGGCCAGACACTCTCCCAACTGGCATAAGAAATCTTCCTCTGAAGAAAAATCTGGACTAGGGTGTCTAGAGTTAGCTATCAACCAACTTATCAGTTGGTAAAAAGGTAGTCTACGTAGCTAGCTCTTCCTAAAGAGATCTGCTAGCATTAGCCTTAGGTAATTACAGAGCATAAGCAAATTGTCTTAGGGCAAGGTTGCATAGGTTCTGTAATTCAGGCAAGATAAATCAATGTGGCTCAGCTATTTTGCTGACCGCTCATTTTCTTCCTAGGTGTGAGGAGAACTAAAATAATGTCTAATCTGTGGAAAGCCTTATTGGCTAGCCCATTTGTACTGGGTACTGCTCTTTCCAGTTCCGGTTTTGCTGCTGAGACTGTTAGCGTTGACGCATTAAGCAACTCTGACTCCATTCAACTAGCTCAGGTTACTAGCGTTTCCGAGCTTTCTGACGTTCTTCCTTCTGACTGGGCCTACACTGCACTGCAGCGCCTAGTAGAAGAGTATGGTTGTCTTGAGGGTTATCCCGACCGTTCTTACCGTGGTAACCGCGCGATGACTCGCTATGAGTTCGCTGCTGGCTTAAACGCTTGCTTGGACGTAATCGTTCAGCTAATTGACGGTGTTGATGAAACTGAGCTTGACACCATTCGTCGCCTACAGGAAGAGTTTGCTGCCGAGCTAGCTACTATCCGTGGTCGCGTTGATACTTTAGAAGCTGATGTAGCTGAGCTAGAAGCTAACCAATTCTCTACTACTACCAAATTGAAAGGTCAGTTGGACGCTCACTTGGTAGTACCTTTCGATGCTCCTAACGACGAAGACGAGACTACTTTTGAGTATCGTGCTCGTTTGAACTTTGACACTAGCTTCACTGGCGAAGACCGTTTACGTATTCGTTTCCAGGCTAGTGACCGTGGTGGTGAAGGTACTAGCTCCTTGGGTCAGGCTGCAGGCGGTCTAGCCAGCCAAAGTGGTCCTGACGATGATCAGGATGACATCAGCTTGGATGATGTTTACTACTCCTTCCCCATCGGCAGCCGTGTTTCTGCAATCATCTCCGCTAACAGCACTGTTTCTGATGATTTTGTAACCAGCACTATCGTTCCTTTCGATGGTCCTAGCGTTGCTGACTACGGTGGTCCTCAGTTCTATGACCAGCTTGGTGTAGGTGGCGAATCCCTTGGTGTTGGCTTCAACATTGCCTTCACTGACAACATCATTCTTGATGCTGGTTATGCAACTGGCCGCGGTCAGGATGCAGACAAGGGTGTCTTCGACGAGTATGAATACATTGTTCAGTTGAACTACTTAAGCGATGGCTTGATTGATGCTGCTATCGTCTACATGGATGGTGAAACTGGCGATGGTAACGGTGAAGAAGAAATTATCGCAGGTCTTCTAAATCTTGACTTTGGCGGGTTCGAAATCGGCGGTTACTTCGCTGACCAAGATGGTGATGAGAGCTGGCAGGCTGGTGTTGCCTTTGGTGATTTCCTAGGTACTGGTAATGCCGCTGGTGTCTACTACTCTGAAGACTTCGATGATAACGAAGTAGCTGAGGCTTACTACTCTGTTCAAGTCAACAAGTACTGGACTCTGACTCCTGCTGTAATTTACGGTGAGCTTGATGGTGATGATGACAGCCTTTACGGTGCCATCCGTTCTACCTTCAGCTTCTAAATTTGATAACTTAGTTATCTAATGAAAAGGCTCCGCAGAAGCGGAGCCTTTTTGCTTTTTTACAATGCATAGATGTTCAAAACAGGTAGCTTCAAACGTAGTAATTAACGTAATACTTTCATGTCCTTCGGCAGCAAAGCCAGAATCATATATCGTTCACCATCAACTTTGACCAGCCAGTGTCCTGTTTTAGAGCCATCCTCAAGAGTTTCTTGCTCCAAGACAGTACCTGTTTGACCAACAGCATATTTGGGATATAAAATTCGCACTCTATCGCCCAGTTTAATCACGCGCGCTTAGATAAAAGCTCTAGATATCTATACATATCAGCCCAGGCAATTACTTTATTAGGCTTCGACGCCATAAATGCGACGACATAAAAGTATATATTTTGGACGAGAATAATATGGTAGAAATCACGATGTTTTTAGCCTTTGATTAATCGTAAATATAGGCTAAAAACATCGTTAAACAAGGTCAAGCTTTAACTGGGGTCTTCTCAAGCATAAGTTTAGAGCGCTTAAACATCTCAGGAATTTCTACCGGATAATCTCCCGTAAAGCAGGCAGAACAGAATGTTGTAGTATCCTGTTGAGTCGCTGCTAACATTCCTTGCCAGCTCAAATAAGCTAACGTGTCCACACCTATTTGGGCTTCAATGTCTTGTACAGATTTTGTGGCAGCGATTAACTGGTCTTGGCTATCTGTATCAATGCCATAAAAACAGGGATGGGTAACGGGTGGGGATGAAATCCTCATGTGGATTTCTGTAGCACCGGCATCTCGCAAAGCTTTGACAATTTTTCGGCTGGTAGTTCCCCTAACAATAGAATCATCTACCAATAAAATTCTTTTCCCTTCCAGCACATCTCGTAGGGGATTCAACTTAATACGGATTCCAGCTTCTCGCATCATTTGGGTTGGCTGAATAAACGTACGGCCAACGTATCGGTTTTTAATCAATCCTTCTGCATATGGAATACCGGAAGCTTCAGCAAATCCAATAGCTGCCGGAATACCAGAGTCAGGGACTGGCATAATCAAATCGACGTCTGCTGGTGACTCCTTGGCCAGAATATTACCTAAACGCTTGCGATAGCTGTATAAACTCTCACCGTGATACACGCTATCAGGCCGTGCAAAATAGACCATTTCAAAAATGCACAGGCGGCGTTCTGGCTGGGCCCATTGCAATGACTTAACACCGGTTTCACTAATCCAGAGCAGCTCACCAGGCTGCACATCACGAATGTAGTGGGCGTTTACAATGTCTAAGCCACAGGTTTCGGATGCAACCGCATACTGCCCAGGCCCATTTTGAGGATCATGATCGCCAAAGTAGCCGAAGACAAGGGGCCTAATGCCGTTCGGATCGCGGATTGCTAAAATCCCCTCAGGGGTAGCGATCGCAAGGCTAAAAGCTCCCTGACACCGTTCGCAGGCATCAATAGCCGCCTCAATCCATCCTTTGCCATCATTAACGGCATCTGCCATCAACAACGCAATGACCTCTGTGTCGGTAGTGGTGAGCAGAGTATGGTTGCGTTCAAGCAGTTCTTCGCGTAGTTTGCTAGCATTGACCACATTACCATTGTGGGCTAACGCCATCTCTCCAAGGCGGGTAGACACTATGGCAGGTTGAGCATTGGCAACTCGACTAGACCCAGTCGTGGAATAGCGGGTATGGCCAACGGCCCACTGTCCAGGCAAGCGCTGCAATACATCCTCATCAAATACCTGGGAAACAAGCCCCATGTCTTTGTGAACATTAATACTGCCATGGTCAAAGGTGGCAATACCAGCTGATTCTTGACCACGATGTTGCAATGCATACAAACCAAAGTAAGTCAGCGTTGCAACATCGTCTGTGGGTGAATAGACGGCAAATACGCCACAGGCTTCTTCTGGTTTGTCGGGATGAACATGCACGGTAGAAGGTTGGGAAACAATATTATTGGTTGGGAGAGGCATCTTGAGTCCGCTTAGCGTTAACGACAACAAAAAGAAGCGACTAATGAGTGATGGGCTCAAGACGCACACAGGTGAGAAAACCAGGTAGAGACTTGAGAGAATGACTTAATATTTTCTTAATTAACATGATCCTAACACCCGAAACCAATTGCAAGGGTGTCGGTCCATCAGATTAATCTATGTTGTTTATGTTGTTACACATCCAGGGCTCTTTCTATAGCGTAGCGCCAGCTATCGGCCATGGTGGCAACATCCAGATTAATCAAGGGTTGATCATCAGATGTTTGAATAACCAGGGGCGTATTAGCAGCGGTTACAGTACCAATGATTCCCCAGGCATGATCTAGTTGCTGCCTGAGATAAGCTTCCCAAGCAGCTTGGTGAATAGGAGCAACAGTAACCACAATGCGAGCCCCCCCCTCACCAAACAGCAAGGTGTCATAACGCTGCTCCAGGTTGGGTAAGGTGATCGTTGCTCCAAGGTTGCCGCCAATGGCGGATTCAGCGAGTGCGATCGCAAATCCACCTTCTGCACAATCATGGGCCGATGTCACCCAACCTTGGCGAATACCATGGCGACAGACTGCCTGAACCTTTAACTCCAGGTCAATATTCACCTTGGGTGGACGCCCTGCCACCTGACCATGGATTTGCTTGAGGTATTCCGAAGCTCCCAGAGTCATAGCCCCGTCACCGTCCTCACCCAATGGGGTTCCCAGTAAATAAATCTGGTCACCAGCCATTTGCCAGCTTTGACCACAAACCCTATCTAAATCATCAATCACACCGACCATGCCGACCACGGGGGTGGGATAAATAGGCTGAGGGTTACCCTCACTATCAACTGTTTCGTTGTAAAGCGACACATTACCACCAGTTACAGGTGTATCAAATTCACGACAGCCATCCGCTAGACCGCGACAGGCCTCCGCCAACTGCCAGTAGCCCACCGGTTTTTCAGGGCTGCCAAAGTTCAGATTATCCGTCACAGCAATGGGTTCTGCTCCCACACAGCTCAGATTACGAGCAGCCTCAGCCACGGCCGCCAGACCGCCTTCATAAGGGTTGAGATATACATAACGAGGGTTGCAATCGGTAGTAGCAGCCACACCAGAATTACTGATAGCCCCCTCAGCCCCTTCCAAAGGTCGTAGTCGCACAATTGCTGCATCTGCCCCACCAGGCAACATCACCGTGTTGTTTTGCACCTGATGATCGTATTGGTGATACACCCACTGTTTCGAAGCAATTGTTGGTGTACCGAGTAGTGTCAGCATGACATCACTCCAAGCTTTACCATCGATACCCGCTGCTGAACAGTCGGGCAAACTACTCTCTTGCCAAGCCCAGGCCGTTTGTACATAGGCAGGCGGCTCCGCCAAAACTTCGCGTTCATACAGCGGTGTGTTATCTGCCAAGGCAGAGGCAGGCACATCAGCAGCGACCTTACCCTGAAATAAAATCCTCACGATCGGCTCTTGAATCACTTTACCCGCCACCACCGCATGGAGCCCCCAGCGCTCAAAAATGTCGATCAGCTCCTGCTCACGACCCTTTTGCCCTACAAACAGCATGCGCTCTTGGGATTCTGACAACAAATATTCGTAGGGGACCATGCCAGTTTCTCGCACAGGCACTTTGTCCAGGTCGAGCTCAATGCCGACGCCACCATTGACAGCCATCTCAGATGTGGAACAGGTGATACCCGCAGCCCCCATATCCTGCGCAGCCACCACAGCCCCCGTTTTAAATGCTTCCAGACAGGCCTCCACTAAAGACTTTTCTAGAAACGGATCGCCCACTTGTACCGCCGGACGATCAGCTTCAGATTCATCCGTCAGCTCAGCACTGGCAAAGCTTGCCCCACCCATACCATCTCGTCCAGTGGTGGAGCCCACATACAGCACTGGGTTACCAATGCCTGAGGCACCGGATTTTACAATCTCCTTCGTTTCCATTAAGCCAATGGCCATGGCATTTACCAAAGGGTTACCCGCATAGGCCTGATCAAAATAGACTTCGCCGCCCACAGTGGGCACCCCAAAACAGTTGCCATAGTGAGAGATTCCTGAGACTACACCAGCAAAAATCCGTCGCGTATTGGGGTCATCCAACGCACCAAACCGCAGTGCGTTCAAAGCGGCAATTGGCCGGGCTCCCATGGTAAAAATATCTCGTAAAATTCCCCCTACACCCGTGGCAGCCCCTTGAAAAGGCTCTACAGCCGATGGATGGTTGTGGGATTCAATTTTGAACACCAACCGCTGTCCATGGCCCACATCCACAACACCAGCATTTTCTCCAGGCCCAACCAGAATGCGAGACCCCTCAGTGGGAAACTGCTTTAATAAGGGTCGCGAATTCTTGTAACAGCAGTGCTCTGACCACATCACTCCGAACATGCCCAGCTCAGCCCTATTGGGATGACGTCCTAAACGTTGGACAATTTCATCATATTCGCCTGGTTTTAAGCCTTCAGCAGCAATTTCCTCAGCAGAACACGGAATTGAGGTGGATGCAGTTGTAGACATCAATAGGAATTAAGTGAGTGAACAAAGGGTGACAGTGTTTGATCTTAAACCCTATTTCTCCACTCTCCACGGCCTATTACCCATACCCTCAAAAAAAAACCGACAGAACTCCCGCGAGTTCTATCGGCTGGTTGTGTGTTCCCTGTAGATGACTCGGCTAGAGTTGAGTCATCCTTAGTATGCTGAATTTAGGGAGGGGTGATAGCGATCTCAATCATCATGAACCTGTGATTTTGATCACTTTTGATCACATTTTTCTTGATATGGATCACACATGTCTGTAAATGTTGACATCCAACGGCCTCAGAGACCTATCTCATCGCACCTAACGTATTTTTCCAGGTCAGCTCTTTGCAAAGTACCTGTAATGCTCGCTGATCGGCATCAGTAAAGAGGCCTGAGTTACTCACTTCAGTTAACACTTGTTGAGTTAGCTGAGTCGCAAAGGTGCCACCGCAGTTCAGTAAATGACCGTAGTATCTAAACTGTGGGCGTTTATCAACATTCAAGTGAAACTGATGACGACCTTTATCATCCATGCAATAGACAGGGGTGTTTACAGGCACTACATGACGTGGAATTCCATGCTGGCCATAGGTTAGTCTGCCCTGATTCACCAAACTACCCACAAGCACAACATTTAATAAGGTTTTGGTTTCTTGAATCAAGTCCGGAGTAAACATCGGGTCTGGAGCACCCGTCAGTTGAGGACCGCTGTTCAAAAAAGCCGGGTTAAACAGCTGCGAATTATAAATAATGCCCACAGCCCAATGCTGCTCATCGGTTTCTAGGGTGACAAACTGTCCAAAGCCGTAATCACTAACGGCAGGCGGCTCAATGACATCTCTATCCGTATTTAGCTGCACTACATAATCACAGTGGGAATTTGACTTAACCACCATGCCTAATTTGCAGCCTCGACGACGTTGCTTACCAGACACCATAGGGGCATTGATTGATCACAGCGCCCCTAGCATACCTAAAATAAAGCGGGAAATACGATCAAATGTACTCCCCGCTTCACATTATTCAATTAGGCAACTTACACCACCAGTGAAGGGTAAGCGGTTTAGCTCGACATTGCTTGGATGATGTAGTCAAAGTAAGGAGCCGCCCCAGCAGCTTCAGCCTCAGTCAGTAGACCTAAGGATGCATCTTTCAAGCATTCAATAGCGGCAACCATGCCAGGCACTGGTACATCAAGGGCATTGTACATCTCACGCACACCCACTAAACCAATGTTTTCAATGGGCTGTTTGTCACCAGCAATAATGCCATAGGTGATCAGGCGTAAATACCAACCATAGTCACGCAAACAAAGTGCCCGTTGCTTTTGACCGTAAGCATTACCACCTGGCGCAATAAAATCAGGACGTCGACGCCATAGGGCCTTACTGGCTTTATCTACAATCTTTTTTTCATTTTCAGCCAGCTTTTGCGCGATTACTAAGCGCTGAGGGCCAGTTTGCAAAAAATCTTGGATACCCCTGAGCTCGCCGCTGGTGGGATAGCGCAGCTCATCATCGGCGTTGAGAATTACTTGGCTAACGACAGACATAGCTTAGTGAATGCGGTGACTCGTAATAACTACAGTGTAACGACTCTGGGGCAAACAAGGAAAGAGATACTTGGCCCGGTTCAAAAGATTTTTATCCTCTGAATAATAACTGGTTGCGTGTTCTAGCCTGAGAGCTATGTTAAGAGAGTTTACAAACAATCCGGTAAACCATTCAAGCTGGTCACAATGTCACGAACTTTAGGGCTTGTCATAGAATTAAAACCCCGCCGGTAGCAAATATTTTTCGATCCCTGACGCGAGCAGCCCTATGACTTCACTAGTAGACAAGTCCCTGTGGCAACAGGGGCAGGTGATCGACTTGAAAATTGATGATCTGAGTAACAGCGGTGATGGTGTAGGTCGCTGGCAAGATCGAGTAGTTTTTGTCACAGATGCGGTTCCTGGAGATACTCTGCAAGTAAGGCTTACACGGTTAAAACCCGCCTATGGCTATGGGAAAAAACTGCAAATTCTTGAACCATCGCCAGATCGGATCCGCCCTGTCTGCATCGTGGCGGATAAATGTGGCGGCTGCCAGTGGCAAGCTGTGGCTTACTCAAAACAGCTGCAAGCAAAAGAGTCTCAAGTTCAGTCTGCTCTAGAACGTATTGGTGGCTTTGAGACGGTTCCTATAAGGCCAATTTTAGGGGCCCCAAACCCGTTAGCCTATCGAAATAAGGTCACCTATCCCTTAGCCCGAGGCCCTGGAGGCACGGTCAAAGCCGGATACTATCGTCGGGGCACCCATCAAATTGTAAATTTAAATCAGTGTCCAATCCAGCATGAGAGCCTGAATCCTTTGCTGGTGGATGCTAAAGAGGCGATCAAAGCACAAGGGTGGAGCCTTTATAACGAACAAAAACACCAAGGTCGACTTCGCAATTTAGCTCTTCGGGTTAGCCAAAATACGGGCCAAACGTTGCTGACGTTAGTCACCACAGGGTATCTACCAAATGTTCAAGGGCAGGCTGACCAGTGGCTCTCTGAGCATTCAAGTTTGGTGGGCGTATGTCTCAATATCAATCCGGAACGCACTAACAAGGTATTTGGGGAAGAGACCCGTTGCTTAGCGGGCCGACTCTATCTAGAGGAGATATTTTTAGGTCTACGATTGCGCATTCAGCCAACTACCTTTTTCCAGGTCAATACGGCTCAAGCCGAGACCTTGGTGAGTCTGGTTTTAGAGCACCTAAACCTGAAGGGTAATGAAACTGTCATTGATGCCTACTGCGGCATCGGCACGTTGTCTCTTCCCCTGGCCCGGCGTGCTGCTCACTGTGTGGGGATTGAATTTCATCCGGAATCAGTCGCACAAGCCCGTCAAAACGCGGCACTCAATGGGCTAAAGAATACGGAGTTTTTTGCTGGGGCCGTGGAAAAGCTGTTGCTAGAAATCAGTGCTCAGCAGTCTAGCCCTGTTGATGTTGTAGTGCTAGACCCCCCCCGAAAAGGCTGCGATCGCATCGTTCTAGAAACGCTAGTAGAGATCGGCCCTAACCGCATCGTTTATATGAGTTGCAACCCATCTACCCTGGCACGGGATTTAAAGATTTTATGCAGCAATGGCTATGGCCTAACCATGGTGCAGCCTGCGGACTTCTTTCCCCAAACCACCCATGTAGAATGCGTTACTTTTCTAGAAAAGGCAATTTTTTGATAGCCTGTCGCTGAGACGTCAGTGAGCAAACGAGGCAGCCATGAGATTTAGCGAGATAGTAGAGCAACTGGGCATTGCTGAGACATCAAGCCTAGCGTCTCAGCCAGAGCTTAACCCGAACATCGTTGGGGTCACCGCAGTTCAAGAATCACAGCCTGACACCATTAGCTACGTTGAAGGCAAAAAGTTTGCCCCCTACATCGAGCAGACAGCCAATGCGGCACTGATTTTGCCCGTCGATGAAGCCCTGCAAGCCCAGGCCATAGAGCGAGGCATTGCCTGGGTTAGTACTCACGAGCCCAGACTGGGCTTTGCTCGTGCGATCGCACTGTTTTACCAGCCTTTTCAGCTCTCCCCTGGCATCCATCCCACAGCGATCATTGCCCCCACAGCCAAGGTTGGCAATAACGTGGCCATTGGCCCCTATGTCGTCATCCATGCTGGAGCCACCATCGGTGACAACGCGTGCATTCACCCTCAGGTAGTCATCTATCCCGACGCTAGTATTGGCGACGGCACAACACTCCATGCTAACTGTGTTATCCATGAACGTGCTCAGGTAGGAGCCCACTGTGTTATCCATACCGGAGCGGTGATTGGCTCCGAGGGATTTGGTTTTGTGCCAACAGCCCAGGGCTGGGAGAAAATGCACCAGTCCGGCATTGTCGTACTAGAAGACCATGTCGAAGTAGGCTGCAATACCACCATAGACCGTCCTGCTGTTGGAGAAACTCGCATTGGTCGCAATAGCAAGTTAGATAACCTGACACAGGTGGCCCACAATTGCCAGCTGGCCGATAACTGCATACTAGCGTCCCAGGTAGGCCTGGCTGGAGGGGTAGAGCTAGAGTCCTTAGTCGTGCTGGGAGGCCAGGTCGGCGTGGCCAACAACACCAAAATTGGCAAAGGTGCCCAGGCGGGCTCTAAGGCTGGCCTCCACAGCAATGTTTCCCCCGGCAGCATCATGATGGGCATTCCTGCCAGTCCTTATCGCACCTATCTAAAATCTTCAGCTATCTACAATCGCCTGCCCGAGATGCATCGCACCCTAAAGCGACTTCAACAGCAGGTAGCTCACCTAGAAGAACAGCTAGCTCAGGTAGAGCAAACGAACAAATAGCTGCTAGCATCAATAGTCAAGACCATTCTTTACAAAAAGACATAATCGCTACTGAAGTGATCTCGCACCCAGGATTACAGTAGGGCCAAATTGGCAGCTGACTTTCACTGCTTCATTTCATTTGCTCTACCATCCTCAGGAGATGCTTAAATTAGTGTAAAGGTTTCATTTGCGATCGCTGTATCGTCACGGTTGGTCCCCTATTCGGGTTTTTCTTGACGATGATCCGATACCTTAGCCTCATAACGTCTTTAGCCCGTTAATCCCTTAAGGCTCAACGTTTAAAGGCTCAGGCCAGCCTAGCAATTGTCCATACGATGCTCACTTTGTCAATAAAGGTTGCCCTATGTCTCTCGGATATCTTGCTCTGGTACTCCATGCCCACCTACCTTTCGTTCGGCACCCAGAAAGTGACTTTGTTCTAGAAGAAGAGTGGCTATTTGAGGCAATTACTGAAACTTATATCCCCTTACTGACCATGTTTGATGGTCTTAAGCGGGATGGCATTGATTTTAAAATGACCATGAGTATGACACCTCCCCTGGTGTCGATGCTCAAAGACCCCCTCCTTCAAGAGCGTTATGACGAGCATCTAACCAATCTTGAGGAACTGACCGAGCGAGAGATCGAACGGAATGAGCACAACGGTCACGTCAAATATTTGGCAGAGTACTATGCCAACGAATTTAACCACACACGACAGGTGTGGGAGGACAACAAAGGTGACCTGATATCCGCCTTCAAGCAGTATGTCGATAGCAATAACCTAGACATCATCACCTGCGGTGCCACCCACGGCTACCTGCCTCTGATGAAGATGTACCCCGAGGCAGTTTGGGCCCAGCTTAAAGTCGCCGTAGAAAGTCACGAAGAGAACTTTGGCCGTCCTCCATCAGGAATTTGGCTGCCTGAATGTGCCTACTACGAAGGCCTGGAACGCATGGTTGCTGATGTAGGCCTCAGGTACTTTCTAACTGACGGTCACGGTATTCTGTATGCTCGTCCCCGTCCTCGCTTTGGAGCCTATGCCCCCATCTATACAGAAACTGGCGTGGCTGCCTTTGGCCGAGACCACGAGTCCTCCCAACAGGTATGGTCCTCAAAGGTAGGTTATCCAGGGGCTTCAGAGTATCGCGAGTTTTACCGTGACCTGGGGTGGGATGCAGAATATGACTATATCAAGCCCTACGTTATGCCCAATGGGCAGCGTAAAAATGTCGGTATCAAGTACCACAAGATTACGGGTAAAAATTTAGGGCTATCTGACAAGGATTGGTACGACCCCTATTGGGCTCGTGAAAAGGCCGCAGAGCATGCGAGTAATTTCATGTACAACCGTGGCCAGCAGATTGCTCACCTCAACGGCATGATGCAGCGCAAGCCCATTGTGATTTCACCGTACGATGCTGAGCTATTTGGCCACTGGTGGTACGAAGGTCCCTGGTTTATTGATTACCTGTTCCGCAAAACCTGGTACGACCAAGACACCTACGAAATGACCCACCTGGCAGATTATCTACGGAGCAATCCTACCCAACAGGTCTGCCGTCCATCTCAGTCAAGCTGGGGTTATAAGGGCTTTCATGAGTATTGGCTCAACGAAACTAATGCTTGGATTTACCCGCACCTGCACAAGGCGGCGGAGCGCATGATTGATTTGGCCCGTCGTGAACCTGCTGATGAGTTGGAATGGCGTGCCCTTAATCAGGCAGCACGGGAATTACTCCTAGCACAATCATCTGACTGGGCTTTCATTATGCGTACAGGGACCATGGTTCCCTACGCCGTACGCCGTACCCGCTCCCACCTATTACGCTTTGACAAACTGCGGGAAGACATCATGGCAGGCAAAATCGATTCAGGTTGGCTAGAAAAAGTGGAAGAAATTGACAATATCTTTCCCAGTATCAACTACCGGGTATATCGCCCTTTGTAGGCAATTTGTGTCTAGGGCGCACAAGTGTCTAGGGCACACAGTGTTTTAGGAGGGCGCACAGTGTTTTAGGGCGCACTGCTGTACGCCCCTACGTGATGTAAAAAAAGCACCGTTGGCCTCAACGGTGCTTTTGCTTTGCGTATTTGTATCTCTCTTGTTGCTTTGAAGCTCAACCTGTAATCCCGCTGGAGGCCTTAAGCGGCTCGAACTGGCTCGAATTTATGGGCATAGTCTTTAAGCAGATCATTCATTTGACCTAGGAAACCATCGCTAGAGCGCTTAATCCCCTCACGTTCAGGGAAGAAATCAGGCCGATCGAGGCTGTTGGAAATCGCATCCTTAACCTGGTCAGAGATCATCTCAGATAGGGCTTCACGGGCTTTATTGCGCTGATATGCAGCCCCCTCTTCAGTCGTGGCATAGAGGGGGGGTAACCGATTAAGCGCATAGGCTGCAATATCACCTAGATCAAGACTACAGTCATTGTTCGCCTCGATTTCAGCAACACGAGCAATAGCCTCCGTTAAGACTAGCTCCTCCATAACGTTGATAAACTGCTTGCGAGGCACAGCGACCACCTCGCCCGTGAGTAGTGACCCCATAAGGCGATCAAGGGCCATGTACTCTTCGATGGAAAGCTCTGAAGCAGTATCACAAATGCGTCCTACTTCAGCTTCCATCGCAGGGGTTAAATAACCATCCTGCAAAGCTTGTTCAACAATTTTTTCAATACTGCTCATCCTGTCAAATGGCTCCGTTGCATATCTCTGTAAACAGTGTTAGATGTTGCTGAATGTCGCAATGCACATGAGCACTTTCCAACCATTTTCGAAGGGTATAAATACAGATAAAACACTGATATTCACAACTAATAAAATGGTTTCACATTGATTCCATTGCTTCGAAAAAGATTTTCTAGAAGCCATAGTTTATAGCCACAATGGAATATACAAATGCCTTAATCAGTTAAAACATTTGCTTTATCAGCAACTAGCAACCCTTGTTAGACTTCAAACCTGCGTCCAAGGATCGTATTGGCATTAGTGTGCCCGGAGGTGACTTAACAAACACATCAACTGCATAAAACTACGAGCAACCTATCAAAAAAAGTCGATAATATAACGCCTAAAAACTAACAGTAAAAAATATCTTTTTAAAATTGAAATTTACAATATCGGCATTTATATATAATTTCCTGAGCGCCTCGAGAAAGTTTTATCGGAAAGCATTCAAACGAAGATTCGAAGATGACAAAACATAGAAAATGAAGCCTCTGCGTTGAGAAGCTTCATTTCATTGTCTATGAAATTACAAGACTGACTTAACTCATGATCTTGATGTAGGCCACAGCCGTACGCATGACAAGCATGGGTTGACCATCAATGTTCAGACAAATTGCCTGGGCATCCTGCCACAGAACAATGCTACTAAACACATCACCGGTCAATAGCTTGATTTCAATGGTTTGCTGATCACGGATCAGTGTCTGTATTTGTCGAATGCTGGGTGAACCTGTATCAAATTCAGTAGCCATAGCAGTCGTGGATAAACATGGATGAAACAGTAATAACGTACCCGGTCTATACTACTTCCGGTAAGCTGTTGACGAATTATTGCAACTCTTTTCTAATTATTGCAACTCTTTTCTAACGTCTGCGTATCATGGGGCTCGCCTTTAGCAAATATCACGGACTCGGTAACGATTTTATTTTGGTAGACAATCGGCACCAGTCATCTCCAGTTTTGACGCCTAAACAAGCGATGGATTTATGCGATCGCAACATTGGCATCGGTGCCGATGGCGTCATTTTTGCCCTACCCGGTGAAAACGGTGCCGATTACACCATGCGCATCTTTAACTCCGACGGGTCAGAGCCGGAAATGTGTGGCAACGGCATTCGATGTATGGCCAAATATTTAGAGGCATTGGAAGCGGCAGCCGATCAACCGCCAACGACTCCCCACAGCTATCAAATTCACACCTTGGCAGGGTTGATCGTGCCAACGCTACAAACCGATGGCCAAATCACAGTTGATATGGGAGAGCCCCGTCTATTGGCTGGGGAAATTCCTGCAACTTTGGCCCATGCCAGCGAAAAAATTATCGATCGGTCTTTGGTGGTAGCAGACACGACTTACCAGGTCACCTGCATCAGCATGGGCAACCCCCACTGCATTACCTTCGTGGAGGATACGACTACAGTTCCATTGGCTAAGATTGGCCCGCTGTTTGAACGTCATCAGGCGTTTCCTCAGCGTATCAATGCTGAATTTATTGAAGTGGTGCGCTCTGACTATCTCAAAATGCTGGTGTGGGAACGGGGAGCTGGCCCCACCATGGCCTGTGGTACTGGTGCTTGTGCGGCCCTGGTGGCGACGGTATTGAATGGCAAGTGCGATCGCACCGCCACCGTTGAACTACCAGGTGGCCCCCTAAAAATTGAATGGTCTGCCACTAATAACCACGTGTATATGACGGGTCCTGCCGTTTTGGTGTTTACCGGTGAAGCTGCGCTGTAATGGCTCCTACAATTGTCTTAACCAATGATGATGGCATTGATGCACCTGGAATCCAGGCATTATACAAAGCTACGGAAAAACTCTCCTTTAGCCATACCAACATCGGTATTGTTGCCCCAGATCAACATCTCTCGGGCTGTAGCCACCAGATTAACCGTGGCGGATCTATTAATGTTGATCGGCGCACCCCCCAGAGATACGCCATCGGCGGCACCCCAGCTGACTGTACTCGCGTAGCCCATCATCTCTATCCCCAACTCGATTGGCTCTTAGCAGGCATTAATGATGGTGGAAATCTGGGGGCGGATACCTATGTGTCTGGCACCGTTGCTGCTGTGCGAGAAGCCACACTGCTCAGAGTGCCGGCCATTGCGATTTCCCATTACAAGTCCAG
This sequence comes from Leptothoe sp. ISB3NOV94-8A, assembly GCF_043421595.1. Classification (NCBI taxonomy): domain Bacteria; kingdom Bacillati; phylum Cyanobacteriota; class Cyanophyceae; order Nodosilineales; family Cymatolegaceae; genus Leptothoe; species Leptothoe sp. ISB3NOV94-8A. Next base: position 6,696,521 of record NZ_JAXSQW010000001.1, on the reverse strand, counting down.
AGGAATCTCTATTGATTGGGAGGTAGCGGCGCATCGTGCGGCCCGCGTGCTCACAATGTTAATGGAAAAACCGCTTGCCCCAGGGCAGTTTTGGAATGTCAATTTGCCATCGGTCAGCGACCCTGAACCCGAAATTGTTTTTTGCCCTGTGTGCACACAGCCATTACCGACTGAATCTAGCATTGAATTGGGACAATTTCGCTATACTGGCGCATACCAAGATCGACGGCGTGACCCTGATGCAGATGTTGATATCTGTTTTTCAGGGAATATCAGTGTCAGCAAAGTTTCTCTATGGTAAAAATATGACCCCTTTGGTTGCTCTCTGTTCGAACAGGGTGGATGATGATTGCCCTATCACCGCCATGCTTTCTAGCAATTTCCTGTAGAATAGCTGGTCAGCAATAGGCATCTTCACGGTTGCACATCTATGGAACAACTGAGTAATGGACTAACGCTTTTCTTTAGCTTGCTGGTAGAGGCCATCCCTTTTTTGCTCATTGGTGTGGCATTTTCGAGCCTGCTATTGTTTTTCGTAGATGAGCGTACGCTGATTAAGCTACTGCCTAAAACCCCCCTGCTAGGAGCTATAGCAGGTAGTTTAATGGGGGTATTTTTCCCTGTATGCGAATGTGGCAATGTTCCTGTAGCCCGACGGCTGATTGTGCAAGGAGCTCCATCTTCAGTGGCAGTGGGTTTTTTACTAGCAGCACCCACCATTAATCCGGTCGTATTTTGGGCCACTTGGGTAGCGTTTCGCGATCAGCCCGAGATTGTTTTTCTGAGAGTACTTTTTACATTATTCATAGCAGTCATCATTGCTTGGATCTTCAGTCGTCAGATTGATATGCGCCCCATCCTACAATCGGCTGTAGCTAGACAAATGCCTAAAGCCCGTAGGGTCGCTGCTCCAAGTAATCCCTTGCTGCGGTCAGGCACATTTTTGCTACAAACCGACGGGTCTACCCTGCAGCTAGACGATCCAACGGCAATTCTGACCGAAAAACCAGAGGTACCCCTAGCCATCAAATTACAGCTTGTCATCGACAATATGGTGCAAGAGCTGAAGGAGCTGGGGGCAGTATTGATTCTTGGTAGTGCGATCGCAGCTTTTGTTCAGGTAGCCATTCCCAGGGATTGGATTTTGGCCCTGGGGCAAAACTTTATCACCTCTATTTTGGCGATGATGCTATTGGCAGCCGTAGTATCCATTTGCTCAACGGTGGATTCATTTTTTGCGCTATCGTTTGCATCCACCTTTACCACTGGCGCACAGCTAGCATTCCTTGTTTTTGGTCCCATGATTGACCTGAAAAACATTGGCCTATTAATGACGCTCTTTAAGCCAAGGGCCATCATTTACATTTTCATGCTGGCAGCTCAGCTGTGTTTTATTTTGACCTTATTTATGAACCTCTATGTCAGCTAAATCAGCCAGAAACTCAGGTAAGGCTAAACGGCAAAGACGGTCTTCCAAACCATTTCGTCAGAATTGGTTAGATGTGTTAGTGCTCGGCGCTTGGAGTCTGACCCTATTTCGGTACTGGATCACTGGAAAATTGTTTCTGCTGCTGCATCCAGACTATATGTGGCTAGCTAATAGCGCTGCCATTGTTCTGCTAGGCATGGCTCTGTTTAAGCTAATTCAAGGACGGCGTGCCAAAAAGGTACAAGCTCCCCCTAGCCACACCACGTTGCTGCCGCCTCAGCTCAGCAGTTTCATTTTATTAGGTGTGGCTGTTCTGGGATTTATCTATACCCCCCAGGCATTTGCCAGTGATACAGCCATTCAGCGGGGTGTGGCTGACACGTTGACGATGACGCGCTCACAACCTCAACGTTTTGTCCGCCAGGCTGCCTCTGAAGAACGTACAATCATCGACTGGATTCGCACACTTAATGTATACCCAGAACCGGATGCTTATACGGGGCAAGGGGTTAAGGTATCAGGTTTTGTGATTCACCCCGATGAATGGCCAGAAGGATATCTCATGATTTCCCGCTTTGTTTTAACGTGCTGTGCAGCCGATGCTTACCCCGTCGGCCTGCCTGTGGAGCTAGCTGTTTCACGACAGGCCTATGCCCCTGATAGCTGGCTAGACATAGAAGGAAAAATGATCACCACCACCATCAACGGCAAGCGCCAGCTCACCATAAAACCGACCAAACTGGAAACCATCCCTGAACCCCGTAATCCCTACGAATATTAGCCAGTTTCACACCATGACTACCCACCATCGCCAACCCCTTGATCGACTGGCCCAGGCAATGATAGCGCTGCTGGCCTTGGTTATTGGGGGCATGGTTTTATTTGGCGGCCCCGCCGCCTCAAAAGTCCGGGATTTTACCTGGCAAAATCGGCAGATTGGAGCTGAAGATACCGCCTTTTTGCTAACCTTTAGCCGCCCAATGGATCACACTAGCGTGGAACAAAACCTGACCATTGAGCCCCCCTTACCAGGTCGCTTTAGTTGGGCTGGTCGGCGCATGGCGTACACTTTAAATTTTCCAGCCCCCTACGGCAACGAGTTTACAGTTAGCCTTCCCGAAGCTAGCGACCGCTTTAGTGGGCCAGAAGCCAAATTTATGCCCTTTAAGGCTAGTTTTAAGTCTCGCAAGCGAGCCTTCGCCTACATTGGTGTAGAAGGCGAAGATCAAGGCCGCCTGATGCTCTATAACCTGAGCACTCAGTCCCAAACAGCTTTGACCCCCAAAAATCTAACGGTTATGGACTATAAGCCCTACACCCAGGGCGATCGCATTTTGTTTGCAGCCATAGAACGGGGGCAAAACACTCAACAAGACCAGGCACTATACACCGTAACCACTGGTTTAGGGGACGACACAAACAATTCAAGTGGTCAAATTGAGACGTTACTTGATAGCAGCGAATATCAGAATTTAAAATTTGATCTCTCTCCCGACGGCAGTACCATTGTTGTACAGCGAGTGAGTCGCAACAATCCAGGTAATTTTGGCCCTTGGGTCGTTACCCAAGATCAGCCTCCCCGCCGTCTAGAGACTGAGCCTGGCGGAGATTTTATAATTGCACCTGACAGTCAGTCACTCCTCCTGCAACAGGGAGAAGGCACCGCTATCATTGCTTTGAACAATGCTCCAGACGAGCAAAGTGGCGAAACGTTAGACTTTTTACCCCAATATGGGCTGGTCATGGATGTGGCCAGCAATGGCTCTGCAGCAGCCATGGTGAGCTTTAACCAGGATGACCCGGACAAACGCTTCACTCAAACATTATTTTGGGTATCCAATCAGGGCGATGAAAAGCCCCTAATAAATGTGACAGGGTCGATCTTAGATGCGCAGTTCGACCCCACTAATGAACTTTTATTCTGTTTAACCAGTCAATTACTTGAGGGTGAAACCTACCAAGTACAGCCATCTATTGCGGCCATTAACTTGAGCACTGGCGATGTAGAAACACTCCAGACATTATCGCCTCAGCCATCGGTGCACATGAGCCTAGCCCCTGACGGTTTGGCTCTACTTTTCGACGAAACAACACCAAGTGCCACAGCTGACAACTCGGTGGTTCTAGATGACGACATTGCGATCGCAACCTCAAAGATATGGTTGCTACCGCTTTATCAGACAAGCGACGACCGATTAAACAAGAGGCCTCAGCCAGTTGAACCACAGGCACTACCTTTTGCCGGCATCAATCCTGTCTGGATTCCCTAGCGCACTTAACGCGCCTACGGTTAACTAGCGATGATCAGCAGTCGCCTCAGCACCTCGTTCCAGATACATGCTGAGAAAAATGCTAGCAGCTGACGGCTCTAATGTTTCAAGAGCGACGATGATCTCTGGCACAGAGTCTGCCAGTGGATCGCTGACTTCATTCACCCATTGGTTGACCGTCGAACGGGCTACACCCATTGTCACGGCCAGACGATTTTGACTAATTCCGTACTGAGTAAGTACATGCTTTAATGCTTTTCCTGCCCTTCCCATAGCGGTTATAAATCTCACAAAGATTACAACATGATTGGCTGGCTCAATTTATATTGACCTGCCTATGTTCTTTCTTCCGAGCCCCTGCACAACATCAGTATAAAACGGCTCACGAATGTGCCTTTTGTCTCAAAAATCTGCGCGCTTACCCGTATTTCTAAGCTTTCTACAAGGATTAGGGTGAGAAAGTAAAAGTATACCCGAATCTTTTACGAAGTGGTAAACCCCTTGTATCAAAACCGAAGAAATACTGAGTTCACATGTACTATGTACATTTCTGAAACAGATCTTAAAACCCTTTTGGAGGAAGAGTTTCAAGAGTTTGCCCACGTTTTCTTTTACTAAGAGCAAATGCCTGTCTCGTTCTAACAAATGAGCACAGTGATGTATCGAACCATTATGTTTTGTATATCGTTAACATACAAAACATCAATAATTCTTCGTCAATGTAGCTCTAGCAACCAGAGAGTGCCTATAAGTATATTCAAACGTTACTGTTATCTAAAAACTACCCAAGAGGTCCTACCAAGGGCTCATCATGGGGAGAGATAGCACCCGATGTATCCCTTATGTCTTCAGTTTCATCATCAGGCTCTACAGACACCTCTGGAGCCCCTATAGGAAAGACATCATCAGGAGATGCAGTAGGAACGTCAACCTCAGATGGGTCAAAGTTATTCAAACGTTCCTGGATAGGATTAAATTCTTTGTGGGGAGATGATTTTTCACCCCAATTTTCCAACATGTCATAGCCCGGCAAAGGCTCATCATTGGGAGCCAGAATATCATCCCCTTCCTGCTGGGGTATTAACTCCATACCGGTGCCATTATCAATGACGTTAGGGTTAGTGTCTCGCTTCGGTGCAGCATTAGGATTAATGGGTGCAGGTGATTCCCATATCTCATAAGGCACGGCATTATCAAAAGCGGGCTCACTATCGGGCTGAGTGTTAAAGCTATCTAAAGGGCTATTGCCCTCTAAAAGACCTGATTCTTCTAGAGGGCCGTTCTCGTTCATAGTTTGGGCAGGTGCCAGACCATCACTCCAGCTCTCTGACTCTAGATTACGAGGTTCAAATGGATTGGGCTCAGCTACATTACGCTCAGATACCTCTGGTTCAACGGTAAATCCATCAGAGGTATTTGAAAAGGTCTCTGAATCCAAGATCTCTGACTCAAAACTTTCAAACCCAGGGGCAAAACCGTCAAAGGTATCAGGGGGAAAACTCTCTGGCTGTATGAACTCCCCTTCCAAAGGGTTTTGACTATCCGACAACGGCCCAGGCTCTAGCTCACCTAATGTTTTCAGGGGAGCCACAGGCTTTTCAGGTTTTAGCAAAGGCTCCGTTGGAGGAGTGGCCTCTAAAATGGCGGGAAACTGCAACGGCGATGGCAACGTATTAGATGCTTGACGAATCTGCTTGAGAATAGCTCTAGCCGTTTCCCCAGAGGCAGTCTTTGGTCGAGCCTCCCTAACACTGACAGGGAGGAACTCTACTTTCATTTGGTTTTCCCGCAGAGAAACCCGCAAAGCAGCCGTGTCATGATCGCTCAGGGGTTCCTCTTCAAAAATAAAATCCCCCAAAGCGTAGACAATAGGTCGAGATTTATAGAGTTCAGCCCCCTGCAACTGTTGAGCATGATAGCCAACTACTAAGTCAGCACCGGCATCAATTGCAGATCTAGACAAATTAACCTGCTGTGCATTGGGCTCTGCTGCTAAGTCTCCGTACCAGCGATAATTCACAACTATCCAATCCACAGCCTCACGCAGAGCAGCAATATCTGCCACAATGTTGTCTCGCTCCTGAATATTCAGGCCAGCTCGATTTAGGGTCGCCGCATCATCACTATCCGGAGCGTAATTTAAGTAGGCAATGCGCTGACCTTTGACCTCTAAAACTTCTGGACGACGGGCCTCCTGCTGATTACGACCGGCCCCCACTCGATAGATGCCAACACCGTCCAAAGTTTTTATGGTCTCTGTCAAACCATGGCTACCAAAATCCATTGTTTGGTCGCTAGTCAGCCCCACAATATCAATTCCCCCTTTGAGGAGGGCATCCGCCGCATCGGGACGAGAACGTTCAAAGTAATTTTCTTGCAGCGAGGTATCGGCGCTGGCCAGGGAATTCCCGAGACCTACCATAGCCACATCAGCTTCTCGAAAAGCCTCTAGTTCACCCAAGACTTCTTCCACAGCATCGGGAGTTTGTAATGGGACATCACCCACGGGCACTTCTCCACCAAAAACCAGTGTAACCGTAGGATTTTCAGGGCTACTGCTGGGCTCATGGGACATCACAGCAACGGGTTCTAGAGCAGCGGAGACTGCCGGTCCTCGCATCGCGGAACGATAGGCAATCTCCTGAGTTTCTACGTCACTAAGGGGACGCCATCCACCTTCCTTGAAGGTAGGTAGAGACGGCGACTGCTTCTGAGCCACTTGGCCACGTTGGGAGAAAACAGCCTCAGTCACACAGCCCAGGATAAAGGCAGCAGCAGCGGAGCCAGTAACGACAATCGCCCTCATGTATTTGAACTGGTGCTCAATAACGTCTTTAGGTGTAAGACGGCGGCGATTCATGCGGCGCTGAGTTGAGGTTTGAGTACTGTCAATATCGGTGGAACGAATTTGTACTAACGGAAAGGGAGCCACACTACGGTTAGGCCGCCGTCGTCGTTCTTGTAAATTCGTTTCACGAGGAATGAGGTAAGACGGAACTGTCTTCAGTGTCTCGCCACCGTAAGTGGTAGCGGTTATGGTTTCTGCTTGAGCATCGGAGACCTCGGGCGTCACGACCTGCTCAGTCACCGCAGGTTCAGGTGCCAAGGAAGGTGTTGTGACAGGGGCTGCTGCCGTGTCTTGGCTGGGCTGTTGAACAGTTGCACGTTGTTTACGCTGACTTAATTTCACTCGCTGCTGCCACAGAGGCTGATCGGTACCCACCAAACGACCGATCAAAGCAACACCCCGAATAACCTTCGACTCTAGCTGGCAAAGCCGATTACAGACAAATCGAATCAGTACATCCTTTTTGGGAGGACGCTCAAACTCTAGTAAAACTTGCAAATATCCTGAATACTGGTCGGTTTGAACCCGCGCATAAATAGACTGGGGCACCAGCGGGTAGTTGAGCCACAAGGCTATGGACCGAAAATGCCCAGTAGCAGCTGATTGTCTTACCTGATTAATATCGACAGGGGTATTGACCATATTCCTCTAGCGCTCACAGGTATCAGAGTGTAGATGGACTACTAAATCCCCGAACTTGTGTGACAAAGTGTATCAAAGATGTCTACCTTGTCAACTGTATTCATACAGTTTTTGGCAAATACACGAAATTAATGAGATTTTGAACAAATTTTAAGTAGAGCTTAAATTTGTTCTTGGGGGTTAGGGACGTTTGAACCAGGGACCTCACCATTGGGTTGCAGATCTGGCTCAGTTTCGGTAGATGTACCTACAGGCAGTGGCACAGGCGCAGATTGGTTCATCGTCTGATACACTGCCTGCGAAATACGTCGGATCAATTCTTGAGCTCGACCATCATTTTCAGGGCGACGGACTAGGGCCGCGATCGCATACCGCTTGCCATTGGCAAGATCCATCAGAGCCACATCCCCGAGCACTTCACCAATATTGCCAGTTTTGTTATAGCTGATAGTGGTTTCACTCACGCCCGCAGGCAGTAGCTTCTTATTGTAGGTCCGCTGCAAAATATTCATCACCCGGTCGCGGGAGCGCAGGCTTAAAATATCCCCTTTATGAAGATGGGCAATCATTCGTACTAGATCTTGAGCACTGGTCGTGTTCGTGCCCTCTATATCTGGCAAGGGATTGCGCAGAATCGTCATCGTCAATCCCCAATCGGCAAACTGCTGATTGAGAACCTGGGGACCACCCAATAGATCGATCATCATATTGGTAGCGGTATTATCGCTATTGATGATCATTTGGGTGGCCACTTCCAATGCGGTATATCGGGTGCCTGGAGGCTGTCCTTGCATATCACCAGACCCACCAGCAATTTGGTTAGACTGCATAGCTAATGCTTGATCAACGGTGATGCGTCCCTCATCCACCGCCTTAAAAAAGGCAATCAGAATCGGTAGCTTTATAGTACTAGCTGCTGGCGTTTCGGCATTACCGGCCACCTCTACATAGTTGCCTGTATCTAGATCAAAGACATAGATTGTCGGCGTTAATTCAGGAATCAGTTCCTGTAACTCCTCCAACTTGGTTTTTAGAGCTGTCAGTTCCCGGGTAACTACCAGCACGTCATTGTCAGGAGCCGCTGTTACGGTAACTGCCGACTGAGTTTCAGCAGCGGTGCTCGTGGTTGACTGGTCATCAGCAGGTGTAAGTACTGACAGCACCGTACCCGCGATCGCAGCCACACCCAAACCAATAATCAGCAGTCTAATGCCGTAGACCAATGGTTTCGGCAACCTAGGTAATAAAGAAGCTTTAGGCTGAGGGGGCCAGGTAGACCGAGCGTTCCGACGAGTGCGGCGGACATGCCGTGACGGATCAACCATGTCACCGAACATGCCACCCGAGGCATTGGACCTGGCTCGTCTGGACGACCCTCGTGATCGGTCCGCTGGTCGCCCCAAGGAAGCCGACCGACGCTGCCGTCGCGGTCGACCAGTTCGACGTGATTTAGGATAAGGCTGCTGTGGATCCGTCATAGGTGAGAACACATGGCTAATCGTTACCCCAGCGTGAAAACTGATTGCATGGCTAGGGGGCGTTTGAATCAATTCCCTGATGTGTGGTAGCCCAGTCTATCTGCCGTAAGATACCGCGTAGCATAGCAACATCTTGAGTAGACAAGGCGGCACGATGGCCCAGTTGTCGAAACTTTCGCATACGACTAGGAGCTGTATGGGGATAAAGATAGCCGATTTTCAACAAAATCGACTCTAAATGGTGATAGTACCCATCAAGCTCGTCTAGGGTGGCAGCCACCACATTAGCTTGTTCACTCACGATTGGCTCAGGTGGTGTTTGCTGAGGTCGCTGCCCTACCCGAGATAACTCATAACAACAAATAGCAACCGCTTGAGCTAAGTTTAAAGACTCGTAGGTCGGATGGGTATCAATTTTAATAAACCGTTGAGCCTGCAGCATTTCATCATTGTTCAGGCCTCGATCTTCAGGCCCAAAGATCAGTGCGGTGGCTCCCGTTTCCAGCAGCCAAGGCAGGGCAACTTCGGGGGATTCAAGGGGTGTTTGCAAATCTCGACGGCGGGCTGTGGTTGCGATCGCACGCTGACACCCCACCAGAGCATCCGGCAATGTAGCCACTGTCTTCGATGACTCAATCAAGTCATAGGCATGGACCGCCATTTGCCTGGCATCGTCACTAAAAGGATCGCATTGGGGGTTGACCAAAACGAGTTGGGATAATCCAAAATTTTTCATCACCCGCGCTATTGACCCAATATTAAGTGGGCCAGCCGGTTCGACTAAGACAATGCTGAGATTGGGAAAAGGGGTGTCAGGGGACATGCGATCGCAAAAGCGCTAAATAGGCAGGCACCATAAGAAATGCCCTTTAGACTAGGTTCTGAGCATACCGTGCACCTTAGAAAACTACCAAAATGCCTCGTCAGCGTCGCAAGTCTGATTTACCTGAAAAAATATGTGCCGTTTGCCAGCGTTCTTTCACCTGGCGCAAAAAATGGGCCGATTGCTGGGATGAAGTGAAATATTGCTCGGATCGATGCCGTAAACGGCGTAATCAAATTTCCCACCCCGAAAACCATTAACCTCAGCGTTTTATCCTTACCGATGGCTCGTTTCGGAACGCATGGGACCCAAATAACGCATAAGGTATGGCGAAAACACCTCGTAAATCAGGGTCAGCGGTTTACCATGGTGCCAAAACAAATAATGACGGCCCCAAAACGGACCTTTTTGACCAAAGGCAGCTTCTAACGGTGGGCTCCAACCATAATAAATTCCTTGAATATCTCGATAAAGTTCGGTGCGCAAATTAGCCAGACTGGCCCAAATTGGTAGCGAACGGTTCTTCAGGTATTCATCCACATGGCTAGCTTCCCACCAGGATGTGGCATAGGCTAGCCGCTGCCCCGATGCTGTTCGTAACCACACCTGTCGCCTGAGACGAGGACCCGGTACATAGCTAATGATATCGGGGGCTCCATCATTGGCCATGCCCACTAAAGACATTTCAATGACATCAACCTCTGTGGGCTCTCGGGTCAACAGTTGTAGATGCCGCGTAGGAGAACCATCACCCAGCATCAGAATCTGCCACGCTGGTGATAGCTGATCGTGGGGCAATCCTTTCTTAACAACCGCCTCATCCCCTTGCCAGAGCATATCCAGAGAATACCAGCCAGTCGTTTTCTGAGCCTTGGGTGACGGTCCGAGCGTTGAAGTCAAAACTGTTTACAAAAATTCATGACTGTTTTCATGATATACGCTTGGCCTGAGCTGTGCAGCGGGTGATGATGGCTGACTTAGACAGGGGCATCAAACGTATTCCAAACGCTTAGGGGTGCAGCTAAAACCACACCCCTAATACAAAAGAACTATACAGATCTAAAAACTAGACCAAATCTAGACCAAATAATTAATGCGGATGGCGAGAATCGAACTCGCATGGCATAAGCCACACGCCCCTCAAGCGTGCGTGTCTACCAATTCCACCACATCCGCAGAATACTGCTGAAGCAGCTTGCTGTTAAAAAAATGCATAACAGCATATAACAGTAAACCACAAACAGCCCCTTCAGTAACGAGATTTTCTCGACTCAATTTGCCCCATCTCTTCTGGGGAGAAATAGCCCACGTGGTACGATCAGCTTCCGTCATATGATGCACATAGATAAAAAGTTTCCTTAGGGTAGTGGCTGGCTGATGCGCTTTTCGAAAATCTTGATTGCGAACCGAGGTGAAATCGCGCTGCGAATTTTACGCACCTGTGAGGAAATGGGAATAGCTACAGTAGCTGTCCATTCCACTATTGATCGCCACGCTCTCCATGTACAGCTAGCCGATGAAGCTATCTGTATTGGCGAAGCACCCAGCAGTCGCAGCTATCTAAACGTTCCTAATATTATTGCTGCCGCCATGACAACGGGTGCCAGTGCTATCCACCCTGGCTATGGTTTCTTAGCAGAGAACGATCGCTTCGTTGATATTTGCGCTGACCATAAAATTGTATTTATTGGTCCCTCGGCAGCAGCAATGCGGGCGATGGGGGACAAATCCACCGCTAAGTCAACCATGCAACGGGTTAAGGTACCCACAGTTCCTGGCAGCAAAGGTCTATTAAACACCCCCGAAGACGCGATGACGTTAGCCGCAGACATCGGCTATCCCGTGATGGTCAAGGCCACGGCTGGTGGTGGCGGTCGCGGCATGCGCCTCGTGCGTCAAGCCGATGAGATGACGAAGTTATTTCTCTCTGCTCAAGGTGAAGCAGAGGCAGCCTTTGGTAACGGCGGCATCTATCTAGAAAAGTTTGTAGAAAATCCCCGCCACATCGAGTTTCAAATTTTGGCAGACAGCTACGGCAATGTGGTGCATCTGGGGGAGCGGGATTGCTCGATTCAGCGTCGCCACCAGAAATTACTCGAAGAAGCTCCTAGCCCTGCCCTCAGCCCAGATTTGCGGCAAAAAATGGGGAAAGCAGCGGTGAGGGCGGCTAAAGCCATCAATTATGTTGGGGCAGGCACCGTCGAGTTCTTGGTGGATAGCCAGGGAAATTTCTACTTTATGGAAATGAATACTCGTATTCAGGTAGAGCATCCTGTTACCGAAATGGTGACTGGCATCGACTTAATTGCTGAGCAAATCCGTGTTGCCCAGGGAGAACGCCTGTCATTTAAGCAAAATGACATCACCTTAAAGGGACATTCCATTGAATGTCGGATCAATGCGGAGGACCCTGATCATAATTTTCGCCCCAATCCCGGTCGCATTAGTGGCTACTTAGCCCCAGGTGGCCTCGGGGTACGAATGGATTCCCATGTATATACTGACTACGAGATTCCTCCTTACTATGATTCTCTCATTGGCAAATTAATTGTTTGGGGTCCCAATCGTACCACTGCCATTCAACGGATGAAACGGGCTTTGAGAGAATGTGCCATCACTGGCCTACCCACCACCATTGGTTTTCACCAGCAAGTATTGGAGCGTCCTGAATTTCTCAAAGGTGAGGTATACACCAACTTTGTTAACCAAATGATGGGCTAAGCTGGCTGTCCTCCGGAAAGAGAGAACCTTTTATGACTGATTATCCGGATCAGGTAAAAATCTTCCATCAAGCACTCTATCGCTTTCGAGGTGTCATGGAGGTGAATACGGGGTTAAAGCCCTTAAATAAGATTCCCCTGGAAGACTATGGGTTGCCAGGAAAAATGGGAGATTTACCCCATGCGCTGCTGCTCCGAACCCAAGGTGGTCTACCCAACGAAGCTTGGGCCAATACGGATGTTATTCTGTCTTATGACCGAGCTGGCTGGCTCACGTTAGAGTTTCTTGCCTGGTGGGTGAGAGAACAATCACGTAATGGTGAACAGATTCAAATGCGGCCCCAGGCTCTGTCACCATTGGTGGGTGAAGATATTCAGCTAGGGCAAACCCTCAAGTTTGTTATCGATCATTTTTGTTTGTTATCGAACAAAAATCCTGAAGATATGTTGGCATTGTTGGCTACCCATGGAAAGTCTCTTAATACTGCAATCAGCAACCACGTTGATATATTAGGAGATTTATTAGTAGAGGAACCCGTTGACCCAAACATCAGAGATCCAGAGCAATAGGTTCTAACTCTTTGATAGTGTTTCATCGCAGCTTAGGATAAGCTCAGATTGCGATCGCATTCATCAAAACAGCAGATACAGGGACAATAATCATGGGACAGGGTGAAACTCAGTGGCAGGTAGTGGCAGGTGGCGTGACTGCCCCAAAAGGATTTACTGCCGCCGGTATTAGTGCCGGCCTGAAGGCATCGGGTGCCCCTGATTTAGCCCTGATTGTTTCAGAGAATGATGCGATCGCAGCCGCAGTTTATACTCAATCCCACGTCAGAGCCGCCTGCGTAGATTACTGCCAACAACAATTAGACAGTCAGCCTTCAGCCCGCGCTATCTTCTGCAACTCAGGCCAGGCCAATGCCTGCACCGGTCAGCAAGGTTGGGAGGACGCCGTAACCATGGCCGAGGCAGCAGCCGAGGCTCTCAACACCAGCGCCGAGAAAGTACTGATCGCCTCAACAGGTGTCATTGGTCAACGCATCAAAATGGAGCCCCTGCTAGCCCATGTGCCAAAGTTAGTGGATCAACTTTCCGATCACGGAAACAATGCCGCTGCCCAAGCCATTGTGACCACAGATTTAGTCACTAAAACCTACGCCTTAGAAACCAAAATCAATGGCCGTCCGGTGAGGGTCGGCGGCATTGCCAAGGGCTCAGGCATGATCCATCCCAATATGGCAACCATGCTGTCCTTTATAACCTGTGATGCAACAGTTGCTCCTGGTCTCTGGCAAACCCTGTTAGCACGAGCAGTTGATCGGAGCTTTAACCAAATCACCGTCGATGGTGACACCAGTACCAACGATACCGTCATCGCCCTTGCCAATGGCCAATCCAAAACTCCAGCTATCACTCCAGGGCCAGATGCCGATCGGCTAGAAGCAATGCTGACAGAGCTATGCACCCATTTAGCCAAAAGCATTGCTCGCGATGGTGAGGGGGCCACATGTTTAATCGAAGTTCAAGTATCGGGCACTACTAGTGATCAAGACGCTCGACAAATTGCCCGTACCGTTGCCGGCTCCTCTTTGGTCAAATCAGCAATCTTTGGTCGTGACCCAAATTGGGGAAGAATAGCAGGGGCCGCTGGTCGAGCTGGTGTAACGTTAGATCAAAATCAATTGAAGATTAAACTAGGGGATTTTGTTCTGTTGAAGCAAGGCCAACCACAGGCATTTGATCATCCTGCAGCCCATGCCTACCTCAAACAATGCTCAGACCTCAGTTCGCAAGCACTGAAACAGCAAGACTTACATAGTCTAGATCAGGGGAATGATATGATCAGCACCGATGGTTTTCAGACCATTAAACGTCAGGAAATTACGGCTGAAGCCCTCGCCCATCCTGTACGCATTGAAATTAATGTCGGCAACGGAGCAGGCACTGGCAGCGCTTGGGGCTGTGACCTTAGCTACGACTACGTCAAGATCAATGCAGAGTACACGACGTAACTTTTCCAAAAATTCTCTCGTCAATTCCTTGTAACCTGAGTCATCACTTTAAAGACTTGTTATGGAATTGTGATAGCCCCTGATGATGCTTTTCCTATCATACTTCCATAGTCTCCTAAGTATTTAAAGCATGAACTAGCGTCTCAAACAACACCTCTAGTTCATCAGCCTGTAAATCTCTTAAGAGTAGTGCCGCGTCTGTAGCACCATTTCGTCACGGGCACTAATAGCCCAGCTGTTATGAGGATTTAACTTCAGAGAATGATTAAAGTCCTGTAAGGCCTCATCATAGTGACCCATCAATTTAAATGTAGTACCACGGGAAATCAACCACTGCCAACGTTTAGACTGATCGAATTTGACCAAATAACTAAAATCACTTACGGCGTTACCATAGTGACCCAAATCACGAAAAATAATCGCTCGATTAGCATAGGCCCATAAATTTTTAGGATCTAGATCAATCAACCGATCTAAATCAACTAAAGCTGCTCGAGTTTGTCCCAAATGCACATACGTTAAAGCACGATGCTTAAGCGCTTGCGGGTGATTAGGACTAAGGGCAAGCGCCCTCTCAAAATAACCTAGAGCTTCTTGATGAACCTGCCGTCTAGCTAATGCTAAACCTGCATCCACAAGTTGTTCAGGCGTTTGAATAGTAGACATCGCCACATCAGTTGTTACCCTGGAACGGCGATGAGCGCGGCGTCTGTTGGAGTTTTGATTAAAAGGCGGGAACATTCGAGGACATGCTCATCATGATCGATTAAACCTATTCTGGCAAAAACACCTAACTTCTTATATAAAAAAGTAAGAATACCCAGAAGATT
This sequence comes from Leptothoe sp. ISB3NOV94-8A, assembly GCF_043421595.1. Lineage (NCBI taxonomy): Bacteria > Bacillati > Cyanobacteriota > Cyanophyceae > Nodosilineales > Cymatolegaceae > Leptothoe > Leptothoe sp. ISB3NOV94-8A. Next base: position 6,681,466 of record NZ_JAXSQW010000001.1, on the reverse strand, counting down.
TCAGGATAGCTTCAAGAAGATTAAAGTTCTTCCTAAGTAGCTAAACCCTAAATACAATAGGGCTTTCAAATACGCACAGCAATTTTGACAACAATCACTAATAGTTGTGACAACAGTCACAGTAGTGTATCAGGAAGATTTTTTTGAGCGATTAAACTTTTCTTATACTCACAGTTATCCAACTAATGTGAACAGATCAAGATGAATCAAGCCGTCCATAGCATTCAGTCTATCTATGAAGCCATTAACCATCGAGATGTTTCTCAAGCAGTAGCCTTGATCGATGACCAATGCTGTTACGAAGACCTGAACTTTTCAGCCACGTTTATGGGCAAAGCAGCAGTCCAAGGGTTATTTACTGAGTCATGCCAGGCCGTACCAGCGGATTTACAGTTTGTGATCGATGATATGGCCGGAGACGATTTAGCAGTTGGGGTCACCTGGCATGTCGAATTGGACGGGATCGCCTTCCCCAATGGGCGCGGTGTCAGCTTCTATCGCTTTTCCCCAAATAGTGGCAAACTCATTTTTGCCCGTGACTGCGTCGAACCAGCTCTAAAGCCTGGCAAAGCTGCGTTTGCTATTATCCGCTTGGTTACGCCTTTAGTGCGCTATTGGTTAGGACGTCAAAACGTTCATTGAGCCCTGACAAATTCGACTATGCCTTCTTCTTCATCCTCCCCTGAATCAACATTACCCACCTCGAAACAAGAATCAGTCAGTCTATGTAGACTATTGTGGGTAGCCACCATTGTGTATGTGGGTCTACTCCTGCTATCACCCCCCAACTGGTTACCCGGGGAACCCATCTGGGCTATTCAGCCAGATACTATCCAAGAAATTACTAACGAATCACTTAATTTCTTTTTTATTCTTCCACTTTTAAATCTTGCAGGTGTTAGTTACTTACAAGCGCCGATGGTCAATCCAGCTGCGCAAGGTTTTTTTAACCTGGCAGAAGCCTGGATCTTTATGTTTCTGCCTCTGATGATGATGGATGAGCGTAGTCAGCGCCTACCAAAATTAATGGTCTGGGGACTGGCAATGTTTTTCACCAATGTGTTTTTAATGCCTTATATGGCTCTACGCCTCCAGCAGCCAGTACCTGAGACTACACTCGAACCAACCAAAGGCATCCTTGCTCGCTTTTTCGGAGCATTAGGCCTAACAGTGGGTAATCTGGCCATTATCTGGTTTTGCCTTAACCGACCTGAATTAGGTGGCGCATTAAGTCGCTTTAGTTATTTGGGAGAGCAAATTACCCATAACCGAGTCACTCTGGCCTTTGTCGTAGATATAGCACTGTTTTGGGTATTTCAGAGCTGGCTGATGGGGGCTGTTATGCCTGTGGGGGGGCGGCTAAGAGGATTACGATTTATTCCATTCTGGGGCTTAGCAATCTGGTTATTGGTGTGATTGCCCCCCATGTCCAGAAAGGGACATGCCTCCATGCCTGGATATTCAGTGATTTCGCTCACCACTGAATAACTATCGATATCACTGGGAGTTATCACCTACGTCACCGGCATAGGCTAGTAATATCACAGGTTTTGAGCCACGAAATCACATCAAGGATGCCTTATCTGGGAGATTATTAAATCAATCCAATAAACGGATTTAATCCAAAATTGGAGTTCCTGAAAAGCGACACACAGTAATTACTGGCAATCTGCTGTACGCACTGTGCTCCTTGCATTGGGATCTTGCCTGGGCTAAGCCCTTGACAAATTCTCCTCACACTGTTTCCTTCACACAGATCAAGAACATTTGCTCTTCTAGTGATCCTAGGGGAGCTTTTTTTTAGACAAACACCTATCGTTTGGCGCACTTTATCGTTGGGTACCCATAGTTCACAACATCAGTTATTGCTGAAAGCTATCAATAGCAACCGCTGTGTGCGCAGCAAGTTCTTGAAGGTATTCAGCAGTTTGCTATAGGTCAGGATTCAAGCAAATCATAAAGATTTGCAATCTCCACTACAAATCGATCTAAGCTAATCAGAATAGGGTTTTGAAGCGAGGGTCAACAGCGTCCTAATGAGTATCAAGTTAGCTGCTAGAGTGCAGCAAGTCACACCTTCGATGACCTTGGCAATTTCTGCTAGGGCAAAAGCAATGAAGGCTGAAGGGCTGGATATTTGTAGCTTCAGCGCTGGTGAACCTGATTTTGATACTCCAGAGCATATACGTGAGGCAGCCAAACGTGCACTAGATGAGGGAAAGACACGTTATGGTCCCGCAGCTGGTGAGCCTCGTCTGAGAAGTGCGATCGCAACTAAACTACGCAACGAAAACAAGTTAGCTTACAACGCCGAAAATATCATCGTTACCAACGGCGGCAAACATTCTTTGTACGCACTGATGATGATCACCATTGAGGCGGGGGATGAAGTCTTAATCCCAGCGCCCTACTGGGTAAGCTATCCAGAAATAGTCAAACTGGCTGGCGGCACACCTGTGATTATGCCTACCACAGCGGAAAGCGGCTATAAAATCACCCCAAAACAGCTGCAACAGGCCATCACCCCCAAAACCAAATTTCTTATTTTCAACTCCCCATCTAACCCAACGGGAATGGTTTATAGCCCTGAAGAGGTTCGAGCCTTAGCCGACGTGGTGGTGGCTAATGATATCTGGGTAGTGGCCGACGAAATCTACGAAAAGATTCTCTATGATGGGGCTCAACACCTTAGTATTGGCGCGGTTAGCGAGGCTATGTTTAAACGCACCATTGTCAGTAACGGGTTTGCTAAAGCCTATGCCATGACAGGTTGGCGGCTCGGGTATTTGGCCGGTCCTGTGGAACTGATCAAGGCGGCCAATACGCTGCAAAGCCAAAGCACATCAAATGTGTGCACGTTTGCTCAGTATGGTGCGATCTCAGCCCTAGAATCCTCCCAGGATTGTGTCGAAACCATGCGTCAGGCTTTTGCGAAACGACGTACCGCCATTGTTAATTTAGTCAATTCAATTCCTGGGCTCAACTGCGTTATTCCGAATGGTGCATTTTATCTGTTCATCAATATCAGCAAAACCGGTTTGACGTCCCTAGATTTTTGTAACCGACTGCTGGATGAAAAATATGTTGCAGCTGTTCCAGGGGTTGCTTTTGGTGCCGACAGTGGCATTCGAGTCTCCTATGCCACTGACATGGCCACCATTGAGCAGGGTATGGAAAGACTCAATGTTTTTGTACAACAACTCACCTAAGCGATATAAAGCCCATATCTAGCCCAATATTGGGCTAGATATGGGCTTTATAGAGTAGAGAATGAACCTGGCCATATCCTCTGATATTGCTGGCACAACAGCAACTGTAAAACTGATGCTATGCCAATATCAATGGGCTGAGCCATCAAGAGATGATGGTAGTGTATACCTATAACAACGATTGGAGAACTCGCTAAAATAGCCTGCGTGCATCCAATAGGAGTAAATGTGCTTGGCAGATAAATATAGCTTGGCGCATATAGTCCACAACATCAGTTATTGCTGAAACCTATAACTAGCAACAGCTAAACTAGCAACAGCTATGTACACAGCAAACGGCTGAATGCATTCAGCCGTTTGCTATACCAAGCAGAAACCCTTTAGCCCTTGAGACAACAAATTGTTGTCAATCTCAAGCTTGCTATGAATGTTCTACATGAATGCCTGGGGCTTTCCCGGAGAATTGTTGTTGTTTTGCGTCAAGGCTTCATACTCGAATCACTAGAATTGTTGAAGTATGGCACGATAGCCTTGAATATAGAAGATTTTTCAAGCCTCTGAAGATTGTCGAAGGCATATCGGTCAATCTTGGCAGTTTTGCATATCTAAAAGGATTTATTTTGGAAATTCCGGACAAGAAAGAGTTTGGTGGTAAATCCATTCTTTAAAGTGTTTTTTGGTTGGGATAACTATTTTGGGGTGGTGCCAGGGAGCGGGGAATTGCGCCAATGCCTAATTTGCATCTCGTTTGTCCCGAAGGCCGTCACCAATAAAATTAAGGCTCAAAACCGTCAGAAAAGTTGCTGCTCCTGGAAAAATTGCCATGTGGGGAGCACTGTGGTGCCATTCTGGGGTCCCAGGGCAGGCCACAGCATCACCAAACAGATAAATCACCAGCAGGGACAGGGGTAGCTGAGGAAGGGATAGAAATAGATCGGTAAAGCGCATCAGGATTACACCGATCAGGCCACCGTAGAAACCTGCGATCGCACCAATCAATGGGCCAATACTTACCGCCATCGCCATCAATAAAACGAAACCTAACGGAATAAAAGCACCGGCACCTGAACACTTCTCAACAGTTGAACCGTGGTACTACCAATGACAAGATGGCGAATGCGGTTGTGGCCATAGGCACCCATTAATAACAGGCTAATTTTATTTTGTTCAATATAGCTACCAATTACTTTTTCAGGATCGCCACTGAGGAGTTGGGTCGTTGCCGTCAGCCCAGCCTGTTGCAACGTCTGTTGGGCATCCGCTAGCCCTTGTGATTTAGCAGCATCAGAGTCCGCCTTAGCCACCGTCAGCAGATGAATCTCAATATCCTTAAACCCTGCGGCGCTATCCACCAGGAAATTCAACACACGCTTACCCGTAGGGCTTCCGTCGTAGGCCAGCAGCAGTCGCTCAATTGGAGCAAAGGTTTGAGGTGTGACCAGGCAGGGCTTAGTGCTGCTGCGCACAATGCGATCAAGATTGGCCCCCAAATGCCCTGACGCAAACTCCGCCGCCTCACCCCGCTTGCCCAGCACCACCATGTCAGCCTCGGCCTCAAAGTCATGGAAGCAGTCCACCAAAAAACCAGTTGGGTTGATCAGCTCCACCTCTTTAAGACCTTCAGTCTTCAGCACCTCGTCGGCGTTTTGCAGAATTAACCGCGCTCGCTGGTTATTAAGTTTGGCCCTTTCATGCTCCAGGTTAACCAAATCGTTTAGCAGTTGATCCGATGCCCCCAGACCGATACTGCCGGTAAAATTGCCCGTAGAAACGACCTTTTGACTACGAATATCGGTGACAAAGAGCACCTTCGTCTGAGCCTGAAACTTGCGAGCAAACCAGGCACCATATCGATAGATGCTGTCCGCAAAAGCAGACCCATCGGAGCACAGAAGAATCGTTTTCATGCGTTGTATTTTCTTGAAAGGATGAAGTCTGGGAAAGCGCAGCGATGCTAGTAGTTTATCAGGATGCAATTTTACGGTGGAGGGCCATCCTATAGGGACATTCCCTGGAACGCCCTACAGGATTTTTTGGATTCTCTAAAATCTAAGTCCGCCCGCTGGTGACCAGTTCTTCATCAGTGGCGAGGCGGTTGAGCAGCGTGGCACTAGCTTTATTGAGGCCCTCCACAGTCACCTCCACACCTTTACGGCGAAACTTTTGCACGGTTTTATCCAGCACTTCCACAGCCCCTTGGTCCCACAGTTGGGCATCGCTAAGGTCAATGGTCACTTGTTCAACGGGTTCAGCAAAATTAAAGGATGCCGAAAACTCATCCCGAGACAGGAAGAAAATCTGTCCAGACACCTTGTAAGTACAGTGAGCCCCGTCTTCACTGAGCACCTTATCGACAAATACCAGCTTGGCAACTTTACGGGAGAAAAACACCGTACTCATGACAATGCCCGTCGCCACACCCAGGGCAAAGTTGCGGGTGACAATAATCATAACCATCGTGGTCAGCATGACGGCGACTTCACTGCGGGGAACACGGCGCATATTTGTAAACGAAGACCAGCGAAAGGTGCCGATGGAAACCATGATCATGACGGCCACCAGGGCAGCCATGGGCATCTGTCTCACCCAATCTTGTAAAAACAAAATGGCAATTAGCAAAAATACCCCAGCCGACAGGGTGGATAGACGGCCCCGGCCCCCGGACTGAACGTTGATCACTGACTGGCCAATCATGCCGCACCCAGCCATGCCACCAAAGAAGGCAGTGACCATATTGGCCACCCCCTGTCCTTTGGCTTCCTGATTTTTGTCGCTGGGGGTATCGGTGAAATCATCCACCAGCGAGGCGGTGAGAAAGGAGGCCAGCAATCCCACAATCGCCAGCGTCAGAGAGTAGGGCAGAATTATTTGCAGGGTTTCTAGGGTGAAGGGTACCTGGGGTAAAGCAAACCCAGGCGGTGCAGTGGGCAGTTCACCCATATCACCGACGGTGGGAACATCTAAACGGAGTGCGATCGCAGCAATGGTCATCACCGCCAGGGCGACTAGGGGTGAGGGCACCACCTTAGTAAAGCGGGGCAAAATATAGATGATCCCCAAGGACAGTAGGGTAAGCACATAGACCATGGACGGCACATCAGTCAGCTGGGGCAGCTGGGCTAAAAAGAGCAGCACAGCCAGGGCATTGATGTAGCCAATCATCACCGCTCTGGGCACAAATTTCATTTGACGGCCCAGTTTGAGCACCCCAAATATCACCTGAAAAATGCCGGTCAAAAAGGTAGCTGCCAGCAGGTATTGCAGCCCATGATCTTTAACCAGGTCCACCATCAACAGAGCCATGGCCCCAGTAGCCGCCGAGATAGAGGCTGGCCGGCCACCCAGGAAAGCCGTAATCACCGCAATCAGAAACGAGGCATACAGACCCACCTTCGGGTCTACCCCAGCAATGATGGAAAAGGAAATCGCCTCAGGAATCAGCGCCAGACCCACCAAGGCACCTGCTAAAAGGTCATCCTTTGGGTTGAGCAACCACTCCCGTTTAAGGGCGCGCAAATTTAGGGACCGAACGTTGAGATTCCGAGTATTCAAGGGAGCTCCTTATGCCTGAAAAACCTTGGTGAGTAGGACACCACCCACTCAATATCACCAGCCCGCAGCAGGCGAGACACGTAAAACGCTCAAACCCACGCAGCAGGTCAGAGTCTTTGTGAGAATTGCAGCAACCTGTTCAAAGACTAGAGCCAGTTGAAACGATATGGCAGGGGTCAGAAAACTACAACCTCATTTTTGGCACTCAGCTAGGACGACCAACGAAGAACACCACAGGTCATGAGTACATTTACTTAACATTTCTTTAGCTACTCCTATCTAAGGGCAATTTGGCAGCAGTGTCTAGGGGGCAACTAAAAAGAGCCGATGAAGACAGCTGTAAGCAAAATGGTAGGGTGGGCAATGCCTATCATTCTTGAACACCCATCGACCGGCAATGGCCAAACAACGCTTGGACGTATACCTAGTTGAGCAAGGACTGTGCGACTCACGCCAGCAGGCTCAGCGCTGTATTCGAGCAGGGGAGGTCAAGGTGAATGAGGCAGTGATTGATAAGCCGGGGACAACCATCAAGGATAATGCGGTGGTGGTGCTGAAGCAGAAGTCGCCCTATGTATCGCGGGGTGGTGAGAAGCTGGCGAAAGCGCTTAAGGAGTTTGGGGTGGAGGTGTGCGATCGCATTTGTCTGGACGGCGGCATCTCCACGGGCGGATTCACTGACTGCCTACTACAAAATGGAGCAAGGCAGGTCTACGGCATCGACGTGGGTTATGGCCAGGTCGCCTGGAAAATTCGCCAGGATCCACGAGTTGTGCTGCGAGAGCGCACCAACCTACGTCATCTCACACCTGAAGAATTATACAAAGACAACACCCAACGTCCCGACCTGGGGGTAATAGACGTGTCCTTCATTTCTCTCACCAAAGTTCTTCCCGCGTTTTGGGATCTGATGACAGGGGCAAGAGAATGTGTGTTGTTAGTAAAACCTCAATTTGAAGTCGGAAGAGAGAAAATTGGGAAAAAGGGTGTGGTAAGAGAGCCCAAAGATCACGCAGAAGCTATCTGGCAGGTATACGTGGCTGCGCAACGACTGGGATGGAAAGCGCAAGGTCTCACTTGGTCACCTATTCGTGGGCCAGCAGGCAATACTGAGTACTTGTTATGGCTGGTGGCGGACGCTGAAGATATGGGATTAAGCGAGGATGCGGCCCTAAAGGTGACTCAGACTGCATGCAATTCGTTCACCATTGACTAGAGTTACAATAGGCCCATACAGAAATCTGCCAAAGTTACTATGGTTGCTTGATTTGAGCAGCATCTAAGCATCGATGATTATCTGCGGCTGTATATTTCTAATATGAATACACGTGTAGAGGCGCGGAATCGCTTTTTTATCCGGATGTGATGGTTACCTGTGATCCACATGACCAGAAAACGGCCACATACCAATGATTTCCAAAACTGATCGTCGAGGTGTTGTCTAAATCAACAGAAGCATTTGACCGGGGAGACAAGTTTGCAACCTATCAAACTTTAGAGAGTTTGCAAGAATATGTATTGTTCAACCGTTACAACAACAGCTACGACACTTGCCATTTAGCATGAATGTTTTTTGAAACTTAGATGAAACTTTTTTCATTTAACACTAAATTAATTACAGTCAAAGGATTCGAGATTTAGGCCACTTCTCTTTTAAGATACGTCAGCTATCATAAGCGCGCCATTTAGATTAGGATCGGTGTTAAACAGTCTTAAGTAAGGCATTTTTATGGCCTGGCGCTGGCATAGACTTCTTTCTAGTGTGCGAACTCAGATTATTTTCTGGCTTGCAGCATTAATTTCTCTGTCAATTGTGATATCGATAGTCACCATTAGACAAATATTATCAGCACAGATGTTGGAGCGCATTCATCGCTCACTCGATCAAGAAATTGAAGAAATTCAACGCCTTGTTGATGGCAGAGATCCATTGACCGGACAACCCTTCGGAGACGATGTAGCGGCTATTTTTGACGTATTTTTGTCACGTAACGTCCCTGAAAATGATGAATACCTGATCGCTTTTCTGAATGGAGAATTGTACAAATCTAGCCCCATTGCATTACCAGAAAATCTACAAGAGAATGATGCATTGCTCAACTCTATTGCACAGCTAGAGAGCCCCCATCACAATCGAAACCTCGATACATCAGGCAACATCATTTATTCGGCTCATCCCATTCAACCTCCCGGCAACAATCGAGGTGTCTTTATTGTTGCCTACTCTCGCAAGAACTTGCAATCAGAAATTGATCAGGCTGTTTTAGTCGCTACTTGGGTGATTGGTATCGTCTTTTTAATCGCCCTTGTTTTAGCTTGGGGTGTCATTGGACGAGTGGTTTCACCACTAAAACTGTTGACTGAGACGGCCCGTTCTATCCACGATTTAGACCATACTCCCAAACATTCCATCCCTGTAAAAGGTCCCGATGAAATTTCTGAGCTGACCATAACCTTCAACAAGATGCTGGATAGGCTCCATGCCTCATTTGCCAGCCAGCGAGAGTTCATTAATGATGCCAGTCACGAATTTCAGACACCCATCACTGTGATTCGGGGCCATCTTGAAGTACTAGGTCAGTCTCTAGGTCAACATGACGACACCCTAGATTTGTTAAAGGATGAGCTCAACCGCATGAGTCGTCTGGTCGACGATCTATTATTACTAGCCCGCGCCGAGCGGTCTGACTTTTTGAACCTGGAGCTCATTGATGTTCATCGGCTGACTGAAGAATTGTTCGCTAAAGCTAAAGCCTTAGCAGCGCGCAACTGGCAGCTCACATCAAAAGCGTCGATTCGCATTGTGGGCGATCGCTATCGGATTATCCAGGCGGTCATGAATCTGCTGCAAAACGCAGCGGAGCATACCGATGAGATGGGCATGATTACCCTCAGCTCTAAACGAGTACCCACAGGGGTGTGTTTTACAGTCTGTGACACAGGCACAGGTATTTCACCTGAGCATCAAGAACGCGTCATGCAACGCTTTTCTCGTGTTGAAACCACTCGATCCAAGTCCAAAGGAGCTGGATTAGGACTCTCGATTGTTAAAGCCATTGCCGAAGCCCACGGTGGACATGTAGCTCTCTCTAGCAAACTGGGGCAGGGCTGCCAATTCAACATCATTTTCCCCTTAGACCCTCCTTACGAAGCTAAAACACCATGACCCGAATCTTGATTGCTGAAGATGAGCCCCGTATTGCAGCCTTTCTGGCAAAAGCACTACAGGCCCATGGATTTGTTACTCTGGTTGCCGAAACAGGTCAACAAGCCATTGACCTGGCTTGTGACAACCCAACTGAACTATTAATTTTGGATTTGGGTTTACCCGAAAAACGGGGAATTCAAGTAATTGAGGAGCTAAGAGGACGGGGAGCACAGTTTCCTATCATTGTGCTTACCGTTATTCAAGATGTGCAGGATAAAGTGACTGCGCTCGAAGCTGGAGCCGATGATTATGTAACCAAACCGTTTTCACCCCAGGAGTTAATTGCTCGTATTCGAGTGCAGTTACGCAATCAGCGGTTACCCGCCCCTTCTGAAATGCTAATCTTACGTGTAGGTCACCTGACGTTGGATTTACGTCAGCGCACCGCTCGATACCACAACAAAGCTGTTGAGCTATCGACGCGTGAGTTTACTCTTCTGGAAATGTTGGCACAACAACCTGATCGAGTTTGGAGTCGCCAAGAATTACTCAATCAGGTCTGGGGATATGATTATGATCCCGGCTCTAACATTGTTGATGTTTACGTAGGTCACCTGCGCCGCAAGCTGGGCAAGGGTCTTATTAAAACGGTACGGGGAGCGGGCTACCGATTACAATCGGACGCTAGCCATCCAACACCGTTCTAGGGTCAGCCACTCAAACTATGGCCATTGTGAGACACTGAACGTACGCCAGCGAACCTGTAACGCACGTTCACGGTTAATATCAGTCACTAGCTATTGTTATTCCAACAGCTCCCCCGTTTCCTGTAGCTGGTGCAAACGTTGATATAGACCGCCTTGGGTCAATAGCTCATCGTGACTGCCAACCTCACTAATGCTGCCCTGGTCTAGCACCACAATTTGGTCGGCCTCACGAACGGTGCTCAGCCGGTGGGCAATAATGATCAGCGTACGGGTCCCAAATAGCGATCGCATCGCCACCTGAATCGCCCGTTCCGACTCATAATCCAAACTAGACGTGGCCTCATCAAACACCAGCACATCAGGATCCATAATCAACGCCCGCGCAATCCCAATGCGCTGACGCTGACCACCAGAAAGCCTGACACCGCGTTCACCCACAGTGGTCAGATAGCCATGGGGCATCTGCTGGATGAACGCATGGGCCTGGGCAATTTTGCAAGCGGCCTGCACCTGCTCCACAGTGGCGTCCGGATTACCATAGAGGAGATTTTCCATCAGGGTACCGTTGAAAACGTCGACCTCCTGGTGAACAATCGCCAGCCGCCGTCGATAGCCGGTAATGTCCAAACGACGCAGGTCTTGACCATCCATTAAAATGGCCCCATTGTTGGGCTCAAAATAACGGAAGAGTAGCTTTACCAACGTCGATTTACCTGAGCCTGATCGACCAACTAATGCCACCGTCTGACGGGGTTGAATCAACAGCTCAATATTGTTGAGCACAGGCTTATCAGGTACATAACCAAAGGTGAGCTGATGAAAATGCACCTTGCCCGTAAACCGATAGTCAGGCACATCATCGGTCAGCTGACCTGCATCCATCCCCGGTGGCAGCGCAACAAACTCCTGAAACCGAGCCATAGCACCATACCGGCGGACAAACATTTCCGCCAGGTTACAGATAGGATCCACCTCGGCGTACGCCATACTGGACAGGGTAAGAATAGTCACAAAGTGCCCCAGGGAAATACTCCCCCGCATAGTGGCCCAAAGCGTTAGGGCGAGAACAGCAAAGGTACAAGTCTGCACAATAGTGCGCTGAAGGGCACTGAGCTTGACGTAACCCAAATGGATGCGGTAGTCGACCACCTTAAATTCTCGGTCCAAACGTTGCTGCTGACGTTTAAGCTCTCGACGTTCTGCTGCGAATGCCTTGACCGTTTTGATATTGGTGATAATCTCCGAGGTACGACTCTCGGTATTTTCTATGTATTTATCAATTTTCTCCTCTTGATAAGACAAGCCCACGAGCCGCGAGAAACTATAGCCAATAATCAATAAAAAGGAACACAGAACAACCAGAGCAATCGGCCAATCAATACAGGCAATCACCACAAAAATGCCTAACACCCGAAAAATCTTAGGAATAAACTGGCCAACAATTTCCGGGTAGGTCCATGTGTAATTAGCCAACCCCTTAGCCACTCGCGCAGCAATGCGGCCAGGGTTGTTTTCATCGTAAAATTCCAGCGGCAGCGTTAGAATTTTCTCTAGAGAGCGCTGTGACTTATCCCGTCGGGCACGCAAAGCCGTATCCCAATTAAACCAGGGGCCAATCCAGGGCTGAATTGGGGCACGACCAACGGAAAGTAGCCCCACCAACCCCAACAAAACCAGCAGAGAAAAGGTAGGGCTTATGGGTTGTTGCAACAACCGACCCATAATGGCAATAAAACGCTCTAACGGCCTATCAAGAGGCTGCTGAGAGAGAATATTGAGAATTTGGCCAATGGCATAGGGCACAAAGAGATCCAGAATTTCAAAGGCCCCCATAGCAGCGGCATTAAACGCTGTAATCAGCCAATATTGGCGGTAGTACTGAAGGATAGTGAATAGCTTACCCACGGGATGCCTCCTGATGTCATCCGCGAAATGATCTTGTATTACAAACAGACTACAATCGTACTTCGCGATTTAAGAATCGACAAGATGATCAAACGGTTGATCAAAATAGACCGGGCTAGAGGTCGTCACAGACCAGCCTCTAACCACGGTCTCTACTTGTATCTTAGTATTTCTACAGAAAACAGTTAGTACGGGGACGTAGCTTCCTCACTTAGGCGTTCTAGCGCCAGCATTTGGTCAGTTTGAATGGAAATTTGCAAATCAGAAAGAGATTGTAGCTGTTCTTGAATGGATTCAGCTTTTTTCTGGGCATCACGGCGTTTATAGAGGGCTGCGCGCGCTAGATCTTCACGCCCTCTGCCCAGGGCTGCCTCAGCCACTCGTTTCCACTGAGCGCTATCGGCTTGGGCTTGTTCGTAGTCGGGAAGGAGAGTATGAGTTGCGATCGCAATATTCCCCAAGGCCTTTTCAAACAAATCTAAAATCGCCTGCGGGCTTTCTTGCTGAGCGGCTTGTCGAGTTAGCCCACTGGGTACCTTCAGCTGATCCAATCGCAGACCAAATTCATTGAGCTGAGGGCTCACATTGTCGCCATGTTTACACCAATTGGCAAAATGCTCACAGTTATTAAAAAACAGATTGTAACGCTGCTCTCCAAGACGACTTTCAGCGCGACTAATCACCACATCTGGAATAAATGATACGGGCGGGTTGAGCGTAAACACCGGGTTACCCCGAGTAAACGCATCAATACTGGTACGTGTGACGGTCGCCGTACCCACCTTGCGATAGTGAATAATGGTTCCATCACCACAATGAATACCGTGATGCTGGTAAGGAATGCCCATCACATCCCGCATCACATAGACCTGATCACCTCTTTCCATAGGCAAGTTAGTTAAGAAAGACCGTCATTATCTACAGAATTTGAACTTCAAGTTTTACCACCGGACGGCGATGTCCTATCACGAATGTCAGTTTTGACAACATCCAGATCAGTCCTCACAGGTTGATCCGATGCACCTTGACCAAATTGGTGATGTTTGCGGCGAGCCAATAACTCCTTAATAGAAGCAACCGAAGATTTTTCAGGCTGATCAATAGTGATTTGTAGATTCGGTCCAGATCGTGCCAACCTGACCACTAGACCATTTTCTGCCGTTACATTTTGAATGCGCTTGCCATCCAGATAGGTTCCATTAGTACCTATGCTCTGGATTGCCCAACCAGCAACCCCTCTATGTATCTCTAGATGATGTCGAGACACAACAGCACTGTAAAGAACAACATCATTATCAGTAGAACGGCCAATGCGAATGACGTCTTGCTCCTCAAAGGACCAGTTCTGTATGGGGGTTTTATTGAGCGGGTGAAGTAACGATAAGGTAATCACGTTAATACATCGAAGGGCAATGTAACACAAATGACAGGGCAAAAGCAGCAACTAAACTAGGAACTCGATACCTTTGCTAATTCTCATGCGAGTTGAAAAATAAAGCTCACCTTATCACCTTTTCCAAGGGCAATGCGATCGCCAGGGCGCAAACGATGACGATTGCCTACAGCAAGCGGTAGATTATTAATGTACGTACCATTGGAACTGCCAACATCCTCAATATAGTAGACATCGCCCTCAATACGGATATTGGCATGAACACGAGACACAATTTCCGATTCTGGAAAACCCGATACATCTAAATCTGGTGGGATGCGATCGTTGGGTTTACCCATGTGAATCAGATCTAAACCGAGCGGCAGCTCCAAAATCGTATCGGTTTGAATATGTAGCAACCTGGCAGTCTGGATCTGGATCTGTGTTTGGGGAGTTGTCACACTCGCCATTGGCTGTGTAGTTGGCGGTTCGCTAACAATGTCAACAGCTGTTGGAATAGTTTCTGGAACTGGATCCGCAGGCAGCGGCGGTGGTGGAGCCACAGATAAGGGATCTGGTGGTACCAGGGGATCAGGCTCAATCAAATCTGACGATGACCCAACCGGTAAGGGAGTCGGTGGGTCATCTGTGGAAACCGGTTCAGCCGGTGCTGAAGGCTCCGCCACTGGCACAGCCTGATTAGCTAGGCTATGACCGCATTGACCGCAAAAACTCGCATCTGCCTGAACCGTTGCTCCACAATTTGAGCATGTGAGCAATTCTGGGAGTGGCGTGTAACATGCTTCACACTGAGAAGCTCCTTCTGGGTTTTGGTAGTTACAATTTGGGCAAATAATCATAGCGGTCTGGTTTGCGCTCTAGCCATGTATAAACTACACGGTTTCGACGATTTTCTGATGATGCTTTGGTAGAAATATAGGCAATCTTTGCCTTTGCTCCGTATTCTTAGTTTAGATAAGCTTTCAGGAGACAGAGGGGCATTCCCCCTGGAGGTAATACACATCCAGGGCAGGACCAGCAGTTTAATGCAATGTGCGCTCTATCGATGCAGGTAATCCTGCGCTCGCATCTTGATCCAATAGCCATCTCAGCTCACCCGTTGGCGAAACCAACCGAGCAGGATAGGTAGCGCTATCGGCAGTGGGCGCAAACACCTGAGATAAGGCTGTTTGCTTGTTAGCACCAGCCACTAAAAACATCACATGGCGAGCCTGATTAATCACGGGCGCAGTCAATGTAATTCTGGGTTGATCGGCTTTTTGGCCCACGGTTACCCAGCGTTCAGTTTCATTCAAAGCCTCTGTATGGGGAAACAGCGAGGCTGTGTGACCATCGTCGCCCATGCCCAATAAGATGATGTCAAAGGCGGGAATTTCAGTAGTATCAAAACTTGTCGCTAACGCCTGCTGGTATTGGTCGGCACTACTGTTAGGGGAATCCGTCTCTGTCGGCACTGTAAAAATATTCTCAGCAGGAATCGCCACGTGGTTCAGCCAAGCTTCGTAGGTCATCTTGGCATTGCTATCGGCATGGGTGGCTGGCACATAACGCTCATCCCCCCAGTAAATATAGAGCTGTTCCCAGGGCAAATCGGTTTGGGCCAGGGCCTGGTACAAGGGCTTGGGTGTACTGCCCCCTGACAGAGCAATTGAGCAGCGGCCACGGGTTGCGATCGCATCACGAATCAGCTCTATCACCTGGTCAGTCGCTGCCGCCACAAGCGCAGCCTTATCAACGTATACATGAACCTGAGGCATGGCCAAAGAGGATGGAGCGACAGTCATAGGTCGTCAGAATTAAAACTCATTTCCCTGAACGCTAACTCAGCTTATGGGGAGTCTTCGCTACTCTTAATAGACTTTGTATTATTCTGAGCAGTCGTACCACTAACCAAGATGTGCCCCTAAGAGTGACAACGCCCAACTTGGACTTGAGTAGGTCTAATACATCGCTCACTGAGGTCCTACCATCAGAGTTAACCATGCCGGGAGAGCCATAGGTAGTGAGTTTAATTTCTGTTGTTTTGCCTTGCCTCAATGAAATCAGACATGGCTATTTGCCACGCATTCTGGATAACCTCGCTCAGCAATCTGGGGAGAAGCAGCTAATCATCGTCATGAGCCCGAGCATAGACGGCACCTATGACGTGATTACCCAACATCCAGCAGCAGATCAATTTAAGCTGATTGATTCTGACGCCACCAATCGTGCCCAGCGGCTGACCGTTGGGATTGAAGCCAGCCAGGGAGACATTGTCCTGCTGCATCATCCGGCCACGTTGCTCCCACCCGATGCCCTCTCTCAAGTCAGAGGGCTCATGGCAAACACCATGCTCACCTGGGGAGGGTTCCGCCACAGCTTTGACTTCGACCATTGGCTGCTGCGGTTTACCTCCTGGTACTCGACGACCCAACGGCCACGCTTTAGCCGGATTCTCTATCTAGATCACTGCATCTTTGCCCGAAGAGAGGCCCTTATGGCCATTGGCGGTGTGCCTGACATGGACATTTTTGAAGATACCGCCCTCAGCCATGCCCTGGGTAAGTTTGGTCCACCTTGTATGGCTCCAGGCACCATCGTTACCTCGGCCCGCCGGTTTAGAGAACGAGGAATCTATAAGCATGCTGCCTTAAATCAGCTTCTAAAGCTGATGTATCACGCCAAGCTAGATCCTAAAAAAATGAACTGGCTATACGAAGGGAACAGCCAAATTAACGTAAACTACGACGAAAAGTAAGTCGTGAGTGCTTAATGTCCCGCACCTATAAAGCCACTGGTATCAACCTTAAAGCTGCTCCGATGGGTGAGACCGATCGGTTGATCACTATTTTGACTAAAGAACATGGGCTGCTGCGTGCGATCGCACCTGGAGCCCGCAAGCATAAGTCTCGTCTAGGAGGTCGCAGTGGTCTTTTTGTGGTGAATGAGCTGATGTTGTCCAAAGGGAAATCTCTGGACAAAATGATTCAAGCTCAAACTCAGCAGTCATTTCCAGGGTTAAGTCAAGATCTGGTACGGCTAACAGCGGGACAGTATCTTGCAGAATTGGTGCTATGTGAAGCCAGCGAACAACCTCAAGCAGAGCTGTTTGCGCTACTGGTTGCCCATTTAGAACGGTTAGAGACTGCTCCATCAGGGGCTGTGCTGGCTTGTTTGGCCCACGGGACCTTTCACATTTTGGCCCTTGCCGGAATCGCCCCAGAATTACGTCACTGCTGCCTGAGTCGCACCCCCATCAAGCCCCAGCTGGGGAGCCAATGGCAGGTGGGGTTTAGCATTTCTGCAGGTGGGGTGATCACCCTAGAGCAACTAGAGCGACTAGAAAATAATGCTGGACCCATGGATTATGAAGCTGGGCGTCGCAAACGTATCTATGGTTCATTAACAACGACCATTGGAGCCCCAGAATTAGCACTTTTGCAACAATTAGGGCAAGCAGAACTTGTGTTCACCCAGGATAGTTCTTTACCATCTATAGAAGGAGTTGGTACAGCCCCCCATAGTTTGTGGCGTCGTGTTGAACGTCTGCTGAGAAACTATGCTCAGTTTCATTTTGATCGCCCCATTCGATCGGCTGCACTACTCGATAGCTGCTTTGCTTCACCTGTTTATGCTTCGTGAGTCAGACCCAAGTGCATCTAAGATTTCTGACGGTTCTGGCTACCAGCCAGGCCTGGATGAGGCTGGGTTGACCGAGAGATCACCGGCTTCAGAGCATGGGCATCCAGACACTCTAACGGCAGACAATCGATTACCAGCTGTATCAGCAGCAGTGGATAAAGATACTTCAAACACTGGTGCTACTGGACCACAAACTGGCTTTTGGCCAGTGCTACAGAACCGTAATTTTCTCACGCTTTGGGGTGGTCAAGTTTTTTCGCAACTGGCCGATAAGGTGTACCTGGTTCTAATGATTGCCATCATTGCCAGTCAGTATGAAGTACCGGGTCAAACCATCAGTGGTTGGGTATCGGCTGTGATGATCGCATTTACGATTCCAGCGGTCCTATTTGGCTCATTGGCCGGGGTCTATGTAGATCGCTGGCTGAAGCGGCCAGTCTTAGTGCTGACTAATTTGCTGCGAGGAACCTTAGTCATTTTGTTGCCCTTAGGACTATGGCTAAGCCATGACTGGGGCACGATAGCAGGTATCCCCGTAAGCTTTTGCCTGCTGTTAGTGGTCACCTTTTTGGTGTCGACGCTCACCCAGTTTTTTGCCCCAGCAGAACAGTCTGCCATTCCGCTAATTGTGGACGAGCGCCATCTGCTATCGGCAAATTCCCTCTATACCACCACCATGATGGCATCGGTGATTATTGGATTTGCGGTGGGGGAGCCGCTGCTTGCGATCGCAGATAAACTCCTTGCCTCTTTTGATGGCAACAGCGGCATTGGCAAAGACATCTTAGTCGGGCTGAGCTACTGCCTGGCTGGCGTCATCCTGATGCTGATGCGTACCGGCGAATCTTCCGAGAATCTCACCAAAGACAGCCATGTCCTGACCGATATCAAAGAGGGTTTGCGCTACATCAAACAGCGCCCTCCCATTCGTAACGCCATTATTCAGCTGGTGCTACTATTCTCTGTATTTGCAGCACTGGCAGTGCTAGCGGTGCGTCTAGCTGAAGTTATCCCTGCGCTCAAATCGTCCCAATTTGGCGTGTTACTAGCCTCAGGCGGCGTCGGTATGGGCATAGGCGCAGCCCTGATTGGTCACGCGGGTCATCGCTTTGCGCGACGTCAGCTGAGTCTGGTGGGTCTATTGGGCATGGGAGCTGCCCTAGGGGGTCTTTCGATGACAATTCATAGCCTGTGGGGTAGCCTAGCGCTGATCGCCATACTGGGCATTTTTGCAGCCACGGTTGGTATCCCCATGCAAACCACAGTGCAAGAGCAAACCCCTGAGGATATGCGCGGCAAAGTCTTTGGACTACAAAACAACCTTGTCAACATTGCCCTGAGCTTACCCTTAGCCTTAGCAGGCGTCGCAGAAGCGTTTCTAGGGTTACGTTTAGTACTGTTGAGTCTCGCAGCCATCGTCATTCTAGGCGGTATCTTCACCCAAACTGTTTTCACTGTCCCAGCAGAAACCTCCTCCCCACCCTAGAACCAGGGCAAAACTAGAGTCCTCAAGCTCCGAGCAGGGCTATCAGCATGGTTAACTACTCCCCATCGTCCCTTCTCCAATCCCCATCGATTCCCAAATTCCAATCTCTCTGAGCAGTCATTACCAAGGAAATCCTAAAATCCTGATAAAGTCATATAAAGCATTCGTACGGTTGCTTAAGCAGCATTAAGTTACGTTACTTAAACAGTTGCTTGAGTAAACAAGGGTTCCTAGGGGCGTCTTGCCAAGCGGTTGAATTCGCAAAGCCGTTCATGTCTGCTTTTGAAAACGCCCTTTTATAAATGTCTGATTTATAGACCCGTTTAGATGCACATTGCATGGATTGGTAAAAAGTCTCCATTTTGTGGAAATGTCACCTATGGTCGAGAGATTACAAATGCTCTACTAGATCGTGGTTATCGAGTGACATTTCTCCACTTTGCTACCGATGCAGAGTCAGAAGGTGAGCACGTTGGCTATGAAGAGGTTTCATTACCCTTTATTTTCAAATCGCAGATCCTCATTATTCCCAGCTTTCGTTCAGCACGCAGGCTGGCTGAGGTACTGGCAGAACTCAAGCCAGATCTAGTGCATGCATCGTTATCTCTATCACCTTTGGATTTTAAGCTACCGGAAATTTGCCACGAGCAGGGAATTCCGCTGGTAGCTACATTTCATCCTGCCTTTGATCGCAAACGCCGCAACCTGACGTCAGGAACTCAGCATTTTACCTATCAGCTGTATGCTCCTCGGCTGGCCAACTATGACCAGGTGATCGTTTTTTCTCGCATGCAGCAAGAACTCTTAGTCAAACTTGGAGTACCTGCAGAACGGGTAGCCGTTATTCCAAACGGTGTGGATATCTATCGGTATGCTCCTGGCCATTCCCGCATCAAACAAGAATTTAGGGCGGACCAAATCTATGTTTATCAGGGCCGACTGGCTATTGAGAAAAATGTAGAGTCGCTGCTCAAGGGTTGGAAACTGGCCAACATGAGAGGCAAGAACAAACTTATCATTGTCGGCAGTGGTCCCCTAGAAATGGCCTTAAAGACGGCTTACGGAGCCGATACTTCAGTCATTTGGCTAGGTTTCGTTGCCGATGAGAATCGCCGCATCGAAATTTTGCAAGGTGCGGATGCATTTATTTTGCCGTCCTTAATTGAAGGGCTATCGTTATCGTTATTGGAGGCGATGGCCTGTGGTGCAGCCTGCATTGCTACTGATGCGGGGGCCGATGGCGAAGTGCTCGAAAACGGAGCAGGTATTGTGATTGATACTCAACGTGTAGCACAGCAGTTACAAACTATTTTGCCCTTACTGCGAAATCATCCTGAAATGCTTTCAATTTTGAGCAGCAAGGCTCGTCAGCGTGTTTTGGATCGCTATACCCTCAGCCAAAATATCACCCAGCTAGAAAATCTTTACGCTCGTATGGTGCCGAGCAAGGCCCGATATTACATCCCTAAACAGGTCAGCCGCATCTAATGAAATATCCATCGTAGGGACGTTCCAGGGAACGCCCCTACGAGGATTACCCTCCAATGGCACAACCCTTAAATATAAATGGGAATTTGATTGAGCAATTCCAAGTCTTCTGGGCGATCCACATCCCGCAGCTGCTCCAGGGTAACAACGGATAGGTTTAGATGATTTGCGATCGCAATCGTCCGCTCAAAGACCTCACCAGTGCCCCATGGAATATTCTCAAATAGTTGGAACTGGGGTCGATTTAACCCAATCAAGTAGTACCCCCCATCCGCCGCTGGCCCTAACACCACATCATGGGTTTTGAGCTGTTTAAACGCCTGCTCAAAATGGCGGGTACTCAGCTGAGGGCAGTCAGCCCCAATCGCAACCACAGCATCCCTGCCTGACCGAAAATTCTCTACAAATGCCTGGTGCAAGCGACTGCCTAAACCACCAGAAAACTGCGGCAGATAGGTAAACTGCCGCCCTAACCAGGCTTGCATCTGCGACAAACTACCGCCAGAAAAATGGATTTGCCGATCAATATCTGGACGCAGAGCAGCCATTTCATTGGCCATGGATGCCGTCATCCATCGCTGGAGTTCAGCCGCCTGCGCCGCACCTAAATAGGGAATCAGCCGGGTTTTAGTATTGCCAGCTTCGGGGTACCGTGTGAACAACATCAGACAAGCACTCGTATGCACGATGTCACCCCTCATTGTTTTGATGTTTGTTTAATGCCGTTGCTGATCTGCCATGGGCATCGATCAATAGCAGGCAGAATCTACCCAAACGCTACAGATAAAATCACATTGAGGATCAGCAACACCTGCTTTACTATGGCTGGTTGTTGAGAGTCCAATCGTAGTCGAAATAACTAACCTGATAATCACCAGCTTCCAAATAAGCCCGATCCTCATCACTAACGTACTGGCTAATAAAGTTCAGAACAGCTCGCTCTTCTTTGCTGCCGGTAAAGCCACTGTCTACACCATAGCTAGGGATCCAATCGCCGCCAAACCAACTGAAAATTTTAGACACCTTGACTTCGCCAGCTGCTTTATCGATTTTGAGGCCGTCAGGTCTTGCTAGCCATTGCTCTACTTGTTCATCCAGCTGAGCGTCAAGGTTTTCGCCGGTAAAGGCTTCGTTACGCAACGGGGGGCAGCTAATGGCAGCACAGACAATGGCCGCATGGAGTCGAGGTTCATCAAAGTCAACCCTCAGAACATCATGCTCAATGTTGTTTAACGTCTTTTCTTTTTCATTAATCGGATGCTTACGCAGACGCCACACCCCTGTAATATCTTTAATACTAGGCTTTAGAGGAGTTTGGTCAACAATCGATTTTAGCGTTAGAGAGTTATAAGCATTTATCCAAAAAGCAATTTGTTCTTCCTCACTCCAGCTGCTCAAAGTGGCATCATCCACAGTGGCTAAACCATTGTTGAATGTATCCAACGCCTGTCGAGATTGTTGCAAATCAGCATAGTTGACCCAGCCAGAGTCGTCCACATAGGTACTCAGTACATCATCGTAAAGGGTGTAATCGACCCCCTGGGCAGACGCAATTTCTACCTGGGCTGAAGATGGGTCAGCGGTTGTAGTCACAGCACTCGTGGAGCAACCAACTAAACCAATGGAGCAAGTCAGAAAAAGGGCGGATAAATACTTACGTTTCATAACTATTCTTGAATGAGGAGTCAGCGAGCAGTCACTTGCAATCTCTCATTGCCAACTGAACAAATCCTGAGAAGTGCATTAAGTTCTGTTCAATTTTGGTGTCAGCGCCAGTTGCGGCCACGTTACCTTAGCACTACTCCAGGCAACTCCTAGAACAAACGGCCACCACAATATATGACGCTGAGCTTCTGGCAAAATCCAGCTATGGTCTCCTGCAGCTGACATATATAGCAAGGTGAAATACACGTAGGCAGAAAGACTGATGAGCCGAATGCCCAGGTTGCGACTCAATACCAAAAAGGGCATCAGCCAGCTGAGATACCAGAAATGTACGATGGGCGAAATCACCATCAGGCCAATCAGGTACCACTCTGTAAACTTGTGAAATGTGGTCGCTCTCAGCAGCAGCCACACGATCACTAAGGCCAATGGAAAAGCATAGAGCCAGTTGGCCCAGCGCGAGGGTGCCCACAGTTGTTCCACAATGTAAGGAATAAGCTCTGCACAACGGCCCGTGACCACAAACGAAGAGCCAAATCTGACGAGGGGACAGGATGTGGGGCTACAGAAAGGAATAGCCGCCAGAATCACAGGCAGCAGGCCGGTAACACCACTTAGCAAGGCAATACCGATACGACCTCGACGTAGAGCATGCCACACCAAAAAAGCCAGTACGGGCAGTGAAATCCACTTAACAGCAATGCTAATGCCCACAAATAAAGCACTGCCCAAATAGGTGAAGGGTGGCAGGGAACTGGATTTTTCAGGTTGATGGCTGGGGCGGTCAAACCACAGCCAGGCCATCACCAACGGCAGGACAAACCAACTGTCATAGTGCCCACCACCGGCAAAGCTATAGAGCACCAGTGGATTCCAGGCATAGAGCAGTGTGGCTCGATAACCAAACCGCCGACTCAGCAACCAACACACTGCCAGATCTGCTGCTGCAAACGCCGCTTTAAACAGCGGTACCGATAGCCAAATACTGGCCAGGGTGCGAAACCCAAACTGGGTTACCGGTGGATAAATGGCTGAGGCATAGGGGTGATTGATTTGGTCCCACCATTGCGTACGTAGATGCTCCAGCACATCAGCCGTCGGCGCAAAGTCATAGGGACTAAATCCTTGGAGCTGAACGTAGCCCTCCCACAGATAACGCCAGATATCATTACCGGGATACATAGCCAAGAGCAACAGCCGAGTAACAATGGCCACGCTCCAAAACCACACACCTGAAATACTACGCACCCCCCAGGCCAGAACAAAGCCTGCCGCCATAATGGCGCTACCAATCCAAAATTGGATCACCGAGGATGGCTCACTAAAGGCACCATGGGGCAATGTGTAAACGGTGCCAGCAACCAGCAACAGGGCACTCATCCACAGTAAACCAGGGGCATTAGCTTGGGCCGATTCTTGATCACTGCCTCGCCACAGATTCTGCCAATATAAACTCGCCAGCGTGGACAAAATAATGGTTCCGGCTTTGAAGCTACCGGACACAGTGCCTGAAATTTTGGACTGACCGCCCTGACGGGGCAGATAATTGACGGGTAGCTCACGGATACGTAGGTTACACTCTACTGCTCGGGCCTGCATCTCTACGGTCCAGCCAAAGTTGCGATCGCACATCCCAATCTGTTCTAGAGATGTCTTCCGCACCAATCGCAGCGGCCCCAAATCATGAAAACGATAGCCCCACCCCCAAGCAATGAGCGTACCGGATAACCCATTACCAAAGTTTTGTACTGGACTCAGTTGCTGACGCCCAGATTCCGTGCCCCGACGGTTCCCCAAAATCAGGTCATAGCTCTCTCGCTGAGCAAAGAACTCTGGCAGCTGGCTTACATCATCACTACCGTCAGCGTCACAAAACAAAATCCACTCGATACCTTCAGGGACTGACTGCAATCCTCGCCAGCAAGCTTGCCCATAACCTTTCAGGTGTTCCTGGACAACATCAGCCCCCGCCTGAGCAGCTACGTCCGCAGTGCCATCTTGACTACCATTATCCACCACACGAATGTGGGATAATCCTTGGTTACGCAAGGATTTAACTACATTGCCAATCGTGGTGGATTCATTCAGCGCTGGAATAATGACTAATGTATTCTCTAAATCCATAGGATGCCATGGGACAATATCAGCTCCAATTAAATAGGTTTTGGCTGAAATTCAGCTGAGCTAAGCCCAAGGAAATATTCAGATTTAAAGGTGAGGGGCACTCCCTTATAGGCTTTGCCCTTCTAATACCGGGTGCTATCAGTCAAGATTTCGCATCAGAAACATAAGAAATACCCCTGAAAGTAACCCTGTTAGAGATACAAAAAGAGCTTAGAGCACAGTAAAGTCATTTACAAACTTCGCCATGCTCTAACTCTTTAAGAATGTCCATTGCCCTAAAGGAAACTAATCGTCCTTTGTCTCATCCAAAGGATTGCCACCACCAGATGAATCGTAAATCGCATCTAGTTGCTCACGGGCATCTTTGATGGATATGGAGCGCATGACTAGCAGAGGCTCATCCAACACATTGCCATCGCTGTCCAACAGCTCAGGATGAGGCACGCGACGTTGACTGGACTTTGATTCAGCCGTATTACCACTCACCCGTCGGGTTTCGATACCCAAGCTAATGAGATTGCGGGCCAAGTTGACAATTGCCAATACGGCCAGGATAGTAAAAGCGAAGATATAGAGTAAATGCAGCATAGGGAAAAGCGATTGCGCTAATTATCCTCTTTAGGTTTGCTGGGGGCCGCTTGGGCTTGCTGCTGTCGAAAGCGGATACCCACATTCCAACATTCATGAACTAACTGATGCCAAGACATCACAACAGCCATATCTACACCTGCCTGGTTGCCTATAGCCTGAGATAGTGACTGGGATGCACTCACCAGTTGTTGAGCTCGACGCACCCGATTGAGTAAATCCTGTTGCCCATGCTCGCCTAGGAAATCGATAGTCTCAGATTCCAATAAATTAATGGAACGACTAAACCAATGCTGAAAATCATCCAACAGTGGCTGTAAAATCGCCTTCATTAATTCAGGTTCGGGAGCGTTGGAGCTGTACATCAATCGCACTTAAGCTAAATAATTCCAAAAGGCCCATGTAACTATTTCAAGAAACACAAACTGTTACTAGCTTAAACAGAACCTTTAATGAATGCCACTCAACATATGTCCAAACAAGCAATGGACAAATGCAATGCACCTTCTGTAAAGATTATTACTCAATTAATATACTAGCGTTCTTTCTCCAGAAGAATGGTTAAGATATGCCATCGATTTTGTTTTGCCCGCCAGTTATTTGATCCAGAGTTTGCCATCCTGAGCTCCACAGCTGTCGATTCTTGAGCACGTTGGCATTAATCCAAAATCGAACCGCTGGATCACAAGATGCCACTAGCTCTGCAAAAACGAGCTTGCCCTCATTTTTACGATTTGTGACTTGAAAATGCCGCCAACCCATGGTGCGCTGCTGGGCCGTCCATTTTGACCCAAGGAGATGGGGAAATTTTTGTTTCTTAGGTTTAGCCATCTTTAGATAATGAGCACAGGTTGAATGTAAAGGAGGAAAGAAACCCAATTACGCACAACTTTACAGCTTTTGCTTCAGGCCACGAATATGGACAGCTCGGCTAGTGATATAAGCTGTTTTGCCATCCAATCGGATATAGATTTTTCCCGATAGTAACCCCCGTATATTGTTACGGGCATACATTACAAGGTCAGTCGGCAAGCTATCGTCTTCCACACGACTGTAGCCCAGCTCAGTCAAAGGTTGTTCAATCTGATTAAGAAATACTTTATGTCCCTTAATTGACTGTTTGAGGGTGATGGAGCGATTAAAGTACAGTCCCAGTCCACCGCCCACCAGCCCCATAACTAAACCCAGCTGATTCGGTACAACACTCATTGGGCTGAGGTTAAGTACCAGACTAGCTAAGACAATCGTAATCAGGGTGGTGGTGCCAAAGTAATAGAGAAAAGTCAGAGAATTCTCAGGGCCTAGGTTATTACTGGTCATGGTGGACTGCTGCATTCTTTCCGTATAGGGTAGAACGCGATGGCCATTTTTCAATGGTTTCATCGTTCTTTTTTATGCCTTGCACTCAATCTGCACTCAAATGCATAAAAATAGCTACCTACCCCGGTTGCACTCCAAAAACAGTACCGTCTGAAACTGGCAAAATCGTTCACTCATAGATGAGGGGTCGCCAGCACCCCGGTTGCACTCCCAAAACGGTACCTTGGGCCACTGGGTCAGTCCTGGATCAGTCCTGGGTCAATTGCTGGCTTGGGTTGCTGGGTCACTGGGTTGGGTCTGGGTTGGTGTCAACAAGCGTCAGCCGACAGGTGTCATAGTGTCAGCCGACAGGTGTCATAGTGTCAGCCGACAGGTGTCATGGTGTCAGCCGACAGGTGTCATGGTGTCAGTGTCCTTGACGTCAACGCCTGTCGACTGACAGTATCTTTGACGTCAAGGACAGTAAAAAACAGTCTTTGCTTTGTGGACTCGCTGTGGACTTGCTGTGGACTTGTTGTGGACTTGACGGTGGATTAGGGTCCACATCTTTGTGGACGTACACCACAATGAACGTTGCTTTGTGGACCGGTCCACAATAGATGTAGCAAGGGTTCTAGCTGTTTTGTGGACCTGTGGACATTGAGAAATAAAGCCGTTATCCCGCCCAATATAGGGGGCTAAATCTCAGTTAATCAAAAAGGCACCTGGGCTAGCGTCGAACTTCCCCCAGGTGCCTATGGGCCTCAGCACAAGAAAGGCAATTCAACAGATTCAACAGTTGAATTGCCTTTCTTGCATTGAATTGCTCAAACATTGTCAGTCGAAAGGCCTGGGCGATCACCCGCCAAGACGTTCGCCCAGCGTCTAATTGGCCTCTCGCTCTGGTGCAATCCATTCCAATACCTCGTTTGGCTGGATTTCGTAGGTGTCACAAATTTTAGTCAGAACCGTTGATGACGGTAACTGGTCTGGTCTCTTGTAAAGGTTGTAGGCGGTACTGACGGCAATACCAACGTCCTTCTGGAATCGATAGGTTGTAATCCCCCGCGCATCAAGGAATTGTTTAATCTTGTTTTTCACTGGCATTCATCTTTCAGCTCACCTGACTCTTCAGCTCTGGCAATCTCTGCAGCCAAAACCGACTCAACTAAGTTACTAAGACTCCTAAAACGCAATGCCGCTAGCCTTTCGAGTTTTTTCTTGGTGGCGTGGTCGCAGTACGCTACCAGCCTCGCCTTATCGGTAGCCACGCTTATTTTTGTGCTCACTTTGTACCTCACCAGGTTACTAGACATGCACTGACTCTACCCTAAATGTGCAACTATGACCACACCGTGTTAACATCTCGGTTAGTTAAAAAGGCACCTGGGCTAGCTTCCAACTTCCCCCAGGTGCCTATGAGCCTCAGTCCAACAAGGAAATGAGACGTATGCACGTTAACACAAGACCAGCACGGCAACGGGGACATGGTTCACCCACGCCGCTAATAGGGCTTATGGCAAATGTGGTCATATCTGCCCGTACTTGCCACATTTGCCACCCTTTGGTGATCGGGTATGAGAGCCTATGGCGGCAAATGTGGTTATATCTGCCCGTACTTGCCACATTTGCCACTGAGGGGAGATGCGCCACAGTCGGAACACTTGAGGGCGGAAAACGATGAATAGACAGGTAACCCCAAAACAGCTCTATGACACCTGGCTTGCTTACGCCGAGTTCAGACGTCCTGTTGTGAGTCCAAGCACCTATGTGCGTGACTATCCCAAGGTTGAAAAGCGCATATTGACCATGATGCGAACCAGGCAGGACCTCAATGACTCGCACGATATGCGTGAATGGCTCTTGACTCAGTTCTCAGTAGAGACGGCCCGCAGAACGCTACAGCAATGGAATGCCGCGTTTAAGTGGGCCGTTGCCATGGATAAGTGCCCTCGCAATCCCTTCTGCGGTCTGGCGAAATATCTAAACCATCGCCGTCAACTGACCGAAGGAAACTACACAGCATTTACGAATGATGAACGGGCCGAGATTATCAAGGCCTTTGAGGAGAAAGACCCTTACTACTCCAACTGGGTATGGTTTTTGTTCTTCACTGGCTGTCGGCCTGAGGAAGCAAGTGCATTGCGCTGGGAGAACGTAGCCCACGACAACAGCTACATCCTGATCAAAGAGGCCAGGCCAATTGACACCGGCCTAGTCCAACCCACCAAGACTTATCAGGCCACTAAGTTCCCATGTAACGCAAAGATGCAGGCGTTTTTAGCTCAGCTCCGAGCGACCAGTGACAGCCGTTGGGTGCTGCCGTCAATCAAGGGCAACCACTTTGACTACCGCAATTTCCAAACACGTCATTGGCGACCCTTGATTGATTCGCTGGTTTGCGATCGCAAAGTTGCTTTTCGCCTGGGGCAATATCACTGCCGACATACGTTTATCACCGAGATGCTTAAGGCTGGCGTGTCAGATATCGACGTCTCTTATCTCTGTAGAGTCAGCATCCCGACCATCCAGCGCTACTACATCAGTCAGTCAAGACAGATTCAGGTCCCCGAAATCTAACCACTACATCCAAAGCACTTTAGAGGGATAAATCACCATGACACAGCAGGTACAACAGCCATTAACATCACCTGACAAAGAGACCGCCATCATCAACGCCTATGACCGGTGGTCACAGAAAGCCATCATCACCAATGGAGAGTTGATATCCAAGCCTAAGTTCCAAATTCTTGAACTAGCTCTGATTACTTACCACGATGCAGACGAAGGGAGGTGGTTCGTGGATGTGGTTCAGGTTATGGGGATGGAGGTCAGTTCATCCCAAGACCCCAAGGAAGCATGGACCTACTCAGTGCAGTACATCACCCAGCCGTCTGAATCTCACATGTCGATTGGTTTCCGCAGTGAATGCGCAGACTACAACCTGCAAAAGATTGAAGCAAGGGAGCTCAAAAAAAGCCTCACCAGAGTCAAAGATACTCAGTTACCCCCCGTTACATTTCGTAACCATGGTTTTGGTGCGTTTCTTGGTCAATAGGTCAAGAAGTTTCAACCTAAGGGATGCGGTGATGTGAGCGCTTGAAGCGTGAGCACACCATGCCCGATCATCCATCGGGTAGTCCCCAATTTACACCCTAAAAAACTAGATAACGGCAACCGGAAAGGTTAAACCTTTCCAGTGGTTTTTAAAAGATACCAACGAATAATCAGAACCCACCTTTCACAGATGAGCGTGTCTGATCGTTGCCGATCGCGTTAGCAATAGCACTGCAATGACTTTCTCAGTCACACTCATCTCCAGTGCCTTTAGTTGCACATACAACTATCTGAAGTCATTGCAGTTAAAGGGTTGTGGCAGTCAATACAGATGCACTAGGGTTATGTCTGTCGGTGGAAACCGCACCGAGTAACAACAAGACTCTGAACAATGCAATACCCATTTATCAAAGCAAGCGACCTATGCGAACGCATGGGCGTCTCAAGGTCATACCTGCGTGACCGGCGCAAGGACGGTCAATGGCCACAAGGCACCTACTGGGTGTACCTGAACCCTGATAACCCAAGGTCTGGCATTCGTTACAACGTCCGGCTGTGTCTGTCCTGGTTCACCGACCGAGGCACCCACCAACATGACAGAGCCGTCCATGACTATCTCATGTCCACATTGCCAGAACAACCTGCGCCTGGCGCGGAACCATCAACATCAACGCAGAAAAACCATGCTTACAGATAGTAAAAACGGCCACTGCTCAGGGGGCAGTGGCCGTGAGAATTTGGGTCAAAAAAAGGGCCAGCGATACTCTCCTTCACCTATCTCAACTGGCAACCGGAATAGCTTCGACATCCGTGACCATGTAGACAAGCTTACCCCAGCAAAAGAGAAAGGCAGGTACATCTGCCCGGTGTGTGAGGATGACAACTTCACCATTAGAGAGAATGACGGTGCATTTCAATGCTGGTCTAATGGCTGTGACTCGCAGGCGATCATGGATGCGATCGCACCCCTGAAGCAGCGCCCTCAGTCGGCAAATGGCACCTCCCAAAAGCGCAAACCTAGGAAGAAAAGCCGGAAGCAAAAAGACCGTGACATAGAAGTTGCAACCGCCGAGCTGGAATGCAAGGTGGATGAACTCATTGACATGGTGCAGATGGGCTATGAGACCAAAGAAACCGCTGACGTCAAGTTAGCGGAGTGGTGCAAACAAGAGGGCCGCCATAGATTCACGGCTTCCAAACTGTTCAATGCCAGGGTTAAAGAACGGCTACCGGCTACGTCTCCAGATGAAAAGCCAAGGCTGCTCAGAGAGTATGAGCAGACTAAACAGTACTTTGGCCAAAGATTACGTCTCAACACAATCAGGAAGGAGATTGAGGTAGACGGCAAGCCTATGGATCTTGACACGTTGAAGGTGGACCTACTCGTAGACTATGGGTTACACCTCAAATCTAGTCGAGAGGATATCCATGAAATCATAGTGAAAATCGCCAAAGTCAATGCATACAACCCCGTGGTTGAATATCTGACCAGCGTTGCAGACCGCCATGGAGATGACACGAGCATCCTTGATGACATAGCCACTCGTCACTTTGGGTCAGAGGAGCCAGTTTGCAACCTGATGGTCAAGAGGTTTCTGATTGCAGCTGTGGCCCGCGCTCATAAACCTGGCTGCAAACATGACTGCGCTCTCATCCTGCAAGGTCCACAGGAAGCTAGGAAGTCAACATGGTTAAAAACCCTTGCCAGCAGTCCCTGGTTTGATGATGGCATGGGCTCATCATCTGACAAGGACGAAAAAATCAAGATGCATTGTCGATGGATTGTTGAATGGGCCGAACTGGAAACTGTTTTTAGGCGCAAGGACATCAGTCAAGCTAAAGCTTTCATGTCATCTAGCACTGACTTTTTACGCCCTCCATATGGGCGAAAACCGGAGGATTTGCATAGGCAGTCCGTTATTGCTGGGACCACCAATGAAGGCGAGTTTCTGTCAGACCCAACCGGTTCAAGACGATTCTGGGTAGTGCCCGTGAGGAAGCGAATTGATGTCACAACTGTGCGCTCGGAGCGAGACCGAATATGGGCAGCCGCAACACTCCTGTACCGTCAAAATGTTCGCTGGTGGTGGGAAACCACTGAAGATGGTGATATCAACGAGCTAAATAAGCCTTATCAAACTGAACATCCATGGAAAGCTCTCATCGCTGCTAGAGTCAACGGTTCGTCCGACTTTACAACGGAATGGTTGTTGACTCATGTCATAGGCATGGATGTAAAAAAGCAGTCCAGAAAGAGTTCAAAGGAGGTAGGAACCATTCTTAGAGAGCTGGGATTTGAGTTATCCCGTAGTCCAGTGGCACAGCCTACAGGACCTAAAAAACGTGTCTGGCGACCAAAATTTCAAAGTCTTACCTAAATAAGTGTTCCAAATGTTCCAATAGGGTTCCACATCAGTAGTTTCAATGCTTTTAGCTGGAACAATTAGCATGGATTTAAATGTTCCAGAAGTGTTCCAAGTGTTCCAAAAGCTGACACTTTGGCTGATTGGAACATATCAGAACACTTCCCAGAGAACGCAATTGTTCCAGGTTAAACCCCCTGCAGATAAGGTCTTCAAGGCGTCTGGAACATTGGAACATTTAAATTCGCAAAGTAACCAGAAAAAACACTACATCTTCTGTTCGCTACGAAGAACTGTCACATTCTCTCTCATCGCTCTTCACAATGGCTAAACGCAGAAAGACCCGCCACAAGAAAGGGGCTGTTGTGGTGTGGGCACGAAACAACATGCTCCGGCTTCGATGGCGTTATGACGGCAAACAGCGTCACCTCTCACTGGGGCTGCCCGATACTCCGATTAACCGCCAAATAGCTGAGCGGGTCAGCAGTGAAATAGCCCGAGACATCGCCTATGGCGAATATGACCACACCTTAGACCGCTATCGCTTGCAGCATAGCTCTGCTGATCAGGCCGTCAATCAACCATCAACATATGAACTGTTCGATGAGTTCATTGACTACAAGCGTGAGCAGGGCCTGAGTGAGCAGACCATTGCATCTCGCTATCGGTCGGTGCGATCGCATATCAAACGATTTGGACAAGACATCAAAACACCTGACGATGCAACGACCCTAGTAGAAAAGCTACGTGGCCAACAGTCACCAACTACGGCTAACAAAAACCTTGGCATTCTCAAACAGTTTGGTAGGTGGCTTGCGATCGCAAATCATTTAGATGCAGATCCGTTCGTTGATATCGAGTGCCTCAAAGTCATCAAAACCAAGCCTCGTAGTCATGATGTATTCACTGTCCAAGAGGTACAGGCCTTGCTGTTAGCTTTCAAGACGGATGAACGTTGTAGCCAGTTTCATGACCTATGCGTAGTTCTATTCTCATTGGGCCTCAGACCTTCCGAGGCTATTGGGTTGAGGTGGCAACATATTGACCTGAAACGACGATGCGTCACCATATGCGAGTCTTTAAGCCGCGCCGGTGACGGTCGAACAGCAGGTTACGCAAGAGTTCGGAAAGAGACTAAGACCGGCAGCGTCAGGGTCTTGCCTTTAAATGAAAGGCTAATCGCCATGTTCAGACAGCGTCATGGCAGTGAATCAGGAGCAGATGATCTGATATTCACCACAATAAAGGGGCAGCCAATTAATGATCAGTACATTCGTGACTGTTGTTGGAAACCCATGTGTAAGAAGGCAGGTATCCCTTATCGCCCTCCCTACACAGCTCGGCATACATTCATTAGTCACGGCCTGGAGTACAAAGAATGGACACTTCCCCAGGCTGCTGAGATGGCAGGCCACGCTAATACCAAAATGGTGGCATCTACCTATGCTCATATGGTTCAAAGACCAGAGCTACCTGACTATTGACCACTGCACTCAATCTGCACTCAAATGTATGTGCTAACGTGTCGTAGCGTGTCATACAGAGTAGAAGGGCTTTTATGTTAAGAGTGCCTGAAACTGTTGATGCGCGGGCTATAGCCACTGATGCTAAAGGGATGTAAGTTCTACCCCCGTTAGTCCGTATAGGGTTGCACAATTTTGCAGCAACCGTTATGAAATTCAGTGGCAGAATGGTCAAGCGAGATCAATCGCCTTTGATTTGATATTCGGCTTAGTTCTATTGGGTGAACCATGATTGAGGTAGAGCAGCTTAGCAAAGCCTACGGCTCGACCGTTGCGATTAGCGATGTGTCCTTCAAAGTAGAGCCTGGAGAAATCTTAGGTTTTTTAGGCCCTAATGGGGCCGGGAAAACCACAACCATGCGCATATTGGCAGGGTATTTACCAGCCACCAGTGGAACAGCCCGTATTGCTAACCACGAGGTGCACACTGATTCGATGGCGGTCAGGCAAAACATTGGCTATTTGCCTGAGACGCCACCGCTGTACCCAGATATGACCGTGGAGGCGTTTCTGTATTTTGTAGCTCGAATTAAAGGCGTGCCCCTTGAAGATCGGGACAAGCAGGTGGCCTCGGCAATGGAGAGATGCAATCTCAGCGAGAAGAAGAAGGTCTTAATTCGCAAACTTTCCAAAGGGTTTCGTCAGCGGGTGGGCATTGCCCAAGCCATCGTCCACGATCCACCGGTCATTATTTTGGATGAGCCCACCGTAGGTCTCGATCCCAAACAGATTATTGATGTCCGCAATCTGATTAAAAGTCTGGCAGGACAACATACCATCATTCTTTCAACGCACATCTTGCCTGAGGTGAGTATGACGTGCGATCGCATCACTATTATCAACAAAGGCCGCATCGTTGCCACGGACACCCCAGACAATCTCACGGCCCGTCTGGCAGGTCAGCTAGGCTATGCCATTGAAGTGGCTGGTGACCCAGAGCAGGCTCAAGCCGTCCTGAACAAACTGCACCAGGTGGACTCTGTAAAATCGCTGTCGGATGAAGGCTTAGCGGACAACCACCATCGATTTCAGGTGATGGCAGCCACTGACCAAGATCCGGGCAGTGCGATCGCATGGGCTATCGTCAACGCCAACCTCGGCCTCTATGAACTATCCCGCAATCGCGTCAGCTTAGAAGACGTGTTTATCGGCTTAACAACTGAAGAAGCCACCGAAGCCGTTCCTGAATCCGCCCCAGCACCGCCTACAGATAATGCAGCCGATTCCAGCCCTGACGCGCCACCCCCCTCATCCCTAGAAGACAAAACTGACATGCCATCCCCAGATAGCCCAACAGATAGCCCATCGGACCCAGACAGCGATGAATAGCATTATTACCGTCATTAGCAATATCCTTGCCATCTACCGCCGAGAGCTACAAAGCTACTTTGCTTCACCGTTGGCCTACGGCGTCGCCACTATTTTTTGGTTACTGGCTGGTTTTTTATTAGTCATCCTGGTATTTGGCCCCCAGGGCATTGTGGCCCAGGCAGCTTTTGCCGATCAGGCTGGACTACAGACCACACCTATCGATCTGCCCTATGAATTTATACAGCTTTATTTGGGACTTTTGGGCTCCCTAGCCTTGTTTATTCTGCCTGCCCTGTCCATGGGGTTATACACAGAAGAACGCAAACAAGGCACTCTGGAGCTATTAGCGACCTCCCCCATTACCAACTGGGCCGTTGCCCTTGGCAAACTGCTAGGTGTGGTGACCTTCTTTTTCACCATGATATTACCGCTGCTCGTACTCGAAGCTTTAATCGTTGGAGCCTCCGATCCCCCCTTTGATATGCGATTGCTATTTTTGGGCCATGGCGGCCTCATTTTGCTGGCTGCGGGGGTGCTTTCTCTGGGAATGTTTATCTCCTCGCTGACTGAAAGCACGGTGCTCGCAGCAATTTTAACGTTTGCCTTGATATTAGTCTTATTTTTAATTGAAGGCGTTGCCAGTGGGATACCAGGTCCTTTAGGTGAGGCGATCAGTCATCTTTCCCTACTCACACACTACAACGACTTTATCCAAGGAGTTTTTGACATTAGCGGTCTCATACTCTTTCTCTCCTACAGTGTTTTAGGCTTGTTTTTAACCGCTCAATCCATTGAAGCATTCAGGTTTCAGAGAAACTAAAAAAGTTTTGAGGTTTAAGTTATTGGTTTTGAATTAGTTGCCTTTGGCTCAGTTAAACCTTGTAAAAGGACTGAAATTCAAACCTTAAAGTTCAAAACTCTTTACCTTCATTCTGTTTTTCTCCTTTTGCCCCTCACTTATGAAAGCGCTATCTACCTCTCGTAAATATCTTCGCTGGCTGCTATGGCCCGGATTAGCCTTAACCACGGCAGGCCTGGTTGCTGGGTTTATAGATACCTGGAGCATTCTACCCATCGTTCTTCTGATTGTGGGTTTAGTGCTGACCCTGATCAGTTTGGTTTTGGGAGGTTTTGGCTACCGTAGCTTCTGGCAAAGCCGCTCTACCCAGGCTGGAACCAACGCATTGTTGGCCACAGTCTCAGTATTAGTAATCTTGGGCATTATTAACTTCTTAGCGGTGCAGTACGGGCCTCGCATTGACTTCACCGAAGGCGGACTATTTACTCTCTCGCCGGAATCAACGGCAGTCGTAAAAAATCTAAACCAGCCCGTTAAGGTCGTGATTTTTGACTCGACGTTAAATCCTAACGATAAGCAGCTCTTAGACAGTTATCGCCAGTTTAATGATCAGCTCACCTACGAGCACATTAATCCAATCCAAGACCCAGCAGCGGCCCGTGATTTTAATCTTAGTGGTGAAGGACGTGAGGTACACCTCGCTGTAGGCGATCAGAAAGTTTTTGTTCAACCCCTAGGAACACAAGGTTTAACAGAACAGGACTTGACCAATAAACTGGCCCAAATTAGTCGCGATCGCAATGCCATCGTGTACTTCCTTCAGGGTCATGAAGAATTTGTCATCGATGGCACAGCTACAGGCTATGCCCAGGCAGCCGCAGCCCTGGAGGCAGAAAATTTCACCGTTGAGACCCTGAACCTGGACCAAACAGCAACCGTACCTAGTGATGCAAATGCAGTCATCATTGCAGGCCCTCAGCAAGCCTTCTTTGAACCTGAGGTAGAAGCATTAGAAGCATATCTCAACTCAGGGGGGAGCATTCTACTCATGGTAGATCCCCAAATGGATCCAGAGCTAGACTCTCTATTAGAAGCTTGGGGGGTGTCCCTAGACGAACAACTCATTGTCGACACCTCCAACACTGGACAAATTGTTGGGCTAGGCCCAGCAGCCCCATTGGTAACCAACTATGGTGCTCATCCCATTACCGAAGCCTTTAACAATGGCCGCTCATTTTACCCCCTAGCTCGGCCAGTTCTGATCGAACCAGTAGCAGGGGTAGAAGCTACTCCCCTACTTCTCAGCAACGCCCAAAGCTATGCTGAACCTCTGTCAGAAACAGGAGAACTTAATGTTGACACCCAGGAAGCACCCGAGGGACCATTTAATATCGGTGTCGTCTTAACCCGAGAAGCCGACAAATCTAGTAATACGGTTTCGGAAGGGGTTTCAGAAGAGGTGTCGGAAGAGGTATCAGAAGACATCTCAGAAGAAGATGCAGAGGAGATCTCCGAAGCGAGCAATGAAGAGATTCCAGAAGAAGACACCGAAGAAATCCCTAACAGTCAAATAGATGAGGAACAACAAGAGACCTCATCAGAACCGGAGGTAGAGCCAGCAGCAGATATAGAAGAGGCAGCGGCGGGAGAAGTCGACAATACACCAACAAAAGAAACACAAGAAACAGAAGAAGAAGATACATCTGAACAACAGCCTGAAGATGAGCCAGCAGACAGTAGCGAGCCCTCTGACGATGCAGAGCAAGAATCTCGCCTTGTTGTTATTGGTAATGCCACCTTCGCCACTGATGGCTTGTTTGACCAGCAACTAAACGGCGATGTCTTTCTCAACAGTGTCACCTGGCTGAGTGACTTAGATGATGCCATATTATCAATTCGCCCAAAGGAAATCACCAACCGTCGCATCACAATGACGATATCTCGGCAAATCGTGGTTATTGTTTTAGCAATGCTGGTATTCCCCCTAGGTGGACTAGTTGGTGCAAGCATTGCTTGGTTCCGTCGTCGCTAAGGAGTTATTAAAATGAAGCTACAGCGTAGTACAGGAATATTAATAGGGGTTGCGATCGCACTTGTCGCCACCGTCACCATCCTTGAAATCCCCAAAGGGCCTCAAGCCAATAATGGTAATACCTTATACA
The DNA here is from genome assembly GCF_043421595.1 of Leptothoe sp. ISB3NOV94-8A. Taxonomy (NCBI): domain Bacteria; kingdom Bacillati; phylum Cyanobacteriota; class Cyanophyceae; order Nodosilineales; family Cymatolegaceae; genus Leptothoe; species Leptothoe sp. ISB3NOV94-8A. Next base: position 6,644,066 of record NZ_JAXSQW010000001.1, on the reverse strand, counting down.
GCTTCACTGAGACTGACGTCAGTGAATTCACCGTAGAACGAGACGACAACACGCTGTCCTTCATCAAGACTGATGATGCATGGCAAATGACTTCCCCTGAAAAAGCTTTAGCCGATCCATCATCAGTCGCTTTTTTACTCAATATCATTACGAGCGACACCATTAAAGAAACTATTTCCACCACTCCCGATCAGCTAGCCACCTACGGCTTAGATACACCTACGGCTAAAATTCAACTCATAGTTGATGAAGAAAGCTATACCTTAACCGTCGGCGATGAAGACTTTAGCAGTACGTCACTATATGTGATGACAGCCAATGACATCGCAGAATCAAATCCAGTTGACGTTCACCTCATTCCTAAAGGCTTAGACAACGGTATCGAACGCCCAGTCAGCGACTGGCTTGCCAAAAATGATGATGCAGCCTCAGAGGCAACTACAGATGCTGAAACTACTGACGAGCCTGAAACATCAGATACATCCTCCACTACTGAGAACTCCGATGACGAGTCGGCACCGTAACTTTCAGTACCCCAGCTGTAAAAAATCAGCCTAGTGATAAATCACTTGAACTTTAAAAAAGCAGGAAAATCTAGTCAGGAACTATATCAGCATCTTTTGATTCATAACCTCTAGTCGGGTAGCATTGGTCTACATATACTTACGTATGTCTTAGACACGGGCTATTAGCGTACTGGGTCATCAGCCCAGAGTAACTTTGATCTCACCATCAAAATTGCAGTTTAATGTGGCAGTTTTTAAAACGTGTCAACTATCCACTGACATAGTTTAAGAATCGCCTAGCCTGACTTATATAGGGTGCTTACTAGTAGTGACTTCGCTTGTTGCAATTTGAGGAACATCACAATTTTCATACTCTAGATGCCAGTTAATTGTTGATTTCAGTCAGTTTACTGATTATTTAGCAAAAGTTCGTTAAACATTAGTGGAATGTTCTGATCTACAGCGTCCGACCGAGAAATACTGAGTCCTGGCTACGCTAATTTGCAGTGATCAAAATCGGTTTTGATACTGTGACCTGCTCCTAGGCTTTATCAGTTTTTTAGAAAATTGATGAGTGCCATGAAGTTCTGATGTCCCCACCGAATTCTCACGGTTAGTCACTGGTTCATTTGAAAAGATGGGCATAATTCTATTGAAGATATCTGGGAATAGTTGCTAGGTGTCTCTGGGGCCAATTTCGTATGGTTACAGCTAGTCAAGACCTCGATCTAGAACTTAGTCCTATCCTTTTTCTATCAATGGGATTGCTTGTTGAAATCTATATACCTTAAATTTCAGATTTAATCTCTGATATTGCTCAGTATTATTACCCTCTCCGTCCTACTTAGTTCCTTTCCCCAGTGAGGTTCAATGGCATCTCAAGATAACTCTGTTAAAGAGATAGAAATAGATTTACAGAAATATTGGCGAGTTCTAAAGCGTCGCTGGCTAATCGCTCTGACTGTTTTCGGTCTAACGACAACCGCAGCGGTTGGCGTTGGTATTACTCAAAAACCTGAGTATCAAGCCGAATCGAAACTTTTATTCGAGTTGTCAAACCAAGCGTCTGCTCTAGTTGGACTGGAGGGCGGTAACAGAGAACTCAGAGCACTTACTAATCTAGATAACCCCCTGGACACCCAAATTGAGGTTTTCCGTTCCATTCCCCTTGTCCAAAAAGTTATCGAAACATTAAAACTACAAGATGATGAGGGTGAGCTACTTCAGCCTGAAGACCTGCTAAAGAGCCTTACGGTCACTGGAGTTCCTGGAACAGATGTTCTAAAAGTTACATATACGTCTGAAGATCCAGAAATAGCAGCCACTGTTGTCAATACATTGGCAGATATCTACATTGAAAATGATATACAGACCAATCGCGCTGCGGCATTAGCAGCCCAAGAATTTATCACTGCACAACTGCCTGAATCTGAAGAAGCAGTTGAAGAGGCAGAGGCTTCACTACGACGCTTCAAAGAAGGCAACAATATCGTAGACCTTGAAGAAGAGTCCCGTAACCTGGTTGAGTCACTGTTTACACTGGACAACGCCTTAATTCAGCTAAAATCTCAGTTAGCTGATAGCTCAGCTCAGGCATCTCAACTACAGCAGAAGCTCAAACTTAGTTCTGATGAAGCATATGCTGTGGGGCTTGTCAGTGAATCACCTGGCATTCAGACCGTACTAGCACAACTACAAACTGTTCAGTCTGATTTAACGTTAGCCCGTACTCGTTACCGAGACGAACATCCTGAGATTATCACCCTACGCAATCAGGAGGCTGGGTTACAAGCACTACTTCAAGAGCGCCTTGATGTCACCCTTGGTGCCAATGAACTGAACTTGCCTTCAGATGATCTCCAATCGGGCCAGTTAGAACAAGATTTAATCGCCGAGTATTTACGCCTCGACGGAGCGACATCTGGTTTACAACAGCAAGTTGAAGAATTGACAACTGCTCGATTGGGTCAACAGAGTCGAGCTCGTGTTATTCCGGTTTTAGAGAAACAAGAGAGAGCATTAGATCGCCAACTTGCTGCAGCTCAGACCACCTATGAAACCTTGTTACAAAACCTCCAGCAAGCTCAGGTCTTAGAGAATCAAAATATTGGAAATGCTCGCATAGTTTCCCCAGCCTTAATACCTAACGAGCCCCTTGGACCCTCTCTGAAACTCTTTTTAATGACTGGCGGCTTTGCTGGTCTTCTTTTAGGGTTAATTACTGCCTTTATGGCCGATCTCCTGGACCAATCTGTGAAAACGGTTCAAGAAGGTCAAGAGTTGTACGAATATCCCCTCTTGGGTATCATCCCCGCCTGGAAGCGAGGTAATGCTAAGGGTTCGGATATTCCTAGCATATTAGTCAAGAATTCCGAATACAGCTCTATTCTGGATGCTTATCAAGCTCTACAAGCCAACCTTAAATTCTCCTGTGTTGATACCCACGTTAAGACAGTCACAGTTACAAGTGCAGTGGGTGGTGAAGGTAAATCAGAAGTTGCTGCCAACTTGGCCTTGACACTAGCTCATTTGGGCCACACTGTCTTGCTTGTTGATGCCGATCTACGTAAGCCAACACAGCATCATATTTGGGATTTGCCCAATGTACAAGGTTTAAGTAATTTTGCTTCAGGGCAAGTTCCCCTTAAGGATGTCATTGTCTCTCAGGAGCCAAACTTACACATCTTGACAGCCGGAGTTATTCCGTTTAATCCTCTGGCAGTTTTGGAATCTCAGCTGATTACGTCCCTACTACAGGCAAGTGAAAAAGCATATGACTACATTATTATTGACAGCCCACCAATTTTAGGGCTAGTTGACGCGATCACCATCGGTCGGGCAACAGATGGCGTGCTGCTCGTCATGCGCCCTGGCATGGCCAATGCCGAAAACATTCGTGCAACGAAGACAATGTTGGCACAGTCAAAACAAAATGTGCTTGGTCTAGTTGCTAATGGCATTAACGTGAAAGGCAACACCGATCGTTATTTCTACAACAATCAGGACTATACACCTATTGAAAGGCAGGCCAATTTTGTCAATGTGCCGAATAGTCAAAGCGTTAGCGATCCTGCCAACGTAAACGGTCGACTCTAATTATTGGGCTAGGCCAGCCTACTTTCCTTTTATACAAAAGAGACAACACCGTCCTCAAACGCTCTTTAGACTTATGTTTCAACTGACTTATTATCGGCTAACTGCAGTAGCTCCCTTAGTCTTGGGGATAATTTGCTACGCCTCCATGCCAACTATCGCACAAACTACACAGTCTCTTGTATCACTTGAGACTACCTCCAATGAGTCAACTCGTGCGAACCTCAATGAGCTTGCTGTTAATACTGGCTCATTGAGATCTACAGCAGCATCCTCTTACTTATTAGGTCCTGGCGATCGCATCGAAGTCAGTGTTTATGGGTTTCCAGAGTATACAGGTCCACTCTCTGTATTACCGGATGGAACTATTGCCCTACCCATCGTAGGTAAGGTTGCTGCAGCTGGGAAAACCACCGATCAGTTAACTCAAGAGTTGAGAATTATCCTCGACCGAATTCTAGTAGATCCTGCCGTTTCGGTCTCCTTAAATTCACTTCGTCCCGTTGTGGTTAATGTATCAGGCGAGGTCTACCGTCCTGGCCCTATTCAACTGCAAGATACAACCAACATTAATCAAGATACTCAATTAGCTTACGCGCCACCTTCAGTGAGTGAAGCGTTAGTAGAAGCAGGTGGGGTGAGACGCACGGCAGACATCCGTAATGTCGTGGTTATACGCGAGCTTCCCAATGGTGAAACAGTCAATACAGAGATTAATTTGTGGGATGCCCTCTGGTCCGCCAGCTTACCAGAAGACATGTTGCTTAGAGATGGAGACTTAGTTTTTGTTCCCAGCCTACCAGAAGGCGAAACCATTGATAATCATTTATTGGCAAGATCCAGTCTAGCACCAGACACCGTAAGGGTTCGAGTTGTTGGAGAGGTCACGAGTCCCGGAGAGGTTGCAGTACCGCCTAATAGCTCATTGTCTAGTGCTGTTGCGATCGCAGGCGGCCCAACCGATGATGCAAGGCTCAAAGAAGTTGCCTTTATTCGAATGGACGACAACACTGGTGAAGTTGTCCAAGAAGTCGTCGATCTGCGTAACCTTATCGACACCTACCAGATTCAAGATGGGGACGTCATTGTTGTACCTAAGACAACCAGCGGTTCAGTTTTAGATTTAGCAGCGCGCCTAGTTAATCCTCTCAATTTCTTATTTAGAATATTTGACTAATGCTTGGGCAAGGAGATAGCTAGATCTATTTGAGAATATATACTCATTTATATCTTTTCTGAAATGTCACACAATGCTCTTTTCCCATATATTACCGCTGAGAGCAATATCATCAACTACTATAGTTAGCCTTATAAATATTCTTGCACCATCATAATGCAACAAAAACTAAAGCGCTTGTTCTCTGACAAGCTCGTCAAAAATATGGGCTGGCTAACAGCGAGCCAAATATTCAGACGCGTAATTCGCATCGCCATAGTAGTTGTTTTAGGTCGTGTATTTACCCCTGAAGAATATGGCTTGATGGCGATCATTTTTGCCGTCACTGAGTTTTCTACCGTCTTCGTACAAAAGGGTGGAGTTGCACCTAAGATCATTCAGGCCACGCAAGAAGAGCTTGACTCAATAGTAGAAACAGCATATTGGAGCAATTGGATTCTATGTATTGGGATCTTTTTATTCCAATGTCTACTAGCATTTCCTATTGCCACTTTTTATGGAAATGAAAAATTATTATTCCCTATTATCGTCACCGCTGGCAATTATCTTCTCAATCCCTTTTATGCGATTCAAGATGCCTTGATTCGTCGAGAAAACAGGCTCAAGATCGGTGCGATCGCAACAGCTATCAATGCCGTTTTCAGTCAGTCTTTGGTCGTTATTCTTGCACTATTGGGCATGGGTATTTGGAGCATTGTATTTGCCCTAATGCTTTCTCAATTTTCCTATTTAATTGTCTATAACAGGAATCACTCCTGGCGACCAAGTGGGAAAATAAGTTTGAAAGGATGGCGAGAAATTTTTAATTTCTCCAAATATACATTGGGCATTGAAATGCTCAATTACTTGAGATCAAATATTGACTATCTACTCATTGGTCGATTCTTTAGCGTTGAACAACTTGGCTTATACTTCTTCGCGTTCAATGCAGGACTAGGGCTTAGTCTGACAGCTATTAACATGCTTTCTAATTCTGTATTCCCTTATCTGTGTGCAGCACGAGATAACCTATCTGCGTTGAAGCAAAGCTATATCCGAAGTCTCAAAATTTGCGCAGCAATTATATTTCCCCTAGTTCTATTACAAAGCAGCCTGGCTCCGATCTATGTCCCTATTGTTTTCAGCAAGCAGTGGATTCCAGCAATTCCAATTCTTATTATGATTTGCCTGTCAGCTATCCCTAGACCTTTTGCTCTAGTTTCAGAGCAGTTGCTCTTGTCAGTAGACCGTGGAAGTGATGGTCTCAAGTGGAACATTTTCTTCACGATTATATTTACCATTTCTGTCATTGTAGGTGCCCAGTTCAATATATTCGTAGTAGCTGGAGTAGTCTTAGGAGTGCATCTATTACTCTTACCGATATTCACCTTCTTAGTTGCTAAGTCTGTATTCTCTGGCCGAGAAAAACTTTCGCTTTCCTAAACAGACGCAATGCTAGATTCCAGCATATTTTTTCTAGTATATGATTATGGAAATTAAGCCATCTATTTCTGTCGTTATACCAGCTTATAATGCGGCCAGATTTCTACCAGAAGTCATCCAATCTGTACTAGATCAGACCTATCAAGATTGGGAATTGCTAGTCATTGATGATGGCTCAACAGATAATACCGCCACATTAGTTAATAAGTATTGTCAGTTAGATTCACGCATTCGTCTTATTACCACAGAGAATGGTGGTGTTTCCGCAGCCCGTAATTTAGGCGTTGAACTGGCAACTACAGAACTTATAGCATTCTTGGATTCAGATGACCTCTGGCTACCAGATAAGTTATCAGTTCATGTTGACTACATGAATACTCACCCTGAGATAGGTGTCAGTTTTGCAAGGGTGGAACTGATAGATCCTGATGGAAAAAGCACCGGTAAATTAACGGCAAATATATCTAAAGATCTCCAGCCATACACTTTTTTCTATACAAACCCAACCGTCACAACATCAAATGTTGTTATACGAAAATGTATCTTTCAATCTTTAGGAGGATTTGATAAATCAATAAAGTATTCTGAAGATATTGACTTACTTTTTAGAATTGCGTTTCAAAGTCATTGGACGATTGAGGGAATTGATAAAGTATTAATTCAATATCGTCTTCATTCGTCTGGTTTGTCTTCAGATATCATGAAAATGAAAGAAGGTTGGATACAGTTAATGGACAAAGCACGAAAAGAAGCTCCAAACCTAGTAGATGAGCATTATCGTGCTGCCGAAGCAGCTCATTTTCAATACTGGGCGAAGCAGACACTTCGGCTAGAAATTTCACCGTTTGTAGGGATATCCTTAATTAATCAAGCACTTATTTCTAGCTGGCAAAACATTTACCAAAAGCCCAAGCTTATTGTGCTGACTATACTCATTTATCTCAGACTGATGACATTCAACCTAGTAAGAGTCAAGATTTAATTTTTAAAAAATTACCTAAAAGACGATCAAAATATTTACTTTACATAAAGAACGTGATCACTTAAAAGAATAATGCCTAGGGGAATATGACGCTAAAAATTCCGAGAACATTAGAACACATATTCATGTGTTTTACCCTGTGGTTTCTACTGGGTAATCCTATTAACTTGATTACCAATGGAGCCGGAGGGGGGCAACTTGTAGATGTCAGTCAAGCTAACAGCAATTTCTTACTTCCGGCTATTAGCATGTTGCTATATCTTATAGCCAGCATAGGCGTACTACTGCGCTGGAAGTTGATATTAGCTCGATTGCGTTCTAATCCTCAATTTTTGCTGATCGTTATTCTCCTAATCATCGCTTATATTTCAGCAGGATGGTCATTTTATCCAAATATCACTTCACGCCGCACCATATTATTGCTAGGCTCAACCGCTGTTGCCATATATTTTTCACTGAGCTTCAGCTTGAAGCAACAACTTAGATTTCTGATCATAGCCTTATGTATTAACACTATTATTTGCGTTCTTTTTGGCGTGCTGCTTCCAAAATATGGAGTGATGCACTTACCACCCCATACAGGAGCATGGCGAGGAGTATACAGCCATAAAAATAAGTTTGGTGCTCGCATGGCATTAACTACAGTTTTTTTACTCGCTACTCGCTACTCAAATTTATTTCAGGGGAGGTCCAAGCTAGCTATTAATTGCATAATGATTTTGTCGGCTTCTCTGGTCGTAGCCTCTAAATCAACAACTGCTTTATTTGCCACCGTAGTGTTGGCTCTACTCTTCTTCGCTTGTAACGCTCTAAAGCTCAACTACAAATCGATGGTGATTGCCCTTAGCTTCATCATATTCGTTGTCGCCTTTGGGTTTATTTATCTTCAAACCAATGCAGACACGTTACTTTCTGCATTTGGCAAAGGTACTGATTTATCAGGACGAAACGAAATTTGGCCCGCTTTATGGGAGATGATCTCTCGAAAGCCGTTTTTAGGGTATGGATACCAAGGTTTTTGGGGGCCAGACGGTGGACCAGCTGATCTTGTCAGACAATTAACTGGTTGGCCTGTCCCTAATGCCCATAATGGCTTTCTTGAGGTTTTTCTATCACTAGGCTGGATAGGAGCTCTCCTCTTCCTTACAAACTTCGCAATTACCCTGATCAGATCTTTCCAGTTAATCCGACTGACCAAAACAACTGAAGCTATCTTCCCAGTTCTTTTCCTGGGCTTTTTTATCATCAGTAACATGACAGAGAGCAATCTCTTTAAACAAGATTCCTGGACACTATATATATGGGCATCATTGGTGTCTATACAAATCATGTCAACTTATGCAGAGAGAAAAGCATCTCAGGTTCGTACCACAGGGATTGACTCTAGCTATGGAAAAGTTGCACCTTATAAAAGCCCCCATACAGAATCTGCTCTGTCAAAGAGATAGAAATCTGACATTAATTTGCACAGACTGTTACTAAAAGGAGATGTAGAATAATACCAATGTAAAATACTCATCTTAGAGAGAAGATCATCTAAAGTTTACCTATTTAAACTTTTAGAAAGCACCTAAATCAGTAAGAATACTTATAGAGAACGCAATGCTTTCTCCTAACAAGAGCCTAGCATTACTGATTAGCTAAAGCTTTTTAATTTAACTGTAAACATAAAGAATACTTATTTTGCTTTGTAAAGACTCGAATAGTTAAATCCATTACCTACGGATTTTAGCTTTTACCTGTGCAATTGAAACTAGAGTTCACTATGTTTAGTATGTCTGAGGTCGCCGTATGAAATGGACCGTCATTGCGCCTTACTTTACCCAAGAATACATTGACAATAATCGATGGCTAGTCGGGCATATTCCTGAAGGGAAATATGACTTTGAGCTTATCCCTAGGCCACAACCCATTACTAAATGGCATGAGAGAAAAGTAAAATACACAACGTCTTCCCAGTGGTTTCGCCACTGGGAACATGGTGCCCTCGCCTTAAATAGCGATTCCGACGGAATTATCACTTCATACCCGCAGTTGCCAACAGTAATTGGCCTACAAAAGCTCCTAAAATGGTCTAAAAAACCAGTTGTCGCTTGGACCTTCAATGTTGGAAACTACGAAGTTGGGCCCCTGCGTCAATGGTTATCAGGCATCGGATTAAAACAAATTGACCGCTTCATAGTTCACAGTTATCGGGAAATCGACATCTACAGCAAGTGTTTTAACTTACCGAAAAGTCGATTTTCTTTTGTGCCTTACGCAGCTCCAGACATTGAAATTCAGTACGAAGAAGATAACAACTCTCCATTTATTGCTGCACTGGGGTCTGCGCATCGCGATTTCCCTTGCTTCTTTGAGGTGGTTGAAGAGCTTGACATACCTACTGTTGTTGCATCCAGCAAAGTAGCTTTAGCTAATCTTTCCATCCCTAAACAGGTCAAAACACCTTTTGGTATCACCAGAGCGGACTGTTGGAAACTGGCACAAGAAGGTCGGATTAGCGTAATACCTCTAAAAGTCAAAGATAATGTTACAGCGGCTGGGCATGTAACAGTGATAGAAGCTATGTTGATGGCCCGTGCAGTAATTGTGTCTGATGCCTATGGCATGAGCGATTATGTTAAGCATGGAGAAACAGGTTGGTTAATCAAACCCGGTTGTAAACAGAGTATGAAGGAAGCGATTCAAACGCTATGGAACGATCCGGCATTACGAAATCGCTTGGGCCAAAATGCAAGAGCATACGCTAGAAAGAATTTTTCTCATGAGAATGCGGCGCTCTCTTTAGAGAAAATTTTGGATGAGGTTAGTGGTCGTACTAGCAAGGTAACTGAAGCTTATGCTAAGCCTCCTGAAGTTCTGGATGCTTGTAAGTAAATATAATCGTCTACTGCTATCTACAGCATTAGCAATAGTTTACTGATATGAGCTAAATTTTGGATTGACTTGCAAGCCTAGGATAGCCCCAACGCAACTTGGCAATTTCAATATCCATCCTTGTCATCTAAAGAGTGAAAACATGAAAAAGGTTTCTATAGTTATACCTCTGTATAATACTGAGAAGTATGTCAGACTGGCACTCGAATCAGCATTAGCTCAGACGTATCAGAATTTGGAGATCATAGTTGTTGATGATGGGTCTACCGATGAAGGTGTAACTATATGTCAACAATTTACTGATGACAGAATCAGAATTATTCAGCAGGAAAATAGAGGCCTTTCAGGTGCTCGTAATACAGGTATTCGCCATGCGGAGGGAGAATATGTAGCTTTTCTTGATGCAGATGATCTTTGGGTTCCAGAAAAGGTCGAACGCCATGTTGAACACTTTGAAAAACGACCTGAGATTGGCATAAGTTTTAGCTACTCTACATTTATAGATGAGAATGGCACACCGTTAGGCATTTATCAGATATCCAAGGTTAGCCAAATTACTCCACTTGATATCTTATGTCGCACACCCATCGGTAATGGATCTGCAGCGGTCTTCCGCAAGGAAGTCTTTGAGAATATCAAGTTCCCAGTGCAAGTTGATGGCATTATAGAAGAGCACTACTTTGATGAAGCATTTAGAGAATCTCAAGATGTAGAGTGCTGGATGAGAGTCGCCATTAAAACCAAATGGATTATGGAAGGGCTTGCAGAGCCCTTAACTTTATATCGGGTAAATTCGAAGGGTATTTCAGCCAATTTAACCAAAAAGATGAAGGCCTGGGAGCGTTTACTCAATAAAGTTAGAAGCTATGCTCCCGAGGAAATGGAGCAATGGGAAAAACCTGCCATGGCATACCATTGTCGCCATCTGGCTAGAAGGGCTGTAACGCTGAAAGATGGAGGACAGGCCATGAAACTCTTCAGCCGAGCAATCGCTACATATGCACCAATCTTGATTGAAGAACCATTCCGAACATTTCTCACCGGAGCTGCAGCTAGTGCGTTGTGGATTCTACCTATTAACGTATATCAGAGGTTATTTGAAGTAGCTGCCAACCTGACTGGTTCAAGTCAAAGACGCCGTATGACCAGATACTCAACCGTGTATCAGTCATCGTCTCAGAAGGTAGCCTCCTAGCCCTCAAAACAGTTCTCGTGTATTAAGACACATGAATCATAAGAGAAGTACGCTAGGATGGTTACAATCCCTTACTTTACGGGAAATCGATGCAACAGCAATTTAAGATTCTTGTGTTGCATGGTATGTCTAAATACTTATTTTTATAGTTAGCATGAATGTTTTAGTAACGGGCGTAGCTGGTTTCATTGGTTATTTTATAGCTAATAAACTTTTAAAGGCTGGGCACAGTGTTTATGGCATCGATAATCTTAATGACTACTACGATACTTCCTTAAAAAAAGATCGATTGGAGCAACTTCTACCCCATGCTTCATTTACATTTAATCAGCTTGATCTAGCCGATCGTCGTGGGATGGAAGATCTGTTTCAACAACAGTCTTTTGATCGAGTTATTCACTTAGCAGCACAGGCTGGGGTTAGATATTCTCTAAAAAATCCTCATGCTTACGCAGATAGCAATCTAATTGGATTTGTCAACATTTTGGAAGGTTGTCGCCATAGCAAAGTGGCACATTTAGTGTATGCATCATCCAGTTCAGTCTATGGTGCTAACCGAACGACTCCATTTTCTGTGACTGATAATGTGGACCATCCAGTGTCCCTTTATGCAGCAACCAAAAAAGCCAATGAGCTAATGGCTCATTCGTACAGTCATTTGTATGATTTACCCACGACAGGGCTCCGTTTCTTTACGGTATATGGGCCTTGGGGTCGACCTGATATGGCCTATTTTAAGTTTGTTGATGCGATCGCAAACAATCGCCCTATTCAGGTTTATAACCACGGTAAAATGCAGCGAGACTTCACATATATTGACGATGTAGTAGAAGGTATTGTGCGAGTCATGGACCATCTACCTAGCCCTCTCGCTGACGAAGAATTTAACACTGCCGCTCCCTACAAAGTCTATAACATTGGCAACCATAACCCTGTCAGCTTGATGCACTTCATTGAAGTCATTGAGAAGGTGCTTGGGCAAGTTGCCGTCAAAGAAATGATGCCCATGCAGCCAGGGGACGTCACTACAACCTATGCCGATGTAGCTGAACTTACGGCAGATGTGGGCTTTGCTCCCAACACCCCCTTAGAAGAGGGTATCAAGAACTTCGTCACTTGGTATAAAGACTACTATCAATAGCCATATTCTAGTACCCGATGGCAGAAATTTGGCAGCTATTGCATCCACCCATCGACTCATCCACATTTGATAGTGGGCAAACTTACGCCACAGAGTATTAGGGCCACACTAGCCATACTATTTAAGTTGAAATTGCGTAACAATGGCATTTATTTCTAATAGCAAGAAGTTTGTATTTATTCACCTACATAAATGTGGAGGCACGAGTGTTGAACGTGCTTTAGCTGCTGATATGCAGTGGAATGACATTATTTTAGGCAGTACTGACTATGGTGAACTAATACAGCGATCCTACGAAAAACAGTTTGGCATATATAAGCATTCATCTGCAGCTACTATTAAAAATGTGATAGGCGATGAATTATGGGATCAATATTTTACGTTTTCAATCGTAAGACATCCGATTGATCGCATGGTTTCATATTATGCATATCTTAAAACACACTATTTGGGGAAGTATCGGGGCTCGGCCATTAAATTGATGTACTACGCCGACCAGATCCATACCTTACCAAAGCCATTAACCCGTATACCCAAGCTATATGATGCGTTTAGGTGGCCCGGAGTTACAGATTGTATAAAAACCAATAATATATCTGACTTTATTCACTCAGAAGGGTCTTGGCAATCTTATGGCACCATGCCTCAGTTTGATCAACTTACAGATTCAAGTCGTGAGAATGTAATCGTTGATTATGTCGGTCGCTTAGAAGACATATCTGAAGATTGGCAATTTATTTGTGATAAAGTCGGACTTTCTACATCATTACCCCATTCGAACAAATCAAAACGCAAGTATAAGGAATGGCGAAAGTATTTTAGTCTAGATGACATTAATTTCTTGGCAGAAAAATATCAAAAAGATATGGAGATTTTTGAATATTCTATCTAGGTATTAATGTATCTTACATCTCAACTCTAAGGTATATTATTAGCGGCATTGCTTATCCTTGAGATAATTTTAGTTGTGAGATGCGGTCAGATAGCAATGGCCCTAGACCAATTCATCCCCTAAATCAGCAATCGCTTCTTAGCCAATTCATCAGGCCTTATCAGAAATATTTTCTTGTAAAGAAGCTAACCAAGAAACTCTATTCTCTGATTCTCGAAAACGCACTGCCAGTTTTAATTCAAAAAGCTTCCCCTGTAGATAAGTTATTTGTAATTATGGTTAGAGCATTTCTGAGGAAAAATGTCCCAGAGCCTATTAAGGAACCTGTCAAAAAAGTATTAAAGGACTATGGTCAGGCTACGAGTAAATGGAGAGCACTGCCAGATTGGTTAATTATAGGAGCACAAAAGGGAGGAACCTCATCTCTTTTCTTTTATCTCCAGCAACATCCTGAGATTGGCTTTGCCCCAGAAATCACAAAAGAAGTTCACTATTTCGATTGGCATCACCAACATTACTTAGATTGGTATCGGGCTCATTTCCCACTAAAAATCTCCTATAAGCTCTCTAATATACGTTCGACAGGCGAAGCTACACCTGAGTATCTTTTTCACCCTTTAGCCCCCAATAGGATATCGAAGTCCCTGCCAGATGCAAAATTTCTCATTATTTTGAGAAATCCAATTAATCGGGCCTACTCCCATTGGAAAATGAGTATTCGCCATGGTCATGAAACGCTAAACTTCCTTGATGCTATCGAGGCTGAGGAAGATAGACTGGGGCAAGAGAGAGAACATCTTAAAACCCAAGGAGATGAATACTCTTGGCATAGCCCATTAGCTTGGTTCTCATATTTAAGTCGAGGTAGATATACAGAACAGATAGAGCATTGGTTAAAGTTTTTTTCTAGGGAAAAACTTCTGATTCTTCGCAGTGAAGATATGTTTTCCAATCCCCATGAGGTGTTATCAAAAACAACCCATTTTCTAGAACTGAAGGAATTTAAAAGGATTGACTTAGAGCCAATGAATACTGGAGGTTATCAAAAGAAGATGCCACCTGAAACATATAAAAAACTAGCCGCTTATTTTGCCCCTCACAACCAGAATCTTCTTAAATATGTTGATTGGGATCCTAAATGGTAAATAGCATGATCTAACAACAACACAAGTAAAATAATCCGGAAATTTGCACACGCATTTTTTCTTCAACCGCTCGCGATTTAATGATGGCAAGCGGTTTTTTGCTATCTCAAACCAGAGCTAGCCCTGATCACGACTGCTAATAGCAGAAGCTCATAAACTATTAAGTCGATTTTCTTATATTTATAATCGAGGCTTGTATTACCAATTGCTACAGAGTTGGCTTGATGGCAACGATGCTAATCAGCAGTGGATACATTTATGCTTCTATAACCCCAAACAATGGAGCCAGTCTTAGTCATCTTAAGATCAAGAGACAGCAATGGAATACGGTGAATCTGAAAATTCTCTTGAGTATGTAGATATTTTCCAGATGCACTACGGTTAAACCCTAATATAGAAATAGAGGAAGATACAAAACTTACTCTGTGAGTTTGCTATTTGTTGTTTGGGTGTGTCTAAGTTTGCTGTATCAAATTGTGATTGACATATCCAAATATTTGGTGAGTGTGGGGCGGCATGACTGCAAAAGACTTATTGAATCAAGGAGTTGACTTGGCAAGGCGACAAGACTGTTTGGGCGCGATCACAATTTTTAATACTGTGATTGAGTCTCTGCCCAACTATGCTAAGGCCTATTTCAACCGGGGATGTGCCCATTATGCTATGGGTGACTATGCCGTAGCCATCGAAGACTTTAGTTGGGCAATCCATCTGGCACCTGACTACGCGTCAGCTTATCTCAATCGGGGCAATGCCCAGCGCAAACTGGGACATACAGACGCCGCGTTAGAAGACTTTGAGCATGGGATTCAGCTAACACCTCTATCTACACGAGGATATTGCAATCGCGGTTTGCTCAGGCTGGATGTGGGCAATTATACAGGCGCTGTGCGGGATTTTGATTATGCCCTCAGGCTACAGCCTCATTTCCCCCGTGGGTATCTATGGCGGGGAGTGGCCTGGCTACGCTGCGGTGACTTTAAACGGGCTATTAATGATTTGAATCGAGCTCTAGCCCTAAATCCACACTGTGCGAAAACCTACAACCAACGTGGTTTAGCCTACTTTTACCAGGTTGATTATAGGCAGGCTCTAGCCGATTTTAATCAAGCCGTTGACCTCGATAAAGACTTGGCTGATGCCTATAACAATCGAGCAACCCTGCGTACAGAAATGGGGGATTATGCAGGCGCAATGGCAGACTATTGTGAAGCTCTACACCTCAACCCTGCCTTACCTGAAGCCTATCCTCAAACATTAAAGCAGTTACACAATGCGCTCCACGATAGTCCGGCTCCAGGGAAGTTATCGCTATTGAACAATCGTGGCAACACCCGCGCTACCCTGGGTGACAGTGGTGGAGCATTAAATGACTATGCCGAGGCACTGCGTCTTGACCCTAACCATGCCTATGTTTATAACAATCGGGGATTAGTCAGGCTTTATCTCCACAATTATGAGATGGCCGCTACCGATTTTAGTGAGGCCATTAAACTTAACCCCCAATTTGCAGAGGCGTTTAGTAATCGAGGCGGAATTCGACAACACCTTGGAAACTTGGAAGGTGCACTCCAGGATATCAATCAGGCGCTTGACCTGAACCCATCTTTAGCCAATGCCTATGTCCATCGAGGCAGGATCCATGTGGACCTCAAAAACTACATGAAAGCCATGGCAGATTTTAATAAAGCTCTGGCTCTCCAGCCTGACGCTGCCCATACGCTGAATGAACGAAGCGTACTGCGGTTTCGTCTTAATGATACGGAAGGTGCACTAGCTGATGTCAACCGAGCCTTAGAGCTACAGCCTCAGTTTTCAGATGCCTACATTAACCGGAGCTTGATCCGATTTGATCGAGGGGATCGCTCCGGCGCATTTAGTGACCTTGACTCAGTTATGAGTCTTCATCATCAGCGAACGCCCAGACCAGATGACCGCGCCATTGCTTAATTAATCATCGTCTTCCCACACTTCAAATGTGTCTAGATCGATAGCAGGACGATCTGCTTGAGTATTCGAATCACTGAGTTTATCGAGGGCGTTCTCAACCGTGTTTTCCAGCGCTCTGTTCAAAGGGGCAATTCGTTTTTTAGCTTTGGAAACCTGCTGATTAAACTGCGATCGCAACCCCTGAGTCCTATCTTGCAGTTGTTGACCCGTGGAGCGTAATTGTTCATTTACATCGTCAGATAACCAACGCTCCTGGGCATAGTCTGACCATCCCTGGGCTCGCTGTTGCACTTGGTCTGCCAGGGATTGAGCCGTCGTTTGAGCCGTTGTTTGCCACCCCTGTTCAGCCATGGGCACAGTTTCATCAGCCAAGTACTCAGCCTGCTCTGCCGCCTGAGCCGACACCATTATTCGCTTACGACCAGCACTGATAATCGCTTCAGGTGCTAACCCATATAGCCCCGACTGCCCTGGCTGGGCAAATAGATACTGCAATACCTCACCACTACGCTCAAACCGATGGTCCACAATCTGGCCAATACAGTTACCCATATCCGTCCAAACCTCCAGACCGACCATGGCTTGAGCCGCCGATTGAGCCATGTCAGCCCCACGGCCATGAATCACAATACTATCGGCACCGATATTGACAATCTGTTCCCAGCTATAGGTTGGACGCTGGCGCTGCCACACGGGTCCTTGACACACCAGAGCAACCACCTTGCCCTGGTTCAAATCCACGAGTAAGCTATCCACAATTCCTAGCTCGTCCGTAGTGTCATAATCCAATATTAAGCGGCCAAGCAACGACCCCTGTCTTAGGCAAGCCCCATCAGCCATGGCAGTAACTATATAAAACGCCTGTACTTGAGTTATAGCACTCTAGCCGAATAGAAAAACAACGCAGGGTCAAGCATGGTGGTAGAACCCACACCGCTGATTGGCTGTTCTTTAAGGCTTATGTTAATTCTGTGGGGTTTTCCACCTGGTGAACCCCCACTCTCTTTATAAAATGTAGTAGAAGCAACGGATGGGTATAGGGACTTATGGATATCGCAATCAAGCGTCCTATTCTGATTGGTGGTTTAGGTCTCAGCGCCAGTTTATGGTTATTGGATGTCGTGCATCACATGCCCATGGACGGGTCATTAGTACTGGGTGCGATCGCACTTGGTTCAGGAGTATGGTGGTTCAGCCAGCAACGTCAGCGTAGTGTGGTTCCAGCTATTCCCAAACAGGTCACCGTTCAGCGGGATGCTATCGACCAGGCACTAGACCGCACCGATCAACTCATTGAGCTACTGTTAACTGAAAATAGCCAAGCCGCTGCCCAAGCAGAACTCTATCGCACCGACTATGATCTGCTGCTGGATAGTCTAGAGCGTATTGATTTAAAGGTTGCGATTACTGGCAATAAAGCCACAGGCAAGACCACTCTACTCACCTGTCTACAGACCGCTGAAACAGCAGCATTAACCTTTACTGAACCGTCCGATGACAGCAGCGATGCTGATCTAGTGCTTTTGGTGATTGCAGGCGATATGACTGCTTCAGAGCTAAATCGCCTAGAAACGCTGGTTTCTGGAGGGTATCAAGTGCTAGTGGTGCTGAATAAGCAAGACCAGTATACCCCCATGGATCAGGCAGTGGTGCTGGATCGGATTAAGGGGCGGGTGGCAGAACGCAATGTGGAAGCGGTTGCGATCGCAGCTAATCCCAATCCAATCAAAGTTCGCCGCCATGCCGAGTCAGGCAAAATTCTTGAATTTTTTGAGCAGTCTGCTGCCGATCTAGAGGCCCTTACCCAAAAACTCGATAGCTTTGCCGCTGAACCATCCTCTTTAGTGATGGCCACCACCCTGCGTCAGACAAAAGCACTGCAACAGCGCATTACCGCATCCCTAAACGAGTATCGTCGCCAAAAAGCAATGCCCGTCATTGAGAAAATGCAGTGGATTGCAGCCGGTACTGCCTTTGCCAACCCAATAGTCACCGTGGACCTGCTGGCGACAGCTGCCATCAATGGCCAGCTCGTATTAGACATCGGCACTATCTATGGTCAAAAATTCTCCATGGATCAGGCTAAGGCCGCTGCAGGTACCATCGCTGAATTAACCGTCAAGTTGGGGCTGGTCGAACTAGCCTCTCAAGCCCTTGGAACAGTCCTCAAAAGTCATGTAACTACCTACCTGGCTGGTGGAGCAGTGCAGGGTATCAGTGCCGCGTATCTCACCCGTCTAGCTGGCCTGACTCTGATTGACTACTTCGAAGAACAAAGCTTGTTAGACACTACCGAGCTTAACTGTGAAGGACTGGGTAGCCGTCTACAAACATTATTCCAGCAAGCTCGCCAGAGTTTAGCCCTTAAGGATTTTGTGACCCAGGCCCTACCTCACCTACCAAAAGCAAGCACAGTCGCTAGCTAGAAAGTTTGAACAAGACGGGTAGTGGGCAATGGGATAAAGCTAAAAATCCTGTTGCCCAAATATCACTTTTCGCCTGAGCAATCAGCTCTAAGCACACCTAAACCATGACCGATCCCGCCTTGATTCAGGAAACATTTACTAATGTCAGCACTGCGTCCCAGAGGATTGCAGAGACTACAGTCCAGCCCCTTGTCGAGAGGGCCCGCGACAGTTTGCGACAAACAATTGATCGCTATATTCCACAGCTAGAGCTAACTCGCTCCGATGCCGACGAACTCAAACGTCAGGCTGCCGTTAAGGCCGGTATTGCTCAGCTGACAACCCTATTAAACAAGCTAGATAGCACCCTACTTCGGGTCGCCGTATTTGGTCTAGTCAGTCGCGGTAAGTCAGCTGTACTCAATGCTTTGATCGGCGAAAAAATCCTTGAAACAGGGCCTCTAAATGGTGTTACCCAATGGCCTCGGTCTCTCTATTGGACACCGTCCACATCTGAGGGAGAAACAACTCTCAAAATCGAACTTATTGATACGCCCGGCCTAGATGAAATAGAAGGAGCTGAACGGGGACAAGTCGCGCAAGATGTGGCCCAACAAGCTGATTTAATCTTATTTGTAGTGGCAGGTGATATTACACGCACTGAGTACACAGCTCTACAAACGCTGCACGAAACCCGTAAACCATTGCTGTTAGTTTTTAATAAAACGGATCTCTATCCAGACATAGACCGTCAGGCTGTTTACGACAATCTCCAGCACCTTAAATGTCAACTAGCGTCTGATGAAGACACTAGAGACGAGACCAATGACACAACAACCATTAAATCATCGGACGTTCCCATCGTAGACGACGTTATCCTGGTGGCTGCAGACCCTGCCCCTCTGAAGGTGCGTGTAGAGTGGCCAGATGGTCATGTCACTGAAGAATGGGAAACCTCTGCACCAGAAATTGAGCCTCTCACAACAGCGCTGATCGATCTTCTTCAAGCGGAAGGTCAGACATTAGTCGCCCTCAATACTTTGCATCAAGCAAATCAAGTCAACACCAACTTAGCCAAAGCAACCGCAGAGTTAAACCAGACTGCAGCCGATAACATCATCTTGCAATTTGCAAAATACAAGTCTGCTGCGGTGGCTTTGAACCCTGTCGCCGTGCTGGATCTCCTAGGCGGTGTGGCCTCTGACCTGGTTATGATCCGTAACTTGGCCAAACTTTACGGCTTTCCCATGACTAGTTTTGAAGCTAGCAAACTATGGCAAGCAATTGTCCGCAGTTCTGGCACACTACTTTTAAGTGAACTAGGCAGCGGATTGCTCCTAGGTCTTGGCAAAAGTGGAGCTGCCCTATGGAGCATGATCGATGGCTCTGCTGGATTAACCGCCTATGCTGGCGCAATGGGAGCCCAAGCGGCAGCGGCAGGCTATGGCACTTACGCTGTTGGCCAGGCTGCCCGTGTTTATCTAGAACAAGGTTGTTCTTGGGGACCTCAAGGCATTAAGACCCTGATGCACATTATTGTAGAAAATGCCAATACAGATTCTGTCCTTGAGCGGCTGCAACAAGAAGTCCGACTATCAATAGAAGAAGACATTAAGCAACGGGCTCAATAGTCACATTTTAAGTTTAATGTCTAGCTTTCTAACAAAGTCTGTATCAATCACATGACAAGGGATAAGAATGCCTCCTATTAAAGGCTAGACCAAAGTAGATAAACGAGCAAAACCATGGCTTCTCAAGGACACAATCACGATAATGATTAAAGTTGAGAGATTTGTCGGGCAAGCTGAAAGTCCAAGTCTGTTAAACCCTGAGCATCATGGGTCGTTAGCTCCAGTGAAACTCGGTTGTAGCTGATACTAATATCAGGATGGTGATTAAGTTGTTCAGCAGGCTCAACTAAATTGTTGACAAACGTGATTGCCGCAACAAAATCTTCAAATGTTCGAGTATAGAATAATGTGTTGCCATCTGTTGTCCAGTTTGGTAAATTTCCTATGCGGAGTTTGACCTCCAATGGACTTAGACGGGTCAGGTTATTTTTAGTGCTCACAACAGAATGCTCACTGCCCTCAACTAGCTTGGGAAAGATCGCAAGTATCTCTTGGGCACCAACATTCGCAATTATCAAAGCATTAAGAATACAATTCATTGAACTCAACCGCATTAGCATTGGTATAGTGATTGACTCAACAGCAGGGGACGATGCTCCCCCTGCAAAGGGTACAAAGACCTTCCACAAAATGCGACAATGGAAATTGTCAATTCTTTTTACATTAATTAACTGGTATTCCCAATGCTAAAGCGACTAGCTGCTCTGATGATTGTGTTTGCCACGATGTTTGGCCTCCAGGCCTGTAGCGGTTCGGCTCCTGTGAGTTTGCTGAACTACGTTAATAGCTATCAGGGCTATCAGTTCAGCTATCCAACTGGCTGGGTAGAAGTTAAGGTATCCGGTGGACCAGATGTTGTATTTCACGACATCATTAACGTAACTGAGAACGTTAGCGTCGTTGTGAGCCCAGTGGCAGAGGGCAAAACCCTGGAAGAATTGGGTGGCCCCACTGAAGTTGGCTACAAGTTATCTAAAAGCATCACAGAGATGGCTGGTGATAGTCGCAATGTGGAACTTATTAATGCTCAAAATATAGAGACTGACGAGGGTAAAATCTATTACATTCTGGAGTATTTAGCGACCACATCCGAAGGGCAACGCCATAATCTAGCTAGTGCCATCGTACGTCGTGGTCAGCTATTTACATTTAATGCATCTGTTCCCGAAGCTCGCTGGAAGCGCCTTAAGAATTCAATCACTCAGTCGGTAGCGTCATTCTCGGTTTACTAGACAATGTCTGCTCCTCAGTTTGTCCTAGCGTCAGCCTCCTCAGCACGACGTCAGCTTCTTTTAAATGCCGGGGTTCAGCCTTTTGTATCCCCCAGCAAGTTTGATGAGGATCAAATTACCCTAAGTGAGCCAGGTGCATTGGTAAAGGCTCTATCCTTGGGCAAGGCAGAAGCTGTCGCGCCTTTGTTTCCAAATGCAGTGGTGTTAGGATGCGATTCAGTCCTAGCATTTGATGGGGCCATTTACGGTAAGCCTGAAACACCAGAAGATGCTGTCAAACGCTGGTGGAAGATGCGCGGTAAAGTGGGCGAGTTATTTACTGGCCACACACTAATATCTCCGCAGGCAGCGAAAACGTTAACTCGATGTCAGGTGACTCGGGTTTATTTTGCCTGGGTTAGCGATCGCGAAATTGAGGACTATGTGGCCACAGGCGAACCAATGCATTGTGCCGGTGCTTTTACCATCGATGGCAAAGGTGGCTTTTTTGTGGAAAAGCTAGAGGGTTGCCATACCAATGTCATCGGTCTGAGTATGCCGATGCTACGTGACATGCTGGGATCCTTAGGGTATCGGGTGACGGATTTTTGGTAAGGCCAAAAAATTGCGGTTTGAGTTCGATATTAAACACTCTCCCTTAACTGCCAGCGCAACAGCAGAGAATTAAGCACTACGCTAATCGAACTAAACGCCATGAAACCACCTGCATAGCCAGGGCTCAAGGCAATTTCAAAGTTCGGCAACAAAATGCCCGCCGCCAGGGGAATACAAATCAGGTTATAGCCAAAGGCCCAGGCTAAGTTCTGACGAATTTTATTAAAGGTGCTGCGACTGAGTTCCAGGGCAGCTGACACATCGTTTAGGTCATCACGCATCAGCACAACATCAGCGGTTTCCATAGCAATGTCAGTGCCTGAGTGCATGGCGATACCGACGTCAGCCTGGGCCAGGGCAGGCGCATCATTGATGCCATCACCCACAAAGCCAACACAGTGCCCCGCTTGCTGTAGCTTTTCAATGGCATTGACTTTGTCGGCTGGTGTCATGCTGCCTTCTGACACAGCAATCCCTACATCCATGGCTAATCGATGGGCAACGGCTGGTCGATCACCACTCAGGAGCTGGAGCTGAAGGTTTTTGCGGTGGAGTTGTTCAATCACTGATTTGGCTTCCTCACGGGAGCGATCAGCCGCGGCCAGTAGGCCCACCAATTGATGATCAACAGCGATATAAACCAAAGTTTTACCCTCAACACTCAAGGTATTGGCAACATCACTAGCCATATCAGTGGCGATATTAGCTTGAGCTAACCAGGCGGCATTGCCGAGGTGGAGCGTTTGATTGCCTAACTGTGCAACAACTCCACGTCCCGGAGTTGTTGCGCTATCTGTCACGTTAGTTAAAGGAAGCTGTCGCTGAGCAGCCTCGTTGAGAATGGCTTCGGCTAAAGGATGGCGGGTTCCTTGCTCAACACTAGCTGCTAGACGAATCACATCATCCTCAGTCAAGCTGGCGTCATAGCTAATGCAGTCAGTCACCCAGGGCTGCCCTGTTGTCAGGGTGCCGGTCTTGTCAAAAATGATGGTATCTAAATGATGGGCCGTTTCTAGAACATCACCACCACGCACCAATAACCCCCTCTGGGCTCCAATGCCAGACCCCACTAGAATCGCCATGGGAGTAGCCAATCCTAATGCACAGGGACAGGCGATCACGACAACGGCAATGGCTAATTTCAGACTTACCAACAGCCTTGAAGTTTCTATCACAAGGTGACTGTGATGGACATGGTGCGGATTGAGAGCCGCTTGGATCGCATCAGGCCAGATGGTAAATCCAACGCCGTACCAAAAGCAAAATGTCAGTAGAGCGAGGATTAAAATCCCATAGGTGAAGTAACCGGATAAGGTATCTGCTAAGCCCTGTATGGGGGCTTTACGCGTTTGAGCAGATTCAACCAGACTGACCATCTGGGCCAGGGTACTATCTGAGCCAGTGCGGCTGACTCTAATAGAAATCGCACTCGACTGGTTTAAGGTACCGCCGATTACGGGATCACCAATCTGCTTCATGACAGGCAATGCTTCTCCAGTGACCATTGCCTCATTAATGGTGGTTTGCCCCGCCTCAATCTCCCCATCTACTGGGATTTTATCGCCAGGCAAAACTTGGATGATGTCATCGACCTGCACTTGATTAATGGGAATCTCGACATTGTCGCCTGGTGAATCACCTATCACCAGGCGAGCGCCCTGGGGTTGCAGTGCAATCAAACTACGAAGAGCCTCAGTGGCTCGAAAGCGAGCACGTTCTTCTAACGTACGCCCTAACAAAATAAAGCTGAGCAACATGACGGGCTCATCAAAAAAGCACTCCCAGCCTAATTTTGGAAAGACTAAGGCCACAACGCTAGCGGTATAGGCACTCAGAGCACCAATACTCACTAGAGTATTCATGTTAGGACGGGCACGACGTGCTCCCTGCCAGCCATCTTGTAGAATTGCTCGCGCAGGCCCCACTAAGGTGAGGGTGGCTAATGCAAAGTGAAAGCTCAGGCTGCTGAGAATAGGTCCTGAAAAACTGCTATCTGGATCGCCCACATGTTCTATGTGACCAAGGATTGAAAGGGCTAAGAGAGTAAGTGCGATCGCAACCCGCCATACCTGTCCTTGCTGCTCGGCCTCTTGCTGCTCAGCCCAATTGCCAGGGTCTTCGCCTTGCCGTACCTGGCTGGGGAAACCGGCATCTGTGAGTACAGTTGCCAGCCGTTCAGGTTTAACAATCTCTGCCTGATATTGGATGGCTGCTGCCTTGGTGACCAAATTCACGGTCGCTGTCGCCACACCGTCACATTGACGCAGGTGGGTTTCCACTGCCCGCACACACCCAGCACACATCATGCCGTCTACATTTAGGACAGTAACCGCTGGGGGCAGTAGTTCAGACGCCGATGTTGCAAGAGAAGGCGGTGAAACCGTTGAAGACATAACTAGATAGAAAGCAGACCATTTGAGCCTAACGTCGATCACCGAGATTTGGCGTAGGACTCATAAACTCTCAAGAAAAATTTTCAACCACCGCAATCATGTAGGGATATCCCATGGCACACCCCTACATGATTTCTCTAATGAGCTTGACCTAAATTCTATGGAGTCTGAACCTGTTCTAATTGGGAGGGAACCAGACGATCCAGCCAGTTCAGTAGAAACTCCCGATTGGCAGCAATATCTTCAGGTGCCGTTGCATCAGCTCCTTTGGGTAATAGCCCAATCAAAGCTGCATTGGTCACACAGAACATAGAACGCTGAAAACTAGCGCAAATTTTGACCCGCACGTCTCCCAAACCGCGTTCGGTCTTGAGGTAATGCTCTTCCAAATAGTCCGGCAGATGACGGAACATATCTTGCATCAATAATGTGGGAGGAATACCGCTACCCCCAACGGGTACCGGATCAGCATACAGTGCACCATAGGCAAAGCGGCTCTTATCCGGAGAAATTTGCTGAGCTTGGGCGTTATAGGAAACCGTCCCCAAGAAAGGCAGTCCCCGGAAGAAAATAGATTCTACATAGGGAATGGCCGTGTCAGGCAAGAAAGTTAGACCAGCAGAGGCAGGCAAAATATCATAGGTTTTGCCACCAATTTCAACACTGTAGGTAATGGGTCGGCCCGCATCAGCCACCAGGCCATCCTTGATATAGTCGACGATCTGGGGAATATGCTTAATTTCTCCCCGACGATAACGAGCTGCTAACGACGTGAAAATATCGCTCATCACTCGCCAGAATTGTCCCAACCCACTGTAGTAGGAAAGCTGACGAATTTGTTCAATCAGAAACTCAGGAAATACTTTATGGAAAAGCTGTAGCACCGGGTTGTATTTGATTTTGGCTGCGATCGCAGTCTGACAATTTTCCCGAAACTCATCCGTATCCAAATAGGCATCTAACCCGCCACCACCGTGCCACATCATGGCTCTCATGATGTATTCGGCATACTCATAGTTAATGCGATCATGGCAAAAATGTCGCCACATTCTTGCAGGGTTAATCTCTCCATCAAAGTATTTGAACACTGGAAATAGGTTCAAAAACTGATGATCGGCAATGTGAATCAGGTTAATGGAATAGTAATCCAACACAATGCCATAACTATCGAGGGCACCCATCACATGAACTACATTATCCGGAGTATCCGGCAACAAGGTACCACCTGACAGCAGGCGGTCAGCATAGTGGGCAAATGGATGAATATCTTTCAATTGAGAAGGCATAGTTTGGATCATAAGGCACAGTCCTCATCCGAACAGCTAGCTAAATCTGTAGAAGGATTTTCAAGCGGCATTATCGCCAGATGAGCCGACGACAGCTCTAACTTAATTGGCATCGCCTCATACATGGACGTTGTTGTCGGCTCAATCCAACGAGTCATCCAGCTGGGGCTCAAACCAAACATAAACAACAAACCCACTAAAACCAAAGCAGGCATTCGGTCTTGCCAAGTGACCACAGGTAAAACAGGATCTTGTTCTAAAGCTTGGTTTTTAGTTGTCGCTAAACGCCCAAAGAACGCACGATTTACCAACAGCAAAAAATACACTGCCGTGAGACCAGACCCCAGTAAACATAAAAGAGTTTGAGGGGCAAAACTCGCAAAGCTGCCACGATAGACAATAAATTCAGAGATAAAGCCCACCATACCAGGGATACCAGCACTAGCCATCACTGCCAGCACCATAACGCTACCAATTATGGGCAAACCTCGTTCTGGATTTAACAGACCTCGCAGTACAGTCAAATCACGCGTTCCCGTTTTCTTGTAAACCACGCCAACTGCTAAAAAAAGCAATGCTGAAATAAAGCCATGGCTCACCATCTGAAAAACAGTACCGACAAAGCTGAGAGGATTAGACGCCGAAGCCGCTAACAACACATAGCCCATATGACCTACTGAACTATAGGCCACCATTTTCTTCATGTCAGTTTGGGCAATAGCTGCCAGTGAGCCATAGAGAACACTCACAACAGCCCACCAGGCAAGGTAGGGAGCTAGATCCACCCAAACCTCGGAAAAGGTAACCACACCAAATCGAAAAAGACCGTAGGTACCTAACTTAAGCAACACACCAGCCAACAGCACAGAGATGGGTGTGGACGCCTGCACGTGGGCATCGGGTAACCACGTGTGAAGTGGAAAGAGAGGAATTTTAATACCAAAACCAATGAGCAGCGCCGCTAACAAAACTGCCTGTTGAATCCAGGGCAACCCATGGCCCATGGTCGCACTGTAATCAAAGCTAGAAGACCCACTGAGCCAAACTAGACCCAGAAATGAAGCCAAAATCAAAATTCCAGAGATAGCCGTATAAATCAGAAATTTTGTAGCAGCATAGCCCCGTTGAGGTCCTCCCCAAATCGCAATCAAGAGATAGAGGGGAATCAGCTCTAGCTCATAAAAGATAAAGAAGAGCAAGAGATTTTGAGCAACAAACGCACCGGCTACGGCAAAGGTAATCATCAGCAAAAGGCAATAGTAAAGCCTGGGCCGTCGAGTGTCATCGTCGCTGGCATAGACCGAAACTAGCGACAGAAGACTATTAATAATCACTAGCGGCAACGATAAGCCATCCAGACCTAACTCATATCCCAGCCCCAACGTCTCGAGCCAAGGAAGCGACTCTTGAAACTGTAGTCCGGTAATTGTCAAATCAAACTGCGTTAGCAGATACAAGCTGACCGCAAGATTAACTAACAAGCAGCCAACGCTGACATTTTTAGCTAACTTGCTGGTTAACTTACCTGGCCAGCAGCCAACAAGAATGGCTCCCAGTAATGGAATCAATAACAGTGCACTTAGCATCAGTTTCCCCTCACCACATCGCCCATGTCATCAACAATCCCAACAGACTCACCCCCAACACGATGGTGAAAATATAACCCTGGGATTGGCCAGATATGCTGTATTTCAGACCCTCTCCACTCATCAAGGAAACCATGCCTACCAAATTAACGGCTCCATCGACCACATAGCGATCAAACCAGCTAACAACTCGGGAGAACTGACTCACTAGAAACACTACAGTGACTCGATACAGTTGTTCGGTGTAAAAATCGTTAGCCAGAAGGTCTTGCATCAGCCGCATCGGTAGCTGAGTAGAACGAGCTAAAGAACGACTTAATTGCACCGTGCAACCAAGGGCTAAACCCATGAGTCCAGATACAATCAACGAGCCGAAGACTAAAGGATGCCAATACTGCAAAGGTGGCAGCAATGACATTCGCATCAAAGCCAAGGGCAACAAAATAATAAAAATACTTAGACCGATCATGGGAGTCCCCATCAACCAGTTAACCGATGGAGAACGACGGGTTTTAGGCGTGATGTCCCCTAAGAACACCAGTCGAAATATTCGCACCAGATTAAAGACTGTTAGGGCGTTAACCAACAAGAAGACAGCGGCTAAGACAGGATGCTCGCGACGCAAAAAGTCGACACCAAGCTGTAGCGCCCAAAAACCACCAAGCGGTAACACACCAACCATGCCAGCACTACCGACAACAAACGCAATCGTGGTGGCTGGCATCCGAGACCACACTCCGCCTAGCTCTGTAATGTTCTGGCAGCTGGTGTTATTAATAATTGCCCCCGTGCTCATAAACAGCAAGGCTTTTGCCACAGCATGGGTAAATAACAAACCAATGGCAACACCAGGCCACTCAGCCCCCACGGCGATGAAAACCAAACCAATATAAGCACTGGTGGAGTAAGAAAGGGCACGCTTGAGATCGACTTGTGCGATCGCAACTAGCGAAGCTCCAATGGCCGTTGTCGTGCCAATCACGATCAAAGCCGTCAGCGCCACAGGCGACAAAATCACAATGGGCTGTAGCTTAATCAGTACATAGGCTCCGCAGGTTACCACCACCGAATTTCGAAGAATTGATGCCGGACTGGGTCCCTCCATCGCCTCATCCAACCAAAGATGAAGCGGAAACTGGGCACATTTTCCTGTAGGCCCCGCAATCAAGGCTAAGCCCAGCAATGTCGCCGCCAACGGAGTCAAATCCGCAACCTTAACCCATTCGTACAGCTCATTGTAATGGAGATCCCCAGCCCAACTAGCCAGCCCCAGAACTGCCATCAACAACAGAATGTCTCCGACCCGCTTGGTGAGGAATGCATCTCTAGCTGCCTTGACCACCAGAGGCTGAGCATACCAAAAACCTACGATCAGATACGTAGATAGCGTCAGCATCTCCAGCAGGAAATAGGCCAGGAAGAAAGAACCGCTGAGTAAAACACCATTGACAGCCCCTTCGAAAAATCCCAAGAGAGAAAAGAAACGAGCTAGGGCCCAATCCTTTTCCATATATCCCAAACCATAGATTTGAGCCAACAACGCCAACCCCGTCGACAGCTCCATCGCCCCCAGGTTGAGCACCGACAGATCTAGATCAAAACTCAGCGAGAGATCAGCAACCTGCAACCACGGAAAATGCAGCTCAACTGAGCCCACATTCCAAATGCCCATAAAAATACAAGTGCCATGGGCAAATGCGAGGGCGGTCATAAACATATTGATGTAAACCGCTGGCCTGGGCCCCGTCCGCTGCACTAGGCCCATAGACCAAGGCAACGCCAAAATCACCCCCAAAAACCCATAAATCGGGATCAGCCAACCTAATTCAATCAGAGACTGCATCATTGCCATCAAAGAGCCCACCGGCAAACCATAAAACACCCTAAGCATCGAGCCAATCTACCAACACTCTCAGCGTCAGCTCCTCGGACTTTAACAACCCAAGAATTTTCGACACAGCTTTGCCCGGAATCATCCTCACTTACTAATGTGTGGATAGTCACAATACCAGGCATGTGAAAGACTCAAAAATTGGATTCAATTGCAACCCTTAGCCCAGATAAAAATCTATGACTAGTTTTAAGATTACTTATATTTCTTAATGGTACCTGATGAGTTACCCCAATAAGAGCCTTTCTGGATTCATGAATAATCTTCAATGATTGGCTAAGAACCATTGAAATATGTCAGCGTTAATTCATCCAAGAAACCCTACAGCCGATACCATAAGCACAAATACCCAGCACGCTGCATCACTTATATTTCAACAGGAAGCAACTATTTAGTTACGTTCCGTAGCAAATGGTTATCAGTTTTTATAATGCTTAACATTAGAAACAATCATTGAGACTTATATTGTCAAACTGCTAGCCCCCTCGTATTCTGAATTGTAGTCATGGAGTTATTGCAGACTAACGGTTTGCAAGGTACATCTCGCTGTGTGAAGTAATTCGAAAAGAATTCTTAATTTCATCTGGCCGAGATATAAATGCTTGAACTAAAGCTGTTTTTCTAGGAGATTTACGACAATGCCGATTGCCGTAGGAATGATTGAGACTCGCGGTTTTCCCGCTGTTGTAGAAGCTGCTGACGCGATGGTTAAGGCCGCGCGTGTAACCCTAGTTGGCTACGAAAAAATTGGTAGCGGTCGCGTGACCGTTATCGTTCGTGGCGACGTATCTGAGGTTCAGGCGTCAGTTGCTGCCGGTATCGAGTCTGCTAAGCGTGTAAATGGTGGTGAGGTTCTATCAACTCACATCATCGCTCGCCCCCACGAGAACCTGGAGTTTGTACTGCCCATTCGCTACACCGAAGCAGTCGAACAGTTTAGAACCTAGGCTTCTTGATTTCGATTACCCAAGTCCAGATAGATAGCATACCAAGGTAAAAATCGATGGCAATCGCAGTAGGAATGGTTGAGACCCTGGGTTTCCCAGCGGTAGTTGAGGCAGCCGACGCCATGGTGAAGGCAGCCCGTGTAACCCTAGTTGGCTACGAAAAAATTGGTAGTGGTCGTGTGACTGTTATCGTTCGAGGCGATGTTTCTGAAGTCCAGGCTTCTGTTGCTGCTGGCGTTGAGAACGTCAAGCGGGTTAATGGTGGCCAGACTTTGTCAACTCACATTATTGCCCGTCCTCACGAGAACCTAGAGTTCGTACTACCTATCCGCTATACCGAAGCTGTTGAGCAGTTTCGCGAGAGCGTAAGTGGTATTCGCCCCTATGGTAGATAAGGCATGCGCCTAGGGAAGGTTCGCGGCACAGTTGTTAGTACTTGCAAAGAGCCGAGCTTAACGGGCGTAAAGTTTTTACTAATTCAGTTTATTAGTGAAGACGGTGCGTTACTTCCTGACTACGAAGTTGCAGCCGATGTTGTGGGTGCCGGGCCTGGAGAATGGGTCTTGGTTACCCGCGGCAGTGCTGCTCGCCAACATGTTGGCTATAACGAGAGGCCTGTGGATGCAACTGTCGTTGCCATTGTTGACACCGTTAGTTTGGATTCTGGCTCGCTTTACAACAAACGTGAGGATTTTAGTTAATATTTTTTCTGGGAGGATATGGGCCAATGGTTAAGTCAGCCATGGCAGCATCCCCAGCCCAATATCAATCATCGGCTAAGCCGGTCATTGAACCTACTGCTTTCGTTCATTCTTTTTCTCAGGTCGTAGGTGGTGTTTATATTGGGGCCGAAGTGTCGATTGCCCCTGGCACCTCAATCCGGGCAGATGAGGGGTTGCCCTTTTACATCAGTAGTCACTGTGATATCCAAGACGGTGTTGTTATTCACGGTCTTAGTAAGGGTTGCGTACTAGGAGATAATGGCGATTCATATGCTGTTTGGCTATCGCCAAATGTCACACTCACTCATAAAGCGTTGATCCATGGTCCTGCCTATTTAGGTGAAGCCAGCTTTGTTGGTTTTAGATCAACAATTTTTAACGCTCGATTGGGTGATGGTGTCATTGTCATGATGCACGCCCTTGTTCAGGATGTTGAGGTGCCCCCAGGACGATGCGTTCCATCTGGTTCGGTAATTACAACCCAGGCTCAGGCAGATGCATTGCCCCGGGTGACTGAGGCGGATTTGGCACTCGTTCGAGACATTGTTGAGCCCCACATTGGTGAGCGTGCCCAAGAGCAAACAGCTCAATCAGGTAGCGCTTCAAAAGCGTTTAGGTATCCCGATGGTGCAGCAAATGCTGTTTCCATTCACTCTGCACGCCATTCGGCGAGTAGCTCACACACCCCATACACCATCGATAACGTTGGTATAGATACTATGCAAGCACTAGCACCCGAAATTGTTCAACAGGTTCGTCAGTTTTTAGCGCAGGGCTACAAAGTTGGCTCAGAGTATGCCGACAAGCGCCGCTACCGCAGTGGTGTTTGGCAGAGCTGCCCAATCGTGCAATCTAGCCGTGAAGGTGAAATTCTTTCATCTCTAGAGCGCTGCATGGCTGAGCATCAGGGCAGCTATGTGCGTATCTTTGGTATCGACCCGGTCGGGAAGCGCCGTGTGGGCATGATCACTGTGCAACGTCCTGACGGCCAGCCTGTCGCTGCTAGTAAGCGTTCTATGGGGACTGCCCCTACTGCTACCCCAGCCAGTAACGGTGCGCCTGTGGGTGGAGATATTGCTAGTCAAGTGAGCGCCTGGCTGCGTCAGGGCTACAAGATTGGTACTGAGCATGCCGATCGACGCCGTTACCGCAGTGGTGTTTGGCAGACTTGCAGTCCTATCCAAACTACTCATGCATCTGAAGCCATTGCGGCTTTAGAAGCTTGTATGACCGAACATGCTGGTGAGTATGTACGCATGTTTGGCATTGACCCCATTGCTAAGTGTCGAGTATCTCCTGTTACGATTCAACGAGGCGATGGCAAGCCTGTCGCCCTCAGCACCGGTAGCAATGGCGCTGCAACCCCTACAGCGAGCCAGAATGGTGCATCTGTCCCGGTCACTAGCGGTGATTTAGTCCCCCAAATCCGCTCCATTTTGGCTCAGGGACAAAAAATTGGGATTGAGTTTGCCGATAAGCGCCGCTATCGCAGTGGTATCTGGCAAACGGCACCTGCTGTTTCTGCATCTAGCGAATCGGCGGCGGTAGCTGCCGTGCAGCAGGTGTTGGCAGCCCATACCAATGACTATGTGCGCATCTTTGCCATTGATCCACGAGTCAAGCAGCGTGGTCGCGCCGTTACTATTCAAAAGCCTGGACAGACACCGGTGACTTCCAACGCTACTAGCGCTCAACCCACGTCCTATGGCAGCAGCCGATCAGCGGCTAGCGCCAATGGCAACGGTAGCAGTGCTTCTGTCAGTGCGGATCTAGCCCAGCAAGTAACTCAGCTAGTCAATCAGGGCTATCGCGTTAGCACGGAATATGCCGATAAGCGTCGCTACAGCAGCGGTGCATGGCAAACCGGTGCTCCCATCAGTGGGAATCGTCCATCGGAAGTAATTTCTGCTCTGAAAGCTCAGTTGGCTGAACACTCGGGTCACTATGTGCGCCTGGTAGGTGTTGATCCCCGTGCCAAGTGTCGCGTTCTAGAAACCACCATTCAGCGTCCGTAGTTACACTTCGTATCTGAGTCCGTCGCGATGGAACCCTCGCCTCTGCATTTTGTGAGTCATACCCATTACTATCGCGGCGGCGACGTTGTTATTGATGCATCGGCAGCAATCGCACCAGGTGTAGTCTTCAGAGCTGCATCTAATGCGGCGATTCGCATTGGCCCTGGTGTTTGTGTTGGTGCTGGTGTGGTGATCCAGGCAAAGCAGGGTTGTGTATATGTTGAGGCTGGGGCAAGTTTGGGGACAGGGGTGTTGATTGTCGGCCACGGTTATGTGGGTAAAGGCGCTTGTGTGGGACCGTCTAGCACACTAATTAATCCTGCGATCGCACCCAACACCATTATTCCTTCTTGCTCTTTAGTAGAAGCGCAGGCATCTCAGGCATCTCAACCAACAACTGCGGCTCCTGACAATGGTGAGTCTACCCCTTCTAGCTTTCAGCCGCCTAACTTTCAGGCTGAAAACAACCCTGTACCCTCGATGCCAATGCCGCCGAGGACTACGTCAACGGTTCAGCCTCAATCTGTGTCACCTAAGGCTGTCAATGTGCCTAATGTCGAGCCCCCAGTCGCCCCATCAAATGCATCTAGCGGGAACGATACATCAACCATGGCGGCTGCTGCCCCTAACGCTCATGTCTATGGCCGTGATCATCTAAATAGCTTACTATCAGCGCTTTTTCCCCATAGACAACCGCTCGATAATGGCGATTCTAGTGGTCAATCTGAAAAAGGCTCTTAAAATAGAGGATAATAAATAGCTGTTTTCTATACAAGTCAGACAAAATATTTCTCTCACAAAAGTTTTTAAGATCCCATCAAAAGATTAGTAAGTGACATCGTTTTTAGCAGACCCTATTTAAACTTTCACCTTAGAGTGTTGATATAACCTCAACTACCACAAGCACCCAAGGGCTCTCCAACGCTACTTGAGACTCACAATGCCAGTAGACTTTTCCGCTCTCGCTAGTTCCAATGATAAAGCTATGTCGTTACTGCGGCGGGTAAAGGACTCAGCTTTAGGTGTGGTTTCAACAACGAGTTTTCCAGCCATCATCGGTGTTGCTGATGCCATGATCAAGTCGTCTGATGTGTATTTAGTGGGCTACGAAAAGACGGGTGGTGGCCAGTGTAGCGCTATTGTGAGGGGTGGGGTAGCAGATGTGCGCATGGCGGTGCATGCGGGTGTGGAAACGGCTAAGCGATTTGGACAATTGGTATCGTCATCGCTGATTCCTAGACCAATGGCGGATATGGAGAAGGTGCTACCCATTTTGCCCCGCCTGAGTGAGTTGGACGGTGTCGGTGAAACCCAGATGAGTAGTGGTGCCATTGGGTTATTAGAAACCCGTGGTTTTCCAGCCATGGTAGGGGCAGCCGATGCCATGACGAAATCGGCTGAAATTGAGCTAATTTCCCACGAAACCATTGGTGAAGGTCTGTGTACAATTTTGATTCGTGGGTCTCTGTCTAATGTAGCTATCGCCGTCGAAGCGGGCATGCATGAGGCTGAGCGCATTGGTGAGCTGAGTGCCGTCATGGTGATTCCGCGACCGTTGAATGATTTGGAGCGTAGCCTACCGAAGGTTAAGCAAGCGAAGAAACCTCAGAAGGTCAAGCTACCGCTGAAACTAGAAGAGCGTCAGAAGGAATTGATGCCTGCTCAAGCACCTGCTGTAGAAGTGCAAAAGCAAAAGCAGTTAGATTTACCAGAGCCGGAATTGGTGCAAGCGCAGCCACCTACGATAGATGTACAAATCCAAAAGCCATTAGATTTACCAGAGTTTGAATAGTCTGGCGAAGGAGTCCAATTATGACTCACACGATATCAATCAATCGGTTTCGACTCCGCTCAACCAGCTAATTTAGAGAAATGAGGGCGGAGCGGAGTCGTTCGCAAAGCGTCTCCCACGGAGATAGTCCGGATTGATGGATAGTTTTGTCTATTCACTTATTAGTGCAGACCTATGCCAAAAATTTTCATATCGGATTAAGCCTTAAATATCAGCGTAGCCAAAGGTAACGTTGAATTCTGCGCACCAGATGGCAACTGAACCGTATTCAGCAAGATTAATATCAGCGGGTAGAACATAGCCTTGGGAGCCTTCAAAACTCTTGAGATCACCAATGACCACGTAATCAGCTTCATCTATGCTCACAGGAACAGAATCGCCTCTGTAGAGCACTACTTGTACGTCAGGACCACGGGCTGTGTCAAACGCACCATCAAATTCGAGAATACGCTGGCCATCTTTTTCAACAATACGGGCCGTGCCAGTGGTGTCTTTGGCCTGGTCAACGGTGACAAATTGCCCCGAAGTTAGCAACGTTTTAGCCGCTCGCGTAATGCTAGGTTGAGCAGCAAAGGCATCAGCGATATTGATAGTTTGCGCAACAGGAGCGATGACGGCAGCGAGCATCAAAGCAGATAGACCTGTGGAAAGTAGATTTTTCATGGTTTACGTTCTCCTAGTGATTAAAAGCGCGATGCGCTGTGCTTCGATTACTACTATCCAGGGCATGCCTGAGTCTGAGTTGATGGGTTTCTAAGGGTTAGGTAAGGGTTTTCTGAGCCCACCTGAGCTAAGTATGTGATCGAGATCGCCAGGAACCGTGAGGAATTATATGTGAATTGTCTGAAGTAATTCCTATAGCGCGGATCCCATTGATTAGGATAGGAGCATGCTCTAATTGGCCCATGCTCAGATGGGATAACTTGATTGAATCATTGACTTAGGGCAACCGCTGTATCTGTACTATTTCCGCTGTAACGACACATGAAAAAGGCCGTTTATTGGTTGATGGGGGAGCGTGGAGGTAAGGCAACCCTGGCTGTATGGAACTGGCTATGGGGAATTTCTGAAGAAGCTCCAGGGCCAGACAGTCATGCGGATTTGGATGATGACGCGATCGCAACCGCCGAAGCTGCCATCAAACAAATGCAACAGTCAGTCAGCCAACTTGCTACAGCCACCAACCAACAATACGCCACGTTCCAACGGGAAAAAAAAATTTACTTATATAAAGTGGGCGCACTCAAGCGGGCTGAAGAATCAGCACTGAATGCCGAAAAAGAAGGACGGCATGATGACGCCGAGGCCGCTATCGCTTCAGCTATTCATCTGGAGCAGCTTTTACCTAAAGTTGAAGCCCAGGTTGAACAAGCCGAAACATTAGTCAACACATCCCTAGCCAAATTACGCCAGGAGCGAGCGCGGCTAGAACGCTACAAGAGCGATCTACAAGCCCTGAAAAATTTAACTGAGGTGAATGAAGCACTCGCGGCAATTGCAGAAACCCATAACGAACAAGATATGGCTTCTGCCCGTGCTCAGTTTGAGGCCGCCAAAAATTCCGTCCACACCCGTTACTTAGAAAAACGTGCCTTTGTAGAACTGTCGGTCAACCCAACAGAGCAAGCGATGGCAGACATTGATCCAGTTGCTCAACAGCAAGAAATTCAGAGACGTCTGCAGCAGCTCAAACAACGTCAACAAACACCTAGAGAAAACACCTAGGAAACAAAAGTACCAGATTCCAATCTTGGAAGGGAGAGACGTTGCCTTCCACGTCTCTCCGTCATCACTTTCATATTTTGTGAAGAACGAGCTGCTCAATTGAAAAATCAGAAATCATAACCGGCGTTATGGTCACCCTAACGTTAGGGTTAAATAACATAAGACCATACAGGAATTTAAGTACCATGCTGACCAAAAGTGACATGGGTTGTAGGTACTTTAGGAGAAATTACTGGAGGTAGTCTTAGTGTCAAATCGTGCAGGTGGACCCCCACCAATTGTCTATATTTTGGGTATTATTGCGATTTCTTTAGGCTTTTGGAGTCTAAAAGACACGCTATTTTCATTTGCAAACAAACCTTTGTCAGTGATCAGTAGTGACCCAGACGAACTGCTCATTCTAGGAGACACCTTCAGTGGCTACAGCACGTTTCGATCTCCGGAGTTTAATGAAGAGCTGGAAAAATCAGGTATATCTATACGCTTCGAAAATGAATTTGACCAGGGTGAACGAGCAACTCGTCTAGAAAAAGACAGTGCCGATCTCATTGTCACCACCTTGGATCAATACCTGAAGCATCAGCCAGAAGGAAAGATTGTTGGTCTGATTGATCGGACTGTGGGTGCCGATGCAGTCGTGCTAAATACACCAAAGTATTCACAATTAAAATCCCTCAATGATCTCAGTCAGCTAATCGCCCAGGGTCAGCCTCTGAGTTTGGCTTACGCAGCGGATACCCCTAGCGAGTTTTTGGCGCAAGTGCTCGACATTCGGTTTGACGGATTTAATCTGTCGGACTTCAATCAGCTGAAAGTGGCAGAAGCCTCTGAAGCCTGGCAAGAACTCCAAGATCCCAATCAAAATATTGCTGTTGCTGTCCTCTGGGAACCCTTTGTGAGCCAGGCCCGTGAGCAAGGTCACACAATTGTGCTCTCCAGTGAAGATGCGCCCAATGCCATTTTGGATGTGATTGTGGCTTCGGATGATCTCATCCAGGAAGACGAAGAAAAGCTCACAGATTTTCTATCTACCTACTATCGATGGATGGATCAGTCAGCCCGAGATAACAGTCAATTAAAAACTCTGATTCAAACCGATGGTAATTTATCAGCATCCCAGGCTGATTTAGTGATTGACGGTATTGATTTCTTTACCTCAGTGGAAGCTGGACGCTGGATGGAGGATGGCATTCTGTCAAAGCGGATTGAGGCAACAGCCGCCATTCTGGTGCTATCGGGTCAGCTGCCCCAGGTCCCTTTAGCGAATGAACTCTATAGCGATCGCTTTATTGCTGAGGCCGTAGCCAATACCCAGTCGTTGATCGAACTGGTCAAAGCTGACGATCCGGAATTAGCCACATTCCTCACTGGGGAAACCAATACCCAGCAGCCCCAGGCGCAGCAGTTGACACCTGAGACCATTCAAAGCTCTCAACCCATTGGTGATTTGGAAGTGAGGGGTGAGGTCAAGTTTGGAGTAGGGTCGGCTGCGATCGCAACCGAAGGCCAGCAAACCCTAGCCCAACTAGCCGTTGAAATCAACGAATTTAATACCGAAACGGTTGCCATTCGAGTCATTGGCCACACATCACAAACCGGCAGTGCCACACTCAACCAGCGCCTCAGCCAGCAGCGAGCCGAAGCTGTCGTGCAGTACTTAAAGAATCAAGCCGTAAATCACAATATTTTGGCCGAAGGGAAAGGCTTTAGCGAGCCGCTGTCAGGAGTCCCAGCCAACGACTCACGTAACCAGCGCACAGAAATTCGGTTAGTCCGTATTAATCAATAGCAATTTTGATTCTTTAAAAAATCAGGAGTCGGTAGTCAGCACCGTCTACCGTTAAACCCATGCACCTCGAACCACTGGTCGAAACCCATCAAGCATTATTAACAGAAGCACTAGAGATTGCCCGCTGTTTACGAAAACGTGGAGATTTCTCCAACGACACCTTTCACCAACGACAACAACAGCGACTCAAGAGTTTACATAACGAATTAGCCATCCTGCGTCGACATACCGTTCAGCACCAGGTACAAGCCATTGAGACTATTCCCACAGCTGTACGGCAGTCATTTGTCCGAGCAGCTTTGTTGAGCAAACGCTATTGCCAACTCGCTGGGCACCAATGGCAAGGGACATTATCTTCCCCCACGTTGAGCAAGCAAACTCCAGATAAGATTCCTCCTGCTCTAGAATCAGAGGCAGCTACCCTTGGCCTATGCCAACACTTTCAATTATCTGAACAAGAGCAACAAGAACTAAAAGACACATTAAAGCAGATCGATCAGCGCATTAAAGACCAAGCTGCCACTATTCAAACCGTATTACACAGTGTGGGTCTCGCCAGCATCAATGGTGCAGCCTCAATTCAGCTCAGTCGTATCCAAGCTACAGTGCTTTTCAAGCATCTCTTTGGCATTACACTGCCAGCCAACATTGTTGACATCATCTACACACCCCTGCAGATTTACTTTTGTCTGCCCACCGATCAGGCTGAAGTCTGGGCTGAAATCCCTACAGCAGAGCAACAACGCCTTTCTGAGCTATTTGAGAGAATGCAAAGCTTCAGCTTTGATCAATTTCGGCGCTTTCCCACGTTTGGCCCCTGTCAGCCTCAAAACATAGATATTGCCTGGGCTACCCCCATTGCCCAACAGTTAGGAGAATCTATAGACCACGTCATCGAAGCGTTATCCAGCTCGGTCAGTGTTCTACCCACCGCAAAAGCCGAAGCCTTTCTTATCCATGACATTTGGGGCCATTACTGGCAGCTAATGATGACTCAGTTTGAAGCAGACTATGCCAGTTTGGCCTATTGTGATGAACCTTTACGAGCCGGAGAAACAGCCTATACAGACAGTGGCCCAGTCACTTGCCGAGAGCTATTCTCCCCAGTGGCAGATGAAGTCACCTTAAATGAGAACAAGGCCCATGCCTTTTTCCATGGTGAGGTACGCCAACGATTAGGTCTGGTGTTCACCCATTTGATTGGGGAAATGATGGCGGATGTAGCTGAGTTTAAATTTATCTGGTGCAATCCCCATGCAAGCGATGAACTGCCTAGCTCATCGGCATTTAAGACAACTCCTGTCAAATTAGATCTGAGCCTAATCGATCTCGATTTCTTATTCATCAGAGTGATCAACCCTTTGATGAAAATCAACATTTCTGCACTGGAAACATCCTCCTTAGAACAGGATATTCTCTCTAACTGGAAGCATCAGGGCATCAAATCTTTTTCTTTAGAGTTACGCACCCATCTAAAACAAAAACTAAGTCGTCTCCATGAGATCTTTTTAGACAACTATCGTCAGCACTATTTATCCTCTCTCAAATCAAGCGAAGGGATCTTTTGCCAGGCTGCCACAAACCTGGTGTACCTACAAAACACAATCAACCATCTATGTGTCGACGCCTGTCGCGATGTCACCACATCCCTAGCCGATGAGTCTGCTGAGCAACCACTCTATCACGATCTGTTAATGATTTTTATTGGCTGCCATTGTTCCGGCGACGGCTATAGTCATTTCTGGCAGATGGATGCGGTATTGGCTCAGCATTTTCTGCCTTGCTGGCATTTATTGCAGGAGTGGATTGCAGGAGATGGGCAAGTAGTGAGTGATGAGTAAAGGGAGTAATAGTAAAGGGGGTAAAGAGTAGGTGTAACTGTCCCACATCTCCCGCTAGCTGAGCGAAGTCGAAGCTAAAACCCAGCCGATACATCCTTTTGACTCCACTCAAGGAACGCCTACAGAACTGATAAAGAGGCACTCTTCACCCTTCACTCTTCATCAAACCACCGGTCAAAGCTGAAGTCTGATAAGCTACTCAATCCGGATACCTTTACCCTCGAAGCTAAAAAATGCCCGTTGATACCTGGTTTCCCCTCGCTGTTTACTATGAAGATCTACCAGACGCCACAGCCCATAAAAAGCAGCTGATGGATGCAGCATTACAGTTGGAAAAAGATGGCTACGAACGGCGGGCATTTCCTGAGATGGCCTGGACGGGGGACCTGCATGGAGCAGAACAAATCCATACTGACCCCCGATTTATTTGGATTGTGGGTCAGGTAGAAGTGCATGTGCAGAGATATCTGAAAGCGCTGGGTGTGGATCTAAATCAAATTGATCTCTATATTCAGCGGGCCTGGCCTGTGGTTTCTCGCCAACAACAAGAAGTGGGTTCCCATTGTCATAATACATCCCACATTAGTGCTGTGTATTATGTATCGGTGCCGAATTCAGGTAGTGATGAGGCGGGCAGCCTGGTGTTTTTTGATGATATGCGGCCCAATGAGGTGAGCCCTGGGTTAGGTAGTGAGAACACAAACATCATTGTAGATTGGAATGATTTAAACCGGGATCAGGCGATGTATGTGCCTGTGGAAGGGCGGTTGATTTTGTTTCCTTCAAAGCAGCGTCATGGGGTGACGATGAATCATACGGAGGGAGAGCGGATTTCGTTGTCGTTTGATATTGTGCTAGCGGCAAAACCGGGAAGTGCAGCTGGATCATATGAGTTTTTATTGCCGCCGCCGGGGCAATGGAAGAGATTTGGAAAGAAGTAGCGTTCCTATGGGTAAACGTTCCCTGAGCGGAGTCGAAGGGGATGTTGGCTTCGACTCCGCTCAGCCAACGGCATCTGCACGAGCCCTGTTCGATCGTTTCAGCTATTATCCGATATCAACCCAATCGATTAATTATCCAGAGAACCTTTAATGGCAGCGACTACAGATTTACAATCAAATGTGCGGTGGCTTCGGTGATTTTCAGCATTCACAGTTAGTGAATGCTACGTCTACAATGGATGTAGGCCAATGACGACAGTCAGAATGGAGGGAACCCTACATGAAAACGATTCGTTTGAGATCCCATGTTAATGAATCCGGTTTGTTACAGGTTCAACTACCAGATCATCATAATGAAGAGGTTGAGATTCTGATTGTTTATCAACCGGTTCAGGCCACGCAAAAGCGTCAGTGGTCGCAAAAGTTTCTGGATCTGTTTGGTGCGTGGCAAGGAGAGCCTTTAGTGAGGGCACCACAAGGTAATCAGCCAGAGCGTGAGCCTCTGCTTTGAAGCGATAGAAATGATGCTCTACCTTTTGGATACCAACACCTGTATTGCGTATCTTAATCGCAGCAGTCAATTAGTTTATGAAAATTTGTTTGCGCAATCTCCTGATGATGTATGCATCTGTGATGTGGTTAAGTTTGAACTATATTACGGTGCTTACAGGAGTAAGCGTAAAACTAAGAACCTGGCAAACTTAAGAATACTATTTGCTGAGTTTGCAAGTTTACCCTTTGATGGCAAGGCAGCTGCAATCTGTGGTGCTGTTCGTGCTGACTTACAGGATAAAGGAACTCCTATAGGGGCCTATGATTTGCAAATTGCTGCAATTGCATTAGCAAACGAATTGACTTTAGTGACTCACAATACCAGAGAGTTTGTAAGGGTACCAAATCTTAAACTTGTTGATTGGCAGTAGTTTGTCAGGTATGTAACACGCGCTGTTTGATCGTTTCAGTTGGTAGAGCTACATCACACACCGCCCATTAAAAATATTAGGGATACCTGGCAGCCCAGGGCTACGCCGAGTATCTTGGTAACGATACCGCCCCAAAGCCCCCTATGTCGTCAAAACCGCGCAGTTTTCTGGCCAGCCCTGAAGGCTTACAAAAGCTAGAAGCTGCTAAAGCTGAACTGAATCTGAGCTTTGCAGCCATTGCTAAGCAGGCGGGTGTGAGTGCAGATACGGTAAGTCGGTTATTTCACCCGGAGCGCGGTAAACGAGTAAGTGAAGCAAGCCTGACAGTCATTGCTCAGGTATTGGCAGTAGTACCAGAAGATATTGTTGCTGCTGAAAAAATGTCACAGAAAGACGGGTTAGCTGAGGCCCAAAGACTTATTCAAGAAGCGATTGCAAATGAAGCAACAGAACTGACCCTATCAGATTTGAGACTCACCTCGGTCCCCACAGAACTCACACAGCTCAATAAGCTTACATCTCTTAGCATCTCTAAGAACCAACTTACTTCTGTACCCAAAGAACTCGCACAGCTCAACAATCTAAAGTACCTTAACCTCTCCCAGAATCAACTCACCTCTATATCCAAAGAACTTGGACAACTCAAAAATCTTACGAACCTTTTCCTCTTTGACAATCAACTTACCTCTGTATCCAAAGAACTTGGACAACTCAAAAATCTTACACACCTCTCCTTCTCCCAAAATCAACTCACCTCTGTACCCAAAGAACTCACACAGCTCAACAACCTAAAGTACCTTAACCTCTCCCAAAATCAACTCACCTCTGTACCCAAAGAACTCGGGCAGCTCAATAACCTCACAGACCTTCGCCTCTCCCAGAATCAACTGACCTCCATCCCCAAAGAACTCGGACGACTCAAAAACTTCACGTCCTTTAACCTCTCCCAGAATCAACTGACCTCCATCCCCAAAGAACTCGGACAGCTCAATAACCTCACATCCCTTAACCTCTCTCAAAATCAACTCACCTCCATCCCCAAAGAACTCGGACAGCTCAATAACCTCACGTCCTTTAACCTCTCTCAAAATCAACTCACCTCCATCCCCAAAGAACTCGGACAGCTCAATAACCTCACATCCCTTAACCTCTCTCAAAATCAACTCACCTCCATCCCCAAAGAACTCGGACAACTCAATAACCTCCAAGACCTTCACCTCTCTCAAAATCAACTCACCTCCATCCCCAAAGAACTCGGACAACTCAACAAGTTTACATCTCTGAACCTCTCTCAAAATCAACTCACCTTTGTACCTAAAGAACTCGCACAGCTGAATAACCTCACATCTCTTAATCTCTCTCGAAATCAACTCATCTTTGTACCCAAAGAACTCGCACAGCTGAATAACCTCACATCCCTTAATCTCTCCCAGAATCAACTCACCTCTGTTCCCAAAGAACTCACACAGCTCAAAAACCTCACATCCCTTAACCTCTCTCAAAATCAACTCACTTCCATCCCTAAAAAACTCAAGCGGAGAAAAAACCTGACTCAGCTTTTTTTACATGAAAATGAGCAATTAGGAATTGCTGTGGAAATTCTTGGCCCCACTTGGCAAAAAGTTGCCTCTGGTGCTACACCTGCCAAGCCAGCAAATATTCTTAATTATTATTTCCGCATCCAGACTGATCGCCACCCCTTAAACGAAGCGAAGCTCATTCTTGTAGGTTTTGGCGCTGTGGGTAAAACTTCCCTGGTAAACCGACTGATTCATGGAACGTTTGACAAAGACTCAAAGAAAACCGAGGGCATTAACATTACCCAATGGCCACTGCGACTAAACCAAAGCGAAGACATTACCCTCCACGTGTGGGACTTTGGTGGCCAAGAAATCATGCACTCCACCCACCAATTCTTTCTCACCGAGCGCAGCCTTTATTTACTAGTGCTCAACGGTCGTCAAGGTCATGAAGATGCCGATGCCGAATACTGGCTAGAACTCATCGAAAGTTTCGGAGGTGACTCACCTGTTCTTGTTGTGCTCA
Source organism: Leptothoe sp. ISB3NOV94-8A (assembly GCF_043421595.1). NCBI lineage: Bacteria > Bacillati > Cyanobacteriota > Cyanophyceae > Nodosilineales > Cymatolegaceae > Leptothoe > Leptothoe sp. ISB3NOV94-8A. The sequence continues at coordinate 6,599,927 of NZ_JAXSQW010000001.1, read as the reverse complement.
ATAAAGTTGCAGAACACCCCTTTGATGTCAATCGTCGCGCCCTACAGCAAAAGTTTCCTAACGTTCGAGAGTTTATTCAAACCGACTGCGACACCGAAATTGGCATTGATACCCTACAAGCAGCTATCGAAAGAGAAACAGACCGACTAGAACATCTGCGAGCCCCATTCCCTGGCAGTTGGTTTGAGATCAAAAAACGCCTGTCAGATATGGCTGCAAACTACATCTCTTTCGAAAAGTACCGAGAAATTTGTCAAACAGATGGAGAACCTGATCCAAGTGCTCAGAATTCGCTAGCAGTCCATCTCCATAGCCTCGGCATTGCCCTTAACTACAGACAAGATAGCCGTCTCCGTGACACCCATGTCCTTAACCCCCACTGGGTTACGAACGGTATTTACAAACTCCTCAATGACCATGAACTTACCGAAGCCAACGGTGAACTGGAAATTAACTATCTCAGCAGGCTATTAGAGCCCAAAGACTATCCATTAGAACGCCACGACTTCCTTTTAGGTCTAATGCGTAAGTTCAAGCTATGCTTTCCCTTCCAGGAGGATGACAAGCGCTATCTCATCCCAGACCTGCTGGACAAACAACAACCCGAAGCAGCATCAAAGTTTGAACTGCCTGAATGTTTGAATTTTCGCTACGAGTACCCGATTTTGCCAGAGGGCTTGCTCCCCCGCTTTATCGTCCGCACCCATGTACTAAGCGACCATCAACTCCGCTGGCGCACAGGCGTTATCCTCAACTTCGAAGGTAATCAAGCCTTAGTTAAAGCAGACCCCCAAGCCAAATCCGTCAGCATCAGCGTCAACGGTCCCCTATCCAGTCGTCGTCGCCTCCTAGCCATTATCCGGTCTGACTTTGACCGCATCCACAGCAACTTTAAGTTCACCCCCAAAGAACTGGTGCCTGTCCCTGGCTATCCCAACATTACCGTTAGTTACAAAGACCTGCTGATACGAGAAAGTAAGGGTAGACAATCTTTTGAGGAAGTAGTTGGTGACGAACTCATTGACCTCAATGTTCAAGACTTACTCAACGGCGTAGATATCGAAGGCAGCCGCCAGAGAACCTCAGATATCGAACGCCGCGACCAGACTCTCAAACCGTTTTACAGCTATTCTCACAAAGACGAAACCCTACGCAATCAACTGGAAACTCACCTCAAAATCCTCCAGCGTCAAAAACTCATTCAACCCTGGCACGATCGCTGCATTGTTGCCGGTACAGATTGGGCCAAAGAAATTGACGACAATCTAAAACGAGCAGACATTATCCTGTTATTGATTAGCGCTGACTTTATCGCCTCAGACTACTGCTACGAAATTGAACTCAAGCAAGCCATGGAGCATCACCAGGCTGGCAAAGCTAGGGTAATTCCGATCATTCTGAGACCTGCCGACTGGAAAAATACACCCTTTAGCGACCTCCAAGCATTCCCTACCAATGCAAAACCCATTACCTCATGGTCTGATCGCGACGAAGCCTGGCTTCGACTCCGCTCAGCCAACACGATATTGACAACCCGATGTCACAGGAATGTCACATCAACTATTTATGCTGTGGACAACTGAATCAAACGTGTCCCAACCATGTCTCATTCGCATCCTCATACACCTAACCCGTCCCGCTCCTGGCAAGTCCTCAGCAGTCTCGTGATGGGAGCTGGCATAGCAACTGCCGGTAGCTTCTTGGCCTGGTCACCAGAGTCACCGCTGCGGCAAGAAAATCAAGTTGCCGTTGCCCAGACAGCTCCTGCAACGCCAGCCATTGCCCCAACGGCAAACCCTAACTTTATTACCGATGTTGTCACTGACGTCGGCCCTGCCGTCGTGCGTATCGATGCATCACGCACCGTCAGTCAACGGATTCCAGATGTTTTTAATGATCCTACATTTCGTCAATTCTTTGGGGGACGTTTGCCTCAGGGAAGTCAAGAACGCACCGAACGCGGTCTGGGATCAGGCTTTATCATCAGCGATGACGGCAAAATTATTACCAATGCCCATGTGGTCGATGGCGCTGATACAGTGACCGTCACCCTGAAAGATGGTCGCATTTTGGATGGTCGAGTGCTGGGTAGTGACCCTGTAACTGACATTGCAGTGATTAAGGTCGATGAACGCAATCTGCCTACTGTCCCCCTGGGTAACTCAGACCAGCTGCAACCAGGGGAATGGTCCATTGCTATTGGCAACCCCCTGGGCCTGGATAACACGGTCACAGTGGGCATTGTCAGCGCTGTCGGTCGTTCTAGCAATCAGGTGGGTGTACCGGATAAACGGGTGGAGTTTATCCAGACCGACACAGCGATTAATCCAGGAAATTCTGGTGGTCCTTTGCTAAACCAACAAGGCGAAGTCATCGGTGTGAATACAGCTATCATCAACGGTGCCCAGGGATTAGGGTTTGCCATCCCCATCAACATGGTGGAACGGATTGCGACGGAACTCGCTGACACTGGCGAGGTCCAGCATCCATTTTTGGGCATTCAGATGATTACCCTGAGTCCAGATGTGAAAGAGGATATTAATGCTAATCCCAATAGTGGCCTAACCGTAGAAGAAGACACCGGTATCTTGATTGCTCGGGTACTGTCAGATTCCCCCGCAGCCAGCAGTGGTTTAAGGGCTGGAGATGTGATTACGGCGATTGACGGGCAGGCTGTAGACGAATCGGCAGAGGTACAACGGATCGTCAGCAATGGCAAGGTAGGTCAGCAACTCACCCTTGAAGTGAAAAGGAATGGCGCGGTTAGAACAATTAATGTCAAGCCCGAGAACCTACCTCAATAAGATAAATGCAGGATGAGAGGGCTCTATCGGATGCTGTGTAACGAGAGAGAATCTGCTGCCAGGAGGTACCAGCACTAAGTTTTACTGTAGGGGTAGTATGGCAAACGGCTGCATGTATGCATGCAGCCGTTTGTTGCGTACATAGCTGTTGCCATTTAAGCTTTCAGCAACAACTGATGTTTTGAATTATGTGCGCCAAGCTATATTTTATTTTTGGCAGTTGCGATCGCTCTTATCTACCAGGGTACTGAGCTACCAACCTACGCCTCTAATCTTACCCAGTAAGCTCTCAACCACTTGCAATTGCATGCTCCCCTAGCTGGACTAGCATGCACATCACTACGTAAACTAACTGGGGTAGCACAAGATAATAACCCCAGAATTAACGCTTCATAATGTCAGGGGATCAGTACGCCACATCAAAGTTTTTTGTATCTGTAACTTGCAATACGTTTTAACACGTTGTACAACTTTAGATGTTAAGCAAAACGCACTAATTAATATCCAGTTATCCAGATTGACCAGTTAGAACCAAGGTACAAAGTGACGATTTAGCCTTGGCAGGTTAGGAAACGCCTCAGTTCTTGAAGTTACAGCCCTCATTATTACTAACATTTTCAATTCACAGTCTGACTTCGAAGAGAGACTTTAGTTTGGTCTGCCACCATCCGTCCTAGCCTACAGCTAGTATTTTTGATCATGTCTATCTTGTTTGATGCTTCCTTAGTTGCATTACATAGTCAGCACTCCATTCAAAGCCAAGACTTATGGGAAATTTGTGCTTGCGCCCATGATGAAGGCGTAGACGATAATTTCTCAACTTATAGTTTTGACGACTTCCTCGGACTCACCGTCCATCTCTTTATTACAACTCAAGCACAGCAAGTTCGCCAACAACTTGCATTAAAGTTGCACAAGTTTGGTAGCGCCATTGTCTCGCCTCTCATTAAAACGTTGCATCAAATGCAAACACAGGAAGAAATTCAGCTCTTAGTTCAACAAAGTCTAGACAGATTAGCACCTCATGCTCTAATAATTGGCTTAAGCCAATTATTAGAGCATGAGATTGACAATACCTTCAGAACTACTGCAATGCAGAGACTCATGGACTTGATCCATGCTGGCGATCAGACTGTTCTTTTAGTCTTGCCCAAATTGGTGTCTACAAAAACATGGCGTTTAGTTAAGTTGCAGCAGCTCCAAGAAATACCCTATCCCATCTTCAACAAAGGATATCAAAACCAGGTTTTCTCTCCTCAAATTAGTGACCCCATCATTCAAAACCAACAGTCTTGTTCTACAGAAAAGAAAAACGATAGTGACAACAAGTTTAATTTATGTAGAGTAAAATAGTAGACTTTTGTTACTGCCAAGCCTGAAACGAGACGCAAAGAATTACTGTATCACTAGTTTTGTTTTAGGCTGCAAAGCTTAAGACTCAATAAAACTGTGTCTTAAACAACACATTTTCTGCGTGTTATTTGATCTGATTAAATTAGTAGCAACCCTAGAGAGCTTTCATTTTGGAAGCTTTGTGAATTCCTATGAGCGATTCTCTCAAAACTCAATCTGCCGAGATCACCACACCCCTTTCAGAAAATCGCACAGGTATCACAGTTGAAGTATTGAAAAAGGCTTTTCTGGACAGCCTCTTTTTTGTCCAGGGAAAACCCGTTGCCTTAGCAACTCAGCATGACTATTACATGGCTCTGGCACATCTCGTGCGCGATCGCATGCTCTATCGGTGGAATAGCACGGCAGAAAGCTATACCCAGGATCGGGCTCGTACGGTTTGCTATTTTTCGGCTGAGTTTTTGATGGGTCCCCACTTGGGCAATAACCTGATCAACATGGGGATTTACAATCAAGTTAAGCAAGCCATAGAGGAGCTGGGGTTAGATTTTGACGCATTATTGGCCCAAGAAGAGGAACCAGGCCTAGGTAACGGTGGCCTAGGACGACTGGCGGCCTGCTACTTGGATTCTCTAGCCTCTCTGGAAATACCTTCGTTAGGCTATGGCATTCGGTATGAGTTTGGCATTTTTCACCAAGAGATTCGTAATGGGTGGCAGGTAGAGCGCACTGACAAATGGTTACGCTACGGCAACCCTTGGGAAGTGGCTCGCCCAGAATGGGCCATGGAAGTGAAATTTGGAGGGCATACTGAAGCCCATGTGGATAACAAAGGCCAGTATCGGGTTCATTGGACGCCAGACCGCGAGGTTTTAGGAATTCCCTACGATACCCCCATTCTGGGTTACCAGGTAAATACCGCAAATACGCTACGGCTGTGGAAAGCGGAAGCAATTGAGTCCTTTGATTTCGCTGTATTCAACGAGGGTAATTATTACGGTGCCGTTGAAGCAAAAGTGTCTTCGGAAAATCTTACCAAGGTGCTCTACCCTAACGATGAAACCTTGGCTGGTAAACAGCTACGGTTAGAGCAGCAGTATTTCTTCGTCTCCTGCTCTTTACAGGATATGTTTCGTATTTTAAAGGGACAAAATATTCCTGTTGAGAAGTTTCCTGAGAAATTTGCGATTCAGCTGAACGATACACACCCTGCGATCGCATCTGTAGAACTCATGCGTCTACTGGTGGATGAGTACCACATGGATTGGAACTTAGCCTGGGAAACCACCCAAAAGACCCTGGCCTATACCAATCACACCTTAATGCCTGAGGCCCTAGAAAAATGGTCAGTCAGCCTCTTTGGCAAGCTGCTACCGCGTCACCTGGAAATTATCTATGAAATCAACGCCAGATTTCTAGAGCTTGTCCGCATACGATTTCCTAAAGATACAGCTCGCCAAGCTCGGATGTCCCTAATCGATGAAAGTGGCGAACGCTATATCCGCATGGCAAACTTAGCCTGTGTCAGTAGCCATACCATCAATGGTGTGGCAAAACTCCACAGCGAATTGTTAAAGCAGACCGTCCTCAAAGACTTCTACGACCTATTTCCAGAAAAGTTTTGCAACATGACCAATGGGGTTACCCCCCGTCGCTGGATTGCTCTGAGTAACACCCGTTTAACTCAGATGATTAACCAACATATTGGCGATAACTGGCTCAAAAACTTGGGTGAGCTACAGCAGTTGGAATCTTTAGCCCACGATGCTGCATTTCAAGAAGATTGGAGAAAGATTAAACAATCTGCCAAGCGAGATTTATCTAGTCGTATTCATGATCAATTTGGCATTCTGGTAGATCCCGCCTCCCTATTCGACGTCCAAGTGAAACGTATCCATGAGTATAAGCGTCAGCATTTGAATGTGTTGCACATTATTACTCTGTATAGTCAGCTCAAACAAAATCCCAACTTAGAAGTTACACCGCGCACATTTATCTTTGGGGGTAAAGCAGCTCCGGGATATCACATGGCTAAGCTGATCATTAAACTGATTAACTCAGTGGGGAATATGATCAACAAAGATCCTGATCTGCATAATCAATTACGGGTGGTTTTCTTACCCAATTACAATGTCACCAACAGCCAGAGAATTTATCCAGCCTCTGACTTATCAGAACAAATTTCCACCGCTGGATTTGAAGCGTCTGGCACTGGCAATATGAAGTTCGCCATGAACGGTGCTCTCACTATTGGGACATTGGACGGTGCTAATGTTGAAATTCGGCAAGCCGTAGGAGAAGACCATTTCTTTCTATTTGGTTTAACGGCTACTCAGGTCACTGAGCTGAAAGCTAAAGGCTACAATCCTCGGGATTATTATGAAGCTAATCCTTATTTACAGGATGCTATCGACCTGATTGCTTCGGGCCATTTTTCCCAGGGAGATACTGAACTGTTTAGACCCATCCTAGATAAATTGCTGACCGAAGATCCTTTCATGCTGATGGCTGACTATCAGTCTTATGTTGATTGGCAACAGGTTGTTGGTCAGACCTATCGTGACATAGAAGATTGGACCTATATGTCCATTGTAAATTCTATTCGCATGGGTAATTTCTCTTCAGATCGCTCTATCCAGGAGTATTGTCAAAATATCTGGAAGGTTGCTCCATCGCCTATTAATTTTGATAACTATACTAAGTCAGGGCATGGCGGCGGCGGAGAACTGGCTTGTAAGTTAAGGAGCGATCCAGCATAAGCAGACGGTGTTGAAGGCCCCCTTTTGATTAAAGAGTCAACCCTACAGAATTACGGGGGGTTGGGGGCCTGGATAACGGGTAACTTCTTTACCAGAAATGTCCCAAGAATCCTTTAAGGAGCTAACCGTTTAACCTGCCAGCTAGAGGGGTCTTCTGTAAGCGAGTATGCAAAGCGATCATGCAATCGATTGGGTCTGCCCTGCCAAAATTCAAATCGACTGGGAACAACACGGTAACCACCCCATGCTGAAGGTAGGGGAACCTCTTGGTTCTGAAACTTGCGTTTCATCTCATCCAGCTTTAGTTCTAGAACCTGACGAGACGAGATAACTGAACTTTGTTGTGAACACCAGGCACCTATTTGGCTACCCCGTGGGCGTGTGGCAAAGTATTTAAAGGATTCACCTGTGGAAACCTTGACAGCATGACCTGATATGCGCACCTGCCGTTCTAGGGCAATCCAGAAAAATAAGAGGGACACGTGAGGATTTTCATCTATGTGATGTGCTTTTTGACTTTCATAGTTAGTAAAAAACACAAACCCCTGGCGATCAAAATATTTGAGCAGCACCATCCGTTGTGACGGTTCACCAGCCGCCGATACTGTTGCAAGACTCATGGCATTAGGCTCTGGTACATCGCTCTCACAAGCTTGCTGAAACCACTTTTCAAATTGATTAAAGGGATCTAAGTTGAGGTTTTCTCGTCTGAGCCCTTCTCGAATATATTCTTGTCTTAATTCACTAACATCCATGCTGCTTTATGGTTTCTTCCCAAGTATCCAAATCATAAAAGGACTTGTCATGGATTGAAAGTCTCCATAGAAATAATCTCCATATAGCGCTAACACTTTAAACCCGGCATCGCTGAGCATGCTCTCAAATGTCTCCTTTTCAAGCACACTAAACTGAATATCTATAAATCTTTTAGACTGAAGAATACCATACTGATTATAGGTTTCAATAAACTGGAGACCATGGACAACTTTATTCTCAGGATCATAGGTCTCCATAGCCCAAAGCATTAGTGAGCCTGCTCCATTGGGCAGGGGTGGACGGGCTTTTAACTTCAATCTACCATCGACTGTCTTCAACCTAATTTTGGGGTTATGCAGTGAACAGATAAACTGCCCATTTGAGGATAGATGCTTATGGATGCAAGCAAGTGTTCGCTGTTGAGCAATTGGAGAAATGATCTCTGCAAACGATTGAAACGGCAACAAAATACGGTCAAATTGTTTACCTAGATCAAGGTCACAAACATCACCAGTGTGCAGCGTCGCAGAGAAGCCTCGTTGAACAAGCTTTTGCTCTAGAACGGCCAGCATTTCAGGGGACTTATCGACACAGGTAAGCCTCAGTCCTGCCTCAATCAGTGGCAGGGAAATCCGTCCTGTACCACACATGAGCTCCAAAACTTCTGACGATACACCTTTAACTTGGTCAAGCAAAAAAGGAATATCTAGGGTCGTTTGAACATAATTATCGTAAATATCTGCGACATCGGCATACTTAATGGGTTGAGTCATCGATCCAGTACTCCATTTGAACTCAGTGACGATTGCTAAGCCATCATAGTTTGCGTCTGCTGAAGATCGCAGCACACTCACATATCATCAGTGGAACACACGTCTAGACGAATAGAAAAGGTTGCTTATACCACCTCTTTGAACGCACGGCTAAATAAATATAGCTGTCTGCCCGTCTTATTACCTGCGGTTAGCACCAGGGATTCGTTACACTCGTTAACATGGTGTTAGCCAACACACGGATAAAAAGAGTAGGCAGCTGAGTTACCACACACGCATGCTATTTAACTTTGTCTTTACAGTAGTGGCTGCAAAATTTTATGTGTCTGTTTTTGTTAACAAAAGTTAAAATATCGATGTATCCTAGCAAAACAAATCTGATGTGTCGGGCTGCGTTTTGGGATACGAAGCCATTGTTTAAACCTGCCTAGACCGAGATTTGGGAACCTAAGGAATAGCCCATGATCATTTGGCATACAAGACTTCAGCACAGTGTTAAATTGACTGCCGGGTTCGGGTTGGCTATGTTGCTATCCAGCTGTGGTTTCTTTGCCCCCAGCGAAGCCCAGGCAGGTCGTCCAGGTGGCCCTGGTGAAGAAGATAGGCTCGTAGCCGTAGAAACCGCCCGCGCCCAAAGCAGCACCCTCATAGAAGCACTGGAATATACGGGCACTACTCAACCACAGCAACAGATTGCTCTAAGAGCCCAAACCGCAGGTGAGGTGATTGCACTTACTGTAGACGTGGGTGATCTGGTACTGTCAGGCGAGGTTTTAGGGGAAATAGATGGTGGGCTCCTCACCGCTCGGGTGAATGAAGCCCAAGCAGAACTTTCAGTCAGACAGTCAGAAATTGCCCAAGACCAGGTATCCATCGCTGATGCTGAGGCAATTGTTGTCCAGGCCAAAGCGACCAGGGACCAGGCAAAAATTGATGCCGATCGGCTGCGACAGTTGGCCAACCAAGGGGCCGTTTCCCAACAGGCGGCTGAGGCGGCTGAGCTAGCCTTGATTAATGCAGAGCAGGCTGTTAACTCCGCTGAGGCTCAGGTGCAGACCAGACAGAATGCGATCGCAGCTGCCGCCGGTCGGGTCGATGCCCAGCAAGCCGTCGTTGCCGAAGCCAAAGAGCAACTTAGATGGGTAGAGTTAACAGCTCAAACCCCTGCCACTGTTCTCACTCGACTGGTAGACCCCGGTGACTATGTGCAACCCGGAACAACACTCTTAGAACTCGGCGACCTCAGCACCTTAAAAGTTACCATCCAAGTTTCTGAATTAGACCTCGGGCAACTCACCATTGGACAACCTACCCAGATTCGTCTTGATGCCTTTCCAAATCTAGACACTATCATCGGGCGCATTTCCCGCATTTCCCCAGTGGCTGATGCCACATCCCGCCTGGTGACAGTAGAAGTGACCATGCCAAACCCAGATAGTCGTATTGGGAGCGGTCTATTGGCACGGGTGAAATTTACACCACCGGATGGAACGCGAATTGTTGTGCCTGTGAGTGCTTTAGAGAGTGGAACAGAAGAAAATACAATCTTTGTGATTGAAAAAGACAATGAACAGACTACGGTGGTTGCCCGGTCAGTGGAAGTGGGCCAGACCGAACAAGGGCGAGTAGAAATTCTCTCTGGGCTGGAGGCAAGTGAGCCGTTTGTGGTGCAGAGTGATAAGCCTTTGAAAAATGGGCAGGCAGTCAGGTTAAGCATTTTGTCTGAGGGTGTGGGAGAGTAAATAATGAGCCTCAGCAAACTTGCCATTCGTCGTCACATTGCTACGTTGATGCTCTCCGTAGCCATCATCATCTTAGGTCTATTCTTCACCACTCAACTACCAGTAGACCTGCTACCGTCCATTACCTATCCACGCATCGGAGTGCGAGCTGATTCACCCGGAGTGTCTCCCGACGTAGCAGTGGATGAAATCACCCGACCTCTAGAGCAAGCACTCGCCGCTACGGAAGGTGTAGTGCAGATCGTTTCGAAGACACGAGAAGGACGGGTCAGTGTTGACCTATATTTTGAACCGGGTGGCGACATTGACCAGGCATTGAATGACGCTACGGCAACGCTGAACCGTGCTCGGAACCGTTTGCCAGATAACATTGATCAGCCACGGTTGTTTAAGTTTGACCCGTCTCAGTTGCCGGTCTATGAGATGGCCCTCACTTCAGAGAAATTGCAGGGCATGGATCTGCGGGTGTTTGCTGACGAGGAATTAGCGCGGGAGTTATCTACTGTACCGGGTGTGGCGAGTGTTGATGTGTCGGGCGGTGTGCAGGAAGAAGTTCAGGTCAATCTGGATCCATCTCGGATACAGGCACTGGGCTTAGGAATTAGCGATGTCCTGGATGTTCTTGAAGAGCGTAATCAGGATACATCTGGAGGGCGCATAAAAGGACCCAACAGCGAGCCTCTGACACGGGTTTCTGGTAAATTCCGTGATGCAGAAGAGATTCGGAATCTGCTGTTTGAGGTGGGTGATCAGCAGGTGTATCTGCGAGACTTTGCTGATGTGATAGATGGCACCGAAGAGCAGCGGCTTTTTGTGAACCTGAACGGTCAGCCAGCTGTGAAAGTGAGTGTTCAGAAACAGCCAACAGCAAACACAATTGCTGTAGTAGAGGGAGTTAAACAGCAGTTAGAGCAGTTTAAAGCCTCTGGTTTGGTGCCCAACGACCTGATCATCAACGTCACCCTGGATGAATCTGTCTTTATTCAAAACTCGATTCGAAACGTAGCAACGGCGGGTTTAACGGGTACTGTTCTGGCTGCCATCGCTGTCTTAATGTTTCTGGGCTCTTTGCGACAGACATTTATTATTGTATTAGCGATTCCCTTAGCCACCCTGGTGACGCTGTTGTTATCAGGACTATTTGGGCTATCACTCAATGTCTTTAGCTTGGGAGGATTAGCCCTGGGCGTTGGCATTGTTGTAGACAACGCCATTGTAATGTTAGAAAACATTGCTAAGGGTGTAGCTCGTAGTCCGCGCCTTGCCATTCGTCAGTCAGAAACCAGCAGTCAAGAATTAGAATCAGCACTGGTGGCTTCGACCACAACAAATCTGGTAGCAGTGTTACCATTTTTGCTCATGGGTGGATTTATCTCACTGTTGTTTAGCGAGCTAGTCGTTACCATCAGCCTAGCGGTAGCGGCTTCGCTGTTAGTGGCGTTAACGGTGGTACCTGCCCTGGCCGCACGGTTGCTAACAATCAAAGCTTCCAGCAAAGTCGGTACTTTCTGGCCCATACGCTGGTTTGGTCGGCGTCTGCAAGGCTTGACATTGAGCTATGCCAGAACCTTGAGCTGGGTACTACAGCAGAGAATAGCCGTAATAGCTGCAATTATTCTTCTTTTTGGTGGTGGCAGCTGGTTTATGATGCGCCAGATTCCCCAGGAGATTTTGCCCAGCATTAGTAATGGTCAAGTCAGGGTGTGGGTGCAGCTGCCACCTGGAACCACCCTAGAGGAAAACCGTCAGGTGATGGCGGCTCTGGACGACATTCTCATAGAACAGCCGGAATCTGACTATGTGTTTAGTACGTCCGGTGGTTTTCTGTTTGGTAGCACGAGTATCGACAATGCTCTGCGGGGTTCAAGTACGCTCACGCTAAAGCCTGGAACCAATGTGGAAGCGTTTACTGACCGCATGAACCAGGAGTTAGGTCAGTTAAATTTAGTGAAAACGCGTTTACGGGTTTCACCTGGTTCTGTGCGGGGCTTGATTTTAAGTAACTCTCCTGTTCGCAGCGATGTGGACATTGTTTTGCAGAGTAGTGATACAGAACTGTTGGAACAAGCAGGACAGCAAGTGCTTGATGCGCTGGGTGAGCAAGCTACACTGGCTAGTTATTTACCCGATGCTGATCCGCCTCAGCCAGAAATCCAGATTAGACCTGACTGGGAGCGGGCGGCTGATGTAGGTCTCTCGGCTGAGGAGATTGGTCGTACTGTTGAGACGATTCTCTCGGGAGTGGTGCCCACACAACTGCAGCGCGGTGATCGACTGATTGATGTACGGGTACAAACACCGGATAGTCTGGTACAGAATCTGGCTCAGCTCAGTCAGCTGCCGCTGTTGAGTAGTAATCAGCAAGTACGCCTGAGTGATGTGGCCAGTATTGAAAAGGGTCAGTCGCTGGGTGAAATTCAGCGGATTAACCAGCGACAGGTGTTTATTATCGAAGGTCGTTTAGCAGAAGAGGCTAGCCTGGGTGAGGCCCTAGATGAGGTGGACCGGGTAATGGAAACAGTAACGCTACCGCAGGGAGTCACTCGTCTACCTAGCTTTAGTGCCCAGAGTAATGAGGCCATTCAAAATGGGCTAGGGCTGCTGGGGGGTCTGGCAGTCTTCTTGGTGTTTACTGTGATGGCAGTGCAGTACAATTCACTGATTGATCCGTTAGTGATCATGTTGACGGTGCCCTTGGCCTTAGCGGGCGGAATTCTGGGGCTGTATATGACTGAGACAGCCATTGGCGCAACGGTGGTTGTGGGGGCGGTGCTACTGGTGGGCATTGTGGTGAACAATGCAATTATTTTAGTGGAGCTGGCGAATCAGATTTATGTGACAGAGGAATGTAGTCGCATGGTGGCTATGCTTAAAGCGGCTCCGCAGCGGTTGCGACCGATTTTGATGACGACGGTGACGACGGCGTTGGGTATGTTACCGTTGGCATTGGGCCTAGGTGAGGGGTCGGAGTTTTTGCAACCGTTAGGTGTGGTAATTTTTTGGGGATTGTCGTTGGCAACGGTGTTGACGTTATTTGTAATTCCTTGTTTTTATACGTTGTTGCATGGGTCTGGCTTCGGCTCTGCTCACCCAGCACAAGCTACTGCCCAGCCTCTGGCTGAGCACACTCCACCCAGGCTACGCCTGTAGGAGATATTTGTAGAGGCAGAAGGTCTTGTACCTATCCTGGGTAACCAACGCTACCCACTCGATCTCGCACAGCAAGAATTCTGGTTAATGGCCTTAGATGTTGCGGGGTGGGCACAAGGCACCACCCCTACGAGATTATCTCACTGCATAAGGGAGAATCTAGCTAACCGATTTTTGCTTCAACGAAGATAACACCAGCAGCTAAAGGTTTAGGCTCACAGGTTAGATCATCACGTTTTTCTTGAATATTTTTAAGCTTAACTTCCAGCTCTCGCTTAACCTTTTTAAGTTGTCCCTCTGTTGCTGGAATAATTTGGGTTTTACCCGCCTGACGAAAACGTTCTAAACGAGATTCTAATTCACGCTGTTTACGTTCAGCAAAGGCACGCGCACTCTTTTCTTGAATATTACAGCGATTCTCGTTATCAATATAGAAATCTTCAAGTGCCTGGTTAAATGCTTGGTCAATATGTTCATTACAGGTCGATAGATGGGCAAGCACATCGTCAATATCCTCAATGAAATTTTGTGCATTGGGCTTTATCTGCCCTTGTTTCATTAGCGTAGAAAGTATGGCCTCAGAATCTTGATCAGATAGGACATGGCCATCGTCTATACGAATAATTTTGTAAGCGATTTGACTTTCTGTTTTAATGCCTGAAAATGTCCAGCGATGCACCGAATAGGCATAAAGCCCTGATAATAGATCGATCTCGTTTGCTTGTGTTTTGATAGCAGACACTGGATGTAGAGTTTGCTCCGACGTAGTATATCGCTCGCGAATCCATAGAATCAGAGGATGGGTGGGGTCTAAAAGCTCATTGCGCTTACCCATACTGCCTGAAATTTTAGGGTCAAAAAAGCAGCTCACGGGTCTACCTGACTTATGTAGCTGTGTCGGCGTAGCGCAGCGATTTTTACCTATAAAAAATTGTAGATCAATCTTGGCCTGCTCGGATAATGTAATGTTATAAAGCTTAGGTTCATTGGGTTTTGGCTCAATGACCGTGCCAGGGTAGTAACGAGAAAAACAATCTTCTACAAAGGCTAGCAGTTCGTCGGGTTGAAGCCATCGTCCCTGATCTCGACTCTGATTGATAGAGTCCAAAATGTGATCTGCAAAAGCTAACATATTGACAGCTTCGGTCTCTAACTCATTTTGAAAAAATCGATTTTTAATGAGCGCATCACCTGTTATGATTGCCTGTTCTTCTTTCTCTTCAGGAGACAAGTCTGCGGAAAAAAGATCGACTAACAACTTTTCAGTAGCCTGGCCTAAAATGCTTTCAATATCACCAATACTCTCTTTGAATATCTGAATGCGATCGTAAAGTCGTTCGAGGATTCTTTCCTCAATAGTATCGACCAGGCTAAAATTAATAATTGAAATGCGTTCTGCTGGTTGCCCTAATCGATCTAAACGACCAATACGCTGCTCGACTCGCATTGGATTCCAGGGCAGATCGTAGTTGATCAGAAAACGGCAATGCTGAAGATCAATGCCCTCGCTGCCCACCTCAGAAGATAACAGAACCGAAGGGCCATTATCTTGGCGAAACTGTTCGACGGCTGTCCACTTATCATCTCCCATGTCTCCCATAATCAGACAGTTAGAGATATTAGCGGCTTCTAAACGACGTTGTAAGTACTTTAATGTCCCTCGAAAGTAGGCAAAAATAACAAATTTTTCACCAGGCTTTTCCTTGAGCTGTTCTTTAAGAAAGCCCTGTAGCTTCAAATATTTGCTGTCACAGACCTCTAACTCTCGAATGTTGACTTTTTTCAGGGCTGAAGGTGTGGCAACAGATAATGGACTAGTACTCCTTTGCTCCGGTATTTTGCCAAAATCTTCCCACAGGGCTTCGTCAACCAGAGCACTCAGAGAAGCATCATTCTGCCAAGCTTCCAGCGCAGCTACCATGCAACTGGCCATTTGACGCTGCTTTGAGATTAGCTGAAAGAGTGGTGCCCCTTTTTTGCCCTTACTCTGTTCACGAATATATTCACTAACGCGATCATAGACCTCTTGTTCTAAGGATGAAAACCTGACCTCAAGTGTCTGTGGATCACGCTTAACCCGATTGCTTAAGACATCGCGTTTACGGCTACGGGTAATATACTGTCCTAGTAAAGAAACTTTTTCAAGTTTGTAGCCAAGTTCAATCCGTTCGCTTTCATCAACTTGTTTCAGACTTGATAAACTCTGCTGGATTTGCTCAAGTAAAGGATTATCCGCAAAGTAACCAGAGGTGGAGGCCCGCTGTAAAGCTTCGCGAGCTTTGGCAGGCTCTGGCGGGCTAGCCCACAAATGGCGCAATGCATGAACAACGGGTTCGTTTGCCTCCAGCATATTGTTAAAAATATCAGCATTAAAAAAATCGTCAGGGCTGATGATGCGCAGTATCTGATACAGATTAGAGCTATCGGTTTGAATCGGTGTGGCCGTAAGCAGAATGAGGTGTTTGGTGGCATCACGAATCAGCTGCCCTACTTGATTACTCGCCGTTGTTGCATTACGCAGGTAGTGGGCTTCATCAATGATGGCAAGATCAAACAGGCTCAGGGACTCACTGCTGGGGTTAGCATCTAACAGACGCGCTAGCTCATCACGGGCATTGGCAGCCTTAATACCTTCCCAGTTGCGCCCTGGACGTAATCCTTCAAGACTTGCGATACAGACAAACGCTTGCGGTTTCTGGTGCTCAAGACATAGCCTCACTCGACGCAACAACTCTTTTGCATCAACAATATCCGCGAAAATATTAAACCGCTGTCGCAGGTCATCTTGCCATTTTTGGCGTAACATCGCCGGGCACACAATCAACAAGCGCCTGGCATCTTCTCGGGTCTGGAGTTCTTTCCAGATGTACATGGCTTCAATGGTTTTACCAAGGCCCACTTCATCTGCAATCAAAAGACGCCCTACCGGAGAGTTAAGGAACTTAAGAACGGGCTTAAACTGATGGGGATAGAAATCTGTCTGGCTAGCCTCCATACTGTAAAACACGTTTGTCAGCTGACCTTTCACTTTCTCAAAGGTGAGAATCCGTCGCAGATCATCTGGCCCGCCAAATCGCCCCTGCCGCATTAAGCCTTCAATGCTTTCATCATCACAGCAGAGTTCAAGGAGGTTTTTTGGGCGGTATATCTTTTCGGCAGGGCCAAATTCGACTTCTACCAGGATACGATTGCCCAATCGTCTGATACGCCCAGTTGTTTGCCCCCGTTTACCAGGATTGGATTTTAGTCGGACGTCTTGTCCTGGGACTTCCGGATTCCAGTTATTCGTTGATGACATGGACTTTTTTATCAGCGTTTACATCAAATCTCGCGTATCTTCATAACGTTCTGTATGAGTATATTCTGGTCTTATCGGTGCTTCATCTTTTTCCACCTGACTGGGTAAGCGCATAAAGTCAGGATCTTCGTAAGCAAGCATACATAAGCCATAGGCGACAGTAAATCGGCCAAATTCTTTCGGCGCAAGACCATTGGTAACTAGGTTCTCGGGTGCAGGAATCTCTTTTAGTTGATAGGACGGAATCTCACTATTTTTATGGTTGAAATCACCGTGAGTAGACTCGATTGTTTTCTGGAAAAATGGAATATTACTCCCACCGCCACCAACTAAAACTCTCAATTTAGTTCCAATTTCGTCCTTGGCAAGGGCACGTCGTAAGATGTGATGTTTTTTGTTTCCATCGAACACAACACTAGCAACAAGTTCCTGCACTCTCTTCCTGCTTTTGCTATCTTGGATTTTCTGCTGAAATTCTAGATCATTAGGTCTTGATAGACTTTGGCGAACATATTCAAATGATCTGTCAAGTTCGTCTGCGGCTTGTTTAGTCAGCGCACTTACTCCAAGGGGTTTAACCTCCGTTTCGTAAATATCTAGACGCCGCATTCCTTCATCGCGCCAAAATCGGAATGCAGACCCATCAAGCGTCCCATCACCAATATCAAACAGAGTGTAAAAACCATCCTGAGCAGCCTGTGAGCTAAGGAAAGACCATGCTGCTGCTGTAATCTCTGGAGTAGTGATGCAAGCTAACGCCTCTTGAGCAACATTAGCATTCATCCACCCCTTGAAATGGGTTATCAGCTGTTGAAGTTTTTGTAGTGTAAGTCTTCTAGATCCTAAAGGACTATAAGTCAAGAGCCAAGCTAAGGAAAGAACTTTATGAAAGCGCTCAAGGGTTGGTGAGTCGCAATATGCTGCTGGGACACCAATATTTACACTCCAGTGAATCGTTTGATTTTTGAAAAGATCGGGGCGATTTACTTGAATCCAAGCTTGTGCTCTGGTGATAACCTGACTGAGATAATATGCACAGATGCTTTCAACCACAACAGGTTCATGTAACTCAGGGACTTGCTCAAGACGCCAAGAATCAGTTGCAGGCATATCTAGGTCTGCCAGACGCATTTTGATAAAGTTTACTGAGCGCTTAATCGAATGAGTGTTATTTTCCCATTCGGCTATGTTGAGCCCTGTAAGCAAAGTATCATCACTCAAAATAGCCAGATTAGTAGGAATTAAGGCTTGCTCCAGAGTCACCTCTTCTTCTGTAGGTGAGGCAAATGTAACGATTTCAGCCTGATCACTGCCAACATCCCAAAAGCAGACTTTGGTAAAGCCTGTACCAAAATCAATACCTAAAACAATTTCGCGATCGCACTCATCCTCAGTAGGTAGATTTGGAACAATATTGTGTGGAAAATCTGGTTGAGTAGCAGAGAGACTAGCTTCAAGCCGAGATCTAAACTCATCGACATCTAGCTTGAGCCTATTGAGTTCATCCTGTAACTGAGTAATATTGTTGCTTAGGCTCTGAGTTGTTGCCTCCAGATTAGCCTGCTGCTCACGGATAACTTGCTCGCGGGTCTCGGCTAGGGTACTCGCAACTTGGTCAAGCACTCTCTCAGAACGAACTGTGAGGTCAGTGACTGATACTTGTAATTGCCGAAAACGCTCAGTAACTTGATCGAGGCTAGTTTGGCTACTGGTCCCTTGGTAAACGAGTTGCTCCCGCAATGAGTTGATCTCGCTGGAAAGTGATTGACTCTGCTGGGTAGCTTGCTCAGATAGAGACTGACGCTCGCTCTGTGTCGATGCAATTGTTTCTGTGACCAATACTTGTAGTTGCCGTAACTCTTCAGCAACTTGGCCGATACTTGTTTGGCTGATATCACTCTGTTGAGCTAGGTGCTTCCGTAGCGATTGGGTATCGTTAGACAGGTCTTGAATTCGCTCAGCCAAGCGCTCAACTTGCGACTGGCTATCGTGTTGAGCTGAGGAGATGGCCTCTGGAACCGATAGCTGTAGCTGCCGCAACTCCTCTACGACTTGGTCAACGCTAGTTTGACTGGTGGTGCTTTGTTGAGCGAGGTGCTCTTGCAATGAGCTAATCTCGCTGGAGAGCGATTGAATCTGTTGGGTAGCTTGCTCAGATAGGGCTTGACTATCGGTCTGAACAGAGGAAGTTACATCGACAATTGAGAGATCTAATTTTTTTAGTCGTCGCTGAATTTGCTGTAGTTGCTGATCAGTCTCTTTTTGGGTTTGGCTGAAGCGTTGCTCTAAACGTTTTTCTTGCTGGCGACGGCTGATTAAATTCAGGCTAACGCTAAAGGCTAGAGGAACCGCTGTATAGGCGACTTGCTGAGTTGATATGGTTGCGATCGCACCAACGACAGTAGCAGCAACACTAGCATATTCAGTTAGACGTAGAAATTTATAGCTATTCACAGGCATTATGCTCTAGCTGAAAAATTAGTTGTATTCGTTCACTTTGATATAGGAATGTTCAGAGGCTGAAAGCTTGCCATAGGAGTTCCTGACGAATATTGAATACTACGTACATTACCAACGTTTAATGCAGGGGCAAGAAGTCAACTCAGAGAATCAACTACGCAATTTAATATTATTCATGATTGCAAACAAACCTACGTCCCCGACCCCTACAAATCCATTGTTCTTGCCAGAACCGCCCCAGACAACAAGTTCCCGATCACACACCTCAAATTTTGACCTCAATAGCCACATTGTTCTGGCCCCCAGCCCAATAATCAACTACACGGCACATTGATCTTTGGTGCAGAAAACAATCCCCTCACAGGGTTCACCACCAAAGAGGACATTATGATGACCTCCCTAACGGGGCACTCACTTGCGGGGATGTCTAGATTAACAATTCACTATTAGCCCTGCACTTTTCCATCAGGCATAGTTGTCCCACTGAGTTTAGCGCCAGCTAAGTTCGCACTACTTAGTTCAGCCTTAAACAAAATCGCGTCAGTCAGATTCGCCTCACCTAAATTAGTGCGTCCCAAATAAGCATTAGTCAAGTCAGCCTGGGTCAGGTCAGCACCACTTAGATTAGCTCGACTCAGGTCAGAACGCAGCAACCGGGCATCAACCATAACAATCTGGAAAAGTTGAGCACCACAAAGCTTAGTATCAGTAAGATTCACGCCCTTTAGATCAGCACCAGTAAAATCGCAGCCAGATAGATTTGCCCGCTGGGCACGGGTGCGGGTCAAATTAGCATAGCGCAAATTAGCACCTTCTAACTGAGCATCTGCCAATGATGCACCCTTAAGGTTGGCACCGTTCAAGTTGGCATTGCGCAGATCAGCATCTTTGAGAAACGCCTCACTCAGGTTGGCACCACTCAGATCGACATTGGCCAGATCCGCCCCTTTCAGGTTGGCCCCGCGCAGATCCACCTGACGCAAATGGGCCCCTCGCAAAATTGTTTGCTCACTGCGCAGTTCTTGCCGCAGATTCGCCCCCCGTAAACAAGCCCCAGTTAAGTTAGCGCCGCTCAGGTCAGCATTACGGAGATCAGCGTCGGCTAAATTCACATCAAATAGATCGGCCAGGGTGAGATCAGCCCCCCGCAGGTCGGCCCCCTGTAAACTCGCGCCATGCAAATTAGCATCACTCAGGTTGGTATAAATCAGATTCGCCTGATTCAGATTGACGCCGCTCAGGTTGGCATGGCTAAGGTTCGCCTGCTGCATATTCACCCGGCTCAAATAGGCAAACATCAGATCCGTACGTTCTAGATCAGCTTTCGAAAAGTTCGCGCCGATCAGATCCACTTTTGGCATCTGTAAATTCGCTAGGCACAGACCACTAAAGTCCTTTTGGCCACTGTTATAACAGGCTAATAGTTCAGCAGCATTATCCATAGGATGCAGGCCTCATTGAGGTAACAGCAGACACAGCAGCTCTAGCACTATCGACAGGGATTACCACTTCGTCTGGTTCAGCGTAATAGGGTTTAATAGCATTCAAAATAGCAGTGACAACGGGCTCATTGTCATCGGTGTCTTCTAAACAGTGAACAATAATAGATAATTTACTTTCCAAGTCTTGGAATGAAGAACAATAGTTGAAAACTTCTCGTAAAAAGTCTTCTAAGGTTTTACTACGTAGCAATGACCACTCTTGTGAACTTCCGGTAAAGGGACTGTAAAGGGTGGAATGCAGCAAGATTTTAGCCCGTAGCGGGTTGCAATATTTGATGATATCGAGCCTGAGCTCAAACAAATCGGCCCGGTCTTTCACCTGGGCCACCTCCATAGAAGGTCCTTCTAAAGACTTCGCTGAATAGGCGACGGTATTTTCAGGATGAATACCAACCGGCAGATCCCCAAAACAGGTTTCTGGACTATCGGTGTCGTTGGCGGTGGGGAACCCCGGTGTTGACATCGGGATCAGCTCAGTTTGAGCACTATAAAGGGGATGAAAGGCCTTAAAAATAATATTTACAATTTTGGTGTATTTAGTTTTGCGATTTAGATGGTGCAATAAATGACGTAACCGATATTTAAGATCGTTGGGTGTTGGTGTCAGCTGATACAGCTGCTGTATCAAAATCGCCGTATCCGCTTGCTCAATTTTACGGATATCCGTTTCCCAAACTTTATGGCACAGACAATATAAAACTTTTTTTATCCGGATAATCTGGGAATCTCGCTCTAGCTCATCCGCCACCTGTTGATAGCGATCCTTAGATTCCTCTACACTTTCTTCTGCCGCATCCTCAGCTTCTTCTGGCTCCCCACCAGGAAGTAAACTGGCCGCCCGTTCTATATATAACGGCGTAATGGCCTGCAAAATTACCTCAGCCACATCAGAGTAGACCTCTTTATGGTTGAGGGTAGCCACAATGCGGTAAAGACTCGCACGGCAATGCTCCACTGACGGATTGCGCTGCACCAATGCGTCAATCAGATGCTGCAATGAAAACTGATCCAGAACGGTAGTGTCGTTTTCCCATAGGTTTTGACAGGTACCAAAAATCAGTTTTTTGATCCGCAGATGATCGGGATGGTCACCTAGACTTTGTAAAGCCTGATCAATTGGGCTCTCAAAGGCATAACCTTCAAACCCTTCAGCAAAAAATGGTCGGGTCATCTCCGCATCAGACACCTCCAGCTCAATGACTGGCCGTAGCTGATAAGCAGGGACTGATTCTTGAATATTTTTAAGATTTAGCGGGCCAAGAAATGTCGCATCTAAATCTAGGCGACTTTTGACGACATCATAGACCACCTGAGAAACACAGATTTCACCAGGAGCGGCAAAGCTTTCTAAACGAGCCGCAATGTTGACGCCATTCCCCATAACGTCGGAATTGTTTATGTACACATCGCCTAGATGAATGCCAATGCGATGGTCAAAGCTATCCCGCTTGCTATCCCCGCGCAGTTTTTTTTGAATATTCAGTGCACAAGCCACGGCCTGAGCTGCGCTAAAAAAGCACATCAATAGACCATCGCCAGTTGATTTAAGCACCTGACCCTTAAACACATTGCACAGTCCGGCAATCTGCTTAAGATCTCGATTAATAATCGCCAGTGCCCGTTCTTCATCAGAGGACATCTGGGCACTAAACCCAACAGCGTCTGTTACCACAATTGCGGCAAGGACACGCTGCTGGGTTTGAAGCGATGGCTGCGCTCCTTCCATAGAAAACCTGACTGACAAGACTACCTGATATTAAGATTACCCTGGTCCTATAGGGACTTCCGCACATCATGAAGTAATGAATACGGAATTTGCGGAAGAATTTATCGGGCCTTTTTATATCGTCGTATTAAAATACGTAATTACCGATAGACCCTCACCCTACCTAATCTCATAGCAAGATAAACTTTATTCCCCACCATTGATGGGACAATCTTGCGACCGGATCCTAGATGCCATACTTCATTCTCT
The DNA here is from genome assembly GCF_043421595.1 of Leptothoe sp. ISB3NOV94-8A. Lineage (NCBI taxonomy): Bacteria > Bacillati > Cyanobacteriota > Cyanophyceae > Nodosilineales > Cymatolegaceae > Leptothoe > Leptothoe sp. ISB3NOV94-8A. The sequence continues at coordinate 6,577,355 of NZ_JAXSQW010000001.1, read as the reverse complement.
CCTATGATAGCGATTCTGTCATGTGATGGTGGTTACGAAATGACCAAACCACTCATTATTGCAAGTCATACAGGGGGCAAAACCCTATGTAATTTTCGATACTTTCTAAAATGAGAACAATAGCACTGAAGAAGATCGTTTTGATTGTTCCCATTTTAGTTTCTGAATTTGAATTCTTTTGATTGCTTTAGACCAAAGAGAGTTCTTTGATACGTTTAAGAAATTACCGGGATAAAAAAGACGAGATATCTGCTTGAGTATTCTAAAATCTGCGAAATATGAATGGTTATTAAAGATTAATGACTATTGGGAGAAATTAATGGTCCAATGCTGGTGAGTCTAGTGCCCAAAAGGTAATTATGCCCAAACTCAACCATTTGGCAATGCATTTACTAGCTGGCGCAGCTACCGTCTGGTGCACTGCAGCCATTACACCAGTTGCAACCTATGGAATAGAACTGCCTCAACCCACATTTGCTGACTTGTGCGAAGCATTTCAAGGGGGGGCAGGCGAGTGGAGTAGTGCCCTATACAGCCGCCCTTATTCCTGGCAAACGGTGGAAGCTTTGATGTCGGCATTGGGCATTAGCAACTGTAATGTAGCCGCACAGCAGCTGGCTGCGATGGAGGTTTTACGGGGGGCACAGATACAGAGGAACTACGTACCAGACAACGGTTTGATGGTAGATTTTCCGACGGGTGTGGATTTGCATATAATTGCGATCGCAACCCCCAATCTCACTGCTCTCAACCTGAGCGGGCACGTCATTGGCGACTTAGCCCCCATTGCTCAGCTCACTCAGCTGCAAACCCTACGTCTTGCCAACACTCAGCTACAGGACATTACTGCCCTCACCGCCCTAGGGCAACTCACTACCCTAGATATTAGCTACAACCAAATCGACAATATCGCACCTGTGGCTGAGATCCCCACCATTCGCTCCCTCAATGTTGGTTACAACCCCTTTACAGATATTAGTCCCATCGGTGCAATTCTCACCCCCGCCGTAGAAGGAGAATGGCAGCTGCTCGACCTCAGCGGCATTGATATTGACGATCACACCTGTCCCGACAATCTGGGTGACATCTGTGGATGAAGCGAGGCAAAAGAAACTCGCTGTTTTGTTATTAATCTGTTTAGATAATAGCAAAACAGGAAACAAAAGAGAGAGAAAATTGCCCATCACAACGAATATTTTGTAAGGGCTAGCACAAGGCACAGTCCCTACTACACAGCTAAATTGTCTTGCACAGCTGTGCGTAACTGTTCTGTGAGCCGAGTCACGGTTCCTGCCTTATCAGCTCGAAACTCCTTGACGTAATCTTTTAGATTAATCGGTTCACCGACTCGGAAAACAGCCTGGCGATGAGCCTTAGGCTGAATATGTTCAACCTGATACACCTCTCGTTCTAAACGCATCAATGTGTCTAGAAACCTCTCCGGAGTAGGCTTAGCCGCAACATAACCATCATAAATGGCATCAAAATTCAGCAATCTTACCGTCGTCCAATAGAGGGCATCCCCTTCAGCAACCGTTTTCGGTTCTTCTGCCTCTAATAATGCCTGGATCCGATAAACTCGTTCTCGAATCGGTGCTCCATTGGATTCTAGATCCAGCTGCTGTTCACACTGACTGATGACATGATTCCGCAAACGGCTGATCCGTTGATTCCAGTCTTGATCCGGTTCCCTAGTTAAGCCAAATTCTGTTTCTATACGTGTGATGATCAAGGATGCGATCGCAAGTAACCGCTGATAAAAATCCTGGGGATCTTCAGATACTAAACCGAGTTCGTCCTCCAGACCCTGTAATGTCTCCTGGATAACTGACGTCATCGGCTGAGTATAGCGATACTTCAGCGAAATCGGCACAACATACAAATCCGCATCAGGGGTCTTCTTCATCAGCTGCGCGATTACCTGCATCGGCATTTGGATTGCCCCCGACCGAAACGGCATCACCGTATCATTTTGATAAGAGCAGCCACCTTCTGGAAAAATCACCACCTGCGCCCCAGGTTCCCTTAACAGACTCAGCGTCTGAGCAATGCTAGCCCTATCCCCCAATCCCCGACGAATAGAGTAACAGCCCATCCATTGTAAAAATGGTCCCTGCAGCCCTTTGAACGACTCCCGAGCCACAATATAGTGCCACAGTTGGCCTACCCGTGCCGCCAGGCTAAATAGCACCATACCGTCTTCCATAGTGGGATGATTACACACATAAACCACCCGTGCGCCATCCAATGCCCGCAGTTTAGCTACATCGTCATCGGACACCACTAATCCGCATCGGTACAACCGCTGTAGCACCAGATATGACACACTCTGCACCAACCGAATCAGTAACGGTTTAGGTTTAGGTGGAAAGAATAACGCAGTCTCAGCAACCATAAAGCAAACGGTGAATAGACCCAACAGTCATATATGGTTATGCCTTGCCTCAGGGTTAAATGGCAACAGTTGCCGTTTAAACACAGCGGCCTCAAACTGAAAATTTCGGATGAGACAACTGAGTACTGAATAGTGAACTAGTCATGAGTAGTTCACCTGATATGACTACCAGAAAACTCACTTCTGACAAACTATCCATATACACCCTTATCAATAGTTAAATCTTGACGCCGTATCTAACCGCCTAAGTACAACACCTTAGCCTTACAAAATTTTGCCAAAGATTTAAAGCAGGCAAAAAGCATCTCCCCATAACTCATTCAGGGTGTTAGCGATAACGTTACATACTGTAGCTTGGAACAAATTATGTTGGACCATTAGTCATCAAGGTTTATTACAGTGTCCTTCTAGATCAAACAAATTTATACCGCAAACGGCCCTATGAAAATGGTCAAGGTTAGCTCACTGCTGCTGTATTTGGGGATCCCTCTTGTAGGTGCTTCAGTAGCGCTCAATTTTTTCCTATACGGACAACTCACAAAATACTACGTTGAACTCAATCAAGTTCGTTTAGATCCGCTGGGCCTTAGCTACTATAAACCAAACTCTAACTTGAATGACAAGGGAGACAATAAACGAGTCATTATTTTCGGAGACTCTAGAGCTGCTGATTGGCCTACCCCTCAAATTAAGGGATATGAATTTGTCAACCGTGGTGTTGGCGGCCAAACCTCTGCACAAACAAGTCAACGATTCGATTTTCATTTAGGAGATTTAGAACCAGACATTGTTGTCATTCAAGTAGGCATAAATGATCTCAAAGCCATTCCACTGATGCCCGATGAACGCAATGTCATCATCGATCTTTGCCGCGCTAATATTCGACAAATAACAGAAGATGCTAAGGCATTGGGAGCCACGGTCATCATATCCACTATTCTTCCAGTGGGAGAAGTGCCGCTTGTACGCAAACCCGTTTGGTCAGATGACATAGCCCAGGCCATTTATGAGGTCAACGGATATATTGACTCCTTGCAAAGTGATAAAGTACTGGTGTTTGATGGGTTTTCAGCCATTGCCGATGAAAAAGGCATGATTCCCAAAGATTTCGGCAAAGATGAGTTACACCTCAATGCCCAGGGATATACTGTCTTAAATGAGGCATTTTCTGAGTTTTTTGACACTGCAACATTTCCCAATAACACAGAGATTGCGGAAGCAGACAACATTTAAGAATATCCTTGGTGTTGGTAACAGCCCCGCCGTGGCAGGGCTGTTTTGTTGAGATGGGGAGCTACCCTGATGTCATAACCTTGCTTTAAAATCTTCAGCCTAGGAGATTTTAGTTAAAAGCTATATCCAACACCAGCGATGAAGTCAACATCATCGTCACCATCCTGGAATGGAGACCACACAACAGAGCCATTAACCAACCATTTGTCATTAACACGATAGTCTGCTCCACCGGTCACAGCAGCTTCAATGGAGCTATCATCACCTAGCTCACCATTGATACCAGCACCTAGGAAGGGATTAAGGCGACCAGCGGGATCAAGAGAATTGAAATCATAGGTGATGGGCAGTACATAGGCCACATCTTCGCCATCATCAAAGTCAAAGTCAGTGCTGACAGCGGGACGGACAGAAAGATTATCAGAAAGAGAGAGTTTACCGTTAACAACAAATCCTTCGTCACCGCCACCAATCCCGACATAGTTATAGTCAGGTGCTTCTTGAGCAAATGCGGTGAGGGGAGCTGCAGCAAGAACAGCAGCCGTTAGCCCCAGCGTGCAAAGAATACGATTGAACATCATGGTTGAATTCCTCGAAACGTTTTATGGCAGACGGGCTAGTTTTCCATGGGTATTTAGTACCAGAGATTACTGAACCTCGCTTGCATGGTCTTGTTGTATCGTTTAGTCCCTAGGAACGCGTAAAAACAGAGGACACTTTTTCTGGGTGGACTATAATTTTAACGCTATAACCACTGAAAAATCATTCATTAGAACTGTGACAGTTAGGGATATGACCGTGGTGGCAACGCAACGGCTTACCATAGATAATGTTTGTGATAATGTTTGTTTCCGAGTGTGTTATTCATGGTGATTTGTCTTCGGTATAGCCTTGCCCTTGCCGCCCTATGGCTGACTATGCTAGTCGGCCCATTTGTACATCCAGTTTATGCAGCAGACCTCTCCCCTGCACCCGAATCTGCCGCCGCTTATATTATTTCTCCCAGCAATGGTGATACGGTCGCAGCACCCTTCACCGTGCGGTTTGGCCTGTCGGGCATGGGAATTGCCCCTGCCGGGATAGATCGTCCCAATACAGGTCATCATCATTTACTCGTCGATGTCGATGAGCTACCTCCTCTAACAGAGCCATTGCAAGGTTCTGAACAAGTTCTCCATTATGGTGCCGGTCAAACCGAAACTCAGCTGACCCTGGAACCGGGCAAACACACTTTACAGTTGGTACTGGGCAACTATAGTCATATTCCCCACGAAAAACCCGTTATCTCAGAGAAAATCACAGTCACTGTTGAATAACTAGTGCTTAGCCCATAGCGTCAGCGGTTCCCCCCCCAATCCAAACACCTATGCAATCCTTACCCACGGACCAGCTACTCACCATTGACCGCCAACATGTGTGGCATCCCTACGCCGCCATGCCCAATCCGTTACCCATTTTTCCGGTCAAGTCGGCACAGGGCGTTTACATTGAGCTAGAGGGGGGACGTACCCTGGTGGATGGCATGTCCTCCTGGTGGACCTGCATTCATGGGTATAACCATCCCCGGCTTAACCAGGCCGCTCGCGATCAAATTGATTGCATGTCCCACGTGATGTTTGGCGGTCTTACCCACCAACCGGCGGTGCAACTGGCTCAGCGATTAGTGGAACTCACGCCAGAACCACTCCAGCAGGTGTTCTTCTGCGACTCTGGTTCAGTGTCTGTGGAAGTGGCCATGAAGATGGCGATTCAGTATTGGTATAACCTGGGCAAGCCTGAGAAGCATCGCTTTCTAACGGTGCGCGGCGGTTACCATGGCGATACCTTTGATGCCATGTCGGTGTGTGACCCCGTCAACGGCATGCACCATCTATTTAGCAAGGTTCTTCGACAACAGTATTTTGCCGATATTCCCCAGATTCCGTTCTGGGGACTGTGGGATGACAGCGATATTGTTAGTTTTGAACAACTTTTGGCGGAAAACCATGGACAGATCGCCGCAGCCATCTTTGAACCTGTGGTGCAGGGGGCTGGGGGCATGCGGTTTTACAGTCCCGACTATGTGCGTCGTGCCAGAGAGCTCTGTGACCAGTATGGTGTGCTGTTAATTCTGGATGAAATCGCCACAGGCTTTGGGCGTACGGGGCAGCTCTTTGCCTGCGAACATGCAAAGATTTTCCCTGACATTTTGTGTATCGGCAAGGCCATGTCCGGTGGGTTTATGTCGCTGGCGGCAACGCTCACCACACCCCACATTAGTCAGGTGTTTAGCCAGGGCGAAGCAGGGGTGTTTATGCATGGTCCTACGTTTATGGCCAATCCTTTGGCCTGTGCCGTCGCCTTAGAGAATCTTGCCATTTTAGACAGCTACGATTGGCAAGCCAAAATCCAGACAATCGAGGCACAGCTGAAGCAAGAGCTAGCCCCCTGCCGGGCATCATCCTTAGTCAAAGACGTGCGGGTGTTAGGAGCCATTGGCGTTGTCGAATTGCATGAACCGGTGGATATGGCTGTAATTCAGCCACAGGTAGTAGAGCACGGTGTATGGCTACGCCCCTTTGGTAAACTTATATACACGATGCCGCCTTATATCATTGAGCCTGCCGAGTTGAGTTGCATCACCCAGGCAATAGTTGAACTGACTCGTTAATGTTGTGGTGAGCAGTCGCATTTACTACGGCTAAAATTCATCGTCACAATTCCTATCCAGGATAGGCTTGTCATCATGATGCGCTTTACTTCAATCAGTCTGCTGACTGTTAGTTTGCTCAGCCTGCTTATAGGATGTAGCCCTCGGGAAACGATTAGATCAGGTGCGATCGCACCTGAAGCATCCACACCTCAAACCATCTCAGAGTCCATCTCGAAGACGTTTGAGCTAGATCCAGGTCGCTATTGCTACTTATTAAACAACGGCATGCTCGCGACGTATTTGCGTCTAACCCTCGACAACCATCAGATTAGCGGCGATGTGCGCTCATCGGTTCAAACCGAAGCAGCAAGCGGTTCAACAACCTATGCCCAAGTGTTTTCAGGTTCACTAATCGCAGACACATCCATAGTCGACGTTACCACCTGGATTGACAAGGACGTCAAAGACACCCGTGATACCTGGATATTAACCAGCAATACACTGCAAACCAAAGACAACGTCCTCAATCTAACGGACTGTGAACTGGTTGATCCGGCCTTCCAAGATCACAATGGTCTTGAAGCCAAGGACCTGCTGGCCGGAGCGAATAATGCCAGAACCGAACGGATTGAGTTCGACCCTGGCCAACGCTATGTCATTGCTAGCAATAGGGTAGTGCGAGGGGACCGGGATATTTATCTGTTCAACGCTAACGGTGGTCAGCAGATGAGTATCAGCCTCCAGGCCACAGGAAATAACGCTGCTTTTGATATCATTTCCCCCAGCGGTTACATCCTGGCATTTAGCGCCAATAATGAGACGGTTTTCTTACCTCACACCGGCGATTACCAAGTAGTTGTCGGCGGCATCTCTAGCGATGCTTCCTATAATCTGACCCTCAGTCTTCAGTAGATGTTATGAACTATGTGCACCAAGCTATATAAAGCAGAAACGGCTTTTAATTAAGTTTTGCAACAACCTGGTCGTAAAGTCTAACTAACCACCGATAGGTCATTGCGGTTGCTTGCGGGCACCGAATTGACCTTGTTTGTTTGGAAATCTGCCCATGGGTGGTCTGTTACGGAACCTGGCATGCGCCACAATCATTGTCCCCAATTGTCTGATGGCAGATGCCGTTGCCCAACCACTGATTATAAGAATGGATTGGCCATGTCAGGAACTTTCAGTAGAGCGTTCGTTTCAGCCAGCTCCCCCCGGTGTGCCCCAAAGACGACTCAGCGGTGGGACACGATAGTAGCCGTTGGCGAAGAAGACTATCCCGGCGAATTGCGAAGCAGCACCGCATGCAGACTATGACAATGGTAATACGCCAGAAATTTGTCCCGCACTAATGGATATCAGCACGCAGGCCATCTGTTCTAATTCGATTCTTTCAAGGGTGCGCATAAAGTCGGTGGGGCACTTTTGGAATAAGTAGCCAACTGCGATCAGACGACAGTTAAAAGTCATCTGAGGATTAACTAGCAGAGCTTTAGCAGTATCGGTAGCCTTACTGATTAAAACCAGCAGTTTTTGACAGTAGGCATGCCAAAATGCGACCCGAAATGCAGGTTGTTGTCGGTACTTGTTGACCTGTCTAGGATCAATCATCAGAGCATCGCTTACTTCTGTGAGGGTCATACCAAACAGCAACAGATGAATAATCTCGCTCTGTAAAACAGGTACATGAGGGGGCCCTTGGTAGTCAACAGTTGCGAAAAAACAGCCTAACCACCATTTTATAAGCCATAGACGATACTTTGAAGAGATCTGAGCATCAGTAGTCAGATTTTGCAATATGGTTAGCAATCTCCCGACAAAATCCAGCATTTTCTTGAGAAAGGCTCGCCAAAAGGCTGTGCGAAAGGTTGACTGCCGTTGGTAAAGGTTGACCTGACCCCGATCAAGCTGCATCACTTTGGTAATTCTCGATGGAGACATACCAGATAACAACATTTCAATAATTTTGGCTTGAACAGGTTCCACGTTCTTGAAAGCCTTTAGCTTACAAGTCCTTGTTTTCAGAGCCTTTTTCCTGAGGGCATCTATGATATGAGCCGGATGTTTGTCATAACCGTTAAGTTCTATGTTTTGCCCCGTCGTGGTCAAACTATTCAACAAGGACGTATTGTCTATCCGATATTTGGGCCCCTGCTGACTATTGGCCATCGTGGTCAACACGCCCATTAGGGTGGCTTTATCCCGACGCTCCATGTTGATACTATGACGGGCCATGCTAAAAGGATATCCTTGCGATCGCAATCGCCGCTTATACTGTGCATCCAGTGTATGCATTTCAACCATGTACTGCTCTTTTGCCCGACTTTCAATCACAGCAGCATCGGTATCAGGAGCCATGGCTAAACGAACAACAAAAGCACCACCTTGCTTTTTTTCAATCGATTGGATACAGAGATTAGCATCAACATATTCTTGGCAAAGCGTTTGGAAAGCCTGGGAAAACGCTTGCCAGTCAATACGCCCCTGAAAAACAAGATCAATCACACGTGTAGTTTGCTGAAAGCCCCTAGCAAACTCACCAGGCTTGAAATTTCTTGTCTTGGGATGTCGCTCTTTTGGCACATCTTTGAGATAGATATGATCACAAATAACCCCTTCCAAGATCGTCGCACCATTGGAAGTCCAGTCTTGTATACAGGCACCGGTAAGCATTGCCTTGGCAAATACAGTACCCAACACTTGCGTCTGCATCAAAGCAGCACCACTCAAATTGGCACTGCTCAAATTGGCACTGCTCAAGTTAGCCCTACATAGATTCGCACCACTCAGATTCGCACCACTTAGACTCGCACCACTTAGATCCACGTCAGGTAAATGCGCCTTGGTTAGATTGGCCCCTCGCAGATCGGTTCTGGCTAGGTTAACACCCCGTAACCTGGCTTTACGTAGTTTTGCACCGCTTAAGTCAGCCTCCGATAGATGAGCCTGAGTCAGATCAGCTTTATACAAATTAGCACCGCTTAACTCCGCTTTATCTAGCTGCACTCTATGGAGCTTGGCACCGCTGAAATTCACTCCACTCAATTGAGCCGCCAATAAGGTTGCACCACTTAGATCAGGCACTATTCCAGGATTATTTAATCTCCACTGATTCCATCGCTGTACACCCTGATGTAGCCGTTCTAAATGCTGTAGATTAGCCACAACGACACCCTCAATCAATCACCTAATGCTACCCAAGCTGTGATTCAGCATTATCTAGGAGTTATTGAAAGTATAGCGAGCCCCAAGGACAAGAGATCTACGACCCATAGCCAATCATCATGCCTTGCAATCAAGGATGTCATTCATACAGATGTCGATTTTTACAGACATCTCTGGCCGTAACACAGCGCTAAAGTCAAATTCTAAGGAGAACTATTCAAGACCTAACAACCTTCTCTCTGCCACAAATATAGGTCCTGAATAGTTGATCGAGTCAGTCTTCTCTCAAACGTTCCAGATACGAGAATGATAGCTATTTCAGCACCGTATCTAAGATCTCTCTAGCTGGCTGAGCTTTTTCCAGGGCAGTTTGGTAGTCACTGTAGATGCGCACCAATTTAGAAAGGCCACTGACACCTGTCTTTAACTGATCTAATTCATCTCCCGACAGCAATTCTCCATCCAGCATCCGCACAATTAAAGGTTTGATATCGCCCACTTCTTGGCGCGACTTCTGTAGCTTATCCACTGTGGTCATTAACGTTTTGAGGGCGCTGAAGATCGTGTCCAAGTTTCCAGTATCTACAGCGGGTGCAGCTTCAGGAGCTGCTGCTTTAGCAGGATCTGCTGCTTTAGCAGAATCTGCTGCTTTAGCGGGAGTTGCTGCTTTGGTTGGGGCAGTATCCACGGCTTCAGAAGCAGCAGTGGACGTTTTACTCGCATCGCGTGGTGCCATGGGTCTCTCAGGTAAGAACAGCACCTAGTTTAGGTGCTTTCCGCCGATATGGATACGGATGTTATGAGATACGATCACTAAAACTTACTTAAGGTTCCATTGACAAGGCTAAATTGGCCGTCCTAGGTACATAGACGAGCCTTATCAGCCGATACATTGGCCTGTTTAATCTGCCGATAGCCTAAGCTGTCGTTAGCGCAGTTTTGCTCAAATTCATAAAAGAGAGCGGGTATTTTTTGAAGATAGTTGCGATCGCTAAACGACCCAATTAAATCCGCCATCCGACCTAAATCTGCCAAACCTGAAATATCCGAGATCGAGCATGCTTGCATAAAAAGACTTTCCAAACAAGCAACAACGTGACGTATATATAATCCTTCAAACGTCCGATGTTTAAACTAGGCACAGGGATTCAGCACGCTCAGAAAGCATCATTTTCATGCGTTCCAAGGATACGTTGGGGGATATCAATGAAATATCATCAATGCCCCCAACGTACTAACCATGAGTTAAGACCGTTGTGCACTGAGAATGAACTAATTATGAGAGATCTGTCATTTATCCCCCCAGGAGACCCCAGTCTGACTCACCTAAACCTCTGCATGGGGAGCATAGTCACGAATCAGCTCTATCGAGCGCTCTAGGGCAATAATGCGCTCGGTAACCTGATGGGTTGGAGGCAGCTTCTGCAAAATTTCTAACCGTTCAAGCCTGTGGGCAACTTGGCCATGGGCACCTACCAAAAATACCTCTCGCCGTTTAGCCAAGGAATCTTTAATCATGGTTTCAATCGCCAGCAAAGCCGTTACTCCTAATCTAGGGACAGTGCTCAAATCTAGAATCAGGATTTCATAATTTTCTACGATAGCCATGCGCCGAGCGATGGATTTGGCCGCGCCAAAACTCATGGGACCGCTGAGATGGAACATGAGTACTCGTCCCTTAGCAGCTTCTAGCAGGGAGCGTTCTTCAGGGGTGAGCCAGTTTTCATTATCCCCATGGGTCACTGCCCGCATATCCTGTACCTGAATATCGGTAATTGCTTGAATGGTCAGCAGATTGGCTAAAAATACCCCAACGGCCACAGCCGTAATCAGGTCCACAAAAACCGTGAGTCCCATGACCAGATACATCAAGCTTGCCCCCTTTGTAGACAGGCGATGGGCTCGCTTCAAAAAGCCCCAGTCAATGATGTCAATCCCGACTTTGATCAAAATTCCTGCCAATACAGCATGGGGAATTGGTTCAGTCAAAGAACCAGCCTTAAGCACGATTGCCGCTAGCACAAGGGCATGAATCATGCCCGAAAGATTAGTTTTACCCCCCGTCTGCACATTGATCACGGTACGCATAGTAGCTCCAGCTCCGGGTAAACCACCGAACAAGCCAGCCACACAATTACCAATACCTTGACCAATTAGCTCACGGTCAGAATCATGTTGGGTGCGTGTAATACTATCGGCTACCAAGGAGGTGAGCAGTGAATCTAACGCTCCCAGTACAGCCAGCATAATGCTGTACCCCAGCATGTCCTTCATAGCCCCCCAAGAGAAGTAGGGCATATGCAGGCTAGGCAAGCCCGAAGGAATATCACCAATGCGAGGAATACCGCTATTGGGGAAGAATCTCACTGATAGATAGGTGCAAAGAACCAGGGCAATCAGAGGCGCTGGCAAGATGCGATTCAGCTTTGGCGGGGCAGCAAACACAATCGCTAGAGTCAGCAACCCCAGCCCGGCAGCAACAGGATTGATAGTACTAAAAACAGTTGGATACAGCAGAATTGAATCAACAACACCACCTTGCCCGACAGCCCCAAACAGAGGACCAATTTGAATCAGGATAATAATCACCCCCACCCCTGACATAAACCCAGAGATAACGGTGTAGGGCATGAAAGTAATGTATTTTCCTAATCTCAAAAGCCCCATCAAAATTTGAAACAGACCACCCAACATAACCACCGTAAAGGCCATGGCGAGACCGGCCTCTGGGTACTTAGCCGTCAGTGCCGCAAAGGTAGATGCCATGACTACCGTCATTGGGCCTGTAGGCCCCGAGACCTGGGAAGGAGTACCCCCAAACAGAGCAGCTAAAAAGCCAACAAACATGGCTCCATATAGCCCAGCAATGGGTCCTGCTCCAGAAGCAACACCAAAGGCCAGAGCTAAAGGTAAGGCAACAACCGCTGCCGTGACACCACCAAATAAGTCTCCCCGCAGATTCTTGAAATTGAGACTTGGCAGTAGAACAGATGGAGACAATGCCATGATCGATATCTAACTCCAAACGTTTTGAATTAAATGAAAGTAAATAGAAATGCCGGTATTGAAGGGGAAAAATCACTGGCAACTAGCTTCACTAACAAACTACCCACCAACAAAAAGGCCAAACCATTCGGGCAGGACTCCTGAAACATTCTCCCCAATCAAGTGTGTCTTGCAAACTCTTATCCTTGAGTCGATTGACAAACACTCTCACCGATAAAAGACCCATAATCATTGCTGGTGATGACATCAACGCTAAAGTAGCTACCAGATAATTGCCAACGCCAACATTTACTGGAGAGAGAAACGAACTAGCGGTTACAAACGTTACCGCACAGAGAAAGTTATCGATTGCTGCAATCACTGAAGCATTGTAGAGATCAAGCTTTAGCCGTAAAATAAAGAAAGAATAAACAGAGACGACAGCAACCACCACCACAGTTGACCTTAAGGCTATAACCACCTCAGAACTCAAACCGCTTTCGTAGAATCCGTCCCCCCCATTAAAGCTGATGGCAAATAATAAATACACAAAGAACAGCGTGGAGATCGACTGAGGGATCTCTAAGTCTGACTTGAGAAACACAGCTGTCAGGCCAATAACGAAAAACAAGACAGGTGAGTTTAAAACATTCGAAAGAATCAAGCTAGAGTCCATAGCTCACTTTAGTAAAGTGCGGCGACCGATAGCAGCTGTGTGTCAAGTAAATTCAAACCTATCATCGAATGTGAAGCAGAGTATTGAAGAATACTTTTAGGTAATTATTTACGAATATTTATTGAGTTATACGTAGCCAATGGGGTTTAAATACTCCATGATCACTTCCACAAGTTGTTGTGCCGCCAAGCTTATTCAGCCTGCGTATTCCATAGCTCTGTAGTTTGTCGTAGACTTACAAAGTCTCCATTTCCTAAAATTAGGTGATCTAACAGAGGAATCCCTAAAATATTTGCTCCTTCCAGCAACTGGCGGGTCAACGCTAAGTCAGCATCACTGGGCTCAAGAATACCGGAGGGATGATTATGGGCGACAATCACACGGGTAGCCCCTTGTTTAATGACTTCACGAAAAATCTCTCTTGGGTGGGCTAGGGTTTCAGTGGCAGTACCGAGAGAAATAATTTTGGTGCCCAGGAGTCGATGTTTAACATCGAGCAGTGCGATCGCAAATCTCTCTTGCGATTGCCACATTAAATCTTGACTGAGGGCAGCAGCAGCTACGGCGGGATCATCCACTATTGTGCGATCAGCAGGACGATTTTGCAAAACTCGCTTTCCCAGTTCTAATGCGGCTAAGATGGCAGCAGCTTTCGCCTCTCCGACACCGGATATGGTCATCAGCTCCTGCGGTGTAACAGTTCGTAAAGCATCCAGGGCTGTGGCACTATCCTGGGCAAGTTGATTGAGAATACATTGACCGAGATTCACAGCTGATAGCTTATGACCACGGCTAACCCCTGTGCCCAGCAAAATCGCCAGCAGTTCAGCCAACGTTAAATTTTTAGCACCATAGGCCATCAATCGCTCGCGGGGACGTTGCTCCGTCGGCATATCTTTAACCCGCAGATTGTAGCGTTTGTGAATCTGTTCTTGGCTGCGATCGCAGGTAAGTGTCATAGATAGAGGTGCAATGGCATAATAATCACCGCACTGTTTTCTAAGGCAGCGCGGCATCATGATTTAGTGAGCCCATCAGCCCGCCTAAGAGCGACCTTATCACCACGAAATCATAGCGAAGCCTACATTTACTCAGACGCTATGCTAAACCTCACCCCGTCACCCACCAACCTTAAAAAAGTCCGCCAGCAGTTAGCGCAATTTAGCTGTTTGGCAGTTCCCCCCCAGCTGTCTAAAGCGCAGAAGCGTGATCTCATTAATGCTCTGCTATGGTTTAGCGATTTAGCTGACTACGAAACCCTGGGTGTATGTACCGATACCCTGGCCGAAGGCAAAGCAGCAACCGAAGCCTATGTCGGTCGCCTCAGCCGTCCCATCAATTTAGACTTGCCTGAACGAGACGGTGCTATTTACCTGAAGTTCAATACCCTCAAAGGCGCTTGGTATCTAGATGACTATGGGGGGCCAAATCGCGGCGTTTTGGTCTCCTTCCACGCTAGTGAGCCCGAGTATGACCTGGTTAATGGCACCTATGGACCTTTTCCATTGGACTTATTTGATGAATGATCGTTAGTCGATGCACAAGGGAGCGGTTAACAATCAACCAGCCTCCAGTGGGGGCGTACCGACGTACGCCCTTCAAGATGTCAGCACATATCCACCATGCACTCGATTGGATGCACAGCAGCAGTGCATCCTTACAAAGCGAGACCTACGTAGTTACCAACCCATGCTCTAGGGCAAATCGGACTAGCTCTGTACGGCTATTAGTACCGGTCTTACCAAATAAACGACTGACGTACTTTTCGACGTTGCGGACTGTGGTGCCCAGACGACTCGCAATCTCCTTATTCATGAGGCCTTCTGCCACCAGGTTTAATACATCCTGTTCGCGGGGCGTCAGATCAATACGAATCGGCGATGTTTTTTGAGGGATCGTTCCTCGCTGTGTGAGCAGAGCCTTAATTTCCTCAATTTGGCGGGCCATAGCAGCGATATCAGGCACGGTTCCAGCTTCTGGCGTACGTGCGGCCTGGCGTTCGATCAGATTACTGACCATGGCCACCAGCTCTTCTGGATCAAACGGTTTGGATAGGTAGGCATCACAGCCAGCGTTGTAGCCCTGGATGCGATCGCTAGTCATCCCACGGGCTGTCAGAAAAATTACCGGTAGCGATTTGTAGCGAGGATCTTCACGCACCTGCTTAAGAAATGCATAGCCATCCACCTCAGGCATCATAATGTCTGAGATCAGCACATCCGGGGGTTCCTGCTGCAATAGCTCTAGTCCTTCAGTGGCATTGCTGGCCGTGCGCACCTGAAAGTCACTGTCTTCTAAATAGGCTTGAACCGCCTCACGCAAGCCGGGCTCATCATCTACCAACAGGACTCGTTTAGCTGCCTCTGCCATGGCTTTTCCTTTGATGCTACAGTTCCTAAGCTTAATCGGAATTGGGCACTCTCATCATATGTAGTCCCCAACTCTGGGAAATACTATCTTCCCACTTCACTATTGACCATCGTTTGTGCAAAGTTCGTCAAAATTCCATTCGTTTGGCTCAGGGTCACGACACCTGGACAGCCCCACAAAACCAGGATGCGATCGCTGTCATTTAAGAAGAACTGATATCAAGTCCTGACATTTATCAGTAAATTACCAATGGCAACATTGGGGCATAAGACTCCTTGTAGACCTATATTCAGAACTCACACAGCAGTCTGTGCAAGGTTAAAAAATATACATATTTGCCCGTAGACAACTGCTGCAATTGATACCATTTGGGTCCTTTCACGATAGGATGATTAAGAATCATCTAAACTCCGACCGGAATACCGGGGTTTATGAGATTCTTAGCGCAACTAGCCTAATCACATGGCTTTAATGCAAGCGTTGTTGATGTAAGGAAATATCAGGAAATTCGGTTATGGCTCTTCAACTAGGGGATCAGGTCCCAGATTTTACCCAGAAATCTTCCGCTGGGGATATCAATTTCTATGAATGGGCTGGCGACAGCTGGGTCGTTCTTTTCTCTCACCCTGCTGACTACACTCCCGTTTGCACCACTGAACTAGGTACTGTAGCCAAGTATCGAGCTGAGTTTGACAAGCGCAACGTTAAAACTATCGCCCTCAGCGTTGACGGTGTAGAATCTCACCAGGGTTGGATTGGTGACATCAACGCAACCCAGAGCACTAGCGTTGACTATCCCATCTTGGCTGACGAAGACAAGAAAGTGTCTGAGCTATATGGGATGATTCACCCCAACTCCAGCACTGGTAACACCTTGACTGTACGCTCCGTATTTGTCATTGATCCCAACAAGAAGCTACGTCTCACCATTACTTACCCAGCTAGCACTGGCCGTAACTTTGATGAGATTCTACGGGTCATTGACTCCCTACAGTTGACTGACTACCACAAGGTTGCCACCCCTGCTAACTGGCAAGATGGTGGCGACTGTGTCGTTGTACCTTCAATCTCTACTGAAGATGCGAAGCAGCAGTTTCCCAAGGGGGTTACAGAACTCAAGCCTTATTTGCGTATGACTCCCCAGCCTAACAAGTAGGCAATAACATCCACTCTGCTGGAACCATCAAGGATGCTCCACTGGGGCATCCTTTTTTCGTGCCATAGTACAGGAACATTGCTTCACGGGAATTGCAATTGTAAATGTTGTCCCTGTGGCATCGCTGGACTCACAGGTTAACTGGCCATGGTGCCGTTCATGAATGATCTGATAACTAATGGACAGCCCCATACCCGTCCCCTTGCCCACCGGCTTAGTCGTGAAAAAAGGATCAAACAGCCGTGCCTGAATATGAGGTGGAATGCCTGGTCCACCGTTATGAATAGCAACAATTGCCTGCTGCTGCTCTAACCGAGTCGAAATCTTAATTTCCAGGGGTGTAGCATTGTGGTCAATGGTCTCCTCTAACGCATCAATAGCATTGGTCAAGAGATTCATAAAAACTTGATTGAGCTGTCCTGCGTAACATTCAATGGCAGGTAGATCACCATACTGTTTTTGAACAACGATGCCAGAACGTTGGTTATTAGCCTTAAATCGATGCTCTAAAATCATCAACGTGCTGTTAATGCCATCATGGAGATTAACAGTTTTCATTTCCGCCTCGTCCATGCGCGAAAATGTGCGTAGTGACGATACAATTGCTCGAATGCGCTCAGCCCCCACTTGCATAGAGGCTAATACTTTAGGTAGATCAGCAGAGAGAAAATCAAAATCGATCTCATCTAGCATAGCTTGCACACTAGCCGTAGGCTGGGTATGCCCAGACCGATAGGCATCAATCAGATCCATGAGTTCCTCTGTGTAGGATTGGGCATGGCGAATATTGCCATAGATGAAATTAACGGGGTTATTAATTTCATGGGCAACTCCAGCCATTAGTTGCCCTAAGCTGGACATTTTTTCATTCTGCACCAGCTGTAGCTGGGTTTGCTGTAATTCTTGTAAGGCATCTGCCAAAGCCTCAGGACCAACGGCGGCAGACTGCTCATAACATTGGGTCACATCCTGGCATTCGGTCAAAATTAACCGATTGCCTGGCAGCAATGAAATCAAAGATTTGCGAACGAAAATTGTGCTGGCGCGCCGTGAGTATCGCGTTGTGAATTCAATACAGTCTCCGTGGCGAATGACCTGGGCATCTGCCTGGGCAAAGTCTGCGATTTGGGCCAGGGGCAAGAGCTCTCGATCGGTCTGAGGAAGCTGGGTCCTCACCTCTCTGATCGGATCGTGCTCCCACAGGCGATAGCTGGCATCATTGGCATAGAGCCATTTTCCCTTAAGGGTTTTAAGGTGAATCGCTGTGCTCAAATGGTTGAATAGCGTTGTCCATAACTGATGGCTATTCGCCAGGGTTTCAAAGGTTGCGCTGCCTTGAACCATCAACTTTTCCTACTTCATACCCACGGGTTTAGATTGCCCGGATTGTCGATGACCAAAACTCAAAATTGGGCAATGCCCCCTTTGTTTTAGATGTGGTTGAGGGTAAATGTCTTTACGATGTAAAGCGGCCAGGTAATTGTTATGGAGAGAGATAGGAGTGCTATCGCGTCGCCTTTTTTTGCAAGCTGGGCTCGGACTAATTCCCTGGCGCAGGACACAGCCATTGACCATGCAGCTCGACTGGCGACTCAATGCTCAATTTGCTGGACTCTGTGTAGCAGAAGCCCATGGAGAGTATCGCCGCCAGGGACTGGCCGTCACCCTAAAGCCGGCACCGCCTAATCTGGATGTGGTGAAAACAGTGGCTTCACAGCCCCATACCCTTGGCTGTGCTGAGGAGTCGCTGATTTTAGCAGCCCAGGCTCAGGGAGTGGATGTGGTTGCGATCGCAACCATGCTCCAAGCATCTCCGTTAGCCCTCATGAGTCTGCCCCAAAAAGGCCTCAGCCAGCTCCAACAGCTACCCGGCAAACGCGTTGGCGTCCATAGCGACGGGCGCAAAGCCTTAGAACAGGTTCTATCCCAAAATCATATCCCTTCAGACCCAATCGATATTGTCACCATTCCCTATCGCAATAAGCATCAGCGTCTAATCAATGGCGAATTCGATGCTGTCCAATGCTATGCCCTGGATGAACCCCTAGATTTTGCCCGTCGTCTGGGCCAATCACCAACAGTGTTGACCTTCCATGACTACGGGTTCGATGCTTACAGCCAAGTAATTTTTGCCCCTACCCAGTTAGTCGCCAAGCACCCCCAAACCATAAAACGCTTTTTGACCGCCACGTTTGCAGGCTGGCACTGGGCCATCAATCATCCCGAACAAACCGCCCGTCTGTTGGTAGAGCAATACGTTGAACCAAACTACCAAGATCTTGATTATCAAACCCAATCCCTCAAGATTATTGCCAACTATATACAAAACAGTAACCAGACTATCGGCACCCTCAATGCAACACGGTGGCAGCACTCTGCTCAGCAACTTGCCCAGGCCGGTTTAATTGATACACTGCCACCGTTAACCACCTCCATTGACCTTAGCCTTTGGCCATAAGGCGTTACGTTTCTTTTTATTCTTTTCCACCGTTAACCACGTCCCATTCCCCATTAGGATAAAAAGACTGATTATTACCAACGTTTACTGCACGAAGGCTCCTATGGATATCAAGCAAGGTTTTGTTGGCACCGTTGGCAACACCCCGCTGATTCGGCTCAATAGCTTCTCCGACGAAACTGGCTGTGAAATCTTAGGTAAAGCTGAATTTCTTAACCCCGGTGGCTCGGTGAAAGATCGAGCGGCTCTCTTCATTATTGAAGACGCCGAAAAGAAAGGATTACTCAAACCCGGTGGCACCGTTGTTGAAGGAACGGCTGGCAATACCGGTATTGGCCTAACACACATCTGTAATGCCAAGGGCTACAGGTGCGTTATCATCATTCCCGAAACACAATCTAAAGAGAAAATTGATCTGCTCCGCACCTTAGGTGCAGAAGTACGCACGGTTCCAGCTGTTCCGTATCGCGACCCCAACAACTACGTTAAAGTATCGGGCCGTCTAGCCGAAGAAATGGACAATGCTATTTGGGCAAATCAGTTTGAAAATTTGGCCAACCGACAGGCTCATTATGAAACCACTGGCCCCGAAATCTGGCAGCAGACCGATGGCACAATTAACGCCTGGGTTGCGGCAACCGGTACCGGCGGTACCTATGCCGGTACCGCGATGTTTCTTAAAGAAAAAAATCCTGACATTAAGTGTGTAGTAGCCGACCCCATGGGCAGCGGTCTATACAGCTACGTCAAAACAGGTGAAATCCAGGCTGAAGGCAACTCTATTACCGAAGGCATCGGCAACGGTCGCGTTACCGGCAACATGGCTGGAGCCCCTGCCGATGATGCCATTCAAATTGATGACCCTGAAGCGTTGCGCGTGGTTTATCAGCTTCTGTATAAAGATGGTCTCTACATGGGTGGATCCGTAGGTATCAATGTAGGCGCAGCAGTTGCCCTGGCTAAGCAAATAGGCCCCGGACACACCATCGTCACCGTACTGTGTGATAGTGGCTCTCGCTATCAGTCAAAAATATTTAACCGAGCATGGCTAGAGACTAAAGGCCTTTGGTCCGATCAGTTACTGCCACCCTATTAGGGCAGGCTCCAATAGGGTGTGAACTATGAGCACAAAGATTATGGGCACAAAGATATAAATGGCTGGCTCAGCTAGTCAGAGTAACAACCTAATGGGGGCGACACCACGATGGTGTCACCCCCATTTATGTAACTGTGTGGACTAATACCTAACGGAAATTGTCAGGATTGAAACTGCGACCTGCCTGATTGAGATACTCACCAGTACCACCATCTGTAGGGTCTAGATAAGGCTTCAGATAAATACCGTGATGCTGCGTGGAGGAACGACCTCCCAAAATCTCATCCACCGCTCCCAAAATCTCACTATCCAAAGCCCCGACTCCGAACAAATCAGTCTCGGGCAATCTTGCACCACCTACAAAGGTATTGACTGCGTTAGTACCTGTTCCGGCATCCGCTAGGGTAATGTTAGAAAAGACAGCATCCCGTGTTGCTACTGGGTCTTGACCGGGGGGTACAGTAAAGACGATGCGGCAAGATTCTAATGATTCTTCAGTAGTCGCACACACCGTGTTGTAACCATTTTCAACATCTGTACGTAGCTCGACAAGACCGTCAGGACGATACTCCTCTAGTCGGGCACTAATAGTCTCACAACGACGTTCAGGAGTCCAGCCACCACCCATCTCTGCGGGCACAGCCCAAGGATATGCTTGACCAGGCTCACTCTTGGGACGATACATGACTGTGTACTCACCATCTTGAATCTCACAGGTAAACCGAGAGCTAACAGGTTCAGGAGCCTCTTCACCGTCATTGGCTAAAACCAAACCACCCCCCAGAGTAGGCCCCAATGTCACACTTAAGGCAAGTACGCTGACCTTAGTGATCGATAGGATATGGGAGAAGGGGAGAATTTTCAAACCTGAAATCTGAGGCATTGTCATCCAGCCCATGATTCGCTCCTTATTACCGTAAACTTAGCCGATGTCTCCTCACTGAGACTAACGTAGCGTAATGAGGAGGGTATCGAGTGAGGGCCAGTGCGTAAATTGGCTACGTAGTTTGTAGTAAACAGGTTGAGGTTAATAGTTCTTAGTTTTGAATGATGAATTATGAGAGTTGGCGTCCTTTATTTGGCCCTAACTTGCCGTAAAGCAAGTGACTTAGGAAGCAAAAATTAATTAATTTCCAAATTTTGGATGTACAGACGTTCCATGGAACGTCTCTTCAGCATTTACTTTTGGAATTTATTTATGGCTTGCTCCTTAGAACTCAAAACCCATACTTCACAATCTATTTACCGTGGCAATGTTTAAACTTCTTACCGCTCCCACACCAACAGGGTTGATTACGTTTTGGTAGTATCGGCGGCAGCATCTCACCATCTAGATAAAACCAGCGACCCTTTTCTTTGGTAAACCTGGAACGTTCATGCAGTTGGCCCCACTCTGGCTGGCTGTGAACCGCCATAAATTCCACTTGGCCAACGGTGTCATTAGCACGGCCTTTGCGGGTGCTGACCACGGTCAGGGATTGCCAAACCGTAGTCTTAATACTTTTAAGCAGGTTAATGCGATCGTCAAACGTCCGCTTGGTTGGATGATGGGTAGCGAGTAGATAATCTACATTACCCTCGCAATAGGCTGTATATCGCGATCGCATTAAAGCCTCTGCCGTAGGTGCTACATCGCCCCCTGTCAAATAGGGTTCACAGCACCTGGCATAGGCAGATCCACTTCCACAAGGGCAAAGATTTAAAGGCATTGACGGCAAGATTGAAGCATATAGCCGCCAGACTACCAGACATAGGGTTGAACAAGGCTAACCCCATACACAAACAGGTGTAGTCCTACCAAGAATTTTTGCCACAAAACCGCTACTCTAGTCTATTTCCAAGCTATCGACACTTAATGGCACTAATTCATGATCCGTTGTAAACGCCATCCACATCTCCTCTTCAGGCTCAATGGTGACTCCAGTTAGGGCACAGCGCTCACGACGTTGCGCTTCGGCAGCCATAATGGCACGAATTTGCTGACGCTGTATCTGAAAGCCAGGATCATCAGAATGTTGACGCACATAATCCCACAGCACCTCGCGTACCAGTGACTGATACCCACGACTGCCTGCCAGGGTTTTGAGCTTATCAATCAGCTCCCGCTCGAAACGGATGCTAGTGACTTGCATATCAGTAGTGGGCAGCTTGGTATTCAGGCTCATTAATCGTTTTTAGGAATTATATAGAATGGACACTTACATACTACAGTTGTAGTACAAAAAGTTCGAAACCGTAAGTCTGAGTTTACATCCCCTATGGAATTTTTTTCTGTACTGGTTTAAGGCAAACGCCATAAGATCCCAATGTACTTCTACTACAGTAGCGTTCAGCTCCATGCCTCTAGCCAGTACTAGGACAGGTTACAAACTGGTTGTTCGATTGCTTTAATCTTAAAGAACATTTGCAGAATTGACTCATTTTAATAGGCCATTTCACGTATCGCTCTCGAATTTTGACAGATGTGACAAATCGTACATATCAAGAGTTTTTTCTCTGGGTAAAGGCCAATCAAAAAGATTGTTCTCAATAACCATCAAAGCTAATTAAATCAAAGCAAACCGTTCTTAAAAAGATCAGCTAGAATTGCGAAATCAGCAACATACTGCCTGTGTATAATATGTGTCACATATCTAGGCAATCTTTAGGAAATTGCCCATGAATATTTGCAACGGTGCAAGCATCAATAACCACAGGTAATTTAGGTCCCCCCAACCTAATCCGCCCAAAATTCTAAAGACATTTGACATTTTGCTGCCTGAAAGCATTAGCCAGGTGAGCAGATGCCCCCCCATAGCTTATTTCCACAATGTGCAGAAATACTTACTGTCACGCCTAAGCCAACTGAGTAAGCTAGATATACAGGATGATCGTCCTAAGCTCATAGTTAAGATACCCCTAAATCCATGTTTAGCGATGTAATTCAAATAAGAAACCAAACCTTTAATAAGGGGATCTAATAAAGTTCAATCGTTATCGATCTATAACCATAACGAAACAGTAGCATTTTGATAGCTGCATTTTGAACGCGTTGGTCAACCTCAACGTAACTATTGATTAATTTAATTTGTTCATTAGCTGACAGGGATCGCCATGACTACTAATCGGCAAGGACCTTACCTCGTTGGGGATAATAAAAAGCAGTCCTATTCTGGGCGTTTACATCAGCGTCTAGATGAGGCGATGCAAGAAGGCACTGAAGTTCAGGTTCGCCTTCCTTGGGGGGGGTTAAGTGGTGTTCCTGTATACCTGGACGATACCTGTGTTGAAATCGTTTATGTTCATGTATACGAGCCTGATGAAGACGATGAGCCCGACGACGAAGTCTCTCGCCGAACCGTTTGGCTAGTGCGTCTGGAAGAGATCAGTGCCGTCTCATTTGTCAGTGAAAGCTGGTCGAAAGAACGTTTGGAAAAGTTATTCATTCCAGACAAGAAGGAAGATGCCTCCTCAGCTCAAGATGTAAGTACTGAAGAATCAACCGACTCAATCGACTAAATTATTACCATTGCTTATCCTCGGGAGGATTTGATCTGCAAGATATGAGGGCTAAGGTAATTTTGCTAGATCAACTCATCCCTAAATCAGCAATGATATTTAATTCTTGTCACATGAAAACAATTAGTGGGTAAGCCAGTGACTGATCACTCACTAATTGTTTTTTATTCAGAACACAAATTTCTTGATAACCCAATCCTTTGCGCGTCTAATTGCTTTACTTCGGCTATAGGCCTTGGGTACAGCTACCGCACTGCCTGTAGCATAGTCAACCCAGGCTGTATAAATCGTTGCTCCCAGATAGGTGCCACGGGTAATTTGGATCGTCACACCGCGATAGGGAAAGGAAAAAACAGGATTGATATAGTCGGGGTCAGCAATATGCATAATATGGCAAAGTGACCGTGGCACTCGTTTTTTATAACCCAATTCAGCCCTCTCTATGGCCATCGAAATTGTCCGTTGCGAACTTTCGGCCTACGATTCTGCCATTCGTACCATCCGCGAAACCGTATTTGTAGCTGAGCAAGGTGTACCTGTAGAACTTGAGATGGATGACCGTGACCCCATTGCCAAGCATGTACTGGCCTTGGTTGACGGCTGCCCTGCAGGCACAGCCCGCCTAGACATCCGTCATGATGGAAAAATTGGTCGCCTAGCCGTATTACCTAGCTTTCGACGTCGAGGACTGGGACGGCGAATCATGGAAGAAATCGAATCTATTGGTCGCGACCATCAGCTATCCCAACTATGGTGCCATGCACAGAAAATGGCAGTCCCGTTTTATCAATCCCTGGGCTATGACATTACGAGTCCTGAGTTTTTAGAAGCTGGCATTGTTCATTGCAAAATGAGCAAAACTTTCCCCACCTAGGCATAAAGGTCAGCTACATAGTCACCATAGCCGTTGTAAATCAACGTATCCTGCTTTTCCCAATCCCATGCTTCGCCTGCACCCACCAAGCGTTCTCGTTTCTGTGACCAGCGGGGATGAGGGACGTCAGGCTCAACATTAGCCTCAAATTTGTATTCGTTGGGAGAAATTGTATTCCAATAGGTGGCTGGTTGCTCTGCTAGGAACTCGATTTTGACAATGGATTTAGCGCCTTTAAAGCCATACTTCCAGGGCACCACCATACGAATCGGAGCACCGTGCTGTTTGGGCATGGTGCGACCGTAGATACCCACAGCAAAAAAGGCTAGGTCATTGGCCATTTCCTCAATGCGTAACCCCTCGTGATAAGGCCAAGGTAAGTTTGAGAACGATATTGAGGGACCTTCGGTAATGTTCTCGTCATAGAACGATTCAAAGCGCACAAATTTGGCATCTGATGTCGGTTCTACATCTTCTAAAACTTTACGCATGGGAAACCCTAACCAGGGAACCACCATGGCCCACGCTTCAACACAGCGAAATCGATAGATGCGTTCTTCTAGAGGAAACCTATTATAGAGATCGTCTAGATCATAGGTTTTAGGGTTTTTGACTAACCCTGAAACCTCCAGTTTCCAGGGATCTGTGGGCAGTCTTTGGGCATTCGACCAGATATTCTTAGTAAGGCCAAATTCATAAAAGTTGTTGTAACGACTGGCAAATAATTGGTTAGTCACCGAACGCCCAGCATCTGCAAATACCGAATTCGTTGTGAAATTACTGAGGGGGTCACCAAACGTGCTGGCTAGTTCCTCGGTCCCTTGTGCAGTTAAGGGGCGACCGGTACAGCTCGTAGCCGCAATCCCCAGCCCCACACCAGCCAAGTTCTTTAGAAAGCGACGACGGTTTAGGTAAGCAGCTTTTGACGTTGCGAATTTTTCAGGCAATTGCCAGTTGGGACGAATGTGGATAAAGCTCATGACTTCGGCGAACAGAGAACGTGACAAATGCAGCTGCTGATAGATTAACGTATGCACCTGAGGCCTAAATGAGCAGAAACTGAATGACAGCAGTAGGCGAACCGCACTGTGGCACAATAAAACCTAGTCGTTAAATAACCCTGCATTTAAGAAGCCCTGTGAGTACTGCTACCTCTACCCGGCGCGCCGTTTTTCCCTTTACTGCGGTAATCGGCCAAGAAGATATGAAACTGGCCCTGATCTTGAATGTCATTGACCCTAAGATCGGCGGGGTGATGATCATGGGTGATCGCGGTACTGGCAAGTCCACGACAATCCGTGCCTTGGCAGACCTGCTGCCTGAGATCAGTGTGGTAGAGAACGATCCGTTTAACCGTGAGCCTCAAGATCCTGAGGTTAAGCGTGAGTACGAAGGTCAGTCTATTCCAGAAGGAACCATGAAAGTACCCATGGTGGACCTTCCCCTGGGTGCAACTGAAGACCGTGTATGCGGCACTATTGACATTGAAAAAGCACTATCTGAGGGTGTTAAAGCTTTTGAACCTGGTCTGCTGGCTAAAGCTAATCGCGGCTTACTATATGTAGATGAGGTCAATTTATTAGATGACCACCTGGTAGACGTACTGCTAGACTCTGCTGCATCAGGACGTAACACCGTAGAACGTGAGGGTATTTCCATTCGTCACCCCGCCCAGTTTGTATTGATTGGCTCGGGTAATCCTGAGGAAGGTGAACTTCGCCCTCAGCTGCTGGACCGATTTGGCATGCACGCTGAAATTCGTACCGTGAAGGACCCCGTCCAGCGCGTTCAGATTGTGGAACAGCGCTCTGAATTCGACCAAGACCCCGACGCATTTTTGGCTAAGTACGATGCTGAGCAGAAGGCTTTGCAGGACAAAATCGTTAGTGCACAACAACGACTCAAGGATGTCACCATTGACAAAGAGTATAAATTGCAAGTGTCTCAAGTATGCTCTGAGCTAGATGTGGATGGCCTGCGAGGCGATATTGTATCTAACCGGGCAGCGAAGGCGCTTGCCGCTTACGAAGGCCGCACTGAAGTAACCCTTGACGATATCCAAACAGTGATTGCCCTTTGCCTGCGC
Source organism: Leptothoe sp. ISB3NOV94-8A (assembly GCF_043421595.1). Taxonomy (NCBI): domain Bacteria; kingdom Bacillati; phylum Cyanobacteriota; class Cyanophyceae; order Nodosilineales; family Cymatolegaceae; genus Leptothoe; species Leptothoe sp. ISB3NOV94-8A. The sequence goes on along the minus strand of NZ_JAXSQW010000001.1, from coordinate 6,550,731 downwards.
CATCGTCTGCGCAAAGATCCGCTGGAGTCCATCGACTCGGGATACAAGGTGGAGAAAACCTTTGGTAATGTCTTTGGCGTTACTATCCCTGATCCGTCTACCAATGGTCGTACTCCCGTAGGTGCTCGATAAATGCGCAAACGAATCCTAGGACTGGACCCTGGTTTAGCCATTTTAGGATTCGGCATTCTTGAATATGATCCAGCAACCACCCGAGATCTGAAACCAGATCTCGCAGTGGTCGATTTTGGTATTATCGAAACCCCAGCAGGGACCGAGGTCGGTTCACGGTTGTGTACGATTTACGAAGATCTCAACAGTTTGATTGAGACTTATCATCCCGATTCTGTTTCCATTGAAAAATTGTTTTTTTATCGCATGGGCAACACAATTTTGGTAGCCCAGGCGAGAGGTGTTGTCATGTTGGTGTTAGCCCAGCATAAATTACCTTTTGTGGAGTTTACCCCAGCCCAAATTAAGCAGTCTCTTACAGGTTATGGCAACGCTGATAAACAAGATGTACAGGAAGCTGTCAAGCGAGAATTAAAACTTGAGAAGATTCCCCGTCCAGATGATGCTGCTGATGCATTGGCCGTTGCAATGACGGGTTGGTTTAATTTAGGTTGAAGCAACAATATTCCAAAATATTGGGGATGTTAAATATTAGGGGATATTTAAGACAGTGGGGCATCCACCAAGGAATGCCCCGGCAAAATTTGGGTATTATGAGGATGAGCGTATTTTCTCTGACCAAATACGGGTGGGTAGACCCCAAACGTAGATAAAGCCTTCGGCGGCTTTGTGATCAAACTGGTCATCTGCGCCGTAGGTGGCTAGTTCCTCAGTGTAGAGAGCGTTAGTGGATTTACGTCCCACGATGGTGGCATTGCCTTTGAAGAGTTTTAGACGAACGGTGCCAGAAACTTGCTCTTGGGTTTTGTCGATAAAGGCATCAAGAGCTGCCTTAAGGGGACTGAACCAGAGACCATTGTAGACAAGCTCGCTGTAGGTTTGTTCAATGCCACGCTTATATTGAGTGACATCGGCCAGCAGGGTGAGACTTTCAAGATCGCGGTGGGCAGCAAGTAGGGTAATCAGAGCCGGGGTTTCGTAGATTTCGCGAGATTTGATACCCACCAGCCGGTTTTCGAGCAGATCAAGACGACCAATGCCGTGATTGCCTGCAATATCGTTGAGCTGGCTAATCAGATCCACCGGGCTCAGGCTGTTGTCGTTGATGCCGACAGGAATCCCTTTTTCAAAGTTAATTTCAATGTACTCGGGTTCGGCGGGGGTATCGGCAATGGCCTTAGTCAGGGTATACACTTCTTCCGGGGGTTCGGCCCACGGATCTTCGAGGATACCGGCTTCAATGCTGCGGCCTAGCAGGTTGCGATCAATGCTGTAAGGGGAAGACTTTTTGACTGGGAAGGTGAGGCCAAACTTCTCTCCGTAGGCGATGGCTTCTTCACGACTCATGCCCCATTCGCGGGCAGGAGCCAGAACTTTGAGGTTGGGATTGAGGGCCGCGATCGCAACGTCAAACCGTACCTGGTCATTACCTTTACCTGTGCACCCATGGGCCACTGCATCCGCCCCATATTTTTCCGCAGCAGCTACCAGTTCCTTGGCAATGAGTGGTCGGGCCAGGGACGTTGACAGCGGATAGCGATCCTCATAGAGGGCATTGGCCTTAATTGCCGGAAAGGCATAGTCCGTCACAAATGTTTCGGTCACATTGGCCACTAGCGACTCCTTCACGCCCGCATCCTGTGCCTTTTTCTGAATTGGGCCGAGTTCTTCACCCTGACCTAGATCCGCCGCCAGAGTAATGACCTCTTTGACGCCAAATTCATTTTTCAAGTAGGGAATGCACACAGTCGTGTCCACACCGCCAGAATAGGCTAGTACAACCCGTTCAGCCCGACCCATAGTTTTAACCCAAAAATAAAATCACAGCCACTTATTATTGCAGTTTAAGAAGGCTCAAGGTATCTAGATTCTTGATGTTTGCGATTAAATCGTGACACGCCAATTATTACGGACAGGAGCGAGAAGGCCGACACACTTGCCTGAGATAGTCTAACCAGACCGTTATCATAGAGGGCAATGCCCCTAATCATGTATCCATGTATTTCAGTGTTGTTATTCCCACATACAACCGCAGACCCATCCTAGAAAAATGCCTGCGGGCCATGGAACACCAGATAGTTCGCCCCAATACACAAATCAAAGGGTATGAAATCGTGGTGGTGGATGATGGCTCCACTGATGGCACCGTTGAGTGGTTACGGTCTGAACAATTTCCCCATGTCACACTCTACGAGCAAAACCACAGGGGCGCTGCCGTTGCCCGTAACCTGGGAGTGGAGAAGGCCATCGGCGACACCATCATTTTTATCGACAGTGATTTAGTGGTGCTCGATGGCTTTTTACAGCACCATGCCGATGCCCTAACCAAGCATTACACCAGCCAGGGCAATGACCGCGTATTTACCTATGGGCGAGTGGTGAATACCTGCAATTTTGACGAACCTACGTCAGAACCCTTTAAGGTGACGGACTATTCCCAAGCCTTTTTTGCAACAGGGAATGTTGCGATCGCAAAACATTGGCTCACTGAAGCAGGATTATTTGATACCCAGTTCACCCAATATGGCTGGGAAGACTTAGAACTAGGCGTACGCCTCAAAAACTTAGGGCTAAAGCTAGTCAAATGCCCGGAAGCCGTAGGGTATCACTGGCATCCACCCTTCAGCCTGGACGATTTACCCCGACTCATTGATGTAGAAATCCAGCGGGCACGCATGGGCGTCGTGTTTTATCAAAAACACCCCACCCTGGACGTGCGTATGATGATTCAAATGACCTGGTTACATCGGTTGCTATGGGGCCTGCTTTCCCTGGGTGGTCTGCTGAACGAACGCACACTCAAACCTTTATTGCAGTGGCTGATTGACCAAGGACGTCCTCAGCTTTCCCTAGAAGTCGCCCGCATTTTTCTGAACTGGTATAACGTCAACGCTGTCTATGCGGCCTATCGAGAGCAGCCATAGCGCGCAGGCGTACCCCTATGGGTGAGGCTTTACTAACTTAAATTTATCTATTATTTAGATAGGCATCGTATATAAAGCCTACTTAAGCTTAACCTAGGTTCCGTAGACGCACGGTGAAACTGACACAAGCTACGTATTCATACGCTACCAGGAAAGCTATACACGTCGTACACTTTGACAACTCAATTTTTTGGCTTGATTTTATAATCCTTTTGAGGATTCTGTACCCACAGATACACCAGTCTTCATCCGTAGTAGCTAGGTTGATATGAAAATCAAAATATTAAAAAACGTATAGCGACCATCTCTAACTGCTCTTATTATGAATTCTGACAACGTTCAACTATTTCGTATGCTAATTGAAGCCGGGGCCCAACCGGGGGAGGATTTCTCCTATGACCTCAGTCAAGGAACTTGTCACATTAACGAGCGCGGCTTTATTTTGCTGCAAACTGCATTTCCCGATATTAACTGGCATGAAATCTCTAACGTCATTGAACGGGATTTAGATAGTCCTGTGCAAAGACTGAATCAACATCTCGGCGTTGATTTTCTAGCGACCCTCCTACAAAAACTGCAAAAGCGGCTAGAACAACTCCCCACGAACGAAGCCGCTTGGTATATGCATCAAGTTCTCGGTGGAATAGAACAGCGCACCGGAATTGCCCTCTACCAAATCATCCAACGGGATCTTCCACCAGCAATATGTCAGCAGTTGGATCAGCTACTCAAGCTTACCCCCCTCACTCCCTGCAATCTGTGGATAGAAGATCTGGTCATTGCTGCAGGGGGTGCCGCCCAAGACATTGATTATGAGGGAGGCGACGTTTTACTAAGTGAGGCTGGTGTTGAGCTGCTTACACAAGTATGGACAGGGGAATTAGAAGTTCAAGATGATCTGGCTGCTTAGTAGCAGACTTGATGGATATTTCCAACGACTGCTCTCAAACCTTCTGAAAAAACTATGTCCATTGCGGGTAGTCGGCATCCACTATAACCATTGCGCCCGTAATATCTACAGAAGCATCACATGCCAGATATAGAGTTGCTCGGGCGATGGCTCGGGCAGCATCTTTATCGCGTTTAGCCATGTGAAATACCCTATGGGCAAGGGCAGTCTGATAACTCGATAGGGTCGCTCCACTGACGGCCACATGGGGCCAAATTAAATTAACTCGCACTCCTGACTGAGTAGTGCCGTCGGCAATGTCACGGGTCATTGCCATCATCCAACCCCGGCTTATGCCCTCTACAACATGCATTCCTTTATGGGGATAGGGCACAATGTTGATAATCGAACCCGTGGCCGAACGCTGCAAAAATGGCAAAGCATACTGGCTGAACAGAAAGGCTCCTTGCAAACTTAGGCCAACGATATGCTCCCATGATTCTGTAGTGAGATCTAGAACAGAGGCTTCATTCCCTAAGAGGCTAAAACTAGCGTTATTACACAAAATATCAATACGACCAAATGTAGCGATCGCATCTTTAATGACGGTTTCCACATCATTGGACACAGCCACATCCACTAGACAAAATCTCGCCTTAGCGCCTTGTTGTTCTAAACGATGAACCAGTTTGTCACCATGGGCTTTATTGATGCCACAAAGAACTAATCTAGCCCCATGACGTGCCAACAAGCTGGCCATTCGACGCCCTACTCGACAGTCTCCTGATGTAATGAGAGCAACGCGGTTTTTCAGCAACATTATTAACCCCGTGTCCTGGCCAGTTAAAAAGATTCTATGCTTTGAAATCTTAAGGCATTATAGGGTGGTTAATTTGTAAGAAAAGAGAACTTAAAATGTAACAAAGAGATTCTTTGTAAAAAAGAAAAAAGAGATTTTCTAGCAACAGTTCCTATGTCAGTACATGAGGCTGTCAGTACATGAGGCCTGAAACAATTGAGGTTGCTCAATATGGCCGATAGTTATCCCACTAGGGGGACTACCCAGCAATAAAGTCCCAGGCTAGGGCTGTGGATGGGAAATGGGTGGTTACTTAGCTGCAAGCGCCTAAGCAACGCTGGGCCTCTAAAAAGCGCAGCCTTTTGGTAGAGGTTCAACAGTCTCTAAGCTGGGTAAAGAATCCTCAACGGGTTGAAAGCCAGACTCCACGCTACCGCCCAGCGCCTGACCACCATAATGACTCTGTAGCCCCCCCATATGCCCTCGAATGACTACCTTTTGATCGGGCTCAATGGCAACAGGTCCACCACTGCGGGTAAACGGCTGCTCATTGACATGACTGTGGGCCAAAATACGTCGATAAATGAGATCGCCTGATTGAGCATCCACCACTTCCCACCAATCAGAATACTGCTCACACCCGGTATCAGCACTGCTAATGGTTACGGCAAATGTGTAGTTGCCTGCTTCACCAGTAACGGCGACTGCGTCTATATCAGCCACAGGGAGACCGCTAGCATCGGTAGGGTTTGTCGAAAGAGGTTCAACCACAGGTTCAGCCACTGTCTCAGGTACAGGAGTCGGTGCAGAGTCTAGCCTACTGGGATCTGGAGATCCCGTACAGGCCAACATCGGCAAAAGTAAAAGTAAATATAAAACTCTATGCATGGGCTTGAGCGTATGAATTGAGGCAGTAACTGTACTTAAACCGCTGCTGCCACAGGTAACTGGGTCAAGATGTCTACCCCTTCTTTAGTCACCACAACTGTGTGTTCAAACTGAGCGGTTAGAGCTCGATCTTTGGTAATGGCAGTCCAGCCATCAGCCAATAATTCAACGTCATAGGTACCCACATTAATCATGGGTTCAATGGTAAATACCATACCGGTTGCCAACTTTTTCCCTTTGCCAGCTGTACCGTAGTGAGGGATTTGAGGTTCTGTATGAAAAATGCGGTGGACGCCGTGCCCGACAAAGTCACGCACCACAGAAAACCCTTCTGCTTCCGCGTAGGTCTGAATGGCAGCCCCGATATCACCAATGCGGGCACCGGGTTTAACGGCTTTGATCCCACGGTACATACTTTCTTGGGTGACCTCCACTAATCGGCGCGCTTGGGGTGAGACATCGCCCACTAAGAAGGTACGGGAGGTATCGCCATGGTAACCGTTCAAAATGGGGGTGACGTCAATGTTGATAATGTCACCGTCTTGCAAAATTTGCTTGGCATTAGGAATACCATGACAAACGACTTCGTTGACGCTGGTACAGATAGACTTGGGAAATGGCTCAACGCCCTCGCCACCAGGGTATCCCAGGGGAGCACTCTTGGCATTATGAGCCTGGGTCCAACGCTCAGCCTCGTCATTAAGTTCCAGGGTGCTAACACCGGGTTTAACCATTGGCTCAAGGTGATCCAATAGACGCGCAGCTAGCTGGCAAGCCTTACGCATCTGTTCAATTTCCCGTTTTGATAGCCGAATGATTCCTTTGAAAGCAGCGTCCACAATAGTTTCGTTCAATGGTTGTCTATCGAATGGGCGTCACCCCACTTACCTCACTCTAGCGCTATTGCCATCCTCTAGCCGCTAGATAATGAAAAATTGATTAAAAATTAGGAGTCATACCTATAGAGAATCAAGGGTTGGGAATTCAGATTTATATTTCAAGGGATGTGATACAAAGGGACGACGTTAAAGCATTGGTAAAGAAGAATGCACTTCTGGGCAATCTGCATTGTCTGTTTATACGTAGGGATCGAACTGTTTAACTGGGTAACCGGGCTACATTGGCTGGCGGATTTTTCACTGCCGATGTCGGTGTTAGCAGGGATAGGGCTTGCGATCGCAAGCAACACCGCCCCCAAACTTATCCAATCGGCTTCAACGACGCTCGCTGCTGACACCAGCAACTCAACGCCACTCGATGCCGCAGAAGCCGAACAGCCCACCACAGCAAAGGCCCCTCCAGCTCAACCCCGTACCCAAGCCGCTCCATCCATCTCGTTTACGATCAATAAAAATATCCGCCCCTAAGAATTACGATCTATACGCTTTCCTTAGGCTCTTGTAACCGCCCAATGGTGTCAGTCACTGCCTGACGGGGCATCAGACGATTGGTAAACACCAATAGACGGTTGAAAATACCATGAACAGCCACCACCTGGTTACGCCCTAAGGCATCATAGCCAAACTGAGCCACATCTGTAGCATTGGGTAGCTTTAGCTGCTTAAAGAACTCTATATCGCCCAGATTGGCCCGAGCTTGAAAGTCAGTACCACGGGTCGGGCCAGGACACAGCACCATGGCCGTCACCCCTGTCCCCTTGACTTCATGGGCTAAGGCCTCAGTAAACGACATGACATAGGACTTACTGGCGTAGTAGGCGGCCATATAGGGACCAGGCTGAAATGCAGCCGTTGATGCCACATTGAGAATTTTGCCGTAGCCCCGCTCCAACATCGGCGGCAAAAACAGCCGTGTCAAATGGGTCAAGGTGACCATATTAAGCTGCAATAGGGCACTGTGTTTAGCCCAATTACAGTCAGCAAAGGGACCATAATCGGCAAAGCCTGCGTTGTTGATTAGAACATCTACTGTCAGACCTTGCTGCTGGACTTGCTCAAATAGCTTCGGTGGGGATTCGGGTTGGCTCAGATCAAAACTGATCACATGGGCCTGCACATTATTGGACTGCGTAAGCTCAGCTTGAATTTGCTGTAGTTTATCGGTGCTGCGAGCCACCAAAATCAGATCGTAGTCGTTCGTGGCAAAAACCTTAGCCAGTTCGTATCCAATTCCACCAGATGCGCCCGTAATTAATGCTGTTTTTGCCATAGGTTTTAGCTCTATTTCTTCTCCACCATAGCCCTAAGATACGGCCAACCGATCCAACTATTAGGGTTCTCTTCACCCCATTCTATTTGGGCAGCAATATCTCTTCGGCAAGCCCTAATTTCGGGTAGGGTTCTCTCCCCTGGGTACAGTCAAAGCATTACGGCATCATAGTGACTGTAAGGCAAGCGAAGAGGTTCAACAGACAGACAACAGTCTCTCTTCTGCTACGACACAACACAATCGAGAACTGAGGAAACAACACATGATCGTACGCTACTGGCAACCTTTTCAAGAAATCGAAACCATCAAACAACAGCTCGATAACATTTTTGAGGATCTCACCCCCACAACAACAGATTGGATTCCCGCCGTTGATCTCGTTGATGCTGGTGATGATTATGTCCTAGAGGTGGTTCTACCGGGCATCAAGGCTGACGATATTAATATCGAAGCCAGCCGCAAGCACATTGCTATTTCAGGTGAGCGTACGGCTACTGAGGTTGGCGATGATCAGCAGATCCTCCGTCGCGAGCGTCGCTATGGTAGCTTCCAGCGTGTAGTCAATCTACCTGTAGCAGTTGATCATGAGCAGGTGAAAGCTGACTACAGCAATGGCATTTTGACAATACATGTCCCTAAAGCTGCCGAAGTTCGTAACCAGGTAGTTAAGGTAAATGTTGCTGACACAGCTGCTGAATAACGTCTTCTAGTTGTATACAGGCGTGTTTAGTTGGGAATACCTAATCACGCCTGACCCATTCTCTATGACTCTTCTCTAACTCTCCTAGTTTGGCTATGCGGCAGGTAATACCTGCCGCTTTTTTTATTGCGATGTTGGTTGCTGGGCAAACATTTTGGCAGGGCACCCACCAGGGGAGCCCCTACGGGGTTATAGATTGGGAACTAAAGGTTACGCGTTAAGGGCTGTTGGCGTTTAAGCTGAGTATTGCGTATTAGTAAATCCTTTGAGCAAAATCGACGGCTATGAGCAGTCCAGATCTGACCAATAGCTATACGGCTTCTGACACCGCTATTCCTAAACTTGGCCTATTCACGATGCTACGGCTGGGCATTTTCAATATGGGGCTTGGCATTATGTCATTGCTCACACTGGGGGTGCTGAATCGCGTCATGATTACTGAGCTGAGTATGCCTCCCTTGATTGCGGCGGGTGCGATCGCAGTCCATCAATTTATGGCCCCAGCCCGTGTATGGATCGGTCAGATGTCCGACTCTAAGCCACTTTTTGGCTACCATCGCAGCGGTTACATATGGTTGGGCATTGTTTCCATGGCGGTGATGGCCTTTGGCGCTGTCCAAATTGTTTGGCAAATTGGTAGTCGCATTGAAACTGCAGGCTGGACTATTGATGTCTATCCTTGGGTTGGCCTACTAGCCTTGATCTTTGCCCTTTATGGTTTGGCCTTAGCCTCTACGTCTACCCCCTTCACAGCGTTATTGGTGGATGTGTCGGATGAGGAAACCCAGTCTAAGCTAGTGGGAATCGGCTGGGGTATGTTGATGGTGGGCATCGTCTCAGGCGTAATCATCACCACCATTGTCCTCGACTCTTTAGGTGAGACCCCCACACTTGATGAACTACGGCGCTCGATTAATCGGTTGTTTGTTATTGCGCCTGCCATTGTCTGTGGGATTGCGATTATTAGTACCTTTGGCATTGAGAAAAAATATTCACGCCTGAAAGAACGCACACGTCAGCGAGACGATCAGATTACGTTTGGAGCGGCTTTAAAGGTTTTAACCGCCAGCCGTCAGACTGGGTTGTTCTTTGTATTTTTGCTCGTACTCAGTCTCAGCCTGTTTATGCAGGATGCCGTCTTGGAGCCCTACGGCGGGCAGATTTTTGGTATGTCAATTGCCGAAACTACCCAGCTCAATGCTTACTTTGGCATGGGTACTCTGTTTGGCATTGTCGCAACTGGCTTTTGGTTGGCTCCTCGACTGGGTAAAAAGCGCACCATTAAATTTGGCTGTTGGTGGGCTGCCTTTTGCTTAATTCTGTTAATTGTCTTTGGTACCACGGGGAATCCTCAACAGCTGATGTTAGGTGTGGGTTTATTTGGCTTGGCTTCTGGGGTTTTAACGACAGGTTCAATCTTGCTGATGTTGGACTTAACCGTAACAGAAGTAGCTGGTACCTTTATTGGTGCTTGGGGGTTAGCCCAGGCCATTGCCCGAGGCACGGCTACAGTGCTAGGTGGCAGCTTACTTTCCTTAGGCAAACGTATTGTTGAAACCATTGCGGGTGGCCCAGTGCCTGAATCGCAGCTGCTGCCTGCCTATGGTTTGGTTTTTGGTACGCAGGCAGTTGGTATGTTAGTTGCGGTAGCCATTGTCAGTCGTGTGAACATTCGCGAGTTTCAGACCACTGCAAAGAGTGCGATCGCAACCGCCCTAGAAAGTGATATGGACTAACCCCATGACCCCAGACTGGCAGCACATTCTCACCATCGCTGAAACTGCAACCACCGTTGTCGGTGCGCAGTTACTCAAAGATTTTGGTAAGGCTACAGCAGAAGAAAAAACCGACGGCAGTCTGGTAACCCAATCAGACAAGTGGGCTGATGGTGAACTGCGGCGACGGTTACAAAAAGAGTTACCAGAGCATGGTGTACTGAGCGAAGAGGGCACCCATATTTTTCCTGAACAGGACTTTTGCTGGATTATTGACCCCATCGATGGCACCACAAACTTCACCCGTGGTGTGCCTCTGTGGGGAATTTCCTTAGGCCTGTTATACAAAGGCACACCAGTTTTTGGCCATGTGTACATTCCAACGCTGGATCAGCAGTTCCATGGGTTCTTTATGGGCACCTCCGGTCTGGAGGGACCCAGTGGTGCGTTTCTCGATGGCGAACCTATCCATACCTCGTCAGACGATGTTGCAGGCAGTCAATTTTTTAGTCTCTGTGCCCGCAGTCTTAAAGTATTGCAAAATCCCTTCCCCTGCAAAATTCGCATGCTGGGCGTAGCCACCTATAACTTACTGACCGTAGCCGCAGGCATTAGCTTAGGGGCAGTGGAAGCCACACCCAAAATTTGGGATATCGCTGCGGTTTGGGCAATTACTCAAGCGGCTGGTGCTATATGGACTCCACTAGAAGAGATGGATATTTTTCCCCTAAAAATAGGTGAAGACTACGGTAGTCGACCATTTCCCACATTACTCAGTGCACGTACTGAACTAGAACACCAGTTTCGTCCTCTAGTTGATGTCATTAGTAAATAGCTTTACTTATGTCATGGCTCCCAAAGAAAGCTTTTGCAAGTAGCTACATTACACACCATGGAAGATGCAAAAACGGTTGCCCCTAAAACTCGGTCTATTGTCTCTAGCCTAAAAAAAGAGTTGACAGATCTTTATCAAAATCGGCTTTTGCAGTTGACACTCTTTGGTTCCCAGGCTCGTGGTGAAGCAAAATCTGATTCAGATATTGATGTATTAGTTGTTCTAAAACCACCTGTCAATGCTGGAGTAGAAATTAAACACACTAGCAAGATGGTTGCTGATCTCTCGCTTCAGCATGATGTAGTGATTAGCTGTGTATTTATGGATGAAGATCGTTATAATACTCGCAACGGTCCTCTTCTACGTAATATTCGCAGAGAAGGCATTGTTATATGACTGATGAGCAACGCGAACTTCTCTTAAAAGCACAGCAAAGTTTAGAGGCTGCTCAACTCCTACTGAGCAAGAACTTTGCCGATTACGCTACATCTCGTGCTTACTACAGTATGTTCTACGTTGCCCAGGCATTTCTAGAAGGTAAAGGAATGGCTTTTTCGAAACATTCAGCTGTTATTGCTGCCTTTGGACGCGAATTTGCTAAAACTCAACAGGTGCCAGTCAAATTCCACCGTTACCTTATCGAAGCACAAGCTCTAAATTGAAACCACCGAACAGGGTGCACAACCCAATTCAGATACTTCCAACTTTCCAGCAAACCCCAATGCGGAGTTAGGCATCAAAATTGCTGAATTCAAGCTCAACAATCTGGCTGGGATGCAATTGCATTATGCAGGAACCGACAATGACAGGGAAGATTCCTGTAATGCTCTGTTTTACTACTATGATCATCAACCACTACGTGATAATCACATCATAATTTCTGCTCAAAACAGCCTCAACATATTTAGAGTTCACTGGTCTGCCCGAACACAAGATGTGAACTACTACGATGACAACAAACCTGAAGCGAGGATAGACATTGAGGCAAATTTTTACTATGACAATAACAGGGTTAAAGACTAGCGCACAATAACCTGCGCCGCTTTTATTCAATAGCACCTGTTTTTAGAGCAGTTTCCAGATTTCGGCGCAGTAGAGACAGCTGATCCTGAAGAGACTCCAGATTTTTCGGTGTCAGACCTGTGGCGTTAATAATGCAGCCAGGAATTTCCAGAACATCTTGCTTGAGTGCTTTTCCTACCTGGGTCAGATAAATGAGCACCTTGCGTTCATCCTTCGGATCCCGCTGTCGGGTGACGTAGCCCATTTTCTCCAACCGCTTTAGCAAAGGCGTTAGTGTATTCGATGCCAAAAACAGCCGTTCGCCCAACTCCTTAACGGTTTGCCCATCTTTTTCCCATAACAACACCATCACAATGTACTGAGGATAAGTAAGCCCAATCTTATCGAGCAATGGCTTATAGGCACGATTCATAGCGTGGTTGGCAGCATAGAGTGCAAAGCATAGGAAATCGTCAAACCGAAGAAATTCATTAGGGTGGGAAATCGAGTCAGCCATAGTTTCTTGTCATAAAGAGCATACAAAGGCTGCCGTACCAGGGGCATCAGCTCTCCCACAATTATAGCAATACACGATCTAATCGCACACGATTGACTTTCTGATGACACTTGCTACAATTAAATCGTGCACGATTTAATACTGTGCGACTTAACGCACACTAAAGTTGTACATTCTGAAAACCAGAGGCAATTACCATGGAAGAAATTACATTGGTTCCGAGTAATTCTTTGATTACTGATACGCCTGAGGAGGGACGGCAGTTAGCTGTTAAAATGGCGCGGCTCATTATTAAAATGACGCAGCCAGATGCAGCCGAGAGAGATAAATTGCGAAATGTCTATGCGTCGGATGCCATGATGCTAATCGCTGTGGGGCAGACCGTTGCGACTGAGTTTGCAACTGTTGCTGCGGCTAACAATTATTGGCAGAAGTCTTAGCAAATATAAATAGCCTGCTCTGAAGATGCCTATGTGTAGAGCAGGCTGTTTGTAAGTATTGAGGCTGGAAGCCTACTTTTGATTATGGTCTAGCAATTTATAGCCTGTTGTGTTGTGGGGATGTCCGCTAAGCGACACTGAGGGCCGATTGTAAGACAGATTCAAACAGGGCTAATCCATCGGTTCCACCGAGTCTAGTATCTGCCGCTCGCTCTGGATGGGGCATCATGCCAAGCACGTTACCGGTTTTGTTACAAATACCAGCAATGTTGTTGAGGGATCCGTTGGGGTTATTGTTGTTGTCAACAGTGCCATCTGAGCTACTGTAGCGGAAAACAACTTGTTGATTATCTTCTAGAGACTTTAGGGTATCTGTATCAGCATAATAACAACCTTCACCATGGGCGATGGGAATCGTCACGACCTGCCCCTGGGTGTAGTTGCTGGTCCAAGTCAGAGCAGTGCGCTCTACTTTTAGAGGAGTGCGATCGCAAATAAACCGCATATCTCGATTCCGCATTAGGGCACCGGGCAACAGTCCCACCTCAGTCAAAATCTGGAAGCCGTTACAAATGCCCAAAACCAAACCGCCTTTATTGGCAAAGTCCACAGCAGACCGCATCGCCGGAGAAAACTGGGCGACAGCACCACATCGCAGATAGTCACCATAGCTAAAGCCACCGGGGATCACCACCACATCTATATCACCTAAATCGCTATCTTCATGCCAGATGCGATGGGTGGGACGCTTAAGAATATCGCGGGTGACGTAAACAACGTCGCGATCACAATTAGAACCGGGAAATGTAATGACACCAAATTTCATGGGACCAAAAATAGGTGGGGAATGGGTTGGGGTATGGGCAGGGGGACTAAATGTTGAATGGTGGGCAGTGTTCACCCTACAGAGTATCGAATATTAGGCGGTCGCCATCGTCTGTAATTCAATCCGATAATTCTCAATCACCGGATTTGCCAAAAGCTGATCACACATGCGATCCAATTGCTCGTTCGCAGCCTCTTCACTATCCGCCGTCAGCGAAACCTCTATATATTTCCCAATGCGAACCTGCGTCACATTGTCATATCCCATGTGCTCTAATCCAGAGCGCACCGCCGTACCCGCCGGGTCCAGCACCGAAGGACGAAGAGTCACATACACTTGAGCCTGATAAGTCTGCGCCACAATGTCAATCCAGAAGTAGACAAATTCAATACTATCGCACCCCTGGTATCACGTCGCCAGCAGGTCTACCCTAAGCACGGTACTACGATCTAAGCTAATAGAATCCATTCCTTAAATCCCATGGCTATTCGTCGGACCCGTAACCAGGAGCGCATCCTGGAAGCACTACAAAATCAGGAGCAAGCCATATCTGCTCAGGATCTGCATGGTGTGATGCGACAAGATGGTAGCCGCATTGGTCTGGCCACCGTTTATCGAGCCCTCGAAGCATTGAAACTAGATGGCACGGTTCAAGTACGGACATTATCTAATGGGGAATCGCTCTACAGTCTGACCCATGAAGATCGTCACCACCTGACCTGCCTCCGCTGTGGTGCATCGCTACCCATCGAAGAGTGTCCAGTCCATGAGCTGGAGAAGCACCTCAACGATTCCCATCATTTCCGCATTTTTTACCACACATTAGAGTTCTTCGGACTCTGCGCTAAATGCCAAGCGGCCTCAGGTTAAGGGGTTCCAGCTAAACTTGGGATCACTAGCTTGCCCATATTGCCCATCTTTTTACTCCCGATCAGTTTGGGGCAGCCTCTAGGCTACTGCTGCTGTAAATCTCCCACAATGGATTTCATGCCTTCTAATGTGGCAGGAATCGCGCGGGGGTCCATAAACATGACTTTACTGCTATCGCTAGCGCCAATTTTGCTACCGACATCTAGATAGCCCTGGGCCAGCAAAAACTGTAGCGCTTCGCGGGCGGCGGGATCGCTTTTTAGTTTTTGAGTTAGCACTTGCACAGCTTCTGCCGTGGCCTGAGCCCGCAGAACACTTTCTTGCCGGTCGGCCTGAGCCTTAAGCACAATGCTCTTTTGCGCTGCTTCTGCTTCCAGAATTGCTGCTTTTTTGCGCGCTTCAGCGGCTAAAACTTCTGCTTCCGCTTGGCCTTGAGCTGCGTTCACCGCTGACTCACGCTCACCTTCCGATGTCAGTACAGCGGCACGTTTGCGGCGTTCGGCAGCCATCTGTAGTTCCATGGAATCTTGCACAGCCTTAGACGGCACAATATCTCGTAGTTCTACACGAGTTACCTTGACGCCCCAGGGATCAGTGGAAATATCCAGCTCCCGCAGCAAGGTCTCATTAATGTCGGCACGGGCAGTAAATGTTTCGTCTAGCTCTAGTTGGCCCATTTCTGCCCGAATTTGGGTAAGCACCAGGTTGACCATGGCCGCTTGTAGATTTTCAACTTTGTAGTAGGCCTTTTCTAAATCGACAATCCGCCAATAAACAACGGCATCTACGCTAATAGAAACGTTGTCGCGGGTAATGCATTGCTGAGGGGGGACATCGAGCACTTTTTCGCGAATGGTTTGCTTATAAACCATCTTGTCGATAAAGGGCACGGTGAAATTTAAGCCAGGCTGGAGCTTTTTGCCGTTATATCGGCCCAGGCTTTCTACTAGGGCTTCATCTCCTTGATTAACAATACGGACTGAGCCAGCGGCCATGGAACCGCCAAGAGCCAACATAATCAGAAGTGCAAATGGGTTCATGATGTGTGTCTTTCTAAAAAATATTTTGGGATATTTTTGTAGGGGCGTCGCAGGCAATGCCCCCTACAACCGTCTCTACAAGAGGGCGCTTTCGGGCATGACAATTAGCGTATTCCCCTGACGACCAACGACAATGACGGTTTGATTGGTCGCGATCGCAACATCTTGATCACTACAGCATGCAGGCCATGAATTCCCCTCATATATCACGCGTCCACTTTGACCTGCTGGGATCGATGTAATCGTTCTTGCTTCTGTTGAATCCATGAGCGCAGGGGGTTGTCGCCGTGGAGAAAACCGTCGCAGTGCCCAGAACAGCAGCATTGAAAGCACCATCCACAGTGCCACCTGCCAGCTAAATGCAATGGGCAGCAGCATCACTAGCACCCCCACGGCAATGGCACTCACCCCTAAAGCAGATTCTAAAAATGCCGTTGGAATCATTAATTCCATGACACAGAGTGCTACGCCAAGCAGAATCCAAAAAATCGCCAAGCTCATTGGTATTTCACGTTTTAGCTATCTCAAGGGTAATCCAGCCAGATCCAGATCGGCAGAGATGTTAAAGAACTCCTCATTGTTAAAGAATTCCTCATTTGAGCGCTTTGCGACTACCATTAACCTAATCTTTTTCCCTTTGTAGTTCTAAACCGCGTCCAGGTTGAAGCCTATGGTTTCTTTAGGTAAAACTTCCAATTCTGGACATGGCAAATGTTTATATCGGCAAAATCGCTGGCTGACATGACTCAAATGGACGTCTACCCATTTAAAAAATACGTTCTAGCCCTGGGACCTGGGCGTGATGTGCCACCTGGCCAAAGCGTAAATGAACGCTATTGGGTGCTTAGTCCAGGTATATGGCATGATACCCAAGCTCCAGAGCCTCCAGACCATCCAGAAACTGTTTCAGCGGCGGCTTTACCCTACCTGCGAGCCTATCCTCACCAGTTGCACTTACCAACGGTTTATGGAGAATGCAAGCTGATTGATGGCCCTGTATTACTGCTCGATAATGCCCCGATTGATCGTCATGGCAGGCTGATGCCCACCCTAGGTACAGCCTGGGCTGGAACCACACCATTTCGCCAAGTTTATTGGTGCTGGCAGCTATTTAATCTGTGGCCCCACTTATTTGGCATGAATATGGCGGCTAGCTTGACAGCCCCTGAAGCTATCCATGTTGATGGCTGGCGCATACGGTTAAGTAATTTGATTCCGGGGCAACCGCCTCTTCAAAATCTGGCGAATTTGATTGCAGCGCTGCTGTCTAAGTCAGTACCGGCAGTTGCCAATAATCTCCGACCCGTTTTAGAGCAGTGCGATGGGTCTCAGCCAAATTTTGATCGCATCCTTGAGCAACTTAATCGAGTTCTACTGAGCCAGGCAATGGATATGTCGCTGGCGACTCAGGTAGCGGGTAGCACCAGCAGTGGCCAACTGCCCCACAATGAAGATGCCTGCTACCCCAGCAAGGTGGAACTAGAGCGGTCTAGCCCTGCTGATCTGCCTAGCTTGCCTCGGATTGCCGTGGTCTGCGATGGAGTCGGTGGTCATGCTGGTGGCGAAATTGCTAGCCAAACCGTGGTGCGATCGCTCCAGCTACAGTTCAGGGGGCTGCTGACAGAAATTGCTGAACAAGAAGAACCTCTGCCTCCCTATGTGGTGATGGGCCAGATTGAAGCCGCCATTAGGGTTGCCAATAACTTGGTCGCTAGCCAAAACGATAGCCAAGGGCGAACCGAACGGCAGCGCATGGGCACCACCCTGGTAGCCGCCCTGATGATTCCCCAACGCATTCCCACACCGCAGGGCTACGAAGAAGTGAACGAGCTCTATATTGCCCACGTGGGTGATAGTCGCGCCTATTGGATCACCCCCGAAGCCTGTCATTTACTTACGGTAGATGACGATGTGGCAGGACGTGAAATCACATCCGGCAAAAGCTACCCCGCTGCTGCCTATGCCCACACTGATGCCGGTGCTCTCACCCAAGCTCTAGGCACCCGCGAGGCCGATAGCCTCAAACCCCATGTGGAACGTTTTATCTTGGATGAAACCGGTGTTTTGTTACTGTGCTCCGATGGCCTCAGCGACAATCATCGCGTAGAAACATCATGGGCTAACTATATCGGCCTGATTGTGAAAAATATTGTGCCGTTACCCACTGCCGTAGAGTCTTGGGTGGAATTAGCCAATCAAAAGAATGGGCATGACAATGTTGCCGTTGTGCTCATGAGTTGCACCATGACGGGTGATACGGTCATTATTGACGACCCGATCACACCTCCATCCATAACAACCCAACAGGACATAAGCTATTCCACAGAGCTGACTGCGGCGTCTAAAGCCCTACTGTATGGGGAGAGTGAGGAGCCCACAGAAATGGAGACACCGACTGAAGAGAAACCGCGAAGATCCTTACAAGCTCTGGTTTTGAGCATTTTGCTCTTGATTGCCGTCAGTGTGGCTGGTGTAGCCGGAGTTTTAGTTTGGCAAAATCTACGCCCTGCTGCCATCCCGGATGACCCCCAACAGGAACCCATCACGGCACCCGATTCTTAATCCGATGCTTAGCAACCTACCCAAGGATAGAGCTAAGACTACCCGACTTTAACAACTACTGAGTTGTTAAAGCTACATGGAGGGTGCTATCTTATGAGAAAATAATTCTCAACTTAATGAACAGTGTGGTTCGCAATGCGATCACACGTTTTTTCTTTTTTGGGATTATTGCATGTCTATGAAAGCTGGCGATCGCGTACGGGTTTCCACTCCTGTTGTTCTGTTTCACCATCCTCAACACCGAAATCAACCTCACAATGCTGAGGGCATGGAAGGAGTCATCAAAGAAGTCTTAACTGACTGGAAAGGACGCCCCATTAGCCCTAACTTTCCAGTCGTGGTTGAATTTGCCATTGAAGGTGCCAAAAGACCGTTCAAAGCTCACCTGTCATCAGCAGAATTAGAAGTACTCTAGCATCTCCCTCAACAGTTACCGCTTAGGCTAGCTGAGCCGTTGGCTAACACTTTAATGGTATGTCAGCATCCTACTCTCTAGCCAAACCATCCTCTCTTAACTCCAACAGTCTCCTCAGGTACGACTACGACAAAACCAACTAAAGAAAGGGATATCGTTTTTCATTGCAGCGAGCTCTGTACGATGTTTTTCAGCCGTGTCGTAGTACCACTGGCAATAGGCTTCAAAGTCATCACGGTATTTAACTTCCTGACGAAACTCGTAGGCAATTTGTTGTAGTTGAATCGATTCACCAACATTCGTTGCGGGAGGTTCTAAAGAACGTTTGAACATACTCGGGCTAGTCAGAAAGTTAAGGTGGAGGTCAACGTTTAACCTTGCATAGTCTGAAAATCATGTGGGGAAACAGGTGCTACTCACCTCACTATAACCAGCCCCTCAGACGATAGATCCCGAGTCCTATATATTCCTTAAGAGCTCTTGTAAAAAAGTGAAGGGCTTCGGTGTCGGGCAAGACATTGAGAAATGTTCCCGGGGAAATTCCTCGCATCTGATCCAGAGATTCCTGAGCAACCCAATAGTCAGTAGGAGCTGGCGTCACATCAAACCCCTGCTTCTCAAAAATTGCGACAGACCTGGGCATATGGATAGCTGAAGTCACTAGTAAAATGTTGGTGATCTTTTTCTGGCGCAGGATTTTCGCTGTTTCTACGGCATTTTGGTACGTATTTAAGGATACATTCTCTAGCACAATACTGCGTTCAGGCACGCCCATTGTTTTCGCGATCGCAGCCATATCCTGAGCTTCTGAACCACCCTCATTACCTTGCCAAGAGACACGACCACCGCTAAACAAAATCGAGGGAGCCACCCCCTCTTTATAGAGCTTGACACCATACAAAATACGGTCACCTGCTTCTAAAACTTCGACCCAAGGACGAGGTGGGGACTGAGCGCGGGTGCTCCCACCTAGAACTACAATCACTTCAGCGGCGGGTACAGGGTCTAAGGGCAAGTATTGCCATTCTAGGGTTTTGACAAAGGTGACCGCAATTAAAGGATTACTGCTGCAAAAAAGGATGAGTAAGGCGGTTGCGATCGCAAATAAAGACCGGCGAGGAAACTTCCACAGCGAAACTAGAGCTATCAATAGGAGCAAACAGCTCAATCCCAACGGATAAATCAGTAAAGGAAGGAACTTCGATAAAAAGAAAAACATAGTAGTAGTCCATCAAGGGTCAATTGTTGAGTAGATGGAATCACCGAATTAAAAAATGTAATAGCCATCATGCTACCCACCGTCTATCAACTTTTTTAAACTTGATGGATATTAGCGCTGCCGCCGCCGCAAATGACGCCGCTCACCGCGCCAGCGCAATTTAGGTAGCTGCAACATGGGAGACAAGGTCTGCCCATCTGCTTTAGGCATAGGCTCTCCTCCTGGCGCATACCACCAGGCAGACACTAAGCCACCTGCAAAACCACCCACAGCCCCGAACAAAATACTGACCGTTACTGGATACCCTAACAACACAAAGACCAATAGAAAGACCAGCCAAATCCGCAACGCAGCTGGCACAATCAAATCGGTCATGTCATTAATAATTTTTTTTCCTTGAGGCGTTTTCATATCCGTCGTAAAACAGGGCTGAATAGTTAACGCCTATACTATACTGGCTGCCATTAAAAAGCCCGGTTTCTTTAAAACCCCCGACTTCTTAGAGAAATCAGAGGTTTTAATAGCTATGCTAAAAATTAAGCTTATTGAGCCAAGAAACTAATGTGATAAATCTCACTTTTCCAAGGATGATTTTGCACTTCTTGCAAAACGACTTTGCCGTTCCAAGGCATATCAGTCACATTCAGGCTCAACTCCACTTTCTGCCCCTTAGCATTACGTATCAGCGCTTCAACTTCACGGGTATTTGCCTTGAGGGATACCGAGTTAGTGCCATCGTGGCCATAAAGTACAGCCGGCATCACACCTGCGCGACGTAAAGCCCCAGGTTTTTCATTATCTGCACGCTTACTACAGTCGAGAGTCAGTTCCATTATAATTATCCGATCGATGAAAAAAGAAATTGTTGTCCGTCCAACTTTTTAGGCAGCCAGTCAGCCTACAATCGAGTTTGCACTGGCCTCAAACCTTTGCGATACGGCATCTGCCCAGTAACACCGTAATTTAGAGCTTTATCATCCTAGCGTTTGGGGGCCAATGATCATAATCTAAGCCACCTTAAATGCGCCACCGTTCTCATAGAGCAGGGCACGCTTTGGACCATGGATTGGATCTTCCACAATAATTGTCTGATCGCGGCTAGCACCCAACGACACAATGGCAATGGGAACTTCCATCAGCTTGGCCAAAAACTCTAGATAATCAAGAGCCTGTGAAGGCAGGTCCTCTAGTTTACGACAGTTCGCTGTGGATTGTTTCCAACCTGGCATCACCTCATAAACCGGCTTACACCGAGCAAACTGACTAGCACTACCCGGCAAATCATGGCAGCGTTCACCATCTAACTCATAGGCAACGCAAACCTTAATTTCGTCCAGCTCATCTAAAACATCCAGCTTGGTAATGGCCAAACAGTCTAAGCCATTAATCCGGACAGCATAACGACCAATCACAGCGTCAAACCAGCCGCAGCGACGCTGTCGACCCGTCGTCGTACCAAACTCGGCCCCACGCATACAAAGAGCATTGCCCATTTCATCCAATAGCTCAGTGGGGAAGGGTCCTTCACCTACACGAGTTGTATACGCCTTGGCAACACCAATCACGCGATCAATAGCAGTTGGGCCAATACCGGAACCAATACATGCACCACCGGCAACTGGGTTGGATGATGTCACATAGGGATAAGTACCGTGGTCGAGATCTAGAAGAGTTCCCTGAGCCCCTTCAAACAGTACATTTTTACGCTTTGTCAATGCATCGTATATGTGCAAAGAGCTATCAACCACATGGGGGCGTAATCGCTCAGCGTAAACCTCATACTCCTGGAATACTTCCTCTGCATCGAGAGGTGGAAGATTATAGAGCTTTTCTAGAACAATATTTTTGTAGCTAATTGTCCAATCTAACTGATCGCGAAAAGCTGACAAATCCATTAGATCGCAAATGCGAATCCCTGTGCGCTCTGACTTGTCCGCGTAGGTGGGACCGATACCACGCTTTGTAGTGCCGATCTTCTTACTCCCTCGACGTTCCTCAGAAGCCTGATCAATCAGCCGATGATAAGGCATGGTCACATGGGCAGTTTCAGAAATAAAGAGATTTTTACTGGAAACTCCCAGGCCATCTAACTTATCAAGTTCAGCTATCAACTCCTTAGGGTCGATAACTGTACCACTACCGATCAAACACTCCGTATCACGGTACAAGATGCCCGATGGGATCAAGTGCAGCTTAAAGGTCTGATCTTTTACAACAACAGTGTGTCCTGCATTGACACCACCTTGATAACGGACAACCACATCTGCTGATTTACTAAGCAAATCAGTGATTTTTCCTTTACCTTCATCGCCCCACTGGGCACCAATTACAATAACGTTTGCCAAGGGAATCTCGCGCGTTAGAGTTCAAACAAATCACAATTATGATGAGGCAAGGTAGCTAGTGTCAACAAATGCAACATAAACCTTGGTCGTAGTAAAAAAATAAATTCCGCTAACTTGCGCGCTACTTTCTCAAACCCCAAAGGTTAACTAAAGTTTAAGCTCATCAGGGTTTTGAAGTTTTTTTTAGGCAAAAAATTAAATCCTGAGGTAAAACTTAATTTAATAGGCATTTCACACTTTTTTAATTTTTGTTTCAACGTTGTAATTTTTGATCCCCGCGTAATTTTGAAAGGGTCGTGGGGTTGTCGTTGCTCTCGCAACATTAAGCAATTAATTTTTTTCACCAATCCACCCAATACATTGAGACATCATGAGTCTTTATGCAGAACTCCATCGCCATCTGGGGGGCTCTGTCGTACCCAGAATCCTGTGGCGCTACTTTCAGAGAAACCGTCCTGATTTAGCTGAGCGGTTTCAAAATTATGCCGAGTTTGAGCAATTCTACATTCAACCCAAGGACTCTCTAGAAGAGTATTTGGAGCTACATACCCTCGTAGAAAGTGTTCAAACTCGCGAAGCACTGCCTTACTTTATCTATCGTCTAATTCGAGGAGCCTACATCTTCGAAAACCTGGCTTATCTTGAATTGCGCTATACGCCGTTTTATCGCACACCCCACAGCATGAGCGAGCGGGAGCGCATGGACATGATGGCGGAGATCGTTGAGATCGTTGGTCGTGCCAGTGAACAAACCGAGTATCCAGTCGTGACTCGGCAAATTCTATGTATGCACTCCCGTTTGCCCTACGAAATCAATCGAGCCACCGTTGATCTGGCAGCACAGTACCCAGACTATGTCTGTGCCATTGACATTGCGGGTGGAGATGCAGCCTATCGAGAAAAGCTGGATGAGATTGTGCAGCTATATCGCTATGCTCAATCGTTGGGGATCAAGACAACGGGACACCTCTATGAAACATCCAATGGCTGCTATCCAGAGCTGTTGCCCTATCTGATGAGGATTGGCCATGGTATTCAGATCCCGCTACATTATCCAGAACTGCTCAAGGATGTAGCTGCGCGGGGACAATGCTTAGAAGTCTGTCCGACGACCTACTGGCAAACGGGTACCCTCGATGAAATTAGTCAGCTGAAAGAGGTCTTTAGCCGCTGCTTTGACGCAGGTGTGGATATTGCAATTTGTACGGACAACGCTGGGTTGCACAATGTGCGACTGCCCTTTGAGTATGAAAACCTGCTAACTCAGGACGTCATTGGTTTTGATGGCCTGCGAGCATGTCAAGAAGCTGCGTTTCGTCATGCTTTTGCCTGGCCCCACCAAAAGCAGCCAGCGTCTATGCTGTCGGATATGATGCAGGGTCGTGCAGCCGTCCGATAGCGGTTTTACGGAAAGGGAGATTTGGCCTTGAAGTTTGAGTTTTAAGTATTGAATTTTGAGTTGATGTCCTGGGCTTGCCAGAAAAATCTCAAAAGGATCAAACTTAAAACTCAAAATTCAAAATTCAAAACTACCTAACAATCCTAGATAATAGGTAGGCTTTGTTGAAACCTACGAAAAATCACCCTCTTTCTATATCCATGCGTACCTTATACTGCGGTCAGCTGCGGGCCGAGCATATCGATAAGACTGTTACCCTGTATGGCTGGGTGGATCGCCGCCGTGACCATGGTGGTGTGATTTTTCTAGATTTGCGCGATCGCGATGGTGTTGTGCAAATTGTCAGCGATCCCGAACGTACCCCGGCCTCCTATCCAGCGGCTGATCAGGTACGTAATGAGTATGTCGTGAAAATTGAAGGCCGGGTTAGCCAGCGTCCACCCGAGTCATTGAACCCTAACTTGCCAACGGGGCAGGTAGAAATTTACGCCGATAGCATTGAACTCCTCAGCGCCGTGCGTAAGCAACTGCCGTTTCAAATTTCAACGGCGGAAGAGGAAAATGTGCGTGAGGAACTGCGGTTAAAGTACCGCTATTTAGATTTGCGACGAGAGCGCATGAGTCGTAATATCCGCTTGCGCCATGAGGTCATGAAAGCGATTCGTCGTTTTCTTGAAGACCAGGAAGGATTTGTTGAAGTTGAAACTCCAGTCCTCACCCGCTCTACGCCAGAAGGGGCACGGGACTATGTACTGCCCTCACGGGTTAATCCAGGCGAATGGTACGCGTTACCCCAGTCGCCTCAGCTATTTAAGCAGCTACTGATGGTAGCAGGCCTGGATCGCTACTACCAGATTGCTCGCTGTTTTCGCGATGAAGACCTGCGCGCCGACCGCCAGCCAGAATTTACTCAGCTGGATATGGAAATGAGCTTTATGGATCAAGAGGAGATCCTGGCGCTCAATGAAAATTTAGTGGCCCATATTTTCAAGGTCGTGAAGGGCATCGACCTGCCGCTGCCGTTCCCCCGCATGACCTATGCCGAGGCGATGGATCGCTACGGTAGCGATAAGCCGGACACTCGCTACGATCTGGAGCTGGTTTCAGTCTCTGACATTGTTAAAGACTCTGGATTTAAGGTGTTTTCCGGCGCTGTCAAGTCTGGCGGTCAGGTAAAAGTACTAGCGATTCCTGGTGGTAATGATGCCATTTCTAATGTGCGCATTAAGCCCGGCGGTGATGTGTTTAAGGTGGCCACTGATGCGGGTGCTAAAGGATTGGCCTACATTCGTGTTCGCGAAGGTGGGGAAATCGACACCATTGGAGCCATTAAGGACAACCTCAGTGATGAGCAAAAGCAAACGCTGCTAGAGCGTACCGGTGCTGAGGCTGGCCACCTGCTGCTATTTGGTGCCGGCCCCACAGCCACAGTTAATGCCGCCCTAGATAAAGTCCGTCAGGCCATTGCCGCCGAGCTAGATCTGATTGATCACGACAAGCTCAACTTCCTCTGGGTGACAGACTTCCCCATGTTTGAGTGGAACGCTGATGAAAATCGCTATGAGGCATTACACCACCCATTTACAGCGCCCAATCCTGAGGATATTGATGACCTAACAACGGCTAGAGCCGTGGCCTATGACCTGGTGCTCAACGGCTATGAGATTGGCGGTGGCAGTCTCCGTATCTATCAACCCGATGTACAGGCTAAAGTATTTTCCACCATTGGCCTCAGCGATGAAGAAGCCCGCGAAAAGTTTGGCTTCTTTATGGATGCCTTTGATTTTGGTGCACCGCCCCACGGTGGCATTGCCTACGGTTTAGACCGATTGGTGATGCTCATGGCAGAGGAAACGTCGATTCGCGATGCGATCGCATTCCCCAAAACCCAACAAGCCCGCTGTCTGTTGACCCAGGCACCATCCAAAGTAGATGAGCGTCAGCTCAAGGAATTGCAGGTGAAGTCAACCTATAAGCCAAAGGAAAAGGAAGAAAAATAGGGAAAATGAATGTTGGGTCGTGTTTATATCGTGTTTATCGTGACCCAACATTCACTCTCCTCCCTTCACCCCCTCTTCCACAAATCTACATCCGCCGCTCCAACAACCTGCGCTACGATCAGAGAAATTACCCTCAAATAATCGCTCTGTATGGTCGTAGTGGTATTTTTGATTCTGATAGGCCTACTGCCACCAGCTCTATCAGTTTGGGCAACGTATCGAGCCGAACGACGAGTCATTGAACGATTTGACTTTGCCATAGAATCAGCCCAATACCCCTCAGTTCACCCGTGGCGACGACGAGATCCAGATGAGCATTATATCGACGGCATTGGCTTGGTGATTGGTGATATCACCTGTCAGCTCAATGCCCGTTCTCCCCATATTCGCTGTGCCGTTAATCCCATGGGGCCATGTGAAGGTTGCCGCTCCTATGAAGGACGTACTTATGAACCCATGGCCCGATGAACCAACGGCCTAGGGACCGTTCATTGAACAGCTATCACCCAAGGCACTAAGCCACCGGATCGGCAATGGATTGGGTCCATGCTTCTGGTTCTGACATCGCTGGTGCAGGCGCGATCTCATCCATGGCAGAGGGATTGCCAGAGCGCTTTGCGGCGGCTTTGATCATGCCTAAGAAAAGTGGGTGAGGGGCATTGGGTCGGGATTGAAATTCGGGGTGGAACTGACTGGCAATAAAGAAAGGATGGTCGGGCAGTTCGACAATCTCCACTAAACGTCCGTCGGGGGAGGTGCCGCTAACCACATAGCCTGTTTCTAAAAACAGATTGCGGTAGGCATTATTAAACTCGTAACGGTGGCGATGACGTTCGTAAATGACTGGCTGGTCGTACAGCTGACTGGCGAGGGTACCTGGCTCTAAACGACAGGCATACAAACCTAAGCGCATAGTGCCCCCTAAGTCCACCACATCCTGTTGCTCCGGTAGGAGGTTAATGACTGGGTTTTCACTTTCAGGATCAATTTCAGCACTATTGGCTTCAGATAGCTTAGCTACATTGCGAGCCCATTCCACCACAACACATTGCATCCCCAGGCATAAACCTAAGAAGGGAATGCCCTGTTCTTTGATGTATTCAATGGTGCGAATTTTGCCATCGATGCCACGACTGCCAAAGCCCCCCGGTACCACAATGCCGTGAACACCTTCTAGATAGTCAGCCGGATCGTTCGCTTCAATGTCTTCTGAGCTGATCCAGCGGATACTCACTTCAGCATGGATTGCGATCGCAGCGTGCCTCAAAGCTTCTACCACCGACAGATAGGCATCGTTCAAGCTGACATACTTACCAACAATGGCAATATCCAAGGTTTGGGTAGGCGTGTATAGCCGCTCCACCAGGGTGGACCACTTGTCTAAGGCGGGGATGCGATCCTCTAAATTAAGCAAGCGAATAGCCTGTTCTGCCAAGCCTTCCTGCTCCATCAGCAGAGGCACTTCATAGATGCTGGGGGCATCATTTGCCGCAATCACACAGGCCTCGGGCACATCGCAAAAGTCCGACACCTTAGCCTTGATGTGCTCGGGAATCGGCTGGGCACAGCGACACACCAAAATATCTGGCTGCAAACCAATGGACCGTAGTTCTTTAACCGAGTGTTGGGTGGGCTTGGTTTTAATTTCTCCTGCCGCCGGGATATAAGGAATCAGCGTCACATGCATGTAGATAACATTTTCGCGCCCCACATCTTTACGGAATTGGCGAATGGCTTCTAAAAATGGTAGCCCCTCAATGTCGCCTACGGTGCCACCAATCTCCACGATCACTACATCGGGGTTGCGGTTTTGAGCAACCCGACGAATCCGCTCTTTGATTTCATTGGTAACGTGGGGGATCACCTGCACAGTGCGTCCATTGTATTCACCCCGCCGCTCTTTATTGATGACTGCTTGGTAAATCGAACCGGTGGTGACACTATTGAGACGCGACATAGAGGTATCGGTAAATCGCTCATAGTGACCCAGATCCAGATCCGTTTCGGCACCATCTTCCGTCACAAACACTTCTCCGTGCTGAAACGGACTCATGGTGCCAGGATCAACGTTAATGTAGGGATCCAACTTGAGGATAGACACCGAATAGTCGCGGGACTTGAGCAAACGGCCTAAACTAGCCGCGACAATGCCTTTACCAATACTGGAAACGACACCACCCGTGACAAACACAAACTTAGTCATAATGCGATCGCAAAGCGGAGATTGGATAATTATGCAAACCCAAAACAACCAGGTTTCAATTTAAAAACCAGGCCGTTAAAAGTTGGATGCAGTGGACCCCGTTAATTGTGCCATAGCCTCAGAGGGCCAGATTATTCCCTCGATGGGAGAGAAATACCTGGTTTTACCCCTGAGCAATCAGAATGAGTTTGACCCGTTAGTTGATTAAAACGTAACACTCTCTTTCTATTCGTCCTTACATCTAGTCGTAAAACCTATAGGGGGAGCAACAGCCGCTATAATTTCGCCCGTGGGTTGAATAGAGGGTAAATCACCATGGCAAATCGTTGGAAAACATTGGCGGGGGCATTAGTACCCGCATTAACATGCCAGCTTGCAATTGTTCACCCAGCCATGGCTGAATTATTTGTTGCCTATCCACCGTCCACTCACACTACCGTATCAGATCGAATTTTCTTTATTGGCACCGGTGCCCCTGACAGTGACGTTTTAATTAACGGTACCCCTATCACCGACCGCAGCTCAGCCGGACATTTTGCCCCCACAGTCCCCTTAGCCATCGGTCAGAACCAATTCACCATTACCCAAGGCAGTGAAAGCATCACGTTTAACATTACCCGTGATTCCTTAGAGCCTCCTCAGATCAATGGCATTGCCTTTGCAGAAAATACATTAGAGCCTAGCCGCAGTATTGCTCGTCAGCCAGGAGAATTGGTGTGTTTTGAAGCCGTTGCTCCACCTCAAGCCCAAGTCGCCGTTAATTTAGCCGGTCAGAGCATCGCTCTTAGGGTTCAGCCTGGCAGCTTTGAGCTACCTCCCAACTATGCTGTACTAACTGAACAAACTGAGCCCTATGCACTCAATGCTGCGCAGTATGGCGGCTGTGCCACCTTTAATCAACCGGGAAGCTTTGGCACCCCCGAATTTCAGCTCACCCTCAATGGGCAAACAATCACCCAGGCGGGTAGTGGCTCCATAGAGATTCTCTCTCCCACCTCTTTTCAAGTGGCAGAAGTTACCGTAGAGTCTGGCATTGCTCGCACTGGCCCTAGCACCGATTATTCTCGTCTAACACCACTTCCCCAAGGCACCAGCGCTACTGTTACCGGTCGTGAAGGGGATTGGGTGCGTCTAGATTACGGCGCTTGGATTCGGGCATCAGAAGTCTCGCTTTCTCCTAGTCCTGTCCCAGTCACAACAACCATTCGCGGCATCAGATCCCGTCAAGTAGCAGACTGGACTGAGGTCATCTTTCCGCTACAGGTGCCAGTGCCCATGACGGTGGAACAAGACACCAACAGTCTGACCCTGATTTTACACAACACGGTGCCCCAAACGGATACTATCTTTTTCTCTGATAACCCAGTGGTGGAACGGATGGACTGGCAGCCCATTTTGCCAGATAAGGCTTCCTATACATTCCATTTTAAGACCGATCAACAGTGGGGGTATAAACTGCGTTATGAAGGAACAAATCTGATTCTCTCGCTCAAACATCCGCCCGCCATTGATGCCACTGTCGCACCACTACAGGGCACAACAATATTGCTTGATCCTGGCCATGGCAGCAGTGAAGATCTGGGTGCCCGTGGCCCCAATGGGTATCCCGAGAAAGATGTTGCACTATTAATCTCTAAGTTAGTAAGAGATGAACTAGAGGTGTTGGGCGCTGAGGTTGTGATGGTGCGCGAAGGCGACGATGATTTGTTTCCGCGCGATCGAGTTGCTGTGATTGAGGCAACAGAGCCCACCATGGCGCTAAGCCTTCATTACAACGCACTGCCTGATAATGGTGATGCCCTGAATACAGCAGGCATTGGCGCATTTTGGTATCACCCCCAGGCCCATGATCTGGCATTATTTTTGCACAACTACTTAGTAGAGACGTTAGATCGCCCAGCCTACGGTGTCTATTGGAATAATTTAGCTCTCACAAGACCCAGTGTGACACCAAGTGTCTTATTAGAGCTGGGCTTTATGATTAATCCCTATGAGTTTGAGTGGATTGTTAATCCAGAATCACAACAGCAACTCGCTAAAGCGTTAGCGAATGGAGTCGCTGAGTGGGTAGTCAATCAATGAAGAGGATAAGGGTTATGGTGATGTTGATGATGCAGTACCTGAATTTTGATTTAAACATTATCCAAGGTTGTTTAGCTGCTGAAACTCTGACTGTGAGAGACTAATCGTTGCGCTGGCTAAGTTCTCTTTGAGATGGGCAATCGACGTTGTTCCTGGAATCAGCAAAATATTGGAGGCCCGATGCAACAGCCAAGCCAAGGCAATCTGTGTCGGGCTCATATTATGGGCGTTGGCGATTTCACGTAGAGTTCCCTCAGCATCTACTAAGGGAGAACCAGGTCTGAGTGGATGGGCGGCCAGGGGACCGTAGGCAATGAAGGCAATCTGATGGGCAGTGCAATAGTTGAGGATATCTTCGTGCGTGCGATCGAGCAGGCTATAGCGATTTTGTACTGAGGTAATAGGTGCGATCGCTTCAGCTTCCTTAAGCTGAGCCAGGGTGACATTTGAGACACCAATATGGCGAATTTTACCTTCCTGTTGTAGCTCGGCAAGCGTCTGAATCGATTCGGGAAAAGGCACTTTGGGGTCAGGGCGGTGCAGCTGATAAAGGTCAATACGCTCCAGATTGAGCCGTCGTAAACTGCCCTCAACACCTTGCCGCAAACTCTCTGGTCTACCATCTGCTTGAATATTGTCAGGTGCAGGCTTATTGATCCCTCCCTTGGTAGCAATGACTAAACCCGCAGGGTAGGGATAAAAGGCATCAGCGATAATTTCTTCGTTATGACCAGGGCCATAGGCCTCAGCCGTGTCGATCAAGTTAACTCCACGGTCTACAGCGTGGTGCAGCAATTGTTTACCGCCTTCCCAATCTGCATAGGGGCCAAAGTTACCGGGCTGTCCAGTCAGGCGCATGGCCCCATAACCTAAGCGGTTGATAGGGAGATCACCACCAAGTAAAAAGTTCAGAGGGTTAGAAGTGGAAAAGAAGGGAGACTCCATGGGTTTAAGACTAATAGCTTTAAAGTTTATGTTGACGAGGTTGCCTATCTTTTTAGAAATAGGTTGTTCTGTTCCTGTTTAGGGGATGATTTTGCGATCGCGAGGATCCTGAAATAGTTATAAAAACATCTCCTCACCATCTACAACAGAATGAAATCCAACTACATCATGTTGATAAATTCACTATGACAGGATCAACTGATATTGTGTAGACGATTAACAAAAATAGCTGTTATTCATTTTATGCATGAGCAAATCCCTTGATCGCCTGACTCTTCTGGATACCTTTGTACGCATTGCCGATGCAGGCAGCATCAGTGCGGCTGCCCGCGATTTGGGGCTGTCGCAGCCCTCTGTCAGTCGCCAGTTGGCAGAGTTAGAGACTCGTTTCAAAACTCAACTCATGCACCGGACGACCCATAGCCTGTCGTTAACTGTGGCCGGAACTGAACTGCTCGCCGATGCTCGTCAGTTGCTAGACAGCTGGGAAGCCCTTGAAGAAAGACATCTTGACGCCCAAACCACCCCCCGAGGCAAAATTAGCGTGGTTGCTCCCATCGCCCTGGGACAAAACCAACTACTGGATAGCATGCTGAGATTCCAGCAGCAACACCCCCAGATTTCTCTAGTTTGGCAATTGCAGGATAGTAATATTCGCTTTGCCGAGGTTGGCTGTGACTGTTGGATTAAAATCGGCCCTGTCCCTGACGACTCCCTAAAAGTTGAGGCCCTTGGGCAGGTAGAGCGTATGATTGTTGCTTCGCCTCAGCTACTGGCAAACTATGGCTCAATCAATAAACCGCAGGCATTGGAGCAGCTTCCCTTTGTTGTGCTGACGCCCTTTGAAGGCGATCGCATTCCTTTGTCGAATGCCAAAGGAATGCAGGTTTTAGTGACTCCTTTTGCCCAAATGACCACCAACAGCATCATCGCCCTGCACAAAGCTACTCTTGCGGGCATGGGTGCATCAGTCTTGCCTCGCTGGTTTATTGAAGAAGACTTGGCTGATCAGCGTTTGGTGGATATTCTGCCGCAATGGCGTGCACCAAGGCTCACCATTCACGTGGCCACCTTACCAGGGCGTTACCAACCTCAACGTTTGCGACGCTTCCTCGAATGTTTGAGGATAGAAATCGGCAAAATTCCTGGCATTCAGAAACCCGATCGCTAAGGGAGCACTGGTTGATTTTGTGTTTAGTACATAGGTAATTTGATTTAAGACCCATGTTTCTTTTTCAGCGTAACAATTAATGTACAATCATTGCGCTTGAGAAAAGATTGTAAGAGCCAACAACACTAATGCTCTTGCGTGGTGTAGATTGATAAATCCTAATCACAATGCTTATATTATTTTAATAGCCTTTGATAAGCTGACGCTGTGAAACAAGCCCCTTTTGGAACTAAGAAACAGTCCTCAAGCAGCGCGATAGCGATTGACTTCACTAGAGATAGCGAGATTTTACAGGTTTTTCCCTCTGGCTCGCTCCTTTCAAGCCAACCAAAACAATGGCATGGGGTTAACCTAAGCTACTATCAACATCGTCCCCATGAACTTCCTGAAACTGTCTCCAATCAGCATTTGGTTTTAGTTCACCTAGAGACTCCAACCTGGGCTGAACAGAGGTTAGATACCCAGTTTCAAGAAGATCACTTTCAGGTCGGCGACATTCTCATTATTCCAGCCCAGATGCCCCACTATGCTTGCTGGGATACAGAGCATCGCTATCTGATTCTTAGTCTTGAACCAACCGCATTTCTCAGTGCGGTGCAATTAACGGGAAGCTGGGATAGCGCTGAACTCGTGCCCCATTTCGCAACAGCTGACCCGTTAATTCATGGAATAGGATTAGCCCTAAAAGCCGAGCTTGAGTCAAGTGGCTTAGGGGGGCAGCTTTATGCAGACTCCCTCTGTACCGCGCTGCTTAATCACTTAATTCGCCATTACACTGCACAAAAACCAATACTCCCAGCTCAAGCAGGTGGACTGCCAAGCTATCGATTGCGGCAGGTGCTCGAATACATTGATGCCTATCTGGATCGCAAACTGTCTTTAGCTGATCTTGCGGCTGTCGCTCAAATGAGTCCAAGCTACTTCACTCAGCTCTTCAAAGCATCGACTGGATTCACACCGCATCAATATGTGATTCAGCATCGAGTTAAGCGGGCGAGGCAACTTCTCGTTGAAGGGAAGCTACCAATCGCAGAAGTTGCTCTCCAGGTCGGCTTCGCCCATCAAAGTCATCTCAACCGCCACTTTAAGCGATGGTTTGGAGTCACGCCAAAGACGTTTCTTAAACATCTTCTGTAAGAACGTGCTAAAAATCGGAGAAATTGGCAAGAAACCAAGAGTGAACCATATGCATACTGTAAATGCTCAGGCAATGGTGGGTTTGACAGATTAAGCTTAAATATTTGGTTCAGAAATGAATGGCTTACAGTTTGGAGGCTCACTTCCAGACGTGATGAAGTATTGGCTTTATGCAATTCATCCAGCCTGGATGTGGGTTGTGTTCGTCTTGACGATTTACGCACTTTACTTAGGATTGCAATCTCATCGTGCTCGCAAAGCGACTGGAGAAACAAAGAAAACCTTAGTTAAACAAAAGTTTCCTCAAAGACACTATCAAAGCGCAGCATTACTTTTAGCTCTTATGACAACAGGAAGTATCGGTGTTTTAGGAATTGAATATCTTAATAGTGGCAAATTATATGTCGTCCCTCATACCATCGTCGGGCTTGTCATGACAGTTTTGATGGCTAATGCCGCAGCCCTAGCTCCCTTTATGCAAAAAGGAAAAGAGTGGGCACGTCAAATTCATATGGCTTTTGCATTCTCAATTACAGGTCTGTTTGGCTGGCAGCTTATTACGGGATTTGAAGTCATTTTAGAGATTATTGGTGAGTATAAGCCATAGAGGTCAGATGGTTTCTCTGTCTAAAAGGAACTAAGTCGATTAATGACTTTCAAGGGTGAAAAAACTCAATCAACACTATATTCATCAGCCTTTACAGAAACCTATCTGTGCGATCGCTAACCCTTTCACCAATAGCGACTCGTCTCTCATTTTGCTTTGGCAAGCCACTTTGGATAACTACAAATGAATCAAGATAGTCGATTTTTTTTTAACGTCAACTCCTTATCCCAAATTAATCGTCGTTGGCTTTTGCGGGGTGTTGCTGCTTTAAGTGGTGCAGCTTTCACATCTCGTTTTATTCACACAAGAGAGCTATTACATGCAAAGGCCTCTAAAACAGAAATCAAGTCTACGAATTTGCTGAACGAATTAGATGCTACTCCTAATCCTAGTCAACCTTTGAAGGTAATAATTTTGGGGGCAGGAATGGCAGGACTTTGTGCAGCTTACGAGCTAGAAAAGCGGGGACATTCATGTGTCATTCTAGAGGCGGAATGCAGTCATATTGGAGGACGAGTTCGTACCCTGCGCTTTGGGAACGGCTTGTATGGCGAAGTTGGCGCATCGCAAATCGCTAAGAGTCATAATCTGACCCACCATTATGTGAATGAGTGTGAGTTACAACTCCGTCCATCGGTAACAGTCAATCCTGAGGCATACTACTATTTGCGTAACCAACGTATACGGGCGAAGAATTCAGAACAGTTGAGCAGTCTTTATAATCTGACTGGTTCGGAGAGAGGATTGACGCCGGATGATGTTTTAGGAACCGTCATTGGAAGTCGTCTTTCTCAATTGAACGAACAGGAGAAAGCTGAGATCTTTGCGCAGCAGATTCAAAATCCAGCCATTCGCGAGATGGATCAGCAGTCCATGCTTCAGTGGTGTAAAGCGTCTGGTTTTTCAGACAATGCCATTGAAATGATGGCGGCGGCAAATGGTTTTTTGGGCGGTTTGATGTATTGTTCAGCGCTTAGTTTTGTCCGGGTAGGCGCAAATTATGGCGAAATGGAAGAAATCGTGGGTGGTAGCGATCGCTTCCCAACTGCTTTGGCAGACAAACTCAAATCGAAACCGAGAATGGGTTGTGAAGTCATTAGCCTAGAGCGAGATGATTCAGCGTCCAAGGCGGCAGCTGTTTATGTAGAAGAAAATAGCATCAAGAGAGAAGTCGGAGACTTTGTTCTTTGTACGATTCCCTTCCCTGTTTTATCTAGGCTGGACAATCCCTTTTCTGCCGCTAAGCATCGGGCTATTCGGGAGTTTTCCTATGTTTCTGCTACGAAGGTATTCGCTGTAACGAATCGCCGTTTTTGGGAAATAGAGGATGGGATATACGGAGGGAGTACGTCGAGCGATTTACCCATCTCTACAGTCCAGTATCCTTCAGATAATGCACAGGCCAAAACTCCTACCATCTCAGCTGCTCCATCTGTTTTGCTAGCATCCTACACAACAGGTAATCTAGCCCGTCATTTAGCGCACTTACCTGAGCAGGAGCGCCATAGAATCGTTCAGCAGAATCTCGCAAAGATTCATCCTCAGGTTAATCAAAATCAAACAATCCAGAGTATGAAAAGTTGGAGTTGGGACAATCACCGTTGGAGCTTAGGAGCTTGGTCTTTGATCAGGCCCTATCAGCAATTGAGTCTGTACGAACATGGGATTGTTCCAGAAGGGCGCATTCATTTTGCGGGGGAACATACATCAACCAATCAAGGTTGGATGCAAAGTGCGCTGGAATCATCGCTAAGGGCTGTTCAGGAAATATTGGTAGAAGCTAACAAAGCGTAATAACATTCCACCCATTAGGCACTTTTGTTGCCCAACGGTAAAATTGAGCGGTATGAGGCCATTTTATAACGAAGCCTGACGCTTTAGCCTTCACATCCGCTCCAACGCAAAGTCAGGCACGTAAAGCTCTGTGATTGCTGGGTTTCATTCTTCAACCCAGCCCACGAAGCTGTTTTCTGAGCAAGTTGCCATTAATTTGGGCCAAACTTAGGTAGTTCAGTTTGTTGGATTAATGCACTTGCCATCTCAACTGCCTCGGCAACACTCCTTAAAACTGTAGCTTTGTTACCTGGATCTTGGATAGAGTTAGCTTCAGTGAGTACTTGCTGTAGCAATGCCGTGACGACTTGGTTCTCGGCAAGCTTTCCACTAACCCGTGCAAAGCTATCTAAGAACAAAGCTTTTGCATCAGAGTCCATCGACATGTCCAAAGTGAGCGACTGTTGTAAAACTGCTTTAGCCATCTCAAAATCTTTGATTTTTCCGTATGACAATGCAATACTCCTCAAGACCCAAGCTCTAGTAACAAAATTCGGGATGAGTTCAGTTTTGGTAAGTACCTCCTGTAAAATCTCTTCAGTGGCTTGAGATCCGGAGAAACGATCTGATATCCCTGCGACTATAGTCAAAACCAAAGCTTCAGCACCTGGTTCTGGAATGGAATTATCCGTAGCGGTAGCTCGCTGTAGAATTGCTTTAGCGACTTGAGTATCGGAGAGTTGCCAAGGCGTTATAGCGATTAACAGTAAGATTCTCGTTTGCTCTGTCGAATCTTGAATCGAGTCAATCGTAGCGACTGTCTGAAGTAGAAGCTTTTCGACAGCTTGAGTATCAGCAAGCTGTCCATAGGCTTCGACAATGCCAATTAGGATTCTGGCTCTAGTATCCGGGGCAGGAATATCGTTAGCTGCCGTGACTGCCTGTTGCAGGATATCTTGCACTAATTGTAAGTCGCCGAACTCGCTGTGTGCTTTGGCAATATCCGTTAAGGCCCAAGCTTTGATACTCACCTCCTGGATGGAGCTAACTGTAGTGATTACCTGTTGTAAAATATTTTGAGTGATCTGAGAATCAATAAGCTTTCCAGATGCCTTGGCAATGCTGATTAAGATTACAGCCTGGTCATAAGATTCCGGGATTGAGTTAGCTGCCGTGACTATTTGTTGTAGAATCTCTTTGGCAGTTTGCGGGTCAGAGAACTCTCCAGACACCTCAGCAATGCTGCCTAGGACTATCGCCTGGTCACGAGACTCTGGAATTGAGTTAGCTGCGGCAAGCGTTTGTTGTAGAATCTCTTTGGTAGCTTGTGGTGCAGAAAGTTGGCCGCTGGCCTCTGCTACTCTCTTCAAAAATCTAGCTTGGGCATCTAAGTCTTGAATTGAGCTAGCTGTCGTAATTGCTTGTTGTAAAACCTCTTTAGCGGCTTGTGGGTCAGCAAGCTGATTGTAGATTTGGGCAATATCCAACAATGCCTCAGCTCTAGTTCTTGAGGCTGGAATTGAGCTAACCGTTGTGAGTATATGCTGGAGAGCTGCCTGACCTGCTTTCGGATTAGAGAACTGGCCAGATAATTCTGTAATGCCTTCCAAAGCACTTGTACGTCTTCTACTCCTCTTATCCCAGTCTGAAACAGCGTTAAGAATGGCAAGTATCTGTTGTAAAACTTCCTGGGTAGCTTGATCATTAGACAGTTGACTATAGACTTTTGCAATTTTGCTTAAGACCCAAGCTCTAGCATCTGCATCTGAGATAAGGCTAGCTTCGGCAGCGATCTGTTGCAATAGCGCTTGAGCAGTCTGAGTGTCGGGAATTTGGCCAGATGCTTTTACAATTTTACTTAAGACTGGAATTCTCTCTTTTTCTGGCCTTGTGCTAATCTTTACGAGCATTTGCTGCAATAGCTCTTGTGCCTTTGGAGAGTCGGAAAGTTTACCATAGGTTTCTGCAACCTTAATCAAGAACAAAACTTTCTCTTCTTCTGGGATTGAGTCAGCTAAGGTAAGTGTTTGTTCCAGAATCTCCTTAGCCATTTGAGGTTTAGGGATTTGTCCGTAGGCTTCTGCCAGCCTAAGTAAGGTGCGTGCTTTTTCATCTGGCTTGGTAATGGAGTTAGTTGCAGCGAATACGTCCCCTAAGACTTCTTCCGTTATGAGAGGTTCAGAAAGTTCGCTGGCTACATATGTAATCTGTCTAAGAACGTTCCCCTTAGCTTCATCTGGAACTGAGTTAGCTACAGTAATTGCCTGCTGTAATACCTCTTTAGCTACTTGAGCATCAGGGAAAAGTTTGGATGTACGTACAACTTGCCACAAAATTGTAGGTTTTTCAGTTGAAACTGGGATTGAGTCAGCTGCCGTAAGGGTTTGTTGTAGCAGATCTGCAAAGTCTTGCTCCCAATTGATAAGAGGTGAATCCACCAACTGAACAGTGAAATTTGATTCCGCCGTTTCTAGGCGTTGAGACAGTGATGATGGTTCATCCTGGTGTTGAGTGAATGCCCAACTACTTTCCAAAAATCTACTCCCAACTAAGCCTAATGCGATCGCAAGTCCTAGTAGAGATTGCCTAACCCAAGTTCCTGTGGACCTCCCCTGCTGTTTGTAATTCATGGCTTGGCGATGATAAATTTGTGGGAACAAAAATAAGAGCCTCCATAGAAGAGAAATGCCGAAACCCACTTGACACGTTCACAGCTTCATAGTTGTGAAACTGAGCGGCGGTCAATATTTTTGCTGTATCACCTGCTGATTATTAAATCCGTCCGCTCATGCTTAGGGTTTTGATTTTATTCAGGGCATTGCAGCAGAAGCTTGACTACACGCTAATATTAAAGTCGTTCTAACCAGCCACGCATCTTGCCAGGGTTTAATAAGCCATAGGGATCAATTTGAGCCTTAAATGCCACCTGGGTTTCGTTGATCTGCTTACGGCCTCCATCTTCCAAAATGTAGGTGTGAGGGTTGGCAATAAAGGCTCCCTGCTCCTCGTGATAGCGAATAATCTCATTGAGGCGCGCTTCGTTGGTGTAGCGCACTAGCTGTAGTGCAGCTGGGCAGACCTGTCCATGTACCCGAAAGAACTCTAAATGCATCATCGCTTCATCGCCAAAGTGCTGATACATGTGCTCAATCAGCTTCATATTTGTGTCGTAGGGAAACAGCGTCTGTAAATAGGTGAGGCTGTCATCCACATTCCGAGCATGGAGTGTGGTGTGGTTCCAGGTGAATTCTGCCAGGGCAGCCCCTTTCTTGGCGTCCTCTGCAGTTTTTTGATAGGTGATTTTGCCGCCGGCTGTTTTGACCAATTCATTAAAAGGCTCTAGGGACAATTCTGAGATCATCAATAGAGCGGCTGCTTTACCTTCAGGTAGGGCATCCTGTAGCGCTGCAAAATAACTGGGTATGGGCCAGGCATGAATGCTGATCAGCTTTTTAATAATGCCGTCGGCTTCGCCCAGGGTATACCCAAAGCGAGCAGCGTCCATAAAATTATCGAAGGTGACAATCACCTCTGCCCAGGGATAGGCTGGGCCTAACGGAATTTCCAGCTCGGTGATAATGCCATTGGTGCCGTAGGCGTGATTTACTTTTTGCACCTCGTCACCGCGCAGTTCAAGTATGCGGGGTTCGTCTTCCATGGTGACCACACGGACCGCATGGAGGTTACCGCGATCGGCCAGCTGACCATAGGTGATGGAACCAATGCCGCCACTGCCACCACCAATAAAGCCACCAATGGTAGCGGTGCGGTAGGTGGAGGGAACCATGCGAAGTTCCCAGCCCTGCCCACGGGTGATTTTATCAATAGCCGCTAGTTTGGCTCCAGCTTCTACACAAGCCAGCCCCGGCTTTACCCATTTCACTTGATTGAGCTTACTCAGATCTAAAATTACGCCGCCTTTAAGGGGGATGCACTGACCGTAGTTACCTGTGCCTGCGCCTCTGACTGTTAGCGGTGTCTTGGTGGCAACACAAGCCTTAGCCACTTGAATTACCTCTGCTTCCGTGGAAGGTCGCACTACCAGGTCAGCCACTTTGTTTTCTAACTGGGCCGTCAGCACAGGGCTGAAATGATAATAATCCTTGGAGAGTTTAGCGACCTGGGTAGGGTCTTGGATTAGGTCCAGGTTGTTGGGCAGCAGGGAGAGGATGGGAGAGGCCATAGTTGGAATAAGGCGGAGGGGTAGAAAAGATAACCGATGCTGAGTTAGCAATGTCGGGACTGAGTCCCTGAAAAAGTATTTGGCATCTGCCGTAGGAGTAGTGTGGCAAGAATTTTCGGTTGGATCAAGGTGATTTGTGGTGATGCTAGTGGCTTGCACCCCACGACAATAAAACAGCGGCACAGAGACCGCTGCTTCAAACGCTGTATGAAATTAAAACGGTAAAAGTGGACAAGTACATCGCACCGTAGTGCTTACCTGTCCGTTATCGAGAAGACTTAATACAGTGTGGTCAGTGCTACGCACGATAGCAGACCCGCTATCATGTAGAACACGCTAACGACCTGAATTTCGGACCAACCGGATAGCTCAAAATGATGATGTAAGGGAGCCATCTTAAAGAGACGCTTGCCTTTACCGTCGGGTCCTTTAGTGGCCTTGTAATAGCTCACCTGCATAATGACTGAAAGGGTTTCAGCCACAAATAGCAGGGTGATAATAAACAGCGCAAACAAGTGACCGCTCAAGATGCCGACTGCGGCCAGGGAACCGCCTAATGCTAGGGAACCGGTATCGCCCATAAACACTCTGGCAGGGTTACGATTGTGGGTGAGAAAACCAACACAGGCTCCACTCATGGCGGCACAGAAGATCATTAGCTCTGGATAGTTGGGAGCAATCAGGGCACCAAACCCTAATAGCGCGATCGCACCAGTGCCACCCATGAGACCATCCACACCATCTGTCAGGTTAGTCGCATTACTCTCAGCCACCATGGTGAACCCAGCCAATGGCCAGAAAAGTAATCCCAGGGGCAGCAGGATACCAAAAGGCAAGTCCAGTTCAGTAATTTCAGCGGGCTGACTAGTCATGGCCCAAGCACAAAAGGCAATGGCAAATCCAATTTGCAATGCCAGCTTCATCTTGGGGGAAATGCCCTTATTGGAACGACGTCTTAGCACTTGCCAATCGTCAAGCCAACCAATAGAACCATAGGCCAGGGTCAAGGCACAA
Source organism: Leptothoe sp. ISB3NOV94-8A (assembly GCF_043421595.1). Taxonomy (NCBI): domain Bacteria; kingdom Bacillati; phylum Cyanobacteriota; class Cyanophyceae; order Nodosilineales; family Cymatolegaceae; genus Leptothoe; species Leptothoe sp. ISB3NOV94-8A. The sequence goes on along the minus strand of NZ_JAXSQW010000001.1, from coordinate 6,509,930 downwards.
ACCGCCAATGTATTGACAGCGCCACCCGACGCAATAGCTGCTACCAGAATTGCCACAGGGACAAAAAAGATACCTCCCATGGTGGGAGTTCCAGCCTTTTTTAAATGCGCTTTAGGGCCTTCTTCCCGAATAAATTGCCCTGCCTTGAGGTGCTTTAGCATTGGCACTACACCGTAGCCAAGTAAAGCTGAACCCACAGCGGATAATAGAAATGGCATTAGCAGACTGGATTGAGCTAACCAGTCACGACCTGCCCATATATCTAATCCCGCTGCTAAACATGACAGGGTACCCATCAAAAGTACCGAAAGGCCTGTACCCGTTAGGGCCGTTGCCCTAGAGGTAAAGAATTTAGCATCCACAATTCACGTCCTTCACACACCACACACTTCAAGCGTTTAGCCTCACTTTCCGTACAGAATCGTCTGTAGATAAGGAGTGCTAAAAATACAAAAAGGCCTCACTACCTAGATTTTCCAGTGAATGCTGCTAAAAGTCTAGGAATACAGGCTACAAACTTACTAAGTCAATATACTTAGCTCTGCACAGCCTTGCTTGTAGAGGATGTTTAATCCCCGTCGGGTTCATCACTATCGGAATTGTCATCCGAATCATCGAAGCTAGCATCATCACTGCCCATGAGGTCAGAGATTTCTTCGCTATCAGCTTCTTCACGAACGGCTTCGGTCTCACGGGGAATCAGACGCCCTGTGTTTTCTAGCCAACGCAGAATGGAGGAGTCACCGCGCTCGGGAATGACGACTGCGTGTTGCTGGCGAGGAATTTGTCGTACGGAGGGATTGTATTTAGTCATACGCGTTTGTGGTTGAGACTAGACTGGGGGTAAACAACTATAGCTAACTCATCTGAGCCCAAAGAGCAGAAGCCCCAAAGATCAGAAGACTGAGTATACGCTGATTTACCGTACCGTTTAACCTACTTTTTTCTACACAGAGATCCTGAAACTCTGCATCAAAATATACAGTACCTGAGCACTCATCATTGTTTGTGATGGTCTTCAGCTGAATATTAAGCATTTCTTACCATGCCATGCCAATAAAGTATGAAAGGATGCTCATGTCAAGTCCCTGACAACAATAATTTGCTAGTCCTTTGAAATAGGCACAGTATGGTTAGGTGTCTGTTGGCATCTAATCTATCTGTCACCATCTATGACAATGCTTGAGAAAACTGACCTGTTAGACGCGATCGCACCCACAAACCGTGGACTGCTGGCAGATGACCCTGAGCAAAAAGCAGACATCCTCAAAAAGGTTGCCCGTTTAGAGGCTAGTAATCCCACCTCAAATCCTTTATCAGCAATAGATTTGCTCAATGGCAATTGGCAATTGCTCTATACCACCAGCACAGAATTACTCGGCATTGATCGCTTTCCGCTGCTAGCCCTCGGCAACATTTATCAATGGGTGCAGATCGAGCAGATGCGTATCTATAATCTGGCGGAAATCAGGTCGGTATTAGGTGGGCTGGTATCTGTGACAGCGACATTTGAACCGGTCTCTGAGAAACGCGTCAATGTACGCTTTGACCGAGCAATTTTCGGTTTGCAATCGACCCTCGGCTATCAGAGCCCTAGCCAGTTTATTGAGGCGATGCAGCAAACCGATAAGTTTAACTTTTTTAAGGGCATTGACTTTACGGTAAGTTCCAACAGAGAACCGGGTTGGTTAGAGGTTACCTATTTAGATCAGACCATGCGTATTGGACGGGGTAATCAGGGCAGCGTCTTTGTGTTGAGAAAGGCTTAAATACTATGGCGCTGTCTGTTCTATCGCTATCCCAGGCCCATCTCACCCTATTAGATAGCTGTCCACGGCGATTTCAGTTTATCTTCGACCAATCTTTAGCGGTACCGCCCACACCGGATGGACAGGATGCAGCCCTGTGGGGGAATCAATTTCACCTGCTGATGCAACAGCAGGCCCTGGGGCTACCCATCGATGTGATGGCAGCGGCTAACGCAGATATGACGGCCAAGATTGAGGCACTGCGAGGGTTAGACCCCCACCTGTTTCAACCTGACCCTGATGAACAGCTGCGCCAAAGTGAGCATCAGCGTACCCTGGCATTGAATGGCTACATATTTACAGTGATTTACGACCTGGTCGTCTTAACTGAGCAATCAGGGCTAATTGTGGATTGGAAAACCTATCTCAAGCCACCCTCAAGAATGCGTCTGGCTCAGAATTGGCAAACTCGCTTGTATCTGTATGTATTAACTGAGACCAGTGGGTTAAGGCCTGACCAGGTAACTATGGTCTACTGGTTTGTCCGCAATCGGAATGAGCAAGGCGATGATTTACCCCCTAGCGACTATCGATTTACCTACAGCCTGCAGCAGCATGAGCAAACTAGAGCAACACTATTGCAATTGACTGAGCGGCTGTCTTTACTACGGCAACGTGGAGAATTCCCCAAGACTGATATTTTGGACCGTTGCACCCATTGTCCGTTTCAAATGCGCTGTCAGCGGTTAGGGACGTCACCGCTGCCGATTAACCTCAATGATATTGAAGAGCTATCAATTCATTGATTTAGATAAATCCACCTAAACAGTCACATTAAAAATACTCTATTCAAGGTCTGGCGTTTTTGGGTGTGGGTAATTAAACTTAAAATATCGATAGATTTAAGTAAATCGTTCTAAGGCACAGATAGATTTTATTAAATGATCTTCTGGTTGGCTTATGGGTGTGAAAAGCTCCCTGACTAGAGCTAGGGATACTCTGGTCAAGATTTTCCTACCCAAGCTGCATGCCTCGGATTTTAAAGTTAAATCCCTAATCAGTTGCTTCTTGAAATTACTCCATGGCTGAGGTTTGCTTGCGCGCGGGATGGCTAATCCCTTTTTACTCATTGCTCGGTATCTTGCTGACGATACCGTGGATGTCAGTCCGACGAACGGGGCCACGGCCTGCTGGGTACTTGAATCTTGCTACGACAGTATTGGCTTTAGTTCATGCCTTGCTAGCGTTGAGTGCTGTCTGGGGTCAGGAACCCTTACGCTTGTCCATCGGCTGGATGCAGGTGGCAGATCTGTCAATTGAGCTGCCGTTTGAGCTATCTACCCTCAATTTAGTTGCCGTGGTGGTAGTAACAACTCTGAACCTGCTAGCGCAGATTTATGCCATTGGCTACATGGAAATGGATTGGGGCTGGGCGCGTTTGTATAGCCTGTTAGCCCTGTTTGAGGCAGGGATGACAGCGCTACTGCTGTGTGATTCGGTGTTCTTTAGCTACATGATGCTAGAGATTTTAACCCTGGGAACTTACCTGATTGTGGGCTTTTGGTTTAATCAGCCTCGGGTGGTTACAGGGGCACGGGATGCCTTTTTGACTAAGCGGGTAGGGGATTTGATTCTACTGATGGGGTTAATTGCTCTGTATCCGCTGGCTGGTACCTGGAGTTATTCGGAGTTGGCTCAGTGGTCTAGCGATCAACCGATTGAGGGATTAACGGCCACATTGGTGGGATTGGCATTGCTGGCTGGGCCGATTAGTAAGTGTGCTCAGTTTCCGCTGCATCTTTGGCTTGACTCTGCCATGGAGGGGCCACTACCAACAACAATTTTGCGTAACTCTGTGGTTATTCCGGTGGGAGCGTGGGTCTTAATTAAGCTCACACCGGTTTTGGCACTATCTCCGGTTGTGGATACTGTGGCGGTTGCCATTGGCACGATTACGGCCATTGGGGGAGCGCTGATCTCCATTGCCCAGATTGATACGAAACGCGTTCTGTCTTACCTGACAAGCGCCTTTATGGGGCTGATACTGATTGCTGTAGGGACTTCTCAGGTTGGTGTAGCGTACTTTTTACTGATGACGTTTTCGGTTGCGATCGCAGCCTTAATTGCCAGTACAGGATCCATTGTGTTTACCTGCGTCACCCAGGACTTGACCCTGCTAGGAGGTCTCTGGTCACGGCGTCCGGTCACGGCGTTGTCCTTTATTTTTGGGGCCCTAGGCATCTTAGGACTGCCTCCATTTGGCGGGTTTTGGGCGATGCGTTTTCTAGAAACTGGTCTGTGGTACGACGGTCAGATTCTGCCCTTTGCTATCGTGCTTGCCATTAATGGTCTGTGTGCCTTTAGTTTGGTGCGGATGTTTTGTCTGATCTTCGTAGGTCAACCCAAGGCCATGAGCACCCGCGCCCCTGAACCGCTTTGGGCAATAGTGTTGCCAATGGCAATCATGGCGGCACTTACGCTGCATGTGCCCATCATGTTGCAGACCCTCAAGCTATTGCCGATTATGCAAACTGCCATCGGTGAGACCGGTTTGCTACTAATTTGGTCCACGATGCTGGGCTTGGGCCTAGGTTTTGTCTTTTATGGCATTCAGCGAGAGAAACTGCCTGCTGACTACGTGCCACAGTGGATGACAAATTTGTTTGCCTATGACTTCTATACCCCCGGTCTCTACAAAAATCTTTTAATTTGGCCCGTGGCCAGCATTGCTAGCGTTTTTGATTGGGTAGAGCGCTACATCATTGATGGGTTGGTCAACCTGGTAGGTGCCCTATCGCTACTGAGCGGGGAAACCCTGAAATATAGCAACCCTGGCCGGTCTCAGCTGTATGTGCTCACCATTACTGTGTGCATTGTGCTCCTAGGTATTGTTATGACGTTGAGCACCATGAAAAATCTCGGTCAGCTCACTGCAGCATTTTAGTCTCAGATTTTCAATCTTGTTCTGCCTGTTGTCTTAACCCATTCAAGTCATGATGTTAACTCTGTTAATGGTGCTTCCACTGCTAGGGGCCATAGCATTACTATTTTTCCCACCTGAGAAGGCCAAACCATTAGCCCTACTGGGTTCAGGGGTGACGTTGCTCTGGACGATATGGTTGTTCAGTCAGTTTAATCTCAGTGTTAGTGAGTTTCAGATGGTGGAGTCTCTAGACTGGTTGCCAGTCTTGGGGCTGAACTATGATTTGGGTTTAGATGGGTTAGGGCTATTGATGATTGCTCTAAATACTCTGTTGACATGGATCGCTATCTACAGTGCTCGCCCTGACCTTGAACGTCCTCGACTGTTCCATGGCTTGACGCTAATTACCAGTGGCATTATTTCAGGAGCATTCCTAGCACAAAACTTTCTCCTCTTCTTCCTCTTCTATGAAGCCTGTCTAATCCCTCTATATTTATTGATCAATATTTGGGGTGGTGAGAAACGTAGTTATGCAGCCACTAAATTTCTGATTTACACAGCGATTTCCGGTGCATTTGTATTGGTTAGTGGCTTTGGTTTGTTGTGGTTGGGTGGGGCTGATAACTTTAGCTACGCTGCGCTAACCGATACTGATTTATCGGTGCGGCTCCAGGTGATTCTCTTAATTCCTATGGCGATTGGCTTTGGCATTAAGGTTCCCATGGTGCCGCTGCATACCTGGTTGCCAGATACGTATGTAGCAGCGTCTACCCCTGTGGCCATCATATTAGGTGGTGTGTTAGCCAAACTGGGGACCTATGGCCTGTTGCGGTTTGGCCTCAGTTTGTTGCCTAAGGGATGGGCCGTCATTGCTCCCTGGCTAGCGGTCTGGGCTGCAGTCACCATTATCTACTGTGCTTTTTTGGCGATTGTGCAACAAGATATCAAACGCATGGTGGCCTATAGCTCTGTTAGCCATATGGGCTATGTGCTTTTGGGGAGTGCAGCCGGTAACAGTCTGAGCATATCGGGCTGCATTGCCCACATGATTGCCCACGGTTTAGTGTTAGCCATTCTGTTTAACTTGGTGGGTGTGATCGAAGCCAAGGTTGGTAGTCGAGATTTAGACAAGCTGAACGGTTTGATGAACCCTGTGAGAGGGTTACCGTTTGTTAGTGCAACGCTGCTGTTGGGGGCGATGGCAAGTGCCGGCATCCCTGGATTGGTTAACTTTGCAGCGGAATTTGCTGTCTTCCAGGGTAGCTATCGAGTGTTTCCGGTTCAAACTCTCATCGGCATTGTTGGCACGGGACTAACGGCAGTTTACTTTGTGATTTTACTTAATCGCACATGTTTTGGTCGTTTAGATAACCAGCGAGCGTACTTTCCAAAAGTCTCCTTCAATGAAAAAGCGCCAGCTTTGTTACTGGCTGTATTGATTGTGGTACTGGGTGTACAACCAAACTTGTTGATGCGTTGGAGTGAGCCGATAGCAGTGAACTCCATTGCGATCGCACCCATTCAACACTGGAGCATTGGCAGTCTTTTTTCAGACGATGCTGCATCTTAATCAGCCATCGATATTGCTGACTTAGCGGTCTTTCTTGACTTCCGTATACTTGTTTTCGTAAAAATCATGGTAAACACCACTACAACGATTCCCCTGTCTACCCATCCCTATGCTGAGGTTATTCATCGGCTCGAAGCTGGCGGCTCCATGTTGCCCGATACCCCAGAAAATCTCATGCAGATTATCGGTATCTACAAAGCCTATGCGGTACCGATGGATTTTTATTGGCGAGATCTGTTGTACATTGGCGAACGAGTTTTTCTACAGCCCCTGCCATTTTTCAAATATTTCATTTCTCAAGAGTATCTGGACCGTCAGAACACCTATGCAGGTGATCAGTCACCCTTAAGGATATGGCGAGGGGTGGGGGAAGCCCATCCCGAGCTACTGGAGTTCATGGCTAAGGGAGAAGGTAAGCGCAAGTGGCCCCGGCTATTTCATCATCTAGGACATGACCGCGTCAATATGGAGTTTGCGGAAGCCTGCATGCGAGCAATGTTTTGGCATGAGGATCTCAATCCCAAATTTAACGCGTATCTCTATAGCGAACCCTATAAGGCCGCCGCAGATCAAGCAATTAAAGCCTATTTCAAAGGTAATCCAGCCATGCTGGGGCTTTATAAGCTCTTCCCCGACATGTTCTTAGAGCAGGTACGACAGATGTCCTATTACGCTAACCTTGGCTTGTTTTGGGAAGTAATGGCCCCGGTGTTTTTCGAGATGTCAGACATCTATGATGAAGGTGGCTTTAAGGGAGTACCCGATGCCATGAACTTTTTAGTAAATGGCATTTTTGCAGTGGCTGGTCGTCCCATCTATCACCATGTGTATGTCGGTGATGAGTGCTTTGAAGTCATTCCTAAATCAGCTGGATTTACCTGGCTTTATGAGGCAGCCCTGCCTTATGTGGAAGCCGTCTTTTATCGTACAGCACCATTTCGAGGCACTAAATCCTACGATGCCCAGGTGCATCAAGTGCCAGACCAGCAGCCAGAATTTCACTATGGCATTCTCTATGCCGATGTGTTTCCGGTGGGTAGTGCAGGTATTCCACCAACACTGTTAATGCAAGATATGCTGCACTTTTTACCGCCCTATCTGCAGGACTATTACCAACAACATTGTCGTGGTGAAGACGATCAGCTGATTCAGCTAGGCATTACCTTTCAGCGCTCAATGTATAACGTGACATCAGCGGTGATTCAAGCATTACGAGCGGCGTTGTACTATCCACTAGATGATCCAAACCCAAAGCATCTGATGGCCAACCGCGAATTTTTTGAAGCTCAAATGGATCGGCTCATACGCCCAGAAGCACGTCTGCGAGATATTCAGACTGCAAATTACCGCTAAGTGTGTGTGTCTTGCCGCGTAGTGGCAAAAGCCCACGTTGAAGTTTATGTCCTCTGAATTTTGCTTTAATCATGGCAACGATTGTCGATATCGCGCTTGAAAATCCTGGTTTTGAAACCTTAGTGGCGGCTGTTAAGGCAGCAGGCTTGGTGGAAACATTGCAATCTGAAGGGCCATTTACGGTGTTTGCACCCAATGATGATGCCTTTGCAAAACTACCTCCCAATACTGTGAATAATCTGGTGCAGAATCCTCCTCAATTAGGCCGAATTCTCTGCTATCACGTGGTTTCTGGTCGTTGGGATAGTGCCCGTATCCGTGAGTTCTCCCAACTGACATCAGTGGAAGGTTCGCCCATTCCTATTCGTAGCCAGAATCCCCTAGAAGTGAAAAATGCCTCGGTGATTGCGGCTGATATCGAAGCCAGCAACGGCATTATTCATGTCATCGACAATGTAATTTTGATGGATTAATACAATTCATGGGTAAAGTTTTGCAGGAACTTGATCTGTTTTTTTGGATAGCGGCTCTGATGATCGCTGGGATGACGATAGTGGATGTGGCAGACATTCAGATGGTAAGTCCCTATAGCGACTTTGTTCAGGCGATGACTGAGCCAGTAGACTCGCTTCAATAAAGGCCGTTGCTGATCTAGAGGATGCGTTAATCGATCACGTCGCTCATTAATCTGAGCTTGAGCAATGACATCATACCGAGGATTTGCAACGCCTCATAAAACTTCTGAGGTAGTCATGTTGACGCAATTCCGCGCTATGCTCAGATTTTTATGTAAAAATGTAAAGCGTGTGGATTACTTCATCTCCTACATCGGCTAAAAAGCCGACTAAAATTGCCCTCGGTAACTTTGATGGTGTCCATCTCGGTCACCAGCATGTTATTGAACCTGTTTTAACCCATAAGGGCGGTCTGCCCTCTTTGGTCTTAGCTGACGATATGTGTTTGCAGGCCGCTGCGGCCTCTGGCTATAGTGATTTGCCTGGCGTAGCGTCTGTTTCTGAATCATCGAAATCTGGCTTTGCTGAGTGGGCGTCGGTAGTTACGTTTTTTCCCCATCCCAAAGAGTATTTTTCCGGTCAGTCGCGCTCATTACTGACGCCGCTGGAAGAAAAAAGTCGCCAGTTGGCCTGTTTAGGAGTAGATCAACTCGTGCTGCTGCCGTTTGATGCGGCATTGGCTAACTTGGATGCGGCGATGTTTGTGGAAAAGATCCTGATTCAGGATTTGCAGGCGACGCATATTAGTGTGGGGAGCGACTTTCACTTTGGTAAAGGGCGCGGCGGGAATGCTGAGTTGCTGTATTCGATCGCAACCCGTCACCATATTCCAGTCACCATTGTTCCACTCCACAATGACACCGAAGGGCGCATCAGCAGCTCCCGCATTCGGCAAGCTCTGGCGGATGGTGAACTAACCAAAGCTAATCATCTACTGGGGCGACCCTATGCCCTCAGCGGGCAAGTGACCTTAGGGAATCAATTGGGACGTACCATTGGATTTCCAACCGCTAACCTCAAGTTGCCAAGCGATAAATTTGTTCCTTGCCAGGGCGTTTATAGCGTTAAGGTGTTTGGCATTCTACCAAATCAGAAACCTTTGCTGGGTGTCATGAACATCGGTAATCGCCCTACGGTTGCAGGCCAGGATTTGAGTGTCGAGGTACATATATTTGATTGGGAAGGGGATTTGTACGGAGAGACTCTGACAGTTAGTTTAGAAAGCTTTATTCGACCTGAACAGAAGTTCGGCTCTCTAGATGCCTTGAAAGAACAAATTTTCAAAGATTGTGTGACAGCAAAAGAAATGTTGAATACCTCCACATCACCGGTTACTTAGCCACAGCACGATAGGGAGTGTGCCTAGGCTGAGTAATGTGGACACGACAATGGTCCTGGCAACTCGCACTGTGTCTCCGCCCAGTTCGATCACCCAGATTAACGAATTCACTGCCACAGGCATAGCGGCTTGCAAGATAACAACTTGGCGATCAATGCCAGTGAGCCCCACCAGGTTAGCAATGTTAACTGCTATCAGTGGCGACACGATTAATCGTAGTCCTGCCCCCATGAGCTCGTAACGGCCAAATACAAACGGCGTTTCCGACAGCTGAATGCCTAGCATTAATAGAGCAACTGGGATCGCGCCTTCACTTAAAAGGGTGACACCTCGATCGATCGATATGGGCAGCACGGTACTTGTGCCTTGTAAAATAAGCCCTGCGATCGCAGCCCACAAAACCGGTAAACACGCGGTATAGCGTAAGCCTTTAAGAATTCCCTCTCCTTTGAGCACTATAGGGAAGACACTGGCAGTCATCAGGCTAGAGCCCACCAGGTAAACAATGGCTCGTTCGAGTCCGGCTTCTCCTAGGGAGAATAAAACAAAAGGAAGGCCCATGTTGCCCACATTGGCAAAGATTGTTGTGGCGATTAAACTCTTTTTCTCATCAGATGAGAACTTGAGTACTTTACCCAGGGTGACAGCAAGTAGATAGAGTACGGTGGTGTGGAGAACAAAGGCGATGAGGATTGCGATCGCATTGCCTAACTCCAATGTTGTTTTAGCTAAGCTGTGCAGTACGAGCGCTGGCACTAATGCATAAATGCTCAACCGTGCTAAGGTTTGCCGCTCTAGCGTAAACATACGCCCCACCCAAACACCCACCAATGCCACCAGTGCGATGGGCAGGACAGCTGAAATTAAAATGCCCATACCCTAAGAATCAAGAGAACCGCCATCCCATTCATGGTTAGGATCTGGATAAAAGGTGATGCCGCTACCCTCGCCACCACCACAGCGAATGGCCACCAACCAACCGCCTGGCACCTTGGCTCTCCAAGCACCTAAGCCACCGATGGGCTGGTTTTTACAGTCCAGCTTTTCCCAAATCAATGCCGACATCGTGATCTATGTTTAAGTACTGGCCATAAGGTCATGGTATCGCCTAGTATCCTTAACTGGTGGGTTATCCAGAACACGACTTGGGCTCAATGACGAAAACAGCGAACCAGATACGCGGCTTTAAACACTTAGACACCATTACAGCTCTGTTTGTCACAGTACTGTTGATTTCTAATGTGGCGTCGACCAAAATTGTCGATTTTGGCCTCTTTACCTTTGATGGTGGCACATTACTATTCCCCCTCAGCTACATTTTTGGGGATATCCTGACTGAAGTTTACGGTTACGCCCGGTCTCGTAAGGTGATCTGGACGGGATTTATGGCTGCACTGGTTATGTCTGTCACCTTTATGGTGGTGGGGGCGCTACCTGCTGCTACAGATTGGCCCCACCAAGAGGCCTATGATCAGATCCTGGGGCTGACGCCAAGGATCGTTATGGCTAGCCTGATTGCCTATGTCGTTGGTGAGTTTTCCAATTCGTTTATTTTAGCCAAGTTGAAGTTGGCGACCAAAGGTCGCCAGCTATGGATGCGAACGATTTCGTCTACGTTGGTGGGCCAGGTGTTGGATACAGGATTATTTATTGCGATCGCATTCTGGGGCCTATTTCCTCCCAGCCTGATGGTGACTCTAGTTGTGTCCAACTACATCTTTAAGTGCGGTGTAGAAATTCTCTTTACCCCCATCACCTATGTATTAACCGGCTGGCTAAAACACCAAGAAAACGAAGACTTTTACGATCGCCATACAAATTTCAACCCCTTTCACCTTTTACCAGGTCCCATGTCTCGATAAGCCAGGTCTTCCTATGGGTATTTAATGGTCGAAGCAAATCTACAATAAGCAGGTTGCTTGATAGATCTTATCGCTACACTGAGTCTTTAAATGTGTGTGTATCTATCAATGAGTCGTCGAGCAGCCCCTAAAGAACGTGTTAAGTTTTGGCGTGATCCGGCGTTGCGTGGTTTAGAAATGCTCCATGCCACGTATGTGACATACGCTTTCTCGCGTCATGCCCATGAGGGATTTGGCATCGCCATTGTCGAGTCAGGCGCAATGGAGTTTGACTATCGTGGTGCCAGTCATATTGCGCCCCCTGGGAGTGTGGTGATTACTCACCCTGGTGAAATGCATACGGGGCATGCGGTCTTAGAGACAGGGTGGACCTATCGAACGCTTTTGCCAGCTATCGATTGGCTACAGCAGGCTGCCAAAGAGTTGAGTGAATGTTCAGGGGCAATTCCCTACTTTTCATCTCCTGTTATCCAAGATAAGTGCCTTAATCAAAAGTTAGTTAATCTCCATCGCACGCTCGAAACATCTCCCTCATCCTTAGAAAAAGAATCTCGTTTTTTATGGGGCTTAACGCAGCTAGTGCATGGATATGCCAGCAATCGTCCCCAGATAAAATCTGTTGGCAAAGAAAATTATTCTGTTCAACAGGTCCGAGAGTATCTTCACTGTCACTACACCCGTAATATTTCACTGGACGAATTAGCTAGGCTGACAAACTTAAGCCCATTTCGTTTGCTGAGAGCATTTAGGAAACAGGTTGGCTTACCTCCCCATGCTTACCTCAATCATGTGCGTGTTCATCAGGCTAAAACCCTTCTAGCTGAAGGACATCCCATTGCTGAAGCAGCTCTAGCGACTGGCTTTGCCGATCAAAGTCATCTGCATCGACACTTCAAAAAAATGCTAGGGGTAACCCCTGGACAGTATGTCCAAGGCTGTCGACTTATTGCTGTCAGATAATCATCAGTTGCCTTAAACAATCAGAGAGTAGCACTGTTTAACAGCATCCATGCAGCGGTTATGCAATATTTCCTACAGTCACTAAGTATAAGGCTGCTTCTTCTATACCATCGATACCTAATAATTCATTGAGTGCATCGTCGAAGAAAGCACCAACACCGCAAACACCAAGCCCCAAGGCTGTAGCGGCTAAATATAAATTTTGACCTAGATGTCCGGCTTCCATTAGGACATAGCGATAGGTGCGTTCGTGATATTTCCAGCGAGTGCGTTGGAAAATGCCTGAGATCACAAAACAAACCTGTGCTTCGCCCAGAAACTCCTGGTTTAGGCCTGCTCTGATAAGTGGCTGACGGAGGTCTCCAGATTGTACGAATTCTAACCGATGATGCTCCACAGCATGGTGATAAAGTCCTGGATCTAATCCTTCGACGCGGTGGACAATCGGATAAATTTCTAAAGGATACAGCGCTCCAGAAGAGGGCACTGTCCGAAACTCTCGCTCATCCCAGGTGATGCCTTGAGCTAGATATAACAATTGGGCAAGTGTATCTAGCGATATCTGGCTCTGGGGGTTGTAGTTACGGCGCGATCTCCGAGTGGTTAAAGTTGTCGCTAGATTCAGCGTAGTAGGTGATGATTCCTCTGAGAGGGGAAATTGGGGCAGTTCAATTTGCTGGGCATCTGGGTAAGTCTTGTACAGCGGTGGCGCTTGTCCCCAATTGAAAATAGTGGCAATGGCTTCCCCATATCCAGGCTGACTCCACCTATGGTAAAGCTGCCCTATATCCTGATTGACATCAGAATTGACATCAGAGAGGCCACCGGGTTCTGAAGGGGAAATAAAACGCTCAAAGCCAATGCCAGTGGCGATGGCCAAAATAAACAAAAGAAGATTACGGCGTCCGCTGTTTGGTAAGACGACTTGTTTAGGGGGAAGAGGTGGGGCCTCTGTTGATTGGCCTGTGGCTGTTGATTGGCCTGTGGCTGTTGATTGGCCTGTGGCTGCTGATTTAGGGTGAACTTTGGTTAGGGAAGGTTCTTGAGGGCGATCTCGCAATCGATTGCGCATAAAGGCTTTAACCCGAGTCCAGGTTTGGATGAGATGAATTGTGGCTAGGGTGACCCACAAATACCCCACCTGACTGTGAAAGCCAAAGTGATGCAGCCCCATTGTATCGGCGATGAGTCCGGTGATAAAAACGTAGATGCTGCTACCCATGAGCAGGGTAATCACCACATAGTCAAGATCGCGCCGTTTTACTATTGCCATAGGCCCCCACAAAGCGCTTGTCTAATAGTCTAGCGAGCCGTTGTGGGATGTGCGTAGGGCCTATCAAGAGTTTTTGAGCAAAGCATCTCGACGGCTAAGGAGTACCACCTATGTTGACAATGCTCTGTGTGGAATAAAACCAGCGCAAAGCTGGCTATGGGGGCAGATGCGCTGGTTGCTTCGACAGCGACTACTATCCAAAATAAGCCGCTGAGCCTAACTTTTATTAGACCCATTGCATCTAAGAAAGCATTAAGATCATCATGAGATTGCTCTCATGATTTGAATCGTTTGCATTGAATCGCCTTGATGTCAGAAACATATACTGCCTTGATAAAGATGACTAGAAGACCATATAACCTCATATACTGGCAAAGTTGGATGACTAATACTGAATCCTTAACGAACTGAGCCATTGGACTTATCTTTTCTCAGAAAGCGCTTATTTGCACCGTTTTATGCCAGCTTTACGGTGTTAGTTGTCCTGCTATTAGCTCAGGAAGTGCTGAGTGTAGCCGTGAGTGTTGCCAGACAACGGACCTCCCAAGAGATTACTAAGACCGTTGAAATCAAGCGTGAAAGCGAGCGCCTACTGAGATCTGCCTTAGAAGAAAAAGTGGCCCTGCGTGGATATTTGCTTAGCGAAAATGAGGATTACTTACAACAGTATCAAGCTGGACGTCAACAGTTTGAATCAAGTTTGGCAACTCTTTCAACCCTTTTAGCTCAGGATCCATCTCAGCAGGGTACTCTATCGCTGATTGAAACCTTTCATAATCAGTGGCTACGAAAATTTGCACAGCCGGTTGTCGATGGCTCATTTGATCGAAATAGCTTAGCGGAGGAAAGTTCATTAGATACTCTGAGGGAAGCAGTCAATCGCATTCTAGAGTATGAGAAGTCTATCCTAGAAGCACAGAATCAGCGACTAAACCGTCTAAATCGCTTAAATGTTTGGGGCTTAGGCCTCAGTGGTACTGCCATTGTGCTAATTGTTGTTGGCAGTGCACTGAACTTAATTCTGCTACGCCGTCGTATTCTCACACCTTTAAGACAACTTATAAGGGTCGGGGATAACTGGCGGCATGGTCAATTGGATAGGAGAATTCAGCATGTGTCAGAAGATCCGATGGGAGACCTGGCAACTACGCTGAATGGTATGGCTGAGGGGATCAGCGTACGGCAAGAACGGATTCAACAACGCAATCAACAGCTAGAAGATTTAATCGGTACACTATCCCACGATTTACGGACTCCTTTGTTGGCTAACCGTGGTACCCTCAACGCTATTGTTGGAGGGGCATTCGGTCCAGTGAGTAATTTGCTCAAAGATTTGTTAGAAGACTATCGTGAAGCTAACGATAACTTGATTAAGCTAGTGGAGGCACTGCTAGATATTAGTCGCTATGAAGCGGGGGGTAGTCAGCTACTTAACTGTGAACCTTTGAACTGGGATAAAATTTGTAATCGGGTGATTGTTTGGGAGCAAAATAGCTCGGAAGGGAAATGTGTATTAGAGGTCAACATCGCGTCTAAGATTCCGGTCGTGTACGGTGATGCCATCGAAATTCAAAGGGTTTTGCAAAACCTAGTCGATAATGCTGTACGGCTGAGTAAGCCAGGGAAGCCGGTTTCAATTGCAGTGACATCGCGGCATGATTTAAGTGTGTATGTAGCCGTACGTGATCAGGGACCAGGTCTTAAGGAGGAAGAGATCGGCTTGTTGTTTTATCGGTTTTCTCAAGTTGCAGGCCGTCAAGGACGAGCTGGTCTGGGCCTCTACCTCTGTCGGCAAATTATCGAGGCCCATGGCGGTAAAATTTGGGTAGAGAGTATTCCAGGTAAGGGGGCTACCTTTTGGTTTATGCTACCGATGAATGCCCTTACATGTGATGTCCCCAGCTTGGAGTCTGGTTGACGTTTCGAGGTAACTATGGCAACTGCTCCTATTCGTGTTCTTTTGGTAGAAGATCATGCCCTAATGCGGCGTGGCTTATCGGGACAGTTTCGCTTAGAAGATGACTTTGAAGTGGTCGGCGAGGCTGAAAACGGTCAGCAGGCTATTGAGCTAGCAGCTCAACTACAGCCTGATATTATTTTAATGGATATTGAAATGCCTATTCTGGATGGTATTTCAGCAACTCAAGCCATTAAAGCAACAGAATCGGAGAGTCGAGTACTGGCATTGAGTGCTTTCGGTAAAGATAGCCAGGTCGTGGGTATGCTGGCAGCGGGGGCAGATGGCTATTGTCTCAAAAGTATTGAATGGCAGCAGTTAATAGCAGTGTTACGGTTGATCCAGGGCGGCGGCACCTATTTAGCGCCGCAGATTGCCCACAAGCTTTCTTCAATGTTGAAATCAACGACAGCCCCGGTTCCCGCTCAAGATAAAGCACCTTCGATGCTTACGGATCGCGAGCGTGAGGTTTTGCAACTGATTAGTGAAGGTTGTTCAAATCAAGAGATTGCCGATCAGCTTTACCTATCCTTAGGCACCATTAAGGCGTATGTGCGTACTATTTTGAATAAACTCAGTGTTGATGACCGAGTGCAAGCTGCCGCCAAAGCCGTTCGTGAAGGTCTGATTTAAGCCTGTGCCATCTGCGGATAGCCAGGTGGATATCTGGCAGACTATCCACTGGAACCATAGAAACGGTCAATAGATAGTATTACAAATCATCATGTCTAAGCCATAGTAATGGAGCACATGCAGCATGGCTGCTATGGGAGCTGTTTATTCAAGTTGGCTGTGAATCATTTTTCTCCACCCCATAACCTTTATAAATAGTCTTGTCCGTTTTCAACGGACAAGATGGTTTTAATCAATAGTTTTAGGATGGCTCCTCGCTGTCGTCTCTCTTGAGAGAGGTACTTTATATGGAGCTTTCTATCTATGTCGTGGCTATCAGCTAAGCATTTACTGTGTCATCACTGGATGAAGTCTTTTTTAATAATTTTGGGAATTGTTGGCGCTTTTATTGCTGGCACTCTTATTAATCAGAGATCTTATTACTCATCATATAAAGGGATAGCAATCAGGCCATGTCCTGACAAGCAACGACAGTCTCCCATTGAACTCCAAACCACCATTCAAGTGGATTTAACTCCGTTACAGTACGATTATCATTCTGTTCCTCTGACAGTTGTGCACAATGGTAATACTATTCAGGTTAATTATCGATTTGGTAGTACGCTGACCCTGGATGAACAGCTGTATACGTTAGAGGAAGTGCATTTCCAGGCTCCGAGCGAACATGTTGTCGCTGGTATGCCCTATGCGATGGAAGTTCAACTTGTGCACCGCTATGGTGAGCACGTTGTAATTGTAGGAGTATTCGTTGAAGTTGGGGAAGGTAATCCTGTGATGCAAAGTATCTGGGACCATATGCCTGCCACACCAGGGCTCAAAAAGACTTTTGACAATGTAGCGATTGATGCTGCTCAATTATTACCTGACAACCTAAGGGCTTACTACCGTTATTCAGGTTCTTGGACAGAGCCACCCTACAGTGAAAGTGTTACGTGGATTATTATGAGAGATCCGATTACTCTTTCTATTACCCAGCTAGAGCAATTTATCGCTGTTTTAGGTGAAACTGCTCGACCTGTTCAACCTCACCATAATCGATTGATTTTAGAAGCGAACTAGGATGTTTCCAGCTTATTTAAGAGATATTTCTAGCTTATTTAAGATACGGTTTTGTAGCAATTGGGGTCTTATTGCCAATGTTTTCTCTTTCTCAACCTTGCCCTATAACTGCTATGAGCCGTATTTTGATTATCGAAGACTCTCCCCGCGTGGCATCTTTCCTGGAGAAAGGGCTGCGGGCAAATGGCTATACCCCAACCATTATAGATAATGGGGACGATGCGATCGCACTTGCCCTCCACCAACAGTTTGACCTGATCATCCTCGACTTAGGGTTGCCGAATAAAGATGGTCTAATTGTGCTGGATGAGTTTCGAGGGCAAGGTATCTCCGTGCCAATTATTATTCTTTCTGCTCGTCATGAAATTAACGATAAAGTCGCTGGGTTTGAACGGGGTGCTGACGATTATTTGACCAAGCCATTTCGGTTTGAAGAATTGCTAATGCGGATCCAAGCTCGTCTACGCAATGCCCATCTCCAACAGACCCACATCGACACATCTAATACTTACATCCTAAGATTCCGAGAGGTTGAACTAAATTTGCATTCTCGCGAAGTACGTGTAGCAGGACGCTCGATTAAATTGTCAGCTCGAGAATTTATTCTTGCTGAAACGTTTCTGCGCCATCCTGGTCAAATCTTAAGTCGAGAACAACTATTGGATCACGTCTGGGGATACGACTATGATCCAGGCTCCAATATTGTTGATGTGTATATTGGCTATTTACGCAAAAAACTGGGCCGCCACTTCATTGAGACCATTAGAGGGTTAGGCTACCGTTTGAAACATGAATAAGCTCTCATCGCTGTATCATCGAGATTTTAATATCGTCTAGCATGCTGAACAGTAGCACAGTGTGAACGAATATTAAATTCTGAATATGGCCAAGATTTTACTTGTGGATGATGAACCTCGAATCGTCACATTCTTAGAAAAGGGACTTAGGAGACAGCATCACCAGCCTGAATCAGCGTTTAATGGTCGCCAGGCTCTGGATATAGCTCTTTCTGAGTCTTTCGACCTGATCGTTTTAGATTTGGGTTTGCCTGAGCTCGATGGATTTGATGTATTAATGAATTTACGCAAAATGAATCAGTCTCCACCGGTTGTGATTATTACAGCCCTTGGAGAGTCCGACTGCGCTCGAGCGATTGAGCTGGGAGCCGATGACTGTCTGCATAAGCCGTTTCGATTTGGTGAGTTATTGGCCAAAATCAAACGCCTTTTAGGAGAAACAGAACAGAACATTGCAGAAGCTAAGGTCGGCTGAGGACGTCAGGTTTTCCAACCCTAATCCATAGAATCTATGGATTAGGGTTGGAGAGATGGTGCCGTCATCCTTCATCTTCGCAGGGATTACGTTTGGGTGTGATTAGTACCTTATCCACCCGATTACTGTCCATGTCCATCACTTCTACGACGAATCCATTCCAATCAAAGCGATCGGTTGCTGTGGGAATGCGCCCAAGTTGGTGAATCACTAGGCCCCCCAGGGTATAGTAGCTAACTGTTTTATCAGAAAAGTCTCCTAATTCAAGACAGTAATAGACATCCTCAATATTCATCATGCCGTCGAGTAGCCAGGATCCATCTTCCCGTTGGCGCGGCTGATCGCCAGGTTCGTCCAGAGATGGCGCATCTCCCACGAGGGCTTCCAGAATATCCCACAGGGTGACTAATCCCTGAATGACGCCATATTCATCAACCACAAGAGCGGTGTGCACACGCGAACGTTTGAACTGCTCGAGTAGGGGTAGCGATCGCGATATTTCTGGAATCACCAGGGGCTGTTCCAGATCTACGGTTAAATCTAAAGGATTTTGGTTCAGGGCTCGATTTAATAGGGAGTTAACACTGACCAGACCGAGAATATTGTCTAAACTACCCTGGCATACGGGTAGACGACGATAGCGACTGGCAATAATCTTGCGTTGATTTTCTGTGGCAGTATCTTCTAAATCTAGCCACATGATTTCAGGGCGTGGCGTCATGATAGAGGTAACTTGGCGGTCTCCAAGTCGAATCGCCCGTTCCATGATTTCCCGTTCAGCTACCTCTAACGTGCCTTCCTCAGTCCCTTGTTGAATAAAGGCCCGAATTTCTGCTTCCGTGACACTGGGGCCACGGTCGGGTTGAATATTCAGGAGGCGCACCACCAGGTTGGTTGAAAAGCTAAGCAGGGCAACAATGGGAGCGGCTAGTTTTGAGAGGGTCGCCATGGGCCGAGCAATGACTTTTGCAATGGCCTCGGGCATGGTCAGCGCCACTTGTTTGGGCACTAGCTCCCCTAAAATCAGTGATAGATAGGTGATAATAGCAACCACCAGCGGAAAAGCCAGGGTATTGGCATAGGTCCCCAAACCAGGAATCTTGCTAATCAAGGCGGCCATAGGGGCTGACAGGGCCTGGCCTCCAAAGGCACCACTGACAATGCTGATCAGGGTGATGCCCACTTGCACCGTAGAGAAAAAGTTATCGGGACGTTTAGATAACTTGAGGGCCGCCTGGGCACGACGATCACCGTTGCGAGCAGCTTGCTCTAGGCGCACCTTGCGAGCTGATACAATGGCCAGCTCAGACATGGCAAACACGCCATTGGCAATGATTAACGCCAAAATGATCAGAATATTCGTGAGCATAAGAGCAAGCAAACAGCAGAATCTTTATCCTACTATTAGTCTGTTGTCTCCCTCTTTGATCACTGCTGATTTGAGCAGCGTACCTGAGTGTTGCGCCAAATTTAAACGTTTACTCTTGTGAGCCAACTATTGTAGTGCGGCTCTTTCCCGAGCATTATGGATTGAAGACTTTCCCGAAGCTGATGGGTTATGGGCTGCATTGAGGGAAGATCATAATTCTCAATACTCAAAACAGGTGTAACTTGAGCAGCAGTTCCTGAGAGAAAAATCTCGTCAGCAATAAAAAGCTCAGATTTATCAACAGGCCGCTCTATGACTGGTATGTCTAAATTCTCGGCAATGGTAAGAATGCTGTCGCGGGTGATGCCTTCTAAAATGTCTTGGTCAAAGCTTGGGGTAATCAGCTGGCCATTTCTCACCAGAAATAGATTCATGGCAGACGCTTCGCTGACCTTACCTTGGGAGTTCATCAGGATGGCTTCGTCAAAGCCGGATTCTACGGCTTCTGTTTTGGCGAGGGCTGAGGCAATATAAGCGGCGGTGGTTTTACCTCGGAGGGGCTGGCTACGATCTTCTTGCCGTGCCCAAGAGCTAATGCGACAGCGTACACCATTGCGAGCGAGGTAATCCCCCATGGGTACACCATAGATTAGTAAATCTTTTTCGACTTGGTGAAATCGAGGAGCGACACCCAGCCCAGACGTGTAAATCAACGGCCTGAGATAGAAGGCTGTAGCAGGCTGATTGCGTTGTACAAATTCAATGAGTGTTGCTTGAAGTGCATCTCGGGAAAGGTGGTAGCCCATAAATTTAGCGCTGTTGCTCAGGCGCTGACAGTGGGCCTCAAGACGAAAAATCAACGCTTCTCCGTCAATGATGAAACCGCGAATGCCGCCGAGAACAGCGGTGCCATAGTGGAGTGCATGGGTGGCGATAGAAATTTGAGCTTGGTCAAAGGGGACAAACTGATTGCGAAAATAAGCCGTTGGCAGAAAATTAGGTGCTGCGAATTTGGCCTCGGCAGGGCGCTGAAGCGTGGTGATACTCATGGTTTGTAATGCTACTTGTGTGATGACTGACAGGATTCTACAATAGCACCACTGAGCAGTGGTGTCATTTCTTGTCACAGAACTATGAGCGATGCACAGCAGTTAGAAAATCTGACGAATCTGGGGTTGACCCGCTATGAAGCGGCGGTCTATCTAGCGTTGCTAGAACGGCAGGATTTTACCCCATCTCAACTAGCAACCCAGGCAAAGGTGCCTCGGCAGCGAATTTATGATGTGTTACGGGGGTTGTGCGATCGCAACCTTGCCCTCGAACGCCACTCTGGCAGACAACGCCTATTCCAGGCCGTTGATCCGACCCAGGCCTTACCGGGACTAGTGCAAGCTAAACAGCGTCAGTACGCAGCCGAACTATCTCGCCAGCAACAACAGTCTGAGGCAATGGTGGCCGCCCTAGCCCCACTCTATGCAGCAGGCCATCGCAATCAAGATCCCCTGGCCTATGTCGAAGTATTGTCAGATCCCAACCACATTAATGAACGAGGCAGCCATTTGGCCCAGGCCGCTGAACATAGCATTTGCGTATTTTTTACCTATCCCTCTCTACTTAGCTATGAAGATGGCCTAAAACTCGTGGAAGGTCCCCTGAAACAAGGCATTACCTATCGCACCATTTACGAACACAATGTGTGGCAAGATCCTAGCAGTCGTGACTTTATCCGCCAGTGCCAGGACTGGGGGCAACAGGTACGATTTGTTGCAGAAGTGCCGTTTAAAATGCAGCTGTTTGATGAGCGGGTGACGCTACTGTCATTGCAGGACCCGGTGGTCAGTTCTCCCAGCTTTACGGCATTGAGTGTTACCCATCCAGGGCTAGCAAAGACCTTACAACTCTCCTTTGAAGCACTCTGGAGAGAAGGTGATGCCAAACCACTGCAAGGTTAAAAGGTAAGAGACACGACCGTTACCAGGTGTAGGGTTTTATTGTTAGCTTATTTATTCATCCAAATCTTTCCCAATCATCAGACGATGACCATCAATGGTGCGTAAACCAAACTCTCTCATGCCCCACGGTTCATCGCGTAGGGGTTTTACAATCTCCACATTGTGAGCTGTCACTTTGTTATACTCACTGTCCACATCATCCACAACAAAGTAGGCAAAATAAGAATGGTCGCCTAGCTCTCTTGCCGGAATGGCATTGGGGCATTCTCCAGCCATGATGCGGCAGCCATCACGCCTATACATCCGCCAGCCTGGGTCCCCCATGTCTTCGATGGTGAAGCCCAGAACATCGCGGTAGAAAGGGGCTGAGATTTCAAGATTGGGGACAGCAATGACGTAGAGGGTACGCTGAATCATGAGCTGATCTTGGGTAAGGGGACTACGAAATTTGTGGCACTACATCTCTAAAAAATCTTTAAGGGCAAGCTTATAGCGGTTCTTCAACCGTTTCGAGGCTAATCCACCGGCTTGAATGTGTTGGAGTACGGCTCTAGAGCAATAGCCTTTATGGGTGCGATGTCCCATGGGTAGCAATTTGGCTAACTCCTTAACTGTTAGTTCACGGGCAAATCGGTAATTAACAACCGATTCATGAATGATAAAGTCTGGCACATCAGGACCGGGTTTGAGAATACAGACAGTTTCTGACTTGGGTTGGCGACTATTGACGCTGACAAATAGGTGTCGAGTTTTAGTGGTTTTTGCGATCGCAATATACAAATGCTTCCCTTTCGGCGGTGTTTTAATTAAAAACGCATCGCCGAGACGAATAGAGAGGCTAGCCATTTAACCCTCATCCTCTATAACTTGATCGAGATAGGCCTCGCGCGTAACATCGTCTTGAATGCGCATAATTTCAGCATCACTTTTGCCCAGATTTTTAAGAATCTCTTCTACCACAATGGGAATGGCTGATCCTTCAGGATCGCTCCATTCAGGTAAATCATGGGTCCACTCGGCGACCTCAAAAGGATCCAAATGACCAAACGTGTTATACACCTGTTGAAGGATCTCTTCTTCTTCTTCACAAAGTTCTCCATTGCCTGGATCTTCAAGCAGAGAAACACAGTTGTCTTCACGGGGAGAGATAAATTTGGACCACAGAGGTAGCGCGTCATCAACGGGTTGCCCCTTGATCAAATCATAAACACCGCTAAGGACCGGACCATAGTCCATGGACACATAATGGTCACCCGTAATCGGCTGCTCCATTTGTGCCAACGCGACTCGATCGGCAATGTACAGCATCTTGAGCAACCCAAGATATTTTATCGGTTCACCATGGCACTTTAATAACAGGGCTGCAGCTGCTATTGCCTTCTCTGGCTGAAACTGAAACTCAATGGTCATCGCGTTTATTACCTTGTGGCGCACCTCGACCTAGTACATTTTTATTGTAGGCAATGCAACGCCCCCCGTCATCCGTAGGTGGCATGGGGCAAAGTTCTCTAAAAACGTTTGCCTGTGAGCTACATCATTCCAAAACCTTGAACTGTGTGGGTAAGCTGTAGGCAGTTCACTAAGGGCAACCATGCGCGATCGCATCGACCAAATCGTTCAGAACCTGAATAAAACCATTGTTGGCAAAGAAGAGCCCATTCGCCTGGTGCTGGTGGCACTTTTATCCGGTGGTCATGTTCTGCTCGAAGATGTCCCTGGAGTGGGAAAAACCTTACTAGCAAAGTCCCTAGCCCGCTGCATTGATGGAAAATTTCAACGGGTGCAGTGCACACCCGATTTACTGCCCAGCGATGTCACTGGCACAAATATCTGGAACCCCAGCAGCGGCACGTTTCAGTTTATGCCAGGACCAGTATTTGCCAACATACTACTGACCGATGAAATTAATCGTGCGACACCGCGAACTCAGTCGGCACTACTCGAAGTGATGGAAGAACATCAGGTGACCCTCGACGGCGTTTCTCGCCCGGTACCCGAACCGTTTTTCGTGATTGCAACCCAAAATCCTGTGGAGTATCAAGGAACATTTCCATTGCCTGAAGCCCAGATGGATCGCTTTGCCCTATCCCTAAGCTTGGGCTACCCCAGTGCTGAAGAAGAACTGAAGATGCTGCAAAATTTGACCCAGCCATTTAAACCAACTGATCTAGAGCCCTGCATTACCCTAGACGAAATGCACAGTCTGCAACAGCAGTGTCAGCAGGTCAGGGTCGAAGACTCCGTACAGCAGTACATGATTAATCTGGTGCGTGCCACCCGTGACCATGAGGATGTTGCCCTTGGTGTTAGCCCACGAGGGACAGTGGCTCTCTATCGCGCAGCCCAAGCCTTAGCCTTTCTAGAAGATCGAGACTATGTTCTACCCGACGATGTCAAGACCCTTGCCACAGCTGTTTTAGCCCATCGAATCATTGCCAGTGGCGGCCACAAAAGCGCTCCCATCATTGCCCAGCTTTTAGACACGGTGCCCATCCCGTAGGGGGCGGCCTTGTGCCTACTCGCCTTGTGCGTACCTGCCCTGACACGGTTCAACCCATGCTTCTCAGGTTATCTTTAGAAAAATCGATTACTCTTTAAGCGTTACTCTCGCGTTAGCAACAATGCGCAAACTGTTAGGTCTTGCCCTGGTGACAGCTCTATTCGCCTTTAGCTGTACCTTGATCAATCCTCCTTCGTCTAGTCAAACTCCTGCTAATGACCAAAGTGAGGCCATAGCAGAACTCCACAACGACGATGTTCCAGTAGCGTCTCCTGCAGCCAAAGATGTTGCAGCTGAGACTATAACGGCACAGGATGTTACCTATGGAACCCTTGATGGCATTCCATTTGAAGGCTATCTTGTTAAGCCCGCAGATGCCACTGAACCTTTACCAGGCTTAATTGTAATTCAAGAATGGTGGGGCCTTAACGACAATATTCGCACCATGACCCGTCGCCTTGCTGCTGAAGGCTACGCCGCCTTAGCTGTTGATCTGTACGATGGGCAGGTAGCAGAAACCCGCGATGAAGCTAAAACCTTAGTGCAAGCGGCTATTCAAAACTCAGATCGGCTGACTCAAAACGTGATAGCCGCCCATAACTATCTTACCAATGAACAACAGGCCCCTAAGGTTGGCAGTATTGGCTGGTGTTTTGGTGGGTCCTGGTCTTTCAATGCAGCCCTGGCGCTACCTGAAGATCTTGACGCGGCTGTGATTTATTACGGCAGCCAACTATCCACTGATCTAACCACCCTTGAACCCTTACAAATGCCAATTCAAGGACACTTTGGCGCTTTGGATACCAACCCCTCTCCCGACACAGTTCAATCATTTGAGACAGCGCTCAAGAACCTTGGCAAAGATACTGATATCTATATATATGAAGGAGCCAATCATGCGTTTGCGAATCCTTCTGGCACCCGTTACAACGCTGACGCGGCAGACCTTGCCTGGCAAAGAACTATAGCGTTTCTCAGGCAGCATCTTAGCAATAGTTAAACGTATTTGTCAGCGGTGTGGAAAGGACTGCAATTTCTAATGGGCACTTAGTTTAGCCTCAAGCTCAATTTGTAAAGCCTCAGGAACATCCGATAGTAAATCGTAACCTGTAGCAAGCTCAATTCGATCAACAGAGGTTTGATACGTTTGCCATTGATCATCGAGACGCTTGTTATTAGGCATATCCACAGCGATGATCTCAGTGTTGTAAGAAACGTTATCCACAGTTGGTTCATCGTCAAAAATCACAATCACTTTCCAGGTACGGCTGGGAGGGATAACTCGCTCCTTAGCAATAGGTTCCTTTTGACCATAGACTCCACCAACGATATACAGGATCTTATTTTGCTGATAGATCAAGTCACGGGAATAATTTTCCAGCTCTTTCCAGGGTCCACGATTATTCTCAGCCGTCTGAGGAAAAACATTGGTCATTAAAAATGTTGCCGAGTTATCTTTTTTGCTAGCTGTACGATCCGCTGAAGGCACCATATGCCCACGATCATAACCACTATTGGTATAGTCTCCAGGGGCTACTTTATATGTCCCCTTGGGTAAAATGCCATCCGGGCGAAAGTTGTTTTGTCGCTCGGTACTACCAATCCAGTCGCGACTTGAGACCCAACTAGCCCAACGCAATACACCTCGACTTTGACTGTAAGCCAGAACATATTGCTCTCTATCAATTAAATAGTTATTAATATTTTCTTGCCCGGCGTGGCTAGGATTGCCCAGAGCAATATGGGGATTGTTAGAAAAATAAGTTTCCCAGTCTAATGCTGGTGTACTTTGAGGCAGTTGTTCACAAGCGCGACCGTTATCATCACCGTCCAAATTATGGGGGTCACCCTGAATGTCATTAAGGACTAATTGCGCCAGGTCTTGACTGACAAAATCACCACAGTCACAATTTTGCTCGACACAGGGGGGAAGATGGGCGTTGGGATCGGCCAATTGAGTGGCTAAATTATCGCAACTTGTCAGTATGAGTAAGAAAGCTGATGTTCTTACTGAATAACGTATCCAGCGTAGCCAATATGCTAAATTCTGATGCCTCAAGGTTCCGCTTAAAAGTACTTATATTTTCACCCATGAGTTTACCCTGAGGTTAGTACAAAAATATTATAAATATTACAATATAAATCCTTATACATCCTTTGCTATCCCCCATGGAGGGCTAGAGCCTTTGCACAGCAAGGGTTTCATTGAAAATTTGCGTTCTGTGACCTGTCGTTTTAGCACAGGAATAGCACAGCAAATGGCTAAAGGCATCCGACCCCGGACACGCTCGAAAAAATTGTATATACGCTTTACACATCAAGGCGTTCAGTTCTACAAGCAATGGGGGTTAGCGGATAACCCAGAGCACGTTGCACGCATGGAATACATATGTAAGTGCATCAGCCAAGAAGTAGCAGCCAAGCGCTTCACAGACCTAGAAAAATACTTCGTTGATGCTGAACTGTGGGACTGGATGAAGGTTCATTCTGCGATCGCAAAGAAGCCCGAAAACTCCACCAATAGAAGCCTGCTTAAGAAGCTAAACAGTGAGAAACCAAGGTTAAACAGCCCTGAACACGTCCGTAAATGGCTAGATTCCATGAACATCGCGGCAGCTACCAAAGCCAGATATCTAGGGGCCATCAAGTCTGTAGCACCTGCTATCTGCCAAGGCGTTAGTTATTCAAGAAAAAATTCTGTTGAACCAAACCCATTTAGTGAAGATGAGCAAAAACGATTGTTGATCGCTGCTGATGAGCTTGGGCTAGAAACCTACACCCTAATTAGCTTGTGGCTATGGTGTGGCTTTAGACCAGGTGAAGTTAGAGGGCTTAAAGTTAGTGACTTCGATCCTGTTTTAATGAAACTTTCAATAAAACGCAGTATTACTGCTGAAGGGAAAGTTAAATGCACTAAGACGGGCAACTCTCGTTTCATTGAGCTTTCATTGAGACAAAAACAAACCCTAGAAGATTATCTTGCTAATACCAACAACAAAGGGTATCTATTCCCCAGTACCCATAACCACAGTAATTGGGTTTATCGGGTATGGAGGAAGGTGCTTCAAGGCGCTGACATCAAAGAAGACTTTCGCCCTTATCGCATGAGGCATACAGCCATTACAGCAGCTGTACAGCGTGACCCTAGAAGAATAGCCCTGATCGCAAAAGAGTTTGGCAACAGTCCAGATATCATCTTTAAGCATTACCTAGGTTTCATTGAACCGTTTAATGAAACTAATCCAACGACTTAGCCCATAGTGGTGGATCACCTTTTTTAGAACCGTATGCTGAAATGTGTACGGCTTTTACTTCGGCTATTACACGCGATGCTGCACCTTCGGTGTAGGTAAGCTTGCTGTCAGTCAGGTAGCTACCATCAATAATTTGTGAAGTCAGATAGCCTATAACCTTATCGGCTTCAGTCTTATCCCTGGCGTTCACGATCACCTTACTGTTGTCGTTTAGTTTCAGTGTTGCCATTAATGGGCCTTTCACGTAATCAGGAAATGACAACGGCACATCAGGATTTATATCAGACCTTGGATGTGGAACGTGCATAGACCATTTTGACGTCCCACCTGCTGTTCTTACCCAAGAGATCGCCAACTGAGGAACCTGGCCTGATTTCACTTCCCAAAGCATAGGTAACGGTGCTGGTTCAGGGCCACATTTAGTGTTCTCATGGACTAACTGAAGTTGTTCCTGCAAAACAAGTAAAGCTTGCGTCACACCATCCAGGCCACTACCTCTCCATTCAACTATTTCTGGATCATCACCACAGGCAGAGATATCAACCTCGCCTGAATACTCCCAAGAAAGTAAGTCAATAATTTCGTTCAGTTTTTGAATCGTCTCAGAGCAACACGTTGAATCATCTGGTTCAGGATTTGGATCAGGCCCTGGTTCATCTGGCTGTGGCCTAGGTTCAGGCAAGTCATCTGGTGATGGTGGATCGTCCAAGTTAGGCGAACCCGTATCATCTGGGTTGCCCGTTGGTGAATCTGGTGAAGTTGGTGAAGTTGGCGCATCGTCCGGAACTTCAGGTAATCCATCCGGCAGCGGTGTATCAGGTAAGTTCGGTCTAAAGAAATTGGGGCTATCAAAATCTAAAGGTGCATAAGTTGGGCGTGTCGGTGTTTTCGTGGGTTCACCTTGTGGATCGCCGCAATCATCCGGTAAGCCGTCTTCTCTCGTAATTATCCAGCCATTATCAACAATTCGAGCGTTAGGCCCTTTCCTGGAAACATCTAGAGTACGAAGAAAAGAGCTTCCTGTCCCAGACGCAAGCCTAACGCGCTGCCCCCCCCTATCAGTCACGTATCTAAGGGGGCCATTCCCAAAAGAAGTACTGCCAGCAGGGCCATTCTGGAGAACTCCATTGTTATCCAAATACGTATAAGGTCCTTGAACTGCCTTGTACCTCGTAGGACATTGCCCCCCTTCAAAAGGAGCAGGGCCAAAAGAATCATCAAATGCACTGCCGCCACCTTGTAACAGATTCCCTATTTGCCTTCCTATCCAGCCACCAGCTAAGGCACCACCCAGGGCACCAAATGGCCCAAGCTTTGAACCTAAAGCACCACCAATGGTTGAGCCTACAAAGTCACCGATCTCATCAGCTGGGTTGTTCGTTGGATCAAGGACTGCATCAGCTATGTTGTAAGCGTCGATTGCAAGTCCAACAGCGCCAGCTATTTCAGAGCCAGCCTTTAGCGCTCCATTTAATCCTTTCCTCGTTGCAGTTGCAGCATTTTCGGAGGCAGCTCTACCAGGTTGTGAAATTAAGTCATCAATAAAGTTGTTTAGCTCTGCATCTGAAAGATTGTCAACTGCCCTTTCAAAAGAACGAGTATCAAAAAAACTACCTGACGTTCTGTAACCCCTTAGTGCAGCAGGGTTAGCCTGAACGGTACCCCTAGAAACAGACCTAGCAGAATCAATCAAACTTTGAGTACTTGCATTGCTAGGTCTTGCATCTAAAAGGGCATTCCCGACAGGATCAACCATTGAACCTGCTGAACGTGGCACCAGAACACCACCCGTATTGTCATAAACCACGGTTCCATCAAGGAATGGGTTATAGGAAAGTGGCTTTAGATCAAGTACTGGAATGGTGCTATCAACTGGCATTTTGCTTACCTCCAAATAGTTTCAATGAACCGTTTAATGAAACTTTTCCTAGGACGTAAAACCAGGGGGTAGGGTAACTGAACCCGTTAGGCCAGGTGAACCCTCCCAAAGTGTTTGACCTTCTAGTGCATAGTTAGGGTTTAGAGGTACAGCACCACGAAAAATAATGAAGGTTTGACTGCTATTTTCAGAGCCAAAAGTCTGGTCAATTGATACTTGCAGAAAAGGTCTGCGATCAGAATCTGAACGCTCAGAATAGTAGCGACCTGCTGCAACGCGAGTGTACAGATCAGTGGCGTAAACCATCAGTTTTTCAACAGTATCTACGCTTGCAGGAATTGAACCAGGAAGTGGAGTAGCCATAACTATCTTTTGAATGAAGTAATGTCATTCAGATACTAGCTTCTATGAATAAGTAACGCAATCAAGATTATGTAATTTGAAAATGATTCACTACAGCTTGAATCAAATCTGCTGGATTATTTGGAATCACAGAATCATCCCAAGTTGCTAACATTTTCCACTCAACTCCACGCAGCGAAACTTCTAGTGGGCCATCAGCAGAAATAATGTTATCCACAAATTGATTGAGAACAAGTTGATTGTTTATCCAGCATCTCAAGCTGTTAGTTTCAACTAAGAAGGCTATCAAGAAAAACTGATCATCGCCTGGAATACTGCCGAGGTTCACACCACCGAATTGACCGTCTGATCTTGGGGCATAAACTTCTATTTCATTAAGTCCATTTACTTGAAACAAAAGCCTTCCTTTAAGTTCAAGCATTCCTCGTGAATTATCGTCAGGGAAACTACCTTTAACCGATAGAACACCCACAACCATTCTGTTTGCTGAAAGCTCAACGGGACCGACACTTTTTAGATACGTCCATTCATCAGCGCTCCTGAGTTTTCCACCTGATACGTCAACGATTCCATCCCACGGCTTCGCATTATATATAGTGCCTTGCAATGTAGTGATGTCTGTTTCTGATCCTGAAAAGAAAGGTCCTGCAAAGCTTGAATACAATTGCTCCAAAGCAAACAAACTTGCACCTGGCCAACTATCGAGTAAAAATTCTGGCTCTGGAATGAGGCCGTTACCGTATGAACCAGCATCGTGAATGAAGATCTGGCAGTCCTTTATATATTTAACAAACCTCACCATTAACCTATATTCAGACTCGATACCTATCTGTATAAGGCTAGGAACATAAGGTCTTATTTCATGCGTTTGAACTGATGCCCACAATGGATTTTCATCAGTGCCATAGTTCACAAGCACGTTCAGCCTGCCTGCTAATTCCCATGTAGACGGAAGGCCTATGATTTCCACAACGATTGATGCAGCGCTAAATGTATCAGTGCTAATCAAGTAGTTCTGATCACCATCATCTTTTGTAATTATTGAACTTGCTAGAACTGCCATATCTCAACTTTCAATGAACGGTTCATTAGAAAAAGGAATATACTCAGGGAAGTTTCTGATCATGAATATTTCATGGTGAGTCACCTGTTTTTGGATGGCCCTATCCTGAGTCTTTAATTCTTTAACGCAACGGCTGATTTCATACAGCAAAATAAGCTTTTGATTGATTCCTCTTGCTACATTCCAAACAGCACCTAGGACTGTTATAACTCCAGTAGTAAGAGCGATTAGTAACGATAACTCCATGTCAATTAAATTTAAGAAAGGACGAAAAATAAGGGGCACTACTCAGCTACCAGAAAACTGGGAAGTAGTACCCGTAAAGGTGTGGGCTGAACGATTTGGTTACTCTGCTCGTCATGCCCGCAAATTGTGTCAATACCGACGTGTTAAATACGCATATAAAGCACGAGGTAAATGGTTCGTTCCCACACCTAAACTGGCCTAGGCAAGATTGGAATCTACAGGCATAAACACCTTGCGGATTTTGTAGTTTCCAGGTAGTAGGCTTTCATCAACTGTCTTGCCTGGAAGATTAACCAATGCCTCACGAACGAATTCAGGATGACACCAGAAACGATACTGACGAGAGCGGTTTTCTTGTGCAGCATTGCCACCAACTACAGAGTCAGGTGCAAGTTGAGCAACCATGCGAACTAGAACACGTTGGTATGAAACTTTTTTGTCAATTACAACGTTATCCGCCAAGTCACCTTCACCCGTTAAGGTTGCGCCAATATTGTCACGAATGGCCTTAGTTGAGTAAAACCACTTTGCACCCTTGAATCGATAAGTTGCCTTACCGATCGTGGCGTCTACAGAAGCTAAATCAGTCACGGTCAAGTCTCCTAAAGTAATGGGTTAGCAAGGAATGGAAAAAGCAAATGGCCTACACCATTACTTCGTTAGCATCGATGGAAAAGCCACCATCAGCGTCATTGGTTTCCACAACTGGAACCACAATGGTGTAAGTGATACGCCCATTAGGTAAGTCGATTCGTTCGGTGACGCTTAATCCCGATAGATCAGCTTCAGGGTTAGCAGCAGCAAAGGCCTCAATGGCATCTTTGGACTTACGGGCAGTTTCCAAAAGTTGCTGTTCGTTGGTGGTAGAAACAGTAGTGATTGCAGCAGCCATAGGGGTTCCTCCAGGTGTCAATGGTTATAGAAAAATTGAATCGCTATCTGTAAAAATATAAGCTCAGATTATCTATAGGCGTCAAGACGTTTGACCTGTCGTCGTTAGGGCCGACTAGCGATCTGAAAGTCAGGGGTGAGGTGTTAGACCCCTAAGGTATTTGTACTCTTACGAAGTTATTGCTGAAGGATTTAGAATTTCAATGGAAGTTTCATTGAAAATATCCGGATTGATTAATGACAGGACACGGAGGTGCAAGGCCAAATTCTGGACCTAAGCATAAATGGCATTTACACGGGAAACCGTTAAAGACCTATGCTGTAAGGGTTCCAGAAATAATTACGGCTGCCGACATCGCTAGAATGATTAGAGAGAAAATAGAATTGCTTGAGTCATATAACCTAGACTTATCTGAATCAGAGGAATAGATAAGTAGAGAATGGGTTGTCAATTCTATTTATTTGTTGCATCTTGAACATGTACACATTCAAGGGAGTATTCAAAACGCTAGCAAGCCAACCCAGGCCACACGAAAGAATAGGGGTTTGAGGCGTTACACTTCCTAGTTCTAATAGAACTTCTATTGGAACTTTTCCTAGAAGCTTGAACACGTACATATTCAAAGCATTTATTTTCGCACAATGAACCATCCACAAAAACCACTTCTCAGCAAAGGTAATGAAATCAAACTCAAAACAGCCAACGGGCTAATAGATGCCAGAGTTGAAAGCATTTCATTTAGTCAGCCTGAAGTAACGTACAGGATTTTAGTTTGGGCACTTGAAGGGGGCCTCAAGGGTAGCGTCATGGTCATTCGTGAAGAACTTTTAGTTCAGCTGTTTGAACCTGTACTTGCTTAAGCCTTTTTGAACGTGTACACATTCAAAGATTCTCAATGAAACTTTCAATGAAACAAAAAATACAAGAGCAGCAGAAGTATTACAGCCGTGTTGACGTGCCAGTAGGAACCATCAAAAAAGTTAGGGGTGGATGGCAGTTCAATTCACTTATTGCAGGCTTTAGTGACATGACTGAAAACAAGCGAATCACCATCGTTAAGGTCTTATACGAAGCTTTTCCAGGTGGATACTTTACGGGAGTTTGATTACTAGTGAATGAAACTGACTCTTTGGTTATTCAAGACAGAACCACCTTAGAAAAAGTAGGTGAACTGAAGTTAGTTAAGGGTAAGTTTGTAGCTGATTTTTTTAGCTTAAATCTATTAATCCCTATAACTAATATTGACGATATGAGAATGATTCTCACTCAACATAATTTAGTTTCAAGGTAGTAACACAAAAAGGAAAAAGAAAAAATGAAATACAAAGTAACTTACAAGGTTCGTAGAGCAATCGTTGATCCTAATACTTCTAGAATCCTAAGAATGGAAGATTTGTATTCAGGTTCTTTAGATATAGAAGCTAACTCTATGTCTGAAGCAATAGTAAAAGCAAAAGGAATGTACTTAGGGCCTGATGAGTTTGGAATTACTGGTGTTCATTCTAATGAGGAGCCAGAGTGAAACAGTACAAAGTACTAGCTAAGTGTCAGCTTCCTAGGGATAGTAAACCAGGTCTTTCAATCCTTTCTATAACTGCTATTTGTGCAGAGCGAGCTGAAGAAAAAGCTATGTCGTATAACTTCGTAGTTTCAGTTAATCAAGCAGCAGAGGTAGAAGATTGAAAAAATTTCAGTGCTTTTGGAATGACAAAGAAACTAATTGGTGTCACGTAATCTCCATTCCTTTGACAGATGAAATGACAGCTATCGAGCTAACAAAAATACTATCGGAGTTCACTCAAGGTGGAAACACAATCATGTCAATCAGTCTCCAAGAGTCACCACTGGACGCAGACACAGGGCCAGCACTTCAACATAAAACTCAGCACAGAAGAAATCACTGAGATAAGTTCTAATGGAACTTCTATTAGAACTAGAAATGTTGGGGTCATTGGCGAATCAAAGTACAAGGTTTCACGAACTGAACTCAGAAAAATTGAATACGATCGTGACTTTCTAGTTCAGTTCACTGCCTATCATCTAGCAGGTATTTTCGAAGCTATGGAGATTAAAGATGCCCAGAAACTCTTCTACGAAGCCCGCAGGTTCCACCTCAAGAAAAGCGGTAAATCGTGAAGCTTTTTTCTATGATTTCAGCTTGCGTCGTAAATACGAAAAGCGACGATCACCCAATGATGTTTACTTTGCTTCGAATTTAGAGTTCAAAACCTACCTTGAATTAAAAAGGACTGAAATTGATTTCATCTATCAGCCTTCCTTACCTCTGATTAGTTGCAATGAAAGTTTTAATGAAAGATCAAAATCATGGGATTTCAAGCTAGTAGGTGAACGAAAAATTATTGAATGCAAAGGTCAGTGGATTAATTCAAAAGCCCATAGGGATAAGAGGTATTTATTCCTACTTGAATGTCATTTAGCGGAATCCAACGGCTACAGCATCACGATAGTTTCAGACCTTGGTTCAGGTACCAAACAAAAGCCTTTTCAACTAGGACCTTACACAGCAGTACATTACGAGGACTTAATCAATGGCTTACATTCTTCCCAACGAAAAGTACAACGGTGATCTACGTTCTAAAAAAGGTGAAGCCTTAGACTGTGACCTTCAATTTAATTGGCTGATCGTTAAGCATGACGGTGACAATATTTGTGTACTGGCACACTGCGAAAAAGAACCCGCAAAAGCCCTGGACAAAGATGGGAAAACTGCATCCTTCCCTGGCATCGTTGGGTTCACAGTTTCTACAAAAGCTGATGCAGTAGCAGACAAGTTAAGCGCTAAATTGCTAGCTCAGTGTGAAGAGGGCAAGTTCTACTGTGGTCGAATCACGATGGGGGCCAGTGAAAACATTGCTGAAAAGGCTCTATCGAACGACAAAAAGTTTGAACTCTATGCTGAGGACTTAGCCAGCTTCACTGAAATTGAAAAGCCTGATAGTGTGCCTGAAACCCTTGAATTTCCTAAAGCGTGGGCAGGTGGCAATGGTCGCAAGTCCTACACAAGGGCTGAAATTGCAGAGCAGCGTTTAGAAGCCTTGGAAAAGGTACTGCTCAATGAAAAGCTTCAAGCCTGTATCGATGGTATGCAAGGCATCTTGGGGGATGAGATGTCTGAACAGATGAAGTTTGAACTCATCGTTTCATTGATTGCGTAGCCAAGAAAAAAGGGAGGTTGCGTAGCCTCCCTCTAGTTTCATTAAGACTTTCATTAAAACAAACGATGGGGCTAAACATCAACGAGTTACGAAAAAAAACCCAGACACACTGGTCAGACATTTGGGACCAAGAAAAAAGTAGGTATCAGAACACCATAGACCTAATGCAAAAGGTCGTTATCCTTCCTCATGGTGAAATTCAGTACCCAATGGCAGCTGTATACCTATGGCTGAATAGCAACTGGGCGACACAGGTACCTTACCTATTCAGTTATGGTCCTGAGGGTGCTGGAAAAAGTCTCATTGCAACTCTCATTGAAAAAATGATTGATATTGAATGCTTGAGCGCTACCAGTACAGCCAGAAGCGTTAGGAACGAGGTGAATAACCTTAGGTTCCCTGAAGGCTATGACGGTGAAGAAAGTGATTGTTTCTTCCTTGTCTGGGACAATGTGAACTTGGACACCTTTAATGACCCTGACATGCTTGGTGTGTTTCTACAGGGGGCTATTAAGGGTAAGGACATTTGGAAGATTTGTTCTAGTACTTCAGGTCAAAACGACAGCTTTAGAACTTTCTCGCCTAAGGTCTACAGTTCAGTCTGGCCCTTGCATTGTGATCCAAAACTGAAAGAGCTTACGCGGCGTTGCATCGTTCTGATCCATGAAAAGTTAGACGAGTCTGAACTAGGCGAGCGTGAATTACTGGACATCGAGTCTATTGACTTCACTGACTTTTTTGAACTGAAGATTCTGAATTTCTATCAGGACAAAGAGAGATTCTTTAAGTACGAAGAGTTTAAGAAAGCCTGGAAGAAACAACGCAAAAAAGGATTGCTCGATAGCGCCAGGAAAGCCATCTATGCAGACTTTGCAGCTACGGGGTACATCATTGGTGCATGGGGGACACCTGCTGAAGCGTTTAACGTGATTAACGGCTATGAGTGTTTTGCTGACAGGATAAAAGAGAGTTCTCTATCTCCCCTTGTGCAGTCCTTTAAGAGATTCATAGCAACGGAAGATGGTGACTTTCACAACAAGGACCTAGACGCCCATATAGAGCTAGAGCTAGGCAATCACAAGCTACTTGAGAAGCCAAGGACAAAGGAAAAGCTTGAAGCAATGATGCAATTAGGCTACGGGCTCCACAACGGAATGTGGCTTAAACAGTAGCTCTGAAAAGTTCCAATAGAAGTTCTAATGGAAGTTCAATCATGACTCAAGAGTACGAAATACCTAAGCCCGTTACTAGCATTAGCAAAAACGAACGTATTGGGTTTAACGCAAAGTTCACTATCAACCCTTCCTTGAGGTTAGCAAGATTACGCAACCTACCTATGAGTGGAACCATCAAGGATTTTTCCATCGGCACAACCTACACGACTATTGAATGCTTTGGAGGTGTGATTTTAACCATTCCAAACCACAGAAATATTCAAGTCATTCACTCAGTTAAGGATGATTTTGATAACGCCAAACCTCAAAGCAAGTCAACAGCAGAAACATTCAGAGGAGTGTCAATTGAATGAGGATTAAGAAACAGTTCTGGAGACACACAAACAACCTGTTTGGCAATCCTTCAGCTCAAGAATGTTTAGGAGCTCAAGTGCTGGCGTTAGATAGGTGCTCAAACATTACCAATGATCAGGTGACCAAGAAAGGCTACAGGATATGGCACCTATCACCTGGACAAATGGAGTTGATTGATGGCAAGCCAGACTTCATTACCTGGATTGACACGGATAGATACACATGCCATGAGGGTAAGCCAAAGCCTCTGAATTGGCAGGACTAACGCCACGGTCTTAGGGGCATCTACAGAGTTTCAATAAACGGTTCATTAAAACAAGGAAAGGATCATGGATATAGATACGCTACGTTTTCAGGCTAATCGTGTAGCCGAGCTAGGGAAACTTATCACCAGGATGCAAAGCGAAATCCAAGCCCATAAGGACGCACTACACACCATCGAAGTAGTAAGCATGAAGAACGTGCTCGACGATAAGAGCCTCAAGAATGCTGACAGTAGAAAAAATTCATACGAGTTAAGTCTGATCGAGCATGAAATATATCAGCGCACTAAGGCTCATTTAATGGCAGCCAAAGAGCAGCTAGGGGTTAATGAAGCAAACCTTGAATTCCATAGAATGCTGTTTATGTTGAACCTGAAATTCATAGGACCTTCAGAGCGGGGAGTATTCATCCCTGAAAGCAAGCTGTTGCAAACTGCGAATCAGTTCTAATAATTGACACGAGTTTCGCACGGTCTATAATCACGAAAGTCGCAGAACGCTAAGTTTCAAAAGGATTTATACATCCTTTGCTATCCCCCATGGAGGGATGGGAAAACGGCAGTATACTGTTAACTGCGCTGGACGATTTCGCTGGACGATTTCGCTGAACGATCTTGCCGGCGAAGTTTCTAGCAGAAGCCCCATCAACTATTGAATCGATTGGTGATTATGCTCAACAACGCAATTGAATTACTAAACGCTTGGTTCCCTGCTACTGAGGTCCACGCTCACTGTGATGGCCCTTGTGGGGTTTATGATCCCTCTGCTGCCCGCATCACCGCTGAAGCTGTGCTCTCGATGACTAAGAAAATTTTGGCCCTTGAAGAGCCAGCAGATGCCGCTGGTAAAGTAGTCTACGCGAACACTCTTTCTCGCTACATCGCGATCAAGGAAGAGCAGGCTCAAAAGACTAAGGATGATCTCCTGATTCTATGGACTGACTATTTTAAGCCCGTGCACTTAGAGTCCTATCCTGATTTGCACGATACTTTCTGGAAGGCGGCAAAACTTTGCTCTGCCTGCAAAGTAGAGGTCAGCCAGCAGCATGCTGAAGAGCTTATGGCTGCTGTTGAGAAGATCCACACCATCTTCTGGGCAACTAAGGGGCGTGATGTGGCTTGGTATACCGCTAGCTAGTAGCTATGTAGCTCATGTTTCTATAGCAATCCCGCAGGGTCTTTCCCTTGCGGGATTTTTGTATTCAAAACCAAAGGCTGTGAATGGTAAGTCGTAAAAGGGGAAATGGGTATAGCCCATCACGTGAGGTACACAAAAGTGTACTGCCTAGTGCCGGATGGAAGGAGTATATTCAATGGCTATCAGGGCGACGGCGACGGTTTGTGGTTCGTGAGAATTCTATGGTGCCAACGCTGATGCCTGGAGATACGATTTTAGCCAAGATGGGAGGAGCAGTGCAGGTTGGTGATATTGCCATCGCCCAAGTACGCACTAGTCAGGTTGTTGCACCTGATAACTCTGCTGTATTGCTCCTCATAAAACGGGTCGGCGAAATCTTCTATGACGGTAGTGTATACCTGATCAGCGATAATACAAGTGAGCCGCAAGCCCGTGATAGTCGACATTTTGGTGTCATAGCAGCGAACCGTGTTATCGGCCGCGTTACGAGCCGTTTGGCTGTCTCACAGTAGTTGTGTCTCCACCCATTTTTGATTAATTGCTCAATGGTAGCCCCCATTACTATTAGCCCCGCAACCCGCAATGATATTCCATTACTCTTTGAGCTTGTTATGGCTCTGGCGGAATATGAAAATCTGGCCCATGAAGTGAGTGGTGCGCCAGAAGATTTAGAAAAATATCTCTTTGGCGACAGTCCTAAAGCCCACGCGATTGTTGCGCGTATTGATGGAGCACCTGCTGGGTTTGCACTTTATTTTTTTAATTTCTCTACGTTTTTAATGAAACCAGGTATTTATTTAGAAGATCTCTTCGTTTTGCCTGGATATCGCCGTCGAGGTATCGGTACTGCCATTTTTCAATATCTCGCCCAGACAGCTTTGGCTAAAGGGTGCGGCCGTTTTGAATGGAGTGTTTTGGATTGGAATCAGCCTGCCATTGATTTCTATAGGTCTAAAGGTGCCGTGATGCTCAATGATTGGCGCACCTGTCGTGTTGCGGGTATAGCTTTGGAAGAGTTGGCTAGCAGTGAGCAGTAGTGCAGTACTAGTGGTCCATCAATCTACAAAATATTGATATAGTGAGTCCAACATAGGCTGGAGCTCAGGAGGTAAGCGCCGGACAATTTTTCGTTTGCTGATGTCTATAGGAACCAGCAATACTTGACCGGTAATACATAGTTTTTGTGCGTCTTCTGTCGTATCGTAAATTTCATAAAGCCAATTCATTCTGACACTGCGTTGTATATCTAATCGCGTTCTAACCAACCCTTTGGCTCCCAAGATCAGGGGTTGGTGATAACGTAATTGCAGGTCGATGACAGGTAAGTCATAGCCTGCTTTGACAAAGTCTTCGAATGCAAATTCCAGGGCACGAAGACACTCCACCCGGGCTGCTTCCATCCATTGAACATATGTGCCATGCCAGACAATACCACCATAGTCGGTGTGATGAGGCTGTACTCGAAAACCATAGTCAAACCAGCGGTTAGTCATAAATAAGTTGACTGTCAAACTACGAATTGTGAACCCTGATCAAGTTTATGAAAACAGGGTGCTTATCATAGATATTTATACATCCTTGAGAGTTTATCCAATAGGATTTAGTCAATGATCGAGAAGATTTTGTTGGCCAGCTCCGGCCCAGGCAACACTGAGACAATGTTTAAGGCCCTGCTGGAAATCCCCATGATTCAGCGAGCGCAGGTAACTGTATTAAAGGCTATCCCGCCTCAAACAGCTTCCAACGACATGGGTGATCAGCGTGCTGACAGTGAACAAGAGTTGTCAGACACGGTGACACGCTTGGGTATCGAAGCATCGAAGGTAACCCCTATGCTACGAGAGGGCGATCCTAAAGATGTGGTGTGTAAGGTCGCTGATGAAATTGACGCCAGTCTAATTGTTATGGGCTCCCGTGGGCTCGGTGGTCTAAAGGCAATTTTCAAAAACTCGGTCAGTCAGTATGTGTTTCAGCTATCCTCTCGCCCCATGCTACTGGTGAAGGATGATATATATAGCATTCGACCCATTAAGCGAGTCTTGGTTGCCCTAGATAAATCTGATATGGCAAAAGAGTCGCTGAGAGTTGCCATCGACCTCACCCGTGATATCCAGGACAGTGAATTGATCTTTGTTCATACTCTGTCAAACTTGCGTAACTCCATTGATGAGGCCATTAACGCAAATCCAGAGACTGATCCAGTTCTAGCGCCTGCCATCGCTGAAGCAAAGCGGTATCGTATCAACTATCGTTGTTTGGCTCCAGCCGGTAAACCGGGTCAGCGTATTTGTGTATTGGCTGATGAGCTCAATGTGAATCTACTGATTCTGGGTTCCCCTGACCGGCGTCCTTCCATTGCTAAAGGCTTACCTGATATTGATCGGTTGCTAGGTGGGTCTTTGTCTGACTATGTGCGTATCAATGCTCCCTGTCCGGTGTTACTGACTCGTATGGCAACTAATTAAGTAAAGCTGATTGGTTTGGGGAGTGTTGAATTTTGAGTCGAGTGTTGATGCCAAATTCAACACTCCAAACCAAGAATTTAGCTGTGATCGGCGATTACTCTACGGCCAATGGGGGTAGGATATGCCTGCGTTTGCTATCCTTGACCCACGTTTGTAGGTATTGATGACTATGGCGTCTTTGTCCCACACCATTGAAGCAATCTTGTACCTTAAGGCCAAACCCTTAACCATTGCCCAGATTGCCGAGTATGCCAAGTGTGATAAGGCGACTGCGGAGGAAGGGTTGATCCAGCTGATGGGAGATTATTCTCATCGAGAGGGAGCATTGGAAATTTCTGAAACTGAAAATGGCTATAGCTTGCAGTTGCGTCAGCCATTTAAGCCGCTACTCGATGAATTGATTCCTTTAGATATTGGTTTGGGTGCATTGCGGACGTTGGCCGCGATCGCAATGAAAGGTCCTCTCAGTCAGACCGACCTGGTTGACTTGCGTGGGTCAGGGGCTTATGGACATGTGCACGATTTAGTTGACCAAGGCTTGGTTCGTCGCCGTCGTCAATCCGATGGACGATCTTTTTGGTTACAAGTGACCGAAAAGTTTTATCAGCGTTTTGAGATTGATAAACTTCCACAGATTAATTTACCTGACGTCACAAATGATACGTCTGAGCCTGGTGAAACCTCGATGGAAACATCCGCCAACACAAATGATGATTCAACCATAGAA
Source organism: Leptothoe sp. ISB3NOV94-8A (assembly GCF_043421595.1). Classification (NCBI taxonomy): domain Bacteria; kingdom Bacillati; phylum Cyanobacteriota; class Cyanophyceae; order Nodosilineales; family Cymatolegaceae; genus Leptothoe; species Leptothoe sp. ISB3NOV94-8A. Next base: position 6,468,651 of record NZ_JAXSQW010000001.1, on the reverse strand, counting down.
ACAGAGACGGAAACAGTGCCAAACCCTCTTTCAGAGGTGAGTGTAGCAGTTGAACCAATGGCTCTGTCAGAGACTTGAAAAGTTCACTAAGGCTAGTAGTCAATTAAGATATCGTTAAATCAAGCGATGTGATGGGGCATGTTTAAGATATGTCGTTCACACTGAACTTCTTGGAAGTGCTAGCTGAAATCGGCTTGATCACGCTAAGGTAATTAGAAGAAATACACAACCATTTATGTTTAACCCTGATAGCGCCCAATTTATCGGCATGGGTTCTGACGATGCACAGGTCAATCAATTACTGAAGTACCTACAGCATCAGCCACCTGAGGTTCTTACTCGCGTGGCCCAATCCGTGAGCGGTGAGATCAAGCAAATCATCTCTCAAAACGTTCAGGGCCTCATTGGCGTGCTGCCGTCGGAAGGGTTTAACGTGCAGGTGACAACTGACCGTGAAAACCTGGCGGGGTTGTTGGCTTCAGCCATGATGACGGGATACTTCCTACGTCAGATGGAACAGCGAATGGAACTTGAATCCAGCCTGTCAGGGGTATCCTCTACACTAGATAGTGATTCAGATAGCGAATTCCCAGAATTTGATAGCTAGGCCATCTAAAGCCTAGCTGTTACTACTTGGTTTTCAAGCTCACCACCAGTTTGCAAGTAAATGCTTGCAAGCATTTACTTTGATTACGAGGACTCACTACAGCAAGTCATTTACTGCAGATTGTTAGGCATTTTAGTAGGTTTGACCTTAAGGGTCTTCACTTCACCTTTGCGATCAATTTCTACTTTCAGAGCCTTGCCAATAATACTAGCCTCAACCTGAGTCTGTACATCGGTAGCGGTAGCAACCTCAACCTCATTCACTTTGCTGATGACATCACCCCGTTGGATCCCGGCAATTTCAGCCGGTGTATCTTCCATGACGCGAATAACCATTACACCTGACTCTGCCTCGATAGTGAAGTCAATATCTTCATCGGCATTAATGCGCTGACGCATCTCTGGATTAAGGTTAACCATCTGGATTCCCAGATAAGGGTGCTTCACTTCACCATCTTTAAACAGCTGATCACCAATGCGTTTAGCCGTCTCAATGGGAATTGCAAATCCAAGCCCCTGAGCACCGGCACGAATTGCTGTATTCATGCCAATAACTTCTCCTTGGGCATTAAGTAGTGGCCCACCAGAGTTACCAGGGTTAATGGCAGCATCAGTTTGAATAAACTGCACACGTTTGTCAGAAATGCCCACTTGGGAGCTGGTTCGACCAATAGCACTAATAATGCCAGCGGTAACACTGTTATCTAGACCTAGAGGGTTTCCAATGGCAATGGCCCACTGACCTGCCGCTAAATTATCCGTTGCTCCTAGGGGAGCCGTTGGCAGGTTCTCACCATCAATTTTGACAACTGCAACATCGGTGACCGGGTCGGTCCCGACTACCTCACCTTCAAATGAGCGTCCATCATTTAAGGTCACATTGACTGTTTTAGCCCCTTCTACAACGTGGGCATTGGTCATAACTTGACCATCACTCGTCATAATAAAACCAGAGCCAGTTCCCTGTTCAAGACGTTCGGGTAAATCTGGTTCCACCGGAAATTCATCTGTGAAAAATCGCTTGAATAAAGGATGCTCAAAGGGTTCTGATACTCCCCTAACTGAACGTGAAGCATCAATACGTACAACGGCAGGTCCCACCTGCTCGGCGGCAGCTGCAATAAAATTAGGATTATCAACCGACGGATAGCTGGGCTGTGGAGATTGAGTTAAAACTTCTGTAGGCTCAGTTGCCGTCTGCAAAACCGAAGTAGCAATTGGTAGTTCACTATCCTGTTCCTCGACAACCGACTTGAAAAAGTAGCTATGACTGGCCCAGCCAGCACCACTACCCACCAGAAGGAGGCCTACATATAGACCGAGTTGTTTGGGAGAAATTTTCATTGCTGCTTCCTCATCTCTAGGTGATGAGGGTTCTAATGAACTTACCTTAGCGAAGATTACCTCGAAAATGTATCGGCTTAAGTACACACTCCTGATACAGACTTATCCATGGTACTGAATGTTGGTGCTGTGCTCAGGTAAATTTCTCTACCAATCACTGCGGAATGGTGATTTGCTATTGTTCGTAATCCTGGGTGCTCCAAGAATGCATGTATTCCAAAGATTTTATAAATTTTTCCTATTCCTATCTGGATTTAGTTTGCTTTCCCTGGGTTGGCTGAAGCCGTTGCAGGCATCAGCGTGCCCTGACGCGGCGCTTTCCCAAATGACCAACCACCGTGTTACAGCGGGAGAAACGCTGGAGGGTGTGGCTGCACAGTATGGGTTACGCCCGGCAACATTAGCGGCAATCAATCCACAATTGCCAGCTCAAGGAGCTCTGCCCACGGGGGGAGTGGTCGAAGTCCCCCCATTTAATGGTGTTCCTGTCCAAGTCGGGGCGGGTCAAACCTGGCAGTCATTGGCAGAGCGCCATGGGACAAGGGCAGACCTTTTATTTGAGGTGAATGGCTGCCCTGATACCTTACCCAGTCGAGTATTTATTCCTGCTGGTAATCGTGGGGGCACTATGGCTGCTGAAACTACGCCTTCAGCAGTTGCCTTAGGGTATCCATTGCCCGTTCCAGCCAAGCTTGTGTTGAGTTATGGTTGGCAGCCTCATCCCCGACGAGATGAACTGGTTTTTAACAGTGGTATTGCTTTTTCGGCAACACCAGGGACTGTGGTGACATCAGCTGCAGATGGCACCGTAGCGTTTGTGGGAGAACACAATGGCGCTTTGATCGTGGTGGTTAATCATAGCAATGGCTTGCAGACCCGTTATGGCAACTTGGCTGATGTTGAGTTTACCGTTGGTGATGCAGTTACCCAAGGGACTGGATTGGGCACCGTAGCAGGTGAGTCGCAGGATTCTTTTATGTACTTTGAGGTGCGGACAAATTCTAGTGAGGGCTGGATTGCTCGCGATCCAGGTCAATATTTGTCTGAATTAGAATTACAGCAATAGCTCACTTGCGAAACTCGATAAAGTATCGGATATCTGAAGAATTGCAGCGTAAAGCTAGTCATTGCGATAAAGAAGGCTTACAATGCCGTTATTCTAGGTCCAATACCAAGGGTGAGGGTGCTTTTTAAGGAACGTGTTGTGCTATGGCTAGGCATCCAATCTTGTCTGAGCAACTATCTAAAAGGTTAAAAGCGCTGATGAAGCGTGCTTCGAGACGTGTATCACCTTCCCGTAGCAGACGGGGCAGCCCCCCCTCATCTCTAAAGCTTAAGAAAGTGGCTGTGCCCAAGCCGCCTGCCGCTAAAGCAACCCGGACCATAGCTCATAAGACAACTGCACCTCAGAAAAGGTCTGCTAAGTCGGGTTCATTTTGGTCACATCTATTTTGGGTGCGGCCATGGCTGCTGGTCGTTGCCCTGTGGCTGACATTTATATTGATGATTGCGATCGCACTCGCTGGTCTTTCTAACCCTGGCCGTGAGATGACTCTGGAGCCTGTCAATAGCAGCATTGCAGGGCAGCCCCTAAGCACTCCTGATGCCGCTGCTTTTTCACGGCTGAGCATTCGTAATGAAAAAAGTGTCCTGAGTCAGCGAGATCCGGCAGCGACGTTACCAGGGGCAAACGAGCAAGCTATGCCAGCTTGGCCACTGTTATTCATGGTCGTCACCTGCGCAGGTGGCTGTCTACTGGTATCTAAACAAGGTCTGTTAACAGCTGAGTCTCGTCGTAGTCGCCGCCGGGTTGCAACCGCTCCTGTGCCTCAAGCAGGTTCTCGCCCTGTACGCTCTGCACGAACCCCAGGTAAAACCGTTAGTAAACGGCAACGTCGTGGTAAACACCGCCGTTTGGCAGCCCAGCAGCGCTCAGCCCCTAAAGGCATGGCAGTGCAGTCAGGCCAGAGACCTGGGCACCATCAAGTACCTGCTCAGCCATCAGCACCCATGACGTCACAACCAATGTCATTTGCTGTGACTAGCCAGTCTGCTCCGTCTGGTCCATCTGTGACCGTTGTTCCGGACAATGAAACGTCTCCCCTGGATTGGAAAGAAGGGAGTCTGGCCCATAAGTTAGATGTCCGCCAGACTCGCTCAATCAGTTCTTTCTTGTAAACCGCGTTTTGACGGGTCTGCCGGTTATTTATCACCCTGACTATGTGACGCCTTTGCCCACAGGGCACAGGTTTCCGATGCCAAAGTTTCAGCTGCTGCGGGACCTGCTGGTGCGCGATGGCGTCATTTCAGAAAAGCAGATTTATCAGCCGGGACGTCCCCCTAGGGACTGGCTCGAATTAGTGCACGATTCGCCCTATGTACAAGCTTATTGTGATGGCGGATTAGACGCTAAGGCTCAGCGCCGCATTGGTTTGCCCTGGAGTGCGGAATTAGTGCGACGAACCTGCACCGCAGTCGGCGGGACTATCTTGACGGCCAAACTAGCACTCAATCAAGGGTTGGCCTGTAACACCGCTGGAGGAACCCACCATGCCTTTCCAGGATATGGAGCAGGATTTTGTATTTTTAACGATATTGCGATCGCAACCCGTCTTCTCAAAGCCCAAAACTTACTTAAAACCGTCCTAGTCGTTGATTTAGACGTACACCAAGGCGATGGCACCGCCTGGATTTTTCGGGATGACCCCAGCGTATTCACATTTTCCATGCACTGCGCAGTGAATTTCCCAGGGCGTAAGCAAACCAGTGATTTGGATGTGCCCCTGGATGAAGGCACTGAAGATGACGAATATTTAGCAAAGCTAGAGGCCCATCTGCCCGATCTATTGGCTCAGGTAAAGCCTGATCTGGTTCTATACGATGCTGGTGCTGACCCCCATCGGGATGATCGTCTGGGTAAATTGGCCCTGACGGATGAGGGGCTATATCGCCGTGATTGGTATGTCTTAGAAACCTGCGCGAAAGCGCGATACCCGGTAGCCTGCGTAATTGGCGGTGGCTATGGCAAAGACATGAACGCGCTGATCTATCGACATTCATACTTACATCGGGCCGCCAGCGAGGTCTACCGGAAATATTGCTAGAAATTTAGGATAAAGTTGTAAGGCTTTAGCAGCAGCGTTTCCTGGAAGCAGTAAAGCCTTACTAACGGAGATGTCACCATATTCAGGAAATTTTGGCCATAGCTGCTGAAGTCCGATCTAAACCTAATTTCAAGCATCAAAAATCTTTCCCATGCCTTGGACCGTTATTACCTTCTATAAATTTGTTCAGCTCGATAATTTTGTTGAATTGCGTCAGCCCCTCACAGAGCTTTGTAAAACGCAAGGCATTAAGGGAACCATCTTGCTAGCCCTTGAAGGAATTAACGCTACGGTAGCAGGCACCAATGAAGCAGTGGAAAAGTTACTGTCCCACCTTAAACAAGACCCCCGGTTAGCCGATCTCACCCACAAAACCTCATCCGCAGCAGAGCAGCCCTTCTCGCGTATGAAGGTGAAGCTGAAAAAAGAGATTGTCACCCTAGGACAGCCGGACGTGAGCCCGACTAAAAAAGTCGGCACGTATGTGGACCCAAAAGATTGGAATCAGGTAATTTCTGATCCAGACGTGGTGGTGATTGATACACGCAATAATTACGAAGTGGATATCGGTACCTTTAACGGTGCCACTAACCCACAGACTGAGTCTTTTCGTGATTTTCCTGACTATGCGGATCAGCAGTTAGACCCAGCAAAACATAAACAAGTAGCGATGTTTTGTACCGGGGGGATTCGCTGTGAAAAAGCATCATCCTACTTGCTAGAGCAGGGATTTGAGCAGGTTTACCATCTTAAGGGCGGTATTCTAAAGTATTTAGAAGAGGTCCCACCAGAAGACAGTCTTTGGGAAGGGGAATGTTTTGTGTTTGATCAACGGGTGACCGTACAGCATGGCTTAGCAGAGGGCAGCTATGCCATGTGCCGTGGCTGTGGACATCCGATATCCGATGAAGATATGCAATCACCCTATTACGAACCAGGGATGGCATGCCCTAATTGTTACGACCAACTGACTGAGAAACAGCGTATGCGATTTGCCGAACGTATAAAGCAGCGACAGCTAGAGAGAGAACGAAAGTCTCTTTAGGCGCCTGTGCTTAAATAATCAGCCCATTACCCCATCACTCATTCACCCATCGACAGCCCCAACCTGAGTCTTTATTTTTGTTCAGTCCCCTAAGAGGCACAAGAAGAGCCCCATAACTAAAGATTTGACCTCAAAGCGTCGGGTAAGGGAGCTTTGTCTCCTACTCGATACCCTTGCTGCGCAATCAGGCGCTCAAGATTGCGCACCCGCTTTTTAGATGGAGGGTGACTGGCTAATATGGCTAAGCCGGAACGCTCTGATCGACTGAGCCGGTCAAAGAAGTCGGTGGCTCCAGCAACATGACCATAGACTTGGTTAAGCAGTGTCAATCCGAGTCGATCAGCGTGTTGTTCTTGCTGTTGCGAAAACTGAGCAGTGGAAAGTGTAGAAATGCTAGCGCTGGCGATGGAACCCCAAGAGCCAAAGTCACCGAGTAAGGACGATAGGGATAGACGAATTAAGACCTGACGGCTGAGGCCGCGCAGATGATCTCGATTGGCAAAGTGCCCCAGCTCATGGCCTAAGACCATCATTAACTCGTTTTCAGAAGCTACTTCGGCGAGTAAACCCTGGTAAATGATAATGTGATCGCCTGGAATAGCCAGGGCATTCACGGTCTGATCTGGCACATACAATACCTGATAATTCCGTCCGTTAGTCTGTGCGGCAGGTAAGTACGTCTCCAGCCGGTCTAATAGCTGATTAAGGGTTGCTTGTGTCGCTGACACTTCAGCTTGAGCCGCGTAAATGGGCACAATTGCCCGCCCCAGTTGTTGCTCTACACGAGTCGGGATAAACCATACCAAAGCTCCTGCTAACCAGAAGGCAATGGCAATGGCGATAGCGATGCCTGTGAGAAATAACCCCAACAACACTAACAGCTGATGATGGCTGGGTGGGGGTGTTTTGTCACTATACGCCGCTGTTCCAGGCGGAAGTTCCATGGGCATTGGTCATCTAGTTGTTACTCTTGGTTGGGCGGAAGGGATTCAGGAAGTTAACCAGTGAGTAAACATTACGGGACTGAATCCACAGTCGACCCGAGCCACTAAAGCGAGCCACGAGCCCTTCTCCGCCAAAAATACCAGTTCTCAACCCCCTAAAGGATAGACCACTGATCATTTCAACGTTATAGCTGAGGCTATCTTCAAAGGCGACAATATAGCCCGTATCCACTATATAATTGCCTTCCACAGGGATTTCTAAAATTGCGCCAAAGGAACTAAACCAAAAATCCCCCTGGCCGGTAACTCGTAAGAGAAAAAGCGATTCTCCACTAAAGAATCCTTTAAAGCCTTGAAATTTGCTGTCAATGGAGACGCCTGGACCAGCTGCGACAAAACCAGATGATTGCACCATCAGACTTTGATTGCCGTCTAAGATATAGTGTTGAATGTCTCCAGGCACACCTGGCGATATGTATAGATCACCAGAACTTCCCTGGGCTGTAAACTCACTGATAAATAAAGATTCGCCCCCGAGCATGCGGCCAAGGCCTTTTTTCCAGCCGCCTTTTGCTTTGGATTTCATATCAATGCAGCTGTCCATAGCTGCCATGGCCCCAGCTTCTACAGAGACTGTTTGATTGGGCTGCAGGCTAAGTTTGAGGGAAGCGTACGCTGGGTTATGGTCGATGGCATATGTGACTTGATTACTCATATCGCTTGGTTCCTGATTCATTTACAGTGGTCGGATTTGGCTTTGCTCACGCTGCTAACGAGGAGGCAGTTTGCCCCCCACTAATCGCCCAAATGATCCAGGATTGTGGGTTTGGCAAAAGACTTTACCGCGACCTCTAAATTGGCAGACAAATCCTTCTCCACCAAAGAATGCGCCAGCCCAGCTTTTGTTAGCTTTGGAGATGCTGTAGTCAAGGGTACGCTCAAAGGCGACAATGTGGCCTGTATCGACGACATAGTCTCCATCCACATCTATTTCGTAAATGCCACCAAAAGCGCTGAGCAACAATAGGCCTGAGCCGCTAGCTGTGAGCCAAAAGAGAGATTCTCCTGAGAAGAGACTTTTAAAGCCAGTGAAGCCTAAGTCAATATCAACATCGGGTGTACTGGCCATGTAGCCAGTGGATTGCACCACAAGTTCTGTTGCTTTGAGGGTATAGGGAAGAATATCGCCGATTAGTTTGGGGGAAAGATAGAGTTCTGCCGAGCTATTTCCTGAGCGAAAAACGCTCAGGAACAGCGATTCTCCAGCTAGCATGCGCTTTAAGCCACCAAAGACGCCGCCCCCCTTACCTTTGCGGAGTGTGGTGCTAACGTTCACAAAGCCGCTCATAGCGACCATGGCCCCGGCTTCGGCAATGAGTTCTTCTTGGGGGTCCATGAAGATTTTTGCGATCGCACTATCCGGCTGATGTAACAGTTCAAGCTTCATACTCTTTCCAGGTTATATAGATGTTATCCAGCACTCTCTACCGCAGCTTCGACCTGAGGAAGCGAACCAACCCATCCATACTGCGGGACTGGAGATAAATTTTTCCTCGACCCTGGAGCCGGTTGATAAACCCTTCTCCAGAGGTGATGGAGCCCACCATACCTCCCGACAAGCCAATGTTCATCTTGATGCCTGGTTCGTAGGCCACGAGATGACCGTTGTCGACAATAAATTCATCTTTGACAGTGACTTCCGAAAGGCCACCATAGGCACCAAAGAAAACGAGTCCACGACCACCTAGCTTGAGCTTAAATAACCCTTCGCCAGCAAACCAACTAGCGAAGCCGGCCCACTGTAGTTCTACCTTAACGCCTGAGCTGTGGGCGATATAGGCTCCAGGCTGCAGACACAGTTCATTACCATTCAGCTCCATGCGGGCAATATCGCCAATGGTTGACTGGGTGAGCACCAGCGTTTGGGGATTATTAGTTCGATTAGCAAAGTGATTCAGAAATAGGGACTCGCCACCGAAAAACGCTTTGAGCAACCCTGGAATCAGGCCACCAAAGAAGCCTGTACCCATGGATATTTGCCCGTCCATGCTCGCCATCGCTCCCGCCTCGGCAAAAATACGCTCTCCCGGCTGTAAGGTGACAAATAAGGTGGCAAACGCTGGTTTGTAGCGAATTTCGTACTTCATCGCTAACACTCCCGTATTTGAGTCGTGAATCGGTAGTTATCCCTCTCAGACTACCTAGAACGGGCAGGAAAGTAACAGCTTAAGTTGATAAAGCGCAACATGAACATGATTAATATAAGTATTCACCCAGGAGCATTGGCTGAGTTATTCATAGCCAGTTACCCACCAGAATCAACGGAGCCCAATTTCCAGGATGACCATCCCGTTGAATGGCTGCTATCTGGGCTGCTTGTAAGGCTTGGGCTTTATTGAGGTTTGGATGCTCTTTCAGGTTGCGGTAGAAGTGACCCATAATATCGGCAGTGATGGCATCATCAATCAGCCATAGAGACGCGATCGCGCTTCTGGCCCCAGCCCGAAGTGCGACACCCGCTAACCCTAAGGTTGAACGATCACTGCCTAACCCGGTGTCACAAGCTGTCAAGGCGATCAGTTCAATCGGATGAGTATTGGATGAGTTATCTCGAATTAATTGCTCTAATGCACCAAAGGTAAGTTTCTCGCCATCACCCGTCACAATAAATGTGCTGTCAGGGTCTGCACTAAACTCTCCATGTGTGGCGATATGCAATAGGGAATAGTGGTTCTTTTTTAATGCTTTGGCCAGATTTTCTGATGTGAATTCTCTATTTAGAAGTGGGGCAGGACTGCCCGGAAAAATATGTCTAACAGATTGAAGTTCTTGCTCCACATGCCAGATCGGTGCGTATTCACAGTTACTACCATTTTCATCACATAAACCATCGCTAAAGCCTAAGGTTAAGACCTCTAGCTCTTTTGGTCGCAGTGCTTCTGGCTCGGTTAAGGTCAGTGATGGGACAGTTGCGATCGCATAGTTCTCAATTAAATACTGCTCGCCATCCCATAAAGCCGCCATGGGTATGCTGCGAAGGATGCCATCTTGGATAAAAACGAGGGTCTTAACATGGGCCTCTGCTAAAACCTCATCAAAGGGAGTAATGATCCACTGATAAAGCTGTGCAGCAGAATGATAGTCATAGGTACGATCATGGGATCTTTCTAAACCTTGCCGATAGTCGATGGCTGTTTTTACCAGACGTTCGGTATTGACTGGCACCCAGGTCAGCTGCGCCGCCGCATTCGGCACAGTCAAGATCAGCGCCATTTGATCACCCACCGTAATGGAGCTAATCACGGCAGAGGTTGTATTTTGATTAATTAGCCCAATCACCTGCTCTTGCCGGATTGGACTGAGTAAACAATCATCCCCAAAGTAATTTTGCAATTCAGCTAATCTGAGAGAGTCTACGGTCTGTAACGCACCTTCTAGACTATTGAGAGGAACATCGTCGTTTCCGTTTTCTACTGATAGTTGGTAAGAGGTATTGTCCGCTAGTTCAAGCTGGAGCTTGATCATTCTGCGATAAAGTGGCTCGACAGCATCACGAAAGTCAAACTGTAGATCTTGAGTGGCCGTTAAAATATCGTCACGAATACTGTCCAAGATTGTAATCGCCTGATGGTAACTGGCCATCGCTTGGGTGTAGTCGCCCTGGGACTCATAGAGGCGACCCGCTTGCCATTTCCACAGATATTGACTATCAGCAGCGTCTCGTCCCTCATCGGCCTGCCACTCAGCTAATTTAGTGAGCCTGAGCGCTTCTTGTTGATAGGTGAGCTTTTGTGTCGGTGACAACGATGTTTGAGCTTGGCATTCATAGAAATGGCCTAACTGCCCCGTCGCAAAGGATTGGGCCCGAAAATCATCGATATCTTTAGCAATTATCTGGGCATGGTCTAGTACCGTACGGACGATAGAGTCAGTTCCTGGAGAAAAACAGCTAAAGGCCTGTAGATTTTCTTGATACGATTTTGCTAGGGCAATGGCAGCATAGGCGGTCTCACGGGAATTGGGTAATTGTTGTAATAATTGACCAATCCGTTGCTGTGTTAAGGAGAGATCTGGAACAGGATGTCTTCTTTGGGAAAGTTTTAACAGCGTTAGCTGGGTACGCAGTTCATCTGTTAATAACGGTATAAGAGAACGTCTGTCAGTTAGGGGCTCGTCAATTAATTCAAACCGCTGCTGCACTAAAAGCAGAGCCTCTTCTACATAGCTGATAGCATTGTCAAACTGCCCATCACCTTTAACTTTCAGCCCCTGGGCAGAACTGACAAAGGTCAGACTTTTAGCCGCCTCAGCCCGTTGATAGCTGAGTAGAGCCTGTCTACCATAGGCATTGGCTAAGCTATTCAGCATCGGAATCTCATAGGCATCTGAGAGGGGTCCCTGATGCGCTAAGTGAAGACCAGCGGTGAGAATTACCACCGCACTCCCATAGTCGCCTTGAAGCTGGTAGGCATCCCCCAAACTCCCCAAGGCTGCAACCTGTCCTGCTAGATCTTGAGTGGAGAGCGCAAGCGGGTAAGCTCCATCTTCAACACAGTTTTGGAACAGGGTGACAGGGCTCGGTGGCTCATCTACATCTATAGGGTTGGTAGTTTGAATATCAACATTTTGAGGTAAACAGATCAGTGCAATTGCTCGCCGGTATTGTCCCAAGCTGGCATAAATCTGGGCTTGTTCAGTTTGTATTCGCCCCATCCTTGCCACCATGCCTAACTGGTCATAGATGTTTCCCGCCTCAATCAGAGCCCCTAGGGCTTTATGGGGTTGTCCTAGCTGCTGATAGGCATTGGCTAGGTTAGTGTGAATCACAGCTTTCTCAGGCACCGGACCGTCAGCAGGGTAACCATTGAGGGCTTCCAGCCAATGCTCAATAGCTACAGAATAGTCGCCTGTATTGTAATCATCGACCCCCGCTTGAACGGCTTGAATAGCCATCTCTTTAGCGAAACTCGCTGCCGATGCCATCCCAGGGATAAAGGGACTATGACCAATCCAGACCGCTAGGGTTAGACCAACAGCAAATAGAGTTTTGAGCCAACGTCGGTTAACGAATAAACACCGGCCAGGAATGTGCATCAAAATATTATCAGGGGAGAAAATTGTTAATTTGCAATAGGACTATTGATATATGGGTGAGCCAGCTGTGACGTCATTACGGCATCAGATGTCTCATGAAAGGACTTAGCAGATTTATACAATGCGTACTCTACTCCCAAAATGTAACAGAATAGATGTCTGAATCGTTATTAATCAAGAGATCGTCCCATGAAATTTACTCAATCTGCTGGTTGGTTTCATGTCTGTACGTTGTTATTAACGAGCAGCTTGGTTGGGCTCTCCCATGGAACTATGATGGCTCAGATTTTGCCGGATAATACGTTGCAGGGTGAGTCTTCGGTGGTAACGTCTGGCGCGGCGGTACAGGGTTTGCCTACGGAGCTGATTGAGGGAGGAGCACGGCGAAATACTAATCTGTTTCATAGTTTTTGGGACTTTAATGTAGATTTTGATCAGCGGGTTTATTTTGCCAATCCTGCGGTAACTGAGCGGATTTTTAGTCGAGTAACCGGGGGAAATCCATCGTCGATTGATGGAGTCTTAGGAGTCGATGGGACAGCTAGCTTATATTTTTTGAACCCCAATGGAGTGATCTTTGGACCAGCAGCGAGTTTAGATGTGTTGGGCTCGTTCTTTGTGAGTACGGCGCAGGGGATTGGGTTTGAAGATGGTAGTGAGTTTAGTACATTGGGGCCGAGCGATAGTTCACTTTTGACAGTGAGTGTCCCACTGGGGCTACAGAAGGGACCAGCACCAAGAGAACAATCTGTGGTGCTCAATCAAGGTAGTCTTGCGACTGGACAAGACTTAACAGTGTTTGCAGATCAGGTGGATTTACAAGGACCAGTCATATCTGGTGGAAGTCTCAATCTATTCGGTACAGATACGGTTCGTATTCGAGATTCCGTAACCGTTCCTTTCATAGCCGCAGCAGCAGGAAACTTAAAGATTCAAGGAAATGAGACGGTTGATATTGTTGTGTTGAGTCATCCAGATAGTGGTCTTTATTCTGGTGGAGATTTATTGTTACAGAGTGCGAATGAGGTGGGGGGAGATGCTCATTTTTGGAGTCGAGGAGGGTTTAGTGTTGAGACATTAAATGGTGATGCTGGTAACTTATTCAGTCCAATCGATCCTATTATTCGAACGTTTGGAGATGTTGTTATTAATGAATATGAGGGGGCATCGCTCCATATTTTGGCCGGTGGTTCAGTGACCCTAGGAACAGCTACAATTACTGGCTCAGATCCAGGCATTTTGGGCATTGATGCGATCCGGGAAGTAATTGAGTTGTCGGACGGTACGCTGTTGGCAGTTGATGGCTTAGCTCAACCAACGTTGGATATTAGGGCAGGTGTTAGACCCGAGATAATCGGCGATCCTCCTTTAGAAATCTTAACTGGGTTCAATCCGTTTACGGATATTTTTTTTGCACCAGCCTTTGCTACACCTAACCCATCTACTGCTGATATCAGCGTAGGTGACGCACGTATTGAGCAGCCCGATGGATTGATTCTGTTGACAAATCAATATTTTCCACAGCCAACCGTGTTGAATAGCTCAATTTCGATTACGGGTGATGGAAGATTTAATGATGGATTAGTTGTCGGCACCTTTAATGGAGAAAGCAGTAACATAGTTATTGACGCTCGCAACAATGTGTCTGTTACTGACAGTGTTATTAGTACTACTGCTTTAGGAGACGTTGGCGATATTACGATACTGGCCAATGATGAGGTGGATTTCATCAGCACCAATGGCAGGTTAACAGGGGTTTTTAGTGATGTTGCTGCCAATGGTACAGGCAACGGTGGCAATATCGTTATTCGAGCCTCTGAGTTGATGCTTGCAGGCGGAGCTCAACTATCTGCCGCCTTGGTTGGAACGGGTAATGGTGGCAATATTTTTCTTGCGATCGCTAATCAATCTACCATTGATGGATTGAATGAAAATAATGCACTTGTCAGTGGTATTTTTGCCGAGGTGAGTGGCCCTGGGGCAGGAACTGGGGGAGATATCGAGTTAAATACCAGACGATTAAACGTAACAAATGGTGCACAGATTAGTACGTCAACCAATGGCATTGGTGATGCAGGCCACATCATAATTGATGTTGCTGAGACGGCCCGCTTTGATGGAGTAAATAATGCAACAGGAATCGTTAGTGGTGCTTTCAGCAACGTCAATCGTACTGGAGCAGGCCAGGGTGGAGTGATTCAAATTTTAGCCAATGATCTTGCAGTTACCAATGGGGCACAACTCAGTTCATCCGTCTCCGGTACCGGTGATGCAGGCAATGTGATGATTGAGGTGGCAGAAACGGTCCACTTTGATGGATTTGATCCACAGGGAAACTTTCCGAGTGCGGCCCTTAGCAATATTAATTCTGATGGGGAAGGCAAGGGCGGAGTTGTGAGCATTACGGCCAATCAGCTTGATGTCACCAATGGGGCAGCAATAGCTGCTTCCTCAAATGGTCTAGGTGATGCGGGAAGTGTAATCATTGCCATATCTGACTCCATGCAAGTCACTGGTTTTAACGCTGCGAACGGTAGAGCTAGTGACATCTCTAGTAGTATTCGGTTTGGAGGGAGAGGCAATGGCGGCTTGGTTGACATTTCAGCTAACACGCTGGAAGTCAACAATGGCTCCCAGATTGAAGGATCAACCAATGGTACAGGTGACGCTGGCACGGTCGTCATTGATATCGCTGAAACAGCTAGATTTGATGGCTTTAATCCAATTAATTTCTTGGGTAGTGGCGCTTTTAGTAATGTGAATTCAGACGGAGTTGGCAATGGCAGCCTAGTGCAAATCTCAGCTGGCAACCTCGACGTGACAAATGGTGCACAGTTGAGTGCGTTAGTGTTTGGTCAAGGGCAGGCAGGTGATGTGGTGCTCAATGTTAGAGAAACAGCACGTTTCGATGGGTTTAATCCCAATGGGAATTTCCCAAGTGCGGCGTTAACCAACATTGAACCCAATGCAGTCGGGATGGGGGGAGATATCACCATCACGGCTGCTAATCTTGACATAGTCAATGGAGCCAGGGTGGTGGCCAGCTCTGATGGCATTGGCAATGCAGGGGATGTGAGGATCAGAGTCACTGACACCATCTTTATCAGTGACTCTGATCCTATTTCTTTGAGTGGCATTTTTAGTAATCTTAGAAAAAATGGCATTGGCACTGGTGGAGATATTGTTGTTTCAACCAACAATTTAGAAATGAGTAATGCTGCAACAATCAGTGCATTCTCCGATGGGAATGGTGATGCAGGCAATATATTTTTAACTGTCAACAATAGTTTTCGAGCAAACGATAGCAGTGTTCTCACGAATGCAGAGAATACTGCTGGAGGCAGTATAACTATCAATGCTGAGAATGTCTTACTAATAGGTGATAGCGATATTGTTACGTTTGTAAATATCGGCGCATCAGGAGGAGGAGACATTACGTTTAATGGTAATACGGTTATTGCCCTTGATGACAGTGATATTTTAGCGTTTGCTGATGATGGACGCGGTGGGGACATTACCTTCAACACAGCCTTCTTTGGAGAAAATTATGTACCGGGCAGTCCACCACCGTTTAATGGCAATGATCGAGTGGATGTGAATGCCAGTGGTGCCATCGACGGCAGTATTACTATCTCTGATATCTCTTTTATTGAAAACAGCTTGACCGAACTGCCAGATGCCTTGGTAGATCCCACCACACTTACCACTGGCAGTTGCATTGTCCGCACAGAAGAAAATCCAGATTCTTTTATCACTACGGGCTCTGATGGTCTTCCACTACGTCCTAACGACTCTGCTGGCTCCAGGTTTTCAGCGCTCCCAGTGCAACCCCTGACTAACGAAGATGCTCCGAGCCTATGGCACGTTGATCAACCTATCGTCGAACCCAATGTCCTGCATCGGCTGGCCGATGGTCGTTTGCTGCTAGGGCGAAACTGCCCATAATCAAATGTAGTTTTCTGCAATGCTCGCCTCAGAAAACGGAAAATCTACACTCCATTTATATGGCTATTTCACTCAAGTTTGGATAACCGATTGGACACAGCGAGAATCTCTTGTGTCATAAAACTCTCCTGACTTCAAGGGGAATAACCCTTAATTTAGGAAGTGTGAATGAGCCAACAAGCAATGCATTTCATCGTTATCTCTCTATCCATTTTCTAGAACAAAGCATTGCTACTGAAAGGCTCAATCCGCTCTTGAAATACCTAACGCATTAATGGAGTTCGACCCATGACATATGGACAAATCACTCAATCTATTGACAATACAGCTACAGGGGATAACAATATCGATGCCCTACTGCTTGAACATCGATGGGCAGATACGACCGTAACGTTCAGTTTCACCAACAACTTTAAAAATGACTATGAGGAAGAAACAGATTATCCAGCCGAGTTTGAAAATGGATTTCAAACTCTAAACGCCACCCAAAGATCTGTGGCTCGCGAATGGATGGATATGTATGAAAGTGTCTCTGGCTTAACATTAACGGAGCTAACGGGGGCTCAGGATCGGAATGCCACTATCCGCATAGCAGAATCTAGTGCTGCCAATCCAGCTCGAGTCGGTGATTTCCCAGGAAGTACAGAGCATAGTGATAGTAGCTTTGCAGCTGGAGATATTTGGTTTGACAACAACCAGTTTAACAATCCTCAAATGGGTGACTATGCCTATCTCACCTTTGGCCATGAAATTGGCCATGCATTAGGTCTTAAACATGGTCACAGCACGGAAGAGGGCGTGCGAGCAGTTGCCATGGATGCCAATCGAGACTCCATAGAGTTCTCGGTGATGACTTACCGTTCTTACGTAGGCAGCCCAGTTAGGAGCTATACAATCGCACAAGATAGTTATCCCCAGTCCATGATGATGTATGACATCAGGGCTATACAAGAGATGTATGGTGCCAATTTTAACCATAACTCCAACGATACAGTCTATAGGTTTTCAACAGACACGGGGGAACTGTCGATCAACGGTGTTGGTCAAGGGCAACCGGTTGGGAATAAAGTCTTCCGTACCATTTGGGATGGCAATGGCAATGACACCTACGATTTCTCTAACTATACGACCAATCTCTCCGTTGACTTACGCCCTGGCAAATGGAGCAATTTAGATAGAGATGGTAACTTTCAACAGGCAGAGCTAGGTCCCAATCAGCACGCCCAGGGTCATGTTTATAATGCTCTTCAGTACGATGGGGATAATCGCTCATTAATCGAAAATGCCAATGGTGGTTCCGGTGACGACATCATCCACGGCAATAACGCTGATAACGTGCTCCGAGGTAAGGCAGGCAATGACGTTCTTCGTGGTTATTTAGGGGCCGACGAGATTCAGGCCGGCACCGGTGATGATACCGTCTACGGTGGCTTTGGTAATGACCGGCTCTATGGCTTTTCTGGTAATGATAAACTCAATGGTCAAGCTGATGATGATCTGATTCATGGTGGGGCCGGCCATGACATCATCACCGGTGGTTTTGGCAACGATCGCCTCAATGGCGATAAAGGCAATGACCAACTCGTGGGGGGCGCTGGTAACGATATCCTTACGGGGGGTGCTGGAGCGGATAAATTCCAGTTTAAGTCCTTACAGCATGGTATCGATTCCATTACTGACTTTGTCCGTGCCCAAGGCGATAGAATTACACTGGTGGCCAGTGGCTTAGGTGGCGGCTTAACCGCAGGTTTATTAGGTGCAGAGCAATTTGTCCTGGGGTCTGCAACCGATACCAATGACCGTGTGCTCTATAATAGTTCAACTGGAGCATTATCTTTTGATATTGATGGCTCAGGCTCTGCGAAGGCTGTCCAGATTGCCACCCTATCAGCAGGTACATCTCTGACGAGAAGTGACTTTGTTGTCGTATAGAATGCCTTATTCCATGGGACGGATGACTTCAGTAGAGATGTCATCTGTCCATTTTTTGTCTTCATTTGTCTGTCTTAATCTAGCGTTTGTTTTAATCTAGCTCTTGATGACGATTAGCCATTTTGAGCCGCTGTTTAAATTTGGTAAACTATATGACAATAGTCAGCGTACTGCTACTCTCGCGATTGCTGATTTAGGGTATACCCCATGGCCCACAACACCAACATCACCCTTGCTTGGCAACATTTACCCAATAGTTTAAAAAACTGGCAGCTGTCAATATTACCAGGATTGACCTTAACGGGGCTAATTATCATAGTTAGACTTTTAGGTGTATTTCAAGCTATCGAGTGGAGAACGTTAGATCTATTTTTACGACTTCGATCTGCAGAAACAACAGATACAAGAGTGCTGGTTGTTGCCATTGATGAAACTGATATTCAAAACTTGGGCACCTACCCGTTACCTGGTCAAACCTTAGCAACCCTTTTAAGACAGTTGGACCAATATCAGCCCCGGGCTGTGGGCATTGATATTTTTCGTGATTTACCCGAAAAATCAGGTAATCAAGATTTTGTAGAGGCCTTAGCCGATCTACCCTATGTCTTTGGTATCGAATTTTTAGGGCAGACTGGTGAGAGTATTGGCCCACCCCCCACCTTACCTTACGAAAGAGTAGGGTTTTCAGATTATCCGTTAGATGATGATGGCGCTGTGCGGAGAAGTCTTTTAGGGAGACCTAAAGACTCTGGTGTTTATCAATTCTCCCTGGCCATGCGTCTCACGTCTGAATATTTACGGCATGAAGGCATTCCATTAGAAAATGGTTTAAAGAATCCTGATGCTATGCGCTTTGGGGCTGTAGAAATTGAACCGTTTTACCCTAATACGGGCGGTTACGTAAGAGCTGATGCGAATGCCCAACAAACACTGATTAACTTCCGCAGTGGGCCTGCGCCTTTTCGGATGGTACCGCTCAGGGATGTGTTAGCGGATAATGTCTCCCCCAGTTGGATTAAAGACAGTGTTATTCTCATTGGCATTATTTCTCCAGGTCATAAGGATAATGTGACATCCGCTGCCCTCGTCGGTAAAAATCCTGGTGCCGTGTCTGGCGTTGAAATCCATGCCCATGTAGTCAGCCAGATTCTGAGTGCTGTCTTAGATAATCGTCCTCTACTGCGCAGCCTGCCAGACATTGGAGAATACCTATGGATTTTATGGTGGGGGACTGCGGGAATTGTGCTGGTGGGTGTGGTCCCCACACCGTCGCGGCATTTGATTTTGGTGCTGATGACGGGCGTAGGTTTGGTGTTTACCAGCTATGTGGCCTTGTCCGTGGGCTGGTGGCTACCATTAGAGCCGCCATTGATTGCCTTTTTACTGAATGGCCTAGTCTTGCCGGGGATATTGCTATATGACCAGATGTTGCGATCGCGCATCGAAGCTGGTCAACGGGTCATCCGCCACACATACAATGCTGTTCACAACGGTCCCCTACAAACCTTAGCTCTCATTCTAAAAGATGTTGATGATCCAGATAAAACGATAGATCGCCCCCAACTATCCGCTAAGCTTGACCAACTCAATCAAGAGATTCGGGCTGTTTACAACACCTTAGAAGAAGAACTTAAACCGCAAAATAACCAACTTCATCTGCAAAGTCAGGGGCCTACTTTAGACCTTGATATGGTTCTGCATGAGTTGCTTTATGAAGTGTTTGAGCAAACAATACAAAGAGATTTTCCACACTTTAAATCCATTAAATTTAACGTAGTTCAATTTGAATCTATGGAGGATTCACGATTGGGCAGGGAAGAAAAGCGATATCTCTGTCGTTTCCTCGAAGAAGCCCTCTGTAATGTAGGTAGGTACGCTCAGGGCGCTACAAAGTTAACAGTCAATTGCCTGGCCACAGAAAACGAAAACCTCATTTTAGTTCAGGATAATGGCAAAACTGTTCTTAAGGACGACTCTAAGTACATCAATCGGCTAGAAGGAGGTAGAGGCACCTGGCAGGCTCAGCAGCTAGCTCACCACTTAAAGGGACAATTCAAACGCTTTTCAGTATCCCCCCATGGCACATGTTGCGAATTAAGATGGCCCATTTCCAAACCTAGGTGAAATTAGCTAAGCTCAAGAAAATGCAAGATTTCAGCATACTAAAGTCTCTTAATATGCCATTTCTCCCTTTAGGTAGTAGATTGACTCGGATAACTTGCTTAGCGCTGATCAGTACCATTGTAGGATCCTCAATGTCTGCGATCGCAGCCTACATGCCATCGGAAGATACAAAGGCCCCTGAAGGACCGACGCTTTCAGGGGGACGTCGAGGGGGATGTGACGATGCCTCAGCCCTTGATTTACTAGCCCTTGCCCCACAACACTCGGTGGGACAAACGTTGACAACACAACCAACATTGGTTTGGTATGTACCTGATGCCAAGGCCTATAACGTTCAGCTAAATTTATACCAATATACCGGTGAGGGTTGGGCCGATATTGTGGAAGGGTTAGACATTGGCCTGAGCACGCAAGGCTATATGAGCTATACGGTACCCGCCACCCTAGAGTTGGAAATAGGCAGTGTCTATGAGTGGCAAATTGTGCTGACTTGCATCCCTGATCGTCCATCCAGTACTCAGGTCACAGGCGCACAGTTTGAGGTGGTTAGCCGTCCCATTGACCTGAGTGCGGTAGACGGTAATCGGGTGCAACAGGCTCAAAAATATGCGATCGCAGGGCTATGGTACGACGCCATGGCACTCCTATCAGATCCGTTGCTAACCCCTGAGGAAAATGACTATAGACGTGCATTACTAACTAGTCTGGCTGAGTTTGAAGATGTTGAAATTGGGGCTCAACTTCGACAAATCTCGGCAGTTAATTAAGTTTAAGCATTGACTTAGGAATTAGGGGTTAGGTCTGCTTTCTGGTCACTAGGATGAGGCTAACCGGCCTACTCCCTAACACTGACTACCTATACCTCACACTAAAGACAGATAAGATTACCAACTGGATCAGCTAAGTTAGATATTGCAGTGGCAAATACAGCTCAAATCCTGAATAAAATGCCGCATCTTTTATTGCAAGTCTAAATCATGGCCTCTGACTATCCCTGTAACAAGATACTTATTGTTGATGATCATGAAGCAATCTTAAGTGGCACTATCAGTGCCTTATCACAAGAATATCCTGACGCAGCCATTACCACAGCCAACACAGCTCAATCGGCCCAAGGGGAATTATCAATCGCATTACCCGATCTCTTGATCATGGATCTATCCATTCCTCAGGATGCTCAAACACCCTCTGAAGTGGATACAGGCATTGAGCTTCTACGAAAGGTCATGGAAACCTACCCAGAACTTAATATTGTTGTACAAAGTGCCCATATACGTTCACTGATTCGGCTCAAGCCTCAGATTGCGATTCATCAGGCAGGTTTTACCATTATCGATAAAAAATTGCCGATGAAAGAAATGCTGACTAAAGTCGCTTGGGCTTTGCAAGGCTTGATTTATACACCCCGTGATATGCGGACAAGTTTAGAAGTTAGGTCCGAATGGCTCACGGTTCTGGAATTAGCCTTCAAAGAAGGTCTCAAAGATAAAATAATTGCCGAAAGAATGAACGTTTCAGAACGCACCGTTCGTCATTATTGGTCTAAGGTCCAGGATGCCCTGGACGTTTACCCTGAAGCGAATAAAAATATACGCATTCAAACTGAGATTCGTGCCCGTGAAGAAGGCTTAATTGCCTAAATTTTAATCAACACCCAGAATTAACATCCAAGCATATGCCCTCACCGGGACATGCGACGTCTCCTAGTTGCCGATGATGAGATTCCAGATACATGGCATACGCTCAATCAGCCTGATGAGATGGTGCCATAACATCACTGGTTAATCCTTGGGCAGCTTTATCGGTTTTGGCAGCCATAATGAAATCATTTCGATGCAGCCCATTTAGAGCATGGGTCCACCAGGTGACTGTGACCTTACCCCATTCAGTCAGTAGAGCCGGATGATGTTGCTCCCCTTCAGCCAGATCACCGACTTTGTTGGTGAACCCCAGGGCGGTCTGAAAATCACTAAAATGGTAAACCCGTTGTAATTGAGGGATGCCCTCTACGGAGATAATATCCCAATCCGGAATCTGAGGCTTAAGTTCCGCTACTTCCGCCTCACTGGCGGGTGGAACCTTGCCACTACAAGGAATACAGGTTTGACGGGTTAATGAATCACTCATTTTTCTTCTCCTGAGTTCAACAGGCCAGAGCCCATACAGTTAGCCCTGGCCTAAAGCTTTCTTTAGTTTACTGAGAGTGCTTCTTTTTCAATCTTCTCTTCTTCATCTTTTGAAAGCACACGCCCTTCGTCCTCAAAACCTTTGAGTTGATCAAAGTTTAAATAGCGGTACAGTTCATCTGCAAAGGGATCGAGCTTCTTCGCAACAATCTCCAAATATTCTTCCATGTTGGGAATTCGGCCCAGCAATGCACAGGCAGCTGCCAGTTCTGCAGAACCTAGATATACCTGAGCACCTTTACCCATGCGGTTATTGAAATTGCGGGTGGACGTAGAAAAGACTGTTGCACCATCTTCCACACGGGCCTGATTCCCCATGCAAAGCGAACATCCAGGCATCTCAGTTCGGGCTCCAGCGGCGGCAAAGGTGCCGTAGTAGCCTTCCTTACGCAGCTGCTGTTCATCCATCCGAGTGGGTGGACAAATCCAAAGACGTCCCTTAACAGTACCAGCCCCTTCTAGCACTTTTGCTGATGCTCGATAGTGGCCAATATTAGTCATACAGGAGCCGATGAAGACCTCATCAACTTTGTCGTCAACAACATCTGAAAGAGTTTTGATGTTGTCAGGATCATTCGGTGCAGCCACCAGAGGTTCCTTAATCTCGTTGAGGTCAATCTCGATCACCTCTGCATAGGTTGCATCTGCATCCGCTGACATCAGGCTAGGATTGGCCAGCCAATCTTCCATCGCCGCAATTCGCCGTGCCAAAGTACGAGCATCGGCATACCCACGGGCGATCATGTTCTTCATCAGTGCCACATTGGACCGTAGATACTCAGCCACAGTCTCTTCGCTAAGCTTGATGGTACAGCCTGCTGCAGAACGCTCTGCCGTTGCATCAGTTAACTCAAAGGCTTGCTCCAGCTTCAGATCAGGCATTCCTTCCATCTCAATAATGCGACCGGAGAAAACATTTTTCTTATTCTTCTTCTCGACGGTGAGTAGACCTTTTTGGATAGCTACGTAGGGAATTGCATTAACGATGTCCCGCAGTGTAATGCCAGGCTGTAATTCACCTTTAAATTTGACTAAAACCGATTCGGGCATGTCCAGAGGCATTGCACCGATGGCAGCTGCAAAGGCGACTAAACCAGACCCAGCTGGGAAGGAAATACCTAAGGGGAAACGGGTATGGGAATCTCCGCCTGTGCCCACAGTGTCGGGCATCAGCATGCGGTTTAGCCATGAGTGAATGATGCCATCCCCAGGCTGTAGGGCAACACCACCGCGAGAGGAAAAGAAATCTGGCAATGTGGCATGGGTCTCTACATCCACTGGCTTTGGATAGGCTGCAGTATGGCAGAAGGTTTGTAGCACTAGCCCCGCACTAAAGCCAAGACAGGCCAGCTCCTTCATCTCATCGCGGGTCATCGGACCAGTGGTGTCTTGAGAACCCACCGTCGTCATCAGTGGTTCGCAGGACATACCCGGTCGCACACCGGGCAAACCACAGGCTTTACCCACCATTTTCTGGGCCAATGTGTAACCGTTGCCAGTCTCAGTAGGCGCAGCAGGACGAATAAATACATCGCTAGGTGCTAGGCCTAAAGCTGCACGAGTTTTATCTGTGAGCGCACGGCCAATCATTAGGGGAATGCGTCCACCGGCTCTGACTTCATCTAGCAGGGTGTCAGGTGTGAGGCTAAAGGTGGCAATGACAGCGCCATCCTTGGTAATTTCGCCTTTGCGCACATGGATGGTAACGACATCGCCAGTTTCCATCTGGGAGACGTCGCACTCAATGGGGAGAGCACCCGAATCTTCTGCTGTATTGAAGAAGATAGGCGCGATTTTGCCACCGAGGATGTAGCCGCTTGTCCGCTTGTTAGGAACGTGGGGGATATCTTCACCCAAATGCCAGATAACAGAGTTCATCGCCGATTTGCGAGAGGACCCGGTACCAACAACATCCCCTACGTAAGCCACCGGATTACCCTTGGTTTTTAGCTCGGCAATGGTTTCTAGGGCATTGGGCATTTTAGACTCGAGCATCACCAAACCATGCAGGGGGATGTCTGGACGGCTAGTGGCATGGGGGGCAGGGGAAAGGTCATCTGTATTAGTCTCACCAGGGACCTTGAAAACAGTGATATCGATGGTGTCGGAAACCTCGGGCTTACTGGTGAACCACTCCGCTGTAGCCCAGGCATCTACAACGTGTTGGGCGTAGTCACTGCCTTTATCCTTGCCCTTGGCTAGCGCTAGTACGTCGTTAAAGGCGTCATATACAAGCAGTGTTTTCTTGAGTGCATCGGTGGCAGCTTGGGCCAGTTCTGCATCTGGAGATTTAAGTAGATCTACCAAGGACTGGACGTTATAACCACCTAACATTGTGCCGAGTAGCTGCACGGCTCTTAGGGGCGATATCAATGGACTCGTGGTTTCGCCCTTGGCAATGGCGGTTAGAAAGGATGCTTTTACGTAGGATGCTTGGTCAACTCCGGGGGGAATGCGATCGCACAACAGATGCATCAAAAACTCAGATTCACCCTCAGGCGGCTGCTTAAGTAGATCACAGAGATCAGCTGTTTGCTCAGCAGTTAACGGTAGTGGAGGAATCCCCAATGACGCTCTTTCAGCTACATGTTTGCGATATGATTCCAGCATCACTTACCCCTACGCTATCTTAAAAAATATTAGACCGGAAAAATTGACAAAAGAGTGCCACTCTCTGGATTCTACATCCATCCTAGCGCAATTCCACCTCAGCAGTCGCCCAGGATCCTTGTAGTGTCAGGGATAAAAAGATTGTAGAACGTCTCAATGGACTCCTCTCAAACTCAAAATAGAATAGCTTTTTAGGAATTATTCCCGTTATTTCTCCCTAATTAGATGAACCTCTCTCTGAGGGAATGGAATACTAATGCCAACTTCATCAAACCGTGTTTTAAGGGATTCCTGAACGCCGAAATATACATTCCAGTAGTTCTCAGTTTTAGTCCAAGGCCGCACAGCCAGATTAACGCTGCTATCAGCCAGCTCTAGGACCCCTACCGTAGGTTTAGGCTCTGCTAGCACCAAGTCTTGACCTGCCAAAACTTCCAAGGTCAATTGTTTAACCTTGGCCAAATTTTCCTGATAGGCCACACCGATTACCAGATCCACCCGCAATATTCCCTTGGCTGAATAATTAATGATGTTGTTATCGGTCAGCTTGCTGTTCGGCACAATTACGGTGCGATTGTCCAAGGTGCGTAGGATAACTGTAAACACTTGGATCTCTTCCACAATGCCATTGATATCAGCCGCTTCTATCCAGTCTCCTACTCGAAAGGGCTGAAATAAAATGATTAAGATGCCTGCGGCAAAGTTTGACAGCGATCCCTGCAAGGCCAAACCTATCGCCAGGCCTGCAGCACCCAGAACAGCAACCAGCGATGTTGTTTCAATTCCTAGCTGACCCAGGGCTGCCAAAATAAAAAAGGCTAAGGTCCCGTAATAAAGGATATTACTAGCAAAAGAGATTAACGTTGGCTCAATGCGAGCCTTTGCCATTAGCTTTTTAATCAGCTGCTTGACAAACGAGGCCATCCAACGACCCACGATTAGAATGATAATTGCAACAATAATCTGTAAGCCAATATCTACAGAGATATTTCGAACTTGGGTCAATAGCTGATTAGACTGAGCAGATGAGATTTGACCTAGCGCATTCATGGATTTATGTGCTTAGCATGACAATATGAGCTAAGTGCTTGATCATACTGCTTTGCTTACGCGCTTAACTGTCTTTCAGCTAGCTATCGGTCAAAACTTTCCATCAAAAAGAGCGATAGACGTGTCTATCGCTCTTGAGGTTGATTTTAGTCAATCGTTAGGATTAACAAAATGGTGTTGCCGAGCGTTGGTATGGTTTCACCGTTTCATCTACATGTCAGTTTCTTGAGAGACTTCGTTTCTAGGCTGCTCGCTGATGCACAGTAAAGTGCTGAGCAGGTGCTGGGAAACCAGCTTGACCAAAGCCCTCGCGAATCACTTTATTGGTATCGAAATACACCTGCCAGTAGTCGTTATTGTTGCAATAGGGGCGTACTGCCAAAACAGGACCCATGGGATTGAATTCCAGAATCTCGACATCTGGAGCAGGCTCTGTCATGACATTGGGAATGGCAGCTAGTTTTTCTTTAAGTAGTGCGATCGCTTGGCTAGGCTCCACAGCATTATCGAGCTGAGCAACTAAATCAACACGGCGATAGGGATTGGTAGAGAAGTTTTGAATTGTATCCGAGAAAATTGTGTTGTTGCCGACAATCGTCATTACATTGTCCATAGTGTTGATTTTGGTAACAAATAAACCAACTTCTTCAATAGTGCCTGTCACTCCGCCTGCTGCAACAAAATCACCGACTTTGAAGGGACGCAAAATAACTAGAAACGCTCCAGCTGCAAAGTGAGCTAATAGACCACTCCAAGCTGCGCCAATTGCAATGCCAGCAGCAGCTAATAGGGCCGCAAAAGATGTAGTTTCAATGCCAAAGAAACCTAAAATGGCAACCACTAAAACAACATTTAGGACAACACCAACGGTAGATTTAAGGTAGATAATTAGTGTTGGATCAATGGTGGTGTTTTTAAGGCTACGGGTCAACAAACCAATGGCAAATTTGATCAGCCAACGACCTACAATCCAGAAAATGAGCGCCCCAACAATTTTGAGACCAACTGCGATCAGAATGCTGGTAGCATTGCTAGCTATATTGGTTAAAAATGCTTCGTTCATTACGATCCTTCCAGCCCAAAATGTATCTACAAAGTGAAAGTATAATATTGAATATAGATATACATTTCTTCCGCTAAAACACTTAAGCTTTCAGCGCACATTATCGATTGTTCTGTTCGTTATTCAGCCTTATTTCTCGTTTTTCGGTAGTTAGCAGTCAAGGTTATTTGTGAAACAATCATCACCTAACTATCTATTGCGGCTACGGCTCTATCTAAACCTTGTGCCAGTTTTAGGCATTCCTGCCTCTCTGTTAACTCTTTATGGCACTCCCCATGAACCTGATGCCCAGCTAAAGCAAGTAAGTCGCTTAGCCGTTGTCTTGGGAATGGGATGGTTATTAGCAACTGTGTTGCTGAGTGCGGGTGCCCATAGCGAATTTTCCCAGCTGGCGACCCTACGATTTTGGATTGCGAGTAGCTTTGTGGGGAGCGGCTATTTTCTGACAAATCTATGGCTGATGCTACGGATATTCCAAGGGAAATCGACTAAGCTCCCAGGCGTTAGCCAGCTAAGCCGCCGGCTACCGGATTAATGTTGCGTTTTGAAAAGATCCGTCTTTTCAGAAAAATACTGCTACTATTCTGCTAAAAATTGGACTGCTGTCCCTGATGTATGGCAGTTTTCCATTACCTTGGGCAAGGGTAGCTATATTAATTAGTCAATTGTGGCCAATAGTCGCTAAACTAACGGCTACATTTCCGCTTTCATAGCCCTTCTTCTCAATTATTATTCTCCAGGTTTGAGGTCATTCTGTGTCCATCCCACACCGCAAAAAACAATCAGCTAAACAGCCAATAAAGAAGGCGGTATTGCCCAAGCAGCGTAAACGTCGTGGGTGGTTGGGCATACCTAAGTGGGCATGGATCACTGTGTCATTGGCCAGTGTAGCGACGTTTTCAGCGGCTACGGGGGCATTGCTGGCGGTGTCTATGAATAGTCAGCCACTGTTACAGAGTCAGCTGTCACCTGAAGAAGCGGCTGTTTTCAGCGAGGATGAACCTATCCTTGCGACCAGTAGTTTGCGCCTCCCCCGTTTGACCAGACCGGTGAATATTCTGGTGCTTGGGGTCAAAGTTCTAACCTCTGATCTCGATCGGTCTGTTGCAGGTGCAGAGGACTTGGGATATCACGCCCTGGTTAACTCCTTTGAGGGCCTATCAGATACCATGCTGCTGCTGCGTTTCAATCCGCGCACGGGGCAGCTCGTGGTGATGTCTGTTCCCCGTGATACCAGGGCATTGGTCAATGGTATGTTGACAAAAATCAATGAAGCTAATTTGGATGGGGGGCCTGCATTAACAGCAGAGTCCATCAGCGACTTGCTAGGGGGGGTGGCGATCGACCGCTATGTTCGTATCAATGTGCAGGGTGTGGAAAAACTGCTGGATGCTCTGGGCGGCGTGACGGTTAATGTGCCACAGGATATGAAATATCAGGACGATAGCCAGCATCTGTACATCAATCTGAAAGCGGGTCGACAAACTTTAGACGGCAATCAGGCGCTGCAATTTCTACGGTTTCGCTACGACGAGAATGGCGATATTGGGCGGGTACAGCGCCAGCAGACAATGATGCGGGCTGTCATTGAGCAAACGCTTAATCCAGCAACCATCGCCCGACTCCCGAAGATTTTGTCAGTTATTCAGTCCCATGTTGATACCAACCTCTCAGTAGAAGAATTGGTGGCATTGGTAGGTTACGGGTCTCAAACTAGCCGTTCAGACGTGCAGATGTTGATGCTGCCAGGTAACTTTAGTAGTCCGACAGAATATAGTCTTAGCTACTGGCTCCCAAATTACGCAAAAATTGATGAGATGGTTGAGCAATACTTTGGGTTAGATGCCGCTCAGATGATGGAGGCTACCAGCCCTTCCTATTTAAGCGTGGTGATTCAAGACAGTACTGGTGATGAAGTTGCAATCCAGTCTTTGGTGGATACTCTCTACGATAGTGGCTATCGCAATGTGAGTGTTGGCTACGATTTGAACGAGGCACTTGCTGAAACCCGCATCGTTGCTCAACGTGGTGATCGTGCCAGTGCATCAATGCTAAAGCAGTTTTTAGGCATTGGTGAGGTGCGGGTTGAAAGTACTGGCAACCTTAACTCAGATATTACAATTCAATTGGGTGAGGATTGGTTAGCCGAACATGGAGCCGCCCTTTGATGCCCAATGAGCGAATTTATCAAATCAAACTGACTTTAACCGATAGCGAACCGCCTATATGGCGACGATTATTGGTCAATGCCACCACAAACTTAGAAGAATTGCATCGCATCGTGCAAATTGCCATGGGGTGGCAAAATTTATCGAACTATCATTACCGCATTGGTAAGCAGCGATCTGATACTGAGCCCTCTCTGTTGCAAATGCCCCTTAATGAAATCATTAGGGATGATCTGGTGCAGTTCTGTTACGTGTATGACCTACGTGACGGTTGGTTTCACACTATAGAGGTGGAAATGATTTTGCCCGCCGACCCTCAAGGCCATTATCCCCACTGCATCACCGGAGAATTACGCTGCCCTCCCGAAGGCTGTGGCGGTATTTGGGGTTACAACGAGCTAATAGAAATTCTCGATGACCCCGATGACCCGCAATATTTGACCCGATGGGATGAAGTCGGTGGGGACTTTGATCCTGACTATTTTGATTTGGGTCTTGTCAACGTACAACTACACTCGGGCTAGTGGCTATTATTTTTCTGGGTTAGACATTTGCTGAAAGCCTTGGGCCGCTTGCTGCCATCCCCGACGAATCTGTGGTCCTTGGTAGTTTATAAACCACTGGCTGCGGGTGGCGAATAAGGCTAATTCCATGGGTAGAGTGAACTGTATTAACCCTTTGCGACGTAATGTGCTGACGTAGGTATCAAACTGCTGTCTTAACTCATTGAGTTCGTCTAAATACCAATCAAGGCTTGCATGACGTAGTGATGCCGACTTTTTGATCCGCTGTAGTTCAGCTTTGAAGGTACTCAATGACGCCATAAACACCTGGTCCCGCATTTGGTCCTGCAGCATGTACTGACTAAAAAGATGCTGGGTGCTTAAGGCTTGATACTGGCTGTCAGCGATTTGTTGGGGACGTTTAGAAATTGGCCGCATATCGATTATGGCGAGCGGATGTAAAAGTCTGAGCGGATATCGTTAGGTCAGACACGATGCTGGCCAAATCTTAGCAAATTCGTTGCTAAGGCAGCGACGTAGAATTTCCTGGTGCTTGAAAGCTAATTCCATTTCCAGGGCTTTCTCCAACTCAAACCAGCCAACGTCTGTGACTTCGCCCTTGCTGACCTGAGGATTTAACGGCGGTAGGTCTGCACCTTGACTGAGAAACACCATCACAGGATAGTGCATGGTGACATTTTGGGAGTGGCGGGGCTCACTAAAAACTAGACTAGGTTGATCAAGGGAACCCACTAGTCGATGGTTTGCCTGGATCTCCTTAAGATCCAGACCCAGCTCTTCCCAGACTTCACGAAGCATAGCCCCACCGATGGTTTCGTCATAGTCTAGATAGCCCCCTGCTAAACACCACTTGCCGACCTCAGACGGCAGGTCAGGACCACGTTTATTCAGGGGGACGTAGGCGTTACCGTCACAAACGACCACGACAATGGCCAGAACGGTAACGCTACGGCTGATCCAAAGCTCCTCGCCGTCAACGATGACACAGCGATTGGGAGTACTGGTGAATTTAGCCATTGGTTAACCCGGAAAAGGGCCTAGTTACTTTGGTTGTTAAGATAAGTCGCGATCGCATCCTCTGCAATCTGTGCCATGCTCATGCCCTTGGTGGCGGCGGCTTCCTTCAGCTGTAGGTAAACTTCACCAGAGACACCGACACGGTGCTTACGACGACCTGATGCCTTCTTGGCAGGTACATAGGATTCAGCAAAGTTACGAATCGCGTCGAAACCGAGGCGATCGCAAAAATCACCAAAGCTTTCACCAGACTGGCGACCTTTCTTAAAGAAGGCAAACATTGGCTCTAGAGTACTCTCCAGATCATCAATGTTCATTTTCTGCATGTAAGGCTGGGCTAATCGGGTTTGATTAGGCGAACCTCCGAGCCACAGCTGATAGGAATTAGGCGCGCTACCCACAAAGCCAAGTTCAGCCATGTAGGGGCGGGCACAGCCATTGGGGCAACCGGTCATGCGAATCACAAAGTGCTCTTTCTTTAGCCCTAGCTTATTCAGCAGTGCTTGAATTCGGTCAAGCACAGTGGGCATAGCTCTTTCCGACTCAGTAACCGCCAAGCCACAGGTAGGTAGAGCTGGGCAAGCCATGGCATAGCGGTGAAGCAGATTGATTTGATTATCTGCTTCAATGCCGTTGCTAGTTAGGATACGGTCAATTTCGTCCTTATCAGCTGGGTTGATCTCCGTTAGCAACAGACTTTGGTTGCTAGTAAGACGGATGGGCAACCGATAACGTAATTCAATTTCCTTCAGCGCTGACTTGATCTTGAATGCACCATTGTCATAAATCCGGCCATTCTCAATATGGACACCGAGGAAGAGATTGCCATCGCCCTGCTCATACCAGCCTAGATAGTCATAGAACTTCCATTCTGGCAAAGGTTTAAAAGGTTGCAGGCTCTTGCCAAAGTACTCCTCAACCTTGGCCCGGAACTTCTCAACGCCCCAATCGTTGATGAGATACTTCATCCGAGCATGGCGGCGCTGTACACGATCACCATAATCACGCTGGGTGGCCACAATTGCCTTTACCAAGTCATAGACATCTTCCTTATCTACATAACCAATTTCGTCAGCAATACGGGCAAAAGTTTCCTCTTTGTTATGGGTACGTCCCATACCGCCACCGGCCAATACGTTAAAGCCCAGTAACTCCTTATTTTCATCAACAATTACCACCAGAGTGACATCCTGGGTATAGGCGTCTACGGAGTTGTCCCCCGGTACAGTCACTGAGCACTTGAACTTACGCGGCATATAGTGGGTGCCGTAAATGGGCTCGACACTGTCCTGAAAGGTGGTGCCATTGCCATTACTCTGACGCGCAGCGACGACATCTGGGTGCTCTTCACCAGTGACGGCCTTTTCACCATCTAGCCAAATTTCATAGTAGGCGGGAGTTTGGGGCGTGAGTAAGTCAGCAATCCGGTTAGCATAGTCCCGGGCATAGACATACTCTGGTTTGTCCTTAAAGGGAGCGGGTACAGCCATCACATTGCGGTTCAAATCGCCGCAGGCTCCCAGGGTGGACCCCATGCTACGAATAATCGACGCCATGGTGGCCTTCAGATTTTTCTTTAGGATGCCGTGGAGCTGGAACGCCTGGCGAGTGGTAGCCCGAATGTTGCTGTAGCCGTATTTGTCCGACAGCTCATCTAAGGTCAGATACATTTCCGGTGAAACTAAACCTCCAGGATTGCGGGTCCGCAACATCATGCGGTAATCCTTTTCCTGACCTTTCACTCGGTTATCGCGATTATCTTGCTGGTAAGACCCATGGAATTTCAGAATCTGGATACCGTCTTCACTGAAATGAGTAGTGTCTTGGGCAAGCTCGGTTGCTACAGGTTCCCGGAGAAACTGACTACGTTCCTTAATCCCTTCCAGTCTGGATACTTTCTTTACAGGATTAATCGCCGGAACCGACGACTGAGCTACGTGGCTATTAGTAGAAATCGGGGTTTGAACCATGATGCAGCGGTCGATAGCAGAACAAGAACTGATGAATCCGAAAAACGAAACAGGCTATGGAAAAGCATCCAAGCCTAATATTTAAGTGTCTCGGTTGATTAGACTAGCGGAGCTAAATTGTAGTCAGATAGCTAGTCAATAACGGTATTACCCGGTAAATCGTTAGACTTTGATTTCCCGGTAATCCGCTCGGGATAGTGGTGTATACCCAATGGTATCATTGCCAACCATTTTGTGAGTGGTTACTCTCTGGCCAAATGTTATCTGATGCTGAAAATCAAGACTGGGCTGCAGTGATTCCACTTTATCCATGGTAAGCCCTTAGGATTGAGTTACCTATCTTGCCAAGCGGAGGCTCAATCTATGGCAGATGCCACCATGTACAGCGAAGAGATGTTTGTGTTGCTGATTCCTGGCAACGAGGAGGTCTTTTTAGAACCTGATGAGCTATTGGCCAAGCTCAAAGCCATGTTAGAGAAGTATCCTGGCCCCTTTCCCAGAGACTTACAAAAATTTGACTTAGTTGAACAGCAAGCTCTACATCTACGCGATACTGCCTGTGAGTTTGAAGTTACCCCCGGGGTGTCCTGGCAGTGGTATGCGGTGAGACTGGAGAAGTAGGCATGGGTAGTAGGCAATAGGAACGGTGCTTCCAGTAAAACGGGAGCATTCTGCATTGGCATAAAACTTCTATTAAATTATATGGTGTCCTGAATGCACCGACTCCTCTTCTCCCCCCTGGTCCATCCCGTTTCTCTAGAGAACTATGTAGAATGAAGAACAAAATTATGCTGTCTCAACACAATTAGTTGACCTGTGGATGAACTCAGGACGGGGTTAGAGTTAGCAACCCACGTTGAACTGGCCGCCCTGGCCGAGGTATTATTTCGACCCAAGTTTAATCCTTTAGATTATTGGTGTACCCCTTCCCCCCAGAAGGTGCAGAGTTGCGATCGCACCCATCGTATCCAACAAATAGACGCTCGACTGCGCTATCTGGCGGCTGATGGTTTGACGGTGCTGCGACAAGACACCCAGCAGCTGAGCTATCGACAAATTTTGCTACAGCTCAACCGTCACCTTAAACTTCGGTTGTCTACGCGATTATCCACCCTCGATTTAGAAGCCGAAATATTTTTGCAGTTACTCGAAAAGACCTGGCAGCAGCTACCTCCCAGTCAGCAACGTCAGCTGCAAAAACGATTGACCAATGAATTGGCGCAGATGAAAGAGTTTCAACGGCTATCGCCTCAATTACAACAAAACCCTATGGCTTTAGTGCTTAAGGGAGGCGGTGCCGTTGCTGCTAGTTCGGTGATTCGCCCCTGGTTACTGCAGCAAATTGCAAAACAGTTTGCGCTCCAGATGGCACGTTATCAGGTGGCTCAACAAACCCTGCGCGGGGCCGCTACTTTGGGCGCTAAAGTGCAGGGGAAAGCGGCTATCCATCTGGCTTCCCGCGGCATGGCTATTAATACGGCACGATACAGTGCTGTACGGGGGGTATTTGCTTGCTTAGGGCCAGCCCTATGGACTTGGTTTATCGTCGATCTAGGCTGGCGAGCCATTGCCTCAAACTATACTCGCGTGATTCCAGTCGTATTTACTCTGGCCCAAATTCGATTGATCCGCGATTCGGATAACGAGTTATCCGATCATGCAACGTTGGAAGCGGCGGCATAATTTGACAGACATATATGACAAATAGCGTCTCTGAGGATAGTCCCAAAAATCACTATGAACTTTTGGGGGTGAAGCCGACAGCCTCCCCCCAGGAAATTCGTCGCGCTTATCGGGAGTTAAGCAAGCTCTATCATCCTGATACCACGGAGTTATCGAGTGCGATCGCAACCAAAAAGTTTCAAGCCCTCAATGAAGCCTATGGCACCCTAAGCAATCCAGAACAACGTCTTAGCTACGATAGTAAAATAGGCTATTCTCGGTTTTACGTGAGCCAAGCCCCCAAAGATATTAGGACGGGTTCTGGCAAAGATTCACCCTTTGAGTCTCGCTATACCTACCTTGATCCGACCGATCGCCCCCTATCTGCAGGGGAGATATTTGCTCTGTTTATACTGGGGCTAACGTTTGCCGTCTGCCTGGCCCTAGTATTTATTTTGGGGATCGCCGATAGTGATTTTACCCTGTCTGTCTTACAGCCTTAATTTAGCAATAGCAATACTCCATGGCCCTTCCCTCCACTGATACACCTCTGTACAACCACACGCTGCCTGACATTGAGCTATGGCTGACCCAGCAGGGTTGCAAGCAAGACAATTCTGAACTCAATCGCTGGGAAATTTCCAAGGCAACCTGGCGAGCAGATTTAATTCTAGAAACGGACTCGCTAGTTGTGCGTTATTTAGATGCAGGCGATACCGGGGAGGACATTCAACGGGGTTTCAAATATTCCCTAAGCCGTCAAGATTTAGAAGATGCCATTTTTGCGGGTCCTTAACTTTACACAGCGCATTTTAAGTATTTAGAAGTCCCGACCTTAACGTGGTGATTAAAAATATTGATCACATCGGTCTGACTTACAGACGCGGTGGATTGACTCATAGGTAGCAGCACGCCGACCAAATAACCTATATCGATTGTCACGGATGAATATGTACAGCTGATCCCCAGAACGCTTCAGGCCCGGCAAGCTACGGTAAGCAGCCACAAACAGAGCACCAACTGGTAGCAAGGCTCCAATTTCTTCAGCAGCAGCACTGCCCTGCCAACGCCTCTTAGGATTAGCCTCATCAATTAGTAGCATCCCTAACTCACAATCAGCAGCTGTAACGTTGAACTGCTCCAGGATTTCAGCATCTTGCATCGACCCATAATGAAAGCGCTGGCCTCGATCAAGCCACTCTAACCATTGGACTAAGGTTGTACAGAGATTACAGTCGCCATCGTAAATTACGCAGTGCATAGGGATCACTCTAAATAGAACAGGTACAAGCCGAACACAGACGACTTACAGGAAGAGAGCTTATATTCAATATCCAGAGCAGTCAAAAATCAGCTTAGAAATCAGGCTTTTTAGGAAATCGCTATAGATTTAAGCCCATGCATCACACCCGTTTATTCCTTAACTATAGGAATAAAACCTGTCAGCTTGACCCGGTGTTAAGGCACCTCCAATGTAGCTTGCTATACATTAAGAACGTTATTCAAGGCACAAAATCACGGAATGATGCATGTTAGCTTAAGCACATTTTCAAATTTTTCTTAACCTTGCCTTTACCTGAGCTCGGTAGTTTTCACCAAGAATGTCTTTAGACATTTTTGGTGAGGAGTTTAAGTCAAAGCAATCATGGAATTCAAAGCACGGAAAATGCGCTACGCATACTCAGCGACTCTGCTTGCTCTATTAACTAGCCTGGCTGCTTGCGGCGGTGGCACTACAACTGATACCGCCGATGCACCTGCTGACGGTGGCACTGAAGTTGCTGCTGCTGGTGGTGTCTCTGGCGATGTTTTAATTGATGGTTCTAGTACCGTATTCCCCATTGCAGAAGCAATGAGTGAGGAATTCAGCATTGCTAACCCTGATGTCAATGTCACTGTCGGTATTTCTGGTTCCGGCGGTGGCTTCAAGAAGTTCTGCGCTGGTGAAACCGATATTTCTAACGCTTCTCGTCCTATCAAGGATGAAGAAGTTGCGGCTTGTGAAGAGGCAGGCATTGAGTTTATCGAGGTGCCCGTCGCTTTTGACGGACTGACCATTGTGACTAATCAGGCTAATGATTGGGCTCAGTGCTTGACTACTGAGCAGCTGAACACCATGTGGTCTCCTGATTCTGAAGGTCAAGTTGCCAACTGGAACCAGGTAGATCCGTCATTCCCCGATCAGGAACTAGGTCTGTATGGTCCTGGTACTGACTCTGGTACGTTCGACTACTTCACCGATGAAGTTAATGGTGAAGAGGGTGCAAGCCGTGGTGACTACACTGCCAGTGAGGACGATAATGTAATCGTGCAGGGTGTAACAGGTGATGAGGGTGCCCTAGGTTACTTTGGTTACGCCTACTTTGAAGAGAACTCTGACTCTTTGAAGGCGGTTGAAATCCAGAACGACGCTGGTGAATGTGTAGCTCCTTCTACTGAGACTATCGCTGATGGCTCCTACAACCCCATGTCTCGCCCCCTGTTCTTCTACGTGAAGAAAGAAGCCTACGACACTAAGGAGCAGGTCAAGGCCTTTGTTGACTTCATGCTTGAGCCCAAGAATGGCGAGCTAATCGGTGATGCTGGTTATGTTGCATTGCCTGATGAGATCTTAGCTAATGCCAAGGCTCGTGTTGATGAGGCCAAGCTAGGCAGCGACCCTACTAACCTGTAGGGGTTAAACCCATCAGGCTCTCTACCTGATGATTGGTCATTGCAACTGGGGAGAGTTAATCTCTCCCCAGTTCTCTTTGGCTAAGTTCTGTTCTGCATCGCTGGATGCATCGTTTCTGGACAAAAATTTAGTAGTCTATTTTTGCATCTGATACTCTTATTCCCTGCAAACAAGAGTTACAGCTGACCTAAAGCATTGGCTTAAACATTGGATGCACTCGAACATTGTCCACGTCCAAAACGGTCGTTTTGACCCAGAGTAAGCAGGTGCCTGGACGTGGTGTAGCCTAAACCCAAGCTGAGGACTTTATGCATGACAGCTGAGCTTCCCTTAAATGATATTGCCCCTGGCGCTTGGCAACCGAATCGTAGTCGTTCTCAAGCTATTCAGATGATCGTTAAGATCATCTGCGGAGCATTTGCTGCAATTTCGATTGTCACCACCATTGGTATTATCGCAACGCTCATTTTTGAGGCCTTTTCTTTCTTTGGAGATCTACCAGCTGAGCTGTCAAAGGATGGCGAAAACGTCTCCTATATTCAAGGGGTTATTCATTTCCTAACGGCTGGCCGTTGGACACCTTTGTTTGCGAGTAAGCAGTTTGGAATTTTTGTGTTGATCAGTGCGACGCTGATGATCACCTTTATTTCAATCGCGGTAGCCCTCCCCTTGGGACTATTAGCTGCCATCTGCCTGAGCGAATATGCGAGTCCCAAACTACGTAAAATCCTCAAACCTGTTCTAGAAATTCTAGCGGGTGTGCCGACGGTGGTTTATGGTTACTTCGCTCTGTTGACTGTTACCCCTTTCTTGCAGGCATTTTTGGAACCTGTGGAAGGTTTCAACTCCCTAAGTGCGGGCATTGTTTTGGGAATTATGATTACGCCTATGGTGGCGTCTTTGAGTGAGGATGCCATCTATTCTGTGCCTCAGTCCTTACGTGATGGTTCCTATGCGTTGGGAGCCACTAAGCGTGAAACGGTTTGGTCTGTTGTTTTGCCTGCTGCGCTTTCAGGAATTGTTTCGTCTTTGATTTTAGCGATGTCACGGGCCATCGGTGAGACCATGATTGTGACCTTGGCGGCAGGCGCAAACCCTACCCTGGGCTTTAATCCATTCGTACCCGTCATGACCATGACAGCTTACATTGTGCAGGTGACAAAGGGGGATGCTCCCCATGGAACCATTGCCTACGAAACTCTGTACGCAGTGGGCATGACCCTATTTTTAATTACCCTTGCTCTCAATGTCTTTAGCTTTTGGTTTGTGCGTCGTTTCCGTCAGAAGTACGACTAATGAAAGCGTTTTCTGAGTTAACGCAGACCGTGTGATGAGTAGTAGAGCAAGTGAGCAAATAGGAATACAAGGACATGACGGCTCAAGGGATTGAAAATAAGGATGTACCAACTGGCAACTTTAAGCAGGATTTGTCCGGTCGCTACAACCTAGATAAAGTATTTGCAACAGCTGCATGGACTGCCACTATCATTTCTGTTGTGGTGCTGGCATGGTTGTTGTTTACGATTTTGCAAGATGGTTTAGGCACGCTAAACCCTAACTTTTTTACAGCATTCCCATCACGAAAAGCTGAGCAGGCCGGTATCAAGGCAGCTTTCTTCGGCACCATGTGGGTAATGGGGATTGTGGCAGCGGTATCATTCCCCATTGGTGTGGGTGCAGCCATCTACCTTGAGGAGTTTGCCACTGATAATTGGTTTACCCGGTTGGTGGAAATAAACATTGGGAACCTGGCTGGTGTGCCCTCAATTATTTATGGTTTGCTGGGTCTAGCTGTTTTTGTGCGTATTCTTGAGCCCTTAACAGGTGGACGCAGTGTGCTCTCCGGGGGGTTAACGCTCTCGCTACTGATTTTGCCAGTGATTATTGTGGCTACGCGAGAAGCTCTCAGAGCAGTACCCAACAGCATTCGTTTGGCGGGTTTTGCGTTAGGTGCTAATCAGTGGCAGGTTGTCTGGCATCACGTGCTACCCAGTGCAATGCCTGGTGTCTTAACTGGGGTAATTCTGGCGCTATCTCGCGCTATTGGAGAGACAGCACCTTTGCTCGCGATCGGTGCGGTTGCGTTTATTCGCTCTACACCTGAGAACTTGCAAAGTCCGTTTACGGCAATGCCCATTCAA
Source organism: Leptothoe sp. ISB3NOV94-8A (assembly GCF_043421595.1). Classification (NCBI taxonomy): domain Bacteria; kingdom Bacillati; phylum Cyanobacteriota; class Cyanophyceae; order Nodosilineales; family Cymatolegaceae; genus Leptothoe; species Leptothoe sp. ISB3NOV94-8A. Next base: position 6,429,448 of record NZ_JAXSQW010000001.1, on the reverse strand, counting down.
ATCTACAACTGGGTTGGCCGTCCCCAAGAAGAGTTTCACCATATTGCCGCTTCAGGAATTATCGTGCTGATGGTCATGTTGCTGTTGATGAATACGATCGCAATTTACTTGCGTAATCGTTTTCAGAAGACGCGCTAGTTTACCGCATTCATTTACCAAGATATTGGGTATTCGCAGGAATTATAAATTATGCAAGATACACGTCCTAAAACTATGACCGATACAGCTTTACAGGCTGAAAAAATCTCAGTTTACTACGGATCTAGCTTGGCGGTTAAAGACGTTTTTCTGGATATTCCTCGTAACCAAATTGTGGCCTTTATTGGTCCATCTGGATGCGGCAAAAGTACTGTGCTGCGATGTTTTAATCGGATGAACGATCTGATTCCAAGTGCTCGCGTTGACGGTAATATCCTATTTGACGGAGAAAACATTAAGCGATTTGATCCCGTAGAACTACGTCGCCGCGTGGGCATGGTTTTCCAGAAGCCCAACCCTTTCCCAAAGTCCATCTATGAAAATATTGCCTTTGGTGCTCGTATTAATGGTTACCAAGGTGATATGGATGAGCTAGTGGAGCGATCCTTAAAAGGGGCAGCCCTTTGGGATGAGGTCAAAGATAAGCTCAAAGACAGTGGCTTAGGCCTATCAGGTGGGCAGCAGCAGCGTTTGTGTATTGCTCGTGCGATCGCCATCGAACCCGAAGTCATCCTCATGGACGAGCCCTGCTCTGCCCTTGACCCCATTTCCACACTAAAAATCGAAGAGTTGATGCATGACCTGAAGACACAATACACAATCGTGATTGTGACCCACAATATGCAGCAGGCATCCCGCGTTTCAGATAAGACTGCCTTCTTCAATGCACAGGCCACTGAAGCTGGTGGCAAGATGGGGTATCTGGTGGAATATGACGATACGCAGTTGATATTTAGCAATCCTCGCGAAGAATACACCCGCGACTATGTATCTGGCCGATTCGGTTAATTCACCGGTTGGCTATCCACATCATCCAAGCGTTTCAAATTATCTCCGTAGGGGCATCTCTTGTAGGTGCCCTGTTTTTTGTATGCGGTAGGGGGATTGCATACAATCCCCCTACTGGAATAATAAAATTCCGGCTTGTATGAGACCGATAGTAAAACCCAAAATTCCCCCCAGGTTAACAATGGCTTGTAGCTCATTGCGGACAATGCCTTGAATCGCCATTTCCAGGTTTCGTGGGGACGTGGCATTGACCCGTTCCATAATCACCTGGTCAATATCAAGAATGGGAATTGCCTTAGCAACAATGTTTTCCAAATCTTCTTCCAAATATCGTTCCAGGATAAGAGCGAGTTCTTGACTGGCAGTATCCAGAGAATCCATAACGACTGAGGATGTCTGTAATCGTTTCAGTAATCGCTGGGCTACCTTGTGCCAGTCAATGGAGTCACTTAACCCCCTGAGCAACGGCACCCCGTCTGTTTGTAAATAGCTGCGAATAGTCTGCCGCAGGGTGAGCCTGAGTTGTTGGACGGTCGATATTGGAAAATCCTGGAGTGAGAAATTTTGCAACCATTCTTGAAACCGATTTTCCACGCGTAGAGCGTTAATCAGTTCAGCAATGCGACTGTTACACTTGGCCGGTTCATCTAAACAATAGGTGCGTAGACGGGTGAGAGCATTGCGCACGCCCAAAATATTGGCGACCACCCAATACGTACCGCTAGTTTTTTCTCGTAAAGTTTCGTCAATCACCTTAATATTTCGATCGGTGAGAAAGTCAATAATTAAGCGACGTAGACGATCAGGCGGCAAAATGCCCTGGCGCACCCAGGTAGAAATTTGTTTGGCCTGATTTTCGTTTAGACGAAAATTCAGCAGGACCTGATCAAAAATATGGTCAATTTGATCAGCCAGAAAATTCTCATCCCGGGCCCATACTTTTAACATTTTGGGTAAAGATTGGCCCAGCATATCCTGAAGAATATTGCCGAGGATATAGGCTGTTTTGTCCTGGTTGCTAGTCTGCGTTTGGGTGAGGGCTAAGTTCAAGAGCCAACGAATGGCACCCTCCATACGTTCAGTTTTAAGTAGTCGCTTCGCCAGCCGCTGTAGCTCTTCGGGCGTCAAAAGTGACCCCATGATCGTATCGGCAATCCGCTTGGCCAGACGGTTTTGGTTGCTCGGAATCAACCCTGGCGTAAATGGTAGTCGTTGGCCAAACAGGTGGATAGGACGATAGGGTCGGAATAACATTTTGATGGCTAAATCGTTAGTGAAATAGCCAATAATGCCACCCACAATGGGGGGCACAACCAACACAATGGGAGAAACTGCGATCATTTTTGCGCCACCAGGACACCCATCATCCCCCCGACGAGAGGATAATGCACAGCCTCACGAAAACCGACTTCTTGGGCCAAGGCAACTTGCTCACTACCCATAGGGAAACGATCTACGCTGGGACCGATATAAGCATACTCTTCGGTCAGACCGCATCGCTGAGCGGTGGGCACCACAATGGTGTCGAGATACCATTGCTGGAACTGCTTAACGAAAGCAGAACTCGGACGATGAAAATCCAAAATAACGGCTTTGCCATTGGGCTTTAAGACCCTGTGGAGTTCACTAAGCCCCTTGGGAATATTGATGAGGTTGCGTAGACCATAGCCCATGGTCAGGGCATCAAACTGATTGGTCTCAAAGGGCAAACTGAGGGCATCAGCTTCAACCCAAGTAGTGCGTGTGGTATAGCCTCTGGTGGCAGCACGTTGGGCTGCGATCGCAAGTTGCTCAACCGCAAAATCTGCCCCGGTCACCCGACCATCAGCCCCCACTTTTCGTGCTAGCAGTAAGGCCAAATCACCACTACCGCAGCATACATCCAGAACATTCATCCTTGACTCGGCACCACTCCAATCTACAGCCATTTGCTTCCAAACCTTGTGTAGACCAAAGCTCAGAGATTGGTTTAAGTCATCATAGACCGGTGCAATCCGGTCGAATAAGTCACGAATATAGTTGGCATCGGGAGCAGCCTGAGCCATCAGTTCCTTCCTACGGACAAGTGTGATCAGCGACCCTAGCATACAATTGATGCTGACTACGGCAACTGAATCCGCCTTTTATCATACTGCCGCTTGAGCCTATTGAGAGCGGACTGCAACTAGAGCTTGAGCCATTTGATTCGTTGCAATCGTTAGAATATTGCTGACATCAGTGAGCGTGCGATAGCTGTGGGCCCAATGGAGTGACACCACTGCTAACAGACGTTCTTGAAATATGATAGGGGCCACCAAATGAGCTCGTGTACCTGTTGCCTCGTAGAGATGATCATTGACGTTGCTAGCGCTCACGTCGGGCAAGGTTTGCAGAGTACGAGTTGCCATTACCGCCTGCACTAACGGGTTACTGTCTAGGCTTTGACCACCCAAGTTGCCAAACGTAGCCGTTGCCCCATTGTCTACACACTTGATGACACATAGCTGAGCTGATAGCGTTTGTCCCCATCCATCAGCAATAAACTGTAGTGCCTCGCTCTCCTGCATCGCCATGTGGGCAATCTCAGCGACTCTGCCCATGAGCTGAGATTGCCGATCAGCAACATACAGTGCATGATGACTTTCCTTAAGCAGCTCATAGGTGTCGGCAGCCTTTTGAACTAGCTGTTTTAGAATATTTGGCTCCCAAGGCTTAGTAATATAGCGATAGACTTGGCCATTGTTAATGGCTTGAACCAAATCTGTAACGTCTGTAAATCCTGTAAGAATAATACGAACCGTGTCCGGAAAGTCAGGCACCGTCTTACTCAGGAACTCAGTGCCGCTCATATCAGGCATCCGCTGATCAGAGATAATGACCGCAACTTCGCCATCATCTTCTAATACCTCTAATGCTTTTCTGCCGCTCTCAGCTCTCAAAACCTGATACTCGCGACGGAATGTGCGGTATAGCAAGTCTAAATTGTCGGGTTCATCATCGACAACTAGAAGCCGAGGCTTTTGCCTGGTCAAAACTTGTGCTGCATTTAAAGGACTGACTGTGTTCATAAAGACTTGCAGGAGTACACAGAGAGGGCTACTCACAGGATAACGATACCCATCGAATCACACCAGACTGTGTTTGACTGATGATATTAGTAAACCCAGGTTAATTCTGGAGTAACGATTGAGAGAAGTTATCTGGCTAGTGATGCAATATACCTGAACTGTCAAGCTAGCCCCAACTACGGCTCGCTACAATAAGGAAGCTGACTAGAAAATTTAAGAGATGTTACAGTCAATTCTGCATGCCGCCATCAACGTTTCAAATCTGGCAACAGCAGAACATTTCTATGGAACAGTCCTTGGACTAACCAAAGTAGAACGAACCCTGAAATTTGCTGGAGCATGGTACCAGCTAGGCTCTTTTCAAATCCACCTAATTGTAGCGGAGCGTGATTATTCTCAGCCAGCCCCTGATGAAAAGTGGGGGCGTCAAGCACATTTAGCATTTGCAATTACAGATTTAGACGTTGCCAAACAGCGATTAAAGTTAGCTCATATACCGATGCAAGCCAGTTCGTCTGGTCGTGCAGCGATATTTGTCCAAGACCCAGATGGTCATGTTATTGAATTGAGCCAACTGTAAAATATCAGATTAAATTGCCTATAGCGCAATGCTGGCAAAATGTTTATATGGGGGCATGGTAGCGTGAAGATTAATTCTTATTCTTGATATTTTTCTTTCTAAACGGGGGCTATCCGTGAAGTTTGTTATTTTAGGATTGCTTTTTGCTTTAGTAGGATTTCTCTTAGTGGAGTTAGCCCTGAAGCTCTTGTTTGGGTTTGGCAATCCACCTCTCTATGTAGCTGATGATACTATCGGGTATCTGTTAGCCCCCAATCAGCGAGTGCGACGCTTCGGTAATTTAATTAACATCAATCAATATTCCATGCGGTCGAATGAGATTGAAAAAACTCGACCGTTGAATATTCTAAGGGTATTTCTAATTGGCGACTCTATTGTTAACGGAAATTGGTGGACCGATCAATCTTCTACATTATCGGTAAGACTAGAGAATAGCCTTCTTCAATATGATGAGATACAGTGGGCTGAAGTGCTCAATGCATCTGCCAATTCATGGGGACCTCGCAACGAACTGGCTTATCTACAAAAATTTGGAATCTTTGAGTCACAAATTGTCATACTGGTGATCAACACTGATGATCTCTTTGGTGTCCAGCCTAATTCGCTTCAGGTGGGTAAAGACCGCAGTTATCCAAATCAAAAGCCTTTGCTTGCTATCTTAGAAATCTTTAACCGCTTTAAGAAACAACAACCTATTCCAGGTTTAAAAGAGGTTCAGAACGAGAAAGGAGATCGCATTGGCAAAAATCTAACAGCCATTATTGAGATCAAGAAATATGTAGTTACCAACAACGGCATATTGTTGTTAGCCATGACCCCTCTTAAACGGGAGGTGCTCCATGGTCCAAGAGATTATGAGATTGTTGCCCGTGAGCGAGTGAATAAACTAGTCGCTCAGCAACAGATTCCCTATATAGATTTCTTACAACTGTTCCAAGATACCCCTATACCTGAACATCTTTATCGAGATCATATTCATCTCAGCCCCAGTGGGAATACCTTGGTGACTCAATCTTTAACCGCCCTTACCCTCGAAGTCTTGGCCAAGTAAAACCAGTTTTCTCTGAACAGCTACGTAACCTTTCTTTGCAGTGAACCCGATCCACTGCCTTCTGATAATTACTGTGATAATATCAATCACATAGCTAGGGGTGCCCACTCAAACGGGCTGAGATTATACCCTCGGAACCTGAGTCTGGGTCATGCCAGCGTAGGGAAGCAGCCGATTTAGTTGACTGTTACTGCTGAATGCATCCGTGGGAAAGTCAAGGGGTGATATCTGTTATCTACAGACTATGCTCATCGCTCCTAGTATTCTGCCCAACGCAATGAGGAAGCATGGTGTCCATAGGAGCGATCGCGCTACTAGTGACTCTAGTAACGGCAGCAGCATTTACCCTACTTGGTGTGCTTTATGCTGGGTGTCAACGGATTGATTTAGAAAGCTACATGGTCAATCGCAACCAGGTTGGTGGTTGGTCAGCCTTGGCAACGGTGACGGCTTCAGCTTTGGGAGCCTGGATTTTATTTAGTCCCCAGGAGGCAGGCTCCGCGTTTGGTGGAGTGTCAGCTATTTTGGGTTATTGTCTTGGTTCAGCAGGGGCCGTGGCCTTATTTTTTATCGTAGGGCCAAGACTACGCCACCTAATGCCCCAGGGTCATTCCCTAAATGAGTATGTAAAGCATCGCTTTGGCGGCCCCATGTACTGGCTGGTGGAGACGGTAATTGTTTTTTACATGTTTATTTACCTGGCAGCAGAGCTAACAGCTATTGCCAAGGCATTGCAGCTAGTGGCCGATGTTCCTCTAGGAGTCACCGCTCTGGTAGTGATTACAGCAGTGTTTATTTACACGACGGTAGGAGGTTTAGGCACCACTATCTTGACTGATGTGGTTCAGTTTGTGGTGATTGTGCCCTTGTTGTTGATCTGCTCAGGGATGATTGTTGTGGCTTTGGGGGGGACAGATGCCTTTATTGCTGTTTCTGCTCAGCAGCCCGAGCTATTATCCTTGGGCAACATTGATGGTGTTCGCTTTGGAGCCACACTGATCATTGCTATTGTTGCCGCAGAGGTTTTTAATCAGGGCAACTGGCAACGAGTTTATGCCTGTCGTGACAGCCAAACAGTGCGTCGAGCTTTTCTGGGGTCGGCAGTTATCATTTTGCCACTGATCTTTATTGCAGGCTTGTTAGGTGTGTTGGCAGTTCCCTTAGCAGCAGAACAACCGGACATTATTGGTGCAACTGCGTTCTTTGGTTTGTTGAGCCAACTCGCGATGCCTGGTTGGGTGTTAGTCAGTGTGATTGTATTGGCTCTGGTTCTAGTAATGAGCAGCCTGGACACCATGCTCAATGGTATTTCAAGTGTGTTCACGCTAGATCTTATGCGCGTGTTGCCTGACCCGTCAGCGAAGAATGTGCTGAGAGTTTCACGAATTTTAACTGTTTTGATAGGGGTGCCTGCGATCGCAATTGCCTCCCAAGGCTACAGCGTACTGTATTTATTTTTTGTTGCCGATTTGATTTGTGCAGCCGTCTTATTCCCCATGCTATATGGTTTATACAGTCGCCATCTTACAGGGTGTAATGCCTTTGTTAGCTCGCTCATAGGAATGGTGGCAGGACTATTGTTTTTTCAAAAACCAGACTTTTCACCCTTATTTCCAATGGTGCCTGGTAGCGCAGATCTACTCCATAGCTTTGCAGCAGCGCTGATTACTTCAACAGTGGTCACACTAGTTTGGACTACCTTAGCAAAACAAAATGGTACAGCTCCCGTTTTTAATTACGATCAGCTACAAGCTACACCTTATGTAGTTCAAGCTGAAGACAGCTTGCCAGCTTAATTCCTGGGCCGACCTGGCCAAGTCGTCACCATTTGTTACCCCACTTCATTTTGGTTTAAAGATGAGAACAAACTGGATTACCCCCCGTCGAGGACAAGCGAATGTTACCCAGATGCACTATGCGCGTCAGGGCATAATCACAGAGGAAATGGCGTATGTAGCTAAGAGAGAGAATCTACCTGCTGATCTGATTAAAGAAGAAGTTGCTCGGGGACGGATGATTATTCCAGCCAATATCAACCATCCCAATCTAGAGCCTATGGCTATTGGTATTGCCAGTAAGTGCAAGGTGAATGCCAATATTGGTGCTTCTCCCAATTCTTCTGATATCAGCGAAGAGTTGGACAAAATGTACCTTGCTGTGAAATACGGTGCTGATACCGTGATGGATCTCTCCACAGGTGGTGGCAACCTAGATGAGATTCGTACTGCCATTATTAATGCTGCTCCCGTTCCCATCGGTACAGTTCCTATCTATCAAGCGTTAGAAAGTGTCCATGGCAGCATTGAAAATCTCTCTGAGGATGATTTTCTTCACATCATTGAGAAGCACGCTCAGCAGGGTGTGGACTATATGACCATCCATGCAGGACTACTGATTGAATACTTACCGTTGGTGAAAAATCGCATTACCGGCATTGTGTCTCGGGGTGGTGGCATTATTGCCCAATGGATGTTGCATCACCATAAGCAAAATCCCCTTTACAGTCGATTTGATGACATCATCGAAATCTTCAAAAAGTATGATGTTTCCTTTAGTCTTGGTGACTCTTTACGTCCAGGCTGTCTCCATGATGCTTCGGATGAAGCACAGCTATCAGAACTAAAAACACTTGGTCAGCTGACCCGACGTGCTTGGGAACACGATGTCCAGGTGATGGTGGAAGGGCCTGGTCACGTTCCCATGGACCAAATTGAGTTTAACGTACGCAAACAAATGGAAGAGTGCTCAGAAGCGCCATTCTATGTGCTGGGACCCTTAGTAACTGACATTGCTCCCGGGTACGATCACATTACCTCCGCCATTGGTGCAGCTATGGCGGGCTGGTATGGAACCTCTATGCTCTGCTATGTAACCCCCAAAGAACATCTAGGTTTACCCAATGCTGAAGATGTCCGCGATGGCTTAATTGCTTATAAGATTGCAGCCCATGCAGCTGACATTGCGCGCCATCGTCCGGGAGCTCGCGATCGCGATGATGAACTTTCCCACGCTCGCTACAACTTTGACTGGAATAAACAATTTGAACTGTCCTTAGATCCTGAGCGTGCTCGTGAGTATCACGATGAAACACTACCGGCTGATATCTACAAGACAGCTGAGTTTTGCTCTATGTGTGGTCCTAAGTTCTGTCCGATGCAGACTAAAGTAGACGCAGACAAACTCACAGAACTAGAGAAGTTCTTAGCTAAAGCAGCAACAGTGTAAAGACATCTGAGACTTTCTTTATGAAGTAAGATGTTGATGGGTTAAATAATATTTGGGAAGAAAGGTAGCGGCTTGATGCTGCTCCTTTCTTTTATCTGGAGAGACATTGGTTTCTGTATGCTTCACATAGGTTTTCTATGGCAGTTACATATTTGTCAGATGTTGTTGCAGGAGTTCTTCAATTTCTTCGACTTGAAATTGTTTGGCCAGCTGTAGAATGGTTTCGGCAAAGACGAGATATCGTTGATCTGTAGCCACTAACTGTTCGACTTGCGATCGCAACACCTTTAAATTAGCTTTTCGTGCGTGAGTAAACAGCATCTCTAATGTTTGCCTTGGAGGTAAGATGAGTTCAGCATTGGCAGATGCTGCTTGTAGGGGACTATCCTGCTGAGATTGGTAGATCCACTCTAATTTCAAATGAGTTAACAGGATCTCGAATAAATGAGTCTCATCTACAGGCTTAGCTATGAAACCATCGCTGCCTTGAGCTAGGGCTTTTTGCTGGTCACTTTGGGATACTGAGGCTGACGAGACAATAACCTTGACTTGTTTGAGGTCCTCAGAATTACGAATGCGCTTTAAAAACTCAAACCCATCCATTGTGGGCATCACTAAGTCAGTAATCACTAAATCAGGAGACCCGGAGCCAAGTATGTCCAGCCCCTCTTGACCATTTTCAGCTTCAACAATATCGAAACCTAATGGCTTTAGTAGATTCCTTAAAACAACACGATTTTCCCAATGATCGTCCACTACTAATATTTGACGACGACGACCCTTGTAACCAATTATATGACGGATGTTGAAGGTTATTGGTCGTTCCTTACATTGCTGCGTTAAAGGAAGTTTAACCGTGAAGAAAAACTCACTACCCTCTCCAATTTGACTGCGTACTTGGATAGTACCTTTCATCAACTGCACAATACGTTGACTAATTGCGAGACCGAGACCTGTCCCTTCCGACTGTTTGTGACGATCACCTACTTGCTCAAATGATTGGAATAGTTTAAACAGATGAGCTTTGGCAATGCCTACCCCAGTATCAATGACTTGAAATCGTAACGATGTTTGCATCTGATCAAGCATCAGCACATCTACCTTTAGGGTGACACTCCCTTGATTGGTAAATTTGATAGCATTGCCCAATAAGTTAATTAAAATTTGCCGTAGACGCTTGTCATCAACGATGACCCCAGTTGGCAATTGAGGGTTGGGCTGATAAATCAATCTCAGTTTTTTTTCGTCAGCGCGAATTTTGCATATTTCCACAACACTTTTGAGTAGTGCTGGTAAATCTACTGCAACAGGTATTAACTCCAGTTTACGAGCTTCGATTTTAGCTAGATCTAAAATGTCATTGATCAAGGTGAGCAGGTGGGTTCCGCATTGATGGATAACACTAATTCCATTACGTTCTCGTGCAGTTAACGTTTGGCTTCTTCTCAAAATTTGAGAATAGCCAAGAATACCATTCAGAGGCGTGCGAAGTTCATGGCTCATGTTAGCCAAAAATTCACTTTTTGCCTGATTTGCAACTTCTGCCTTTTGTTTTGCGATTTTGAGTTCTTCTTCAGACCGCTTTCGGGCAGTCACATCGGTCAGCATACAGAGTGTCCCCGTATGTTGGCCAATGTCATCGAAAATTGGAGTGCCATTGGTCAACAGCCATAAAGTCTTTCCATCTGGCCGCATTAACTGTAGGTCATGGGGCACTCGCGACCCCCGTTGAAGAGCAGTCAAATACTCACGGACTTTAAGTTTATCTTCACGGGAAGCAAGAAAATCCCATAAGCTAGCTTCCTTTAGCTTTATCTCATCGAGGCCTAAGATATCTGCCATTTTGCAATTGGCAAAGGTAGTTTTTCCTTGGGGGTCTAAGAGCCAAATACCTTCTTCAGCAGTTTCAATAATACGGCGATATTGCTCCTCTTGCTCTCGAATGGTGGCGAGAATTCGCTGACGTTCTTGAATGAATTGGGCTGTATTAATAATTGCAAAGCAGATAAAAATGAGAAATAAGATAGAAATGACTGTAATAAGCTGAATTGCGCCAGATCGTAGATTTACCAACTGTACATACTGATCTCGTCTCTGATGAGAGTGTTTATTGCCCAGATCATTGATTAGGTACTCAAAGTCGACAAGCTGTTCGTAAAGCTGAGTTTGTAATGCATCATTTGTAGAATCAGTAATCCAGTGATTCAGGTTTACCTCTAATATTTGCCAGGCACGGTCAAATTCAGTGAGCTTACTAGCAAGTTCAGGAGGTAGATCGCTACTGATATGATGCTTTTGAATTACCCTCAGACGACTCTTCACAAGATCAACTTGTTGCTTAATAGCAATCACGTCAAGGTCGCCATGTCTAGCCCTAGCTAGAACGGCTAATCGTAAAACTTCCCGGTTCAATTGATTGACCCCCCGCTCAGAACGATTGAGGCCACTGGTTAGGAGTTCATCTTGGGCTTTTAAGTAATCAATCAGGTTGAGACCGCTGAAAGTAATGGCTCCAAATAATCCCACCGAGATTGTTGCCAGCATCACGATTTTGGTCTGAAAACTTTTGAAGCCTTTCCCAGGCATAAGTTTGGTTTCTACCGGAGTCAAAGGTATACGCATGACAACTATCGCATAAACCTTGAAGTATCACTACTCTTTCACGGTAATGTTCTTAATTTGCCATACCCAATAGGAATCTGTACCCAGCTCAAATTTGTAGTCATTGTAGGGAAAAACGAGCATGGCCGGGCCACGATAATCGGGAGTCATGTATTCATCATCTTGTTGTAATGCAAAAATGACTGGATAGTCACGAACTAAATGGATGGGGACATCTACTTGAAAATCATTTAAGGCAAGCACACCCAGCACGCTGGCTTCAGGAGGAACTTGCCATAATTCCAGTAGATCTTTCATCAAGACCCCTTTAAATGTGTGTTCTTCTTTTTCAAATGGATCTTGAACAGTATATTCCACCAGTCCTACTGACTCAATGGTGGGAATATCCATGATGATCTTTTGGCCATCATTCGTTGCACCAATTTTTCCTGAGACTGTTAAGATTACATCTTCCTGGGGCTTAGGAATTGCGCTACCGGCCTTGAGAATAGGTGTTTCTAAGCGAGTGTAAACCGAGTCAAACTTAGGTTGGGTTGCACATCCAACAACCGCAGCTAGCATTAGGGGATAAAGGATGGACTGAAGCGTAAATTTCATGGGTTCCCTCGCATGCTGATCAAGGCTTTGCTCAAGGAGCTTTTAACTTAACGTGCCCTCAAGCCAGAGGTTATTAACGCAGCATTATCCTAAAATTGGCTGACTTTAATGATGGCAGATATGCATGAAAGGACTTGAACTTTAAACACTAGGAAACCGGAAGTTTGGCGAGGGGCAACCTTCGAAACTTCCGGCATAGGGGTTTTATCTGTGCTGTCCTTAGGGGTTTGAAGAGAGCTGTTTATCTCTCTTGTTCTTGATTCCAAACTGCCTATAGCATTTAATTCAGTCAGACTGTCATAGGAGTCGATTTAGCAAAAGCAGGCCACTGAGAACAGTAGCTAATGCTAATAGCCACTGCCAGGGTTGATTCAAGGTTTCTAGGAGTCTGGCAAAACTCTTATAAAACTGAACGATGTCTGCGAACAAACTAGTTTTATGGGGGGGAGTGATGGGAGGATCTACATCCTTAGGAGGAAGCGTGGGAAGGTCTATCTCCTTGCAGGGTAGCTCTTGTGGAGAGCCATAGGGATGCAGGGGGCGACGTACGGATGCGACAGGAGCAAACTCTCCACGATACTGTTTCGTAGCCGCCCGCCCCCGCAAGGGGGGCTTTACCTTCGATGCATGACGGGGTAAACGGGTCATCGGCGGCCAATCCTGACAACATCACCATCAAATGTGGGCACAGAGAGCACAAACGGATCGGTAGAGTAGGTTAAGGCCTGTTCTTCAAGGATACCGAGGGCGATCTCTTCACCCATACGTAAACTATCGTAGTAGTCACTAAAGTAGTGGACTCCAGCCATATCACGACCAATAGAGATATTCGCTGCAAGCTTGTTTAGTTCACCCTCTAGGGTGAGAAACTCACTGCAAGTAGACTCCACAAGACACCCTGTAGGTGCACCTTCGCCCGTAGAAGGATGGGAGAGGTCAGGTGCACGGAAAACAACAGGTTTGTCACCGTGTTCTTCACGCTTGAAAGCGATCGCACCGCCCTTAGTTTTAGCCAAAACAGCACTGGTATCAAAGAAGGCTTTAAGAATGGTGACACAGGCCCCTGCAACAGTGGCATGACCTGCGCCATAGGCAGGGTGCATAGGTGAGCCTTCTGGAAACGCCATGGGTAAGAAATGGGTGCCACAACCAGGGCCATTTGCGATCGCGGTTAGAGTACGTCCCAAAGCATCTCTTAGGACACCAATGTCTGATGCTAATGCTGTAGGAACTTTGGCACCACAGCGTAGTAGCTCAAGTTTGCCAGCCAACGCCTCGGGACGCAGACGAATATGACTGTTGAACTTCTGGAAACGAACTGCTTTTAGACCTCGGGTCGCCATTTCTGTTACAAGATTGAGAATGTGGGGGCCACCATAAAGCGCGAACCCCCCTGCATTACGAGACGTTTTCGTGTGGCCAACAAAAGTCGCCCCCCCTGAGAGTTGATCAAATCCCGGATCAAAGGGGGTGCCCATGCCTAGCAGGATGATGCAAGCATTTAAGTAGGCTTCGTATAACGCATCATAATGGACATAAGTGGCCAAGTCACGAAGTGTAGAAATAAATCGACGGGGAGGGCGAGCTGGCGCTGAAACAGGTTGACCTTTTTTGGCACCGTAGGTTTCCCTAGGAGGCTTGATACCACGCTGTACCTTCACATACTCAGGCATGGTAATCATGTAGTTTTTGCACGGTTCAGCAATAGGAACCTTCTGGTCGATTTGCAGGACACCATAGGTAATTTTGCCTTCGGCGACGCGTCCCCCACCATTACCATCCTCATCTTGATTGACATCTGTATTACCAATCAGCAAAAACTGAGAGAGATATGGACCGACTTCAACACCGGGAGAAGAACCACGAAAGACTGTTTGAGGGTCGAATTCTTGATCACTATTGACCTTACGAGGGCGACCGGTTTGATTACTTACGTAGCTTAGAGTGTTGAGACGCGAGATCGCACTATCAATCTCTCCTGTGGATTTGCCATTTTCAAAGGCATTAAATGGCTGATCACGGAGAATAGCTAGCTCATAAACTTCAGCCATTTCCAAGGCAAGCTCTAGATTAACATTGCCATGCTCATCCAACAGTGGTGGTGCAGGCGGCATGGTGACTGCCTGGGCATCAGGACCTTGTAGCCCATAAACGACACCAGCGGTAGGTGCTTCCCACTGTCTTAACTTGCCAGTAATCTCTACATCTGTCTCAGGGACAACCTCACCTGCATAGTTCACTTGGAACTTGGCACCGTGACGGACGCGATCTGTAAAAGGATCAATAAAGCCATCGTCAATGGCCCGGCGAAACTCCACGAAATCTTGAGGATCTTGCAGTAAGCCTGTGTCAGGATTGTGGGGTAGTCCTTTGGTAAAGGACATAAAATACTGGGCTCCAGCGTAGCGCTGTTCATCCCCATTAGCTTTATGGGTGGGGTACTCGCGACTTCTAGCTAGTTCGGCTGCTTCCAGACGAACAGCATAGGACTCTTGGCGACGATCAGACATAAGAATCTTCCTACACGAAACGTTAGATCCTACGGATGCTCATGGCACCGAAAATCTAAAAACGATGTATCTGATTCAAATCTAAAAGCCGTGAAAGCAATCGCCAGTACCCTTAGGGGTAATTTCAAATACCCTTGAAATTTATTACTTTGTTCCGGAATTTGCTAAACAACCGATGCTAAGCAGATTGAAGGTTTAGGGCTTTCCAGCGTGCTTGGATTTCGCTGATTGTGAAAACTGCTTTAAAGTCAATATTTTCCTGAGCATAGTGCTCAGCTCCCCCTTGCTGTCGATCGACCAAGGAAATTACCTGTTTGACGGTGTAACCAGCTGCTCTCAGACGGACGATAGCCTTCATAGCGGACTGTCCGGTGGTAACAACATCTTCCAAAATGACAACATTGCTATTCTCAGGGAGGACGGGACCTTCAATGTAGGCTTGGGTGCCATGGCCTTTGGCTTCTTTGCGCACAATGAGAGGAGTTATAGAACGTCCTGTATAGGCTGCAACAACGCTGACTGCGGTAACAATTGGATCAGCACCCAAGGTAAGACCGCCAACACCAACAACGTTGTCATCTAAATAATCAAGCATGACTTGCCCCACCATCTGCACACCTTGAGGGTGCAAGGTAACCAATTTCCCATTGATGTAATAGGTACTCTGTTGCCCTGAGGACAGGATGAAATCGCCCTCTTTGTAAGCATCTGTGCAGATCAAATCAAGCAACTGCTGTTTAACGGTGGTGAGATCAGTGGAGACGGTGGACGAAGGAGCCATGGTGTTAGAGATCACTGGATGGGATGGGTACTTTTGAAAAAGCGTTGACTAATGTTGTGCATTATGTGTCTATGAAGCATTGCAAAAGTGATTAAAACGGATAAGATAGAGGCCAACTTTTGTTGATAACTCTGCTTTAGCTTTTGGTGGCTTCATTATTGACTGCTGAATAATGCTTAGCTAGTTTATCGATTTTTATGAACCGGGGTACTATATGCCCCAAATTGTGAGGTGGACCCATCATGAAACTTAAGGGATTAGTACTCAGTACTGCGGTTGCGATCGCAGCCTTGTCAGCCATGGCCAGCCGCGCCAACGCACAGAACGCAACGTTTACCGAGCCAACTGTGCTTGAAACAATGGATGACATTAACACTCGTCACAGCGGTAGCTATAGACGCGATCGCAGCATTGGTCGTCAGGCGGCTCATATTTTTGGCTTTGGGATTCCAGGACGGGCAGCTTTCCCTGAATTGGAGTTAGATCGCAACAGTGCTGGGCTTAATGAAGCCTATAACGAACTCATGTTTCTTCAAACCCGCAATACCCCAGCGATTCGAGTACCTGATCTGGCTAATCCTTACAACACCTCACTTCAGATGCTGCCTGGTTCCCAAGCAGGCAGCCGAGTAGTCGGCACTGAGCTAAACTTTGAGCCGTTGCCAAGACGTTAATAAAAAGCCCCGGTGTCTTTAAAGGCATCGGGGCTTTTACAATCCAGGGTGCAGGAATCGAACCTGCCTAAGGCGAATTATGAGTTCGCTGCCTAATCCGCTCGGCCAACCCTGGCTATAGAAAGTATATCTATTAGGCCTGTTATATCATAGTCAACTCCTGAAAATAGATGAGTAACAGTTTTTGATATATTTAAATTTAAGCGGCCCTTTCTAAGGGTACGCTAATCCATATTGCTATTTTGGCTAAGTTTTAATTTAACAGTGCCTGGCAGAATATCCCCTGACCTTATGAGAGTTAATCCAGCAATCGCGTTTACCTTGATATTGCTTGCCGCTATGTTTGGTTCAGGCATTGTTAGCGCATCTTGGGGATATTCCTTGGGGCGGCAAGCCCTGACCGGTATTCGCCAACCAGAAACTCGTCCTGCCAGCGCTTCAACGGGTAGCCGAGATACCACCCAAACGAGTGACTTTGTCTTGCTGAAGGAGGAGGATATCCTCAAAAACATCAAGGCTCGTATTGAAGGTGGCTTGGATACTGCTGAGTAGTCGAAAAATGGGACAAATAGATGAACCACCCCCCCCAAGGGGCTGTCAATGGTTGTGCAGGGTTTCATGATTGACGGCGGTGGGTTACCCATTGGCGCTACAGGTATCATGGCCCGTCTGCTGGCAATCGTGGCGCTGATTATTCTGAATGCTTTTTTCGTGGCAGCAGAATTTTCTATTGTTTCGGTGCGGCGCTCTCGGATTAATCAGCTGGCCTCAGTTGGTGATGTCCAGGCACAAACCGTTCAAAGTCTTCAGCAGAGCATTGACCGCCTGCTGCCTACGACCCAAATTGGTATTACCTTGGCTAGCCTAGCCCTAGGCTGGATTGGGGAAGACACCCTAGCGGTCTTGCTGCATCACTGGTTACGGCAGCTGCCTATTCCTGTCTCGTTTTTTTCCCATGGGCTAGCACTGATGTTAGCGTTTTGGAGTCTGGCCTATTTACAGATTGTTCTGGGGGAATTGATTCCCAAATCATTGGCCTTGAGCTATTCGGAACAAGCAGCGCGGCTGTTAGGGCCTGTCAGCCTTACCGTGGCTCGATTGTTTTCACCCGTTGTATGGCTTCTCAATTTTTCCACCCAAGGCTTACTTAAACTGGTGGGATTACAGGAGCGACGTCAGTCGGATACTCAGCTCACGTCAGATGAGCTGCAAATGATTATCAGGACGCCAACAGCGGTGCTTGACCTGGATCAAGAAGAACGGGATATTCTCAATAATGTCTTTGAGTCCAGGGATTTTACAGTGGAAGACATCATGGTGCCGCGAACCCAAGTTGTGGCCCTAGACGATACAGCGACCTGGCAGGATTTACTGAATATCGTGGTAGAGACAGGATATTCTCAGTTTCCTTTGGTCGGCGAGTCTTTGGATAGTATCAGCGGCATTCTTGATTTTAAGGCGATGGCTGAGCCTCTGGCGAAAGGGCAGCTGACCTATGCAACCGAGATCCGTCCGTGGATGAAAGCTGCACGGGTGGTGCCAACAGATTTACCGCTGAGCGACTTACTCAGCCGGATGCAGCGATTAAATCATTCAATGATGATTGTGGTGGATAACTATGGTGGCACGGCTGGATTGGTGACTTGGGCAGATGTAACGGCTGAGCTGATTGGTGACGAAGAGGTGATGTTAGCGGGAGACATTACCTATGTAGATGACCACTCAGCTTTAGTGCCTGCTCAAATGGAAATTGATGCGGTCAATAAGCAGTTTACGTTGGCACTGCCCACCACCGATGATTATCAAACTCTGGCAGGGTTTGTCATCCATTCATTGCAGAAAATCCCTGAAGCAGGGGAGCAGTTGAACTATGGTGATGACCTTGTTTTCACCGTGAAAACGGTTAAAGGTCCGAAGTTAGAGCAGATTCAGATCACACGTCATAATGTGCCACTACGCCGTCGTATCCCTCGCAGACAGACAGGAAATTGACACAGCGGGATGGCAGATTGCTATTCCTATGGCCAAAATTCTGACAATAGAAGGACTGGTTTGACGTTATAAGTGGAGCATGCAACCAAAGAACTAAGGATTGCTGTGGTAATATCTGGTTGACTTTGAGGAAAGTAAAGTCATTCTGGGAGCAAATTGCTCTCTGGTGTGAGGGACCCTGGCGTGCAACAACGAGATTCTCAAATTGCAAGTGATAGTCACGAGGACTTGCTCCGCATTGGCGTAATTGGTGTTGGCAACATGGGTCAACACCATGCTCGTGTACTGAGTCGCATTAAAGATGTGCAGTTGGTTGGCATTGCGGATACAAATGTTGAACGTGGTTTGTCGACCGCTGGCAAGTATGGTGTGCGTTTCTTTGAAGACTATGATGAGCTGCTGAAGCATGTGGATGCCGTTTGCATTGCTGTACCCACCCGGTTTCACCATCAAGTGGGAATGGCCTGTTTGCAGGCTGGCGTGCATATGTTAATTGAAAAGCCGATTGCCGCTAATATCAGTGAAGCCGAGTCTTTAGTAAATGCTGCTGCCGAGGCAAACTGCATTTTACAAGTCGGCCATATTGAGCGTTTTAATCCGGCTTTTCAGGAATTACATAATGTCCTCAAGACCGAAAAACTACTAGCCCTTGAGGCCCGGCGCATGAGCCCTTACTCTCAACGGGCGAATGATGTCTCGGTGGTGCTCGACCTGATGATCCATGACATCGACCTGTTGCTAGAGCTGGCGGAGGCTCCGGTGGTCAAGTTGACTGCTAGCGGCAGTCGAGCTGGGGATTCGCCATACTTAGACTATGTGACAGCCACACTGGGGTTTGCCAATGGCATTGTCGCTACTTTGACGGCCAGTAAGGTCACTCATCGCAAGATTCGTAGCATTGCGGCCCACTGCCGTAATTCCCTAACCGAGGCTGACTTTCTCAACAATGAGATTTTGATTCACCGTCAGACAACGGCGAATACGATGACAGACTATGGCCAGGTGCTCTATCGTCAGGATGGCCTGATTGAAAAGGTCTACACCAGTAATATTGAGCCCCTCCATGCAGAACTTGAGCACTTTGTGAACTGTGCCCGAGGGGGAGGGAAGCCTTCTGTAGGGGGTGAGCAAGCGCTGAAAGCGTTGCGGTTGGCAAGTCTGATTGAGCAGATGGCCCTAGATGGTCAGGCTTGGAAGACGGATGATGAAATGGCAGGGGTGTTGCAGGCCGTTACGGTATAGCGGTAATAACAGCAGGTTCGATTGCGATCGCAATCATGCCACTATCTTTAGCCGACACACCAAAAATCACTTCACCCTCATGGGCGGTAAAAAAGCAGTGCAGGATGCCATCAACCACCCGACATAGAGCAACGGTGCCTGAACGGATCTGCCAAGCTTGCTCAGGGACGTTTAGTTCCAGGATTTCATCTTGTTGAATATGGCACGCCTTTTGAAGTGTGTCTCGGGGCTGTGCGCTCAAGGTAGACATAAGGGATATGCAAATAGACCGAAGCTAGTCTTCTAGGATAGTCAAGCAGGGGAGCAGAATAGCGCGTTTTCTTATTTATCTTAGGAATGTTGAAATAAACTTCATGGAAAACTAATGGATCAGGCCGTATGCAAGGGTAAGGGATTATGCATCATGGTCCTAACCAAGGTGGCCAACGCTATGTTTAGGATTTGGCCAATGCTGCGATGGCTGAAGCAGCGGCTGTAGATGAGGAATATGGGGGCTTAATGCCGAGATATCGATACCCGCTCGCTGGGTTGCGATCGCACCCACGGCTTCCAAGTAAGACCCCACATTGACCACATTTAGATTTAAAGCGGCAGCATCAACTGCAAGGGTAGTGGGATTGTCTTTAACCGCAATAATTTGGGTAGCCGTGCCACTGAGGCTCAGAGTAGCACTGCCCCCTAATGTACTGGCTGGAACAATCAGGACATCAACGTCGGGGGCGCTAATGCTGCGGGCGGTGGCCATGGTGCTGAACTGAGGCGCTTTGCTCAGTCCTGCCAGCACACAGGGTAAAAAAGTATAGCCAATTTCTTCAGCGGCAGACCGTGGAGAAATGCTCGGGTCAAGCGGCAGCGGCTGAAGGGCTGGGGCATGGGCACAGGGCACTTGAAACTCGCGTACCACCAGATGACTAATGACGGCTTCAGCGCCAGCGAGAGGATCGACACCCTGGCCCTGGCGATAGTCGGTGAGGGCATCGCTATCCATATCATCTGGAAAACGGGCAATGACAGCAATGGCGGTACAGCCCGATTGCAGCAAATGCTCGACCGCACGCAGCAGGCTATCAGGGCGTTCTAATGTGCCCCAAGTAGCTGCTGCTGCCTGTTTTAGCTGTACCCCCAAGGAAGCATCTGTAGTGACATATCCATGGATCTTGAGACCAAGGGTGGCACGAGCGGCATCGGCTGCTTGCAAATGTCGCCAACGCAGATCGTCTTCAATCTCCTGGTCTAGCACCAAGCCAATGGTATTTTGATGCACTGGCTGTAGGTGCCAGCGTCCAGCAGCAAACTGGTCGAGGCCATAGCCTTCAACATAGTAGGCATTGGGTAGGGGCCAGTAGAGCTGGGCCCCATTGAGCACATTGGGATGGGTAATCAGACGATCAGTGACGGTTGCGATCGCACGAGCAACGGGCAAGGCATCCCCTGCATAGCCACCAATCGCTGCCCCTACCCCCGTAGGAACAATCATCATAGTGGTATGGGGGCGGCCATTGTGAACAATGCTCATGCTTGATCCTTGGGCACCACTGTAACCACCGCTTCTATCTGGGCGGTTGTCTTTTCTACCGATGTGATTGCCCACCGCAGGGGTTCACCATAGGTGCGCAGTTGGCTTTCAATATGGTTACGAAGCGCGATACCCGTAGTCTGAAGCTCGACCGTCATCAAAACAAACTCTGTGGTCAGGAATGTGCTGCAATCTGATGAGTTATTGTCCAAATCCGTCATGCCCGTGTGTGGTGGACAGCACCGACTTTTATGTCCGACTTTTATGTCCGATGTTGACCTGCTTTAGCGCTATAGGGTTAATTTTGAAATTGGCCAAATTGGGATTGGTAAACTGCGTCTTCCTTTTCTGTTTCTAGCTTGATATTGGACGTGGGATACGCCACACATAATAAGGCATAGCCCTTATCTTGAAGTTCTTGGCTGACCCCCATACCATCTTCTTGAGATACGCTCCCCTCAGTGATCAACGCAGCGCATGTGGTGCAGACCCCTGCGCCACAGGAGGTGGGAAGATCTAGGCCAGCCGCTTGGGCCGCAGCTAAAATCGTTTCCTGTTCATCGACAGTGATGGTTTGAACAGTCCCTTGATGTTTGATTTCAACAGAATAGGTTGCCATGTGACCAGTGGATTAAATAAAAAAATTAAAAAGCGTATTGAATGATTAGCTTAAGGCAGAGGCTGCCATCAGATAAGTATGACAGCCTAACCTTGAGATTTTTCTTTGAAAACACGCTCAAATTCTTCTAGCAAATCATCCATTTCTTCTAAAGCCTGATTGACGTCGATCCGTAGTGTGCCTAGGTTAGGCTGCTCTAGTAGCTGCACCAAGGAATTTCGTTTAGCCCTGATTTGTTCAATCTGAGTTTTAAGCGTTTCTAGAGGCATAGTTATGTCTGATATCACCGTCTACCAACTCCAGAATAAGCAACTTTGGGTGCTTAATGCTATCAGGAGCTGGACCAGTCGTAGATGATGAATATACGGACAGACAGTCACTAGTATAGTCGTGAGTTCGTTTTGTATTTGCAGGAAATTTATCCTAGAACTTCCATGTTTACAAAGGCCCTGAGTATTGATTCCGTGCAGGTCGGATCTAATTTTTGAGCAGGGTTTAAAGGCAAATCCCTTTACTATGGGATTAGACAAGATTGGGATTAGGCAAGACTAGGTTTGCTATCACAAACCTGTGTCTAATTGCACGAAGCAAACATCATCATTCACCACTGACGTTCATTTTTGAATTTAAATCCTACATATGCTGCGCAAAGTTCCCCTCGGTGGTGTTCTACTATCAATTGGCTCTATCCTGACCCTGGTGGGCTTTGTAGCCTACTTCAAAGATATGGCCACCTTAAATTTGGCGGGATTTTTCTATGGAATTCCACTGCTCTTGGGGGGAGCAGCGTTGCGGGCTGCTGAGTTAGAGCCGGTACCTTATACTCAACCAGCTAGCGATACCGTTGTTACACTGCGGGATAAAACGGCAACCCAAACGCAAAATCAGGTTCGTAAGGATGTCACTCGCTATCGTTACGGACAGGAAGCTCACCTAGATATTGCTTTAGAGCGATTAGGATTGAGCCCTAACGATAAGCAACGCCCTATTCTTAGTGGTTTGCGTGAAGAGCTGCGGGATGGTGCATATGCCCTAGTGCTGGAGTTTGATTCACCTTACATGGCCTTAGAAACTTGGCAGGAAAAGCATGAAAAAATCGAGAGATTCTTCGGGCCTAATATTCGGGCTGAAATTGAATCACTGCCTGAGGATCAGGTGGAGTTAGCGCTGGTTACGACAGCGGCGGCAGCCTAAGGCTCTTCCAGTGAATATTTCATGCACGTTAATGCATAGCTCGCGTCAGAGACTTAGGTGAATTAGCCGAGCGGCCAGAAGACTGTCTTAAAATTTAACCCCTAGCACCTAATACCTTTGATTATGTCACTAACCTGGAGACTGCCTATCAGGCAGAACTAGCCATTACCACAGTACTTACTACACACTGATAATGCCTGACCACTGTACTTGCTTAAGCTTAGTACGACGGTAGGAGAAAAAACGCTCGGGTTCTTGAAACGTGCAGTGGGGTGCAGTGGCTACCTGGTCCGATGCGAGGCCCATCTGTTCTAGCTGCATTTCGTTGATACGACGGACATCTAGACGCACATGACCGGGCTTGTTATCGGGTAATAGGGGTGGACTATCTACCGTTAATAGATGGGCAACGATGTCTGCTGGATTGGCAAATTGGTCCGCATCGACGACGCTGAGGCCCATTTGGGTGGCAACATCTTCTCCCACCTGGTAGACTTCACCTGCGATCGCAGGTCCCAGCAAAACACGCAAATCCTGGAGTTGCGAGCCTTGAGCCTGTAGCTTCGCAATGGCGGTGGGGACAATTTTCTGCGCAGTACCACGCCAGCCCGCATGGGCAGCGGCCACTTGCCCAGTACGTTCGTCCGCAATCAGTGCAGGCGTACAGTCTGCCGTGCAGACCCACGTGGCTTGACCCGCTTTACTACTAAAGCAACCATCTGCATGGGGACGCTCAATGTCCTCATCTGAGACCTGACTGCTACCACTGGCTACGAGGGTCTTAGTCCCGGTTCTGACGGCCTCTGGAGCAAGGACGACATTGCCATGGACTTGTTTTGTTCTGAGTACCTCGGCATTCTTGCTCAACGCTGACGTGAGAACTTCAGGGAGTTGGGGCGCAAATGCCGAAGTGAAGAAGCCATGGGGTTGGGCAATCAGATCGCAGGTTAAATAGGGCTGACCTTGCCAGGTCTGCCAGGTCCAATTGTGCATGGGAGAGAACGGGGTAAAAGGTGAGTAGGGTCAAGATTGACACGCTACCAGCTTAGCCTTTACTTCCGATCTCAACTTGAGCAAGCCATATTCCAAACCTTCGACGACCGCCTTATAGGACGCCTCCAAAATGTTGGGAGAAAGTCCTACGGTGGTCCAACGATGTTCGCCATCCCCAAATTCCACCAGCACGCGGGTCTTCGCAGCAGTACCTGAAGCACTGTCTAGAATGCGCACCTTGTAGTCGGTCAAGTAAAATCTCTCTAACTCTGGATAAAAGCGTTCTAATGCCTTGCGGAGAGCATGGTCTAGAGCCTCTACAGGGCCATTTCCTTCAGCTGCGTGGAGTAAGATTTTGCCATCCACAGACACCTTAACGGTGGCCAAAGAAGAGCTGCCCGCCGGGTCCTCAGGGGAACAATTCACGCCGCTGCCAGCGTAGGGCATCCGCTCGCAATGCACCTGAAATCCATACACATCAAACATTTTTGGCCGTTGCCCCAAGGCCTCCCGCATCAATAATTCAAAACTAGCCTCCGCAGCTTCAAACTGATAGCCCTCGTCTTCTAAGGACTTTAGCCGATGCAGTAGCTGCCGCGAGGTGGGACTGGTGCGATCTAGTTTGAGACCAAAGCTGCGGGCTTTAGCCATGACATTGCTTAACCCTGCCTGATCAGAAATTACAATGCGGCGCAGATTACCCACAGCAGTCGGTTCAATATGCTCGTAGGTTTTGGGATTTCGTTCTACAGCGCTGACATGAATACCGCCTTTGTGAGCAAAAGCTGACAGCCCCACATAAGGAGCATGCTCATTTGGCGCTAAATTGACTATTTCACTCACATATCGGCTGGTTTCCGCCAGAGTCGCCAACTTTTCTGCCGGTAGACAGTTGTAGCCAAGCTTCAGCTGAAGATTGGGAATTAATGAACATAGATTGGCATTACCGCACCGTTCGCCATAGCCGTTGATGGTGCCTTGAACCATGGTGACCCCTTCTAGGGCAGCTGTCAGAGAGTTAGCAACGGCCAGATCGCCATCGTTATGGGTATGGATACCTAACTGAGGAGGATTTTTCAAATTCAACGTGGCCAACCACTGGCCAACTGTGCGTACAATCTCCGTGATCTGATGGGGTAACATGCCGCCGTTGGTGTCGCATAGCACCAACCACTCCGCACCAGCCCGAAGCGCAGCTTCCAAGGTTTGGACTGCATATGTAGGATTGCTTACATAACCATCAAACCAGTGCTCAGCATCGTATATGACCCGTCGTCCTTGCCGTCTTAAATAGGCAATGGAGTCGTAGATCATGGATAGATTTTCATTCAACTCCGTCTTTAACCCCTCGGTAACGTGGAGATCCCAAGACTTACCAAACAGGGTTAACCAGTTAGTTCTTGCTGCTAAAGCTGCTGCTAAGGTGACATCCTCTGTCACTGGCATATGGGGGCGGCGAGTCGAGCAAAAAGCAACGACTTCAGCCTGACGCAATGGGTGCTGCTGGAGCTGAGAAAAAAACTGCCCATCTTTCGGATTCGCTCCTGGCCATCCCCCCTCGATAAAGGGAATCCCCAGATCGTCTAAGCGGCGAGCAATATTCAATTTATCTTCAACCGAAAGGGACAACCCCTCGCGCTGCGCACCATCCCGCAGAGTAGTGTCGTAAATCCAAAGCTGAGTGTTTTGAGACATAGCAACAGAGAACACAATGTAGTGAATGAAGCCTAGAAATAGTAGATGTAGAGGATGCTTCCTGTGATATTTGCTGAGTGTCGAATTCTGAACTTTATTTGATTTTTATTTTTTAGATACGTGGCAATTTAAAGACCCTGTGTACCGAGTTTAGACCTTTGATGAAGATATTCACAACCCAAAATGGGAAATGAACGGATGAGGATCAATCCTCTTAACCACAAGTGTTTGGCAGCATTTTATACTCTTTGTGACAGGCTATTTTTTGAGTCGTTTAAGTCATATCATCTCACTACTTTTATGAAGGCCATGGAAAAGCTGCGAAAACTTCAGGTTATGGCTTAATTCACTGATAAATATTTAGTGATATTTGCAATGTTTCTAAATCAAAACGCCTAAGTGTTTTACACATCTAAACTGTTATTTATCAAACTATCTACACAGACTTGAATTTGCCACATAAGAAACTGGAATATAGTTTGAAATGCTTAACACAATGATTCCCATGCCAAACGTGACTGCTCAAGGACAAACCTTTGAATGTGAAACGGGTGCCAATCTCAGACGTGTGCTTTTAGATAACGACATTGCTCTATACAATGGCAACGCTAATTTGATTAACTGCCGTGGTATCGGTAGCTGTGGAACCTGTGCTGTGATGATCGAGGGTGAGGTATCAGCGGCAAATTGGAAGGATCGGGGTCGACGGTCACTACCGCCCCATACCCCTGAGCGTCCCCTGCGCTTAGCCTGCCAAACCACTGTACTGGGGGATATTACAGTGACTAAATACGATCAGTTTTGGGGACAGGGACAAACGTTAGTGTGGTGAGGCGTTAAAGTTTAGACCCAAAGTTGTTAGAGTTAATGTCTGAATTCCTGCAAATAGTGGCTCCATTTTTCAAGAACTGGGTAATGATAAAAGGCGGTGGTAGTAAGGAGGGGATAGGCGTATGAATAAGTTTATCTTGGGTGGTATTCTGGCGGCGATTTCACTGATGGCCATCTACGGCACCAGTGCGTCTAACCAAGTAGCATCTTGGGTGGACCAAACTGATGATGACCCGTCTTCCCAAACTAATTTTGAGGCGGCTGACGATGCCACAAGTGGCACCGTAGTAGCACTGAATGGAGATGATGCGAATGGTAATTCCATTGGAATTATTAGTAGTCGAACACCGTTAGAAAAGGCAGGGGAGATTCCTCAACGTCAAGTTGTCGATGTGCAAAGTGCTCCGGCCTTTGGTATCAATGCTCAAACCAACAATGCTGGGGATGATACCGATGGCGTTGTTGTTGAGCCCAACCCCACGGCTGGAGAGACGGCTCAAACTACACCGCAAACGCCCCCTGCAAATCAGGGACAAGCGCAGCCGCAACCCACCAATCAGAACCAAAATCAGCCGCCTGTTAGGGCGCTTTGGTAGGGTAAACTGATGCACTTGTTGTGTTTCAGGATGTAACTCATCTTCGAGGCAGGACAATCTGTTAAGGTCTGTTCTGCGCCTAGATATTACAGACAATGTCTTCCTAAAATTGGCACCGTCGTTAAGACTTGCTGGGCGGCTATTGCTTGCAAGCATTGTTTATTCTTGCAAACATTGTTTATTGAAGAGGTGGTTGATAAAAACCTATGGGTCAGGCAGATGTGCTGGTGATTGGTGGCGGGATTGTTGGGCTTGCGATCGCAACCGAACTTCGCCAGCAAGGGGCTACCGTTACCGTACTCAGTCGTGATTTTAATGCGGCTGCGGGACACGCGGCTGCAGGCATGTTAGCTCCGAGTGCTGAAGGCTTAACAGGGGCTCTGTTGGATCTGAGCCAGCGAAGTCTTGCCCTCTATGCCAGCTGGAGTCGTAAGTTAGAGGAACTGACGGGTCAAGATACCGGCTTTTGGCCCTGTGGGATTCTCACCCCTGTGTTCTCTTTAGAGCATGCTTCACCAGGTTTACTCAGCCAGACCGCTATTCATAGCTATCAGCCCCACCTTAACCCCAATGTTCAGGGGGGTTACTGGTACCCCGAAGAGGGGCAGGTCGATACTCGCGCCCTGCTTCAGGCCCTGCGCATTGGAGCCCAAGAACTGGGAGTGGACATCCAAGAAGGGGTGAGTGCTGAGGCGTTTTTGCAACATAATCAGCAGGTCACTGGGGTACTGACATCCAATGGTCAGCAGCAGGCGGGGCATTACGTTTTGGCGGCTGGTGCTTGGTCCAGTGAGCTATTGCCCATTCCCATAATCCCCCGTAAGGGACAAATGGCCGCTCTAGGCACACCGCCCAATTTTCCCCATCGCCTCAATCGGGTTTTGTATGGGGAGCATATCTACATAGTGCCGCGCAAAGATGGACGGATTGTGCTGGGGGCAACCAATGAGGATGTTGGATTTACCCCCCATAATACGCCTGCTGGTGTGGCACAGTTGCTCAACGAGGCAGTACGGCTATATCCGTCATTGGCTGATTGTCCCTTACAAGACTGTTGGTGGGGATATCGCCCTACAACACCTGACGAAGCACCTATTTTGGGACCTAGTCAATGCCATAATCTGACCTTGGCAACGGGGCATCACCGGAATGGTGTGCTGCTGACGCCAATTACTGCCAAGCTGATTGTTGAATCGATTCAAGGTCAGCCTGATCCGCTGTTGGCAACGTTCCATTGGGAACGGTTTATGGGGGCAGCGAAGCAGGGTATTGCCGATGCTGCGGGGATGGTGGGCGGCGGCCATCCTACCGATTCACAAAATTCTACTGCCGCCCCTAATTCCGAGTCGTTGGGTTGCACCCGTTCAACCCAACCTACGTTTTTTTCGATTCCTACAAAAATGCAAACTCTTTCTGCTCCTCCGATTACGACTGATGATGATGCTCTTGTTATTGCCGGACGGTCTTTCTCGTCACGGTTGATGACGGGTACGGGTAAATTTGACAATTTTGATACGATGCGGGCTAGTCTGGCCGCTAGCGGTAGCCAAATTGTGACGGTGGCTGTACGTCGGGTGCAGACCAATGCTCCTGGCCATGAAGGTCTGGCTCAAGCAATTGACTGGCAGAAGGTTTGGATGTTGCCCAATACGGCTGGATGTACCAGTGCCGATGAGGCGATTCGGGTGGCTCGTTTAGGCAGAGAGATGGCAAAGCTGTTGGGGCAGGAAGACAACAACTTTGTGAAATTAGAGGTGATTCCAGATTCAAAATATTTGTTGCCTGATCCCATTGGCACACTACAGGCGGCGGAACAACTTGTAAAAGAAGGGTTTGCTGTACTGCCCTATATCAATGCCGATCCGATTTTGGCCAAGCATCTTGAGGAAGCTGGGTGTGCGACAGTGATGCCGCTGGGCTCTCCCATTGGGTCAGGTCAGGGGGTGCGCAACGCGGCTAACATTGGCATTATTGTTGAGCAAGCCACCATACCGGTGGTGGTAGACGCAGGAATTGGTAGCCCCAGTGAAGCTGCCGAATCTATGGAGATGGGGGCGGATGCGTTGTTGATTAACACTGCGATCGCAAAAGCTCAAGACCCTGTGAAAATGGGTCGAGCCATGGGATTGGCGACTGAGGCAGGACGCTTCGCCTATTTAGCCGGTCGTATTCCAGTGAAAGCCTATGCCAGTGCTAGTTCTCCTCTCACAGGGACAATCACGGGCTAATTAATCTGGCTAATTAATCTATATTCATAGAAATTGGCATTCAATCGGTAGTATCAACTATATTCGATTATTCACCGAATATAGTTGAGGTATTTACCATGGGGCTTGTGCAGTTGATGCCACGTCTAGGGATTATTGTTCCTTTTGCTTTGCTTCTAGGTCTGAGTGCAACAAGTAGGGCACAGACCGAAGAACTCAGCTTAGACGAACTGTACAGGCTTTGCAGCAGTTTTCCTTTTAATTCTCGTTGTGAGGGGTTTGAAGCACCGATACCCCTGAATGATCGAGATGGCACCCAGGTGAACTGTGGTTTAGATTTATCTCAGGTTGATGCTTCTGGTGATTGTCGACTATTGATTGAAGACAATATCCTCGTCGTGTATGCAGAAGAGGGTGATCCCATTGAGCCTCTGGATAACCAAAAAGGGAGTCGAGAGATTCGCATCCCCTTTGATCAGATTTTTTCCACAGCCTTACGTATTTGGGATAGAGAAATCGATGCCACTGCATTTTTCGTAGGTGGCCAACTCTATATTCAACGCAACGAGGCTGAATATGGTGGCTTTGAGCGCGACTATGTGCCAGGGGATAGCGATGAACGAGAAGGGCGTGGCAAAGAAGATTTTGCTGAAGTTGCCATTGGCTTTATTGAGTCTCCAGAGACCGATGGACACCGCAGCAATATTTTGCGTGTGACGTCGACAGAAGAGTTTGGTGCTTACTTGTTAGAGCAGCTAGGCCGTGGAGATATTGGCGCTATAACAACGACACTAACCACACCCAATTTTTCTGTTGAAGATGCACGGCAACAGCTAATGGAGACCAATGCCTGCATTCGTTGTGATCTTAGCGGGGTCGATTTGAGTGAATTAGATCTGGATAAGGCTAATTTGGAAGGGGCTGTGCTTGCTGGTGCGAATCTATCAGGCGCTGATTTTTCGGAAGCCTATCTGGTGGGTGCCGATTTGAGTGGAGCCAACCTGACGGAAACAGACTTTAGTCGGGCAAAGCTAGGCTTAGCAAATTTATCAGCCGCCACCATGGATGCTGTTGATTTACATGCCGCCAGTTTGCCCTTAGCGAATTTACAGGATGCCAAGATGCCGAATGCTGAGCTGGGTGGAGCCCATTTGGCAGGGGCTAACCTGATCAACGTAGACCTGAGTAACGCCGATCTAACAGAATTCACCTCCACAGGATTTATTCCCTTTTTAGGGCTTCAGCGATTTCGCCTCTATGCCAATTTACGAGGTGCTGATCTCACTAACAGTACCCTTTCCATGGCTGACTTTGATGATGCCGTTTTAGCTGATGCCCAACTAGTGGGTGCAAACTTAACTGACGCAAATCTCAATGATGTTGCTCTGCGAGGTGCTGATCTGACGGGGGCTACTGTTGCTGAAGATATTCTCGCTGAGGCAAGACTGTGTGGTGCAACAATGCCCAGTGGAGACGTGTTTACTGAAGGATGTGAAGATGAGTAATGTCAGTTTTAAGTGCTTGATTGTGCATTTTGCATTACGGCGATCTTTTGTAAATGAAGACGATTACATGATCGGTCACCCCTGAATTTGAAGTATACAATCTGCTGAAAGCAGCGTTTTACCTTGATCACTGACTACGGTACAGGCAGGTGTGAGTTGCTGTAAGGCAGAGGGTTGTTGCTGTAGCTGTTCTATGGCTGATGATAGCTCTGCGTCAAACTGTCGTAGCCACTGGCGCGGCATATTATCGGCATTAAACGAGTTCTCATCGATCAGCCAAAAATCAATACCGTAGTCAGTAATAACTGAGTGGAGTTTGGATAGGTCTGGGCTATATTGGGCGGCCATCAAGTCTAAAATACGAGATCGAATTTGGCTGTAATAGCCTTGGTGGTAGGCCAAACTATGCCCTGGGCTGACAAGCACTGAACGACCTGTAAAGGCTGGAATATTCTCAGCTTCCTTCGCTAAAGAAGCGATCCGAATATCGCGGGGCTGTTGTTGTAAATACCCATAGAGTGCGGTGCGATTCGAGTTCACATACACCACATTTAGAAAACTGTTGAGTAAACCCGGATAACCTACGGTAATTACAGTAAAGCCAATTACCAAGCTGAGAGCGACTCCCTGCCGCCATAAATGAGACTGATGCAAACGTCGGAGAGCTGCGTCTAATAGCGTCACTAATACTATGGCGGCGGCTAGAGAGAAAATGATTTTAATGCTGTGGCGGCTGTAGCGGCTAGGTAAGTGCAGACGAAATAAGAGGGCGTGGGAGGCGAAAAACATGATGACTGAGGCAAGCCATAGCTGATGAAGGATGGCACCGTTGCGGGTGATTGTTTTTAGCAGGGGCAGCCGCAGTCGATAGAGCAGGGGCAACAATAATGCAGCGCAAATGGTGACAGGAACAACGGGCGGTAGCAGACCGCTGCGGGCGGCAAATAACCAGTATCTCAGCGGGTTGTTATAGAAAAAGGCGTTACGACTACCGGGTTGAAACTCCGCCATGCCCCTGGCTTGTTCTAGGGTGACCACAGGGCCATAGGGTGAGGTGCCCATGGCGTAGGGTAACAATACAAGACTAGCCACTGCCAGACCTACAGCCAAAAACTTCCAAGCATCCGGTTTTCGTGGCGGCCAGATCACCTGTAGCCCTAACAGCGTCAGTGAGACAAACACAGTCTGGGGGTAAAACAATCCCTGGAGACCGAGCACTATTACACAGGGGATAAGTTGTCGCCGCACGACATACAGTAAAAAGGCCAAAATCAACAAAATGTTGAAGGCCTTAGGGGTGGCGGAGGCTAGTTCATCCCACATCCACAGGGATTGATTGAGAATAATTGTGCTGGTAAACGCGACTAGCGGCACAGGGATAATGGCGATGGCCAGGTAAAAGGCATAGGCTGTGCCGATGACGCCCAAAACGGGAGGCAGCAGTTTACTCAATAGAAATGGATGCAGTCCTACTTTTGCACCCAGCCAATAGAGGGCCTTATAACCACCGGGAGCGACTGATTGAAAATAGTCGGCAATAATATCGTCTGGGAATAGGCCAGGATCAACATAACGCAGCATCCAAAATAGGTGCTGCCGACCGTCGTCTGCAATGGTGTACGGCCCCGCAAAGGCAATTCGCCAGAACAAAATGCCATAAATTATGGCAATAATCAGGCTCGCTGCTAACCAGATACGTTGATTTTGGGGGGTGGAACGGAGGCCGTGTTGATTGATCCAGGCCGCAATAGTCTTCAAGGTATCACCAGAAAATCGGTCAGGCCCATCTTACTAGTGTTGCGCCCAGCTTAGGTGGCTTTCACCAGGACCAAATCGCCATCGATAATCGCCTCATAGGAGGCTAAGGGGTCGGTAGCAGGACCGGTGGCCACGCTGCCATCAGTGTTGAACTTTGAGCCATGGCAGGGACAGGCAAATGCGTCATCTTTCCACTCGACGCTACAGCCCTGGTGAGTGCACATGGAGTTAAGAGCGATGACGCTATCGGCAGCGGCTGGATCGCGAATGACAATCACAGGGCCAGCAATAAAGCCTTTTTTGGCTAGATAACCATCGCTGTCTAAATCGGTGACGGTACCGAGAGCGGCAAATCCATCTTCTCTCGGTGTTTCATCGATCGTGGCAGCTGGAGCATCATCAGGTTCTGGGGCTTCAGAGGTAGTTTCTGTGGGATTGCAGGCTGCGATCGCAATCGGCAAAGATGTAGCCAACAGCCCCAACCCAAACAGGTTGCCAAACTCACGACGTTTCATATAAAGTCCTCTCTCCTTTGGTTTTTAAAGCCTGACCCTGCACCTATGGATACCTCTGCAATACCGTTGGTTAGGTACGGGTCTCGGCTGTCTGCATGCCACTCAGCCAACCTTGATGACGAATGGCAGTAATTAGCACAAACAGTAAATCTAAACCGACGACTCCAGCAATCATCAGCTCGGAACCGCCGGTACCAAAACCATAGCTGTGTAGCCCAGTCCCCAAAACAAAGTTGACGCCATACCAAGCCATCAGCACGGCATTAAAGGCCACCACGCTGGCCACGCTAATGCCAAAATTGCCAATCCAACCGACTAAACGACCGTGAAGGGGTATCAGGTAGCAAAGCAATGCAATCAGCGCCCAGGTTTCCTTAGGGTCCCAGCCCCAGAAACGCCCCCAGGAGAAGTGGGCCCAAATACCGCCAAGGATAATGCCAGCGGTCAGCAGTAGCACCCCCACTTGCAACACCCGGTAGTTGAGCTGAGACAGCAATTTAATGCGTGACTTGGCATTGGGGGTAAACAGATAGCTGCCCAGGGCTACGTGCCCTAACCCTAAGGCCAGGGCAAAGCTGGCATAGCTGAGGGCGATAGTGGGCACATGAATACTCAGCCAGAAGTTATCCCGCAGTACCGGTACCAATGGTGAAATGCTGGGGTCCAGCACAGCGGGTAGGCTATCGGCCAAAATTAAACACACCACAGACAGGGGAGCGGCAGCCAGCAAATAGTATTTAGAGCGATGCAAAAGCTCGAACATGAGAGCGATGGCTGCAATCCCAAAGCCCACCCATACCACTGATTCATACATATTGGTCACAGGAGGACGACCGGCAATTTGCATCCGAAGCCAAAAGCCGAAGTTTTGCACAGCGACACCGGCCACAAAGGTGCCAATGGCCGTCCAGTACAGATTAAAAGGCTGTACCCACAGAGCCACAAGCATTAAGACAAAAGCGATGCCGTAGAGCTGCCAGGCCTTGGCAAAAGGATGGAAGTGGTTGAAAAATACCTCCCGTCGCATCACACCATCTGGGGGATAAACGTCAGGGCTAAGGGCGGCCAGTCCAGCTTTGAGAGACTGGGCCATGGGAGCAAGCATGGGCAGATGATCGGTGCCCGACAAAATTGTCTGCTTGATAATGGCGAAGTTGGCTAGCAGCGGAGCCACAGATTCTGCATCGTAAAGGGTTTGAGCCTCGTTGATGCCCACCCATTTGCCTTTGATATCATTAGGGTGAGGAACGATTGCGATCGCATCATCGTTCACCATGCTCAGCATTAGTTGCAACCGGTCCTCGATGGTCAGGGCTTCCCGTTCGTCGCGAGTCAAATCCTCATCATCAATTTGCTTACGATGGGCCGCTCTAACCACATCTCCCAACGGTTGGTTGCGCATCAGCGTCTCAAAGGAGAAATGCTTCTGCTCCACATCCAGCCCCGCTAGCTCCTTTAGGGGACGATAGCTGACCAACACAAACGGCTCTTCGTTCCAGTTGCGATTGTTAAGCCAAAGAGACATAAAGGTTTCCATGGCACTTTCCTGAACGCCATCGTGTTTATAGGTCGTTGCCCCATGAATCTTGGCAACAGTCTCCTGCGCAACGGTATCCAGTGGCTTTTTGCGTCCACCCTGCTGCACAGTCATGGTTTGTAGGCTATCCAGGGCGGACGGCTGAAACTGACTGATGGGCAGAACAATCAGCAATAGCCCAAGGCATAAACCAATCGCAAATTTAAGAAGTTTCATGGGATGTGACTTATGAATGCGGATACTCGAATCACAGGGACTTAAGTCCCTATTTTGATACAGATAGGATGATGCAGATAACTATTTCCTCTATGTAGCGGTTTTGCCTGCACCATTAGAGAAAACGTTAAAAATGGGAATCTGTTTGGTACCAACATCTTGGTTATCTTCAGCAGCCCCTAAGATGTCACCCACAAATTTCAGCTTTTTAGCCACAGCTCGACCGTAGAACATGATGGCTACGCCCAGGGTCACCATGAGTGAACCAAGCCAAGTCAGGCCTGTCACCCACCAGGGTTCACGCTTAACCTGCAACGTAGACTGGGCTAAATCACCCGGATTCCACGATGCCTGAGCAACTTTCCACCCCTTAAACCACGTAGGATGATTCATCCACACTCGACGTTCTGTCAATTCACCGGTTTGTGGCTCCATCAGGGTAACCAGACTTGTCCACATGGCCACAGACTCGCTCCCCTCATTACGCTCCACGATAAAGTCATTGAGTTTAAGGGCAAAGGGTAGCTGCATCAGCTTGGGGCTGAAGGCTACGTACAAGTCGCCTGCCTGGGTTGTAATCGTGGTTGGCTCACCCCATGGCACCCAAGCTGTCTGGCCATTTGCAGTTGCAACCTGCAAAGCGGGTTCCCCACCTTCGGAACCTTCTGGTAAAGGCACAATATCTCGCTCAATTCGTGCCTGTGGCACATAATCTTCAAGGGTGATTTCAAAATCTGCCCATCCGGGTGACACCGCCTCTCCTAGAACAAGGGGGCCAGCTTGAAAGCCTTTAGATGACTTGGCCGCATAATGCAGCTCACCTGCATCATCCACAACGACCTTAAAGAATGCTTCTGGTTGTGTATTGGCCAAAATTTGGTAGTCGATATCTACGGCTAAAGGAGTGTCTCCCGCCAACTGTGCACGAATGGGTTCGAACGCTGGGTTGCCAAAGATAAACCAACGCTCAGTTGCATCACCCATCGATAGCTCCAATTGCACAGCTGGATTTCGCTGCTGCTGCGTTACAGTTTCTGGCTTGCCATCACCATCAAGGCGAAAATCAGGCCAAAAATCTTTGATGGCGAGTTCAACATCCCCCAGCATGATGGTTTGATTCACACTAGATTTCACATCTACTGTTTGAGTCATGTCTGGGAGATTAAGCGTCAATGTGCCCCAAACAGCATTACTGCCTGGAGAAGGCATGGTTAACGCTTGCTGCAGCTCCTGACCAGAGTGCACCTTGATGATTTGTAATTCAGCAGGCCCGATATCCATGCGATCATAGGACGCCGGAGCAACTGCTAGCCAACGCTCCAGGGTTTGACCCATGCGATCGCTACTGAGAGACAGTCTTACAGCTGGATTGTCAATGGTTGCGCCATCTGTAAAGTGAGCCGTCTTAATGGCGTGATTGGTATAGCCCAGTAGAGATAAATCTCCTAGGTGACTGGGAACAACACTGCCATTGTCCTTAATGAATAAGGATGCCTGCTGTGTCTCTTGACCAAGGGCGGCAACTTCCAACAGGTCACCCTCCACCCGCAAGGTACTAACAGGACCACCGTCTGTACGTGCCAACAGCATGCCTTCAACACTTAAATGAATAACCGCCGCTGACCCAGCGATAATCACCACCAAACCCCAGTGAGCAATGGCAAAGCCAACTTTACGAGCCCCCTTCCAGGGATAACGGAGTAATGTGGAAAGACTTAGATTCATGGCTAGGAGAAATATTAGACCCCCAAACCATGGACTCTTATAAATCTCTTGCTGAACAACAGCTGACCCTACCTCTGACTCATAAAATGTTGCACCGATAAGAACAGAGCCAATAATCACCAACAAGGGAACAGCTAGTCTAATCGAACCTATAAATTGAACCACGGCAGAGGTCATAAGCGAGGAATTACCAGATTACTCACATTGCTGGGTTGTCGATAAAACAACAACATTTGACAATCTTCACCGTGATTTGATGTCTTGTTTGTATACATAGGCACAGAAAATCTCTGTTTCTTATCATCGCGACCGATATTATTCAAAAAACGAATCGATCTATGTCGATAAACGCAAATGAACACTTATTTTCGCAATTATTTAGAACTCAAAAAATATACGTGACTAGAGATGAACAGAAGTGCGAAAGCTCCTTCAATAAAGAGTTTTGGCAGTTTTGGTTTAAATGAAAAAATGTTGTCTTCCAAAATTATTTTCCAAAAGCAAGATGGATTCAATTTTTGCAAATATCAGATGCGTTAAAGGGATTTAGCTGTCATTTTGGTATCTGAAGCCACAAAAAAATAGTTGTGATCGCAATACGGTGATAGTCAAATACGCAGATACCGATCCATAGACATAAAGCTTTGTTACTGCCGAAGCTGGTCTCAGGCATTTGGTTTCATGACGCTGTATTTGTCTTTGATTGCCTTGGGTGCTCTGAAAAGGCATCTGTGGAATCGAGCCCCACAATCATCACTTAGCTTGTTTCAGTGCATTTAGTTGATTTGTTGGAATGCTTTGTGCTTTCCAAGCATCTCTGCATGGCATTTTTTGGTTCCTTGAAACAATGCTTGTGACGAAAACTTGTTGAAGTGAGACTAACAGGAATGTCCTTAAACGTTGAGTTGTTAGAGCAGAGTTTCGAACTTGTGAAGCCCAAAGCCGATGAGTTTATAGGTAGCTTCTATAACAACCTTTTTACAGACTATCCAGCAGCTCAGCCATTGTTTGAGCATTCAGATATGGCTAAGCAGCAACAGATGCTTAAAGGTGCTCTGGTGATGGTTATTGAAAATCTCAGGAAGCCGGAGGTTCTGAGTAATGCGCTTAAGGGCTTGGGTGCTCGTCATGTCAAGTATGGTGCTTTGCCAGAGCACTATCCGCTGGTGGGCAACAGTTTGTTGAAAACCCTTGAACAATATGCCGGTGACGCGTGGACATCGGATCTCAAAGAAGCTTGGGCCGGTGCGTATGGAGCGATTACTGAGCTAATGCTTGAAGGAGCTGATTATACACAGGAAGAAGTGGCATTAGAAAGTGCGCCTGCCGAAGAGGGTGGTCTCAATGTAGAGCTGCTCGAACAAAGCTTTGCGTTGGTTGCTCCTAAGGCCGATGACTTAGTATCGACATTTTACGAGCATCTGTTTACCGATTATCCAGATGCTCGCCCCTTATTTGAGCACACGGATATGGTCAAGCAGAAGCAGATGCTTAAGGGTGGTCTAGTGATGGTGGTTGAAAACCTACGTAAGCCAGATGTTTTGAGCAAAGCCTTAAAGGGCTTAGGGGCACGTCATGTTAAGTATGGTGCTCTGCCTGCTCACTATCCTTCGGTGGGGAATAGTTTGCTGAAGACTCTGGAGCAATATGCAGGTGATGCCTGGACATCTGATGTCAAGGATGCTTGGGTTGGTGCATACGGTGCCATCACTGAGCTGATGCTTGAAGGGGCTGACTACGATCAGCAAGATATTCAGTTGGAATCTGCAGCAGCTGTGCCAACTGAGGTGCCAGAAGGTATTGGTGCGGGAACAACGGCGGGCATTATCGGCGGTGGCGCGGCGGCCCTCGTCATTCTGCTGATGGTGTTGCTTTAATGGTGGTTGCTTAGGGATTTGATGGCACGCTCTTTTAAGCAAAGACTAGGTAACGTATTCTCCCTCAAGACAGGCATCATTCTGGCTTTGGTTATTTTGCTTGTGTGGGTCTCAGCAGCGTTTGCTCTAGATAAGAAAGAGGTTTTTCTACCTGGTGAAACCTCTGAAGGGCATCATGTCTTTGAGGCGTCCTGTGCTTCTTGTCATGAAGGGTTTAAACCCGTTAGTAATGAGACCTGCACCCGTTGTCATGGGGCCGAGCTAGCTGATGATTTACATGGGGTGAAAAAGTTTCGAGACCCCCGCTGGGCAGAGTATCGAGAGAGAGTTGACGTACTGACCTGTACGGCTTGCCACAATGAGCATGTGCACATGTTTGGTCGGGGAGTGAATCTGCAACCTGATTTGTGTATGGCTTGTCATGAGGAGCTGACCCTGACACAGCTCAAGAGCCATGAAGGATTTGCTCCGGACGGTTGCTGGACTGCAGGTTGTCACAACTATCATGATCACAGCACGGTATCAACGGGTTTTTTGCGACAGAACATGGGAGCGCCAGAGATGTTGCCTGTTCAGGAGGTCCCTGATCGGGTGGTGACTACATCCCTAGAAGCAGCCCCTGAGCCTAACCTCAGCAAAGAGTTTTTGGGAGGTGGCTCATGATGTGTCAGATATCTAGGCTGCTGCGTTCTCTCGTGCTTTTTGGATTGATACTGCTAGTGAGTTTTGCTCCTAGTCAGATAGCTGGAGCGACGACAGAGCAGGAGCTAAGTGATATTAATAGTCTGTGGCAAAGCAGCGCCCATGCTCTTAACGATGTGAATTGCGCCAGCTGTCATCAGCATAGTGAGACTAAAGAGTTTCTGGCAGCTCCTAATCACGAGACCTGTCAATCTTGCCACGAGCAAGCGGTAGATACATTCTTACTAAGTAAGCATGGTGTCCGTCTGCTAGAAGGTGATTTGCCTTTAACCCCGGCGATGGCCAGACTACCTATGAAGCATGATGCAATGGACAAGCAAATGACCTGTAATGCTTGTCATGATGTGCATTCTGCTAACACGGTGGAAGCGTCAGTTGATGCATGCTTAACCTGTCATAACGACAATCACTCCCTGAATTATCAAAATTCCAGGCATGCTGAGTTGTTTTCAGCGAGTCAGCAGCTTCCTCGCCCTGGACCTGGTGCTGTGAGTTGTTCTACTTGTCATTTACCCCGTGTGCCCCATGGCCAAGATGATAGTACTACGGTCAAGGTGAATCACAACAATACATACAATCTCAAACCACAGGATCGCATGGTGGGGGATGTGTGCATGAATTGTCACGGCCTTGAGTATAGCTATAACAGTATTTTCGACCCTGAACTGGTCGAAGCCAATTTTGACCGACCTCCAACCCTTGAAATGGAGACCTTTGACATGATGAAGGCTGCTGAGGCAAGGAGATCGGGCAATGCCTCTGAATAGCGCATGGTTGTTGTTCAGAATCCTCTGTCGTGAACAAGATTGAAATATCCGGATGTACCAGGAGATGACTAATATGTTGATAAATTGGTTTCAGAGCATTCGCGCTAGGACAATTGGGTTACTGGGCTTAGCCGCTGCAGTTTGCTTTACTGCTGTTGCTTGTAGTGGTGGTGCTTCTTCCACCGTAGCAACTGCGACAGGTCCTAGTATTGCCCCTGATCTTGTTGCTGATTACATTCACACTGTGCTAGCAGCGGATCGTACTGCTTACACCAAGCACGTAGTAAACCGTGTAAAAACCCTTGAGGGTAAGTCTAAGGACAAGGGTGTACTTGACATTGAATCTACTGAAGGCTGGCAGCAAACTGATGGTATCCCTCTGCCTGCACAGATGTTCCGCCTGGGTTCTGAGATTGCCAATGAATCTGGTTACTTTACCTATAACTTGATTTCTACTTGGTATATCAACGACAACCATGGACCTAAGAGTGACTTTGAAAAAATTGCTCTAGAGGAAATGGAAGCCAGTGGTGAGGCCTATAAAGATTATCAAGAAGTGGGTGGTCAAGCATATTTCTCGGCAATGTACCCCGATAAAGCCGTTGCTGAAGCTTGTGTGACTTGCCACAACACCCACCCCATTCACCTTGAACGCTATCCCGACAAGCAGTTTGAGATGGGTGAAGTGATGGGTGGTGTTGTTATTAACATTCCTGTTGAAAGCATGCCTGCTTCTTAGTTTGCCCTTTGGCATAACGGTTGTTTGACACAGCTTTAGCGGGCGTCTTTAAGAGGCTCTTCTAACATTAGGGGTAGTTGTGTTGGTTGCACGAATAGTTCTATCCCTAATGTTGTTTATTTACTGTTGCTGTTTGTTGCCTTGGGGTAATGAAGCCTAAATTTTCCACGCTAATTTTATTGACACTGGCGAGTGCTTTGTTATTGTTGCCCTTTGCGATCAGTCCGATTTATTTGGATGCGCTACGGGATCGTTCGGTTGAGCTTCATCAGTTTATCCGTGGAGAAATCTACAAGCAGGTGACAGGCTATGTTGCTCTAGCATTTGTTGTCTTTGAAATGTTGCTATCGCTACGTAAGCGAGGTCGGAGCTGGCTCGGTAAGATTAAACTGCCTGGTTCTGTGATGTTGTGGCGCAGTGTGCACATTTTCCTGGGCGTGGGTCTATTAGCGATTGTAGTTGTCCATACCATCGGGGCTACTGGCCTTAATTTCAATTATTTATTTTTGTGGGTGTTTTTTGCAGTTACCCTCTCTGCTCTTGTAGGAGTAGTGGCAGAAACAGGAATACTTGAGTCACCACGTAAATTCTTTGGTGTACCAGGGAATAAAGATTTAGTGATGACGAAGGGGCCATTGATCCGCAATATGCGGGCTGTTTGGCTGCCTACCCATATTTTTCTAGTCAGTGTTTTTATGTTGATGCTGGGGGTGCATGTGTTCCTGGCTTACTACTATCGCTAAGGGGACAGTGAGTTGATGGTTTTTACGACGAAGGACGGTGCAACTGGCTCGTCAATCAAATTAGTGGGTGCCATGATTGCGATTTTGGTAGCGATTTTGGTGACCCTATTGATTACGCGTCCGGCGGCAACGACGACCAGTTTCACGCCCCTTTCAGGATTGATGACCTTAAAAACGATGGCAGCTGAGGCGACGCCCTATGAAGTTGCGATCGCA
This sequence comes from Leptothoe sp. ISB3NOV94-8A, assembly GCF_043421595.1. Classification (NCBI taxonomy): domain Bacteria; kingdom Bacillati; phylum Cyanobacteriota; class Cyanophyceae; order Nodosilineales; family Cymatolegaceae; genus Leptothoe; species Leptothoe sp. ISB3NOV94-8A. The sequence continues at coordinate 6,388,189 of NZ_JAXSQW010000001.1, read as the reverse complement.
TCTCCAAACCCTACATTCATCGAGTTTTACGCTAACTGGTGCACGACCTGTCAGAGCATGTCCCCTGCGATTGCTGATCTACATCAGCAATATGGCGATACCATTAGCTTTGTTATGCTAGACATTGATGATCCTCAATGGGCGAATCAAGTTTCAGACTATGGTGCATCTGGTGTCCCTCAGTTCACGCTGCTCAATGCCCAACATGATGAGGTCAAAACATGGGTTGGCAAAGTGCCAAAACCCATCCTCGCGAATGTTTTTGACCAGTTGCTTGGATAGGGAATGATATAGCTATGACATTATTAGATCGATTTCTCAAACTATTAGAATTTCTAGAAGCAGCCCAAGAGGTATTCGAGTTTTTGACTACCCCCACTGGCCTGTCGGGCGTGCTGGCCATTTGCCTTTACTTTCCAATGCAGGCGCTAGGGTGTGACGCATCGGCAGCAGCTACCCTCGCTTGTACAGCTGCTCTAACCTTTTTCTGCCTTATTGAAAAGCCCGATTTTTGAAGAGTTGGGCACTATGGCAACGCGCATCAGGTGGCCATTCTGTAGGAACTTTACTATGACTGGTAATTCCTATGGCATCGGTCTGTAGGATGTTGGTCAAGTTTGCACCTTTGAGATTGGCTCCAGTTAAATCAGCTCCTGATAAATTGGCGTTTGTTAAGTCAGCTCCCCGTAAATCAGCATGCTGTAGGTTGGCCCGTTGTAGACAGATTCCCTGGCAATTAGTAGCTGTTAAGTCAGCTTTTCTAAAGCATGCCCCTGTGAAATCTGCGTCACTTAAATCGCTACCTTCTAGATTTGCAGATGTCAGATTGGCCTCTGTGGCCAAAACTTGTGAAAGATTGCTCCAGCTAAGGTCGGCTGTCACCAATTGGGTCCCTATCAGTCGAGCTGTTGCCCAATTGGTTTGATGTAAACAAGCGCCACTAAAATCAGCTTTTGTGGCCAAAGTTCCCCAGAGCTGAGCGTTTGAAAAGTTAGAATCTTGAGCAGATACCTCACACAAGGTTGCACCAGTCAGCTTAGCTAGGACAAAATCCGCCCGGTCTAGCTTTGCTGCCGTTAGGTTGGCACAGCTCCAATCAGCGTGACAAACATCAGCCTCAGTTAAGTCAGCCCATAATCCCTGTAGCCAGATGCCGACCGTGTTTTGCAAGTTGGCAGCTACCAATATGCCCCCGCTGATATCAGCCCAAATAAAACTAGCTTTAGATAAATCACTGCGGCTAAAATCTAAGCCACTTAGATTGGCCTGATAGAAATTAGCTTGGTACAAACGAATACCAACAAAGCTGCGTTCAGTTTGGTGATATTGCTGCCAGAAAGCGAGGATATCCATAACCTTGAAGAGGTGAAACAACTCAACTCTCCCCACTGCGTAAGCACCTATGTTGTAGCACTCTACATTAGGTGATGTAGCATTTTTAACCAGGCAAATTTAGTGCCCCGCTCTGCTTGAGCCAGACAATCTGAGCCTCAGTCAATCCCTGTACATCAGTAAAAATAGCGCCTGCGACTTGAGCATCGGTAAAATCAACAGCTGTCAAGTTGGCATTTTCAAGATTTGCTTGCTGCAAGTTCACCCCTGCCAAGTTAGCGCCTGCAAGATTTGCCCCCTCTAGCTGAGCACCCATCATAGAGGCATCAGTCCAGTCAGTTTCAATTAAACTGGCTCCATTCAGTATTGCCCAGTCAGCTTGGGCTGCCATCAATACAGCACCGTCTAGCTGTGTTTGCTCCAGAATGGCATTGAGCAAGTTCGCTTTAGTTAAATTAGCGCCATTCAAGTTAGCTGCGCGCAACCGAGCTGCCTCCAGGTCAGCTTGTTGAAAATTAGCGCCTCGCACTGTTGCACGATGCCAGTTGCTGCGAGTCAGATTAGCGCCTTCAAAGACCGCTTCGCTAAAGTCAGAATCAATTAGCTGCGCCTTGACTAGATTTGCCCAACTGAAGCGGGTGCGATGACCAATGGCATTGGATAAATCGGCCTGGGTCAACGTGGCAAATGATAGGTCAGCTTCAGTGAGATGCGCGCCATGAAACTTGGCTTTAGGTGCCTGTAGTTCACGGAAAATCCCCCGCTCTAAACGAGCACGGGTCAATTCAGCCGCATCCAATCGGGCTTTATCAAAGCGAGCGTCTGAAAGTACCGCCAGAACTAGGGTGGCTTTTGAAAAGTCAGTACCTTCACAGGACGCACCGGTCAAATTTGCTTGCCGTAGATACGCATGGGCAAAATTCCCTCGGTCCAGTGCGGCTCCTCCCAGATCTATCTTGCTCAGCTCAGCTCGACGTAACGATTGCTGATGGCTAATCTTGGAGAGCACTTCGTTAACGGTAAGCTGAGCCATAATGCCAAAAATCCTTACTGCGGTATCAGAAGCAACAATTTAATCTTGATAACCGTATAATACACAACAGTTTTATCTGATTCCCTGTGAATTAAGAATTGTTAGGCCTAATTTGTCTAGATTTGATGACATTGTCAGGCTATGGCTGTTCTAGCTTCGATTTAATCTCACTGACGTTGTTAAGGTCACGCCCATGGCGTGGCCTCCTCAGAGTGTTCCTTAGCTGTTCTTCATAACTTCTAAAAACCTGGTGACAGCCGGTGAGGGTGGCACGTTAGCCAAGATAGCGACGCCAATCACCCGTTCTAGGGGGACAGGCAGGGGACAACTGTCGACCGTATCAGGAATGGGCATGGCGGCTAAACGCGGTAAGATAGCGGCTCCCAGGCCTTGGGCCACCATACTCACAATGGTGGAATCTTCCTTAACGTTATAGGCCACTTTCAAGGGCTGTTGCCAGCGTGACCAATGTTCTCTGACTGCGGTGGTGCATTCGGCATAGTTAAGCAAAATAAAAGAGCGGGTGGACAGTTCATCCCAAGTAATGGGCTTGGCTGTAGGATGTTGGGCTTTGGGAAGGAGTACTACATACTCATCCCGAGTAATTTCCCAGGTTGTAAAGTCTTCGGAGCGGGGTAAAGGCAGCAACCCCAAGTCTGCACCGCCAGACCGTAGTGCTTGTTCTACACCGGCTGGGTCAAATTCATCCAGACTCACTTCTACCCGTGGATAGTGCCGTTGAAACTCGGCAATTTTAGGTGGCAGAATGTGGGTGGAGGCGCTCCGAAAAGAGGCGATACGTAGACGGCTATTGTAGAGAGCCTTTTCGAGATTGACTTCGTATTCGATCGATTCACGCAATTCTAAAATCTGTTTTGCATGGCTGACTACACGTGCGCCAATGGTGGTGAGCTTGGCCCCCATGCGCCCGCGCACAAGCAAGGGGACATTGAGTTCATTTTCGAGGGATGCGATCGCACGACTAACCGCCGACTGAGACATATCCAACTGCATGGCCGCATCCGAAAAACTGCCACATTTGCCAATGGTCACGAGCACTTGAAGTTGGGAAATGTTCATCAATAGAATCTATTCGGTTAGCGCATAGATACTTTCCGCTGGGCGATTTGATCCTTCAAATGGAGGCCGTTAGCTTAAATGCATCATCACGCTTAAGCAGCAAAGTTTAATTTCTATGTTTGAACTATATCCGTTCGAAAAGTTTCGAGATACTCCTAGCGTTCAATTTTTTGACATTACAGTCCCCAAGTCGAATGCCCGTGATTTAGTGTTTCACGATGGCCCTGCCATTAGCCCCCACAGCACTAAAACCGGTGATTGGCAATTTTATTTACACCCGCGCCAAGAAGATAATCTGTTGGCACTGTCTGGGGGACGGACATTCTATCTGGTTAACTTTAGCTGGGACTATCCGTTCCATCGGGTACGCCTTGAGCAAAATGCCTATATTTTGCGGATTCCACCGGGCACATTCCATCGGTCCGAGTCGGACCCCAAGGGTTCCCTTGTGATTAATCAAGCAGTACGTCAGGCCGCTGCCACTGTGCACAGTGAGTTTCGAGTCTATAACAGTGCTGAAATTCCGAAACTGCGAGCTTTACTTGCCTCTGGGTTGCCGCCCATGGACCATGGGTTTCCCTCAAAGGAAATGGTTGCGCCGCCGTTGGCTGCGTAGCACTCCCATGCAAAATTCAAATTCCTACAGCGTCTATCGACCATCGGTAGACGCTTTTATGATAGACATTCAGGCAATTTCCACTTAGGAAAGTGTGCCAGTGATAGGGGAATGCGATCGCACATCCTCTAATTTAAGAGGCATAACCTACTTGCGTGGGGAGCATCTATGGCTGAAACCAATTTCACACAGTTAACCCAGTTGCCCTGGCCAGCATTCATCAGTGCATCGTTGATATTACATGTTGGCGCTTTAGTCGCGAGCCTACCGGTCATTTTACAGGTGGATGCGCCCCCTGATAATTCTGTAACCATTCCGGTGACCCTGGTGGGTGAAGGGGATATGCCAGTTGCTGCCGTTGACAGTCCACCACCAGACATTCCTCCAGCTGAAGCCCCCTTACAACAGCCCAATGCCCTTGGTGGCCAAGACCCAGCGGTTGAGCCAACTAACCAGAATCAGGGATTAGCACAGCAGGCTCCGCCACAAAACGGTCTAGCTCAAAAGCCTGAACCAGAGGCTGTAAATACCGATCCTTCTGAGAACCCCACCACCAAGCCAAACAACGGCACTGAAAGCTCTGACGGAACTACTACAGAGAATCCACCAGCTTCAGATCACCAGACCCACGACACCGAAAAGCCCCAAAACCCTGAGTCCGCAATAGGTGATGGCGCAATTGCCATCAGCATTGTAAGCACCTCAACTGTGCCGCCTGGCACCCCAGGTGATTGGCCAGATGTTTTGCCTACGTTGCAGAGTGCCTCTGCATTGAGCGTGACTGATCACACGTGTAATAATGCCTTACCGGCTGGCGAGGTCACGTTGGGATTGGTGATCGCAGCCGATGGCTCTGTTATCCAGGTTTTTGCCCCGCCTGATGAGGACACGATGTCAGCACAAATTGCCAGCTGCTTACTCACCCATGCCCTCAGCGTGAATCCTGCTGCGATCCGATTTGCGCCTGCATACACTGGCCAGCAAGCCATCATTACCGATCGAATGCAGCTCACATTACGATTCTCCCCAGGATAAAAACCTTGATTTTCAACCAGCTTTCTTATGGCAAACTGTGTTAACCTAGCAAAGCTGGTTGAGCGAATGCTCAAAGTAAAGCTGGTCAAGCACATGCTTGCTGTCACGCTGGTCAAGCACATGCTTGAACTTGCGGGTGTAGTTTAGTGGTAAAACCTTAGCCTTCCAAGCTAATGATGGGGGTTCGATTCCCCCCACCCGCTTTGAAAATCTAAATATTCAGTTATCAGGTGTCTGTTAGTTTCGAGCTAACGCTGTCTAAGAGATGAATGTTAAACACTGAATCAGTACAGCGTTGATATTCCATAACACTTCAAGCAACTCTCCAGAAAAATTGTTGTTTGGATGCATGTTGTTGACACAGCGTTGAAAATTAAAAGTAAACAACAGGTTTCTGATCGTAGCTGGAACTGGTGGTGTGCCCACAAAAATAATTGACGAACTCTACAATGCAGGCGACTCGATTGAAGACATTGCCCACGAATATAGCTGCACTACAGTCCAAATTTATACGGCTATTTGGTTTGAGTCTCAATCACAGGTTGCATGAGTAAGTCATGGGCCATCTTCTTCACCGACCGTGCATGAAGCTATTGAAACTTTGGGATGATGTGTAGTGTAAATAATCTAACCCATGTTCATTGACCTGCTTATGTTAGAACGGTAGGACGACCATAATTACCAGGACTCTACTAAAGATCAATGAAAGTCAAAGCGTTTCTAGGAATAGTAGGGTTAGGCGCATTGGCAGCCGTGCTGATCGCGACTAACCCAGGTCAAGAGCAGTACAATACATTTGCAGCGGAAACCCTACAAACTGAAGCCCGCGCGGCATTTTGCCAGGCAGACGAACTTGATGACTGGTTAGGGGATTTGGGTAAAGCCCTTGGTAATATTTGTGAGACGGCCATTGAAAATGGAACCCTCATCGGAGAAGAGGATCTTACGGAATTTATAGAAGACAACACTCAGCGCCAAAACTTTTGGGTCTTTAGCCTATACACGACAGAAATTCCAGCGGTGCGGGTGAGAATACTAGGAATTTTCAACCGATTTATTCCTATTCAACAAACCGTGGGATAATCCTATGCCAGGCTCTCCGATTTATCTTGATTGCCATGCTACAACACCCGCTGATCAACGGGTTGTTGAGGTAATGCTGCCATTTTTTACAGAATATTTTGGTAATCCTAGCAGCATCCATCACTATGGTTGGCCGGTTGAAGCTGCTATTAAAAAAAGTCGTGAAACTATCTCACATAGCATCAATGCACAACCAGAAGAGATTGTTTTCACCAGTGGTGCTACTGAGGCTAACAACTTAGCCATCAAAGGTGTTGCGGAAGCTTATTTTAGCCATGGCAAACATATCATCACGGTGCAAACAGAACATAGCGCAGTCTTAGACCCTTGCCGTTATTTAGAATCCCTGGGTTTTGAAGTGACCTATTTGCCCGTAGAGCCTGATGGTTTATTGTCTCTACCCTTATTAGAAAAGGCAATTCGTCCAGAGACTATTTTGGTCTCGGTCATGGCGGCTAATAATGAAATTGGAGTGCTGCAACCGCTGAAAGAGATTGGGGCTCTATGCCAAGAGCGAGAGATTTTGTTCCATACAGATGCGGCCCAGGCGATTGGTAAAGTACCTTTGGATGTTCAGGCGATGAATATCCATCTGATGTCGATGACGGCCCATAAAGTCTATGGGCCAAAAGGGATTGGGGCTCTCTATGTGCGACGACGTCATCCTCGGGTAAATCTGGCGGCTCAACTCCACGGCGGTGGTCATGAGCGTGGAATGCGTTCGGGTACACTCTATCCACCACAGATTGTGGGGTTTGCCAAAGCGCTTGAGCTGGCTACGGCAGAGATGGCTGTAGAACGTGAGCGGTTAAGGGGGTTGCGATCGCAACTCCTAACCCACCTCAACCCATTGCCAGACAGTTATCTCAACGGCCATCCCACCCAGCGACTCCCAGGCAATCTCAACATGAGCTTTGGCGGTGTAGACGGCCAAAGCCTATTGCTGGGGCTACAGTCAGTTGTCGCCCTTTCCTCAGGTTCGGCCTGTAGTTCAGCGAGCACGGCCCCATCCCATGTGCTTAAGGCCCTGGGGCGCAGCGATCCGCTAGCCTACGCATCCCTACGTTTTGGCTTAGGCCGCTTTACCACTGAACAAGAGATTCAGCAGGTGGGTCAAGCGGTTATCGAAACGGTGCAGGCACTACGATCTCTGTAGAAAGCTTAATCCCTGCCTACTTACCCATTTGGCGTTTTAATTCTTCCAGTTCCGCCTCAGTTTCCCAACGCTGAAAGCTCTCTTCTAACGGATCCAGCGGCTTGGATTGGAATGGACTGCGATGCCAACCAGTAGTACTAGAATCCCTGGGCGGTGTCTGAGCAGCAGCTTGGGCCGTGGCAATTTTGGCTTTCAATTCCTGGCGCTTAGCATGGATTTGCTGTTGTAGGGTTTGAGTTTCTGCCAGCCGTGACTTGATGCTCTTCATCTGGCCCCACAAATGATTCCCCTGGCGCAGCAAGGTTGCCTCCCGTTCTTTGGCGGGCTTTACCAAATCAAAGCGCTGGGCAGACTCTGCCTTAGCAATACGTTCATGCCAACGCTTAATATCCTTAGCGGTATCTAGAACAGCTGTTTCCAACTCGGCTTCACGACGTTTGAGGGTGGCTAATGTAGCGATCGCATCTTCTTCTTGACCCCGTAGTTGTTCCTCAAGAGCCATCATCTCTAAATGAGGGTGGGCTTTGAGGAACTCATCTAAGCGGGTCTCCAAAAAGCGGCTGAAATCATCAAATATGCTCATATATTTGCTATGCCGACACCATGCAATCAACCATCAAGCCCAGTGTACTTAAAATTGTTGACCAATGTAGATGGAGCGCACCTCACCATTACGTCTGACAACGACCTCTTCATTACTAATTGATACAATGCTCCAACCACTGCTGCCAATGGTTTCACCAATATAGACTCGCTGTGATGTGCCATTGACTTCAAACAAAGCTGCCGAGCGCTCTCCCAATTCCAGCACACCGACGAGCTCGTAAGTATTGGCAGTAGAAATGTTCGGAATAGTCGCTGTTGTGTTGGGCGACTCGGTGCTTGCACCGTTGGGAGCAGGTAAAGACGGTGATGTCACAACATTGGAAGGTGAACCTTGATTGTTCCCTGAACCAGGCTGTAACAGGGGAACAAAGACACGTTCAATCACATTGTTGGAAGGTTTTCCTGCTGCCGCCTGATTGCCAGATGGGTTGCCAGGTACTGTAGCAATGGCACCAGGGGACTGGGTTTCAGTTTGAGCACTGCGCTCACCCCGGATCACCCCTAGCGACCGCTTGAGGTATTCACCAAAAGCAGTTTCCTGGGATATGGCAGGTAAGACAGCCTCTTCTGATGCCGTTGGGAGGGCAGCTGGGGCGGTTGAGGAATCTGCTGTTTGCACATTAGGTTGCTGTCGCATCCACCAGATACCAGCGGCAGTTAAACCTGATAAACACAATGCACCCAGCATAAAATTGCCCAGGCGTTTCTTGCTGAATCGCTTGCTAGACCATATTTTTGGTTTGTCAGACTTAGCTGAGCTAGTTTTAGTGTCTGTGGTAGAAGCCTTAGCACTCTGCTCTACTGCTTGGGTAGCAGTAATGGGCACAATCATCGCCGGGACTGTAACCGATTGATCGCTCAGCAAGGACTGTGTTCCCTGAGAGGCTTGAATACCAGGATCTGCATAAATAGCGGATTCTTCACCCGCCAAAATGCGGTCGACATCCTCAAAGATTTCATCCATCAAATCTTCAGCATAAGCATCGACCAAAGTGTCAGCTTCTTGGGACGTGCCTGCAGGGGCAGCTGCTGCGGCATTGGACTGTCTAGATTGGCTCATAACTTGACATGTACGATTTGACAGTGGGGGGCTACGGACGGACCAACAATAGCCAATTGTTCTTAGGCAAGATGCCTAGAAAGTTAGCAGAGTATACAGCAAACTGAAAAGGAAAATTTCGATTTTATAGAAAATATTCTGACGCATTATATAAAAAATATGCACAAAACCCTTGCACTGGAAGACTTGCAGCGGCTCTTGGTTGCTTGAGACGAATAATGCACATTAACGTATTCAGCGCCAATTGTTTATATTTGTGCAACAAAATAACTGCATGTACTGCGCATGATACCCAGCGAATGCAGTTATTTTTCAACGTAATACCTACGCAAATGTATGGGATATATCCAGATGGCCAAATGTTAAGCTCAGCGCTAAATTCAAGGTCTCCAGAATTTTCACTAGCCAGCCGACAGAATCCTGCTTGGCTAACTCGTAGTGATTAAACAATGTGGACAACCGACGCTCTAGGTAAGGCTTAACCTTACGGCACAACAGCAAAATTCTGAGTAATAGGCCTGTTGTCAGGGTTGCACCCAGATTATTGATCAGATCAATGAAAACAAAGTGAGAGTGGGAACCAGCAGGGTCAACGACTAAAAAGTTGAACAAGTTAGAGCATGTCCGCACTAGCAAAAAGTCATTAAGCCGTTGATTATCATTTTCAGGATAGATATCTTTTAGATTCTGGTACAGGGCATTATTGAAGTGCTGACGCCCATAGGCAGGGTCGACACCTGATACCAAATATTCGTAAAAATCATCCTTAAACGACTTGAAGGATGCTGTCTCGCAACATTGGCTACGAAACTTTAGGGCTAAGTCATTATAGGTACGCCCATGGGCATCCCTGCCAGAGAACTGCTGTAGGGAGTCAACTAGCTCGCGATCGCTAAGTAATGTGGGATTATTCGATGGTCGTAACCATTGGCCTTGTTTTTCTAAGAGCCCCTCTCGCTTCAGTCGTGAGCGGCGTACACGGTAGTTTACGTACTGAGACAGATCCAACTCTACTTTCTTTTGAGCCTGGTGCTGCATCCGTCGTACGTGGGTTTGCTGCTCCTTGGGGCTTTCTTCACTTAGCAAACAATGCTCATATAAATATGGGTAGCGACCAATTAGAGTGCCTAGGGGTTGACGAGCGCGCAAGCTAGGGTCACTGTCTCGTTCCATGACCTGGACCAAGCGCTTGAGCATGAGGTATTGCTCAGTTTTTCTAAACTGAGACACAATTTCTCTCAAACGACGCACGGAGCGTGCCCTCGACACCTCACGGACGGCATGGCTGGGAGCATATTCAAAGAGACTGACGAGTTCCGCAATGGCTGGCTGATGATCTCGGTTTTTCTGCCATCGATTGATCAGAATATGACAGCAACGATTCAGAATATGGTGGAAATACATATCCGCATGGGAGTCCAGCAGAATCTTATCGAGACTGGTGACTACCTGGTAATCACCATATCCAGTACCGTCGATAAATAACGTGTTGAAGCGATTAATTAGTACATCAGGTCGCTCGGAATCTACACAGCCAAGCCAATGATCGTAAAGCACCTGTTCCTGTGGACTAACTAATCGCGCACCATAATCAGATTGCGAGTAGCCTGATTGGACATTCACCAGTGAAACCTCAGCAAATACACCTTATGTAAAGACAAACTTCTACAGGGAAAACTTGCGGCGATCGAAACTACAGACAAACTTATTTTTAAGTCTAACTGCTCCTGATGACCTAAGACAGCATAAAAACTTACAAAAGACCTTGAGAGATGCTGAAGAGGGGGCAATCTAGCAGCATAACTAGACTTAAAGCTGAAATGGTCGAAGGTTTAACTTAAATCACAAGCGTTTCAACGGAGGCACATTGGTAGGTTTGATCTACGGGTCTACAGCGGCGCAAACTGAGACTAACATCCCCCTAAGTTTAGATTCGTGTTCTTCCCCACAATAGACTAACGTCTTACTAGTTTAACCCACAGGGATTTTCAGATAGGATGCGACTGCACCGTCTCTGCTGAAGCTTCTGTAAATTCACAGAACTTTCTTCATCAAGCCTATATGTGGTTAGCATAGCTAATGCTGATGAAACAGTGCTGATGAAACAGAGTCTGCTTAAATTTCTCACAATACTGTTATGTCTAGCTTTGCTGCCGTTTCCCAGCTTTTAGATGCCCTTGATGACGAATTGGTCGGACACACTCTGAGGCCTACTCAGCTAGACCAGATGGTGGGACATATCAGTACAGATACTCGCACCATCCAGGTCGATGACTTGTTTTTGGCGTTAGAAGGTGAGCGGTTTGACGGTCATAGGTTTGTCGAGCAGGCACTGGCATCTGGTGCGATCGCAACCATCACTCGCCAAGGTGTGATTACGGCTGAGGTGCCCCGTATAGAAGTAAAAGATACCCTGGTGGCTTACCAACGCATAGGCCGCTGGTGGCGTCAGCGATTAGGGTTACCCGTGGTAGCCATTACTGGCTCTGTGGGTAAAACGACGACAAAAGAACTGATCTCAGCAGCCCTGGACCTACATGGGGGCGTCCATAAGACCCGTGCCAATTTTAATAATGAAATCGGTGTACCCAAGACACTCTTGGAGATCACCCCCGAGCATGACTATGCCGTTGTGGAAATGGGGATGCGAGGCCCCGGGGAAATTGCCGTGCTGACGCAGATAGCTCAGCCCAATGTGGCTGTGATCACGAATGTGGGTACGGCCCATATTGGGCGGCTAGGCTCCGAACAAGCAATTGCAAATGCTAAATGCGAGCTACTGGCCAATATGCGGCCCGATGGCATTGCTGTGCTCAATCAAGATAACCTCCGATTGATGGAGACGGCGGCTCGGGTTTGGTCGGGTAAAACCATTACCTATGGCTTAACTGGTGGCGATGTCCATGGTCAGTTTCAGGGGCAAACGGTTGTGGTAGATGGTCAGGTGCTGCCATTGCCCTTAGCAGGTGAGCACAATGCGCTGAATTATTTAAGTGCGATCGCAACTCTTCAGGCCCTAAACCTTGACTGGTCTGGTTTAACCAAAGGCCTGGATGTCAATATGCCCGCAGGTCGGGCTAAACGATATGAGCTGGCCCATGACATTGTGCTGCTGGATGAAACCTACAATGCTGGTGTTGAGTCCATGAAAGCGGCCCTAAGGTTACTAAAAGATCAGCCAGGAAAGCGCCATATTGCCGTTCTTGGCACCATGAAAGAGTTGGGGCACAAGTCTGTAGAGCTGCACCAGGCCATCGGCGAAGTGGTCCAAACGTTAGGTATCGATCATCTATTTATCTTGGCGGACCCTGCTGAAGCTGCGGCAATGGCAACGGGGGCTGGAGCCATACCCCATCAGCAATTTACGAGCCATACTGATTTAACACAGCGCCTACAGCAATTTATTCAGCCAGGCGATCGGTTACTGTTCAAAGCATCACGCTCAGTGGAAATGGATAAGGTCGTGAAGCCATTACTTGAGTCTTAGATCGTTAAGGATATTAATTAAGGGTCACAGAATCTGCTCTACAATAAAAAATCTGACACTTTCATCTGGTTGTGGCTCTGATCCTTACACAAGAGCATATTGAACGCATGCAAACCCATGCGGAGCAAGCCTATCCCCATGAGGGGTGCGGTTTGCTAGTGGGGACGTTTGACGCTGCAACCGACCAAAAGACATTAGCGAATGTAGTTCTATTGGATAATGCGTGGTCTGCTGATGTTGCTGTGGCTCTGGCTGAACGAGGCCAGGGTGACTCGGCGGCGATGACAAAAACGCGACGCTACTGGATTGATCCCAAAGATTTATTTGAAACCCAGCGCCAGGCTAGGGAAGAAGGCCTGAGCATTATTGGGGTATATCATTCGCATACTGATGCTGACGCGGTGCCGTCGCAGTGCGATCGCGATCTAGCTTGGCCTGCTTATGCCTACATCATTGTGTCTGTCCGTAATGGTATCGCTGTGGATATCCGCAACTGGCAGCTAGATAACAATCATCAATTTCAGCCTGAACCATTCAAAATTGTGCCAGCCTCTGCGGCAAAGGATCGAATGCCGCGCTTGTCGTCCTGAAACTTGAAAAACGCTCACCCGTAGCGTTGCAACAGACCATTACATCTCTTTTCGTTCTCAAGGAACCATGCTGAATCCAAATCTGGATGACATCCAACTAACTAAAGAAGACTATGAGCGCTACTCACGGCATCTAATCCTGCCCGAAGTAGGCGTTGACGGTCAGAAGCGACTAAAAGCTGCCAGTGTACTGTGTATCGGTACGGGCGGTCTTGGCTCTCCCTTAATTCTGTATCTGGCAGCGGCTGGCGTTGGTCGTATCGGCCTTGTCGACTTCGACGTGGTTGACTACTCCAACCTGCAACGCCAAATTATTCACGGCACCTCTTGGGTCGATAAACCTAAAATCGAATCGGCCAAGCATCGAATTCTTGAAATCAATCCCCATTGTCAAGTCGACCTACACAATACTCGTCTAAGTGCTGACAATGCCCTCAAGATTTTTGAACCCTATGACATCATTGTAGACGGCACCGATAACTTCCCCACCCGCTACCTAGTGAATGACGCTTGTGTGTTACTCAACAAGCCCAACGTCTATGGCTCTATTTTCCGGTTTGAAGGCCAGGCGACGGTCTTCAATTATGAAGATGGTCCCAACTATCGCGATCTCTATCCCGAGCCCCCACCGCCGGGCCTGGTCCCCTCCTGTGCAGAGGGAGGGGTTCTAGGTATTCTCTGCGGTATTGTCGGCTCTATTCAAGCCACAGAAACCATTAAGATCATTTTAGGTGCGGGCAATACCCTCAGCGGTCGTTTATTGCTATATAACTCTCTGGATATGTCGTTCCGTGAGTTAAAGCTACGCCCCAATCCAGTGCGACCTGTGATTGAAAAATTGATTGATTATGAGCAATTTTGCGGTATCCCCGATGCTAAGGCAGCTGAAGCTCAACAGAAGGCAGCTATCGACGAAATGAGTGTGACTGACCTCAAGCAGTTGCTTGACAGCGACAGCAGTGATTATGTCTTACTTGATGTTCGTGATCCAAACGAATACAAAATCGCCCAGATTCCCGGCTCAGTGCTAATACCGCTCTCCGAAATTGAGAGCGGTGCTGGGGTTGAGAAAGTTCGAGGATTAGTGAACGGCCATAAACTCATCGCCCATTGCAAGATGGGTGGTCGTTCTGCCAAAGCACTCTCTATTCTCAAAGATGCAGGCATTGAAGGGACCAACGTGACGGGCGGCATTCTGGCCTGGAGTCGTGAGGTTGATCCTTCAGTACCTCAGTACTAAATTTAGTGTTTTCTTCCGAAATCCCTTTCTAACGAGAAGGATTTAAGCCATTGTCTTCTACAAAGGCAATGGCTCAGTTTCATCAATAGCTCATTTTTTTGTGTACAGACGTTGCTTGCAACGTCTTTTTAATCATGTCCCTTAAAGACCGCATCAGCGACGAAATTAAAGCTGCCATGAAAGCCCGCGATAAGATTCGCCTAGAAACCGTTCGTGGTATTAAGAAAGTCATTCTAGAAAAAGAAACAGAAGTACGTCCCAAGGGTCAGGATGCGCTGACTCCTGAACAAGAAATTGAAGTTGTCACTCAGCTAGCTAAACAGCGTAAGGACTCGATTGAACAATACAAGAGTGCAGGTCGCGACGACCTGGCTGAGAAAGAAGCTCAAGAACTAGCTATTTTGCAAGAGTACTTACCTGAGCAAATGTCTGATGATGAAATTGCAGCAGTTATCGATGAGCTGATTGCCAAAACTGGAGCTAGTGGTCCTCGCGATATGGGGAAAGTGATGGGGCCTGCCATGAAAGAAATGAAAGGCAAGGCCGATGGTGCCAAAGTGCAGGCGTTAGTAAAAGCGAAGTTAGCGGGTAGTTAATTCAAGCTTTAAAGAAAGAGTGTAAAAAAAGAGCGTGCAACAATTGTTGCACGCTCTTTTTTAAAGTCTCACTGTAATCTCAGACTATCGGCGAGGCTGATAGTATACTTTTTGACCCTCGTTGGGCACAAAAATACACTCACGAGCAGAGCGCCAGAAGCTAGTCCAGATAGAGTCTTTACCTTCTCGGTAATAATCTCCTAAGATTGGCTTGATTGCCTCAGTTGCATCTTTTAAGTGGTAGTGAGGCATATTCAAAAAGATATGATGAGCCACATGGGTGCCAATGTTATGGTGAATGTTGTTGATAAACCCATAATCGCGGTCAATGGTAGACAGTGCACCCTTGAGAAAGTACCAGCTATCATTGCGATACCAGGGGATATCAGGTTCTGTGTGGTGTAGAAATGTGACCAAATCTAGCCACATCACGAAGACTAAATAGGGCATGACGTAGAACTTAAACAGAAAGACTAGGCCAAACTGTAAGCCAATCGCACCCAGGAAGCCGATAAACAGGGTCCATAGCGTTGTGCTTGTAATCACATCCCACTTTTCGGAGGGGCGAAATAGATCGCTGCCGGGCATAAAGTGAGATCCTTTACGACCAGGTGAACGCTTGAATAGATAAAAAGGATAGGCTAAAAGAAACAGATTGAAACGGATCGCTTTGCCAATCGCATCCATTTCGTTATATTCATCTTCAGAAACTGGATACCAGCTTTCGTCTGTGTCGATGTTGCCAGTGTTGGCGTGGTGAGTACGGTGACTAATTCGCCAGCCATGGAATGGCACCAATATGGGGGTATGGCTAAGGTGACCAATGAGATTATTTAGCCACTTGTGCTTTGAAAAAGAGCCATGGCCACAATCATGACCCACAACAAACAAGGCCCAGAACATAGTGCCTTGCATTAACCAAAAGAGAGGGAAAAACAACCAGGAGTTGAGGGCGTAAGCTATGCCATACAGGCCAGCAATAATACCAATATCTAGAAAAAAGTAAGCTAGGGAGCGACTAGTAGACGGTTCAAAACAGTAGTCCGGAATCGCATCCTTTAGATCTTTAAGGGTAAATGGAAGCTCGCTCGTAGATTGGGTTGAAGACCCAGTTGGGCGGGTAGTTAATTGCACTTATTACCTACGTTTGACATCTAAAATCAAGCTTTGCAACCTGATATATTACGGACTGGAAAAGCACCCGCATCAAGCCTTAAAGCCGATTCACAAAGCTTTACAATACTATAGATTGAGTCACAGACGTGACGCTAGATAGTCAATTCGAGGAAATGTTCTGACAAAACACGTAGTCTTTACCGGTACTTAACAGAGACCGGCACGACAATTATCGGATGAAGTGCTGCACTTCAGGTAGTGATGCATTACTTGTGATAGCTGCCGCCTTGCAGGATAGTCTTACCGCGATACAGCTGTTCTAACAACAATAATCTTGCGACTTCATGGGGGAATGTCATCGCCGATAAGCTCAGTACCTGATAAGCCTTGTGCTTGAGATGGTAGCTAACTCCAGTAGGACCACCAATAAAGAATACCAATGCACCAGAAGCTTCTTGACCTAACCACTGGCTAAAGGCAACTGAATCGTAATGCTTTCCGTCCTCTGAGAGCACGATCAGTTTGTCATAGGTCTTCAGTACACCGAGTACCTTGGTTGCTTCAGTATCTGGGTCAGTATCTTTGATTTCCAGGAACTCAATTTCGGGTAGCCGCTGAATATATAGACCAATACCGTCTTTGAGCCAGCCCTTTTTAATTTTGCCGACCGCAATGATTTTTACCTTAGGAAAGCTTTGCCCCATCTGTTGCCAGTTTTGAGTGTTAAGTGCTGAGTTTTGAGTTGGTTAACCGAGTGCCACTCCTCTCAGAGTAGCCTGGGAGCTAACTCAAAATTCAAAACTTTACTCTACCGGTGTGGAGGCAAACTCTGGTAACTTTTCAGCGTTGGCAGAGAAGGCTGCAAGCTTTGGGTAATTTGCGGGGTTGATTGACGTCAGCTATGTATAGCTGGGTAAACCACCAGGCCACAGCGACAGTAATATCCGACTGCGTGGGTAAATAGCAGGCTGGGGACATTGCCACCCGCCTGACATAGGGAGAATCAAGCATGCCCATCAGCTGCATAGGCGTACCAAGGGTAAGCGAACACTTCTGAACAAAAGGGAAGCTTGATGACTATACGTCACCCCTTAGATGTTTCTATAGATCGTGCTAGGGTCAGTTATTTATTTTTGTTCAGTAGTGACATAGTCAATGGCCCATCTAGCTGCTGCTAGGCTAATACGGGCTTGTTCCATCGATGATAGGGATTCCCATTCGATGTCACGCACTGAGTTAATGGTGGCATCCAATATTTCCTCTTGACCACGCATGGCGTGAGCTAAAGGACGGGCCATAACTTGCAGATCGGCATCATCCCATCCAGTGAGAGTGTCGCGAACACAGGTAATTAGCTGCTCTGCTAGAGGGCGACCGGTATTGACCACTTGAGTGGCTTTGGCCGTGATTTGATTAATCACGTCTTTAGATAGACGACTAGCAAAACGCTGGGCTAAAGCTGCTTGGATAGATGTTCCACCCCAAAATGCATCTAGTTGAGCTGAGAATGCTTGCCAACCAATCTTGGCTTCCTCATCTGACAGTGCTAGCTCATCACCAGCAGCAGTAGCCTCTGCAAAATAATTCGATGATTCTGCAGGGGTCCATGGATAAGGTTCTTGAAGTGCCAAAATTGACTGCAGCATTTCCTGCTGAGCTAGATTTTCTGCGGATAGATGTTGCTTCGAAGAAGAATTTTTGTGGTTGACCATGGTAGTTTTACCCTCCCATAAGTTCATTGAGCTGTGACAGGAAGAGGATACAGGCTTGATTCCAAGTGTTCCGCATCTAATTATTGAACTTACGGCAAACTTACGCTAAAAGACGTAAGTTCGTATACCCAAACATCGAAATTTTGTCTAAAAGCAGCTCTGAGATTGACCAAATTATGGGAGTTCTAGGTCTCTCCAGTGGGCTCGATTAAAAATTCTAGCAAACAGCCATCTGAGCTACCAAAACGCAATTGTGTGCCTGATGATAGGGGAATTTCTTGGCGATGGATTTGCTGC
Source organism: Leptothoe sp. ISB3NOV94-8A (assembly GCF_043421595.1). Lineage (NCBI taxonomy): Bacteria > Bacillati > Cyanobacteriota > Cyanophyceae > Nodosilineales > Cymatolegaceae > Leptothoe > Leptothoe sp. ISB3NOV94-8A. The sequence continues at coordinate 6,370,150 of NZ_JAXSQW010000001.1, read as the reverse complement.
CATCCTTCGTCACTGAGATAGTAGGTGCCATAACGTGAGAAGTCCCGCAAAAAGTAGGTGGGTTCTGAGGCTTCTTCCGCAGCAGTGGCACGACGATAGAAAATTTCAGCGTGCTTGCTAGATACCCAGGGCTCTCCTATGACCAGATCATTGTCGGGCAGACGTCCCACGCGCATTAAACCTCGATAAATTGGCCATACTTTGCCATCGCCACCAACTTCACGAATGCTGATGGTGTGGGCAGCAGCACGGCCACCAATGCCGGAATCGCCTGGGAGACGGGTAATGTCTGTGGGCATGGGGGTGAGTAGCTCCCCATCAAAGTCGGGGTGCATGTAGAGCACGGGCAAGGTCCATGCGGGTTGATTGAATTTGTAGAGTGTTAGCAAGTGCTGACGTGCGATCGCAACCGCTTCATCCACAGGTTTCCGCTCGGCTAATGCTTGGGCAAATTTCTGAATAAAGCTCAGAGCTTCCTCATCCGCAATGGAATCCCGCATCGCCAATACAGCGGGGACACCATGGTGCAACAAGACCTCTGCCAGGCTGCTGCGGGGAATGGCCTGCTGGCCGCTGCATTCGGGCTGGGCACCCCAGCAGGTATTGAATACAGCTAGCTTCACACGACAGCGGGTGAGCACCTGGGCTAGCTCTGTACCGTTGAGGGTGGCATTGGGCTGGAGAAACAAGAGGCCACCATCGGGCGCAGGGATGCCATGGCCAGCGTAGAAAAAGACATTGTAACGATAGCGCTCTAAATGTTGTACAAGCTCTGCTGGCGAAGGCTGTAGCAGCACATCTACCTGACGCACCACCCGGCGACCGGGTCTGGAGTCGGCTCTGCTTTCCAGAATGTTTTTGAGCAGATCGGCTTCTTTCTCAAGACTCAAGGTGGCTGCAGCCCGATCGTCTGACGCCCCCCCATCGTCATGACCGACAACCAATAATATTTTCAGCCCATTGTCCAAGCCCCAATCAGCTAAGGGATCAACGTCACTGGTGGTGCGACTAAACAAGATCTGCTGGTTAAGCGCCACTGCCGGACGTCCGGGTTGGGACTGCATAATTTCCCAGGGCACGCTGATCAGTTCTGGATCTCGTATTTCTAACCGCAAGCGCATGACCGTGCTCTGACCTTGAGCAATACCGCAGCTGTGGTCCAGGCTACTTTGGACGGGGCCATCAAACAGCCACTGCCAAAGATTAAGCCCCAGGTGCTGCATTAACCGACTGCTGTAGCTATTGGTCTGACTAGACTTGGACAAATCATTGTTCTCGTCTAGCAATAATTGGGGTACATAGGCGGAGGGTATATGGGGAACCTGGGGCAAACCGCGTAACGAAAACATTGACTGCCAGGTTTGCCAGGCTTGGGATAAGGTATGGTTCCAAATCCGGTCATGATGCACATGGCCACTGGGAAATGGAGACTTGAGCACCCAAATAGCGTAATGTTCTGGATCAGCTGCCGTGAGCCGATCCAATGCAAGCCATAGACAAAGTGACTCTGAAGAAGATGACATAGAAGCGGTCATAAACGTCCTGCCACAGTAAAAATACAATACACACCTATTCGGGAGGGCAGTTGAGTACCTCAGCAGTGCGAGCAATTTGCGCCAACTCTGCTTCTAGCACCCAGCCTTCTTCTCCGGAAGTTAGTGGAATGGTTCCAGGGGTTGTGACAACTGAATTGGAATTAGCTGGATCTAATTCACTGGTACGTGGTCCAGTTTCTTCGGTGCTGGTTGGCGGTTGGTCAGTAGACTGACCAACCGCAGGAACAGCACAAACTTTTAGCTTGACCCAGCGGGATTGATCAGCCGCTGGCTCCTGTCGGGTTAAAACTTGGACAATGGCACCATCCGTAAGTTGTCCCAGTTGATCACTATTATCGTCCTCGGGGGTTTGGGGAGCCGCCACCAGTTCAACGGGTTGACTCAATTGTAAATAGCTTCCTGGCGTTAAAAGTGGATTGGTCAGCTCATCGTCAGAAATACCTACCGTCTGTGTTTCTTGACCAGTTTCCTCCTGAATAGTTTCAGTTTCGGGAACTCCAGTTTCTGAGCTAATGGAAAGCTCCCTAAAAAACACCATGGTCAACGTGGTTGCTGTACCAAGAATGGCCACTAGCCCGAGTAAAACTGGCCATAGACTCGACTTTTTCTTGATGGGTTGGACCGCAGGGGGGGCCTCTCTAGCAATTACCGTTGCCTGGGAGGAGGCTACCGTTCGTTGAGACTGGGTTGGGACAGAAAAGGCTAGTTGATTGGGGGACGGTATCGGTACCCTAGGTGGTTTTAAGGCTTGGGCGCGACCTGCAACTACCCCAACGGTGACGTTGTCATGACCGTTATAGGAATTGGCAAGCTTGACCAGGTTAGTAGCGGCTGTGGCAGGCTTTGATTGGCCTGTTAGTACTGGTAATAGATGGGTTTGCCAAGATTGTTCAACCCGATCATAGTCACTTAATCCATCGGAGCACAGGAGCAAAACGATGTCATCGTCAAGGATTAAGCGCTTTATGGCTACATGGAGTGCAGTGGAATGTCCCATGCCTAAAGCCTGAATCAACGCTCCTGTGGCTGGGCGATTCACCACATCGGCATAGAATCCATATCCCAGGCGGACTTCGCGAGCTGCTACATCATCATCAAAGGTAATCTGGCGGCAGTTGTTAGCACTGATGCGGTAGGCGCGGCTATCGCCCACATGGGCAATGTAAATTTGGGCACCAACAATCAGCGCCATGACCAAGGTGGTGCCCATGCGATCGCGAGCCTGACGTTGCCCCCGGTCATTATGCTCAGAGATATTGTCATTAGCGACACCAATGGCTTGTTCAATGGCCAGGTTGACTGCTATGGGGTCATGCTGGGGCTGATGGGCCAGTTCATCTAACAGCGGGGCCAGTTGTTGTTGAATCGTTGCGATCGCAAGCTGGCTGGCCACATCTCCACCTTCGTGCCCACCAATTCCGTCACAGACCAGTAGCAGCAGGGGTTGCTGACTGCGGCGCTTACTATTAGGTCCAGCAGCATGGGTTTGGTTCGTCCCACTGGCTGGATAGCAAGCATCTTCATTACGCTTGCGACTAGGCCCTTGATCGGTCAGTACTGACAGACTATAGTCCGCCTGATAGCCTTTAGTTGTCACCGCAATTGCCTGGTCCAGACAAGCTCCCAAGACCTCTGGTGTCTTAATCTTGCCAGTCGTAAGTTGGTCACACAGACTTTCGAAAAACTCTCGAATCGAGGGTTGCGCCTCAGGGACCAGTGATTGCCAAAATTTTCCTAAATCACTAAGTGTGACCGCCTGCAAATCATTGGTCAGCTCCAGCAGCCGCACCAACGAACCATGAACCCGTAAAAGCGTCTTAGATAGCAGACTGCTAGCGACTTGTTGCTCGGTAAAGTCTGACCATAAACCTGCTATTTGCCACAGCCAGTTCAGCTGCCTCAGGGGTGAAGCCATCGGCCATTCCTCCATGAGGGTAGGCAGCAGTTTAGGCTGGTTATCACCCGGTTCAGCAGCAATGGCGGCTGCATCTAAAAGCAACATCTCACGCCCTGTGCCTTTGTTGAGCAGGGCATAGGGTTGGGGCACATGTAGTCCGTGGGAGGCCAGTATCAAATATGGCCAAATATGAGCTGGAACAGGTTCCGGTGATACCGGAGGAATTCCAGGCTCAGTATCTAGCACAATCTGCTGATGCTGCCAGGCATAGCGTTTATCCAGATGGTCAAGAGCCAACTTCCCCTGTCCCACGGCCCATAGGTAACGGTGGGGCAAAAAAGTTTGACAGGAGGTGCAATGCTCGTTGCCCTCTGGATTAATGACCTGACATTCAGGGTTTGGACACTTAATCACTCTCAGATACCACGCGGGGTAAGCCCATACTATAGTTGAGTACCCGACTTCTCAGGTTGTAGCTAATTTGACCTGATTGCAGCAACGTTCTCACAAAATGCTCAAGATCAGAGCCGATGCGACGTAAGTTGTAATCGGTAAGTGCTTCCCCGGTGGCGGCTTCAACTAATCGATCAAATTCTTTATAAATCTGCTGCAGAGCCTCATCAGGCCAATTAAACTCGTTGTCGGGATCAACGTCTAACGTCAGTTGATTCTCACTCGGTACAAGCTCATTGTTCTCAATGTCTGCCGCAAAGATATGGATATGACGTGTGGTGGACTTGAGCAGCATGGATTTAGTTGCATGGTTGAAGACGCCTATATTGTAAACGTTTCCTCGCAACCGCTTTATGGGCGATTTTTTAGCTTTGTTGGTAATTCATATATCCCTATACTTCACGAGTATTGAGTCAAGCGCTGCAAGATAAGGGATGGCTGAGTATCTGAAGTTACTGCTGGTTCGGCACGGTGAATCACTTGGGAATCTAGAGGGCCGTTTAGAAGGGCAAATGTCTACGGCTCTATCTGCTACGGGTCAATGGCAGGCTCGTCAGTTGGCAGCGTATTTACAGGAATATCAACCTGACCCTGTCTGCATTTACAGCAGTCCGTTACAGCGGGCGGTTGAGACGGCGGTTTATTTAGACGCATTAATTGAACGCCCTATCCAATATGAAGTGGCCCTACAAGAGCTACACCAGGGAATTTTTCAAGGGTTAACTTGGGCTGAGGCGAGTAACCGTTATCCTCAGATCTGTGAGGCGTTAACAAAAACGTTAGATTATCAGCCCGTACCTGAAGCCGAAACGTTAGTGGCAGCTTATCAACGGGCGGCAAGCTGGTATCAAACCCTGTGGCAGCGCCATCAACCAGGTGATTGGGTTTGGATGGTGACCCATGGGGGCTTTATGCAGCAGCTGATCAGGGTGATTTTAGGGTGCGATCGCACCTGGCAAATTCCCATTCGCCACACCGCCCTATTTGAGTTCTGGCTACTTAATCCGGATCTGACTAAAGACCGTCAGCATAACTCAGAGTGCTGGAAAATTTTAAAGTTTAATGAAACTCCCCATCTAGGGCAGAATACTTGAACCATCAAGGCACTCAATTTTTTGCAGGCTATCCATATATATACGGAAATTCCGGAGCAAATTGGATAGCTATGACATTTTTGAGGTAACCTTAATGCCCAGCACCTGGAACATCTTGTGCAACTAGATGTCAGCTGTAACCAGGTGTTCTACCACTCTGGGATGATTGTAGTGATGGTCTCTTGGAGACTATTTGCATGTATACTACTACACTTACTGATATCAATGATGTCTTTGGGCAAGCCCAAGACGGCAGCGTAGCGGCCATTATTCAAATTCTTAACGATCGGTTAGCAAACAACGGCATCCGTACTCGTGCTGTCTTTGTCGATAATGTGCTTCAACTTTTGTGTGAAGCTCCCACCAATGAGCAGCTTGAGAAATCGGTGGTCGTTGAAAATATTCGAAATATTCTAGAAAATATTGCCCCTCGCCGAATTCGGCGAGTCAAAATTAATAGTCGCCTTGTCCAAGAACAGCAGCTACTCTGGCTTGAAGAAATTAGCCGCGACCCTGATAATCATCTGCTTTGGGCAGAAACGATTATCCTCAAGCAACCCCATTGGTTTAAGCGCACCCTGCGTGATCTAAGGCGTCCTAAATTACGAACAGACATGCCAGAGGGAGCTTCTAAGTCTGATCTGCGGCAGCGTAAGTCGTTTCTTGGCAACATTATTGGCGGTCTATCCGTTGCTCTCTTACTAATTGGTATCACTGCTTGGGCTTATAAACGGTTGGCAACGGCTCCTTCAGTTGCTGACTCTTCAGAGCAAACAGCCTCGGCTCATCTGCCTCTACCTGAATCCTATGATTCGTTTGCCCGAGCCGTTCGCATTGCTGAGCAAGCTGCTAAGGATGGTTCAACGGCAGAGACGTCATCTGATTGGCTAGCATTAGCCGCCCGCTGGCAGCAAGCCTCTGATCTAATGGCGGAAGTGCCAGTGGCTGATGAGCGCTATCAAATTGCTCAGGATAGGGTGAGTGCTTATCGCTCAAATAGCGAGAGTCTACTGCAAAAAGCCAGACAGGTAGATTAGGTGTATTGATAACCACTACTCAGCAGTAACAGTGTGTTAGACGCTTGCGCTTAAATAATTACCCCATTACCCATCACTCATCCACCCATCGACAGCCCCAACCGGGATTTTATTTTTGTGCAGTCCCTTAGCAGGCAGTGGAGCCTGACTATCGACGTTTTACCTTGGCCATTTTTGGGGTGGCTGCACCAGCGAATCTGAGTGCAGCCACACAACAAACACTATTTCATATCGCTCGCTCGATTATACTCCATCGATTCAGTCTGCCTGGAAGTGAATGGAACCAGTGGTTCAGGCATAAAAGATCGATAAAGATCGATAGTGACAATTGAGAGAAACAACACACAAGATCTTCATACACAACAAATCGAGCAATTGTTGTTTAGTGTCACTAGATGGCGACAGCAAGGATGTTGTTGCTAGCTCTACTGAGGGAGAAGACTATTGCAGACTAAAGACCATAAGAGCCATGGGAAATTCTTGTTAAATCAAGATCATAAAACTAGAGAGAGAGAGAACAAAAAGTCTCTAAAGCAACAGTTCCAGTTTCAACTATGTAACACTTAGTCTCGTTGCAAATTTAGCGATTGTTTATTTAGGGAATGCACCAGCCTAGCACCGTTGCTATTTGACGGTGTCTCACAACTAACGTTATCCCAAAGATCAGCAATACCCACATTTACTAGCAACCGTTGCCGAAAATGGAACGTTAACCATGGAAAGTCTGGATACAATCTTGACACTTAATGAACTCAGCTAAGCCTGCGATTGGCTCAAGGATCACTTGAGTACTAACGTAATGTCTTACTAGCGATCGCAATCTCTGCGACAGTGTTCCCCCTCTAGCCCAGCTTAATCATGGCCAACTACTATCAAATTGGAGGCAGTCTTGACTATCAAGCCCCCACCTACATTGAGCGACAAGCGGACAAAGAGCTATACTCCGCTCTGTTAGCGGGTGATTTTTGCTACATATTCAACTCTCGCCAGATGGGAAAATCTTCTCTTATGGTGCGCAGTTGGCACCGTCTACAGGAAGAAGGCTATCGCTGTGCCGTTATCGATGTTACTAATATTGGCAGTGATCACATTACCCCCGAACAATGGTACAGGGGGCTGATGGGCACCCTGGCACTACAGTTTGGTCTCCGAAAAACAATAGACATTCGGAGCTGGTGGGAAGCACACAGCCACTTATCGTTGACCCAAATTTTGAGTCAGTTTATTGATATGTTACTGGCTCAGTGTCCAGACCAACGGTTATTTATCTTTATCGATGAAGTGGATAGTCTGCTGAATCTACCGTTTTCAGTCGATGACTTTTTTGCGCTCATCCGCTTTTGTTATAACCGTCGTACGGTGGAGCCAGCTTACCAAAGGCTTACCTTTGCCATTTTTGGTGTGGCGGCTCCGGCTGATTTGATTGCCGACAAACAACGCACACCGTTCAATATTGGTCGAGCAATTATGCTCACAGGATTTAGCCTCGAAGAAGCCGCACCCTTAGGCCAAGGCTTAAAGATTCAAACCGAAAATACCCAAGCCATTTTACAAGAGGTATTGAATTGGACAAATGGACAGCCCTTCTTGACTCAGAAGGTTTGTCAGTTATTAGTTACCTCTAGTCAAACAGCGGTCAATGACCCATTAAATATACCGCTGGGGATGGAAAAGTTTTGGGTGGACAGTGTAGTACGAGATCAAATTCTCACCCACTGGGAATCGCAGGATGAGCCTGAGCATTTGCGCACCATTCGCGACCGATTACTCTATGATGACCGTCGTACAGGACGCTTGCTCGGGATTTATCAGCGCTGGTTAGAAGGTCAAACAATACCCACCGATGATAGTCGCGATCAGATTGATCTATTGCTAAGCGGGTTGATGGTGCAGCAACAGGGAAATCTCTGTGCCAAAAATCGAATTTATGAAACCGTTTTTAATCTGGAGTGGATACAGCGGCAGTTGACCGCCCTCCGCCCTTACTCGGAAGCCTTTAACGCTTGGGTGGCTTCAAAGCAGATTGATGAATCCCGATTGCTGCGGGGACAGGCACTGCACGATGCCCAAACCTGGGCCAGGGGAAAAAGTCTCAGCGATTTAGACTATCGCTTTTTGGCCCTGGGACAAGAACAGGAGCAGATTGAGATTCAGCGATCGCTAGACCTCGAAAAGGCTGAAGCCGCCAAACGGACCACCCGTCTACAACGCATTCTTTTAGGCATCACGTCAGGGGCATTAGCAATCGTTTCACTGCTGGGTGCGGCAGCATTTTTGCAATATCAGCGGGCGATCGCCAGTGAACAAACCGCCCGCCTCAACGAAGTTCAGGCGCTAATTTCATCGGCAGAAGGGCAATTTGCCTCCCACCACGAACTGGAAGCGCTGATCGATGCTATCAGGGCAAAACGCCGACTTCAGGAACTTGAGCAAGCTCCTACAGAGTTGACCGTCGCAGCAGATCGGGCTCTTAACCAGATTATCTACTGGATGAGTGAGCGCAATCGCCTGTCAGGCCATGAAGGACATGTTTTGGGCGTTACCTATAGTCCAGATGGAGAATTGATCGCAACGGCGAGTGGCGATCAAACCGTCAAGCTCTGGGCCAAGAACGGTCAACTACTACACACCTTTGCAGGTAATGCCACTACCTTTGGTATCGCGTTTCATCCCCATCTCCCCCTACTAGCGGCAACTAATTTGGACGGTAGCTTACAAATTTGGCATCTCGAATCCAAAACATTGTTGCAAACGATTCAAGCCCATGAAGGAGCTGCCTGGAGTGTGGCCTTTAGCCCCACAGGAGAATTTTTAGTCTCAGGTGGAGCCGATCATCACGCTAGGGTATGGACTCTAGACGGAAATTTGCTCAAAACGCTGTCGGGGCATCAAAGCATGGTTTGGCAAGTTGCGGTGGGTGCAATTGAGCAAACAATTGCCTCGGCCAGCTTGGATAATACCGCCAAAGTGTGGACTGCCGATGGTGAACTCTTAAGTGTATTACCTGGTCCCCTCGACGGTGGCAGTCTTTGGAGTTTGGCTTTTAATGCGATGGGTAACTTACTAGCTACCGGTGGTGACGGTGAAGTGATACAGCTCTGGAACCTTGATGGCAACCTTAGCAAAACCTTGGAGGGGCACACAAAGCGCGTTGAAGACGTGGCCTTCGCTGCTGATGGTGCTACGATCGCATCCGCAAGCCTGGATAGAACCCTTTGGATTTGGGGCACAGATGGCAGTCCCTGGCGTATTCTTCAAATTCCAGGAGATATCCGCGAACTCAGCTTTTCTCCAACCGATGTGCAATCCATCGTGACAACCGGAACTCAGAACACCGCTCAACTCAGACAGTGGGAAACACCGCTGCTCAAAACCATTTTTCTAAATGACGAGATTTGGGATCTTGCCATCAGTCCTCAAGGTGATCGAATCATCTCTGGCGATAGCTCAACAGTTAATGTCTGGGACACCGAGCGAAACATCGCTGCCACCCTACAAACGGATACAATTCTGTTTGGATTTGACTTTAGTCCAGACGGCCAAATGATTGCAACATCTGGACACAATGGCACCCTTAAACTTTGGACCCAGGAGGGGCGTTTCCTAAGAGATTTAGAGGGGCATCAACTACAGATTTGGGATGCTGCCTTTAGCGCTGACAGTCAACGGGTGGTCGCTGGTGCAGAAGACGGTAGTATTCGAGTATGGACTGTTGAAGGAGACCTCATCCAGACTCTAGACGGTCATGATGGACAACGCATTTATCGTGTAGCATTTAGCCCTGACAATCAAAATTTCGTCTCAGCAGGTTCAGATGGTACACTACAGGTTTGGAACGCCGATGGGAATCGCCTCCATACAATTGAAGCCCACGATACAGATATTTTTGGGTTAGCAGTAAGTCCGGATGGTCAGTTTATTGCCTCTGCCAGTGCCGATCGTACCGCTAGGTTGTGGCGATGGGATGGCACATTGGTCAGCACCTTTGAAGGACATGCGACCGGTCTTTTCGGGGTGGATTTTAGTCCTGACGGACACATGGTAGCTACTGCCAGCGCTGATAACACGATTACCCTGTGGACTCTAGACGGTAAACCTATCAAGACCCTATACGGCAAAGATTCTGGCTTCAAAAGTGTGAAATTTAGCGCCACAGGAGAGCTCGTCACTGCCACTGAAGACGGCACACTCACCCTGTGGAACTTGGAGAAGATATTGGCATTGAACGAGCTGGAATATGCCTGCAACTGGATAGCGGATTATTTACAGACCAATATCGACGTGGTGGAGAGCGATCGCACCCTCTGCAAAGATATAACAACAGTTAATCCGTCTTAATAGAACCATGGCTAACTACTATCAAATCGGTGGCAGTCTTGATTCTGATGCCCCCACCTATATCGAACGGCAGGCGGATAAAGATCTCTACACTGCATTGTTAGCAGGCGAATTCTGTTACGTGTTTAACTCTCGCCAAATGGGCAAGTCGTCTCTAATGGTGCGCAATTGGCATCGTTTGCAGGCAGAGGGACATCGCTGTGCGGTAGTAGATGTGACCAACATTGGCAGCGACCACATTACGCCGGAGCAGTGGTACCGAGGCATGATGGGGACCCTGGCAATGCAGTTTCACCTGCGCACCCGTGACATCCGCATCTGGTGGGAGGATCGCAGTCATCTGTCCTTCACACAAATTCTGAGTCAGTTTATAGAAATGCTGCTGGTTCAGTGCCCGGAGCAGCGATTGTTTCTCTTTATCGATGAAGTAGACAGTCTGCTAAATCTGCCCTTCTCCGTTGATGACTTTTTTGCGCTGATTCGCTTTTGCTATAACCGACGGACCATTGAGCCAGATTATAAACGACTGACCTTTGCCATTTTTGGGGTGGCAACTCCCACGGATTTGATTGCGGATAAACAGCGTACACCGTTCAACATTGGTCGAGCAATTGTATTAAAGGGCTTTAGTTTGGCAGAAGCCATGCCCCTTGCTCAGGGATTGAATATACAAACGCCCAATACTCAAGCGATTTTGCAGTCAGTGCTGCATTGGACTGGCGGACAGCCCTTTTTGACTCAGAAGGTGTGTCAACTTTTGGTAGCGTCTAGCGAAACTGCTTTGAAGGAGCCCTTGAGTATTCCCCCTGGGATGGAACACTTTTGGGTAGACAGTGTGGTTCGAGATCGCATTCTGACCCATTGGGAATCCCAAGATGAGCCAGAGCATCTGCGCACGATTCGCGATCGACTGCTCTACGATGACAACCTTGCAGGCCGTCTGCTCGGCCTGTATCAACAGTGGCTAGAAGGGCAAGCCATTCCCACTGACGATAGCCGGGATCAAATTGACTTACTGTTGAGCGGCCTGATGGTGCGACACGATGGCCATCTCCAAGCCAAAAATCGAATTTATGAAAATGTTTTTACCCTGGAATGGGTGCAGCGCCAGCTAACTGCTCTGCGCCCCTATTCAGAAATGTTTAATGCCTGGGTAACCTCGCAGCAAACTGACGAATCGCGACTGCTACGGGGGCAGGCACTCCATGATGCTCAAGTCTGGGCACGGGGTAAAAGTCTCAGCGATTTAGATTATCGTTTTTTATCTTCAAGCCAGGACCAGGAGCAGGCAGAAAATCAGCGAGCCCGGCAGCTAGAAAAAGCACAGGCCGCCAAGCAAACGGCTCGTCTGCAACGAATTCTCTTGGGCCTAACCTCTGGGGCACTGATCATCGTGTCACTTTTGGGTTTGGCCACCTTTTGGCAATATCGTCGAGCCGTCGGCAGTGAACAAGCGGCCCTTTTAAGCGAACAGGATGCCCGACTCAATGAAATTCGAGCATTGATTTCATCAGCAGATGGACAGTTTGCCTCTCACCATGAATTAGAGGCCTTGATCGATGCCATTAAAGCCAAGCGTAAGCTTGAAACGCTCCAGGGGGACCATCCTGAACTAACAGAAGAGGCTGATCGCGCTCTCAACCAAATTGTTTACTGGATGAGTGAGCGTAATCGATTGTCAGGACATCAGGGGCCGGTTTTAGGGGTTGCCTACAGCCCTGATGGAGAATCGATTGCCACTACCAGTGGAGATACGACGGTCAAGCTTTGGGCCAAGGATGGTCAACTGCTGCACACCTTTGAAGATAGCAGCGTCACGTTTGGTGTTGCCTTTCATCCCCAGCGTCCTGTGCTAGCGACAACCAATCTGGACGGCCATCTAAAGCTGTGGGACTTAGATGCAAACACTCTCTTACAAACGATAGAGGCCCATGGAGGCGCAGCCTGGGATTTGGCCTTTAGCTCCAAGGGAGATTTTCTGGTTTCTGGTGGAGCTGATGAGCAGGTGAAAGTTTGGGACCTAGATGGGACACTACGTTACACCCTGGGCGGACATGAAGGAATGGTTTGGCAGGTGGCTGTGAGTCCAGTCGAGCAGACGATTGCTTCGGCGAGCCTGGATAACACGGCCAAACTTTGGTCGTCTGCGGGTCAACTCCTGAGTACTCTGCGGGGTGAGACTAAAGGCAATAGTCTTTGGAGTGTGGCCTTTAACCCTACAGAGGCCACTGTCGCAACCGGAGGCGATGAGGCCGTCATTCAATTGTGGCAGCCCAATGGAAACGCCACTAGAACCTTGAAAGGGCATACAAAACGAATTGAGCATTTGGCTTTTAGCGCCGATGGCAGAACTCTAGCCTCTGGAGGGTTGGATCAAACCCTGCGTATTTGGGGTAAAAAGGGAATTGTCTGGCGCATTGTCCAAACCCCAGGTGATATTCGCAACTTAAGCTTTTCTCCCACGGATAGTCGTTCTGTTGTCATCTCTGGGACAGGCACTACGGCTGAACTCAGACAGTGGGAAACGCCTCTGCTCAAAACTATCTTTCTGGGGGATGATTTGTGGGATATTGCGATCAGTCCCAGTGGTGAAAAAATTGTCTCTGGTGATAGTTCTAGGCCTTTGGTCTGGGATACAGAACGCAACATTGTGACTGACCTGGAAGCAGAGCAAGGGACCCTGTTTGGGTTTGATTTTAGCCCAGACGGACAGATGATCGCCGCTGTCGGCACCACTGGCACTGTAAAACTATGGACCCAGAATGGGCAGTTTCTACGAGATCTAGAAGGCCACCAATTCCAGTCGTGGGATGTTGCCTTTAGCCCTGATAGTCAGCGCATTGCCGCTGGTGCAGAAGATGGCTCCATCCGAATATGGACCGTTGATGGCCAACTGATCCATCATTTGAAGGGCCAGCAGAGGCGCGTCTATCGGGTCGCCTTTAGTCGAGATGGCCAGCAATTAGTTTCATCAGGGTCTGGAGGCACCGTTCAAATTTGGAATACTACAGACGGTGAGCTGCTCCACGATCTTGAGGCCCATGGTGCAGATATTTTTGCTCTATCGGTCAGCCCTGACGGTCAATTTTTTATCACCGCCAGTGTTGATCAAACCGCTAAGCTTTGGCGCTGGGATGGCACATTGGTCAGGACCTTTGATGGCCATACGAATGGCCTATTCGGGGTGGATTTCAGTATTGATGGACAAATGATAGCCACCGCTGGCTCTGATAATACCCTTGCTCTATGGTCTATAGATGGCAACAAAATCAAAACCCTCTATGGCAATGGAGCAGGTTTCAAAAGTGTGAAGTTTAGCCCCAATGGAGAATTATTGACCGTTGCTGAAGATGGCAACATCACCCATTGGAATCTGGAGAAAGTACTAGCCTTAAATGAGCTGAGCTATGCATGCGACTGGATTGCTGACTATTTGCGGACAAACGTTGACGTGGTGGATAGCGATCGCACGCTCTGCCAAGATTTACCAGGCACTGAAAATAATGCCTGAAACTCGCTTAACGCTTGATAACTAACGTCTACCCAAAAAGAGTAAAAAATTCACTAAATCTAAAGTTGCCTCCTCAAGGAGGAAGCTCAGCAAATCATAGATAAAGCAGTAACAAACGCTACCGGTGGAGAAAAGTATTAGAACTGAACAATGACAATAGACAGAACATTATGTATACACAAGAGTTCTGCCTATATGTTTTGGCATAATTGTCATGAATGTAATGTAGTCAACCCGACAGAATTATTATTCCTTTAAGAAAAGGCTGCTATATAAATTTTCGCAAAAAAGACGGAAAAGTCTGAACACCTGTATGGCAGAAGAAAATTTGAGAGAATTCACTACACCTGAAATCATGAACTGCTAGTGGTTCACCAGGATTCAAGATTGGGATAAAAGAAGAAAGCAATCAAATGATTGTCATCGCTGAAATCCTACTCATTACTCACGGCCCACATTCCCGTCCAAAATATTAAACCCCACAAAATACAACAACCCGTAGCCTTTGCCTAATAGATGACAGCAAAGATTGAGCGTGAGTTTTAAGTCATTCCAACAATTTGCCGATCAATATCTATAGACAACATAGAAAACCTGCTGTGCTTAAAAATGCATTTGTCGACTACACTTACCGTATTTAAATTGTTCGACGAGATCTGTTCGACGAGATTGCTATAAAGATTTGAGAAATCAAGAATGTATCGAAGTATGAACATGTCTGACCCAAAAGTCGGAAAAGTCGGAAAGCTCTTTATGATTTATTTGAGACCTAATATTTTATGCGAAAATATTAGGTAGTTTCCTGTAGATTGCCTCCTGTCTTTTTACCTTCTATGAACCCTGATGCAGTTCTTCTTGCCATCGAAGAGTGCCTACTTAAACGTAAACTTACTCCAGCGGAGCGGATTGTTTTAGGGCAAACATGGAATAAGCAAACCTATGATCAAATGGCCAAGCAGTCAGGGTATGGAGATGCCCACCTTAAAGACACAGGCTATAAGCTATGGCGCGCCATATCCCAAGCATTAGGACAACGGGTCACAAAAAAGAGTTTGCTGTTTGTATTACGCGAATATCTAAAAACTGTCTCTATACCTTCAACGCCAGCTACAACGTCTACTACATCCCCAGCATTAAGTAAACAACTAGGTGCAAGCTCGATTCAACCACTATACCCATCTGGGCCGTTGCCACCGGGATCTCCACTATATATTAAGCGTCTGCCCAGCGAAGACTTAGCCCATTCAGAGATCCAGCTTCCTGGTGGGTTTCTGCGCATTAAAGCACCCAGAAAAATGGGGAAAACGTCCCTGGTGTTTCGTCTGATACAATCCGCACACCAATACAGCTATCAGACGGTACATCTCGATTTGCAAACCGTTGATCAAGACATTTTTAGCAGCATTGACACATTCCTAAAATGGTTTTGCACCCAAACCAGTCGAGCCCTAAATCTACCACCCAAACTCGATGATTATTGGGATTCATCCATGGGACACAAGGTCAGCAGTGAACTCTATTATCAGGAGTATCTCCTAGAGAATAGAAAAACACCCATCGTACTAATTATTGGTGCGGCTGAGAGACTGATTGAGCATCCTAAAGTAGCCCAAGATTTTTTTCCACTATTGCGCTCCTGGCATGAAAAAGCTCGATGGAACTTTCTTTGGCGTAACCTGCGTATCGTTATTGTTCATTCTACAGAAATTTACGTCCCATTAAAAATTAATCAATCGCCCTTTAATATTGGTCAAGCCATTAAATTGCCCAGATTTACGGCTGATCAAGTGGCCGAATTAGTTGCTCGCTATGGCCTAGAGCAGCGTAATAATACATTGGGGAAAGCCCTATTAGATTTGGTGGGAGGACACCCATATCTGGTCAATGTTTTTCTCTACCATCTTGTTACCCAGCCTACAGCTCTTACCAGCCTACTCAAAACAGCCTCGACCCCCTCTGGGATTTATGGCACTCATCTACGTAACTATCTAGCTCTTTTGAGAGTAGAACAAAATCTAGCTACCGCGTTTAAACAAGTGATCTCTTCTGAAGATGGCGTAGAACTAGATGCCGTTACTATGTATCGCCTAGAAAGTCTTGGGCTCATAACAGTCAAAGGCTGTCAGGCTGTCCCCAGTTGTGAAGTGTATCGCACATATTTTCAACAGCAGTTGAGTTTTTAAAGGTCAAATTCTTAAGTTATTTGTGCTCTATGTTACTTATTTATAGCTGGCAACCGACTTTTCCGTCTTTACTTTCCCCATCCGCTTTGATTAGATATGTGAGCCAGTCAAAAGAGGCGATCTGGTATTTTTTTAATCGAGAAATTTTTCGATCAGAGAATTAATCTACACCAGGTTTTTAACTACTCTAAGGTGTTAAGGTCAGATTCTTTTGGGTGCTCGCAGATAGCGAGTTTTGTGCTAGCAACAGTCTAACGTTCAAGGGATTTTTGAGATAATGCGTAGAGTTATTTTTGTCAGAATTCACGCAGTAATTGCAACGGGTATTATTGCGATCTTCTCGGTTTCCGGGTTCCCCGCCTTTTCTCAAGAAGCGGACGGTGAAACAGAATCTACCGAAGAGCAATCTATTTTAGTGGAATCCACCATCGTAGGAGATGTTGATCCAGCCACAGCGATTACGGTAGAAGATCTGACAATCCCGATTGATCAGCTTGAGTTATTTCTCAAACCCTTGACCCTGGAAGAATTACAGGTCGAAGCTGCCGCCTGGTTCTTAATCCTGAAAGATAAAGTTCAAGAAATTAGTCAGACCGAAATTGCCATCAAGCGCCAAAATGAGGCCATTGCCTCTCAGGAAGAAGCGGCCCAAGCGGTGACAGAGGCAGAAGCGGCTCTGGCTGAGGCGGAAGCAGCTCTGGCCGAAGCTTCGCCTGGGACCTCCGAATATGAGAAAGCCACCGAACAACTGGAAACCGCAAAGCAATCTCTTCAGGAAGCCAACCAGGCAGTTGAGAAAGCCGTTGAAACCGGTGACGACCTAGAGGAGAACGAAGCGCTACGGGAAACCCTGGAGGAAGCTGAGAGTGAGGAAGAGATTGCCACTGCTCGGCAAATTCTAGAAGAGGCGAGAAATGAAAGAGATGACCTCACGGCTGGATCGGCGGCCTACGATGTGGCTACGGAGAGGATTGATGCCCTAGACCAGGCTCTCATTGACCTGGAATCAGCAGAGGAAGCACTAGAAGAAGCCGTTCCGGGCTCACCCGAACATCAGGAACTAACCGAAGCAGTTGAATCGGCAAGGGCGGCAGTAATGGAGGCTGCCGAGGCCATTTCTGAGGCAGGGTTAGCACCTGAGGAAGCCGCCGAGGAAGGAGCAATACAGTCTGAAGAGGCTGAATCAGCACTAGAGAAAATTGCTGCTGATATTGAATCGGCAGAAGAGCAGGCCGATGGGGATAACGTTGAGACTGAAGCACCTTCAGTGATCGAAGTGCAAGCCGGTGGGGATATAGACGCCGCCGATGCGGCAGAAAACTCTGGCGAGCAATTGGAAGGTGTGGCCGAGGAACTTGAGGCCGTGGCCGATGCCGAGTCAGATTTAAAAAATCAACTGGTCGTGAATGTCACCGCTTTGCAAGGGGAGCAAACTGGGCTTGTAGATCGCTTCACCGTGGTTTTAGATGCCCTAGACCAAAAGGGTGGCGATACCACTTCCTATCGGAAATACATTGACGCTGTCAGTGGTATTGAACTTGACATTACTGATACTGAGGGGCTGGGCGTTCGACTAGTTAGCTGGTTGAGATCAGAAGAAGGGGGACTCCGCTGGGGGCTGAATCTTGCCAAATTTGTCGGCATTTTACTGGCCTCGGTGATCGTTTCTCGCTTACTCGCTAGAGTCATTGATCGCGTGCTTACTCGCATTGGTGGAACATCCAATCTATTTCGTGATTTTGCCGTCATGGTGGTTCAACGCGGTGTGCTGGTGACCGGTGCGCTGCTGGCACTGGCATCACTAGGGGTGAGCTTAGGTCCAATTTTGGCACTGGTTGGGGGTGCGAGTTTTGTATTAGCTTTTGCGCTCCAAAGCAATTTAGGAAATTTTGCCAGTGGGCTCATGCTGCTGGTGAATAAACCCTTTGATGTGGGTGATGAAGTGAAAGTTGCTGGATACTGGGCGTATGTAGACTCGATTTCCCTAGCCAGTACCAAGCTGAAAGCCTTTAATGGCAGTGTAGTAACTTTACCGAATAATACCGTTTGGGGCGGTGACATCATTAACTTCACCCATTCAGACATTCGGAAACAGATGATTTACATCTATGTCAAGTTCACCCAGGATCTGGACAAGATCTACCAGATGTGGATAGAGCTTGCTGCCTCGCATCCACAAGTTTTAGAGGATCCTGCACCGGGTTGGTTTCCCTGGAATGGCCATTACGATTACCACATTTGTGTCGGCTTGTCGGCATGGACTAAAACAGATGTCTATTGGACTGTGTATATTGAATTGCTGAAAGAGTTGCAAATACGACTTGACAAGATGGGTATTGAGTTAGCAGCTCCTGTTCAAGAAATTAAGTTTGGCCAGAGTGCTGCTGACACAATGGCAACTCAACTATCATCTGCTGTAGCCAGTCAACTACCGTCCACACAACCATGAAGCTAATGGCTTGTGATGAATGAAAAGGTTCTCCTAAGTCAATAATGGTTGGCACAATTAGTGGGATCACGGCACCTGTTTTGACCCATGAAATGAAAACCTTCCTCTGAAAAGACTACTGGAACTTCTATCAGAAATATGGGAAAGAACCTTACCCTATAGAGTTCGTTAAAAAAGCGGCCAAAGCCCTTGATAACCTTCAAGAAGTGCTTGAGGCAGAGGGGGCATTATCCGACGACCAGAACCGGTCGATTATGCTGATCATGTTTTCAAAACCCCTTATTTTGAGTCGGCCGGGTTCTTTAACGCCGATGCCAGAGATGTCTTACTTGTCGACGGCGACAAGATCATTGAGGTGCACATGTCTCAGCGATGTCGATATTTCAAGTTCTTGCGTTATCGACCAATGGGGTCTCACTAGAAGCTGTAAATTCTCTCATAGAGTATATGCATACATTTGCCAAAACAATTCATAGTTTTGCCTGATGGGCGGATAAGAAGTCTTCAATCATGGTGAATGTGGATGCAGTCCAGAAGATTTTTTTCCCTCAGTTTTTAAGTAGAGGAAGTTATATATGTTGATGGAGAAAATTTTAGAGCAATATCGTCTACTGCTGCCCTGGAACGATACTGTCATAGAGTCTCCAGATTATCCGTGTATCCATCAATTGTTTGAATCTCAGGTGGAACGAACTCCTGATGCAATAACAGTGGTATTCGAGGAGCAATATCTCACCTATCGAGAGTTGAACAATCGTGCTAACCAACTTGCACACTATTTGCAAGGGCTGGGGGTAGGGCCAGACGTGTTAGTGGGGCTTTGTATCGAGCGCTCTTTAGACATGGTGATCGCCATGTTGGGGATCCTGAAAGCAGGGGGCGCTTATGTGCCCTTAGACCCTGTATATCCAAGTGAGCGTTTAGCCTATATGTTGGCTAACTCGCAAGCATCGGTGTTGTTGACTCAAACCCAATTCCTGGAACGGCTGCCCGATGGTGAAGCGCAGGTTATTTGTATAGAGACCCATAGGCAAGCAATCTCAACCCAAAGCGATCTCAATCTCCCCAATTGTACGATCCCAAATAATTTGGCTTATGTTATTTACACCTCTGGTTCTACGGGAAAGCCAAAAGGTGTGATGATGGAGCATGGTGCCCTTGTTAATCTGATCTGTTGGCAGCTAGAACAGACAACCCTGTCTCAAAATGCCAAAACCCTGCAATTTTCTCCTGTTAGCTTTGATGTCTCTTTCCAGGAGATTTTCACCACTTTGTGTGGAGGTGGGACGCTAGTTTTAATTTCAGAGGAAGTGCGACGAGATCCCGTAGCCTTGTTGCATTTATTGACAGATAGAGAAATAGAAAGACTATTTCTGCCCTTTGTTGCCTTGCAGCAACTTGCTGAAGTTGCAAAGAGTTTTGAGGTGTTACCGAGGCACTTGGGAGAGATCATTACGGCGGGGGAACAGTTGCAGGTCACTGAGGCGATTGTTTCCTTTTTCGCAAAATTGCCGAATTGTACACTTCACAATCAATACGGCCCTTCAGAAACCCATGTGACAACAGCCTTTACACTGCAAGGTTTACCCCAGGATTGGTCAACCTTGCCACCCATTGGTTGTGCCATCAACAATACTGAGGTTCACCTGCTAGATGAGTCCCTACAACCTGTTCCCATGGGTGTGGCCGGGGAGCTATATGTGGGGGGAGCCTGTTTGGCGCGGGGCTATATCAATCGAGAGGACCTCACCCATGAAAGATTTATTCCGAACCCCTTCAGCCCAGAATTTTCTCCCCGTCTATACAAAACCGGCGACTTAGCCCGTTACCTAACCGATGGCAACATTCAATTTCTCGGTCGCATCGATGCTCAAGTAAAAATTCGTGGCTATCGCATTGAACTTGGAGAGCTTGAGGTGGTGTTGAGCCAATATCCAACGGTGAAACAAGCTGCAGTGGTCGCTCGGGAAGATAGTCCAGGGGGCAAACGCTTGATTGCTTATGTGGTGCCGGTTGCTGAAGGAGCAGAATCGCCAAAGTTAGAGGGTCACATTGAGACAGAGCAAGTTCAGCAATGGGAAAAAATTTGGGACGAAGCGTACGGGCAGCCTGCAGATGATTGGGAGTCAGGTTTTCACATTGGTGGTTGGTACGATACCTACACTGGAAAAGCTCTACCAGAGCCACAGGTACGGGAATGGGTTGACTTTACAGTCAAACGGATTCTATCCCTAAATCCTCAGCGAGTATTGGAAATTGGCTGCGGTACAGGGTTGCTGTTATTCCAGATTGCGCCCCATTGCCAGGATTACTGCGGTACTGACATTGCATCCGAAGGGCTTAACTATATTGAGCATCAGATTCAAGATAGCCCTTTAGAGGCATCGGTAACCCTGCATCACAGTGCAGCGGATGAACTTGAGGGCATGGCTGCCGACTCCTTTGATACGGTGGTGATTAACGGAGTTGTCCAGTTTTTCCCCAATGCATATTACCTGGTGCGCGTGGTTGAACGAGTTGTCCAGTTAGTGCAACCGGGCGGCACGATTTTTATTGGGGATGTGGAGAGCTTTCCCTTGCTGGAGGCTTTCCACACATCGGTGCAACGGACGCAAGCGTCCGCCTCTTTATCGACAGTGGCACTGCGCGATCGCATTCAAAAGCACACGGCACAAACTCAAAAACTTGCGATCGCACCAGAATTCTTTGTGGCCCTTAAAGAGCACTTGCCTCAAATTAGCCATGTGGAAATTCAACTTAAGCGGGGACATTATCAAAATGAACTAACTCGCTTCCGTTACGATGTGGTTTTGCACCTAGGCAAAAAAGTCTCTCCTCCCACCCCTTCTCCCATTTCTCTCAATTGGCAGCAGGATAATTTAACGGCAGCGACCGTTCGCCAGCAGCTGATAGAAACCTCCCCAGAGATACTCGTTGTCACCCATGTGCCTAATGCCAGAATTTGGGCAGATGTGAAGGCAATGGAACTATTAGCCAATCCCGATTGTCCTGAAACCGTAGGAGACCTGCGCCAACAGATTTCTCCAGAGGGGATTGAACCAGAAGACTGGTGGGCATGGCAGTCTGAGGTCCCTTATCGGATTAACATTAGCGGGTCTGGTGATGGGGGCGAAGCTTACTATGATGTGGTGTTCATGCGCAACGATATCAACATCATTGCAGACAGTACAATCATTTCCCCTCCACAAAGCGGACTTCAACATTGGAGTACTTATACCAATCAGCCATATATTGGCTTCAAACCCAGTCAATTAATTCCTCAATTACGGGATTTTCTCACAGAAAAGCTGCCGGATTATATGATGCCCTCGGCATTTGTCATGCTAGACACATTGCCCCTGACGCCTAGCGGAAAGGTAGATCGACGGGCCTTACCGGCCCCCGATAGATCTCGTCCGATTCTGGATGTAGAGCTAGTGGCACCGCGAACACCCACAGAAGAAATTCTCTCAGGCATTTGGACAGAAGTTTTGAACCTCAATGAGATAGGAGTATCTGATAACTTCTTTCTCTTGGGAGGGGACTCTATTCAGGCAACTCAACTGATTTCACGGGTACGGGATACATTCAAAATTGAACTGTCGCTGCATCGGTTGTTTGAATCCCCAACAGTGGCGGAACTTAGTGAAGATATTTTAGGCGCAAGGTGCCAGCAACTCACTGCAATCAAACCTATTCCACGGGGGGGAGATTTACCCCTATCGTTTGCCGAGCAACGATTATGGTTTTTAGATCAACTGCAAGAAGGCAGCACAACTTATAACGAACAAGAAGCGTTACGTCTGACCGGTTCACTGCAGATAGAAGCGCTACAGAGCGCGATGCAAGAAATCGTCTGTCGTCATGAGATATTACGCACTAATTTTCAGGCTGTGGATGGCTCGACCGTGCGGGTGATTCGCTCTGAATTAGACTTAAAGATGTCCATTGTTGATTTACAGCAATTGCCAACGGACAAACAACTCGCGCAAGTGCAACAGTTGGGTAAGCAAGAAATTCAGAAACCCTTTGATCTCGCCACCGATTCCCTACTGCGAGTGACTTTATTGCAGTTGGCGACCCATGATTATGTGCTGTTGCTCACCATGCACCACATTATTACGGATGGTTGGTCAACAGGGGTATTTTGCCATGAATTGGCAGCACTCTATGGAGCATTTGTTCAAGGGAAACCGTCACCGTTACCCCCACTGCCCATCCAATATGCAGACTTTGCTGGCTGGCAGAGACAACCTACAACTGCTGAAGTCCTAGCACCTCAACTGGATTACTGGAAACAACAGTTAGCAGGAGTGCCACCTCTCTTAGAACTGCCCACAGACTGCCCTCGTAAAACAGTGCAGACTTCCCAAGGGGGCAAAGATTTTTTTGAGTTCGGGCTCGAACTCACGGAACAACTCAAGCGTCTGAGTCAAGAAAATGGCGTGACGCTATTTATGACGCTATTGGCCGCATTTAGCACTTTACTGTATCGCTATAGCAACCAAGCCGATATTCTTGTGGGCACGCCCATTGCTAACCGCAACCGCAGCGAACTAGAAGGACTCATGGGCTTTTTTGTGAATACGCTGGTGTTGCGATCGCGCTTTGAAGCCAATCCCACTTTCGCTGAGTTATTGGATCAGGTGCGGCAGACTTCTTTGGATGCTTACGCTCACCAGGATGTTCCGTTTGAGCAGTTGGTGGAGGCCTTACAACCGGAACGCAGCCTCAGCTACACACCCATATTTCAGGTGATGTTTGCCCTGCAAAATGCGCCGATGGCCACTCTGGAGTTACCGGAAGTGAGTTTCAACTGGCTGCCCCTCGAAAATGCCAGAGCCCCGTTTGATTTGTTCTTGTCCATGGAGGAGACAGAAACAGGGTTGAGTGGATATTGGGAATATAATCGCGATTTATTTGAGGCAGCCACCATCCGTCGGGCCATTGGGCATTTTCAGACGTTGCTTGCAGCGCTCGTGGCTAAGCCCCAAATGGGCGTTGACGAACTGCCCTTGTTGACCGCAGCAGAACGCCATCAGGTGCTCGTCGAGTGGAATAATACCCAAGCTGAATATCCCCAAGATAAATGCATTCATCAATTGTTTGAAGAACAGGTGAAACGCAGCCCGGATGCCGTGGCAGTCGTTTTTGGAAACGAACAACTGACTTATCAGGAGTTGAACAATCGCGCCAACCAACTCGCCCATTACTTGCAAAGCTTGGGCGTTGGGCCAGAGGTCTTGGTGGGGATTTACATCGAGCGATCCCTCGAAATGGTGGTGGGATTGTTAGGCATTCTCAAAGCGGGTGGGGCTTATGTGCCGTTAGACCCCAATTATCCATCCGAGCGCCTCGCCTATATCGTTGATAACTCCCAGGCAACGGCCCTAGTCACCACCCATCAACTAGCCGCCCAATTGCCTTGCTTACCCAAGCACCTCATCTGTTTAGATGATGATGACTGGGACGTGATCTCTACCCACCGCACAGATAATCTCCAATCCAATGTCCAACCGGATAACTTGGCCTATGTGATCTATACCTCCGGCTCTACTGGAAATCCCAAAGGCGTAGAAATCTGCCATCAATCTCTTGTTAACTTTCTCTGTTCAATGGGAGTTACCCCAGGTTTAACCGATGCTGATGTGGTCTTAGCGGTCACGACCCTCTGTTTTGATATTGCTGCCCTAGAGATTTACTTACCGCTCATCGTCGGCGCAAAAACGGTTATCGCCAGTCGAGACGTCGCTGCTGATGGCAAACAACTGGCAGTAGAATTGGAACACTCTGGTGCGACGGTGATGCAAGCCACCCCAGCAACCTGGCAGATGCTGCTGGCGGTTGGTTGGCAGGGTAAGCGATCGTTGAAAATCATCTGTGGTGGCGAAGCCTTATCGATGCAACTCGCCGCTAACCTGGGAGAAAAAGGGGCTTCTGTGTGGAACCTATACGGCCCTACGGAAGCGACCGTGTGGTCAACGGTTTGTCCAGTGAGTACCTTAGATACAATAGCGCATCACCAAGATGTCTCAGTCTCGATCGGGACTGCGATCGCAAACACTCAAACCTATATTCTCGATCGCCATCGCCAACCCGTCCCCATCGGTGTACCAGGAGAACTCCACATTGGCGGTGCAGGGTTAGCCCGAGGTTATCTTAACCGTCCCGAATTAACTGCAGCCAAGTTCATCCCCAATCCCTTTTTCAGTTCAGAATTCAAAACTCAAAAATCAAAAGAAGAACGTCTTTATAAAACTGGAGACTTAGCCCGTTATCTCCCCGATGGCCACATTGAATTTATCGGACGCATCGACAACCAGGTAAAAATCCGAGGCTTTCGCATCGAACTCGGAGAAATTGAAGCCACCTTCGCCCAATACCCAGAAGTGCAGGAAGTTGTGGTGATTGCCAGGGAAGATTCTCCAGGGAATAAGCGCCTTGTTGCCTATGTCGTTGCCAAAGAAGAAGTAACGTCGTCTGATTTGCGTGGTTTCTTGAAAAGCAAGCTACCCGACTACATGGTGCCTTCTGCTTTCGTCTTTTTAGAGAAAATCCCTCTAACGCCCAATGGCAAACGCGATCGCCAGGCCCTACCTGCACCTGATGCTGACGATATCTCCGATCGGTCTGATTTTATCCCCCCCCGCAACTCAGCAGAACTGCAACTAGCTCAAATTTGGTCGGAGGTTCTCAATATCAGTGCTGTTGGCGTCACAGACAATTTCTTTGATTTGGGAGGGCATTCCCTACTAGCCGTGCGCTTAATGGCTCGTATCGAACAGCAGTTGGGCATTCATCTACCATTGACAACACTGTTTACCGAACCCACCATTGAAAGCCAAGCCACTTTGCTGAACTCTTATAACGATGTTCGATCCTCTTCTCCTTTGGTCCCCATTCAACCGTCAGGAGAGTTGCCACCCTTATTCTGCGTGCATCCCATTGGCGGCAATGTTCTCTGCTATGCAGAATTAGCCCGTCATCTGGGTAACAATCAACCGCTCTATGGCTTGCAGTCTTCGGGGTTATCTGGTGAGTCAGACCCCTTAGCCAAAATCGAGGAAATGGCGGTAACCTATATCAAAGCCTTGCAGGAAATTCAGCCCAATGGCCCATATTATTTGGGAGGGTGGTCCATGGGAGGTGTCATTGCAATGGAAATGGCACAGCAATTGCAAAATGCTGGGCAAATAGTGGCGCTCGTCGCTTTAATCGATAGCTATGCCCCTAGTACCATGACCGACCTAGACTCCACGGATGAAGTCTCTTTAGCCAATTCTCTAGTAGCGGATTTAAGCGGTTTACTGGAAACCGAACTGTCCCTGGCACAGTTTAATCTGATGCAACTCCAGCCTCAAGAAAAATTACAGCACATCTTCTCCGTAGCCAAACGTCTGCATCTTTTACCGCCGGGGGTTGGGATGGAGCAAATGGAGCAGTTGTTTCATGTTTTCAAAGCCAACCGAGTTGCCCTAGGGAACCATCAGCCCCAGCCTTATTCGGGGCGGGTTGTCTTGTTTTGTGCGAGTTCCTCGGCAGAGCAAGGCCGAGGTTGGCGTTCAACTATCACCGGTCAGTTTGAAACTAACACGATTGAGGGCGACCATTACGAGATCATGAGATCGCCCCATATCCAGGTTCTCGCTAAAGAACTGACTGCTTATCTGCATCAATGCCACCACGGCGTTGATAAATCCTTAGAGTTAACTAAAAATAAGAATTTATGGAGATAATACAGTAATGAAATATGTGATTTGTAGTTATATTGAGATGAAGACATACACGAATAAACTTAATTCCAGTTAGATAGATTCTCCTCTTATGAATTATTATCGCTTAGGTTTCAATCTTGTACTGTAGTACTGAGAATATCTAATGCAACTATGACACTAGAAACGAAGATATCAAATCCAAAAGCATCTTTTAACGAGTATTATCATCTTTACTCACCTCAACCCTACGTTCAGGCACTATTAAAGGAAACTCAATACACGCTTCCTTTTGATGCAATGCAAATTGTAAGCAGTCACCTTAAACAGTTAGATTACTTTGAGAATTTGAATGTTTTATTTCTTGGTAGCGGCCATGGCACAGAAGTTGCCGCTTTAAAGTATGGCTATAGCTATGAAAAAATTCTGCAGCATTGGTTGGCTAGTGATCCTAAAAAGCATATCTTTTCAGAGGGCAACTCTAACTTGACCATCACAATGGTAGATATTAATGAGGCTCCTTTGCGTTTTGCCTATGATGTGGGGCTATGTCAACATTTCCACATATGCGATCTAACAAATCCATGGCCAGAGAAACTATCCACCGTTGTTAAAAATGACACTGATTTACTAGTTTGTGTAGGGGCTACAACCTATATAGGACTCGATAACTTTAAGCACCTTATCAAACTGATAGGAGAAAGTAATGTAAAGCATTTTTATTTTTCTTTAGCTAGTTTTATTTGTGACTCCTTTTTAGAAATCTTTGATGACTCTCATCTACATTTGCGGAAGCTTGGTCATGTTCGTCAGCGTAATTATAAAAATGACGAAGAACGGCTAAAAATCATATCAAATCTCAAGCTTCAAAATAGATACTACAATGCTGATGAGGATGGTTTAACCGCTTCGATATATATTGCGAGTCAGATTGCCTAACGTTATTTCTGGGTTCATACACTAGATAACTGAACATCCTGCGATATGAAATTAGCAAACCTTTGTTCAAAGCATCCTTGGAATCTTATTTTGCATCAACAAGATTTGGGGAAATCTGATATTTTCGAGACCCTTAAACAGCTCCATATTTCAGGTGAGATACAACCAGGGGATAAAATATCCTCTTATGACAAGGTTTCGCTTAATATTTTAGAGCAATTAGCTAAATTATTTCCTGGAGAGTATCGGTTGAGTGAACAAAGCCTATTGAACCAGAATGTTTGTCAGCAAGTACTTAGAGTATCACCTCCAGTTACTAGCAATACATTTGCAGAGCTCCCAATGTCAAAGGATCAACTAGATAAAGAATTAAGTGAGCATGGATATGCCCTATTTAGAGCAGATCAACCTTTTGATGAGAAGAAAATTACCGAATTAATTGGTGGGAAAGACAAGCTTATTAGCTATAAGCATGGTCTTAACGCACGAAATCAGGTTCCTCACTCAATTTTTTCCTATGTTACTCCCTGGTCACATAAGGAAGAAATACTGCCGCATAATGAACTAAGTCACCATACGGAATTTCCGAAATATGTTTGCTTTATGTGCAAACAACCTGCTCAGCATGGAGGAGAAACAACAATATATGATTGTGAACAAGCTTTCAAAAACCTGTCATCTACTTGCCAGCAAGAAATAAGAGGGAGGAATGTCGTCTTTGTAAGAAAACATGTCGAACAAAGAGATCATGAAGAGTATGACTCTAGTTGGCAAGATATTTCAGCTAGAAGTAGTCAAGATGCGATCGCTCATTGGGAAAATTTAGGCTACACCTGTCTTTTATATCAAGAAGATTACAACGGAACACCGATCGACGTTTTAGAAACTCAACTCGAACGTCCATTTGTCTATCATTATCAAGGCAGAACTTGTTTAAATGCGTCTGTGGTAGGTGCAGCGGCTTACTGGTATCGTCAGGTAATGGGCGATAAGAAGCCACAGCTGTCACTGCAATGGAATGATAGCAAACCTTTGCCTGAAGAACTGCTCCATGAAATGGAAGATGCTGTTAAACTGGCACGAATTTTCTATTTTGATAGATGGAGAGAGAACGATTTATTGATTTTAGATAATCTTAGAGTTGCCCATGGACGTCTTCCTTTTCTAGGTGATCGCTTAGTGGGAATTTTAATGGGGACAAAAGCAAGATTCAAATTTCAAGTAAATGAGTGGATTGTTGAAGAAACCTATAACTAGAGTTTGCTGTTGAAGCCTAGCCTTCATACTCAGCAAGGGTCTCATTTAGGCGGCGAGTTTTCAAGAGATCTGCTGATTCACTAATCTCGATTTTGAGGACACCGGCCATGATGGATTCCCAAGATACTCTAATGACCCCCTTATTTATAGCCCATTCTATGGGAATTAAAATAAGCCGAGTGTTTTATGTCATATCCCTCTTTTACCACTCCGGCTAGATAAAAATTAAGCTGAGAGTAATCCTGATTATTCTCAAATATATGTCTACCTCCAGAAATGCCCATCCACCATTAGATTTGTAGCAAATTCTTCTCTGATTTCTATAGGAAACGCCTGAATAAGAACGCTATGCATCATGTCACTATCTTAGGATCTGGAAAAATCGGATCCGCGATCGCTAAGCTCCTACATCGAAGCGATGATTACAACGTGTTGGTTGGCGATATTGATAGTCAATCCTTAGATCATTTATCTGCGCTAGTGCCAGTTAACACATCTGTTATTGATGTCACTGATGAAGCTGCGATCGCGGAAAAGTTAGAGAATCAAGATTGTGTTGTTTCTGCTTGTCCCTATTGGGTCAATCCAGGAATTTCCCGTGCCGCAGCAAAAGCTGGGGTCAGCTATTTCGACCTAACCGAAGATATCGCAACCACCAATGCCATTCGGACTGTTGCTGAGATGAGTTCTGATGGCTTGGTCTTTGTGCCCCAATGTGGTCTAGCTCCAGGATTTATTAGTATCCTTGCCCATCATCTGTGCAGCTACTTTGAGAGGCTTGACGAGGTCAAAATGCGGGTTGGTGCTCTGCCGCAATATCCCTCCAATAAGATGCAGTACAACCTTACCTGGTCTACAAAGGGGCTCATTAACGAATACTGTAACCCTTGTGATGCTATTCGCAACGGTCATAAAATCGAAGCGATTCCCTTGGAAGAGGTGGAGTATTTCTCCCTAGATGGCATCAATTACGAAGCGTTTAATACGTCTGGTGGGCTAGGAACTCTGTGCGAGACTCTCGATGGCAAGGTGCGTACTCTTAATTACAAAACTGTACGCTATCAGGGCCATCGAGATCTCATGGCCTTTTTAATCAACGAATTACGTTTAAGCGATCAACGTGACCTACTTAAAGAAATTTTTGAACGTGCCATTCCCACGACTCAGCAAGATGTAGTAGTTAGCTTCTGCACCATTAGTGGCTGGCGTAACGGTCGTTTCGAACAAATCAGCGATGCCCGCAAGATCTACCCGCTGAATTTATATGGAGAAACCCTGAGTTCTATCCAGATCTCAACAGCTGCCTCTCTTTGTGCAGTCGTGGATATGTATCTCAATGGCAAAATTCTCCAAAGTGGTTTCGTAAAACAAGAGCAAATCAATCTAGATGATTTTCTCGCAAACCGTTTTGGTCGTTACTACATCGAGACCAGCAAGATGTCCCAAGATCCCATGCTTTACATTGATTAGAAAACTAGAAAAGGCACAAATAATATCAAGTTAACAACTTTCAGATAGTGAATATTGATGAGGGAAATGCCTGAAACACTACCCAATGAGTGGTTGAAATGGATTTGCTCTAGCCAGAATCCAAATGAGCTACGTAGGAACTACGATCAGTGGGCCGCTACCTATGAAATAGATGTTAGTAGTATATGGAAACCGGTTCCATTAGCCGCAGCTCTCATGCTTTCAGAGCAGATAAGCAACAAACGAGGCGTGATCTTGGATGTTGGGGTTGGTACAGGTCTGGTGGGTATGGCCTTGGCAGAATTGGGATTCGACAATTTGATAGGTATTGATATCTCACCTGGGATGTTAGAACAAGCCGCTGAAAAAAGGATATATCGTTCCTTGATTTGCTGCGCCATCGGTGATGAACGATTCGGGGATCTAGAGCGGGTAAATGGCATTATTGCCACAGGTGTCTTTGCTGAAACTCATGCTGGTTCAGCGGAACTCAGGGCATTGCAAGAAAGGATTGAGCCTGAAGGTATCTTGGTTTTCACTGCACGTCGGAGCTTTCTGTCTAAACTCCAGGGCGTCCTTGATCAGCCAGGTTGGACGCTGATTGATACTAAAGTGATGCCGATTTATGACGATCCGGTGCATGTTCTCGCCTATAGAATTTACGCTTAATTTAAGGTGGAATGTGAGAGATTGCCTAGGCCAATACTCGATGTCTATGCACACAGCACGACTAGAGCGTAAAACAAAATCATCTTTGTGAACAATGAGTTCAGAATTGCAAAAACTCGAATGCATTAATCAGGAACTGGAAAAGCTCGGTGATATTGACCGTCATCAGTTATTGGAAATGAACGTGCTTCGAGAGAGCCAAGAGTTGGTTCATCGAGTCGGGGCAACCCATGGGGTTGGTCAACAATTACCATTCACAAAGCTATACTTACCAATGGCTTTCACAGGTATCTTAGAACCCAAGAAGTCAGTCAATGAAACCCATCGCGCCATCCAAATTCTGTTACCAGGCACAGGCACCACGTTCTCTGTAGCTGAGACACTCTGTGATGTTGCAGGAACCTTTCATGGGCGCAAAAGCAAGAACCGTGGAGGGGGGCGCAAAAGTAACCAAAGTTTGCTAACTCAATTACTGCCCGGGGATGAAACGTTCCGTGTGGCCTCTTTTCCCACTGATCTACCACTGAATGGCATGGGGTCGGATGCCCCATTTGAATTTGCTAGTAAGCAGGGACTGATGACGGTAATGCGTCATGTGCATCTTGTATTGTCAAGACTTTATCCCGATCGACCAGTTTTTATGGCTGGACGTAGCCAAGGCGGTATAGCGGCTATTTTGTATGCTCAGCATTATGAGGATCTAGCTGGGGCAATTGCGATCAATCCGCCCCATCCCGATCCTGAACTATTTCGATTCACTGTTCAATACTTAGAGGATAAGGCCAATGTTTTGGCTGATCTCCTCCATGCTCCAGGGGTGACCCTACATGATCGGAGTTGGAAAGCATACAAGACTTTCACGCCTTCTTTTGACTATCCATCTATGCGATCGCTATCGCCAATCTTGACGCTGGTTAGCTTGGGCGATCCGTTTAACTTGTTTCCCCAGTACGCTCATGCACTGAAAGCATTTTCCGACAATGACGAAAAAAACCAGTTGCACATCCTTGATGCAGGACATAATCTTTGGGATAGAAAATCAACCGATATGTATCGAGAGGTCATTAATTTGCAAGCCCAATTCATGGTAGATCAAATGAGTGAAGTGGGGAAAAATCAGGCTCTTCCGGTCCGGCCTAGATATGGGAAAGAGTTCCTGAGCGCGAGAAATATGGAGTAGTGAATTTTAGTAAAGGATAGAGAAAAAGTCGGGGTCTTCTCTTTGTGCCATCTTCTTTCTGACTGAGCGGTTGCACTCATGTCTGTACACAGCAGGCAATGATTGCCACAAGGATGGGGGAGTTTCGTGTTTTCAAAAAAAGTCTGCGCAACCACAAACGTATCATCTCTTGAGTAAAACCGGAGAAGATTATGCTGAGATCTTGCACCTGGCAAGGCAGCATTAACCCGCATTGGACTCAAAGTCGCAAGGCTAACTGGCTCAAAACCGCTCAAGCGGTTAAAGAATCCCTAAAAGCTCTATATTTAGAGCTGCCCAGCCAACCTTGTCCCTTGAGTGGACAGCCCTCAATTAGCGTTGGGTTTTGAACCCAACGTGGGTTTAAGCTTCACTTTGAACCGCTGAACCTGGCAACGGATCACGGCTCGTGGGGTCGAAATCCCAGAGCCGATAACCCCCAGTGTCCGGCACCCAGTCCAAGACATAACGATTAATATTCAACATGTATTCTTCCTAAATTTTCTCAATCAGGTTGATTGAGTCTGAAGCTTTGGGTAGCGTAGATACCAAAGTGTGAAAAGGGTAATCTAGCATTAGAAAGACTAAAACATCTTTTTAGAGTGAAATAGTCTTGGGTAGATGCACACGAGCAATAAACAGCGAAGAGCCCTATTTTATCTCGACAAATTGTCCTAGCAACTGGACGGCATTTGCTTGATTTTCCAAAGTAACAAACTGCCCCCCTACTTGATTATTTTGAGAAAACCCTGCAAGGCATAAAGCATATTGCTTCCCATCAACGATTACAGTTTCTTGAGATCGACTATTATTGATAGAAACCGTATCAGGGCAAGGTGGGCCAAACCCAGGTGTTTGAGGACAGGTTCCATTGACACCATCATTCGGTGTTTCATTATGGTCAAACTGGAAATTGAAACTCACTTCAACTCCATTAATGGTTACCGTTAACTGCAAAGTAGCAGAACGGATGCTGTAACCATAAACAGGATAGTTGTGATGAACAAAGGTTCCTAAAACAAAATAAGAACCATCCAGAGAAACTGATGCTGAACTAATGCCTTCAAAGTAATAGGAACTTTGCTGGCTTGTATAATTTCCCTGTCCCCAACAAATCTGGTTCGTCCCAACACCAGTTAAAGACGTTGAGCCAGGAACCGCTTCAACGATATTTGACCAAACCCCAACAGTACTTACAAACAAGGCGAGAGATGATATCTGTTGAGTGATATTTCCAAATTGACCAGGAATGATATTTCCAGATTGACCAGGAATAACGTAACCCGTTTGGCCAGGAATAACGTAACTTGTTTGCCCTGAGCTCCCAGAACCTGGTGGGCAACAACAAACCACAAAAATTGGTGGTACTTGGGGAGGCTTACTTGATCCGGGAGGCGGCTGGACAGGTGGGGCTATGGTAGGTTTGGTCGGGGGACATACGGTTCCTCCACCCCCACAAGGCCCACAAGGCTTAGGACATTTGGGGCGGCAACGAGGACTTCTTCTACGACAACCCATAGGAATAATTTTCTCCTCAACGAATAACAAAGGTGTTCAACTATATTTCTCAGATGTCAGAGTTGGAAAATTCTAGATTCAAATATCTTGAAACTGTCCAACTTGACCTCCCAATTTGACCAGGTTTTGTTGCTCTGATCGCTCAGGGAAGAAATCTGAATCACAGATGACACTTTGAGCAATGGCACGACCCAGGCGCGCGGCCTTGACATTATTCTTTGTGTCCATATCTGCCTCTAGGCTAATAGAGGCAAAAAATCGCGCATCACAAAAAATCCCACAGTCAACAGTCGTTTCATAGTCAACTTCAGCGACTTCAATATGAGAATGCAGTTCACATTCATAACATGAGCTTTTTTGTTCATTGCCGATGCGTCCTGCTTTAACCAAGGCCGTTTCAATGCTGATTGAGCTATGGTTACTACAAAAGACGAGCGAAGGCGATGATGATGATGATGGAGATAGGTGGCAATTTTCTATCTCAAGATCTGAAAAACCTGTGACATTAACAGAAGCTAAATCTAACCCTTTAACAATCACAGAAGAAGCATAGCTTATCGCCAGCCCGAAGTCAGCATCTTCCCGTATGGGCATGATTTTCACGACATCAGGATTAGTAGGAGAGCCAATAATTTCTACCTGTCGTGCATCATGACCATAGATTTGAACCGCATCATAGGTTCCTGGTTCAACCACAATGATGAGATCAAAGTTTTGGCTAAAGTCATAATTTCTATTGGCCCAAACAACAGCATAATCAATGGTTGCAAACGGGTTAGTGTCGGTCCCTTGCCCCGTTTCGTCAGAGCCAGTAGGGGCGACGTATAGTTTTAAGCTCGCAGTTAAGATCTGCTTACTCTCAGAAATAAGCATTGTTTTAGACATGATGGCAATAAAAAAATACAGCAGCAGTATTAGTTAGCGCTAACAGCAGCAGAAGGGGTATTCACTTCCACAAACTGGCACAGAAGTTGAGCAACATTCACCTGATTCTCCAAAGTGATAAATTTGCTCTCAATTTGATTGTTTTGGGAAAAGCCAACAATACATAAAGCGTATTGTCTACCATTGATGGTCACTGTCTCTTGAGAGTAATTATTGCTAATTGAAACAACATCAGGACAAGGTGGAGAAAAGTTAGGCGTTAGAGGGCAGGTTCCATTGATGCCATTATTAGGCACCTCATTGTGGTTGAATTGGAAATTGAAATTGACATCAACACCGTTGATTTTAACTATCAACTTCAAGATGGCAGAGCGAATACCATAACCATAGATAGGATAGTTGTAGTGGCTAAATGTTCCTAAGGTAAAGTAAGTACCATCTAAAGCAATGGACATCGCTGCGATACCTTCAAAGGTATAAGCGCTTTGGTTACCTTGAGAACCAGGATTTCCCCAGCTAATCTGATTAGTCCCAAGCCCGTTCAAATAGGTGTAGCCAGGTGCAGATTCTAGGACATTTAACCAAACCCCAAGGCTGCTGATAGAGAATACGGTAGACGATATTTGTTGTGTAACCGTTCCTGTGCCACCACCAATGACCGTTGGCCCTGTTACTACTCCACCCGGAAAACCTGTTCCAGGACGTCCACCACTCCCGGTTATTGTTGTCCCAGTTGTAGTACCGCCACCAATGACTGTTGTACCGCCACCAATGACCGTTGGGCCTGTCCTGCTACCACCATTAATAATCGTTGAACCAGAAATACCGCCACCAACTACTGTCGGGTTTGTTTTACCACCATTAATAATCGTTGAACCAGAAATACCGCCACCAACTACTGTCGGGTTTGTTTTACCACCATTAATAATCGTTGAACCAGAGGTAACACCACCAATGACTGTTGGGTTGGGGTTGCCACCGCCAATGACTGTTGGGCCTAGCTTACCGCCACTAATCACCGTTGGGGCTAGGTTCCCTGGGATTACACTGGTTGGTTGCCCGGTTATGTAAATTGGCTGCACGGGTGTTGGGCAGGGACAGGGCGGACAAACAATGACGTAGCAGGGCGGGACTGTAACTGGCTCCACAATCTCTGGTGATGGATCCTCAATCAATACCAACTTGCCATAAATTTCAGCCTTGTTATCTCGACTCTCAGCCGTTTTGAAGTTTCTAGTGACTTTTCCACCCTGCAAAAAACCAGTGATGGTCAGTGCGTAAACTTTTCCCTGAATGGTGACTTTTTCTTGGGACGTAATTTCTGGAATGGAAACAATATCTGGGACAGGCCCAGGAACATTGGGAGTTTCATTATGCTGAAATACGACGTCAAACTCTTTTATGCCTGCGCCCTGAATATTAATAGACAGTTTAAGAACTGCCCCGGAGATACTATAATCCCCTGTAATCGTATAATTGAAATGAGTAAATGTCCCTAATAAACAGTCTTCCCCATCTAGGGTGAGAACTGATTGAGTTAAACCGTCAAATCGATAGGCACTTTGTCGATTTTGTGGATTGTCTGTAGTATAAGGCACCCCCCAATTGACCTGGCTTGTAGCAATTCCACTCAGTCTACTTTTTGCCGTATCTCCCTTATGTTTAACCGAAGTCCAAACCCCTGAAGTACTTGCTGTTACGCTTGCAGAAGTTGGAATTAAGGGAGGGGGGATGATCGGGGGTGACGTACTGGCAATAATGGATGGAGGCATATCAATTTCTCCTGAAATTACCTGACCCCATCGTAGTCAAGGTAATTAGGAAAAGTAAAGACGGAAAGGTCGGTCAAACATTTGTTTTTTCGACTCATTGAGTG
Source organism: Leptothoe sp. ISB3NOV94-8A (assembly GCF_043421595.1). Classification (NCBI taxonomy): domain Bacteria; kingdom Bacillati; phylum Cyanobacteriota; class Cyanophyceae; order Nodosilineales; family Cymatolegaceae; genus Leptothoe; species Leptothoe sp. ISB3NOV94-8A. The sequence goes on along the minus strand of NZ_JAXSQW010000001.1, from coordinate 6,334,108 downwards.
CTGTATTTTAAAAGGATTGACATTCCTCATAACAATTGATTTGTAAAAATATATATCTCCAATCTGTTAGGATCTGCATCATTCCCTTTATGCTGGTTTTATTGACACTGGCCAGCAGAGCGAGAAAATTTGGGCACTGAAGTTATAGACGATTTTAGCTATTGATTATTCAATGCTACTGCTGTATAAGCAAGCAACCCCTCAAAAACGGTATTCGTCAGCTCAAATCAGGTGAACAGGGTCAATACTACTGATATAAGGATTGCCAGAGGTAAACCATGAAAATCAAAGTCCAATCTCTGAGTCTATCTGTATTAACAATCCTATGTCTTAATTCAACAGCAGTAAGTGTGCGTGCTAATGAGAATCTGGAAAATTATCTAGAAAATACACCTGCTTTAACGAATTCAGAAACATCACAAGCGATCGCACTACTCAGTCAGAGCAGCCAAACAATCTCTCTTACAGGTCAAGATTTAACCACAGCGGATGTGGTTCAGGTTGCTAGACATGGAGCTAGGGTCACCATTAGTGATGAGATATTCGCGCGCGTTCAGCGTTCCCATGACATCCTCTTATTGGCGGCTGAAAGTGGACACCAGATTTACGGACTGACTGCCGGAGTAGGGCTGAATAAAGATCAGGCATTTGTCGATGCTAGCGGTGGCTTAAGTGAAGAAGTGATTCAGCTCTCTAGAGAATTTAACCGTAAATTGATCTACGCCCACAGCGCGGGTGCAGGGCCTGAAATGTCCGAGGAGGTGGTGCGAGCCATTATGGCCACTCGGCTCAATTCTATTCTCTTCGGCTCAACGGGTGTCCAGCCTAGAGTTGCAGAACTCTACCGAGACTTCTTGAACAATGATATTACCCCTGTCACGCCTTCGCGAGGGTCCGTTGGTGAGGCTGATATTACCTTAATTACCCATATCGGGCTCGCCATGATAGGCGAGGGAGATGTGTATTTTCGAGGTCAAAAAGTCCCAGCACGTCAAGCCTTGGATGCCGTTGGGCTAGAACCGCTAGTCCCCTTTGGTAAAGATGCGCTTTCCATTCTTAGTTCCAATGCCTATTCAGCCGCCCTTGGAGCACTGGCGATTGAAGACTTAAGGCAGTTGCTGGAAGTCAATAAGCTTTTGTTTGTCCTGAGTTTGGAAGCCTTGGATGGCAATATTGAACCGTTTCTGCAAGATACCCATGTCATCCGCCCCTTCCCCTATGTCAATTCAGTGGCGATGGATATTCGCACACTGTTAGCAGATAGTTATTTATGGGAGCCATCCGAAAATCGAGCCCTCCAGGATCCCCTAAGTTTCCGCACGGGAGCCTATACCTTAGGCGCGGTGGAGCGATCGCTAGCAGCGTTGGCAACCCAGGTGCAGATTCAACTCAATTCTTCAGATGATAACCCTGCTGTGGTTCTAGACGTGGTGGCCCCTTCGGATCGGCCTGAAGAAGTGTCCCATTATGTGGATAAAGACGGGCTGACAGGCGCTTTGATTCCAACGGGAAACTTTTCGCCGTTGCCCTGGGTGATTTCGTTTCAGGAGGCTGCGATCGCCCTCAGCCATTTGTCCAATGCCTCGGCTCAGCGCACCATTAAACTGGCAGATCCGCACTTTACCTATCTCAGTCGATTTTTAGGCACTGAAAATACCTTTCATGCCTATGGTGCCATCCAAAAAGTCTTCGCATCTTTGGCCGCAGAGAATCAATCGTTAGCGCTTCCCGTATCTATGGATTTGGTATCAATCGCAGGGAACATTGAGGATACATCAACGAATGCCCCTCGCGTGGTTCGGCGCTTTCACCAAATGATTGACAACCACTATTACATTCTGGGAATTGAAATGATGCATGTGGCTCAAGCGATTGACTTGAGACAGCAAGCCTACCCAGATTTGAGATTATCGGGAACAACTCGATCTTTCTTCAATGATTATCGACAAGTAGTTCCGTTTTTAGATGTTGATCGTGTGCTTACTCCTGATATTGAAGGTTCTTATTTATTCCTCAGAGAATATCCATTGAACTAATCTTTCTCGATAACTTGATATAGCGATCGCAAGTGGATATTGGTGAGGGTTGAGCTTGTATCGCTAAGGTCGTATGTGTGGGATACAACAGACACAGGCTGACTTACCCATAGGCAAGCTCAAACATACGCTGACCATGCTCAGGATTTTAATTGATGTAATCGCAGGAATTTTTCATTGGGAAGGATCTAAAAAGCTTTTAAAACATTTGCCAAACATGCCCGCGAAGGAACTTTATTGATTCTTGGAGTTTACAATGCTTTTTTGTGTGTAGGCAATTTCAAGACCCATGTTACATATGATATTCCATCGGGCAAATATGCCGGAACATCTAAAGCAACATTTGATTTTGTCGACCTTGAACAACGATTAATTGGTAAACGCATTTGGGCTATTTCGAGTTTAGAAGATACGGAGAAAGAAAATTATTTTGAGTTTCGTTTGTTTTCAGCAATGGAGCTGGAATACTATTCAAACGACTATGGGTTTAAGGTTGTGGAAAAAATCGACATTTCAAAAGAGAAAACACACATCCTCTTTCATGTACGTTGTTTATTGTGTCTGTGTCTCAGGGAGAGTAATCAGCATTGACCTTCAAAGTGGGCTATGACCTGGCTTGACGGCCAACGATTGGTTTTGCGGGGGCTATTTTCGAGCTGATGGGAGTATAGAAGACAGCCATTATCATCGGCGTTCCCTGAACGAAACCATGATGTATCACATCAAAACCATGTTCACAGGAAAGGTGTCTGCACATTATTGAAGGCTAAGAAGGCAGTCAGCGTAAAGCCTGATTATTCGATCATTTAGCCTGTTTGAGTCAGATTAAATATAAAGAAAAATAAATAAGTCGGAATTGTCGGCTATAAATTGAAACTCAGGCGATTTTCAAGATTTACTACTTATAGGCTGATAAGATTGTGAAATGGAACCAAGCGTTAATGGGTAAAGAATTTATCATCAATGGGAGACTTTCTGGCAAAGATTCTAATCAGTGTGATAGCCCAATGCCATAAAGCATTCAAACATTGAAGGATGCAGTCATTTGATGTGGACTAAACTTGTAGCATCATCCATAATTCATGCTATTAATTATTCTGTTAGGGATGAGATCATCCTGATCTCATTTAAGGTGAATTTACCAAACAAGCTGACTTTAGTTTGCCGAACGTCTGAGTTGGAGCTAACTTATTAGCGACAATTCCGTCAATTCCGAACTATTCATTATCACTGTGTTGTTTTCCCTTTAGCTTAAGATTAAATTACCGAACAATCCGACTTTACTTCGCTAATATCTGAGGCTAAGATAACGATGTGAGTGATTCTCTAGCATTTGTATTATAACGACTTTCACTCACGCAAGGTGCATCGAACCCATTAGCTGTCAGGCCTTTACGCTTTAAACCTATCTCTCATCAGATAGAGAAACGCTATAAATTGTCATCCAAAGGCTGAATACTCTTCAGCTCTTCAGTAATGCCGCAAAAAATACTCGGCTCATCAGAAGTCTGTATTGCTATTTTAGATGGTCAAGTTGACTTGAATCATCCTTGCTTTCAAGGGGCAGACTTGACGTTGCTTCCTTCTCTCGTGAGTGATGAAGTAGTCTCCAATGGCCGAATGTCACTTCACGGTACGCATGTTACTAGCGTACTTTTTGGTCAGCCAGGAAGTCCGGTAGTTGGAATTTCTCCTCGCTGTAAAGGGCTAATTATTCCAGTCTTTTCTGATGGCGGACGATCCCCGTCCCAGCTTGATTTGGCTCGGGCAATTGAACAGGCGGTCAACGCTGGCGCACACATCATTAATATCAGTGGAGGACAACTAACGGATGAAGGAGAAGCGGAAGGTTGGTTAGAGCGTGCGGTGCAGCTTTGCCAAGACAACAACGTCTTAATTGTTGCCGCCGCCGGAAATGATGGCTGCGATTGTTTGCATGTTCCTGCTGCCTTACCCGCTGTCTTAGCGGTAGGGGCCATGGATGGCGAAGGTCAACCGATGGCGTTTAGCAACTGGGGAGAAATCTATCAGAAACAAGGCATTTTGGCTTCTGGGGAAAATATCTTGGGAGCCAGACCTGACGGGGGTACCGTTCAGCTGAGCGGCACGAGTTTTGCCACACCGATCGTAGCTGGTGTGGCCGCGCTGTTGCTCAGTTTACAGATGGAGCGAGGAGAAACGCCTGATCCTCAAAAGGTGCGGACGGCTATTTTGCAGACGGCATTGCCCTGTCATGCCGATCCAGAACAGGGAGATCAATGTTTGGCAGGAATGTTAAACACTGCAGGCTTATTTGAATTGTTTACAGGAGGAATAATGTCAGAACCATCCGAAACCATTGTGGCAGCTGGCTGTGGCTGTGGTAGTGGGGCAGATATAGACAGCTCTGGAGAAGGTGAAATGGAAGAGATTAGCTCATCAGGTACACCGGACGAACAGATGGCGGTTAGGGCTCAGTCTGAAGTGGGAGAAAATGCTCACCCTGAGGTACCGCGCGACCTGGTGCCAGCGGGCAGTGCTCCGCCCGTTGGCACCTCAGTTACTCCGTCAATTCCCGCTGTTGCGGTGGCCCAGCCATCGCTTGATCAAATATCCACTCATCAATCATCTAATCGCAAATCCTCCATGTCTAACTTTGTGACTGCCAGCCAAGCGCCGAGCGATTTGGTCGATAGCCAACTTGTTTATGCCCTTGGCACCCTCGGATACGACTTTGGCTCTGAAGCCAGACGCGATTCATTTAAGCAACTGATGCCCGCCTATACTACGGGAGACGTGACGGTTCCTGCGAATCCCCACGATGCTCGGCAAATGGTGGATTACTTAGGTGCGAGCCCGTCGGAGGCGCGATCGCTGATCTGGACGTTGAATATTGAATTAACACCGGTCTATGCGATCGAACCTGAAGGGGCCTACGGTCGTGATGTTTATGCTGCTTTGCAGGAATTACTGGCAGGACAGGTACAGTCTGAAAGCAGCGAATCCTATGTGGAACGGGTCAGCATCCCTGGTATTTTAACGGGGCGTACCGTTAAGCTATTTTCGGGCCAGGTCGTGCCGCTGATTGTGCCCCAAAGCCCACGGGGAATCTATGGCTGGAAAGTTAACACCCTCGTCAGTGCGGCCATGGAAACGGTGCAAACAACGGCTGAAGGTGCCAGTGAAGAGGCGATGCGGCGTACCCTGGGCAGCTTCCTCAACCGGATTTACTACGATCTGCGTAACCTGGGCACCACATCCCAGGATCGGGCCATTAACTTTGCGGCGACTAATGCGTTTCAAGCCGCCTCTGCGTTTGCTGAAGCGGTGGCCACCGGGATGGAATTGGACAGCATCAATGTGGAGAAAAGTCCCTTCTGTCGACAGGATAGCGATTGTTGGGATGTGAAGTTGAAATTCTTTGATCCTGAAAATAGCCTCCGCGCTAAGAAGATCTTCCGCTTCACAATCGATGTGAGTGATTTGATTCCTGTGACACTGGGCGAAGTTAGAACCTGGTCGTCACCCTATTAAACAGTCTTCTTTCACCCAAAGAAGCGGCCTGACCCACCGATTGAAGTAGGTAAAGGCCAACAGTAGACTGACAGTCGAGACTTTGAACGATTAAGTCTATTTACTGCTTCAAAGACGGGTCGAAACTCAAATGAACTCATGATAGGAGAAATGTCTTATGGACAAGAAGAACTTGATGCCTAACCAGGCCAGCCCGATCAATCGGATGACTACAGGGCAATTGCCTCCAGAACTAGCAGAACTAGCCGAAGAGACCTTGTGCAGCCACGACGAAGCGATCACACCATCTGGTTCCTGTTTCTCTAATATCAGCTGTGCTGCTGGTGGTGTTTTTGGTTTCGGTATTGGTGGTTTTAATGATGCTAAGTTTTGTGCTGGCCTTTGCTCTTATGAGGGAGATGACACCGAGTAGTTTCTACTGCCATTTTCTCATTTTTGCTTAGCATTTTAAGAGATGCTTGGCAGCGTGGGTTAATCCACAGCTTTTCGCAAAAAAAAGTTTGCATACCAACAGTCTTCTTTTACTCAAAGAAGCGGCCTGACCCACCGTTCGAAGCAGGCAAAAGGAAACAGAAAATGAATAGCTGACTTTTAACGGTTCAGTTTATTTACTGCTTCAAAGACGGGTCTAAAATCAAGCAAAATATTAGGAGAAATTCCCATGGACAAGAAGAATCTGATGCCTAACCAAGCCCATCCGATCAGTCGGTTGACGTCAGGGCAACTGCCTCCAGAATTGGCGGAACTAGCTGAAGAAACCCTATGTAGCCATGACGGAGGAGATATTACACCGTCTAATGCCGGTAGTGCTTCTATCGCCTGTGCTGCTGGTGGTGTTTTTGGTTTCGGCATTGGTGGTTTTAATAGAGCCGAGTTCTGTTTTTGTTCTCATGACGGAGATGATGCTGAATAGAGCCTAATAACATCATGAGGCAGACGTGAAAAGGTAGAAGTTAGAAATAGCATTTAGCTTTTACCTTTTTACGTCAAGCTTCTTCAAATGCCATTCAAGACTCAAACGAATCCTGAATATAGAATAAGACACCCATGGATAAGAAAAACCTGATGCCCAACCAGGCTCACCCAATTAGTCGCATCACTACCGGTCAACTGCCTCCAGAACTGGCAGAATTGTCTGAAGAGACCTTATGCACTTATAACGAAGGAAACATCGTACCGTCTAGTAGTGCCGGTCTTCTCTGTTTCAGGATCGTTATTTGCAATGCCCTTGGTTTCTTTGGGGCAGCTGGGGGTGGCTTTAATAACGCGAATTTGGGCACTTGCTCCTATGCCGGAGATGGCGTTGAATAGGGTCTGCTTCTAGTAACATATTCTGTTTGAAAAGATTAGGAAAAGTACAAAGAGAGCAACTCATATCCTCCTTTTTTCCTAATTTCTCATTATTGATTTATCTCAATTTAGTCAAAGGACACTAAATCCATGAGACTTCCCAAACAATCATCACCAGTCAAGCGTCCTGACCTAATCCAACCCCACGAAACCGTGGATGTTGTTCACGGCAGCATTGAGGAACTGGTCTCCATTCGGATAGACTTGCTGCATGGCGCTAACTATAACGATCCACCCGCTTTTCAACACCGTACTTATCAACAACTCAAAGGCTCTAGTTGGGGCCATAGAAGATAGATACCCTCCTCTACTTTTTAAGTACTAAAAGTAATTGAGTCCCGAATCGTTGTTTTCCCTCAGTGGAGGATGATCGCCCTGTGGCTATCTTATTACTCAAGCAGCGGTTCATCAGTATAGAGATTTGGCGCTATGGCTCAAGTAAATTCATCCCAGCAACCAAATAACACCCCAGCCTCGAACTCTCCTGCTCTTTCACCGGTTCTTTCCTTTAATGGCCAGGGTGATTGTGTCGATTTAGGCGTGAAACCGTCCTTTAAAGTCCAGAAGCATCTAACACTAGAACTTTGGGTCTGGATCGAAAGCCAACGACAATGGGCTGGACTTGTCTCTAAGGTTTTTGATACGGGGTCTACTGAAAGTGGGTATGGACTATTGCTAGATGGTAGTAGCGGCGTCTACTTTGGTGTAAAAGTTCCTCGTCACCAGATGGAATACCTGAGTAGCGGTGCCGGTACTGTGCCCTTGAAAGAATGGCATCACATCGCTGCAACGTATGATGGCGAGTGCTTGCGCGTGTATGTGGATGGTGTGGAAAAAGCGCTTCAAACCCTGGTTGATTCCAGCATTGATTACGTCCCTGATAACAATTTACGGATTGGGATGTACCGGGATGATAATGAGACTTACGCCTTTCACGGCAGCATTGCCGATGTGCGACTGTGGGAGGTCGCCCGCACCCAAGCTGAGATTCAGGGAGCAATGGGTCGTCGTCTAACCGGTACAGAGGCAGGTTTAGTCGGTTATTGGCCCATGGCTGAAGGGTCTGGTACTACTACTAATGACCACACTACAAATACAAGCCATGGCTCCATTAGTGGAGCGAGCTGGAGCGAGTCAGCCTTACCTATCCTCAATCCCACTGAGGCCGCTGAAAGTTCTGCACAGATCGCGACAGTAACGCTGCCTAACAATAGCACAATCAAGCTGAAGTCGTGGAAAGGGGATTACCTGCATCGCCCTGACTCGGCTCAAGGCGTTACCAGCTGGAGTACAGGCGTTGGGAACGAATGGATCGTTGAAGCGATCGATAACAACAAAATCAAGCTAAAGTCGTGGAAAGGAGATTACCTGCATCGCCCTGACTCGGCTCAAGGGGTGACGACCTGGCATACAGGCGTTGGGAACGAGTGGACGGTTGAAGCGATCGATAACAACAAAATCAAGCTAAAGTCGTGGAAAGGGGATTACCTGCATCGCCCTGATTCGACCCAAGGCGTGACCAGCTGGAGTACGGGCGTTGGTAATGAGTGGGTGCTGAAAACAATCAACACCCCAACATCAGAGTCTCCCCAAGTATTACAGTTTGATGGCCAGGATGATTATGTAGCCGTTGCGATTGCCCCCTGGGAAACATCAACCTTTTCCATCGAACTGTGGGCTAAGGCTGCAACTATCTCCCAGAGAAACTACTCTTCCTTGTTCAATAGTTGGGATGGAGCGACGCCAAAGGGGTCTTTCCAACTAGATATCTTGAATGGCTCTTATCGGTTTCTCCACAGCAATACTCAGCTTTTGTTCACACAGGTGAGTGAAGAATGGCTGCACTTAGCTGTGACCTATGATGGCTCGACCTTGGTTACCTACGTTAATGGTGAGATTGCTAACCAACGGAAGAAAGCCTTAACCATTAGCTTTAAAGACTATATTTTTGGTCGCAATCGTAATCGCGGATGTCTATTTAAGGGGGAATTGAGTGAGATTCGCATCTGGAATCGAGCTAGAACTCAAGCTGAGATTCAGGCAGATGGAACCTGCCGCCTGACCGGTAATGAACCGGGGTTAGTCGCCTATTTCCCAATCAGTGAAGGGGTTGGCAACACCACAAATGATAAGACAACGGATGCCAAGCAAGGCAACATTTATGGTGCCACTTGGACAACTTCGTCTGGCTTACCAATCGCAGCTGGAACCCCTCATCAGCTAGATGCCACAACAACTCAACCGGAGACAATTCGTCAGCCAGAGACCACGAATCCACCAGAGACCACGAATCCACCAGACACCACAAGTCCACCAGAGACCACGAGTCCACCAGCCATGACAACACAACCTGATACAACAACGTCTACTTTGAGATGGGTTTTACAGTTTGATGGGATAGATGATTATGTTGAATTGCCACCGGCAAGCATTCCTTCTGGTAAGGAAATCACCTGTAGCTTTTGGGCTTTCGGCGGAGATGCCTTACCCAATAATAATTCACTATTTGCTGCATTTGATGCGGCGGGAACTCGCCTTCTAAACATCCATTTACCTTGGGGGAATGGATCTATATATTTTGATTGTGGCTGTGTTAATAGCACCTATGACCGCATAAATAAGCAGAGTAGTCCAGCTGAGTTCAAGGGTAAATGGTCCCATTGGGCGTTTACTAAAAACTGTGCAACGGGCGAAATGAAAATCTATTTGAATGGTGCATTGTGGCACAGTGGATCGGGCAAGACACTCCCAATCCCCAATGCCATAAGAGCCCAATTTGGCAGCTATGCGGCTGGTTCTTATCACTATCAAGGAATGTTGGCGGAAGTTCAGTTTTGGAATTACGCCCGTTCCCAAGCCGAAATTCGGCAGTCTATGAACTCTGCACTAATGGGAACTGAAGCTGGATTAATCAGCTACTACCCCATGCAGCGAGGTGCAGGCAACACGATTCTCAACAAAATTGGCGACACCTACGACGGCACCATGCAGGGGGCCATGTGGATGTCTAACGCTGGTCTGTCGATCGCCCCTGTTCCTGTCAGTCCACCAAGACCTACCCCTATGCCACCTAACCCAGTCACTCCAATCACAACTTCTCCCGCACCACTCTCTATTATCGAGAGTTGTCAGCCTGTCTTAAAGCTGGGGCAAAATCATCAGGGAATTGCCGTTGGTAGCGGTGCCCTGTCGCCCCAGGGACAATTCACCCTAGAAGCTTGGATTTGCCCCAGCGGCATCACTGGACAGCAAGTGATTCTGGCAGATGGGGAAGCTCTGTTGTATCTGGAAGGGGGCGACCTTAAGTTTCGAGCTAATGCCAATGCTGAGCCCCTTGCCTCCAAAAATGCTGGCCTGACGGCGGGCAATTGGTATCACGTTGCGGTGGTTTGCAGCGGTTCCCAGGCTGATGGCACCAAGCTCTATTTCAGTGGTGAACGAAATGATAATCAGCTGGCGAGTGGCGCGATCGCATCAGGTGGCAGCACCTACCTGGGGGGCCATCCCAACCTGGCTGATGCGAAATTCCAGGGCTATTTAACCGAGGTTCGGGTCTGGCGATTGGTGCGATCGCAAGCAGAAATCAAAGCCAATATGTCCTACCGCCTCACCGGTCAAGAACTGGGATTGATCCGCTACTGGCCATTGAATGAGGGTTCTGGAGCCAAGATTTCCGACAAAACAACCTACCGAGCACCCGGAAATCTGATGGGTGAAATCACCTATGAAGAAGTAGACGTTCCCCTAAAACTACAGCTCGAACCCCAGGAGCGATTAACCCGATCCACCGGATTGGAAGATTATGGCTACTGGTATAGAGAAATGGCAAAACAACAGAAAGCAAAGACAGAGGCAGATCCCCCTTTCCTGCGGGGCCGGATCTGGCGATGAGTGCCCTTGGAAACTCTTCTTCTTGCCGCAAGCACCTCAGTCTATCTGAATGAAGCATGAAAAACCCCCAAATCAAGCCCCATTTTCGTCTAGAAATCATTGAGCCCAAACACGTTTATCTGTTGAGTGAATATTCCACCCAAGCACTCACGGGAGGGCTTTACTGCCAAATTTTGCCCCTGTTGAATGGACAGCACACCCGTGAAGAGCTGATTCAAAAACTGGATGGTCAAGTACCACCTGAGCATATACATTACGTGCTCGATCGCTTGCAAGACAGAGGCTTTCTAACGGATGCGGCCCATGAACTAACCCCAGAGATGGCGGCATTTTGGAGCGGGTTGGGTGTGGAACCTCAGCAGGTGGCAGAGTACTTACCGCAGAGCCAGGTAACGGTGACGGCGATTGGAGCAACGAATCCTCAGCCGTTGCTCGATGCTCTCCAGGCGATTGGCATTCCAGTGCAACAACGACAGTTAAAGGACTGCCTAGGAGCGGGGGCAGCTAGGAAAACAGAAGCCAAGAATTCTTTATGGGTTGTGCTGACGGATGATTATCTTCAGCCTGAGCTCAGACAGATTAATCAAAACGCCTTGAGCACTCAGCAACCCTGGCTGTTGATCAAGCCCATGGGGAATATGCTTTGGTTCGGCCCCATCTTTCATCCCGGTCAAACGGGGTGTTGGGCCTGCTTAGCGCAGCGCTTGTGGGGCAATCGCGAGGTGGAATCGTCGGTGTTACGGCAAAAAGGGAAGCTGGGTCAGAACGGTAACGCAAGCGATCATCAGGCGTGTTTACCCGTAGCATTTGCTGAGTTTCCGGCGATGGTGCAGACAGCCATTGGGCTGACGACAACTGAGATCGCAAAGTGGCTAGTGCAGCAGAGCATCACAGACTCACCGATCCAGACGTTAGCCGGAAAAGTGATCACACTGGATCAGGCCACCCTGACATTAAAGACCCATCAATCACCCCATCGTCCGCAATGTCCTGCTTGTGGCGATGCTGACTGCATCAGTCAACAAGTTAACCAGCCGCTTGCCCTCACGAGTCGCAAAAAGTTGTTCACCCAAGATGGGGGACATCGGGCTTTTACCCCAGAACAAATTGTCAGCCGTCATGAGCATTTGATTAGCCCGATTACCGGCGTGGTCAGCAGTCTGGTGCGCTCATCCGCCCCGGATAATTCTTTTGTGCATACCTACAATGCTGTGCATGCCTTTGGGTCGGCGGCTAGCCTGAATCAACTGCGACAATCGCTGCGGCACAAAAGTGGTGGCAAAGGCAAAACCGATCACCAGTCGAAAGCCAGTGGATTCTGTGAAGCGATTGAACGCTATTCGGGTATCTATCAGGGCGACGAACCCAGGATGCGTGCCACTTTTATGGAGTTGGACGGGGCCGCCATTCATCCCTACCAATGTTTGCTATTTAGTGAGCGACAATATCAAAATCGAGAGCAGTTGAATCAGGCAGCACGGGTCGAGCATGATTGGATTGCTCAACCCTTTGATAACACTCAAACTATTGATTGGACACCTGTTTGGTCACTCACCGAACAAACCCATAAATATCTCCCCACCGCATTTTGTTATTACAACTACAAATTACCCAAAGGGCAGCGCTTCTGTTCGGCAGACTCCAACGGCAATGCAGCCGGTGGAACATTAGAGGATGCCATTCTTCAGGGCTTTTTAGAATTGGCGGAACGGGATAGCGTGGCTCTCTGGTGGTACAACCGCTTACCGCGTCCGGGGGTAGATTTAGCCAGTTTCAACGACCCCTATTTACTAGATTTGCAAGCCTGGTACAAAACTCACCAGCGAGAACTGTGGGTCTTAGACTTAACAACAGACTTAAACATTCCAGCCTTTGCTGCGGTTTCTCGGTATACCGGTGACGATCAAGAATACATTGTTGCTGGCTATGGCGCGCACTTCGACCCTAAAATTGCCATCTCACGCGCGGTCACAGAGGTGAACCAGATGGGAGGCCACCTGCCAGAAAAGCATCCTCCCACCGAAGCGGACTCAGCCCTGAACTATTGGTTCACCCAGGCAACAATCGCCAACCAGCCCTATCTGGCTCCTGCCCCCCAAGTCCCGTTCAAACAATACACTGACTATCAGCAGGAGTGGAGTGATGACATTCATCAAGATGTCTTGCAGTGTGTTGAAGTCGTCAGACGAGCAGGACTAGAGATGTTGGTGTTGAACCAGACTCGTCCTGACATTGGCTTACCTGTGGTTAAAGTTATTGTGCCGGGACTGCGCCACTTCTGGTCACGCTTTGGGGCCGGACGCCTATACGATGTGCCGGTAAAACTAGGTTGGCTGTCGGCATCGCTGGCAGAAGAGCAGATGAATCCCATGCCCATGGTGTTTTAAGATGGCTGATCTTTTCACTCTCTCCTTTAGATCCGATATTACCCTTGAGGTGGAAGCCGAGCAGATTGCCTTGCGATCGCCCCAACAGACCCTGACATTGGATCATCCTCAACCGGGTTTAAAGGCCGCCTTAGAGCACCTAAAATATTCAGCACTCACCCTCACCCAGTTGGTGGCTAAGGTGGTAGAACTGGATGGGCCTGAAGCGGGTCTCACCTTTGAGCCTGAATTACAAAAACTGATTCGCCTGGGCTGGATCTGCCATTCTGTTCTTCCCCTGGTAACGGCTATTCCAATTACGGATAATTACCAGTTCGAAGATGGTAGTGCAGATGGCAGTGCAGATGGGCCATGGCAACTACCAACGCTTTCTCGCTTTGCTTTTTTGCATCAGGACAACCAGCAATTCGTTCTAGAGTCTCCCTTATCCAAAGCCAAGATTGTTCTGTGGGATTATCGAGCTGCTGCGATGGTGGCAAAGTTGGCTACCCCTAATAAATCTCTGACCTTAGAGGAGATTACAGAGACACTGATTGATCTAGATACTGCCCAACGCTTTATACAGTTATTAATCGCCACTGGCATGGCAATTGTTGAACCTGAACCTAAGGCGTTGACCCACTGGGAATTTCATAGCCTATTGTTTCATCGTCAAACTCGATTGCAACGATTAGACGACCCACACCAAGCGGAATTGCCTTTCTTTGAAGATCGCGATCGCTATCCCACCCTCAAACCCCCCATGGGCGATCAGGTGATCTCATTAGTCAAACCTGATCTGGCCCATGTGACAGCCAACGATATGTCACTAACCCAGGCGATCGAGGCGCGTCAGTCCCTTCGAGAATATGACGATCAGCCCATTTCGATTGATCAATTGGGAGAGTTCTTATATCGCTGTGCCAGGGTGAAAGAACTCTCTACCCTGGAAAAAGATTGGCTCAATATTAAAGAATTCACTCAGCGCCCCTACCCCTGTGGCGGAGCCTTATATGAATTAGAAATTTATCCCGTCATCAATGAGTGTGAGGGGTTGGCGGCAGGGCTCTATCATTACCAACCCCTCGCCCACACATTACACCTACTTGTTGATGGACAATCTCCCGTAGAAAATTTGCTTTACGATGCCTGGAAGGCAACGGGACAACAAGATATTCCCCAGGTTCTGTTAATCATTACAGCCCGATTTGGTCGCTTGTTCTGGAAATACCCCAGTTTTGGTTACGGCTTAATTTTGAAACATATTGGCGTGCTATATCAGACCTTTTATTTGGTGGCCACAGCGATGCAATTAGCCCCCTGTGCGATCGGATCAGGGAACTCAGAGCAATTTTGTAAAGTGGCCGCCCTGGATGAGATTGAAGAAGCATCTGTCGGAGAGTTTAGTCTCGGTTCATTAAAGCGACATAATCACGAGCTGCCCTAAACGTTTCACCTGTCTGATAACGCCATTCACCTCTCATTTAACCTGAAGCTACCATGCCTGACTTTGCTGCTATTCCTGGATTTGCTGCCCTCCAATCGCTGACCCTTGGAGATTCTCGCATCAAAATCGCGGTTTTGGACGGGCCTGCCGATCTTGATCGCACCTGTTTCAAAGGTGCCAATTTGAGCCGAGTCAACCCCTATTGGCAAGAAGAGCTGGAGCCCATTGATCCGGTCTATATTCAGCAGGAACTCAAAATCAGAGCACTGACGGAGCAACGAAAAGCGCTGAAAAAGTCCATGAAGGAATGCGAAAAGCAGGATGCAGAGATTATCCTTTCGACTCCAACCGATGGCAACGGTGAGCCGCGATCGCAATTAAATACTCAGGTGACACCCTCTGAGTTAGGGTGCACGACTGGCCCACTGAGAAAAATTTTCAATGCTTTGCTAGAAGACATGGATGCCCCTTTGCGGGAGCACTATCGTCAGTTAAGGGATGCCAAGCAACTATCATCGCCATCGCCCAAAACCCTCCAAAACATTGACCATACCGCTGCCATTGACGCCTTAGAAGCAGAAATAAAAGAGCTGGTAGAAGCGATTCCTGAATCAGTGAAAATACGTTTGAATGGGGTTTTCCACGCCACAGGTATTTTTGGCACAATGTTTGGGCAACCGGGCTCTCCAGTCGAAGGGATAGCCCCCCACTGCACAGCAATCAACATTCCCCTGTTTGAGACGGCAACAACCGGTGAAGCCCTATCCCCCCTGAGTCTAGCCCATGCCTTTAACCTGGCACGGGACCTGGGGGTACATATCATTCATTGTGCGGCTTGCCACCCTACCCAAACCGGATTTGCCCACGAAATGATTCAGAAAGCCGTCCAGCAATGCCAGGAAAACAATATCCTAATTGTGGCTCCGGCAGGCAACGACAAGGGGGAATGCTTTTGTGTTCCTGCCGTTCTCCCCAATGTTCTGTCCGTCGGCATGATGAAAGATGATGGGCAACCTGCCAGCTATAGCAATTGGGGCGGACAGTATCAGCACCAAGGTATTCTGGCTCCAGGTGAGAACATTGTAGCCGCTCAACCAGGCACTAATGAACCTGCTCGTCAAGAAGGTACAAGTTTATCCGCTCCCCTGATGACCGGTCTCTCTGCGTTATTAATGAGTTTGCAACTGCAACGCGGTGAGCAACCGAATGCAGAAGCTGTGCGGTTGGCTTGGCTGAATAGCGCCCTGCCTTGCGATCCTGAAACGGTTGAAGAACCCGAGCGCTGTTTGGCGGGTCGGTTAAATCTTGCGGGTGCTTATCACTGCCTGACTGGACAATCGTTGCCTGGGGTGCAACCGGCTACGGTCATGCCGTCAACTATAACGCGGCCCACGGCCAATCTTCTGGCCCTCGGCCTGGTTGAACCGGCACCGATCCACGCCCCAGTTGCACCCCTCAAAGCAGCACCTAGCCCTGAACCAACACCAATCCTAACGGCGACAGTTCCGGTCCCACAACCCGTTTCTCTCCCCACTGTTCTCCCTGCTGCCGCCTCTGCTCCAGTCGCCCCGCCAGCGACGACCCTTTCTTCAGCGACTGTAACACCCAGTGCAGTCTCCAACAAAGTGTATGCCTTGGGAACCATCGGCTATGACTTTGGCACTGAAGCGCGACGCGACACCTTCAAGCAAAAGATGCCAGCTGTTGCCAGTGATGGCACGATCGTGCCGGCCAATCCCTATGATGCTCGTCAGATGGTGAACTATCTGGATCAGAACCCAACGGCAGCAAAATCGCTCATCTGGACACTGAACTTAGACTTAAATCCCATCTATGTGGTTGAGCCTAAGAATGCGTTTGCTAATGATATTTACGAGACTCTAATCCAAATGCTAGCGGGGCAGTTGGAAGCGGAAAACAGCGAAGATTACATTGAGCGGGTGAGCATACCTGGGCGCTTGCAACATAAAACGGTAGACCTGTTTTCGGGACAGGTTTTGCCTGTGGTCGAAATTGAAAATTCGCGGGGAATGTATGGTTGGCAAGTCAATGAATTAGTCCGTTCGGCCTTTACAATGGTTCGCGATCGCATCCCCACAGCTACCGATGTCGCCATGCAGCGTTCATTAGACAGTTTTTTGCAGCGCATCTACTTTGAATTGGGAAATTTGGGACAACTTGCTCGGGAGCGCGCCCTTAACTTTGCCGCCACTAATGCCTTCCAAGCTGCATCTACTTTTGCTGAAGCGATTGCCCTAGGGATGCAACTTGATAGCATTGAGGTTGAAAAAAGCCCTTTCTGCCGCATTAATAGCGACTGCTGGGACGTGATACTGATGTTTTTAGATCCAGAAAACAGTCATCGAGCAAAAAAGGTATTCCGCTTCACAATTGATGTAAAAGATACCGTTCCAGTGACGTTAGGGGACGTGCGATCATGGTCAGTACTCCGATAGTAATCCCTCAGGAGTATTGGAAGATTACTATAAAACAAATCTCTTTTATCCAAAAAATTTAGAGAAAATTCAAAAATATAGATAGGCGATGATTTCTTTGCAAAGAATCATCTATCGCATCCTCTGCAAAGACTACTAGACAAATAGACATATAGATGTAGTATATTTCAAAATATAAACAAACAAAGGTAAGAAAAGTCGGAAAAGTCGGAAGACCTCTAATAACTTACCTGAGTTTAATAGTTATGTGAGAATGTTTAGGTGATTTCCTGTAGAATCTCTAGTTCCTGTAATCGCCTATGAATTCTGATGAAGTTCTTCTGGCCATTGAAGAGCGATTTCTTAAACGGAAGCTAACTCCAGCAGAGCGGATCGTTCTAGGACAAACCTGGAACAAACAAACCTATGATCAAATGGCCAAGCATTCAGGCTACGGAGATGCTCACCTCAAAGACACAGGCTACAAGCTGTGGCGAGCCATCTCTCAAGCTCTTGGACAGCGCGTCACTAAGAAGAGTTTACTCTTCGTGTTACAAGAACACCTACAACCGCTCTCATCATCACACCTACAACCGCTCCCATCATCGTCGAATCTAACCAAGACTTTTGTGCCTTTACATACAGAGGCACTATCAGCACGACGACCGTACCTATCTGGCCCCCTACCGCCTGATTCTCCGTTCTATATCCAGCGTTCTCCAGGCGAAGAATTAGCGTACTCAGAAATTCAGCGCCCCGGAGGTTTTGTGCGGATCAAGGCACCTCAAAAGATGGGAAAAACCTCCCTGATGTTTCGATTGATTGAAATTGCCCATCAAAACAATTATCAAACGGTCCATCTCGATTTACAAACCGTGGATCAAGATGTCTTTAGCAATATTGACACGTTTCTAAAATGGTTTTGTGTACGCAGCAGCCAATCATTAAAGTTAGCGCCAAAACTCCTTGATTTTTGGGATGCCTCCATGGGGCACAAGGTCAGCAGTGAACTCTATTACCAGGAATATCTGCTGGAAAATAGGAAAACGCCTACGATATTGATTATTGATGCAGCTGAACGACTGATTGAACATCCTAAGATCGCCCAAGATTTTTTTCCGCTGCTGCGTTCCTGGCATGAAAAAGCTCGATGGAACTTTCTTTGGCGTAACCTCCGTATTGTCATTGCACACGCTACCGAAATCTATGCTCCATTAAAAATCCATCAATCACCCTTTAACATTGGTCAAGCCATCAAATTACCTAAATTCACTGCTGCCCAGGTGGCGGAATTAGCAGCCCGCTATGGTGTAGCAAAAAGCAATGACACATTAGGAAAAATCCTTGTAGATTTGGTCGGCGGACATCCTTATCTGGTAAATATCTTTCTATATTATCTGGCTACGGAGTCCCTATCGATCGATACATTACTCAAAACAGTATCCATGCCATCCGGTATTTATGGGACTCATCTGCGGAATTATCTAGCGCTCCTAAAAAAAGAGCCAGAGTTAGCTATTTCTTTCAAACAAGTGGTCTCTTCCACAACAGGTGTGGAACTAGATGCTGTTGCTATGTATCGTTTAGAAAGCCTTGGTCTTATTACCATCAACGGATATCAGGCCATCCCTAGCTGCAATATCTATCGCTCATACTTTCAACAACAACTTAGTGTTTAGAGATACAGAATTAGCAAACATCAACATTTCCTTGTTTTTAGTCTGTTTTTTGATTCGCTCACCATGAAGATTCAAACTTTAAAAGTATCATTTCATATGAAATAAAAAGAATGCGTAAAGTCGCTCTTCAGCCGTCTTTTCCGACTTTACTTACTTTTGTCTTTTGCTATATATGTAATGTATTCACAACTGAGAATACAGCAAATTAAAAGGCAACTTAAAAAGTTTGAAAAGACTCTTTGATGTTTGCCAATGCGGATCATTTTATTGGTCCGCATTTTCTTATGTAATTAAATACTAACTCAACTATCTCTTGACTTGGCTGAAATCAGTTTACCTTTCTCACATCTAGCTTTTCTTTCAACCAAATCTACTGGAGAAATCTACAGGATATGGCACGGACTCCTCTATTTAGCTTGTTTTCTCGCGCTCTGAGGTCTGCAACTCTTGCGAAGCTTTACCGAATGCCTATTGATGAACTGTATGAACTCCAAAAAAATCAAAAGAAAGGCAGACTGGGACGACGCAAATTCTTGAAAACAGCTGCTGCCTTTGGAGGTGGGACAATGCTGGCCACTGGGAGTCAAGGGTTTCGAAATGTCGTGCTTGCCCAGGTCGTTAATCCTCCGAAAATTGTGATTGTGGGGGCAGGCCTTGCCGGACTTAATGCCGCTTACCAATTAAAAAAAGCAGGCCATCGCGCCACAATTTACGAAGCCTCAAACCGTGTCGGTGGCAGGATGTATACAGTACACGATGCCATTGGAGAAAATGCCTGGGTGAACCTCGGAGCCGAGTATATCAATAGCGATCATGAGGATATGATCGCCCTGGCTGAAGAACTGAATATTCCCCTGATCGATCGCTTTACTCCCGATGAGCTGGCATTGAAGAATCTGTATTATTTCGACGGGCGCACGATTTCTGAGGCCGAACTGGGAGAAGCACTGATCCCCATTGCCGAACGAATTGCCGTTGATGCCAAGCGGCTGGATGAAGATTGGGATACGGTTAGCGTTGAACTGGATGCCCTCTCGGTTTCTGACTATTGCGATCGCCTTGGCATTTCAGGATGGGTGCGAGAGCTTATCGAGACTGTCATGGTTGCAGAAATGGGACTTGAAACTGACGAGATTACCGCTCTCAATCTAGTTTGGTTGATTCCCAGCGTCGGTGAAGACGGGAGCGTTGAACCAACAGGGGAGTCCGACGAACGATACCTTGTCCAAAATGGGACTCAGGCCATCACTGACGCGATTGCCCAACAGGTGCAAGGCCAAATTGAAACAGGAATGACCTTGACTTCTATTCGCAGCCAGGGTGAACGATTCCGACTCACATTTAACTACAGGGATGTCGAGGCGGATATTGTTATTCTTGCCATTCCCTTTAGCGTTCTTCGCCGCATTCCGCTACAGTTGGACCTACCTCGATCCCTACGTCAATTCATTCATCAAGTAGGTTATGCCAATAATGTCAAAGTCGCTACGGGGTACAGCAAATCTATTTGGCGAGAACAAAAATTAAGTGGGGTGGGGCATACCAATCTTCCTTACCAAACCTTTTTTGAAACCACGCAACTTCAAGAAACAGAAACAGGATCTCTCACCTTTTACTTAGGGGGAAATGTTGGATTTGAGAGCAAGCGTTATAGCGTTCGCGAAAATGCTCGAATCTATACACAAATGCTCAATGATCTAATTCCTGGTTTAGCAACAGCCTGGAATGGCAAAGCAACTCGCCTACACTGGCCAACCCATAGTTATGCCCTGGGAAGTTATGCCTGCTGGCAACCGGGACAGTACACCGGGTTTATGCAAGACTATGTTTATATTGAAGGGGAAGAGGAGCAAGAGTTTGCTGTGGGGAACTTAATCTTTGCTGGAGAACATACCAGTGATGAATACCAGGGCTATATGAATGGTGCGGCACAGTCAGGACGTTTGGCAGCCCGTGCTGTCTTATACCGGCTCTTTCGGCTCTTAAGTTGACTACTGAAGTGTTTTTCCCTTAAATCCTACCTCTAGCTCCAGAATTCATCTAGGTTGACATCTGATATCTCCTCCTGTACTTTCTGAAAGTAGGTGCTTGAAGTCAGGCTTTTAACTTCTTCTTCCCGTTTTTTGTGATCAATCTCGATTTGCAACTCTTCTAATTGCCGTTTGAGTTCATCTTCGCGCCGCTTGCGCTCGGTAATGTCTTGCACAATGCCTTCGTAATACAGCACATTACCGTTGTTATCTTTTACAGAACGAGTATCGATTTGAGTCCAGATAATATCGCCATCTTTGCGATAGCAGCGATATTCAAAGTCTTTGACAAAGCCTTGTTGGTCTAGCAGTTCTCTAAATTCGGCTCGCCGCTCTAGATCAACGTATAGCTGTTTACCGATATTAGTGATTTGTTCAATCATTTCCTGGGGAGAGTCATAGCCATAAATTTTGGCCAGGGCTGGGTTGACGCTCAGGAATCGTCCTTGGGGAGAGGATTGCACTCCTCTGCGCGCCTTGGGAATATTCCTGCCATCTTGAAGCAGACGGAGCTACCCCTGGTCCAGGCTCTGCTAACAGGGGTAGCTCTGCCTGATGTCATGAAGATCTAACACAGGGTCAGGAGGTGCTTTACTAAGGAATTTGGCATTTTCTTTGATAGCAGATTTATATCTGGTATTTTCTTGAGAAGCTTCCAACATAATTTCCCAGGTATGCCCAAAGTTGTTTCGGTACATTCTTATCGAGGCGGTACTGGTAAATCCAACTTTACTGCTAATTTAGCGACCACTATCGCCCTCCAGGGTAATCGCGTCGGTATTGTGGATACTGATGTGCCTTCCCCTGGTATTCATAACCTATTTGGTCTAGAGCCTGAGCACACCCACAAAACCCTAAATAATTATCTTTGGGGGGAAACTTCTATTGAAGATGCCGCCTATGATGTGGGTGAAAAGTTGGGTGTGGCTGGCGATGGCAAGCTTTACTTGGTTCCTTCTAGTGTCAGGGCCGATGATATTGCCCGCATTCTCAAGGATGGCTACGATGTCAGGCTGATGAACGATGGCTTTCGTAGCTTAGTCAAGACGCTAAAACTTGACTATCTATTCATCGATACCCACCCAGGGCTATCTAAAGAAACCTTTTTATCCATTGCCATTTCCCACGTGCTGATCTTGATCTTGCGTCCCGATAAACAGGACTATCAGGGCACAGCAGTGACTGTCGATGTGGCCCGACAGCTCAAGGTTCGTAAAATGCTCTTGGCGATCAATAAGGTTTATAGCAGCTTAAATATGGACGCCCTCAAGCAAAAAGTGGAGGAAACCTACGGTGAAACCGTAGCAGGTCTGTTTCCTCTATCTGAGGACATCGTACAGCTGGCGAGTGAAGGGGTATTTTGTGTGAACTACCCGGAGCATCCAGTCAGTCAAGAATTTCGTAAAGTCGCCCAGCAAATCGTAGGGGATTAGCCAGGATGTCAGACATCGGAGATTTGCAGTCCCTCGCCAGTTCAATCACGGCGGTCACCTCCCCGTTTCGCAATTATTTGACCGAGCTACACGAAAAGTTTCAAGCCATTAACGACGGTGCTGTAGCTGACTATATTCCTGAACTGGCGCTGGCCAAGCCGGAGTGGTTTGGGATTTGTGTGGTCACCCAAAATGGTCAGGTGTTTGAAGTGGGGGAGTGCGATCAGCTATTTACGATTCAGTCGATTTCTAAGGCCTTTGTGTTTGGTTTAGCCCTCGAAGATCATGGTCGTGAGTATGTGAATAGCAAGGTGAGTGTAGAGCCGACGGGGGAAGCCTTTAATGCCATTGTGCTGGATGAGGCGACGAATCGTCCTTATAACCCGATGGTGAATGCAGGTGCGATCGCAACCACAGACCTGATCAAAGGCAGCAGCAGCACCGAACGACTCAAGCGCATGCTGGCCATGTTTCAGCGCTACACCGGTCGAGAGCACGACATTAATGTGCCTGTCTTTTTATCCGAAAAGGCCACTGGCTACCGTAACCGTGCCATGTCCTACCTGATGCTGAACTTTGGCATGGTGGGCGACAAAATTGACGAAACCCTGGACCTGTACTTTCAGCAGTGCTCGATCATGGTCAACGCCCGTGATTTAGCCATGATGTCCGCCACCTTGGCCAACGGCGGCATCAACCCTGTCACCCAAGAACGCGCCATTGATGAGCACTATGTACAAGACGTAATTAGCGTGATGCTCACCTGCGGCATGTACGATGCCTCTGGCGAATGGGCCTATCGAGTGGGGATGCCGGCCAAAAGCGGTGTCGGCGGCGGTATTTTAGCCGTAGTGCCCAAGCAGCTGGGCATAGGCACTTTTTCCCCACCGCTAGATGCCAAAGGCAACAGCGTCCGGGGCATCAAAGTTTGTGAAGCCTTAGCTACAGATTTTGGCTTACATCTATTTAACGCCGCCAAGCCTGAGCGAGAGCTGCAAGCCTGGATTGATGGCAACGATGTGGATAGCTGGTAGATACCCCATGAAACTACCAGCTCGCCTGCAGTCGCCCAACAATCTGCCCCTACGAGTGGTCTTGATTGTGCTGTTTGTTGGCCAAATTGTCGGAGCCGTCGGTCTAGTGGGCTATCTGTCCTTTCGCAATGGTCAAAAGGCCGTGAATGGGCTGGCTATCCAACTACGCCATGAGGTCACAGCCCGGATTGAACAAGAACTACAGAGCTATTTTGAAACCCCCCACGAGATCAATCGACTCAATGCCAGCGCCTTTGCCAGAGGCATACTGGATGTAGACGGAGCAGGCTTTGGTGAAACCCAGCTCTATCAACAGATGCGGATTGCCCCCACCATTGCCCTGGCCTACTGCGGTAGCGCCCGCAGTGGCGAATTTTTTGGAGTGTTGCGATCGCCTGAAAATGGTGCACTGCAGCTAACTTATAGTAATCCCGCCACCCAAAAACTGCGCCGATATTACAGCTTAGATGTCCGGGGAGAACGCACTAACTTTCTATGGCAGGCAGATACACCCTATGATTCTCGCCAACGTCCCTGGTATAAAGCGGCAGCCTTGGCCGAGCGGCCCCAGTGGACAGATATCTACATTGCCTTTACCACTGGGCTACCCAATATTACTGCCAGCCTCCCCGTGTATGATCGCTCCGGCAAAGATGTGCTGGGAGTATGTGCAACGGATGTGGTGCTCCCAGAGGAATTTAGAACCTTTTTACAAAGCCTACAAATCGGGCAAACCGGGCAAGCCTTTGTGATCGATCGCCAGGGGCAGCTGATTTCCAACTCAACCGATGAACCCCTGATGGTCAACGATGGGGATACTGCCACCCCCCTGCTAGCTATCAATAGCAGCGATCAGTTAGTCCGAGATACGGCCCGTTACCTCGCCCAGCGATTCAATGGGTTTACTAACGTGACCGAAGTTCAGCAGCTACAGCTACAGCTCAACGGTAAACGCCAATTTTTAGAAGTGCTGCCGTTCCAAGATGGGTTTGGTCTCGATTGGCTGATTGTGGTCGTTGTGCCCGAAGCCGATTTTATGGGCCAGATTAATGCCAACACCCGCAATACCATCCTGCTATGTGGGCTAGCGCTGCTGGTTGCTATTGCCTTAAGCGTGCTGACGGCCCGTCGAATCACCCGTTCGCTTCTACGGCTATCTCAAGCCTCCGATCGCTTGGCCCAAGGCCATCTAGACCCGCAGGTGAAGTCCAGTTTTATTGCCGAAATTGATACCCTGGCCAACTCATTTAACAAAATGACTCGGCAGCTGAAGCAGTCCTTTGAGAATATCCGCATTGCCGAGGAAAACTACCGCAGCATCTTTGAAAACGCCCTGGAGGGGATCTTTCAATCTAGCCCTGAAGGCCGTTTTATCAATGTCAACCCAGCCCTAGCCAACATCTATGGCTATGACTCTCCCCAAGAGATGATCGATAGCATTACCAACATTGGTACGCAGCTGTATGTTGATCCAGAAAAACGGGCAGACTTTCAAGCAAAAATCGACCAGCAAGACAGCATTACCGGGTTTCAATATCAGTGCTACTGCAAAAACGGCAGTATTATTTGGGCCCAAATCCACGCCCGAGCCGTTCGCACCTCCCAAGGTCAAGTGCTCTACTATGAGGGCATTGTCCAAGACATTACGGAACGCAAGCGGCGCGAAGACGAGCTAAAACGCCAGCTGGCCGAGCTAAAAATTGAAATCGATCAGCAGCAGCGGCAAGAGGAAGTCGCCACCCTAACTGCCAGCAGCTACTTTCAGGAAGTACAGCAGGAAATAGCCGAAGTCGATTTAGACGAATTTTGGAGCTGAAGAACCCAGAAAGGCCTATGGCCAAGCTCACTCAATACTCACCCTTGCAAGAGTCTATGGATATTAATTCTGGGAGTCTTAGGAGAGATTATAGAACAGGTTTATCACTGTATTTTAGAACTTACAACAAAACTAGGAGAGAGTTTTATTCTTGCGCATTATCGGTGGGTAATTGAGCGAACATTATCTTGGTTAGATAAGGCCAGACGTCTGTACCGAGACTATGAGATGTTACCTGAAAACCATGAAGGAGCGGTCTATGGGGTCATGATTCGCTTAAGGCTGCGTCGGTTAACCGATAATCGACGACAGTGGACGTCAAAGACTCCTCAGGCTGCTGAGTATTTGTTTATGAACCCACTCTTACTCAATACTCACCCCTTTAAAGGTAGTTGCCTTAGGCTTAGCTGCCATAGGTGCAGACTTAATTTGTTGCGTGCGTAGTCGATGCTTTTGAAAATATCCCTGCCATTCTTGGGGAGCGTTGAGAGTCTCACCACCATGTTGAGTAAGGCGTTTACGTACCTGACAAAGGACAGGAGTGTTAACACAGGCTCCAGAAATAATCACCTGCCCCTTAGTGAGGGCTGGTAACTCCTTAAGTAAATCGCGCCCAGCAGCTTCTACACCATACTTCAGACTTTCTTGATCCACTGGATTCACAATGCGCATAAGAAACTGGCTCATGCACTGGGAGAGCACATCAGAATCAAGCTTGCCGGGCCGTTGGGTGATTAATCCCACACCCAAGCCAAACTTACGACCTTCGCTGAGGATTGTACGGAGCACTGCTTTGCAGCGAGATGGTTCCTTGGCTGGGGCAAAGCGATGGGCTTCTTCGATCAAGACGAATACAGGAAAAGGTAAATAGTTTTCATCACCTTCTTCGATTTTATCGCGGGCCGTGTTGATGCGCGCATGGTAGCTCTGACGTAGCACCGCTGCACAGATAACCTGCTGTTCTTCCTGGCTGATTTCGTTCATCTGCAAGACGGTCACCTGCCCCGGCTCAAATAAATCGCGGGGGGCCATGTGGTTCATCTGATGAAAGTAAGGAGATCGAGCTAGACGATCCAGCTTCCACTCCAACGCAGGCGCAGACGATCCCACCTTGTCATTGCCCTCATCATCAGCTGTGGTGTCAGCCTCGTAAACTGCTGCAATGAGATCATTTACATTCCACCGGTAGTCTCCCCGTTTATGTTTACCCAAAATGGTAAACGCCTTGTTGAGTATGGACTGTTGACGGTCACTCATCTCGGGCAGTAGGGTCAGAATATCGTAATAGTCCAGGGACGACATCCGAATCTGAATATCTTCAGGTGTGAGAATTTGGACTTTAGGGGCATAGCCATCGCTGTCATGAAAGGCTGAATGACCTCGCATTTCTGCTAGGGTACTGTATTCTCCATGGGGATCGAAGATGAGCACCGCTGCTCGGTTATAGGGCTGCAAAAATTCTTCGATGAGGACACCGGCTGTGTAGCTTTTGCCTGAGCCCGTCCCCGCCAGGATAGCCATGTGGGTACTGACAATTTCTTTCACGTCCAGGGCGACGGGGACACTGCCGCCAGGACGCAGTAGTAGAGAACCAATTTGGGCCGATCCCACCTCGCCTGGCTGCTTTTTATTGACGACCTGTTGTAGGCGGCTATCTGCTGCAATATGGACTTTGGCCCCTGGATCTGGGGTTATGCGAGGGTTAATAAACCCAAGGGCCGGATGGAAGTAGCCAATGACATCCACCGTGACCTCATAAATTTCTGGGTTGGGATACGCAAACCCAATCAGTGAGGCAATGGTATCTGGGCTAATTTGTGTGTCAGCAAAAATCCGATCCGGTAGATGATCGATGAGTCGACGGTCAGAAATCTTCCCTAAAATTTCCCAGGAGCCATTACTATCGGGTGCTTCGATGGCATAAAAGACAAATTCACCGATTTTGACCCGCTTGTTATCGGCAGTAATAAAGACATATTGGTTGCCATCTTCGCCAGGGCCCTTGACTGTGCCAATTACTGGATTCTCAGTACCTGAATCGGAGTGAGCCGTTGGAGTCATAGCGGTGCGATCGCATCAGTGCTGGCTTGCAAGCCAATATCACCCACCATAGTAAACCTGTATTGCTGGAAAGAAACCTGATCTTTTAGGGATGCATGCAGTACCGTCCTGAAATGTTCTGCAAGCCATGGTAAGAAAGGGAGAACGGCCTCGAAACATAACTTCAAAAGAAGCTCGTACGACGGCACGTTCTCCATGGGGGACATGGAGAATGACGAACAGGCTATTTTTGAGTTCCCTAAGTTAAACGATAAACATCCGGCAAAATCACCATGGCATCACCAAAGGAATAGAAGCGATAGGCCTGTTTAATCGCATCTTGATAAAGATCCATCAGTCGCTGACGGCCCACTAGTGCGCTCACTAACATCAATAAGCTGGAGCCAGGCAAATGAAAATTAGTGATCAATCCATCCACCACTTGCCACTGATAGCCAGGGTAGATAAATAAATTAACCGCACCTTGGTACGCCTTGAGACTGCCTTCCTGGTTAACCACGCCTTCTAAGGTGCGAGTGGTCGTAGTGCCGACAGCAAAAACATGGTTACCTCGTGCTTTAGTTTCTTTAATCAGATCGACTGTGCTTTGGGGTAAATGAACCCATTCTGCATGCATCTTATGGTCAGTAATCGCTTCTGATTCTACCGGGCGAAAGGTGCCCAACCCTACATGCAGCGTAACTTCAGCTCGCTGCACACCTTTTTCTTCCAGCGCTTGAAATACCTCTGGGGTAAAGTGCAAACCAGCTGTAGGAGCTGCCACGGCACCGGGGTTTTGGGCATAGATTGTTTGATATTGGTCCGGCTCCGCATGGGAGTCGGTGATGTAAGGCGGTAACGGAACTTCCCCGAAAGCGTCCATAAGTTTGTCGATGGGGGTATCCGTTGTGGTTTCAAACGTGAGTAATCGACCGTTGGTGTCGAGATCGCAATCCTCTACCCTGGCCGTTAGCAGAGGGTTCTCTAAATCTGGGCCAAAATAGATTGAACTCCCTGGTTTTAAGCGTCGTCCTGGTTTGACCAGTGCCAACCATTGATGGGGTGGGATACGGGGTTCTAGTAATAAAACTTCAACCTTCGCCCCACTTGGTTTGTATCCATACATTCTTGCCGGAATGACTCGCGTATTATTAATCACGAGGAGGTCTCCAGCACACAAAAACTTAGGCAAGTCTTTAAAATAGGCATGCTGGTGATCGGTGTTTGATGAGATCACCATTAAGCGAGAGTGATCTCGGGGTATAACCGGTTCCTGTGCAATCAAACTTGGCGGTAGTTCATATTGATAAGCCATCAAGGAATAATCGCTGTTTGCCTGCTGTTGATCGATCAATTCTTGACTATGGGATGGTTGACGGCTATTAGATGGAGACATAGTTTATAAAGAACAGCAGATGAAATACCGTTGATTTTTGATAAAGGCGTGTTTTCGGCCTTACTAAGCCGAGGGATTTAATGCCAGACTATTAGATGGATTTCTAGGGACCGGCTGCCTAAGTGATTCAAACGATCTAGACTGTAGCACCGCTTTATACCTATGGATTACGTTTACTATTTATCCAATGCCAGTCTTGTTCTGCGAGTTGTTGAAAGGCTACATCGCCTCACTCAGCTCCCGTTAGAGTTCTTAAGTGTTATTCATCGTATCGATGGCTGGATTATTCGGGTTAGGCTACATGAAAGTGTCTCTCCGGATACGGCATCGAACTTTCAAGCTTTTTTAGATGAATTGGGCGGTCGTTCCAAACCTGGTTATCGCGTGCGGATGGCGTTATGGGGTTTGGAAACTGGCCAAACATCCGTAGATGTCATGCGTCGTTACCAGGTCGCTGTTGTTTCCCATGGCAAACCTGACCGCTACGAAATTGAAGAATTTCGCAAGCAGTTTGTTCAAGGTTTAGGCTATTGCCCTGAAACCCTGGCGTAATTAATTATTCATGGAGGGTGGGGGTTAAGCCCATCCTTCAATGGCATTGACCAAATAATCTTGTAGCACCAGGTATCGCGCACCGTCCGGCAGTTTTAGCTGAGCCCTGGCTGTTTGTGATGCCTTCCCATGGCAGCTAACCAATGCCACATCTAAACGGCACGGCAACTGAGCCAGATGCGGATGGCGGGTGAGAAAGAGGCGAGCCGTGGTCCAAAGTTTTCGCTGCTTAGCGCGGGTAATGGATAATAGCCCATCCAGATCCCAGTTGCCCCGACTGCGCGTTTTCACTTCTACAAATGCCAGCATTTCGCTACTCAGCTGGCCACCTTGGGTGTTGTAGCCCTGGGCCACAAGGTCTAGTTCTCCCCAGCGACAGTGCCATCGTCGATAAAGAATTTCCCAGCCTTGCTGCATCAGCCAGGTCTCCACTAGTTGCTCGCCATACACTCCCAGATCTTGATCAGGCATAGCCGTTCTTGTTTAAGCCTTCGAGCTAGATTGCCCTGGGCTGTCAGCATAAAATCAAGTACTGCTAACTACCGATGAAAATCGCCAGAGAACTGGGTAATATGGCACAAAATCCCCTGGCTAGACAGCGCATCATGAGTCAAAAACTAAAAGCGGACCTTTATGCAGAGTATCAACAAGCGTTTGACCGATGCACAGTACGGTCAGAGTCTTTAGGGTTAGCGCAGGGGGTGACTAATCGATTGGTGGCTTTGCGATCGCACTATGATGCTGTGGAAAAATCAACCACTGTGCCCTGGTGGTTTGCTGGCATTTTGCATTACAAAGAATGGAATTTCCGCGAGCCTGCCCTCTTTGAAAAGAAAGTGGCAGAAGTTCTCATTGACAAAAAATATCACCAAGCAACTACCCGCACTGTAGCTGCCTATCTCTGGGGATTTGACCTTTGGAATGGCTTTCAAGATGGTTCAGGTAACCAGTCCACTTGGGTGTGGGGCAGCACCAATGTCCTGGCAAAGAAGACCCCTGAAATGGGGGCAGCCGGAATTTTAAAGCGCTTGCAGCAACAGGGGCTAGTGAAGGTTAATGCAACGGCTCCAGTAGCAGCTAAAGCGTCAGCAACTAAGAGTACCCAGCCTGCCCCCGCCAAAGCACCCGCAAAGCCTGCACCCGCAAAACCCGCCCCTAAGCCTGCCAAGAAAGGTAAAAAGCTGCCGGTCATGTACTTTTCCCAGCGTGACAACGCGGCCCAAGCGCATCGGACGTGTAATACCGCCAGCTGTTGGATGGGCGCACTCTACATGAAAACGGCCCTCTGGGAAGAATGTGGCGAAGACCAAAATGCAGACCTCAATTTCTACTTACCTAAAGTAGAAACCTACGGAGACACTACGGACCATGGCGCTCAGACTAGAGCACTGTCAAGCCTGGGGGTGGAGTCGGCATGGCACACTACGCTTTCCATGAATGATGTCAAAAAAGAACTTGATGCAGGTCGTCCGGTCGTTTTAGGTGTGTTGCACAAGGGGCCTGTCAGTAGCCCCCGTGGTGGTGGTCACATGATTTTGGCAGTGGGCTACGACGACAGTGGCATGTTTATCCACGACCCCTATGGAGAGATGGACTTGGTGAACGGTGGCTATCCTGGTTCGACCGATGGGTCCTATCGCCACTACAGCTATAAAAATTTAGGTGCTCGTTTTGAGGTTGAAGGCCCTGGGAGCGGTTGGGGGCGTCTATTCAAAGGGAGCCGTGCGTAATAATTATGGCTACCGTTGCAGCTCGATCACCGCTTATCCATCCAACTGACCATAAAATTCACCAACCCAGGGTAAGCTAGCCAAATCTTCAAAAGCGACCTGCCGCTCTTGCTCTAGTTCAGCGATCCGATTTTTCTCGGCATAGCTTTGCTTTTGATAGTAGGCGCATTCATCAGGCTGAGTTTCTAAGTCAGTTTCTTCCCACAGTTTTAGAAAGTAACGATATCGCTTTTCGCACAGGGTCTTCTCCATGCAGGCTACGGATGCTCGAATAATTAGGGGGGCACGGAGAATATCACGCTGCGTCTTTTCATCGAGATAAAGCAGGTGATGAACCTGGGAAAGGGGGCCGGTGGATTCTGAGGCTAAATTGCGGAGCTGCTCCAGTAGGCGCATGGGAGATGTGTCAGGTTGCGCCTCATCGGCGGTCTGCCACTGCATCATCATGCGCCAGAGGGCACGATGATGGGAAAAACTCAGTTGCAAATCCCGTTCTTCCAGAGCCTGTTTAACCGCTTGGCGATTTTTCGGCATGTGAATGTAGACCCGTAAAAGCCACCCTTCTGCTTCTTCCAGCGCACTCTTTTTAATGGCGACTTTAAACTTTTGAGGTGCGTCGTCTGGGGAGCGTCGCTGACGGCGTACCTGGGCTAAAAAGTTTTCGGCCAGCAGGGGCACTAGTCGCGCATCGCCCTGGCTAAAGATTTCGGCGCAGTGGCGAATATAGTGGGTGCGAGTATCGGCATTGGCAATGTCGGCCAGCAGTTTGACGATATCCTGGGATGCTTTTTGAAACTGGTCGGCCTGTTTCAGGTCTACATTTTGTAGGGTTTGTTGGATTTGCCAGTCGAGCCACAGCGGAGCGGCATCAACTAAGGCATTGTATTCATCAGCGACATGGGTTTTCAGGTAGTCATCGGGGTCCTTGCCGTCAGGAATGTTGAGAATGCGTAGCTGCACATCACCTCGGTGAGCCATTTCAGTAACTTCACCAATCGCTCGCTGTGCTGCCTTAACCCCGGCAGCATCAGCATCAAAATTAAAAATGATTTGCTTTGATTCGGTGTAGCGCAGTAACTGTCTCACCTGTCCGGCATTAAGGGCAGTCCCCAAAGAGGCCACAGTATTCGTGATCCCTGCCGCGTGGAGGGCAACCACATCGAAATAGCCTTCGACAACAATGGCGCGGTCTTGCTTTGCGATCGCACCTTTTGCCTTATCCAACCCGTACAGAGTTTTACTCTTATCAAACAGCTCGGTCTCCGGTGAGTTTAAGTACTTGGGTTTTTCATCCCCAAGACAGCGCCCCCCAAAACCAATAATGCGTCCGTTGGGATCATGGATGGGAACCATGACCCGATTGCGAAAACGGTCATAGTAACCCGTACCTTTTTTATTAGGTAAAATCAGACCGGCCTGTTCCACCAGTTTGACTGAATAGTTTTTTTGTTCCACCAGATAACCATAGAGGGGTTGCCAGCCATCGGGGGCATAGCCAAAGGTGAAGTGCTTGAGAATGTCATCACTAAATTGGCGTTGCGATCGCAAATAGGCCAATGCCTCCTGCCCAGCACTCTGATATAGGGCGTGTTCGTAAAATTTAGCGGTCACTGTCAGAATTTCAAACAGCTGTTCACGCAGGGTGACTTTGCGTTGATACTCTTGTTGTTTGGCAGGTTCTAAGGTTTTGACAGGGACCTGATACCGTCGCGCCAGGTCCAAGACGACTTCCGCAAACGATTGCTGCCCCAATTCCATCAAAAACTTGAAAGCATTTCCCCCAGCGCCACAGCTAAAACAGTAATAAAACTGTTTCGAAGGACTGACACTGAAACTAGGGGACTTATCATCATGAAACGGACAGAGGCCCGTAAAGTCTTTGCCTTGCTTTTTGAGCACCACATGTTCGGACACCACATCAACGATGTCCACTCGCTGGCGCACATCATCGATGGTATCTGGGTGTATGCGGGGAGAACCCATGGAGCTCCAGGTGGCTATGTTGGCCTAACCATCATAGGATCAATCATAGCGAGCAAGCTGTAGGGCAAACCAAGTTAGGAGTATGCAAGCTTATTCGCTTAATTGAACCAAGCTCACACAATCTTTAATCAGGTCTTCAAAATATAGATATTACATAAATGAAGCCTAGCCAGCTATTGAAAAAACTACGTATATATGGATATATTCGTGGTTACATATCCGAAAATTTACGAAGGTCCGTAAAGTAGGAGTACCATCCTAGACTTTAGGAGCTGTAGGCAGTACCAACTGTTTCCAATTGGGTTCTAGCTTCTTGTTGGAAATGTTGTTAAGTAATGGATTCAATATCCAGCGGACTTGGTCCTCTCGACTATCTGTATCCATTTTTACGTAACAGCATAATAGAAACGTTAAAAATTAGTCCCTAGTGAGGTCATAACTCGTAGGGCTTATTTTGGTTTTGTGTTTTCGGTGTGATTGTCCGTTTTTAACAACATTCGAGCATAGAAGAGTTTCGATGAACATCTTGATGCTTGCTCCACATCCCTTTTACCAGGCAAGGGGTACCCCTATCGCAGTTGACCTTGTGCTGAGAGTTCTCTCAAGTCGTGGTGAAAACATTGATGTTATTACATTTGCCGAAGGCAAGGATGTGTACTACACAAATGTGAGAATCCATCGCACCCCATCATTCAGGTTCACTCGAAATATTCGTCCTGGATTTTCTGGAAAAAAGTTGCTCTGCGACGTTTTTGTATTCATCAAGGCAGTTAAATTGGCTAGGACTGGGCGCTATGACCTTGTCCATGCGGGTGAAGAAGCTGTTTTTATTGCGTTATTTATAAAGAAAGTCTTTGGTATTCCGTACGTTTACGATATGGATTCCTCCCTTGTAGGTCAGCTAATTGATAAGTACCCCAGGTTACGGTTTTTCCAGACCTTGCTGCGTGCATTTGAGGGGACGGCTGTGAAAAATGCAGAGGCTGTTATTCCTGTTTGTCGGGCATTGGCTACTGAGGTGCAGCGCTACAGCCCGAACAAGAAAGTTGTTGTAATTCCTGATATCTCACTGCTACATCAGTCTCGCTAGAGCTGATTTGCTTGTGTTTGCTTGTGTTTGCTTGTGTTTGCTTCTATCAAAAAAGGGGATTTACCAATGCAGTTAACTCAGTTAAGAAAGACCTATAAAATCACAGGCCCCCTGTTAATGTATGTGGGCAACCTGGAACGATATCAGGGGATCAATTTACTTTTAGATAGCTTTAAGCTAGCTGTAGCTCAGATGGATGAAGTCCATCTGGTCGTTATTGGTGGCGTGTCTGAGCATATTGAGCACTATCAGCAATATGCTCGAAAGTTAGGGATTGACGCTTGCGTACACTTTATTGGTAAGCGCCCCGTAGAAGATTTGGCGTACTACTTATCTCAGGCTGATATTCTGGTTTCTCCCCGTACCCAGGGTAATAATACGCCTATGAAGTTATATTCCTACCTGGATAGCGGTAAGGCTTTATTGGCGACTAATTTACCCACCCATACTCAGGTGCTTAACCATCAGGTGGCTAGACTTGCAGCGCCTGAAGCCCAGGACTTTTCCCAAGGAATGTTGCACTTGATGCAAGATCAAGAGTTGAGGGAGCAGCTGGGAATTAAAGCTCAAGCCCTGATTGCAAAGCAACATACCTATGAGGCATTTTCCGATAAATTGACTGGGCTATATGACTGGCTACAGACTCAATTATTAGGTGAAATTCAACCCTCTAATCTTTCCAATAGCTACTAAGAGGGTCCTCTGGTTAAGAGAGTCTCTGGTCAGTAACTCAACTAGGTTGATTTGAGGCTCACAGCAGCACGGGCACAATTATGCAGAGAAACTTACAGGCATTATCCAATCAATCGTTTGACCTTTTGGTTCTCGGGGGTGGAATTCAGGGTGCCTGTGTTGCTTGGGAGGCCACATTACGGGGTTTGTCAGTTGCTTTAATTGACAAGTCTGATTTTGGAGCAGCCACATCGGCCAACAGTCTAAAGATCATTCATGGTGGGTTGCGCTATTTGCAAACTGCCGATTTTAGACGCATGCGGCAATCTATTCGAGAACGGCAGACGTTGATGCGTATTGCCCCCCATTTGGTTCATCCCTTGCCGATTTTAGTGCCTACCTATGGGCATGGTCTAAAGGGGAAAGAGGCCATGGTTGTTGCCTTGAAACTCAATGATTTAATTAGTTGCGATCGCAACCAACACTTGAGCGATCCCCAAAAGCATATCCCTCCGGGTCGGGTTTTTTCTCGGCAATGGTGTCAGCAACAAGTACCCGAGATTACAACACAGGGATTAACGGGCGCAGCCACCTTCCACGATGCCCAAGTTTATAATTCTGAACGCTTGACATTAGCTTTTATCCAATCAGCCGTTCAGCAAGGAGCCACTGTTGCGAACTATGTCAAAGCAACGGATTTTTTACAGACCGGGGATCGGATCCAAGGCATTGTTGCCCAAGATGCGTTCACCCATGAATCATTTGATGTTCGAGCCAAAGCCGTTATCAATACCAGCGGACCTTGGCTGAACCAGGTCTTAGCACGATTGCCTAAGCCTCCATCTCCCCAGGCATTTGCTAAGGCTTGGAATGTGGTGCTGCGTCGACCGCTGTTGAAGACACCCTACGCCATTGCCTTGCAAAGTTTACCTGAAGGCATGGGTACCCAAAAGACACAGCAAAAATCTCGGATGCTATTTGTAGCACCTTGGCGTGGCACATCCATGATCGGCACACTATACAGTGTATGTGACAAGTCACCCGATAGTTGGCATGTGGACGAAGCGGAAATCCAAAGCCTGCTGCGACAGATTAACCAAGCCTACCGACCTGCTCAACTGACTAGAGAGGATGTGGCCTTTGTCCATGGTGGGTTACTGCCACAAATAGGCCTTTCTAGCAGTGGTGAACCTCGGCTGGCAAAACGCTACTGTATTCGGGACCATGCCGCTGAGGGCTATGGAGGCCTGTTATCGGTGACCGGTGTTAAATACACCACCTCACGAGACGTGGCCCAAAAGGTTGTGGATTATTTATTCCGTACCTGGGAGCAGACACCCCCACCCTCACGTTCAGCCAGTACAACACTGGTAGGTGGATCCATTGAAAATATTGAAGACTTTATTCAACAGATTCTTGAACAAGACCACAGTCAGCTAAATCCCTCTGAAGTGCGGCATCTTGTCTACAACTATGGTTGTGTTTACTCGGATATCTTTAGAGGTCAAAGCGCAGACTCAACCCAAGCGATTGTCGCTCAAGTTCGTCATGCCGTACAGACAGAAATGGCTCAAACATTAAAGGATGTGATTTTCCGCCGCACTGATCTGGGATCGGCTGGTGTCCCAGATGGTTCAATGATTCGCCTTTGTGGAGAAACGATGGCTCAAGAGCTAGGTTGGAGCTATGCTCAAACCCAAGCAGAAATCGAAGGTCTAATGTCTGGAGATAAAACGTCTAGTCGAGATGTTGTCACCGTGTAGCTGTGTTCAAAACCTGATCTGTTGCTTTATTTATCTTTTATTTAACTAACCTATGCCATCTCCTATTGCCCATTCCGTCTCTGGTTATGCCATCGCCAGAGGGCTGGAGTTTCCTAAAGTTCATAGCGTTTTACCTCTGGCGTTATATGCGGTCTTTGTTGCGATCGCAGCAGATTTTGATTTTCTGCCCAAAATTGTGGCTGGGATCAATACCCATCGCGGCTTTACCCACAGTCTGATCTTTGCGCTTATATTTAGCTTGATGGTGAGCAAATTAGCCAGCAATAGGACTGCTATTAAGTACCTCAGAATCTTTGCCCTCACCCTGGTTATCTACTGTTCTCACCTGGTTCTAGATTTTTTTACCCAAGGAGGCTCAGGTATCCCGTTACTGTGGCCTGTTAGTGATCAGATGTTTCAGTCCGCCGTCCCTTTGTTTCCAGCGGTGCACCATTCCCATGGTCTATTCAATTCCATCCACCTCTTCTTTCTGACGTTTGAGCTTACCTATACGGTTCTTTTATTGTGGGGATTATCTCAGTGGAAATCATTTAGGCAGCAGCAAAAACATAAGACATCCCGCCTTGAACAGTAACTATTACATGATGCGATTGAGCTAGAACAGCCAAATCCTTCTGAGCACTGATTAATCCTATGACCTCTCTAACCAACGCTGAAGTCAATAGAGCCAACCCTCAAACTTTCCCCTCAACCAGCAGTCAGCCTATTCTGATTGACACCCATGTTCATATTTATGACTGCTTTAATATCGATACATTCCTAGACTCAGCCTGGCAAAATTTTTACAGTCAGACTGGGCATCAAGCTGGGTTTACTGGTGTGCTCTTGCTGACGGAGAGTAAATCTCACAACTGGTTTCAGTCCCTAGTGACACATGTGGGTGAATCTTCCCATCGCTGGACCTTTCATGCGACCGCAGAAACCTTGTCTTTGCGAGCTACTGATACTCAAGGTAGAACCCTTTATCTGGTGGCGGGTCGACAAATTGTTACGGCTGAAAAGTTAGAAGTAGCGGCGTTAATTTGCGATCGCACCTTCCCCGATGGGTTATCGACCCAAGCCACTATTGAAGCCATTCAAGCGGCTGGAGGCATTGCTGTACTGCCCTGGGGAGTGGGCAAATGGGTTGGTAAACGAGGAAATTTAATTACCCATCTGCTCCAACAGAAATCCCTATCCCCCCTATTTCTGGGAGATAACAGTGGGCGACCTCAATTTTGGCTAAGGCCTCCTTATTTCTCGCAAGTAGAGCAGCAAGGACGCTCCGTTTTGCTGGGTACGGATCCGTTGCCCTTGAGTTTAGAAGTTTCTCGCCCAGGTAGATATGGTCTCATGCGATTGGGAGAATTTGATGGCCACAAACCGGGGCATTACATAAAATCGAGTTTGCTCAATCCAGCCGTGAGCTGGCAACCCTACGGTAGCCTAGAGACACCCTGGCACTTTATGCGCAATCAAATTGCTCTCAGGGTGGGGGGCCTAAGGGGAGTACCCCTTAGGGGGAGAGTCCAGCCATCTCCACCCCCACCCATGGCAATTCAAAACACGCTAGCTCCTGACGGTTTTCCTGAAACTGCCGATATCGAAACATCCTCTGAGGACTATGCTTCTCGGTTTGCTGGGGCCATTGGTGAGTGGCTATTACAGGTACAAGAAGCGGCCACCTTAAAAATGTTGGCCGCTTACCCAGGGGCGAAGGTGCTAGATGTGGGCGGTGGCCACGGTCAGTTGACCAAAGTCCTGATAGAGCAAGGATATGACGTGACTGTGCTGGGGAGTGCCGAGATCTGCAAGGCCCGAATTCAGACCTATCTTGACCAGGGGCAGTGCGCCTTTCAGGTAGGTAATGTGCTGGATATGCCTTACTCAGATAATGCCTTTGATGTGGTGATTAGCTATCGCTTTTTGGCCCATGTGACCCAGTGGCAGCAGTTTCTCAGGGAGCTTACCAGAGTAGCTGGTAACGCTGTTATTGTGGACTATCCGACGGTGCGTAGTGTAAATGCGATCGCACCCGCCCTCTTCAAATTCAAAAAAGGGTTAGAAGGCAATACCCGTCCCTTTGTTTGTTATCAAGAACAAGAAATTATTGACCACTGCGAGTCTATCGGCTGGCACCCAAGTCAACGCTATGCTCAATTCTTTTGGCCGATGGTGCTTCATCGTACGTTAGGGAAGCCAAAAGTCTCTTCGCTATTAGAGAAAGCACCCCGACTGCTAGGGTTAACGCGATTATTGGGTTCACCTGTGATTGCTAAATTCCAGAAGCGTTAGAGGGTTCAGGTAATCTTTTGACTGATTAAACTCGCATATTCAAACATATATGGAAAGCACTCAGTACCAACTGCCATCTGGGAGTCGAGCCCTGGTTACAGGGGCCACTGGTTTTACCGGTTCAAATTTGGTAAAAAAGCTGATACAACAGGGGGTAGAGGTTGTTGCCATTGCCCGTAAAACTTCCAACCTTCAGCCCTTTGAAGGCTTGCCAGTCACATGGTTTCAAGGCGATGTTTTTGACCCAGACTTAATTGCTGCCGCCACCCAAAATGTGAACTATACCTTTCACATGGTGACCCCTTTTCGGGAAGCAAAGTCACCAGACATTGGCTATCACAATGTCCATGTTTTGAGCACTCAGCTCCTGGCAAAAGCAGCCTTAGAACAGCCAGACTTCCGTCGCTTTGTTCATGTGTCCACCATTGGCGTCCATGGTCATGTGGATGAGCCTCCTGGTGACGAGAACTGTCCCCTAAAACCAGGAGATATTTATCAAGAAACCAAGCTAGAAGGTGAAATCTGGATTAGGGACTTTGGTCAACAATCAGGCTTGCCCGTGACTGTGGTGCGTCCAGCGGGCATCTATGGACCTGGAGAAAAGCGACTACTAAAGATTTACAAGATGGTGATGCAGGGCTGGGTGCCTGCCATTGGCAACGGTAGTAATCTGTTGCACTTTGTCCATGTGGATGATTTAACTAATTTCTTTATTCACGCTGCAACTCACCCCCAGGCTATTGGTGAAGTGTTTATTTGTGGCAGTCAACAAGCTATTACCTTTCGAGAGATGGTCGGCTTAATTGGCAACTACTATCGAGTCTCTGCAAGATTTCTCAGCTTACCAGCCAGCCCATTATTTGCCCTGGCCGATCTGTGTGAACTCATCTTTCGTCCGTTAGGGATAGAGCCGCCAATCTATCGGCGGCGTTTAGCTTTCTACACTAAAGATCGGTCTTTTAATACCAGCAAAATGCAAACACTGTTGAATTTTGCCCCCAGTCATCAAGATAAAGATGGGTTAATCGAACTGGCGCAATGGTACCTGGATAACGGTTGGCTAACCCATAGGCATCCAAAACAAAGAGCGTAATCTAACCGCAGCTTTGACATTGAACTTGATAGTGAACTATTTATCCAAAAGTCAGCCATGATATCTTCCCAACGTCAAAACCAAAGTCAAAAACGGATTGACAAGACACCCTTGAGTGAACAATTAAATCAAGGGAATGGTTCTGCATTGGCAAAATATCAGGCTAAGGTTCTAGGTAGCACAAAGCTCTTACCTTTTCTTACCTATGAGGTATTCACATTCTTCCTCAGCGATCTGCCCGGCACCTTAGGGTATTTGCTCAGGAAAAAACTCTACCCGATGCTATTTAAAGACATTGGCAGTGGAGCAATTTTTGGGAAAGGGATCGCCCTACGCTGCCCTGGTCGAATTACCCTGGGGAACGGTGTTGCCATTGACGACTATGGGTTACTAGATGCTAGTGGTGTGGAAGCAGGTATCACCTTAGGAGATAATGTCATTGTGTCTCGCAACTGCGTGATTCAAAGTAAAACCGCTGCCGTCACCATTGGTAACAATACAGATATTGGCTGCAACACCATTATTTCTTCTAGCGGTGGCATCTCCATTGGTGCATCTGTTTTAATTGCGGGTAATTGCTACATCGGTGGAGGACGCTACATCACCGATCGGCTGGATTTGCCCATGATGCAACAAGGTGTATATACCAAAGGTGCTGTCAAGATCGGTGATGATGTGTGGTTAGGCGCAGGAGCCATTGTGCTAGATGGCGTTCAAATTGGTAAGGGCTGTATTGTCGGTGCGGGTGCTGTTGTCACTAAAAACCTGCCCGACTATACCGTGGCTACTGGTGTACCTGCTAAAGCTGTGCGTCAGCGCTCCGAGTGATAGTGTTTTTCGTTTTCATTGTTGCTACTGCTTTATAAAGATCTAGCCGAATGACTAACAAGCAAAGCATTATCAATAATCTGTCCCCATCTGGAGCCCCGAGCCACACTACTGTTGAATCTCCTGTTTTTATTTTTGGCTGTCCTCGCTCAGGAACGTCCCTACTGAGTCGACTGATTGGGAGTCATCCCAGAATCGCCATCCCTTTTGAATCTCATCTCTATAATACCTTTTACCCCTGGCTCAAATATTACGGAGATCTGGGTCAGCTGAAAAATCGTGAGCGCTTGGTGGATGACATTCTTGCAACTGAGGTTATGCGAGATTGGTCACCTCGTCTTAACCGTCAAGAGGTACTAGCAACCATATCCCAGTATAACTTTCATGGAATTGTGGACGGCATTCTACGAACGTGGACCCAGGCCCAGGGTAAACAGCGTTGGGGAGAAAAGACGCCTGCACATCTTTTTTATTGGCGTGAAATTTTGAGTGCGTTCCCCAAGATGCAAGTTTTACATATTGTGCGGGATGGTCGGGACGTGGCTCTGTCCTGGGAAAAAGCACGCTTTGGTCCCAAGCATATGTATCCACTGGCCCAAAAATGGAAGCAACATCTTGAAGTTGCTTCCGTCCTTAAAGCAGAACTGGATAATGGCTCTTTTTTGGATGTGAAATACGAAGAACTCTTGCAAAAACCCGAAAGTGTTGTGCGTAAGATCTGCACTTTTCTGAATGAAGAGTTTTCTCCTGAAATGCTTTCCTTTTATAAAACAGATACAGCTTATCCCACGGATCGTAATAATCAGAAAAATCTGTCTAAACCACCGCTAGTTAGTAACATTGGCAAATGGCGGCTTGAAATGACAGCGCGACAGCTCCATATTTTTGAAGCAGTGGCTGGGACTACCCTTGAACAGTATGGCTATACACCACAACTAAGCCAGCCACGTGTATCAGCTCTAGAAGCCATGCGATTTCGATTTCTGGAGCATCCACCTCGAAAGATCCTGGCTATGTTGAAAAATAGGAAAGGTCATATTGATGGTCTGCGCAGGCTGCAGATTTATTGCCGTCTCAGATTAGGGTTATAGCAATATCATAGGAGATTTTTTCTAGTTAACCACGGGAGATAGGGCTTGGCTCAGATAAATACCACTTTTAATAAGCTGATTAAGGGCGCTGGGTTATCCTTCCTGGGCCAAGTTATCAGTACTGGTTTGAAGTATCTGACTCAAGTGCTGCTCGCTTGGTTAATGGGTGCAGAGGTCTTTGGACTGTATACCTTAGGTATTATTATCTATCAATTGGGAGAACTGTTTCCCAGGATGGGTCTAGAAACAGGCGCAATTCGCTACGTTTCAATTCATCACGATCAACACGATCAGAGACGACTGAAAGGTGTGTTGCTCCAGGCTCTGGGCTTTCCCTTGATCAGTGGGCTCGTTTTTGGGGCAGCTCTATTTTTGGTTGCTGAGCCTGTTGCTCAGATTGTTTTTGGACAGCCCGAGCTTGTGCCTGCCCTACAGGCTTTTGCAGTAGCGCTTCCATTTGGAGCTAGCATGACAGCTGGTGTCTTTGCCACCACTGGATTTCAGACAGCCACTTACAAGGTTTTTATTTGGGAAGTCTTACTGCCATTACTGAATTTGGTGTTGGCGATCGCCTTATTTTATATGGGCTGGGGACTTCGAGGCGCTGCTATGGCATGGACGTTAGCACTCATTGTTTCGCTGCTAGCCACTCTCAGTGTTTTGCAAAGACTTTGCCCTGTTCTTTTCAAACAACGGCCTCGTCCTATTTTTGAGAGCAAAAAGCTATTAGCTGTTTCTATCCCACTGTCATTGGGGAGTTTTCTGTGGCTGATTATGCTGTGGACGGATATTCTGATGCTGGGATATTTTCGCCCGCCCGCTGAGGTTGGTATTTATCGAGCCGCATCCCAGACAGCATTGCTAATGACGCTGTTCACCCGATCGCTAGTAACTATCTTCACCCCGATGATTGCCAACCTTTACAGCAGCGGCAAACTAGAGGAGTTGGATAAGCTTTTTTGCGTGGCTTCTCGGTGGAGTTTTTCGTTGACACTGCCTCTCTTTTTGAGCGTAGCAGTGATTGGCGAAGATATTCTAAAAGTATTTGGTCAAGAATTTGGAATTGGCTGGCTGCCCCTGATTATTCTTGCTGCTGGCCAGTTGGCAAGGGCTGGTCCTGGAGGATTTTCTATGCATATTTTATCCATGTCAGGCCATCAAAATCTCAAACTTATGGGAGATATTGTATTAGCCATCACTAATATTGGCCTGAACATGGTTATGATTCCCCGATGGGGTCTGATGGGAGCAGCGATCGCAACAGGCATCAGCATTCTGGGGGTTAACCTATTACGTGTCTTGCAAGTGTATTCTGTGTTAAAAATACATGGGTTTCAGTGGGGATATCTTAAGGTGATTACTGCGGGAGGTATTTCTCTATTATGCGGTATTGGCATCAACGCTGGACTTGCAGGGTGGTCCACTTTAACAAGGGTGAGCTGCACTTTAGGCATAATTGTGACCCTTTATACAGCATTGGTGCTGACGTTCGGTCTGGAAAGTAGCGATCGCACAATGCTTAACCAACTGCAACAAAAGCTAGGCTTTAGTAAATAGTTGTTAGCGTTATTTTCCTGACAAAAGTCAGTGAGTTTAGCTGCTGATATATGCCGTAAAGCTGTCTGAGTTTACGGTTAGAATCTCTGTAGAACATGTGCAAGTGTGGAGAAACCATAAACCTCTCAATTACTTGTAAAGATTACGTAAAACGTACATGTTTCTCAGTAGAGATACGCATCTCCTAGGTATTCTATAAGCAGGATGATGGTCAGTCAGTAACAGTGTCTCTGTTTTATTAAGTACTGACCTGGTGATATTTAAATCAATATTTGACCTTTTTGCTTCTGGACTAGGGCAAAAAGAGCTGTCTTTTATTGTGATTTCTGTAGCTACTCGGCTTTTCTATTTTCGTTACTCAATTAGTTTCCTGGATATTCTCAATTTATTTTTAGACTGCGGTTATATCATTCGCTAAGTTTGAGGATTTACACTATGGTCTCTTCGGTTTCTGTGCATCCCAATGTCCTGTCGAACAATTTTTTGTCTGAGCAACCGGCAGTATCTGAGGAGACCCTATATCTGTCTGTAGTCATTCCCATTTATAACGAATTTGACAACCTGCCTACGCTCATTGGGCAAGTCTCAACCGTCCTAGATCAAGAAGCATATAGCTATGAAATTATTTGTGTTGATGATGGGTCTAAAGACGGCTCAACTCAACGGTTAAAAGATCTTTCCCAAACCCATGGGCAACTGCGCGCCATTATCTTTCGCCGCAACTATGGACAAACAGCGGCCATGGCGGCTGGGTTTGAATATGCCCAAGGTCAAATAGTTATTACTTTAGATGGCGACCTACAAAACGATCCACAAGATATTCCTCGACTATTAGAGAAAATGAAAGAGGGATATGACCTCGTGAGTGGTTGGCGTAAACAGAGACAGGATGCTGCCTTAACACGCCTTCTCCCTTCAAAAATTGCTAATTCGTTAATTGCGAAGGTGACAGGCGTTAAGCTCCATGATTATGGTTGTTCTCTCAAAGCCTATCGAGCTGAACTAGTTTCAGATCTGAAGCTGTATGGAGAATTGCACCGTTTTTTGCCTGCATTAGCATTTATTGAAGGTGCCAGAATCACAGAAATTCCCGTACGGCATCATCCACGCCGTTTCGGGCAGAGTAAATATGGCTTAGGCAGAACATTTCGAGTCATGATGGATCTGCTCACCGTCTATTTTATGAAAACCTTCTTGACCCGTCCCATGCATGTATTTGGGGTTTTGGGGATGACATCATTGTCAGTTGGGTCTTTTCTGGCAATCTATCTCGTATTTCTTAAATTTATTCTCAACCAGGCCATTGGTGATCGTCCTCTGCTGATGTTGGCTGTGGTTTTATTTCTCTCAGGTATACAGCTATTCTGTTTTGGGCTACTGGGTGAATTGCTGATGAGAACATATCATGAGTCTCAGAATAAGCCCATTTATCGTATTCGCGATAAGGTTAGCTTCTAATTTTTTGTGGCTATTGTGTTGACTAATCAACACTTTCCCAACATTCTACTTAGGGGATTGGTTCAATTTGAGCATGATTTCGAAGAACAGCGTGTCAGACATCTCAATCATTCTGTTTAGGGGAGATATTTAGATGAAGCTTGATCAAATCAGCCCTGTTGAGAAGACCTATCAGAATACTAGGCCTAATATTCAGCAATGGTTGCCGATCACGCTATTGATG
This sequence comes from Leptothoe sp. ISB3NOV94-8A, assembly GCF_043421595.1. Taxonomy (NCBI): domain Bacteria; kingdom Bacillati; phylum Cyanobacteriota; class Cyanophyceae; order Nodosilineales; family Cymatolegaceae; genus Leptothoe; species Leptothoe sp. ISB3NOV94-8A. The sequence goes on along the minus strand of NZ_JAXSQW010000001.1, from coordinate 6,289,307 downwards.
CTCCTAGCGACAGTTCTATATTTTTATCGCATTAATGCAGAGGGGCTGTGGCTGGATGAGCTCAGTAGTATCGAAGATTCTCAGCTACCGGCCATCCAATCTGGTAGAAACTTGTTAAGGCCGCTTTACTACATATTGCTGACGGGATGGAAACAGTTTGGCAGTAGTGATGCCTGGTTGCGTAGTCTGTCGGTGGTTTTTGCGATCGCATCCATCTTTTTAATCTACCGATTAGGATCTCGGCTTTTAGGAAAAGTAGAAGGGGTGGCAGCAGCAGCTTTTTTAGCCTTTTCTCCCTTATTTATTAACCACGTCCAAGAAGTCAGAATGTATGTGCTATCTGCCTGTTTGGGGATAGCGGGCACATGGTATTTGGCTAAAGCCCTGATGGAAGAACCCACAGATAAAACAGGGGCTCCCAGCCATGTATCCCTGGCTGCCTGGTGTATATTTCGTTGGTTGGCAATTTTGGCTGTGCCGCTCAATGTGGTGCTATTGTTGCCCGATGTTGTCATCTATGGTTTGCGCTTCCGCCAGCAGCGGGCTGCATTGATCCGCTTTGCAGGCTGGCTAGTCTTGATACTTGTCTTGTGGTCGCCCTTTGTTTTATCTGTTTTTCAAGCCATTGCTCCAGACTCTACCTATGCATCACACCATCCTGGGCGCAATCCTCCAGGGTTAAGCAATGTGGTACGCACCCTGAAGTTCTGGACGGTGTGGCCATTTTCAGTGCAGAGTGATGCGATCGCATCTTCGTTTTATAGGTTCTTCACCTTTCTATTAGCAGGATTGATTGGTCTAGCCCTTTTCCAAAAGCATAAGTCCCCCCAGGTTTTGTGGGCAGCTGCCTGGTTTGCCTTGCCATTGCTGCCGATTTTAGCCTTTTCTTATATATCGATCCCGATTTGGGTCAATCGCTATCTTGTTTTTGTTAGTCCTTACCTATTTCTCCTGTTAGCGGCTGGGTTGAGCCGACTATGGCGACAGTGGCGGCTTGCAGCCATAGTTGTCAGCCTGGCTTATCTAATCGCCGTAAGCGGCGGATTGGTGCGCTATTACACTGTGCAAGATCGACCTGATTATAAGTTTATTGTTGAAACCATTGAACAATATGAGCAACCTGAAGATGTGGTTGTGTGGTCTCTCTTTGCTCGAAAGCTCGTCTTGAACCATTACTACCAAGGGTCTTTAGAGATCTATTCAAATAAGAGTCGTGGCGTCAAAAGTGAGGCTGAAATCGGCCAGTGGTTGGATAATTTTCCAGATGCGCCGACTCGACTATGGCTAGTTTTAAAGGTGAAGGAGCAAGACTATCCCAACTTTGAGCAGCAAATTAAAGCACAATACAATGTAGAAGAGACTTTCGCATATGAACAAGGCTCTAAAGTATTATTACTGACCCAACGCTAGCTTACTTTGGAGCTTGCCCTGTTGAAAAGGCAAGAGAAAAAAGTACAACATATTTTTCCATAAAAAACGGTAGAGATCCAAGCCAATAATCTCTACCGCCTTTTGTCAAGGAAGCATCCTAAAGGAAGCACCCTGAATGTCCTGTCATATCAAATCCGAATCCATTAAACCCAATTAAAATGGACAACCCTGTAGGGGCACTCCCTTGTGCGGTTCGGCTGAGCTCACCGTCGAAGCCATGCCCTGCGATACCGAGCACTATCAGTCAGGATTGCCTAGAAGATCGGTGTCCGAGTGATTTAGAACTCGTTTACGGCACAGGCGGCCAAATTGGTTTCGATTTGCTGTAGCTGTTCTGGGGTAAGAACCTGAAGCACAGCCTGTTCATATTCTGCTTCTGCGGCTTCAATACTGGCTGCTTGCTCAGCGTTGGGCTCTGGCATGGTAGCCTCTACTTCGGCGTCTAGCTGTTCTTCAAGCACTTCAACCTGCTGCTGTTGCTCAGGTGTCAAAATGCTCTGAAAGTTGCGATCGTATTCTTCTGCGATCATGTCTAATGCTGCCTCCTGATCTGCTGAGAGGGCAGGATCCTCTTCTATTTCTAGCTCAGGAGCGACGCTAGCGACGCTTTCGTCAACCCAGGCATTGAGCTGACCCACTTGCTGTTCCTGTTCAGGTGACAACATTGATGAGACTTGCTGTTCGAAAGTTTGTTCCAGTTGTTCCAATTGCGCCTCTGACTCAGGCGTGGCAGGCATAATGGACTCAATTCTATCGTCCAACTGCTCTTCTAATGCTAGCAATTGCACCTGTTGGTCCTCGCTCAGTTCAATCCCCTCGAACTCGTCTGGACAGACCAATTCCTCAGCTTGCACTTGACGAACTAAAGGCATTGCCACAAGTGAGAGTGTGCCTAGTAAAACAGACAAAGTTTTAAGTTTCATAATCTTTTGGAAATCAAGATTTCCTTGAGGCTACGTCACCCACTCTAAAAAACAGTTTGGAAGAATCTAGGGAATAATTCGGGTAGAAATCGGTTAGTGGCTGTAACCCCTATGATTGCTTTAATCGATAGCCCACTCCATGCACGGTTTCAATGAAATCTGCGGGAGCACCGGCTTTTTTCAACTTTTGGCGTAGGCTTTTCAGGTGGGATTTGACGGTTTCTTCGTCAGGTAGTGCATTGGTTGCCCAGCACTGATCAATCAAGACGGATCGACTTAAGACTCGTCGGCCACTGCGTAAAAATAGTTCCAGGAGGCTGAATTCTTTGGGTGTTAGTTGGAGAGGAGAGCCATCGTAAAACACTTCATGGGTGACTGAGTCGAGCTGGGCCTGTCCCCACACCAGCATTGTGCCAGTGTCATTCAAAGTGCCACGCCGCAATAACGCCCGTAATCGGGCCAGCAACTCCAGTAAGTCAAAGGGTTTAACCACATAGTCATCTGCCCCGGCATCTAAGCCAGCAACTTTATCAGTGTTGGTATCGCGAGCGGTCAACATCAGGATTGGCAAACGTCTGCCCGTTTCTCGTAGCCGTCGACATAAGTGGATGCCGTTGATTTTGGGTAGCATGACATCCAGTACCATCAAGTCATAGGTTAAGTCAGTTGCCTGAATCCAACCCATTTCTCCATCCGTTACCCAGTCCACTACGTACCCTTCATCGGTGAGTGCTTCATTCAATCCCTCACCTAGCTGTAGGTCATCTTCGACTAAGAGAATGCGCATGGGAAAATGTTGCCAGTGAATTACTCGGCGTTGCTGATCCTTGGTACGAATAAGCTGTGAGGTTCAGAGTCATCACAGCTCCGACGGGATGTCCCCAATCAACAACGACCCTTACTCTGACTATAACGACGGTTAAATCGCGCTGTCTAGATTATGGTGGATCCTGCAAGCTTAAGTTTCAAGGTAGGGGTCTGCCCCCTTCTGTCCGATGAATCGTTCTCGCACTCAGCAATGGCTAACAGTAGGATTTGGTGTTGCGATCGCAACGCTACTAGGGACTGCCTTGCTGGCGCGTAATGCAATTGTCGGTCGAGTTAATCCATCTGACTGGGTGGAGGTGGAGGGGAATGAATATGCCTATTTAAATGGCTTGTTAGTTGCGATCGCAGAAGCGGAAGCCAGTCATCGTTCTTATCTTAATACAGGTGAGGAAGAAGCGTTAGAACGCTATCAGAGCAAGCTTGAACTGATTAATAGTTATGTTGAAGAGCTAGATGCAGAGCATGAAAATTTAGAAGACACAGAGGCCGCCTTTGAAGAAGATTTAGTGTATCGAGAAGCCTTAGAACGGTTACGGGTTGCCACTGAAACCCATATTCAAATTTTAGAAGACGGCATTGAACAATACGACAATGGACAACTGGACCTAACCGCGCAACTAGACATTGCCCAGCAAAGCAGTGAAGTTCGCGTTGATGCCCATCTGGCGATGCAGGCATTGTTAGACGAGGGCAGCGCCGCACTACAGTGGGAAATGGCAGACACCAGCGTCAGCATCAATAATGATCTTTGGTTGACAGGGCTGGTAGCTGGCTTTGGTGTGATTCTCTTGAGCATTTTGTACGGCTGGCTGCTGCAAACCCTCAAGCAGCACCAGCAAACCCTGTTAACACAGCAACGAGAGACAGAGACGCTCACCCATAAGCTTCAAGCTAAAACAAATGCCTTACAAAATACAGAAGAGATTTTAACCACTGAGCTTAACCGTCGCCAGGAAATCGAAACCACCTATAAAGAGATTGAACAAGCCAAGGAATTAACCGATCTAAAACTTAATTTCTTCTCCCTGGCCTCCCATGAGCTAAGAACTCCCTTGAGTGCCATTTTGGTCTCTGCACAATTGTTAGATAACCGCAATGTAGCCTGGTCTGAAGAGAAACGTTCCCGTAATCTTAGACGCATTCAGTCTGCCGCGAAGACCATGGCACAGCTGTTGTCAGATATTTTACTACTGACCCGAGCTGAAGCAGGCAAGCTAGAATTTAACCCTCAAACAATTGATTTACAATCTTTTTGCGAACACCTGGTCGAGGAAGTCAAATTTAATACCCAGTCGCAGCACCATATTTTAGTACAGCAAAAAGGGACCTATGACGAAGCCTTTCTAGATGAGAGATTATTACGCGCTATGTTGATGAGCCTATTGACTAATGCCATCAAATATTCACCCCCAGAAAGTGAAATTCAACTTAATATTTGGGGTGAACACAGTCGAACTCGGTTTCAAGTCAGCGACCAAGGTATTGGCGTTCCAGCCGCCGACCAGCAACACCTGTTTGACTCTTTCCATCGAGGCCAAAACGTAAAATCATTGTCTGGCAGTGGCTTAGGACTAGCCGTTGTCAAAAAATGTTTAGAACTCCACGGCGGCAAAATTGAAGTAGAAAGTCAGGTAGGCGTTGGCACAACCTTTTCTGTAGATATGCCCTGGGTAGAAGATAGCGAACAGCTATCTGACATGGCCCCATCATCGCCAGAGTATAACAGTTAAAAGACGTCTATACTTAAAGCCAATCTAGTGACGGATACTGAACCTTAATAATCGACTTAGCCGTAACCGTCTCCCAACCCAAAATAGTTGCCACAAGCAATTACCCTGTCGGGGAAACGCCAATATGCCCAACTAGGATAGCTAATATGCTTCTCACAAGGAGAGTTTAGGATCCCTGCGAACAGCTACTGTGTAAACATCTCTAGCAGATAATACCCTAGAAGTCAGGCCTGCCACTAAATTGGCCCTCATCCTAAATCCTTCTCCCTGAGGGAGAAGGACTTTGAGCTCAGGCCTTCCTTATCCTTAAGGGAGCAAGCGCTTAAGGTATGATGATGAGGCTACGTCTAGGAGAAGAGAAACCTCCCACTGGAGATCAAAGGGATTTGTACAGATATCACTCCTTTTTGTGTTTATGAATTATTTTTGGCATTCCACCAAATGAAACGTTTATTGTTTTTGATCGGTCGTGCATTTTTTGGCGTTTCAATTATGAGTGATGGGATCTTAGCCTCTAAGAAAACTGTTGGCAACAATACTGAAAGCGTCCTTACAATGAAAAAGTTCATAATTAGGATAATTTCAAATAGTTATGTGGAAGAGTGGAAGAGGAGATTTTGGTGTTTCCCAGTCATTGAATTTCATTAAGGCTTCAGCGACTGAGATTGTAGCAGTTCTTAATCAGATGTCTCATACCAATATTAGCTATCATGAGTATGGACAGCCGATTAATGTCAGTAGCAATTCTTTGTATTTGCTATATCAACTTAGAGATTGTGAATGGACAACCTTTGAATGCATTCGGGAAAAAAGGGATTTTAGTATAAGTCCCTGGGTACAGACTTTGGTAAAAGAGCTTAAAACAGATGGAATATCCTACTTCTGTAATAATACAACAGAATCGGCAGGATACGAGTGGTTCAATAAAAGCCAAGTGATAGAGGAGTTTTCTTACCCTAATTCCTCGATGAATGGAAAGTTGGTAGGCCTCAGTGAGGCCGAAGTCGAAAAAGTATTTCTAGAAGCAGAAAATGCAGTAGATAGTTTTCTAAAGTCGAAGAATATATTGGCTCTTCACGACACATGGTCAGGTCAAGCTATTAATGAGCGTGAAGATTTATCGCATGATTATCAAATTGATTTCATAAGTTCTGGGTATCCTGGATTTACCCTTGATGCAAATGACTTTGAACAGATCTACCTTGTTGAATTCTCTGACAGTTCTCTACAGGCTAATGCATTAAGGGGTATGGCATAAATTTTGAAGAAAGGGTGTCAAGAGCTGTTTACTTATTAGCAATAATTTACGAACTCATTCTTAGACACTTCCGACCAGAGGTAAAGTCTTGAGTCTTGAGCACCTCTATCATCTTATTTGTTAGTATCTTGAAAAGATTGTCGAAACTAAGATCACCGCGAAGCCAAGAATCTGACAGAACGACGCGATATACCCCACAATAGTCATCTAACCCACCGTAAACATCGCCTTAACTCTAGCTTAGGCAACAGCCAATTCCTCTGCAAATTCACCCTTACAAACTCCAACTCTTGCCCAAACCGCTCCCCCGGTTCAGGCCAAATATCCCTAGGCGGCTCCTCACCAAACAATTGCCTATAGCTAGCCAACTTACGCGAATACCAATCCAAAAACTTGTCATGCTCAACACCTCCTCCCTGAGTTGGTTCATGGTGCAACGACATTTGTAAAACATTGGGACAAAAATCCTCCCAATATGAGCGCGTGTAGGTGAGATGTAAATGCCACACCTGATCCACCTGGTCAGACGGTGTTACCGGATGTCCAGCAACGACCGCCAAAAACGCAAATCTCTTATACTCTTCAATTACTCTGCACGTGTACTTAAATGACCAACAATTTTCCTGGGCGAGACGCTGACTAAACGAAAATTGCGCACCTGGTTGATCCAGAGAATAGATCTGAAGCCGGTTATAAAGCTCTGCTTGTTGAGAATTCATCCGTAGCTGTTGAGTTGTATGCATTAACCACCTCCTCCACAGCCGCCGCCGCCGCAACCACCGCCGCCGCAACCACTACTGCCACCGCTGCCACCACTGCCATCGCCACCATAGTAGCCACCCCACACAGTAGTATGGGACCTCGAAGCCGACTTACGAGGAATGGTTTGATTAAACCTGCGATCGTAGTTGCAATTTTGGCAGACGTGTCTAATTTCTCTTGTCCCTCGCCTAGATCGGGTTGATTTCTGCACAACTCGATTAGTTCGTTTCAGAGTCATCTGGCCACAATTGGGACAACGTTTTCTAATCGCTACAATGCTGCCAAAAACACCGAGCACAAAGATTGCTGGCACTGCCCAGCTAAAGAATGGAGCCCAAGATGACTGCTTGATGCTCCAATAATCTGTCTGGGCCTGTGGGATATTTAACGCGCTGGTGGGGAATTCGAGCCGAATATTCAAAAACTGTTGTGGTGCCAGAGGGCCACTGGTCACAAACTCATAGGTGGTGAGATTGAGTTTACGATCGCGACTCGCCACCCCTTCACCCTGAAAACTATTCACTTGATCGGCTAACACCTCTGGCACATGCAGCGTTACGTTACCGCGATTAATGGGAGCACTCCGCTCAGGAAAGAGAGCATTCCAATAAAGCTGGCTACGGTTTCCTTTGACCTGAATACCCCCCACAACACGATATTGAAGTACAAAAGTATGGGCAGCAGGAGCATTCAAGGAATGTTGCCAACGAATCCAATAATCATTATTGCGGCGACCCGTTTGAACCGTTAACGGTTCATTGTTTTCATAAACCGCCACATCTGTGATGCTATCAATCCCTTCTAAGGGAATATAGCGATAGCGTTCGTTGCTGTGGGGTTGGGTAAATACATACTTTTGAGTTTCTGTTACTAATAGGTCACCATCCGCTTCCAGGGCCATATCCACATCAATGGAATCCCAAAAAAACGGTGTGGCTGCCTGGGCCAGGCTGATACTAAAACAGAGAACACAGGTAAAGATGGCGGCGCATAATCGCCAACCCGCTCTTCGTTTAACGGCAATCATAAGCTCATTCCTCTTGGTGCATGACCTCAGATTAGGAGCGTTGATTGTTGGTTAGAGGCTATTGCTGGTTATGGATTAGGTTATGAAGTGTTGGGGAGTAGGTCTTGCCCTGAGACTGTCAAAGGGGTTTCAACCTGAATGTTGGGACTGATGGTGTATAGATGCATATCGCTGAAGACGATCGGGTAATATCATTCATAGTTCGTTGTCCTATCGATGGCTACAGAACAGCTTTTTGCCCAAGCGGCGGCACAGTGGAATCTAGATCAGCTTTATGGGGATTTAGCAAAAGCTAAGTCAGAACTAATGCCCCATAAGCGTTATGGGCTGACGGATTTAGAGAAAACGCGACTGCGGGGCCTACTGCTGAGGTATAGCCCAGCGGAAATCTCTGACCATGAGGGGATTGAAGCGCGTACGGTGGAAGTGGCCTTAAGCCAGGGACTGTATCGCTATGTGGAGCAACTGACGGGTCGCGATCGCAATGCCCTAGAAAGCTGGCGTGACGTCGCCCATTGGCTCGAAGCAGCAGGTTACCGCACTACCCAAGTGGCCATTAACTGGGACCAAATGCCAGATGTCCCGGTCCTCTATGGTCGTCAGGTAGAGCTAGATCAGCTCCAACAATGGATGTTAGGCACATCAGCCTGCCGATTTGTATCCATTATTGGTCCCGTGGGGATGGGCAAAACATCCCTCGCCATTACCCTGGCCAAGGCAGTGCAAACTCAGTTTGATGGGGTTATTTGGCAATCCCTGCGGCATCGACCTACCCTCGATAATGTTCTAGGTCAGTGGCTGAATGAACTACCAGACGATGTGATTCCCCATTCAGATGAATGGTATGACCAGCTCAGCGCTCTAATGGTTTACCTGCAACAGCACCGTTGTCTGGTGGTACTCGATAACTTAGAAAGTATTCTCAGCAGCGGCAGTCTTGTCAGTGAGTATGCACCAGACTACAGCAACTATCGCGAGCTATTAAAGCGTCTGGGCGAACAGCCTCACCAGAGCTGTATCGTGGTCACCAGTCGTGAACGTAACCGCGAACTTGCCGGGTCGAGGGCTGCCAATAGTCCTGTTCGTTATTTAGAATTAGGGGGGCTAAAGTACGATGATGGGGCGCAGCTCTTAACTGCAGAACGGCTACCCGCCTCAGGTAAGCCCCATTGGAAAGGCCTGATCAACCAGTATCGGGGGAATCCACTGATGCTGAGAATTGTCGCCATGACTATTCAGGAGTTGTTTGATGGCGATGTGGATCGCTTCCGCAGACATGGCAGAACCATGTTTGGCGATATTAAATATCTCATCGATCAGCAGTATGAGCGTCTGTCCGAAGCAGAACAAGATATTCTGGGGCAGCTGGCTGAAAAAGCAGAGCCCATGTCCATTGAAGACATCAAACATCCTGATGGACTCGCTGCCATCAGTGCTCTCCTAAGTAAATCCCTGATTGAAAAAAGCCCCGCTGGTTTTACCCTGATTCCCGTGGTGATGGAATATGTGCGTGAGCAGCTACCCTAAGACCCGATCGGACATTACCGTCCTGAATCACCCATGAGCTATTGCATTAACCCCCGGTGTGGCCATCGCGATAACCCCGACGGGCTGTCCCACTGTAAGTCGTGTCAAACGCCTTTATTGATAGAAGGTCGTTATCGCCTGCTGCGACCGCTGCGGGAGTTAGATGAATGGGAACCGTCTGAGGTGTTTGAAATTGATGACCAGGGCCAGACAAAAGTGCTTAAGGTGCTCAAAAAGAAAATTTTGCAGCCCCTGTTTGAGCGCGAAGCTGCTACGTTGCAAACCCTGAAGCATCCGGGTATTCCTCAGGTAGACCCCGATGGCTATTTCTCGTTAGAGATTGAAGGGCGACAGCTGTATTGCTTGGTGATGGAGAATATCCAGGGGGTGAACCTGGATAAATGGTTACAGCAGCATGGCCCCATCGATCAAGCTCAGGCCATAGATTGGATCAGACAGCTGGTGGATCTGCTGGCTCAGCTCCATAAGGAAGAACTTTTTCACCGGGATATTAAACTAGCCAACATTATGCTGCGTCCCACGGGTCAGCTGGCCCTGGTGGACTTTGGCACAGTCCGCCCCATGACCAGCACCTACTTTGCCAAAGTGGCCGGTCAGCGAGATATCACCAGTGTGGTGTCACCGGGATATACCCCCCTGGAACAGATCAATGGCCGTGCCGTGCCTCAGTCTGACTTTTACGCCCTGGGTCGCTCCTTTGTATATCTGCTAACTGGCAAACATCCCATTGATTTACCCGAAGATGACACCACTGGGCGACTTACCTGGCTGGATCAGGCAGCTCAGCTAGATGCCTGGTTTGTCCAACTGCTGGATGACATGATGGCCCCCTTCCCAGGGCAGCGTCCCCTCAACGCTGAGGTTCTCCTGGCGCGGCTGAATAATCCTTCTCTAGTTCAGCAAACCAGAGATGACGGTGAGAAAACCAAAATTCGTTGGCTAATGGCCATCAACATAGGACTGTTGCTATTGCAACTGTTTGTGGGTTGGCAATGGTGGTCTGCACGTCAGCGCATGACTGAGCAAACCTCTAATCGCCCTGAGATACTGGGCGTAGCAATTTTTCCGTCTCAGCTTGGGCCCACTTCATAGCGGTTTCGGCGGACTGTTGTCCGCTTAAAACATCGCCCAGGGCTGTTTGCAAAATTTCTGAGGCGGCTCCGTATTCTTTGATAAAGGGACGAAATGTGGATGAATTTTCCAGGTAGTCCAGTAGCTGGGGCATTTGTGGGTATTTCGCTACAATTTCTGGGTCTTGGAATAGGCTGGCGCGACTGGGCAAAAAGCCGGAGGCGAGAACAAATTGTTTTTGGGCGGCTGCACTGGTGAAGTACTTGATGGCTGTCCACGCTTCCTCAGGGTGGGCGGCATTTTGGGCAATGCCAAACCCCCAGCCGCCACGACACCCTATGCCAGGGGTGTTATTGAAAGCAAAGGGGAGTGAGATCGCAACCTTCCCAGCCAGGTCCGACTGCTGTATCTCTTCCCAAAAATAGGGCCAGCCCCTCAAAAATACGGTTTGTCCCTCCAAAAACCGTTGGAGCCCATCTTTTTCGGTGTAAGTAATCACCTCATCAGGTGAGATCCTCTGTTGAATCAGCTGTTTTAATAGGTTGGCCGATGCGATCGCTTGGGGCGTATCTAAACCCACATTGTCCGTTTCTGGCTCAATCCATTGAGCCCCCAGACCATCCATGACCTCTGCAAAATTCGCGATTAAGCCTTCATAACGACTGCCCTGCCACAGGTAACCCGTATTGATAGAGGATTTAAGCGTGTCCACAGCCTGGGATAATTCATCCAGAGTTTGGGGCAATGTCATGCCTGCCTGTTTAAGCAGATCTTGGCGATAGTACAAAACCCCAACATCTGCCCGCATGGGTAAGCGATACAGGCTGTTATCTAGCTGCCCCGCTGCCACGTCACTGGCTAAAAAATCTGACAAATCTAGGTGGTCTTTCTGGACATAGGGGGTTAAATCCCGTAAATGCTCTGCAAACTGTAGTGGCCAGACGATATCCATATACACCAGGTCGTATTGGGCGACACTGGCTTGAAAATCAGCGGTGTAGATGGCTTTGCGCTGGTCCGTGGTGTAGCCAATCTCTAAATCGGTAACCAGGTGAATGCGAATATTGGGGTATTTCTTTTCAAAGCCGGTGATGACAGTTTCCCAAGGTTGCACCTCATCTTGGGGAACTACAAACGAAAGTTCTGTGGCGGGTGGTTTTGGCCAGGTCACCCCCCACAACAACAGACATAGCACCTGTGCCGCTATGGCCAGTATGAGCAGCTTAAACCATCGTTTTGTCAGGCTTTTAGAACGCACGTTAATACCATCAACCACATAGGCGTCTCTATCATAAGGGGATGACGCTAGGGCCTGTCTGGTTTTCGGTAATCACACTAAATTCATAACGACAGTTATGGCGCTCCTGATTGGCAGCTTTTCTACGATGCACAGGTCAGTCGAGGAAGCCTTGCATGGATATTCGATGGAGATTTGTCTTCGGTAAATTTTTTGTGTGGTTAGCAGCAGAAATTGTGTTGTCAATGCTGGGGATCGATGACTTAGCAGACTATAGCGAGTTTCTTTTTGATAGGAATGTACCTGTGCTGATGGCTCAAGAATTGGAACTGCACTAAGGGATATTTGGTTTAGATCTGACAATTTTGGGGCGGTGGGTGATGAGTCCGCTTTAATTCATAACTTTGGTTATGAACTGCATAACCTTCTTTACCTTTACCGTATATCCACATAGCAAATGCACTGGCGGTCAACTGCCAATTTGCGTCCTCCGTATCTATGGGCCATATCTGTCCCTAGCATCTACCCAATAACATCCCCGGTTCAGGTTTTCGTTGCCATTGGCAGCTGACCCTTTCACTAACATTGAGCAAGTGACGTTGATCAAGTGATATCGGGTTTTCTGGCGGCAGGACGCAAAGTGCTAATCAACTGACCATCCTTTGGATAACGCGCTAGGGATGGTCGTTGATTTTCTTTTTTGTGATTTCTTTTTTGTGATTGGAGTTATGGGGTATCGGTTATTCGAGTTTTAGGGTGTTGCGATCGCGACCCGGCACATTTTCCAAAGTTGATTCAACTGCCCGTGCAGCGGCCAAAATATCCCGTTCCGCACCCCCCAGGTATAGGCGGCCAAAGCTACCGATGGAGGAAATTTGCAGGATGTTGATCTGGGCGGCTTTTTCGGCTTCATTTGCGGCCAAAGATGCATAAGCTGCAGGTTCCACTTCCATGACGTATAGGGTTTGCCCAGCCAGGATCATATTGCCGCGTCGGGTGCGGTTGATCAGCTGCACATGGTGCGGGTCCAAGTTACGGATCACCTGGCTAGACACCATACGTGGTTTTAAGCGATCGCGCATTTTCACGCCAAGCACATCTAAAATCGCTTGCCCAGCTGCTTTCACTTCACCTTGGCTACCGGAGTGAATTTCTAGTAGACCATATAAACGTTCAACAATCTGTACACCAGGGGTAACTACAGCCGACTTTAAGGCAACGTCAGTAATACGATTAATCTCAATGCCGGGGGAAATTTCAACCCATAAAGAAGCGTCGCCCGGCAGTGGCAAAAAGCCAATGGAAACGCTGCCCATATAGGCAGCGTGCTGAGGTTGCAAGTTGTCAATATATACGTAGCTACGAAGTTCTACACCCAAGGTCGCGTTAAAATTTATAACCTGCCGATCTTATCAGGTAATCGTCAGGCAAAGCGTTATCAGGAGCTGATTACGTATTGTCAGACTGCAGTGCTTCAATTTGTGACCTGAACCATTTAGCTACTAATTTTTTGATGATGCCGTAGCCGCCATCTTGATAAATTGCTCCAATAATGGCCTCAAAAGTTTCTGCTAACCGTGAAAGTTTTCGATGATTTTATAAGAAACACTTTGCTTTTTTGAGCCTTGTAGTATTACATCAACGAGAGCTGATCATTATCGTCATTGATGTTTAAAAGTCTTACTAGAGTTGGGCGATCAGGCATTTCATACCCTAAATGTTTCCAAGCGGCGGGTGTGGCAATTCGGCCTCGCGGTGTGCGTTGCAAATAGCCAATCTGTAACAAATAGGGTTCGTAGACTTCTTCAATGGTCTGGGCATCTTCGCCAGTGGCTGCAGCCATGGTATCCAGCCCAACTGGGCCACCGTTAAAGTTTTCAATCATCACCGATAGCAATCGGCGGTCGGTCCAATCGAGACCACAGGGATCCACATTAAACAGCTCTAACGCTTCCCCAGCAATCTGTTCCGTAATTGGCCCTGATGCTTTGACTTGCACATAGTCCCGCACCCGCTTCAGCAGACGGTTAGCAATACGCGGTGTGCCCCGAGCCCGCCGGGCAATTTCCATGGCTCCCGATTCTTCAATATCGGTTTTGAGCACGGTGGCTGTACGCAAAATGATGCTGGTCAGTTCATCTAACTCATAGAACCGTAACCGCTGGATCAAACCAAACCGGTCCCTCAAGGGTGATGTCAGGGCACCTACTTTTGTAGTCGCACCTACGAGGGTAAAGGGCTGTAGCGGAATACTGCGGGTTCTGGCACTTTGCCCCTTACCAATGGTGATATCCAAGCGAGCATCTTCCATGGCTGGGTACAAAATTTCTTCGGTCACCCGCGACAGCCGATGGATTTCATCAATAAATAAGATGTCTCCGGCTTTTGCATTGACCAGTAGACCCGCAATATCGCGAGGGCGCTCTAGGGCTGGAGCCGTTGTAATTTTGCAATCCACCTTCATTTCCTGGGCCAGAATCAGGGCCATGGTGGTTTTGCCCAGACCCGGCGGTCCATAAAGCAACAGATGGTCCAAGGGCTCCTTACGGGATTGCGCGGCCTGAATCGCAATTTGTAGGACTTCTTTCAGCGCTTTTTGGCCAATGTAATCATCCAAACTGTGAGGTCGGATACCGTCTTCATTACGACTCACCTCATCGGGGCGAGCTGAGGTTTCTAAGAGCTGGTTTTTTTTGGCTGGAGCAGCCGGTGGTGATGGTTTTGACTGAGCTTTCTGTGGCTGATCGTCTGGCTTATTTGATTCCGGCTGCTTGGAAGAAATGATTGCCATGACAACTCAACCAACGATAAAGACAAATGATGGCTGCTAATTTTTACGTGTATAAATCAGCAACGGCAACAAATGTACTATATCGTTTAATAAATCATCACGCGTCCGTCGTTAACAATGTGTACAGCACTGTCATTAACTGCACCACTGGGCAGCAATTCAATTTGTAGGGTATCTGCTTCTGGGCGATGCAGCCTGACTTCAATCGGGCGCTGAGCCGCTTCCCAAAATACAACTGATAAATCGCCTATGCCAATCTGGGCATCAATAGTGATGGTCTGATCAGGCCACATGCCGTAGGGTTCAAAATCCAAAACACGTTCGAGGCTAACGCGCCCCCCGGTACGGTTGACGACTTGCAGTGTTACTGCCTGGCCAGGGGCAAATTGGATTTCATTAGAGCCACATCGGTAGACACAGCCAGCTGCCCGAACAGCTGGAGTCGCGATCGCGATCACCAAAGCAGAGCTTAGAAAAAGTAAGTTTTTAAGCATGACAAATCCTCTATAGGTAGAAGCCGACTTAACGGATTGATGCGTTCCATAGCTGGCGATTGAGGCCCGAGAAATGGCAGTTATGGCAGACGCTGGAGGCCGCCATCGCAGACGATGGGCCGCCATCGCAGACGCTGGGCCGTCATCGCAGACAATGGGCCGTCATCCTCTTCAGAGTTCCCTCAGCAGTGCAAAGCTATCGGTTGCAAAGCTCTGCCATGTTTTTTCTTAAACGTCGTGCTAGTGATGCAGCAGCCAAGCACAGATGCTTTGCTGTTACCGATGGAGGGTACGAGTTGCTTAGCTATCTTTAAAAATTGGCCCTTGGGCTGCATAACCCATAGGATTTCATAATGCAGTCTAAAGACTTCTGCCGGAAACGGCGAAAAGTCGCTAAAGTAAAACAATGTAAACGTTTCTAAGGTATATATGCGCGTACTCCTGATGACTGGAAAAGGCGGCGTGGGTAAAACGTCGGTGGCAGCGGCGACGGGGTTACGCTGTGCAGAACTTGGCTACAAGACTTTAGTGCTCAGTACTGATCCAGCACACTCTTTAGCCGATAGCTTTGATATGGAGTTGGAGCATACACCGCGTGAAGTCAAGCCCAATCTTTGGGGTGCAGAGCTGGATGCCCTGCGTGAACTCGAAGGTAATTGGGGTGCGGTCAAGCGCTATATCACTCAGGTGCTGCAGGCCCGTGGTCTAGAAGGGGTAGAAGCTGAAGAGCTTGCGATTCTGCCAGGAATGGATGAAATCTTTAGTCTGGTGCGCATGAAACGTCACCATGATGAAGGTGAGTACGATGTGCTGATTATTGACTCAGCTCCCACCGGTACCGCACTGCGCTTGTTGAGTTTGCCAGAGGTTGCAGGCTGGTATATGCGTAAGCTATATAAGCCTTTTCAGGCCGTATCTGCAGCCCTAAGGCCCATTGTGGAGCCTCTCTTCCGCCCCGTTGCCGGATTCTCTTTGCCGACCACTGAGGTGATGGATGCACCTTATGAATTCTACGAGCAGCTAGTCGAGTTGGAGAAGGTGCTCACCGATACTACTACCACATCCGTACGGCTGGTAACCAACCCTGAAAAGATGGTTATCAAAGAATCTCTTCGTGCCCATGCATATCTCAGTCTCTACAATGTGGGCACCGACATGGTGGTGGCCAATCGAATCATTCCAGAGACGGTTACTGATCCGTTCTTTCAGCGTTGGAAAGAGAATCAGCAAATTTATCGACAAGAGATTCATGATGACTTCCGTCCCTTGCCTGTGAAGGAAGTCCCCCTATTCTCTGAAGAGATGTGTGGCATTGAAGCTCTAGAGCGTCTCAAAGAGACAATTTACGGCGATGAAGATCCTACCCAGGTATATTATAAGGAGACTACATTACGGGTAGTTCAAGAGCAGGATAATTATAGTCTGGAAGTTTATCTACCAGGTATTCCTAAGAGCCAAATTGAACTCAGTAAAAGTGCTGATGAATTGAATATTCGTATTGGTAACCACCGCCGTAATTTGGTTCTACCCCAGGCTTTAGCCGCATTACAACCTGCTGGTGCCAAGATGGAAGATGATTATTTAAAGATCAAGTTTGCCGCTTAAGACGGTTGCAAAATTGAAGCATCTGATGGCCCTGATCTCTTCTGCGAAGAGATCAGGGCTATTGAGTGAATATTGAGGCCGCTTTATTAGCAAGGCTACATGCCAAAGTAGTAGAGTTTGGTTCGGTAGCGAAACACAATTTCTCGTTGTTGGCTATAGCGATTGAAGAGGTTTCTCAGCTCAGTCAGCATCATGTCATAGTTAGACGCATCTGCTTTGGGGGCATAAGAGCACGATAACAGGCGACCTTTCAATCCTTCATAGTCAAATATTTGAGAATTTTCAAAGGCGGCCATTTCCATAGAACGTGGGGCTAAAATATCCGCTAACGTTGCAGATGTTAGACGACGGTGGTTAACTTGTTTGTACTCAATACAGTGGGTTAGCAAAAACTCTTCATAGGCTTGCTGAAACGGATCACTCTCTAGACGAACATTCCAAATCACAGCGACATGACCGCCTGGTTTCAGAATGCGTTCAAATTCTCCGGGTGTTTTTTCTAGATCAAACCAATGAAAAGCCTGACCAGCCACCACCCAATCGACAGAAGCATCGGGAAGAGTAGTGGCTTCGGCTTGGCCATTAATGCTGGTAAACCTAGGATATGCTTTCAAAATACTTTCTGCGGCAAGACGCATATTGGTATTGGGTTCGACTCCATACACCCGATGGCCATTGTCTAAAAAGTGTTTTGTTAGCAAACCTGTACCTGAGCCGATGTCTGCCACAACATGAGATGCTGAGAGACTAAACTGTTCTTTTAATTGTGCAAAAAGAGCTTCTGGATAGTCGGGGCGATACTTAATGTAGTCTGCCACTCGATCTGAAAATCGTTCCGTTGGGTTGAGACTGGTCATGGCAAGGTACTGAGATAGGAGATTTCATGGGGCGAATAGCTGTTTGAATACGTCCCATCGTGAACAATTCCAATAGTCAATGTGGGCACAGATGAGCCCCTCTGTATTAATTTGTAGCTCACTCCAACCCGGAATAGAGATTCTGGGTTGCCAGGGCGTAGGCGCTGTAAAGTGCAGCGTCCATCGAGTGATAACTGTATTCGCCTGAGGCTGTTCTACCTTGTGCAACTCCAACTCAATATTATGGAACCACTGTGCAATAAACCCGATCATGCGCTGATAGCGTTCTATGCCACGAAACTCATTCATGGGGTCTTTGAAATAGACATCCTTGGCATAGATTTGATAGCTTTGCGCCTCAGGAAAACGGGCATAATCTGCTTTAATCTGCTCGATTACCGTCATGGCTATTGGCTCACTCATTTTTGGCAGATTCTGATGGATTAACCTCTGACCATAACCGCTCTAGCTGACGTTGCCATGCAGCTAACGCCCGATCACCATAGTCACTGTCTTTCATATCACCCATGATGCCCTCTGCATAGAAACGGTTGATAAGTTGCATGGTATTTTCTAAGGACTGTCCCTGTAATTTAGCCGCGTGAATGATTTGGCGTACCCGAGTTTCGATCAAGGTATTGAAGAAAGGACTGACGCCGGCTTCTTTCATGGCGAGCAATTGATCGATTGCCGACATGAATGTTTCCGTTTCTAAGGTGGCTAGCTTGTGGCGAAATATTCCCCATAGATTGTTGTCATAGCTAGCGTAGTGAGCCATGTGAGTCTGTTCAAAGTTGGCCTCTAGAATCTCCCCTAAAAAAGGCTGAGCTTCGGCAATGGGGACAATGGGGACAAGGAGCCGTAGCCAGGTTTGGCTATTGGTAAAAAGGACTAGCAGTCGCATTTCAGGGGTTTCTACCTGCCAAGCGTCAGGCGTATCCATTTTGCTGGCGCTATCACCAAAGCGTGTCTGAAGCAGGTGGGTAATATCTTGGGGAGTCATTCATCTATGAACAAAAACAACGGCCATGGCAGACCTCCTTATGGCACCATAACGCAACTTAGCGCCTAACTTTGCCCAATAAAAAAGGAGGTGTGCGATCGCACACCTCCTATCTAATTTGCCTATCTAATTTGATTTAAGGAAGCAGTCTTCCGTGTCTCAAGCGATTTGCGTTAACTAGACTAAAACGCAAACCATTCTTCAACCGCTTCCGCCTTAGTATTGGTGTTACGCTCGGGAGTCTCGCGGGTGAACTTCATATGGATGGAGCGCGTTTGCTCACCATCAGCCGCTACAGCCTTGATGGGATAGTCAATTAGACCATCCTGGAAAGACATTTGGAAGCGGAATGTGCCGTCGGGCTTCAGGTCAATCTTACGGCTACCGATAGTAACGGTTGCATCCGGCTCAGTGGCACCGTAAACAATTAGCTCAGCATCCGCGATCAACCAGAATTTGCGAGGACGAACCGGCGGGGCAGAAGCAGAGAAGCCAACGCCCGACATGTTAATACCAGAAGCCGTTGGCAGGGCCCACATCCCCACACCAGAGGGGAAGACAAAGGAGCTAACGGCTTGCTCAGGGACCTGATGCATGGAGCCAAACAGTGAACCCGCAATACGCTGAGCTTCCATGGACTGAGCCTTGGCAAAGATCTCATCGTAAATGGGGTTACCTTCAGCATCCATCACACCAGCAGCTTTCTTGCTGGGGGGCACCAGGGTCATCACGGTCTTGCCGCGTAGATCTTCATCCCAGTTAACAGAAACGAAGTGGTCTTCGACCCAGTCAGAGGGATAAACGGGAGGAACGTGGATGGGTGCAGAGCGCGCCATCAACAACCAACGACCGTCGGCAGCCACATAGCCGATTTCAGCAATATAGTCGCGATCGCTAACGGGTATAGGCAAAAACCATTCCCGTGCCATCTCATCACATTCATACTGCTGAAGACTGTGGGGAGCAACAGAGTTGATATCAATGTCAGTCACATCGTAGAAACGAATTGCTAGACGCACACCGCCCTGACGACGCATTTCTTCTTTGTGGACACCAGGAATATCCCAGTAAGCATAGGCCCATTGAGGGTCACGAGGCATTAATACAATGCGACTTTCACCGTAGCCACCAGGCAAATCACCAAACCCATCATCCACAGCGGCTAGCTCTTCCATGGTCATACCTGGAGCAGGCGCTTCAATAGTTGTTGCAACCGTTGCCGCTTTGGGAGCAGGTGCACTCTCGCCACGAGCCGCCTGTGCTGAACGAATTGCTTCAACTAAGTCAACTTTACGCATACGGCTGTAGCGAGATACCTCGTACTCGCTTGCTACCAGACGCAGCTGTCGCAACGTCATTTCTTCTAATGGAACCCTTGTACCGTTACCCATGGCCATACCTTTGACTTCCAGCACTGCAGAACAAACAGCTAAATCTCCCACAGGGGATCGCTCTTGGAATTCATCATGCCAGGAAAGCCCGTGGGGATCAACCAAAATGATCCCCACGAAATCAAGGCCACATCGAGAATTCAGTATTTTCAGGAAACAAAATGTCATGAATTTATGATTTATTGATCCCATGCAGCCACTTAGCCCGCAAATAATGTCATAATTTCATGACATTTGGGGATCAGTTCTCGCCTATGCTGCTTGAAATGAACGTAGGGTGTGCGATCGCAACCCAGCAATCGGCAAATATGCCATAAGCAGATATGTCATTAGCAGATATGCAATGATTGGTTCGGAACTATTCAGCACTGTCCTATGACCCAAGCCCCATCAGCACCAAAAGGCAGCCGTCTCATTAGTCGTGTGTTGCCTGTGGCTGTGAAATTTTGGCTGCAAACGCAGCTCGATGAAATTGGGGAGTTGGCCTTTGAAATTCAAGCCACCGATCGGCAAGTATTATCGGGTTATATTCCTGGCATTACCCTATCGGCACAGCAGGCGATATATCAGGGCGTGCGGATTACTCATGTCAATGTGCAAGCCAGTGACATCAAGATCAATATTGGTCAGGTTCTACGCGGTAAGCCTTTACGCCTGCAACAGGAATTTCCCATTGAGGGGCAGGTTGCCTTCGATATGGATGCGCTCGCAGCATCTGCCACAGAATCGATTCTGGCGGATGGTCTGCTTGACTTCTGGCAAACCCTTGTGGCTAAAGAGGATGTGGCCACAGAAATAGCAACTCACTATGGTGCCAACATTGCCGCCCTCAAAGATCCACAGCTCTCTGAGTACCAATCAAAATTGCAAACCCTGGACACAGATTTGATGTTGCATCTTGTGCGTAACGAGCAATCAGAAATTGGCCTGAGGGGATCTCTAGACGTTGATCATGGCCATATCCTCCGCTTAACCACCGCCCAGTGGCGCTTGCCTTCTGGAGAGCATGTGCGCAGCGATGCCCTCACAGATTTCTGTTGGAATCTAGGCGAACAGACTGATTTGCAGTCACTTCAGGTGCAAGATGATCAGCTGATGTGCCAGTGCCGAATTATGGTGCAGCCCTAGCTACCTGGCCACACACCAGGCAAACTAGGCAACAACATGGTGATGAAATAAAACACTAGCGGTGCGGTAAAGACATAACTATCCGTGCGGTCTAGAATGCCTCCGTGGCCTGGAATTAAGGTACCTGAGTCCTTAACACCAGCATCGCGCTTCATCAAAGATTCGGTCAAATCGCCCAAAAGGCTAGACACACCGATCATGGTGCCAAAGGCAGGGCCGGTAATCCACCACAGGGGCCACTGCATCAGCCAGGCTCCAGTGCAACCCACGAATAGGCTACCGATAATGCCGCAAAAGGCTCCCTCAACCGTCTTCTTAGGACTAATGTTGGTCAGGGGAGTGCGACCAAAGGTGCGGCCAGCTACATAGGCACCAATATCAGCCGCCCAAATGCAGGCAAAGGCTAAAAAGGTATGCACCAAACCAATGGGTAAGCTCTCTAAATGCCAATCGGTGGGCCAATAGCCACCCAGGGGCAAATTCGTTAAATCACTGCCCCAGTCCCGTAGGCGAATCCAGTAGCTGGGTAAATAGCCGCCGTAAAACAAGCCTAAAATAGACGCTGCCACGTCAGCAATGGTGGCAAACTTGGGCTGGAATAACACGTAAAAACAGATGCACGTGCCTGCCAAAGATAAAATCGCATCCGTTAGGGGTGGGGCGATGTGGGCTGACATCAACAGCACCTGACTGACAATCAGGGTGGTTTTAACAGCCGCGTTAATACCTTTGGCTTTGGTCAGGGCAAAGACCTCTAGCTGGCCTAGGTAGACGATAATGCCGAACGCGATTGTGAAATACCACCCCCCTAAGATGATCATCAGTAGGGCAATTGCGATCGCAACTCCACCACTAGCAATACGGATCCACGGCATAAGCGAATAAGTAAACGGGCCCAATAGTCAGGATAGACCGATTCAGAAGCTTAACACTTGATGGCCCCGTCTCTCCCATGGGGACGTATTTAATGGTCTTTTAGACAGATATCTAAACCGATACTGACATCAGATTTTCTTCCCACTTCCGTGGTGCACTGGCGCGGCGAATATATCGCCAGATCTGGGTTGCCGCCAATGTACCGTCGGCGACAGCCACCGATACCTGGTTCAGACCCTGCTTCAAATCGCCCACGGCAAAAATACGATCGTGGGTCGTTTGAGCCATCCCATTAGTCACCAAGTTTTCACCATCCCAGGTCAGACCCTCAATTCCTTTGAGGTAATGATTATGATAAATCGACCCCATATTAATCAGCCCTGTGGTCGCTTCCACAATGGTGCCGTCCTTGAGTTCCACACCGCTCATCTTGTGGTTCTCGCCCAAAACACGAGCAATGGGTGCTTCATAGAGAGGATAGCCATGGTCTGCTAACTTTTGCTTCATTTCAGGACCCACGGTGAAACCATTAGTGAGCACAGAAATATAAGGTGTGAACCAGTTCAGCACAAAGGCCACATTAATTTGAGATTCGCGGCTGACCATGACTACCGCTTTCTGGTCCCACATATCAAAGCCGTCACAGATCATGCAAACGTGCAGCGTGTAGCCCGCATAATCATAGACATTTTGCATATCGTCTAACTCAGGTAAGACGTCAATGACGCCAGAGGCGGCAATCAAATACTTACTGCGAAGCGTATAGTACTTGACGTTTTTCTTGCCGATTTTCACCTTGACCGCAAAGGTATCCCCTTCGTCAGTCACCTCTTCCACAAATGCTCGCAGGTGATCAGCGCCCCAATCCATAGCCTGCTTTGCACCATGGGTGAGGATATCTCGCCCTGGAGTGTTAGGGTCTAAGCCAAGGTAGTTACGAGTATCCTGCATCCATAGGGAGCGTCCCTTGCCTTTTTCAATAACAAGACATTTCAGACCGTAGCGCGCCAGATAAATAGCGGCTGATAGGCCTCCCATACCACCACCGACAACAATCGCGTCATAGAGGGTATCAAGATGATTTTCAATATTTGCACTAGATAGTTTCATTGTTTTCTAACCTGCCCTAAGCGGGCGTTGGGGATGAGTCTGTTGGTAGTGAATATGGATAACTCCATGGGTGTTTATCTCAAGCAATGAGAACACCTTGAGTACCTAGAGATACAGACGGCAAAGAAGACATTACCATTAGCCTTCTTTGCCGTCTAGTGTTGCAGGGCTGGACTTCGGCGTGAACAGTTCGGCTGAGCGGTTCGGCTGAGCTCACCGTCGAAGCCTCACCGTTGAAACCTCAGTCGAACGCACAAGATTCAGTCCCTACAGGATTTAATTTTGATAGGGCTTAGCCAACAAACTCTTTACGAGGGGCAGATACACCAGGAGCAGCAGCACCCTTGAGGTAAGCCAGCATAGTGTCAGCGTCAGAGACCTCGAAGGGGTCAGTGGGACAGTTGTCACCAAAATCAGGCTCAGCAAATAGCTTCTCGATGGCCATATCGTTAACAACCATGGAGTAGCGCCAAGAGCGCATGCCAAAACCCAGGTTAGACTTGTCTACCAACATCCCCATCTTGCGGCTGAATTCGCCGTTACCATCGGGTAATAGCTTCACGTTCTTAGCCCCCTGTTGCTTGCCCCACTGGAACATAACGAAGGCATCGTTAACGGAGAGACAGTAGATATCATCAACACCCAGAGCCTTCATTTCATCAGCTAGCTCTTCATAACGGGGTAAGTGGTTAGAGGAGCAAGTGGGAGTGAACGCACCAGGAAGAGAGAAGACAACGATTTTTTTACCAGCAAAAATATCTTGGGTAGTAGTATCCTGCCAGCGGTAGGGGTTAGGGCCTTCAACGGACTCATCACGAACGCGAGTCTTAAAAACAACGCTGGGCACTTTCTCAATAACAGCCATGATAATTTCCTGTAGATTAATTGTTAGGTGGATCAGTAACTGAAAACGTACTGTCTGTTTGTCAGCAAAGCTCAAACTGAACAAACGACAGACTTACAGATTTCATTGAGTGGTCACTTCCTAAATCAGAATAATTCTTATCTTAAAAAATGTCAACATTGGAAATTATTCAAATTTCGAAGTAGCTGTTAGATAATGTGAATGCTAAGATGGTACTACTTTGCTCGCACTATCAGCGTCATACATGCCTATATCTTGCATGCTCTAATGCTTTTGTGTGTGAAACTCCATTCACATTCTCTTTAGATTTAATCGGCGATGTCTCTGCAGACAGAAGAAATTGTAAAAGTCCTCAAATCTAAGCATCTGCGGGTTACCCCTCAGCGATTTGCAGTCTATGCCAACCTGCTTTCTCGTGAGGATCATCCAACAGCTGAGCAAATCCTGAGCGATGTTAATAAGGATGTGCCCCGGTCTTCCCAGGCGACCATATATAGTTCGCTACAGGCATTACGGGATGTCGGCCTGGTACGCGAGGTGCTGCTAGAAGAAGGTGTATGCCGTTACGATGCCAATGTGGGCCAGCATCACCATTTTCGCTGCAAGGTGTGTGGCTCCATCGAAGATATCCCGTGGGAAAAGTTTCAGTGTTTGGATACGGCGCAGCTGCGTCCTGGGTTGACCGTGGATAGTTATGAAGTGACTGTGTATGGGGTTTGCGATCGCTGCGATTAAATCGCCCATTGCAACGGCCTAGCCATGCCCACAGGCACCTTAATGTATCAAAAATGATGTTGGATCACGTAGGGGTAGTGCCTTGTGCCTACCCCATTTCGCGTGGGCCGAAAATTTTTCATCACAATTTTGAGTATTCGCAAAAAACTTCAGCAGAACTTCGACTTATTTTGAAGTCCGCATCACCATATTCAAGGGCAAATTCGCATAAAACTGTATGGGGTGTATCCCATTTAGTTCGTTTGAGTTGTCCCATAAACGGTTTTTTTAAACGTATGACAGCCCTCAATCCTATTCTGAATTTTCTAACCCAGCCCTCAAGTTCTGGGACTGCAGCGATTTTGCCTTTAGAGCTAACAAGTGTCGCTGATGGGCAAGATACAACAGCGTCATTGCAAAGTCTTAACGCGGCATTTCTTATGGTTTTGGCTGGTGAGACCCACCCCAGCTTTTCTAACGCTCAAACTTATCTAGAGAAATTATCCACGTCACCAGAGTGGGGTAAAGCCGCTAAGTTTTACATCCAAAGTGCTCAGCTGATTGCTCAAGAATTAGAGCAAGTTTGCGAGAAAGATGCTGATCTAAAGTCCAAGTTGGAGTATGTAGCCACCACCCTGGACGGTGTAGCTGATGATACAGTTGCTGCCGCTAATACAGTTTGGTCTGTACTGTTTCCCGAAGGTACTGGCATTTGGGAAAGAGAAGCTGAACAAGTTGCCGCATTGCGTGAAAAGCGTACAGTTTCAATTGATCAGCTCAACCCCAATCCGATTGAGAACCCTGCCAAGCAGGTGCTCTTCACCTCTAATGCTCTGCTAACAATGCCCCTGGGCTCAGCAGACTTGTCCGCATTTGATGCTGACTTTCAATCCGAACTAGCAGATGCGGCGGATGATCCTCAGCTTTACTGGTATGACCACCCCATTCCCATTGGTGTCGCCGCTGAGAACAATGAGATTCTATATGGTCTCAAGCACCTGAACCATGCAGTTGCATACGAGAATGAGCAATCAGGCAGCACCGACAAAGTCAACTGTGTGTTGTCAGTGTCAGTCACCCATGAGCGCTTGCAAACATTGGGTAAGAGCTATTTAAAGCAGGTGTTAGCGGCCAGTGAGCCGTTGGACCATCTGAATATTTTTGCCTTCACAGAGACAGATACTAATAAGCTAATTGAGAAAGTCTTACTGCCTATCTTAGAGAAATCCTCTTCTAGTGAAGATGCCAAAGAAATGTTGGCTGTCTTTGGCGTGGATGGTCGTTATGGCCGCCACTACAGCTTCCTAAAGGCGATTGTTGCTTTGTGGAATGCGCTAGTCGATCCTAAGATTAAAGCCACATTTAAGATTGATCTGGATCAGGTTTTTCCCCAGGCTAAGTTGCTAGAGCAAACTGGTGACACTGCCTTTGGCCATCTAAAGACACCTCTCTGGGGTGCAACAGGCAAAGACTCCGCCGGTCAGCCCATTGAGCTAGGCATGATTGCTGGCGCATTGGTCAACCAAAAGGATATTCACAAAGGTGTATTTACACCTGACGTGACAGTTCCAGAAACTAAGCTTGCTCCCGATGAGTATGTGTTCTTTAGCAAACTGCCCCAGGCGCTATCCACAGAGGCAGAAATGATGACTCGCTATGAGGCGGGCACTGACTTTGATGGAGAGACGAAAGCCATCCAGCGGATTCACGTGACCGGTGGTACCAACGGGATATTGGTGGATACTCTACGCCGTTATCACACATTTACGCCTAGCTTTATTGGTCGTGCAGAAGATCAAGCTTACATTCTCTCGGCCCGTGGGCAGCAGCCTAACCTGGGATATGCCCATGCGTCTGGTTTGATTATGCGCCATGACAAGGAAGGCTTTGCCCAGGAAGCCATTGCCATGGCTAAGGTGGGTAAGCAGGTAGGAGATTATCTACGGATTCTGTTGTTCTCCAAGTATGCTGAGGCACTCCCCGAAGCGACAGCAAGCATTAAGGCAGATATTGCTCCGTTTACAGGCTGCTTTGTATCTCGACTTCCCATCACAGTAGCGATGTTGAGATTCTCTCTTAAGGTGGCAAATCTGTTTAATACCGGCAAGTCAGACGAGGCAACTGAGTTTATCCAAACAGGTGTTTTCCAGCTGCAAGAAGGTCTAGACTTTATCCAGGGAGAACCCAGCGACTTGCAAAAGACCTATGAGGGTGAGAAAGCTGGTTGGCAGTTGTTTTATCAGGCTCTAGAGAGTGTGGAGAAAGCTGTGCAGAATGATGAAGAGTGGGCGCTTGAGGTGAAGCAAGTCACTCAGGCAATTGTTCAGAACTGTCGTGTTAACTAGAGAAGAGAAAACATCAGCTATCGATCTAATATTTCGATAGTTACATATCTGCTCAAAGCCCGAGAGACAGCTATGTCTTTCGGGCTTTATAGGTAAAAGGGCTTTATAGCTCTTGGTATGTGATTTAGATGTGGTTTACGGAGTAGCAGAGTACTATTGAGATGTACACCTACAACTGTACCTGTATGACTCAGGCTAAAGAGTCCCCAGAGTTGCTACAACCGGTGCCACCGGTGCCACCGTCGGAGAGTTTGCCGACGATGTATGATCTGCCGAGTGAATTTCCCGAGGAACCTGGCTTGCCTGACGAGTTTCATGATTTACAACCCCAGCTGCTGAGTCGCACTCTGCGCTTGACTCAGTATGCGGCTGATAACTATTTCACAGGTACGGACATTAACCTCTACTATGATGTGCGCAACCCGCTGTGGCATAAGCGACCTGATTGGTTTTTGGCGGTGGATGTGCCAAGGCTCTATGGTGGCAAGGATTTGCGCAATAGCTATGTGGTATGGCAGGAAGGAGTAAGCCCACTGGTTGTGGTTGAGTTTTTGTCGCCGGGGACTGAAGCGGAGGATTTAGGCCCGTTTTATGGAGAGGCTCTTGAAACTGTAAACGGTCAGCAGACTAACGGTCAGCCAGCACCACCACGTAAGTGGCAAGTATATGAGCAGATTTTGCGGGTGCCTTATTATGTAGTGTTTAGCCGCTATACAGGCATAGTTAGGTTCTTTCGACTTGTAGGAGCACGGTATGAGGAACAGGTGGTGCAGAAGACTCAGCCGCAGCTATGGATACCGGAGTTAGAGTTGGGATTGGGTGTCTGGACAGGGACATTTGAAGGCATTAACCATGGCTGGCTGCGGTGGTGTGATGGTTCGGGTAACTGGCTGCTGACAGATACGGAATTAGAGTCCCAGCGGGCGGATGAGGCCACAGAAAAGGCGGTCAGTGAATCGCAGCGAGCAGATGAAGCAGAGGCGCGGTTGCGGCAGGTGGTGAGAAATTTACGACAGTCGGGCATGGATACGGCTGCTATTGCTGGCGTGGTAGGTTTATCTGTTGAGGATATAGACGACATGGACAACAACCTTGTGTAGGTTAGGTTATTCAGGATCTGTATAATCCATCGAACCAATAAATTTGGTTTAACTCATCAAGAATACTTGATGAGTTCTCATAACAATGACTGAATTGTTTAGGGGTATTACTTTTAGGCAAAGCATAAACTCTTGTTAGTGGTTGTAACAATCTGTATCTTGACTGGGGTCTAAAAGAGATTTATAGTTTCTCGCAAGCCGCTTTGCGGCTCTATTACAGAACTGAATACCTGGCACTGTCGGTAGGTGCGTCACCACCTAACCGACAGCTGACCCACAGCTGATCTAGCCAACTGCGGGCTTTGGTTATTATGCCTTAGCATCCCCGGTGTGCATACATCTTGTGTGGTTTGCTAAGGCATTCGGTTCTGGTTTCCTTCGCAAACGCTACGTTTTGGAGATCAGAATCCATGTTTCAAAACCAGTCCGCAGTCGTGCCGAAATCTGAGCCTGCTCCCTTGCCAGAGCACCAATTTGAAACGGTGCGTCATATCCTGTTTGGCACACTCACCGCTGTGCGCAACACGATGAAGCTACTGCATAAGCTCAACTACGCCGAACCCAATGATTGGAGTAAGCCCTTACCCACCGGGCGACCTAATGAGGTAATGGCTATTCTGACCAAGCGCATCAGAGTCGATTAACAACAAATGTAGGGTGGATTAGCGATTATTCGCGTAATCCACCGAATCCTACAAATCAAGGTGAGAGAATTCTATTGACACCTGATGAGCAAGTGCTGCTGACCTTGAAGTGAGGCTCTAGTTGCTAGGTTTGAGAGATCCAACCCTCGGGCAATTTATTAAGTTCTTCTAACAAGAAGTCACCATAAACCCATACCCGAGAGTCATTATAAAGATTACTGAGAATTGGTTTGCGGGTACCCAACCTATCCCAAGGTTGAAGATCGGAATCCAATTCACAAAAGCCAACCCAAGGATAGCCATCTTGCTGTAGTTCTTCAGATTTAACGAGCACAGCTGCCAAAATCGCCAAATCATAGGGTTTTAAAGAAAGGCCCATAGCACCAATCGTAACTTGACGCTCTAGCATCGACTCGGACAGTGGAAAAACACTGAGTCCTGGGTGGGAGGCTAACATTTCTAATCTTTCTGAAACCTTTGTCAGTTCATTGACGACTAATCCATCAAACTGGTTAGATACCCGAAATGCGGCTTCTGCATCTTCAAGGTTTATGCGCCCCTCATCCCTCGCCCATCGCACAAATTTGCGTAAATCTTCTGAACGCGACCGAGGTGTAAACCTTCGAGGTACAGTTTCACGAGCTTCCGCCAGACATATCGCGGGAACAAATAGCCGAAACTCGCCAGCGTCAGCTCGTTGTAATAATTGAATTGCCTGTGGACTCTGTAAATGGGCTGGTGACGCAACATCTACAACCCAATTTGTTTCCACTAAAACTATGCTGGGTTTCAACTAGCCACTCTGCTCCACCTGGGGCCAGCTGCCCGAATTTCACCAAGTCTCAGAAGACTAATGGTGGGCTCACTAAAAAGCTGATTTAAATCACTGGGCAAATTTTCTAAACTTGAAGTGTGCTTGAGTGTTTCTAACCACTGTTGAATCTGTAATTCAAACTCAAGCTCATAGTGCCCCTGCCCCTGCTCATTTGCAGAGGGCAGTAAATGTTCTGGTAGTAATGCTTCGCTAACCACAGAAATCGATTCGCCATCAGACTTTTCTAGGGAATCACGGAGCAGCAAAATATGGTCACCAGTTATGGCCAACCCAACTGAGCAGCTCATGGATGCCATGAGTCTTTTAAGCTCCTCAATAGCATCTTGACGATGGAAAAAGTGATCATTGAGTTTTACCTCAACAATAACCAAATACTCCCCATCAGGACTTACTACGACTATATCTGGATGTACTCTACTCATAGTCGTATTGTAGCTTGTGCAGACTGGATCAGCGATGATTCAGCTTATTGAGGTGTGGGTTTTAAGATATGCGTTGCTGTGTAATTCCAACGATGCATCCCCCATGATTGGAGCAACCCCCTACCTACCGAGCGACCCAATAAAGCCATGGAAATTTTGCTCAACCGAGCCAGGATCAGCCAAATATATGACAATCTCAATGAGAGGATAGACCATCTGAGATAAAAATCTAGCAGAGTAAGCTAAACCTTGTGCAAGGTAGATTAGTAAAGATCTGCGTAGTTCACCTAGTTTACAGAAGCATAGTTTTATAATTTCTTTGATTGGTTTATTCAAAGTACATTTTACGTCTAGATGTATCTGAGTCTTTACTTAAAGAACTACGATTTTGCAAATAAAGACTCTGCTGAAATTAAAACTTGGCAATCAATTTTGATTGGTCAATCTTTTGATTTAATTACTTTACTATGTATCGGTGTCACAAAAAGAAAAAAAGAATTCTAATTCTAACTGCTAACCCCAAAAATTCAACACTTTTACGCTTAGACGAAGAAGTTCGTGATATCCGTGCATGTCTTCAGGATGCTCGTTATCGAGATAATTTTGAGTTTGACTCGCTCTGGGCAGTTCGGCCGTGCGATTTACAGAAGGCAATGTTTCGTGAAAGTAACACAACAGCTAAAATTATTCATTTTTCAGGACACGGAGAAAAACAAAGTGGACTTTACTTTGAGAATGAAGTAGGTGAGGCTCAGATAGTACCTATTGAGGCCTTAGCTGATTTGTTCGCACTTTTTGCTGAGAAGTTTGAGATCGAGTGTGTAGTACTCAATAGCTGCTATTCTCAACTTCAAGCTAAAGCTATTGCAAAATATATTCCTTATGTAATCGGGATGTCTCAGGCAGTGAGTGACCGCTCGGCAATTAAGTTTGCAATTGGGTTTTATAAAGCTATAGGAAATGGTGATTCCATAGACTTTGCTTTTAGATCCGGGAAAAACGCGATAGCATTAGACGGTGCCAATGATTCAGAAATACCTGTACTGTTATCAGGCTTATTAGTAGATCGCTCTCAAAAGGATTTGGACAAAGAGCAAAGTATTGTTACTGAGCAATCAAGTCTGAGAAGAAAATGCTTTGGTGTTTGCGACTATCAAAGCTCATTAAGCCAAAGTTTAGACTTCAAATCTCTTACTTGTTATTTGAAGAATAAGGAATGGCAAAAGGCAGATATCGAAACCTACAGTTGTATACTTTCAGCAGTAGGAAGAACTAAAGAGAATTGGCTAAGAAGCAAAAAGGATACAGAAAAAATATCCTGGGAGCTTATTGGTAAGATTGATGATCTCTGGACTCATTATAGTCATGGAAGGTTTGGTTTCACTCCACAGAAAGATATTTTATATGTGCTCAACGATTGTCCTCCCAGCAAAGTCAAAGGAAAACTATTTGAGAATTTTCAGAAGACAGTTGGTTGGATGAAAGATGACGTTAACTCTACTATTGTCGAGTATGAAGACTTTACATTTTGCCTAGATGCGAGAAAAGGGCACTTGCCAACATTTGGACGTAACCAGCTTCCTTACAATGAATGGACACCTGGACTTAAGAACTTTCTATATCGTGTATGCCACTTCTCAAGATAAGACACTTGCTTACGTCTTGCAGGTTGTTCAACTTTCAAGATAGATTCACGGATTCAAGCATCTGCCTCCTCCTTTTCGTTGTTTGAATCTCTATTTTTTTGCGTCTCCAAGCCAGTCTCAATCATGCTGCTATTTTTTGAAGAATTGTTATTAGCGCCACTATTGTTTTTATCCTCTTCAGGTATAATCATGTTGACACTTGCCTCCAATCCACTAGAGTTCTCTTCCTTGTCAGTATTCGATTTAAGGAAACTTCCAACCAGCCATTGTAGTAAAGTCGTTCCATAATTATCAGAACTATCAAAAGATAGTTCTGGAACCAGTCGCATTTTATTTTTGCTAATAGTTTCCATAATTTGAAAGGCTGTATAATTTTCAGCTCCAAAGGCAGCGATCTTTTCACGCAGAGTTTCAACTTCAGCTTTCTCTCTAGTTCTTTGTGCCTGAGCCTGTTGCTCAGCAATTTCTGCTTGTACAAATTGTTTTTGAATCTTCGTATACTCTTGCAGACGAACAAGTTCTTGCTTTTCGACTTCAGCTTCTTTTTGAGTAATATAAGTTTTCTTCTTCTGCTCAGAGATCTTTCTCTCTGTCAGAGTCTTCTCTAAGTCAGGCGGCAAATCAATTTCGCTAAGAAAAGTGCCAACTGCCTCAACCCCATAGTGTCTTAGACCTTCTCGAATCTCAACTAATGCCTCTTTTTGTCGATCACTACGCTCATCGAGAAATTCTAGAGCTCCATACTGCTGAACTGAATTACGAAAATGGGTTTCAACCATCGGTTTTAGAACTCTAGTTACAAGATTCCTGATCGATGTATACTTTGGTGCAGATAGAGGTCCAGAGGGCCTATGGTTTGGATGACCATCTCCGTCAAGCATAGGTGAGCCGACACGAGATATCATCCTTGGTGCACTTTCTTCCGGCACTTTAATAACTTGAGTGACTTCGATATTAAACGCAAATCCATCCTGTGCTCGAAGGTTCAATGAGTACAAGCCAGAATCGTAATTGGATGGACTCTTTCTGGTATCACTTCTCCAATCAAGAGCAATTTCATGTATGGGGACAATTTCCACACTCATCACTTTAGTATTGATAGGATGTTTGCCAGTTTTCAGAGTTTTTCTCCAAACTCCCTTGAAGCCATCGTCAACAAGCCCATCATCACTATGTTTAGTTGCTATCTCTCCAACATGAGAAATAACAACTCCAACTGTTCCGTTTGGAATCTCAACAAGAGGTACCTTTTCAACCTCAGCAAACCAAGGATTTATATCCCAAGAGCCAGATGGGAGAAGATCCTGCTGTAACCCTCGACAACCGCCATTATCAATAAATTTCTGTGGATCTTGAAACTTTGCATGCCCTTCGATAATAGGGCCAGCAATATCCCCTGATGGTATGGGAGTTCCATCATGAGCTGTAACAATACCCACACTGTCAGAAGGAATTACACAAGGCTTTAACTGCTCTGGTTTCAATTCATATTCAGGTGCATTCGCTACTGTGATTATTGTGAATAATTTTGTGTTAATTCTGTAAGTGCCCGTTGTCAAAAAACTTAGCTGCTGGCCTTTTTCTCCCCCATTATCAAAGAAAGCTTTTGCATCCTGAAAATCATTGCAAGGTACTGCTTTTCCTAAAGCTCGTTCTGCCGCCATAGGTGCTCCATCCTGAGCAATAACTAAAGCAATTTCACCTTGAGGTATTACTACTAGATCTTCCTTTAAGATAGTAAATCTAAAACGAGGATATCCGTGATGTACACCAGGCTGTAATATCTCCGCCTGAATACCAGCCTCACCGTCAGTAGCAATGATTTTACCTGTAGGCAGCTTTCGAGAGGAATTGAGGTCTATTTTTTTAATAACAATCCCAACTTTATCTTCCTCGATTCTGATAACCCCTAGAATAAGAAAGTATGCAATCGCACCAAATCCTGTTCCCAGAACGATAAGGTTTATGAGAACAAGCGTAACGGTATTTGAACCAGTCTGAGCTCTCACAACTTGAAAGCTAGAGGATAACAAAATCTTCTGAAGGTTGGTTGATGTAGCGTAGTTCTGACCAGCTACAGAACTCGGTATTCCATACAGGGCATTTTTAGATGCCTTCGCTGATAGGGAAACCTGATTCAGCAATGTTAGGCTTGAAATTATAAGTAAGCCAATTACTTTTGATATGTTCACACCAGCACCCTACATATAAATTCTATAGTTATAAATACGTAACTGTAGCTTTCGTTATGCACATATTTACTGTTTTCAAATAAATGTAACTTTTGAACGGCTGTCAGATTACGTTATTTGATCATCACAATGACGATCAACTGTACTGATTGCTGTTGTGATATTTCTAACCCTAGTTTTTATACAGCTGATATATAGACAATAAATGAGGCTCTGAATCCTTGCCATAGAAGGGATTTCTTTATCAACAGTATCTACCTCTTCAATTACTAAAAAAGATGGAAACAAGCATTGAGCCTTTCTATTTCAAGAGTAATATCCTCTCAAATTGAGACGCTATTCTCTAATTTTTGCCCGTTGAATAGGAATTAGGGATCTGCCAATAAATAGAATACCCGTTTGAAATTGTGTTGTAGGATTTCCTCCTTACGAAGGGGAGGTGCCGTAGGCGGAGGGTTTCGACCAACAGCGCTAGTATCGAAAACCCTCCCT
The DNA here is from genome assembly GCF_043421595.1 of Leptothoe sp. ISB3NOV94-8A. Lineage (NCBI taxonomy): Bacteria > Bacillati > Cyanobacteriota > Cyanophyceae > Nodosilineales > Cymatolegaceae > Leptothoe > Leptothoe sp. ISB3NOV94-8A. The sequence goes on along the minus strand of NZ_JAXSQW010000001.1, from coordinate 6,254,982 downwards.
GACGGTTCCCCTTACGAAGGGGAACCAATTGTCACCAAGCCTCTCAACAGGTAGATTATTTTCCCGCGCATCCCTTATCCAGCCGCTTTCCTGCTAATCCTCGTAAATTAACCTCGGCGGTAACCTCATCCTACTGTGCCTTTTCAAAAAACGAGAGGTCTTGTTTCTGAACAAAGCTAAACGTCGGACTCGTCTCAGCTTCTTCATACGCATCACCCATCAGACAATGAATACGCCAGACATCACCATCAAACCACCAAAACTCCGCCCCCTCCAGACCAGAATACAGACGGTTCTTATCAATATCTGTATGAGTAAGATCCACCTCCACCACAATATCCGGCGACGGGTCAGTTTTCAGATCACCCCTCTTATCAGCCACCTTGGGCTGATTCTGAATGTAGTATGCGTTGTCTAGTTCTGCCCCCCCTATCAAGATCGGCTCGATCCAGAATTATAGACCGCATCGACTTCAGCCGTAAGCCTAACTCCATCACCCAAAATACGAATAAAAAGACCGATTAGCTCGCTGGCTCGTTCGTGTTCTTCTGAAAGCGTAGACATTTCTAAAACACCACAGTCATAGGTGAGACAAGCCGCATGGGAGACGGTAGCGTATGCAAAACCTACCTACTGAAGCCTTGCCAGGTAACGTTGGGCAAGACAACTCGTTTTTCTCCGATCGATGGGGCAAGTGTTCTAACCATTTGGGCCAGCACCAAAAAAACGACTGATTGCGCAAGTAAAGTCTGGCAACAACGGTGACGTGACTTCATCTTCTGGCATCATTTTGGCAACTAATGCCAACTGCCCTTGCTGCCGACGATAAATCTCTAACTGTCGGGTAAACCGATCCGCAATCCAATATTCTTGAACACCCTGTACCGAATAAAGCTTGAGTTTTGCCTCACGGTCTCGGCGGATATTGCTTTCACCCGGCGATAGAACCTCAACTATTAGCTCAGGAAAACCTGTAAGATGCCCTGCTTCATCTTCCAGTACAGCTAGCTGTTGCTTACTAATCCAAACAACATCAGGAATAACATTATCTGTATCCGATGGAATAATGCCTGGTGCCAGAATAGCTTCCCCTAGACCTGATATTTCTGACCACTCATCTAAGACCGCAAAAATTTTGCCGCTGATCTGCTGATGTCTACGATGGAGCGAACGAGTTACAAATAGTTCTCCATTGATCAGCTCATAACGGCTGCCTTCACTCTGAGGCAGCACTTCCAGATCCCGCACAGTCCATCGAACCTGTTCAGCAGTTTGACTCATTATTCACCCTTCCCATGCCCCGACTGTTGTTCCAACCAATCCATCAACCCATCGCCCGTCATAACTCCCGGTGCAGCTTCCTCCAATAACCCCAACTGTCCTAAAGTCAGTTTCTCTATCTGCTCCATAACTGATACCTCCAACGCCCCTAACCGTTGGGTCAGCATTTCTGTTACCTCAGTTCTTTTCTCTGTCAACTGACCCAGCCAGTTGTCCAAATCTGCCAGTTCACCAAAATCCAATAATGCCTCAGCTAAATCCTCCAGCTGCATCAACGACAGTCGATCTATCTGTAATAAAGTCGTTTGAGGAAATGCCCCCACCTTTCGTCTAAGCAAACGCATCACCAAAGCCCGTTCCTGAGCGAGCACCTCTTGCCGGCCTTCCTGATATGCTTCCGCATAAACTTTTGTCTTTTTTAGATCGCTGATGGCAAACATATCGGCTACTTCCTGGGATGTAAGGTGCGGAAACTTATAAACAGTAATAGTCTCAAGGATATTGAGAATGGTTTCGGTGGATAAGTTGGGTAAAGGATGCGCTCGTGCTTGCTGAATCAACTGTTTGCCTGGGGCAATAGCACTGCTGGGGGGCTCTACTATTAGTTTAACTAACCCCAGAGTCACCGATTGACTTGGGACTAGCTCATCCAAGAAAACCCGTTGGCATTGGTTACTTTGGAGCAAACAGTCATAGGCATCATGGTCATTCGGTTACAGGTAGTCCTTATGCGTATTGGCTCAGCTCAGCGTTGGGTGTCGGGTCTCAGGTATATTAAGAAGGGCAGCTTCACAATCGAACCCACTTTCCTATGCTTTACTCTATCGGTGTAATCGAAACCCACGGATATCCGGCTTCGTTGGCAGCGGCGGATGCCATGGTTAAAGCAGGTAATGTCTCCCTTTTAGGAATTAATCAGGCCGATAGCGGACGCCAGTTTGTAACGGTTCGAGGGCGTGTGGCTGAGGTCAACAGAGCCATGGAAGCGGGGATAAAAGCTGCTAACGCCTGCCCTAATAATGGGAAAGTTACGTCCCACTACACCGTGCCCCATCCAACTGAAAATATTGAAAGTGTCTTACCTTTACACTTCGATGAAAAATCAGAGCCATTCAGAGTTTGATCAGCTGTCTGCCTCTGTATTCAGTATCCTCGCTTCAAAATGGATAATTCCGTAGGGGTAATGCCTTGTGCATACCCCGGCAGCATTGGAAGCGATCCACCAAAATTTTGCTAACCCGCGATCGCAACTGCCACTCTCCAACTCTTTGCTCTCATTGATCAAATATTTTCCCAACCAATGATCGGACCATGGCGTAGGGTATCCAGGGCACCCACAAGGGGAGGTCCCTACCTGTTCTAAACCCCTAAATACGCTTTTATCACCTGGCTATCTTGTTGCATCTCTTTGCCGGTACCCGATTGCACAACCTGCCCCGTTTCCAGTAGATAGGCCCGATCCGCCACTGCCAAAGCCAGGCTGGCCATCTGATCCACCAATAAAATGGTCAGTCCTTCATCCCGTAGCTCTGCCAGGGTGGTAAACAGATCGGTGACAAGTTTTGGTGCTAGACCAAGGGACGGTTCATCCAGCAACAACAATTTTGGACGAGCCATCAAGCCACGACCAATCGCTAGCATTTGTTGTTCTCCACCTGATAACAACCCCGCTTTTTGGTTGCGCCGTTCAAATAAGCGGGGAAAGCGCTGGAGAATTTTCTGGATATCGTCGTCCACATCATCATCCTGACGATTAAACGCTCCCAGGCGCAGATTGTCGATCACCGTCAGCTCTTTAAACACCTGTCGTCCTTCAGGTACTAAGACAATGCCTTGTCGATTGATGTCATGGGCGGGTGTTCCCAAGAGAGATTGGTTTTGCCAGATAATATCCCCAGACCAGGGGGCAATCAGCTGGGTAATGGCTTTCATCAGAGTACTTTTACCAGCACCATTGGCACCGATGACGGCCACCAGTTCACCCGCATTCACCGTCAGGTCAACCGCCTGCAATACCTTTAGTTTGTCGTAGCCAGCAACCAGCTGTTTGGTTTGCAATAGAGGATATGGCTGAGAGAGGGCTGGGCGCGTTAGGTCAGGTGAGTCAACGCCTAAATATGCCGCCAAGACAGCTGGATCTTGTTGCACTTGTGCGGGAGAACCCATGGAAATGAGATCGCCACTGTCTAGCACCACAACTTGGTCCGAAATATCCATCACCAAGTCCATGTCGTGCTCAATCAAAATGACGGGAATACCGCTGCTGGCAATCCGCCGCACTAGCTTTGCTAGCACTTGCTTATCGTCTTTACTCAGCCCGGCAGCCGGTTCATCCAATAGCAACAGCTGAGGCCCCAAGACTAATGCCCGAGCGATTTCCGCTAACCGGCGATCCACAAAGGGCAGGTTAGCTGCAGTCTGATAAACATCACCCCTAAAGCCAACAAACGATAAAACTTCCAGTAGCGTTTTCTCTGGATGGTTCGGTGCTTTGCCTCGACCCACTAGAGCGGAAAAAATGGAGCTAGTTTGAGCACCTTTGGCAGCAACTCGTAAGTTATCAATCACTGAAAGTGAGTCAAATAATCTTGTTGCCTGAAAGGTGCGAGCCACACCTGACCTGGCGATCGCCAGGTCAGATTGTTGGGTCAGGTCGGTGTTCCCAAGTATAATGGTGCCAGTTTGGGTTTGATAAAAGCCTCCAATTAAGTTCAACAGGGTTGTTTTACCCGCACCATTTGGCCCAATCACCGCAGTCACCATACCCGGCTGCACCGTCAGGCTCACCTCATTGACCGCACGCACGCCCCCAAACTGAATGCCGACCTGATTTACCTGTAGCGCCGCCGCTGTTTGATTGCGGGTAATCAGGGCTGGCATATCGGGTGGAGTGGCCAGGGGATATACCGGAGACGGTTGGCTAAACCAACGCTTGAGCGGTTGGGTCACGCCTTCGGGAGCTAGCCACAGTGTGAGCAGCAACAACACACCAAAGACCAACAGTTGGTAATCGGCGAAGTCCTTAATCAGTTCTGGTAAAAGAACAAGTACGATCGCGCCGACAAATGCCCCTTCGGCAGTGCCAATCCCCCCTAAGATGACCACCAACAGAAATAAAATTGAGCGGTGCCGGGTAAAGCTGTCGGGGCTGACAAACCCAATTGTGGAGGCAAAGAAGGCTCCCCCCAGACCCGTAAATGCCGCCGAAACGGTGAATGCCATCACTCTCACCGTTAGGGGATTTAACCCGAGAGAAATGGCGGCTGTCTCATCGTCGCGCACTGCTTGAAACGCTTTGCCCCAGGGATGTTGTTTGAGCTGGTCAAAGGACCAAATTGCAACAAACGCTAGCACCACAGCAATGAGAACGACATCTCTCAAAGCGGGTTGTAGGCCAAATAGCACCGGTTTGGGAATGTTGCTCAAGCCACCAAAGCCGCCGGTGAGGCCAACCCACTCGATCAACACTCGCTCGACGATGATGCCAAAGGCGATGGTCACCATTGCCAGGTAAGGGCCTGTAACCCGCAAGGCGGGAGCCCCTAAGGCCGCTCCCATACCAGCCGTGACCAGGATGCCGATGCCTGCCGCCGCTGGAAACGACCAGTCTACCCTCAGCATCAACAGGCTTGCTGTATATGCGCCGATGGCAAAGAACCCCGCATGGCCAATGGACACTTGCCCTGACAGCCCCACCAAAATATTAAGACCAACGGCCACCATAGTGGTAATGGCAATCATGCCAATGGTGTAAAGGTAGTAGGTATTGGGCGCGAATAGTGTGGCTGCGATCGCACCCAATAACAAGCCTATTCCAATCCAGCGACGCAGCTTCATATTGATGCCCTAAACCTTTTTAACCTGAGCCTGGCCAAACAGACCATAGGGGCGTATTGCCAGCATCAAAATCACCACCGCAAAGCCAATAATTTCGCGATAGCTACCCCCCAATAAACCAGCGGCTGCCGATTCCACTAAACCGTATAGAATGCCCGCCACCATGACTCCCCAGGGATTCGCCAAGCCACCGATGATGGCTGTGGCAAAGGCCTTCAAACCCAGCAGCGTGCCCATGGTGGCGGAAACATTGCTAACCGGCGCAATTAACATGCCCGCCAACGACGCCAGTGCGGTAGACATGCCAAATGTGACGCTGATCATGCGCTCCACCGGAATGCCCATCAGCCGAGCGGTATCATGGCTCTCGCTGACGGCCTGCAGCGCTTTGCCCAAGAGAGTTTGAGTGAATAGGATACGGAGTGCGATCGCAACCGCTAACCCCACCACCGGAATTAGCAGCTCTACTGGAAACACACCAAACCCCAGCAGTTGGACTGGCGTTTCCGCCCAGGCAGAAGGATAGCCCCGTGTCTCTTTGCCAAATGTGAGCATGGCGAGATTTTCGAGAATGATGCCCAGGGCAATTGTCGTCAGTAGCCAACTGTTGGAGCCCCCTTCTGAAAATGGACGTACCACAAACCGCTCAATTAGCATGCCTAACCCAAAGGTCGCCACCAACGTGAGAGGAACTGCCAACCAGGCAGGCACTCCCAGGGTGATGTTCAGGCTGTAGCACAAGACAGCTCCCACCATTACAGAAGCGCCCTGGGAAAAATTCATCGTCTTCGAGACCGCATAGGTAATCTGAAAGCCCAGAGCCACCAAGCCATATAGACTACCAACAGCAATCCCTGAAAGGATCAGTTGGGACCACATTGCATTTATCCAGTGTCTTTACCCTTGGAAGGGCACTAATTTGTTATCTTTCCACTGCACCAGAATATAATCGTCTTCATTCAGGGCATCGTGGTTATCGGGTGAAAAGGACTGCTCATAGGTTTTAATCAAACCTTCATAGGTTGGGAGATCATAGAAAGAGTCTCGCAATGTGGGTCCGTCTAAGCTCTCTGCCGTATCTATGGCCAGGGCGACCAGATTCATGGCGTCATAGGCATTGGCCGTTCCCACTGGGGCAATGACATCCTCTGGCCTCTTGACATCATATTTCTCTTGTAACTTGCTCATCAGTGCTTCCGAGCGCTCTCCTTTGGCATCAAAGAAGCTATAGGTCTGCATAAATACCACCCGAGCAGCCGCTTCCTCACCAGCCAATTCAGGGAAACGACCACCCGTCGGTCCCCAATGGGAGACAACTGGCACATCCCAATCCAGGCGCAGCAAAGACTTCATCGCTACCGCTGAAGGGGCGGCGTTAGCCACCATCAGCAGCACTTCGGCCCCTCCCTCCTGCAAACGACCTAACTGGGGAGAAATATCGGTGTCCCCATCGTTGAACTTTTCAATACCAACAATGTCCAGGTCATACTTCGGTGCCCATTCCTCAAACCCAGCCTGATTCGATTCGCCCCAAGGGTTGTTGATTAGTACTAAACCCACCTTAGTGGCCCCTAATTCTTGCTTGGCGTAGCGCATTAGGTAACTGTCTACAATATTGTCGTTAGCCGAGACTCGAAAGGCAAAGTTGGGGTCAAATTCGTTGCGGGTAATGCCTGTGGCCGCAGCCCACACACCCATGTAAGGCACTTCTAACTCATGGAAAACAGGCAACATGGCCAGGGATACGGGAGAATCTAAGCCACCAAAAACCAGGGCCACTTTTTCCTGCTCAATCAATTCCCGAGCCGCCGCTACCCCCTTAGCCGGGGTGGATTCATCGTCACGAATGACAAGTTCCAACGGACGCCCCCCCATGACGCCACCACTCGCGTTAATTTTTTCTAGGGCAATGGTCAATCCCCGCGTAATCGATTCACCTGACACGGCTGAAGGCCCTGTAATGGCAGCAATAAGACCTAACTTAATCGGTTCACTAGAAGAGGCTGTTTCTCCCCCAGCAGTCGGTGTGGCGTCACTATCGGTGGTGGTTGCACAACCGGCTAGCCTAGATGCCAACAGAGCTGCACTCAGCCCAGTGACACCTCTAAGTACCTGCCGTCGCTTAAAAAACATGCGCTTGAGCGAGTTTTGAGTCATGGGTTCCCTGGTGCCTTAGCAGACGCTATCAGGAAGATTATCAGTTTTAAGGTAGATTCGAACTGATGCTTACGCTACAAATACGTTTCCAGTGACTTGATACCTGATTCATGGTTTAAAGTACCCAGTTGCATCCATACATAGACGGAGAATCTGTTGTCAAAGGTAGTATGTACATCATATCTGAGGAGACAATTATTTCTCTAAGTTAGTGCTGTGACCTAGAAACACAGACACAAACAGGTCAGGTATTGCTCACGAATATTCAACCCAACAGCGAACGATGACGCAGCTATGAGAGCACAATTCATCAGTTATTTCTAGCCTGGATAGAGCCACAAAGGCCACAATTCAAGCATGAATCACTCAAGATACATCATCTAGCATTGTAGTAGCTCAATCAACAGCATTGAGTCCCCACAGCAGCAACCACTAACCATACATGAAACAGTTAGGCTTCTTTAGTCTCCCAGTCAGTAATGTTTTCAAATCAGCGTTTGGCAAAAGTTAAGTTTGTTTTCTCAGGTTTATTGATGGTTTCACCCATGTAAACACCTAAATTTCGCGCTGTTTTTATCCAAGGATCGTCCAATGCCACCGGGCTAGGGCAGCGTTGTTCTAAATGACACCGTTTAATTCGCGGTATCACCTGATCTAAGGGTTTACTGTCTGCATGCCCATGGGACCACACTACTAATTGCTGATAGTTCTCAGCTGCAATCAATTCCACTGCCTTACATCCAAAGGCTGCTGCAATCAGCCGATCAAGCGATGATGGCATACTACTGCGTTGAATATGACCAAGGATTGTGGCTCTCGTTTCTAATGGCTGTAAATGACAAAATTCAGGTTGATTTGTCTCACGCAGTTGCTGAGCATGGACCTGAATCTGTTGTGCCAGGGTATCGCCAATGTACTTTTCCCTAACCCCATTTTGATTACACACCCCTTCAGACAAGACCACTAGGGCAAACTGCCGATCAGTCTGACGCAGCTGTACAATTTTGCTACAGATACCATCCAGTAGCTTGTCATTAATCTGTGGAGTGAGTTCTGGAATCAAAATCATATCGGCTCCTCCAGCAACACCCGCCCGTAGCGCTAGATGACCGGCATCCCGCCCCATGACCTGAACAATCATAATGCGATTATGGCTGGCCGCCGTAAATGTGAGATCATATAGGGCATGGGTCACCGTATCAACAGTTGTATCAAACCCCAGTGACTGTTCAGTAAACGGCACATCGTTATCGATGGTTTTAGGAATCGCAATCCAGTTCCAGTTACCCTGTTGTGCTAAATCAGAAATAATATTTAAGCTGCCATCTCCCCCCAAGGTAATTAAGGCATCTAAATCGAGCAATCGGTACCCCTCTAACATCTCACGAGCAATATCAGGATTGCTGGGGTCACCGTTGCTTAAAGCACCCAGCATACTACCACTGAGAAACTGAAGAATATCGATACCATGCAGCACCCCTGGAATATCAAACCCATGGTCTCGCAATTGAATATCCTGTCTCGAACAGTTGCCCTGCTCTAAGTTAATCAAGCCTTGAGTACCGTAGGGAATACCATAGACCTGCCATTGCCGTTGGGTTGCACATTTAACAACAGCACGAATCGCTGCATTGAGACCAGGGCAATCACCACCACTGGTAAGAATGCCAATGTTTTTAGTCACTTTAGAGGTCATTAGAGCGCTAAATAATTTGATGGATAGAGACAGTTGATAGCTTTGTAACGATTAAATATATTGAGCCACTCACCTAAGTTGGGACAGTCAATTTGGAACCTACTGCCCTGTAGCTGGTTCAGGAAATGATAATTGTGATTTTCTAACCACAATATAGGTGATAGAGCCATTGCTGGTGTGGCCTACCGACAAAACAGTTTCAAGATGTTACAACAGATAAACGGGTCTAATTAAATATGGATTTTGACTAACCCATAACGCCCAAATTAGAGCCATTAATGCCAATAGCCACCACTTCAGGGGTTTCCATTTAAGAGAGTTGCCATTTATGCGGATCATGATGGGTTATCTCCTACTACAGCTAAATACTGATACAACGGTCATCGGGTTTGGCTATCTTGTTGACGCTATGCCCAAGATGACAACTGTGAGCTGCAATCATTTAACAGCAGGCTGAACCAGCATTTTCAACATCTTTAGACTACGCGGGAAGTGTGAGGATATTGTGAGGAATAGCACTTTATCGGCCTCAAGTCTGGTTTCTTCAGTCTCAAATTTTGCAAAATCTATCGCTGCTATTGACTAACTCTTTCCTAGCCTGCCACAGCATAATCTACCAACTGCACTAAACGCTGTCGCAACGTCTCCAACCCCAGCTTCTGCGCAGCTGAAATAAACAATGCCTGGGGATACTCATCCTTAGCAACCGCAAGAGTATCACTATCCACTGCATCCAATTTGTTAAATACCAATAAAATTGGCCCTGGTGTTGTTGGCATTTGTCCCAAAATCCCCATCACCGAGCGAATATGATCTTGCCAAGCCGGATGAGACAAATCCACCACATGCATCAGCGCATCTGCTTCGGTAACTTCTTCTAATGTGGCTCGAAATGCATCCATAAGAGACGGTGGCAAATCTTGAATAAACCCCACGGTATCGGTCAGGACCATAGACCGTTTCTCATGGGTGTCACTATCCACCACGGATAATTTTTTTGTTGTTGGATCTAACGTTGCAAACAACTGATCTGCAGCATAAATATCCGCATTGGTCAGCGTATTCAACAACGTAGACTTACCTGCATTCGTATAGCCCACCACGGCAACAGAAGGCACCCGATGATGCTGTCGATTCTGTCGCAGCCGCGAACGATGAGCCTGTAACTGATTTACCTCTCGCTGTAGCCGCGTAATTCGTTTTTGAATGGCCCGTCGTTCAGTTTCTAATTTGGTTTCACCGGGACCACGGGTACCAATACCACCCCCCAGTCGAGACATGGCCTGACCGCGCCCCGTCAGCTTCGGCAACTGATACTCTAATTGAGCCAGCTCCACCTGCAACTTGCCCGCACCTGTCCGCGCCCGCTGGGCAAAGATATCTAAAATCAGCTCGGTACGATCCACTACTCGCACCCCAATTCGTTGCTCCAGGCTGCGTACCTGAGCTGGAGATAGATCCCGATCAAAGACCACTAAACTTGCACCAAAGGTTTGAGCCTTTAGGGCCACCTCATCGACCTTACCCGCCCCCAGCACAGTTTGAGGGTGAGGTTTAGCTCGCTTTTGTTTGAGGGTTTCTAAAACTTCGCCACCGGCAGTTTCCACGAGTCGAATGATTTCTTCCAGACCGCTTTGAAAGCGTCGGGTAGAGATCCGATCGGTTTGTAAACCCACTAACAGCACACGGTCGTGGCTCGCATCTACTTGCTGCGCCACAAACAGACGCCGAAATTCCTCCTCCAAACCTTCAGTCAAGTCAGTAAAATCTTCCAGACTGATGCTTTCCAAATCCATTGGCGCTGATACTGACCAGCGCTGGGTCTCATCGGGAACTAAATGGGCCAAGTAAGCCTCACGAATATAACCTGTGGCACCACCGCCCTTACGCTGAAAACCGCTGCCGGTTAGCGTCAGCAGCACTAGCGCGTCCAACCGCTGTAGGGCCATGGCCGTCAACGCAGCATTTCCCGGTGGTTCCTGTTTCAGTTGAGTGGCAATGCAGCGAATACCACTCAGTCGCTCGGCACCATATCGTGGTAACTCCATAGCTGGAATTTGAGTTTGCCGTGGGGAGCCAACACCGACGCGGATGACATGCCCCCGCCGGTCAATATAACTACAAACTGGCTGATTGATATCAGTACTGATGGCAGCCAGACGCTGGGCAAATTCACGGTTAGTGATTTGACTACCCGGAATGCGCTGATGATATAGACGACGTAGTTGCTTGAGCTGACTAGGTTTAAGACCTTTCAGCTCGCCGTAGATGGTTTCGATAAGCCCTTGCAGAATTCGGTAGCTCTCATTTTAGTCATGACATCCACCTCAACGACAAAGCAGTCTCAAATTGAAATGTTTTGATAATGCATTGGGGCCAATGATTGAAATTGACTATATGTCGATGAACGATAATATTTTTCTATGAAGTCAGAATAAACTATTTTAAAGTGCATTGATTTGCACACAGCTATGCAAGATCTGGCATGTGCCTAATGCGCGGTTGGCAGCTTGCATTTGGACTAACTCTAGTTTAGTTTCAGAAGCTGATAACTAAGCTGGTTCATTAGCCGCATGGCAAATGAGCGAGGGAAATCCGCTCCTAGGTTGTTAATACTCCATATAAAGATGAGCACCGATATCAATCCCCCTGAAGAGAACGTAACAACTCAAAGTACGACCGATACCACTGAACAGGCCAAAGAAATTTTGGCTAAGGTTGCAAGTGTACTTGGGGATTCACCGACTTACGTAGTTGAGACGTTTAATGAGTACAAACGGCCACTCACAGTTATTGGTCTAGTCTTCGGTGCTCTCATTGCCATCAAACTAACCTTTGCTGTCTTGGCGTCGATTAACGATATCCCAGTACTAGCGCCTACGATGGAGCTTATTGGTCTGATTTATACGGGCTGGTTTATCTATCGATTTTTGCTAAAAGCCAGCAATCGCAGTGAGTTACTGAGCAGTTTGGGGGATGTAAAGGATCAGATTACTGGCAATAAATAGTTGCTACTGATTGACTACAATTCCAAATATTTTGATGCACATTGCAAAATCTGGAAAGGCTGGATGCTAAGTCATTCAGCCTTTTTGGTGTTTGAGATCTGGCAGAGCGCTCCGCCTACATGACCTTCTAAGGTGGTGGATCATTATGGATATGGAAACCCACACCTTTACCGTCATGGCAGATGATCGATAAGGCTTTCTATACTAAGAATCATCGCTACAATAAGGCCCCTAAAGGAACCTATGGAGCTAAATAAGGACATCATGAAAGCGGTCGAAACCCTGAAATATCGGGTAACCGTAGGTGATGTGGCTGCTAAAACTGGTCTCAATATTAGCCAGGCGGAAGCTGGGGTTTTGGCCTTAGCATCTGAAACCCAGGCCCACATGCAAGTGTCTGAGACGGGGGACATTGCCTATGAGTTTTCCCCTCAGTTTCGAGCAATTCTGCGTAATCAATATTGGCAACTGCGCTGGCAGGAAACCTGGGAAAAAATTTGGGCGGTTCTGTTTTACCTGATTCGCATTTCCTTTGGCCTCATGCTGATTCTGGCGGTGGTGCTGGTATTTGCGGCCATCATTGCGATTCAAATTAGTATGCAGTCCCAGCGGGAAGATGATAATCGCGGTGGCAGCTATAGTGGCGGTATAGGGTTTAATCCTTGGCTGTGGATTGGTCGGGATTGGTTTTACTGGTTTAGCTATGGCCCCCGTCGGCAGTATGGTCGGCAGTATGACTATTCGTCACGAGATCGCAATCGCCAGGGTAGTGAGCTGAATTTTTTGGAAGGTGTGTATTCGTTCTTGTTTGGCGATGGTGACCCGAATAAGGATTTGGATGAACGGCGGTGGGGTGCGATCGCAACCGTCATTCGCAACAATCGCGGTGCCGTCTCTGCCGAACAGCTAGCTCCCTATCTCGAAAACGCCAACCTCGACGACGACCTTGAAGACTACGTAATTCCTGCCCTCAGTCGTTTTAACGGTCGGCCTAACGTCAGTCCCCAAGGTGACCTCGTCTATTACTTCCCCGAGCTCCAGGTAACGGCTAAAAATCAGAAACCCCAGTCAGTACCTGCATTTCTTAAAGAAGCCAAACGTCGCTTTACCAGTGCCAGCTCCAATCAAGTCGCCATTGCCATCGGTCTTGGCACATTGCTAGTCGTTGGCTCCATCTATCTCAGTTTTATTGCGGCTGACTTTACCGACGGAGGCTTTGTTGATCTGGTCTATTCCCTCTGCGATCTCTTCCTAGCCTATGGCGTTGCTTTTCTTGGCATCCCTGCCATTCGCTACTTCAGAATGCAGCGGCAAAACCAGAAAATTGAAGACCGTAATACTCAGCGTAAGAACCTTGTGGGCAGAACGGTACAACGCAAACTTGACTATGCCAAGCAGTTTGCGATGGAAACCATTGTTAGTAAAGACAACCTGGCTTACACCACTGAGACTGATCTGATTGACCAAGAGATCGAGAACCGAGACAAAATTGATGACGAATGGCGCAGACGCCTTGAATCCTCCTGACACTAAATTTAACGCCTTGGTTCAGTTCACAAATATCTCGTAAGGGTGGTGCCTTGTGCCCACCCTGCCTTATGTCTAGTCCGTTTGCTCCTGTCCTGACAATGTACAAAAAAGCCCCGCATCGGTAGGTAGATACGGGGCTTTTTCTATGTAGGGTTATATGACCCATTGTCTTGAAGCGTTAATAACTGTGCAAAAACTTAATCTGAAATCGCCTTGACCCTAGTCAAGAACGCCTTGACCCTAGTCAAGAACATTAATCAGTGCGCCTGCAGCGCCCCCTTGAATGGCATTTTCAATGAAGGAATCGTCATTGGTGATAATGCCAACGACACCGCTAGCGGCAGCGCCCACAGCAGCATCCTGAACCAAACTGGAATCGTCATTGTTACCGCGTACGGCCTCAACAGCCGCTCCAGCCGCCGCCCCGTTAACAATGTCGTCGACACCTGCGTTGTCACCGACAACGGTACCGGTCACAATACCTGTACCAGCGCCAATGCCAATGCTTTCCAGAAGGTCAGCTGAACTGGGTGCTGCCAGAACTGAACCCAAGGTAACAGTAGTCAATCCAGTAACAAACAATGCAGTCAGTGCTTTTTTCATGGTAGTAACCCCCAAAGGGTCATGAACGATTGTTCTAACTATCTCAATTTTAGCTAACCGATATCTGATACGACCCTGAACTCTGCATAAGAGTGACTTAAGTCATACTGAATCTTGCATGTGATCATGATCACTGCGATCGCAGACTCACGCCGTTCAGTTTTCTTTGCGCACTAGGGGATTAACCAAATCATTTAAGCCCTCACCGATGAGGGATAACCCGGTCACCATGCCCGTAATGGCTAGTCCTGGAAAGAGTGCGGTCCACCAAATACCTGTGGGGAGGGCGTCCAATGCCTGACGTAGGGAACTGCCCCATTCAGGTACTTCGTCTGGAAGTCCCAAGCCTAGGAACCCCAGCCCCCCCAAAATGAGTACCGCATCTGCTGTATTGAGGGTAAAGAGTACGGGCACACTCTGCACCACATTCAAAAATAGGTATCGAGACAGCACGGCCCATGTCGAAGCTCCCATGGCCTGAGCCGCCTCGACAAACAGCTCCGTTTTCAGGCTAACGGTGTGGTTACGCACTACCCGGTAGTACTGAGGCACATAGGCAATACTCAAGGCCGCAGCTGCATTCACCACACCCTTACCCAAAATAAAGGCTAGGGTGACGGCCAAAAGCAGCATTGGCAGCGTGTAGATCGTGTCCATGAAAAACAGCAGACCCCGGTCCAGCTTGCCACCGAGATAACCGCTGACCATGCCTAAGGGAACGCCCACCACCACACTCATGGCCGTTGCCAACAGCACCACCTGCCAGGCTGCCCGTGCTCCAAAGAGGGTACGAGCAAAGACATCATAGCCCTGGCGGCTGGTGCCAAACCAATGCTCACCAGACGGTGGTACATGAATGGGGTTTTCCAACGTCACCAATGGATCCTGGATCCATCCCCAGTTCTGCATCAGCGGTGCAAACAGGGCAACGATGACAAACAACAGGGTGATGGCGATGCCCATCCACATAAGTATTCGTGAAATTGTCCAGCGCTTTGCCCGCAGAATGTCTGCCATAGCTATGAGAATTGAGTCGGATAATATTGTCTAACGCTGCGGGGCAATGGAAAAGGAGAAATATGGAACCTATGTAGAGGCGTTCCATGGAACGCCTCTACATTCATCTCTAGATTCATCGATTGATTGCGTCGAATAGTTCTTCCACCAACTCACCAAATCCTGCGCCCTCTTCTGCCTGGGTGACAAACGAAGGGTGATGGGTCAGCGTATCTAAATAGTGACGAACATTGGCCACACCAACGGAATGGGGAAATTGTGCAGGATCAAACATACTTTCATCGTTGGGGCTATCACCAATGGTGAGTACTTGGTGATGGGCTAGATCTGGAAATTGCTGGGCGACGACCTGGGCTAGACCGCTAGCTTTGTCTTGGGGCAAGGGTTTGATGTGGCATTGCACGGTGCTGTAGGTGAATCCCCAACCGTTTTCATGACAGTTGCTAGTCATCCACTGCAAATCGTCTAGACTCAATCCGGTCACATCAAAGGTCCAGTCCGTTAGACGAAAAGGGTTATCGCTGGATTCTTTGAGTTGAGGGTATTGTTGGCGTAACCGGTTAAATTGTTGTAATAGCAACTGTCTATGGTCGTTGGCGAGCGGTTGTAGGAATGTGGGATGTCTATTGGTTTTGGTGAAATAGAGTCCGCCGTTTTCTGCGATCGCAAGCTCCACAGGCAGATAGTGTAGTAACCCATTGACCCAACCTGCTGAACGTCCAGTGGTGATTAATACAGGCATGCCTGATGCTTTGAGCTTTTCTAAGGTGATTAGCAAAGATGGAGCAAATTCACCTTGGTGGGTGAGGGTGCCATCCATATCTGTTGCCAATAGCCGAATTTGAGCCAGTGCTTGGCGACATGCCTGGGTTGTGAGTGCCTGTAACCGATTTGATGCCATCGTTGCTATACTGCTTCTGCCTATTTCTAAGGGCTATGGTGCCAGACAAGCACTAGATTTTGATTAAGTAATTCCCTTGTTATCAAGAAACTGATATACGTTAGAAGCGTTAGCAGCCAACTCTTAATTGCTCTACCGTAATTTGTGCAGATGGCAGACACCCAATAGTCACTTATCCTTGTCAAGGTAAAACGTTTGAGCCCATTAATCTATGGCAACACTCGTACCCGATCAGCGCAACTACTACTATCTCTTAGAGGCGGAACGAGCCGGTATTCATAAACCCATTCTGGCGGGTCTCTATACGGTACATCAGGCTCCCCGGCTGATGGATGGTGAAACGGGTCTGGGTATAGCACCTGCCAATAAGATTGCAGTGGCTCAGGTCAACACCTTTCCTGAGCAGGTACAGTATGCTGCCAATACATTACGAGGGCTAACCAATACCCTGACTGCCAATGGTTGGAGTGGCAGCGATTTATGGGATGCCCCCAAGGGGCGCTACAGCGATCGCTTCATCGAGCGGATTGCTGAAGGCTATATGCCACCAGGGGCTGAAGAAAACTCCGCGCGCCTAGAAAGCTGTAATGCTGAAAAGCTTTTAGCGGCCTATCTTGAAGACATTAGCTATGACTATGGTGCACAGGAGTTGCCCCATAATTTGGCCGAATTAGATGATGAGCTACTGGCATTAGCCGATCGCATCGCCCCCAACTACAGTCGTCTAGATTTTCAGCGAGAAGCACTACTGGAGGTTGCCCGCATCTGGCGCAAGCTGGACTCTCACCGGAGTACCATTGAAGCCATGAAAGTTCCCATCAACAATGATGTAGTGGATGAGGCAGCCCTGGATAAAGAGCTAACCAACTTTATCCGCCAGGTATCTCGCTTTTATTCTGGCTATCCCCATCAGCGAGAAGCACTGTTGCGCTTAACCCAACTATGGCGGCAGGTAGATTCCCGGGAAGAGGCGATCGAGTGGCTGCGCTCCCATGATCCACGGGCCAATGAAACCAACCTGCAAATTGTAGATCCGGCCTTGATTGCTTTTGTGCAACGGCTTCCTGACCACTACAAAGGGGATGGCTATCATCGATTTGCACTGACGGAAACCTATCGGATGTGGAAGGAACTGGATTCACGCCCGACCGCTTTGAGCGAGCTAGGGGTAACGCCACAGTTTCTCAGTGCCAATAAGAATAATCCCCCTGCCCTAGCAAAAGCGGCTAAGCAAGTCGATCAGGCTTTACTGGCCTTTATCGACAATGTGCCCAATGTCTATAAAGAGACCGAAGAACAACGAGAGGCTTTGATCCGCCTGGTGCAAATCTGGCGAAAGCTAGACCGGCGTGTAGATTCGATTCAGTCGCTGTTCGATGATGTGCGGCGTATGACCCGTGCTAATCGTGATTCGGTCGAAGCACCGCCAGCTCCGAAACCTGCACCCCTGCCACCACGCCCCAGCCGTTGGACACCCCATAATCTTCAGTTAGGGGCTTCAATTATTCCCAATGGCAACTTTACCTGGGCTGAGGCTACCCGTGGCGGTACACGCATGCCTCCCAATCAGTCTACTGTAGATGCTATGGTGCGCCTTGCTAAGCTGGCTCAGCAAGCTCGAGATCGCATCGGTCGTCCCTTTCATATCACCAGCTGGTATCGTCCACCCGATATCAATCGGCAGGTGGGTGGAGCTTCCAATAGTCGTCACATTGTGGGTGATGCCATCGACTTCTATGTCGATGGTCTTTCTGGAGATCAGATCTACTGGGCATTGGATCCTTGGTGGCCCGGTGGATTAGGGCGCTATCGCCGTTTCCCTAGGCTGAGCCATTTGGATGCTCGGGGATATCGCGCACGATGGCGTCACTAATTGCACCTATGGCCATCGAAAATTCACAGAGGCTTTACATGTGTTTAGATATATCCTCTTAGTCCGGAAACCCTTGCCCAGGGCATGCTAAATGTAACCGGATAGCACTATTCCTTAGCTATGTCTCATTCTGTTAGTGAGCTCAATCCTTTGATAGCTCAGACTCCTGTAGCTGTCGCTCAACCAAAGAATCCATGGCTGTATACTTCGATCGGTTTAGCGGTGCTATTACTGATTCTGGGAATTGTTTCTCAGATACAGTTTTCGCGGGTACGCAAAAAGCTCAAATTTGAGGCTTACAAGAATAAAGAGCTTCAGAAGCGCGTTAAATTGGCGCTGACGACCATCAGCAAGATGGAGAAAAATCCTGATTTGGTGCATTCTCGAGATTTCAACCTCGATTACCTCAGGATGAGAATGGAAGAGAAGCAGTTCCATTTTTCGGTGCTCAACCAGCTTAAGGTGAAGGTCAAGCAGCGCATCACTGTGGCACTCCGTCCACAACAGGCACAGCAGGGAGTCGTCGGCATTGCCTCCAAACCACGGGCTGTAGACCAAATCTTTGATGTCGAGTATCAGACGGTTCAAGACAACCAAAAGAAAAAGCGAGTGCTCTTTCGAATTCAAATTAAGCTGGTCAAGCTACCCACTCAAGCAACGTCGATCACGGTTCAAGAAATTATCGACTGTATCGAGAACTTCCTAAGCCCTGATCGAGACGATAAATTTTGGCAGCCCACATTGTTAGGGCGCTTAGCCACCATGCATTGGGATCAAAAAGCAAAGCCTACTCCACTGTTAGTGCTGGAACAAACGAGCGAAGGTGTAAATGTCACCTTCCGCAGTTCTAGCAACCGAGTCGCGCTTTAACGACTGTGTGGGGTCGTTCCATGGAACGACGACCCCACACAGTCATAATTCATGAGGTGAAAACCAGATCTTCAGCACTTGAGTGGTTTTCGTGACCGTTATTCTCACCCAAATTGACAAAAGGGAGCACACGTTTGTCGATTACCTCCTGCATGTCATCAGCAACTGCCTGACCTAAAAGCTGACGCAGATCTGGCATGACAGCCAGGGCACGGGTCCAATCAGGAATTTCAGTCCCAGTGGGGTCCTCTAGATACTGATCACCGGCTTTGATAATCACTTCTTCGAACCGTTCAAGGGTGTTTTCCTCCTTATGACGGTCGTACTGTAACCCGTTGAACTTGGCATCGACAAAATACTGCCGTGCCAGGTCTTGCGCTTCACGGCGAAACTTGATGCGTAGCGATCGCAACTGATCTTTGCCAATGACGACCTGCTCTGTTTCCGTCAATGTGCGCAGTAGGGAGTGCAAAATGTCGCGACACATCTTTTGCAGTCCCTGGCTAGGTGATTGCCCCACATCCTGGTGCTTATGGTCAAAGGTGCCCAGATCTACCTGGGCGATTCGCTTGAGGGCGACGTTCCGATAAACCTCGGCTAGCAACCCAACTTCTAAACCCCAGTTAGCTGGAATACGAGTAGTCAATGCTAAATCGCTGGTTAGGGCAAACTCACCGGAGAGGGGATATCGATAAGCCGATAAGTAAGAGATGTAATCCCGGTGCCCCCATACATCCATCAAAGAATGGAGTAATGGGGCAACAAACAGGCGCGTGACGCGACCATTGATTTTTCGGGGTTCGCTGCCGATGCGAGCGTAGTAGGCTTTGGTAAAGGCAAAACCAAACTCAGGCTCTAAGAGAGGAAAGAGAAGCTTGAGGGGATAGGCACGATCGTAGGTAATAATGTCTGCATCGTGGAGTGCGATCGCGCCAGCATGCAGCGTCGCCAATCCCAGACCTAACCAGACGGCTCGACCCTTGCCACGGTGCATCAAAATATCAAGCCCCTTATCCTGGAGTTGCTTGAGCAACGCTATGACGCGGGGGCCATTCTCCCAAATGATATGAGTCTTCTGAGGTAGAGGGTCAAAAAACTCAACCGCTTTAGCATACTGCTCTGGCGTATCTGCATAGAGACTGACGACGACGGTATTCACGAATGCGCAATCCTTAAGGTGATCGCGAATACGGCTGAGAGCGGGTCTTTCTAGCTCGTCATAAAGGGATGGAATTAAAACAGCGGTTGGCGTATCGCGAGTCAGCTCCAGTGAACGCTCCTCCAATCGCGATATATCGCAACCAAAGTCATGAATCGTCGTGATTCGTTCCTGCTTATAGTCCATATAATCCCTTACACCCGTAGTGTTCAGACATATCATAAGAAAAATATTAAAAAAAATGTGTCCCCAACGCTACAGCGTAATTTGTAACAGTACATACCAATCCTGATCCCCTTGCACTGTTAAGGAACCACTCGCTTAACCCCTGATACCAACCTGTATCAGGGGGTTTAGACGATTATTAAAGTAACTACATCAGCTGTCCTAGAGATGCCACATGCTATCGCAGCCAGTTTTTCAGGCGAGAGGCAACCTGAGGACGACGGAGCTTGCGCATTGCTTTGGTCTGGATTTGACGTACCCGCTCCCGAGAGAGATTAAAAATACCACCCACTTCTTCAAGGGTATGGGGTTCACCTGTGGTCAAACCATAGCGCAAAGAAATAATGTCCTTTTCACGCTCTGTGAGTACCTCTGTCAAAACATCAGATATTTCCTGACGCATCATGGACTCATTCATCCGAGACTCAGGCGACAGAGTACTGCCATCTTCCAGCAGTTCCATTAGCTCCGTATCTTCGCCTTTTCCTACGCGATGATTCAGAGATAAAGATTTGCGCCGCACCTGCTGTAGACTGCGCAACTGTTCAGGAGTTAAATCTAATTCTGCCGCTAGTTCAGCCTCAGTAGGGGTGCGGTTCAGCTGTTTTCGAAGCTCTCGCTGAGTTTTCTTAAGTTTATTGAGCTTTTCTACAATATGAATCGGTAATCGAATGGTTCTTGCATCATTGGCAATCGTTCGGGTAATACCCTGGCGGATCCACCAGTAGGCATAGGTAGAAAACTTATAGCCTTTGTCTGGATCAAACTTTTCAGCTGCGCGATTTAGCCCCAGAGCACCCTCCTGAATCAAATCCAGAAATGGCACACCTCGATTGAGATAACGCTTGGCAATGGAAACAACAAGACGCAGATTAGAGCGAATCATCTTGCGCTTAGCACTGCGGGCATACTGTAGGCGATGTTGAAAATCAGCTTCGCTACAGTGCAAGGCACTGGCCATTTCCAGGCGAGTGGGAGTACGTTTCAGCTCCTCACCCATTTTCTTGGATAAAGCTTCTACATCAGCTAGAAACTTGACTTGACGAGCTAGCTCAATCTCCTCATCAGCCTTCAGCAGAGGGTAGCGCGCCATTTCTTTAAAGAACGCTCCGACAGCATCATCAGCCAGGGTCTTCTTATAGGCAGAGGCTACTTCTGCGGTCAGCTCAGCGGCTGGATCAGCATTGAGTTCCTCTTCTTGATCAGCACTCTCCGATCGATTCCAACCAGGGAGATTTGATTCTTCGTTAAACTGACTATCTTGACGATTCTCGCTCTCGGGTTTGGGCGCTTGGTCTACCTCAGTCCAAGGTTCAATTACTGCTGTTTCTGGGGAATTAACAGAAGGAGCCATAGTTCCGCAAGAAAAAATCTGTGCCTGAAGGGTTCTGAAAATGTAGCCGAAGGACGTCGTTAACTATCAATTCAGATGAGACTGTATGCAGCCCCAATTACACTATACCAATCTGATTCTGGAGCACTGTCCATTGTGATATTTTCTGAACGATGAAAACTCTTATTTATCAAGGTTTTTGTAGCTTTTGTAACGTTTGATTCCATTCGTTGCGCCATGTAAAGTTTTCATGACATTTAATCCGGAAATCATGCTTAAAAACCGCTTATTTTTGTTTTTTATTTAATAATTTAAGTCCTTTATTTTTTGTTTGTTAGACGTCTATAGACGTCTATGTTTATTATTAATTTAGATTGCATGCCTCAACCTGAACCTCCCTCTCCATATGCTGTTGAGCTTGTTGAAGTGCTGGTAGATTGCCCTGGAATACAGGGACTTTATACATATGGAATTTCTGGGAATTTATGCGTTGAGCCTGGCGATATTGTCAGTGTGACCTTTGGGGGACGTCAGCTAGGTGCGATCGCAATTCGTTTGTCCTCAATGGCAACAATGCCAAACCTGGATTATCAGCTCCGTAATATCGACACAATTATCAGTCAGGGCTTTTTTTCTAAAGATTATTGGAAATTATTAGAACAAGTTGCTGATTATTATCAGACTCCCCTGATTCAGGTGATTCGAACAGCTTTGCCACCTGGTTTGTTAGGGCGTTCTCAACGCAGAATTCGCCTCAAATCTTTACCCCAAGATACGGCCTTTTTATCTGGGTTAGACGCCCTGAGTCCGCCTGCGCAGGCTCTGATAGAAAGCCTGCGTCGCTCGCCTCAAGGCGATTACACATGGCGCTATTTGCGACGTCAACATGAACGGGCCAAGGCGGGGTTAGATCAGCTACTGCATCAGGGGTGGGTAGAGAGTTATCTAGCGCTTCCCAAACCCCCCCGCCCCCAACAGCGCCAGGCCGTGAGTTTACTGGCTCCTAATGTTCCCACAGACGACCTAACTAACCGCCAGCAGGAAATTTTAATCACTCTGAAACGTCATGGGGGTGACCTATGGCTCAGTGATGCCCTACAGCGACTAAAAACGACCAGTGCCACTCTGCAGCGACTCGCAACTAAAGGCTATCTGCTGATTGAGCCAAGAGAGCGTTTGCGGGTGAGTCATCACTCGCAAGCTCCCGCAGACCGTCCGAAAAAACTCACAGATGAGCAGTTTCATGGGCTATCTACCCTCAATCAACTGTCTGGTTATGCCCAGGTCTTACTGCATGGTGTAACGGGGTCTGGCAAAACGGAGGTATATCTACAGGCCATTGCGCCGCGTTTAAAGGCGGGGGATTCAGTATTAGTGTTGGTGCCTGAAATTGGACTTACCCCCCAGCTAACAGACCGATTTCGGGCGCGGTTTGGTGAGCAAGTGTGTGTTTACCACAGTGGTTTGTCCGAAGGTGAGCGCTATGACACCTGGCGACAGATGCTCGATGGCGAACCCCAGGTGGTAATTGGTACCCGTTCGGCCATTTTCCTGCCACTCCCCCGCCTTGGACTCATTGTGCTGGATGAAGAACACGACAGTAGTTTTAAGCAAGACCAGCCAGCACCCTGCTATCACACCCGCACCGTGGCCAGGTGGCGGGCAGAGATGGCGGATTGTCCGTTAGTGTTGGGTTCGGCAACGCCTGCGCTGGACACCTGGGTTGCGGTGACAGATCCAAATAATGCTGTGGGAGCATTCCATGGAACGCCCACACAGCATTATTTGACCATGCCCAATCGTGTGCATCAACGGCCGTTACCCCCCGTTAATGTGGTCGATATGCGCCTTGAACTTCAGGCTGGCAATCGTTCTGTCTTTAGTCGTTCGCTCACAACGGCCTTAGAACAGATGCAAGCTAAGGGTGAGCAAGGTTTACTTTTTATTCATCGTCGTGGCCATAGTCGCTTTGTTTCCTGTCGCAGCTGTGGCCATGTCATGCAGTGCCCAGACTGCGATGTCTCCCTGGCATATCATCAACCGCAGGATGGTGGTGCCGCTTACCTGCGCTGTCATTATTGCGGCTATGGGCAACGACATCCTGACCTGTGCCCCAGTTGTGAATCGCCTTACCTCAAATATTTTGGCAGTGGTACCCAGAGGATTGTGCATGAGTTGCAAAATCAGTTTCCAGGGTTGCGCTGTCTACGGTTTGATAGCGATACGACGCGGTCAAAGGGGGCTCATCGGGCTTTGTTACAGCGGTTTGCCGCCGGTGAGGCGGATGTCTTGGTAGGTACGCAAATGCTGACCAAAGGCATTGACCTGCCTCAAATTACAGTGGTGGGTATCGTTGCTGCCGATGGACTATTGCACATGCCGGACTACTGGTCGGGGGAACGCGCCTTCCAAACCTTGACCCAGGTGGCTGGGCGAGCCGGACGAGGTGAACGACCAGGACAAGTCATTTTGCAAACCTATACCCCAGATCATCCGGTAATTGGGGCTGCTAAGGACCATAACTATCATGACTTCATCAGTCAGGAAATTGAGCACCGGCAGCTGTTAGGCTATCCACCCTATGGTCGCTTAGTGCTGTTAAGGTTCACCAGCCCAGTGGAGACTGAGGCTGAAGCGGCTGCTCAACAATGTGCTCAGAAGCTACAGAAGTTGATTGCCCCCACTAAGGACCCATCGGCGTCATTGGACGATCTTGACCTGGCGGGACCTAGTGTATTGGGTCCGACGCCAGCACCTATCTTGCGGGTGGCGCGACGCTTCCGCTGGCATGTGTTATTAAAACTGCCATTGGAGAGGCCAGTGCCGGATTTGACATCATTGCGATCGCACTTACCCAAATCCGTCAGGCTCACCATCGATGTCGATCCGCTCAACCTCAGTTAATGGCCCATGTGCCTAGAACACCATATCGCGCCAATGCCATTCTGTAATGGTCGTATGGGACTATTGCGATCGCACTTACCCAAATCCGTCAGGCTCACCATCGATGTCGATCCGCTCAACCTCGGTTAATGGCCCATGTGCCTAGAACACCATATCGCGCCAATGCCATTCTGTAATGGTCGTATGGGACTGGGGACTATCGGTTTCGAGCTGTGGTGGAGAAACAGCAGCCATCGCATGCATCGGCATTGCCAGTGCTAATCCGGCTGCTAAGATCCCGCTCGAAAGCCTATTTGAAGCGTGCCAGCTTTTCATAGGGACCTCCTGGTATCAAATTAGACTGTTTCAGTTACCAGGATGAGCATTAAGTCTGAGATTTTACTGAGGTGGCCCTAAACCAATCTTAAATTTTTGTAGCCTAGACTACACGACTCGTCAGTGATGTTTCTAGGGTCAAATCTCACCAGTTAATACAGGTGGACCTTTCGGAACATGGGGATCGACGATGGCATCAACGGTAATGATCACTCTAAAAGGGGTGGCGTTGCAGAGGGTGTCCGGGACTGTCCACTGCACATTCCCCACTTCAGTATTATTGAACTCACCGCAAAACATGGGGTCTGACGTTTCTGTTGCCACTGACCAGAGACGATAGATCTGTCCTGCTGGTAATACCGGTAAATTGTGGGATACCAACTGAACTTCTGAATGATCAGGTAGGGTCAATAAACTGCCCGATGACTTGACAGCATTACCGGTGCCTTGCAGAGAATACACCAGGGCATTGGGCTGGCGGAGAATATCGATCACTGGTTCAACGTTGGCCTCGTTTAGCTGGGCCTGGGATTCATCCAGTTTGGCTTGTAGAGTTCGCTGCTCAGCTTTTGCGGCTTGCTGTTCCATACGAGCGTTGTCTAACTGGGCTTGCAGGCTCGTCTGCTGCTGCCGCAACCGATAGTTGTCTGTCCCTATGATGGCAATCATTAGGGCCGCTGCCATGGCGACCGCGTACCAGCGGCGCTGCCATGCTCTGGGTTGCCTTGATCCGGGGGCTGGTTTTCTGGTCGCTGGTTTTCTAGGCTCCATAGGCGACTGCTTGAGTTGTTGGGCTGAGGCGACGATAGTCTCTTCCAAACCGCCAGGTAGAGATTGGGGATCTAGGGCATAGGGCACCAGGGCCAAGGTTTCTTGGTATGCCAATACCTCGGCTTGCAGTTCAGGTCGCTGAGCCAAAAGTTGTTGAAGTGTGGCCTGCTCTTCCGGTGATAAATCGCCGAGGGCATAGCCTGCGAGTAAGTCATGCCAATCGGGATGCGGGTCTGTAGTGGGTGGCGAATCGAACGACATAGTGGTCTGGCAAAAGTGTGGTCTGGCAAAAGTGTGGTCTGGCAAAAGTTGGGATAGTACGTTAGACGGGGGCTAAAGGTGGTCTTGTAGTGTCTGGCGGAGCTTACGCAGAGCTTGTCGAGAACGGGACTTAACGGTGCCTAGGGGGATATCCAGGCGCTGGGCAATTTCTGACTGACTAAGTCCCTCGTAGTAAGCAATTTCGATGACCTGGCGTTCTTTGTCGGAGAGTCTGCTGAGGGCTTGGCGGGTGCGCTCTCCTCGCTCCGTCAGGGTGGCCATGTCTAGGGGGGTGGAGGCTACATCTGCCATCATGAGGTGCCATTTATACAAACGCTGGCGATGGGAAGTTTGCGATCGCAACCGATCAATTGAGCGTGATCGTGCCAGGACGACCAGATAACGGCTGAGGGAGCCTCGTGTTGCCTGATAGGCGTCCTTGCGCCATAGCGTCAGAAATACATCCTGGGTGATTTCTTCAGCTTCTTCATCACTGTGGAGAATGCGACGCGACAGGGTATAAACTAAGCGGCCATAGCGTTGATACAGCATCCGCAGAGCCTCTACTTGACCAGCTCGCAAGGATGCCAGCAGATCTGCATCGGAGGAAATGGCATCGGATGTAGCCGTTTCCTCCCAAGATTCAATTGGCCCCATAGGTTTAATCAGAGACTCCTAAGCTTGAACAGGCATATCAATAACATCGGCAAGGACCGAATGCTGTCAGCATACTATTGAGTTGTTCTATCAAACTCTACGGAGCCATGGCACCGATTGAGCTGTTCTATCAAACTCTACGGAGCCATGACACCGGTGGATTGAAGTGGAATGACTTGGATTACAGATAAAACCCGGCATAAATCACCCACATTAATCCGTTGCTAACTAGCAACAGGCCTTTAACCCAGCGTGATTGCAATAGTTGCCAAACCCGTATGCTAGCCACCATCACCAAAAGAAATTCCACCAGGGCCACGATGCCCCCATGGTGATCAGGATCCCAATAGGAAATTGGACTTTCATATCGAAAATTACTGAAGGGCCAAAAATGCCGATGACCATCGTCTACGTGCACAGGTAAATCGCCCAGGCAGTGCAAAATGACGCTAGCGGCTAGAAAAATAACTCCGAGGCTCAAGGGCTGCCAGACTGGATAACGTCTTCCCACCCAGAGGGCGAGGGCAATGACTAACAGCGCCAGCGGAATCGAATTGCCCACATCAAAAATTGTTTGCCAGAACGGCTCATAGTAGGCCTCACGCCAAATGGTGGCTTCATCCATCTGGACTATCAGTTTGGCCCATCCATAAAAGCCAAACATGGCTAGATCTGGCACCAGTGCTCCCCAAAAAATGGAGGGGTTGAGGTGCGATCGCGATCGATGGCCCAGCAGTGCAAGGTTAAGGATGACGTGGCTCGGGGTGTTCATGGGGGAATCGTAAGCAATGGTTGGCAAGGGATTAGAGAATGGGTTTGCAAGATAACCCCTTACTCCCTACCCTCTAATCCCCTGCCGCGATAAACCAATCAATGAGTTGTCTAGCAATACTGAGCTTGCCAGGCACAGGGGGCAGGGAGTCTTTGGTAAACCACCCTGCTGTTTCAATTTCATTTGGATCGACAACAATGTCACCGCTGGCATAGCGGGCCGTAAATCCAATCATAAGTGAATTGGGGAAAGGCCAGGGCTGAGAACCAAAATAGCGAATATCTTTGATCTCAACCCCCACTTCTTCTCGCACTTCACGCGCTACGGTTTCTTCTAAGGATTCTCCCGGCTCAACAAATCCGGCCAGCACACTGTACATGCCCTCCCGAAACCGGGGGGCACGGGCTAGTAGGACTTCAGATCCGCGAGATACCAGCATGATGACCGCAGGCGATAGCCGGGGATATTGCCTGAAGCCACACTGGGGGCAGCACTTGACTCGTTCATGTTTTGACTGCTCCATGGGCGTAGCGCAGCAGCCACAGTACTGGTGGGTGCGATCCCATTCCACTAACTGGGTGGCGCGTCCTGCCAAGGCAAAGAATGGATCGCCTAATAGACCATATAGGTTTCGCAATGGTCTCAGGTCGAGCCCTGCCGGTAGCTCTAAATCTGAGGGTAGTTCTGCTCCGTAGCAGGGTGAGTTGACCAAGGTGCCCAGGTATTGCGATCGCACCACCCTCACCCCTAAGTCTTCTAACGTTTCCACCTGAGGAATCCCGATGGTTTCCTGCGTGCCCTCCACCTTAAGGGTCACCAGCATCTGAGAGCCACTAAACCCAAACCACCAACCCAACCCGGCAGGGGCTGCCGTCGGATCAACGCCTGCCATAAAACCTGAGGGCATTGCAAAGGGGGACGGCTCCTTCATATCAGGAGCTGCTAATTCATTCATGCTGCTTAGCCTGTGCAAACTGCCTGCGCTATCTTACGCTAATGCTCGATCACACCCCATCCCCATGTCATGACCGATCACCCTTTAATAAGTTCACCCTCTATTTTTGCGAGCATACGGTCAGGTCAGGCCTTGATTGTCGGTGGCAACCGGGGCATCGGCCTTGGCTTTGTCAAACACCTGCTGAAGGATCAGCGGTTTGATCAGGTGTTTGCCACCTACCGGACTAAGACTGCTGCGTCAGAACTTCTGGAGCTTGCCCAAACCCATGACAGGCTGCATTGCATCGCCATGGACCTAACCGATGAAGCGGCGATTGAAAGCGGGATAGCTCAGATTAAAACGATGACCCCTGAGTTACATTTTGTGGTTAACTGCGTGGGCTTTTTGCATGATGGTGCGATCGCGCCAGAAAAAGCACTCCGACAGCTACAGCCAGATCATCTGATGCGCTATTTCCAGGTCAACAGCATTGGGGCAGCCCTACTGGCAAAACATCTACTACCATTGCTTAATCACAAACAACCCAATGTTTTCGCCACCATCTCTGCCAAAATCGGCAGCATTGAAGATAATCGCCTTGGTGGCTGGTATGGCTATCGAGCCTCTAAAGCGGCTTTGAACATGCTCCTCAAAACAGCTGCCATTGAATACAGTCGTCGCAGTAAGCAAACAGCGATTGTGCTGCTTCATCCTGGTACTACGGATACACGGCTGTCAGAGCCGTTTCAACGGGGGGTGCCTCCCGATAAACTGTTCCCAGTCCCAAAAACCGTAGGACTCCTCATGAATGTCTTAGGTAACGTCACCCTAGACGATAACGGCTCATTTTTCTCATGGGATGGCAGTCAATTGCCTTGGTAAACAACTAAGCTCCTATTTTTGAAGTTTTGCAAGAGACATTGGCGTTTTATTACTAAATAGCTGAATTCGTACGACTCCTTAGATAAACTGACTTCAGTCTTCAGAGTTTAGGACCCTCTGAAGTTCAATACCGAACCGGTTCATTTAAAAGCACCTATACTAAGGCCACTCCAGCAATGCTGCTCTGCTAGTTGGGGTGGCTTTGTTATGCGCAGATTTTTATTTTTTCTTAATCTTCTGCTGAAGTTATCTTATCCTGAGTGCAGTAATCTTGCTCCGTTATTATTAAAGTTAGCGTTAAGGATTCCTTGCATGGAGGCTTGTGATTTAGATGTTTCGTCCCAAGGCCAGTCACAAGCACGGTTTCGACACCTATTTCGAGGCAGGTCTGCACTTATAGCGACCCTGCTTGTTATTTGTAGTGGTGGCTTTTTATACGGTGCTAGTGAAGTAGATACCCATACAACGGCTGATTCTTCCATTGCCTTTAATCAAGAGCTGCTGGATGGCATTGAGCGAGTAAAGGCGAGTTTGCCCTCCCCTGCCATTGCTCCCATTGTTTTCAATACCTGGGTTGATGAAGACTTGGCCGATGATGTTCTTGAAACAACACCGTCACAGACATTCTCAGCTACTGACTATTATTGTTTGCCCGCTCCGCAATCTGCGGATTCTACCGAGAGTCTTGGGCACACATTGTCAGCTCTAGGCACTCAGGTAAATCAAGACAGTCAGAGCCAAATTTCGCAATGGGTGGCTAGTCTGACCGCACAGATCGAATCTGCACGCTGGCCACAGCTTCATGACCGTGCCCAATTATCCAAAGTACCTGTGATTATGTATCACGATGTACTCCCTGAAAAAGAAGTTTTCTTCGACATTACCCCTGGACGCTTAAACGAAGATTTTCGAGCGATTCGTGCTCAAAATCTAACACCCATTAGTCTCGATCAGTTGGTTAATCACCTTAGAACCGGGGTGCCTCTGCCTGAAAAACCTGTTGTTTTGACCTTTGATGATGGGTATGTAGGTCATTACGACTATGTTTACAAGTTAGCTAAGTATTACAACTATCCGGTAGCCCTCTCTATCTTTACAGACAAAGTTGACGGCAAGATTGTGGGACGCTCCACCCTTGACTGGGAACAAGTGGAAGAGATGGCCCAAGACCCATTAGTCACTGTTATCTCTCACAGCGTGACGCATCCACGGGATCTGCGAGAACTGTCAGATGAAGACTTACGCTATGAATTAGAGACATCTAAGGAACGCTTAGAGACAAAACTCGGCATCCCAATTCATTACTTTACCTATCCAGAAGGCAAACATGATAAGCGTGTTGTAGAGGCTGCCGAAGCAGCAGGCTATCAGGCTGCACTGATTATGCGTAATGATTCAGGTCGATTTGCAGGAGAGTCAGAAAATCTTTTGACCATTGAGCGATTTGGTGAATCTCGTTTTTATGAAGTTATTGAGTCAGCGTGGGGTGGTCCTCCGTTGTCAGGCTTTAAACCTACCCCAAACTTCAAATCTCCTATTCAACGATTGGAGATCGAGATCGATGAGATCCCGATGACCTTGATTAGCGGTGGTCAACCTACAACCATCCATGCTGATAGCCGTTACCCTCTGGCTGACATTGTTGCTGACTCCGATGCGATTGCTGCTGTGGATGGTACTTTCTTCTCTCTAGAATTCCTGGACTCTAACACTATGATTGGGCCGGTGCTCAGTCAAAACACAGGGGAATTTATTCCTGGAGATGAAGGTGATATTTACAAGCTCAAAGGTCGTCCCTTAGTTTTAATGAGCCCTCAGGAAGCCAAGTTTCTTCCTTTTGACCCAGCACAGCACAACACATTAACAGGCATTCAAGAAGAGATGCCGGACGTAACCGATGCGTTTGTTGGTGCAGGTTGGTTGGTGCGAGAACAAGAGCCCCAATCTGCAGCTACATTCAAGAATCTGTTTGCCTATGAGGAGCATCGATTCCGGGCATTTTGGGGCATAAACATGGAAGGACAACCTGTTGTTGGTGCCACCCACGCTCAAATTGATTCGGTAGGTCTAGGTGAATTGCTGATGCAAGCAGGTTTCCATCATGCAGTCATGCTAGATTCCGGTGCGAGTACTTCCCTGGTGTACCAAGGAGAATCTCTGATCGGGTTTGAGTCACGAACGGTACCCCATGCGGTGGCATTAGTACCCTCGGGTGGTAGTAGCTGTGGTGTTGCCCAGTAATCAAAAATAATTTTGCAGAGACGTTGCATGCAACATCTGTACGCCAATAAAGTTAAAGCTTGGGGAGTTGTGATGCCTAATTAGTGGAGACGATGATTGCATGGAGCGGACGCAAATTGTTGTGATTGGCAGTGGCATTGGTGGCCTCTGCTGTGCAGCGTTATTAGGACGCTATGGCTACGATGTCATCGTGTGCGAAAGCCACAGCATCACGGGTGGTGCAGCCCATGGGTTTACGCGAGGTGGCTTTTTATTTGATTCTGGTCCGTCTCTGTACTCAGGCCTATCCCATAGCCCGTCTCCCAATCCATTAAGACAGGTGCTAGATGCCATTGGCGAAGATGCAAATTGGCTTAATTATGATACTTGGGGATGCTGTTTGCCAGAAGGTGACTTTGACACCACGGTGGGTTCAGATCAGTTTTGTGATGTTCTACAACAGCTACGAGGAGAACAGGCGGTTCGAGAGTGGCGGCATTTACAACAGGTCATGCGGCCCTTAGGGACTGCCGCCATTGCTTTACCACCTGCCGCGATGCGATTTGACCTGGGAGCTTTTCAGACCGTTAGGCATTTTCTACCGTCGTTGCTCCAACAAGGCGTGCATGTAGCTAAACTCACTGGCCCCTTCAGCCGCATTATGGATGGCATAGTGCATGATGACTTTGCCCGTCATTGGTTAGATATGCTGTGCTTCCTGCTTTCTGGATTACCCGCTACGGGGACCATAGCAGCGGCAGTGGCCTTTATGTTTGCTGATTGGTATCGCCCCGGTGTGCAGCTTGACTATCCCCAAGGTGGCAGTGCTGCTTTAGTGGCTGCCCTAGAGCGTGGGCTAAAAAAGTATGGTGGTGACATCAGGTTAAATGCCCACGTTGAAGAGATCTTGTTAGAGGGGGATCAGGCGGTTGGGGTGCGTTTGCGTAATGGACAGGAGATTCAAGCTACAAAGGCAGTCATTTCTAATGCATCGGTTTGGGACACTCTCAAGTTGTTACCGGCACTACCTGCAAAGTATAAGCGGTTTGAGCAAAAGCGCCAGGCCACCCCTGAGTGCGACAGCTTTATGCATCTACATCTGGGGATTGACGCCACTGGCCTGGATCAGTTGGCCTGTCACTACATTGTTGTTAATGACTGGAGTCAGGGGATAGATGCACCCCAAAATCTAGTACTAATTTCTATTCCGTCAGTGCTAGATCCAAATTTAGCGCCAGATGGCAAGCACACGATTCACGTATACACGCCTGGCAATGAACCCTATGGGGTATGGGCTGGTTGCGATCGCAAGAGTGCTGAGTATGCCCAGTTAAAACAGCAGCGAGCTGAGGTCATGTGGCAAGCGCTGGAACGTATTATTCCTGATATTCGCTCTCGATGTGCCGTTACCCTGGTGGGCACCCCCCTAACCCACGGACGTTTTCTCCGTCGCCACCACGGATCCTATGGTCCTGCCCTTCGTGCTGGACAAGGTGTTTTCCCTGGTCCACGTACACCAATCCAGCAACTTTGGTGTTGCGGTGATTCGACATTTCCAGGCATTGGCTTACCTGCCGTAGCTGCCAGCGGTATGGTGTTAGCCAATACTTTAGCTCCTGTTAAACAACATCTGGAGATGCTGCGAGACATTAATGTGCTGAATTCCTAAAAATCTCTCTAGTTTCTACTCCCGATTCTCCCTCTCTTATGAAATACTCGGTGCAGTTACTGGAGCTCTACTGTGAATTTGCGTCTGTATCTAGATACGGCTGACACTGCTGTCTGGGAAACCTGGCTACCCATAGGTATCTTTTATGGGGTCACGTCTAACCCGCTGTTGTTAGAACGGGCACAGGTTGCCTGTACCGTTGACTCATTAACTCAGTTAGCTGCAAAAGCGTTTAGCCTAGGAGCTAAGGAAGTTCAGCTGCAAACCTGGGGTGATAACAAACAGGCTTTAATCACGACAGGGCAGGCTTTAGCTAAGATTGATCAGCGTGTGGTGGTGAAAGTTCCCATTACACACCTAGGGACAGCCGCTGCTGCCGCCTTGATTGCCGATGGCATTCGAGTAACCATGACGGCTGTTTATGAAGTGCCACAGATTCTGGTTGCTGCTGCCCTAGGTGCAGAGTACGCAGCTCCTTATTTAGGACGAATCAATGATTCAGGTCGTAATGGACGAGAGACACTGGCTCAAATGCAACAGGCGCTTGATGGAGTAGAAAGTTCAACGCGCATCTTAACAGCCAGTATCCGTGATGTAGACGATATTGCCTATTTAGCAACCCAAGGCTTGAATACCTTTACCTTTGCACCCCGGATTGCTGAAGCATTCTTTAACAGTGAGCAAACTGTAGAGGCAACAGCCGTCTTCGAGGCATGTGCGATCGCAATGGGTGCAAACAGTACACGCTAAAGACCTTTGGCAAAAGGAAGACTCTAATGAAGACTCTATGGTGTCTCCACGGTAACTTGCAACAACCTGAGGTGTGGAGTGAGATCACTCAGGGATTACAGTCTAGGATGCCAGAGCTGAAGATACATCTGGTTAATCTGTGGGATACCCTGGATGATGACTGTTGGGCTTGGTCTGATGCTTTCTGTAAAAAAGTTCAAGCAATAGCAACTGACCAGCCAGAGACTCAACAATATCTGTTGGGATATTCTCTGGGTGGGCGGCTAGCCTGGCATGCATTAATCGCTAGGCCCGCCCTTTGGTCTGCGGCTGTTATTGTTAGTGCTGATCCAGGCATAGTCAGTCTTCAACAGAAAGAACAATGTTTAAGGCGAGATCGCACCTGGGCCAATCGATTTCTCTCGGAGCCCTGGGAAGAGCTATTGACCGAATGGGACCGGCTGCCTGTTTTTTGTAATCGGCCATGTGCAACGCCTCGCCTGGAAGCAGACTTTGACCGGTCAAAAATTGCGCGGGCCTTTGAGGTGTATTCCAAAGGGCAGATGGATGATGTGAGATCGCGGCTAGCCACGATCTCCATCCCCATTACCTACATCACAGGCAGTGAGGATAAGCGTTATCACCAAATCGGTGTGGAGTTAGCTCATCAAGTACCTAGCCTCCGCCACATCAGCATTGAGCAAGCAGGGCATCGAGTCCCCTGGGAACAGCCCGCCACCTTTCTTGAAATACTGCATCGGATACTTGTGAAATCTGTGTAATCGCTTGGAGGCGTTATAGCTATGGGCACATACCAACCAGCCATTAATGACACTCATAAATGCCTAAACCTTGATTTTTAAGGGTTCAAACCATCCATGGGTAAAATCTTCAATAAGTTGCATTTACGTTTCTTAATTAACTGGTTACAATTTTTAATATATGAAAAACGCAGTTTGACACGCACCCTATAACCATGGCATTCAATTCTTTGCTCGTTTCTTTATTCAGGCCCAACATCAAGTTAAATTTAGGTGCTCAGACTACCTTCGCTATAGTCAGGGTTGTAGTCGGCATCATGATGGTGCATAACGGCTTTGACAAGCTGGCCAACATCGAGAGTTTTGCGGCTGCCTACGTAGAGTATCTAGGATTGCCATTCCCTATTTTTCTTAGCTATGTGGCGGCCTACACTGAGTTGATTGGTGCTCCACTGGTTGCCTTTGGTTTTCTCACAAGACCTGCGGCTTTTGGTCTTTTGGGCACCATGTGTGTAGCCATGTATCACCACATTAAGGTGGCTGGCCTTAGTCTGCCTTATCTAGAGCTATCGGCCATTTATGCGGCTATTTTCTTGTTTTTTACGGTCAACGGAGCAGGCTTGTTCTCGATTGATGGTCTGCTGACCTACTGGTTGAATAAGAACGCTCTGTCGGAGAAGGCTAAGCAGGTGATGAAGCTGGAAAAGAGCTTTGAGGCATCATCTGCTGAAAAAACTACTGTGGCCTCCTAGGAGTGCGCCAAGGTTAAAAATTTGAGATGCTGATGGATAGAGGACTGCTCTTTTTTAGGGCAGTCCTTCAATTGTGGGCGTTGTTGATCCTCGACAGACTTTAATCTAAAAAATACGGAGGCAAGGAGCAAGCCATCAATAAATTCCAAAAGTAAAGGTTGAAGAGACGTTCCATGGAACGTCTGTACACCCAAAATTTGGCAGCTAATTGATTTTATTTCCTAAGCTCATGCTGCCAGCTAGATGCCGTGCCTCTATTCGCAACAGCTAATTTTTCTCCGTAGCCAACCCCTTGAAGTCAAACAATTCGCTGTCAGCCAGCTGTGATGGAGAAACATTTTGAATACTGCGGAATAAGCTGTCAGTACGCCCCGGAAATTCTGTTTCCCATTGCTGTAACATCTGTTTAATATTGGCGCGCTGAAGATTCTCTTGAGAGCCGCAGAGATTACAAGGAATGATAGGAAATTCTCGATAGCGTGCATAGCGCGCGATGTCGTTTTCTGGGCAATAGGTCAGAGGGCGAACAACAATGTGCTTGCCATCATCTGTACGGAGCTTAGGCGGCATCGCCTTGATACGTCCACCATGAAACATGTTTAAGAACAACGTCTCGACAATGTCATCGCGGTGATGGCCCAGGGCAATTTTTGTTGCACCTTCTTCAGTGGCAACCCGATAGAGAATTCCACGCCGCAGACGAGAACATAGACCGCACATGGTCTTGCCTTCAGGAATAATGCGGGTCACCGTGCTGTAGGTGTCTTCCTCCACGATGCGGTAAGGCACGCCGACAGATTCTAAATACTCAGGTAGTATATGCTCTGGAAAATCGGGCTGCTTTTGATCAAGGTTAACGGCTAACAAGTCAAACTTGACTGGAGCACTACGCTGCAACGACATCAGCAACGACAGCATCGTGTAGGAGTCTTTACCTCCGGACAGACACACCATGACCTTGTCACCGGCTTCAATCATGGTGTAATCATGAATAGCTTTACCCACTAACCCCCGCAGGCGGGCTTCCAATTTCTTTGCATTTTTGGAGGGTAAGGTGGCAACCATAAAGTCTGTGTCACGATGGGATTTTTGCTATTTTACGCCATGACCCCAAGGGAAGATATGTTCAAAGTCTGCAATGTTGATCAGGAACCTCGCTCCTAAATTTAGCTTCATCACAAAGGGGAATAGAGGCTGAAGCACCCATATGGCCACTGTCCATGACATGGCAGCAGCAGATCTGCACGTTCATTACCAAAATTTAACTCTAGAGGGCTAAGTCGTCTAATCTTCAAATAATCTTCGTTAATTCTTGATTCGCAACCGTATTGAGAACAACAAGTACCTGGACAGATGGCAGCCAAAATCGTATTACCGTTGGCGGAAAATTGGATTTGGGTTTAGATAGTCCAGTAACCCAGCAGCATTCATTATTGGTCAATACTAAACCAACAGATTATAAGCGTTGGATTCACAGCTAAAGGAGACATCATATGTGCGGAATTGTCGGTTATATAGGCACTCGGGCCGCTAGCAATATTTTGATTGAAGGCTTACGTAAGCTGGAGTATCGCGGCTATGATTCAGCCGGTGTTGCAACTATTAGCGAAGGTCAACTCAACCGAGTGCGGGCTAAGGGTAAACTCCAGAACTTACAGGACAAACTAGACGGTTTGGAGGACCCCGCTCGTTTAGGCATTGGCCATACCCGCTGGGCCACCCACGGCAAGCCCGAAGAGCACAATGCCCATCCTCACACGGATGGCAGTGGTCGCATAGCAGTGGTGCAAAATGGCATTGTTGAAAACTACCGGGAACTGCGGGAAGCGCTGATTGCTAAAGGGTATGAGTTCCAGTCTGAAACCGATACCGAAGTGATTCCCCATTTGATTGCCGACTACCTTGCTAAGGGTGTGGAGGGGCCACTAGCTCACGAATCCGACTTGCTAGAGGCCGTACGCCAAGCGGTGAATGACCTGGATGGAGCCTTTGCCCTGGCTGTGGTGAGTGCCGATTTCCCCGACGAGCTAATTGTGGTGCGGCAACAGGCTCCGCTGGCCATTGGTTTTGGTCAGGGTGAGTTTTTCTGTGCATCCGATACGCCAGCAATTGTGCCCCACACCCGTGCAGTGCTGCCTTTAGATAATGGCGAGTTGGCGATGCTCACGCCGTTGGGGGCGGCTATTTATGACTTCACCGGGCGACGTCTGAAAAAGCACCCTATCACCCTCAGCATTAGCCCCACCATGGTGGAAAAGCAGGGTTTCAAGCACTTTATGCTGAAGGAAATCCATGAACAGCCGGGGGTGGTGCGTACCAGTCTAGAAACGTATTTAGCCAGTGATTGGACCCCTGAAAGTGACACGTCTCCGGTGAATTTGGGGCTGGATGCAAGTTTGCTAGCAGGATTAGAGCAGGTACAAATTTTGGCCTGTGGTACTAGCTGGCACGCTAGTTTAGTTGGTAAGCATTTGCTGGAACGGTTAGCGGGCATTCCAACCGTGGTGCACTATGCTTCAGAATTTCGTTATTCCCCCACGCCACTGATTGCTAATGCCCTGACCATTGGTGTGACCCAGTCTGGCGAAACGGCAGATACGCTAGCGGCGTTGGATATGGAACAAACTCGACGGGTTGAAAAAGGTGATGCGGCCTTTGCCCCACGCATGTTAGGGATCACGAACCGCCCAGAAAGTTCACTGGGACGTCTGGTGCCCAATGTTGTGGCGACCCATGCGGGCATTGAAATTGGGGTGGCGGCGACTAAAACCTTTGTGGCGCAGTTGATGGCGTTTTACTTCCTGGCGTTGGAATTGGGTTATCAGCGGAAGACTCTATCTGGCCAGGAGCTGGCGGAAATTATTGAGGCGATGCGTCAACTGCCCACCCAGATGGAGCATGTGATTGAAAAGCAGGAGGGCTATACCGAAGAGCTGGCCCATAGCTTTACGGAAACTCAAGACTTTATCTTTATTGGCCGTGGTGTTAACTATCCTATTGCGTTGGAAGGGGCGCTGAAGCTGAAGGAAATCAGCTATATCCATGCGGAGGGATATCCAGCGGGTGAAATGAAGCATGGTCCGATTGCGCTGTTGGATGCGAAGGTACCGGTGGTTGCGATCGCAGTCCCTGGCACTGTCTACGATAAAGTTCTTTCCAACGCTCAAGAAGCTAAAGCCCGCGACGCCCAGCTGATCGGCGTGGCCCCAGCCAATGACCCTGAGGCTGAGCACACCTTCGATACTTTATTGCCTGTGCCGACTGTAGATGAACTGCTCTCACCCATGTTGACGGTGCTACCTTTACAGTTGTTGTCTTATCACATTGCAGCACGACGAGGCCTGGATGTGGATCAGCCCCGCAACTTAGCCAAGTCAGTCACGGTTGAATAAGTATTGAGTACGAGTTAACCACTTGTATAACGACAATAAAGTTGTTTACCTGAAAACAAAGTTTTATGCCAGCATCGGTCCATAGCGATCAGGTGCTGGTAGTTTTTGTATTGGTTAGAGATAGCTCTTGAGTTTTTATAACTTTCAGGTGCCCCATCTATTGCCAGGGGTTCTCCTATGGCCAAGCGTCAGCGCAAGACAGATCAAGTAATACGAAATCCTGCCTGATAGCACCCGGTATCGCAGGGCATCCACAAGGGAGTGCCCCTACAGGATGGTCTATTTTTAATCGGGTTTAATAAATTCGGATTTGGTATAACTATAGAAGAACGTCTAGAAGAAACACTTACAATCGCTGATCAGGTGGGAATTGAACACCCCAAAGAACCTCGTAGCAAAAATTCTGTGTCTTGAGAGAGTGTTGCTATCGGACATTGCTCAAGTCTCGGCCTCCCTTGTTAATGTAGCTACCAGATGAATTTTAATTCAAGTTCTTTCCTATACTCTGCGCTGCTTACGTGTATTAGTTTGAAGCCACATCATCAATCCTGTAATGACCAACGTCAGTAAACCTATTGCATTTAGGATTGGATAGATCAGCTCTAGATTGATGCTGCCGAATTTGCCTCGATGTAACTCTAGCAGCCATAGAAATTCATCGGTGCGACCAATAACCACAGCAAATTGGAAAAACATGCCAGTTATCAGCGTGAGTAGCAAAGGGATGGTCATAAAAGGCACTAATCTTCTATGTATCTGGCGTAGTCGAGCTTGCTTAATAAGCATAATCACTTCTCTAAAGTCTCTTTTTCAAAGACATTAGCAAAAAGGGGCCTACTAGAATCAGACCTAATAAAGCTTCACCTAAGCCAATAGAAAATCCATATTTATCTTGTTATAGCTGCCTGGCTTTAGCAACAACTATGAGTGCTCAGCAAAAGTGGCAATTAAACCGTCTTTCTCAAACGAAAATACAGTGTAAGACTCAACATAATTTCCTGATTCCATGCCAGGAGAACCAATGGGCATCCCCGGTACAGTAATACCGGCAATATCCGGTTTTTCTGTGAGTAGTTGAGCGACATCTTCTGCGGGGATATGGCCTTCAACAATATAACCGTCCACAACAGTGGTATGGCATGACTTGAGGTTTTCAGGTACACCGTACTGCTCTTTAATCGCCGCCATGTCCTCTGTAATTTGATCATTCACCTCAAAGCCCGCGTCACGCATATGTTCGATCCACAAACCACAACAACCACAGGTAGGACTTCGAAATACGTTAATTTCGCTAGCTAAGGCTGCTTGAGAAATAGGAGCGGGTCCCTGGGCTAGGCTACAGCCAGTGACGATCAATCCTATGGTGATCAGTCCTATGCTCCCAAGTCTTTTAATGCGATTGATCATGGTCGTTTACGTGTAAACGCTAAAGCTGGGCAGATTTTCTGGCCTGGATAGCCTGGATAGTCCCAGTC
This sequence comes from Leptothoe sp. ISB3NOV94-8A, assembly GCF_043421595.1. Lineage (NCBI taxonomy): Bacteria > Bacillati > Cyanobacteriota > Cyanophyceae > Nodosilineales > Cymatolegaceae > Leptothoe > Leptothoe sp. ISB3NOV94-8A. The sequence goes on along the minus strand of NZ_JAXSQW010000001.1, from coordinate 6,214,995 downwards.
TGGCACTAAGGTAGTCGGCAATCATGAAATAGAAATGAAATTGTGGCTAGACACCCTCTTGAAGTTGCACAACGGCGGAACGGGGTGTGGGTTCTGGCACATTAGCTTCGACATTGCGGGCAGCTGATACGATCAAGGCAGCTCCCATGAAGGTCATAATGGCATTTTCAGCAAAGCTAACAATTCCCAAGGGTGCTTTAGAATTGCCACCGACGCAAGCACAGTTGAGGGCCAATTTATCGATATACACGGCTTTTACTACTGAAGCGACACCATTGAGACCCACCGCAAGGGAGCCAATGCCTGTGGCCAAGGGAGCAATACCTGATTCGTAGCGGTTCCAGGCTATTTGATACGCCTACGATAAACTCTATAGTGAACTGTAGGGTCAAGGGTGCAGGAGTTATGTCAAACAGATAGTCCCTGGCTGGAACCTATACATTTCATTGCCATTTCATATTCTTAAGTTAGTTTCGAAAATACTCTCTGGTTATCTAATGTTGATTGATGCGCATTCTGCTCGTTGAAGATGAACCGGATCTTGGTAAGGCGATTAAACGTACCCTTAGCCAAGAAGCGTATGTGGTGGACTGGGTGCAGTCTGGCAACGATGCACTCACCTATTTAGAGCACGATATTTCCCTCTATACATTAGGTGTCTTTGACTGGATGGTGCCGGGACATTCCGGTATTGAGCTATGTGCATGGTTACGTCAGCACTGCTACAGTTTACCGGTGCTGATGCTAACTGCTAAGGACCGTGTCGAAGATCGGATTACGGGCCTGGATGCTGGGGCTGACGATTATTTAGTTAAACCCTTTAGTATGGCGGAGCTATTAGCAAGGCTGCGAGCGCTGCGGCGCAGACCTTCGGCGTTTCAGACAGCCCAGCTACAGCATGGACCATTGTTGCTAGATTGCGATCGCAGACTCGCCTTTCTGCATCCAAGAACATCCGCCGAACAACAAATTGAACTCACCCAAAAAGAGTTTCAACTGTTGCAGTACTTTATGGAGCATCCCAATCAAATTCTCACCCGCGATCAGGTGTTGACTCAGCTATGGGAAATCGGCGCTGAACCCAGCAGTAATGTGGTGGCTGCTCAAATGCGTTTGCTACGGCGTAAGCTGGGACCGTATGACCACACGATTGAAACTGTATATGGCATGGGATATCGATTTACCCCGCCGCCGAGCGAGTAAACCCCAAAATCAACTATTCCGACGATCACGCCTCCAATTAGCAGCTTGGTATGCCGGTGTTATGGGGGTAATTCTGACATTATTAGGGTTTGGGATGTATCGTGCCATTGCCCATGCCCATGAAGTCACGATTGATCGGGAAATTAAATCTGTTGCCGATGCGCTTAAGAATGCCTTGAAAGTGACTCTTGCCGATGAGCAACAGCTGGAACAGCTACCGCCCCAACTACTCCCTGATTTATGTCTTGCTGACCAGCATTGCCTGGAACCTACGCAACAAACACCCGGTAGTCCCTATCTTCAAAGCTATTATATTCGCATCATCAGCCCGACAGGTAAACTGTTAGCAACAGCTGGAGATCGACCTCAAGGCATACCCGTTGCCGTGCCGACAGCAACCTGGCAAACCGTATGGGATGCTAATGATCAACACTACCACCAAGTTGCCTTAGAACTCTTTCCTAATGTCTCTCCAACTGTAAGTCTAACGGCTGTTGAATCAGAAAGTTGGGCCTATTTAGTCGTGGGACGCTCATTTCAAGATTTTGACGAATACCTGGCGTCAGTCCGCTGGAGAATTTTGCTAGGATTATTAGTGGCGTTGTTTCTGGTAGCTCCAGCCAGTTGGTGGCTAGCTACTCTGGCCATGCGCCCCATTTACCGTTCCTACAGCCAGATTCAACAATTTACGGCGGATGCCGCCCATGAATTACGTACGCCCTTAGCCGCGATTCGGGCTACTGTAGAGTCCGTCTTGCGATTACCCCATTTATCAGAAGCGGAAGCTCAAGATACGTTGGGGGTAATTCATCGCCAAAACCATAGGCTTTCCAACCTGGTCAGTAATTTACTATTGCTCTCGAAGCTGGATATTCAGTCCTATCCCACTAAGCAGGCCTATTGTAATTTGGTGGATTTAATCCATGATATTGCCGAAGAGATGGCCGCATTTGCCTTGCAGAAGCAGATTACCTTAGATATTGCTGTGCAAACCGACTCTGTAGTCACTATTTTAGGTGATGAAGAAAATCTCTATCGGTTGTTACTCAATCTAGTCAACAACGCCCTAACCTACACGCCAGAAGGCGGACGTGTGACTCTCACGCTTCAGCAACAACAACAGCAGGCACTCATTTTAGTGACAGACACAGGTGTAGGTATTGCGCCAGGCGATCAGGCAAAAATCTTTGATCGGTTTTATCGGGTGGATACGGCCAGATCTCGACAGACGGGAAATTCGGGTTTGGGGCTTGCGATCACAACCGCCATTGCCCAAGCCCATAGAGGCACCATTACAGTCTCTAGTCAGCTCGGTAAAGGCAGCACGTTTACAGTTTTCCTGCCAATTTCATCATGATTTTATTGCACACATTTATCGTGAGAAACGCGTTGATATAAAAGGTGTGTGTTATGGAAGCCCATAGTATTTTACTAGTCTCTAAGATGTGTTGTATGTGTGTATGCGCAGTCTCAGAAACAAATTAGAAGCTACTGGAGAACCACGCCTGATACAGACTGTACGAGGGATTGGTTATGTTCTCAGGGCTCCCGCAGGCGAGTATGAGAAAGATGCCAATGAGGATGAAGATCCAAATTTGTCTGAGTTGACCTTGACCACGTCCAGACCTGGAGTTTTGTCGTAGAGGAAACTCCAGGCCTAGACGTGGTTTAGCTGGCACTTATCGATAACATTTCATTCTGATTTCACAATTGACCGATATAGTCTGAACTGCGCACACTGAAGTCGCATCGCAGTGTAATGAATTATCCCCCTGAATCTACTGAAGAACCCATATCAGAAGAAGATTACAAGCCTGAACATGTAGCACCTCCCCAACCCTGGTGGAAGTCATCGGGTAAAGCCCTACTGGGGTTAGGCGTTTTTGCTGTTTTGAGTACAGGCATTGTCGGTGCCACCCATATTCTCTCCTCGTCTGCTATGGAAGACCACGACATGGGCGGCCATGATATGGAGGGCATGTCCCATGATGAGATGATGCGGGTGGATGGAGCCTTCAACCCAACACCAGTTACCGTAGAGGTAGTAAAGGCGGCTCCGCTGGATGTCAGTTTTAATTATACCGGAGCAATTTTGCCTTACACAGAGGTTACTGTTTATCCCCGTGTGGCGGGTCAGCTCTCAAACTATGCTATTTATCCCGGTGACTGGGTCGATGCGGGGCAGCTGTTGGCTAACTTGGATGCCCTTGAGCGGGTCAGCCAGACGAGTGAAGCCCAGGCGTCGGCCACGGCATTCCTTGCGGCGGCTGACGCTAGCCAGTTTGAGCTAGAAGAACAACAACAGGAAATTGTCCAAATTCAGGCGGATCTGGACTATCTCATGCTCGAACGAGATCGCTTTAAGACCCTCACGGCAGAAGGGGCCACATCTCAATCTCAGTATGATTTGGCGGCATCCCAGGTAAATGCCAAACAAGCCATGTTAGAGGGCGCTAAGGCCAAACTCACACGTCTGCAATCCAAGGTGGCCAGCGATCAGGCTCAGGTAGAACGTGCCCGTGCTCAGATAGAGACGGCATCTGCATTTGAGGGCTACACCCAAATTACAGCCCCGATTAGCGGCATTGTGCAAGCCCGCATGGCCGATCCAGGTGTTGTGGTGCAGCCTGGAATGGGGATTTTCAAGATTGGCGACTATCAGCAGGTGAGACTTCAGGCCAATGTGGCTCAACAGGATGCCAATCAAATCCGAGTGGGAACGCCAATTTTGGCGAAGATCCAGGGCACGGATACAGGCGTTATTCAAGGGGAGATTACCAGCATTTTTCCCCAAGCGGATTTAGAGACCCGAACAGTTACTGTGGAAGCTGTGGTGGATAACCCGGAGCGACGACTACTCTCCGGGCAGTTTGTGGATATGGAGATTATCACTCAGCGACGCACCGAGGCGCTCTCAGTGCCGAAAAAAGCTGTGGTGGACTTTAACGGTGAGGCGGCGCTCTGGGTCGCGAATGGCAGTAAGGCCCAGCGACGACGGGTGACAACGGGGATGATGAGTCGCGATCGCATCGAGATTACCGACGGTCTGCAACCCGGCGATCGGGTCATTACCTCGGGAAACAGTCGATTGATCGAAGGGGGAGCCGTGACCGTTGTTGATGCCCTGGGTAACCCCACCGATGATTTTGTAAGTCCCACAGGCAGTGCATTAGAACTCTCCCTGGTAAGTCCTGACACGGTAAAAGCTGGAAAAAATGAACTCACCCTTGTCTTAAATAATACGGAGACTGAAGAACGGGTAACCGTGTCTACCGATGACATAGCCTTCGACATCACCATGCCCATGAAAAACATGGCACCGATGATGGCCAAAGTGGAGTTGGCGGCCACAGACAACCCCGGAGAATTCAAAGTTAACACCCATTTAGGCATGAGAGGTGACTGGATTATAGAAGCCACCGTGACCGATGCCGAACAGGCTGGCAAAGCCCGCCTCACCGTGCCAGTGAAATAGGTTTTGCTGCTCACACACTTCTCTCAGTTACACATACCCCCATTCGAATCAATAAGACCATGAAAAACCTGTTATTGAGTCTAATTGCAGTCAGCGCGTTGGTCACTGGCTGTGCAGGAGCATCCACTCCTGACGCCACTACATCAGAGGCACCGGATACTGCTGAAACCGTCACTGATGATAAAGCGGCAATGGACACCATGGAGGGAATGGAAGCCACCAGCGAAGGTAATGTAGAGATTACCCTGGTGAGTTCTGATGCGGTACCCATAGGAGATGCAGAACTTCTGGTTGCCGTGAAAGATACCGCCACAGGTGAACCTGTCACCACTGAAAACCTGAAAGTGGAGATCTTTATGCCCATGGAGGATATGGAGGATATGACCACTGAAGCGGAAGTTTCACCGGATGCTGAACCGGGTCAGTATAAGGTCACGACTTACCTTGGTATGGCGGGCATGTGGGCCGTTAACACCACTGTTAATGAAGGGGAGCAAGAGGGCAAAGCTTACTTTATGTTTGAAGTACAATAGCTGGATTCAGCCATCAGAAAATGAACTGCCTTTGTCAATGTCCCCTTCGACTCCGCTCAGGGGACGCTGGCTGTAAGAGTTGGCTGAGCGAATAAGAGTTGGCTGAGCGAAGCCGAAGCCAACGGTATTTGATCACTAATTAGGGCAATCTCTTCGTTTTTTAGCGTCCCTAGTCATTCCCAACACTTTCTATGAAAGAATTTCTCACCCACTGGTCTATCAAAAATCCAGTTGTTGTCACCGCTCTTTACATTACGGTGATTATGCTGTCGTTACTGACGCTATTTCTCTTGCCAGTGCGGATGATGCCCTATGTGGAAAGCCCGCTGGTGTCGGTGGTATCCATGGCTCCTGGTGCATCTCCAGAGGAAATTGAAACCTATATCACCAAACCCATCGAGCAGCGGCTCAGCGTACTGGACGGGGTGCGATTTATCCGGTCTAGTTCCCAAAAGGACAATTCCATCGTCACCATTCAGTTTGCCTGGGGAGGCAATGTCGATAAGGCTGTGCAGTCAGTGCAAAACATCATGACAGCAGCCGAAGGCGATCTGTTATTTGATGGCATTAACTTTAGATCTTACTGGGTGCTGCCCATTGACCCGCTAAACAGACCCGTGCTGACGTTAGCACTCAAGGGTGAGAACTGGGATCCTCTGCAGCTGAGGGAATTTGCTGACAATGCGTTAGTGGATCGCCTGACACAGGTGGAAGATGTGCAGGCCGTGTCCATCTTTGGAGGCTATCGTCGTCAACTGCAGATCATTGTAGACCGCGAGAAGCTGGCAGCCTATGGTCTTTCCATTGTGCAAGTGCGAGATGCCATTGATGCCAATAACATTAGCCAGAGTGCAGGTACCCTAACCCAGGGAGATAGCGAAATTTTGGTTCGCACCGACGAGCGAACCCTGGGGGCAGCTGAGGTGATGGATTACCCCGTTTTAGAACAAAATGGTCGGGTGGTGTATGTGCGGGATGTGGCGACGGTCAAAGACACCTATGAAGAGCGCCGCAGCGGCTACCGCTATAATGGAGAATCGGCCCTCGCGGTCAATGTGATTCAGCGGCCAGACTCTAGCTCACCCCAGGTGATCAAGCGGGTCAGGATGGAACTGGAGGCTATCCAAAACGAGTATCCTGGCATCGAATTCCAGGAAGCCTATGACAACTCTTACCTGGTCAACCTGATTGTCAGCAGCACGTTCCAGGAGCTGTTGGTAAGCGTCGTGTTAGCAGGGCTGGTCATGTTAGTCTTTCTCGAAGACTTTCGGTCCACGGCTATCATCATGATCTCCATTCCCACCAGCCTGGCCCTTTCCACCCTGCCGTTTATCCCCATCGGCATGTCCCTCAATTCCTCCACGCTGATTGGCATGATGATGGCCATTGGTAAGCTGGTGGATGACTCCATTATTGTGCTCGACTCCATTGACCAAAAGTTACGGGCAGGGTTGATGCCCGTGCAAGCGGCGATTAAGGGGACTGGAGACGTCTTTTTAGCCAGTGCTGCGGCGAGCTGTGTGATGATTGCGGCCCTGGTGCCCACTATTCTCTCGGGTGGTCTCACAGGTCTGATGTTTGTGGGCATTGTGTGGCCGATGGTGTTTGCCTTTGTGGCCTCGTTGCTGGTGTCGATTACGCTGATTCCTCTGGTGGCAGCCTTTACCCTCAAGCCCCACAGCGACAAACCGAAGCGACAAACCTGGCTACAGGTGCTAACGACACCTGTTCGTTTTGGCTTTAACAGATTGGAAAGGGGCTACGCCTGGCTGCTAGACCTGTGTATGCGAAACCGAGAGATTACCCTGGCCATCGCTGGGGCTTCGGTGGTGCTGGCGATCATGCTGTACGGTCTTATTCCCCAGGAGATGATGCCCCTGGGGGATTCGGGACAGTTTGTCGCCACCTTAGAAATGGAGGCAGGTACCTCGTTTGCAGCCACCAATGCGGCGGCAGGTCGGTTTGAGGAAATTATCTTGCAACAGCCGGAGGTGGAGAAAGTCTCTTCCCAGATAGGCTTTGAGCTAACGCGGAACAGCACCTACTTTACGGGTTACAGCATGGGCGGTGTGAATACCGCATCAATGACGGTTACCATTACTCCCCTGGATGAACGTCAGCGCGACATCTGGGAGATTATGGACGGCATTGAAGCCGAAGCGAAACGGACGATTCCCGGTACCCGCCGCATTGCCATTAAAGAAATGGGCGTGGATGTGATGGCCACCTCTGCGGCTCCCATTCAGCTGGCGGTATATGGCGATGACTTAGAGACACTGCATCGCCTGGCTCAGGGGGTCTTAGACATTGCAGAGGCCAACCCCAACATTATGATGCCGTTTACAAGCTCAGCCCTCTCCCAGCCCGAATATCGGCTCAATATTGATCGCCGTCGTGCCCAGGAGCTAGGGTTAACGGTACAGGCGGTGTCTCAGCAGGCGTACTACGCTCTCAATGGCGGCATGACGCGCCGCTACTACAATCGTCCCAACCTGCGACAGAATTCCATTCTGGTGCGGTACGACGAAGATGCTCGCGGCACGATGCAGGATCTGTCAAATACCTACATCACGACAACAACAGGCCAACAGGTGCCGCTGAGCGTGGTGGCGACGATCGAACCGCAACAGGGTCCGACATTGATTGAGCGGGTGAATGGTAAACGGGTGGTGTATGTAAATGGCTATTACCGCAAGAATGGACCTGCGTCTATGGATTTATCCATGGCGATCGCAATGCAAGCCGGTCAAGAACTGAGCTTTCCACCAGGCTATGGCATCGACTCCATGGGCGATATGACCGACATGATGATCGAATTTGCCCGGTTGCTGAAAGGATTACTGGTGTCGCTCGTGCTGCTTTATATCATTTTGGTGATTCAGTTTGGCTCGTTTATACATCCCCTGGTGATGATGTTGTCCGTGCCACTGCAGCTGGTGGGGGTATTTGGTGCGTTGTTGCTGTTTAATCACACCCTGTCCACCGTATCGATTCTAGGAATTGTGATTCTTTCGGGGATTTCACTGTCGGCGGCAATTCTGTTGTTGGAGCTGATTTTAGCCAAGCGGAAGGAGGGGGTGCCACGTGCGATCGCAATCCGCCAGGCCGGACCTATCCGCCTCAAAGCCATTATCATGACCACTGTCACCACCCTGATTGTGATTGTCCGGCTGGCCTTTTTCCCAGAAACCGGTATGGATGCCTATTCTCCCATTGCCACTGTCATCTTAGGGGGTCTAGTGATGTCCACAATTTTGACCCTTGTGGTTGTGCCAGTCGTTTATTCCTTGGTAGACGATGTAACAGAAACTGTTAAGCGAATGCGACGTAGAACAAAGCGGGCAGAAGCCTCTCAAGTCAGATTATTGCAATGAGGTGAACGCATTTGGCTCAGTTGAGATCCTGAACCGAAGTGAGCCGCTAATTTTTATAACAACCACTGGAGCCTTTAGTCAGCTAGAGGCTTTATACTAGAACCGTAAGCAATATTAGAGCTTAAGGGAGAGCGTATTATGAAACGCCGCATTGCCTACGTTACTCTTCCCGCCTTAGCTGGAGCTGGTTTAACTTACTTCGCTCTGATCGCCACACCCCTAAGAGCACAAATGGTAAACAGACCGATGTTTGACTCTTCAAATGCTCAGTCTGATTGGGTGGTGCCCAGACATGCACAACGAGGCCAAGGTCATGGTTGGAGACATGGCCATAGACATGGGCATAGACATGGTGGTAGGCACTGGGGTGGCGTAGGCCCCTGCCCAATGTACAACGGAGCCTATGATGCCAGTACGCTGGAAACAATCGGTGGTCGCGTGACTAATATTGAGCGAGTAGGTTCAAGACAAGGAATATGGCTACAGGTTGAAACAGACCAAGAGACTTTTAGAGTTCACCTGGGTCCAGCCTGGTATTTAGAAAACCAAGAGGTCAACATCACCACGGATGACACGATTGAAGTGACGGGCATTCGGGGTGCCTGGGGTGGAGAAACAACATTTGCGGCCTCAGCCATCAACCATGCCAACCGCACCATTGAACTGCGAGATAGCAATGGATACCCATTGTGGATGACTTGGCAAACAGACCAAAACTCAGAAGTTTACTAGGATTAAGTTTCACACCTGAGCACTATTCTCCTTGGCGATATCCTCAGGGACTGTCTTGGCTACAGCCTCAGCATCCCCTGCAATCATCACGACCTACAGACCCATTTGCTGTAATCGATCAACAGCTTGGCGCACTTGTTCTCGAACCTTGTCAGCCAAACCAAACAGGGCGATTAGACGGGTCTCTTCCATAAAATGGAAAGATTTCATCCAAACTGCACATGTACGCGGCGAACTTTGATCACCTGTTGGTAAACGGCCTCCTTGTAGTCAGCAGGTGGCACCATCGAATCCAGTTCAGACATCAGCTGATCGCTAGATTGAATCTGGGTTCTCAGTAACCCCATCACATCCATATCAAACGTAAACTCAATCGATGTCAGTCCCCGAAAACGTTCGTTTAACACCGATTGCCATGTCGGCTCATAGACTAACCAGTGATATCCCTGGACGTTAATAGCATTGGGGGCCGTGAGGGGACGGGGGGCATACTCAAAGACCTTGCGATATCCCTCTTTATCCGCCACGGCTTCATCACCACTCACTGACTCAATAATAATTTGAGTGGCACCTAAATCACTTAATAGCGTGATCAGTTCTTGCTCTCGTTCCTCAAACAACATTGAAAAATAGTTGTTTACAGGGTAGTAAAGATGGCCCTTATCCTTAATGTTGTAGGGATAATGTCGATACATTTGTCCTGGGATCGGATGTTCAGGGGGAAAATGCACCTCAGCAGGTAAGTTATCAGGCGCAACCTGAGTGACCGATTGTGCATACCAGGGCGATAGATCCAGCTGGGCTAGCTGCTTAAACAGCAGTCGAGCATCGTGATTACGACGATTAATACGATTATCTAAACCAGGTTTCTCATACTGATGTTGAAGAAACGTATGAATTGTCCAAAATAGTGGAATGGCCGCCCCTGGTAGTGACAACGCGGTTAGTGTCGGCAATGAATTAATACTGGTCTCAGTGATAAAGGCCAAGGATTGGATCGCCTTTCTTAATTCAAGCTCCCCACGGGCAATCGATACATCTGTTTGTCCATTAAAAACAGCTTGATTAATCTGGCCAGGATCACCGGAAGCTTCACCATGGGCCAGTACGTATAGCAGAGGTTTAGACAACGACTGGTTCAAGGCTGCCTGGGCATTGACACCTGCTTTTTGATGTTTGTTTCGAAACATAGCCTACTACCACTAGCCTGACCATTGTACATTTAGAGTCAAACGATGGTTCTAGATCAAAGGACTGTTCAACAACAGAATCTTAATTAAGACTTTTTTGAAGATTACTTGCCATATTGACAGTCTGACTATCCTCAGTGTGAGGCTCCCATTCAAAGGTTTGGTCCGTTCCATCAATGTACTGGGTTTTCATTCTGATCGTTTGACCCATGAATTTAACCCTTGTAAAGAATCAGGCTTGAAATGTAAAAATCATCGTTTTCCCGAGGATTCGGTGGAGAAGACATGGTTTACACTTCTCAAGTTAGGAAAAAGTGGAACAATACTGACCCTATTAACGGCTGAGGTAACTACCCTTATGCAAGGCATTAAGCATCTATGGAGCCATTCTATAAATCGTAAGCTCAGATTTCTGGCCATTGCTCTTTTGGTGGCAGGCCTGTTTTCTGTCTCAAGTACGTTGGGCTCTTCACAAATATCATTGGCCCAGGCACCTACTGACATCGTGGCTAGCCCATGGCAGCCTAAAGTCGGCACCTGGCAACCAGTGCCATCCCACCGAGAAGATTATGGCAAAATCAAGGTGGTTTGGCTCCAGGGAACGCCCTACGAGATGGGTTACCAACAAGGCAGTCTACTCAAGGATGAGATTGCTTCTATGGGGCGTGAAGTGATTTCCTCCCTAAATTTTTTGGGTCGTGGATTGGCCCTTTCTCGGCTGGCTCGAAAACGGTCGTTTCCCGGTGTGGCAGAGGAATGTCGCGGTCTTGCTGACGGTGCAGAAGGGAGTGACCTCAATTATCACGGTTGCATGGTTCTGGCCCTTGGGGATGTGTATCAGGATTATTTCACACACTTGATCCCCAATGTTTTGTTTAATGTTGGCTGTGCTCACTTTATTACCTCTGGTAGCGCCACAGTAGATGGGAAAATGTACCACGGTTGGACTCTGGACAATGGAGAAGAGCCGATTCCCTACTGGATTGAGAACCCGACGATTATGATCCGTCAGCCCAATGAGGGAATTCCCCATGCGTTTATTGCGATTCCCGGTGTGGTGTGGCCCAATGCGGGGCTTAATGCAGAGGGCATCGTTGTATCTAACAACACGTCTCGCCCGGCGGATTATGAAGAGGTTTCACTGCAGGGGCGTAGTACGGTGCAGCTGATGGCCCAGGTGGCGCAGTATGCCAGCACCTACGACGAAGCTAAAGCGATCATGACTTCCCATGAGCGGATGCGGTCGAACCTGGTGATTATTTCCGACTATAAATCTAAGCAGGCGGGAGTGTTTGAACTGCTGGGGGATGAGATGGGGCTGCGGGAACTCAGTGATGATGGTGTGTTGTATATGACCAACCATTTTGCTGACCCAGATTATGTAGGTCGCGATCGCACCTATGGCGAGTCTAGTTTTAGTCGTTTCAAAAGTTTTCAGCAGCTGTTAGAGCCCGGTGGCTCCCGGTCGCTCTATGGCCAGATGAACCCTGAGACAGTGGTACAGGTACTGCGCGATCGCACCAATCCCAATACAGGTGAAGTCAGTGATCTATCGATCTATGACGACAACACCAGCATCGGCGGCAATGGCTCCCTCCGCCAGGTGGTATTTGACCCTGAAAGCTTACGGTTCTGGGTGGCCGCCGGAGACATCCCCATTCCTGAAAATCCCTTTACCTGTTTCTCGTTGGGCGAAATGCTCGGTCTGCCCAATGCTCAAGCCTGTACTGCCCCTGCCATTAATTAAGGAAGTTGACTATGGAACCTGACAAGTCAGGATTTGCGAGATTGTACCCTGATCTGCTTATTGTCAAAACGTTAGTGGCAGGTCTCATTACGGGCATTACCTTGGGCATTTCTCCCCTGTTTGGTGGAGTCGCCCAGGCCGCCGACACCGTTACTATGCAATTTCTTGATTTACGGGCTAGTTTGCCCGTCAGCGATCTCGAAAAATTTGCTGATGATGGCACCTTATCGCCAGCACTACAGAACTTTTTGGGGCGCACACCTATTCCAGTAGACGCCCTATCTGTTCTACTGGATGCCGCCATTCCTGACACGGGTATTCCCCTGGGGGATAGCGATATTCAGTTTCTCTTATATCAGCTCAACAAAATAGTAGGAAACCCTTCTATCCGGGCAGATTTGACCCCATTGGCCCAGGCGCTTAATTCTGCCTATTTGGACGATAATATGTCAATTCTGGAATTAATCAAGCGCTATCCCGAGGATGAGGTTCGCTTTGATATCCGAGAGCTAGGGATTGTTTATCGAGATGTCAACCTTTTTGTTGAAACGCTGACGCCTCTCTTTAACTTTTTTAGTGAGCTGCTGCCCGACTTGGTTTGTGACTGTGATGTTACAGACGTGGCTTATGCAGATTCTGTCCTGGCAACTCACTCTTGTAGTCCCTCAGAACATACTATCTCCGTGGCAAGAACTAAAGCCCTAGCCACGGTGGCTCAAGGATCTAGAACACCAGAGTCAGAGAGCCAGTTCCTTAGCCAGCAAACCAGCGATAGCGTCAATGAAACCTCACCCCAGCCAAGACATCCGGTGGAAGTCACCACCACCCTGGGGCCTTTGCTGATATCGATCTCGACGGATGAGTTGGTCACGTTTGTAGAAACCGGAGAACTGCCACCTAGCTGGCCCCTCTACATGAAGGTAGCTGGTGTGGACAAAGAGAATTTTCGTAAGATTCTCACGTCTGAATTTGAACTAGATCTACTGTCATTGGATCAGTTTCTCAACCAGTTATTGGGAGAATATATCTTGTTTCAGCTGGGACGGATTATTCATACCCCGTCTCGACAGGGCAATATCCAGGCATTGCGGGGGACAATTTTGCTATCGGCGGCGGATGACAACAAAGCATCACTACTGGAAATTTTGCAAAAATACCCAGCCCGAGAGTTGTTTGTCGATATTGCCACCCTCAGTCGGTTTGGTCGAAACCTTGATGCGAGGGGTGGCGTGGGCACGGCCACAGCGAGTCTTGAGGATCTCTTAGTAGAGATACAGGTTGCAGTGGCAGCCGATATTTGCGACTGCGATCGGCCAAGTGATCCCACTTTTGTCAGTGCTCATCATCAGTTAGTGCCCAATAGCTATCGAGTCGCGAACTTAACCGATCCAACCACAATCGTGCCGCCAACGGCCATTGGAGATCTGGTTTATCTTCATGGGGGCGAGCCCTGGGAATTTGTCACCTCAAAGCATGATGTTGGCCCCCACCATTACATCAGTACCTATCGAGAGGCCATCGAGAAAGAAGTTGAGACAAATCAGCCGCGAAATTTCCCAGTTTCTGGGGTTAATTGAGTTGGTCGGCACACGTTCTCAAGTCTTCTTTCTCTATCTGCTAGTTGATCAAGGGGCTGTTCCAGTTGGCATCAACTTGATCCCGGCAGCAATGCCTTGGCTCAGTGTAAAACTTTATTCTCAGCTTACACAAACGTCTAAACGCCAAAAGCTAGGGAAACTTAGCTTTGAACTTTGCCCATTTCACCCAAGGTATATACAGTGGTTTGAGCCGTGCGTCCCCGCAGTTGAATTTGAGCTTTCTCAGCAATAACAGCGTACTGATCCGCCACATGTTGATAAGTGGCCTCGCTCATCAAAATTGGATACGGAGAGTTTTTAGTGAGCTGCTTGGTCATATCTTGCAACCTTGCTGCAATATTGACAGTGTCACCAAAGAGAGAATAGTTAGCTCGATAGCGACTGCCGACGGTCCCTGCCACTAAGGCACCTGTATGTAACCCGATGCCAAATCTCACGGTGGGTAATCCTTGAGCCGTAAACTCTTGATTTAAATCTTTTAATCTTTCTACCATGGCCATACTTGCACCAACGGCGGCTAGAGCATCTTGCTGAACAGCATCCTTACCTGATCGTGATACTGGTGCACCGAATGCTGCCATAATAGCATCACCAATATACTTATCGACGACGCCACCATGGGCCATAATGCACTCAGTCATCACCTCAAAATAACGATTTAACCACGAGAGTAATTGGTCAGATGGCAATGTCTCAGCAATTGTTGTAAAACCACGAATATCAGTAAATAATAAGGTGGCAGTCAATTCTTGGGAGTGAATTTGTCCTTTAGTCAATAGTTCTTCTTTATGCTGCCAGATGAAGTTGGCCATCTCTGGAGATAAACTAATGGCAAAGAGATCGGTTAATGCTTGACGCTCTCGTTGTTCTGCCACTTGGAGGAACATCATACCTAACAGTGTTGTGCCGATGGGGGCAGCCATCGGTAGCCACAAACCGGCTATAAAGCCAAGGTAAGTGATGACGAACCACGCAGGAATCAAGGCTATTACAAAGATGAGACGTCCCCAAAGCCGCATAGGTTTTAATATCAGGCTACTACCCATGGCACTCAGCATGATTAAGGCGAGGGTCCAGCCTTGGGGGAGTCGATTGAGAAAACGATTGTTTAATAAGTTGTCTAAAAGAGCTGCATGTAAATATACTCCAGACGTGGGAATATCTTGTTCAAAGGGAGTTCTAATAGGATCTTCCACTGTGCCCACCACCCCAGTAGCCGTGTAGCCTACTAAAACAATTTTATTTTGAAGTTGATCAATAACAGCACTACCATTTAAGATCTCTGAGAAAGAGAGTGTTTTTAGCCCTTGGGGAGATTTCTGGCCTTTGCCAGGACGTGTCAGTCCTGGCCAGTTAATCAGCATGGATTGAGTTTGATCAAACTGCTCAGGATGCTCTAAAAACTGAACTGATTGTTCTGATAATGTGGTGGGGGTCTCTGTGATGAGTTGTGCCAGATTCTGTTGATAGACGTCCAGCAGGGCAATGGCAAAGCTAGGGGCAAATGATGTTTGATGTCTCTCGTAGAGAAACCCTTGACGACTGAGTCCATCTAGATCTGGTGTATGTTTGACGTGCCCTAATTGGAAGAACCCTTGGGCAGGTGTCGTCAGGGTAGGCGTAACCTGGATGCTGTTACCTTTGCCATCTCCGCCAACGGCCAGAACAACATTGCTACTAAAGCTGATGCTCTCTGCTAGCTGTGCATCTTCAGGGGTGGCTTCTGGCATGAGGATATCGAACCCCACAGCCGCTGGTTGCGCTACCATTAAATGATCTAGCAAGGTGGCGTAGAGGTCGCGAGACCAGGGGTATGGACCATAGGCTGCCAAACTGTCATTATCAATGGCAACCACGACAATCCGATCATCCCACTGGAGTGCTCCAATGCGATCGCGTGTTAGGAAAAGGCCAGTATAGGCCATTTGCTCTAGGGGCTCCCACAGACCTAAGCCAAAGAGGCTTACGCCTAGGCCTGCTGCTGCCAAACTTGGGCCTAAGAACATATTGACCCAGTGCGATCGCGCCTGACCGACCCCGTTGCGAATGTTATCCTGAACCTGCTGCAAAAACTGCCTCATAGTCCATCATTCAGAGAACTGTTCCCATCGGTGCTGGATGTCTTTGTTTCAATCATTGGATAACCAGGGCAGCATTCGATGTGTGCGAGATTCACCAACCGCGTTTTGAACTGTCAAAATAACAGGCTGGTTACGACTAGATAACTCCAGTTTTTGCTCAAAATGTCCAGTACGACTCACCGATAGTGCTTCTCCCAGGGCCAAGAGAGTATTGGCTGCATCAATCCGACCAGCCATATAAAAGTGATCATCTCTCCACTCATAAAGTTCCCATTGAATATCCAATTTACGATCTAGGGAACGGGCAGGTGTGGGGGGCTCCCCTGGATGAATGATTGAAACCATGCCTGCATCGACTGGTACAGCTACATTTTGAGCACTGGCCTCCACTTGCCCTTCTAGGGTAGCCACATTAGTCTGTCCCGCATCATCGACTGAAACTCCAAATTCTGTGCCTCGTACTGCCGCCACACCACTAGGCGTATGTAGTTCTAGGCGTGAGTTTGGGTGAGTAAATCGTCGGACCTGTAGTCTTGCCTGACCCTGAGGGACATCGATAACAGTTGTTTTGCTACCGTCCGATAAAACAGCTAGCTGTCGGATAGTAAGCCGTGTATTTTGAGCGACGGCAATCGTGCCAATACCATCATCGGCTGATAGGTGCGCGCTGGAGCGATTGCCTGTAATTAACCCATGCCCTACAGCGGTTAAATGATCGCCTATCTGGGCATTCTTACGACCACCTGCTAATGTGGTCACGTTACCGGAGATGCGCTCTACTCGTAACCATCGTTCTGCTGCCGACTGAGCTTTCCATGCGGGTATGAGGGTGATGCTAATGGCCGTTGTCGCCACTAGAGAGCCTAAAATGACCTGCTTCAATCGTTTGGGTCGCAGCATAAGACGCACGTTCATATTTGTATATCTGCTTGTACTCATAAGCAAGAAATAGTAAGAGAGCTCGCTAAGGCTCTCCACTATTATTTATGCCCCACCGTTATTTCTAAAGCCCCGTGGGTAGTCTAGAATCCGGACTATTTTTTTACTTTTATGTTCTAAGAGTTTTTGTATGGACCTAATTCAAAGGCATACAGGCTGTTTGCGTAAATAAATAAATAGGGATGAGGAATCAGCCATATGCCTTTCTGAAATCTGTACTTTGGCGCTTATCAGATGCTCAAGCAGTTTTCCAATAGGATGTAATCTGGCTAGTCCAATCACTTTAAATCAGTATTAGCAGTATTAGCAGTATTCGTTGAACCCGTTATTGAGATTGAGCCATGCCTTCATGAATTGCTAGTTGTTTCCAGCTGCCAGGGCCAACTTCTTTTTCAAACTCATAGGCAACCCAATCGTCTCGTCTACCTAAACGACGAGCGCTTTTTCTGAGATAGTCGAGAATAGTGAGTTGTTGTTCCCAACTGGGGCGATGGCCATAGATAGACCCACGACACCATTCTGCTTGGGCTTTACGCCCCGTATGTTCAAAAAAAGAACGCTCAGCCCAGGTAGGTGCATAGTTACTTTTAAAGGCTCGTCGACGATGGCCGTGAAACAGTTGCACCAGGGTGGGAATGTCGTTGATTTGATGGGCTTGCTGAGATGAATATATCTGCACCATGTCTTCTAGCATAATGGGCCGATCGTTGACCCACTGGTGACCACACTCAGGGCATTTAACAATAAAGGAATAGACAATCAGACCACAGGCAGGACAGGGTTTAGTGGGGGCAGGACCACCCTGACCAGAGGACTGACTGCGGGTGGGTAGGGTATACTCACGAATGTCTTCGGGAAAGCCCAGACGCTCTAAATTACCGGCCTGGTCCAGAATAATGCCATAACGTTTGCCGGTTTGTGGGGAAATCCGCATCACCCGTCCCAACTGCTGAAAGTGCAGTGCACTGGATTTGGTAGGGCGTAGCATTAAACCGACTTCCACACTGGGCTCGTCAAAGCCGATGCTAATAACGTTGCAAGAGGTCAAAACGAGTAGTTCTGCCTGGCCCAGGGCATCGTAGAGGCGCTTGCGTTCTTTTATGGGTGTGTTGCCATCGACCGTATCCGCTGAAATGCCTGCCTTGCGAAACTCTTTGGCTACGTTGCGAGCATGTTCCACATCAACACAGAAGGCAATGGTGCGTTTGCCGGGCACCAGACGCTGCCATTCTTCAATGATACGTTCTACCAATTCGGGGCGATCGCACGCGGTCTTGAGATCTTTCTCATCATAGTCACCGCCCTTGGTACTGACCTTTTCCAGGTTAGCCATGCTGTCCATGGGCATACTGAAATACTTGAGGGGAGCCAGGTAGTTCATTTGCTGTAGCTCGCTGGGCACAGGCGATGCCACTAACGTGTCAAGCACATCCCCTAACTGCTCTCTGCCCAGGCGTAGAGGGGTGGCTGTCATCACCAAATGCACGGCATCAGGGTGGGTTTTGTGCATCACCTGTTTACCAATTTGGCTAAACATGGTGATGTGTCCCTCATCGTAAAACACGACATCGGCAGGCCAGTTCTTCCACCAACGCCGCTTGGCCATGGTTTGAATACTGGCAATTTGAATGGGAGCCTCTGGATTTTCTGGCCAACCTGCTTTGATAAACCCGCAGTCCAATCCAAAGGACTGCATTTTCTCGTAGGTTTGCCCCACAAGTACATCCAGGTGCACCAAAAACATCAGTTTACGACCGGCTGACTCAGCATGGGCACAAATTTGCCCACTGATCACGGTTTTGCCTGCGCCTGTGCCAGCAATAATGGCAATGCGGCTGTAGCCCTCATTCAGTTTTCGATAAAGGTCGTTAACCAGGTCTACCTGATAGGGACGTAGCTTAGGTGGGGCAGCCTGGATTTTAGCTGGTGGGGCGTCATCCGCAGTGGGATCAGCGGTAGGTTGATTTTTGGGTGGCACCTCGGCCATAGGCATTATTGACTGATTTGTTCGCTCTTCACAGGGTAATGCATCTTGTGAGAGACGGGAGCATGATGGGCCTGAAATCGTTGGATCAAAGCTGATCGATAAATGTAAGTAAGACTTTTTGATGGGGGGCACCCAGGGGTCTGTCTTCGCCTAGCTTCGGGGCGTATTTATAGCCACGTTGCACATCTTCAATGGTGCACAAACCCAGGTCTTGGCCTTCATTCAGCGTCAGGTCTGCAACGGACACGGTTAATTCGGTGTGGTAAAAGTGACGAACAACGCGCTCATCTTCACTCCTTTCAAATAACGTGATTGTTGTGGGCGTATAGTCAATCTCTTCTTGGAGCTCTCTTAGCACACCAGTCTCAGGATCTTCGCCGGGGTCTAGATGCCCACCAAAAAAGCCCCAGTGACCAGGAAATAGAATCGTTGGTAGATCGTCCCGTAGTTGCATCAGAAACCTATCGTTTTGATAGATGATTGCCATCGCAACCTCAACTTTACCACCAGTCATCGAGTGCTTTCTCCCTTGAAGTCAGCCTTTAGAGTACCTCGATTTACCTAAAACTATAGGCCTAGAACTATAGGCCTCAAACTATAGGATGGCCACAGGGCAATCAGCTCAGTTTGGTGGATATCTGGCAACCGGAGTTATCTTAATTTCTCATAGGCCATGCGTGTACCCTGAACACGGGCTGTAATTTTTGCAAAGGCGGTCTCTCGACTGGTAACGACGTCATCACTAAAGGGAGAAAAACCACAATCATCGGTCGTACCGAGCTGATGGATGGGAATGTATTTTGCGGCCAATAAGATGCGATCGCACACCGTTTCCACAGACTCAATCTCTTCATTCACCACATCAATAACCCCCACATAGACCCGTTGATTAGGACGTAAATTCTCCCCGATAATCTGCAAAGACTTTTCAGGGTTCGCTTCGCTGGCCATCTGCATGTAAAAATTACCTGCATTTAGCCTCAATAACAGGGGAATCAACTCACCATAATCCACATCAGCACTATGGGTTGAATCATGGTCACCCCCCGGACAGGTATGTACCCCAATGCGTTGACGCTCATCTTCATCAAAATGGGAAAGCACCTGATTATTCAGCTCAATAAATTGTTGCAATAACTGCTTTGATGGATCTAGTTTGACCGCTAGACGCCCCTCGGTAAAGTCAATTTGTACCTGGTGTGCGCCGTTGTCAAAACAGCTACGGATATCGGCAACAGCCTCCTGGATCAAATCAGACAAAAACTGCTCCCGTGGATAATCAGGAAGACCAGCCTCTGGGTAAAGCAGACTCATCGCTGAGGCAGCAATAACAGCCTGTTTCACTGGACGAGTGGCAAACTTCCTGACACGGGGCAAATAGGAGCCTGCATAGTTGGCATATTTGAAGGGTCCCTGCGTTAAGCGGGGCAGTTGCCGAATATGGCCATCCTCAAAGGGGATAATCATGCCATCGGCGGCCAGGTTATTCAGCCCCTCAAGGGGATAGGTAACAAAGCTAGATTTTGTCTGTTCACCATCACTGACCACAGGAGAACCAGTGGCTTCAAACTGTTCAATGGTGTCACGCACTGCCTGGTCGAATAAGGTATCCAAGTCTTCGGGGGTCATAGTCCCTTGCTGGCAAGCGACCATAGCATCTTGTAACTCGCGAGGGCGAGGGATACTACCGACGGGTTCGGTAGGAATTCCTGCTAACGGGAAGTCGTTACTAGGGGGTCGGGGGCTCATGGACCAGTCTCCTGAGTAGATGGCAATGTAGATGGCAATATTATTCTGAGCCGTTAAATATTAGCTAACTTTACAAGTGTTGGCAGTCTCTTTAGGGAGTAAATCTCAAATCTCTCTGAATTTTTCACCTTCAGTTCGACGCAGGTCTAATGATACTGTGCCGGGTGTGAAATAATATTCACCGGCCAATCTCAGTTCAAAGTCAAGCCCAGCCATTAAACGGGCCTCCATAGTTTGATTATCTAGATCAACATCTTAGTCTTGCCTACTATGGGTGTGTTTGAAAAAGCAGTTGCTCTCATGAACGATACTTTTGTTGCTAATGATTAAGCTTAGCTGACAGCATAAATGCAACCGTTTGCCCTGTGGATACCATAGAAAAGTCTATCTCCCCCCATGGCCACAGTTTATGGCAGACTTCAAAGATGTATTCATCTCCTACGGGCGTCCTGACAGTAAGGGATTTGCAATTAAGCTAAAAGCCCGTTTAGTAGAAGAAGGCTTTAATGTTTGGCTAGACTTAAACGATATTCCCCTGGGCGTTGACTTTCAAAAATACATTGATCAAAGTCTGCATAAGGCGCACAATGTTATCTTTATCATTTCTCCCCACGCCGTTAACTCGAAATATTGTGGCTTAGAACTTGAACGGGCACTCCAGTTTAAAAAACGGATTCTTCCACTGCTACATATCGATGAAATATCACGCGAGACCTGGCAACAAAGAAATCCACAGGAAACAGAACAGGATTGGTTGCAGTATCAAGCTGAGGGACGCCACTCTTGCTATCCCAATATGCACCCAGCGATCAAAAAGCTTAATTGGGCATTTTTTCAAGACGACAAAAATGATTTTGAACTGGCACTACAAGATTTGGTAGCCTTACTCAAAACAGAAATTGACTATGTGCAACAGCATACTCAATTGCTCAATCAGGCATTGACATGGTTGGAACACCAGAACCAGACACGCTATCTCCTTACCGGAAAAACCTGCCAAACGGCCACAGAGTGGTTAACTCGTAATAATGAATTAGTGTCTTGTGAACCGTCAGAATTGCACTGTGAATTTATTACCCAGAGCATCAAAAACACCCAAAATTTGATGTGTCAGGTTTTCCTCTCCTATGCAGAGGAAGATGGGGAAAATGCCATCAAAATTCGTCGTAGTCTCACTCAAAGAGCATTTACAGTGTGGACTAGTCGTACCGATATTGTTACCGGGGAAGACTTTCTATCGGCGATCCACCGTGGCATTGAGCAAGCGGATAATCTCATTTATATGATTTCACCTGAGGCAATGGTGTCTAAATACTGCCAAGATGAGCTGAACTATGCGCTATCGTTACATAAGCGCATTATTCCAATTCTGGCTTGCCCCACAGATATTGCGCAGATTCCAGAGGTAATACGCGCCATACAATACATTGATCTGACGGATAATGTTAGAGAAGAAGATTACTTGTTAGATGAGAGTCAGCTCTTACAGGTGCTTAAACATGAG
Organism: Leptothoe sp. ISB3NOV94-8A; assembly: GCF_043421595.1. NCBI lineage: Bacteria > Bacillati > Cyanobacteriota > Cyanophyceae > Nodosilineales > Cymatolegaceae > Leptothoe > Leptothoe sp. ISB3NOV94-8A. Next base: position 6,192,883 of record NZ_JAXSQW010000001.1, on the reverse strand, counting down.
GCTACCTACCATGAAGAGCATAAGACTTTATTAGTAAAAGCACTGAAGTGGCAACGTCAAGAAGATAATCCCAGTATTTTGTTAAAGGGCCATAGCATTAGCCACTATGTGACCTGGCTTAAACTGGCTAACCAGCGGCCACTATATGGCCCAACTGAGTTGCAGAGAGATTTTGTGGGGGCGAGTGCGCAACAGTCACCGGATGTGACTTTGGATGTTTTTATTGCGTCGGCTGCAGCCGATCTGGACTTTGCCCGAAAATTAAATGAAACGCTACAGGTGCAAGGGCAGTCCACCTGGTTTGAGCAAGAAAGTGTAGTGCCTGAGTCAGACTTTGAAGAAGAACTCAAGGCCGGGATTACCGCATCTAAAAATATTGTCTATATTCTGTCGCCAGATGCAGTTGCTTCAGCCAAATGTAAGAGCATGATTGATTATGCACTGGCTTTCAATAAACGACTTTTAGTGATTCTTTATGGAGAAACCCAAGATACCAAATTGCCTGCATCCCTAAAAGAGTTTCCACGGTTTGATTTTAGACAGCAGGATGGGGATTTCTTAAGTAACTTTGGTCGACTCTACCGTGCCCTTGAAAGTAATCCTCAGCATATTCATGAGCACACGCGTTTACTGATCAAGGCGACAGAGTGGGAACAAGAAAATCAAGATGATGACTTTTTGTTGCGGGGACGACGGCTCACGGCTGCTGAAGCCTGGTTGAGCCAGGCACATCAAAATATACCTCAACCAACAGAACTACAATGCCGCTATATCAAGGCCAGTCGGGAATTACCATTACGAAGAATTCGGCCTATTTCTGTTGCTTTATGGAGTATAGCGACTGGTTTATTGGTGGCGTTTGCCCGTATGGTCGGTCTGTTTCAACCTATTGATTTAGCGGTCTATGATCATTTGCTACGGCAGCGACCTGATGAACATCTAGATGACCGATTTACATTAATTGAAGTGGATACCAGTAGTGGTAAATATTTGCGAGATAAGCTAGTTAATAAAGACTATCAGCCTGGGATCGGTACGATTCCAGATCAAGCATTATTAGATGTCTTAGACAAATTAGAAGTCTATTCTCCCAGGTTAATTGGCTTGGATTTTTATCGAGATTTTCAAACTGATCTGCCTCGACTTGCCCAGAAACTACGCAACACTGAAAACTTGATCGGTATTTGTAAAGCCCAAGCAGGGGAGGCCGATGCGTTAGCAGCAGCAGGACAACCTGACGATCCTAATTTACAGGGTTTCCATCCCATTTATGAGGTTTTACCTCAAGATTATCCGAATCGCATTGGGTTTAACGATTTGCTTGATGATGGGGATCTGCGGGTGCGGCGTCATTATCTATGGAAAACAGAAGATGCTGAATTTTGTGATGTGCAACAGGCTTTTAGCTTAACCCTGGTCCGTCGCTATTTAGAAGGTGAAGGGGTGGCGTTTACCGCCCCTGCGTCCTATGGGCAGCATGGCAGGATATTTCTGCAACCTCACAGCATGCGGGTTGGTAATGTCGGGGTGCCACAACTGAGGCCAGGAGGTCGTGCAGCTGGCTTATATTTTGACTCTACGAACCTCAAGGGGTACCAGACACTGCTTAACTTTCGCACAGTGGATGGTCACCCTGAAAAGTTTGCTGTGTCAATACCCTTGCAGGATGTTTTAGAGGGAGATCTTGAGCCTGACCTGATTCGCGATCGCATTGTTCTGATCGGCATTACTGATCTCTCAGAAAACGCGGATGTTTGGAATACGGCCTATCAGGATATGCCTGGTGTCATTATCCATGGACAAATGGCGAGTCAGTTGATTAGCGCTGCCTTAGATGGTCGACCGTTAATTTGGTGGCTGCCGTTGGATAGAGAAGTGCTGTGGATTGTTGCTTGGTCAGCCTTAGGTGGCTTAATCGCATGGGGGTTTTATCGTCCGCTACCCCTGGTGTTAGCCATGGGGGGGGGTGTTTTAGTCATCTATGTGCTCAGCTGGGGAGTGATGATTACCTTCGCGGGATTTTTACCCATGGTGCCTGCGATTTCAGCTTTATTAGGTACCGGTAGCATCATTCTTTATTACAACTATCGCTTGCGGAAAGTCTGATTGATCAACTGTAATTAATGGTGCTCTAGCCTTAATTAGCATTGATTAGACAGTGGCTTCATCAGTGCAGGGAGACATCTAGATGAATCGACCGCCATCGCAATATACGCAAACGCTTAAAGGTCTGCTCAGCATAGGGTTAAGCCTAACGCTACCATTGACAATGGTGTCGCCAGCCCAAGCAGGTTTAATTGACCGAATCACCTCCATTTTTCGGCCTAATTCTGAGTTGGGTAATGCAACAGGTACCCGTCGAGGTGGGGGCACTCGGGATATTTGTGAGGTGCCAACGCCGAGTGTTGGTCAGGCTAGGGTCAATACTCCATCGATAGATGATCTGTTTGAAGATGATGCCGTCACGTCTGCAGACACTGAGACTAGCGAGGAGACGATGGCACAATCTCCTGAGTCCTCAGCGAACCCTGAAGAGCCTCCGGTTCTAGTGGCATTTGTACCCGCAACAACGGCTCCTGATCCAACATCGTCTGCCCAAGAGCTATTGTTGGAGGGGAAAACCTTAAATGCCCATCCCCGCTTGGGCTTATATGTTCCTTTTTCCAAAATAGAAGATACAGCTATCCTGGAACTCTCGATTGCAGATAATGACGATGAGAATCGACAATTCTTAGTGGAACGTCTATCCCTAGAACTTCCGCAAAATCCTGGCCTAGTGACCATTGCGTTGCCTGAGTCGCAACCGGGTCTACAACCCAACCGTGTGTATTACTGGACGGTTGCCTTGCGCTGTCGTGGTGAAGGTGCGGATGATGCCAGAACATTGCAGGAGGTGAGCGGACTGATTTCGCTGACCTCTGATGCTGCAATCTCGTCGTCCTCTGACGATTATTCTGTTTATCTAGAGCATGGTATCTGGTACGACATGGTGGCCCAGTTAATTGCCCACCGCGATCAGTATCCAGACGAGTGGTCTGAGTTTTTAGAGTATTTTGGCCTGACAGATGAAACGGTTGATCCTCAGATAATTCCAGGGCTGGCTCCCTTAGCTGAGTAAATAATCCCTCAGGAGATTGTACCTAACGCCAACTGCCTACCAGCACATAGGGAGCCCAATATCTAGGTGTCGTGTACTCCTCTTTTAACGTTAGCTGAGCCTGTTGCAGAGCAACGGCACGACTGGTATCGGGTTGTTCTAGATGCTGATAAAAGGCCTCAGCGAAGGGGACGCTGGCGGCATCATCTACACTCCATAGGGCAGCGATCGCACTACGGGCACCAGACTGCACCGTGGCTCCCGCTAGCCCCAGCACGGCTCGATTATCACCAGTGGCCGTACGACAAGCGCTAAAGATAATCAACTCAATGGGGTTTTGAATGGCTTGGGTATTGCGAAATAGGGCATTTAATTCATCGACTGGAAGGCGTTCATCATCGGCCAAAATATAGGTGTCTTCTCGATTTGAGGCAAATTGACCATGGGTGGCAAGATGCACAATCTGATAGTTGGCATCATTTAACTGCTGGTTAAAGGTCTCTCGGGTAAAGTCCTCTTCCTGCAATAGCTTGACAGAGGCTCCACTCGTTTGGATTTTTTCTAATTCAGCAGTGACATTGGGGAGGACATAGTCTTCAAATGGGATGGGTGGGTTTCTTACACCAGCGGCTAGAACTTTTAAGTCGGCACCGTTGGGTAACGTGGTTGACTCTCGTACTTCAATGCCTAGATTGAGTGCGATCGCATATTCCTCAAGCAAATAGTTCTCACCATCGTACAAAGTCCCGAGGGGAATGGCTCGAAACGGACCATCTAACACAAAAACCAGCGTTTTAGATGAACTGTTAGCTAAAGCATTTTCCAAGGCGATTGCCAGGGTTTGAGGCTTTGTCTGGGGGCCAATCTCAGTGGCTTCAAATAGGTAGGTGTACAGCCGTTCACTAGCACGTTCAAATTGTCGCACTGCTCCTGGATTAGAGGAATCTAAATTTCTGCGAATTTGACTTAGTAATTGTTCAATATCTGCCTTCTCTACATTGCTGGAGAAACGTTGAAGGGTATAATCCTCGGTTAGTTCTGATGTCGTGTTGGCCTGCTGAACTGTTTGATCGACCATGGGCAGCTGCAAGACCACTTCTAACCGGTGTTCGAGCAAAATTGGGTATATGCCTGCATCTCCTGGCTGTAGGGTTTTACCTAGTTCAGTTGTGGTGTCGACACAGGCAGCTTGAAAAAAGTTCTCCAGCTCCGCCACCTGCAAGGCATCCATGACCTTTCGCACCAGGTCCAAATCTTGTTGAGACGTTTGAACCCCATCAGCATTAGCTTTGCTTTGTTGAGACCTGGTAGGGGGTAAAAGCAGCGCTACCAATTCACGATAGATGGGTTCAATGTTGTCTCTAAAGTAAAAGCGCTGATCGGAATTGACGGCGATCAAATCAGAGCGGAGAGTTTGCAGGGTGTCAAAGGCACCTCTGTAAGCTGCGATCGCACCGTCTCTATCCCCTTGTGCCGTTAACAATCGCCCCAGCTGATGCTGCCACTGATAGCTAATATCCCGAGCCCCGATGGCTTGGGCTTGGGATAGGGCCTGCCGTGTCAGAATGGTGGCGGTTTCTAGATAGGCGTTTTGCCGAGGCCCTTGAGAATCTTTACTATACAGTCCATAAAGCTGGCCTTGATGCCCCAAAACAGAGGATAGGGCACGTTTATCGTCTAGCTGTCTCGCCTGGGCTTCTGCAGTTTTTAGCAGGGCTAAGATTTCTGTGCCATCAATGGCCAATGGCTGATTCTGTTGCCATTTCATTTGTTGCCATTTTAGTAAGCTCTCTGCCAGGTTTACATGGGCGTAGACCGTCTGTCTTCCGGGCCTAAGGATGCTGAGCTGCGTCTTAGCGGTGTCATAGGACGTTTGCAATGCTGTTGGCTCCAGCGCTGTTTGTAACTCGCGCTGCTGATCTGTGGATAACCCTTTAGCCTCAGACAACCAGTCACGAATATCAGCATTAACCTTGAAACTCAGCTGATTGAGAAGCGCTTGCAATGCTAATGGACGATTACTCGTCTCATTGATCACCTGGTCATAGATGAATAGGGTGTTTGAGAAATTTTTATACGCTTTCTGATGGTCAATGGTAGGTTGACTAATATCTTTAAAAAACTGGTGACGATAAAAATTGCCCAAGCTTAATGTCGCAGCAGCTGTAATATCTGTTCGATTTAACTCTCGACCAATGTTTAAACTCTCCTTAAGCAAAGATTGCACTGAGCGTGTTTGTTGTTCGTTAGAAGAGTCGCTCTTATGGAGAGAGATTTCTGAGGCACCTGTCATCCATAAAACATCGGCTAGCTGACGCAATGCGATCGCCTTCTCTCTCCCGTCTGAGGTTGGTTGCTCCCGCAAAGATTTTGCCACATCCACCAGGATAACCTTGACCTGCTGAAATAGGCCCAGGGTTTGGAGCGAACGGGCCTGTTTAATCTGGCTTAGAGCTGCCCGGTTGGGTTGATCGAGCTGGGTATAGAGTTGGGCTGCTTGTTCCCAACTGGTGGCCGCTGCCGCAGCTTGGCCCCTAGCCAGTTGCAACTGTCCCTGCACGTCTAAAGCCTGGGCTTGAATAGCCGCTTGATGGTCAGCATTGGACACCTCGATACGCTCAAACGCCATTTTCAGGGCGTCAGTAGCCAGCTGCCAATTACCCAGCTGTTGATGGGTTAGAGAGAGGTTACTCAGGGCAATGGCTTGGTTGATCGAGTCGCCCTGTTGACTGACCGTTTCTAGAACAGTGGCCGCAGCGTTATAGCAGCCTGATTCGTAGAGGGTTTGAGCCTGGGACAGGGATAAATCACTGTCGGGAATAGTGCAGTTGATGACTCCCTGTTCGCTGTTCCCATTAACTGTTATTTGGGCGGCGGTGCGTCCTGTGCCTAGGGTTAGCCATAGGATCAAACAACCAATGAGTACGTATCGCAGATTTGCCATGGCCATCGCTTCTCAACTCATTACAACAGGTCTGAGGAACACGCTCTAATAGCCTCTATAAAAAAGAGTAGCTAATGGAAAAATAAACACCGCTTTCTTGCAAACTATCATTACCATCTGAGGCTGAGATTAAAGGAATGCCCCAGTCTAAACGGGCGCTCACGTTAGGCTGTTGCCAGAGGAGGCCTGTGCCGATGCCCACCAGGGTATTGGGGTCGGGATTTTCTCCATCTACATTCCAGCCATGGCCAAAATCCACAAATGGAGTGATTTGTAAGACACCCTCTACTTTGGCGATGCGTAGAATGAGAAATCGGGCTTCGGCAGAGGCTTGGACGCCTCGATCCGTTAACAGTTCTTCTTGACGATAGCCGCGTACGGTCGCCTGTCCTCCTAAGCCAAACTCTTCTGATGACAGCAGATTATCATCGGTGAGCTGAACACTCCCCCGCAATAAAACAAGGGAATTCTCCCCCAGACGTCGTACCCATTGGCCTTGGCCTTGCCAGGAGAAAAAAGAATTGTCGGGAAGCTCTGGATCGCTATTGAGGGTGCCATCGAGAAAGTTACCGAGACCAAGGTTAAATTGCGATCGCAACGAAACCACCTGCTTGGTGTTCCGCTGGGTCCAGGTTTGGGCAAACCGTAGGGCCGAGGTTACCGTACGCCCCTCATCATCGGCACCGTCTGATAAGGGAAATGGGCCAATATCATCAATGCCTAGCTCAGTCTGGCTAAACTGCCGCCATAGGCTCAACTCCAAGTCAAATTGGTGCTCAGGGGTTTCAATAATGGGATGCCGCAGGGCGAGGCTATAGTTACTCGACTCTGAGCTAATCTCCAGCACTTCAAATGGAGATTCGACTACCTCATTAAAGGATGTCGTTGCGGCGGCGGTGAGGGTGGTGTTGTAAGGGCTGATGGGCAGGCTATAGCTACCATTTAATTCGTTGCTGCCATCCGTATTGGAATAGCCCAGAGCAAGGGCATCGCCTAACCCTAGCAGATTGGTTTCTTGAAAGCTGATTCCTCTCCGAAAGCTGCCCACACTCGGGGAGCGATTATTATTGAAGTTGACCGTGAACGAGGAGCTATCGGTTTCGGCGACTTCCACCACGAGCAAATTGGTGCCGGGGGTTGTCCCGGCCTGTAGATCGGCGCGAATGGTTTCAATCAGTGGGTTGAGCTGTAATAACTGTAGACCTGCCAATAGGTTGGCTACGTTTAGGGGCGGGCGGGCGGCGATGCCCAACCGGCTACTAATGTAGGCTGATTGAAGACGTTCATTACCAGTAACTCGAATATCTTCTAACCGGCCTTCAACGGCTTGAATGGTGACAATGCCATTGATAAACGGAGTATCTGCCGGAATGATGGCTCCAGAAGTGGCGTAGTCATTATCCAAATACAACTGAGTCACAGCTGAGCGGGCGAGTAATATCTGAGAAAAGGTGAGCTGTCGTCCGCCCTGGCAATCAACCGATGCGTCGATTGCTGGAATGGTTGCATCTTCTGCAAAGGCTGCTTCAATGGCATCATTTAGCTCATCCTTTTCAAAAACGGTGCTGTCTCTTACCTGAAAACCTTTGACACAAAGTGTTTCAGTACTACCCGAGAACGTGTCATCTGGTGGAGATGTGTCAATTCTGGGCAATAGCTCCCCTGGTAGCGGCAGTGGGGCAGCAGGCTCTAGGTCACGAAATGGTTCGGTGTCGCGAGGGATGACATCTTGATCTCGCAGGGTGGGTGGATTGGTAGGTGATGGATTTTGGGTCAGTACCTCGGGGTTTGAGAGTCGTGCGTTAGTAGGCGATATTTGGCCCCAAGCAGGGGTATCTATGCATGGCACTATGGCGAGGGCAATGAAGGCTAGTCGAAAACTGTTTAAATCTTTGTGTATTACAAACGTTCTATTTGTGCCGAGGGTACGTGTTTGATAAATGAGCATGGCACATATATTGTTCAGAGAATATAGAGAAGATCTAAGCAAACAAGAGTTCTATGAATCAATGTCTGCTGCGCAGAGGCTGGCAGTCGGTATACCAGATGCGTAAGGTGATGGTTCTGTAGATGGAGTGGTGACGAAGAAAATCTGACCATTGGCTTGGGTGATCCAGCCTTGAGCTTCGCGTAGAGGTGTGGGTGAGGATGACTCCATGGGAGCGGTGGAGATGGTTGATGATGGGAGATCTGTTGCTGGTGAAGTGACCCAGAGAACAGTATCGAGATGTGCGGACAGTGGATCGCTAGGGCTAGTCGGAAGACCTCCTCGACCTGTAACCACAAACTCACTTTGGTCTGTACTACTAGCATTAGCACGACAGTCTGCTGCAATTTGATCAGACGCATCGGAGAAATTAAGCGGAAGCTCATTAATGCCTTCCGCAGGGTTAAATCCAGACGGATCTTGGGCAAAGCCGGTAGAAATAATGTCGTTTTCAGCGGTGAGTGAGTCTCGCACAAAAATGTTGTCTAGCGTTTGAGCAAACGTTGAGGTAATGGTGACGGCTCCCGTAACAATATCCTGGTTATTGGCTCCGGTCGCATCAATAATATCGGTGAAAATGTTGACAAATCCCAGGGGGGCATTAATCCCCCCTGAGCCTTCTAAAATGAGCGATCTGATCTGGGTCTGGCTTAACCCAGTATCGATATTGATGATACTGCCTGCTGGAGGGCTACCCAGCAGCTGAATGTTCGCTAAACTAATATTGCCGATTGCCGTTAATGAGATATTACGGGCCTCAACCACTACATCGCTGAGCGATAGGGGCTGAGCACCTGATGTAATTGCGACAGTCCCCTCAGGAGACTGTAATGTTAACGGGGAATCAAACGGATCGGTACCATTCACTGCCACATTGAGGATGCCCTCACCGGATGACCTGCCAATGGTGATGGTGTTGGGGGCAGTGGTATTGATCTGCTCAATTTCGGTTGGATCAATAGTGAATAGACCAGGGGGGGCATTTGACCCAATCGTAATTGCTTGATCTCTCTGGTAAGGCTGTAGTGATAAATTGCCATTTACAGAGAATCCAGGGCCGATGTTAATATCCCTGGCGATCATGGTGAGATCCCCTGGAACATTGGTTTCTCCTAAGCTGGCCGTACCATTTTCTTGAATAAGAACGTTATTGCCTGTGAGGTTGAGCAGGCCAAATCGATTGTTCTCACTGTCGAGGATAATATTGTTGTTGGCAATTAGGGTGGTGGTGTTTGCGATCGCAATATCCCCACTATCCGTAATCGAACCACTTGAAGTCACCTCTAGAGTCCCGCTGACAGTCGACGGACCCAGATCCGTATCTGAACTTTCTTGAATGGTGACGTTATTACCCGTGAGTTCTAGGGTGCCAAATTGATTATTAGGGCCATCAAGGATGATGTCGTTTGCGCCAGCATTGAGAGTAAGTGTATCTGTAATTGTACTTCCAGAAATCTGTAGTGTCCCTTCACTATAAATGCCAGCCCCCGCTGTTGTGGCTGCATTATTCTCCACACGACTGTTACCCAAAACCAACCGATTACCACGGCCAACCCGAAGTCCTCCGCCTAGATCAGCATTGCCATTGGTTATTCTAAGATTTTGAATCGTGGCTGTATTGCCGCTGCCCTGGATGTCAAATACCCGACTCTCATTGTTGCCACTAACCTCAAGGTTAGGAGCACCTGCTCCATCAATGGTCAGATTACGATCCAGGGTTAACTGCCCAGAACCGAGGGTGATTGTCCCATTACTTAAGGTAGATGTGAATTCAATTGTCCCGCCATCTTCGACAATCGTAATCGCTTCTCTTAAAGAAACATCGCCAACCGTAAAGTTGTTATCATTCTCGTCAGCCAAAATATCTACGGTTATATTGTTGAACAATGAATTCTTTAAATTAAACGTAGCCACATCGCTAGTATTCAGAATATTGCTAGTAACCGCATAATTTCCTGTAATTGCATTTGCTGAGGCCGTGACACTCGCTTGTCCAACGTTGTTCAGGATAGCCGTAGGGTTGCTAAGGGTGGCCGTAGCTCCAGTTTCAGGTGCTGTAAATACAACAATGCCATTTTCAACAGGCTCACCAAAAGCACTGGTTACGGTTACAGTTAGAGGATTTGCAAATACCCGATCAATATTGGTGGTCTGTGGGGTGCTTGCAGTATTAGCGGTAATGGTAAATCCCCGAGATTCGAAGGCACCAATGTCGCGGGTATTATTAACAACGGCAATACCACGCTGATCAGTGCCCGTCCCACTGCCGCTATCAATGGCTACGCTACCGGGTAGCAAGGCATGGGTTTGGGTCGGACCACTATAATCTCCCAGGGGAGCTAAACGTACGCCGACGTCAATGAGGTTATTACCACCATTGGTAAAGGTGCCGTTAATGTTACCACCGTTGTTGCCAGTGACAATAGAATTGCGACCCGTTGCCTGACCCCCAAAAATATTGGAAATGCCGCTGCCTGAACTAGCGATATTTTCTGTGACGGTGCTCTGATTCAGGTTAAGGCTACTGTTCGAGCCGAGGGAAAAACCCCCACCGCCTCCCCCAGCACTATTATTACTAAAAGTACTGTTATTAACAGTTAGCTCAAAGCCACCCGGTGCAAAGTTGATATCCACTCCACCCCCATTGCCTGTGGCTGCATTATTGGCAATGGTGCTGTTTTCAAAACCAACATCCGCAGCTCCGACCAGGGAAATCCCCCCACCGACACCGGTAGCCGTGTTATTGGCAACCGTACTATTGGCCAGGGTAAAGTTACCATTGCCGCCAACTTGAATACCGCCACCGCTGCCTGCTTGGACACGACCATTAGTAATAGTAAGGTCAGAGACCCTAACCGTTCCACCATTAACTTGCAGGACTCTATGGACATTGGCACCATTCAACGTGGTGCTTCCTGCTCCAGCACCTGATAGTGTGACATTCCGATTGAGAGTCACTGGTTGCCCTTCTTGGTAATTACCCGCTGCCAGGTTAACGGTGCCATCTATTGCTGCAACATTTACCCCATTTTGCACAATGCCTGGGTTAGTGACATTAACGTTGACGGTGCTACCATCGCCTGTCAGGGTTTGGTTTGCACCCAAGAGAATGGGCGCATTGAGATTAATGGCTAAGCGACCATCTCCATTCTCATCATCTAAGGTGAGAGTATTGGCATTGGTTTGGTCATTACTGTTAACAACAGCATTGATGTTGATGGTGTCAGATGCGCTGATTGTCGCATTGCCGCCTGCTAGGGTCGATACAATGGTATTGGCTCCTTCAGCATTCACAGTGAACGTAGGCGGGTCAAACAGAGCATGGCCACCGCCAGCCGCATCTACAGTTACCCCAAGGGTGAGACTTTTATCAGCATAAACTGCCAAGTCTCCCCCTGTGACCGTGCCAGAAATATCAATCAAACCCGAGGATAAATCAACAGTATCAGCGGACAACAGTACCTGTCCCCCCTGTTGTCCAGATACGCCGATCGTGGCCTGATCTGCCAGACTCACGTGATTGCCGATCACTTCCACAGTGCCACTCGGAGTTGTTAAGGAGCCACTGTTGAGTACGTTATCTCCAAACAGGGTAAGGCGTTCACCGGCATCAACGGTTAAATCTCCCTGGTTATCAATATCTCCTTGGGGTTGATGATTAAACTGTACCCCCAATGGTGTGCTAAAGGTGAGCAGTTCATTATTTAAGGGTGTTGCCCTAAACTCTCCTCCATTGGCTAACGGCAGACTTGCTGCTGTACTCGCGGTGAATGAGCCATGGATATCCAACTCTGCCCCTGGACCAAAAACAATGCCATTGGGATTTAAGAAAAACAGATTTGCGGGACCGTCAACCCCCAGCAGTCCATCAATATTAGAAGTATTGGTCCCAGTGACTCGGCTGAGAATGTTGTCAATACTCTCGGGGTTGGCAAAATATACCCGCTGCCCCGCATCAATATTAAACTCGCTGAAGCTATGGAATAGATTGCTGCCACGTTCTGCACCGCCATCAATGCGGTCTGCCACTGCTCCGTTGATGGTCACACCGGGAATCACCGTCGAGCTTTCCGCACCTAAACTGGTATCGGGTATGAGTTGGGCCTGCCCCCGAGGCATTTGTCCTAAGATCGCAACAGTAGATACCAAGGCACCCATGGCTATTCCAGCCCGCTGAGCTGCTGGAATCCAAGACGTTCTATTCAAATCACCCATGGGCTTATTGTCTGAATATTTTTCTCAGACACTCGTAAATTCAGGAGACTGGTTAGGAGGCTGGCTAGTCTAGAATATGACCAGCCTATGTATTTTCCCTGAAAACCTTTAGCAGATGGATACGTGATTTACAAATTGATAGAACCGGTAACCCCGTTTAGGTGTTTTCTCACATAAGGGTGTACTGTTTTCGGGACAGATAGGTTTTCGGGGCAGATAGGTGCGATCGCACTAGCGCTAACGTATCAAGTCACGATCATGGACCTGCGCAAAATCAATCCTGGGTCCAACGGGAACAATACCACTGGGATTTAGCTCAGGCAGACCTGCATAGTAGAGTTGTTTCCCATGCTCGATATTGCACCAGTCTCCCTCTAACTGATATAGCTCGCGGCAATAGATCCGCAAAACGTCAGAGGCAGCTAGAAGGTCTGACGTAACCGATTGAGTAACACCTTTAACAGCTCTAGCTCTGATGGATTAAAGGATACAAAGTGCTGTTTCATATCGGCAATGTGAGCCGGAAATACCTGGTCGAATAGGGCCTTGCCGTCAGGAGTGAGTTGGACGATAACACTACGCCGGTTCTCGGGAGGTGTCTTACGGGTGACGAGTCCTTTCTTGATCAGGCGATCAACCACACCTGTCAGAGTCCCTTTTGTAATCAGGGTTTTTTCACCGATAGCGCCCATACTCATGCCTTGGGCATGGCCTAAGGTGGCAATGACGTCGAACTGTGATGGGGTGAGGTTGTGTTTTCTGACAAAGCCCTCGGAGTAATTGGCAAAGGCTTGATATGCCCTAACTAGCTCTCTAATGGTTCCAAGAAAGGGTTCTTTAGCGGCAACCTGGGGAGAGTAAGGAGTTGGCATAGGTGATGAGTCAGACAGTTTGAGTTAGTCTTATTTTAGCGAGATGGGGAGTAATCTTAGTAACTATTGTGTATTGTTGCAGCAGCAGTTAGCCTCAATGCTGTCAAATTGTCTGCATAGGATAAATGCTGTTATTTCTAGAAAACAGAACAGCTTTACGAACTTAGGCGTTTACGCTTAAACAATCCACCCATCTCTCATCCACCCATCCACCGTCTCAACCAGGATCTTTATTTTTACGCAATCCCCTTAAACTAACCGTCTCAATCAAGGGACAAATATCCCCCGGAGCCGGTTGTGGCCGAGTCGATGCCCAGCGATCGCGATAGTCTTCCAACTCAGCTTTAAACTCTGTCATCTGTCGAATTTGAGTCTCCAACTGATCAATTTTATCCTGCAAAAGAGATTGCACTAAGCCACAAGGAGTATCCCCTCTCTCATGCAAATTCAATACCTCGCCAATCTCTTCTAGGGAGAAACCAATAGCCTGGGCTTTCTTGATAAACTGCACCTGATGCACAGCATCAGGAGAGTAATAGCGATAACCGTTATCACCACGATCTGATGTCAATAAACCCAGGTTTTCGTAATAACGTAGTGCACCGACAGCAAGACCTGTCTGCTTTGCGACCTCACCGATTCTTAACCGGACAGCCATGGCCAATGTTCCTAACGAATTAATCCGATCATAAACCCTACAGTTAAATATAGAGTTCTCGATATGGAGTGTTGTGGGCTTGATCCGTTATCTGACTAGAGGCTTTATCCTAAAGTGAATAGTCCGATGTTGACCCTAGGAAAAACCAAACGAACTGCTAATGGCCCATGCTAGTTACACAATCACAACAGTTAGTACCTTAGCGATTGGTCTACCGAGGGTGCCGCCAGTCATGGCTCATAATGGTGTGATCCATGGTCAACCGCAAGAGACGACTCCAGCAGAGCCAGTCACCGCTGAGCCAGAGTCAGTGGGCTCTAGTGGTTCTGCTTCAGAAAGTCATGCCGAGGATATGACCGTGGAGCCAATTACAGAATCTGAAGAAGCTGATGCACCACAGTCCCTCTACACAAGGTTCTCGCTGACTAGTTTACCTATTGGTCCTGGCGAAGTTCTATTGGGTTTGATCTTGATTTTCCCCTGGTTACTCATCACACTCAGAAAGCAGCTACATCGTGCGACTCGTTCATGAAGGCCTACCAAATTCGTCAGCTCCATCGTGCTCTTGTGCCGTTTATGGTGCTGCCATTGCTGATTACTCTCACAACCGGCACTGCCTTTCAGTTTGCTGCTGTGGCTAACCGTGCTGAGGATTTTCTATGGCTGCTAGATTTGCATCGTGGCAAGTTTGGCACCATTAACCTGGAAGTTATCTACCCCATTCTGAATGCCGTAGGGTTACTCACCCTAATCATTACCGGGTTGTTTATGTGGATGAATACGCTCAGTCGACGGCGACCCCAGGCTTAGGCGGCTGGAGCTTCTAGCTGAAGGGCTTTAAATACATCTAAAAACGCATAAACCGCTGGCGATAATAGGGCATCTTTAGGCCATGACACGCCTAGGGGGCGAAAAACTTTGAAGGGTAGCTGCATGACCCGCACATTTTTAGGAATTGGGTGGGCTGATAGTTTGTGCAAAATACCAATGCCTAAGCCCTGGTTGACCATGCCCACAATCGTACTGTCAGTGCGCACGCGATACTCTGCCTCAATGGGAGGTAACACCTGCTTTAGGACTCGATTGATGCGATGGGTGCAGCTGCCATGGACTGAGGTAATCAAAGGATATTTATTTAGATGATCCCAGGTGAGCTGAGGGGACTCAATGGAATAGCTCGATGGCACCAGACCGATGCAGGGATCATTGATCACTGGCAAGGTTTCAAAGTCATTCTCCGGCAGCAGTTCGGCTACGGAGATATCAGCTTTTCCTTCAATTAAAGCTTGCTGAAATTCCCTCAGCTCATCCATTTCAGTAATGGTGACCTGGATGTTGGGATAGGTGGTGTGGAGTTTTGCGATCGCACTCGGCAATACATTACTAGCCATGCTGCGAAAGGCCACAATCCGTACCTGGCCGCCTTCCACACCCCTTGCCTGGGAAGCCAGCTGGCCAATGTCGTCCAGACTTTGTAGCATCTGCTGGGCCTTGGCACAGATCGTTTCGCCAACGGGCGTCAGACTAGCTCCATGACGGCCACGATTGACCACAATGACGCCCAGCTCCGACTCTAGAGCGGCAATACTGTGACTGATGGTGGACTGGCTCAGGTTTAGCTCTAGGGCTGCTTCACTAAAGTTTTGGGTGGTTGCGATCGCAACCAAAGCGCGCAACTGTGAGAGCTTGATTTTCCCTAGATTCATAGCAACTGATGACTGCTCTGAAAAGAGCAGTACGGATCTTACTGCCAAGGCTATCGTAACTGCCCCAGGAACAATCATCGATTTTTTGCATACATGCTATGGCTAATCTGAGTTGATTTAACTCAGGCATGTTATAAAAATCGATCCCAGGTGGTTTATCACCTGGGATGAAAGCCTTGTATTGATTTGATGGAAGTCCTTTAGATTAGCCAGTCAAAGACCCAAGCCAGTAACACAAGCAGTCCTGTACCCATTGCCACCGTCTCTGTGAGCCAGATCAATCGACTTTTCAGGTTAATCATGCAAAAAGTTGCCTTTTCGATACATCATCCCCAGGTAGACTCAAACTCAGGGTCATAACGGACCAAGTTGGTGAAATTTTCCCGAGATAGAGTTGGCTAAGTTAGCTGAAAGTACCTGTGGCTGGTTAGATGGCCTGCAAAACCGCACCCATTTGAGTTTGGAAAGGTCAGGTGTCAATACAAACAGCAGGCTAACATACTCGCATATTCGAGTGCCAAGCTGCACCCTGCACACATCAGTAATGCTAATCTACGTGTTCATATGCACTGGAATTATTATATTCATCGTCTAAAATACGGACGGCGTTTGCTCAATTCTTCAAGATGATTTTATAAAAAGCGCAGGTGCCCGTTGAAAAACGCTGACAATTTCGGATAGCGTAGGTCGCTCCGTGGATCGTAAAGACTGGCCATTGCCACCAGTTATTCATCTAACCACCGATACTGGTAGGGTTCTACTTCCGCGCCCCACACTTGTTCACCGTTAGCATCAAAACCCCGATCCCAGGTATCCATGCCATCTTGATGTAAAACAATGGTGTTGGTCAGGCGTACGGCTCCCCGCAGATTTACGGGACACCCTTCGGCAGGCGTGCTGCCCACGTAACCTAAGGTGGAGGGACGTAAGGACACCACACAGACCAACTCCCCTAGGGCATGGGTGTCAATCGATGGGGTGGCCTGCTGGCAAAGACCGGTCCATGTCTCTGGAATAGGCGGTTTGAAGGTGTGTGACTCAACCCGCGTGGCATCTTTGCTGAGGGTAATGTACAAAAAACGTTGCCTATAAGGACTTTCTATATGTGCCGTCAGCGCCTGCTCTTGATATAGGTAAATACCGTACTGATCCGCTGACCCCGTGACCTGAATCGGGCAGGTGGTCATTTGGACACCGACAAAGCGAGAGTTTCGCTCTGCTTGTTCAGTGGTATCCATAGGACGGGTGAGGTGTTCTACCACGGCATCCACATGCTGGGGGGATATCGCGGGTGTTGGGGCATGGCTGGTGTGGCTGCTGCTTAACCACACCCCCAAAAGCACCGGGGTCAAGGACCATAAACGGGGCATGACTGTTTATAGAGGGGGGTTCTGATCAAATCCCCAGTATTTTCCAGCTTTATGGGTGCCCAAACCTGAGATCGACCAGGGGTTGTTACAGAAGTTTAAGCAGCTTCGATAGCGAGTTCCATCAGGTGAATGTCAGTGTGTCCTGGTCTAAGCCCCAGGTCTTGCCAGCCGTGACGTTTGTAGAAATTCATGGCTTTTTCGTTAGTTGGGCTGACGGATAGCTGGGCACGAATGACGCCCACTTCTTGAAATAGCTGCATCACATAGTCATGGAGCTGGTCGCTAAATCCTTGTCCGCGGCGGCTGGGAATTAGATAAAACAAATACACATAGCCAAGTTTTTCTTGGCCCCGCAGCTCTGTCTCAATTTGGCCGATGATTTCCTGCCCATCAAAGACATGAACACAGCTTTCGGGGCAGGCATTGATGCGCTTGCTTAGCCAATTGAGGTAATCCTGGGCATGTTCGCCACCTTCTAAGGCAAATCGTTGGTCACCATCTGCAAAACTGCAGGCAAATGCGTCACGCCGAAAATGAACACACAGTTCGGCATGGGCTTCAAGGTCAATAGAGCGAAAAACGAGATTCATCTGATGGATGTGAGCTCTAGGGACGAACATAGGAAACGTTAAGGACTGACTAAGTGCCAACAAAACCCTGATATCTAGATTAGTGCGACTACCCTCAAAGTTGCTATGACTCTGCGTCCTAACTTCGTAGGAAGTTGCTTGACACTCCAAACTCTATGGAGCCAGGTGCCATCAGTATATAAGCGGGATCAATCAACTGTCGGGCTTCTACCGATATGTTTCGTTTCCCTAAAGCTTGCTGACTGTAGGTTAATTTTTTGTTTCAGACTCTAAACGAATGCCTGTGGCTGTAAAGCAGGTGGACCATAGTTTTAAGTCTGGATCAGGTAGGGCTGCTCGTACTTTATGCAAAATCTCATCGGCAGCGTCTTGGGTAGAGGTCAAGGTAAAGACGGTCGGCCCCGAGCCGGACATCATGGTGCCCAGCCCGCCGTAACTGGCCATGTAATCCCGTAACTGCTGGACTTTATCGTGGGCTGGGAGGACCACACGCTCCAGGTCATTGTGTAAATGTGAGCCGATGGCAGCACCATCTTTATGGGTGATGGCGGTAACCATGGGGCCTGCATGGACACGCTTTTGCCGTTCTTGTAGGGTGGCATTGTCGGAAATATCGGCATAGCGATCGCTAAAATTTGCTCGATAGGTTTTGTAGGCCCAGGGTGTAGATACGGAAAGACTTTCGTACTTTGCCAGGACAACGTAGAGGTCCGTCAGGCTAGAAATGGGATCGAGGATTTCGCCACGACCGGTGGCAATGGCGGTGCCGCCGCGAATGCAGAAAGGGATATCTGAGCCTAGCTGGGCGGAGAGTTCTTCTAGTTCAATCTGGGTTAAACCCAGTTTCCACAAGAGATTTAAGCCCACTAACGCAGCAGCAGCGTTGCTAGAACCGCCGGCTAATCCTGCGCCGACTGGGATATTTTTTTCAATGGTGATGTCTACACCGCGATTCGCTAGTTCTGGAAATTTATAGGTCAGTAGATCAACGGCCTTAAGGGCGAGGTTAGAGTTATCGGTGGGTACCTGAGGATGATCGCACTGTAGCCGTCGAATGGCTGCGGGGAGATTGGTGAGGGTGATGCGATCGCATAAGTTCACACTTTGCATCACCATGGCCATTTCATGGAATCCGTCAGGCCGATGCCCAATGATTTCTAGATACAGATTAATCTTGGCAGCCGACAGCAGTGTGTAACTTGTCATAGACCCCAGCAAGATCCCAAAACGTTGATGCCACAAGCAGATTAGCACCTCGTGGCCATTAAATCAGGCAGTTGGCTCTGCTGGATGTAAGGTACCAATCTGATTGCTTAAGTTAACCCATTTTTCCAGGCTGAGTTGTTCTGCCCGTACCTGGGGATCGATGGCCATTGTTTCCATGATTTTGGTAAGTTGCTCGCGGTCTACCAGGCTTTTCAGGTTGTTGCGCAGCATCTTGCGTTTTTGAGAAAAGCCCTGCTTCACTAAGGTATCTAATAGTTTTGGATTGTTGGCTTGCACTGGAAATGTGCGTGGTCGCAGGCGAACAACGGCGGAGTCTACTTTGGGTGCAGGTTTAAATGCCTTGGCGGGAACGGGGCAAATCAGCTCACACTCTGCTAAATACTGTATGCGCACCGATAGACCGTTAAAGGCTTTAGTGCCGGGCTCAGCGTACAGGCGGTCGGCCACCTCTTTTTGCACTAGCAGCACAATTGAGTCGTAGGGTTGGGGATTGGGCTGACGAATCTGGCCCAGCAGCTTTTCTAGAATAGGCCCCGTAATGTAGTACGGAATATTGGCAACGACTTTGTTGGGAGATTGAAAATTTGGGTGGTCAGCGAGGGCTGCTGTTAGGTCTACATCTAAAAAGTCTCCCTCAATTAAATGAAAGCGTTCCGATGCTTGAAACTGTTGCTGTAGCCGACGCACTAGATCTCGATCGACCTCGACGGCCACTACGGACTGGGTAAAGGGCACCAGTCCTTTAGTCAGTACACCCTGGCCAGGGCCAATTTCCAATACCCGGTCGGTGTCGCATAGTTCTGCCGCCGCTAAAATCTGATTTAAAATCTGAGGATCGCGTAGCCAGTGCTGGCCAAACCGTTTACGGGGGCGGGGCATAAAAACACAGGGGAATGAATGGATTGGTATTCTATATCAGTTCTTGCCTGGTGAGTAGGTGTGGGTGCGTGGGATGATTAAGGCGTTGGGCGGGGGTAGTGGACGATGGGCAATGGGGCAGTAAAATAGGGATAGGATTTAGGTAAAGGCTATGGCTGAACCGTTAAAGCAATCGGGCGGTGACGATAAGGTGACGAAGGGTAGTAAGAAATCGACATCGCCTCTGAGTTGCTTTAGTGGCTCTTTTTTGGCTGGGACTCTTAGTGTTCTGTGTTATCGCATGATGGTGGCTATTGTTACGGCTTTTGCTGCTAAGCCGGTCCTATCTGATAATACGATTGTTTTGAATATTTCGGTGGCAGTGCGGACTCTAGTGGCTGGTATTGTTGCTTTGGGTGCTGGTGTGTTTGGTTTGACTGCCGTTGGTTTGTTTTTGTTGGGTATTCAGCTGATTGTTAGGAAAATGACTGGTCAGGATGCGACGGTGTAAAGGGGTTTGAATAGGGGGCTTTAGGGCTACGGTGTACACACATCTCGGCAGAGAGTTCAGAATTCTGCATTACTCTCCTTAATCGTCTTGGTAAGGCTGCGGTATATACATTTCGAAAGAGGGCTCAAAATTCTGCACTACCCCCTTAATCCCCCCTTGGTAAGCTACCGTGTATACATAAGTCGGAGAGCTAGCTCTAGATTTCGAGCCCTCATCCCCCAACCCCTTACTCCCTGAGGGAGAAGGGGGGCCTAGCCTCAAAGTCCTTCGCCCCCAGGGAGAAGGATTTAGGATGAGGGCCAATTCAAGGACAGGCCTACCTTTTGGGACATTATTTTTTAGATGTGTATACACCGTAGTTGGTAAGGGGGGAAACTCCAGTCCTCCCCCTTACCTTAGGCTTTAGCCCATGCCTGGAGGGCTTTAGGGGGAGTTAGAGGGGGTTAGGCAATCGAAACCGCTAGTTTCCAATACTTGTATGTACACCGTAGCTGTGAGAGGAAGTGGTTGGTTGTGACTACACCCGACTAGAAGAGAAACGCAAATCACTAGAGTTTCAATCCCCGTGAGGGGAAGTGGTTAGTTGTGACGAGTAGTCAGCGTCTTTCTCCTCAAAGAATAGCTTGTTTCAATCCCCGTAAGGGGAAGTAGTTGATTGTGACAATATGAGTCGCCAAGGTACGGAAACAATCTCTAGGTTTCAATCCCCGTGAGGGGAAGTGGTTGATTGTGACAAAGAACTTACAGCATACGGCTGTGCTTACGGCTTGTTTCAATCCCCGTGAGGGGAAGTGGTTGATTGTGACCCTAAGGGTAAGTTTCCTCTGGTGATTGGCCGAGGTTTCAATCCCCGTGAGGGGAAGTGGTTGATTGTGACACACGTCAGAAGGGCAACAGCCTGAGGTAGAGTTGTTTCAACCCCCGTGAGGGGAAGTGGTTGATTGTGACGGATTTGCAGTCTGTGAACAGCCCCAAGAAGAACTAGTTTCAATCCCCGTGAGGGGAAGTGGTTGATTGTGACCAAACAGCTAATGGTGACGCACTTACTCTAAGTCGTTTCAATCCCCGTGAGGGGAAGTGGTTGATTGTGACGGCGATATATCTCACTCAGAATTAAAAATAATCAGTTTCAATCCCCGTGAGGGGAAGTGGTTGATTGTGACCTGGGCATATCCAAGCCTTACAAAATGGGCATCCAGTTTCAATCCCCGTGAAGGGAAGTGGTTGATTGTGACTGGTATGGGTAGTCATTTGTCGCATTCTCTCAATGCGTTTCAATCCCCGTGAGGGGAAGTGGTTGATTGTGACGGCGTTTCAATCCGGCAGCTTAGGAAGTATCGGTGAGTTTCAATCCCCGTGAGGGGAAGTGGTTGATTGTGACGGCAGCCCATTGAAACGTTGGCTGCATTTAGTTTTCAAGGTACATTTGCGCGAACCTACCCCATTATAGTTCTCAGCCCAATAAATGTGCACTTCTTCAAGTTCCCTTAATCCTACAAAACATTGAATTAATAAGCCTTCCAGCCCTTGCGCGGATCCCAAAGACAAGCAAAAAGCCACTAATTGGCTCTGACAAAGCTTTTCATCCCCCTTTATTCAGGCTGCCACAGCAAACACCTACACAGTCGCGCAACCCATGACAGCCCCAAACATTAAACAAAAGGGAACCATCATTCTAACAGTCAGCCCCATAGATAGTTGACTCCCGACTCCCCACCTATCCAGAGTTTCCCAACTTAAACGGATACCCCCATAACCAATAACCAATAACCAATAACCAATAACTCAAACCTTTTTAAAGCCTTAAGGTAAACTGCCGACTCAAGGCAAATCTCAACAGCCTCCCCGGATGTGTCGAACCACTCAGCACAGGACCTCGTAAATACTTATTAAGCAACAAACGCCCCAACCCTTTGACGCGTCCATAGGTACGTTCTTGTAGCACTTTTCCATAGGCCGGTTCAAAGGCTAAAGGACCATAGAGCACATCGGCACGATGGGTGGTGCTGAGATTGTTTTGCTGATGTTCAGGATTGGGGATGCCACCATGTTCGCCATAGTTACGCCAGGGAACATAATTGTGGAAGTTGCGATCGCGCAAATAATACTCAATACCTGAATCCCAGGAAGTATAGGTTTCTGGGCCAGGGTCTGCCTTAACCATTTCAGCTAACTCGATCAGCCTCCAAGCACTTTGCTTAGTAATGACATAGGCCACCATCGCAGTTGAATACCCCTGGGCATACCCTTGATCTGTAATGGTATAGATCTGCGATGCACAGGTATAAAGCCAGGCAATACCCAGATGTTTATCGTTAGGGTCAAACGGTGACGGCAGCTGAGCAAAGTTGGCAACCGGTACAAAATCTGCTTCGACAATCAGGGTGGGCTTTTCTGATAGCAGTGCTTGTTCCCAAGCTTTACGGTGATTGAGTAAACACAGGTAGCTACGAGAGTAGTTTTTGTACTCTGAACGATGCATCTGCCGTAGCACCTCAACATGACAGCCTGTAGTGCCTAGAAAGGATGACAATTGCTCAGTGTCTTCTTGATAGGCCAGGATCAATATCTGACCTATCGTATCTATGAGACGACTATCTGTAGGACGAGTACCCATTGTCTTGGCTAAGAAGGGTTGAGAGAACGTTGGGTTAAGTTTTCACAGCATTGGGCTGAAGATTGAGTAGGGCCTTAGTGGTCACCCCTGCATAGACTGCCCCACCCACGGCTCCTAAAAGGGCTCCCCAAATTACTAAAAAATTCTCTGTGCCGGTGACGGCAAAAACGAACCAGCCCACTAGACTGGCGCTTACCCAGCCCAAGATTCTGCCCAGGAAATTGGCGATCCACCACTGTCGCACATTCTGTACCTGACTCGGTAGGCTGCAAAGTTGGGCAATACTGACGCACATGCCGATGACGGCACTGTAGATGGCAATGGTTAAGACTAAGGTGACAATATCGCCAGGATCGGGCAAATTGTTGAAAAATTGAAGCAACATCACAATCAGCCCAAATACCAATAGGCCAACCCAGGACCCTAAATAGCTACCAAAAATATTGGCGGTCACCCACCGCCACATTTTTAGCCTGGGTAAAAGCCGCTGCATGACGAGGGCCTGTAGAGGACCAACCACAGCACCAACAATCAAACCCGCGATGTAAAGCGCTTCAAAGTACTGAGCTGATACGTTCATCAAAAAGCTCAGGGGTGTTGCGATCGCAAATCCCAAGACGTTGGCCCCCAACCAAAGCCATACAGTCTTTTGATTGGCCCTTTGATTAGCCCTTAGTGGACCACGCCCACCCCGATTAATTTTTTCAGGTCCACTCACGTTTGATGGGTCAGAATTGTCAGTAGCCATAGACCACACAGGCAAGAGAACTGTTAACTATACATAGAACAGAGGCTTCTTTCCTTAAACCTTGTGGAAATACTTGTAGCAATTGCATTGCGTATTCGTTACTACGGCAGTTCCACCGATGTGGGTTTAGCAATATGGGGCAGTCCCCAACCTAACTTTTCCCGCAAAACCTTAAAGAACTCTGGATCCTTTAGACGGATAAACTTTGCTGGATACTTTGCTTCCCGTAGGCAAACGCGATCGCCAGGGGCGACATAGCAACCAGCATTGCCATCAACCACCATCACCAGAGGATCTGGGTTTGCCGAAGACACGATGACCTTTTCAGCACTGGGAAAGACCAGGCCACGTGCTGCCAACGAATGGGGGCAAATGGGAATCAACTGTAACACCGATACCCCTGGCGTGATCACCGGGCCACCGGCTGAGAGTGAATAGGCGGTAGACCCGGTTGGCGTGGAAATGATGATGCCATCAGCGGCAATATCAACCGGCGCATGGCGACCAATGGTGACCTCAAAATGGCACATGCTGGTGAGTGGCTCACGGTTGAGTACGACCTCATTGAGGCACAGGGCTTCCCAAGCAGGTTGGTTATGCCGTACTAACTGCACCGCTACCATCGTGCGATCTTCCACTTGGTAATTGCCCGCTAGCACCTGCTCCAGTACATGGGGTAACTGATTAAGATACGTTTCCGTTAAAAACCCCATATGTCCTGTATTCACCGCCAACAAGGGAATACCTGCTGGTGCCACCTGGCGAAACGCTGACAGTACTGTGCCGTCACCACCCAGCACAATGGCAAAGTCCATGGCGTCATCAAAGTCTTTAGGCACCAATGACTCGATGGGAATGAACTTAGCTGGTTTATTGGCATTGGCATAGCCAAGTAGTCCACCTAATCCTGTTGCTGTGGCTACTTGACAACCGTACGCTTCAAGTCTGACCTTTAACTCTTGAGTGACCTGACAGGCGACAGGTTTGACATCGTTATATATGATGCCAACCTTTTTGGTGCGTCTCTGTGGGGAAGTAAGGTTGTTAGAAACCGGGGTCACGTTCAGCATCCGAGCTAATCGATATCCTTTAGGCTACCGCCTTTAGCTCTGTCTTGAACAGTCTGCCATCCTCTCCGTATCTAATTTTTCTGCATGGGAGGGTAGCTCTAACGCAAAGAGGTAGCTATCTTAACTTTAAGGCCTCTTTTGCATAATTTTCTTGTGACTGCCCAACGTTTACCCGAAACCACTGCCCATGTGCGCATCACGTATCAATCCTGGCAACAAGGCAAACTCGAAGGCGAAGTCAATGCTAATGAATTTGCCTGGCAGTTTCAATGGAAATTTCGCGGTGGCCATCTGACCGTGGAACCGTCGTTAGGACGGGCCTTGATTCAGGAGCCGCTGGGACGATTTTTAGAACGGTTTGACTATCAACTAGAGCCTGGTGGGGATTATTCCTTTACAATTCGTGCTGAGCTGTAATGCCAAACCTTTAGTTTTATAGCTGTCAGAGCACTTGTCGGTAAAGTAGGGTAAGGTCTCCAATCAATAACTGTACCCTGGCTCTACCATGGCAACGCTCTCTCCAGCTTCATCTGTCGCCACTACCTTACGTCCAGACTACCGTCTATCCCTGTCAATTCTTTTAATGGGTCTGTGTGTAGCCCCTATTCAAGCTATAGGTGGGCTTGTGATCGCCCTATTGGGAATGTTCCTCATAGTACAAACGACGGTGATAAGGCTGACGTTTACGGACACGGAATTACAGGTATGTCGAGGGACAACTATTTTGCGGCGGTTTCCCTATGCTGACTGGCAAGCTTGGCAGGTCTTTTGGTTGGCGGTTCCAATTTTGTTCTACTTTCGCGAGGTGAAGAGTATTCACTTTTTACCTATGGTATTTAACGCTGGGGAACTCGTTGATCAGCTCCAACAGCATTGCGACCCTGTGGGGTTAAATCAGTAGTCAGAGAGCCACTGCGATTAACTAAAGATCGAAGAAGAAGTCCATTAACTACCATGCCGACTGAAGAGTTTTCTGAGTCACCCAAGCAACCTAAGGATAGTCCCCTAGCGCCTTTGCGCACGTCATCAAGTCGTAGTTCAGAGGCTGAGGTGGCTCGATTGGTACAGGCGGGATTACAGGATTTAGAGCAGCGCCGTCAGACACTACAGAAAGAGATTGAACAGCTAGAACGACGTCGCGATCGCATTCAGGCAGAAATGCGCACCTCCTTTGCTGGCGCATCCCAAGATTTAGCGGTGCGCCTCCAAGGGTTTAAGGATTATTTGGTGGGTAGCCTCCAAGATTTAGCCACATCTGCTGAACAATTAGAGCTGGCTCCAACTGCGCAGGCGGCTGAGCCGATGGCACGCCAGCCGCCTGCACAGCAGCGTCCAGCCCCTGAAGCGCCAGATATAACCACCACGGCGTTTTCTATTCAGCGATTTGAAGAGCAGCGAGAGCGGGTACGCAGCCTCATTGACCAATATCGCACCAGGCCCGATTACTATGGCCCCCCCTGGCAGCTGCGCCGCACCTTTGAAACCATCCATGCGGACCGGGTATCTAATTGGTTTTTTACCCAGGGAGGACGTGGGGCGGTCAAAAGTTTAGGCAGTCGTTTGCAAAATGTGGTGGTGGCATCGGCAGCCATATCGGCACTCTATGCCATTTATGGCGACCGCCTATGCACTATGGTGCTAGCCAATACCCCTGAACGTCTAGGAGAATGGCGACGCTGGCTCCAAGACTGCCTCGGCATATCACGGGCCGATTTTGGTTCTAATCGAGGGCTCATGCTGTTTGAGGTACCTGAGCCTATGGTGCAGCGTGCTGAGCGCTTGATGGATAATGGCTATTTACCGATGCTCATTATTGATGAATCGGAAAATAAATTGCCATTGGCAGCTTTGCAGTTTCCCCTATGGTTAGTGTTTGCCCCAGACCCGGCAAATCCTTCGCAGGACGATTATTACTATTAAGGCGACTGCCCCTACCGTAGCCACAAGGGTTCACCCGTTACAAAAGGATGATGGGGCGTGGTTTTCCAAACGTGCATAACCCCCTAAACTAAAATCGGGTTTGGTTTTTTAGGACTGGTTAACTCATGGTTTGGTGGATTGCAGTCGGTTTATTGGTACTGGCCTACTTGCTGGGATCGCTGCCTACGGGATATGTGGTCGCAAAGCTACTCAAAGGAATTGATATTCGTGAACATGGCTCAGGGAATACCGGAGCCACCAATGTGTTTCGAGTCGTGGGCAAACAAGCCGGTATCACTGTGCTTGTGATTGATTTGCTTAAAGGCCTAACTGCGGTTTTAATTGCTCGGTTTGTGATGGCTCAGTTTGGTGACAGCCTGACTCTGTCCACATGGATACAAACCCTGGCAGGATTATTGGCAATTTTGGGGCACAGTCGCTCCGTATGGTTGAACTTCACAGGGGGTAAATCGGCGGCGACGGGACTTGGGGTCATTCTTGCCTTAGCTTGGCCAGTTGGCCTAGGGACAGCAGCTGTTTTTGGCCTTGTTTTTGGCCTCTCGCGAACAGTGTCTCTAGGCTCTATTTCTGCTGCGACTGCGGCCCCAATACTTATGTTCTTAACCGGCCAACCACTGCCGTTTATATTGTTGGTCTTATTGGGGGGTATCTATGTCATCATCCGCCACCGCAGCAATATTTCTAGATTGTTAGCAGGGACAGAACCAAAATTAGGCAATAGTTAGGGGTTAATCAGGGCATTGATGCCATGCCCCTACTGGTTGCCCAGTTCCCGTGACCGGCTACTGGCTGCCCTCACAGCTTCAATCAATGCTGAACGCAGACCTAGTTCTTCTAAACAGGCGATCCCAGAAATTGTGGTGCCGCCGGGGCTCGTCACCCTATCCTTCAAGACGGCTGGGTGCATGCCTGTTTTTTGTAATAACTGAGCGGTGCCCAGGACTGTTTGCAAAGCCAGCCTATTGGCAGTTGTGCGTGACAAACCAGAGGCTACACCTCCGTCCGCTAAGGCTTCAATTACGATGGCAACATAGGCCGGGCCTGAGCCAGATAGTCCGGTTACGCCATCTAAAAGTGGCTCGGCAACCTGAACAACTTC
Source organism: Leptothoe sp. ISB3NOV94-8A (assembly GCF_043421595.1). Taxonomy (NCBI): domain Bacteria; kingdom Bacillati; phylum Cyanobacteriota; class Cyanophyceae; order Nodosilineales; family Cymatolegaceae; genus Leptothoe; species Leptothoe sp. ISB3NOV94-8A. Next base: position 6,165,373 of record NZ_JAXSQW010000001.1, on the reverse strand, counting down.
ACCCACAGTGCTGAAAAGTTGTTGCGCGATTTCTACATGCTCGGCAATAGCACGACTGCCAATAGCAATGGCTGTCATCCCACAACCAACGGTGGCCGGTGTGTTGGGCATGGCTCGAATAACTGGCCATCCTGGAACAGCTTGCTCTAATCGAACAATTGAAACCCCGGCTAAAATAGAAATAACCAGAGGAGATTCACTAACAACAATTCCTGAAAAATCTCTGGCGACACTGTCAAAAACTTGTGGCTTAGTGGCTAAAACAATGACGTCGCTATGCTCAATGACCTCACGGTTACTATGGGTAGTGCGGATGTCATACTGTTCGATGAGCAACTGTCTCCGCTCATGGGATAAATCAGACACCAAAATGGCATCCGGTGTATACATCCTCTTAGAGAGCAGGCAAGACAGCAGTGCTTCTCCCATGACACCGCCACCAATAATGCCGAGTTTACCAGGCAATGATCCAAGGCCTCCGAACACGCTTATAGCATCCTAAGAATACCTTGAAATGGGCTGATAACCTTGAACAGCCAAGAGGCAACTAGGGCAATGCTTAGAATTGAAGGGGCATTAAGCATCGCCCTAAGTTCCAATTAGCATCATCTTTAGGCCATACGTGCCACCTGCTCAGTTGCCCAAGCGGGTGTGGGAGCAGCGGAAGGCATAGCAGGCTCTTCCATAGGCAATCCATCTTCGCTGTCAACGGGCATACTGACCTGTACACAGTTGGGTGTGAATAGGAAGATGCTTTCGCCAATGCGCTCTTGATGACCATCCATGGCATAGGTGCCACCAGCAACAAAGTCAACTGCACGCTGGGCTTGGTCAGGATCCATGATGGTTAGGTTTAAAACCACAGACTTCCGCTCACGGAGTGCTTGGATTGCCTGGGGCATTTCCTCAAAGGAGCGGGGCTCCATCACGATTACTTCAGACACACCGTTAATTGCACCAGGCATACCAATCACATTACTAACACTACTCATTGAATTATTCATGGAAACCATCCCAGAATCGGTTGACATTACGCGGTCACGGATGCGGCGACGGGGCGCGCGAGTCTCAACGGGCGCAGCTGTCGTTACCCCTGAAACAGGTTGAGGTTGAGGCTGGGGTTGAGGAGCCTGATTCTCTTGTTCATAGAGGTTCTGGTATTCCTCGCCGTCCATTTCGTCATATTCATACTCATAGTCGGCCGGGTCATTAAGGCCAACAAAGTCACGTAATTTAGTAAAAATGGTACTCACGGCTGAAACTCCGTCATGGCTAGTACTAACTTGGCTAGAAAATCTCTCAAGACCTGAATTAAAAGGAGTCGAGAGATGATTTGAGACTAAAGTGGGCCATTGATGGCTGGACGTATCAGCAACCTCAATTGAGATTTTCTGATAGCTCTAACCCCATTGCCTAAGATCAGGGATACTCTAACCCCCTTGTGCTCAAACGGCAATGGAAAAACAAACGTCATTCAATATGACGACGCTTGCAGCGCTCTATCAACCTAGAGAATTAAACCTCTTTAGTCGACATTTGAAAATACCCGCACACAATCATTCGGGCATAACTTTGAGCCACAGTATACACGAATCGATTAAAAAAAATCACCAATTCCCAAAATAGACCGAAGTATCTTGATCTTTTTTAGGAATAGAGATGATATAAATGGCCAAAGCCCTCAGGTACGGGAGCCAAACAGAGTAGTTCCTAATCGAATGATATTTGATCCAGCTGCGATCGCAAGTGGAAAATCCTGGGACATTCCCATGGAAAAGTGATGAATTGGTAAGGGCGTTTCTTGATGATTTGCCAGTGATTGCCCGAGGGCATAGGCTCGCTCAAAAAAAGATTGGGTTTGAGGCAACAATAGACCATAGGGAGGAATTGCCATGATCCCCTCTAATTTGAGATGAGATAACTGCGCTAAATCGGGCAAGGCTTGCCAAAGTTCAGACTCGGTCAAACCATGCTTATTGGCATCTGCCAACAGTTTTACCTGTAGACAACAGATGGGCGAACGGGAGAGTTCAGCCGCTATCTGATCCAGGCGTCGAGCTAATTTCAGACTATCTACAGAATGAATCCAGTCAAAGTGTTGTATGGCCTTGCGCGCTTTGTTGGTTTGCAGATGACCAATAAAGTGCCAAGTAATATCTGGCAAATCCGTCAGATCTGCCTGTTTTGCAATGGCTTCCTGGATCTTATTTTCGCCAAAGTCCCGGAGGCCAGCTGCGTAAGCTGCCCGAATAGCAGCCGCAGGAAATGTTTTACTGACTGCCACTAAGCGCACATGGGCAGGCAACTCCAATTGCTCCACTCGTTGAGCAATTTGCTGACTGTGCCATTCAAGCGGCTGTGGAGAAGATCCTGGAGTAGTAGTCCCCGCAGCATTCATCATTGAAACGTTCGCTTGTACACCTTATTTAAATGCTCAAATTCGCTGTATTGGCCAGACTGGCGCAATATTCGTAGACGTGTTTCTAACATCATACGGGCCTCTGTTCGACCAATGGGATCAAAGAGCAAACCAGCTGCCCGATCAACTTTTGCCAGAAAAAATAGCCGCTGGGCATAGAGCGTGGTAAATAGCTCTTTATCGCCATCCACCAGGCAAATCCGAAACAACAGCCCAAAGTCAGGGTGATTGAGATAAGTTTCAGTGCTCATTCAAGGGGTGCGATAAATGGGAGAACAAAGGACAGTTAATACAGAGTTTACTCAAGAAGACTTGTGATCCTAACGCTCATTGATAAATCTACCAAGCCCAATGGCTAGAGTGCCATATTGTCCAAAACAAGAGTTTAAAAAGGGTAGGACACCTTCCTGGACTGACCTCAGCTCAATACGAGCTAAGCTCTGAGTCTACCAGGGTGGCAGAAAAGACATTGATAGAGTTTACAGCGTTTCCCTGCACTATCTTCAAGAATTAAGCGGCAAGGTCTGCATTCTACCCCTATCTAGACGGAAATTCCCAAAGCGAGTAGTTGTGCCTGGGCCTTTTGTAAGGATTCCTGCCATTCTTGGTGGGCCTCACTATCGGCGACAATGCCTGCTCCCACTTGCCCCCAAACAACATGCTGGTTTGATCGATCGGGGGTAAGCAACAGCGTACGGATCAAAATATTCAGGTCTAGCTGACCGCGCACATCCAGGTAACCGCAGGAGCCATAAAACAAACTGCGACGCAGGGGTTCGAGGGTTTCAATGATTTCCATACAGCGCACTTTGGGGCAACCAGTAATGGTGCCGCCGGGGAATGTGGCTCGAATTAAATCAATGGCATTGAGGTCAGGGTGCAAGGTGCCGATGACGTTACTCACCAGATGCATGACATGGCTATAGCGTTCGATCACCATGAGTTCGTCCACATGGACTGATCCCCAAGTACAAACTCGACCTAGATCATTGCGCTCTAGATCTACGAGCATTATGTGTTCTGCCCGTTCTTTGCGATTTGTTTCCAGGGTTTGAGCAAACTCTCGATCTGCTGCCGGTGTCTTCCCACGGGGACGTGTCCCGGCAATTGGACGGGTTTGGGCCGTTTGATCCCATAGCTGTACGAGACGTTCGGGAGAACAACTAATAACATGTCCCCACGGTGTACGCCAATAGCTGGCAAAGGGAGAGGGATTAATCTGGTGAAGCTGTCGGTATAGCTGCCAGGGAGAACTACTGGTGTGGGTTTGAAACCGCAAGGAAAGATTTACCTGAAAAACATCTCCTGCTTGAATATGGTCTTTGGCCGTTTGTACGGCTGTTTCAAATTGGGTCTGGCTAGAGCAGAACGTCAGTTTTTCTGAAAGATTCGGTGCTACGAGGGACGGGGTTTGGTGGGGCAGGTGTTCCAGACGGTGCACCATGGTTTCTATATCGGCTGGAGAGGCAGCAGCTAACCATAAATCCTGTTGGTGATGATCGAGAATGGCAAACTGTTCTGGCTCATACCAGTAGGCAACTGGGAAGGGCAGTGAATCCTCTTTGCGATAGGGAAGTTTTTCAATCTCCCAAGCCGTGTCATAGCCTAGCCAACCTAACCAGCCGCCGACAAAAGGCAGATCATCTGGGGGGGTTGCAGAGGATGGATACGCTACCCATGCGCTGGGGACTTGCCCCCTGAGTAACTGGCTAAGGGTGGGCAAAATCTCCCCAAGGGACGGGGTAAACAGTTGAGGCTGGTTCGCCATCTGTCGAGGTCCGCCAGCACATAGGGAATAACGAATTAAATTATCGGGGGCACCATCAACTCGATCTGGGCTCTCTAACAGGGTGGCGATGGCAGACCCATGAAACAGCGCTGCGAAGACATCAGCGCCACTGCGCTGCGCAAGGTCAAGCCGGTGCCAAAATCTGGGCAGTATATCTTGCTTAGCAAGCGATGGGGGGGAAGAAAGGGACAATTGAGGATGTGGGAGGTAGGGTGGGCCAGACCCACCAAAAAGGATTATTGGGTGAGGAACGAATCAAATGGGATTGCCTAGGGCAAAACGACCCCACCAAAAGAAAACCAGGCTCACAAGGAAAACCCAGTCCCACCAGCGTAGCTGTAGCTGATGCCATTGGACCTGGTGATGGTCTGGACTGGTAAAGCCTCGAACTTTCATGGCAGCGGCAATTTGCTGGGCTCGCAACAGTAAGTTGTCGAGCAAACGCTCTGCCACCATCAGCCAAATTTGACTGGCATGACGCCAGCCTAATTTACGCCAGTTGATGGCGCGGGTACGTACAGAACGCACAAGATTTTGGACCTCTTCAAGGACGAGGGGAATAAATCGTAGCGATAGGGTCAAGGTCAAAGCAATTTCCGTGACTGGCAGTTTAAACCATCGCAACGGAGACATTAGCTCTTCGATAGCTGCTGTGATCTCCTCAGGGGCCGTGGTTAATAAAAATAGGTTTGTGCTGTAAATCAGTGTGAATAACAGCGTGCCGACCTTAATGGCAAGCTTTAAAGACTTTTGTGTAATCTGCACCCAATGGAAATCAGCAATGATATAGCGATAGTTGGTTTCTGGTAGGGAACCAATGGTTTCAAAGGGGGTATCTAGGGTGGCGATCGCATCAGGTGTGGGCCAGCGAGGCTGATTAATCACAGCAATGCCATCGGGCATCACCATAATTAGCAGCGACGCCAGCGTAAACAAAATGAGTAGCCCGCCCATCTGCTGTCGCCATACCCGCCATGGCACCCTGGCGGTCAGGGTGAGCAACATCAAAATCACCACCAGAGCAATACGCCAGGCCGTATTGGCTAAAACGGGCGTCAGCAAAAAGCTCAGCAGCCAGGCTAGCTTTACCCGTGCATCAATCCGATGCAGCCAGGTGACCGGCTGTTCCAGGTATAAACCGATCGGTAGTGAGCGGAGTAGATCCATGGGGAATAGTGTTGAATTCTAAACCTTAGTTGCCCTATTCGCGCTTTCTCGGTCAAGATCGCGCATCTTCTTACCTCGCCAAATTAGACGAATGGGCGTACCTTCATACCCTAGGTTTTCACGAAATTGACGTTCAATGTAACGACGGTAATTGTCGGTAAATAGTTTGCCAGCATTCACAAATAGCGTAAACGTTGGCGGGCGGGCGCTAACTTGGGTACCGTAGTAAATTCGCCCTTGTTTACCCTGACGTGTGGTCGGTGGGGAATGCCAGCTGATGGCATCTTCGAGCACTTCATTGACGACGGCAGTACTGACGCGACGACGATGCTGCTCTACCGCCTCATCCACCGCATCTAAAATCTTGGGCACCCGTTGACCGGTGAGGGCACTGACATATAACCGTGTGGCCCAGTCTAAAAAGTAGATTTTGCCACCCAATTTTTTGTCGTATTCATAAATAGTGTGACTGTCCTTTTCAATGGCGTCCCACTTATTGACCACAATGATGCAGGCGCGGCCTTCATCTTCGATGCGCCCTGCCAGTTTTTGATCCTGCTCAGTCATGCCATCAAGGGCATCAATAACCAGCAGCACAACATCAGAACGGCGAATGGCCTTAAAGGCACGGTTGATGCTAAAAAACTCAGGGCCGTAATTGACGTTCTTCTTCTTACGAATACCGGCGGTGTCAATCAGACGATATACCGTCTCTTTACGGCGCACCACCATGTCAATGGTGTCGCGGGTCGTGCCTGATACGTTGCTGACAATGGCGCGATTTTCACCGACAAAGGCATTGAGCAAACTGGATTTACCTACATTGGGTCGACCAACGATGGCGACCTTAATCTCATCGTCTTCTTCGATTTCATCCGTTGGGGGGAGGTGGGTGACTAGTTCATCTAACAGCTCCCCGGTACCATTACCGTGGATGCCTGAGACAGCATAGGGTTCACCTAACCCCAGCGCCCAAAACTCAGTGGCTTGGATAATGCCCTGATCCTCGGATTCACATTTGTTGACGGCGAGTAGCACAGGTACAGATTGCTGCCGTAGCCAGGAGGCAATTTCGCGGTCGCTTTCATTCAGGCCTTCCTGACCATCCACCACAAACACAGCGGCCTTGGCCTCAGCCAGTGCTAGCATGGCCTGCTCACGAATGTGGGGTAAAAACTCACTGTCATCTGCAAAGACGAGACCGCCAGTATCAACCACCATAAAATCGCGATCTTGCCAAAAGGCAGGTTGGTAGGTGCGATCGCGAGTTACCCCAGGTTGATCATAGACAATGGCCTCCCGGGCCCCAGCCAGTCGATTGACGAGGGTGGACTTGCCTACATTAGGACGACCAATAATTGCGACTACGGGCAAAGCCATGGGAAACCGGCGGATACAAAGCAGACGACCATTGTAACAATTTGTGCCAGGCAGGTCTTTTTATTTTCAAAGGAATACTCAGGGACAGTATCAGGCAATTATGAACTTCGGCATATTGTTAGCAAACATCAATCCACCTCACAGGATGGCCTGCATGTCAGCTTTGGCTTCACGACGGAGTTGTTTAGAAATACGAAACAATTCTTGCCCGGTGTGGAGATAGCTGTCGTCATAGGTAAAGGTAAACCGCTCAATTTCTTCAATGCCGTCTTCGAGCTGGTTGAGACAATAATAGAGATTCGCGGCCACCTTGGCTGCCTGGGAGGGGTTGGGCATGGATTTGAATTTCTGCTTCGCTTTTTCTAGGGACTCACGACAGTTTTCCAAATAGTCCTGAAACGCTTCCATTAACTCATCATCAAACGGGTCTGCCGATAGGTTACGAACTTCTGACTTCAGGGGATTAATGATTTTGCCTATTAGGCGGTCAATCGGCTTATAAATACTGCGAATCCATTGGGCGAGGGCATCCTCAGCTTTTTGATACGCTTTGCGCCGCTGCTGATACTCAGCGCTAATATCACTGGCCCGTTGAACCCTATACCCATTCCGCTGGGCATCGTAATGTTTACGAGACTTGGGGTCTCCTAGCACTTCATAGGCGGCATTAATTTTAGCGATATGGTCGTGATCGCCATGACCGTTGGCCCGGCTATCGGGGTGGTGTTGTTTGGCTAAGCGATGGTATGCCCGTTTAATGTCAGCTTGGCTGGCCGATTCGTGCAGTTCTAGGGTTTTGTAGTGATTAGACGTCGCCATGGCCAGTTTGAAGTGCAGTCTTTATTTTATGGCTAAAAACTCAACCTTTAGCGGGTTGGCAAACCGGACAGTAATAAAAACGTCGACTGCTGGCAAAGTCTTTGACAATAGGTGTTTTGCACACACGGCACGGTCGATTGGCACGGCTAAACACCCAATGACGGTACTGGGATCGCTTTTGCCCCTCAGCTTTGAGCTGGTTGGCTAAGTCTAGATCATTGGTGATGCCACTGTAACGATAGGACTGATAGGGAATAGCAATGCTGGCTTCGGCTAGGGCTTCTAGTTGCTCGTCATTACAATCTATGGGGCGTAGCCGGGGATGAATGCGAGCAACATAGAGAATTTCACTGCGCAGATAATTGCCAATGCCCGCTAGGAAGTGCTGGTCCAGATATAAAGTGGTGAATTGACGGCGTTGATGCAGTTTTGAGGTGAGCAGTTCCAGTACATGAGCTGGCCGTAACTTAGGGCTGAGCACGTCTGGCCCCAGTTTGCTTAGAAACGGATGGGTGGGAATTTGTTCTGGGGTGAGCACCTCAATATCAGAGGCACTGTAGAGCAAGGCCGACTTTTTGGGGTTGTGAATGGCGAGTCGCAGCTGTCGTTTAGTAGTTGGATAGTTATAGGCATTACGAATCATCCAGACACCGTAAAGCTGGTTGTGGCTGTAGATGCTGAGGGCGTTATCAAAGTGAATCAGGAGGGCCTTACCACGGGTTTCAACCTGGCATACTTTTTGCCCGGTTAGTTCACTTTCATAGGGTTTGAGGTGTTCAAAAGCAAAGAATACCTCGCGGGTAGCTTTGGCTTTAACAGCCCGTTCAATTTTATCGGCGGCTTTTCGAATTTCGGGGCCTTCAGGCATTGGCGATATTTATTCTTTGTGCCAGAGTTTAATGGTTTTATCAGAGCTGGCGCTGGCCATAAATTGACCATTGGGGTGAATTGCGATCGCAGTCACCGAATTTCCATGGTCTAAAAACGTCTCCACCAGTTCTCCGGTTTTAGCATCCCAAACCTTGATGCTGCTATCTCCGCCAGCACTGACGACAGTCCGTTGATTGGGTGCGATCGCCACCGCATTGACCTCACGGGTATGGCCCTTCAGCGTGTGGATCAAATTGCCAGACCGCAAACTCCACAGCTTGATGCAACGATCCTTGCTTGCACTCGCAATCAAACGCCCATCGGCACTGATGACAACATCATTCACAGAATTCAAGTGACCAGATAGAACTCGAAAAACCTCACCAGTCCCCAGCTGCCAAAGACGAATTTTGTTATCAAAACCACCACTGACCACCAGTTCTTCATCGGGGGATATATCAACACAGCGAATCATCCCTGCATTGCCCGACAACACCTTGGCAAGCTTACCTTGCTCTAAATTCCACACCCCAACGGTCCGGTCTTCGCTGCCACTAATCAATATGGAGCTTCGCCGACCAATAGCCACTGAGGTCACATCGTGGCGGTGGCCCTTGAGAATGTGCAATAAGCTGCCTGTGCCCGCATTCCACAGACGAATGGTGTCATCATCGCTACAGCTGGCCAGGATCTGTCCACGAGGACTAAAAGCCAGCCCATTAATCCCCCGCACATGGCCAGTTAAAGACGTGATTAAGGTGCCCGTCTGTAGATCCCAAATATTAACGGTGTCATCCAATCCCCCACTGGCAAGCACCATAAATTTGGGGTTGAAGGCCACCGTTGAAACCCATGAATTGTGTCCTTCCAGGGTATGGGTGCAAACCCAATGCGACGGACCACTCCGCGGGCCAGACGTCTGCGATTTAGTCGGTATTCCAGAAGAGATACGGCTCTTAGACGATCCCAAAGAACCGGTAGAAGGCCGACCCAGGCTCATGGGGCCTGAGGGAATACCTGAAACCGGGCCAGATTGGCCCTTAGACACAGGCCTAGATTGTCCTTTAGAGACCGGACCCGAACGTCTACCTGACACCGGCCTGGATTGTCCTCGAGAAACAGGCCCAGATTTTTGTCCTGACATGGGACGAGACTGTCCCATCGAAACTGGCCCAGAACGCCGTCTGCCCGGTACTGCACCTGATCTAGGCTGGCCCGATTTAGGCTGGCCCGATTTAGGCTGAGAAGTCGATCTCGATTGCGATATCGGCCCAGATTGTGCCTTAGAGATCGGTCTATTACCAGACTGTCTAGGGGGCGGAGCGGTGGGGGGATGCTCTGCTCTAAACTCTGGGCTGAGTTCTTGGTTAATTAGCTGTTCGTTAAGATTGCGGCTGACATCTTGGCCAGTGCTAATGGCATCCGACAGCAGGCTACCCGTATCGGCGGGTCGTTGCCGAGTCCAACCTGGAACTGACCGGTGATAGGCTGGCAACGCCTCCAACTCTTGTAAAACTTCTGCAGCAGATCGGTAACGCTCATTAATAAAATCCTTGAGCATCCGATCGAGAATGGCTGCCAGTTCGGGGGTAACAGACCGACCTGATCCTATTAAATGTTCTTGCCACAGCCAGCGGCCTTCGAGGGGGCTATAGAGCTTTTCAGGCTTACGCCCAGTCATTAGGCAAATGCAGGTTGCTCCCAGGCTATAGAGATCGCTAGATGGATAGGCCTCACCACTGCGTAGTTGCTCAATGGGGGAATAGCCCTCAGTGCCGATGCGAGTCCCCGTATGATCTTTATCATTGGAGAGTGAAACTTCTAGCTGCTTAGCAATACCAAAATCAATCAGAACTGGTTTGTTATCTTTCTGACGGGAGATAATGTTGGTCGGATTAATATCCCGATGCACAACATTACGATCATGGATAAACTGCAGCACTGGTAGCAGGTAGTTCAATAACCTACGAACCTTGGCCTCATCAAACGGTCCTTCCTTTTTTACCTCTTGCAGTAAGGTATTCCCTTCAATGATCTGCTGTACCAGGTAAAAATTTCCCTGCTGTTCAAAATAGGCAAGCAGGGACGGGATCTGTGGATGCTCCCCTAATTCGTTTAAACGGACAGCTTCCTGATTAAACAAAGTGAGAGCTTTGTCAAAGGTTTTATTACTGGATTGACGTGCGAACTGCTTAATGACACAGCGCGTATTCAGGCGATCAATGTCTTCCGCCAAATAAGTTTTCCCAAACCCCCCTTGTCCCAAGGGTTTTATCGGTCGATAGCGATTACGAAGTAACTCTGTGAGAGGGCTGCCACAAGACTGACACACAGTGACCCCATCAGGGTTTACTGGCACCAAGCAATCAGGATTTAAACAGCAGATCATCTCAACAGGCAGGACGGCTAATGGTGACGCAAGCGGGAACGCTACTCTACTTTACCTATCAACCCATCTTTAGGGTGGCTGATTTTAGCAATGGCGTAGGTAATTTCCGAGGAGTAAGGAAATTATCCTTATCAGTCGTATCATTTCTTCATAAAAGCACTGCTTTGGGCACAAAAAGTCAGCCTTTGCCAATAATCAAAATTACAGTGACCCAGAATTCTATGCAGGCTGCTGATGAGTTATGACAGCTGAACCCTAATCCGTTAAAGGGTATCATTGGGACGTCTCAGATATAGCCTTTATAACAACGTCTATTGCATATGACTGACTCCAGTACTTCAGGGATACAACGTATTTTGGTGTTGGGTGGCACAGGAAGCATTGGACGTGCCGCAGTCGCTGCATTGGTAAAGCGCGGTCACGAAGTCGTCTGTATTGCTAGAGCAAAAGCTGGTAGCGGTGGTCGATTAACACAAGAGAAAACCACTCGCCTTTTGCAAGGTGCCGAGGTCCTCTTCGGTGACGTTACAAATACTACGTTTCTGGCTGAACACGTTTTCCGAGAACAACAGTTTGATGCAGTGCTGTCATGCTTGGCATCGCGGACGGGAGAGCCGAAAGATGCCTGGGCTATTGACTATCAGGCCCATGCAGACGTTCTATCCTTGGCGAAAGAATCCGGAGTGACGCAGATGATACTATTATCTGCAATTTGTGTGCAAAAGCCACGGCTTGTATTTCAGCATGCCAAGCTTAAGTTTGAACAAGAGTTAATAGAATCGGGGTTGACCTATTCTATTGTTCGACCGACTGCATACTTTAAATCACTGGTCGGACAGGTAGATCGGGTAAAAAAGGGAAAGTCTTTTTTGCTGTTTGGTGACGGCAAACTAACCGCTTGCAAGCCGATCAGCGATGCTGACTTAGCTGAGTATATGGCAGATTGTTTGGAAGACGTTTCACTACAGAACAAAGTGCTGCCTATCGGCGGACCGGGACCCGCAATTACGCTGTTGGATCAAGGGGAATATCTTTTCAAGATATTGGACCGCAAACCCAGCTTTAGGAGCGTACCAGCTTCGTTATTGAGCGGGGTGGCGGCGGTTTTGGAGGGTCTAGGTAAGGTTGTACCGCCGTTGGCTGCAAAGGCTGAGTTAGCACGGATCGGACATTACTATGCGACAGAATCGATGTTAGTGCTCAATGCTGAGACGGGGCTCTACGATGCTGATGCCACACCTGAGACAGGGAGCGATACGCTATTTGAGTATTTGCAGCGCCTTATTGACGGCAGCGAAACTGCTGATCGCGTCGATTACGACTTGTTTTAAGGCTCATTAGTTATTCGTTTTCAAGACCTTGTGTCAATTTAATGACAATAAGATTGAGATTGAGATTCAATTTAGGTTAGAGATTGTAGGAAAAGAAAGATTAGTTACCTACATTCTGTGTATATGGAAATCTTGCTAGTCGATGATGAGATAGAACTCACCGAACCGCTCGGTAGAGTACTGCGGCGTGAGGGATATAAGGTGCAAGTTGCCCATGATGGTGAAACTGGTTATGAGTTAGCAGCTAATAGCCAGTTTGACTTATTGATTCTGGATTGGATGATGCCAGGGTTGAGTGGGTTGGATATGTGTCGGCAGTTGAGAGAGCAACACTTGACCACCCCAGTTCTTTTTCTCACTGCAAAAGACACTCTAGATGATCGTGTAGACGGTCTTGATGTCGGGGCAGACGACTATTTAGTGAAACCTTTTGAACTGCGGGAGTTGTTGGCCAGGGTGCGGGCGTTGTTGCGTCGTCCCCCCATCCGCGAAGAGACTCAAATAACAACTTTACAGTATCAAGATTTAATTCTAGATAGTGCGAATCAAATTGCTAGACGGGGGGGGGAGATTCTGCCGGAACGTATCATTGAGCTATCCGAAAAAGAAGCTCAGATTCTGGGCTATCTAATGCAGTACCCTGATCAGCTACTGACCCATCAGCAGATTTACGATGCTGTCTGGGGCACCAGCGGTCAACCTAGCAGTAATGCCCTTGCGGCTCAGATGCGTTTGTTGCGCCGCAAGGTAGAACATTATGGTGAAGTGACCTTAATTCATACGGTCTATGGCAAAGGGTATCGATTTGGCTCTCCATCGGAGCCTGTATAACAGTATGCGATATTCGTTATCACGTTTGCTATGAAGCATATAACCAGTTCGCTTGTCGACTACGCAAGAGCGAATTGGCTAATGGCCTGGTCGAAGATAGATTTTGTTACTCCTAGTAAACGGGATAAATCACTCACAGTATAGCTATCGATTTGTTTTGTCAGTGTATTGTGCGAAAACTGGGCAAACTCCCACAGTTTTCCGTCTGTCACTATGCCGTAAACGGGTGTATCTGCACCGTTAATATGAGCTACCGCAATTAGTTGTGCCAGACATTGGCCCCAGCCTTGTTCAAAATCGTTTTTCTTCGCCTCTACAACTATGATAATTGGAGTTTCCAGCATGGTTTTACCCAATGGGGAGCGCTTGGAAACTAAATAGTCGGGAGTGCCGTTGAGTTTACCATCATAGGCAATTGATTTTTGTACCCAGAGGGAAGTGCGCTGATAGTAGTGCTTATAGACCTCTCGCAAAATTGGAAAGATAATGGCTTCACATCTTGCTGCTTCTGAAGCAAAAATATCAATATTTTTTTGATTGAAGTCAAATTCGTCTAAAAAAACTTGAGAAGGACTGTAATCAGCAGGTTCAATAAAATTAAGTTCTTCGTACCTTGTTTGATATTCAGTTTGTACTTGAGTGATGCTTTTGTAATCGCTAAAAGCCATGGCTAGATAAAGACATCAAGTCGTTAAACCGTCGCTGTATGCCCTTATTCTAGCTAAGTGCTTAAATCCCATTATCAGTGTTGCAGCAGCTGAATGTCGTTGTAACGTAAGCGTCCCATAGCTTATTTAGCTGCGGGCATGCCTTCGCCATGATTCATGTCACCGTGATCCATGCCACTGTGGTCCATCATCAATTCCATGCTGGTGGGACCAGATGCTTTGAGCCCCATGGATACTAGACCAGATGTTAGTAGCCCCATGGTGACAAGGCCGGTCGACAGTACCCCCATGGAGATGATGCCGATGGAAATAATACCGTGGGAAATGACGCCAATAGAGATAATGCCATGGGCAGAAATTCCGACTGCAACGATGCCATGAGCACCGATCCCCATGGAGAAAAGCTTTCTTTTCTTGCGCGGGGTTACAGGTTCTGTAGTGGGGGTGCTGTCTATCACAGGTCGATGCATAGAGTTAACCCAGCGATATTAGTGCCCTAGACAAGAATATGTCAAAAGACAGCCTGTCATAGAAGCGCAGCTTACCCCTTCAGTATCAACCTTTAACGCCGCTGCTAGCCTCGCTAGGGACAATGTAACGCTGCATAATCACAAAAAAGAGCAGGATTGGGGCAGTGGCAATGACGGAACCAGCCGCAATTAAGCGCCAATCTAGGGAGAAGCTGCCGGCTAATCGGGCAACTCCCAAGGGGAGGGTGTAATATTCAGGTCGATTGAGCACAAGTAGCGGCCACAGGAAATCGCCCCAGGAGCCAATAAAGACGAAAATGGCTAAGGTTACCAGGGCGGGACGCACAGACGGAATCATAATGTGCCACCAGATGCCGAGCTCTGAGCACCCATCAATGCGGGAGGCTTCTTCAAGTTCTTTGGGCACGTTCTGAAACGCCTGACGCATCAGGAAAATGCCAAACGCAGAGGCAATGGCTGGAAAAATCACGCCCAGATAGCTATTGGTGAGGCCCAGTTGTACGGTGAGAATGTACAGCGGAATCATCACAATTTGGAACGGGATGAGAATAGTGGCAACTATCAGTGAGAATATCAGCTCTCGCCCGCGAAAGTTTAGCCTGGCTAAGGGATAGGCTGCTAGGGAACAGAACAGTAAGTTCAAAACCACTGTAATGGTCGCAATCAGAGTGCTGTTAAAGAAGTAGCGGCCAAAGGGATTGGTCTGCCATACGTTGACAAAATTTCTAAAGGTCGGCTCTTGGGGGATAAACCGAGGTGGGAATTCGAAAATGTTTTCGGTACCTGATTTGAAAGCGGTGCTGATCAGCCAGAGGAGGGGCAGCAGCATTGCGATCGCAATTCCCCCCAAAAGCGCATAAATCAAGACAACTTCCCACCAACGCTTTTGCTTTAGCACGGTCTATCCCCTTAGCCAAACGAGCGTTTTTGCATGAGCCAAAACCCAGCAAAAGACTCCGAGTCAGGATTATCTTGCACCGCCACAAAATGCACCTGATTCGCCTCCTCCTTAGCAGCCATGAACCTCTCAGCTTCCTGCTTCAGTTCAGGCCGATTCAGACTGGCCATAATCCAAGTGTCATTGCTGCCAGTTTCTAGCAACAGCTGGGATATCTGACCGATTTGCACATCCAAATAAGCCATCTCCAACCCTGACATCCAGCCCGCTAATGGCAGGGCTCGTTCTGAAAAAATCAGGATGCCAGGCACCATGGTATCAGGACCAATCCCAGCCAGTTCCAGGGGAAACGCCTCACCAAAGCCAATCTCCCACTCTGGCATATCGGCAAATTCCTTCGCTGGCAGGCTGACCATGGCCCAGCGCTGCCCTATTAAGGCATCAGGTAAAGGTCGAGCAACTTCCACAGGTTGCACTGTCGCAGGTGATTTCCCCTCCTGGTAGCCAGGTTGCTGGGGATAAAAATTTTCCTGCCGGTCTTCAAGCCAGGTCTGTAGAGTCAAGGTACGACGACTGAGACGAGCCGAAACACCCAGTTCATCACAGGCACGCTTGATCATGTTCTGCATCTGATAGCGAAAGAAGCGAATCTGTGTGGGAGATTCTCCTGATTTTTCAATGGCTTCCTCTATCGCCTGTTGTAACTCAATGGAGTTAACCTGCTTGTTCGAAAGGAATTTACTGTAGCGAATCCTAGAGCTATCAGCAACGGATTGTGCCCCATCACAGAGAAGCACTTCCCATCGTTTTTTTTGATTGTCATCTAAGACCGGGCGCGAGTAAAAATCCAGTTCCCATACGCTACCCATTAACCGTCTTGCTCCGCCAGTAGTTTGCCTGGATCTGCAGCTCGTTCAGGAGCTTCAGCCATTAGTTTATCAGCCTCTTTAAGAATCTCGCCAGGATACTTTTCTAACACCTTGGTGGAAAGGCTGATACGACCTCTCTCTTCATCCAGGTTCAGTACCACCGCCTTAACCGGCTGTCCTACTTCAAAGACATCGCCAATGGAGGGCACAAAACTCTTGCTGATTTGCTTAACATGGAGCAGACCTCGCACACCATCAAAATCAACAAACACACCAAAGGGTTTAATGGAACCGACTTTGCCATCGATCAGCTGACCTGGATTGAGTTGACCTAAAGCAGTGGTGCGAGCCGCATTACGGCCTGAGAGCACCAGCTTATTATTTTCTTCGTTAACTTCTAGAAATGCGACAGAAATTGTGTGCCCTACCAATGTGGTCAGGTCCTCAGGAGGGTTTACCAGATGAGAGCGAGGGACAAAACCACGCAATCCTTCCACATCTGCGATCACGCCCCCCTTATTCGTGCCGGTGACCGTGACATCAAGGATGTCTTTATTAGCTTCACGTTCTACCAGGTGGGCCCAAACTTCCTTAATTTCTAATTTACGAATGGACAGAATTACCTGACCGTTGGCATCCTGATCACGCACAATCAAAAACTGCCGTTCACTGCCAATGGGCACTGCTTCTTCGAGAGTGACGCTAGAGCTAACGGAGGCTTCACGGGCGGGAAGGAAGGCTGCTGCTTTACCACCAATGTCTATATAAGCACCATCGTCAGTATGGCTATCCACTTTGCCCGTAACAACTGCTCCCTTTTGGAAGTTAAAGTCATGTTGATCAAGGGCCTTGAGAAAATCGTCAGCAGAAAAGGTCAACGGTCTATGGCCTGTCAGGACAGGCTCCCATAAAAAAAGTCAGTTTTTCAAGTGTAAGCTAATTTTCGCGTACCGAAATCTTAATTTTTAGGTGTGGTAAGACGTAGGCTGGGTACAGCCATTTGGTTTGCCCTTTAAGCAACTATAGAAAACGTTAAAACCCAACAAACCCAACTCTTAATAAAAGAACACCGTAATCAACCCATCGTCTCGGCAAATAATGCCTTTACCTTTTCCCAAGCATCGGCGGCAGCATCGGGATTGTAGCTATCGCGCCGATCGCAGAAAAATCCGTGGGCGGCACCTTCGTATTCAAAAATTTCATGGTCGATATTGGCCGCTTGTAGAGCTGAACGTATTTGCTCAACTGCTTCAGCCGGAATAGAGCCATCTTCGCTGCCAAAGAAGCAGTAAAGGGTGCCGGTAATGTGTGGGGTGCGATCTAAAGCAACAGGGCCAGGGCCAAAGGCCGTGTCGGGAATACCCGCGCCATAGAAGGATGCGATCGCATCCGTATCCCTTAGAGTGGCTGCCAAATAGGCCACATGGCCACCAAAGCAAAAGCCAATACAGCCGACGCCACCAGCTTTTACCTGGGGCAGGGTCTTGGAGTAGTTGATGGTGGCTTGGATGTCGCTCAGTAGTTCATCAGCTTTGGTTTGCACCTTATATTGACGGCCCACTTGAATATCTTCAGGCATATACCCAGTTTCAAAGCCAGGGGCCTGTCGATGGTACAGCGCGGGGGCGAGGGCGACATACCCTTCTCTGGCGATCCGTTCGGTCACATCGCGAATGTGGCTATTGACTCCAAAAATTTCCTGTAGGACAACGACTGCGCCAAAAGGACCATCACCGTCGGGCATGGCGACATAGACCGGGAGAGTCATATCATCGCTTTTGACCTCAATGGTTCGAGTCTCAATCGTTGGAGTGGTCATGGTTCCATTGCTCTAGTTTATCGCTCCTATTCTGCCGCCCCATGGCCTCTTTGTCCCTTGCACATCTGTAAACGGTATCTGAGGGGATGGCAGTGAAGCATGCCATCAATATTCGGGTTCCCAACCACAAGTCAGACCAACGATCATTTATTAAGCAGCGCCTCGACTGTGAACTTTTGTTTCCTATGACAGTTAAATGACAATTGTCACATCTCAAAACCCGGTTTCGCGAGTAACCTCTATGTAATGTTGGGTAGCCTGGTTGTGGTTGGAGCTATTTCTAGGTACCAAACCGCATAAATTTTCTTACTAGACGGCAACTGAGCGCGATCTATGGTGCAATTTCACATTCAGACTGATAGCGAAATTCCAGCTTCTACCCAGCTCTACGATCAGATTTGGTTTGCGATCGCATCCCGCCAATATCCACCTGGATATCGGTTGCCCAGTACTCGTCAATTGGCCATGCAGACAGGGCTACACCGCAATACCATCAGTAAGGTATATCGCCAGCTGGAGGAAGCCGGAGTCGTTGAAGCCCAGCCCGGCTCTGGTATCTATGTGCGCACCCAGGGCAGCGTAGAAATTGACAAGCCCCGGTCACCGCTACTGGCCCAGTTCCCGAAGGCCCAGGAACTGGTCGAAAGCAGTTTGGATGAATTGCTGCGTCAGGGGTGCTCTTTGCATCAGGCCCGCGAGCTATTCTTGGGAGAAATTGACTGGCGGCTACGCTGTAGTGCCCGAGTGTTGGTCACCACACCCCGTCAGGATATTGGTGCAGGTGAGCTCATGGTGCGCGAACTGGAGCAGGCACTACGAATTCCCGTACAGCTAGTACCCCTGGAAGAACTGGAGGATGTGCTGTCCCAAACACGTTCCGGGACCGTTGTGACCAGCCGCTACTTTATTAATGAAGCAGAAGCGATCGCAGCACCGAAGTCTGTGCGGGTGATCCCCATCGATATTTACGACTATGCCGAAGAGCTAGGCCAGCTGAAGGATCTCCCGAAAGACACTTGTCTGGGACTAGTCAGTCTCAGTTCAGGGATTCTCCGAGCCGCTGAGGTACTCTCCTACAGTTTGCGTGGCGATGAGATTCTGGTAATGACAGCACAAACCGAAGATGAACAAAAACTCTCGGCGGTTGTGCGCAGTGCCCAAACCATCGCTGCCCTAGACAAAGCCAGCTTCCCAGCCATTAAAGAAGCCTTGCAAGCAGCTCGAGAAGACATCATCCGCCCACCAAAAGTGTTCTGCTGTGAAAACTATATCGGTGAGAAATCCATCGAAGTGTTAAAGCGAGAATTGGGCCTGGATTAATTAGACGTCCCAGTCAAGTTGGCAGCGTCTACAGCATCAGATGTCCGTAGCTGAAGTAAAGCCACTTGCTTTTCTTGGGGTTGAGCATTTAGAAATAAAGACTCAATAATGCCTGCCTGTTTCTTAAATATTGCCCGTTCATGAGGTAGGAGCTGTTCTAGGATTGTTTTGATAATTGTTTGTACCCCAAAGTTAACCAGCTCCCATTGAACATCAGTTAATGAGAACACCTGTAGGCATAGCGGCAAGAGTTGTTTCTCGATCACCGATGAACTATCCTCCAAAACACATAGCCAAATGTAGGCCTGAAACATATTTAGATCACGTAGGCTAGAGGCTTGAACAGCCGCAGATTGAATTCTGCCTTGACTACTAATGTGTTTAGGGAAAGTTTGTAGCGCCTGCTGATAGGTATATGCCGAGATTGAGCTTATCTGCGGCATCATTTTTCTTGCTACAGCGAGTGACTGCGTCATATTGGATGTGGATGGAACGATTGAACAGATGCGTTGCCATGGCATACACATCAACTCGTCTAAGACATGTAGATAGGGAACTAACCAAGTGCAATCATAGGGAGTGAGATGACTTAAAATTCGTTTTCGGGTCAGATGTAGTTGGGTTGTCATAAACCCAACTAGATGATGATTGACAGATGAAAAATAGACAGCTTTGAGTTCGCGTAATAGAGGACCCACCGTCAGCATCAAGCTTGCAAAGTGGGGAATGACTAGGTCTACGGCCTCTAACCGCCTCTCCTCTGAGTCAATCACATGTATATAGTCAACAACAGGTGAAAAGATAAAAGATTTTTCGTAGGAGTCAATTAATACTGCATAAATTTGCTTAATTTTAATGCTGAGTTCCTGTAATTCCCAAATATCAGGAGAAGGCGAAAGTTTCTTTGATAGAAGTTGTTGTGTGTCTACAGCTGCTAGAGCACAGTCCGATTCTAAATGATGATTAATATTAAAAGAGGTAGCTTGGCGTGCTTCATCGGTGATTGATGACCGCAGACGCTGCTCAACATGATTTCTAACGTGATGAGAAATCTTATCGAACTCTGGTAGGTACCGGGCAATCCATATCTTCAGTAGTTCATTGTTGATGTCAGCTCCTGCAGCTTGAACGCGCTTGATACTCATACATGCTGAAGAAAATTTAATGTGCTAATTATGATCTACGCTGTGATATATTGCTTTTCTAAAATGTTTAGCACCTATCCTCTCAGCGTAGACCTAAGGTTTTATAAAGTTGCTGGCGCAACTAAACTACATCCGTAAATTCTTTTCAATCTGGCGTAATTTAATCCGAGCTAGACCTAAATTAGCCTTCTCTCGATCCAGCACGAGGTAAAAGAAGACACCTTCAGCTAAATCGCATATACGCAGCAAATGATATTGGTTTGCAAGAGTAATTAGGATGTCTTCAATGGGTGATGTAATCCCTAGCCCTTCACGAGCTCTGTTTTTAGCCTTAATCACTTCGGCGTTAAGAGCGACGGCTTGTTCTAACTTAACAGAAGAGAAAGCTTGTTCATTCCGACTAGCTTGTCCCAATGAAAAACCTGTACTCCAATCTCCAATAGCGGCTCCGATAGTGCCGTCGATATTTAGAGCACTTTGAATAGATTCTTTAATATTGTCCATATACGGTAAATAACCTCAATAATGATTGTTCAAGTTACAGGTGGGATACGCGTGAGTTCTAATAAATTAAATCACTGCAACAACTTTCGAGAGGCCACAGTTATTCTGATTGTTAGAACAAAGAAATTTAGATTTTGCACAGTAAATGCACCGACTGCTGCCATTTCTCGATAAATATCGTTTTCTCGCCGTATATTCAATGACATAATCTAGCTTATACATTGAGAATCATCTATCTTTTATCAGCTTGTCAGTTTGTTAGAAAGCAAGCAATATTCTAAGAGTCATCTTATTTATGTCTTAACATATGGACATCATGATTTAAAGTTTAAGCTAGTTACATGATAAAAAACCTATTTTTAAGGCCCAAAACCCTTTTCATGAGATAAGTTTCAGGATTAAATTAAATCTCTCTCATGAATCTTATGAAGAATAAAGTTTTTGCCGCAGTTAATTTCTTAATTACTTTGTTTGGCAAAAACCTAGTAAGAGGCTGAGAGAGCACAATACTATTCGAAATAATTTGGCATTTTTACCTGGCTTTCTGACTGGGTAAAGGTTGATGCTAATCGACAGATTGATAAGGAATAACGCTGGGATGTCTAATCGCAGGGAACGATTTAACTAACGATGCAGAACAAGCTAATGCTAAGGGCAGGAACCTTTCCCTGATAGCCAAATCTAACAGAACTCTGTGAGATCAACGATTGTAGTTCATGCGTGCTTTGCTAACGATGGCTGTACTGTATTCATGTTTAACCAGTTGGGCTCTCCTAATGCTCTATGCTCGGTGGAGGCAGTCACGAGTCGTGATTCGATGCCTGCCCAAATTTGAGGCGATACTCTGACAGCCATTTGCTTGCACCGTACCATCAGCTCACAGATGTAAAAGTAATCAGCCAGTGCTTGGGCATCCGTCGGTGATAAATGCCAATCATCGGGAGAAATACCTAGGCTACTAAACCATAGCTTGAGAACTCTGGCTTGAAATATCTGTTTTTGATACTCAGACGTTTCTTGGGTAGGAATGCTGGATTTAAGTGTTTGCAACCCTTTAAGTAGGTCTAAGCAATTGACAGAGGTGAAGATATTAAGGCGAGCAAAGCGTTTAGCGAGGGTAATACCCCGTGAGATCGCACGGGTAATATCTAGATCAGACTTATGAACACGGGTAAGGGCATGGTTAAGGGTTAGCGTCCGTGCCAGATTCATCTCAATTATGCGAGCATGGTCTGGATCAAGGACCAAGGCTAAGGCGCGAGCCCGCTCAAGGATATGGGTGCGAGCCAGGTCACGATTGAGTTCGCGATTCAGGGCCAGAGCCAGGTAAATAGCGGCTACTCGTTTAGCCACAGGACGAAAGCTACCCAGGGAGTTATTGGTTGATGCAGCTGCCCACTGCCCCAGACGTTGCAGCTTGATAGAGTTAAGGCATTGGTTCGCCTTGTGTTCGAGAGCTTCTAACAAATGGTTTGCCCCTTGTTTACCGGTCAATAACCCTGGCGTTAACAACAACACTTCACGCCAGCGTCTATCGGTGGCATGGGCCGCAATCACACTATCCCAGTGGTGATTATCTGCCAAACATTGAGCCGTGAGATATTCTTGCAAAGTCAGATGAGAGAACGAATAAGCATCTTCAGCACGCTCTACTAAAATACCTTGCTGCACCTCAATGGCTTGTAAGACAGCTTCCCCATCTAGAATTTTGGGTACATTTAGATTGCTAGCCAAAAAGTCTTTAATTTGAGCTGTTAGCTCTCGCCGCGAGAAAAATAAACGATTGGACTCAAAGCCAGCAAAGGCAATTTCAGATAACAGTCCTTCTTCCAGCTCAATACTCAGACCTTCATAGATTTCATCGCGATTGATCCGCTTTTCTGCGGCCCATTCCTCTAAAAGGATACGTAATGCCCGTTGATACAGGCTGCTACGATTAGCAGGAAATCGCTGTGAGCGGTCGTAGACAAGGCATAGAAAGGTTAACAGTAGGGGAGTGTGGGCTAACTCTTTGGCAGCTCTATTTTTCTCTTCTTGTAATGTCTCCCAGCATCTTTGGCTGGTGCCACGTTCTGCATCTTGTGCACTACTAAACCAATTTTTAATAAATTGCTCGATTTGTTCATTGTCAAAATCGGCCATACCCACATCACTAAACCGAGTAAAACCACCGTGGTAGGCTGCGGTTCGGCACGACCCTATAAATCGGTTTTGATCATAGCGATCAACAAAATTCTGGATAGTGCAGATAACATTATCGAGATTTGCAGTGGGCACCTCATCCAGACCGTCCAATAAAATCAGCAATTTCCCCTGTCTTAGGGCCTGTTGAACAAATTCATTAGGGGCAGGAAAACCACAGTGACGAAACTCCTCGGAGATCAGCATTTCAATGTCAATGTTATCGGTCTCAAAGCGTTTCAGTTCCAGTAACACAGGAATCTTTCGATGGTGATATGCGACGTGTCCGTGATGAAATGTTCGTAATGCTTCCAGACCTAACTTACGCAGGAATGTCGATTTGCCTGCTCCGGGTGCACCTAAAACCATCAGATATTGCTTTTCGTTAGCCACATCAATACCCGAACGTTTTTCATTACTGTTACGTCGGCCAATGGAGCTACGAAATCGAGTTTTTCGATACTGTTGTTCTAATGCCTGAGGAGATTCAAACCCTAGAACATCATCTTCATCAAGAAATTTTACGCCTGTGTAAACCTTTGCAAGGTCTACGGGTTCGCGCATTCCTAACACTTTTAGCTGGCAGTGACGCTGCCTGTAGGTATGAACATATTTCCTTGATGCATTAAAGAATAGGTTGCGTATTTCAGCAACAGCCTGACTGCCGACTTTCGGCAAAAGATTAAATGCAAAGCTGGCAATGCCGTCCGCGACTGGTTCCGCCAGCAGTTCTAAACCGGTCATATTCGTTGATTGTTACGCCATGAACCATTGTGCCAATGTTCTGCATTCTCGGGGAGAGGGGGAAGTGACCTGGTTATCTACGCTCAGGGGGTAAGACACTTGGTGTTAAGTCGATAGTGTAGGGCTCGTAGACAAGATAGAAGATCCTCGCATACTCAGAAAGTATAGATTGCATTATTCTTCGCTTACTTTGTACGTAGGTGATTCTAATTAGTTACAGATGTCAAGACCCCTTCCGTCCCCATTTTTTGGGAAGACTAGCTCCGAAGCCCTCCAAGATTGGGAGTTTTGAGAGTAACTTCTAGAGGTTAAACAGCTTGTATATATTTTAAAAGAATTGAACTGAGCTCCTTAATTGGAAAATAAAACCTCTGATAATTTTGTTTTTAGGATTGATGATTTTATTGTTATGAATATTGAGTGTAAGGCTATCAACAATCTCATTGGGTAAATGGTAACAACTGGATAGTGTTGCAATTTAAGATCACCTTGCGGAAAAATCCCATCTCACCGGGGATCACTAGACAAGTAAATTCTGAAAATCGTATGCAACGACTAGCAAAGATCGGGCAGCGACTGCTGCCATGGTTACTGACTGCGCTCATTCTGATGACCGTAGGCGGTTTACCCGCGTTGGCTCAAGGAGCCTCTACATCACCACGCATCATAACCGTAACCGGTCATGGCCATCACACAGCACCGACTACCCTAGCAGAAATCACCTTAGGAATATCTGATAAAGGCGATAGTGCAAAAGCAACCTACACGCAGCTAGCAAAGCGCACGTCTGCGATCGCAAAAACCTTGAAAGCCCGCAAAGTCGACAATATTAAGACATCTAATGTTCATCTTGACCTCAAATATGGTCGTGATGGCAAACCGCAAAAAGATGAGTATGAGGCCTATAGAAACATAGAATTTCAGGTACCTGCCGACGAAATTGGGGTATTGGATAATGCGATCGCACTGAACATAGACCGTATTCAAAACATTCGCTATCTAGCGAACGAGAAAGACCTCCTAGCCGCCCGCGATCAAGCCCTAGAAAAAGCAATTACCGATGCCCAAGCCCAAGCTAAAGTAGCCCTCGACCAGCTGGGCTTTAGCCTTGAAGATGTAGTCGATATCCAGGTGAACGATGCCATCACCCAAGCACCGGGAGTTGATGCTGTTCCTAAAGGTGATGGCTATGCCAGCGGTAGTTGGTCTGCTGCTAGCAGCCTGGCCGTAGAAGATGGGGCGCAGGCTGTGGATGTGCAAGTGACATTGAAGGTGCAGTATTAGAGACTGCTGGGCACTCCCCATTTCCCACGCCCTAAATTACTAGGGACCTCACTGTTGCTGTTGCTGTTTCCAGGTGTCAGTTAGTAAGCCAGAATAGCCCCAGTCTTCTTCTTTAATTTCCTGGATGACGATGTGAATGTGCTCGGGCTTTTTCCCTAGCACACGTACTAAAGAATCAGTCACATCCTTGACTAGCGCTGCTTTCTGGGCTCGTGTTGCCCCAGCTGTAATCTGAATATTGACATATGGCATAGCGATAGTTGAGGAGTAATATAGTGGCGAAGGGTGCTGTGTCTATTGTATGTTTTCCCACTGGATTGATGACCGGCTACAGTTGCGATCGCTCCAGCTAACCGATGCTAATGAGCTTTTTGCACTCACCGATGCAAACCGCGACTATCTGCGTCGGTGGTTGCCATGGCTAGATAGAACAACGACATCAGCTGATACCAGAAATTTTATTCGCAATGCGATAGAACAGTTTGGCGATACGGAAGGAGTTGTTGCAGCCATCTGTTACAACAATTGTATCGCAGGCATCATTGGTTACAATCACATTGACTGGGACAACCGCATTGGCCATATGGGCTACTGGCTAGCATCTTCTCATCAAGGCAAAGGGATAATGACCCGGTCCTGCCAGTATATGGTTGACTACTCATTTGCCACCCTCTATCTCAATCGCATTGTGATTTGTTGTGCCACTGGTAACAGACGCAGTCGAGCCATTCCTGAGAGATTGGGCTTTACCCATGAAGGCACTGCCTGCGAAGCAGAGTGGCTATATAATCGCTTTATTGATCATGAAGTTTATGCCATGTTGCGAAGCCACTGGCAACGTCACGAAGAGTTTTTATAGGCAATTACCAACAGAGAACAAAGAATTGTTGATGCTGTTGTTGCTTAACGATTGTTAGTTACTGGATAAAGCTCTAAACCATAGCGATAAAGAGCAACGGGGCGATCCATTGCCTTAAAGTAATCCGGATCTTGGGGTGATAAATATATGGCCGTCATCTGGTCGGCCACAATATGGTCTTCTTGGTAATGATAGGCCGTTGTGTTTTCCACTTCGTTTAAGTACACCGTTGGTCGGCCACCCCGAAAAAACTGTTGAAAGACTTCAGTGGTGATAAACGTATGGTTGTCAGGCTGTTCTACTGCTCGTCCGGTCACTGTAGACACCAGCTGCTGATTGTCCTTTAAGAAGGTAATTTGACGATTGGGATCTTCAGGATCAACATTAACAGCTTTAACCCAATCATCTCCTAAATATGCTTTGGCCAGACTCATGCCATTAAAAGCGCGATCTGACACCACACCTTCTGTCGTTTTTAATGGCCGATTGAGAAATTTACCCTGGGCAACCCGTGTCTTTTGAAAGTGAATATCCGCTTCAATGGGCATATCCAAAAACTGACGATTCCCTTCAAATCCTGGTGTAATCACCTCTGGGGCGACTGGTGCTGCCATGGTCAAAAGCGTTGAGGTCATCCGCCATGAACCGTCCATCCAAGCTGGGTAGACCAGGTCTCCTGCTGATGGCTGTACAGGTGGTTTGGTGGACCAATGGGGAAACGCCGAGACTCGCTCAGCCAGGGGGGTGGCCATGGCTTCACCGCTACACAGCAGCCATACTAAAAATAGCAGTGTGAACCAGACGAGTTTGCGCCGTAGCCGCAGTCGCAGCAGCTTCAGAAAAAAACGATGCATGATTGGGTTGATGACCATAGCACCAGTTTAGTCCTATTAATAGCTGGGAAGGCTGAAAGAATCAGCTGATGCAGTCATCAGATGACTGCATCAGGAGTAATTCTAAATTATCGACAGTGATTGGGAAAAGCCACTGTAGCCTTTAGATACGGGCCTTGATGATGAGCCATGGTTAACTGATGGATAATCAAATTTTGCTCAAAGAAGCGCTAACGGATGAGCTGGGTGTGCTCTACACAAATATTACTCAGCTGACTGATGTAAAGTCCTTGCCAGAGGACGATTTACAACTGCTACGTGGGCTAGTCTCGGTATTGCAGTTTGCAACTCAGCAAATGACGCAGCAGCAGGCTTCGGGTGGCAAGCTAACGGCAGATGTCACTGCGCTAAGGGATAAAGTAGCCCAGCTACAGCAGGAAAATGCTGCCTATCAGAAACAACTGCGGTGGATTCAGGATCAGCTGGCGCTATCACGGACGGCCACTGGTAAAATGCGGCTAAAAGCCACCCTGAAACAAACGCTGGATATTGCGGTGGTGATTTCTGAGGCCAGTAGTGGCAGTATTTTCTTGTTGGATGACGCCAAGGTGGTGACAGAATGTATTCTGACTCGCTCGGGCACCACAGAAAAGGAACGCCATAATCTGGTGGGGCAAGTTTTGGAGAAAGGCTTGGCCGGTTGGGTTGTGGAACATCGTAAATTGGAGACGATTGCCGATACCCGTCTAGATAGTCGTTGGATTAGCTTGCCCGATCAGCCTTACAAAGTATGTTCAGCGATGTGTGCACCGGTAGTTAGTGGCAATCGCATTTTAGGGATTATGACCCTAACCCATTCTGAGCCCAGGCATTTCCAACCACCGATTCCAAATCTGATCGGAGCCATGACCGATCAGATTGCTTTAGTGTTAGAAAATGCCAAATTACACAGCGTCAATCGTAAGCTCAATGGCCGCCTGAGTCACTTTAAAGACTTTTGCCATCAGCTTTTAACCACTGAGGTTGTGGGGGCCATGTTAGTACAAAACAAAAAGATTGTTCAAATTAATCAGCAAGCGGCCAATCTGTTAGGGCAAAGGCCAGATGCTCTCATCCACCTACCGTCTATCACTAGCTTGATTGCCTATGAAGATCTAGGCCGAGTCTGTGACGCACTGCGTCAGTGTTATACCCACCGAAATCAGCCGATGCCCCTTGATTTTGGTATTACCCATAAAAATGGCCAGGTAATTGCGATCGCAGCCCAAGCCATAGCCTTTGAGTTTGAGGAGCAACCAGCTGTACTATTGCTGCTAAATCAGGCAGATTGAGTCATCGACTCTTCACTCCCCCTTTTATCTACAATATACTCAGCTTTTTCCCATACTCTTGTGCCCACTCCCCCCAGCCGTCCAACCACCATTAAATTCCTCAAAAGCCCCACGTCCCAGGCATGGATTGAGCAAGCTTTAGCCAATTTAGATGAGGTGATGCTGGACCATTCCCACTGCGAGCGTAAAGCTGCCGGAATTGCCATCAAGCTGATGTTTTTGTACCCCGGCGATGGGGCATTGGTGGCGGCGCTAACGGATATTGCCCAGGAGGAGCTCAGCCATTTCAAACAGGTCAACCAGTGGCTAGAGCGTCGAGGTGTGTCCCTACGGCCTCTAGCAGCAGGCCCTTACGGTTCTAAGCTGCGCAAGCATGTGCGCCCCAATGATCCTGAACGCAAGCTGGACCTGTTACTGGTTTCAGCCTTAATCGAAGCCCGCAGCCATGAACGCCTGGGTCTGTTGGGAGAACATTGCCCCGATCCAGACCTGGCCAAGTTCTACCGCAGCCTGATGGCATCCGAAGCCCGACACTACGGTGCTTACTGGGTACTAGCCACCAATGAATTTGGCTCTGATGTGGTCACCCCCCGATTAGAAGAATTAGCGGTCGCCGAGAGCGAGATTTTGGCAACGCTGCATCCAGCCCCTAGGGTTCATAGTTGATAGGGAAATAGAAACTATGCCCATGCCCCTATAACTATCCCTCCCATCCCTATGCACACCACCTTCAAATCCTTTCTCATCCGCGACTGGCAACCGGCTGACCGAGCAGCCGCAACTGACCTGGTTGGCCAAGTTTTAACTGACTACGGTCTTCAGTGGGAACCGGAGGGCGCGGATATCGATGTGGTGCAGGTGGAAACACACTACCAGCATGGTGAATTTTGGGTAGTAGAGCAGGCGGGGGAAGTGGTCGGTACCGCAGCTTACCTGCCGATTGAGCGGGGTGAGCAGGCGGTAGAGATTCGTAAAATGTATTTGCTGCCGATGGCCCGTGGTCAGGGATTAGGGCGATTTTTACTAGGTCAGCTAGAAGCGACCATTGCAGCCCGTGGTTTCAAAGAAATCTGGCTAGAAACAGCCACGGTTCTCAAAGAGGCTGTTCGTATGTACGACAGCTCAGGATATCTGCCGGAAACGGGTGTGGAAACAACCCGCTGTGACAAGGTTTATAAAAAACGTATCGTGCCGTAGGGGCTGCCCTCGTGGGTGCCCTTCAATATGCATTGCAATCAGTCAGAGTTTCCTATAAATCGATATAATCAGTCGGGCCAAATT
Source organism: Leptothoe sp. ISB3NOV94-8A (assembly GCF_043421595.1). Classification (NCBI taxonomy): domain Bacteria; kingdom Bacillati; phylum Cyanobacteriota; class Cyanophyceae; order Nodosilineales; family Cymatolegaceae; genus Leptothoe; species Leptothoe sp. ISB3NOV94-8A. The sequence continues at coordinate 6,136,151 of NZ_JAXSQW010000001.1, read as the reverse complement.
TCATTGCCCATGTTTGGTCAGGGTCACGATCTTGCCCCCATTTTTGGGGTAGGTACAAGACCGTGAACCTATGTACATATATCCTAATTATCTACCTGCTTGTGATTGCAGTTTATCCCGGTAGCTTTGATCCAGTTACCTTGGGTCATCTCGATATCATTACCCGTAGCAGTGGTCTATATGATCATGTGATTGTGGTAGTGTCACGTAATCCGATGAAAAACCCGATGTTTTCTATCGAGGAAAGGCTGGGTCAGATTCGGCAGGCAACAGCGCATCTCACTAATGTAGAAATTGATAGTTTTGATGGTCTGACGGTAAATTACGCCCACAAACGTAATGCTAAAGTCTTGATTCGGGGTTTGCGTGTACTATCAGACTTTGAGAAAGAACTGCAAATGGCTCATACTAATAAGACCCTTGCAGATGATCTTGAAACTGTCTTTTTAGCGACGTCTACTGAATACGGCTTTTTAAGCAGTAGTCTAGTAAAAGAGATTGCAAGGTTTGGCGGAGCTATCGGTCATCTTGTTCCTGATCATGTTGCCCACGATATTCAGAAATGGTACGGCAAGAACCTCCCCTAAACGACCCCAGGCTGGTGAATGACCCCAGGCTGGTGAATGATCCTAGGTTAAATGGCCAAGCTGCCCAGGTTGATGATGTCCTGGCTCAGCAGCAGATTGGCAAGGCCGGGCCTGCGCCTATAGCAGGGTTTGATATTCAAGATGCCCTCAATCAAATTGAGGAGTCTGTACTGGATAGCCCTCGCCTACCAGTCATGGGGCGCACCATGATCAATGAAGATGATCTGCTCGATCAGCTAGATGCTGTGCGGTTAAATCTGCCCAGCGCGTTTCAGGAAGCTCAGCAATTAGTAGAGCAGCGTGATGACATCCTCAGCGAGGCTGAGCGATACGCTCAGAGTATTGTGACGACTGCTGAAAAGCAGGCGGCCACGATTCTGAATGAAACGTCAATTTTGCGACAGGCTGAACAGCAGGCCCAGCAGTTGCGATTACAGGTGGAGCAGGAATGTGCGGCGTTGCGATCGCAAACCATGCTCGAAATAGAGCAACTGCAAACCCAAACAAAGCAAGAATGTGAAGATCTGCGCCAAAATGCGATCGCTGAATGCCATGCTATCCAGACAGATGCTGATACCTATGCCGATCAGGTATTACAGCGCATGGAAACCCAATTTAGTGAGATGCTTGGCGTGATCAGTAACGGTCGGCAGCAGCTCTACGAACGGCAGCAGCGAGCTCGACAGACAGCACCACCATCAATGCCAGCAGCGAGCGATGTTTCTCCCCCTAATCCCTTGAGTCGTCGTCCGGTCACCCAGCGACCGTCTTCTACTCAGCAATCCTATATCCAACCCCCTCAACAGCCGCCACCGCCGCGCTCCCCCCAGCAGCCGCCACCGCCGCGCCCCCCCCAGCAGCCACCGCGTCCCCAGCAGCGCCCGCCCCGTAAGTTCTAACCCCCCATGATTGGCTATCTCAAAGGGAACTTGGCCGATATCCAACGGCTGACCAATGGTCGTGTGATTATTACCGTGGATGTCAATGGCATTGGCTATGAATTACAGGTCACGGCTCGAGTGATGGGTAATCTCCCCCCCATGGGCGACCCGGTGCAGATTTTTGCCCACTTACAAAATCGAGATGACCAGCCAGTACTATTTGGTTTTGGCTCGCGGGCCGAGCGAGATGTTTTTCGTTTGGCCATCAGCGTTAGTGGCATTGGCCCCCAAATGGGCATGGCCTTGCTCGATACCCTGAGCTTAAATGACTTAGTTCAAGCCGTTGTGGCTGGGAATGCCCGCATTTTGTCCCAAACCCCCGGTGTCGGCAAGAAAACGGCTGAGCGCATAATTTTAGAACTGAAAACTAAGTTAGCCGAGTGGCGGCAGCAGGCTGGGCTCATTACCGCTCCTACAGGAGGTCCAGTGTCCGTCGTCCAAGAGGATGTAGAAATGACGCTACTGGCTCTAGGCTACTCTAATAGTGAAATTACTAAAGCGTTGCAAGCCGTAGGGCAAAGTAAAACCCTCAGTAAAAACGCTGACACTGAAGCCTGGATTCGTGAAGCGATCACCTGGCTCAGTCAATAAAAACCTGTCAAAGGTTGTAACGAAAATATGAGACCTGTAATGATACCTGATAGCGTTATTAAACACACTTTTTGTATCAAATAACACCGTTATCTGTCCTTGATAGCAGAGCACCCTGTAGATACACAAGCAGGATAAGCAGGTTTAAAGTCATCAGCGCCAGGAGTTTATGAAACAAGTTATTGCAGTTATTCGGTCCTCCCAGCTAGATAAGGTCAAAGAGGCCCTTGTCAATTCAGGAATTGTGGGTATGACTGTTGCTAATGCCCGTGGTTTTGGTCGTCAGAAGGGGCAGACCCAAAAATATCGTGGCCAAACCTATAAAGTCGATTTTCTTCCTAAAATCCGGTTAGAAATTGCCGTTGCCGATGACCAAGTAGACTTAGTGATAGACACCATCACTGAAGCTGCCCGCACAGGCGACATCGGCGATGGCAAGATCTTTGTGCTGCCCATTGAGGCCGCGTACCGTATCCGCACAGGTGAACGAGATGATGTAGCGTTGTCTAGTTCTGAAGCCTAAAACTCCCTATTCCACTCCCACATTCTTCAGTGCTGCCTGGGCTGCTTTCTTTTCCGCATCTTGTTTGCGTTTTCCCTTGCCTCGGCCATACAGTAATCCTTTCACACGCACTTCAGCGGTGAATTGTTTGGCATGGTCTGGCCCACTGGCGGCAATAATCTGGTAGGTAGGAACTTCGCCAAGCTGCTCCAATGACCAGATTTGAAAACGGCTCTTGTAGTTAACATGAATTGCAGTCTCACTGACGGTATCAGCAACACTGTCAAACATAGGGACTACATAGGACCGTATGGTTTCAATGTTTTGGCCGCTATCTAGAAAGTAGGCTCCAATCAGAGCTTCAAAGGTGCTGCATAGCACTCGCTTGCTATTGCGACTATCGCTATTTTCAGCGCCGCGACTCAGGCACAGGTACTTTTGCAATTGCAGCTGGCTGGCAAAGTAACTAAGCTGGTTTTCGTCCACTAAGGCAGCACGTAGCGGGGTCAGTTCACCTTCGGGTCGGTCCGGGTAGCGCTGGTAAAGGTACTCGCCACTGAGAAACGTGAGGATAGCGTCACCCAAAAATTCTAGCCGTTCATTGTCCTCGCAGTCATTTTCTTTAGCGTAGGACTTGTGGGTGATGGCTAGCTGCCAAAGATTTTTATCAGCGAAGGTAGGTAAATCAAACGTACTCATGCTTTCACAATAGCGTGGCTAGCTACTTTCTGAGGTGCAAATCACGATTGTTTTTAACACAAAAACAGCGATCGCAGACCTCTACGACCGCTGATTCAGGTCAAGACTTAACAGCAAAGATGACTGATTGTTTCAGTCTTATTCACCCGTGCTTTCAGTCTTGTTCACACATGCATTTATGCAAACGTGAAGTTGTTGCTAGTCAGCGAATTTACATCCACACCCGCTAGCAGTACAGAGTTATCGTTGCCTAAATCAAGCAAGGTGTCATTACCCACTTGGCTAGCAGCGCCTAACACGTCATGGAAGCCATCAAAAATGGCTTCTACATCTAGAATGTCATCCGTCACCGAAAAGTCGGTAACAACATCATTGCCCGAATTGCTCTCAAATCTGAAGGTGTCGCTACCCAGTCCCCCCGTTAGCAGGTCATCATCACTACCACCATTGAGGCTGTCATTACCAGTGCCACCAGTAATTTCATCATTACCGAGACCACCAGAGACAACAACATCGCCTGTAGATATCTGAACAAAACGGTCATCACCTACACCTAGACGGACTTCCCCGTTGAGGGTGCCTGCGTTGAGAATATCTACACTCCCCAGGGCACCATCAGCATCAATCGCCAATCCATTACCACCACTGATGGTGCCAAAGTTTGTAATTTGCCCATCAAAAATAACCCCCGATTCAATTAAGATGCCTGCTTGTTCTTCCGATGCGATAACGCCATTTAGTTCGTTGGTAATATCGCCGCTAAAGGTTGCTTCAGTCAGCCCCGAACCAACAAATAAGCGAATACCTGCAGGAACGCTGCTGTCGCCTCTACCCTGAATGAGACCACTGTTAGAAATATCGGCTGATAATTCCAGGTCATCAATGCCGTCACCTAGACCACTGGCTGCACCCACCTGTACCGAGATACCACTACCAGCGACACCTGCATCAATGGTACCAAGCTGGTTATTGATGCTGATATTGTCAGCAGTGCCATCGAGATAGACAGTGCCATTGCGCTGGGTGCCAGTGCCCAAAATGCTGCCTTGATTTACCAGGGTAACGTTGTCTCCATCTAAGTTAACGGCTCTACTACCTGACTCAATTTGTCCAGAGTTAACAATGGAGAGATCGTGGTCAGCATTGCCAATATAAAGACCATTGCGAGGACCAGAAATCGAACCACTGTTGTTGATCTGGCCATCAAAGGCGACACCATCTTCAACCACCAGCCCCCCTAAAAAGCCCACATTCACTTCCGAGGTGATGGTGCCACGGTTTACAACAGAACCAGTAACCGTGGCTTCAGCTTCACCTGAGCCATTGAAGAACCGCAGGCCGCTGGAGCCATTAGAGGCCACCCGACCACCGTTGGCAAAGACATCAGGGCCATCACCACGACCTTGTAGGAGACCACTATTCACAATGTTGATATCTTCACTAACTGCGTCTCCAGTGGCTCCCACTTGCACAGAGATGGCATCACCCAAGTTGCCTTCACCAGCATCCACCGAGCCCTGGTTATTGACGGTGATATCATCAGCGGTGCCATCAAGGTAGATCGTGCCGTTGCGCTGGTTGCCTGTACCGAGGATGCTTCCCTGGTTGGAGAGAGTCACGTTATCACCATCGAGGTTGACAGCTCTACTGCCTGACTCAATGGCTCCAGTGTTAATGATGGAGAGATCGTGGTCAGCATTGCCAATGTAAAGACCATTGCGAGGACCGGAAATTAGACCACTGTTCACAATGCGACCATCAAAGGCCACACCATCTTCAACCACCAGACCACCTAAAAAGCCCACATTCACTTCAGACGTAATGGTGCCACGGTTAACCACTGAGCCAGTAACCGTGGATTCAGCTTCACCTGAGCCATTGAAGAACCGCAGGCCGCTGGAGCCATTAGAGGCCACCCGACCACCGTTGGCAAAGACATCAGGGCCATCACCACGACCTTGTAGGAGACCACTATTCACAATGTTGATATCTTCACTAACTGCGTCTCCAGTGGCTCCCACTTGCACAGAGATGGCATCACCCAAGTTGCCTTCACCAGCATCCACCGAGCCCTGGTTATTGACGGTGATATCATCAGCGGTGCCATCAAGGTAGATCGTGCCGTTGCGCTGGTTGCCTGTACCGAGGATGCTTCCCTGGTTGGAGAGAGTCACGTTATCACCATCGAGGTTGACAGCTCTACTGCCTGACTCAATGGCTCCAGTGTTAATGATGGAGAGATCATGGTCAGCATTGCCAATGTAAAGACCATTGCGAGGACCGGAAATTAAACCACTGTTCACAATGCGACCATCAAAGGCCACACCATCTTCAACCACCAGACCACCCAAAAAGCCCACATTCACTTCAGACGTAATGGTGCCACGGTTAACCACTGAGCCAGTGACTGTCGCTTCAGCTGCACCAGAACCATTGAAGAAGCGTAAACCACTGGAGCCATTGGCAGCTACCCGCCCCCCGTTGGCAAACACATCGGGACCATCGCCACGACCCTGTAATAACCCATTGTTTGTAATGTTAATGTTCTCATTGCTAGGGTCATCAGCTGCACCCACTTGAACAGAAACAGCATCGCCCAGATTACCTTCACCAGCATCAATGCGTCCACTGTTGACTAAGCCCAGGTCATCAACGGTGCCATCAACATAGAGTGTGCCGTTGCGTTGATTCCCTGTTCCTAAAATGTCACCTGTATTCAGCACAAAACTTCCATCACCATCACTTATATCGACGGCACGACTGTTGGACTGAATTGTGCCAATATTGAGAAGTCTTAGGTTGTCGCCTGTGGAACTAATGCCATTTAGATCTCCCGAAATCTCTCCTAGGTTCAGGATGGTAGCATTGTCACCGCTGGCCTGAACTGCTGTATTCCCTGAGTCAGGCGCTGCTATTGAGCCACCAGGGATAATGGCTAATAATGCTTGATCACCTGAGATGTCAATGGCAGGTTCTCCAGCTGGTGCTTGAATATCATCAACAATAACTTCAACTTCACCATCAGAAAGAACAATGGGGTTAGTGGGTTCTTCTAGCATGATTGGGTGCCTCTAAGTGTTTCTTTTGTTTAATCTGTTGCGAATAAGATGAACAGATTTTGTTCATGTCTGCATCGTAGGAAGCTACGAGAGATAACGCTTGAGGCATAGGGCCTAAATCAGGGATAGGTCTAAAGTCCCAAACAAAACTTGTTCTTTTGTTGCCAAACAAACTGAGTCAAACAAAGCGAAAACGTATCATTTGAAAAGCATTGATTAATCTTTCTCTCAGTTTGCAAGAGGCTTTTTAAGGCGCTTCTCATTTATGTTGCCTGATAATCTACTAGTCAGGGTGATAAAAGCAAAATGTAAAACAATTTGAAGATGTAAAATTATTTTTACGAATAGCGACTGGATGTACGGGTAAGCAAGAGACGAGTAATAATTATCCAGAGCACAGCGCTTTCTCAGTTGCCATTCATCTATTCGAAAATGGACAAATCTATAATTCTGGCTAAAAGGAAGAACCTGTGTATCCTCAGGTCTTTTGGCGATGTTATGGGTAAAGGCTACAGTATGGCGAGTTCACAAAGTTCAATTCGGCTCCTACTTGCAGATGACGAAGATATTATTCGCTATGGCCTCAGTGCCATTTTGCAATGCGAAGCGGCGATAGAAATTGTGGGCGAAGCCTCTAATGGCCAGGAAGCCGTTGAAAAGACCCAACAGTTAAAACCAGATCTTGTCCTCATGGATATCGGTATGCCTATGATGGACGGTGTCACTGCAACAGGTAAGATCTGTCAGTCGGTACCTGATGTTAAAGTCCTAATTTTAACAACGTCTACAGAAGATCAGCATCTACACGATGCGATTCAGCAAGGTGCTTCAGGCTATCTGTTAAAAAACATACCACCTGAAGATTTTATCCATATTATCCAAAGTACCCACAAAGGATATATGCAATTTGATCCTACAATCGGTTCAAAATTGCATCAACATCTGAAATCTCCTCAACCTGCTAAAGTTGTGAGCGATTGGAAGGGAGTGACTCCACGAGAACGGGAGGTTTTAAAGCTGATTGCAACAGGTGCCAATAATCGAGAGATTTCTCAAACGCTCCACATCGCTGAAAAAACCGTTAAAAATCACGTTAGTAATATTTTAAATCGAGTAGGCTTAAGAGATCGTACACAGTTAGCAATCTGGGTCAACACAACTAATTTAGACACGTTGCAAACTGCGTAAAATCTAAAATATAAGCGCCCTCAATGATACGCTGGAACCTCTGGGCAAAGTTTAGTTTATTTCTATTTTTGGTTTGGCTGTTGGTTAGCGGCTCTACTATAGCTATGCTTTCGCAGCACCTCAATGCCCATGCTGAGCAAGCTGTAAAAGAACGAGCAAAAATTGTGCTGACTGGCATGCAAGCAGTTCGTGATTACACTCGTGATCATGTTCAGCCAGTGCTAAAAGAGAGTAGTGATATGGGTTTCTTTATCCAGGAAAGTATCCCAAATTTTGCTGCTAGAACTATTTTTGCTGACTTTCAGCAACAAGATGAACTGCTGGAAGATTTTTTGTATAAAGAGGCAACCCCAAATCCTACTAATCCTACCGATCTAGCAGATGCCTTTGAGACTGATATTTTTAGTCAACTACAGCAGTTTGTAACTTCTGAGTCGCAGGGTCTTTCTGGCTATCGTTTTTTGGATGGCAAGAAGCTGTTCTATATGGCGCAGCCTCTAGTCATGAGCGATGTCAGTTGTTTAGAGTGCCATGGCAAGGTTAGGGATGCGCCTGAATATCTCGTGAATATGTATGGCGATCGCAATGGCTTTGGCTGGCAACTTAATGATGTTGTGGCAGCCCAGATGGTCTATGTGCCTGCAGATATTATTTTCGATCGCGGTCGTCAGAACCTATGGACGGTAACCAAAACTCTCTTGGGTACACTGGGTGCCTTTTTTGTCGTAGTGAATCTATTATTGTGGCGCACGGTGGTGAAGCCGCTCAAGATACTCACTAATACTGCAAAGGCTGTGAGTAGCTGTTCCATTACGTCAGAGCAAGATGTATTTCCACAAGATCAACATCTGGAAAAATTAACCCTGCGACGGGATGAGCCGGGGCAACTGGCTCGCTCGTTTCAGTACATGATCTATGTGCTCAGTCGCCGTGAGCAAGATCTACAGCTGGCGGTTCAGGAGCGCACCCAATCGCTAGAGCAGGAAATGCGCGATCGCAAAACTATCCAAGACGCATTGCAAACCTATGCCCATGCCATGAACCATGACCTGCGGAACTTGGTTATGGGTATTTCCAATCTGGTGCAGGGCATTATTTTTCGCTCATCTAAAGCCAAGACCCATGACTCTACTCAGCCAGCATCAATTGTAATGGAACCCAAGGCGCTTTCTATGATTCAGCAAAGTTGCGATCGCCAGCTTAAGCTTATGAATTCTCTGATGGAGGTGCAATCGTCTGATATTTGGCGCATATCTCTACAGAAAGACAATGTAAACTTGCGACAGTTAACGGAAGATTTGAGATTCTTCTATGAGACCAAACAGACGTTGTCCACTGCCAAAATAAGCAATCATGTATCGTCTGAGGTACCACAGGTCTATGGAGATTTCTGCCAACTCAGACGAGTATTCGAAAATCTAATTGATAATGCCCTAAAGTACAATCCCAAAGGCGTCGCCATTACCCTAACCGCCAGCATTTGGGACGACGATCCATCAATGGTACGATGCGCGGTGACGGATAATGGCATGGGTATTGACCCTGCCAAAAGTCAGGAGCTATTTGAAATCTATGCCCGTGGCAAGAGCCAGTTCTCAGTAGATGGGTATGGCCTGGGTCTATACATTTGCCGCAAAATCGTTGAGGCCCATGGCGGGCATATTGGCGTGGAATCGTTCTCCAATCAAGGGGCAGAGTTTTGGTTTACATTGCCCCTTGTCAACACAGGCTGAGTAATCTCCGGTCAGAATTTTTGCCGTTGTTGATTGAGGGGATTGGTCAATCTGGCAGCCCCCCTGACATTAGTCTTGCTTAGATTACAGTTTCCTGAGGATCAGCGATCGCAAAATTTCTGTCCCCGAAGCACATCCAAATCAGGTATATTCCCGTACTCATACTGGATGGTTGCCTAAGGCCATCCACGTATTGTGCTGCAAAGCACGCTTATTATATAGAGCAGTGCTTTTGAAGACAGGTTCATATATTTACCTTTTATTGGTTCCTCGCCCATGCTTTCTGAACGTCCCGAAAGTCAATCTCCAGATTGGGGAGACGCCACAGATGAAGCATTGTTTGTAGCCCTACAGCAGGGGGATAAATCAGCACTGGCCATTTTGTATGATCGCTATTCGCGATTGGTCTATACCGTTGCATTTCGGATTTTAAATAATGGGCCAGAAGCCGAAGACTTGACCCAGGAAATTTTTCTGAACCTCTGGCAAAAACAAACCTATAACCCAACCCGTAGTGCCCTTAGTCGTTTTTTGAGTACCGTTACCCGAAATCGAGCCATTGATCGAGTCCGCTCCCGCAGCATCCGACGGCGGATTCTTAAAGGTATGGTGCCCCAGCAGTCTCAACCTGTGGCTTCCTTTTCGCTACCTGTGGAGCAGGCCTCATTGGGAGAACGCTCCCAGCGGGTACGGGCAGCACTGAAAAACTTGCCTGAAAAACAACGTGAGCTTCTATGGTTAGCTTATTATCATGGATTTAGTCAATCCGAAATTGCTAATCATACGAATATACCTTTAGGGACCGTCAAGTCGCGCATGCGTCAGGGCTTACTCAAGCTCAAAGGCACGTTGCAAGATCTGGTCGATTAGCTTATTCCTCTTTGATTGATTACCTATTTCTGTCCTATGGCTTCTGAACGAAAATTGGATGAATTTGCAGCTGACTATGTGGCTGGTAATCTCTCAGCCGAAGAAGCTGATGAATTTGCCCGTCTAGTTGCAGAACAGCCTGAACTGCAGGTAGAGGTAAATCGTCTTGAGAAAACTGTTAGCCTCATGCTTGATGAGCTGCCAATGATGCAGCCACCCCAGCGTTTGAGGGATGCGGTCTTAGCTGGGGAGAATAGGCCTGTGCGATCGCACCGCTTACCCCTAGCCTGGATACTAGGAGCATTGGCTGCTGGCGCAACGCTATTATCCCTATCGCTGGGTATGAGTAATCATCGTTTACGGCTAGCCAATCAACAGCTACAGCAGGATTTGGTAGCCGTGATGCCCGCACAGCAGGCTCAGCGCATTTTGCAGCAGCCCTCCACACGCTTTTATGACTTTGCCGGGACCGATAATGCTATCGATACATTTGGCAACATGATTGTGGATACAGATGGTTTGCAGGCTGCGATCGCATTTGAAAACCTATCCCCCCTTGCGGACAATCAAACCTATGCTCTGTGGGTGAGCTACCAGGGCAAATATATTCCCTGCGGTGTATTTCAAACCACTCCAGACGGCACGGCCTTCGCCACGTTGCCCATGCCCCCGGTTTATCAATCTAGACCCTGGGTACAAGATGTGATCGTAACCGTTGAACCCGCCGATTTACCCGCTCAGCCCACCGGCCCAATCGTCGCTGCAACTAGCTAAGTTCAAGGGTTTCAAGATAAATCAAAAAAACTTTCATCCGATCCACAACCTCATTCGTATTAATAGTCAAACAGATAAGTTACAGGTAAGTTGTTGTTACGAAGGTGATTATTGGAACTACACTATTACATTCTGTTTGTGTAATGGTGTGCCTGAGGGTATGAGTTTGCTGTCTAGCAGTCTTCAAGAATGTTTCAGCCCATTCCAAAAACTCTCAACTTTATCTCATCTAATATCGAACATTATTCGTATCTATAACTGAGTGTCAATTTTGTTCTTGCCAGGCCCTAGCTCTTGTTTGGTAAAGGCTCCTAAGTACACGTCTGTTCATTCACTCTTCTCTCCCTAGAAATATTCGCAACAACTGCCTTGGTACTTTGTCCTGCGGTCCAGTTGAATCTGCTGACTATTTCTTTTAAGAGATGTCCACTTCTTTCATCTACAAACTTATAGGAGAACACACCATGAACGCTTTTCTAGCTCTTCTTGTTAACCAGATTGTTGGCAACCTATTTGAAAATGCACCTGAAATTGAAGATTTAGGCGATATCTTCATTGGTGGTAATGGTGACGACAACTTTCAAGGAGGTGACCAAGACGATATCTTTTTTGGTGCCAATGGCGATGATACCATTCTTGGAGGCGCTGGCACTGACGTAGTATTCGCAGGGGGAGGTAATGATACGGTTGTTGGTCAAACGGGTAATGACGTTGCATTCTTAGGCGCAGGGCATGACCGTTTTATCTGGAACAACGGCGATGGTAGCGACTTTATTAATGGTGGGGCAGGCAACGACACAACTGAGGTCAATGGGGCCGATGGACCAGGCGATGAGTTTGAGCTCACTGAGGCTAATGGTCAAGCTATTTTTAACCGTCTGAATCTGGGTTTATTCACCCTAACCAATGAGAGTATTGAGAAATTTAAAATTAATGGCCAAGGTGGTGATGACTCGCTAACGGTGGGTGACCTCACTGGCAGTGATGTACAAAAGGTTATCTTTTCTGGTGGTGATGGCAACGATACGCTCGATGCCCGTGAAAGTTCTACAGAAATCAAGGCACGGGGTGGCGACGGTAACGATCTCTTGCTAGGTGGGTCTGCTGAAGACACCTTCTATGGTGGTGCTGGCGATGATGTTGTTGTGGGCCAGCGTGGCGATGATACGGCTTATCTTGGGCGCGGTGATGATCGCTTTATCTGGAACAACGGTGATGGCAGTGATTTTATTGACGGCGACGCTGGTTTTGATATCACCCAAGTGAATGGTGCCGATGGCGCAGGCGATGAGTTTGACCTCAGTCAAGAAAATGGTCAAGCTATTTTCAACCGCCTGAACCTGGGCTTATTTACCCTCACTAACGAAGAAATCGAGCAATTTGAGATCAATGGCCAAGGCGGTGACGATTCCCTGACAGTTAACGATCTCACTGGTAGCGATGTACAGAAAGTTGTCTTTTCTGGTGGTGATGGCAACGATACGCTAGATGCCCGTGAAAGCTCCACTACCATTGAAGCTTTCGGTGGTGATGGTGATGACCTGTTGCTAGGTGGCTCTGCCGTAGATACATTCTTTGCTGGAGCCGGTAATGATATTGTCGTGGGCCAGCGAGGAAATGATATAGCTTACTTGGAAGAGGGTGACGATCGCTTTATCTGGAATAACGGTGACGGCAGCGATTTTATCAACGGTGGTTTAGGCTTTGACGTGACTCAAGTCAATGGTGCAGATGGAGCCGGTGATGAGTTTGATCTTCGCCAAGTAGACGGTCAAGCTATTTTCAATCGTCTTAATCTGGGTCTCTTTACCCTTACTAACGAAGGCATTGAACAATTTGAAATCAATGGCCAAGGTGGTGATGATTCTTTCACTATTGGCGATCTCACCGGCAGTGAGGTAGAGTCTGTGCTCTTCTCCGGTGGTGAGGGTAATGACTTCCTAAATGCTAGCGGCACATTAACTCCAGTGACTGCTGACGGTGGCGATGGCGACGATATTCTCATCGGTGGCGCAGGCAATGACATTCTCATTGGTGGTGATGGTGCCGACTTACTGATTGGCGGGGCAGGCAATGACATTCTCATTGGTGGTGATGGTGCTGATTTCTTTGGCTTCGACACCGGCGCAGCGTTTAATGCAGCTGACATTGGCACTAATCAAATTCAAAACTTTGAGGCCATCGATAGCATTGTTCTAGATGTCACTGTGTTCGCTGAGCTAACCAGCGCAGTGGGCGGTACCTTGTCTGCTAATGAGTTTGCAGTGGTCAACAGTGTTGAAGAAGCAGCTCTGAGTGATGCCTTAATTATCTATGGTGCTGACACTGGGAACTTGTATTACAACCCGAACGGCATTGAAGATGGCTTTGGTAACGGTGCTCAGTTTGCCACTATTGAAGGCGCACCCACACTGGAGGCAAATGATTTTGTCATTCAGGCATAGTGTCTTGAATCCTATTAGTAGATAGTAAGCACCCTAAGCAGAACAGATGCCTTCTTCGCTGATGTCTTTGCTTGGGGCTTCGAATGGTGTGAGTGATGTCGACGCCATTAACATTACTGCTACCAAGTCAGCCGCAGTCCCTGTTCTAACATCTGCTCTTGTAACTCATCCATATAACCTTGTTCAACAATATCAGCAGCTGTCAGGTTAGGACGGTTAATTAGCCATGCGGAGGTAGTTCCCGCTGCTGCACCCATCCCCCATTCACTAATGTGAACCCGCGTCACCGCATTCACAATGTGACTCACAGCAAGACTCTTGCCACCCATTAGCAGATTATTAACCTCCTGAGGCACCATACTCTCTAACGGAATCTGTACCGGACGCACCACAAACTCCTTTGCTGGCGCACTACTCGCTTCCCAGGAAGGAGCGCCATTACGATAACGGCAGCCATGAATGTCAATGTCATAATGGGTGACCGCTACCGTTGTTGGCGTAAAATCACGACCACCGACTTGATCTGTTCGCAGGTCAGCCTCACGCATGAGAAAAGCCTTATCCCCATAGGCAGACCGGCCTAAAATCCGCCGACCTTCACGGATATAGGGTACCAAACTTAATCCCGACTGCGTGCCCATATAGGCCTCATCACCCATGAGGTAACTCAATGGAAACTCTGGTTGTGACTGAGTTTCTAGTAACCAGCGAGCAAATAAAAGCGCATGGTCCTCACCATGGCGCAAGGCTACCGCCGAAATACCACCCAACCAATTCTGATGTTGACCACTCTCTCTAATTTGATCTGCCGTAAAAATCAGCGGAGGATCCATCCACGTCCAATCATTGCCACGGTTCCAGTTCACCATCGTCATATCACCCAGCACAGGTGTGGCCCGAAATGGATCGTTGCGGGTGGTACTCACAATCCGACGATAGTTAAAAAAGCTCCGCCCTGTAAAAAAGGGAAATCCCTCCATATCAAATTGTTTCTCGTGCTCATGGGCTCCATAGAGTGGCGGTTCTTGTTGCAACATTTGCTCTAACGCAGTCAGACTCTTGCCATCATCATCATTGAGAGCAATAACAAAAGGGTACGTAAAGGCCTGGGTACAGGCCGGATTATCTCTTTCTGAACCGTGAGCCTCCCCAGTGGTTGTTTGAGCCTCTGACCCCAGTCGATGGGGTAGATTTGCCCACCCCACAAACTCCCCCGTATCTGTGGCATCAATGACCATCATCCGCTGTCCCGATGGCGGTTCTAACCTTAGGGACACCTTCTCAAAGGTGGCATCAGCTGACCAGGAATACCAGCTAGCCAGAGCTTGGGAAAATCGACCTGTGGGAATGTAGTTTGAGCTTTTGGGAATACGTCGCACAGCATGAATGGCAACAATCTCTTGACCGCTGTCATCAAAGGTGGCTCCCTTAAAGGCTGTTTGTGTCTGCCAACGACTTTCAGGGGATTGGGGCAAAACACTTTCTAAATGTGCTTGGGCTGCCGCCGCGCCAGCCTCGGGCACAAAGCAGAGTTTGCCCACCCAGCAGGCGTTCACCTCATCTACCGTAACGTCCCCCTTACCTGTCCACTCCGGTAACGTCACCGTCTGCTGAGCAATTTCTTGCTTAAAGGCCTGCCAACTAGCCGAAAAGTTTTGATCCGCTCGCATGGCCAAGGACTCGTCAACCGCCGATACACCTTGAGAACTGATCTGCCCCCCTAGCCATGGCGTCAGCTCGATCAAACAGGTGGTCGCCCCAGCCTCCATGGCATGGTAAGCCGCTGCCACACCCCCCAGGGAACCACCAATGACGACTACTTCGCATTGCCAGGTTTCCTGCGCTGTCGGTAATGGCATTAAATTGGGTCTACCATTATCCAGAATCAGAGGTGGCGGCGATGGTGGGGAGGGCACTTCAGTGACTTCTGTCTGAGGAGTACAGGCACTGAAAAAACCGCATACTATCAACCAACCAAAATACCTGGCAAGCAGAATACGTCGAACCATGGATCAGCGTATAGGAACGATGATGATTCTATCGCTGAACGACCTATAGTCCAGGCTCTTAGCGACACATGTTTGAGATTGCTGCGGCTGACATCAAAAGGTGGGCGTCGGTATGTCCCTAACGTATACACACCTCTCAAACTCCGCTCCCAAGCTTTCATGCCCCCCCCCTTAATCCCTTTGGGTGAGAATTGTCTCTAGTGCCGAAACAGAGACACTTATTTTTGAGGTGAAATACAGGGAATACGGACTGAGATTAATTGCTGAAACCGTTGTGTTAGAACGATAGCAGCGATTAGTTGTCCGAAGGTTAAACTCCACCACAGACCAATGCCTTGCCACCCCAGCAGTTGTCCAATCACATACCCCAAACCAATGCCAACACCCCAATGGGCCAACACATCTACCGTTGCCAATAGATGGGTGTCCTTCAGTCCCTGCAATGTTCCAGCACTGATTAAACGAATCCCCTGGGCAATTTGAAATACTACGCCCACTTTAAACAGGGTGGCTGCAATAGTCACAGTTTCGGTATTCTCTGGTAAGTTCACGTCCAGATAAAAACTGGCAATGGTTTGGGGCAAAAACCAGAGCGGAATTGCCAGCACCATAACCAACACCAAATTCATGAGCAGGTTAGCATGGGCCACCTGTCGAGCCCCTCGCGGTGCCCCTGCCCCGATTTTATGCCCCGTACGCATGGCAGCGGCATAGGCAAAGCCCCAAGAGAACATTAGCAACAGCTCTGTGGTGGTCATGACGATGCGATGGGCGGCCAGTAATTCTGTACTCCAGAGGCCCATGAGCAGGGCAGCGGCTGTGAGGGCTCCCATCTCGGTGCCATAGTCGACGCATAGGGGCCAGCCCAGGTGAATTATTTCGGTGAGGATATTGCGATCGCACCGCCACCACTGCCTGAATAACCGCAATCGCCGCAGCGACGGATACACCTTTAAGAGCACCACTGCCACTCCAAAGCTGCACCAAAATACCACCGTACTGGCCCAGCCAATCCCTGCTAGACCTAACTTTGGCAGCCCCCATTTGCCATACATCAGCCCATAGTTCAGGCCAATATTCAGAGGTATGCTCAACCCCATCAGCAGTACCACCAAACGCGGTCGCGATAGGGCCGTCAGAATTTCCTTAAACACAAAGACACCCAGGGCTGCGGGTAGGCCCCAAACGATGGCATGCAAATATGCGATCGCACCATCCACAGTAGCCGCCTGCTGCCCCAACAATCTAAGAATGACATCCATATGCCAAATCAAAACCATCATGGGTAGAGAGATGCTAAAACTCAACCACACCCCCTGCACATTGATCCGACTAACACGATGATGGTCTCGGGCACCATGGGCTTCAGCAGCAATGGCTCCCGTCATTTCCAACAGGCCAGTGCACAACGATAGCAGCATCCAAAACACTGTTGCCCCCAGCCCGCCTGCAGCCAGGGTTGCCGTACCCAAACCACCCATCATTAAACTATCCACAAAGTTCACAGCCCCTTCCGACAGCTGAATCAGTATCAGAGGAATAGCCAGACGAAGTGAGGCCTTAGCTTCGGTTCGTAGGCTACTGACCCATCGGGGCAAGGCATTAAACAGGGGCATGGTAGATGCAGGTTAGGACTACGTCTTAGCTTCAGGCAAACGTAGGAATTTTTCAGATAGCCATGGCAATTGTCACCCGATGGTTGACGTCATAGCAACAAATGCAACACAAACAGTCCATATCTATTTGATACGCTGGGATTGATCTACTAAGCCCCAGCCATGGAAAATTTACCGACCGCTGAACGCTATCTCTATGAGCTATTCAGCTTTATTAGCGATGGCTACTTGACCGTCACCAACCCCAGCGGTCAGATATTTAACTTTGGCTCCCCAGACACTCAGCCCCATGTGCACCTACAAATTCACGACCAACGCACCTATGCGAGCATCATTACCTTTGCTTCGCTGGGGTTTGGGGAAGCCTATATGGACGGCTGGTGGGATGAAGCTAACGACCAGCTGACAGAGCTGATCAGTATGCTCTATCGCAACCGAGTCTACTCCAAGGCCAGCCAAAAGCTAACCATTCCCCTGGCGCTGCAAATCATTTCTCAACGGCTGAAAACAGTACCACTACTGCTCAAAAATAGTCGTAAAAATGTCCAGTACCATTACGACCTCGGCAATGACTTTTATCAGCTGTTTTTAGACTCTACCCTCACCTACTCCTGCGGCTATCAGGTTACCCCTGAGGACAGTCTAGAAACCATGCAAAACCAAAAGTATGAAATCATCTGCCGCAAACTTGCCCTTAAACCGGGAGAGACTCTAGTAGACATTGGCTGTGGGTGGGGCGGCATGCTGATTTATGCCGCTGAGCACTATGGCATCACCGGCACTGGCGTTACCCTCAGTGACGAACAGGCTGCCTTAGCAAAAAAACGAATTGCCGACAAAGGTCTAGAAGACAAAATCAAAATAGAAATTAGAGATTATCGAGAAACAGAAGGGCAGTACGACAAATTTGTCAGCATCGGCATGTTTGAGCATGTGGGCAAAGGCAATTTCTCCACCTTTATGGAGAAAGCTAGAGCCCTGCTGAAACCCCACGGTGTTGGCATGCTCCACACCATTACTACCGAGAGTTCTGAACGTAACGGCCCCTGGATCGACAAATATATTTTCCCTGGTGGCTATGCTCCCCAGCTATCCGAAATTTGTCGAGATTTGCGGGCAGCAAAACTAACCGTAGCCCACTGCGAGAATCTAAAACCCCATTATGCAGAAACCTTTAGACGCTGGGGCAAAAACTTTACCGCGAACCGCGAACTAATTTCTTCCCTCTCACCTAACTATGATGAGAGATTTCTACGGATGTGGTATCTCTATCTGCAATCCTTCGAAGCCTCCTTCAGAGATGGCAGTATGCACATTTATCAGGTCTTGTTCTATGGTGACAAGCAATGGCGGCTCAATGTCCCCTTACCCGGTTTCTTGCCAGAAAAAATGCAACAAGCCTCGTAAGTTCCACTGTGCTCATCTAATTTGGTGCCTAAAACACCCACATCCTGGGTACTCCGGTCGAGCTATTGAGGATAGTTTCAACATCATGGGCTGTGAGTGGCTGTGAGAATAGATATCCTTGGCCCAAATCACAGCCCAGTTTTTGCAACTGTTGAAGGTGATGAGGGGTTTCGATGCCTTCTGCCACAACGGTCAACCCCAACTGCTTACCTAGAGCAAGGATAGTGCTAATTACCTGATAGTTACGATTTTTCAAATGCATATTGCCAACAAACAAACGATCAATTTTTAAACTATGAATGGGCAATCGATGGAGATAACTTAGGGATGAATAGCCAGTGCCAAAATCATCAATACTGATTTGGATGTTTCTAGATGCCAGTTGTGACAACAAGTCAATGGTTTGATCAATATCAATATCCTCAATCAACATGCTTTCAGTTATTTCTAAAATCATCAAATCTCCCGTTAAGCTCATCACGCTCAGAATATCGTCAATATCCTGAAGTAACGTACTTCTGTGTAAGTCCTGAACAGAGAGATTAATACTGATTTTTAGAGGAAAATGATTGGGAAACTGTTGCTTCCACACCATCAGCTGTTCACACGTCTGGTTGATCACCCAGCTATCCAAACCAGTGACTAAGTTTGTCTCCTCGGCCATAGGGATAAATTCGCTGGGAGAGAGAAGACCACGGTCTGGATGTTGCCAGCGAATCAATGCTTCAAATCCAGTGAGCTGACTATCCTTTAAGCTAACAATGGGTTGGTAGTGAATCACAAATTCCTGCTGAGTAATCGCCTTCCGAAAATCGGTTTCTAAGGTGAGGCGACTCATGGCCTCTAAATACATGGCTGCATCAAAGAATTTATAGGAATTATGAGTCTCTGACTTAGCGCGATACATAGCGATATCAGCATCTCGAATGAGATTAGCGGCTTCCTGATAATCTTCACTGCCAATGGCAATGCCGATGCTGGTGCTGGTAAATATCTTATGCTCATCAATCAGAATCGGCGTTTGGCAGTCCGCCAAAATCCGCTCTACCACTTGGACAATATCCTCAACAGTATCCACATCTTCCAGCAAGATCACAAACTCATCCCCACCGAGCCGAGCAACCATATCTGTACTGCGGAGATGTTGTTTTAGTCGTTTTGACACTTCAATGAGTAATTTATCGCCCACTAAATGCCCCAAACTATCATTGACAACTTTAAATCTATCTAAATCGAGAAAGAGCACAGCATAGTGAGACGTTTGATGGCGTCTCGATCGTTGTAAGGCAAACTCAATACGGTCTAACAATAATCGTCGATTGGGCAAACCCGTCAATGGATCATGGAGGGCATTATGGGTAATTTGTTCTTGTGCCTGTTTGAGATCACTAATATCACGACAAACACAGATCACCAATCCATTATTCATTAAGGTTAAAGAAACCCCTTGAGGAAACTGGGAGCCATCTTTGCGAGTTGCAATGGCTTCTCCTTGCCAGGCGCGATCGCATTCTAATGTGGGAAAAATGTCTTGTTCAAATCGTCGTACCTCTTCTGAAGAATATAGGAGTTGCCACGACTGTCCTAACAGTTCGTCGGGATGCGTGTACCCAAAGAGGTTGAGATGAGCTGGATTGACATAAGTGTAGACATCGTTTTGCAAAATACTAATGCCTTCAATAGCAGCCTCAATGGCCGCCAATTGCTGTTTAATCAATGCCTTTGCGACCTTATGATCGGTAACATCCTGAAACGTACCTAATACACCAATAGTCTCTCCATCCAGATTGTGCAAAGGGTGCTTATTTGTTTCAATCCAAATTGACTGACCATCAGCTTTACGTTGAGTCTCCATAATGCCAAGCTTAGCGGTATTGGATTCTATTACCTGACGATCGTCAGCTCGATACGCTGCCGCTTCTGCCAATGTCCAAGGGAGATCATAATCCGTTTTCCCCTGAATATCCACCAAGGAGTTTAGGCCTGCATTCTTTAAAAAATTACGATTACCACCTAAATAAACAGAATTACGATCCTTCCAAAAGATGTGCAGTGGAAAAGTATCCAAAACAGTTTGGAGAAATTGCTCTCGCTCTAAAAGTTCAGCTGTCCGTTCAGCCACTTTGATTTCTAAGGCCTGATTAAGTTGCTCCAATGCCGTATTAGCCCGTTGTCGCTCTAATTCAGCCGCAGCCCGCGCAGCGAAAATCTGTAGAATTTGGGTGGCCCGCTGGACATCTTGCAATGGCTGTTGGTGAAAGATGCATAGAATTCCAGTCACCTCTCTTTTCGTATCCCGTAGAGCAATTCCCACATAGCTCTCTGCAGCCATTTCACGCAACGCTAAATAGTCAGGAAACTGCTGCTGAATAGATTGTTCACAACAAAAGATGCCCGCTTGCACTACCTGCTCGCAGGGGGTCTTCACTAAGGGGTACACATCATTCGGCTGCAGTTCTCCCTCCGTCCAAACGGCCAGGCTATGAAGTTGACGGCCTCTGCACTCCGTGATCAACACATGGGTGATATCTAAGGCCTCAGCAATATGCCTGGCCAATGCAGGGAAAAAGTCTTGACCCACTGCAGCAGTTCCTAAAATCAAATTCTGTAGCTGTGACTCAGCTCGTTTGCGATCGCTAATATCCGTATCCACAACCGTGACATACCAATAGTCTCCTGCCTCATTCCACTGCACGAAGCAATTGGCCAAAATCCAACAGATGGAACTATCCTTACGGTTGAATCGATATTCCATATGATGGGTGGATGTGCTGCGCGTACTGAGAATTGACTGCAGCGTAGGTAGCACTTCCATTTCCCAATCATCCTGATGAATTCGTGCTTGCCATAACCCAGCATCTGGAAAAAGCTCATCAGCGGTATAGCCAAAATTTTGTTCGCAATGAGGGGAAATATAATCGTATTGAATTGAGGCATCTGGATAAAAGCGAAAGCGGGTAATACCTGCGATCGCCGTATCTAAAACCTCACTCAGTTGTTTTTGGGAGTTTTTTAGCTCTAACTCTAATTGTTTGCGAGCTGTAATGTCCTGATAGGTTCCCAATACCCCAACCACCTCACCTGCCAGATTATGTAGCGGCAATTTATTCGTTTCCGCCCAAAGCCGTCTACCATCTGCCTTAACCAAGGTTTCGATAATTCCCAGCTTGGCCGTATTAGACACCATGACTTGCAGATCGTCAGCTCGATAGCCTGTCGCTTCGGTCCGAGGCCAGGGTATCTCGAAATCCGTTTTACCAATGATGTCAGCAACAGAGTCTAAGCCAGCATTTGAGAGATAGTTACGATTACACCCCAGATACACACTGTTGAGATCCTTCCAAAAAACTGAGAGCGGGAACGTATCTAATACAGTCTGTAAGAATTGCTCCCGCTCCTGTAATTCAGCAGTGCGTTCTGCCACTTTATCTTCAAGGGCTTGGTTAAGCTGTTCCAGGGATGAGATTGCTCGCTGACGTTCTAGTTCAGCTGTCGCCCGAGCCGCAAACGACTGCAGAATGGCTTCGGCCCGTTGGGGCGATTGAATTGGTTGAGTATCAAGAATACATAGATCGCCTATGACATTCCCTTGGGCATCATGTAGAGCAATACCTAAATAGCTTTCTGCCCCCATCTCAGCCAAATCTAAATCATCCGGGAAAGACTGCTGTAGCAAAACTTCACAATAAAAGCGCCCCGCCCGTAGCGTCAGTTCGCAAGGAGTCTTTGCTGGATGATAAGAAGTCGGTGTATGCAGCTCACCATGGCCCCAAAACGCTAAGGCATGTAGCTCTTCCCCAACTAACTCAGTGATAATGGCGTAGGCCACACCCAGGGCTGAGGCAATATGACGAACCAACGCTGGGAAAAAGTCCTGTCCCGTGGTTGCAGCAGTGCCTTCAATTAGATTTTGCAGCTGTCGTTCAGCCTGTTTGCGATCGCTAATATCGCGAATCATAAACAGAACTTCATTATCACCACTTTGAATCACCCTAACCTCTTCATCCCGTATCTGATCACCTAGCTGTATCTGTTGTTCATAGGTTTGAAGTACGCCTGTACGTAACGCTTCTTTCAAATAAAAAAGCTGTTGCGTCGCCACCTCCGCCGGAAGCATCTCGATCATCGATAGCCCAACAGGATTCACATCCTCAGGAAATAACGTAATATCTTTTTGATGCGTCACAATTTCGCGATAGACACCCTGAGCATCTACACAAAAAAGATAATCTGGAATAGCTGACAGAATTGCTCGATTTTTAACTGCACTTTGATTCAATACCGATTCAGGGACATGGAGCAAAGTAGATTGTCTGGAACCACTATCCTGTAGCCCGTTTTCTTGACAATCATCCTCTCGCTGATCTGGTAGATTGAAGTCTTGTTGCCATTGTTCAGCCTGTTTTAAAGCTAACAACCTTTGTAACGTTAATTGGGTGACGACTCCCGCCAGATACCCCTGCCCATTTAGAAGTAGTAAATGCCGGCTATTATGTCGCTGAAGTAAATCCAAAGCAAGATCTGCGTCAGTAAAGTCGGACTCACCCAGGGTCAGTGCAGCAGAAACTATGACGTCCGCTATGGTCAAATCATCGAGGGCTAGTTGCCGAGCAGTCAGGCGCACCACATCTCGCTCCGTCAGTATGCCAACCACAGAGCCTGCCTCTACAATGACAACGCAGCTGGCTCGCTCACCATAGCTATCCTGTGCACCAGCCATCTGGTCAACAGCAGTCATAACCAACGTCTCCGAGGAAACCACTAAAGGATCCCGAATAATCGCAGAGTCTAGATCCAGTGACCCAGAGCCGATGACACGAGTGACCATAAATTTTCAAAAAAGAATAACTGTAACGAAACAACAGCAGCGACGTATTAAAGACAGCTGTCTCAAAGCACACATCTACGGACTAGTGTCAAAGAATAGTATCGTTATGTCAATTTTGCCTGGGTTTTAAGCGTCTTCTCATAGGTACAAGGTAACATCCTCCTAACGTTGGAACTGAGTTTAGCTTAACCTCAAACTCTTCACACTGTAATTGTGGGGATAATTTTGTCTTGCCATGAATCCTTTCGCAGTTAGTTTTGTTGAATTTCTGATTAAAGCGGTCCAAGTCTACTTTACCGCCGGCTTAATTTTCGCTGTTATTTTCTCCTTATTTGGTGTACAGCGTACCGACTCCGGAGCACAAGGATTTGCCCCATTCTTCCGGCTACTGATTATTCCAGGGGTCAGTATTTTTTGGCCCCTCTTTGCCCTACGTTTAGTGGGTGGAAAACAACATCCCATAGAGCAAACGGCACACCGACAGGCTGCGAAATTCACTCAGTAATTCATTTAGCGACTTATAAGAAAATACGGAGGTTTATGTGATTATTTCACGTCGAAAAATCCATTTATTCTCATCAATAGCTCTGGCAATTATGATGCCAATCATTTTCATTGCAGGGCTCCTATTTCGCCCTACCTACGCGACGGTCACCCCGGACACCGATCAATTACTCAGCCATACAAAAGAGCAAAAAATTGTTGTTCAGCCTTCAAAAAAGACTGGATCTGACCAAAATCCCATTGCTGCATTTTTAGAGCAGTAGGCAACAGGTATATGCTCTAACTGCTGATTTTTAAGCTTCAGTGTTGTGTGTACAGTACCCCGTGCTTACACCCGCCACCTATGTACCCAACCTTGCAATCTGACACACCGTTAACCGCACATTTAAGCAGTGATTTCGTCTTGCCATGAGTGTTTCCTATAAATCAATACAGTGGAACCGACAGAAGCTAATCTATGACGCTATCTTGTTAGGCACTGTTGGTCTATATGTTTATATCTTTCTCACTGTCGCCCATCATACAGGTACAAGCTTAGATACTAAAGGAATCCGGATTCGCGCCTATGGGTCTGCGGCATTTATTCTACTCAATGTCATCTTATCCATCGGCCCACTGACCCGATTAGACAAACGATTTTATCCTCTCTTGTTTAATCGACGCCACATGGGTGTCACCATGTTTTTTCTCGCGTTGATTCATGCCATTGGTCTCAATCTGCCAGTGCTGCCCTTCAAAGTTGATGGTGTGCTCACCTGGTATCACGATTTTGGCAACCTGGAGCCGCTGGTTAGTCTTTTTGTTAGCAATACTGAATATGGCGATTTTATTCGTTTTCCCTTTGAAACCCTTGGCGCTGTAGCCCTCGTTATTTTCTTTATTATGGCGGCCACCAGCCACGACTTCTGGCTCGTCAATCTAACAGCTCCCATTTGGAAGGCGCTACACATGGGGGTGTATTTGGCCTATGGTCTGGTGGTTAGCCATGTGATTTTAGGTCCTTTAGAAACAAATCAGCATCCCCTACTCACCCTTGGTGTAGGCATCAGTCTGGTGTGGATTGTTGGGTTACATTTATTCACGGCTTTAAGGGAAGCCAAACTAGATAAGCCGTTTACCGGTAGTACTAATGAAGCAGGGTTTGTGGATGTCGGCAGCCTTGATGAGATTCCAGAAAATCGAGCAAAAATTGTCACCTTAGCTGGGGAGCGAGTGGCCATCTTTAAATATGATGGCAAGCTCTCAGCTGTTTCTAATGTTTGCCAACATCAAAATGGTCCCTTAGGGGAAGGAAAAGTTGTCGATGGTTGTATTACTTGCCCCTGGCATGGCTATCAGTACTTACCGGCTGAGGGAGCATCACCACCGCCATTTACAGAAAAAATTCCCACCTTTGAGATCCGAGTCTTTGGCGATCGCATCTGGGTCGATCCCATCGCTAAACCACCCGGCACACATGTTGAGCCAGCGGTAATTGGTTAATTCCAATATTCTCTTTAGTTTCCCCTCAGTACAAAAGTTTGGACAATCCAATGGCTCAACGCGACGATTTTTATATTGGCTATGCGCCAATGCCACCCAGCGTGCGACGGTTATTGTTGTGGTTTATACCGGTATTGGTATTATGCGTCTTAGGGTTAGCGATCATTGCCCCCCCCCTTCACTTTGATCAAGCCAATCCTGGGCAAGTCATCAAAAAGTCTCAAGTATTCGAAGGTTTGTTGTTAGCAGAGCCGTCACCCCATCTGTTAGTTCCCAATTCTGAAGTACCGGATCAGCCGTTTAAGGTATATCCCTTATCAGGTCTTAGCAAAATGCTGCCCGGAGCAGCTGTAATGAAAAATGCAGGTAGCTGGGTCAAGTTAGAGGGTACGCTAGTCCGCCGTCCGCCCTATGAGATGGTGGCGGCCCGATCGGCAGAAACCATAGATATCCCTGCTGGAGCAGCGAGAGTAGAGGAGCAGACCGTGTCGCTAGGGGAGTTTGCGATCGCAGGCGAAATTGTCGATGGCAAATGTTATCCCGGCATTATGAAACCAGGCCGTACTAAAACCCACCGAGCCTGTGCTATCCGTTGCATCAGTGGTGGCGTCCCCCCAGTCTTTCGTTCTGAAAACAGCAGCGGCCAGTCATTGTACTTTATGCTCTCAGATCTTAAAGGTGAAGCCGTCAATAGTCGCGTACTCAACATGGTCGCCGATCCAATTAAAATTACGGGCGAAGTTATGCAATACGGCGATTCCTTTATTTTGAAAGCAGATCCAGCTACCTATGAGCGATTACCGGCATAAGCTTTAACTCAAATTTAGGTACAGCCAGAACATCAATCAACTTATCTGGTCTTACCATTGGATACCTACATCACCTTTTTTTCCTGGAGCTGACGCGCTGCTTAGTTGAGCAATACAAGGGTGCGATCTCAATATCCTACGCCTTGGTTATTTTAGGCAGAATAAAATCCTTTAAAGAGACCAAGACATGGCATAGGAAATAACGAAGCCTAACAATCTTTGATTGAGACTTTTGTCGGTTGTGTTCAACAGCCCAAGCATTAAATTGTTTAGAAAACGATTCAGTTTCAGCGTGCATTTCCTCAATTTGAGCCCTCATACTCTGAATCTGTGCCTGAAATTTGGCGTTGGAGTTCATTAATATGTTTCCTTAGTTCCGTATGACCATATCGCTGTTCATCAATGAGCACCTGAATCAGCTCTGAAAGTTCGGCAAATTGAGTTTCTTGACTTTTATCAATGGCATCCACCCATTGCAGCATCATCGTCTGAGCATCTTTTAGATCTTGGACAGCTGCTTTCAACTCCTTAATATCTTTCTTATCACTCATTGTCTTCGTCAACCTTATCCAAATGCTGTTGGACAGATTGAAGCTGTCGCTGAATGAGAATCTTGACCTTTTGGGTATAGCTCAAGGTTTGCCAGATGTCAGCATCAATCCCTGCCGCCTCAGGATAACGATCAATATCGGCAACAAGTTCGCCAATGTCTACCATTTGTCGCTCTCGTTTAGCTGGAGCCATAGGTTACTCTCACGTTGGAACTCAATATATTAATCATACAGCGACCAACCATGGTTGACAATGTTGACAATGTCAAATCCTGAAATTTATTCAACTAGAGCCAGGTAGGGCAGGCAATGCTCACTGACACTTTTGCAAGTCGCCTAACCCATCTGACTATCAAAATTTCAGCAAGCAGCAAGCATAGGGTGCGATCACACTGAGGTACAGATAGCGAACAAAATCCCCACTACACATCAACATGGGAAAAGCCATCCTGCATCATCGATGCTCCATCAAATGTGGCGAAATATTAACTGCCTTCGAAGCAGAACGAGCAGCAGGCATTGACCGATCTTGGGAGTTTATCGATCGCACTATTCTTCCAGGAGAGATGCAATTCATTCTCAAATCAGAAAGAGATGCAATTCATTCTCAAATCAGAAGCCGAAGCATTAAAAGCATGCCACAAGACAAAAAACACTGGAAGCGCCGAGGCCGAATGATAGTGTTTTGCTTTGATGTTTAGCCCAGTCAGGTATTCAGGGCAAATAGACCTGGTTGTAAAAGCAGTATAATTGCCTAGTTCTAAAATACTAGTAGCAATCATATAGAGCTGATTACCGATGGCTAAAACGGCATTGGAGCTAAGCCCAGAAGAGTGGAAAAAATATTCATTACCCAAACGGGCTATTACACCAGAGCTACAGGCCCATTGGGACAAAGCATGGAAATTGATTCCCGAGTTAGCAAAGCTGCTCCGTCAAGACTTTGGAGCGAAGCAGATTCAGGTATTTGGCTCAGCCATTAAGATTGACTACTTCTCAGTAGAATCAGACATAGATTTGGCAGCTTGGGGTATTCCAGTTGATAAGTTTTTCAAGGCCATCTTAGCCGTTGATGAATATGATCCTGCTTTTCGGGTAGATTTGGTAGATCCTGTATTTTGTTCCGAACGATTACTAAAAAGAATTGAAGAACAGGGCATTGATGTATGAACGAGCGGTTTATCTACCTCTCCAACAGAATTATTGATGAGCTAAACAAGATAGACCTAGCTACGCAACGTGCTTTCAGCGCATGGCAAGACTTTCAAAACTCTGGAAACGAGTTCTTTTTAGATAGTTATGGTAGAGCCTGTATTCGGGCAAGTCCGTGCAGAGCTGATGGCATTTACTGGTTTCCTTAAAGTCGTGGCAGAGCAGCAGCCGAATATCTAATCATTCTCAAATTAGAGGGTGACGCATCAAAAACAACGCCCCAAGACAAAAAACACTGGCAGCGTCTAGGACGAATGATAGTGTTTTGCTTTGAATTTATTTAGTAGATACTTGTTCTACCTCTTCCCTGCTAAGCTTTATGACTGCAAATCCGCCAGTGCTCCACGGGCCATATTGGCAATGGCTTTATCCGTTGCCTTAGGTAACTGATAATACTTACCGCCCGCTGTCTTTGCCAGTTCCTTACCAAAGCCGGTAGAAACAAACTTGCGCTCAGTATCAATAATCAACAGCTGAAAACCAGTCATACGAATACGTCCGGCAATGTCTAGCAGTTCTGCTTTAATGTCCGGCTTCTCGCCCTCTTCCATGGGTTCCCCTAAAGAACGAGCCAGGGGCACATTACCTCGACCATCAGTAATTGCAATAATCACCACATTGCCCGTATCACCAGACTGCTGTGCATTGGTGCCCACGCGCACGGCCTGACTGAGACCATGGGCCAGGGGAGAACCACCACCACAGGGCATTGTCTCCAACCGACGGCGGGCAGAAGTGATCGAACGAGTCGGTGGCAACAACACGTCTGCCTGCTCTCCTCGAAACGGAATCAGGGCTACCTGATCGCGGTTTTGGTACGCATCTGTCAGCAGACTCAGAACAGCTCCCTTTGCCGATTGCATACGATTGAGCGCCATAGAGCCAGAGGCATCCACAACAAAAATGATTAGCGAACCCGCCTTACGAGCCAATCGCTTCGCTCGAATATCACCCTGCTCAACAATCACCTTGCGCTCAGGTTGACGGGCACGACGTGCCTTTTGATAAGGGGCAGCCGCTCGCAACGTGGCATCAACGGCAATGCGCCGTACAGGGCCCTGGGGCAAAATCGGCTTAATATAGCGACCTCGATCTTCAGAGATCACAAGACTCTGTTTACCCGAGCTGCCTTGTCTACTCATGGATTCAGCAAACAACAGGAGAGATGGGTCTAGAACAACACCCTCAGGGTCAAACAAAAACTCTTCTGGAATACTCGGAGGAGACTCTTCTTGTTCTTCATCAGGTTCATCGTCGTCGTTATCATCCTCGTCCTCATTCTCTTGGGACTCGTCTTGATCGTCTTCTTGCTGATTTTCTGGCGGTGGGGGCGGTGGGGGCTGCTCATCTTCCGGTGGCGGCTGATCCATGTTCATGGCACGGGGAATAATCACTAGTTCCACCGCACGACGTAAATCATCCGCATTGATTTCAGTGCGACCGTCTAACGCAGCACTGGCCTTAGCCACCCGCACAGCAAAAAGTTCAGCACGATGGCCTTCTACACCACCGCGAATGGCTTCTGTCACCAGATACTGAACCTGGTCGGGAGTAATGACAACATCCTTAAGCCACTCGCGGGCCAAGATGATCTGGGTTTTAAGGTTGTCAATTTCTTCAATATACTCGGCTAAAAAGCCTTCTGGATCATCAGCGTAGTTAGTTGCCTGATCGGTGGCGTCCACCCGCTCTTCCATGGTCAGCGCCCGGTCGGCGGAGAGTGAGATCGCAATCCGGTCCAACAAATGCTGTCTCAACACCCCCTCTTCCGGGTTATAGGTCGCCACCAACAATGGTTTACAGGGATGCTGAAAACTAATACCCTCACGCTCAATCTGGTTACGCCCTTCCGTTAACGTCCCCAGCAGCAGGTTCGAAATCTGGTCGTCCAGAAGATTGACTTCATCAACGTAGAGAACGCCGCGATTGGCTTCAGCTAGCAAACCTGGCTGAAAGACCGATTCACCGGTTTGAATGGATTTTGCCACATCCACAGACCCTAGCAACCGATCCTCGGTTACCCCTAAGGGGATCTGAATAAAGGGAGCCGGAATAACTTTGGTGGGTAAATCATCTAGATTCGTGGGATCCCCATGATCGCCAAAACGATCAACGGTAGCATCGTCCCACTCACGCATATTGGTCGGGTCAGCATTGGCATAGGACCCATCGATGATCTCAATTGGGGGCAGCAGCTGGTGCAACCCTCTAGCCAACACAGACTTGGCTGTGCCGCGACGACCAGCAATGACCACACCGCCTAGCCCAGGATCCACCGCAGCCAATAGTAAAGCTAACTTAATTGCATCCTGGCCAACGACAGCCATCAGTGGAAATGTAGTGGGCGTATCCGCGAGGGCCTGCATCTTTTCTATCTACTCAACTTAATAGTTACTGTATCACTGCTTTTCAGCAATCGTGCCCACGAAAGTCGGCCACTTAGGAGGTGCAGGCTCAGATGTTCAGCCTTTAGAATTTGACTTACGCTGTTGCCAAGCTTATAAAAGGAACAATCTGTCCTTGCCTATCCGTACTCGACAGATTGATTCATCCCACCATGTAAGCAGCGCCAGACGATAAATCTCTGTGAGTTCCCGATGCCTGTTGCTGCCTGTAAACTACTGACCTATAAGGGCCAATACAGCACGTGCCAAATTAAGGTACCAGATATTGATGAAAAGTTGCCTGCCGTCAAAGTAAGTGGTCAATACTACAGCCGGTTTCGCCGGTTTGAAGACGCAGAGGCTGCCATGAATGCATTGGACAAACTGGCTCGAAATGGAGATGTGCTGGCATTAACCAAACAAAGCAAAGATAGCTACGTCATGTGGGCATTGGAACTAGAGGCCCAAGTTTTCAAAGGCCCTCGAAAGGATGGGCGACGCTGGCCAACGTGTGGGCCAGCCACATGCTTGATACTGGGAGACGCAAAACAATATAACCAGGGCTATATACAAGTCCCTGACCTGGCCGACCCCATGGTGGCTGTACAGTATGACGACCAATTTTATAGTGTCTATCGGCCAGGATTGGCAGCTGGTGAGGCACTCTATTTAGCGGCCCAACTAACAGGTCGAGGCAATGATAGTGCAATCGCATCTACGTCAAAAGGATACGCCGTTTGCATGCTAGAGCCAGAAGCAACAGCCCATACCCCAGAGTGAAGTAAGTATCTAAAAATAGAGTGTCGAATTCAATTTCAATAATTCAACACTCAATACTCAAATCTCACGACTCAATCCTTAACGTCGTCCTGGCAAAATAGGTTGCTCTACAGCATTACGGAAGCGCTGCACATCTTCGCTAAAGTCAATGGGTAAGACAGCGACCACGTTCTCGTGGGGACGAGGAATAATCACCCAAGTTTCTAGGACTCCACCGGGAGCATTTTCCGCAGCTTCCACCCCAGCTGCCATAGCCGCTTTGACTTCGGATACATCACCACGAATATTGATGCAGAAACGTGCACTACCTGCCCGAATGTAATTCACCAATGTGACTCGTCCTGCTTTCACCATCGCATCTGCGGCGGCTAGTACAGGGGGAAATCCCTTTGTTTCTAACGATCCTACTGCCTCAGGCATTGTCGCTCTCCTTAACTACGAGCCTAGATTGGCTTTGATTTTATAACTCCAACGTCTATTCTACGGGAGACACGGGGGCTTGAATAGCCACAACGGGTTGCGTTTGCTGAACAAACGTTTCAACCTTCGTAAAGTAGTCCGGCCCAGCCGTACTTGCCACATCGTTATGCCCTGCTTCGGGAACTAGCCACAGTGACTTGGGGGAGGGTGATGCAGCATAGAGTTGCTCTGACATCGCTGCTGCAGTTGTATCGTCTTCTAATCCATGGATATAGAAAACGGGTAGCTGCAGATGGGGCACTTTAGCAAGAGAATCAAACCGCTGGGTCAGAATCCAATTCACCGGCACCCAGTCATATTGCCCAGTTAATTGGACAGCCTGTAGCATTGAGCTAAAGGTACTTTGCACAATCAGCCCCGCCGCCGGGCGGTGGGTCGATAGTTCAATGGCAATGGCTCCTCCCAAGGAATGGCCAAATAGCCACAGCTGCTGGTTCGGGATCTGCCGAGTTTCTGTGAGATAGCGATAGGCTGCGATCGCATCCTCATATACCCGATCTTCATTGGGAAAGGGGCCAGGACTGAGACCATACCCGCGATAGTCCACCATGAGCACGTTAAACCCCATCAACTGATAGCGATGGGCTAGCCCTAAATTTGCACCAATATTCTCGCTATTACCATGGAGATACAGCAACGTCAGTGCGCGTGCAGACAACGTTCCTGGTAAACCAGGTAGCCACCACCCATGTAACCCGTTACCAGGAGAAGATCTTCCTTCTGGGCTAATCCAAACTTCTTCGTAAGCTAACTGTTCGTCTGCTGGCGTTTGGGTTAATACAGATGTGGGCGAAAAGATCAGCTTCGTTTGATAAAAGTACAACCCAACACAAAATGCACCATAAATACTGGCAGTAGCTAAGGCCAGTGCCAGTAGACCTTTATAAACCATCATTTACAGCATTACCCAGAAACTCAAATATTGACCACAACTACAAAGACCACTCTTCTTGTAGCGCCTCTAGCTGCCATACGCGGGTCTCGGTGATTGCCGCCAGACAAGCCTTAACATCTCCAGCTGATGGCAAATTAGCCTCATACTCACAGTGGGCATCACGATAATCCAGCCAGGAAAGCTGAACATCCGTCAATGCCTCCCCTGCATCACCATCGGCTAACGCCTGCACAGCCTGATAAACCTCATTAAGCTCGGCATCGGCTGCCGCAAAATCAGTCTCGGCAGTAATCGTCTGTCGCAGCTCAGCGATACGATTATCCGTTATTTGCTCCATACAGCTAGCTTGAATCAGAGGCGCAATTGAACCACCTGCAAAACGATCACTCTCAAACGTGCACTCGGCATCACGGAAGACAAGCCAACGTTCTTCCGCTCTAGTCAGCAAATCTTTTGAAGCCTCATTCAGACCTTGCTTCACCTCCTGATAGACATCATTGAGCGCCTTATCAGAAACGGCATAATTTTCAGCCGCGCACTGATTCATCTCCTGCTGGGTAGCCAATTGACCGCAGTCCTGTTTAGCTAAAGCTACCGGAGAAGCAGCAGGTGGCGGCGCAGCAGCCTCGTTGGACGAAGCAACCGGTGGCGTCACAGGCACCGGTTCAGCCGCTTCACCCTCGGTCGACTCGGCAGCAGATGAAGCCTCTTGATTAGTTGCTGTAGACGTATCATCAGCCCCATTGGTAGGCGCAGTCGTCTGCTCTGCGCGTCCGCAACTGACCAAAGCCAGGAGTAATGCTATAGAGACTAGTTTGGACAATAGTTTATAAGACGATTTATCCATGGTTTCACAACACCAGCTCGCACCATTGGAGTGTAACGCACCCGCTTTTAGCTATGGAAAATCTAAAGAATAATCAGGGTTTCTAGCGTAGAACAGACCAAAAGCTATAGGTTGAGCGCAAGCTTCTTAACGGTGGGCTGACGGCCCAATGATTCCTGATTATTTCCTATGCAAATCGTCGCCTACCTTTACACAGATCCTCGTCTGGAACCCCCAGTCGATGCCAACCTGTGGGGCTGGGAGGTTGATCGAATCTACAAAGACACTCCCTTTGCCCCACAGCGCCCTCAACTCCAGGAACTATTAACCCACATCCAAACTGAGGCACCGGCCTATCTGCTAATACGACATCTTGATGAATTAGGGGATTCCTTAACATCGGTCGCTGAAAATCTCACGCTCATCGAAACGGCAGGAACGGTGGTGATTGCCACAGAACAGGACTATCAGACAGCCGCAGCTGGCACAACTCACCCGCAGCTACCCATAGTCCTCGCTCAAGTACAAGCCAATCAACGCCAACGCCGTATTCGCCAAGGGCATGCGGCCAAACGGCTAAAGGCCCTGCCACCGCCAGGCAAAGCCCCCTATGGCTACCGCCGTGGCAAGCAAGGCTACATCATTGACCGAGCCACTGCGCCGATACTAAAAGCCTTCTTTGAACAGTTTTTGTTATACGGTTCTCTGCGAGGCGCAGTGCGTCATATCGCGAAGCAATATGGTAAAAAAGTATCCGCCTCCACTGGGCGACGCTGGCTAGAACATCCCATCTAT
Organism: Leptothoe sp. ISB3NOV94-8A; assembly: GCF_043421595.1. NCBI lineage: Bacteria > Bacillati > Cyanobacteriota > Cyanophyceae > Nodosilineales > Cymatolegaceae > Leptothoe > Leptothoe sp. ISB3NOV94-8A. The sequence continues at coordinate 6,102,185 of NZ_JAXSQW010000001.1, read as the reverse complement.
AGAGGTCACACCCGCTATGGTGATGGCGGCATCATCCTCAATACCCACCGTCCTCTTTTAGATGCCACCGAAGCAGCCCAGATCGATCGCCTACTACGTCGAAATAGTGCATTACCGTCTAAAACAGCGAGTGCGCCGCGTTCTTTAGCGGGTCTAGTTAGCTGTCAACAGTGCCAGGCAAAATTTACAGTGAGTCGGGTCAGTGCACCCCGGCGCGCTAAAGACTACACCTATATGCGGGTGACCACCTGCCCAGAGAAATGTAAAGCTCTACCCTACGAAGAGCTGCTAGCTCAGACAATTCAGACTATTTGCCACGACCTGCCTAAGGCGGTGGCTCAGCTCTCTATGCCAGACCAAAGTCCTAAAAATGCGCTAGAGGTTGCGATCTCAACACAAGAAGCCATCCTCAACCAGTTGCCTCAGCTAGTAACCGACGGCATATTAGACCAGACAACAGCTGATCTACGGGCCTATAGCGTGCGCACCAAAGTTGCCCAACTTACTCAGCAACTGGCCCAATTACCCCCAGTCAATCTTAAGGAACTCACTCAAGCGGTTAGCATCCCTCAATTCTGGGAAGATCTCTCAGAACCAGAACGCCGCTTTTTCTTTCGCGAATTCATCCGTGACATACAGGTTATCCGTTCAGGAAACAGCTGGACACTTCAGGTATTATTTGCCTTCTAGTCAACAACTAAAGTTGTTGACTAGAAGGCAAATAAAAAGAGCACCTAAGCACCATGGCGAGATAGACATACAGACATTGCATGGACATCTCTCTAAACGATTGCGCAAACAAAGCAAGTATATTAGCGGATGCATACTGAGAGAAAGACACGACGAGGCCTGTAAGATCCGCAAAAATCCTGAGGACAACACCACAACAATAATTAATCCTTGCTGGAAATTCTATAAAAGTCTCCTTAAAAGCTACGAGATGGCTCAAATCTTCATACACAACATGCGTATTCATCCGCATTTCGACAACATTTTTAGGCATTAAATTTGACATACAAGGGTCAAGAACTAAGTCACAAGACGTCAACAAAACAATCATGAATCAATTCAATATCCGTGCTGCACTAGGCATGGCAGTCATAGTGAGTGCGATAGGAGCAGCACCCACCTATGCCTTCACCCTAACAGGGGCATCAGCAAGCTTCGACAACGCACGATTAGTAAACGGCAAAACTGTTGGTAGAGCGGCTAACAACAGTGATTTTGCCGACTATGAGCAAGCGGCTTTTACTAAAGACTCAGATAACTATGTTGAGTTTTTTGATTACAACGGGGTCAACCAAGTGCGTTGGGGCGATCCTGTCTATGACTACTACAGCTACTCCAAAACACAAGAAGCAGGTCATCGAAAAATATCGGACTATGGGTCCTACCGCACCAGCAACGGTTATCAATATTATGGATCCCATAAAGACCGAACAGCTCAAAAAAGTGGTCTTGGTTTCGCGGGTGTCAGCAATGTTGATTTAGGTGTAGGTGAGATTTTCAATCTTGGTACTCTCAAGCACTACAACAACACAATTTGGTCAGATGGTCGCATCGCAGAGAAAACCGATTTCAGCCTAAAATTAGGCTTTGGCGACACTGGTCTAGGTGACCAGACCTTCAACTTCGCCCTTAACATTGATGAGACTAGCAATAATCCTAATAATCATGCGGGCGGCCAATGCCCATATCAAACCACTGGCTCTGGCTGTTCTGATAAAATCACCTGGGATTTTGCCATTGACTCTGAAAGTAGCTTTGAGTTTGAAGGTGAAGAATACACCCTTGAGCTAGTAGGCTTTAACGACACGCCTAACTTCGATGCTGGCGGAGTAACAGACTTTATCTCCCAAGAGAATGGCACTAGTCAGGCTAGTCTGTTTGCTCGCATCGTTAAAGTAGACGACCCTGATAATCCTGATGAGCCCACCGCTGTGCCTGAGCCAGGAGCGCTGCTAGGAATAGGCGCATTGGGATTGCTCTTGCATAATACCCGCCGCCGCCAAAAAGAGGCTGCTATTGCTGAGGCTTAACAAAGCCCCAATCGCCACTGGCAAACGTCTCTGCAACAGAGCAAAAACCCCAGACCTAAGAACTTTTTGTTTCTCAGGTCTGGGGTTTTCTTAGCTATGGCAATCTGTTCTTGCTTATCCTTGTGAGGGTTCATCCAGCATCAAAGGATACCAAGGCTCACGATCATTTAACTGCCAAATAGAAATTACTAGAGCGCTGGCCACTGCCAACCAAATCACCATGGGCAATAGCAGCTGGCCTGCCAAGGGCACAACTTGCCAGTAACTCACGGTAACGACAACAGACGAAACCAACGGTCCAAGAATAACCACAGGCACCGCCAAGCCCAGACGCCCTTCCACCGTGAAGACTGTATTCCAGGTATCTCCCAAGGCTAAATGGATAATAAAAATAGCTAGGGGCCATGTTAAGTAGGTCTGGCCTAAAGCTTGCCACACTAGATAAGAGGACACCACCCGTAAGACACCAATGCTCATCCAAATAATCGGAAACGCCAGGGGAGGAGGAGCCCAGCCAGGACGTTTGACATTACTGTAGGTGGTGCGAGTTCGTGCATTGTTCAAAGGGGAAAACAGACGGGACCGAATGGCTAGCACAATAAAAAATGCGATCGCAGCTCCCACTTTGACCGTTTCAGACCATGCCTGGGTCAGTTGCTGTAATCCCCACAAACTGATGATCATCAGTCCAATTTGCGCCAGGGTGCCAACGACATATCTCCCTAAAGCAGACCAGTCAGCTTGACGCCCCTCTGCGGCTGGCAGCTGCGTTGCATCGTCTAGACGCACACCCATGATGGCATTCACCATCGACTCCACCTTGCCAAACAGGTTCGTTTTTTCCGCCATAGTCGCTGCTAAGTTACTCCCATTACTATCTATCATGATTGCCGCTACTATTTGGGGAAAGAGCAACCCAACCAAAAACGGCAGTTCATGGCAAATGTTCGGTTTGAGCGCGTTACTAAACAGTATGACAACGGCTTCGTCGCGGTTAAGGATCTAAATTTAGAAATTTGCGATCGCGAATTCTTAGTCCTTGTGGGGCCTTCAGGCTGTGGCAAAACCACCTCTCTGCGCATGTTAGCAGGGCTGGAAAGTATCAGCAGTGGTAACTTATACATCGATGAACGCCGGGTCAATGACTTACCGCCCAAGGATCGAGACATCGCCATGGTGTTCCAGTCCTATGCCTTATACCCCCATATGAGCGTGTTTGATAACATGGCGTTTAGCCTCGAACTTCAGGGCGTGCCTAAGGCAGATATTCGTAAGCGGGTGCAGCAGGCAGCTCAGCAACTGGGTATTGATAGCTTACTCGAGCGCAAACCCAAACAACTGTCCGGTGGTCAACGCCAGCGAGTGGCCGTGGGTCGTGCCATTGTGCGTAACCCATCAGCTTTCCTAATGGATGAGCCCCTATCTAATTTAGATGCCAAACTACGGGTACAGGCTCGAGCAGAGCTGAATAAACTTCACAAACGATTGGGCACCACATTTATCTACGTTACCCATGATCAAGTAGAAGCCATGACCATGGGAAGTCGTATTGCCATTATGAATCAAGGCATTCTACAGCAGGTGGATACGCCCCAAACAATCTATGAAAAGCCTAACAACATTTTTGTAGCAGGATTTCTGGGCAGTCCATCAATGAATTTCTTGGATGCCACCCTTAGACGCCATGACGACAACTTATTAATTAAAACTGATAGTTTTAGCTTACCACTGTCAAGAAACAACGACACTATCCACCCTTACATCGACCGCTCAGTTACTCTTGGTATTCGTCCAGAAAGCATTTACCACCCTGACTATTTGCCTCCTGGCATTACACCTGTAGACATTCAAGCTGAGGTATCCGTGGTTGAACTTATGGGGCATGAATTAATTGTTTACGCCACCTTAACCGATGGTAGCGAGATTGTTTCCCGCCTCGATCCAAGAGCCGTTATTGTGCCAGGGGAAATCATTACCCTACAGCTCGATCAAAATCGCATCCACCTCTTTGATAACGAAACAGAACAAACAATTTAGCGGACATTTGACTGTCAGCACAGGCTCGGTCAGCCACCTCCTCAAAACAACAGTGTCTATTTTTGTTTTTTCCACAACCGTAATTTATCCAATCTAGAAGGTATAACTTGATCACTAAAATGTGTAGTTTTCTGCACATTTTTTTGCGTAAGAATACTAAGATATAAAGTAATGAATACCTAACCTACGCAATTTAACTAGCTCTAATAAAGAGTCCGTGAACTGAAGTGGTCAATTTAGTTCTAAGATGTGAATATTAATCAAGGTTAATACAAGCGTAATCAGCCGCCAACTACCATGTCCCCTGACGGTCTTTCGATTAGCTATTCCCAACCGACCTTGGCTACAAGGCAAGATGCTATTGAGCAAGCGGTTGCGAATCTAATGCAGCACGCCCAGCATCTACGAATCAAAAAACTCTTGTTTAGCGTTTGTTATGGGACGTGGGAAAACGAGGCTGCCGTACTAAGCAGTGTTCCGATGAGTTCGTTGGTATCAATTTTGTTGGGACGCTACTCTACCCTGCAACAATGCCGCAACAGTCTCTACCAAAAAGCAAATAACCTGAATCGTAAAAAGGTTTACATTGCGATTGCAAACGTTATTTTATACTATCTGCGCAACGTATTTCTTCCCCAAACACCACTCTCCCCATCTACGGATCAACAAGCTGATAATCTAGCCGCCTCGGTACAATCACGGGCTAAATCGGATCTTTACCAGCCTGTAATCAATGAACTCAAAAAATCAGATAATTTAGGCGTTATTAAGACGTTTCTGGGGTATCTAGGACAGTCCCCTGGGAACATCGCTGACACAGCTAGTACTGATTTACTGAGTCTTGTGCAGTTGGCCCATCGCCAAGCACCAACGCCTTTAGAACTAAAGCAGCGTTTATTGGGGATCTTAAAGCATCAGAGGCATCTGCCCTCTTTTACTCACTCGCAGATAGTAGCCCGACAAATTTTAAGGGCATTTCGCTCTCTTTACGTCACTGGACCTGCACCAGTGGTCACCACACCTGATAGCCTCACCACGTTGGAGCAAGCCCTCTCCAGTAAATGTGATCCCGACAAAGTCCGAGTACTGCTTTATTCCATTCTTTACGGCCCCTATGCAGACAGCCCGCTACAACGGCAAATCTTGCAAGCCAAAACACTACGCGATCTTTTAGAGGAAACGTTTGACTACTGCCCGACCTACGGTGACTTTGAAAGCAAGCTGACAATCCTGGCCCACTGTTTGGAAACATCCGATGGCCTGAATCGAGCCCTCAAGGTCATGCTGGTCTCGTTATACCGCTATTACACTAAGGACAAAAAGCTATCGGTATAAAATAGCTTGCTTGTTTATTAGTGGGCCTATTATTCAGCAGGTGTCCGCTTGCCGAGTAGCTTTTCTCGTAGATGCTTGATGCGATCGCGAAACTTAGCCGCTTCTTCAAAGTCCAGCTCCTTGGCAGCCGCTTTCATTTGCTTCTCCAGCTGACTAATGAGTTCCGGGATATCTTCCAGGGCAAGATCGTCACTATGCTCATAAACTTCTTCCAATTCTTGGGCATTGAGACGCCGTGATACCTCCAAAAACGAGAGAATAGCGTTGCTCTTCCGTCGAATAATGGGCTTTGGCACAATGCCATGTTTTTCGTTGTAAGCCTTTTGAATTGCCCGTCTACGCTCAGTTTCGTCAATGGCCCTAGCCATACTGCCAGTCAGATTATCAGCATAGAGAATCGCCTGCCCCTGAACGTGTCTGGCGGCTCGACCCATGGTCTGAATCAGGGATCGCTCCGCCCGTAGAAACCCCTCTTTATCCGCATCTAAAATTGCTACCAACGAGACTTCAGGTAAGTCCAACCCTTCCCTTAGTAGGTTTACTCCCACTAACACATCAAAGTTACCGTTACGCAAATCTTGAATAATCTCAATCCGCTCAATAGAGTGAATCTCAGAATGTAAGTAACGGACTCTCACCCCATGTTCGTCAAAATACTCAGTGAGATCTTCTGCCATCCGTTTGGTCAACGTAGTCACTAGGGTGCGCTCACCCCGCTGAGCCCGATCCTGAATCTCTCCTAATAGGTCATCGACCTGCCCTGTAGTGGGTCGTACAAAAATCTCAGGGTCTAACACCCCAGTAGGACGAATAATCTGCTCCACAACCCGTTGTTCAGAGATTTCCAGCTCCCACTCACCCGGTGTAGCAGATACAAAAATACAGTTTTTGACCTTTTGCCAAAATTCTTCTGCTTTCAGAGGGCGATTATCAGCAGCGCTGGGTAACCGAAATCCATGATCGATTAAGACTTTCTTACGAGCCTGATCACCGTTGTACATCCCCCGCAACTGAGGAATCGTAACGTGGGACTCATCAATCACCAACAGCCAATCTTCAGGAAAGTAGTCCAAAAGACATTCGGGGGGATCTCCTGCGTGGCGTCCGGCTAGATGGCGAGAATAGTTTTCGACGCCATTGCAGTAACCCACCTCCCGCAGCATCTCCAGGTCATATTTAGTGCGTTGCTCTAGACGCTGAGCTTCGAGTAGTTTGCCTTCTTTTTCTAGCAACTCCAGCTGCTCTCTGAGTTCTTCTTGAATGCCGTTACACGCTGCTTCTAACTTATCGTCCGGGGTCACAAAGTGGCGAGCCGGATATATGTTGAGGGCTTCCATACTCTGAATTGTCGCCCCAGTCACCGGGTCTACATAGCGAATGGCATCAATTTCATCGCCGAAGAACTCCACTCGGATAATGCGATCCTCGTAGGCCGGACCAATTTCTAACACATCGCCTTTCACGCGAAATCGTCCTCGACCTAAGTCGATGTCGTTGCGCGTATATTGCACAGAGGCCAAATCCCGCAGTACCTGCCGCTGGTTTATTTCCATGCCTACCCGCAGCGGGATCGATGCCTTTAGATATTCTGTCGGGATTCCTAAACCATAGATACAGCTGATGGAGGCCACCACAATCACATCCCGCCGTTCAAATAGAGAACGGGTGGCAGAGTGTCGCAGCATATCGATTTCTTCGTTAATCGATGCGGTTTTGGCAATGTAAGTATCTGTAACCGGGATATAGGCCTCAGGCTGATAGTAATCGTAATAACTGATGAAATACTCAACGGCATTGTCTGGGAAAAATTCCCGCAGCTCGTTACAGAGCTGTGCTGCCAGCGTTTTATTGTGAGCTAGAACCAGGGTGGGGCGTCCTATGGTATCAATGACCCGAGCAACCGTGTGAGTCTTCCCGGTACCGGTCGCTCCCAATAGAGTTTGATATTGACCTCCAGCCTCTAAGTAGCTAATTAAACCTTCAATTGCTTTGGGTTGGTCACCCTTGGGTTCAAAGGGAGCTTGAATATCGAAGTCATTCATGGGCGGCTGGCGCTAAGAAGGCACGTACTTCACTGAAACCATCAACACAAAGGTAGACTTTACGATCTTAAAAGTAATGTCTAAAATTCGCACAGCTGTTTTTAGCCATCATCTACCGCAATGGCTTATACCATGACAGTTTCACAGGTGGGGTTCTACGTCTTTACCATTTTCCAGAACCGCTACCCTAGGAAAGACAGGGCCGATCCTAGTCGACCCGATTAGACACACTTGATAGCTCACCGTGGGGGTATCTATGAAAATCTGGCGTTGGGGATGTATTGGCCTAGTAGTTGCAATCAGTGCCTGCGGTCCTGGCGAACAAGCGACCGCTCCAGACAGCCCTGGTCCAAATGGCGCAGACGTGACCACCACCGCAGCTGCAACCGCCGCCTGCGATCCCATGGAGAGTCAGGTACCGCTACAGGCTGCCACTGAAGTAGACCTACCCTTCGAGCGCTTTGACTTTCGACCAACTGAGGTAGAAGCTACTGAGTCAACACTGATCTTTAGGGGAAGGCGCTATGGGTTTACGTTTTGTAAACGCGATCGCACCTGGGGCGTAGAGGCCCTGGAAGTTGCCCCACCTGTGGAGGAAGACTACGCTGAATATTTCGAATCCCTGGGTGATCCAGACTATGAAACCATAGCCAGCCAAGAGCAAAGTTATCAAGCACGGGTCCGCCTTGACGCCTCCTGGGTTGAAGGATCGGAAACCCTTGAGAATGATCTAGAACAGGTAATTTTTGAACTGATCAAACCCGGGGATAGCGAGCCTACGGCTCAAGTCCTATATACCAACACTGACATCATTGAACGTGAACTAGGGGCAACGGCGGGTGTGCCAACCATCACTCAAACCCTAGTGACCGATGATGCTCTGTGGTGGTCCATTGGATTTGAGCAAGGTGAGGGAGCCAGTGGCATTGCTACAGTGGTGCAATATCAGCTTGATCAGGATGAAATTGTCCTCTGGCAACCATCTGAACTCGGAAATGCTCAAATTACCGATCTGGCCCTGACAACGGCAGACGATGAGGCCACCCTCTGGTTGGGTACCCAATACTCAGGGGAGGGCAATCCATTTCTCCCAGCCAAAGGCTTGGTAGCATTCCGTCCAGCAGACAATACAGTGAAGACGTATACCGTTGAGAACAGTCCGCTCATTGGAGCCATCCCCACTCGACTCTGGGCTGAAGAAGCAACATTATGGGTGGCCACCGCTAATGGCGTATGTGAAATAGACTGGACAGCGATTGATACGAATGATAGTTGGGCCTGCTGGCGCTTTATAGCCAGGACTGATATCCCAACCGATCAGGATTTGTATGCCAGTCTGCTAGCTAAAACACCTATGGAACAGCTAGATGGTACAACAACGGTAGAGGTGCTGTGGTTAGCAGACACTGACATCAGCACCCCCGAATCTTCAGTGCGATACGAAATTAGCTACGAACCAGGCATTACCACTGAAATCAGCCAAGGTGCCGACTATTATATGGGTCCAGAAGAGAATCCGGACGATGGATATTTTTGGTGGCCAGGTCAGGACTGGAGCTGGAATGGAGAACGCTTTGTGCGTCCATGGGATCAGGTCGCTGTGAATTATGTGGGTGGTGGTCCCCAGGGGATTGGCCCCACTGAATATGAGAGTTTTGTTGCCGATTGGCAAGCAATGCGGGGGGAGTTTGAATTATTGACCCTGACGCCTGACGTTACAGAAATCATCTATTACTCTGCCTGGATTGACGGAGAAGATCTGGAACCTTGGGTAACAGTGACTGAGGCGGCGAATGCTCCCCTTGATACTGCAAATCCGACGGATGTGGTACTGACAGATTTGAAAAAGGCGGCGCAGAGTAATTAGCAAAGATCTTACGAAATCCGAATTCATTAACCCCCGCTTAAAAGTGAATAACCCTGTAGGGGTACTCCCTTGTGGATACCCTTCGATATCGGGGGCAGGTAACCAGGATTTTGCATTATTATCGTTGGTTAATCTGATTTCTCATGCTCAAAATTCATCATCTCTATGTTGTATTTGCATAGGCATGAGAATCTCGTATACATCAATGTTTTATGATGAGCAACAACGTCTCAACAGATGTGCCATCATGCCGGGGCATTAGTCTTGGCATGGTGTTTTAACTCACCCCCATGAGAGATAGCAATGTTTTAGAGGTAGACTCTACAACATCCTAAGTGATAGCCGCAAAGAGCTGAGACCATTCGATGGCAGGCGGTCGTGGCCCCTGATTAATGATTTCGAAAGTTTGCTGCTCAGTGACGGGATGCTGCAAGCACTCAACACAGACAGCAGCCACATCTTTGCGGCTGGTCTGGCCAAGCAATCGATCTCCAACCCCTAAAACCACACCTTGTTTTCCACCAGTGGAAGCCTTGATCAGGGTATTGAGATCGTAGGAGGTGTAAGGACCATCAATCAGTCGGCCTGGACGGATAATGGTGTAGCGACAGCTTGAACCACGCAGGGCAGCTTCGGCAGCTGTTTTAGCATCTAAGACACCATACGTATTGAGCAGGCTGAAGGGAAACTCTTCTTTACGCTCCACACCTAGGGAAGAGACTAGAACAAAGCGCTGTACCGCACTCTTCTTAGCAACCTCAATCAGGTTTTGTACACCCTGGCCATCGGCAATTTCTGGAGAGTTTTTTGTATGGCGCTGGCGATAGTCAGTATCAAGAAAAATACGTCCCCACGCTAAGAACTGCTCCAGGGGCTGGGCAGGTAAATCCACCTGCCATTTATCTGAAGGAAACGCCGTTGTGCCACTGCAACAGAGGATGGCATCGATTCTGTCCAAGGCAGCCGTTAACGTATCGAGCAATCGCAAGTCTGCCTGCACCAGGTCTACCCGATCGCCAAATAGTGAACGGGCTTTGACAACATTGCGGGTTAAGGCCCTAACCTCGTAGCCCTGACCCAGGGCATAGGCTACGGCTAACTGACCGACCCCACCGGTAGCACCGGTGACCAAAATTCGCTGCATACTCGGTACTGAGATCGCAATAAACTCCTTCCCTCTCAGTTAACCTTAAAACAGCAGCACCACTCAATCAAAGGTGGCTAGACCCAATCCAGCCGATTAAAATTTAGGGACCCCCCTAAGGACCACCCTTAGGCCCCCCTAAGGACCATCTGCCCCCACATTGCTATGCCTCAACTTCGTCAAACTTGGGATAACCAGCATTTCTTCAAAGGTACCGACGATCCCCAGATTGCAACCGCTATCGCTGAGATTAGGGACAACGTTGGGCAAATCTCCATGGCCTGTGCCCCGTTTGCAGAATACATTGACAGTGCGGAAACACTTCCTGAACCAGAGTTTGACACCCTGCTTGGCTTATTACGCGGCATTCACCAAACCCGCACAGAGTTGAACAAACAGCTGGGCAATGTGCGCACTTACATCACGACGGCCCTGAGCGTAGATGCCCAGGACACCCATGCCAGCGCCATCATGCCCACACTGCAGCAGATCAGCGCAGAGGTGAGCCAGGCACTCACCCCCATGCAGGTGTTTCTCAATCGGGTTCGCTCTGAATTTGTGGCAGCTGTGGTCGCGGATCCGGTCTTAGTAGAAATGGCTTTTTTACTGGTGCATCAACGCAAACTCAGAGATCAACTGCTCAGTGTTGCAGAAGAGAATTTAATTACAGGCCTGGCGGTAAACGGTCTGCATACCTGGGGCAATCTCTACACAGAGCTGGCGGGTACCCTTAAATGCACAGTTAACGGAGAGACCATGGGTCTGGCAAAAGCCGCTAATTTGCAAAGTGACCCCAACCGAGAAACTCGACAGGCCGCCTGGAACGCGATCCGTAACGCTTGGACTGGCCATCAACAAACTGCATCCACCATTCTCAACGCCATCAACGGCTGGCGACTAGAAGAAACGCAAAAACGGGCTCAGGTGCGTGAACTCCATTACCTAGACCGCAGCTGTCATCAAAGCCGTATTGAGCGGGCTACTCTAGATGCGTTGATGGCAACCACCTATCAGCAACGTTCCATTGGGCAACGCGCTCTGAAGGCCATGGCACAGGTGCTCAACATTCCCCAGATGGCACCGTGGGATTTACAAGCCCCAGCGCCTACCATTGGCGAGCCCAAAACAATTTCATTTGACGCAGCCATTACATTGATTGCCGATGCGTTTCGACAACTAACCCCAGAAATGGGCGACTTTGCCGTGATGATGGCTGAGCAGGGCTGGATTGATGGGAAACCTACCCCCAACCGAGCCACTGGAGCTTACTGTACTCGGTTTTCCGACCCCCGTGAACCGCGTATCTTTATGTCCTATGCGGGCACGATGACCAATGTCATCACCCTGGCCCATGAACTGGGTCATGCCTGGCATAACTGGGTCATGCGTGATCTGCCCCCCATGCAAACCTATTACTCCATGACCTTGGCGGAAACTGCCAGTATCTTTGCTGAGACCTTAGTGCGTGATGCTCTGCTACAGCAAGCTGAAACACCAGCTCAAAAGTTAGAGATTCTCTGGCAAAATGCCCAAAGTGCAGCGGTCTTTTTGCTAAATATTCCAGCTCGGTTTGAGTTTGAGAAACGACTGGTTGAAGCACGGAAACAGGGTGTTGCGATCGCGCCTGCACTCAAGACCATGATGGCTGATAGCTGGCAACTTTGGTACGAAGACAGTCTTTCAGACTATGACGACATGTTTTGGGCTACTAAGCTACATTTCTCTATTTCTCAACTGGGCTTTTACAACTATCCTTACCTATTTGGCTATCTCTTTAGCCTCGGCATTTATGCCCAGCAAGACAACTATGGAGCCGATTTTAACACCCTCTATACTCAAATTTTACGAGACACTGGCAGCATGACAGCAGAAGAGTTAGTAACTCAGCACCTACAGCAAGACATCTCACAATCTCAGTTTTGGAAAGCCAGTCTGAGCATTGTTGAAAAGAGTGTTGCCTCATTTGAACAATTGGTTGACAACTGATGCCGTTGTGCTCGCCAGAATTTCTTGTGGAGACTATCCCGATGAACGTGCCTAATGGCGCTAACCTAGTGAAGCACTTCCGCGCATCTGGCATATAGGGCAGATTCACCATGGTCACCAGCACGTCCCTCGACTGGATTTTTTTTGACTGTTTCAATACCCTGATCGACGATTTTGATACCTCTGGCTATGAAGCAGGGTTAGCACCCATGTATCAGGTGCCAGTGACAGCCGGGCTCTATACAGACATTGAAGATGTACGGGCTGATTACCACCGCTGGCGGTTAGAGTATATTGCTGGCAAACCCCATGAGCAAACCTTACAGGAGCGGTTTCGCAATCTATTGGCAGTCTATCGCCCTGAGGCAGATACGGCGCTAGTTGACCAAGTGCTCGCAGAAATGGAAGTTCAGTTTATGGAGTGCTTTCCCGCTACACTCAGACTACCTGCTGGCGTAGAAAGCATGCTGCAACGCTGGCAAGACCAGGTGTCCATGGGGGTAATCTCTAACTTTTTCTTAGCAGATTGGCCTGGCAAAATGCTGGAGCGCTATGGCCTGAACGTATATTTTCAGTTTGTACTGGACAGTGCCGAATGTGGCAAGCGCAAACCGAGCGATACCATCTACCAAATGGCTCTAGAAGCAGCCGGAAATCCAGCCCCTGAGAGAGTATTGTTTATTGGCGATCATTTAACCAATGATGCGATCGCACCTCAGCGGTTGGGAATGCGATCCATTTACTTTGATCGCTCGGCTGAACGCGCCTCGTCATCGGCTGCACCAGCTGACATCAAAGCCATCACTCACTGGGATCAATTTATACCTTACCCTTAATAGAACGCAGGAAAACCATTATTCATGCAATGTGGCAAAAAAATACGACTAAGGTATAAGGCTAAGTCTGACACATCTTGCTATGGGCGAGGGCAATCTACATAGAGGCACCCTAGAGAAAGATAAATGTAGCGAAAAATGCCACCGTGTAATTAAGGTGTTTTTTAAATAAAAATAAAACTTAAATTATTTTCGTCATAGATAATTAAAGCACTAGCCAGATATTAACCGTCTTTATTATGAGCCAAATCCCGCAGGCCGCAGTCATTATTACTAACCAATAAAATTAATCATACAAAGTTAAATGCCTCTTAAACTCTCTAGGATCGCCAGTGTAATTCTGTCTGCAGTGATGATATCGGCTCCATTGACTGGGGTTGGTCGTCAAGTAGCCAAGGCTGACACCACAGCTTCACCTGCGACTAATGAGGTTAAACCCAAAGCACCAGAGGACAAGGCATCACAGACAAAGCCAGAGCAAAAATCATCGGCAACCGCTGAGATTAGTCCCAAAACTCCAAAGAGCAAGCCATCAAAGCCAGAGCAGCCTCAATCATCTGCGACAACCAAGACGTCAAGAAACTCAACCTCGCCAGCTCCCATTGAACCCTTTATCCAAGCTGATGCTGTGGCGTTAGGACAGTGGTTAGTCACCAAAACCGTAAAAAACCTGGTAGACAACCCCGCAGATAGTGCCGCTAAGCCAGCAACACAACCTAAAAAACCAGCAGGTTGGCCCAGTCCACCGAACAGAACCGCATCTGCTGCCAAACCACAGCCCGCTGCCCAACCGCAAACACCGACTCTACCAAAAGTCGCGGTGCGCGCACTACCCCCTGAACCCTCTAGCAATCCCACAATTGATAACTACACAGAAATGCGAGTCGCTTTGACGAAGCAGGCTCCTGATGTGTCAATCGCTGCATCCGAAGGGGGGGTGCTCGTGAGCACCAACGGCGAACTTGTGGAAAATGTATCAGCGGGTATTAGCTATCAAATCAGTGCTGACGAGCGAGGGCTATTTGTAAATGGCCAACCGGCCCCAACAGCCCTCTGGGTTGAACCAGATAATGGTTATGTAGCGGTTGGCAATCGGTGGTATCGCGGACGCTTACTGCTGTTATGGCAAAACGGCGGAGTCATGGCTGTAAATTACGTCATGCTTCAGGAGTATTTATACAGCGTAGTTGGAGCTGAAATGTCTGCCAGTTGGTCTTTAGAAGCCTTAAAGGCCCAGGCCGTTGCAGCGCGTTCCTATGCCATCGTACACACCGTTCGCCACCAGCGAAGAACCTACGACTTGGATGATACGCAACGGTATCAAGCTTATAAAGGTATTGCCACGGAAGCTAGCTCCACCCAGCAGGCCGTCCATGAAACATCCGGAGAATTTATTAGCTATGGCGGTGGTGTGGTGGAGTCATTATACGCGGCTAATCAAGATATTGTTGACGATGCCCATAGTGGGTACGGGATGAGTCAAACCGGAGCCCTAGATTTGGCAGAACAGGGCTATCGCTATTATGAAATCTTGTCTGCATACTATCCTGACACATCGGTAGGACGCATTGACATTGGTGAGTAGGGTCACTCACTGCTTAAGAGACTTTGACGCTCTTACGTGCCAGGTTACAGGTTAGATTTTGCCCTTCGATCACCACCGGCCCTAGCACGGTATGGACAAGTAGCCGAGTAGCATCAGCTTTAATTACTGACTGTAGATTAGCCGGAACCTTAGGTCTCTGGAGGGGTTCCGAGTGATTAGCCACCAATTCATCATGATAGGGATATTTGCTAGCCACTAATGTGTCCTTGGCATGGCGTTTTCGGACATTGACACGCAGTCGCTGTCTTTGCGCATTACGATCTAGCCACACCACAGTATCTGCCAGGGACAGGATTTGTTCTCCGCGCCAGGTTTTGACATAGATCGTCCCGGTATCACACAGCATGTGTTTAACCGGATACCATTGCTTGTGGCACAGCAGCAGAATATCCATCAGCTGCATACTACGATGGTTGACCCACCACGTTTTCCAAAAAACAGACGCTGCCTCACAGTGAATCTGATACCCTGCTGGCACACTATGGTGATCATACTGAGCAAACGTTGCCTTAGACGAGCGCGCCTGTTCCAGACTGAGCGGAATAAACCCTGCTTCAAGGGCAAACTGATGGAGCAACGCCCAATAATCAGAACTTAAACGGATGACAATATGGGGACACTTAGTCGTGAATCGCCCTTTGGCTAATAGCACTCCTTGGGTGGTGAGCAACTGAATCTCATCCAAAGCCTTCTCTACACGTAGCTCGCGATTGGCTAAAAGAGATTCTTCTCCCCTCAGAAATGTTTTAATCAGAGCACTATTATCTATGGCGATTTTCATGAACAGTTTTATGGTGTAGTAGACAGCCGTTGCAACCGACGTGCCGCAACTAGGTCAAGGAAATTTTTTCGCCTGTAAGTTTATCCATAGAATCTTACAGTTAATCTCGATATTATTGAGATCGACTACAGTATTCCCACCTGACTAAAGGATGACAGCGTCTGATTAATGCTCTTCCTTTCTTTTTGGCAAAATCACGGACATCGTTAACAACATAACTGTAACAATATCCGTGAATATAATGGGGCCATGAGATATTTTCGACCCGTTATTACAACAGCCACTGGCCATCAGCCTAGCCCCTACCGATCCCCCAACCAATCCATCATCAAGCTCAATAGCAATGAAAACCCCTATCCCCCCTCGCCAAATGCACTGAAACGTCTAAACACGTTTGATGGGGAATGGTTACGCCGTTACCCCGATCCCTATTCGCAAGAATTCTGTCATGCAGCGGCAGCGGCGTTAGGCATTCCTTCAGATTGGATTATCGTTGGCAACGGCTGTGATGATCTGCTCAATATATTGATGAGGGCCTGTATAGATGAGACACGAACGGTTGTTTATCCAACGCCCACCTATAGCCTTTATCGCACTTTGGCCCAGATCTGTGGCGCTCAGATTATTGAAATCACCTACGATACACAATTCTCTCTACCACTGGAGAAAATTGTGCAAGCCGATGGAGCTCTCACGCTCATAGCGTCACCCAATAGTCCATCGGGCCATCGGATTCCCATGGCTGAGCTCCGGCAGTTAGCCACCACCATTCAGGGGCTATTAGTGATTGATGAAGCCTATGTGGACTTCGCAGAAGAATCGGCGTTAAGTCTGACGCAAACCCATGGGAATGTTCTGGTACTGCGAACCCTGTCTAAAGGCTATAGCCTGGCAGGACTACGATTTGGCTTTGGCATCGCTCAACCTGCATTACTCGCAGGTTTATTTAAGGTGAAAGATAGCTATGGAGTAGATGCGATCGCAAATTGTGCTGCTGCCGCCGCCATTGCCGATCAGACCTATAAAAATCAGTGTGTAAACCAAATCAAATTAGATCGACAGCACCTCACCTTAGCCCTACGCAAGCTAGGCTTCCAGGTGCCACCATCCCATGGCAACTTCGTCCTGGCCACCCATCCAGAAGCGCCAAGGCTCCATGACGCCCTTAGGGAGCATGATATTTGGGTACGCCACTACCCCCAAGCCCATTTAACCAACAAGCTTCGGATTACAGTGGGCACACCAGAGCAGAATCAGCGGCTTTTACAGGTGCTAACAAACTTACTATAAGCAGTCAGCAGGGGATGAGGAGTTCCCAAAACGAAAGCCGAGAATACTCCACCTTTGGACAATGTAAAGCATTAACACAATTAGATACATTAATGGATGAAACTAAACCCTAGAGCAACACTGAGAACCATGCATCCTTCACAGAGAGCATAAGCATCTTGAGCGAGAAGCGTATCTTATCTGGGCTAGCTTAGCGGGAATCCCAGTGTCTCTAAATATCCTGTCACACAAGTCTCCTAAGTTCTTTTACTTAGGAGACTTTTTTATAACCCAAACAACCATTGTCAAACGCCACTCGATACCCTACAACAAGACAAAACAAACATATATTTACGATCTGTTCACTTTAGATAGAATTAAGGCGCTTGCGCTTAAATGATCACCCTCTTACCCCATCACTCATCCACCCATCTACAGCTCCAACATAGGTCTTTATTTTTGTGCAGCCCCCTAACTCGTGCCTGTAAGCAGTCCTAAAGAGACTTTATCCATACCGTAAATCTCACCACATTGAACTCTCTTCAGGATCTCTTCCCATTGCACTAACACTGCACTAACACTTAGAAGACACGATCCCAAAAAAGCAAAAAACTAGTATTTCTATCAGGCTTCACATAAACCAACCAGTAAAATCGTTCGAAATCTAAAATCCTCCTTAACCCTTAGGCTAAGCAAGAATAAAACAAGTTAAATTGCAAACAACACTAAATCACGGAGAAGCATTGAACATCTAAACCAAGGAAGTTTTCCTACAGAACCTCCCAATCTAGAGGTTGCTTTTCTGACTCAGCTCAGAAGATCAAACCGAGAGTAAGTTTGGGTATTCAATCTCTCCGAAATATCCTGTCACACCATCTCCTGAGCTTTTTGCCTGGGAGATGTTTTATTGCTTGGGTCTAAAGCGTCTTGGGTACTCTCTTTCAACAATTCCATAAATGCAAACACGGGTGGCGGTAAGAGGGCATCAGCAAGTGTGGCCACACAAATGATGCGATAAATCGGTTCTGGCAAACTGCACACCTGCACACCAGGGGGAATAGGTTCAGCAGCAAGTCGGGGACTAATGGCTGCGCCTAGACCTTTGGCTACCATATTCACGATGGTGGCATCAGACCGAATTTGATACGTGGGCGTTAACTCCACACCATACTGGCGGCCATGGTTGATGACCATGGCATCACAGCTATCACCGTCAGGTGCCATAATCAGCGGATAGGTCGTTAAGGTTTCCCAGGTAAGGGGCTCGGGTAATGCAGTATCCGGGGGGAACAGCACCACAAACTCATCCTGGGTCAGTTCTGAGGCTTCTAGATCTGGAGCATGGGGTAAGTAGGTAATTCCCACATCTGCCTTACCCTTGCGCAAATCAGATTCAACATCAGGACGGTCATCGTATTCGGCAATGGTGATTGCGATCGCAGGATACCGCTGACAATATTGCGCAATCACCTCCGGCAAAATATGGGTAGCTGCACTGCGAAAGGCCGCAATCCGCAATTGCCCCCCCTCAAACCCCTTAGCCAGGTTGGCTTGCTGATAAATATCCTCAATTAAATGCAGCACATGGCGGGCGCGCTCGATAATCTGCTGCCCCACGGGTGTGGGCACGGCTCCGTAGCGTCCACGGGAAAACAGCACTACCCCCAGATCCTCTTCCAAGGTAGCAATGGCATAGCTTACAGCTGACTGCGATAGCTGCAGCTGTAGGGCTGCCTCACTAAAACTACCGCCATCAGCCACAGCAATTAGCACTCGCAGTTGCGAAGGTTTGAGTTGCCCCAGGCGATCCTGTCCCATGATGTGCGTAAAAAGTGACCCACACCATTGTGACAAGTTCTTGGCCATTAACCTATGGAATCGACTGATGGCATCTATGGAGTGGTTTTATGTCAAGGCAAATGGATACCCCGTAGGGGCTGGCCTTGTGCCTACCCTGGGACAAGAGGCGACGGCAAAGCAGGGCAACCATAAGGGATTGCCCCTACGGATATTGCTATTTTTCTAGGTTAAAGAGCAGTTTCTTTTCGTCATCAGTGAATGGCTTCGGGGCCGGATTCACAATCTTTGCCCGCCCATAGGCGCGCTGTACAGCAGGTAGAGCAGCAATTGCCTCAAACCAACGTTTTAGATGGGGAAAATCATGGAGGTCTTGCCCCTGTTTGGCATAGGGGACAATCCACGGATAGATCGCCATGTCAGCAATAGAGTAAGCGCCAGCAACATACTCGCGTTCGACCAGACGCTGATTTAGCACTCCATATAGCCGCGCTGTTTCTTTGACATAGCGATTAATGGCATAGGGAATTTTCTCAGGGGCATAGCCAGAGAAATGATGATTTTGCCCCAGCATGGGCCCCAGACCACCCATCTGCCAATAGAGCCACTGCAACACCTCGGCTCTAGCTCGTAAGTCCGCAGGTAAAAACTGGCCCGTTTTTTCTGATAAATATTGCAGAATTGCCCCTGACTCAAACAGGCTAATGGGTTCACCACCGTCCGTAGGAGCCTGGTCGACAATGGCCGGGATCCGATTATTAGGCGCAATCTTAAGAAACTCAGGCTGAAACTGCTCACCTTTGCCAATGTTAATGGGGTGAATTGTGTAAGGTATGTTTGCTTCTTCGAGGAAAATCGTGATCTTGTGGCCGTTGGGCGTCGTCCAATAATAGAGGTCGATCATGATTAACTACTTTGTACGAAAATCTTGAACTATTCTAGCGTAGGTTTCAAGATTGGGCGTAAACTGTTGAAAATTCTCAATTACCATGGATAACTCACGACGCATCCAGTTCACGACTTCCATCGGAGACGCGTTACGAACGACTTCGCTCAGTTGGCTGAATGTGGCAGGATAAAGCAGTTGCATAGGTGAGCAGAGAGCATGGCCCTGTCCAAGGAAGAATCAAAACAGCTATTAGAACGCATTATTTTTGAAGAAACAGCCCCAAAAGATTGGGTGCAAGATGTATGGGGTCTAAGCCCAATGCACGGCGACGAAGCAGCCAAACTGTTAGATATATTCGATGCCCTGATTGAATGCTGTTCTGAGGAGAAGCTAGAGAATTTAGTCCAGGGTCTGATTCGATCTCAGGCGGAGGTATAGCATGGGCATCTGGGATGTTGATCGCTTCTTTTCTATTATTGAGGAGTTAGTCCTTTGCCATTCCCCCAGTGGCGTTGAAGGAGAGATAAATCAGTATATTCAGAAGTGGCTGGACAATCTTGGTGTTGAACATTGGCACGATGAAGCCGACAACATTGTGATTAAAATCCCAGGTCGTACTAGTAATGGGGCGATTGCTGTTACTGCCCATAAAGATGAGATTGGTGCTCTTGTTAAAGGCATTGAGTCTGGGGGCAGGCTACAGGTCAGACGTTTAGGTGGAGCCTATCCCTGGGTTTATGGTGAAGGTGTAGTCGATCTGCTCGGCGATAAGGAGACTATCTCAGGTATCCTTAGCTTTGGGTCTCGCCATGTTTCCCATGAGTCTCCCCACAAATCTCAGCAAGAAGGTAAAGCAGTACGCTGGGAGACAGCCTGGGTAGAGACTAAACTCTCAACCCCAGAATTGGTGAGGGCTGGAATTCGCCCTGGAACACGGATGGTGGTGGGCAAACATCGTAAGCGTCCGTTTCGTTTAGGGAATCATATTGCCAGTTATACCTTAGACAACAAAGCATCGGTCGCTATTTTGTTAGGTTTGGCAGAGCGGGTCAAAAACCCTCCGGTAGATGTATATCTGGTGGCCTCTGCCAAAGAAGAAGTCGGTGCGATCGGGGCCCTATTCTTCAGTCAACGACAGAAGTTGAGTCGGCTGATTGCGTTGGAAATTTGTCCCCTATCCCAGGAATACCCAATTGTTGATGGTCCCAGGCCTGTTTTGTTCGCCCAAGATAGCTACGGTCTCTATGACGAAGGACTGAATCAGGAGTTGATCTCAGCGGCGTCCACTGTCAGAATTCAGCTTCAACAGGCAGTGATTTCTCAATTTGGTAGTGATGCATCAATTGCGATGAAGTTTGGCCATGTGCCGAAGGGAGCTTGTTTGAGTTTTCCGACGCAGAATACCCACGGATATGAGATTGCTGATTTGGGTGCGATCGCAAACTGCCTCACTGTCCTCACTGCATACTTAAACAACGGTGTTCAATCATGCAGCCACAACGGATAGGAGCCGCCTCAGCCCAAGACTCAGAGCGACTAAACTAAGCTTTATCACCCCACGTTACACTGACAAAAGTAGTCAACCAGGAATGAGGTATGCAATTAACCGGCAACGAGAATCTGGCTAATCGCACCTGCTGGGTGTTCGACATGGATGGCACATTGACCCTTGGTATCCACAATTTTGAAGCGATTCGAGCAACCTTAGAACTACCGGTAGGCACACCCATTCTGGAATCATTACGTCAGTTGCCCCCAGATATTGCCGCCGTTAAATATAAACAGTTACGAGAGATTGAGTTAGACCTAGCAAGTCAAGCCACTGCACAGCCTGGAGCCCATGAACTATTAGAACTGCTCATTAGCCAAGGCAAACAAATTGGCATTCTTACCCGAAACGGCAAAGATATTGCCCATGAGACCCTCGATGCTTGCGGTTTGATGGATTTTTTTGAACCCGCCCTCGTACTCAGTCGCGACTGTCATGCACCAAAACCAGAACCCGATGGCATTTTAGCGCTATTGGATACTTGGGAGGCTCCATCCACTGCAGCCGTGATGGTGGGAGATTATAAGTTTGACCTGATGGCGGGGCAGCGAGCGGGTACAGCAACGGTCTACATTGACACCGATGGCGAGTTTATGTGGTCAGAGTATGCAGATTATGGGGTGCGATCGCTAAAGGCTGTGGTTGATTGGCTAGACACACCTCAGCCGGTCAATTTCTAATCAGACACTTAGCCCATGCATAACACTAGTGAACAACAGAACGAATTTACTCCCCTCTAATTTGCTCCCCATTTTGCAAGCATACCCTGGATTTGTTCTAGGGCATAGGGTTTACTAATATAGTCATCCATGCCAGCTGCAAAACAAGCCGCTTGATCCTCCTGCCGGACATTAGCGGTTGCTGCAATAATCTTTGGGCGATCTTCACCCCATTTTTCAATGATTTGCTCAGTTGCTTCCAAGCCATCTATTTCAGGCATTTGAAGATCCATGAAAATAATGTCATAGTGCTGACGTTCTAAAGCCTCTAAAACTTCCAATCCATTAGCCGCTAGATCACCCGAATAATCTAACTTCGCCAAAATCCGTAACACCACCATTTGATTTACAGGGTTATCCTCAGCTACTAGAATCCTGAGGGGCGGGCGGTTTCCAGAACCATTGCCAGATACATGGGCCTCAGATAAAGAGTTAGCATCTTGGGAGAAAGGTTTCGCAGTGCTATCACAATTATTTTGTTGTTTTTCAGAATATTGTTGAGAGTTCTGTTGAGCTTTAACAAGGTCAGTTACAGCATTCCACAAGTTTGCATGCTTAATGGGTTTAGTTAACCAAGCATCGAATAGCTCTTCTTTATCATGGGGTTTGCTAACAGCGCCCAACATAATACAAGGCAAGGGAAAATCAAGTTGAAGCGAGCGAATCTGCTGAACAAGTTCCAAGCCATCCATACCTGGCATCTGGACATCGATAATAGCTAAATCAAACTGTTGGCCTCGTTTTAGGCTACCTAAAGCAGCTTGAGCCGATGGCACAGTGTCTGGTTTTAGTCCCCATTGACTGCACTGTTCTGCCAGCACCGCACAACTCGCATGACTATCATCAACAATCAAAACACGGCATGCTTGCAGAACTGGAACTTGAGGGTTTAGATGCAGCTGTGATTGTGCGTCTGCTAATCGAGTTTGCATGGAGAAATAAAAGGTTGAACCTTGTCCCACATCACTGGCGACCCAAATTTCACCTCCCATTAAGGTTACTAAGCGTTTACAAATAGCCAGCCCTAGGCCAGTCCCCCCATATTTTCGGGTCGTAGAATTATCAACTTGAGAAAAGTCCTTAAAGAGTTTAGGAATTCCATCGATCGGAATGCCAATACCGGTATCTTTAACGAAGAATTCCAGGATTATAGGAAATTCAGGTTGGATAGTTTCCAGTGTTTTTGAGTCTATTGTTTTTGAGTTTAGTGGTTCAGACTGCCTCAGTCTCACTGAAATCAGAACCTCTCCTTTCTCTGTAAACTTAATAGCATTACTAACTAAATTCATTAAAATTTGACGTAGCCGATTCAAATCACCTTGAATGCACAGGGGAACATCACTGGCAATTTGATATAACAAATCTAAATTTTTCTCTAAAGCTTCACTGGCAAAAAGATCTAGAACATCTTCGATACAGTGCCTGAGTTCAAAGGAAGATTCCTCGAGAACCATGTAGCCTGATTCAATTTTAGAGAAGTCGAGAATATCGTTAATAACGCCCAGTAAGCTATCACTACTATTCTGAATAATATCGACATACTCTTGCTGCTCAAAACTTAAATCAGTATTTAACAGTAAGCTCGTGGTACCAATGACTCCATTCATCGGTGTTCGAATTTCGTGACTCATGTTGGCCAGAAATTGAGACTTAGCCTGGCTAGCGATTTCTGCTTTTTTCTTCTCTTCACGAATTGTCTCAAACTGGCTCTGAATTTGAGTGGACATTGCTTTAAAGTTTTGAGCTAAAGCCCCAACTTCATCATTTCCCTCGGGAAGTTCTCCCAAATACTGAAAATGACCTATCGCCATCTCATTCATGGCGTTTTTTAATTGTTTCAGACGAATAAGTAATGATTGGGCGCTACGAATCTGTAGCAAAGTGAAGGTAATCAGTAAAATAAAGACAATGGTAAATACTAAAACTGTTTGCAAACTAGAAATCTGCCGTTGGGACTGGAGCTGTTCGGTTGTCAAATCGAGTAAATCATTGACTTCCTGCTGGCTGTTAGAAATATTAGGGGCAATTCGATCAAATTGCAGAGAGGCTTCAGCCGTAGAAAGCTCCAACTCTAACGTACTGTACATTAGTTCAACAACTAGCTCTCGATATTGTTGAACTTCATCCAACAAAAATGACTCGAAGGTGACAGGACCTATAAATTCAGACCTGATGATGGCTTGTTCCAGGTCTGTAACTTGATTAACTAGCCGATCTGACAGACGCATATCTAGGGTGCTGATGAAGTCTCGCTCATAAAGTTGCATTCGAAAGAACTTGGAAATCAAAACCTGTTTATCAGAAACATCGAGTTCTGCTTGAATGCGATCTTTAACCGTTTGGAGTTCAGTTAACGTTCCTGTGCCATCAGTAGCAGCAATACGAGACTGAATTTCTAAGGTTTGATTAACCGATTGCTCATACTTATCAACAATCACTAAAAACGTTTCAAGGGAATCGATAATCTTATCATGGTCATTCTCTTGACAAATTTCTATCAAGTCATATGCAATCTGCCTTGTCCGATCAAGGTGATCCGTAAACTTAGAGGAGGCTGAAAGATCTTGAACCTGATTAACCTGGACCTCATCCAATCGAGCCATGAGCATTGATGATTCCATCTGATTCAAGTTCTCTTTAATCGAAAGAAGTTGCTCCTGTTTTTGAATTAGAGCATTATGTTGAGCCCGATCTTGAAAATCCAGAAATGCCAAAGTTGCAGTAGCTGCCAAGGCAACCACTGCAAAGGAAGAAAAGTTAGAGAGGAACTGCAGTCTTTTGCGAATCATAAAACCGAGCCGACCAGGTTTGGTTTAAAGCTCCTCTGGAGATTTGAACTGAATAGTGGGCCAGTTAGCAGCAACTTTCTGAAGGTTACCCGTACTATCTAGTAAGAACTTCTGCTGCACATCCTCATTGAGGAAAACATATAAGCGAGACTTAATCACAGACCACACCTGCGGATCACCATCAAACTTCTTTCGCAGGACAATACCAAACGTGCAGTAACCGCCATTGGCAGGCGCATATTTTTCAGGTTCACGGCTAAATAGATCTCGATTCTCAGCAGTTGCAAAGTACCAGGTTGCATCATGCCAGACGAGGCTGTAACTATCCTGGCCTTTTACTGGCCCACTTTCCGTAAAGTAAGAAACTGGATCATAGCCCCGCAAAGCAATGCCCTTCTCATCCAGGTTCATATGAACCAGATTATGCGCAGCTTGAACTAGCCCAGTTTGAGGAGCAGCCTCAGGTTGAGAGGTGGTCTCAGGTTGGGAGGTGGCCTCAGGTTGAGAGGTGGCCTCAGGTTGAGGGTCAGCCTCAGGTTGAGGGGCAATCTCCTGGAAGGTGGACGTATCGGACACCCTAGCATCAGGTCTGCAGCTACTTATACCAATTACCAACATCCCCACCCCTAAAAGAGCTGGAATGGATGAGGTGATAACGTTGACGGCTTGTTTTCTAATCATAAAGAGTCCTGCACGCTAGCTTTTGATCGTTGCTCATTCGAGAAGTAGCGAGAATATGATTTTCCTAACTGCATACTCCAGTTTAGCCGTTGGATTGGGCAAATAACCTTTGAGCAGGCTACTACGCTACGCAAATGTGCTGAGCGCGGATTGGCATACGTTAGACCAAATGCTGCATAGATCTGTCAACCGAGATAAAGTGTACCCCTCCTTTATACAGAGCTATATGCTGTAAATCAGCAATACAGTAACGAGCTTATTCTTATATTGAGACTCCGATAAAGTAATCGTTTAGAGCGCACATCTTCTGCTGTGGATTCGTAGATGAAATCACCCACACTTATGAAGTTTTGAGAAGCCAAGATAGTGACAAGGGAGCAGGGGGTGGAGTTTATTCAATGGGATTGAGACTTCCCATATATCGGGACTGAAGGGCTCAGGCTGTTCACTTACCTCAGCTAGCAAAATATTTTGTTGTTTTGCAAGACTAATCAACGCAAACGATAAGTTTATACAGGATGGCTGTTATGCCTATAGTAAAGCCATGAAGAGGCAGTATCTTTAGCCAAGGTTGTCGGGCGATACGCTGGGTGAGTACTATGCTCAGTAACGCTCCAAATATTAGGCTAACGCCTTGCAAAAAAGCAATTACAGCTGGATGTGCTACGACTACAGGCCCAGTGCTTGCCAAGCCAAAACTGGCTAAGGAAACGGGGATAATACGCCCTGCCTCAGTTAGGCCAAGAGAAAGATAATGGGCCAGACTGCCCAATAGAACGATGGGTAGCCAGCCATAGGCAACTTGAATAAACGGGCGGGCTTTCAGGCGAGGTTGAATGAGATGGGTGAGTTTATGAGTGGCCCAGGCCATGGGCCATGGAGCAAAGAGCAGCAGGGTGGTTGCGATCGCATGTCCCCCAAATCCCTCAACCCGATGCGCCACGCCTAACAGCTCTGCCACTGCCGGTAGCCGATGCACAAAAACCGCTCCCCACAGCAATAACAGCAGTGCCACCTCATGGTGCGCAGGCGTGTGCGTGGTCCATAACTCAATGCCAGGGGGGCGTAGATTAAACTCCACCGACCGATGGGGACATGCTTTTAGACAGGTCATACACAGCACACAGTTTCGATTATCCACTAGCTGAGCTGGATGAGAATAGACTGGACAGCCACCAGTCTCTTGCCCTTCTCCTTTAGCTGGTCCACCTTTGTAACATTGATAGGTGTTACAGGTGGCTGAACAAATACCTGTTTGCCCCCGCAATTCTGTCATAGAGAGTTTCGCAAATAGTCCGTTCATGCCACCAATGGGGCACAGGTAACGGCACCAAAAACGCCGCTCAAAGAGTGCGGAACAAATCATGGCCCCAGCCGTGATAATCAGCAATAGCCAGGCAGAGAGATAGGCCGTGTTTTCTAAATTCCATAGTTCTTCCCAGATCAAAATGGCGGCAAAGCCTGCATATAAAATCCAGCCTCCCCAGCGCTCTGCCCACTGCCTTGGCCATTCCCCAAGCTGTCTGGGCCATAGCCATAGAGAGAGTTTTTGAGTAATTTCTCCATAGATCATAAAGGGGCAAACAGCACACCAAAGACGACCCACAAAAGGAAATAACAACAAAATTAATGGCCACCACCAGGCCCAAAAGAAATTCAGGGCAATATTGGCATCACGGGTTTGGGGACCGAAGAATAATAAAGCGACCACTAACCCATAGAACCAGCTGGTAAAACCAAAATTGATGCGATCAGGCCACCAGGGACTACGTAGGAACTGCCGTAATTTTGGATAAGCGTTGAGTAAATTCAGACGAAATCGATTGGGTTGTTCACTGGCGGACCAAAAGACTTCTTCATTCAGGCGAGGAGCACATTCTGCCTGTTCAATGGCCCGTTGCACTAGGCTATCTAGTTCCTTGAGATTGCTAGGGAAATCATAGCTTTGTAAACGACGCAATGCTTCGGGGGTCAGCCTAGGCTTACGGATTCCGCGTTTTCGACAGTAGAGCTGAATGTAGTAGTTGATTTGGGCTTCTATGTCGGCTTTTCTCACCCGGAGGGGAGGGACTTTCACCTGTTGAGGAGACAGGTTTGCAAAGGGTGTGAGACTCTTTTCTGAGATCATCATGATCCAGGCAGCACTCTCCTTGACTGCTGATGGTGCATTGCCTGGCTGAGTAGTGGGTTGATACTGGCCTGTTTTGATCAATCTCAGAATAGCGGGGCGTAGTTCAGGATCTAGATCCTGAATGTTGTTCAGCAATAGGGTGCCCTGGTCTAACCAGTCCAACAGTCCTGGACGACTCTCGCCTTTACCAAATAGCTCAATGGCCCGCAAGGTTTTGCAATTCACCTTAATCATGGGTTCTTGTTTGTAGTGAGACCCAAAATGGATTAGGGCAGCCAGGTTATCTTTTTCTAATCCTGGCTCACCAAAAATAAGCACTGGGTCGCGCCGTCCGTGGTCATCGGCCATCACACTTGCTGCTGTACGCACGGATTGCCGTAGACGTTGGGCATAGCGACTAGCGCCGACCACGCCCCGGCTGACCTTGGGTACTAAGTAGGGGCGTAGTTCTTGTTGGCGCTCTTGTTCGTAAAGTAGCTGGGCAGACAGCTGTTCAACTTCTTCAGCCAATAGTTCGGAGAGCTGTTGGCTGAGACTTGGATGTTCGGAGGCGATCTGCCTTAGTTTGTCAGCAGATAGCTGCCACAGCTCACAATCTTCGAGGGTAATGATGGTGTAATCGGTGGGCTGCTCTAGCAGGATTTCTTGTAAGTGTAAAACTACCCCCGGCAACAGCTCTACAATCTGGGCCATAGACGTCCGCTGGCTACGGTAGCGTTCTAAATGACCGGCTTTCAGAATATAGAGGGCATCGGCTTGGGTATCTTCGAGAATAAGACGACGGTTGGCTTGGATAGAGAGCGGGGTTAGGTTGGTTGCGATCGCAACCAAAACCTCCTCTGGCAATACCTTGAGGCATGTGGCCTGCCGCAGCCAGTTAACCCGCGTTGCCACCTCAGCCATCTCAGTCGCATACTCCGCCATGATTGATGCACCCTGACTATTCAGATGGTTTGGATGATGACACAATCACCCGCCACACCACAAATAGTAAAAAACTTAGATAAGTAATCGTAAATACCCAGTTCTGCCAACTATCGCCTGCTTGAATAACGTCTATATCCATCATATTTATTTACTTATAAGCCAATGGTGTAAGCGGGAATTATCATATGACCTTTGGGTATCGATTAGCATACAAAACAGGGTAGATACAGAGAAAAGGCTGACAGTTGACTCCGCAAAAGTGTCTTTGGCGCAACAAAACTCTCCATTTATCGCACTGTTGAACCATGGTTCTCTTGTGATTGAATGCTATTAACCTTTTGGTGTGGCTCAACAGCAGCCTCACATACGCGACGAGATTTATGTTGTAGCTTCGGCACGGGTGAGTTTATCAACGACCCATCTCGCCATAGAGTTGAGCCAGGAGAGGTTTTATTCGTACCAGCCGGTAGGAAGCATCGAGTTGAGTTTTTTCAGAAGACTTTGGTACATGGGTATTTTTCCATGGCCCTGGAGGTGTTGAAAGACCATTGGTTGAGTAGTCGAGTTGTTGCCAACTAGTGCAGTTCAGCACTAGTTGGCATCCTCCAATAGATAGTGCGATTTTGCTAACCAAGTCGAGTTGATTTCTATAAGTTATAAGTGAGGATCTGCTCAAAAAGTTTTGGTAAACCGTACGGTAACGAACGATAAACGATTGAAGTAGTCGCTAGGATCAATTAACCCGGCCCCATTGACAGGCTGTTCATTATGCTGAGCAAAAACCTAAAACCTACTGATAATCAAGACGCATGGCTACAAAAGCCCCTTAAAACGCTTAACCGTCGCACATTACAAGTCTCCCATCCCCACTGGAGTGATAGTGAACTAAATCAAGCTATTTTGATGCTTGATCTTAAGCAAGACAACCCTTATGGCGATTTGGGTGTAATTCTGACATAAATTTGCCGGTCTAGCGCAAAATCACTCCTGAGGAAATCTATAGGCCTGGATGTAAAAGATTTTTTATCAAGCCTTCCTCACAAGTCGTCCAGGCAACGATTCTGGCCCGAATTTCTGTGTTAAGGTGACCCTGGATGAGCAGTCAACTGCGGCTAGTCAGTTCGTCTATACCTATCTGGGTGCCAGCTGTCTAAGTGTTACTCTCGTCAGTTTTTCATCTTAATTGTTTGGAGAAGGTCCATGTCCATTTATGTAGGGAATATCGCCTACACGGTTTCGCAGGAAGATATTCAGGAAGTATTCGCAGATTACGGTACCGTTAAGCGAGTAACTGTTCCTATGGATCGCGAAACCGGTCGTCCTCGCGGATTTGCATTTGTAGAAATGTCTGCGGATGCCGAAGAAGACGCTGCTATCGAGGCCCTTGATGGAGCTGAATGGCTCGGTCGTGAGATTCGTGTCAATAAAGCACGCCCTCGGGAGGAAAGACCAAAGCGCTAACCCTGGCCCATTCTATTTAATTCAAGGTTTATCAGAAGTGCCACATTTCTGTTACAAATGTGGCACTTCTTGGTGTGGCTTTATTGCCAAAAATACGTACCCAAAAATACTGCGGCTGTTCCTCCAAAAAGTACCGCCCAAATCAACCATTCTGTTGGAGTAATGCGTTTAGGATCAAACTTAAACCGATTGGTTTGAGGCCGTTTTTGAGGTACTTTTCCATATTTAGGATCTTGTTCTTTTCTGCGTTTGGCTTCTCCCATGGGGTACTCCCTTTGTTAAATTAGCTTTGCCTGTAACTCGTCTTCTTTTACCCGGAAGCCTACTAATACAGCCTGATCATCTTTGACAAATAGAGGCCGCTTGAGAAGCATGGCGTCTTCCGTAAAGGCGTCTATCCACTGAGCATCACTCCAGGTTTTCTTTTCTTCTCCTAAGGCGCGATAGGACATGCCGGATGTATTACGCATCGGCTTAGCAGTTAGTGTCGTCACCCAGTCGGTAATTTGCTCACGACCAGGGGGATGCTCTTTAGTATTGATAAACTCATAGTCAACACCGTTAGCATCGAGCCATGTCAAGGCTTTTTTACAGGTGCCGCAGTTGGGAATGCCGTAAACCTGGAGCGCCATAGTTACTTCAGTTCTGTGATTTGCTTACGGATGTTAGCATTTTCCAATTCAGGTGTTGACCATGGGTTTTAGATTAATTATTGGTAATAAAAACTATTCTTCCTGGTCTTTACGGGCCTGGCTATTTTTGACTGAAAGTGGTCTGGCGTTTGAAGAGGTTCGCCTGCCGCTGTTTACAGAGGCCTGGCAGCAAATTAGTCAATACAGTCCGGCAAGACGGGTACCTGTACTGATGGATGGAGCAATTGCGGTTTGGGACAGTAGTGCCATCTATGGCTATGTGCGATCTCAACATCCCAGGGCCATTGGTTGGCCCACAGACCAAAAGGCCCAGGCCATCGCTCGCTCCATTGCGGCTGAAATGCACAGCGGTTTTTTCGGTATTCGAGAACAGCTGCCGCAAAACGTTCGTGCGCGGGTGCCTGTGGAGCGCGCCAATCTACAGACATCCACCCAACAGGAAATCAGTCGCGTTGAGCAAATGTGGACCCAAGCCTATGACACCTATGGTGGACCCTGGCTATTTGGCGATTTTTCCATCGCAGATGTGGTCTATGCCCCTGTGGCCCTCAGATTCGTCACCTATGAAATCCAGCTAATGCCTACGGCCAGGGCGTTTGTAGATGCAGTAAAGGCATTGCCCTCTATCCAAGCTTGGGCGAAGGCATCTGCTGCAGAATCAGAAGCAATAAGCTTTATTGATCAACTACACATTGCTGACGATAGTGAATAAACTAGGGTCATACCTGATGTGCCTTTTGCACAGCTATATAAGGTAGAGTGATTATTTTTTACAGAATCACAATCTTTGCTGTAGATCCGTTGCATTATTGAGGCGGTAAGCTACGATTAGGAAATTCGTTAGATTGCTGGGGCATGAATAAGCTCATGGCTACTTTTATGAAGTGAGTCTAGTTGATTCGTATCGTTCCAGCAACGGCATTGTCCATTTAGTCCTGTCGCGTTCTAAGTAAAGAGGGAAAGACTTATCGTACAGAAACATCGAATCAACCGTCAGATCAAAGCTCCGCAAGTATTGCTGATTGACCACGAAAACAATAATCGTGGCTTGACCGATACTAGAGATGCGCTCAAGCTGGCTGAAGAAGTAGAGCTGGATCTAGTTCTAGTCTCTGAAAGTAAGCAGGCCCCTGTGGCTAAGATATTGGACTATGGTAAGTTTCAATATCAGCAGAAAAAGCGCCAAAAGCAGAGTGCACGCACCACCGTTAAAGAGGTAAAATTTCGCCCTAACGTTGGTGAATCTGACTATCAACTGCGTATCAACCAAGCGACTCAGTGGTTGGGCAAAGGAGATTCTGTTAAGTTCCGCGTCCGTTTGAGAGGACGGGAACATCAGCACCGCGACCGGGCACTGGAACTGCTGGAACGCATTGTTAAAGATCTTAAAGAAACTGGCAAGATCCAATCTTTTGATCGGCGTGCGCTTGTTTTACAGCTCATGCCAGCATAACCAGCTATTAGCTTTTTAACTGGTTTAAAGCTCTAAGTCATTGTTCCCACGGTAATGACTTAGAGCTTTTCGTGTTGACTAACCATGGTTTCAATGTCTTCAGCGGCCAGTTTTATGGCATCAGAGCTGAGGTTGGTGGTAACCGGATAATGATGCCTACCTAGCTGGGTGTATATCGTAATAGTGACTTGCTCTAATGTTTGGTCACTGGGAACTAAGTGGGGTAGCAGATGAGAAGATACTTGAGTTAACACATCCAGCAAACTTGATCGATAGGCCTGTAGCGTAAAAATTCCGGGTTCCCATTGAGCAATGTCATCAGGACCAAGATTCTCCGATTGGGTGGTGAAACGTTTGATCTGGTTAATGGCAGGATGGGCCATCAGGGTTAAAAAAAGCTGCGAAGTAATGTTATCTGTGGCCGTCGGTAGACAGCTGGCAAAGTCAAACGTTAACCATAAAAAACGTAAAGGTCTTGGTGACTCGCTCGTATTCTGTTGTGTGGTCACAGGGTGGTCCTTTTGCATGGGTGCTTTATGATACCAGGGTTGTGCGGGGAGTAGGGAGTGCAGAAGTGGGGGACGAGCTAAGACAATCTGAGAGACCTGTAAAAACAAAACTGACATTGCTGATCCTCAGGATGACTTTAGCTGGGAGACACCTTCAAATAGCAATGGATCTAGCCCGGTGCATCTCCTAAATCATCAACCGAAAAAACCATCCCTGATCAAGAGGGATGGTCCGACAAGATTTTTGTATTATCTCCTTTGGTCATCTTGCAAGGAAATACGAGACTAATTTTTAAGCAGTAACTAGCTCTTTTTCAAGTTCCAATAATCGCTCTACTCGTTTATCGGTAGATGGATGGGTGGAAAACAATCCGCTAAACATTTGTTTGGGGACAGCGTGCATAATCATCAAAGGCTCATAGGCTGGGTTGCCGGTCATGGGCATTTGTCTAGCACTGGCTTCAAGACGCTTGAGGGCGTTGGCAAGGGCGCGGGGATTACCCGTAAGTTGTGCGGCACCGGCATCGGCTGAAAATTCGCGAGTGCGGCTAATGCCTAGCTGGATAACGGTTGCGGCCATGGGAGCCAGGAAAAGTGTGGCCATGAGGGCAATGGGATTAGGACCGTCGTCGTCATTAGATCCCCCCATGCCACCAAACCACATGGAGTATTGCAGCATCTGGGCTAGAAATGAGATCGCACCGGCAATGGTTGCAGCCACAGCCTGGGTGAGGGTGTCACGATTCATAATATGGCTCAGCTCGTGGGCAATCACCCCTTCTAGCTCATCAGCGGGGAGCATTTCCATAATGCCCTGGGTAACAGCTACAGCAGCATGCTCAGGATCGCGCCCCGTGGCAAAGGCGTTGGCTGACTGGGTGGGTAGCAGGTAAACCCCGGGCATCGGAATATCAGCCTTTTTCGCTAGTTTTTCTACCATGGCGTGCAGTTGAGGTGATTCTTCTCGACTGACGGGTTGAGCACCGTGGGCAGCTAGGGCAATCTTATCGGAGTAGAACCATGAGCCTAGGTTGGTCATGGCTGCAATCAGGATGCCAAAGATGACGCCACCTGTACCACCAATTGTGTAGTAGCTAATACTGATCAACAGAGCGCTAAGAACACTCAGCAATGCAAGAGTTTTAAACTGATTCATACTATCTCAACCCTTTGATTTCGCCATTACGCTTATAGTACTGAGAAAAGTAGAGGCTAGACAGGGATGGCAATCCGAACCTATGACCGAACAGTTGCTGATGAACCGTAATAAGAAGTATGGAAGTTGTAGATAAATCTACGGTTGTAGGTAAATCTACACATGGGTGGGGCATCTAAATTTAGTTGATTACTGTAGGGAGTTTTGATTTGTGATTAATCGATGGGGAACGGCAGCGATCGCATTAGCTTTTTTCGCCACACCTCTGGCTGCCCAAGAGCCATCGTTAGAAAAGTCAGAACAGATTGAAGAGTCTGCCCCTGCAGTGCCAGATCGGTCAGAAGGTGTGCCTGTAATCTTGGAATCTCCCCTTGAAGGGTCTGAAGCGATGCCCGTTGGGAAACCTGAGTCGGAGGAGACAATTGACGAGTTTGAGATTGAATCAGCCATTGATGTCACTGAATTAAGGGCGTCCCTAGAAGAGCTGCTGCCAACCTCTGCCTCAGCGCCACCCATCATCGCAAATATTCTGCCTGTAGACACGCCGGCAGCCATTATTGTCAATACTCGCGACGATGCTTGGTCTGCCCTCAAGCAATATACGCTGTTTGCACAGCTGAGTGAGGCCTTTGGTGTGGAGCCGAGCCCCCAGGCTCTGCCATTGTTACCGTTGGGGATGAACTATGCCGAAGATGTGCAACCCTGGGTTGGAGATAGCGTTGCGATCGCACTGCTACCCATACCTAGTGTTCGCACCATCAACCCGGTAGAACGGATGGTCACCATTTTGCCCATCGAAGATGCCGCCGCCTTTATCGACTTCATTCCCACCCTGGCCGAAGCCCGCACCGCTTTACCCGAAAAGCATTCCTACAGAACGTTTCCGATTTGGCTCTGGCCCGATGAGTTTGTTCCCTACGACTACTCCTGGGATGACTTTCCTGAAGAGATTGAACCAGAGGAGTTTCCAGCACCAGTCGAATTCAACTCTGCTGATCTGGCCTCCCCTAATGCAGCCCTCCGCAGCTATCGCCAACCCGAACCTCCCTACATTTATATTCCTGACGGGACCTATTCAGAGGACGGCTACACCATTCCTGGCTATGCCGTTGCCCACCTGGGGAATTACATTGTTGCCGCCGAGACTATTGACAGCCTGCGTCAGTGGATTGAATATCAAACCCAAGATGGTCCTAAGCTCACTAGCAATCCAAGTTTTGCGAAGACCCAAAGCCACCCTCAAGCACAGAACAGTTTAGCCATCATATATGGCAATGTCGGTCAGTTGCTGAGCTTTGAGTTTAGTAATCCGTTTCAAGACTTTGGTCTACCACCAATTCCCCAACCCAGCCTGAGTGAGCGGGCGGCCATGTCTAACCTGTTTAGCAATGTCACCTTTGATGCCTTGATTTATCCTGAGGACAAAGGCATACACCTAGAAGCTCATCTTTATACCAAAGGTGTACTACCAGATTTACCTCCCTCTCCCAATGCCGATCACTCTATCTTGGGACTGATCCCTGCAGCCACCTATTTCATGGGCAGTGGCTACGATATCAGCGGCTTTTGGAATGATGTGTCGTCAGCTTTTTCTCTAAATGAGATGACAAGCGGCCTGATTGAAACAGCCCGCTCCATTGTTGCCCTGGCAACAGGGCTAGACCTCGATACCGACATTTTGGGATGGATGGATGGAGAATACAGTATTTTTCTGTTCCCCAGCCAATCGGGGTTGTTGAATTCATTTTTTCCAGGTTTGGGCCTAGAAGCGGGCGTCTTGTTAGAAACCAGTAACCGTCCGGCGGCTGAAATAGCCTTAGCCGCCTTAGATGATGTGGCTGGCGAAGATGTCGCACTATCTACAGAAATTGCAGATCACGCGACAACCAATTGGCTATACGACATTAATGGCGATAGTCAGCGGGAAAGCGTGCTAACGCATACATGGATTAATGACGATACCCTGGCCTTTACCAGTGGTAACGGTGCCATGGAACGATTGGTCATGCCAGCAGGGTTTCATGCCCTCAGTCGCCACAGCACCTTTCAAAACGCTACTTCCACGTTTCCCACACCCAACAATGGATACCTGTATGTCAATGCCAGTTCTACACTCGCATTTTTCTACAACCTATTTGGCTTTAACCAGGCAACTGACCCTTGGGCTGCCGATATCCGCGGCTACTTTGGTACAGTTCGGAGCCTTAGCTTGAGCACCTCTAGCAGCACACAACAGTTTCAGATTGATGCTTTGCTAGGGTTGGCTGCCAGTGACCCACCGGCAGCCGGAGCAGAGGAAGAGAGTGCTGAAGACATCGAGACGACAGAAGAGACTGCTGACGAGGCCGAGACGACAGAAGAGACTGAAGCAAATGGGGAGGAATAAGTTAAAAGAGTTTACAGACCTGATTTTACCTTTTCATAACAAAACTGCTGCTGGCGTATCGTGACGTTACACCAGCAGCTCAACTAAACTCACAGACCTAAACCTTAACACTCTTCCCTAATAGCTCTCATCACCGTCAACATCTTTTAGCGCTAACAGATGATTAGCTTGTTGTAATCGCTCTGCAATATTTTGACGCAGAGTTTCATCAACCTTAGGATCAGCTAAGACTGCCTGCGCTAGCTGTCGATATCGAGCACTGGTGACTACATCAACCCGTTCTAAATCATTCAAGTTCTCATAGATGGTTTTTGGAGAAGGCTTTTCCATGAGACTCCTTATATAGTTACTATTGCTAATCTGGTTACTATTGCTGATCTTATAGTCAACAACACCATTGTGTTGCAAGGGGGCAAAGTTCAATAGGAGAACGTCGCTAGAGCAAAGAAAACAACACAAATTGCATTATTTCGTATCAAAACTTAAACCTTTAAATGAGTGGTATGCGCTATGCCTCCTGAAAACCTTACAGAGGTCTCAAAAGCTGATTAAATCGACGTTTTGTCAAACTGTTACAGTTGACGTACCATGTCACGTGTAACAATTTGACAGTTTTATTAAGGAACTGGGTCAAATTGCTTTTCTCGTTAGAGAATTAAAGCTCCTCTTGAATTGCCTTGGGCAATGGTGATGCAGCTGCTTGTGTCACGATTGACGAGCCCTGCAAGCTAAGTTTCTCTAGCTGCCCTTGGGAATTCTTGTCAATACTTGCGCGTTTGTCAAAATACACTTCTATGACTAGTCACCAATTGCCTCCCAAGCAGGGTCTGTACGATCCTCAATTTGAGCACGATGCGTGCGGAGTCGGCTTTGTTGTGCAAATAAAAGGACTAGCCTCCCACGAGATTGTGCAGCAGGGGTTACAAATTCTCTGCAATTTGGAACATCGTGGAGCGTGTGGTAGCGAAGTAAATACAGGGGATGGAGCCGGTATTCTAGTGCAGCTGCCCCACCGCTTTTTACAGAAGGTGGTTACAGCGGAAGGCTTTACGTTACCTGAGGCTGGGCAATACGGTGCAGGGATAATTTTTACGTCGCCAGACCCACAGGTGAGAGCTGAGAGTCGGCAACGATTTGAGTCGGTGGCGGCTCAAATGGGCCAAAAGGTTTTAGGCTGGCGCGATATTCCGACAGACAATAGCACCCTGGGTGCAACAGCGCAGGCTAGTGAGCCTTTCATGCAGCAGGTGTTTATTCAACGTTCAGCAGACCTGGAAGACGATCTGGCGTTCGAAAGAAAACTCTATGTCATTCGCAAGATTGCTTACAATGCCATTGGCAAGTCAGGGCATGATACCTACTGGTATCCGACTAGTTTGTCATGCCGCACGATGGTTTATAAGGGAATGTTGACACCACCCCAGGTGAGAGACTTTTTCCCAGATCTAAGCGATCCCGATTTTGAAAGCGCTCTGGCTCTTGTGCATTCTCGCTTTAGTACCAACACCTTCCCCAGTTGGGAGCGGTCTCACCCTTATCGATACATTGCTCACAACGGTGAGATCAATACCCTGCGCGGCAACATTAACTGGATGGTGGCCCGGCAGTCCATGTTTGAATCAGAATTTTTTGGTGATGACATGGCCAAAGTCAAGCCGGTCATTAATATCAACGGTAGTGACTCAACCATTTTTGATAATGCTTTAGAGCTGCTGGTTTTGTCAGGAAGATCATTGCCCCATGCAGTGATGATGATGATCCCTGAACCGTGGACCGGGCATGAATCCATGGACGATGCTAGCAAAGCATTTTATGAATACCATGCATGTTTGATGGAGCCTTGGGATGGTCCGGCATCGGTGGCATTTACCGATGGCTCGATGATTGGCGCGGTGCTTGATCGTAACGGTCTGCGACCTTCTCGTTATTACGTCACCAAAGATGACCGAGTCATTATGGCCTCAGAAGCCGGGGTGCTACCTGTGGAGCCGGAGCAGATCCTTGAGAAAGGACGGCTACAGCCGGGTCGCATGTTCTTGGTCGACATGGCGGCTGGTCGGATTATCGGCGACGAGGAACTTAAGGCAGAGATTGTTAACGCCCAGCCTTACCGCCAGTGGTTGAATCAACATCAGGTCAGCCTGGAAAAGCTGCCTGCTCAGACGCCACGGGCTGAAATCGCTGGAGGCACGCTGCGACAGCGGCAGATGGCATTTGGTTATACGTTTGAAGAGCTGCGCATGCTCCTGACACCAATGGCTCAGAATGGTGTCGAGGCGATTGGTTCCATGGGAACTGATACGCCCCTAGCAGTGCTCTCAGATCGGCCCAAGCTATTGTATGACTATTTTCAACAACTGTTTGCCCAGGTCACCAATCCTCCCATCGACTCTATTCGAGAAGCAATCATCACGTCGGCGGTGACCACACTAGGTTCGGAGCGTAATTTGCTAGATCCGCAACCTGAGAGCTGCCGATTAATTCAGCTGAAGACTCCGGTAATTAGCAATGGTGATTTGGCTAAGCTGCAAAATATTGATGAATCTGGGTTTGCTGCCCTAACCCTACCGATTTTGTTTGATCCTCAGACAGGGGTGAAAGGGTTAGAGACAGCGATGGAAGAGATTTGTGCTCGGGTAGATGATGCGATCGCAACCGGCACTAACCTGATTATCCTGTCTGATCGTGGCATGGACGCTAGACATGCGCCGATCCCAGCACTGCTTGCCGTTTCCGGTCTGCACCATCATCTGATCCGAACAGGGACACGCACTCGCGTTGGCATTATTCTCGAATCCGGTGAACCTCGGGAAGTGCACCATTTTGCCGTTCTCCTGGGTTATGGCTGTAGTGCCATCAACCCTTACCTTGCCTTTGAAACCATTGAAGGCATGATTGCTGATGGCATGCTCATGAGCATTACCCCCAAGGATGCCTACAAAAACTACATCAAAGCAGTTACCAAAGGCACTATCAAAATTGCCTCAAAGATTGGTATTTCCACATTGCAGAGCTATCGAGGGGCTCAAATTTTTGAAGCCATTGGTCTCAACCACAGCGTCATTAATAAATACTTTACCTGGACCGCCTCCCGCATTGAGGGTATTGGACTGGATGTAATTGCCCAAGAAGCAATTATGCGTCACGGCCATGGCTTTGCCGAGCGCGGTGATATTCCGATTCTAGATGTGGGTGGTGACTATCAATGGCGTAAAGAGGGTGAAGCGCATCTGTTTAATCCAGATACCATCCACACGCTGCAGCAAGCGGTGCGCTCAGGTGATTACGAAACCTATAAGCACTATGCGAACTTGGTCAATGACCAGAGCAAACAGCACTTTACCCTGCGGGGGCTATTGGACTTCGAGCCACGTCAGCCCATTCCCATTGAAGAAGTAGAACCCATTGAAGCCATTACCCGCCGGTTCAAAACTGGGGCGATGAGCTACGGCTCCATTTCTAAGGAAGCCCATGAATCCCTGGCCATAGCCATGAACCGCGTGGGAGGTAAATCCAATACCGGTGAAGGAGGCGAAGATCCCGAACGGTTTACCTGGACTAATGAGCAAGGCGACTCTAAAAACAGTGCCATTAAACAGGTGGCATCGGGACGCTTTGGTGTAACCAGTCTCTATCTCTCCCAAGCAAAAGAGATCCAGATCAAAATGGCCCAGGGTGCAAAACCTGGAGAAGGGGGTCAGCTACCTGGACGCAAAGTATATCCCTGGATTGCCAAGGTCCGTCACTCCACGCCCGGTGTGGGTCTGATTTCTCCGCCCCCCCACCACGATATTTACTCCATTGAGGATTTGGCTGAGCTGATCCACGACTTGAAGAATGCTAATCGTGCAGCCCGCATTAACGTCAAACTCGTTTCTGAAGTGGGTGTGGGCACCATTGCGGCAGGTGTGGCTAAAGCCCATGCCGATGTCGTCCTGATCTCCGGCTTTGATGGTGGTACGGGGGCCTCTCCTCAAACCTCCATTAAACATGCAGGCTTACCCTGGGAGTTAGGACTCGCAGAGACCCATCAGACATTGGTGCTAAACAATCTGCGTAGCCGCATTGTTGTTGAAACCGATGGGCAGATGAAAACTGGCCGCGATGTGGTGATGGCCGCATTGTTGGGTGCAGAAGAGTTTGGTTTCTCCACAGCACCGTTGGTCTCATTGGGCTGCATCATGATGCGGGTGTGCCAGAAAAACACGTGCCCAGCCGGGATCGCGACCCAAGACCCCCGCTTACGTAAAAGCTTTGTGGGTGATCCTGACCATGTGGTGAACTTTATGCAGTTTATCGCCCAGGATGTGCGAGAGATTATGGCTGAGCTGGGTGTACGCACCTTTGATGAGCTGGTGGGTCATACCGACTGGTTAGCTGTGCAGGCTGCTGTTAACCATTGGAAGGCGAAGGGCGTAGATCTCTCCAAGATTTTGGAACAACCTCAAGTTGATGACAGTGTAGGGCGTTATTGCCAGATTCCCCAAGACCATGGCCTGGATAAGTCATTGGATATCACCACTCTGTTGGATTTATGTAAGCCTGCCATTGAGACTGGTGAAAAAGTCAGTGCTACATTGCCCATTTGCAATATCAACCGTGTAGTCGGGACCATTCTCGGCAATGAGATTACTAAGAAACATTGGGAAGGTTTGTCAGAAGATACCGTGCATCTGACCTTCCAGGGTAGTGCTGGCCAGAGTTTTGGAGCTTTTGTTCCTGCTGGTGTCACCCTGAAGCTGGAAGGAGACGGTAACGATTACTTAGGCAAAGGTCTGAGTGGTGGCAAGATTGTTGTCTATCCACCAAAAGCGTCTACATTTGTGCCTGAGGAGAACATTATTATTGGTAACGTAGCCTTTTATGGCGCTACCGGTGGTGAGGCTTACATTTATGGCATGGCTGGGGAGCGCTTCTGTGTGCGCAACTCAGGTGTACATGCAGTGGTAGAAGCGGTTGGTGACCATGGCTGCGAATATATGACGGGAGGTAAGGTGGTCGTGTTAGGCACCACTGGACGCAACTTTGCAGCGGGTATGAGTGGTGGCATAGCCTATGTGCTGGATGAAGCCGGAGACTTTGCCACCCGGTGTAACACTGAGATGGTGGACTTAGAACGTCTGAAGGAGGCAGAAGAGATTGCTGATCTCCGCGAGATGATTGAAAAACACCACCGCTATACCGGCAGTCATAAAGCAAAAACAGTCATCGACCATTGGGAAAGTGTCTTGCCGAAGTTTGTCAGAGTGATCCCTCGTGACTATAAGCGCGTGATTCAGTCTCTGCAGCAGGCGTTGCAAGATGGTCTGAGCGGTGATGATGCGCTCTCGGCTGCATTTGAAGCGAACATCAAAGATGTTGCACGAGTTGCTGGTAACTAGCCAGTACTTCGTAATGTTGGCTTAAATTTGACTCATTATTTCCATCATCGATATCAGTTTTGGCCAGTTTTATTGTCCCGGTGGCAGTGCTCGCCTTGCAAAAATCACAATACGTCATTCCTTTTTCAATCTACGACTTCTCCCATGGGTAAACCAACAGGCTTTCTCGAATACACTCGCGAAATTGCGCCAGATGTCTCACCACTGATGCGAATTTCTCATTGGCAAGAGTTTCATACGCCATTGCCGGATGACCAGCTACGCAATCAAACAGCGCGCTGTATGGACTGTGGCACACCCTTTTGCCATACGGGGAATACCATTAACCGCATGGCCAGTGGGTGCCCCATCTATAACCTGATTCCTGAGTGGAATGATCTGGTGTATCGAGGTCTGTGGAAAGAGGCTCTGGATCGATTGCATAAGACCAATAACTTTCCAGAGTTTACGGGGCGGGTATGCCCCGCGCCCTGTGAAGGTGCCTGTGTATTGGGGATTCATAATCCGCCAGTGACGATTAAAAATATTGAGCACGCCATTATTGATAAAGGCTGGGAAGAAGGTTGGGTTGTGGCTGAGCCGCCAGTTCAACGCACTGGGAAGACAGTTGCCGTGGTGGGTTCTGGCCCCGCTGGTTTATCGGC
Organism: Leptothoe sp. ISB3NOV94-8A; assembly: GCF_043421595.1. Classification (NCBI taxonomy): domain Bacteria; kingdom Bacillati; phylum Cyanobacteriota; class Cyanophyceae; order Nodosilineales; family Cymatolegaceae; genus Leptothoe; species Leptothoe sp. ISB3NOV94-8A. The sequence goes on along the minus strand of NZ_JAXSQW010000001.1, from coordinate 6,060,118 downwards.
AGCAGCCCAGCTCAATAAGGCTGGCCATCTGGTCACGGTATATGAGCGAGCTGATCGACCAGGGGGATTGCTGATGTATGGCATTCCCAATATGAAGCTTGAGAAAGAAACGGTGGTGATGCGTCGTCTCAAGCTGATGGAGCAGGAAGGCATTCGATTTATTTGTAATGCCGAAATTGGTAAGGATTTGCCAGCTGAGCAACTGGTTAAAGACTATGATGCGGTGATCCTATGTACTGGTTCAACTCGACCTCGAGATTTACCCATTGAGGGACGTGATGCCAAGGGAATTCATTTTGCTATGGAGTTTTTGACAAAAAACACCCAAGCAGTGATGGATCCTACGCTGAATGACCAGGCAATTTCTGCTACGGGCAAGGACGTGGTGATTATCGGTGGTGGTGATACCGGCACCGACTGTGTAGGCACCTCTATTCGTCATGGCTGCGCCAGTGTTACTCAGCTAGAGATCATGCCTAAGCCACCAGCGGAGCGGGCTCCTAATAATCCTTGGCCCGAATGGCCCAAGGTTTACCGTATGGACTATGGCCAGGAAGAGGCTGCTGCTAAGTTTGGGGGCGATCCGCGAGCTTACCTATCCACGGCGACTAAGTTTGAGGCGGGGGACGATGGCCAGGTCAAGGCGATCCATGTGGTGGATGTGGCCTGGGAGAAAGATGATAGTGGCCGCTTCCAAATGCAAAAAGTGGCAGGCTCAGAGCGAGTCATTCCGACGCAGCTGGTCCTGCTGGCCATGGGATTCCTTGGACCAGAACAGCCCATTATCGATGCCCTGGATCTGGAGCAAGATGGCCGTAGTAATATTCAGGCTGAATATAACAAGTACACCACTAGCCTACCTGGGGTATTTGCTGCGGGCGACTGCCGCCGAGGTCAAAGCCTTGTAGTATGGGCATTTAATGAAGGTCGTGGAGTGGCGCGGGAATGCGATCGCTACCTGATGGGCCATACCGATCTGCCGTAAAGACGATCGTCTGACGAGAAAGTATACAATCTTAAGGGCAAACTTGATGAGTAAGCTCTTAAAATTCAATGACATTACAAGTGGGTGATCCGGCTCCTGACTTTAGCTTGGCTGATGCAGACGGTAATACCGTCAGTTTGGCTGATCTAAAGGGTCAACGTGTGGTGCTATATTTTTATCCTCGTGATAATACCCCTGGGTGCACAAAAGAAGCCTGTGCGTTTCGAGACAACTACGAAGCCTACCAGGCCAAAGATGTGGTTGTTTTAGGTGTCAGTGCAGATGATGCTAAGTCCCATCAAAAGTTCATTACCAAACACGACCTGCCCTTCCCACTGTTAGTGGATGAAGAGGCCAAAGTAGCCACTGCCTATGGCAGCTATGGCCTCAAGAAATTCATGGGCAAAGAGTACATGGGTATTAGTAGGAGTACCTTTGTAATTGGCCCTGATGGGAATTTAGAAAAAATCTACCGCAAAGTAAAAGCTGAGAAACATCCCGTTGAACTACTGACTGCCCTCGACGAACTTTGAATCCATGCCGCAGTTTTGGCGACCAGTCCGTACCCTTTTGGGCTTACTTTTGCGACGACCTTTAGTCGGTACGTGTGTAATACCGATTTTGCCCGATGGTCGCATTGTCTTAATTCAACGCCGTGATAGTGGGCGTTGGGGTTTACCGGGGGGACTGGTCGATTGGGGTGAAGATATCGCCACATCTGCCCAGCGCGAGCTACTGGAAGAAACAGGTCTAGCTATCCTGAAAATTGGTCGTCTGGTCGGCGTATATTCCCATCCAGAGCGTGATCCGCGGTTTGATTCTATTTGCGTCGCCCTCGAAGCCTATGTGGATGGTGAATTTTATATTCGTGATAAAGCTGAGGTAATGAGAATCGCAGCATTTACAGTGGATGACATTCCCCGTGGTAACCTAGCCCACGATCACGATCAACAGCTACAGGACTACTTTAATGGAGCCATTGTTTTGGCCTAGTGCTGGCCAAATGCCCGTACGCAACCTGCGCCGTAAGCTTCAGTACGGTCAGCTGTTTTGGCGGGAAGTGGGGCGAGGTCAGACAGTCATTTTTCTGCATGGCTCCTGGCATGACGGTGATCAATGGAGCGAGACCCTAGCTCTAATGGGTCGGCAGTATCACTGTCTGGCACCTGATTTAATTGGCTTTGGTGAGTCAGAACGCCTACAAGATAAGACAGCCTACTCGATTGCGATGCAGGTAAAGACACTGGCAGAGCTACTAGACTCCCTGCGCATCGGTTCCGTTGTGCTAGTTGGCCATTCCCTAGGGGCTTGGGTAGCAGCTCGTTATGCCCTGCGTTATCCAGAGCAGGTTAAAGGACTATGTGTCCTGGAACCCGAAGGTTTTGCCTATACTCCTAAGCGTTGGCGGCGAGAACGTTGGTTGATTAGTCCTTTGAGTGGATTATGGTTAGCGATTACTAAGCCATTTGCTCGCAAATCCACCCCCGGTCAGACACCTACCTGGTTGCAAAATTATCATTGGCGACAGCTATTACGGCGTCATCCTGCAGCCTGCCGATTACTCTTCCAGCGTCGCCGTCATGTGTTAGAACCTGAAATTGTTGGCGGCCTGGCCAATCTTTCAATGCCCATGGTGGCCCTGCAAGGAGAACATGCAGGAGAAACCAGCCGACAGCTGACTCAAACGTTTGAGACGGCTGCTCCCAGGGCAACAGTAAAGGTGTTGCCAGGCGGTGACGAATTACCGAGTTATAAAGCGAAAGTCATTGCCGATTTTTTAGAGCACTGGATTTTGTAAGAATGCTTGGATCTTAATGAGTGCATCCGATTTCACCGACATTATCAGTAAAGTCAGCACCTAAATCTAATAGATAAATATCCTACTTTTTAATGCTGTTCGTAAAAGCTACAGATAGGACTAATCTCTAGTAAAATTTCACAATAATTGGCTCAAAAACATTAAGGTAAATGACTGCGCTCATTCTCTCTTGAATCCTGTGTCAACCTAATACTCTGTCTAAGCGAGCTACTCATATTCGTAACTGGGAATATGATATTGCCTCACTATTTCTTGTCCTTTAGGGGAGATTAAGAAATCTATGAACTCTATCACCGATTGATAAGTATCCCGTTTAGCCACAGCATACAAGTCCCTTGTTAGAAGATATTCTTCTTGCAGAATAGTCTCTGCCGAAGGAAAAATATCATTAATACTTAAAACCTTTATATCATCCTGATTAACTACGTGATTTAGACTTGCGTAGTATATGCCGTATTTTCCCATTTCATTGATTACTGTAGTTGTCTCATCTGCATTCCACGTTCTAAAACTAGAGCCATTCTCTCTTTCTCCATCCGTATCAGGCTCACCACCGCAGAATGCCTGGCCATCTAAAACTTTTTTATTGAAAACACTTTGTGTGCCACTGCTTCTATAGCGATTAAAGACATCTATACCAAAGCTTTCTTGATTTCCACCCAAATTGGACCACCCAAATATGGACCAATCATCGACTTGACAGTTATAAATTGCCTTTAATTGATCAATATTTAAGTTATCAATAGGGTTATCTTTATGAACAAACACAGCAATTGCATCTTTACCAATAGGAAACTCTACTAAGTTACCTACTTCTTTCTCATTACGGGTTAGCTCTCTAGAAGCAAAGGCAAATTCGATATCTCCATTTGCTAGCTTTAAAAGCCCATCGTCCGTTCCCAATGGCTTTTGGTCATTAACACCATAGACAAGAGAAATCCCAGGATACTGCCTCTGCAATTCACGAACCATAGCAATGACAGAAATACTGCCATCTGCTGTCAGTTTTTGTAAATCATCGCTGACGGCATTAAAAACGTCAGTGGGACGGCTTGGCTTCTTTAATAGTGATTGTACTTGCTTATATTCTGGAGCTGATGGCTCAGGTGCAACAGGTTTATATTCCCCAGAAGAGCCTGAAGCCGTCATAACAGCTACAATTACACTACCCAAGGAGTCTATAACTCCAGTAAGTTCACTTACAACAGTTGCTCCACCAAATGCTGCGAAGAGAATCAAGCCAATCAACCATTTTGGAAGTCCATAAAGGTGATCAGATAATGATGGTTTGTTGACAGGTAAAGCAGCCTTAGGCGTACTTGACTGCTCATTTTCTGAAGAAGGAGGCGTCGGAGAAGGCATACACTTTAATCCTAGGATTCTTGAATATCCAATGGGTATTGCACGATTACGCAACGTACCCTTCTACATATACTCTTATTCTCATACCTAGTTTGTGCGAGTGTCAAGATTCACGAAGGTACCCTTTCGGGTAATTTTTTAGGCAGCACAACCAGTCTTGAACCATTACCAAACCATTAAGATTACTCTAGCATTCGCTGAGTGGTTTTAGAAAAGCTGCAAAAGCTTTATGTAGTATCGTAAATCCATCTCTGTTTCCGTAGCATCAAGTCTACGTTAGCTTAACGCACTTGATGATTGAAGGTCATCAATAATGGCAACCTTATTGATAAATAAAGACTCGTTTTGCTGCCCGTGTAAATGCCACATAACACAGCTGATTTCTCTCAATCAGCTTCGAATTTCTCATTAAATCTGGCAAATCTATAAATACGTCTTGGAACGTGGAGCCCTGACTTTTATGCACTGTCAGGCTATAGGCATAGTTCACATCGTGAAACTGTTGCCTGAATTCCCAGAAAATCTCCCATTGTTTGGTGGTGGCATAGTCCCGTGAGCGACGTTCATAGTCAGGCAGGCTGATTTCCTGGAGTACATTCAGGTCTTGAAACTTGCCCTCTTCTGTATAAACAACCAGCTGCCATGTCGGTAATCCCTCTATTTTTCCGGGTTTTACCTCTAACACTTCACACTCTTCTGAAGTTTGGAGAATAATGCCGCCCTCCTCAAGGCATGGGTTGTTGGCAATGAGTCGCTCCCCAGGTACAAACTGTTGTAAATCGTCACCGTAGATCGCATGACGAATCATACGGTTTAAAGTTTTAACCCGCTGGTTAGTATAGGCAAGCACTCTCACATAGTTGGGGTCGGCTTTGTATTTATCGCAGGTGAAGGCACGGATGAGCACATCACGCCAGGGATATTTGGGCAGCACAAAGAAGCCTTCGGTGCGATCGCAATTCACATCGCTTTCATATCGAGGTAACTGCTCCCGCTCCATGTTGCGACGAATGTCATCGGCAATCACCCCAATCGCCCCGCCATAGCGAATCACCTGGGATAGAGACGACTGATGCATAATCTGGCTAAAGCAGCATGACTCCGTTTCATTGACAGGCGGTAGCTGAGCCGGATCCCCTACAAATAGCATCTGGGTGGGAATATCCAATCGAGAAATGGCCTCCACCAGTAGCTTCCACATCTCCTGATTGATCATGGAGCATTCATCCACGATCACCAGTCGATAGTCCGGCACCTGATTATGCTGGTCGCTAACTGACTTAAAAATTTGCTCGCCGCTGCCCGTGTCAATGACCGGTTTTAGCCCCAGCAATCGGCAACAAGTGACTGACTCCACATCTTTGATATCCCACTGGGTGGCCATGGTTTTGAGCACCTTGGTGGCTTTATTACTAAAGGCCGTCAGCACAATCGGCCAGTCACAACCTTGATCACGCAAATAGGTAACCAGAGCTTGTAGCAGGGTGGTTTTGCCCGTACCCGCATAGCCTGTCAGTAAATAGAGCTTGGATGGACTCTGCAAAAATTCCTCAATGGCTTGCAGTGCTTCCCACTGCTCCTCGCTTAACTCAATCCCTGGCAGTATTTCTGGAATCGTGGCAGCGCTATCCATTTGAGCGAAGCATCCGGGTACGAAATCCATCATAACCTGAGGGATAAAGAAGTACAAAGGAACTATTTGCCATCAATATTGATTCTCTATATTTCTCAGCACCATTGCTGCTTTAGGGGAAGATTTGCCTTAAACCTATAATGAAATATATGGAGATCAATGGCTTGCCTATTGCCTATAGCTGAGCCGTTATGGTTTTGCCATCGGCAGGTTTACCCCACAGATAGCCCTGCATATACTCACAACCTAAGGTTTCAAGGGTCGCTAGTTGGACTGAATTTTCAACGCCTTCGGCGGTTACACTCATGCCTAGCTCATGGGCTAAATTGACGATAGCCTTGATGACCTTCAGACCTTTCGTCGTATTGTTCATTTGGTGGATAAAGGAACGATCAATTTTTAAGTTTTCAATTTTTAAGCTGTATAGATAGCCGAGCGACGATGAGCCCGTACCAAAATCATCAATGCTTACCATAATTTGATAGCGCTTAAGCTTCTCTAAGGTGGCTAGAACAACGTCTGTTTTTTGCATGAGGCCATATTCAGTAACGTCAAAGGCAAGATTTTGATGATCAATTTGAGTTTCTCCTAATATGCGATCCAGATAGTCGATAAAGTCTCTTTGAGTTAGCTGCTGAGATGATATATTGACATGCAGCTTAAATGAAGAATGCAGTAAATTTTGCTCTTGCCATTCTTTGAGTTGTTGACAGGCATACCGCAGAACATAGCGGTCTAACTCAAGAATGAGTTCGGTTTCTTCTGCAACAGGAATAAATTCATCAGCACTCAATATGCCCCTTTGAGGATGATTCCAACGCACTAGAGCTTCTAAGCCATTCAGATAATTGTCTGCCAAAGAGATAATAGGGTGATAAACAAGGATTAACTCTTGGTTATGCAACGCTCTATGCAACTCATTTTGCACTTCAAAGAAGGAGAACGTACGTTGATGCATACCAGAATTAAAGATCTCTATTCTACCAGCACCTTCAGCTTGAGCCTGAGATAATGCAGTGGCTGCATCTCTCAATATATGAGTAGCCTGTTGATATTTATGGGAGTGTAGAACAATACCAACCTCAATTTGTCCATAGATTAAGTGATTGCTGATGTGGAAAGGGTACGTAACTTCTCGCTGTAATTGTTCTGCAAATTGAGTAATTTGTTCCTCACTCCGAAAGGCCTCAATTAAAATAGCAAATGTATCTTCTCCAAAGTTTGCCAATAGAGAACCTGGCCAGGTTATTGTCTCTAAGCGACTCTTAATCGCTACAATGAGCTGGTCTACAGCTTGGTGCCCAAGGGAATTTTTAACTAGCTGTAGTTTGTTATATTTAAGCAAAATGACGGCCAGTCTTTGGGTTGGGTTAGACTGTGCTTGTGTGAATGATTGTTGTAATCGCTGAGTTAGCAAAACTCTATTAGGCAACCCAGTAATGCTATTATGGGTTGCCATATGTACGAGTTCTTCTTGCATGCGTAACCGTTCACCAATTTCTTTCTCTAGCTGAGCGGTACGTTGCATGACCCGTTGTTCCAATTGAGAGTTGAGCTTTTGGATTTCAGATTGGGCAGCACGTAATTTTAGATGATTGTCAATTCGGGCTAGTAGTTCTTCCGCTTGAAATGGTTTGGGAATATAGTCCACGCCTCCTAGATCAAAGGCTTTGACTTTCTCATCAGTTTGATCTAAGGCACTCAGAAAAATGACAGGAATCTCTTGAGTTATTGGATTTGCTTTGAGCAGGCGGCAGACCTCATAGCCATCCATTCCAGGCATTTTAATATCTAAGAGAATCAGGTCTGGCTGGGCTGCCTTAGCAATTTTGAGCGCGACCTCGCCGTTGATGGCACTGCGTACTTTGTACCCCTGCTGAGTCAACACTGTAGATAAAAAATCTAGATTGGGGGGGACATCGTCCACCACTAAGATATCGCCGCAGGGTAAAGGATTTAGTGATGCATCTGAGGGTTGGGTCATTATGCTCAAAATTAAGGAGAGTGATTCAATATAGTCAGCACTGTGATAGAAAAGTTTAGGGTTCGAAGGCTTGTCTTGATGAGGTCGTCAATTCAGTAATCAGGTCACAGCGAAATCCTTTGACTAATTTAGTCAGTGCTTCTACTAATTGATCTTCAGGTATTGGGATTTCATCAATGAGCTGAGCAACCCATTCTGCATCGGCTAAGCTAGATGCCTCATGGAGTTGATGTAGCCACTCTTTTGGCTGTTTAGATAGCTGTTCGACAATGATGTGATGCTGGTTATCAGATGACAGTCTAGGGAAATTATGGGTGTGTTGATGTTCATAAATGTACTGTACTCCGAGGTGTTGCTGTAGTTTTTGAAAAATAATGCTATCTCTGAAGGGTTTGCGCACAAAATCGTCACAGCCCACCGATAAGACCATCTGTTTTTCACTCTCTAGAGCGCTAGCAGTGAGGGCAATAATGACTGTTGCTTGCCCTTGTAGACTAGTGCGGATGCGCTGAGTCGCTTCGTAGCCATCCATCACAGGCATACGCATGTCCATCCAAATTAGGTGAGGCTGCCATTTTTGCAAAATTTGCAGAGCTTCTTGGCCATTTGTAGCTGCTCTTACCTTGAAGCCAACGGGCTCTAACAGTTGCATGAGCAGGGTTCGACTCGCCCACTTATCTTCCACAATTAAAACGCGATAGCTCGGTTGGTTGGGTGCAAGACAAATTACCGTTGAGCTGCTCTCATCTTCCTCAATATCTAGAATATCGACGGGAGTGACTGGGAGGTTAAATCGAAAAATACTACCTTGTCCTGGTGTACTTTGGACAGATATATGACCGCCTAAGAGTTCAATATAGGTTTTGCTGATGGCCAGACCCAACCCCGTTCCCCCTTGAGACTGACGACCAATATCAGTTTGATAAAAAGCGTCAAAAAGATACTGGAGCTGTTTAGGGTCAATCCCTGATCCAGTATCTTGGACCTCAATGGAAAGGTGGTTTTTGCCGGAAATCGTTAACGTAATACTGCCACTGTTGGTAAATTTAACAGCATTACCCAATAAATTAATGAGGATTTGTCGTAGCTTGGCTTCATCAGTTTCTATATATTGGGGTACTTCAATCGCGCATTCACACGTTAAATTTAGTCCTTTTGCGCCAGCTTTTTCTTGAAACATGGTTGCTAGTGAATGCAGTAACTGATGCAGGTCAAAGGGTTGCGCATTAATGCTAATGTGACCAGCCTCAATCTTTGACATGTCGAGGACGTCGTTAATCAGGGTAAGCAGATGATCGCCGCTATGTTGAATGACGTCTAAATGCTGTGCAGAGTCTTGCTGAAAGCGCTCAGGCTCATATTTAAGGGTACGCTGCATAACTTGAACAAAGCCTAGAATGGCATTGAGAGGCGTGCGTAACTCATGGCTCATACTGGCCAGGAATTCACTTTTGACCTGGCTGGCTTGCTGGGCTGCTTGAATTGCGGTCTCTAATGCAATATTTTGTTGCGCAAGTTCTTCTTGCTGGGCATGTTCTTGTTCTAGGAGACGTGCCTGGGTAATCGCGATACCAACTTGGGCGGCAACAGATTCTAGCAGCTCAATTTCCCAAGATAACCATGCCCGTTGACGGTCACACTGATGGATTTCAATGACTCCATTGGGAGGCCCTTGATAGGATGATGTGCGAATAGCCAGCATGGATTTAGTGTGTAGCTGCTCCCACGTTGACTGTTCTTGTTCGAGCAGAGACGTCTGGGTAACATCGTCAATAGTTAAAGCGTTTTCCTGGGACAGCACCACCTGAATGTAAGGGCTTTGGAGAGTCGAAATTTTAAAGGCTTTTTGGGAAATGTAGTCGGGAATCAGATATTCGGCAACAGTGTGTAACTGTGGAGTAGGTGTATCGGTATAGAGATGAAAACAACAGCGACTGACGCCAAATGCCAGGCCAATTTCATCTACGGTTGTTTGATAGGTTTTTAGGGTATCGAGGCTTTGACGTATAGCATTGCTGATTTTCGTCTGTAGCTGTTCGCTTTGAACTTGTTGAGCAAGGGCAGCTTCAATCGATTTGCGTTCTGTGATATTTAAGGTGGTGGCTATAATCCGGTGAGTTTTTCCTTGGCTGTCTTTTAATGGTGTCAGGGTTGTTAACCACCAGTTCCATTGATCATTGATATATAGCTCCTCTTCAAAGGTGAGGGGTGCGCCAAAATCAGCACAGTGCTGATACTTCTGAGTAAGTTCGACAGCTGTTTCTGGGGAGAAGAGTTCTTCTGGAGTAGAGTTAATCAACGATTTTCTCCGAGCACCGGACATACGCTCAACCGTAGCATTGGAGTCTACATAGCGAAATTTTTTGTAACCTAATACATCGACGACAAAAATCCCTGCTTCTACACCATTGTAAATACTGCGAAGAAACTGCTCTTGTTGAAGAATAATCGCTTCGTTGCGTTTGCGATCGCTAATATCCGTATGGGAGCCCACCATGCGGATGGCCGTGCCATCAGTATCCCAGAGGGCTTGACCACGATCTAAAATCCACTTGTATTGTCCATTTTTGCAACGAAGACGGTATTCTTCGCTAAAGAAAGGTGTGTCCTGATCTAGATGAGCCTGGCCTGCTTTGAGAACTCGCTCTCGATCCTCTGGATGCAGACGACTCTCCCATTCATCTCGGCTATGGGCAATCTCATGCTCACCATAGCCCAACATTGCTTTCCATCGTAGGGAATAGAAAATTTTACCTGCAGCAATATTCCAGTCCCAAATTCCGTCATTATTACCTTTTAGAGCCAGTTGCCAGCGTTCTTCACTCTGACGCAGTTTTTCTTGTTCAGCAATGCGATCGCTAATATCATTACCAATGACGAGAACACAGGCGCTATCTTGAAAATAAATAATTGCAGCAGACAGTAAAATTGTTTTGATTTCTCCCAATGCATTTTGGACTCTCCATTCCTGGTTACGCAACCTACCTTTGACCAATTCTTGACGAAATACATCTCGGGTTTGCGGCGGAATCCAAATGTTTAATTCTCTGCTGGTGCATCCGACAATGTTCTCCCTGGGTAGCCCCATGAGCTCTACGAAGCGATCGTTAACTTTGATGTAACGGCCTTCATCTAGAGTACTCAAGGTAATGGCATTAGGGCTGAGTTGAAACGCCTTGGCAAACGTCTCTTCTGAACGCTGTAGAGCCTGAGTACGCTGGTCAACTAAGTCTTCAAGGTGTTGTGAATATGTTTTTAGTTGCGATCGCGAGTTTTCTAAGCTTCCTTTCATGCGATTAAAACTACTGATCAATACATTGAGTTCCTGGATATGAGAGGGCACAATACCCTTCCGAGCATCACCTTTAGCCAGAGACTGGGTGGCGAATCCAAGTTGTTGTATAGGTCGATTAATCCACCGAGCGATCAGCAAACTGACACCGCTAGAAATCCCCATCGCCAATAGAGATAGGACTATCGTATTACGGCTGTTCGCATGAATTTGCGTTGTAAAATTGGCTTCAGGTAATAGAGAGACCCCTAGCCACTCTAGATTATGGTTATCAAAAAATGGTGTAACCTGTACCCAATATTTTGTCTCCTGAACTCGACATTTGAACTGCCTTGTACCCTGAATTGGACCACTCGTTTCTAATTCTTTCAGGGTGTATTCAATGGTTTTCTGAATGAGCTCGTTATGTTGTACCTGCGCAGATGAGATGGATATGTCATTATCTTCTAACAAAGTACGGTTTTCAGAACTAACCAGCACCTTACCATCCATATCCATGATAAACATGGCACTGGAATGACTGGTTTGAAAACGCTCTACAAATTTTGTGAGGGCCTCCAGGGAAAAATCTGCACCGAGCACCCCTTGTAATGTTTTGTCATCATCCAGATAGGGACGTACAAAGCTGATGCCTAATTTAGGCGATGGATCTTCAAAATCGTACACATTGGTCCATCGAGCCTGCTGGTGCCTGATGGCTGTTTTGTACCAGGGGCGCTGGCGTGGATCATAGGATATGTTTAATTGAGCTGGCTCTAATTGACCATCGGTTGTCACTGAAAAAATCTTGACAAATTCATTTGAACTACGATCTTTGATTGCTAATTCCAAGCTGCTATCTGGTAGTTTATTAAGCTCTACATAGTGACCGTTAATATCGCCATAGTAGATATAAGTGACATCTGGAAAGCGTTGTATTTGTCGAAATAAATGAGGAAACCAGCTTTTTAAATTTTGAGGATCCAACTGCTGTAGCTCTAGGGAATCTAGATTTTCCTGGGTTACTAGTGGTGGAATCGCTGTGTAGGCTTCTAATTTATGTTGAAAATGTTCTCCTGTTTCGTGGAGTAGATGATAGGCCAATGTTTCTACAGATGCTTGGCCGTTTCGATGGGCAAGCCACCCTGTGATCGTTGTGACAACAACGACCTGCGTGATTAACGGAATCGCAATCAGTGATCTTAGCGTTAGTTTCACTGGCGAGCAGCTCAGTAAGAATACCTAAGGACTAAGCATAACGATTGATCTGTGTAAATGCATCACGATGGGTTATAAGCATTTGCCGAGCACCACCATAGGTAATCTCTCGATCTTCGACCTATGGCTAATAAAACAACGTTATTTTTTGCAGTTTCAGGAAAGATCCTAGCCAATAGTCGAAGCTTGTAGTCTCTCGGGTATGCTGGATGCCATTCACCTATTTGATCGAGTTGTATGAGTGGCCGTGTTCGCCAGACGTCATGTCTAAAAGAACATATTGATCGCTTCATCCATGCCCCGCAAACTGAAATTGCCCTGGTAGCCTTGATTTTGCTATCGGTATTTTTGGTCGTGGTTGAGGTGGTACTGGATACTCGCGGGCTGTCTACCCGATGGGTTAGCCATCTTCAGGCTGGGCTGACGAGCATTTTTATGCTGGAACTAAGCTGCCGTTATTGGATAGCGCGGAAAAAACAGCGGTTTTGGCGTAATTACTGGCTTGATATCCTGGCTACTATGCCAATGATCACGGCGTTTCGTCTGCTGCGGTTGCTGCGGTTGCTGCGGTTGTTGCGGGCGGGGATTTTGCTGAATCGCAGTTTGGGGCGGTTGTCGAGTGCGATCGCGGCCAGTCTAGGCATTCAAATTGGCGTATTTATGGTGATTGGCTTGATTGTGCTCACAGGGGGTCTGGCCATCTACCTATTTGAAGAGCCCTACAATCCGCGCATTGAAAGCCTGCGAGACTCCATGTGGTGGAGCATTTTATCCTTAGTTGCCGGAGAACCAATTGGCGGTGATCCACAAACGGATATTGGGCGCATAATTGCCCTCGTTGTCATGATGGGCGGACTGACCACATTTGCTGTCTTTACCGGTGTCGTCTCTGCTGTGATGATGCGCAAACTAGAAACTTTTATGGACTTCAAAGCCTTGGAAATTGATGAACTGCGGGGCCACATTGTAATTTGCGGCTGGAATCGAGGTGGGCATTTAATCGTGGAAGAGTTGTTGGCCGATGGGATAAATCGCTGTGCGGTCGTGATTGTGGCCGAAGCAACCGATGAACCGGCTCAGGCTCTTAACCATCTCAATGCTTCTCAGCTTTACTTTTATGCTGAGGATTACACCAAGATTGATATCCTCGAAACGGTTGGGATTATTCATGCTTCCAGGGCAATTTTATTGGCCGATGCCACCCATCCGCGTACAGACCAAGACCGAGATGCCCGTACAGTTTTGGCTGCTCTGACCATCGAAAAATTGAATCCTTCTATCTATACTTGTGCGCAGTTGTTGGATCGCCGTAATGATGTGCAGCTTAAGCTGGCTGGTGTTGATGATGTGATTGTTACAGAGGAAGTATCAAGCCATCTAATTGCCACATCTGCCCGAAATCAGGGTTCTGTAGAGGCTCTTTCGGAGTTGTTGACGGTGCAAAGTGGCAATCAAATTTATGAGATCCAGGTTCCAACTGATTGGATTGGTAAACAGTATTGGGCATTAGCTCAAGTTCTTAAGCAACAATCTGATGCATTGTTGTTGGCCATAGAGTCGGTCAAACAAGATAAACGAACTACTCAGGTGAATCCTCCAGCGGAATTAGTTTTAAACAAAGAAGATCGGCTAGTGATTATTGCAAGAGAAAGTCCTAGATTTTAATCGAAGATAATATCGATGACTCCTAAGGCAAAGAAATACTTAGGACGTTTATTGTTTTCTGATTCAGTTAAGATCCCTACTTGAACTAACCGATCAATATCTTGTCTAGCTGTGTTGTATGCCACATCACACATATTAGCGTGATAGGGTACGGAAATGACGGGTGCTTTGAACAGGTGTTCTATAACCTTATTAAGCCTAATACTGACACCTTGTTCATCTAGCAACGCCATATACTCATCCCTCAATTTGAGCAAGGCCTCAAAACGTATAACTGAGTCTTTCGCTTGTTCAATAGTGCCACGTAGACAAAAGTCTAGCCAAGCGAGCCAATTTCCCTGTGAACTTACTTGAAATAAGAGACTTGTATATTCATCTTTATACTTGTCAAAGAAAGCACTGAGGTATAACCAAGGCTTACTAAGTCCACATAGTTGATAAATCATTAACGACAATAAAAGTCTGCCAACTCGTCCATGGCCATCTGTAAAAGGATGAATAGCCTCAAATTGATAATGAACCATGAAGCAAAAAAGCAGAGGTTGTATTTTTGGAGAAATCTGAATTTGTGTTTCTAGTACCTTGAGACAAGGATCAACCTCATAAACAGGTGGTGGTATATATCTTTTAGTTGAGCCAATATGAACTTGAATTCGCCTAAAGCGACCAGGTTCTTTATGTGAACCTCTAACACCCTCCAAGAGAATTTGGTGCATTTGTCGAATTAAGTTACGAGAAATCGGCCAACCTTTTTCTATGGCTGCAAAGCCTAGGTCCAAAGCTCTGTTATAGTTGGCAACTTCCTGTGAGGCACTAAGTGGATCCTGCGCTGAAGTGGGCTGCTTAGGATCAATTTCAAATAGCAATAACTGTTTAGCTGTTGTGTAAGTTCCTTCCAAACTAGAGGATCGAAGAGCTTCTCTCCGTTGCAGAGGTTGAAGTAAGAGCTCATAGTTTTTCATGGTTTTTCCAATCCCATCTAACCTTGCTAATGCTTCTCGAGCGTCAGCTAAGACTGGCCACCAAAGCTTTGTCGGTATTCCCAATAATCTGGTAACGGCGCAGGAATAAAAGCTCAATCTTGATGTCCATCAACAATCAGCTCAATTAATTGACCAGGGGCATTATCAGCGAAAACAGCTTTATCCATTGCACTTAATGACCCAAAATTGAAATCCGTTCCCATCAATTTCAATTTCGGACGGCTTTGGTGCGTGAATCAGGAAGCTACGGAGCTGTAAGAGCCGGTAAAGTGTAGTTACCACACAAACACGGTACCGATGAAACGCACTTACAAACTCCGTAACTGGTCTAAGTATAACGCTGCCTTGGTCAAGCGAGGAAGTCTGACACTATGGCTCAGTGATGAGGTGATTGCAGGGTGGGAAAATACCCAAAAGACAGGCAAACCTGGGGCTTCTAAGACGTATAGCGACTTAGCCATTGAGACCTTATTAACCTTCAAAGTGATCTATGGACTCGCCTTGCGTCAAACCATCGGCTTTGCAGGGTCTATCTTTGAGCTGATGGGAGTATCGGTGACCTTACCGGTGCATACAACCCTGTCGCGTCGTCAAAAGACTGTAGCAATTGATTTACCAACGAAACCCACGACTGGGGGACGTCATGTGGTGGTAGACAGTACGGGCATTAAAGTCTATGGAGAAGGGGAATGGAAAAGCCGTCAGCATGGCGTCAGTAAACGTCGCACTTGGCTCAAACTACATTTGGGTGTCGATGAGCAAACGGGAGAGATTCTGGCAACCATGGTGACCTCGAACGCCATCAGTGATGGTGAGATATTGCCAGACCTCCTCGACCAAATTCCAGACGAGATTGACCAAGTCAGCGCCGATGGAGCCTACGACCGAACCTATTGCTACGATGCCATTGATGAGCGGGCGCAACCGCCGCGATTCCGCCTCGCAAAGATGCCAAAATTTGGTTTCATGGCAACCGCAAACAAGATCCTCATCCACGGGATGAAAACCTACGAGCGATACGAAAACAGGGGCGTTCTGCCTGGAAGGAAGAGATTAACTATCATCGACGGTCTCTGAGTGAAACGACCATGTATCGAGTTAAAACCATTTTCACAGGGCAGGTGTCTGCACGTTGTATTGAAAATCAAACGACAGAATTACTGTTGGAGTGTTCTATTCTCAATCAGTTCACCCACTTAGGAATGCCGGATAGCTATCCTGTTGAAGGCTAAGATCGAGGTCCTAAAGGACCGTTCTGTCTACCAAAATATTCACGCACCAAAGCCATTTCGGACTAAAAAATGAAACTCATTTCTGTGACTCTCATTTTTGACCTTAAAACTGAAATTCATATTTTTTGTCCTATGACAAGGTTTGACTGTGGTGAGGTATCAAGCGTAGTCAAATCGTTGCATTTTCTGTAACCCGACCCCATGCCATTGAATCCCTTTATATGCTGAGCATAACGAATACAAGGAAGGCAGATAAATGGCTAAGCGGCTTTGGTTATTAGGATTGGGGGCAATGGCAATGATGGGCATGACCTATCAAGCTGAGGCAAATTTATCCTCTGAGCCAGCTGAATTGCTAGCTAACGTATCTAATGTGCCAGTTTCTGGACCGGAGAAGGCACCTCGTATTGTGCGGCGACAACAGTTTGAAGATTATCGTCAAGTCATTGAGCGCACCCGGTCAATGATTTATGACCAGAGTAGCCAAACCCTGGCAGACCGCTGGGGGCTAGATATCCTCGACGTTACTTGGGAAGATACTGGGCGTTATGACAATTCTGCAGTTGGTCCTAACATCAGCGATATGACCATTCAGGTCCAACAACAAGATCCTGATACAGGAGAATATTCGCTGCACCTGATGCCCGTCATCCGCTATCCGAATTTTGCGGATCTCACAGGTGATGTTCCTATAGATCAGTTTTATGTGCTTACCGGTAACGAAAAAGGTGAGGATTTAGAACGGGTCTCCTTAGAAGATGTACTTGAAAATTTGCGTAGCTATTTGAGTGAGCCAGATTCGTGGGCTGGCACAGAGAAATCCCTTTTAGCAGATCGTGACAGTCATGTCTTGGTGAGCGCTCAAGCAGCATTCTTACCCATTCCCCAAGGCGACGAAGCAACTTTTAACCCTGTTTTATTTAACTACCAGTCTTACCCGGGTGATCCGGCTGTGCTCACATTGCTGGTGACCCGAGAAGGCACCAGCGCCACTGTAATTGATAACCAGCGTGATGGCTTTGACGCCGGACATACCTGGGGACAACGTTTATTTTTCAATCAAAATGGCGAGCGTGCTAGTCTCACGGGCCAGCGGCTCAGCGATTTTCAGATTGATACCAGTAGCGATACCGAGCCAACCAATGAGCAACCTGTGAACACTGATGCAGACAAGGCAGGGCTCAACATGGTCATGCTTATTCAGGTACCCCTCAAACAAAAACAGCCTTTTATGTCCGCTGCACCGATGGCTGGAACCATGATGCTGGAATCAGCGGCTATGGACTCAATGGAGCGTAGTAGCAATGTAGAGGCTGCCGTTATCGGTCATGGTGAAGTCGAAGGTCCGTTCACCGAAATCGATAACCTTGAGATCGAACGAGATCCTAATTTCCCAATTCGCGTCACCGTCCAGTTTTACAAAGCCACCAGCAATGGCGTTGTCTCTGCTGATGATATGCGCGAAATTCATGAACAAATCCAAAAAGTCTATGATGAGGCCGACTATGTAGGCAGCCTGGTCTTAGATGGTCGTCAAGGTCGCCCTAATGAGTATGAGGGCGACCACACTCAGCCGGATGATTGGTGGGAGAAGTTTTGGCAGCATTCTCGCGAACGTTTGGATATGAGTGAAGAAGAAGCGAGAGAGCTTTGGGAAAGATTGCGAGAAGAATAAATTTTGAGTGCTTATCCCAAGTCCGAATACATTCAACCCAATTAAAAATAGACAATCTTGTAGGGGCACGCCCTTGTGGATGCCCTTCGATATCGGATGTTATCAGTCAGGATTGCGTATTAGTTTTGAGTTGATATCCTTGCACTAAGTCTGAACCAACTAAAGAGCATCAACTCAAAATTCCAACCTCAAAATTCAAAGTTTTCTCTAGCTCGGTTCGGTCAACCCGAATGAATCTTTATGGACGCTCTCAGTTTTCCTTTTGTAAGCTGGAAGCACTAGCCCCCCCTACTTAGTTGAGCTATGTCTGCTATCGTGCCTTCCCAGCAAGTTCAAAATCGTAAAATTGCGAGTTATTTTTTGTGGGCTGGCGCTTTTTTAGGCATATTTGGGCTACATCGACTCTACAACGGCAAAATTACGTCCGGCGTCATCTGGATGTGTACTTTAGGTTTCTTTGGAATTGGTCAGTTTGTTGACCTGTTTCTAATTTCAGATATGGCAGAAAAACGACAGCGACAGCTTGTGGATGACCACCCATCCAACTTTGATCTACAGCCTGCTGTTGCCGCCGAAGTTAGCCAAGATCCGCTAGCGGTGAAACTGTTGCGTTTAGCTAAGCTGCACGGTGGCCAGATTACGGTGACCCAGGCTGTGATGGATACAGGTCAATCTTTTGAAGCTATCGAAACGGAGCTCACAGCAATGGTTAAATCTGGCTATGCTGACATTACCAACCGCCCTGATTCAGGGGTTATCGTTTATGAGTTTCCAGAATTGATGTGAGATTACGGCAGAGTGCTGTAGGCAATCTTTTGGTGATTGTCTTAAGTCACATCATGCAACTGTCGTTTTCATTTACTGACCAAAAATAAGGCCTTTGACCCAATCTTTGCCTTGATCAACAACCTCGGCACCCAAAAAGAAGATACTTCCCACTAGACCCACGGCCAGGGTGCAAAGTGTCAGGCCTGCCAAACTAATTGCTCCGTCATCATCGAGTAGGCCAAACCCAATCACAAAAATGCCAATGGCAGGCAAGGTGTTAGTGCCGGGGATGGGAATCATCATGCACATTGACATTAGTGCGATCGCAATTCCCAACACCATACGACCCACAGGGCTTGTGCAGATAATGGACAGTCTAGGGCGCGATACCGCCTCAATCTTCTGTAGCCAGGGCAATCCCTTCGTGATGAAGCCCGCCACCTTAGTGCGCTCAAATCCTCTGTTCATCCACTTTTCTGGCAGCCAGGGCTTTTCTCGACCCACTATCAGCTGCACTGCCAACCAGAGCATAACAATGCCAAATGGAATCGAGTAGCCCGGTGCTGGCACAGGCAAGGCTGAGGGCAGTGAGAGCAGTACAAATAAAAAACCAAAAGTACGCTCTCCCCCCAGGGTGAGTAATTCCTTTAAGGTGACATCTAAACGTGATGTAGCTGCCGCCGCTGCTGCTTGTTCATGGGGTGTTGGCGTCAGCGAGGGAGCATCTAAAAAGTAGCGCTGAAGTTCAGCGGACAGTTTAGCCATAGTAAATAAATTTAGAAGTTACTTATAAGAGTTTCGCCAACGTTAGCGCAGGTCTGGGGAAGTTTAAGGTCTGAGTTTTAAAGTTTGAGTTTTCCATCACTCTTACTAATTTTTTCCTCCCCAAGGAAAGGATTATGCCCATGGGTCATTAAGTGCTCCCAAACGCACCATATCTCAGCCCATTTGACTGAGCCAACGAACGCTAGGTTCCACCGATGTCTTAGCCAGCTTAGCGGCATATGGCAATCCCTGGGAAGTCACCCCCCGATGACGGCTTATGGAGTTTGGCGGACCTGGTTACAAAATTGTTGGACGGCGTTGATGGCTTGCGATCGCAAATCTGCCAGCGGTTGAGCAAACGGTGGTTGCCATTCCGATAGTCCCCACAGGTCTGAGGTAACCAACACCTGACCATCGCAGTGTGGCCCAGCCCCAATGCCAATGGTAGGAATTCCTAAGGTTTGGGTGATAGTCTTAGCCACATCCTGCGGTATATGCTCCAGCACAATGGCAAATGCACCTGCCCGCTCTAACGCTTGAGCCTCTTGCAAAATGCGCTCAGCCTCTTTAGCGGTTTTACCTTGTTTACGAAAGCCCCCAAACTGATGCACTGACTGGGGTGTCAAGCCCACATGCCCCATGACAGGAATACCAATTTGGGTCAACCGTGCCACCGTTGCCGCCATCGCCGGATGACCGCCTTCTAACTTCACTCCCTGGGTGCCAGTTTCTTTCATCACCTTGCCAGCAGTCACCAGAGCCTGTTCTGGGCTGACCTGATAGCTTAAAAACGGCAGATCCACCACCATAAATGCATTGGATAACCCACGACGCACCGCCTTGGCATGGTGAATAATCTCATCCAACGTTAGAGGCACCGTAGTTTCGTACCCCAGCACGGGCATTGCCAGGGAGTCACCCACTAACGCAATATCTACCCCAGCCGCATCCACCAACTGAGCGGATAGATAATCCCAGGCCGTAAGTGCTGCTATGGCACGTCCCTCCTGCTTCCAACGATTTATTTGAGAAACCGTTATGGTCATGGCTAATCACCGTAGTCACGTATTACCGGAGGATGGCTGCACCATCGCCTCTACTACAATTAGGCCACAACTAGACCGTTTCGGGGGTAACGGCATTTTCTTGCTTTGGAAGAATAGAAAATGTCGTCAAGGGATTGGCTAACAGGGTTAGAGGGGCTTCTGGTTACCTTATGGTGCTAATCAGGGTTGGTGGGTAAACATCTCATGGGTATTGGCTCTGCCTGTGGTCAAACTTACCCAAGCCAAACCTTCTGTTGTACCCACCCAAAGTTTGTCACTGACGTCTGTTGCCAACGAGAGGACATTGCCTGAGGGTAAGTTGGGCACCTGGCTGACAATGGCACCGTTATAAGGATTGAGCTTAAACAATCCGTTTTCAGTCCCTGCCCAAAGGGTATGGGTTGTATCAAAGGCAATGTCGGTAACGCTTTTGCCTTCCATTTGCGTCACAGAGCGCAGCAGAGCCCCCGTTTTACCATCAAAGACAAATAAACCTTGGGATGTACCCACCCATATTTGTCCTTGCGGTCCCGTTGCGATCGCTCGGACAGAACGACCTGGGATATTAGAAACCTGATTCAAAATAAAGGCTGATGCCGTATCCACCCGCACCAACCCCGATAGGGTTCCCACCCATAACTGTCCATCCTGATCAACAGCCAACGCATTTGCACTGGTACCTGGCAGCTCTTGCAGGGTGGTCATCAACAGACCTCGATCAGGACTGACCATCGCCAAACCTTGATCGGTCCCTACCCACAAAAAACCACGACCATCAATGGCCATGTCCAACACCCGATTAGACGGTAATCGAAAGTTTTGTGCAGTGATTTGATTAATGCGAGGGTCAACCCTGACAAGACCGTTAAACGTGCCTAGCCAAATACGCCCCACCCGATCTTGAGCCATCGCATCAATAAACCGGTTGGGTACATTGACCCGAGACTGAATCACGCCCGTTGCTGGATTAATACGAGCCAATCCCTGGTGGGAGCCCACCCAGAGACTCCCCGTAAAGTCTGACTGCAGCGCCCCCACCCGAAAGTCAGTTGCCAGAGGATTGCGTTGATAAGGGCGATCAGACGGCAGTGGCACAGCTCGCGGCGGCGGGTCTGTATATATAGGGGTCCCAGTCGATTCTTGCGCCCTAACCGGCATGCCAGCACTCCACAAAAGTGTTGCGCCTACGGTCAGCTGAATCAATTGCTTAACAGAAATCACAGTGACGTCTCCCTACAGACCATGGGTTTATCTCTCCTGCAACATATGGCAGCAGGTAACTTGATGCTTTTGATAGCGTGCCCAAGGATTTGTGTCAACTCTAGCCGTTCCAAACAGGGTATTGTTCACCAATAAATCTAAAAAATTCATTAGAGAATAAAAGACTTTTTCAATTTCCGTGGGACATTACCTCCAAAAGATGCTAGGCGTAATCTGCCTGGCTAGCAAAACCTCTACATGCTGCATTAACAGACGCATCTTTCGAAAACTTAATGATATAGAACGTAGATTCATAAATAAAAATTATGAATCTATACAGAAGTTCCAAAACAGAACTTATCAGATCGCTGATAGTATTCTTTAAAGAATTAGGTAGTTGTTTGCTGCCTAACCATAAGGAGAACAGTCAATTTGGCTGTCTAGCAGTGTTTGCTGCTCGATACGATTTTCGAACTCAGTTA
Source organism: Leptothoe sp. ISB3NOV94-8A (assembly GCF_043421595.1). NCBI lineage: Bacteria > Bacillati > Cyanobacteriota > Cyanophyceae > Nodosilineales > Cymatolegaceae > Leptothoe > Leptothoe sp. ISB3NOV94-8A. The sequence goes on along the minus strand of NZ_JAXSQW010000001.1, from coordinate 6,038,030 downwards.
ACTCAGTCAAACAGCGGCAGACCGCCCTATCTGGGAATTGCAAGAGTTCGTAAGCCATCTAGTTTGATTCACAGGAAAGGGAGATATGTCTTACTCTCAGACGTCGACGCAGTCGAAGGCTGGCTATAGTGCTGGTGTAAAGGATTACAAACTTACCTATTACACTCCGGACTACACGCCCAAAGATACTGATATTCTGGCCGCATTCCGGATGACCCCTCAGCCTGGGGTTCCTCCTGAAGAGTGTGCAGCTGCTGTAGCTGCAGAATCTTCCACCGGTACTTGGACCACTGTATGGACCGACCTTTTAACCGACATGGATCGGTACAAGGGTCGTTGCTATGACATTGAGCCCGTACCTGGTGAAGATAACCAGTACATTTGCTACGTTGCTTATCCTCTGGACCTATTTGAGGAAGGCTCCGTTACTAACTTGCTTACTTCTCTTGTAGGTAACGTATTCGGCTTTAAGGCTCTGCGTGCTCTACGTCTGGAAGACTTACGCATTCCGGTTGCTTACCTCAAGACATTCCAGGGACCTCCCCACGGTATTCAGGTTGAGCGCGACAAGCTGAATAAGTATGGTCGTCCTCTACTTGGTTGCACCATTAAGCCCAAGCTCGGTCTATCCGCTAAGAACTATGGCCGTGCGGTTTATGAGTGCTTGCGTGGTGGTCTTGACTTCACTAAGGATGACGAGAACATTAACTCTCAGCCTTTCCAGCGCTGGCGCGATCGCTTCTTGTTCTGTGCCGATGCCATTAGCAAGGCGCAAGCAGAGACTGGCGAAATCAAGGGTCACTACCTGAATGTAACTGCTGGCACTTGTGAAGAGATGCTGAAGCGCGCTGAGTTCGCCAAAGAACTCGGTCAGCCCATCGTCATGCATGACTTCCTGACGGGTGGCTTTACTGCTAACACGACTCTGGCTCACTGGTGTCGCGACAACGGTCTGCTATTGCACATCCACCGTGCGATGCACGCAGTAATCGACCGTCAGAAGAACCACGGTATTCACTTCCGGGTTCTGGCTAAGTGCTTGCGGATGTCCGGTGGTGACCACATCCACACCGGTACTGTTGTCGGTAAGCTTGAGGGTGACCGCGCTGGTACCCTTGGTTTCGTAGACCTACTGCGTGAAAACTATGTAGAGCAAGACAAGTCTCGTGGTGTTTACTTCACTCAAGACTGGGCTTCCATGGGTGGCGTAATGGCTGTTGCTTCCGGTGGTATCCACGTATGGCACATGCCTGCTCTGGTTGAAATCTTCGGCGACGACTCCGTTCTTCAGTTCGGTGGTGGTACGTTGGGTCACCCTTGGGGTAATGCTCCTGGTGCAACTGCTAACCGTGTTGCCCTTGAAGCTTGTGTTCAGGCTCGTAACGAAGGCCGTAACCTGGCTCGCGAAGGTGGCGACATCATCCGTGAAGCTTGCAAGTGGTCTCCTGAGCTGGCTGCAGCTTGCGAACTTTGGAAGGAAATCAAGTTTGAGTTCGACACTGTGGACACCCTCTAACTAGAGACACTCTCTAACTAGAGACACCCTCTAACTAGAGACACCCTCTAACTAGAGACACCCTCTAATTGCCATAGCTAGAGCAGTGGTCATTGCGATTAAGGGCGATTGCTAATCCGTTAGCAATGCCAATATCAAAACTGCTGCTCTGGTTACTGCATCAGCTGTTTCAAGCTGCTTTAATGCCTGTGATGCATTGAGCTCACCCATGGATATAAAGCGAATTGCAAAAGATACGGCTAAGACGCTGACAAGCTATCTAACCTATCAAGCGGTTCGAATAGTCATGGGGCAGTTGCGAGAAACAAACTTGCCTCGCTCCTATTGGTTCAATGAGTTTGCAACTCGAGATAAGTTACAGGATGGTGAAGCCTTTATTGCTTCGCTCATGCAGGAAAATGCAGATCTCGCGCTTCGAGTTATGACTGTTCGTCAGCACCTCGCGGAAGAAGTGACTGAATTTCTCCCAGAGATGGTCGTGACGGGCATTCAGCAAGCAAACATTGAGCATCGTAAGCGACATTTAGAGCGCATTACTCAAATGAGTTCTGATGATTTTCATAGCGAAGCTGATGCGGGTGATAGGGATTCTCAGTCTGACTAAACCGTTGTAAACCGATACTGACGAGTAGATTATGAAAACTCTGCCCAAAGAGCGTCGTTACGAAACGCTGTCTTACCTCCCTCCTTTGACTGATGCTCAGATCGAGCGTCAGATTCAGTACGTACTTGAGCAAGGTTACTTCCCTGCCATTGAGTTCAACGAAGATTCTGATCCGACTGCTTACTACTGGACCATGTGGAAGCTGCCTTTGTTTAACGCAAGCAGCACTCGTGAAGTCCTAGACGAAGTGCAGGCTTGTCGTTCTGAGTACCCCGATTGCTTTGTTCGTGTTGTTGGATTTGACAACGTGAAGCAGTGCCAAATCCTTAGCTTCATCGTTCATAAGCCTGGTTCTGGCAGCAGCTACCGCTACTAAGCTTTTGGGTATAGCCGGTAGGCTTGTATCCTAATTGATTATTGAAAAAGCGGAAGGAATATATTCCTTCCGCTTTTTTGCTTGTAAAGTTCGGACTTGAAATTTTCTAGCCTTTGTTTCTGATGATCATTACCTGAATGACTTGGTTAACCAAATTTTCGGGTCACTCTAATGAGCTAAATAGACTGCTCAAGAGAGCTGCTGCTGCTTCGCTTACTTGACCATCTGCTAGTACTACATCAGTTGCAATCACATAATAGTTATATCTTTATGTCGCTAGGTTCGGCGGTAGCGGCAATAATGCGATGACAGCCTGATTCCGGGTAAGCCCAGCCACAATAGCATTCTTTGGGATTGCCCCAACATAGACCCAGGTATAGCTCGCAGCGAGTGGCGCTAATATCGGCCCATTCCGTTTCTTTGATATAGCTTTCAACGGTGGCGGCATCAATTTCTACAGGATCATGACCTGCTGCCCACAGTCTTAACCCTTCACTGGAAGTCCGCCAGAATTCAATAATGGTCGTTTTAGCAGCGGCTAGGGTTGCTTTATCGGCTGGAATTGCCGCTAGGTTTGGATGAATTTCTGGTAGTCGAATAGTTTGACCCTTGAATGTGCAGGGATGCCACACGAGGCCAGATACATTGTGTTCTCGTTGGTACTGATGAATCTGATCGCGAAAATCTTTAAGGGCAAAGACTTTACTTAGTTTTTCAGCGCCAATAGCTTTAGAGACTACGGGATTGGCTAAGCGATCATCAGTGGATAGTAATACGCGTTCTCCGCGCCAGGCGGCCTTGAGTTCTTGATCGAGGATGTCGATAAGTTCCTGAGTGGTATAGGTCATTACTCTACCGGGCGGCTTGATGGCATTTTAGCAATCGTTCCTGGTTGGCGCAGTAAAGTAAAGGACTTTGTTCAAGTATTGATGATTAATTGGGAAGTGGACAATAGGATGTAGGGGCTGCCCATTGTGGGTGCCCTGGGCCAGCAGACCATAGGATATAGGGGCTGTCCTTGTGGGTGTACCTGGGCTAGCGGGCAATCAGGGACCTCCCCTTGTGGGTGCCCTGGGCCAGCAGATAATGGGGAATTGGGATTATAGTGTGGCTAAGGATTTTATGAGCAAGTCGTATATGCTGGCCGTATTGACAGAGGCGGCTACATCTACATTAGGTGCTTTACCAGTGCGCTCCCACCAGTCAATAACGGTACGACCCATATTTTCAGGGCTGGTCGTGTCGACGGTTGTATAGGTAGGCCGAAACGTAAATAGTTCGGGGTTTAATAAGTAGGCGATCACACATGGATCGTGCAAAGGCGCGCCGTTCATCCCATAGCGTTCAACATCAGGGGTGCCGTAGTGGGCAAGCAGATCAGCGACAGTATGACCCACGGGGGTATGGAGTTCTCTGAAGCTTTTGAGGCGCTCAGGTGTGGTAAGTACCTGATGGGTGGTGTCGAGGGTAATCAACTTGATGGGAATGCCGGATGCGAAGACGACCTGGGCAGCATGGGGATCGACATAGATATTAAACTCAGCACCAGGCGTCATGTTGCCGTGGGTAATGGCACCGCCCATGGCAATAATTGTGTCGATTTTGTTGGTGATTTGAGGTGCTTGGATCAGGGCAACGGCAATATTGGTCAATGGTCCCAGGGTGGCCAGGGTGATCGGTGCTGATGCTTGTTGCAGGGTCTCGATTAAAAATGCAACAGCGTGTTGCACCATTAGTGGCTGTTGAGGGGTAGGTAGCTCTGTCCCTTGTAAACCAGTGGCTCCATGGACATCAACGGCAGTGGATAAGGGCCTGAGCATGGGACGAGGGCAGCCTGCGTAGACAGGAATGTCTGCATGGGCTAACGCGCAAATCTTGAGGGCATTTTGGCTGGTGTAGTGTAGCGGGACGTTGCCCGCGACGGTGGTAATGCCAAGAATATTGAATGCTGCGGGATGGGCGATCGCCAGTAGGAGTGCGATCGCATCATCCACTCCAGGATCGCAGTCAATAATCAGCGGACGTGCCATGGAAGAAACCCAAAGAAGGAGGTGTCCCTAGCCTAGCCTGCCATGTATTTGATCAGATACGCTAGCGTGGTAACGCAGCTTCTAGGGAGCTTAGTGGAATGCAATACCTTCCTCAGCACATCGTCAAATCCTTGGGTTTTGTCCTGTGCTTGTTTTTAGCCAGTTGCGAAGGCAGTCAGTTGGGAGATTCATTAGAAAAGAATCTGGAGCCTGACCCACGCCTAGTGGAGGAAGAAACGGCTACGAACGAGACAGCTAGCACACCAGGGACAACTGCCACTCCAGCGGCTCCCAATGAAGCTGAACCAGCGGAGGAGGAGGCTGCAACCAGTAACCAACCTGAAGGACCGGAGTCTGAGACGCCGGTAACCCCCACATTTACCCAAACAAGCTACATCGATATTGGAGAAGCTCCAGAAGAATTGCAACAGTATATCGAGGATTTAGTGGCTCTGGATGTACTGATGCTGATTGATGTTAAGGCAGATGACAATATTGAACGCGACCCCAATGAGTTTTTGCCAAACCAAGTGATCACACGGCGGGAATATGCCCGTTGGCTGTTGGCTGTCAACAATAAGTTCTATAGCGACCAACGCGCCAAAAAAATTCGCCCCGCTGTAGAAAGTGCTCAACCAACGTTTCAAGATGTGGGTAAAACCAATATTGATTTTGCAGCGATTCAAGGCTTGGCGGAGGCAGGGATTATCCCCAGCCCGCTGAATGGCAGCACTACGGTTGTAAAGTTTCGACCTGATGCTCCTCTAACGCGCAAAGATCTGATTCTTTGGAAAGTCCCGTTAGATACCCGAGCGGCATTACCAGCGGCTACGGCTACGGCTGTGACAGAGGCTTGGGGCTTTCAAGATGCTGGCAAAATTGAGCCTACAGTCCTCAAGGCTGTCCTGACTGACCATAGCAATGGAGAATTTGCCAATATCCGTCGAGCCCTTGGATACACCACGCTCTTCCAGCCCGATAAAGCAGTCACTCGCGCTGAGGCGGCAGCGGTGCTGTGGCGGTTTGGGAACAGCACCGAAGGTATCACCGCTACAGACGTTTTGACCTCAGCAGAAAATCAGAGTAATAGTGAGGAACAGGATATAGAGACTGCTGAATAAATACCTAGTAATGCACTTGGTAATGCAGACTTCATATATATTACCAAGTGTATTGAGATAGGGGTATGCCATCGAATGTCCCAAATCTCCAGCGGAAACAGGAACATTACAACCTTTTCCCAATACGCCCATGACATGGGAAAATGAAGCCCGTTTATTTTGTCAGGAAAAAACGTTGTGAAGGCCATTGTAATTGGTAGTGGTGGGCGTGAGCACGCCATGGCATGGACATTGTTACAGTCACCCAATGTGAGTGGAGTAGTGTGCATTCCAGGCAATGGTGGGACGGCCACATTGGCTGGCTGTAGTAATTTGGCGATGTCTGTAGATGATGTCGAGGGGATTGCGCGGTTTTCCCTGGTGCAGAATATTGGTCTGGTGGCTATTGGTCCAGAGCAACCCCTAGCAGATGGTGTAGCAGATGGCCTGAGGGCTCAGGGAATTACTGTATTTGGCCCCAATCAAGATGGGGCACAGCTGGAAGCCAGTAAGGCCTGGGCAAAAGCACTGATGCAGGAAGCGGGTATACCGACCGCAGCAAGTTCTGTGTTTGATAATGGTGAAGCGGCCACTGCCTATGTCGAGGAACAAGGGGCTCCCATTGTCATCAAGGCAGATGGATTGGCTGCGGGGAAAGGCGTGACTGTCGCCATGACTCTGGAGGAGGCTAAAGATGCGATCGCATCCATATTTAGCGGTCAGTTTGGTACAGCGGGCAAACAAGTAGTCATCGAAGAATTTCTGACAGGCCAGGAGGCATCAGTATTGGCCGTCACCGACGGCATCACCATTCGTCCCCTGATGCCTGCCCAGGACCATAAGCAGATAGGCGAAGGCGATACAGGCCCTAATACCGGCGGTATGGGTGCCTATGCGCCCACTCCTGTTGTCCCCTCTGCCCTATCGGAGCGCATTCAGGCTGAAGTGCTAGAACCGACGGTACAGGCGCTAAGAAACCGAGGCATTGACTACCGTGGCGTCGTATATGCCGGACTGATGATTACCCCCGCAGGCGACCTCAAAGTTATTGAGTTTAACTGTCGCTTTGGTGACCCTGAAACCCAGGTGGTGCTTCCCCTGTTAAATACACCCCTAGACAAGATCATGCTGGCCTGCTGTGAGCAGCGCCTAGAGGAACTTCCCCCATTTGAGTGGAAGTCTGGTTATGCGGCTTGTGTGGTGTTGGCGGCTGATGGTTATCCTGGCAAATATCCTAAGGGCATGACCATTGATGGTATCGATGCCGCTACCGATACGGGTGCCATGGTATTCCATGCGGGAACTCAGTTAGACAAAGGAACCCTCAAATCCAACGGTGGGCGCATTCTAGGGGTGACAGCATTAGGTGACACGTTTGGAGATGCGATCGCAAACGCCTATGTTGCAGCCGAAGCCATTCAGTTTGATAATGCCTACTATCGGCGAGATATCGGCCATAGGGTTAGAGATCAGTTTTAAATTACGAGTTTTGAATTGTGAGCGGCTTGCCTGAGAGACTCTATCTGATGCGTATCTGCTCACCGTTCACCCAAAACTCAGCACTCAAAACTCAAAACGTCCATCCCTGCCGTTCCCTATCCCCATGCCCCACTCCACCCGTCATTTTGGGATTCATGTCACAATACTATCGAGCGGTTTATGTAGGTTGAATGGTAGAGCTGTTTCAAACAATTCGCACTCTAATCGCTGACTGGTGGAAAGACTTTACCCTCCAGACGCGTTTAATGGCGGCGGCCACCTTGGTTGTATCTCTGATTATGAGCAGCCTCACCTTTTGGGCCGTAAATACGATCCAGCTCGATGCCCGTTTGAATGACACCCGTTTTGGTCGTGACTTAGGCTTATTGCTAGCTTCAAATACAGCCCCCTTGGTCCAATCGCAGCAGCTTGATGAGCTGGCCCTATTCTCCCGGCGGTTTATGGAGAGCACATCGAGCATTCGCTATATGCTCTATGCCAATCCAGAGGGCTATATCTTTTTTGGTATTCCCTATTCTGATTCGGCGGTGCAAAACTCTCTTACCCTCAGCCGCCGTATGCAGCTGCCAGAGAATTATGTCAAGAGTGTTGATCTGCCCATGGTGCGTCAGCATCTCACCCCTGCTGGCGAAGTCACTGATGTCTTTGTCCCACTTAAAGTCAAAGGCAATTACCTCGGTGTCCTAGCGTTAGGGATTAATCCTAATCCGACGGTGGTGGCATCTTCCCACCTCACACGTGATGTCACCATTGCTGTATTTGTGTGCATTTGGGTGATGGTGATTTTGGGAGCAGTGTTTAATGCGCTGACCATTACTCAGCCCATTAAAGAACTCTTAACCGGTGTGAAGAACATTGCTGCCGGTAACTTTAAGCAGCGGATCGATCTCTCCCGAGGTGGAGACGAGTTGGGTGAGCTAATTCAAAGCTTTAACTACATGGCAGAGCGCCTGGAGCGCTATGAAGAACAGAATATTGAAGAACTCACTGCTGAGAAAGCCAAGTTAGAGCGTCTTGTATCTACCATCGCTGACGGTGCAATTTTGATCGATGCCAACATGGAGGTGGTGCTTGCCAATACGGCAGCTAGTCGTATTTTTGGCTGGGACGCTCACCTACCACCGGACGGTAATGTGTTACAGCATCTTCCCACAGAGGTGAGGGCACAGATGACCCGCCCACTATATCAGGCTGCTAAGGGGGACTCATCTGAAAGCCAAGAATTTCGCATTGCCCTGACTGAACCTACGAGTCGTACCATTCGCGTATTACTGAACTCCGTGTTGGATCAGTCGGGTGAAACGGTTAAAGGTATTGCCCTCACAATTCAGGATATTACCCGAGAGGTTGCCTTAAATGCGGCCAAGAGCCAGTTTATTAGCAACATTTCCCATGAGTTACGGACACCGTTGTTCAACATCAAATCGTTCATTGAAACTCTCTATGAGTATGGTGATGATTTGTCTGACCGCGAGCGCCAGGAGTTTTTAGAGACCGCTAATCATGAAACTGATCGCCTGACACGTCTGGTGAATGACGTGTTAGATCTTTCACGGTTGGAGTCGAATCGTCGCTATCAGTTTTCGGCGTTGGATATTCATCAACCCATTGAACAGATCCTGCGCACCTATCAGCTCAACGCTAAGGATAAAGGAATAGAGCTGATTCAAGAAATTGAAGAAGGTCTGCCACCGGTGCGAGGCAACTACGATTTAATGTTGCAGGTGTTTGGTAACTTAGTGGGGAATGGCCTGAAGTTTTCTACAGCGGGGGGCTGTGTGGCCATTCGTGCCTATCGTGCGCCATCGGCGGTTGAGCACCCAGACTTTACTGACAGTGTCCGCATCGAAATTTCCGATACCGGTATTGGCATTGCACCTGAAGATCAAGATGCAATCTTTGATCGTTTCTATCGTGTAGAAAATCGCGTTCATACGCTAGAAGGTACTGGGTTAGGCCTTTCTATCGTTAAAAACATTATTGCCAAGCACAACAGTAAGATGCGTTTAGTCAGTGAAGTGGGTATTGGTACCACCTTCTGGTTTGACTTAGCCATGTATGAAGCTCCACGCGTACAACCTAGGTCAGAGTCAGACCTAGAATCTGTTGCTAATCAAGAAGATGGAAACGCCGAAGCAGCCACGGGCAGCGAGATTTCCCCAGTAGCTGCTAAGGCCACCCCCAAGGAATCGGCTTAGCCAACCAACCAATTGATCAGCAACGGTCCAACGCCTCGTTCACGGGCCGAAAAATTGGACTGATTTAACCATTTAGTGTTCACCGGAGCAGGTTGTACTGCAAGATCATTTGCGATCGCTACACCATCCAACCCCAAAGACTGTGCATATTGTTTGAGAAATCCCTGTACATAAATTGCTTCTGGCAACTGCATCCAATTGCCAGTTTCGATGGCACGCAATTGCTTGGGTTGAATATGCGTACGTTGTGCCACCTGTAGCAATGACAGTCCTTGTTGTGTACGTACTGCTTTTAAGTATTGCCCCACTTGCTTTAACTGATGATCAGAACACTCCAGAACTTGAGACCTATCTATAACCCTAGGAAAAACGCTCATTGCTCTACATATAGATACAACACACCTGTTGGTAGTGTATTGATCCTACTTTTCTGAATCAAGCCGTTAGCTTGCTATTTTTGATACACAGACTATGGATTAGATAGGTGCGCCTTCGCAGTCCACAATATTTTTTGACTTAAGACTAATTGACAAATGCTTGGTTCTAGGGAGTTTCAGCGATGACATGAAATACTCGGCCTCAAAAAACTGCTTTTAAGTCATAAGATAGCCGCCGATAAATACGTATCAAATGTCGTCAAAACATGACAAATAATACGTATAGCATCCGTGTAAATCACTAGATACATGAAGATCGTATATTAAACACCCTATCATTCTGCATAAAAGCACCTGTTCTTACACCATAATCAAACTAGGAGGGGAGTGGACAAGTATTCTTGTCTGCGAGGTTTGTGATGGCCTTTTTTCCCTCTTCAGTTCAACAAGTGCTACAGCGACGAGTGTCTCTGATATGGCAACAGAGACGGCTACCACAGCTAGCTAAGCGTACTTGTGAGATATATCTTGACAGCCAAAACCCTCAGGCCCAAACTCAATGCCAAGAGATTTTACAAACCCAAGTAAGACTCGATGCGAAGAGCTTACAGCGATTTTTACGCACAGATATTGGTGAATCCTTATTAGTAAGGCTAGGACAGTTAATTGAACTACCTGACGATGTAGCTGGTCGTCAGGCACTAATCCGAAAAATCACTCAAGCCGATCAGCTATCGATCATGAGCTTGCTGTATCAAATAGCCGGCAATCTTCGCACGGATCGGCTTCTGGAAACAGCACAGCAAATTGATCTCCTGTTGCAGACCACCGATAAACTGTTAGCTTTACTCAAGACACTGATGTTGCAAGAAGCAACGAAACAGACAGTGCCGGAGATTGATCCTCGGGTCCCTGGTCCCTGGGGAATACGTCAAAAAGTGCTGCGTTTACAACGGCGCTCATCTCAACCATTTCAGGTTTTTCTCTATGAACCTCTGGGAGACATTCCATATCCCGTACCCATTGTGGTCATTTCCCATGGTTTAGCAGCTAATCCCCAGACCATGACTCGCTACACTAAACATTTGGTGTCCCATGGTTATCTAGTGGCTGTACCCCAGCACCCAGGCAGCGATACCCATCAGGTTCATAGCTTGCTATCGGGGCGTGTTGACGAGATATTTTCACTCCATGATTTTTTTGATCGTCCCCATGATATTAGTGCCCTGTTAGATGAGTTGGAGCGTCTAAATGAGCACGACTATGATGGCCATCTGAAGGTAACGGATGTGGGCATATTAGGCGAATCTTTTGGAGGCTACACAGCCTTAGCCTTAGCAGGGGCCACCATTGATTTTGAGGCGTTAGCCCAGCGTTGTGAGGGAATCTCTGAAAGCTTAAATGTATCCCTATTGCTCCAATGTCGAGCGTTGTCACTACCGCCCAAAGTTACACCGCTTCAGGATTCTCGCATTAGCGCTATTTTTACGGTGGATCCCATTGGTAATGGCCTATTTGGTGCAGAGGGTTTAGCGTCTGTCACCATTCCTACAGTTATTGCAACTGGCAGCAACGATAAAACAGCACCCATGGCCTTGGAACCCCTACAAATGTTTCCTCTACTGGCCAGCCAAGAACGATTTTTAGCCGTTATTCGGGGCAAGTCCCATGTGCATGATCTCAGAAAATTGTTATCTTCTCTGCAACTGACCAGCCATGATGATTTACCCAGTCTCAATTTATCCCCCCCTATTATTGACAGCTATCTGTGTGGATTGAGTGTTCTATTTTTTGATCGTTATTTGCGGCAATCGGAGACTCCTCAGGCACAGCTAACGTCCTATGCCCAAGCCATTAGTCAGCCTCCTTATGATTTACACCTCATCAGTGCAAAGTCTGATCATGCCTTACAACCTGTGCTCAATAAATTTCAGCAGCGTCTGGAACAGCTTCAATGGCAGACAATTACTGTCCAACATCAGGAGGGTCTATTCACCGCAGCAGATGGCTTAAGTCTTTACTATCAGAGCTGGTTGCCAACATCGACCGTGAAAGCAATTGTGATTTTGATTCACGGATTAGGTGGACACAGTGGTCTTTTTCAAAATGTTGTGAAAGCTCTATTGCCTGAAGGGTATGCCCTGTATGGCTATGATCTACGGGGTCACGGTCGTTCACCAGGACAGCGTGGCCATATTAATACCTGGGCAGACTATCGAAATGATTTAGCTTACTTGCTTGCCATAGTCCAGCAACAGCATCCACTGGTGCCTTGTTTCTTATTAGGGCATAGCTTAGGTAGTATTGTTGCATTGGACTATGAACTTAACAGCCACCTAACGGAAAGACAATCGAATAAACGTCTATATCCAAGCATTGCAGGCATCGTAGCGGCATCGCCACCCTTTGGTATCCATGCTAAAACTGACCTGCGTTTAAGAATTGGTCAACTATTGTCCATGGGCTGGCCTCGATTTTCTCTTTCCCTTGGCCTCAATCACATTTTGCCATCACGCGATCGCTCGGTGGTTTTAGCCTATGCCCACGATCCGCTAAGACATCGTCGGGGGACAGCTCGTCTGGCAACAGAGTTTCTAAAAACGACAAAGACTCTATGGAGTCATCAAGAACATCTGACATCACCTATTTTGATGTTGCATGGCACTGCTGATAAAGTTGCAGATCCTAGAATCAGTCAAGTTTTTTTTCAAGACTTATCTCAAAAAGATAAGACGTTCATTAGTTATAGCGGAGCTTATCACGAACTCTATAACGAAATTAATCAAACCGAGATTATGAAAGATATTAATAGTTGGCTAGAGAGTCACATCAAAAAAGATGAGACTGTGGTCAAATAGCTATCAAATGGCGGTTTAAATATTTCTGAAATATTACGACCTTATTAAGACAACTTCATGTCTGATGGGCGATCCCACTATAATAGTGGTATTAGAAAACCAGCTAACCCAACTAGGCTACTTGAAATAGACTAAGTTCTTTACTGCGATATTGCTTGGTTAATCAGCTGGATTCTTGACTATAAGTCGCCATTTATCTGGCTGTTTTTTATTGTTATCGAATAGATTATCTCAGCTCTAGCCTGATAGTCAGCTGCGACTTTAAACCCGTTGATGACTCCTGTAACGAGTCTTTTTTATGCGTTTTTCTGTACAGAAAATACTGCTTGAAATGGGTTTAGGTGTGAGGTTTAGTCTGCTTAATGAAGGCTCGGAGTCGTTTGCCCATGGCTAAATTCAACTGTTAATGACCAAGCCATAGGCTCTACCCTTATCCACTCCTCTCTTTGCTGGGTAGAACTATAGGTCTTTGGGTGTGATTGCCCTATGCCACTGCAACGGGCGTCCCAATTGTATTGAGGAAGAGGGTTTTTAGCTCTCTTAAAAAGATGGTTGATCAATGTCCCCTTTGCTGCGCGTTGTATGTTGCGCCAGCTACTCAGGGTTCTGTACAGCTTCATCATACTATTCCTGATTTGTTAGATATGGGGTGTGCCTATGACTATGCTGCGTTGCATCAGTGGACTCCCCATGGGTGGGAGACTTATTCCTATATTGAGTTTCGTACTGCTGCTGAAGAGTTGGCGCTAGGCTTAGAGGCCGAAGGATTGACCGGTAACGAGGGTACCAGTGAGTCACACCGCATTGGCCTGCTACTAGAGAGCGATATCCATTGGGCGTTGGTGGATATGGGCAGTGCGATCGCAAATCTAGTCACTATCCCCATAGACAAAGGGCAACCACTATCCGCCATTCGCTGGATAGTGGCCGATGCCCACATTAAGGCACTAGTTGTGTCCACCTGGAAAACGTTAAAACGCTTTTACCACCAGGTACAGCAGGTTGATTTGATTATTGTTGTTGAAAAAGCAACACGCCCCGACTGGGTGTTATCAAAGAGCACAATTAAAACATTAGAAGACATTCGTCACCAGGGTCGTCATGCCCATTCCCCAGAAGCGATTCAGGCATTGAAGCAGCGGATTCATCCCGATGATTTGGCCACCATTGTCTACACCCCCGATGCCAGTGGTCATATAAAAGGCGCAATGTTAAGTCACAGGAACTTAACTGGCAATATCTGGGCGGCGTTTAGCAGCATGCCAGGACTGAAGCCAGGTACACCGGAAGTAGCCCTATCGTTTTTACCCCTCAACCATATTTTTGCAAGGGCGTTTCTCTATGGCCACTTTGCCTTTGGCCATCACATTTATTTCTCATCTCCAAAACGGGTATTTCTACATTTAGCGACCGTGAAACCCACCATATTTATTACGGTGCCACGACTGCTGGAGAAAGTTTATGAGCGAATTAATAACCTGCGACAACAGTCCCGTGGGCTAAAACACTACTGGCTGAACTGGGGCTGGCATCTGGCCCATGATGATGAGCTAGGGAGTGTAAGCTGGCGTCGTTTACAGCGCTGGCTACTTAGCCATGGCGTGTTTAAGAATTTGCGTCGAGCCTTTGGCGGGAATATACGCCATCTACTATGTGGTGGAGCGGCCCTACGTCCTGAAATTATGACCTTTTTTAATGGTGTTGGTATCCCGGTGAAGCAGGGCTATGGCTTAACTGAGACCAGTTCTGTGCTCAGCTATACACGCGCGCGCTGGCTGCGCTCAGGGACTGTGGGGGCACCTATCCCCGGTGTGGAAATGCGGCTGGCGGCGGATGGTGAGGTCTTAGTCCATAGTCCTTACACCATGATGGGGTATCACGATGATCCAGACGCAACGGAGGCGGTGATTGACGCCCATGGGTGGTTCCACACGGGAGACTTTGGAGAGTTTTCTATAGATGGCCTATTGACGCTCCAGGGATGCAAGAAAGATCTTTTCAAGTTATCCACTGGTAAGTACATCGCTCCGGCACCGATTGAGACACAGTTGAGACTGTCTCCGTTAGTGAAACAAGCTTTGCTAGTGGGACCTGGACAAAAGTTTTGTGGAGTGTTGATTGTCCCTGAAAATGAAATTCTCAAAACAACTCTTCAGGCTGGCGGGGAGATTTTGTCAAACTGGGATCTGCTATTAGAGAAATTACTGAGTAATGTTGGAGGTCAAGCTGATGAGTTAGTACTGATGAGATCTTATTACCAAAAGCTTATTGACCAAATGAATGCTCGGTTGCCAAGTTGGTCAACCATTAAGCGGTTTGTGCTGATTTCTGAAAAGGTGGGTGTTAGGGGAAGTCGCCAACAGCTCTATAAGGCTTATGCCCAGGAAATCGATGTGCTTTATCAAGAGGTTGAGTCCTTGTGCCAGGTGTCGCCAAGGAGATTCTCTCATTTATATCAAAGGTGGAGGCGTTTAGGGACCTTATATCATCGTGATCGGCAAACTGCTTCATGATATTTGGATTTGTTGGGTTTCAATAGACTCAACCCAACCTACAGTCTGTTTTTGGTGAGCGGTGCCCACCTTCCGTATTTCGTATTTTTAGTGGAGGGTATTTGCCCTCCGTTGACCTGCTTTTGAGGAGATCTATTATGACTTTTCTTCCTTTCAAAACGGCTGCTGTGCTGGGGGCTGGCATTATGGGTACTCAGATCGCAGCTCATTTGGCAAATGCAGGATTGCAGGTATTACTGATGGATCTACCTGCTCCGAAAGGTGATAAAAATGCAGTGGTAGAAGGGGCATTTAATAAGGCTAGAAAACTCTCCCCGCCAATTTTCTTTTCCCCTGATATGGCCCATCGGATTGAGCTCGGAAACTATCATGATCATTTTGCTCGTCTAAGCCAGGTAGATTGGGTGATTGAAGCTATAGTTGAACGTCTGGATATTAAGCAACAGCTGATGGCCCGACTAGAACAGGTAGTGCGTTCTGATGCGGTGATTTCTACCAATACCAGTGGGTTACCCATTGCTCAGATTGCGGATGGACGCTCCTTAGACTTTCGGCAACGATTTTTAGGGACTCACTTTTTTAACCCACCTCGTTATTTAAAACTGTTGGAACTAATCCCCACCGATGTAACCGATCCAACAGTGATGCAGCGAATGGAACGGTTTGGTCGTAGTTATCTAGGCAAAGGTGTTGTTCTTGCTAAAGATACCCCTAATTTCATCGCTAATCGTATTGGCTTATTTTCCACATTTCTCGGTGTTCATGCCCTAATTGACGATGGCTACTCCATTGAGGAGATTGATACTCTGACAGGCACATTAATTGGTCGTCCAAAATCGGCAACATTTAGAACAGCAGACTGGGTTGGCCTCGATACCTTACTCCATGTAGCTGAAAATATCTATCCAGCCATTCCCCATGATGAGCAAAGGGAGATGTTTAAGCTGCCGTCTTTGTTAAAAACGTTGGTGGAAACTGGTTCGCGAGGAGCTAAGTCAGGACAAGGGTTTTATAAAAAGGTAAAGCAGGATATTCTGTCAGTGAATCCTAAAACCTTTGCCTACGAAGCACCTCGCCCCCTTAACTTGCCAGGACTTGAGAATGTTGCACAGTTACCTAAACTGATCGATCGAGTCAGGGTGCTTTATACCCTGTTGGGTAGAGCGGGTGATTTCTTCCGTAAAACAACATTAGCGTTATTGAGTTATAGTGCCTGTCGTTTGCCTGAAATTGCTGATAGCCCTGCTGACGTTGACCGAGCGATGCGCTGGGGATTTGGCTGGCAAATGGGGCCATTCGAACTATGGGATGCCATTGGTTTCCATCGAGTGCTCTATGATATGCAGGCGGCAAATTTACATGTACCTGAGTGGATTAATGAAATAGCAGCTGTAGGGGAAGGACACTTTTATCGGAGTCCCCATGGCGTACCGAGCAGTCTGCTGATGGCTGATTCAGTACTTGGTCCTGTGGGGCAACAAACGGTAGAACAAGCTACAGATGAGATTCATCTGCCTTTGATTAAAACAACAAACAGTAAGATTTGGGAAACCTCAGAAGCAGCCCTGTTTGACATGCAGGACGGCGTTGCGCTCTATGAGTTTCGTTCTAAGGGGAACACCCTCAGCACGTCTGTTGTAGATGGGTTACAGACGGTGCTGCATATGTTGTCTCAAGATGATCAGTACCGGGGGCTTGTCATTGGGAATAACAGCGACCATTTCTGTGGTGGGGCCAACCTTGTGGAAATGGCAACAGCAGCTCAAACTGGCAACTGGTCAATGATTACTGATTTGTTGGTGACGTTTCAGACGTTGCTACAGCAAATTCGTTACTTCCATAAACCGATTGTGGCGGCAGTGCAGGGGCGAGCCTTGGGAGGAGGTTGTGAGTTAGTAATGGCTTGTCCCCATGTGGTCGCTGCTGCCGAGAGTTATATTGGCCTTGTCGAATTAAGTGTTGGTCTCATTCCTGGGGCAACCGGTACCACTCGTTTGGCAAAGTGGGCATCACAGCAGGCTGTGAGCGGTACAGCTCAACACATTCAGCCCTACTTGAATCATGCCTTTAAAACTGTGGCAACAGCGACTGTTGCAGGCAGCGCCTATGAGGCAATGGAGTTAGGCTTTTTGCCTGCCCATACTCACATTGTTATGAACAATGACCAGCGTCTCTATGTGGCAAAAGAAGAGGTGCTGTGCCTTGATCGGGCAGGGTATCGTCCGCCGGCCCACGACAGTTTTTGGGTGTTAGGACAACAGGGACGTGCAGTACTCGACCATATGGCTTACACCATGCAACAAGGGGGATTTGCTAGTGACTATGATCGATTCTTGGCAGGTCAACTGGCCTACATTTTGACTGGTGGTGATTTAACGGCTCCGGCAAGAGTATCTGAGGAGTATTTGCTGGGGTTAGAGCGGGAGTTGTTCTTGCCGTTGTTGCAACAGAAAAAAACCCAGGAGAGGATTATGCATTTATTGAAGACTAAGAAGCCGTTGCGGAATTGATGGTCGAGATGATTGGAATGGTTGGGTTTCGTCTTGGGCACTGTGTTGAAGGTTTAGAGTCTTGTGGATCAACCCAACCTACGTTGTCCATTGTCCCTATGGCCTGTTGCTCATTACCTGGAGAATATCATGCAAGATACTTACATTGTTGCGAGCGTACGTACAGCCGTTGGTAAGGCTCCGCGCGGTACTCTACGGCATATGCGGCCCGATGACATGGGGGCAGCGGTTGTACGCGGCGCGATCGCAAGACTCCCCAGCTTACAACCAGACCAAATCGAAGATGTAATCATGGGCTGTGCCATGCCCGAGGCAGAGCAGGGCTATAACCTGGGTCGGGTAGTGGCGCACCGGGCTGGCCTACCCTCATCAGTACCGGGCATGACGGTTAATCGGCTGTGCTCGTCAGGGTTACAGACAATTGCTATGGCACACCAGGCGATTAGCTTTGGGCAGGCGGATGTGATGGTGGCTGGAGGCGTGGAGTCCATGAGCTTGATTCCCATGGGTGGGGACCGCTGGAGCCCTAACCCAGCCATGATGGCTGAAACACCCCAGGTATATACCTCTATGGGGCTCACAGCGGAGAATGTGGCAAAGCAGTTTGAGATTTCACGGGCGGATCAAGATGTATTTGCACTGCGATCGCACCAAAACGCCATCAAAGCCATCAAGACTGGTAATTTTACCGATGAAATCATCCCCCTGACCGTCACTGACACGGTCTACCAAAATGGTGATGTCCACACCCAAACAACTCAATTCCAAGTGGATGAAGGTTACAGATCTGATACCAGCCTGGAGGCTTTGGCATTATTGCCACCTGTATTTCGGCGTGGGGGCAGCGTCACAGCCGGTAACTCCTCCCAAATGTCGGATGGGGCTGCCGCCACGATTCTGATGAGTGCTCGCCAGGTACAGGAATTGAACCTTACGCCGATGGCGCGACTGTTGGGTTTTGCGGTTGCCGGTGTACCGCCGCAGATTATGGGAATTGGGCCGGTGGAAGCGGTGCCTAAAGTGCTGAAGCAGGTGGGGCTAAGTCTGGATGACATTGGCCTAATTGAACTTAACGAGGCGTTTGCAGCCCAAAGTCTGGCGGTCATTCGTAAGTTGAGACTAAATGAAGACATAATCAATGTGAATGGCGGTGCGATCGCACTCGGCCATCCCCTCGGCTGTAGCGGTGCGAAACTTACTGCAACATTGCTCCATGAAATGCAACGTCGCCACATCCGTTATGGCATGGTCACCATGTGTGTTGGGGGTGGCATGGGTGCCGCTGGAGTGTTTGAAAATTTGTTGCTCTAATTCATAGAGAGTGACAAAACGAGACTAGGCTTGGAAAGCGCAAGGCAGCGTTTGTTGTCAATTAGACTTCAACAAAAATACAGATTCTTCTTCATGCCCTAGTCCAGTTGTGACACAAGGGGTAAATACTATGACTCTCTTGATCGTTGGTTTAATTGTTGGATTGCTCGGACTATTTGTTGTTCTGGCCTACATTAATGTGCCGATGCTGGCTTGGTTTGCCTACGCAGCATTGGTACTCGCTATCGTCCATGCGCCTTTATGGCTATGGATTCTATTTGGCCTAGTGGCCATTATTTTTAATGTGCCATTTATCCGTCAGGTAGTGATTACGGCACCCATTGCTAAAACAATCCGACTCTTTAAGTTGTTGCCAGCAATTTCAGAAACAGAACGCGCAGCTATCGAAGCAGGTACTGTCTGGGTAGATGGCGAACTGTTTTCTGGTAAACCCAACTTTAAGCGGATTTTGGCAGAGCCTTACCCGACACTGAGTCCCCATGAACAAGTGTTTATTGATGGCCCTGTGGAACAGGTGTGCCGCATGGCCACGGACTGGGAGATCCATCAGCGCAAAGATTTCCCCGATGATGTGTGGGCTTATCTAAGAAAAGAACGCTTCTTTGGCATGATGATTCCGTCAGAGTATGGCGGTTTGGGGTTTTCGAATACAGCCTATAGTGCGATCATGACCAAGCTAGCATCGCGCTCATTTACCTACACAGCGACGGTAGGCGTGACGAACTCTTTAGGGCCAGCCAAGCTGCTGCTGCGCTATGGGACTAACGAACAAAAGCAGCGCTATTTGCCAAAACTCGCCATGGGCGAAGAAATGCCTTGCTTTGCCCTAACGGAACCAACGGCTGGTTCGGATGCAGCAAGTCTGCAGTCTGGCGGTACGGTGTTCAAGGGTAAAGATGGTGAGCTATATTTGCGGTTGAACTGGCAGAAGCGATACATTACGCTGGGTGTGATCGCCACCCTCATCGGCTTAGCTGTTCGTCTCCGTGACCCCGATAATCTCCTAGGCAAAGGAGTCGAGGTCGGCATTACCTGTGTCCTAGTTCCTGCAGATACTCCGGGCGTGCAACTGAGCCATCGTCATGACCCCATGGGTGTACCCTTCTATAACTCTCCAATTTCTGGTCGTAATGTAGTCTTACCTGCGAGTCAGATTATTGGTGGTGTTGAGCGCGCTGGCCAGGGTTGGACAATGCTGATGCAGAGTCTTGCTGCTGGTCGTGGTATCAGCTTCCCAGCTACCTGCACTGGTATAGCCAAGCTGGTCTCGCGGGTAACCAGTGCCTACAGTGTTGTGCGCGAACAGTTTGGGTTATCCATCGGCAAATTTGAAGGGGTGGAAGAACCCCTGGCTCGCATTGGTGGTCTCACCTATTTGATGGATGCGGCGCGTCTATATACCTGCGGTGCTGTGGACCAAGGCGAACAGCCTGCCGTGGTCTCTGCCATTGCTAAGTATCAGTTTACTGAGCTGTCCCGCCACATTATCAATGACGGCATGGACATTCTCGGTGGTGCTGGAATCTGTCGCGGACCTCGCAATCTGTTGGCCAATATTTATACGGCAACACCAATTCCCATTACGGTTGAAGGAGCGAATATTATCACCCGCAGTTTGATGATTTATGGTCAAGGAGCGATCCGTTGTCATGGTTATATTGTCAATGAAATTGACGCTTTAGAAGACAACAACATTGCAGCCTTTGACCATGCATTTTGGCGACATGTGGGGCTTGTTTTACGAAATCTCACCCGTGCAAAAGTCTTAGGTTGGACCCATGGCCATGGGGTGAAACCTCCCGTTCGAGGAGAAACGGCGAGATATTATCAAAAGTTGGCTTGGGCTTCGGCCACATTTGCAGCTCTATCGGATCTTGCCATGCTCACCTACGGTGGTCGACTCAAGCGTCACGAGAAAATTACAGGTCGTTTTGCCGATATGCTTTCTTGGATGTATTTAGCGACAGCCACACTCAGACGGTTTGAGGCAGAAGGGCGTCGTGAAGACGATTTACCCCTGGTTCACTGGGCGATGCACCATAGCCTTGGGCAGATTCAGCAAGCATTAGAAGGACTATTGGTAAATCTGAAGATTCCTGTTTTGGGTGGTCTGATGCGAGCCACAACGTTACCCTGGTTCCGGTTAAATCCCATTGGTGTGATTCCTACCGATGCCCAAGGCCATGCTGTAGCTCAATTACTGCAGTCTCCTGATGGACGCAAGCACCTTACTAAAGGATTGTATGTACCCATTGAGGCAGAACAGGCACTCGGTCGACTAGAGCGTGCTTACCAGCTTTCTATTGTGGCAATGCCAATCTTTAAAAAAATCAAAACGGCACTACGCCATGGTCAGCTGAAGATTACACCACCTGTGGGTCGTGTGGAAGCGGCACTGCGAGCTGGGTTGATTACAGGCGCAGAATCTGACCTGGCGACAACTGCAGAACAGGCACAGTTGGATGCTATTCAAGTAGATGCGTTTACCTTGGCCGAGTATCAGCACATTGGCAAAGAATATATTGCAGAGGAAATAACAGACCTGTGAGGGCAAAGCTGTTAGAAAACATAGGACAGATACAAGGTCCTACTATCCTGAATCTTGCGTCGACAAACGTCCATCTTCCATGTAAATGATACGGTCGGCAATGTCTAAAATACGATTGTCGTGGGTGACTAGTAAAATCGTACAGCCCTGCTCTTTAGCTAAGTTGTGCATAATGTCTACCACATCTCGGCCTGATTTCTTATCTAAGGCAGCTGTCGGTTCATCAGCCAACAGGATCTTAGGATGGCTGACTAGCGCACGCGCGATCGCAACTCGTTGTTTTTGTCCACCCGATAAATCAGCAGGATAGTAATCGGTCCTCTCTTCTAGCCCAACCTGCTTCAGCATCTCTGCGGCTCGATGATGCCTGGCTTGTTTAGTAACTCTTCCCTGCACTTCCAGGCCCATTTGCACATTTTCCAGTGCAGTCAGGCTACCATGCAGGTTATGGGCTTGAAATATATAACCATTATTGCGCCGCGCTTTAACTAGAGCCTGCCCACTGGCCTGGCATAACTCATGTCCTATGACTTGTAGGCTCCCGGATTGCGCCGAGCGTAAGCCACCAATCAGGGTGAGCAGCGTGGTTTTTCCAGAACCAGAGGGACCCGTCATAATCACAATTTCTCCAGCTGCAATGTCTAAATTGATGTCAAACAAGGCTTGTTTGCGCAGTTGCCCAGAGCCAAAATAATGGTCTAACTTGTGAACAGAAATAGCAGGTGCAGTCGTCATAGGTCTGTGAAAGAGAAATAGAGACGGAGATGGAGATTAACGGGTAGGGGCTGTGCCTTGTGCCAGCCCTCCAACACCAGGCTAGAAAATATCGGCAGGATCAGCCGCTTGGAGACGACGGGTTGCGATCGCACCGGAAACATTACACATCACCAGCGTCAGCAAAAACACCACAAACGTTCGACTCACAGGCATCGCAATCGGCAACGCCGTCGCTGTAGCCGTCAGACTATAGGCACCAAGGGCAATAGCTAAGCTGGGGAAAAATCCTAGAAAAGAGAGAATCAAGGCTTCTTCAAAAACAACACCGAGAAGATAGCTATTGCGATAGCCCATAGCCTTAAAGGTGGCGTACTCAGCCAGATGACTATTCACATCCGTGGAAAGCACCTGATAGACAATCACCACTCCCACAATAAAGCCCATGGTCGTTCCGAGACCAAACACAAACCCAATGGGAGAGTTAGCCTGAATCTCATTTAACTCAAAGTCGATATAGCCATCATGGGTTAACACTATGACATCGTCCGGCAGACGAGCTATGAGTTGTTTTCTCACTTGTTCAGGGTCATAGGCGGGATCGACATTGATCAACCCTAAACTGACAGTGCCTGCTTCACGCCTAGGAAACAATCGCAAAAAGTTTTGACCGCTGGTGATCAAGGCCCCATCATCAGAAAAGGATGCGCCCACTGTGAACAACCCTGAAACCGTTACCGTATTCACACCCACCTCAGTTGTGGCCAATTGTCCCGCTTGTACTTTGGCAATCATCGCTTGATAATCACCCCGCGACGCCTGATCAAAGAGAACATGATACGGCATTCGAGTCTCCGAGATTTTGGCATTCACCTCAGGAATATCAAAGGCAGGGCGATGGGGATTTTGCCCAACAATCATCATGGAGGTTTTCTTACGGGTTTGAGGATTACGCCACTCTACAGAGCCCACATAAAGAGCATCGGCAGAAACAACCCCCGGTACATCCTGTGCTTGATATAACCGTCGTCGAGGAATGGTACGCAATTGTCCAAAATTCTTGGCCTGAGTGCTAATCAGGACAATATCTGCCTGGAGAGACCGAGGGTATTGGGTGTTGGTTTTATAGAGCGCATCTGAAAACCCTAACTGCATAAAAATCAGCACATCGGCAAAGGTGATACCGGCGATCGCAGTTAGCAATCTCATTGGGTCGTGTTTTAATTGCAACAACCCTAGGGGCGTTCGTTCTTGGAGAGATTTAATAATTTGGAGAGGGTTCATGGGACCAATAGAGGTGGGAGCACCCCGTGTAGAGACGTTCCATGGAATATCTCTACACGGGAATATGGGAACGAAAATCTATTTAATTTGAATGGCGGCGGTGACCTGCAAATTTGTTAACGTTGCAACAGTCTCACCATCAGGGTCATCGAGTTGAATATGAACCTCTACGACCTTGGCATCAATATTGGCCGCCGGATCTTCATTGACCACCTGTTGCGATTCCACCTGAAGACCAATTCGTTGAACCGTTCCCTGTAGAACATCGTCAATAGTAGGCGTCGTAATCTCCACCCGCTGACCAGGATTTACCTTGGCAATATCATCCTGGTACACCTCAGCAACCACCATCATTTGCTGGGTATGGCCCAGGGTGGCAATCCCTTCATCACCGATGGTTTCTCCAGAGCGAGTATGAATTTTCAGTACTTGTCCGTCGCGGGGAGAGCGCACATAAGCCTGATCAAGGTTGGCTTGCGCTTCTGCCACGCCTGCGATCGCAGATTGCACGTCCGCCTCAGCTGCATCCACATCCACCGGACGCACCTCTGCAATCCGGTCGAGGGTGGCACGGGCCTGGGTAATTTGCTCCTGACCTGCTGACTCAATTCGTCCTAGAGAAGCTTGAGCTTCCTGAAGCTGGCGTTGGGCTGTGGTGTAAGTCAGCTGTTTAGCATCGCGCTGGGACGCCGAGACCGCCCCCTGCTGATATAGCGACCCATAGCGCTGGGCCTCAATTTGAGCATGTTGCACTTCAGCATCCAGGCGAGCAACCGTCGCTCGCTGGGCACTGATATTACCAGCCTGGTCAGCCTCAAGCCGAGCGATTTCTGCCACTTGCGCCTGCAATTCACCAGTTTGGGCACCCGCCTCAACTTGGGCCAGCTGGGCGCGGGCAATTTGCACTTGTTGCTCAGCTTTTTGCAACGCGGCTTGCATGCGATCTCGATTATCCAATATCGCAATGACCTGCCCCGCCTCCACAACATCGCCCTCTTTCACCAGTAGCTCCTGAATCCGACTCTCCTGGGCAGAAGTAGGGGCCGTCAGAGCAATCGTTTCACCGTCTGGCTCCAAACGACCTAGAGCGGTCACTGATGTGATTTCAGGCAGCACAGCCACCTGCTCTTCACGCTGATTCGGGACCTGAGCACTACGCCAAGCCGTAACGCCCACTACGCCTAAAACAGCGACACCCACAATCAACCACCACTGACGGCTTACAGCTATTTTTTGGGGATTTATCAGATTGAGATTCATGAGCCTACACAACTCGCTATACTTTTATTTTACTAAACCGTTTAGTAAAGTCAATAAAAATCAAAACGATTTAGTAAAATGAGATCCCGTTTCCCACCCCCCGGAGTTATTTGAGTGAGCCCTGTTACCCCTGCCCCATCCGACGCATCCTCAGATCCTAAAGCTGACAAAGCCAAAGCGATTCTGGCCGGTGCTTTCGAAGTGTTCATGGCCCAAGGGTATGCTGCAGCGAGTATGGCTCGTATCGCCAAGGCAGCAGGGGTATCAAAACCCACGCTATACAGCTATTTTCAGGATAAAGAGGGATTGTTTGTCGCATTAGTGCAACAGCTGCTGCACAAAAGCAGCAACATGATGGGAAACTTGCCTGCACGTGCGGAAATGCCCACCTCGCCTGACGTCATGCTGCGCAAAATGGGGCGATCATTTATCAATGAGGCGGTTAGCAATCAACCGTTCCTCACCCTGATGCGCTTGATTATTGGTGAATCTGAGCAGTTTCCTGAACTAGCCCAAACCTTTGTGCGAGAGCTGACTAAACCTTTATTGGAAAGGCTATCGACTTATCTGGCAAATCATCCCGAGCTAGAGTTTACAGATCCTGAGATTGCGGCTCGGGTCTTTTCCGGCTCGATGGTTCACTATCTGATTGTGCAGGAGATGATGGGCGGGAAAGAGATTATGCCGTTAGAGTGCGATCGCATGGTCGATGGCTTAGTTGATCTCATGATGGCCGGCGGTCATTATCAGAAATAAACAACTCGCAGTGATCGGGATTCGACTTCACTGATCCCCCGCGAAATAGCTGGCTGAGCGGAGTCAAAGTCAACATCTCCTCAAGAAGCATTAGCCCACCCTGCACTCAACCAGTACCGACAAGAACAGGTATGGTTATCCCTGAGCAATCTTCAACATTTCCCAGTCATCTACCCAATGCTAGAAAGCATCATCTGGATCCTTCTCACAGGCTTTTTTGCCGGACAAATAGCCCGACGGCTCAAAGCCCCAGCCCTGGTCGGCATGGTCCTCGCAGGTATCATCCTCGGTCCCCAAGTCGCTAACGTGCTCAGCCCTGGAGTGCTGGGTGCAGCCGACTCTCTCCGTACCATTGCTGTCATGGTGATCCTCATGAAAGCTGGTCTGGGCCTAGACCGTGAAAAGCTAACCCAGCAAGGCACCGTCGCCCTAAGACTTGGCTTCTTACCCGCCACCTGTGAAGCTATCACCGTCGCTCTAGCTGCTATCTGGCTCTTTCAATTTGATTTAGCCACTGGGCTACTGCTCGGCTGCATCCTTGGAGCAGAATCTCCAGCTGTCATCGTGCCAGGAATGCTGCGCCTCAAGAGTCTTGGCTGGGGTGTCAAAAAGGGTATCCCTGACGCCATTTTGACTGGTAGTGCTCTGTCAGATGTGTTGCTGTTACTCGTGTTTAGCCTACTGCTAGCCTTTCTCACCCAAGGAACTGCCACAGGCATCGCGTTTGGTGGTCTCAGCCTCAGCCCTGTGCAACTTCTGCCACTTCAGGTCATCCTGCAAGTCAGTTTAGGCATCATATTAGGCTGGCTCACGGCCCGTTTACTCGTCGTGGTTTTAGCCAAACAAAACTGGACTCAGAATGTCGTTCAGGATGCCCTAGTTGCTGCCAGCGTTGCATTACTACTGGTTGTTCTTGCAGAACATATCCCTATCTTCTCTGGCTATTTAGCCGTCATGACCACCGGATTCTTTCTTATTGAATTCGACACCCCCCTGGCAAGGCGGCTAAGAGAAGGATTCAACAGTCTGTGGGTTGCCGCTGAGATTATTCTGTTTGTATTGCTAGGAGCTAGCATTCAGCTCTATGTTTTAGAAGATACTCTCCTGGCCGGGCTGTTGATATTGGCTATCGGCACATTAGTAGGACGTTCTCTCGGCTGGTATCTGGCCACGTTAGGTAGCAACTGGACTCGCAAAGAACGCCTGTTTTTGCTCTCAGGTAATTCCGCAAAAGCCACAGTCCAAGCAGCAATTGGGGCTATTCCCTTAGCCCAAGGTGTTAATGGAGGAGAAACAATCCTTGCCCTCGCGGCTCTATCGATTTTAGTGACGGCTCCCTTAGGGGCTTGGGCTATTCCCACCTTTGCACCCAAGCTGCTAGAACGAGGAGAAGTGGACCCCACTAAAGTCTCTGTAAATCGCCATATTACTATTCTTGCTGCTGTTGACACTTCTCCCCTGGCAACACAAGTCCTCACAAAAACGGCTGATCTCGCTCGAAGATGTGATGGGGATGTGGTGGTTTTACACGTCCTACGCGTTGATAATCCTCAAAACATCAAACATCTAAAAACACTTGCCAAGCAACACTTAGCTGATATCCGACATCGGTTTATTACTACATCTGGAGCCATCCCTGCAGAAATACTACAAATCGCCCAAGAACATAGCGTGGCAGAAATTGTTGTTGGTAAACGCGGTCATCGACATCTACAAAACTTATTCGTTGGCTCTGTTTCTCGCGCAGTGATAGAAACCAGTCCTCTACCCGTCATCATCGTAGAAGCGATCTAAAACTCAATACTGAGAGTCTAATAGCTGGTTGATATTAACGTAACTACAATGGTAATTACTTGAGCAGTGACTCAAAACTATGAAGGCTAAGTTACGAAAAGTCGGTAACTCCATCAGCACAACGTTTCCAAAAGAAATCTTGGAAACATTTAATCCGAAAGAAGGCGATTCCCTAACCATGGTAGTGATGGATGACGGTATTAAGCTGATGGACTATACCCCAGAATTCGAGCAGGTAATGGCCGCTTATAAACAAGGAGCATCGCAGTACTGCAATGATATGAGAGAATTAGCAGATGGCTGAGCCTATAATATCCAAGTAACCTCCAAAGAGTTTCCTTTCAGATTGCTAAGTATGTTATCCTTCTTGGTTGTTATTTCTCTATTCCATACTGATCGAGAAACCAATCAGCTGCCTCAAATCGAATAATATGCTCTTTCTCGAGCTGAGTTTCTAAACCATATTTTGCAGCCACATCTTTCAACAACCGCTTCGCTGTTCCTGGCGGCAAGTCGAGTCTTCTGTCAAGCTGCCTGAAGTGTATAAGTTTACCACGGTATAGTGAGGATTCTCTATCTCTGTGTATTGTTGGATAGTTGACAATATCTTGTATCTCTTTGGAAACTAGCTCAGTTACAATGACTTCTTCAAGTTCTTCGTCAGAATATCCAGTGTAACGACCATCATAAAATTGATACTCAAGTAAATCTGCTTCTTTAATTTTCACATCCTTATACTTTGGAATCCGCTTACTGATATTAGATGCCCGGAACGAAGAGATTTTCCCAAATCCAAATTGTTTAATTAGCCCTTCGAACAATAATTTGAGATCAGTTGCCTTACCCATAGAGAGTGCTTGCAAACGATCTAACGGAGACGGAAGTTGGGATGCATCAATTTCAGGGGCGCAGAGTGGATAGATTGCCACTTTACCACTGCGTGCACGAAGCCAGCTAGCTCCAACTTCAAACCAAACCCAGGGCCTTTCAATCGATAAGGGCGTGACGATTACGATAACCGCTTGACAGGTTTCCAGTTTCTCTTCAACAGCAGCAAGCCAATCTTGTGAGACACCGATCGTACCAGGAGAACTTGTACAAAATACCTGCACTCCTCCAGCAAAAACTTTCTCAATTTCAGCCTGAAGCACACGAGCAAACTCACCATCCGATGAAGTATGGCTAATGAATAGATTAGGTTTTCGTATCTTGTGATCAACCATACCTTCTAATTCAAGAGAACTGCTCACCAGTAAAGGTGATTTTCAATATTTCCCTTATATAGATTTATTCAAATCAGATACATTGGTTGGCAAACTTATCTTTTATCTATAAAGGTCAGATTTACAGGTTAATACAGGCCATTCTCTACATTTTAAGCGTAAATTTATATTAAGAGTCCTTGTTTTTTATCTCTTTCTAAATATCTAAGCTAGTAAACATATCTGAGACTGCTTATTTTTAGGCTTCCCGCAGCTGATAACCCTAGAAAGCTATTATATGAGAAGAATAATCGGCTAGCCACAGAAGGTTCAAGTCATGCGCACATTAACCAAATGGTCAGTTGCAGACTATCAGCACATGCGAGATCTGGGCATTCTCGATCATCGGCGCTGTGAACTCATCAACGGAGAAATTTGGGACATGGCTCCAGAAGGCGCATTTCACCGATTTATTAATGATCGCGGTGCCGAGTACCTGAGACGCATTCTGCAAGATCAGGCTAAGGTTTTTGAAGCTCATCCCATCACCCTTATTGACTCTGAACCACAACCGGACATCGCCATTGTTCGTCTACCTGAAACCCTCTATCTAAAACGTCATCCTTACCCGGAAGATATTTATTGGTTAGTTGAGGTGGCAGATACTACCCTAACCTACGATTTGAATATCAAACGAAAGCTCTACGCTCAAGCAAGCATCCAAGAGTATTGGGTCATTAACATCACAGATAGGCAGCTAACCGTGTTTAGAAACTTACACAATGGTGATTTTGTAAGTCAGAACACCTTCAGCAACGGCAGTATACATCCAATGGCCTTTCCTGATATTGCCATTGAAGTTCACAAATTAGTCACTATTCCAGAGTGATGCAAGACGGGACGCTGACTAGCGAAAATTACAAGCTACGCCAGCCCATAAATAGGTAACCATACCATCCGGCTCATTAGCATCCAACAAACCAAACAAGCTATTGGATGCATTAAACTCTGTTCCTAAACTACTTTCTATTACCCCAACATCATAGTTCTCTTCCAATTCCACTAACGTTGAGCCTAGACCAACACCATCCAACGTTGTCAAGTTTGCACGCTCAGTCTCTGGACGTACTGTCCAACCAACAAACTGATTCTCCATCGCATTGAGCGTAAAACCATTGGACCAAGTAATGAAACTCATTGGCCCAGCACCACATTCGCCATTTTCCGCTGTTTCTGTGGGTTCTCCTAGGGACGCAGAAATCGCTGTTTGGGACGTCTCAAGATCTGTCTCAAAGGGAATGGTTTGAGTTTTTCCAGACTGCTGATCGACCACTAATACGCCTTCTCCAGACAGAGCGAGAGCTACACCCGTCAATTCTTCTGCCGGTAATGCATCTGGATCATCGATTGGCTCATCGATTGGGAGGGGCTCTTCAACTGGAATAGATTCAGCCGGTGGCTGTGTAGTCTCTGAGCTAATATCACCAGCATCTGACGATGTTGCATCACAGGCTGTCACCGGCAACAACAAAAGCAAACTCAAGGGGAACAATGCTTGACTGCGTATGCTTTGTATAGCCACAGTTTTAAAGAGAATCATTATTGTTTTTGCAGAGGTTGTTTGAAGCACTATCAAATATACATCCTTAATGCGGCCCACATTTAAGCACAACAGTTTCTGAAAACTGTTGCTGCAGTGTAGTCAATGTTTCTGGACTAGGTGCTTGACCAAATGGCTTACCCAGATCGTCGGGGGTAGGAATCGTAGCCAGTGTTGTTTGCTCAATGTCAGTGACCACAACTACTTGGGCAATCTTGCGCTGGTTGGCCTGACTCTTGTCATAAAGGTCGCTGTAGGGCTTGACCACAGCTGTCTGCCACTGGGCAGGAGGGCAATAACTCTGATCGATAATCACAGTCACTTCTGGGACTTGAACCCCATAGCGTAGCCCTAGCCCCAGGCCACCAAAGGCTAACCAGCCCAGGCCAAGGGTACTCAACAAACGTTTTGTCGGATTTTGTGGGGCCATTACAGGTTTACTTGGAATAAGTCCTTAAACAAGGTTTGTACATTGTCGGGGTTGCCTTGCTTCACGGTAGACTCTCGCAGGCTAGCAATGGCTTGTAGTTCGGCTTCATTGACGTTGCCGTAGGCGATGGGATAAAACCGCACTTCGCTATAGGCCATGATGTCTTGGACATCGCGGAATAGGTGCCCCTCATTAACATCACCATCACTGAGCAGTAGTAGGTAAAATCGACCGTTGGGGTCGTTGGCTCGTTTTTCCATCAGGTCTGCTAAAGCCACCATCACACCGTCGTACATGGCGGTACCGCCATCGGCTTGGAGCTGGTCAATGGCGGCCAATAGTTTTTTCTGCTGCAGCTCATCAAAGGGAGTCAGCTCCAGCCGTCGGACTGGCTGATCGGCAAAGGTGACTAGGCCCACCTGGTTGCCTTGGTTAATTTGTTGACTGGCAATGCGCAACCCGGCTTGAACAGCCTGCAGGGGTTCACCTTCCATGGACCCGCTAGTGTCAATCACCATTTCGAGATAAACCGTACGACCACTATCTTTATTGCTTTTCCAAGTGGACTGGGCCGCTAGTAGGGTTTCTCCATTGGGGATGGGGGGATGGGCAGCCTTTAGATAATCGGTGTCAACAAAGCCTTGATTATTGGCCAGTTTTATCATGTCAGGAGACTGGGCAAAGGCGGCGAACTTTTGCAGGGCAGCGGCGGTTTCGGGAGTATTCCAATCAAAACCCACTAGAGGATTGTTGTGGGGAATACCAAAGGGAATAAATTCAGTGGATTCAAATCCAGCGACCTGTTTGAGGGCCTGGTAGTTTTGATATTCCAATGGAAATGCCTGGAGTTTGGTCTGGTCTCGGAGGAAAAGTTCCTGCAGCTCTAATGTAGTCGGTGTGGTGATCAGCACCTGGGATTGAAACTGGTCAAAGACCGATGTTACTTGGGGGGTTTGTAACTCGGCTTTGGTCAACGCCCCACCATCTTTTTGATGACCAGCGGCACGCCAATAGAGGGTGTAGAGCAAATTTAAGGCGGTGGAGCTTTTATAGGGATTGGGGTAGGCTACGCTGATTTGGCCTGCTGCGATCGCATTCAACAAACTATCAAACGTAACCTCACCGCTACCCTCCAGCTGTTGGTAAACATCACTGGGCACCACCCACCCAGCCGTATTCGCCACCAGCCGCTCGGCCACAGGGGTCACCTGAATGCCCTGACTTTGGATCATCGATACCCATAGATCGTTCGAAGGGCTATAGCCCGTGGGCTGGGCGGCCCCTGCACCGATGAGGCGAGCGGCGGTACCGGAGGCGATTTGACGGATACCCACCTGGATAACTTTGCCAGAGCTACTTTTCTCTTGACGTTGGTTAAAGGCATCGGCCACTTCCACCAGCCAACGCTCATTTTGCCGGTCAATATTGGCTTTTTCCGAGGAGCTGTAGATTTCTAGATAGAGCTGGTCTGCCCTGGGTTGGGCTCCATAGAGGGGAAAGTTCTCAATGTCGGGCAGGGGCTCTGCAATTTGATCAACGGTGTAGCGACTGGCAACTTCGTCGGAGACTAGATTGCTAGCAACATTGATTTTGGGTAATACCTGCTTGGTGAGGGTGGCTTGGGCTGTTTCCAGGGATGTGACTGGCGATTGACAGCCACCTATACCCCCAAGACCCAGGGTAAACATCAGTCCTAGGATAAGACTGATGAGCTGACGGTGGGTGCGATTTGGAAACAGTTTTTTGAGCATGGCTGGTATTGAAGCAACGATGGCAGCGGGTGTCTGAGCAGGTATCTAAGCAGTTGACCGGCCTAGGTTTCTAGAATTTCTTTATTGGCGGCGATGAGGGTTTCTAATCGCTGGGGTAGGGAGGCATCCCCCTGGGAGAGACTGGCCAAGGCTACCTGATCTTGGAGCTGCTGTAGCTGCTTGTAGGTTTGCTCCATGCGATCGCAACTTTGCTTCAGCTGCCTTTTGGCCATTTGTTGATAGGTGGGCGTTTGAATCTGGGCCTGTACCTGAAGGCCATCGGCCACCTGTTGGGCTAACTCCACGACGGTGTGTAGGGCTTCGAGCAGTTCAGTGCGAAGGGTGGACTCGCGATCGCAAATACCCATCGCAAACGTTTGCGACTGCAATGCCCAAGCTTTAACCGGCTGCCAAGTCTGATAACCATCGCGAGCCACCTGGGCGTGAATGGCCTCAATCCGCCTTTGAAAGGTAGCAGCATTCAGCAAGTCACTGTCATCTTGTACACCGCTGGACGACGATCGATAAGCCGTTACCCAGCTGCCTGTCATCACAGTCGCCACAGCACCACCCCCCAACCAGGCCACCGGTCGGTTACCGGCTAAGATAACCAACAGACCACACCCAAAGGCTGTCCCCAAAAGTAACCCATAGGTCTGAGGTTGCCGTCCCAAGGCTGACCAGTTGATAGGCATCGGGTTGCGCCTCCCTACATTTTCCTTACATTGACTGACAAAAGCACTGTAACTCAGTCTTATCTCGCTCAATGGTAGTAGACGGCGTCACTGCCTGGGGACGGTTCATCTATATCGACAAAACCTTACCCCGCAAATCACTAGGACCATCCACTCCATACCGATCTAGCATGGTCGGCGTAATGTCATATAGCTGGGCATTCTCTAACACCCGACCACCCTGGGGGGCTTTCGGATCATGGAAAATCATTAACCCATATTGAGCATGGTTGGCATCATCCGGCCCAGTATCATTCCCTTTAGCATACAGCTCGCCTGTGCCCACACTGCCCACCGAACGCCACGCTAACCAATCAAAGTACACTAGCAAATCCGGAGCCATTCCCCGCACCTTCTGATAAGTCTCCTGAGGCACATAGGCCTTCACCTCCATCGGAGAACCATCTGGAAACGTAATTGATTCTAATTCACTAATCAACTGCTCGCGAAATGCTTTGAACTCTTGTAAGGGGATCGCTCCCTGGGGTTCTCTCCCTCGCACATTCAAAAAAATTCTGGCATAGTAACCACCCGCACCCCACACCTTGGTGTTCTCCCAATCCACCTCAACCTTATCCAAAGCAATTGGATCACTCGGCTTTTCCTTCAGTGTGAGATAGCCCTTTTCAATTAACCATTCATTGATGCAAATCCCCCCCATCAGAGGCTGTGCGCCATGATCCGACACAACTAAAACAGCCGTGTCATCATCACACTGAGCAAGCAGCTGCCCTACCCGCTCATCCACATGACAGTAATAGTCATGGATCGCCGTAGCAAAGGGCATATCTGGCTGATAGTCAGGATGACGTGGATCCATAGGCTTCCAAAAGGCATGGTGAATGCGGTCCACACCCATATCCACCAGCATCAAAAAGTCCGGCTGGTCCTGCACAATCAGCTTCTCCGCCAGGGTAAAGCGCTGATCGCATAGCTTATGAATATTCGACAGAATTTCAGCCTTATCCTCTGACCGAAACTCAGGCACATCCATCATAAAGTCCGGCATCCAGCTACGAATCTGAGCACCCAGCTCCGGCGGATGGGTAAAGGTAACCTGGGGACTGGGCGTCAGAAAACATGACACCATTGAACCATTTACCTCGTAGGGTGGCGATGTGCCGGGAACGCTTAGAGCAGCCACCTTCCAACCAGCATCGCCCAGATAATCCCATAGCCGAGGGAAACGCACAGCTCGACCATCAGCAATTGTCATGTTCTGATAGGCCCGCGTTGCTCGATTACGAAAGCCGTAGATGCCCAGTTCCCCCGGATCGCGCCCAGTCATCATGCAGCTCCAAGCTGGAACGGTAATGGCAGGAATGGAGCTTTCTAAACGACCATAGCTACCTTGGGTCATGAGGCGGGAGAGATTAGGTAGATCCTCTCGCCATTGCTCAAAGACGAGAGAGGGTTCCATGCAGTCAAGGCCGATGATAATGAGGCGAGGAGAGGGAGGCATGGGACAGGTAGAGGAAGAAGGAGAAGTAAATGAGTTTAGATATGTGAGTATTATTTAAGTCGGGAATGGCCCCTCATCCCGCAGCCCCTTATCCCTGGGGAGAAGGAAAGAAAGACTTTGATTTCTATTAACCGAAAGGCTGATAAAGGCTTTTTCAACGTCCCACTCCCTGGGGAACGGGATTAGGATGAGGGCATTATCTCAAAGCAACACGTCTCCTGAGGAAAAACGTAGCTCCCGCCCCAACAACCGCGAGAAGAGATAGAATGTGCACCACATTAAACGGTGTACCCAGGAAGAACCAGGAATCTGTTCTTAAGAACTCAATAAAGAAACGACCAAAGGGATACCAAATTAAGTACAACAGGGATATATCGCCAGGTCGTAACTGTCTACCAAACCGCTTTGACACCCAGTACAGCACCAAGAAACCTAACAAATTCCAAACAGATTCGTATAGAAACAGGGCATGAAATCGGGTGGACTCAGGGTAGGCAATTAAATCGTTGTAGGGAGCTAAACGGTGCTGTGGATCAATACGCAAACCAAAGGGCCAAGCGGTGGGGGGACCATAGAGTTCTTGATTGATAAAGTTACCCCAGCGACCAATGGCTTGGGCAATGGGTAAACCTACCGCCGCTGCATCTAGGTACATTAGCGTGGGTAAACGACGGAATTTGGTAAAGAGCCAGAGGGCAATGCTCCCAAAGATAAATGCACCAAAAATATGGATACCGCCACCCCAGACTTGTAAAATCTGACCAGGATTCTGGAGGTAAAAGGCTTTATCACTGGACTGGACAAAAACATAGTAGAGACGGGCACCTATAAAGGCTGGGATGAGCACCCAGATCAACATGTCCCAAAAATCTTCAGGGTTCTTACCACGGCGTTCAATTTCTTTACTGGCAAACCAGGAGCCGGTAATCACAGCGGTGGCCATGAGTAGGCCATACCAACGCAGGGCAAAGGGACCAATTTCGACAATCGTCGGATCTACGGGAGGATACATACTTATTCTTCTAGATATCCAAGGTCTTTGAGACGACGGCGAACTTCTGGATCATCAAATCCAGTTGCACGGGCTTGAGAGTATAGAGCCCGATGCTGATCAGCATCTTGACTAAAGGCAGAGAGAGAATCTTGTAATGATTCCACCATCTCTGGAAAAATTTCGCTCAAATCTAAACTCTCATTCGGATCATCTTGAACATCATAGAGTTCGGGAGGATTTTGAGCAGTTTCAATTAATTTGTGATTCCCAACCCACACAGCCCTTCTAGTTTGATCGCAGGCATGTTGAGATATAAGTTCAGGCTGCCGTTTTTGAATCAAGTTCAGCACATTCTGCGGAGTGATGGCCTCTGCATAAACACAATGTTCAGGATCAACCTCTTCTAGAGTCTTGCTGGTGTTTGAATGCTCTAAACTAAGCTCGGCCTCTTCTGGAGTTGCCAGCCCTGTTGCTGACAATACAGTATGGAATAAACAGCGAGTGGAGACGACATCAT
The DNA here is from genome assembly GCF_043421595.1 of Leptothoe sp. ISB3NOV94-8A. Taxonomy (NCBI): domain Bacteria; kingdom Bacillati; phylum Cyanobacteriota; class Cyanophyceae; order Nodosilineales; family Cymatolegaceae; genus Leptothoe; species Leptothoe sp. ISB3NOV94-8A. The sequence continues at coordinate 6,002,070 of NZ_JAXSQW010000001.1, read as the reverse complement.
CACGAACAGTGCCGCGACTAATTATATCGTTAGGGTCATGGATAATTAATGGTACTTGCACCAGTTCATTATAGATAGAGAGGCTGTGGCCGATGAGCTGTTTCTCTCCTAAATGCTCTCCATGATCGGCACAAACAACAACATAGGTATTCTCTAAACGACCGGCCTGTTTCAGCTGTTCTAGAAAATGACCAACCTGTACATCTTGTGCAGCGACCTCAGCATCATACATGCTATCTAGGGTCTCTTTTTGCTGGTCTCCCAAGGCTCCCATCAGGGGCGCAAGCCAACCGTAGACATCGCTATTAAAGCGACGTAGATACGTCTGAGCATCGCGATCTTTGAGAACATTGGGGGCAAATTTTTCGATGTACTCGCGGGGAGGATGGTAGGGCATATGGGTGCCCATCAGATTGATAAAGGTGAAAACGGGTTGGTTCGCCTTCACACCTTTCCGCTCAATCAACAGTTGAGCGGCATCGTCTAAAGACTTGCGAGTATTGCCTTTGAAGCTGAGGGCCGTTTGCCACAGGGGCACCATTAAAGGTGTAAATGATAATGATAGTAACCAGTCAGAACGAGCAAAGGCATCTTGAACCTGGTTGAGTGCCTTTGCAACAATGCGTTTGAATAGCTGGCGATATTTATCTAAAAAGCTTGAGGGGATACCGGCTTGGTTAGGGCGAGAGCTGAGTAAACCGCTGTAGTTGAGAAAGCTGTAAAACCCACGTCGCAGACCATTGTTAATGACGCCAACCAGAGGGTTATTGCAAAATGCAGATGTGTAGTAACCGCCATCTTGCAGTCGCTCTGCCAAGGTTTTGAGATGAGGCGGCATTACTGAGTAGGACTGCTGCATCTGGTGCTGTGATGGATACAGTCCAGTGAACATGGACGCATGGGAAGGAATGGTCCATTGGCCGGGTGCGATCGCGACTTTAAACCGTGTCGCCCCCTCAGCAAACGCATCTATATGTGGCGAAGTCGGCTTCTCGTAGCCGTAACACGACAGGCGATCCACACGCTGAGTGTCGAGCACCAAAAAAATGACATCTGGTTGATTTGAGGGCATTGAAGCGCAGGAAGCGTAATGACAATCTTGCCGCTGTTGCTAAGCAGCAACGCCGCTGTGTAAGTACTACGTTTGCGAAAAATATTCGGATGCACAGTCTCGCCTATTAGCAATGCTGAATTAACCGCAAATTATTGCTAATGCTCCACTGACTGCACCAATTTTTTCCACTCGACACGGTACTCATTCAGTCTAGAGCATCAAGACTATAAACTACCTGAAGGATGGCTGAGCAAAAAGTCTTCCACCTGTGCTCGGATTGGCATAGATGACTGTGCCCCAGCTTTTGTAACCGCTAGAGCGGCTACTGCACTGGCCCACACAACTGCTGCCCGCAACGATTTTCCTTCTGCCAAAGCAACTGCTAAACCACCGTTAAACGCATCCCCAGCAGCCACAGTATCCACCGCTTTAACCTCAAAAGCAGGCACATGAAAGACCTCTAAATCTGAGGCAACCACTGCCCCCTGGCTCCCCAATTTCACAATGACTGTCGATACGCCCCGCCGTCGCAGCACCTGAGCAGCTTCCATGGCGGTGGCCACACTCTTTACTTTCATGCCCACAAGCTGGGATGCCTCTGTTTGATTAGGCGTCAGAATATCCACCAGGCTATAAAAATCTGTAGGTAAATCGGAGCGAGCCGGGGCTGGGTCTAGAATTACACAATGCTCAGCCGCTCGCTTTGCAGCTGCCTGTACCGCCACCAGGGGAATTTCAAACTGCATCAGTAAAACTGAGGGCCCAGGCCCTAGAGGTAGGCGGTTTGCATCGGATAAATCCACATGGCCATTAGCTCCAGGCACCACCACGATCTGGTTTTCACCCGATTCATCCACGTTGATCAAGGCCACCCCTGAAGGTCCCGGCTCGGCCAGTACTAACTCTGTAGCCACATTAGACGCCTGCAAGCTATTGCATAGCTCCTGTCCAAAGCTATCGTCACCAACCCGACCCACCATGGTTGTAGGCGCACCCAAACGGGCAGCCGCTACCGCCTGGTTAGCGCCTTTTCCTCCTGGGACTGTGGTGAAGCCAGTTCCCAATAATGTTTCGCCAGACTGAGGCAAACGAGGGACCTGGGCCACCAGGTCCATATTAAGACTGCCAAAAACAATGATAGGCATTGAAAAAAACACAGCTCAGACACTAGGGATCAAAACTTCCCCAACTATCCCCTAACCCTGTCAGTGGATCCAAATTGGACGGTGATTCCTCTGGTGGATCATTTGGTGGATCGTTTACTTGCCAGGAGTTCGGCGGGCGATCGCTACTCCAAGCCCACCAGGCTACGCCACATTTACATTGATAAAACTCTTGCCACTTGCGTTTGTGGTTGTGGGTGTAAACAGGCGATCGGCGATTAATCCAAACATCAGTCGCTACGCTGGCAGACTCGCTACAGTGCGGACAGGAAAACGTCAGGGCATGAGTTGCAGATTCGGCCCACTTAGGTGGGTCAGGGGAAAAAGCTTCCATAAATGGTTAGGGCGATTCGCTAGCGTCTCCTTCAATCAATTATGGTCGTGATTTCTAAAAGCGAACCATTCCCCACAGCTCTTAAAATTTTGTGAAAAGACGTTAAGAATCTATAGTTGAAACAGGGCGGGCCAGATGGTCAGCTGTAAACCTTTAGCAATAGGCAATTACCGTGAAGGCAATCACTCTGCTTGGTTCAACTGGCTCCATTGGCACCCAAACCCTCGATATTGTTGAGCATCACCCTGATAAGTTTCGCTTAGTTGGCATTGCTGCAGGCCGCAATGTGACACTTCTGGCTGAGCAAGTCCGCCAATTTAAGCCAGAAATTGTCGCCATCCACGATGCGAACAAGCTGGCAGAACTCAAAGAAGCAATTGCTGATGTAGACCCACAACCACAAATTCTGGCTGGCGCAGATGGCATCGTAGAAGTAGCCCGCTATGGTGATGCAGAGGCTGTCGTAACTGGCATCGTCGGCTGTGCAGGATTATTGCCCACTATTGCCGCGATTGAAGCAGGTAAAGACATTGCTCTGGCTAACAAAGAAACCCTAATTGCGGGTGGTCCCGTTGTGCTACCCCTGGTGGAAAAACATGGTGTGAAGCTGTTACCTGCTGACTCCGAGCATTCGGCTATTTTCCAGTGTTTGCAGGGGCTGCCCGAAGGGGGGCTACGCCGCATTGTTTTGACGGCTTCCGGCGGTGCTTTTCGTGATTGGCCCGTAGAAAGGTTAAAGGACGTGACCGTTGCAGATGCCGTCAAGCATCCTAACTGGTCCATGGGTCGCAAGATTACAGTGGACTCAGCCACAATGATGAATAAGGGTCTAGAAGTCATCGAAGCCCATTATTTGTTTGGGATGGACTACGATCACGTCGATACGCTGATTCATCCCCAGAGCATTATTCACTCACTCATTGAGACCCAGGACACCTCAATGCTGGCGCAGCTAGGCTGGCCAGATATGCGTCTGCCGTTGCTCTATGCCATTTCCTGGCCTGAGCGTATTTTCACTGACTGGAAGCCTTTGGATCTGGCGCAGTTGGCCACACTTACGTTTAAGGAACCCGATCATGCTAAGTATCCCTGCATTAATCTGGCCTATGAAGCTGGACGAGCTGGTGGCTCCATGACTGCCGTTCTCAATGCAGCTAACGAGCAGGCGGTGGCATTATTCTTGGATGAGAAAATTCATTATTTGGATATTCCCAAGGTGATTGAGAAGGTGTGCGATCGCAACCGCGACCACCTCACCACAACCCCTTCACTCCAGGACATCCTGGATGCTGACCAGTGGGCTCGCCAGGAAGTGATTAACGTTAGCAATACACTCACCGAGCGTCAGGTTGTAGCCCTAGGTTCATAGGTTAAGATTGGTCAGACTCTAAGAGGAAGCACGGCCCATGGAAATTGTGGTTGTCATTGGTGCGATCGCTATTTCAATCCTGGTCTTTACCTGGTTGATCAAGGTGGTAAAAGCCACCCTAAAAACAGCCTTTTTAGCAGCCCTGATTTTGCTAGGGTTACAAATTTTCTTTGGCATTGGCCCCACCGCCATTTGGGAAGCCATCCGTGATTTCGTCGGCCAGCAAGCCGGCAATATTCCCCGGTAGGTTGTGTGGCAAACCCACAAAGGCAGCATGAATGTGACAGTTTGAAAGAAAGAAAGCAGCTTCAAAATAACGATATAGACCATTGTAGTTTTCTATAAAGCTTGCCTAACTCCTTTCCTATCAATGGTTTCAGCAGCTTATAAGCCAGAAAAAACAATAGATAAAAGGTAAATCATCTGATATCAGCGCTTCACATCCCAGATTTGTCACTATGCCAGTTAAAAAGGCGTAATGACACCATTCGAATTTTGAAAATAAGTCTTGTTAGAGTCAATTCGTGAACAGGGGCTCTACCACCTTGTTGAATAGCATCGCTCAACCAGGAAAAGATTTTTAGGGTTATATACGATTTTTCTGTCTACTCATCTATCCTTCTACAGACATTAACCACCTTATCTCTAGGGCTGAAAGATTTTTTGTAGGGGTGCATTATCATGCGCCTAATACAGGATATTGAGCATTTTGCCTATCTTTCGAAGGGCAAACATCAGCGCGCCCTTACAACAGATCAACAACAACTAAAAAGATTCTTCTTCTTGAGGTTGCAAGTTGGCACAAAGCCACAGTTTCTAAAAAATTATGCATTGTTTTTGAGGATCTTTACTATGCTAAAAATGCGACAGTTTCAGACAACAACTGCTTTATTACTGATGCTGGGCATGGGTGCAGGAACACTCTCACCCCTCGTCACACCAGCTCCAGTTGTCGCCCAAACTCAAACCCAGTTTACTGATGTTTCGTCTAACTATTGGGCCAGCCAGTTTATTATGAGCCTAGCGGAAAGAGATATTATCGCAGGTTTCCCCGATGGCACCTTTCGCCCTGATGAACCAGTAACCCGTGCCCAGTATGCTGCCATGGTACGCAAGGCATTTAACCTCACCAACATTCGTAGCAGCACTAACTTTGTGGATGTACCCGCTAACTATTGGGCCACAGCCGCCATTGACAATGCCTATCGCATGGGCTTTTTATCTGGCTATCCCAACAATGTGTTTCAACCCAACCAAAATATTCCCCGTGCCCAGGTATTGGTTTCATTAGCGAACGGCCTTAACTACGAGGCCACAACCGTCGCCAGCGCAGACGTTTACCGTGATTCTCGGTCCATCCCCAGCTATGCCACAGCTAGCATTGCCGCTGCAACTGAACAGAGACTCGTCGTTAACTATCCTGACATCGAAGTCTTACGCCCCAATCAAACCGCTACACGGGCAGATGTCGCAGCCTTTATTTATCAAGCGTTAGCCAGCCGTAACCAGGTAGCAACAGTACAGTCTCCTTATATTGTTCAAACAAGAACAACGACAACGACTTCCCAGTCATCGGTTGCAGCAGGCACGACGATTTCAGTTGACCACGCTGATGGTGACAAGATTGTCATATTACCGGATGAGACATTACCTCTCACACTTCAGGTCGCTGAAGCTGTCACCAATCGTCAAGGTCAAATACTCATTCCCCGTAATAGCCAAATTATTGGCGAGTTGCGTCCTGCGAGTGCGGGGAGTCAGCGAGGTTCTCAGTTTATGGCACAAACGTTGGTGCTAGATAATGGTCGTCGGCTTGACCTCCAGGCACAATCTCGGATTATCACGACAACTGAAACTATTCGTCGGGGAGCCAGCGTTGGTGAGATATTTGCTGGAGCTGTATTAGGTTCTGGCGCATCCACTGCCGTTGCCTCCGTCACAGGTGATGATGAGCCCCAAACTTGGGAGGTATTAACGGGTACTGTTGCTGGAGCAATCGGTGGTTTGATCTTAGGACGTGAACGCGTAGAGGTAATTTCGATTAATCCTGACAATGACCTGATGTTAACCGTTAGTCAGACATTAGCATTATCAGAATAAAGGTATTCTGATCCACTGTAGGGGCAATCGGGGATTCCGAAACAATCCCTCGTGGTTGCCCTCCAGCATTGACAGGCTTCTAATTGTAAACCCGTAGGTTGGGTTGTCACAAAACCTAGCGTATCGCCTTAACACCAAAACCTCATAAACCCAACATATATCGTCTCAAGAGATTTCGGTTAATTGCGATAGTGTTGCAGGGCTGGCACAAGGCGCAGCCCCTACGAGTTAACCATTATAAACCCGTAGGTTGGGTTGTCACAAAACCTAGCGTATCGCCTTAACACCAAAACCTCATAAACCCAACATATATCGTCTCAAGAGATTTCGGTTAATTGCGATAGTGTTGCAGGGCTGGCACAAGGCGCAGCCCCTACGAGTTAACCATTGTGCCTTTGATATCAGAATCTCTCAGAATAATACAAATACATGAAAGGGTAGGTTGAGTTGCCACAAAACTATCATCATTATTCATATCGCTTTGACTAAAGCTGTCAGGATAATGGCGACTGTCGTTGACATAGGGCAAATGCTTTGCAGGATCTTAACTCACTATATTCAACAATTTTTCTTGATGTCAGTCCGCATATTGACTGAATTAGCTGAGGACTGATAGCCTACAAAGCTAATAGCTACGGAACACCTCTGTCAGCTATTTCGCACCCAAAAATTTAGCTACGCGAGATGGCGGTGCGCCAACACCCCCACCCCGCTAACCCCTCCAACTGCACAACCAGTTGGTGAGCTGTGAGCATTTTACAGCCACCCTGAGACGTTGCAGGGTGGCTAACTTTTTGGGCGCTTTCCTGACCCTTACGAAAATACAAGGAAAACGCCCCATGACTGCGCCAACCAAACTGCCTGCCGACCTATCCATCGCCCTACCCACTGGCGAAACTATCCGCCATATTCTCCTGGGCAGCTCCGGCGGCATCCGCCAAACCATCCACCTGTTACATAACCTGAAGTACGTCGAGCAAAGCCAGTGGAGTCCCCTGATAGAAACTCCCGACAATCGGCTAATCCTTACCCCTGAACCAGGCGACGTCATCAGCATCCTCGTCAAACGCCTGTAAGCGAGAAAATCGCCTGATGCCTTCGACTCTGCTCAGCCACCAGGCATTCACTGAGCGAAGCCAGACGGTCACTGAGCGAAACCAGACGGTCACTGAGCGAAGCCGAAGTGACCGTTCCAACGAAACCCAGCCCGATGCACTGTTGAGGATTGAGCAAAGGGGCCAATCCATTATCAGTTATGATGATTAGGTCGAAGGAGCGCCAGAGCTGATCGTCGAAATAGCTGTCAGCAGTGCTTCCCTGGATCTAGGGGCCAAGCTCCATGTCTATCGCCGCAACCAGGTGCAAGAGTATCTGGTCTGGCGAGTACATGACTATGAGTTCGATTGGTTCAAACTACAAGACAACCAATACGTTCAGTTCAACGCTGACAGTCAAGATATTCTGCGCTCTCACATTTTCCCCGGTCTTTGGCTAGACCGCACAGCACTCCTCAATAAAGATTTAGTAACAGTATTACAGGTACTAAAACAAGGCCTAAACACCTCGGAGCGGCAGTCATTTAAACCTTAGGCTGGGTTAAACCAACATCCCCCCTGCCTTTAAATTAAATTCTCATCAATCCAGATTACGTCTGCGCATCGCAGCCAGTCCCATACCCATTAGCCCTAGCAGTAATGCAGGTGTGGGCACATCTGCCGCACCATCCGGAGACACCTCAAGATTGATAACAGCATAAAAAGTGTCTGAATCGGAGTTAATTTTTCCGGCCTCTACCCAGCAATTCCAAATTCCAATGTACGGACAGGAGTGGTATGTAAGAGAGACTCCTGTTGAGGATGTCAGTCACGATGAGAATCAAGAGGTATTTCGAAAGGGACCCGTCGGCTTGGTATCATCGAGCATGAACTCAATCAATGCGTTCCAACTCTCAAACCAGAGGTACTTGGTCAAGGCGACAATATCTTGAAAAAAGCCTTTTCGGGTACCTCGAATCTGTCGAATTCGTTGATAGCGTTCGTCTACATATCCCAAGATGGTATGAAACAGGAATGCTAACAGATTTAGGGTCAATAAGAACGAGGCTAGATGCTGTTGCCCATGGCCAAAATTGTGCTCTAAATGATAGCCCTTCGTTTTGAGGACATTGTGGTTTTCGTTTTCAGTTTTCCAACGACTGCGAGCCGCCTCAACTACAGCAATGACCTGCTGCGGGGTATTGAGCTCTAGTGGAGTGATCCAACTGTTGTGATAGAGTCGCTTGCCGTCTCGTTGTCGAGTGACGGTGACCTCACACCAATTCAGTACCCGGTCCGACGGGGTGCCACCTAATGGAACATCGGTTAAATATCGGTACCGATAGTGGACGTTCTCCTTACCCTGAGTTCGCGTTTTCTCGATGGTTTTGACCTGACCCTTGGCCGCATTGAACTCAATCCAATCGTAGAGCACTGGATGCGACTCCGGTAAACACACGAAGATGAAACTCATTCCCTGAGCTAGGACTGTTTCACACATCGGTAGACGACTGTATAGATCATCGCCGAGCAAAATCACATCTCGCTGAGCGAACATCTGTCCATGAGTCGCTATCCAACGCTTAGCTGCAGCCTGCTCACAATCTTGCTTCTCATGACCATCTTGAGGATAAATAAATTCAGGGGACAACGAAATCACCGATGATTGGCTCGGCGACACCACCACTGGCAAGATAGCTTTATGACTGTAGGTGACCTGGCCATTGCGATGCGTCTGGATTGAACAACACGGACAACTTACCTCATGCGAACTGTAGTATTGGGTTCCATCTAGGGTGACCAATAGATGCTTGCCAAGTACCTCAAACCCACGCAGATATCCCTGTTTCTCTAAATCCTGATAATTCAAGATGAACACACCCGATAGCCCCCTCGCAGGAAGCGGGTCGAGAATATTACGAATTTGTTCGACACTCGGAATGTTGGTCAAGCCAAATAGACTCTGGGCATTGTCTTGACCATGACGGCTTTGCAACTGTCGTTGGTACTCTAAGAATGACGGGCTTTGCATGAAAAACGCACTAAATGCTCCTAAGACCGCATCTTGAAGGCTATAACGAGTCGCGTTACTAGGCTGACGTCCATCCTTCATCATTCCTATGCATGAGGTCAGACTTCCGAGCACACTGTCGAATCCGAGCACACTTGAGACCATGACGACTATCTTGCCAAGGGCAAGACCCATTCGAATGAATTGACTGTATCGGATAGGGGCACGCTGTGCACAACTCGATTGCTAGCTCCAGGACACAGACACCTGTTCTTAAGTCGGAATTTGGAATTGCTGCCTCTACCAGACGTCTCTCATTATTAATGTAGGTAGTAAAATCAATACTCCCATTTATATCCACATCAAACGCAAAAGAGGGGCCAAAAAAACCATCAGGCACTCCCAACTCGTTGTTGCCATCAGCAAAAGCCTCACCAGCCGCCGATGCTACTGCCTGCGCTAAATCCTCATCACCGAACCACGGGACTAAATTCTCAAAATCTTCCCTTGCACGCAAATCATCAAACGTAGTTTCCTCTACCGTTAACTCATAGATCGAGTCTTCTGACGTAATAGACAGAGCAGACACAGGAGCAGCAGCTAAAACGACAGCAGAGACAGAAGCAATACCCAAAGAACATGTGATAGAAGCAGCAATTTTGTTCATTCTCACAATAGGATCTAGAAAAACAGCAAAATCAGCTGGATCGACACACTTATCGCTATACACTATATAAAAATTGTTTCTAGAGGAAAACGTAACCTAGAACATTAAATATTAGAAAGTTCACTCTTTTATCAAGACTTTAAAAAGATAGCGGACAACGGTGAACAGTCATTGGCCTGACTATACGAAGCCAAAATACACAGTCAGGCGAAAAACTCAGAACAGGGCCTGAAGCAAGCCCCAAAAAAGGTGGGCATGCCCACCTTTCGAATGTCGGAATTTAATCGCTCATCAAATTGCAACTTTGGCCTTAAAAACCAGTCGCTCATTCTCTACGTCAACCACAACGGTGTCGCCACCTTTATAATCTCCCCGAAGAATGCTCTTTGCGATCGCAGTTTCCAACTCACGCTGGATTGCCCGTTTCAGAGGCCTTGCCCCATAAACCGGGTCATACCCCACATCCGCCAAGAAATCTAAGGCTGATTCTGACAACGATAGTCCAATCTTCTGATCCGCCAACCGTTTCTCCAGCGCCTGCACCTGTAGCTTAATAATCTCTCGCAACTGAGACTTCTGCAAACTGTGGAAGATAATCATCTCATCCACCCGATTTAGAAACTCAGGACGGAAGTTTGAGCGCAGGGCATCCATTACACGGGTTCTCATTTCCTCGTAACGACTATCATCCCCCGCCACATCTAGAATAAACTGGGAGCCAATGTTGCTAGTCATAATGATCACCGAATTCTTAAAGTCCACAGTGCGACCTTGAGAATCTGTCACGCGGCCATCATCGAGAATCTGCAACATAATGTTGAACACATCTGGATGCGCCTTCTCAATCTCATCAAATAGAATCACTGAATAGGGACGGCGGCGCAATGCTTCCGTTAGCTGACCACCTTCGTCATAGCCCACGTATCCTGGAGGTGCACCGATCAAGCGAGATACCGCATGTTTCTCCATGTACTCTGACATGTCGATGCGAACAATCGCTTCCTCTGTATCAAACAGATAGCTTGCCAGGGCTTTAGCTAACTCGGTTTTACCCACACCAGTAGGGCCAAGGAAGATAAAGCTTGCTGTGGGCCGATTCGGGTCTGCCAGACCCGCTCGTGATCGCTGAATTGCATCTGCAACAGCGGTAACCGCTTCCTCTTGTCCAATCACTCGTTTATGGAGTTCATCCTCCAGCAGCAACAGCTTTTGCATCTCTGACTGCACCAGTTTACTGATGGGAATTCCCGTCCACTTAGAGATAATCTCGGCAATGTCTTCTTCAGACACTTCTTCTCGCAACAAAGTACGACCGCTAGCCTGAGATTCAGCTAACTGTTTTTCGGCTTGGGAGACTTTTTCTTGAAGTTCGTTGAGCTTGCCATATTTTAGTTCAGCGGCTCGATTATAGTCATAGTCTCGCTCTGCCTGCGCAATCTCAATATTGACACGATCAATCTCTTCTTTAATGACTTGAATTTGATCAATTCCATCTTTCTCAGACTGCCATTGAGCGTTAAGCGTACTTTGTTCTTCTTTAAGATTTGCGAGTTCTCTCTCTAAACGTTCTAGGCGTTCAATGGAACCAGCATCGGTCTCATTTTTGAGAGACAGACGCTCCATCTCTAGCTGCAGGATCTTGCGGTCGACTTCATCCAACTCTTCTGGCTTGGAGGTAATCTCCATTTTGAGCTTGGCCGCTGCTTCATCGACTAAGTCAATGGCTTTGTCGGGTAAAAAGCGATCGCTAATGTAGCGAGTTGATAACGTAGCCGCTGCCACCAATGCATTGTCCGCGATGGTGACACCATGGTGCAGCTCATAGCGTTCCTTTAAACCCCGCAGAATAGAAATAGTGTCAGGAACAGTCGGCTGATCAATATAAACCTGTTGGAAACGACGCTCCAGCGCAGCATCTTTTTCGATGTACTGGCGATATTCATCCAGTGTCGTCGCCCCAATACAACGTAGCTCACCCCGAGCCAGCATCGGCTTGAGTAGGTTGCCTGCATCCATGGCTCCTTGAGTTGCGCCAGCACCCACCACGGTATGGATTTCATCGATAAACAGAATGATCTGTCCCTGGGAGTCGGTCACCTCCTTAAGTACGGCTTTGAGACGCTCTTCAAATTCACCACGATATTTGGCCCCGGCAATTAGCGCACCCATATCCAGGGCTATCAGTTTGCGATCGCGTAGCGACTGGGGTACGTCATTATTAATAATTCGCTGAGCCATTCCTTCGGCAATGGCCGTCTTACCCACCCCTGGTTCACCAATAAGGACAGGATTATTTTTTGTACGGCGAGACAAAATTTGAATGGTCCGACGAATTTCATCATCTCGACCAATGACTGGATCGAGACGACCCTCGCGGGCATACTCAGTCAGGTCACGGCCATATTTCTCTAGCGCTTCGTATTTACCTTCAGGGTTTTGATCGGTCACCTTTTGATGGCCTCGTACTTGTTTAACAGCATTTTTGAGCTGCTTGGCGTTGATACCCGCCTCCCGCAGCAAAGATTTACCAAAGCGGGCGTCCTCAGGATAGGCCAGCAGTAAATGTTCAATGGAAATGTAATCGTCGTCAAACTCTTTGCGAAACACGTCTGCATTGTCCAGCAAAGTATTTAGCGAACGCCCTAAATATATGTTGTCGCTTTGCCCCGTTACCTGGGGTTGTTTACGTAAAAATGCCTCAGTTGCACTGCGCAATGCATCGATGGAAGCTCCGGCTTTTTGGAAAATGCGACTGGCTAATCCATCTTGCTCTAGTAAAGCCAGCATTAAATGCTCGGTCTCAATTTGTTGATGCTGCCACTGCTTAGCCAGATCGGTAGTAGCTGCGATCGCAGCCCATGCCTGCTCCGTAAACTGATTTGGATTAGATGGTTGCATAGCCAAGCCTCCTCGTATGCGCCTATTTGCATTCTAGGCAAAGGGTCAAATACCTGATGATCGGTGTTCCCCCAGTGAGTAGGTAGGTATTGCCGCCCATGCTAAGAATTTGCACACTTCGTTCGTAGCGGCCAATGGCAAGCGGGTATGTTACAAATAGGTGCTGAGGGGTAAAAACGTAAGGTTTCTACGATTGTTACTTGATATATAAGTAGAAATCTGTATTTTGAAGAAGTGTTTTGATTAGCTAGACGTTTTGCCAAACCTTCCCCGACGAGAGACTGGTCAGCTGCATTCTACGCTGCGTCAGACGTTGTATACGACCTATTGTGCACAGCAACCGCTGCGACGATTGTCGCGAACCTTCTCGCCGCTCGAATTTATTCGATTTTTAAGCTATATCAATCTGCACACCGTTCGTGCTGTTGTACACGCCACCCTCAGGCGACGGTTACCAAGTTTAGCGTCAGAAATGGCCTACAACGCTATGCTGGGCCTTTTCCCCGGCATTTTAGCCATGCTGACAGCCATTGGTTTAGTTAATTCATTAGAGAATACATTTAATCGCCTGGCCATGCGGTTAAGTGAAATCGCACCAGGCGCTGTTAATGAACTGATCCAAAACTTTGCCGATGAAGTTACCGCTGGTGGTAACCGAGGATTATTTTCCTTGAGTTTTGCGATCGCCTTATGGGCGTCTTCAGGAGCCATCAGCGCCGCCATGCGTGCCCTGGATGAAATCCACCAGATTCCCGTTGAGCAGCGTCGTCCCTTTTGGAAAGCCAGGCTCTTATCCATTGGCTTGACCATTGGCACCATCCTATTGCTCATGACCGCATCCTACCTGGTGTTTCTTAGCGATGGCGTTATCCAACTGCTAGCTGATATTGGGGCAGAGCAAAGCGGTGAAAACGTCAGAGAGTGGGTACTCACCATTTGGCGACTTTTTACATGGCCTTTAGCGTTAGGCATTGTTTCATCTGCATTTGCCTTTGTCTATCGTTTTGGCCCCAGCCGTTGGACCCGTGGTAAACCCCTCATGCCTGGTGCAGTGCTGGCAGCCCTATCCTGGGCCATTTTATCCGCAGCATTCCGCATGTATGTAGCCCAATTTGGTAACTACAACAAGGTTTATGGTGCCATTGGTACGGTGATTGTCCTGCTGCTCTGGTTATTCCTCACATCACTGGTCATGCTCATTGGCGACCAGCTCAATGTTATCGTCGGCGAACTGATGATCCACAGCCCACGGATGCCATTGATCAGACGCAGACGCCATCCGCCATCATCAACGCCCGGTTACCGCACCTCGAATCAGCTGCCTAGCCTGGGCAAGTCAACCATTAATAAAGATCGACATCGGTAACGCCCTACGGGGGTTTATATTCTGCATTCTTAGGCCAAAATCTCCACCGTGTCCCCCACAGCCAACGTCCCTTCACCGTTGGCAATCAGGTTCTGACCAAACCAAATCGCATGATCCCAACGACGATAGGTAGCCAGGGTCTTCAATGGCTCCTTGCCCTGTTCTCCTGTGGACTGCTCCACACCAGGAATAGAACAGCGGGAACAGGATTTAGCCACATCAAACAAAATGTCGCCAATTTTGATTTGCTTCCAGGTATCTTCAGCAAATGGCTCACAGCCCCTGACCACCAAGTTAGGCCGAAATCGATTCATCGGCACTGGCTGCTCTAGACGGCCATTCAAATCCGCCAACGAGGCTTCGGAAATCAGCAAAAACGGATACGCATCTGAAAAACTATTCGGCGTCTCAAACCGTCCATGGTCCACGGGGCGATGGGTGCTATCTGGCATGTAAACAAGCTGAGCATCCACGCCTAAGAAATGATGGAGCCATTGAGCCGCTTTATCTCCCATGGACCAGGCAGTACAAGCATCACCCCACACATTCACATGCAGCAGCTGGGCCGTAGCTGGCACCGCTGGGAGCTCTAGTGAGGAATCCGGTACTCCAGCAATGCTGAGATGTAGCGTCTCATCAACAGTCACTTGAATCAGCGCCATTTTAGGGAGTTTACGTTGAGTCAGGAATTTGCCATTGCGATCGCACACCATCCAGCGTCGGTCATGCAACAGCCCCCGGCTAGTCACCTGAGCCTGATGCAAACCAATACCTGCCGCCGACTTAACTGGATATGTGGTCAAGCCACTCAGTTCGATCAAAGACATCGCAATGCTCCTAAAAGACGGTTATCCGATCGGCGACTCCCCTAGTTCAATCGCCGCGAAATTATCTATAACTAAGGATAGGGCGTTGGTATAGATATCGCCGCTTTAGACGGTGGAGCCTGCCCAAATCACCCCAATCCCCGTAGACAACCATGGACAAGCTCTACCGAATGGAAGACGCTCAGCGGATCTTGCAACTTGCGATCGAACAAGAGACCGAATCGGGTGAACTCTCCCATCAACAGTTGGTAGAAATTGCGGAAGAACTCAACATCAGCCCAGCCGCGCTGCAAACGGCTGAACAAGAGTGGAAAATCATGAAGGGGGAGGCCGAAGATCACCGCCTGTTTCAACGTCAGCGCATACAACGTTTGCAGAGTCAGGCCATCCGCTATAGCATCGTCATTATCTTTTTAGTCGTAATAGACTTTCTCACTCCAGGCGGCACATTTTTAGGTCACCTTGGCTTTTCGCTCTACGTTGCATTATTTTGGGGACTGGGTTTATCCCTCAAAGCCTGGCGGACATTACAAACGTCAGGCGAACGCTACGAACGTGATTTAAACCGGTGGCGACGCAAACGCAGCATGCAACAAACAATTAACGGTGTCGTCAACCGCTTTTTAGGATCTGTTTAGTGACGTTTTTTTAAGATGTTATAAAGTCTTGCGAAAACATCTGGCAGCCCACAACAACTGTTACAAGCCTTACAACCAGGGTTTATCAAGAGTCACTATCGCAACAATATGATTTCGCATGACCTTAAGCACACCAATAGTCAGGCCAATTTTTATGAATTTTCCTTATAGATAGCAAGATAGTTTGCACTTTATGGTCAATCCTGCAATGATACGAAACACAAGGCTGGTTGTGTGTCCTTGATTTTCACTCAATAGCTGCGGGTGTGATTTTTTATGCTCATACTTGCAGCTGTCCAATTTAGGCCTTTTTTTGGTCATCATTCCTGATGGAAGAACTTCCAGCTAACCGAGCGGCTAGCAAATCGTCACCCCAACGCCGATTTATTCAAGTTTGCCAGTACCGCAGTTGCACTCGCTTCAATTCAGCAGCTGTACTCAAGACTTTAAAGCAATATGCAGGTCCCGATTTGATGGTGGCAGCCAGTTCTTGTCTCGGCCAATGCGGTTCAGGACCTAACGTCAGAGTGGCTCCTGATAATGTTTGGTACTGCCGTGTTCATCCCCATGACGTCAATGACATTCTGGAGCAGCATATCCAACAGGGTAAACCCGTCAAGCGTTTGCTCCATCCTCGATTTCATCCCGATTACAACCATCTGCTAGAAAAGCTCAAATCTCAGACTTAGATGAGGCACACATTATTAGCTCCGAGCATATAACCCGAGCATATAAATAGTAAATGTCTGACCCATAGAGCTGGCACCCCAGTTCGGCATGGTAGAAATAATCATAAATATATAATTATCCATTCCCCAGTGGAGAACCGGAGTATACTATAAGGGTTGCAGCTATGCCGCCCCGTGGAACTCTCTTGCAAAAGTGAATACGCCCTGCTTGCACTGCTAGAACTCAGCTTGCACTATGAAAAGAGCGAGCCTCTGCAAATTCGTCAAATTGCAGCTCAACAAAATATTCCTGATCGATATTTAGAGCAACTTTTAGCCACATTACGCCGCGCAGGTTTTGTAAAAAGTCAACGCGGTGCCAAAGGAGGCTATTTATTAGCACAGGCTCCGTGGAATGTATTGCTATTGGACGTTGTAAATTGTATCGAAGGTCTAGAAAAGAAGGACAATGCAAGCGATGCTGTATTGACAACAGAGCGGCAGGTTGTCCGGAGCTTGTGGCAAGCAGTGCAGGAAGCGGCTAGAGAAGTGCTATCTGCTCACACTTTGCAAGATTTGGTAGAGCAACGCAACGCCAAACATCAGGTTGATTTGATGTATTACATTTAGCGCATTGGGAAATAGCTGGCCATGCGGATCGCCCAAAATATTACTGAACTGGTGGGTCGAACACCGCTAGTAAAGCTCAATCGCATTCCTCAAAGTGAGGAATGTGTGGCTCAAATTGTTCTCAAACTTGAAGGCATGAACCCGTCGGCTTCGGTTAAGGACAGAATTGGCGTCAATATGATCGCCGCTGCCGAGGCCGCAGGCAAAATTCAACCTGGTAAAACCACGTTAGTGGAACCAACTTCTGGGAATACTGGCATCGCTTTAGCCATGGTATCGGCAGCTAAAGGCTATCGTTTGATTTTGACCATGCCAGAAACCATGAGCGCCGAGCGTCGGTCCATGTTACGTGCCTACGGTGCCGAGCTAGAACTGACCCCAGGCAATGAGGGGATGGCAGGGTGTATTCAGCGGGCCCAGCAGTTGGTAGCATCAACACCAAATGCTTACATGCTGCAACAGTTTCGCAACCCGGCCAATCCAGATATGCACCGCAACACGACAGCGGAAGAAATCTGGCAAGATACCGAGGGGCAGGCAGATTTTTTAGTCGCTGGCGTGGGCACTGGTGGCACGATTACCGGAGTCAGTGAAGTCCTTAAGCAACGCAAACTTGAGTTTCAAACCATCGCCGTAGAACCCGCCAACAGTCAAGTACTAACTGGCGGTCAGCCGGGTCCCCATAAGATTCAAGGTATCGGTGCCGGTTTTGTGCCCGAAGTATTGCAAGTAGAACTCATTGACGAAGTTATTCCCGTGACGGATGACGAAGCGATTTCTTTTGGTCGTCGTCTTGCCAAAGAAGAAGGAATTTTGTCTGGTATTTCCAGTGGTGCAGCACTCTGTGCGGCTATCAAAGTAGGTCGCCGACCTGAAAATGCAGGCAAATTGATCGTCGTGATTCAGCCTAGCTTTGGTGAACGCTACCTCAGCACTCCCTTATTCCAGGATCCTACCCTGACAGCCTCCCTAGTTAGCGCACGCTAAGCTCACCAGAACAACAACCTCAACCCACTCGACAACGGCCCCATAGGTATCCCCTGTATGTCCCCCTAATCTGCGATTGAGCCAGTCTGCCACCAACCCAGCACTGCTTAATCCAGCTGCGATCGCAACAACACCATAACGCCAGGAAATACCTCCCGCAACAACACCTAAACCGGTCAATAGCACCAGTCCTATCGCCCAGGGTAGAGCGTACCAACAGGATGGTAGTGCTTGCTTATGAAATGCCCCCTTACCCCTGGGTTTTAGATAGGAATAAGTAGCAATAGCCCACTGCTGACCCCACCGTCCCCAGGCAGCCGATGCCATCAGGGCAAACCATCGCCCCTGAGTAATCGCTGCTAAGGCAACTGTTTTGAGCAGCAGAATTGCGATCGCAACCATCACTCCAAATGCCCCGGAACAGCTATCGGCCATCACGTCTAACCGTCGGTTATCCTGCACTGCAAGGCCATCGGCGGTATCCATGGCACCATCTAAATGCAATCCTCCGGTCAGTCGGACCCCTACCAAAATGAGCACAGCACTACGGAGCAAAAGCGGCATCCCAAGGCTGAGCACAGCATCAAGCACCGTCAAAAGCCCCCCCAATCCAAGACCAATAACAGGAACGATGCGGGCGACCTGCCCTAACTCTGCTGGCCATTGCCGAGGTAACGGCACACTCGTGTAAAACAACAAAGCTCCATTTAACAAAGCCCATTGTTGCTGTCCAGCTCGGGCAAAAGCTTTAATCCACTGCTCCATAAATTTCCTTCAAAAGCTTGTCATCAAATAACTTGAGCAGTCAGCAACGTACTCTGACCACACGATTAATCTGAGACGTAAGAATTAACGTTCAGTATTCTGGCTGAAGGCAGTACGAAAAATTGCTGAAATAATGTGAAGTTAAAAGGATACAAACAAACAGAAAGATTATTTTTGTCTTGGACGTTCCAAATAATCAGATTTCATCTATCTTGAGTATAGATTGTTAAAAACTTCGGTGTTTCACGGGCCCACTGCTGACTATAAGTGCCCATCTACCGACCCTGTTATGAGCTATCAACCTTCAACAACTTCCTTACCAGCCCCATGTCTTGTCGATGTAGGCATCGTAGTCAACCCAAAGGACATGGTGCGAATCTTGCAGCATCTAGGACGTGTTCGGTATATCCATCAACAAGAAGAACAAGTTCTCAGAGAAGGCGAGGGTTATGTCGTCGAAGTCTTTAGCGATCCTCAACAAGCAACGCTGGTGGCCAACAGAAGTCTCTATCTCAACGTCGCTAGCTTTGACTACTTGGAGATGGGGCAGCTAGCGGATAACCAACCTTATTTTGATTTAATCCAGGACAACCGTTGCCTTCGCATTTTGCCCCAATCAAATCCTCTCACAGAGCAGAATAGCTGCAACATTAATGACGCTACGCTAGAAGCTATGCTGGCTGAGGCATTAACAGCTCGGTGGGATGCTTGTCTAGACGATGACAGCAATAACTTTACGAGTTAGTCACTTGTATCCATTAGCTTAAATCTAGTAACGTTGCCAACAGTATTACTTGAGGACAACACTAACTGTTGGGTACTGACCATTTTTCATTCGAACATCAAGCCTCCTGCTGCCACACTAAGGCGAGAGCAGGAATTTTTCATACACCCCATGGCCCAGTCCACACGCCACGTTTTATGCCAGTGGGCACCTTAGCAAATGTTAAGACCATAACGCCATCACAGCTCAAAGATACTGGCGCACAAATGGTGCTGTCCAATACTTACCACCTACACCTACAACCTGGTGAAGATTTAGTGGCTGAGGCCGGTGGGCTACACAAGTTTATGGGCTGGTCTGGCCCTATGTTGACCGACTCAGGGGGTTTCCAGGTCTTTAGCTTGAGCAAAATCCGTACAATTTCTGAAGAGGGGGTCACCTTCCGCTCACCCCGCGATGGTCGTGTTATTTATATGCCGCCGGAGGAATCCATCCGCATCCAAAATCAGTTGGGAGCTGATGTGATTATGGCCTTTGACGAATGTCCCCCCTATCCCGCCCATCGAGAGGCAGTCGAAGCAGCCACCCAACGTACTTATCGCTGGCTGACGCGCTGTATAGAGGCACATCAACGCAACGATCAGGCTCTGTTTGGCATTGTACAAGGCGGTGTTCATCTAGATTTACGCCAAGCCGCTGCAGAACAGCTAGTGGAGTTAGACTTACCCGGCTATGCCATCGGCGGTGTCAGCGTCGGTGAACCGCCTGAGCTCATAGAAAAAATCGTTCAAGCCACCACGCCGCTACTGCCACCCGATAAACCTCGATATCTCATGGGTGTCGGCACCTACCGAGAAATGGCTCAAGCAATTGCCGCTGGCATGGATCTATTTGACTGTGTCATTCCAACTCGTTTAGCTCGCCATGGAGCAGCCTTGGTTCAAGGTGAACGATGGAATTTAAAGAATCAAAAGTTTCGTCGGGACCTCACTCCCCTGGACTCAACGTGCACCTGCTACACCTGCAAGAATTTTACGCGGGCTTATCTTTGCCATTTGATCCATGCCCACGAACTTCTGGCATATACGCTGTTATCTATTCATAACATCACTGAGCTAATTCGATTTACCCAGGCCATTCGTAAAGCAATTTTACAAAATCAGTTTGTGGCAAAGTTTCAACAGTGGCTAGAACCCTCTACTTCTAGTAGCTAGACAAAATATGAACAAACCTTAGCATGCACCACAGCATGTTAAGATGTGAGTCAATTATTAAGCAAACTGTCGCCAACGTAGAGAGGTTTTCATGGACGCGGTCCTACTGTTAGCTAAACTCCCCGAAGCATATCAAGCATTTGCTCCCCTGGTAGATATTTTGCCTATTCTACCTATATTTTTCTTGCTACTAGCTTTCGTTTGGCAGGCATCTGTTGGTTTTCGTTAAGTCACATTCCTTAAGTAATTAACCCCAGTGTCAAGTGCCTTTCGGTTGGTTAATCAGGATGTGATCATATTGTTGCGATCGCAATTCCACTTATATTAATCGACCTCTCGTCAATTCAGTTTTCTCAAATTCTCAATGTTTTTTAATAAAGAGGGAGCGGTCTATGGACTGCTCCCTCTTTATTTTTAATATTGCCCCCAAACAACGTATGCCTGAAGTCCGCAGCTCTATAGTCTATTGCAAGGCTAAAGTGTCATATGAGTATATTTGTGCTGCTTCACATTGTCTTCAGCAGTCACATTGTTAGTCGAATTTAAGATTCGCTTCTTCTCACTAGAGAAATTTACATCCGAAAATGATTGACCATAGGGCATCTTCGCCTGAATATCGTCTCTCGTTTGATAGGTTCTTGCAGCCGCTAATGCCCGCTCTACAAAATCCTCACAAAATTGAACATTTTTTGGATCAACGGGTAAATGAGTTACGATTGGCTGCTTATCTTTTACTAGCTCACCCAGCTGCAAACTGTAGAGGGTCCTATAGGACGTGGGCACCCCTTTAACAAGCGCTTCAAAATAAGCAGAGGGAACAGGCTCTAAAATTTTTACCGGCACCACATCACCGTCTTGCTTCATAAAACAGTGAGCTAAACCAACAATCACGTAGTCATTGTCTGATAGCACTGTCGACGGAGAAGAGAGAGTCATAGTAGCTCAAAACGATTTTTGCTAGCTTTACCGCTTCCAATCGTAACTGTCTCAAGGAAGTAGCAAAGAATTCCGCTGAAATCCGTTATAAAACCCCACGAGCTGTAATGTTTGGCAACTGTCAGGGGATTCGGTGTACGTAAAAACACCTATTAACTTTGTGATTTTACGAGCAATGCTCCGTTATTTCCCGGTTGGGTCAGAAACAACAGCCATGCAACGATTCAGTTAGTGGTGTTGTCAGGCATGAACAACGCGCTATTACCTCGGTTAGTGGCTAACTCTATCCATTAGCCTGAAACGATAGGGAGTGCAATTAACATGCTGCTATCTAGACCCCCATCATCTGCCAACAGCCTTTCAGTTAGCCATACAAGGAAAAACACCCACAAGTTACTGCATCAAGCCATACAGCAGCAGGATTATTCCACGGCAATTCATCTATTGAGCTATCTGATTGCTCAGGAGCCTCAAACCTCAAAGCACTATAGCAACCGGGGCCTAATGCACTATCACAGAGGAAAGTGGCCTCAAGCAATACGCGATTACAACCAGGCGCTTCAGATTAATCCCAACGATGATCGGATTTATGCGTATCGTGCCCGGTGCAATATCGCACTAGAGCATTGGGATGCAGCCATTACCGACTACGACTTCGCTATCGATATCAACCCACATAACACTCAAGCAAGGCTCCATCAGGGTGTACTGTTCAGAGCCCTCCAGATGTATGACGATGCCATCGTTTGCTTCGATTTAGCACTATTTTTAGGTCAATTAAACGCTCACATCTACGCAGAGCGAGGACGTACTTATCAATTAATTGGCCATTGGAACTGTGCCTTTGGAGACTATCAAAAGGCTCTGGAACTCCTGTGTAAAGCTCCTAGCTCACCCTTAAAATCTCAAATACAAGCCTGGATTTCAGAATTACTGCCTAGTCAATAGAAATAGTTTGAGGACCTTTGCCAGAATTATCATCATCATCTGCCTGGTCTGCAACACTGGCTCCCTGATCCACCAACCAGCTTTTGACTGGATCATCATTCAAGTTGAGCTTTAGAAGACCAGATGCAAATCCGCCAACAAAGGCCATAGGATTTCCCAAGAGTTCTTGCACAAGAGGTGTGAGCTCATCAAGAAACATAGAATTAATAGATCGTCACAAAAATTACCTTAGTTATCCTAACGCGGCTCAGGAAAAATCGGGTGTAAGGTAGAGGCAAATCTCTTAGGTCTTTAGCGTAGCCCTCGACGCCCATTGGGGTAGATCGTAGACCAGTTTGTTTTAGCTGCCGCTAACTGACTCTCAGTTAGATTAGCGCCTGTTAAATCAGCACCACACAAGTTGACCCCTTTGAGGTTAGCGCCTGCCAAATTACTACGACTCAAGTTAGCCCCACGCAGATCGCTATTCTCCAAATTTACTGCTCCCATATAAGCATTGGAAAGCTTGGCATTTTTCAAATTACATTGACGCAAGTCAGCCTTGCTCAAGTTGGTATTCGTGAGGTCAGCCCCTTGTAAATTACAGTACCTCAGCTGCGCACCAGCAAAACTCGCACCGCTAAGGATCATGCGTTGTAAATTGAGCTGAGCCAAAGGCTGCAACGAAAAATCACGATGACCTCGACTATAAGCCCTTTGCACCGCTTCAGGCGTAATTTTCTTGCCATGCCCAGAAAAGGGACCCGATTGGCTTGAACTACTAGACAACAAATTACCGGAAGGGCGACGGGGTGCAACTGGAGATGGTTTTGTATTTTGGCGTCGTTCTTTGCGCGCCCGAATAGCTGCCGCCATCCGAGCGGATGGGGAAACTACAGATTGGGAATCATCTAACCCCAATACTGTAGCCGTATCGTCACTATTGAAGGTCGGCTGACTCACAGGCCCGACATCTTTAGGTGCAGTGGTAGGAATCGCCATATTTTGCGCCAGGCTATCTAAATATGGCTCTAAATCAAGATCTCGCAAAATGGCATCAGCTGAACTATAGCGATGGCGCACTGAAATTTCCAGCATTTTGCTCAAAACATTTGCGAAGTGATCGCTCACTTTTACATGCTGCTGCCAAAGAATCTCCCCAGACTGGGGATCATAGGACATCTCCTTCGGCGACTTTGCCGTTAGCAGATAGAGACAGGTAACCCCAATTGCATAGATATCACTGGCATATACCGGTCTCATTGCCATTTGCTCAGGCGGTGCATAACCTGGAGTACCTACAGCATAAGCAGTTAAGGCTGTATGCCCCGACTCTTCATTCGCCTTAACCGGGTTCACCTTATCTTTGACGGCACCAAAATCAATCAGTACTAAACGCTTATCGGCATCCCGACGAATCAGGTTAGCTGGTTTAATGTCACGATGAATGACTTGGTTACGATGAATGTACTGCATGACTGGCAACACTTCACTTAGAAATTGTTTGGTACCAGCTTCGCTAAACGCCCCATTGGTTTTTACCTCTTTCTGAAGTGTGAAACCATGGATATATTCCTGCACTAAGAAGAAATCTGTGCGGGCTTCAAAGTAATCTAGCAGACGTGGCAGTTGAGGATGATTGCCAATTTTGCCAAGGATTTTAGCTTCACGCGCAAATAGATCGCGGGCCATCTGCATCACATGGGGAGCTTCTGCAGTGGGTCGCAATTGCTTAATTACACAAGGCGGACAGCCAGGTAAGCCCTCATCATGGGCCAGAAATGTAGTGCCAAAACCACCCTTACCTAACGCGCCGCTGACACGATAGCGATCGCGTAATAGTAAATCTGCCCCACATGCAAGACACTGTCTTGCCGTGGACGGATTTTTAGGGCTAGGACACTCTGAATTGATGCAGTAGGTCATGTAGCTTTAGCCACCCTGCTCACATGATATGAATGGGGCTATGGTTTAACTATGGCACGACATCTCAAAACACTGGGCAGGGAACGACCCTTTACCACTGAATCCATAGAGAATGAAATCGATTGGAATTTGCTCCAGTAATTTCTAATTACTTCGCATTTCTCAACCATCAGCCATGAGTAAGAGAATAACCAAGATTCTTTTAATAGCTTAATTTTATTCCTTACCCATTTAAAGAATTCCCTTGGCTTTGCCCACATGGAGATTAGATCAGTATTAAAGCAATATTGCTTATCAAATAATCACAATGTATTTGTTTATTATCTTTATTATCTTATCCAACTGTTAATGGTGCCAGTGTCAATTTAAGAATTGGTGTCTTAAGGATAAAGCGTTGAGCCTATTTTAGGGAATTGATATGAGAGAATATTCAGACTCGCGCAACACAATTAAACAGGCGGCTTAAATCGGGGCTTCAACGGTAAAATGATTTCGGTCTATTGCCATTACCGTTTAACCCAGTTTCCATGCGCATTTCTGTCAACTGGCTCAAAGAATTTGTCGATCCTAAGCTAACACCTGAAGCCATTGGCGACGCTCTAACAATGGCAGGGTTTGAAGTAGAAGATATTGAAGAACGCCGTAGCTGGGCTGATGGTGTAGTTGTTGGCAGGGTAACTGACCGCCAGCCTCACCCAGACGCTGATAAGCTGAGCGTTTGTACCGTGGATATCGGTGAAGTTGAACCGTCCACCATTGTCTGTGGCGCAGCCAATGTGCGGGCCGATATTTTGGTCCCTGTGGCTAAGGTGAATACTTATTTACCCCAGGTAGACCTAAAAATTAAGTCACGTAAGGTACGCGGCATCCTTTCCTCAGGCATGATTTGTTCTTTAGCCGAGCTGGGTTTGGCCAAGGACTCAGCAGGCATCCATGTCTTTGGGGAATCCACCTTGGAATTGGGGCAAGATGTACGCCCATTGTTAGGTTTAGATGACACTGTCCTTGATTTATCGTCAACGGCCAATCGGGCCGATGCACTCAGCATGGTGGGCATTGCCCGTGAAGTTGCTGCCATTACTGGCGCAGAGCTCAAGCTGCCCATTCAAGAGGTGGCTGTGCCGACGACTGCGAAGAGTCAGATTGAGATCGCACTTTCAGATCCCAAAGCCTGCCCCATTTACATCGGCACAGTATTAGAGCAGGTGAAAATTGGCCCATCCCCCACCTGGCTCAAGCAACGCTTGGAAGCTTCGGGTACTCGCTCCATCAACAATGTGGTGGATATTACCAACTATGTACTTTTGGAATGGGGCCAGCCCCTCCATGCCTTTGATCTTGATCGTCTGACGCAAGGAAAACAAACAACGATTAGCGTCCGCTTTGGCAAACCTGACGAAACCCTCAAAACTCTGGATGGCCAAGATCGACCGCTGAAAGACCAGACCTTAGCCATTACCGCCAATGATGAGCCCGTAGCGCTTGCTGGTGTCATGGGTGGCGAAGACTCTGAAGTTTACGACGGCACTCAAAACGTTTTTCTTGAGGCCGCATTCTTTGATGCGGCTGTGATTCGACGTTCAGCTCGGAGTCAGGGGTTGCGCACAGAAGCATCAGCTCGCTATGAGCGAGGTGTCAATCCAGCTGAACTAGAGCTGGCTGCTGGCCGAGCGATTCAGCTCATGGTGGAGCTAACGGATGCTAAGGCAACCCACCTACAGGACGAACGCACCGAGATCGGCAAAATCACGCCCACTCGCACAGTGGGCTTAAGGCTGGAGCGAGTACGGCAAATCCTGGGCAATTACATCGCCGAAGATAGCACTGTCACCCCCCTCAACGCTGCTGATGTGGAAGATACGTTGGCTCGTTTAGGCTGCGGTCTGACGAACGATGGTGATGGTGCCTGGATCGTCACCGTCCCTGCCTATCGCTATCGTGACCTGGAACGGGAAATTGACTTGATCGAAGAAGTGGCCCGCTTATTTGGCTACAACCGCTTTGGCAACACCTTGCCCCAGCAGACATCCCGTGGTCGACTCTCCCCTGAAGCAGCCTTGGCACGTCAGCTAAGGGCCGCCTTCCGGGGAGCTGGCTTGACTGAAGTGCTGCACTATTCACTAACGAATCCAGCCCCTCAGCGCGTAGTGCTTGAAAATCCCCTATTTACAGAATATTCTGCTCTACGCTCCGATTTACTCTCCGGTTTGATCGATGGGTTTCAATCCAACCTGGAGAAGGGCAATGGTCCTCTCAATGCCTTTGAGATTGGCCATGTATTTGCTAATGAAGATGGTCAGCTTAACGAATATGAGCGCATAGGCGGCATTCTGGGTGGCAACGCGGCTGAAGGTCAGTGGAGTGGCACAACAGCGCCTATGACCTGGTATGAAGCCAAAGGAATCCTGGAGACTGTATTCCAGCAGGTCGGTCTGGCTGTCGATTACCGACCTGATAGCGAGGATGAGAGATTACATCCTGGCCGCACCGCGTCTCTATGGGTACGGGGTCGTACGCGTTTGGGCACCTTTGGTCAGCTCCATCCCCGGCTACGTCAAGAGCGGGATTTGCCAGAAGAAGTTTACGTATTTGAGCTGAACTGGGATGCGATCGCCACATGTCTCGTCAGCGACCGCTTCCGTGCGCCTAAGTTCAAGAGCTTCTCCCCCTATCCTGGGTCCGACCGTGACATTGCCTTCTATGCACCCACTAACGTATCCGTAGCCGACCTAGAGAAGCTCATTTCTCGCACGGGGGGTCAGCTCTTGGAAACAGTCACCCTGTTTGATGAGTACAAGGGCCAGGGAGTGCCTGAGGGTCAGCGGAGTTTAGCATTTCGTATGCTGTACCGAGCTAGCGATCGCACCCTAACCGACCAGGATATTGACCCCCTACAGGACAAAATCCGCGCCGCATTGGAGAAAAAGTTCAAAGTTACTCTACGTAGCTAGAGGATTTTGTAGCGGTTTGTAGAGGTGCTGCATGCAGACCTCTACAAATTCCTATCCTGCGGATGGTGGTGGTGCCTCCTCATCCTTCTTTTTCTTCGATGGTCCGTTGAAATAGACCTCCAATACTTCTTTCACCATGGGGGCAGCAAAAGCACCACCACCACCACCGGAATGCTCACCAAACGCGACAACCAAAACCTCAGGGTTTTCAAAGGGGGCATAGGCCCCAAACCAGGTGTGGTTTTCAAAGGGAGGTGCTTCTGCCGTACCGCTTTTACCCGCTGGTGTTGGAATTGTAGGAACGTTTAATCGGGTACCTGTACCGCTGGTAACTACCTTGCGCAAACCATCTTGAATCACCTTGATAGTCTCAGGCTGCATGCCAACGGACGTTTTCCACTGTTTGGATTCAGCACCATCTAATAATAAATGAGGGGTGACCCGATAACCGCCATTGGCTGCGATCGCAAACATCACCGCCGTTTGTAGCGGTGTTACCTGCATATAGCCTTGGCCGATGGTCATGTTAATGGTGTCCCCTAGATACCATGGCTCTTCAAGCATTTCCTGTTTCCAGGCCTCGTCAGGCACCAACCCAGCAGCCTCCTCAGATCCTAGTTCAATGCCAGTTTTCTCTCCCAAACCATACTTGCGCATCCACTCGATGATGGGTTCATGCCCCATCCTCATCCCCACTTGATAGAAAAAGGTATCGCTGCTCCACTGCATGGCTCCAACAAATCCCAGGGGACCAAATCCAGCATTGTTCCAGTCCCAAAATAAAATACCCCCCGCATTGATATTGGGGAAGGTGGGTAAAACGGTATTGGCCGCAAATGACCCCGATTCAATTGCAGCAGCAGTGGTAATGATTTTAAAGGTACTAGCGGGTGGATAAGCCTGTAGAGAACGATTCAAAAATGGATTGCCACGGCTGTTCAGTTGCTCCCATTGGGCTTGGGTAATCCGGGTAGAAAAAATATTGGGATCAAAGGTAGGTCGACTAACCATGGCCAAGATCGCTCCATCATTGGGATCCATAGCAATAATGGCTCCAACGTTATCACCTAAAGCCTTTTCAGCAGATTTCTGTAGCTCCAAATCCAATGTCAGGCGAATATTTTGACCCGATTGCGGCGGTTTTTCCCCCAAAATACTGAGAACATTACCAGCACTATCGACCTCAACCTGCTGACCACCCCAAACGCCACGCAACATTGACTCAAAGGATTTTTCAGAACCCATTTTGCCAATGATATCCCCAAGGCGATAGTCGCGCCCATCCGCCACCATTTGGTCAAATTCTGCTTCGTCAATCTCCCCTGTATAGCCAATGACATGGGCGGCCAGGTCACCATTGGGATAGCTTCGGATCGCTTCTGCCTCCACTCGCACACCCGGTAGTTCCGATGCATATTCGGCCAGGGCGGTGGTCTGAGCCGGACTCAGGCCACGGGCGATCGCAATGGACTGAGTCGACTCATATCCAGCCGATGCAATCCGTTGCTGAATCTCCTCTTTTGGGATTTCCAATAACTGAGCTAGACGTTCTACCACTCGATCACGTTGATCCACCGGTAGTGCAATGGGCCAAATAGAAACCGAGTGAGAAAGACGACTACCCGCCAAAATTTTGCCTTTGCGGTCAAACATCGTGCCCCGAGCCGGTCGTCTTGGCAGCAGCAAAATCCGATTTTCTTCGGCCAGCTCACGATTGCGTTCGCCTTCCACCAATTGCAAATAAAACAGCCGGCTACCAATGCCTCCCAGCATCACCAACGACACAAAAAGCATCATGATCACTGACTGGTATTGGCGACCAACAGTACGTCCTCCCTTTTTTTCAACCTTGGCAGAGGGGTATTGAAGAAAGACCATGATTGACTATGCTGAAAAATTTTAGCGACGGGGCAAAATTATAGAAACAGGCCAGCGGCGAATGGAGAGAGGCATGGGGGTAGATACCATCAAGCCATACTCCTCAAATTACAGGTTCCATCCACCAATTCAGTGATTAATAGATTTACATACCTAAGCTAAAACTGCGTCCAAATAGATAGCTTAAGCTTTGAACAGTGTAGCTCCTAAGGCAAAATCCCAGCAGAATGAAAATGCTCAACATCACAGCAACCCAGCATCTGGCAACACGTTATGGTTTGGGTACCATTGCCCCCACATCTCATCACTCCCTGAATATTGCCCCTACCAATTAATTGGGATTTTGGGCTACTGACCGTAAAATAATTCAAATGGACAATCATGAGGGTTGCATCCTATGGCTCAAACGATCTCTCCGCCAGCAGACACACTAGCGGCGGCATTGGATGTAGAACTCAAAGACGTCGTCAAAATCTTTGGGGATGAGACGGCAGTTCAAGGCCTTAATTTACAGATCCGACAGGGAGAGTTCTTTAGCATCCTCGGACCATCGGGATGTGGAAAAACCACTACACTCCGTATGATTGCTGGGTTTGAGACACTCACCTCCGGCGAGTTAACAATTCAAGGGCAATGTATGAATGGCGTACCTGCCCACCGCCGTTCAGTCAATACTGTATTTCAGAGCTACGCTTTGTTTAATCACATGAGCGTATGGGACAACGTAGCATTTGGCCTCAAAATCAAAAAAACTGCCAAGTCTGAGCTGCGCCACCAGGTAGGGGAGGCCCTCAACTTGGTGCAAATGGAAAGCTTTGCCAGACGGTTTCCCAATCAGTTATCTGGAGGCCAAAAACAGCGGGTGGCTTTGGCCCGTGCCCTTGTGAATCGCCCCGCAGTGATGCTTCTGGATGAGCCATTGGGAGCTTTGGATTTAAAGCTGCGCAAACAGATGCAAGTTGAACTTTCGAACCTGCACCAACGTTTGGGGATTACCTTCATCATGGTGACCCACGACCAAGAAGAAGCACTTTCCCTATCTGATCGCATTGCGGTGATGAAAGATGGCTGCATCGAACAGGTGGGCTCGCCCAATGAAATCTATGAACACCCCACAACCGCATTTGTCGCTGACTTTATCGGTGATACCAATTTACTCTCAGGACAAATTCAAAACCAGCCGCTAACGCTGGTCACCGCCAACGGTCTTCAGGTAGCTCTTTCCCCCTCATCTACAGACTTGAAGCAGCTTAACGGTAGCAGCTCAGTGGATATTAGTATTCGCCCTGAAAAAATTCACCTGAGAGCTAAAACTGAGACAGCAAAACCTATCAACCATGACAACTGTTATGCAGGTGAAGTTAAACACACCCTATACACAGGTCCCCATATTCATTGCATTATTGAATTAGCTACAGGTGAACAGTTGCGCGTGCTGCAACCAAACCATATGACGTATCAACCAGGAACTCCAGTCCATGTATCTTGGGCTGCCCCTGACTGCCAGGTCCTTATAGACCATAGCCCCACATAATCAAGGTTATCGATAACTCAGCTACTCCTGATTTCAAAACCAAGTCGTTCCTACTCCCTGATAACGATCGACATGAACAAATTCCGATTTCCCAATAGCCTAAGGTCAGGAAGTGGTTCTAAAGTATTCATGGTGTCTGCTTAGAGGAGAGAAAGACTGTGCCCCGCCGACTATCCCGCAATTCATCTTTGTTTTCGCGTACGTCTCGTCGCCGTTTTTTGCAAGGCTCTGTAGCAGCCCTAGCTGGAGTCGGTCTGTCGAACTGTCGCCGCACCATCGGCGAGACCACCGAAACACCCCCCAGTGCTGATACGACTGATTCAGCCCCAGCCTCTGGCACACTACACATTTATACGTGGGCTGATTATACAGACGATGAACTCGCTGCACAGTTCACTGAAGCCACTGGAATAGAAGTCAAAATCGACGTCTATGATTCCAATGAAACCATGTTGGCTAAGATGCAGGCCGGTGGTGGAGCGAACTACAGTTTGCTTTATCCGTCAGACTACATGGTCACTGAGATGATCGGTCTAGGTATGCTCACCGAATTGGATAAGTCTCGACTCGTAGGCTTAGACAAAATGCGGGAGAAGTGGAAGAGCCCTGTATACGATGAAGACAATACTCACAGCATTCCTTACAGCTGGGGCACCACAGGTCTGCTTTATAACTCTGAAGTCCTGACTACAGCACCTACAGATTGGGATTATCTCTGGGATAACAGTGACGTCCTATCGCGCAAAATGACCATGCTTGACGATGTGCGCGAAACCATGGGGGCAGTTCTTAGCTCCTTGGGATATTCCTATAACGCCACTGACCCTGCCCAACTAGAAGAGGCCTACCAGAAACTGCTTGAGCTCAAGCCTTCTCTGGCATCATTCAAGTCATTTGGCTGGCAAGACGAACTACTGAGCGGTGACTTATTACTGTCCATGGTGTATTCAGTAGAAGGTATCCCAGTCAGTCTTGAAAACCCCAATTTCAAGTACGTGATTCCAGAAAGTGGCTCCTCGGTTTGGACAGACACCATTGTGATTCCCACATCTGCGCCTAATGTGGAGGCGGCATATGAGTGGATTAATTTCAACCTACAGCCCCAGGTTTCAAAAGATACGGTAGAGCGTTTGTTCTTTGCCACGCCTAATGGAGAAGCGATGACGATGCTCTCCCAAGAGCTTCTGGACAATAAAAATTTATTCCCTCCCGAGGATATCCTAGCCAAGTGCGAAGGCATTGCTCCGGTTGGTGAAGCTAACGCCCTTTACGACGAGTACTGGACTAAAGTTACCAGCGCCTAAAGTAATGGATAGAGGTATTGGACCAACAGCGGCCTTACCAAAAGC
Source organism: Leptothoe sp. ISB3NOV94-8A (assembly GCF_043421595.1). Lineage (NCBI taxonomy): Bacteria > Bacillati > Cyanobacteriota > Cyanophyceae > Nodosilineales > Cymatolegaceae > Leptothoe > Leptothoe sp. ISB3NOV94-8A. The sequence goes on along the minus strand of NZ_JAXSQW010000001.1, from coordinate 5,970,120 downwards.
CCTGAATATGGCCACCATTGGACAGAAGCTCAGGGCTAGTGTAAGGCCGTTAGGATTATTAGGACCAGCAGGGATATGGCTGTTGCTGTTAATTGTGCTGCCAACCTTGTTGATTGGAGAGTTGAGCCTGGTACCCGGCCTGAGACCAGGCGAGGCAATTGAAGGTTATGGCCTACTCAACTATCTCAGAATTTTAGAACCTACTTATCTACAGGTTTTACAGCGCTCAGCTACATTTGCAATGGGCACCACATTATTGTGCTTACTCCTGGGCTTTCCAGTGGCCTACTGGCTAGCCCTCATGGCACCTAAGCGATGGCGGAACTTGCTATTGGTGCTATTTATTTTGCCCCTTTGGACATCATCATTGCTGCGCACCTATGCATGGATCACGCTACTCAGACGATCTGGGGTGATTAACCTGGTCTTGAGCACCCTGGGATTACCAACTCAAGACTTGATGAATACACCTTGGGCCGTGTATATCGGCATGACCTATAGTTTTCTGCCCTATATGGTGCTAATTTTATATGCCTCTCTGGAGCGGTTAGATTTGCAGCTCCTGGAAGCAGCTGCCGACCTAGGCGCAAATCCGCGCATAGCGTTTTGGCGCGTCACTGTGCCTCAAACCATGCCAGGAATTGCGGCTGGCTGCTTGCTGGTGTTTGTTACCAGCCTGGGTGATTTTGTGGTGCCCACTCTGCTGGGAGGTCCCAACAGTATGACTATCTCCCGATTGATCTATAACCAGTTTTTGGGAGTAGCTCGTAATTGGGGATTTGGTTCTGCACTGAGTATGGTGTTGATCTTGATGGTGAGCTTAGCGATCGCACTTTTACTCAAATATGGCGATCGCAACCCTGAGCTTTATTCATGAAACCTGCTGCCTCTACCCATCAGAAAACTGAACGCAAGCTCCCGTCATGGCAGGCCATGCTGACCCTGGCCATGTACAGCTTTATGTACATCCCCATTATTATTTTGGGAGTGTACAGCTTTAATGAGTCGCGGTATGGCGCTATTTGGAAGGGGTTTAGCCTCACCTGGTATCGCAAGTTGCTAGGTGATGAGCGGCTGTTTTTTGCCCTGGGCGATAGTCTCAAAATTGCCCTGTGCGCTGTTGCGGTCTCTTCGGTGCTCGGCACGTTAATGGCCGTGGGGTTATCGAAGTATCGATTTCCAGGTAAATCGCTGTATACCGGCATTTCCTATTTGCCGCTAATTATTCCAGATATTGCGATCGCAGTCGCTACACTGGTCTTCTTAGCATCTGTAGCCATCCCACTGAGTTTATGGACAGCCATAGCCGCCCACATGGTGTTCTGTTTGGCCTACATTGCCATCGTTGTATCTAGCCGCCTCAAGGGATTAGATCCCAACCTAGAAGAAGCTGCCTTAGATCTAGGTGCCACCCCTACCCAAGCCCTAATCAAAGTCTTAATCCCGCAGCTAACACCAGCCATTTTGTCAGGGTGTTTGCTAGCCTTTGTTCTAAGCATGGACGACCTACTGATTTCTAGCTTCACTGCAGGTGGGGCAAATCCGCTACCAATTGAAATTTTCAGTCGTGTCAAAACTGGTATTAAACCTGACATCAATGCCTTGAGCGTGTTACTCATTCTCGTCTCAGGTTTGATTGCCGCACTCTCAGAGTATTTTCGCTGCAAAAGTGATAATGCCTAAAAATCTTCTGAATATACTTTTATTTAACTTGAATTAAATCACCTAAAAGCGTGCCAAGGATCACAGGTTTAGACACTAAAAATCACGGTGAAAACCTTGCCCAGAGAGCATATTAGGAGTAGATATAAAAGTTCTCTTCAAAGACTTTATAACTCACTAATTTCTGTTTCCTGTAGTTGTCCTTAGAGCCAATGCCATGCTAAACCACAAAGCTACGACCCAGTCCCTAGAGGGTCTCATGCAAACAATCCTCAATCGTCGCCGAATCAATCGCGAAACTCAACAGGCACTGATGGCATCACTGCTCGGCAAAGCACAACTCAACAGCCATGAACAGGCACAGGTACAAAAAATCTTTGAGGCGATCAGCCAAGGTCGCCTACGAGTGATTGACTAAACTCAGACCTAGACTTGATCGCTTTCCTGACTCTCTACATCCTTAGCTTCCACATCGGGTATAAAGTCAGGACGTGCCGCATCTTCCCAACCTGGGGGACGCTTGGAGTTGTACCAAGCGAGCGAGCCAATTACAACAGCAGCAATAAAGCCAACTACGTAAACTAATTGAAAGTAATACATGGGGATGCCCGATGCGCCTACTTCCCCGAACAAAAATGCCATAAACCAGCCTAACCTCTTCTAAGATGCTTAAATTATATAAACGCGCAAAAAACGCAACGCATCTAAGCAATTATTTACATTTTACATTTTACTCCGCAGACGCTCCTGAATCCACTGGACTTGGCGCTGGCGCAACTGGAGCTGGGGCCGGGGCCGCCGGGGCTGGGGCCGGAGCCGCCGGGGCCGCTGGAGCCGAGGGTTCTGGAGTTGGGGCCGGAGCAACAGGAGCAGGCTCTGGCGCAATCGGCGCGGGGGCAGCCACTGGCTCAGGGTCAGATGACGTAACCGCTGGAACAGCCGGGGCCGGGGCCGGGGCCGGAGCAACAGGAGCAGGTGCTGGGGCCGGACGACTGCTACGACCCACTTCCGGTTGTCTTCTTGGAGCTGCAGGCTCGGAAGATGCCGCTGCTGGGGCTGAATTTTCGACAGGTTCAGGTTCTGAACGCTGTGGAGGGGAAGCTTGGGGCTCAGGTTCACTCGAAGAACGGCTGCCTGCCTTGTCTGCCACAACTTTCCTTGGTTTTATGGGTTTTGCCTCAATTGACCCCTTCCGACCTGACAAACGGGGTAGTTCTGGGAATTTTTCCACTGGCAGATCTTCAATGAATTGAGAAACAAACTGCCGCCAGGCGTAAGCCGCTGTACTACTTGCCCCGCGAGTGGGGCTACTATCATCATTACCAAACCAAACACCCACCACCAGCTGAGGCGTAAAACCGATAAACCACAGATCTCGATTTTTCTCAGAGGTTCCTGTTTTTCCTGCTATTTGTCGACCACTAATATAGGCGTTGCTACCAGTGCCACCGTCAACTACACTGCGCATCATCCAGGTCATGATGGCGGCGGAGGTTTCATCAATGGCCGCCTTAGGCTCATCGACAAACTCATACAGCACTTCGCCAGTACGGTTGGTAATTCGCTTAATGCCGTGGGCCTCCACATATTTGCCATTGGCAGCTAATGTACCGTAAGCATTTGTAAGCTCCAGCAAATTCACCTCTGAAGACCCTAAGGCCAAGGAATAAGCGGGCAATAAATCTGATTTAATGCCCATCCGTTTAGCTAAAGCAATCACGGGTTCAAAGCCAACTTCCACCAGAACCTTAACGGCCACAATGTTAATGGAGGATGCTAACGCCCTACGGAGTTCAACGTTACCGCTAAAGCGATCGCCGTAGTTTTTAGGCTCATAACCATCGACAACATAGCGGGCGTCAACATAGCCCTTATAGGGAGACATGCCGCTTGCGATCGCAGCACTATAAACAAATGCCTTAAACGTAGAACCAGGCTGGCGCTGAGCTTGAGTAACCCGATTAAACTGACTGTCCTCGAAGTCAGTGCCCCCCACCATTGCATGAACCTGACCAGTCTTAGGATTCAGCGCAACAATTGACCCTTGCTCAAAGCGCTGCCAGCCACTATACTCTTCCAAGACTTCTTCCAGTGTGGTTTCAGCCGCCCGCTGCCATTTAGGGTTCAAGCTAGTTTCCACCACTAGACCACCTGCCTCAATCTCGTCTTGAGAAATCAGCTGAGGCAATTGCTTCTGCACATAAATAGTGAAGTAGGGAAACTCACTATAGAGAAACTTAGGCTCGTTGGGCGTAGTCGTTACCTCACTCTCATAAGCTGTATCGGCCTGGGCCTGAGAAATCACTCCATTTTCCAGCATCCGACTAATGACTTTATCCCGCTGCTGACGGGCCGCCGCTTCATCCACCAGCGGCGAGTAAAAGCTGGGAGCAGGAGCCATGCCCGCAATCAGAGCAATTTCCGAAACCGTCAGCTCTTCAACCGTCTTACCAAAATAAATCCAGGCAGCATCGGCCACGCCGTAGGCACCTGCCCCTAAATACACCAGATTTAGGTAGCGCTCTAGGATTTTCTCTTTGCCTAATTCTTGCTCTAATTTATTGGCAAGTAAGGCTTCTCGAAACTTTCGCTGAAAGCTCCGGTCTTGGTCCAAAAATATGATCCGGGCGACCTGCTGCGTAATTGTGCTGGCCCCTTCTAACAACTGCCGATTACGCAGGTTAGAGTTAATGGCCCGAGCAATACCCTTGTAGTCAATGCCATTGTGCTCGTAAAACCGACGATCTTCAGAGGCAATAAACCCCTGGACTAACGTATCTGGAATATCGTCAAACTCCAGATATTCCTGGGTCGCCGGACCAATTTTTTGAAGAACACTACCATCATCGGCCTTAATGGTGATGGTACCCGTACGCTCAAAGGTCAAAGCATCGGACACATTGGGCAAATTGGCATCGGCTTCTTGCCAAAATCGATAGCCACGGGCTGCTGGCCCAGCTATACCAGCTCCTGCCAACAGCGCCAGCCAAAACAAAACGCTCTTATAGAGAGGCTTAGGCCGTTTCTGTTTAACAACTTTAGTAGCACCTACAGAAGCTGTTTTAAACCGATCATTTTTGACTTTGCCAATCCAATTAGCCACGTTAAAGAAACCCTACCTAACCCATTTTCAAAAATGGTTACCTTGTTAGCACCCGTTGGTTCGCTTTGCGATGAGAATTTGCACCTGAAACTAACAAAACCTGGTTGACATATCTTGACACACCTCCAAAAAGGCTATCAGAATCTGACCTAACTCACCAAATAATCAGTGTGACCAAGCGCCAAACCCAAAATCAGCATACCAATTACTAAAAATGGCTGAGCACTTGCCTGATATTTCACGTCATTAGCCAACGGATCCCGCAGAAAATACATGTCTTGAAAGGTTATTTGCGGAATAATCATCAAGATTAAAAGCACTGCATAGAGATTCTTGTGAATAGCGATCAGGTAAGTGGCCATTCCGGCTTGGAAAATATCGATCATTAGGACACAGATCCAAGCGGCAGTCCCCACACCAAACATCACTGGTAAAGACTTAAGGCCCAGAGCCTCGTCACCCTCAACACTCTTAAAGTCATTGACAACAGCAATCCCTAGACCAGCCATGCTGTAGAGCAATGTCAGCACAACGACAGTGGGATTAAGCTGACCAAACAGAGCATGCCCCGCCCACCATGGCAAAGCAATGTAGCTAGCACCTAAGGCATAGTTACCAAGCCAACCATTCTGCTTGAGCTTAAGCGGTGGAGCAGAGTAGATGTATGACACAAATGAACCGCCTATTGCCAGCGCTGTCAAAATCGGAAAATCATGACTTGCCCAACGGTCCAAACCGTAGGCGACTGCTATTCCCCCCAGCAACAACACCCAAATTTGCAGCTGCACCTGCCCGAGGGCAATTGCCCCAGAGGGGATAGGACGATAAGGCTCGTTAATGGCATCTAGCTCTCGATCGTAATAATCATTGATGGTCTGGGTATACCCTGTCAGCAGAGGTCCTGCCATCAACATGCAGGCTAAGGATGCCAACACATGGTCCACACTCCAGACAAAATGCCCTGATGAGGCCGCACCACAAAGGACGCCCCAAATCAGAGGAATCCAGGTGATTGGCTTCATTAACTGCAGACGAATTTTCCAAATAGACGTTTCACCATCGGCGGCACCTTTCATCCCCAATAGCTGACGAGCCTTGGAACCTTCTGATGCTGCCGATACCTGGTCATCGGCGCTGGACGTTACTGGAGAAGAATTGTCAGCCATAGCTTCGAAGGTATTAGCAGTGGTATTAACAAAGAAATGATCAAAACCTTACCCAAAGGTCAAGATGAGATAGCCAGATTGAAACTTAGCTCCAGTCACCGAACGACCGTTCAAAGACTTCGGCAGGCTTAAGTTCCGACGCTGGTCCCCAGCTTCAATGGTGACTTCTGGGCCATATTGAGTGAGCTGAATCTGTTTTTTATCAAAGCTTGGTAAAAACAGACGGACGGTATTACTAGATAAATCAATCTCTACAGGGGCTGGCACTGAAGGAGCCGCCATATAATCTGGCAAAGAATTCATCAAAGGCTGCCAGTCGCTGGACTGAGGCAACGTATGGACCGGCAAAGGCTCAAAATCTTGACTAGTATCAGCACGATTCAGCAAGACTCCACCCACAGTCATTTCTATTTGCTGAGCGGCCCCCCAAAGGTAGCGAGCAGTTGCGATCGCAACCTGCTCACCGGTAGATACCAGATAAGCTCGCACTCGCATCGGGTCTTTAACGGCAGCAATGCCCTTAACTACCAGATTTGTACTTTCCGACACTTGGGGCTGGTCAAATAAATCACCAGACATACCACCGCTAAGCACTGCACCAGCAATGGGCTGCACAAAGGGCATTACTGATTTAGAGAATTGTGATTCCTGGAATACTTGCTTGAATCGTCGGAAGTACCAGTCTATGCCCGCTGGCATCCCCCACATTCGTAGACTCGCCTGATTTCCTGGGCCATCATGGACGATGACATCATAGTCGCTGCTGGCATCGTATTCCCGCAGCGCATTGAGGGTAAGCGCCTGGTCCATCCCTGGCAACAAACTCAGCTCTTGACCATATACGGCTTTGAAAAAGGGATCCCTTAGATATTGGGCTTCAAGCTTTTTTAACTGCTCCCAATTTTGTCCCAGGAGCTGTGTAAATTGCAGCTGAACCACCGATAAAGTCGGAGACACTGGCTTAGGGGCAGCTGTAACAGCATGGCCTAAAAGCAGACCAAACCCTGGCCCAGCATCTTCAGTGACCAGCAACACACGCTGACCCTGGGTCGATAGTTTTTTGGCGGTTGCGATCGCAGATGTTGAGCGACCACTGCCTCCCTTGCCTAAAAACGTAAGAATTAGCGCCATCAGTGATAAATACAGAACTAGCGGATGATCTGAACAACTCTAATTAGGGGCACCTAGAAATAGGTGCCCCTATGTAATAGTCAAACAGACATGCTCAATAACGGCTTAGGTCGTTTGCTTCAGTTCATCTTCAAAAAACCAGCTAGAAAACTGATCTGAAAACTCAACGACAACGCCCACACCACTGCCATCAACCATTTTGAACTGAGTAATCGTGCCCTCTTGCCCTAGACGCTTGGCAACGTTATCAGACACCCGATCTCGTACGCGTACAACTTTTACCTTTTGTCCGATATCCAAAGCCATACTCCAAGATTCTCCTCTCTGGGTAAGATTGACAAATATTAAGAATTAAAACTAATCCTCAGTCTATCAGTGTCTTGCTCTTTGTAAGCTATCCTGAAGAACTGTTGCTGGAGCCATGCCAGCGAGCGCTCTATTTATTTTTTGTCTACTTTACGGAAGCACCTATGCTGGCTAAGCGAATTTTGCCCTGTCTTGACGTCAAAGCGGGTCGCGTTGTGAAAGGCATTAATTTCGTAGAGCTGAAGGATGCAGGCGATCCAGTTGAGCTCGCTCAAGCCTATAACGCAGCAGGAGCCGACGAGCTAGTCTTTCTGGACATTACAGCCACCCATGAAGATCGCAACATCATTTTTGATGTCGTCTATCGGACGGCAGAGCAGGTCTTTATTCCTCTGACCGTCGGGGGTGGCGTTAATTCGGTTGAAACCATCAAGGCCCTTTTACGAGCTGGAGCAGATAAGGTCAGCATCAACTCTGCCGCTGTTCGTAATCCTGACTTTATTCAAACAGCCAGCGATCGCTTTGGTAGTCAGTGCATTGTGGTTGCCATTGATGCCAAACGCCGCTCTGATAACTCAGGGTGGGATGTCTTTGTGCGGGGTGGTCGAGAAAATACTGGGCTAGATGCGATCGCATGGGCTCAAGATGTTGTCGCCCGAGGTGCTGGTGAACTGCTGGTGACAAGTATGGATGCTGACGGCACTAAAGCCGGATACGACCTAGATCTGACCCGCACCATCGCTGAAGTAGTGAGCGTTCCAGTGATCGCATCAGGGGGGGCTGGAACCTGTGAACATATTCATGAAGCACTAACCAGCGGTCAAGCAGAAGCGGCCCTACTGGCATCCCTGCTACATTACGGTGAGCTTACAGTCGCAGAAATTAAAACTCATTTAGCAGAAAAAAACGTAACCATCAGGCCCTAAGACCAGATTCGAGTCCTCAAAAACCTTACACATCAGATACTTCAACCAATTCTTTCGGACTTATAAAATATTGCCGTTAGACAAGGCGCTTTTATGATAACTCTGTTACAATATGTAAAAGATAATAGTAAATCTTTAAGGCCTACTTACTTCTTAATCGATGACTCTTCTCATAATAGCCATCGTTACCGGTTTAGTTTTTTGGGCCCTACGTCTCATGGATAGGGCTTTAGTCAGCCAAGAGTTCTCTCTCATGCTGGCAGGTTTTTTGGTGGCGTCTGCTGCCGCCGCCATGGTCGGTGTTTACTTTCTTATGAGCGATTACATGGTGTACATGCACCAGAGTGAGCTTTTATTGAAAGACCAATATCCGTCTGGTTTCCTAGTATTGGATGAACAGATATCGTCCTTAGATGCTGAGCTGTACTCACTTGATGTAGCAAGCTTACCTAAGTAGCAGCCTTAATACTGTTACTTGAATAGTTCTGACCAGGTAGCTGGCCCAACGACACCATCTACCTCTAAGCCGACTCGACGTTGAAACTCCTGTACTGCTTCCTCTGTGAGAAAACCAAACACACCATCAATAGGCCCTTGGTAAAGATTGAGGTCAGCCAAACGATTTTGTAAACGGCTAACATCAACTCCAGAATCATCTAGCTGCAAAATTGGCACATTGCCTGCCGTCGCAACGATGGTGTCTTCAGCCAATGAATCGTCATTGCTATCATCATCTGACACGGTTGCTGTCTCGTCAGTTGCGTCTGCGGAAACCTGCGGTGCGATAGGCTCTGTCAAATTTTCTGGTGTGGGCAATAACCGACGCCATGTTAAAGGTCCGACCAATCCATCCGCAGCCAATCCCGCATCGACTTGAAATTGACGAACAGCTTCCAGGGTCATCTGTTCATAGGTACCATCTACAGCACCGGAATAGTAGCCCATTAGCGCTAACATCGCCTGCACTCTTTTGACGTCAGAACCTGTACTGCCCGGTCCTAAAACTGAACCTGCTTGTTTGAGGGAAGTAGTTCCGGCAGCATTCAATTCATCGCTTTGCTCTGGGGATGAACCCTCTATTTCCGCCAATACAACTGTTGACATCAATCCCGCAACAGCTGCTGACAAACAAAGATTAGAGATCGTAAATAAACCCCAACGTTTCATGTGAAGAGCTCACCATAATGTGTGGCATGGGCATAGACCAATCAAGTTTAACGCCCAGTCAAAGTTAAACAATACGATGGCACAGCATGCTGATTGCGTCCAGATAAATTGATATTTCTAGGTATTAGACATAAGCCCTGTAACGTTATTGGGTTCATTACAATCTGCTCAGTCTTACTCCAGAGAAACTATGCCGACTATATCAATCGCCGCTAAATTTCACGGGAGTCTGATGGGAGCCTATCTAGGCCATAGCTATGGGGCTGGTTATCGAGGCCCGTGGCTGCCTCTCCATGAGAGCCCCCTATATCAATCATGGCTGCACGGTACACAGCAAAACCTATTGCAGCCAACGCCCACAGATGCTAATCCGCTCCTAGGGCTACCCTGGTTGTTACATCATCACGATAACAGCGATGCCCGTCATCGTTGGCTAGCGCAAATCATAGAGTCAGGCCATCACACCGAGGCTATAAGTGTGACTGAGACTATGGCAACTCTTGGCATATTGGGTGACTGCTTAGCATGGCTCATGCACTACAATCCAGTCACTCAACACTCACCTCCATTGCTGAGTCAGCACCTCAGCCAACAGCTATCCGACTATCCAGCCAGTCTTATACCCCAAGCCCAGCACATCATCGAGTGCTTAGATCCCCCGTCACCCACACTCAATCTTGAAGCGCTGGATCCTCAGCCCTCAGCGATCATGGTATTAGCCATCCAACAATCCCTAAGTTACCGAGAAAATTTGGCCTTAGCGATCGCACACCCAGACATCGTCACACCAATACCAGCAATGATTGGCTGTTTACTTGGCGCTTGGGGCGGTATGTCGGTTATTCCAACCAGGTGGATACTGACAATCCCTCCTGAGCAAAGGCATTCCCTTGAGCAAATTGCTAGCAAACTCTATCGCCATTGGGCTGGTATTGCTAATATTTCAGCCAACTGCGAAGTATTCCCCCTAGATTTATAGGCTCTGCCCCCTCTCTTAAAATAGAGCTAGCTATAATAGCTGCATGGGTATGCTAAGCATCTTCCAACACAGTTGCCCATTAAAGCTGAGGATGAAAAGAGTGGTACGCTTAGGCGACTGCTTATTCAAAGTTAGTAACACTGACCGACTCAGATTGGCACAGTGTTGTTTAGGGTGCATGTTCAGCACTGAATCGTAGGATTCAAATGCGTTCTTTTAGACAATGTATGGGTAATTATTAGCTCAACAGAATCTATCAGAATATGGCCAACGTTCTAGTTAATGAGCCCTAATAAACCAAAGCGTTGACTGTTGATTGTTTGAGACATCTAGGGTACTTCCAGGGGCAATTTATTGCCCTCCATCACCTTTATCAGGTGTCTAACGCTATTAGGCCACTAAATCAGCGGTGTTTCACACCTGTAGCTCATAATGGCAGCCTTGGTTGTTGAGGCCTTTCATGCAGTCGGTGACATTCATGGTCAAAGCAGTTTGGCAACGTTTGCGTACTTCGGTTGGCTGGTGCAAAACTCAGTTACCTCAAGTTTCGACGTCTTTGCGTCAAAGATCTAATACATCAATCCGTCAGTCTACCAAGTCAGGCAATGATTCGACGGGGCGTTACGTTATTTCCCGTCACAATCCCTTCAACCAAACTCAAATTGCCATTGTATTCACAGTGTTGCTGCTGACAGCCATACTGGGTCAGCGATTTTATAACCAACCGGCATTGACTGTAAGCACTATCGCTGCCGACACCTTCATAGCGCCCTACAACGCGACTTTGCCAGACATGATCACCACTGAGGCCAACCGCCAAGCGGCCCGCAGTGGCTCTATTATTGTTTTGCAGGTTGATCAAGCAAAGACAAAAGCGATTCTAGAAGAAGCCAACGGCATCTTGAGCCAGGGTAGTACGTTACGGCAGCAGGCTGGTGATATCCCTTATATTTCAACAGCTCAGTTATCAACTAGAACCCAGCAACATCTACGCCAAACCACGCCAGAGGAGTGGACGGAAATTTGGAGTTTGACTCAGATTTCCACACTGACAAGCAGTGTCTTACAACAGGGAACCAATGGCGCACTACAAGGACGTCTCAATAATTTAGAAACTAATCAGCATATTGCCCTCGACGAGCTATTACGCCTAAGAGACCGCACCTCTCCCCAGTCCATGGCAGCTGTACGGAGTCAGGTGGATGCTAATCGACAACAGTTAGCAGCCACTAAACCCAAACTACAGAGTCTGACGACTCGTGATGGTGGTCAGCCATTAGACACCAGACTTTTTGATTTAAGTGAGCCCAGTTGGCAAGCTGTTCAAACCACCAGCCGCTTAGTCTTAAATCGAATGCTGACCCAAGGTATTCATGAAGGTACACCGATCGCACTATGGCAGCAGGCCATCGAGACTCAGCTCCAAGGGACCTTAGATTTGGCAGATTCCACTATTCTTAATCGCGATGAGCTGCTAGCCCAAGAAACCATCGCCAAGGAAATCACCGCCAAGATCATTAGCTCTGTTTTACGCCCTAATCTGATTGAGGATCAAGAACAAACGCGTTTACGGGCTGAACAGGTGGAAAATGAGGTCCAAACAGTAACTGTATCTATTGAGCAGGGTGACGCGATTGTCGAAAAAGGAGAGGCCATCACCCAAGGAGATTTTGTCTTGCTGGATCATTTTAATATGACCCAGCGACGCATTAACTGGTTAGGTTTTGCTGGCTTTGGTGGATTAGTGAGTGTCGGTGTTGGCTTATTGCTATGGATCGACCATTGGCAAGCAGGGGGGCTACGGCAGCGCGATCATCTATTGGTGCTGTGTCTCATTGTCAGCGTCGCTGTGTTAATGGCCCTGAGAATACCTGGCTTAGGGTTACCAGCTGTTGGCCTATTACTGGGTAGCTTTTATGGCTACATTTTGGGAGCAGTCACCATTGTCCTATTGGTGATTCTATTACCAGTAGGGGGCTCAGTCGCCTTTTTATCTCTATTTTCAGCAGCCTGCGCAGCGTTGGTAGGGGCATGGATTGCACCACGGTTGCGATCGCGAGAAGAATTTGCCCTACTAGGTGGTGTGGTCGGTCTCACCCAAGGTGTCATTCACCTAGTCTTGACCCTCATGTTCAACAGTGTTGCCGCCTCCCTTTGGTACACCGTCATTCGTGATTCAGCTCTGTTTGGGGTCTACGGTATCGCCTGGAGTATTGTTGCTCTGGGGGTAAGCCCCTATCTAGAGTCAGTATTTGATGTGGTCACCCCCATCCGTCTGGCTGAATTATCCAACCCCAATCGTCCTCTCCTCAAACGTCTAGCGGCGGATGCCCCTGGCACATTTCAACACACCATGTTTGTGGCTAATTTGGCAGAGGCTGCTGCCCGTGCCTTGGGTCACAATGTTGAGCTTGTCCGCGCAGGGACGCTTTATCACGACATTGGCAAGATGCATGATCCTTTAGGATTCATTGAAAACCAGATGGGAGGACCTAACAAACATGATTTGATCGACGATCCATGGGTCAGCGCTGACATTATCAAAAAGCACGTAACAAAAGGGTTAGTCATGGCTCGTAAACATCGACTCCCCAAGGCGATTCAGGCCTTTATTCCTGAGCATCAGGGAGCCATGCTGATCAGCTACTTCTACTATCAGGCCCAGGAAATTGCCAAGGAAAATCCTGAGATGGAGATCCGCGAAGAAGACTTTCGCTATGATGGCCCGATTCCCCAATCTCCTGAAACCGGCATTGTCATGCTGGCAGATTCATGTGAAGCGGCATTGCGATCGCTCAACAAAGAAGCCTGCGCCGAAGAAGCCTACGCCATGGTGAATAAAATTCTTCGCGCTCGCTGGAAAGATAAACAGTTAATTGACTCTTGCCTCACCCGGAAAGACATGGACATCATCGCCAATGTATTTGTGCAAGTGTGGCAGCAGTTCAACCACAAACGCATCGCCTATCCCAAAGGTGCACTAACCGCAAGGTAAGGCTGGCTAGGAAATGGTATAAGCCCTTAGAGCTCTTGACTCACCTGCATCTGACGCCTCAACCGTTGCCCCAAAATGCCGTACTTAGGGGCAAACACCATGGCTAAACCAAACAGAACAGTCATTAGAACAACAATGCTGCCGCCCGTCGAAACATCCAGGTGATAGCTCAGATAGGTGCCTAAAACACAGGAAAGCACACTGGTAGCAACTGAGATAGCTAGCATATGGTCAAACCTATCGGTCAGTAGATAGGCTGTGGCTCCTGGCGTCACTAGCAGGGCAACCACCAAAACAATGCCTGCTGTTTGCAAGGCTGTCACAATAGTCAGCGCTAGCACCGACAGCAGCGTGTAGTACATTAGCTGAGTGTTGAGACCAATGGCTTTGGCATGGTTAGGGTCAAAACAAAACAGCAGCAAATCCTTACGGCGCAGCAGAATGATCACTAATGTGACGATACCTGCTATTAAGGTTTGCACGATATCTGACCGGGAAATCCCCAACACATTGCCAAACAAAATATGAAACAGGTCTACATTGCTCGGGATTCTGGTGGCTAATACCAGCCCAAAGGCAAAGAAACCAGTGAAAATCACGCCAATGACGGCATCTTCCTTAAGTCGCGTTTGGGATTTTACATAGCCGATGAGCACCGTGGCCCCAAACCCAAAGATAAAAGCCCCCAAGGCAAAGGGTAATCCTATGGCATAGGCAACTACTACACCTGGTACTACTGCATGGGAAACCGCATCACCCATTAGAGACCAGCCATTGAGGGTGATGTAGCAAGACAAGACGGCACACACGACACCGACAAAGGCACTGACCCACAGGGCTTTAACCATAAAGCCAGCCTGGAGTGGCTCGCTGACCCACTGCCAAAGGGGGCTTAAGACTGCTCCACTGATAGCCCATAGATTACTCATAGCGTTGTCTCGATAAATTTACCTTGGATAAACTGCTCAATGGCAAACCGCCAAAGGTCATGGACAGGTTTTCTTCGGTGAAGGTATCGGCGGTGGTGCCTTCGGCCAGAACAGTATGGTTAAGCAGAATGGTGCGATCGCAAAACGTAGAAATTGACGCCAAATCATGGGTAGACACTAAAATCGTGTGTCCCTCTTCACGTAATTGCAGCAGTAGATTGACAATCCGCTTTTCCGTCTTCACATCTACCCCAGTGAACGGTTCATCAAGCAAAATCACTGGGCTATTTTGCGCCATCGCCCGCGCCAAAAATGCTCGTTTTTTCTGTCCCCCCGACAATTCGCCAATCTGCCGCTGACGAAAATCAGCCATACCCACACGGTCTAAACTCTCCGCCACCTGTCGACGATCCTCACGCCCAGGAATGCGCAACATATTCATGTAGCCATAACGCCCCATCATCACCACCTCCGACACACTCACCGGAAAATTCCAGTCCACGTCGTCTGATTGGGGGACATAGGCCATGAGCTGACGCTTTTGCGCCATTTTTACGGAAAGGCCGTCAATGTGTACTCGTCCTTGATTAGGGTTGAGAAACCCCATGATGGTTTTGAACAGCGTAGATTTGCCCCCACCGTTGGGACCAACCAAGCCCGTAATCGTGCCAGGGTAGACATAACAGCTAGCGTTGTACAAAGCCAGGTGGGCATTGCTGTAGGTAACACTAATGTTCTCGACAGTGATGCCAAAAGTATCTGATCGCATCGTTGGCTAAGGAGTAAAGGACAGAGTAGGGTGGGCAATACCCACCAAAACCTATTGCATGTGAATCATATTGATGGGGCAATGCCCACTCTAGAAATTTCCTGGGATGAGAAAGCTATTGGCCCATAGCCAAAACATTATGGTGATAGCAGTCCTTCGCTAATCACCTGCACGTCATATGCCAACAGATCTAAAAACGTAGGTACAGGACCATCAGCCGTAGACAGCGAGTCAACATATAAGTTGCCACCGAACTTAGCCCCGGTGGCCCGTGCCACCTCTCGTTGCCCCTCATCACTAACGGTGCTTTCACAAAAAACGGTTGGAATATCGTTAGCTTGAACGTCTTCAATCACCCCTTGAATTTGCTTAGGGGTAGATTGCTGTTCGGCATTTATGGGCCAGAGATAGACTTCTTGTAGACCATAGTCGCGGGCTAGATAAGAAAACGCACCTTCACAACTCACCAGATAACGCTGGTCAACCGGCACCTGAGCTAAATTGGCCTGTAGCTTTTCATCAATAGCTTGCAGCTGTTCACTGTAAGCGGCAGCATTGGCGTTGTAGATTGCCTCGTTTTCAGGGTCAAGCTCTACAAACGCCTGGCGAATATTTTCCACATATATCAGTGCGTTTTGAGGAGACATCCATGCATGGGGATTTGGTTTATCGGCATAAGGACCTTCCGAAATAGCAATCGGTTCAATCCCTTCCGTCAAAATCACCGATGGCACATCCTGCACATTGCCCAAAAACTGCTCAAGCCAGCGCTCCAGATTCATGCCGTTATAAAAAATGAGATCAGCATCCTGGGCTTTGGTTAAATCACTCGGTATCGGCTCATACCCATGGATTTCTGCGCCAATACGGGTGATAGATTCCACCCGCAGCTCATCCCCAGCTACATTCTGAGCCATATCTGCCAAGATTGTGAACGTTGTCAGTACAACTTTTTGGTCGTCAGCAGTCGTGTTCTCAGATGTTGGAGACTCCTGACCACAGGCGGTTAAACTCAACAAGACCGCAATACTAGATGCCCAAAACACTCTGGATGATAGAGACTTAAATTGATGTCCCCACTGTTTATTGTTCATGATCCATTACTGGTGGGATTGACCCAAGTTCTTATTTCATAATTACTTCACTTTTCATAATTGTCTCATAATCAAAGGACGCTGTGGAGATGTGAAGCTTAAAATCCGATTAGACTTTTGCAGCCGTCTGGTCTAGAGCTAGGGTTTTAACCAGGAAGACTCTTCCATGCATCGAATCCGCCTTGTTCACGTCGCGAGACAAGGCGGCGGCTGTAGATTTTCCAGTGAAATTTATTGGGACATTGCATTTCAGCAACTGCTACTAGCCGACAAGCATGGGCAATAATCAAGTGCAGCATCTATCAGATGCCAAGATAGCTTTCAATAGAGTTTTGCAAAATTTCTACCAGCTCTGCATCCATAAACTGATATTCATCTGGAATATCAAGTACATGGATAGTCTTGTGGCTCATCAATCGAGGAAATTCAGCCTTGAGTCTATCTTTGTGCTTTTGCTCCATGGCAAAAATCGTATCTGCCCATTGGATATCCTTGGCTGAAACTGTTTTACGGGCTCTAGGGCTAGTACCCGCTGATCGGACATAAATACCTGGCTGTTTTGACCAAACCTTCTCAGCAGTAGGGCTACGCCATTGATTACGACTACAGATGAACAAAATATTCATGTCATCTAGGTCAGGAGAACGGGGTCATGATTGGTGCTATGAGCTCAAGGTGTAGACATGTTTGCAGCAGTTTTAGAGTGCGATCGCAATGCCAGTGTCTTCGGTACAACCACCTGAAATTCACTGCCCTGACCCAATACAGAATTGCAGCGCAACTCACCACCATGCTGGTCTACAACAATTTGATGACTGATAGCTAAACCCATCCCAGTTCCATAACCAACAGGCTTGGTCGTGAAAAAGGGATCAAAAATTTGCTGCTGTAAGGCCTTCGGAATACCTGTGCCATTATCAGCAATAGTGATCACAACATACTCTGGCTGATCCTCGGTTGTAATCGTAATTGTGCCTGACCCGTGCGTCTCCAAAGCATCAATAGCATTATTGAATAGGCTCAAAAAGACCTGGTTTAACGCCCCTGCATAGCATTGAATTTTAGAGACATTACCATAGCGCTTATCCACCAAAATCTTGGGACGTCTAGCAGTCATATTTAAACGATGTGCCAGCATCATCAACGTATTATCCAATCCCCTATGGATATCGACAGTTTTCACATCTGATTCACCAAAGCGGGCAAATTGTCTCAAGGACTGCACAATTTCTCGAATGCGTTCTGTACCAGTTGTGATGGAGCCAATTAATTTTGGAAAATCTTTCCTGATGTAGGCGATATCTGCATCCTCGACATCTTTTTGCATGTCAGGTGGCAGTTCAATTACCTGTGATTGGTAGTGGCTAATCACCAGTAACAAATCTTCCACATACGCTATGGCATGTTCAAGGTTGCCATAAATAAAACCGACGGGATTATTGATCTCATGGGCAATACCAGCCACTAACTGCCCTAACCCTGCCATTTTCTCACTTTGCAATAGCTGAGCCTGAGCCTGCTTCAGTTCGTTTAGTGCTTTTTCCAGTTGACCGGCAGTTCTACGGGCCTCTAATTCGGACGCCATCAGAGCCGCTTCTGATTCCTTACGCTCGGTGACATCCCTCACCATGATGGTCAAAAAGTTGGCGGACCTTAATTGAGAATCAGTGACCAAAACTTCAATGGGGAATCGTCGGCCCTGATTGTGTATGCCAATCGCCATGTAGGCCTCACCTGTACGGCAACCCTGTTGCAAAAACTGTTGCAGGGATTGAAAAGCGGCATCTTGGGACTGCACCAAATCTGTCTCAATCAAAGTAGTTAGGGATTGCCCAATCATCTGTAACCAGTGGCCACCAAAAATTTTTTCAACAGCCGGATTCGTGCTCTGAAGGATCAAGGTCTCAGGATCAACCGTCAAAATGCCATCCGCTGCAGTCATGATAATTGCATTTGTTCTGGCGGTAGATCGGTCTAGCGCATCAACCACCTGGTTATACCAACGGCTAATTTGACCAATTTCTGTCAACGCACTGACTGTCACCCGTCGCTGTAAATTACCGGTTTTCGCATGGGTTTGCATAGTTTCAAATAAGTTCTGAAACTCATTACGCGCACCATGCTCTGACACATTTAAGCCAATGTACTCCTGCTTCAGGGATACCCGTAGCGACGCATACCGATTAAGCAGTAATAAGACTAGCAACGTTACCGTGAATGACCATAGTCCACAAGCCAAAATGCCTGAGCACTGAGCAATAAATTGCTCCCAGCGGTTCAGCCCAGTGTCTAATCGCCCTAAATCACCCAATAATGCAACGGCTAATGTTCCCCAAACACCTGGGCCAAGATGAACAGGAATGACCCCGACTGCATCGTCAATGCGCAGTTTGTCTAGGAGGGCGTCAACGCCTAACATCACCAATCCACCCATGCCGCCAATCAGCACCGCACTGCTCAAAGACACAGCATGACAACTAGCCGTAATCGATACTAGGCCCGCAAGAGAGCCATTCATCACGGCCTTAAACGGCAAATGGTTCTTTTGCACCATGAGAGACCATGTCAAAGGAGCAGTCAATCCCGCCGCCCCTGCTAACAAGGTATTTACCAAAATTCTTGGGACCTGATCATTGAAAGCAAGGGTACTGCCGCCATTAAATCCAAACCAGCCAAACCACATCAGTAGCGCGCCTAAAAAAGCTAAGGGCAGATCTGAACTGGGGGCTTGTTGATCAAAGTTTTGTCGAGAAAAGCGACCAAGACGCGGACCGATGACCAAAACTGCAGCTAGGGCAACCCACCCACCTAAACTATGGACAATCGTAGAACCTGCAAAATCGACAAAGCCTTTTTTGCTTAACCAACCAATTGCAACTGATTGATCTAAACCACCCCAGACCCAATGACCAAATACTGGATACACCAACCCGGATATCAGTACAGCGCTGAATAGATACCCTCGAAATGTCATGCGCTCAGCCACTGCTCCTGAGACGATAGTGACAGCAGTGCTACAAAACATTGCCTGAAATAGAAAGAAAATGAGAGGCCAACTATCCGCTTGGTTAAACTCAGGCAAAAAGTCACTAAAACCCCACCAGCCATACATAGAGGTGCCAAACATCAAGCCGTAGCCAAAGGCCCAAAACATCATGATTGATAGGCCAACATCCGCAATATTTTTAATGGCAACGTTGATGTTGTTTTTGCGACGGGTGGAACCAGCCTCTACACATAAAAAACCCGCTTGCATCAGAAACACTAGGCTAGCGCTCATAACCACCCACAGTGCATCTAATGAAAGCGACATAGTTCTGAAAAGCTAACTATATAGGTACAAACTTCTCTATGGCAGCCCGATCGTCCGGAGACTAACTAGCTTTGAATCCTGATGGGTGAATGCTGATGTGGAGTATCCGATGGATTTAGGTGAGACCACAACACCTCCTTGCTCTCACACCAAGGAGAAGGCAAAACTATTTGATATCAAATAACTCTCAACTGAACACTTCAATACTCGTCAACTCTAGCTCCACAAGCAGACTATAGTCACCGCTTATATGAATAAACTTTTACATTGGAAGCAAGACATACTTGCCAGATAAGGAGCAGGGTAAATGCTTAATTCACAATCGATATGGCGTGCCCCTATCGCCAAACTACCCCATAGACCACGTCCCAGTTGAAACCGGTCGCTTCGTTACCGAAAAAACTACAGTTCTGGCCGTGGACACGCTTTAATTAAAAAGCTGCATTGGCGACAAGTGTTTTGAGTTCTGACAGACCCACCCTGCTAATCATCGACGGCCACTCCCTGGCGTTTCGGTCTTACTACGCCCACGCCAAAAGTCGCGATGGAGGATTACGCACATCCAAAGGCATTCCCACTAGCGTTTGCTTTGGCTTTCTCAAGTCCATGAGCGACATGATGGTGGTGGAAAAACCTGACTATGCAGCCGTCGCATTTGACTTAGCTGAGCCCACCTTTCGCCACAAAGCTGCTGATAGCTACAAAGAAGGGCGGCCAGAAACACCAGAAGACTTTATCGAAGATGTAGAAAACCTCAAGCAGCTGTTGACAAGCTTTAAGCTGCCGATTCTCACAGCCCCAGGATTTGAGGCGGATGACGTCATTGGCACGTTAGCAACCAAAGCCGAGAAAGAAGGTTATGCAGTCAGAATTTTGAGCGGCGACCAGGATCTATTTCAGCTGATCGACGATAACGAGCACATTAAGGTACTGCATCTGGGCAGTACCTTTGGCCGCACCAATGGTCTGGCCAAGGAATATGGCATTAAGGAAGTTGAGGGAAAACTTGGCATTAAGCCTAACCAGGTAATCGACTACAAAGCCCTCTGTGGCGATACCTCGGATAATATTCCTGGAGTGCGAGGCATTGGTAAAAAAACTGCCGTCAAGCTGCTGACAGAACACGAAAACTTGGAACGTGTCTATGACGCAGTGCCTGACATGAAGGGTGCAGTCAAGAAAAAGCTGGAAACTGGCAAAGAGGACGCAGACAAGTCCAAATATCTCGCAACTATCGTCACTGATGTTGAACTAGATGTCGATCTAGCGGATTGCAAATTAGAAGGGTTTGACGAAGGCAAGGTCATCCCTCTACTGAAAAATCTGGAGTTTCAGCATTTCATTAATCGTCTGAACAAGTTACAGGAGGCATTTGGCGGCGAGGTTACAGCCACATCAACAAAGGTCTCTACACCGATTGATGATGAGGAAACATCTTTTTTCACCGCAGAAGAAACTGATACCGCTACCGATGTGGAAGAGGTGGACATTAAGCCACAGATTGTTACTACAGCGGAACAGTTGCAGGCTCTGGTGGCTGAATTAGAAACTCAAACAGATAAAGCTCGGCCCGTGGCTTGGGATACGGAAACGACGGCGATTGAGCCGCTGGATGCTGAGCTGGTAGGGATTGGCTGCTGCTGGGGAGATGGACCAGAGGATTTGGCCTATGTGCCAGTCGGTCATGGTTCAGGAGAGCAGCTACAGTTAGCACATGTCTTAGCTGCACTCAAGCCAATTTTAGAAAGTGCCGACTATCCAAAATCTCTACAAAATGCCAAGTATGACCGAGCGGTGCTCAAAGGTCAGGGGATTGAGCTAACAGGTGTGGTGTTTGATACCATGCTTGCCAGCTATGTACTGAATCCAGAAAGCAGTCACAATTTGACAGATATGTCGCTGCGCTATTTGAATGTGGCAGCACAAAGTTATAGCGACTTAGTACCAAAAGGTAAAACCATTGCAGATATTGCGATTGATCAGGTAGCAACTTACTGCGGTGGGGATGTGCACACCACCTATCGGTTAGTGCCGATTTTGCAAGATGAATTAAAGCAGGTGGATGCGATCGCAACCCTATTTCGCGACATCGAAGTCCCCCTCGAAGCCGTCCTTGCCGACATGGAAGCCACCGGTATCCGCATTGACGAACCTTACCTGAAACACTTCTCAGAGCAGCTCGAAGCCGACCTTTACGAGTTGCAAATCAAAGCCTACGACTACGCGGGCGAAGAGTTTAACCTTAGCTCTCCCAAGCAGCTCAGCGTCTTGCTATTTGAAACCCTAGGGTTGAACAAAAAGAAAACCCGTAAAACCAAAACTGGCTACTCCACAGACGCATCTACTCTTGAGAAACTTCAGGGCGATCATCCAGTGGTGGACTGTATCGTCAGCCATCGCACATTATCCAAACTGAAATCCACCTACGTGGACGCCTTACCCAAGCTAGTGCGAGCTGATACAGGCCGTGTCCACACTGACTTTAACCAGGCCGTCACTGCCACCGGTCGCCTGTCCTCATCGAATCCGAACCTGCAAAATATACCCGTTCGCACCGCCTTTAGTCGCCAAATTCGTCAGGCATTCTTGCCTCAAGAAGGGTGGCTACTAGCCGCTGCCGACTACTCCCAAATCGAACTAAGAATTCTCACCCACCTCAGCGGAGAGTCAGTCTTGGTCGATGCCTATCGCACCGGACAAGATGTCCATAGCCTCACCGCGCAACTACTCTTGGATAAAGAAGAAATCACTTCAGACGAACGCCGCATGGGTAAAATCATCAACTTCGGCGTTATTTACGGCATGGGTGCTGTGCGTTTTGCTCGCGAAATGGGTGTGAGCCGTACGGAGGCCAAGGCCTTTATCGATAAATTTAACGAGCGCTACTCGCGGGTCTTTGAGTACTTGCAACAAATGCAGCGTGAGGCCATTGCCCATGGTTATGTGGAAACCATCTTAGGTCGCCGCAGATATTTCAACTTTTCGAGCAATAGCTTGCGGCCACTGAAAGGCAGATCTCCAGATGAAATTGAACTCAATAAGCTCAAACCGGGTGGCTATGATGCAGGCCTATTACGGGCAGCTGCCAATGCCCCAATTCAGGGTTCTAGTGCTGACATTATCAAAATCGCGATGATTCAGCTGCATGAAGTCCTCAAGGAATATCAGGCCAGACTTTTACTACAGGTCCATGACGAATTGATTTTTGAAATTCCCCCCGATGAATGGCCGGAACTAGAGGAAAAAATCACCCGAACAATGGAATCCGTTGTGAAATTATCGGTACCCTTAAAGGTGGAAATCAACGCTGGCAAAAATTGGATGGACGCGAAATAATCCGCACATCCATTACGTCACGTAGGGGCCATCCCTTTTGGCTGTCCTCGCTCGCTAACGCCATTAACCAATATCCAAAATCCATAGGCCATCATAAATCCCACAGGCATGTTGATTAATCACCATCGTAGGGGCCATCCTTTGTGGTTGCCCTCGATCGCTAACGCTATTGACCAACATGCAAAACCAATAGCGCCATTATTTTCATGGGAATTTTGGGTTTTCGGTTGATAGCGAAACGTAGCCCAGGGCAGCCACAAGGGCGTGCCCCTACGGAATATCTAATTCAATGGGGGGATTCAGCGTACCCAAACCCATTTAATTCAATTTCAATACCGCCATAAATGCTTCCTGTGGCACATCCACCGTACCGATGGCCTTTAGGCGCTTCTTACCTTTGGCCTGTTTCTTCAACAGTTTCTTCTTACGGGAGATGTCACCGCCGTAACACTTAGACAATACATCCTTGCGCAGGGCTGGAATACTGGCACTGGCAATGATGCGACTACCAATGGCTGCCTGAATTGGGATCTTAAACTGGTGTCTGGGAATTAGCTCTTTGAGCTTTTCTGCCAGCGCCTTACCCACATAGTACGCTTGGTCACGGTGCACAATGGCCGCCAGCGGATCAACCTTATCGCCATTGATCATCACATCCAGCTTCACCAGATAATTCACACGATAATCAATCAGTTGGTACTCCATGCTGGCGTAACCGCGAGACCGAGATTTCATCTGGTCGAAGAAGTCAGTCACCACTTCAGCTAAGGGGATTTCATACACCAGCGTAGTACGCCCTTCTGTTAGATACTTCATATCCTTAAAGTCGCCCCGTCGGGTCTGGCACAGGTCCATCAGTGTTCCGACAAACTCTTCAGGAGTAAAAATTTCTACTTTGACATAGGGCTCTTCAATTTTTTCCCGCTCTTGGGGCTCCGGCAGTTCACAAGGGTTGTCAATATTTAGCACCGCGCCATCGATCGTCGTGACTCGATAAACCACCGATGGAGCTGTGGTAATCAAATCCAGGTTATATTCCCGCTCCAGCCGCTCCTGCACAATTTCCATGTGCAAGAGTCCTAAGAAACCACAGCGGAAACCAAAGCCCATGGCACTGGAGGTTTCGGGCTCGTACTGTAGGGCAGCATCGCTGAGAGTTAACTTTTCTAAGGCATCGCGCAGATCTTCGTAGCGATCAGAGTCAGTGGGAAAAAGTCCACAGAATACCATGGGATTAGCTTCTACGTAACCCGGTAAAGGTTCTTCGGCTTTCTTTTTAACTAGGGTAATGGTGTCGCCAACTCGGGCATCAGCCACGGCTTTAATAGAAGCAGATATATACCCCACTTCACCAGCATGGAGTTCATCAACTTCGATTTGATGGGGAGCGAGTACGCCCAGCTCATCGATTTCGTATTCCTTACCGGAGGCCATCAGACGGATGCGATCGCGACGACTTAACGTTCCATCCACCACTCGGAAATACACAATCACCCCGCGATAGCTGTCGTAATAGCTATCAAAAATCAGCGCCCGCAGCGGCTTCTCCGTATTATCTTCAGGCTCGGGGACGGTCTCTACAATAGATTCCAAAATCTCAGTGATGCCTAGCCCCTCTTTAGCCGACGCCAGAATAGCATTGCTACAGTCCAGACCAATGATATCTTCAATTTCTTTCTTGACCCGATCCGGTTCTGCACCGGGCAGATCTACTTTATTCAGAACGGGAATAATTTCTAGATCGTTTTCCAGGGCCAGATAGACATTGGCCAACGTCTGTGCCTCCACACCCTGGGAGGCATCCACCACCAGTAGCGCCCCTTCACATGCAGCTAAAGCGCGGGAGACCTCGTAGGAAAAATCAACGTGCCCTGGCGTATCAATCAGGTTAAGCACATATTCGTCGCCACCCTCAGCCTGATAGTTCATACGAGCCGCCTGGAGCTTGATGGTAATGCCCCGCTCCCGTTCTAGGTCCATGGTGTCGAGGACCTGAGCCTTCATATCCCGCTCGCTAATGGTTTTGGTTTCCTGTAGCAACCGATCAGCCAGGGTAGATTTTCCATGATCGATGTGAGCAATAATCGAAAAATTTCGGATGCGAGAGACGGGTGCGTCGGTCATGGAAAGAAGAAACTCAAACTAGAGAGCAAGAAGCACTTAGCTTATCTTAATGCTTTGTTCCAATACTTTGTTCATCCATAAACCTACCCACCAATATCCATAAGCTTATCCATAAGCTTTTTCAGGGTGAGCGTTTGCTTGGATGATTCAGGCAGTACCTTATTCAAGCAATCAAGTAATAAAGCTTTATTGCTTTTGCATGGGATCCTTGCAGGGAAAACATTAAGGGATGACCATTTGATGAATCCCATGACAAGATAAAGATTAATCGGGGCGTCTTACCAACGAACAGTGCTGAATCAGTCGAAGCGTTTTTTTGACTTGCGGCACCCATTACCCTGTGATCAGAGAATTTTGAGGTCTGTCATACTGCTGACGAGCGATCTCAGCTTAGATGTTTCTGATCCAGACAGGGAAAACTCGTAAGCAGTTAAGTATAGGGCTAGAGATTTCTGACGGACTATGAGATCGCAATTGATAGTTGACCCTGAACCTATGGCAGTTCCCGCCACAGTTGATA
Source organism: Leptothoe sp. ISB3NOV94-8A (assembly GCF_043421595.1). Lineage (NCBI taxonomy): Bacteria > Bacillati > Cyanobacteriota > Cyanophyceae > Nodosilineales > Cymatolegaceae > Leptothoe > Leptothoe sp. ISB3NOV94-8A. The sequence continues at coordinate 5,944,600 of NZ_JAXSQW010000001.1, read as the reverse complement.
ATTCTTCCCTCCAAGTTATTCACGATCCCGACGGGCGGATTGTTGCTATCAATTGGCCTCAAGCCCTTCACGCTGCACCTGATCGCTATCTACACGAATCCATTGATCAGCTTTTTGGCCCTGTCGCCATAGCCCCTTACCTACAACGCGTTAAACAGGTGTTGGACGATGGGCAAAACCAGACATTTCAATGCATTGTCCGCTGTGGCCCTCACCCAGTAGGCCTAGATTTTAAGCTAAGCCTAGTCGATTGGCACGATGCCCCCGGTCAACGATATATCAAAGGGGAAGGTTCTATCCTCACTGTCGCGGATACGGCTCAGATGCCTCAGCATGTAAGCACCATGGGTATTGCGGTAGATCCCTGTTCCAATAATGCCCAAGCAGGTCTATTAGCTAATATTTCTAACTACCACGGTGTTCTGACCAATATCGCGTCTAATATCCGCAAAACTCTAGAACTCGAAACTATTTGGCAGCAAACCGTAGATGGTCTAGGTACCCTTTTAGACCTGCATCGCTGTCTCGTCTGCGACTACTCAGTGGCAATGCAGACCTTAAATGTAGTTGCTGAGTTTCATCAACCCGAATTAGATCCTTGTTTGGGGCAAACTTTTGAACTCGCTAACAAGGCAGATTTTCGCTGCACCATTAACACTCTCAAACCCGTACTGTCAGATTTTGATCGGAAAGATAACGACGCTGGTCCATATACCGTTTTAACTGTAGCCACCTGCTATCGAGACGAACCCAACAGCGTTTTACTGTTGCAAATGCCACCAGAGCGCCCCTGGCACCCACTAGAAATCGAACTGGTTAATGAGCTCACAGACCAAGTAGGAACAGCCATTGCTCACGCAAAACTCTTTGAGGCAAGTCGTACGCTCGCAGACGATCTTCAAAGGGCTAACGAAAAACTAATCGATAAAAATGATGAGCTTGAAGAAGCAAGACGCTATGCCGAGGAAGCCTCGCGACTTAAAAGTGAGTTCCTGGCCAATACATCCCACGAATTGCGCACCCCGCTGAATGGCATGATTGGCTTTCTGCGATTGGTGCTGGATGGCATGGCCGACGATCCAGAAGAGCAAGAAGAGTTTATCGAAGAAGCCCATAAATCAGCCCTCCATCTCCTCAACTTAATTAACGATGTCCTCGACATCGCTAAAATTGAGGCAGGCAAAATGGAAATTGATTTGACCGCCATTAGCCTGCAAGAGCTCTTCTCCGATGTGGAGAATTTCACCCGCCCTCAGGCGGAACAGCGAGGCCTCTATTTCGATATGAAGCTGCCTGCCACGCTAGATGAAATCAAGCTATACGGAAACTACCAGCGGATCTTGCAAGTCCTCCTCAATCTGATTGGCAATGCCATCAAATTTACACCTGAGGGAGGGGTAACCATCAGCGCTGAAGTCAAACCCCAGAGCATACGCTTCCAAGGTCGGGTCTGGCCTGGACATATCAAAATTAGTGTTGAGGATACCGGGATCGGTGTTTCCTTAGAAAAACAAAATCGTCTGTTCCAAACCTTTAGTCAGGTAGATGGAGAGCGCACCCGTCAGTATGGTGGCACTGGTCTTGGGCTGGCAATTTCCCAACGGCTGATCGAAGCAATGGGGGGCAAGGTGCAATTTATTAGCATGGGCGAAGGTCTCGGTTCCACTGTTACTTTCACGGCAATTTTGTATCAGGAACCTGTGATTATGGCCGAGCTAGAAGGAAAGCACATGGCTTAGGTACAAATCTTGGATAGTGGTTTGTACGGCAAAATAATAACTTCAGAGGTACTTTGGCCGTTCTTGCTGGGCGACAGTGAGCCTTTGTTTGAGCACATCCCATTCCTCGGCGTCGATGAGATTGATCACGGTATCTAACTGATGCCGGTATTGCTGTAAGGATTGGAGTAAAGCTGCCCGGTTGAATTGGGCCATCATAGCGCCCAATTCAGGATTACCGCCGCCGACGCGACTGGTATCGCAAAAACCACTACTGGCTAATTGCTGGGCCAGAACTTTGACCTGGAAATCCGACTCACTGAGACAGGTGTGGAGCAGACTAGAACTGACCATTACGGGTAAATGGGAGATGGCCGCCACAGCACGATCATGAGCTGCTGGTGTGGATGTATAGATTTTGGAACCAAGCTGGGTAGCGATCGCAACCACCTGATCCAGTGCGACTTGTTTTGTGGTTTCAATTGGCGTCACCACATAGGGGCGATCGCGAAATAATCCCGCTTCAGCTGCAGCTAATCCTGACTCCGCCTTACCTGCCATGGGATGCCCCCCAACAAAATTAGGCCATGCTGTAGTCGCTGCAGCTACAACCTCCCCCTTCACAGACCCAACATCAGTCACAATTGTTGATTCTGGCAAATGCTCCACCAGTTGATGCACGGTTGGCACGATTAGGGCCATAGGCGTACAAATAAAAACAAGGTCAGCCTTAGCCATCAGGGCCAGATCGCATCCTGATTGATCCACCATGCCTTGCTCAACCGCTACCGCTGTAGTTGCTGGTCGCCGAGCCACTCCATAAACGGTATAGCCCAGACGTTTACAATCAATGGCTAAACAACCACCAATCAGCCCTAAGCCAACAATCCCAATGATTAAATCTGGCTGTGAAGTTTGCGCTGAGATAGAGGTCAGTGACATGGTGGAAGATCAAAAATTGTGTCAATAATTCAAAGGGACATCTGTCCAGAGGCTATGAGCTGGTCGGCGATAAACCAAACGCCCCAAGGGAGTATGTCACAATGAGACACACAACTGAGTCATTTTTTAAGGATTTAGCTGAATTATCGAGGCATAGCGAGAGTTGCAGCAAAGGTGATTGAGGCAGAAGTTCATCAGCTACTCCGAGAGTTTTTACGCCAGCAGGGGCACATTCAATGGCCCCACCATTTAACGATGGCACGGTTAGTAGCTAGAGCCCTCAGATTAGGTCGCAGTGCTCTTCTGCAAATCGGTAGCACTGCGGCGTATCGAGGCCGTTATCGCCTGAGTTATCTGATGCCAGCCTTAGTGTGGCCTGGACCAATTGTCTTGGTTGTCCCCCAAGCAATCCAGCAGCAACTAGTCCAAGATGAGATTCCCACATTGCTGCAAACGCTCCCTACCGTTAAATCCATCCAGGTAGGTGAACGTTGGCCTGGTGAAACGTTTCAAGGCATTTTAATTACAACGCCGAGTGCCTGGCTGTCCGGCCAACTAAGTGCCTTAGAAAAATCCAATTCATCAACGACAGCAGCACCCGCTTTCCCCAAAAATATCCTCACCTTGATCGATGGGATTGATCCGCTAGTGAACTGGGTACGTCATGAGCTAACTTGCCGCCTCGACGATGGCGACTGGCATCAGCTAGGGCTGGCCTACCCCTCTCAGCAAACACCTATTCGAGATCTGCGGGTCAAACTAACCCATCTCGCCTTTCAACATCCAGCGAACCCCTACAGCTGTTATCTCGCCGACGCGGAGGAACATGCGCTGCTTGAGGATCTATACAATCAGCTGACCGAAACCCCTTTAGGTTTAGAGGCATTGCCACCTACATGGCAGAAATTTCGCCAGCAATTAACCCAAGAAGACAGCATGACATGGCTACAGCTGAATCGTGGTTCGGGCCAGTTAGCCTTGCATTGTGCGCCAGTGCACCTGGCAGATATCATGCAACCGCTTTGGGAACGACAGCCCGTCATTTTAATCGGTGCTGCTGTAGATGAAGAAAACCGTGCTGAAAATTATCGACAACGGCTGGGGTTAGAGGATCTCACTTGCCTAAAATTCACCCCAGATCGACAGCGGGATGGGATTCAGCTCTATGCTCCTGACCGCCTGCCCATGCCTAATAGCAATCAGTTCCCCAGTGCTATTTTGCAGGAGATTCGCAACCTGCTGCAGCTGCCAGAAACCCGCACTCAACCCACGGTTATTTTGGTAGGTGATAATCCCCTCAAAGCTCAAATTGGCTCAATTTTAGCAGCGGAATATGGCTCTCGCGTCCAGGTTGAAAAAACCGACGGGCCGTCTAACGGCATCCTGGTAACAGGTTGGGAATTTTGGCAGGACCATCGGCTACGGTGCTTGCCCCCTGGGTTACTGATTATCACCACACTACCCATCCCATCCCTTGAAAATCCGTTAGTTGCGGGTCAAGTGGCCTACTACAAACGTCTGCGCCAGGATTGGTTCCGACTGTTTCTATTACCCTCAGCACTGCAAACTCTGCAGCTTGCGATCGCACCCATCAGTGCACAACAGGGCAAAGTAGCCCTGCTAGACAATCGAGTCAATCATCGTAGTTATGGGCGCACCATTCTCAAAACCTTGAACCCAATTGCCCAAAGCACTTACCTAGACCCAAGCTGGTTAGCACCGGTAAACCAAGCGCTATAATCGAATAATAAAATTTGCAGATTTAATAGGGCAACATGGGCGAAGCAAAGCGTCGGCAGTCAAAACTCGGTGAAGATTACGGGAAAGCCGAACGCATTTTTCCATGGCTGCCCATTACAAAAAAGCAATCCCAAGCCTTCGTAACCTGGAGTACTCGTGGGGCATGGGCAGGAATTATTCTCATGATTCTTCTCTGGCTCACTGTTAGATTTATCGGCCCAGCTTTTGGCTGGTGGGCCTTAGCTGAATGAGATTGCTACCAGATTGACAATGAAAACATTCATATTTTTAGCAAAACCGTTACAAAGAAGACCTCATTTCTGGACAGATAGACCTATGGTAGCTATGGTGTGGCTAATGTCATAGTTTGATGACCAAATACCATAAAGTTAGTATTGGGCATTTTTAACCGTTAGCAACAGTTACCTTTAATTTACTTATTCTCACGAGCCTTTTTAATACAACACCATCTTTTAATACAAAGGCTACATCAGGTTCTAGTCTGGGCAAATTGATACAAGGAACATAGCGAAATACAGTTAGTATGAGCCTCTAGCTCATCTACTGAGTTAATCGGAAAGCTCTTTCCTGACAGCAACTTAAGCTCATGTTCAAAGTTCAGACAATTATGTACGTACAATCAATCATTTTTGCCCTGAATTAGTTCTACCAAAACTGAAAGTTAAGGAGAACCAATTAGATAGTTTATAAAAAACATTAAGCAAAAATTAAGATTCAACCTTACAATGTGACCGGTGGGAAGGAGAACGTAAATGTTTGTTCGACTTGCAGAGCAGCACCGCCAATTCGTAAAAGATTTGGTCCTAAACCTAAAAGCGCTAGCAATTGTCCTTGAGAATCAAGGCTATTTAGCGTCCTGTTATACATGCGGTGATCAGCTCAATAGTGCATCATTCATGGTCAGCCTCGGCAATGACCATCTGATTCGTTTTTTGGTTTCAGATTACGGTATTACGTGGACAGAAATGCGTGATGATCGCGAATTAATGAAACTAGAGGGCGCTGAAGCAATTAATCAGCTGCAAGAGCTCGCTAATCTGGTGAAGTACCGGATTCAGCCCGTTGAGTACCAGGTTGCTTATCGTTCTGCCTAAGTGGCCAGCTAAAAAACACAAGCTTTAGTTGCTTGTGATACAAAATATAAGGCGGCACCTAGTTAATTGGATGCTGTCAATTCAGTCAATTGATTTGGAGTCGCACCGTTGAGTTGGGAACATAAATACGTCAAAGCAAATTCGGTGCAGCTCCATTACGTAACTCAAGGCAGTGGCAAGCTCTTAATTTTGCTCCACGGCTTATTTGAGTTTTGGTATTCTTGGCGGCATCAATTACCCTACTTATCTCGACACTTTAAGGTAGTTGTACCTGATTTGAGGGGCTATAACGACTCTGATAAGCCAAGACTTGGCTATGACTTGGATACGCTCAGCTCTGATATTCATGCGTTGATCCACTCATTAGGCTATAACAAGGCCCATATTGTTGGGCATGATTGGGGCGGAGCCATCGCTTGGAATCTTGCACATCGGTTTCCTAAAAGCGTAGACAGATTAGCTGTACTCAGCACTCCTCAGCGCTGGCAATCTGCCCTGAGTCATGGACTTGCTAATAGCTGGGAGCACCTACAGCGAAATTGGCACCTATTAGCGCTACAAACTCCTGGTTTGCCTCAGTGGTTAATCAAAGAGAATTTGCCTTCTCTACTGAAGTATCTCTTTCAACAACAAGCCGTTAGGAAAAGCGCGTTTACTCAAGCTAATACTGATCTATATCAGGCTGCGTTACAAAAGCCTGGTGTCATTCCAGCTGTTTTACAACATGTGCGTCACTGTTTTAGCTTGAATGATTGGCTAAATGATTGGTTCACTCCCTCAAGACTCTCTACACTTGCAATTGCATCGCCCACACTTTTAATGTGGGGAGAAGATGACAATCTTGTACCCGCTACAGGTATTTTTTCTGATGCATTATCAATAGAAAAATGTATTAGGCGGTCTATCCCTGACTGTGGTCATTGGATCCAGCAAGAGGCACCCAATAGCGTTAATCGTGAGCTCATAGAGTTTTTAAGTTAGGGTTTACTGCCAAGATCACTATCCTTTAAAGCTGTTGCAAAGACAGGGCTCAAACTAATAATAGTTTTGAGAATAAACTATACGGTAAAAGTAAAAACCGCTATTCAAGTTCAGCTCATTTTATCCGGACGATTAATCAACTTTTCATAATTATTCCAGTCAAGTTCAAAGTTTCATAGAAATACGTTGGTGCTCCCCATATTCCTCAGGTTCTAAAGAATACTGGAGTTGGAGATCCATTTTTTGAATCCATATCGTCACTTCATTATTAATCGGGCTCAAACTAAACGTTCTATTTGAACTTTTATGGCTTATCCAAACCACCTAGCTGAATATCGCATGATGTTCTCAGCTGAAGATGAAGCAGAGGCTGAGTCTAAGCTAGGTCTATTTCAAGCGTTCTCTAAGTTATATGAAGGTGATCGCAAGCTATTGGATGACATGCTTGCGATTGATGCGAATAATGCATCGCAGATTCCTAGCTATATTCAAGGCATGATTTGCGATCAGCAAGTCTATATAATCAGCAATCTGGCAAGTGGCAAATCCAAAAGTCTCTATTCCAAAGACGGTTTATGGACTATTGGTCGAGATCCTCGTCAATCAGATCTTGCGGTGCTAGATAAGCGTCTATCTCGATGCCACGCTGCCTTGCAGTACAGTCCAGATCAAGGCTTTATCATTTCTGATCTAGAAAGCACTAATGGAACCTACGTTAATGGCGAAAAACTAAAGCGCGTATATACACTGCGTGATGGCGATCGCATCCGCATTGGCAGCTCACTGTTCTATTTCTTTATCTGTGGCATCTGTGGCCCCGCCAGTCAAGGTGCCCCCCATGCGAGCCAAAGTGGTACCCACACCAATCAAGGCGACAATCCATCAACCCTTGAACCAGAAGTAGATAGCTCAGAGGGAGGCAGAACCTTACATTAAGGCTTTCCCAAAATCAATGGCTCAAGGAGGATAGGCTCACTACGACTTACCCTTTTTAGCAGTGGTTTTTGCAGGTTCGGGGGCTGCTGACTCATCAACAACGTCAACTGGTGCTCCTGAATCATCACCAATCTGTAGCGTCTGACGTAGCTTTTGCTCAATATCAGTCGCAACCTCTGGATTATCGGATAAATAGCGAATGGCATTGTCACGACCCTGACTGATATTTTCTCCCTGATAGCTATACCAAGCTCCCTTGCGGATCAGAATGTTATTTTCTTCTGCAAGATCGACAATACAACCTAGTGTGGAGATGCCTTCACCAAAAATGATGTCAAATTCACCGATTTTGAAAGGAGGAGCAATTTTATTCTTGGCGACTTTGACTTTAGCGCGAATGCCAAATTGATCATTACCTTTTTTCAGTGTTTGAATACGGCGAATGTCTAGCCGCACAGATGCATAAAACTTAAGGGCATTGCCTCCAGTGGTAGTTTCAGGATTACCGTAGGTCACACCAATCTTGAGACGTAGTTGATTGAGGAAAATAACAGTGCAGCCAGACTTACCAATATTCCCGGTGATTTTACGTAGGGCCTGGCTCATCAATCGCGCCTGCAAACCTACGTGGGCATCGCCCATTTCCCCTTCGATTTCAGCACGGGGGACTAGGGCAGCCACAGAGTCGATCACCACTAAGTCAATCGCTGAGGACCGCACCAGCTGATCCACAATTTCTAAAGCAGCTTCTCCGGTATCAGGCTGGGAAACCAAGAGGTCATCGATATTGACGCCAAGAGCACCAGCATAAACGGGATCAAGAGCATGTTCAGCATCTACAAAAGCTGCTACACCGCCTTGTTTTTGAGCCTCCGCGATCGCATGTAGGGCCAGCGTAGTTTTACCTGAACTCTCTGGCCCATAAATCTCAATAATTCGGCCTTTAGGCAATCCGCCACCTAAGGCCAGATCCAACGTCATGGCTCCAGTGGGGATAGTCTCCACTTTCATACGCTGCGCATCCCCAAGGCGCATGATGGTACCTTTACCAAAGTTGCGCTCAATTTGATTGAGCACCATATCTAACGCTTTTTTGCGCTCGTTACTTTCGGTGGATGTTTTTGCCATGCTGCCTAAGGGGTGGGATAAATTTGGCCAAGTTCAGCAATTATAAGCTCCCAGACTGTGCGCCAATCATGCTGGATCGGGCTAATCAATGGGTCTTTGTAAGGACATCATGCCCAACTTTGTGATTGTACCTCAAAAACATACAAATGTACTATTAAATTACCGTTTATTTGCTCAAATAATCTAGGGAGTAGGGTAAAGGTTTTGTGCTCATTTCATAGAGACTAAGATCGGGGGCTGTGGAGGTTTAGCAATATCGATGGCAACGGAAGCGTTGGACTTTAAAGCGATTAGTGTGGCTGGTGTCACCGAGTATATTCAGCTGCTGCTGGAGGGGGATGAAAACCTGCGCAATGTTTGGGTCATTGGCGAAGTTTCTAGTGCTCGAAACCATGGGAGTGGGTGTTTTTTCTCATTGCAAGAAACTGACGGGTCGGCCACACTCAACGCTGTGGTTTGGCGTAGTCAGTTGCCCAAACTCAACGTTATACCCACGGTGGGTGAACAAGTCGTGGTGCTGGGGCAGCTCAAGGTTTATCCCAAACGCGGTAGTTATCAGTTAACGACCTGGCAGGTATTGCCTGCTGGTGCTGGTCTTCAGGCATTGCGCTATCGTCAACTGCGCAATCGCCTAGCCAGGGAAGGTTTGTTTGATGAGGCGCGTAAACGACCGCTACCCGCTTTACCAACCTGTATTGCCGTGGTCACCTCCCCACAGGCTGCAGCTTGGGGTGATATTCAGGAAACCTTGAACCAGAGACATCCTGGCTTAAACGTGCTGTTGTCACCGGCCATGGTGCAAGGGGAACAGGCCCCTAGGTCTATTGCTCAAGCCATTGAGCGTGTTGGCATTGATGGGCGAGCTGATGTCTTACTCCTTGGGCGGGGCGGGGGTGCCGTCGAGGATTTGGTGTGTTTTGATGATGAGAGAGTGGTGCGTGCGATCGCAACCTGCCCAATCCCAGTCATTACGGGCATTGGCCATGAGCGGGATGAGTCCCTGGCCGATTTAGTCGCTGACGTTTACGCCCACACACCGACAGCGGCTGCGGAACAAATTGTGCCAGCACTGAGGGATTTACGCTACACCCAAGGGCAGCAACTCCAGCGACTAGCTCAAGCCACTGGCACACGGCTTTTTCAACATAAGCAAGATTTACAACAGCTCTATCTACGACTACAGCAACTACAGCCCCAAAGCCAGTTAGCCCAAGCACAGCAAGCCCAAGATTGGCGCACCCAACGACTGATTAAAGCACTAACTCAGCGATTGCAAACAGCACAGCATCAACACCAGCTCCTCAACGAAAAACTCGTCACTCTAGATCCAGCAGCTGTTTTGCGACGGGGTTATGCACTCGTCCGAGCAACAGCTGGAGGTGTGGTTAACCAAGCAAGTAGCCTTTCCCCTGGCGACCATATTTCTGTCCAGCTTGGCCAGGGGCAAATCGAAGCAGAAGTTCTCAGCGTTACTGAGGAAGCAAAATCTTGAGATTGTTCATCCTCATAACTTTGCAAGTCATGCGATTAAATGAGGGCCACCAGAATTTCATCATCCCGTCAGTGCTACCACTAACTCACTATGCCTAGAACCAAAAAATCTGATAACAATTGGAATTACGAAGCCTCTGTTGAACAGGTTGAGGCCATCATTACTGATTTAGAAACGGGCGATCTACCCCTGGCTGATATTTTTGAGCAGTTTGAGAAGGCCGTCACCGAATTGAAAAAATGCGACAGTTTTTTACAAGAAAAACAACAGCAGGCTCAGCTATTGATCGAAACCTTGCTGCCAGATGAATCCGAATAGACACGAGCTCTCTACGAATATCCATAGCCTCATCACACGCTAGCGTTTCAGGCGTCTAGAGTATTCATCGGACTAATCAGGAGCAACTGCTAGCAAAATTGTAAATGCGGTTCCTTTGCCAGGCGTGCTGCTGACAGAAATTGAAGCCCCACAGTGGGTTAATAACTGTTGGACCAGCGTAAGCCCCAGACCACTACCTTCAGATGTGTTGCGATAAAACGAATCAAACACCTGGGACAGCATTGAAGGCGGAATACCACACCCACTATCTTGAACAACCAAAGCAATTTTGCCATCCTGACGCTGCTGAGCGGTCACCCAAATTCGTCCCCCCGTGTCCGTGAATCGAATGCTGTTACTTAGCAAACTCACCAGCACCTGTTTGAGATGGGACTCAATCGCCAATACAGACGGCAAATGACTCGATACCGTGTAAGCCAATGAAATATTGTACTCTGTGGCCAAAGGTTGATAGGTACTGACCACGCCAGGAACTAAATCCCACAGTTGCACATTATCGAGCACCATCGACTGAGGTGTAAGCTGCAGTTCTAGCAACCTAAACACGCTATTAATCAGATGACTTTGCCGATCGCAAGCTTGGCCAATCATATGTAGATAACGCTCACGCTGTTTTGGTCTTAGGCTCGATGAATTAAGCAGTGTGAGCGCTGTTTTAATGGTTGTAATTGGATTATTGAGTTCTTGGGCAGCAGTTTTAAGAAACTGGGAGTCAACCTCTGAAGTGCATGGGGGTGTTGTCGATGCCACAAAGGACGTAGTTAATGGAGATGGCTTTAGCGTAGAAGCGTCCATAATGGCTCTAAAGTGCCCCAGGCGTATTAGATCATGATCTATGCTCCTAGGGTAGTTAAGGAGAATGTTAGATAAATGGGTATTTCCACTTAACTTTCCGTACTAGCACGGAGTTTTACTACCGTAACTAATAAATCTCTAACTAAGACGTCAGACGCATTTTGAGGGCTCGTTGAGACTGCTCGCGATCATCAAAATGAATTTTTTCGTTACCCAAAATTTGATAATTTTCATGCCCCTTACCTGCAATTAATACCCCATCCCCCGGCTGAGCAGAGAGAATAGCTCGTTGAATAGCGGTAGCGCGATCGCAAATCACTTCATCCTCGCCTAAATCAGCCTCAATCCCAGCTACCACATCAGACAGAATCTGCTGGGGATCTTCAGTACGGGGATTATCGGACGTGACAACAACACGGTCAGCTAGCCCATAGGCAATTCGTCCCATTTGAGGGCGTTTGGTGCGATCTCGATCACCCCCACAGCCAAATACACAAATCATCTGACCTGAAATAAACGGACGGGCCGCCCGCAAAGCATTCTCCAAACTATCGGGAGTATGGGCATAGTCCACAATCACGCTGATATCTTGACTGGGGTCAGCCTGCACTCGCTCCATCCGACCAGGCACACCGCTAAATGTGGCCAGAGCATTAACCAGAGACTCTACAGCCCCCCCAAGATGAAGTACAGCACCGGCTGCTGCCAGCAGATTCTCAAGGTTAAACCGACCCACCAAGGGAGACGTAAATGGGGCTGAACCCACTGGCGTAAAGAGATTGCCACTCACACCTGCTGCACTGTAGTGCAGATCTGTCGTATGGAGGTCAGCCGCTGTATCGTCGATGTTATAGGTCCAAACTTGGTCAGCACTAAGCCGGTCAATCAGTTTCTGGCCATAGGGATCTCGACTATTAATGATGGCACGACCTTTTAAATAGTCAGAGTTAAACAAGAGAGCCTTGGCTTCAAAATAGTCGTCTAAGTTTTTGTGATAGTCGAGGTGATCCTGGGTGAGGTTGGTAAACACTGACACGTCAAAGGGGCACCCCCATACTCGCTTTTGAGCCAGTGCATGGGAGCTGACTTCCATAATGGCGTGTTGACAACCTGCCCCAACCACGTTGGCCAACTCTCGCTGTAAATCAACGGGGAACGGCGTAGTATGGACAGCCGTTTCTTGGTGCCCGGGCCAGCGGGTATAGAGTGTGCCAAGCAACCCAGTGGGCATATCAGCACTATTTAGAAAATGCTCAATCACATGGGTGGTGGTGGTTTTGCCATTGGTGCCAGTTACCCCTACCAGCTTGAGAGTTTTACCAGGATAGTTATAAAAGGCAGCGGCGATCTCACCGCAGGCCTTTGGCATATCTTGAACGGGAATGAGTAAATTTGATGGGTCTGTAGCAGGCTGCGTTTGCAAGGCACTGGGGGAGATGATGGCTGCGATCGCGCCCTTTTCCAAAGCACCCGGCCAGAACTCCCCACCATCCACGCGAGTCCCCGGCATACCAATAAATAAATTGCCCGGTTGGCAATTTGTTGAGTTAGTGCACACCCCAGTCACAGTTTGATCCAAGGCTGGATGATCAATAGTAGGCAATAACTCAAGGGGCAATTGTGCCAGTAACTCACGTAGCGTCATACAGACCTCTTCTCTAAACCTAAATGCCGCTATTCTGCATCAAAGGGACCCAAATATGTCTGTAGCATTTTCTCTAATTGCCGCACAGGTGCTCTTGGCGATAGGCGTGGCAACGGCTGTTCCTGTTCTAATTCAGGCGTTTCAGGATGACTAATGACACGGCACAGCACCGGGATTTCATACTGGTACTCCGTAAACCAAGCAGGATTCTGAGTGATGTCGCGGGACTCCACATCGATCGGCAAATGATCCAACTCAGCCAGTTTTTCCTCTAAACCTTCGCAGAGATGGCAACCAGGTTTTGTGTAAAAAATAAGCTTCTTCATACCCTTTATTCTCCTACGGTATGTGGGCAAGATTCGATCGTTACGGTTAACGCTCCTAATTTGATCGGATTAATCTACATTTCCCCGGTGGGTTATGAGGGATTATTGCGATAAGATATCTCAAGTGATTGTTTACGGGTTGAAACCCCATCTACAGCAATGGTTTCTTGCATAGAAGCGCAATCGTTGACGCACTTGCAATCGGTTGAACGAATTACGTTTGACCCCAGTCAGTTAGATTTAGCTGAACTCAATCGTCGATTTGAATCAGCGAGTCCTCAAGAAATTTTGGCATGGGCTATCGCCACGGTTCCTAATCTGGTTCAGATGACGTCCTTTAGCATGCTGGCGGTGACCCACATGCTTTATCACGAGCTCAAGGCAGAGATTCCCGTTATTTTTCTCGATACACTCCATCTTTTCCCAGAAACCCTAACAACTGCCGAGCAAGCACGGTCCCTTTATAACCTCAAGCTCCATACCTATAAAACAGCCGCCAACCGTGAGGAGTTTATTGCTCTCTATGGCGATCGTCTGTGGGAAAAAGATGTTAATCGATTTCACGACTTAACCAAGGTAAAACCCATGGAACGGGCCTTCGATGAGCTTTCTGTCCAAGCCTGGATTACTGGCCGTCGTCGCGATCAGTCAGCCACACGGAAAAACATGCCCTTTTTGGAGCGTGATCAGGCTGGACGCATCAAGATTAATCCCCTGGCCCACTGGACACACAAAGATTTGTGGCGATACACCTTTGCCCATGGCATCTTATACAATCCGCTACATGATCAGGGTTACACCAGCATTGGCGATCAGCCATTAACCACTAAGGTGCACGCTGGCGAAGATGAGCGTGCCGGTCGTTGGCGCGGCAGTATCAAAACTGAATGCGGCATTCATACATAGAACTATTCATTAACTAGCAATAGATAGACTCATAGTTTGTCCATATAGGGTTGTTTCATAGATCGCCCCCATGTGGATAAATCTTTATGTATTCCGAAATTTTTCAGCCATGTAGTGTTGTAAAAGCCATAGCTAACTGATATTTCAGCCCAGACACATCCAAAAATCCACGGGCTAACATCTACGTAGAACAGGCATACACTTATGGAAACCTCAAGTACTTTAGTCGGAAAACTCTGGCGGAGCTCATCCGCAGGTGGCGGTGGTGGCAAAGCTTTCTCAGATATCAATTGGCCTCCCGCAGGCAGTGATCAGATTTTTGCCCAGCAGGCAAACCCCGTCGAAGTTAGAGTACGGGTCGGTCGGTATGTCGACCAAGTCCAAATGATTTGGGAACATTATGAGCACCCTGCCCGTGGCGGAGACGGATCAACGCTTCAATCCTTCGTTCTGAATGCCAACGAATATATTACTAACGTTAGACTGACAGGCAGCCGTTATGTCGGTTCTATAGAGTTTATTACCAACCAAGGGCGCAACATCCTCTTTGGTAAACAATCCAATACGGTTATTGATTTAGAGGTTCCCGCAAACCACCAGGTTGTTGGCTTTTATGGCCAAAGTGGACGATGGATCGACCAGCTGGGTGTTATTGCGGTGCCTGTCAGTGGTCAAACTATTGGTAAACCTAAGCCGCCTCAGGTTCCTAACCCTGAACGTCCATCGGACTCCTTGCTGGGCAAACTTCCTCGAGCTGGCATTGAGTTAATCAAGGAGTTTGAGGGCTACGCTAAGGCGCTATCGGATGGTCGGGCTCAAGCCTATGCCGATCCGCTCAAGGGCTGGGCACTGCCTACTATTGGCTATGGCACTACTCGCTATCCTGACGGTGTTCCCGTCAAGCAAGGTGACATTATTAACAAGGATCAAGCAGAAGAATATCTCATCGACCATGTGGATAAGTCCTGCCGCAAAGCCTTAGAGAAAATTCCCACATGGAACCGTATGAATATCAACCAGCGTGGGGCGCTTTATAGCTTTGCCTATAACCTGGGTTCTGGTTTTTATCGCGGCTATAATTTTGAATCCATTACACGCGTCTGTGATTCTCCCGAGCAGTGGAATGATCATCGCTGGATAGAAGCCCAATTTGTGAAGTACAGAAATCCGGGCACATCGGTCGAAGAAGGTCTGCGTCGCCGTCGTTTAGCAGAGGCGGCTTTGTTCTGCAAAAAGGTGACCTCAGCGGCACCCAACTGGGACGATGACCATGATGAAGCGGGTGAAGCAGGCGATCGCAAACCAGAAGAACGGTTAGATCGTATTGTTCGCGATGTCGCTGGAAAGCAGCCCGTCGGTGCGGGACTGACCCCAGAGATGTCCTTTGACACGCTAATTACTCCCCATATAACCTATGGAGAATTTGCCCTTTATGAGGAATCACGACGCTTTCGGCATGGTTTTCAGTGCAAGACAGCCTATGAGATCGCGGTGTTCCTTGAGAAATGCCGTGACTACTTTGGGGGTAATCCACTGGTGATCACCTCAGGTTATCGTCCTCCCAGCATTAATGCCAAAGTGGGTGGTGCTCGACGGTCTGAGCACCTATACGATGCGCCAGATACGGGTGCGGTGGATTTCTACATCAAAAACGTTAGCGTCTATGAGGTGGAGGCTTGGTGTGACCAACAATATCCCCACAGTATTGGCTACGGTGCCAAAAAAGGATTTGTCCATCTAGGGATGCGACCAGGTAAACCGCGTGTTCGGTGGGTTTATTGATTACCCTGGTAAAGCACCTTCAATAAACAACTGATACGGTGGATTTTTCGGCCTTGCCGACAACGGCATTTATTCGTCCTGATGGAAAAAATCGGGATGCGATCGCAACTCTCTTACATCAAGTAGTCGATCTACTGGTTGAAACCATGGCTCAGGCAACGGAGCGTTCTCCCTTGCCTGAGCCTTTGCTTACAGAGGATTATGGCTGGGCCAAATTAGCCAAGGCGTCCGTGGATGTTCAACAGCTCTTGATAGAAGTCCAAACTCACCTCCACCACTCCATGAATGCCGCCCATCCAGGCTACATCAGCCACATGGACTCCATTCCATCCACCATGTCAGTGATTGCCGATCTGCTGGTGGCTGCCCTCAACAACAATATGTTGAGTGTGGAAATGTCGCCCGTTTTCTCCCGGTTAGAAATTCTTGTTTTAAAGCAAGTGGCCCAGTTGTTTGGTCTGGGTCCTCAAGCCAACGGTGTTTTGGTGAGCGGCGGCAGTCTTGCCAATCTACAGGCTCTCATCGTGGCACGGAATGCAGCCTTCAATGCTCTCGACCATGGCATTACGCAAGTAAAACAGCCCGTTTTCTTCGTCTCAGAAGTCGCCCACACTTCGTTTAAAAAGGCAGCCATGGTCATGGGTTTAGGCACTAAAGCTGCAATTCCTGTAGCCACCCATCAGAATTCTCAAATTGACATCACCGATCTAAAAACTAAGCTCATCCAAGCCAAGGCCAATGGTCAGCAGCCCTTTGCCATTGTTGCCACCGCTGGCACAACCGTCACAGGCAGCATCGACCCCATTGCAGAAATGGCCCATATCGCCAATCTGCACCAACTTTGGTTTCATGTGGATGCAGCCTATGGCGGAGCGCTGATGTTTTCAGATCGTCATCAATCTCAGCTAGCAGGCATCGAACAGGCCAACTCAGTCACCTTTAACCCACAAAAGTGGCTGTATGTGGCGAAAACCTGCGCCATCGTCATGTTTCGTCAATTCGATCAGCTCCAGGAGTATTTTCGAGTATTAGCCCCTTACATGAACGATCACAACGACTGGCCAAATCTAGGAGAACTGACGGTGCAAGGAACACGCCATCCTGACATTCTTAAGCTTTGGCTATCACTGCAGCACATTGGTCGAAACGGCTACAGTGCCATCATTGACCACAACTATGCATTAACCCAAACCTTTACCTCCGCTGTGAAAGAACGCCCCTTTCTGACTCTGGCCAGCGAGCCGCAAATGAACCTGATCTGTTTTCGCTCAGAACCCAACACCGTGCCCATCGAAAAGCAAGACCAGTGGAATCACTCGCTGCAACAGTGGCTTTTAAAACAAGGCAATACCTGCTTATCTTTGCCAGTATATCGAGGCCAGCGATGGCTCAAGGCAGTTTTACTCAACCCGTTTACCACCAACGAACACATCGATAAGTTATTTGCTGATATAGACAGCTATCACACAACTCAGACAGAACTATAGCTGTAACCCTTGACGTTCTGAACTAGGACAAAGATACTGATAGCGATCGCACGTCTTAGTCACACCCCCCATGGTTAAGGTTCTCCATCTCTCAGATATCCATATGGGTAGTGGCTTTAGCCATGGGCACATTAACCCCGAAACTGGACTAAATACCCGTTTAGAAGATTTTGTTATCACCCTCAGTCGCTGCATTGATCGAGCTCTCAGTGACCCCGTCGATCTAGTCCTGTTCGGCGGCGATGCTTTTCCAGATGCCACACCACCCCCTATAGTGCAGCAAGCCTTTGCACAACAGTTTCAGCGATTAGTCCATGCCCATATTCCGACTGTTTTATTAGTCGGCAACCACGACCAGCATTCCCAAGGAATGGGCGGTGCCAGTCTCTGCATTTATCGCACTTTGGGAGTCCCTGACATTATTGTCGGCGACAGTTTAACCACTCACCGCATTGAGACCCAGGCAGGGCCTATTCAGGTGGTCACCCTGCCCTGGCTTACCCATTCCACCCTACTCACCCGTCCCGAAACCGAAGGATTATCCCTAGGTGATGTCAATGAGCTCATGCTTGACCGTTTACGAGTTGCCTTAGAAGGAGAGATTCGTCAGCTAGCTCCCAACATTCCCAGCATTCTGTTAGCACACCTGATGACGGATACCGCTCGCTATGGTGCTGAAAAGTTTTTAGCTGTTGGTAAAGGCTTTACCGTGCCCATGGCACTGCTAGCTCGTCCCTGTTTTGACTATGTCGCCCTCGGTCACGTGCACAAGCATCAAATCCTTTGCCAAGAACCTTTGGTAGTCTACCCAGGCAGCATTGAACGGGTAGACTTTAGCGAAGAAAAAGAAGACAAAGGATTCGTACTAGCAGACATACATCCTGGGCAAACGTCGATCGAGTTCTGCCCTTTGCCCGTACGTGCCTTTAAAACCTTAAATATTGATCTTTCCAAAACAGACACCCCCCAACAACATCTGGAAGACAAGCTAGCCAACACTGACATTGCCGACGCCGTTGTACGTTTAGCCTATAAATTAAACCCGGCTCAAATTGATCAAATTGACCATACTGCCCTACATCAGGCGTTGTCCCATACCCATTCCTACACCATTCATCCCGAGCTCGTTAGCCAACTCACCCGCCCTCGTCTACCCGAGCTCACATCGGACAACACCCGTGACCCCCTGGGCGCTCTGCAAACCTATTTAGCCAATCGTGACGACTTGACTGAGTTGGCCGACGACATGCTGCTAGCGGCCCAAACATTACTCAATGATGATAAACATCACCCAGATTCAGTAGATCTGGAGGCTGTGGACACAGAGACTGTAGCCATTGATGAGCTACAAAATCAGCAGCTCAGACTGCTATAGATGTCCAATCATCACATTCAATCATTACAGTTGAGCAATGCATTGCCCCAACCCCAGACAAACCTGGGTCAAAAACTCTAGATCCAACGTTTCAAAGGTGTCTGTTGCAGCGTGGTAGTGAGGATTACGTAAATCAGCTGTATCCGTCACCATGATGGCGTTATAACCAGCATCCCAAAAGGGAGCATGATCACTGCGACGGGTCATAGGCAAAGGCAATCCTCGATTCATCATGGGCAACCAAGCGCAGTCAACGCCCGCTACATTGAAAGACCGATTCAATCGCCACAACTGAGGCAGCGCCTGCCAATTACCGATGAGAGCAATAAAGTCTCCTGTCTTGGGGTAGATGTACTTCAAAGATTCTAAAGGGTAAGCCTGGCTTGGCTGGTCAGATACCGACTGTTTGACACAATATCCAAGCATCTCCAAAGACAGCATGAGATGAATGGGCAGCCCATTCAGTTCTTTTACATAGGCTTTACTACCCAACAAGCCATATTCTTCTAAATCAAACGCCACTAAACGCACAGGTCGCCGTGGCGGCTGGCAAGAGAATCGGCGCGCTAGTTCCAATAAAACAGCCAGTCCAGTGGCATTATCATCAGCACCGGGGCAGCCAGGCACTGTGTCGTAGTGGGCACCAATAACCACAGGTGCCCGTGACGGTTGGTACCCCGGCAAGTCAAGACAGAAGTTAAAATGCTCCTTACCTTGTCCCCTGAAACCCATGACAGTGATAGCCCCACATAGGCTTAACTGGGTGCGGAGGTAGTGCCGCGCATAGTGATAACCTTGCGTGGCAATGTAGGGATCTCGCTGACGAATTAGCTCTTTAAGGTGAGCAATTAATCGTTCTCTAACCCTATCATTCCCCATACCTATCCTCAGTTGCCATTTCTACCTGTCAAGCCGATTTTCATGAATATGAGCTATTTTATTGACAGCAAAGATTAATTTTACTTATTTTTTTAAGCAAAATATTGGTATCTAATTTCATGGCAATTCCCAACAGACCTAGTTCTTCACCCGTTCATTTTTCCTGATATTGCCTTTTCAGTTATTAATGAGTCGATGACAGAAAGTATTAATACTAAGAACAGACTGTATACTGAACGGACTGTAATTTTAGATACAATACCTGGCCAGAGGGTAGAGTTATTTCCTAATTTTTTCTGGCACCAGCTACCGTCTATGTTGAAATTACGGTTTCACACCAGGTCTGGGAGCTGGTTCTTTAGTAAAGTGTTCATCTGTAAGCTCTTTTATGTTTGATGTACCGGTTCTTGAAGTAACCGTATCTTCAGCGCCCGCGCTTACTAATGGTGTAAGCCGAACTAATCAAATCACCCTACAGAAACCAACCATTTCTTCGGGTTTGCTCGAAACCCTAGCTGTATTATTACCTCAGCAAGTTCGCCAACAGTCACACGTCTTCGCTGAAGCATTACCGACCGACTCCGACCAAATTAAAACCCTACTGCCTGATAGGTCCTTTCAACTGTTGGAGCCTCTAAATTTAGCCTATGGGGCTGAATCTCTTGAGCAAGCATTTGCAACTAGCTCCCTCAGCAATCCTTTATCACAAATTGAGGCTGCCAGTACAACCTCATCATCAGATATTCCTTCCATAGCAGCGCAAACTCCTGAGTTTGGCAAAACGCAAGCTAGCCAGAATTCATCCACTAGCACCACTACTAATCCAGTGGTTGCAGAACCGGAAAGTCCAACCCCAGTGATGCCTAGACAGGAATTGCAGCAGTGTGTTGATATTCCTTACGCCGCCCCTCAGGGCACTGCGACGTTACAGGTTTTACTGCGAGGGAATGTCATTGGCGCAGTCAACAGCACAAACGACACTGAGCAGGTGGCCCAGAGCCTGCAAGCAATGCTGGTCGATGAGCCCATCAATCCTCATGAAATAGCACCTGTTTTAGGTAGCCCTCAACCCGCCATTCGTTTAAGCAGTGACATCTTGCTGAAGATACTAACCCAGGAGAATAGGGACGATGTTTCTGTAGATAGTGCCTTGGCATTAAGCAACGAATGGGCAGCCATTGCTTGGAGCGACCACCTGCGTCAGAAAATGGGTGCAGCCCCGTTAGACGCTGGCACAATTCAGTTAATGTTTAAGGGATTAAAGCCTTCTGAACAAGAGCTCAATGGCATTGCATCTTGGTATGGCCCCTATTTCCATGGTCGCTTAACGGCCAATGGAGAGACCTTTGATCAAAATACTTTGACCGCAGCCCACAAATCCTTACCGTTCAATACCATTCTGCAAGTCCGTAATTTGAACAATAATCGGACAGTGGTTGTGCGCATTAACGATCGAGGACCTTACATTGGTAAACGTTCCTTGGATTTATCTAAGGCAGCTGCCCAATGTTTGGGCAGCGACAAGGTCGGCGTCATTCCTTATGAAGCTGTACTCTTAGAGTGAGCGCCAAAAGCACTAACAGAGTAGCTGT
Source organism: Leptothoe sp. ISB3NOV94-8A (assembly GCF_043421595.1). Lineage (NCBI taxonomy): Bacteria > Bacillati > Cyanobacteriota > Cyanophyceae > Nodosilineales > Cymatolegaceae > Leptothoe > Leptothoe sp. ISB3NOV94-8A. Next base: position 5,923,422 of record NZ_JAXSQW010000001.1, on the reverse strand, counting down.
CTGTCACCCATAGTCTTGATTACTAGCTGCCACCTGGTGGATGAGGGATTACCAAGTGGTGGCTACTTACCAGGTGGGATCTACATAGAGATTAATAACATAGGGAGACTGGGTCGCTGGAACAGCAGAGATACAGGCACAAATCGGTTCTTCTTGACCTTCCACATCAACTTCACAGGCATGACATGAGCCCATCAAGCATCCAGTGGGTATGGTAACTCCAGCACGTTCTGCAACTTGTAAAATAGGTTCTCCTGGATTGGCCGAAACGGTGACGTTATCGGGCAAGAAATGAACCTCAATACTCATAACCGTCCGTCAATATGAATTGCTAGGAGAGACATTAACAATCCTATCGCAAGATTTATGGAGCGGGTTGAGCACTCCTGACTTGCATAGGTATCGTCTCTTTAGATGAATTGGCCTTCTCTAACGAGCCAGCATCGGTGGTTCCTGATTCTAAATAGCGCCGCTTGGTGTGCCACCAGTTCTGCATCTCCCTAGATAAAAGACTCATGTAGAGAGTCACCACAATGGGTTGGGCACGATATCCTTGGCCCACAATCTCAACACAGTAGGATGGATGACGCCTAGTCGCTAGATCCACAATGAAGCGTCGACCAATGCGTCGCCAACTCGGCTCTTTGCCACGCCACTGTAGACGACAACAAGGCCAAGGCAATTGTTCACGGTCAAATAATCGGCAACAGGGACCGATAACACGATAGGTGAGATGGGCCCCAGGGCTCTGAAAAATATGCCCCGTTGGCCAAGGATGCTCGCTGCCGGGCGGGGGAGATGAGGATACTATCAACTGCCTGAGCGCAAAGAAACAAGTTCTATAACGTCTCTAACAATGCCATGAATTGTTATTACAAAACAATCATGTTGAAGACCCGCCTATGATTTAGAACAGTAGTGTAGGAAATTTTTCAGGAAAATTCTATGGCTGAAGCAATTACGTCAACTGTCAGCGATCGCATCTGTAAGCACATGAATGATGATCACGCCGATGCAGTGCTAATCTACGCCCAAAAGTTTGGCGATGCCACCGCTGCAACAGCGGCCACCATGACAGCCATTGACACCACTGGCATGGATCTAGATGCCACGGTAAACGGCCAAAACACGCCCGTACGTGTTAGCTTTGAGCGTCCCTTAGCCGATGCCAAGGACGCCCACCATGTTCTCGTAGAAATGCTCAAAAAAGTGAAGCAAGACTAGCCAGGTTTAGAAATTTTGAGTTTTGAGTTCTTAATTTTGAGTGAGCTACAGTTCAGTAAAGACATCATTGGCGATGGTCTACAACTCAAAACTTGGAAATTCAAAACTCAAAATCTCCTTGTCCATTTATCAAAAGGCCTCGCCTACTCTACCAAATCAGGTACAGGCACATTACAAGCACGTCTATAGTCAATGCCTCCCCAGTAGGTCGCACCACAGAGATTGGCCCCTGTCAGATCAACATCGTGGATAACCCCCACAAAGTTGGAATGCTGTAGTTGAGCTCCTACGAATTGAGTCTTATTGATGTAAGCATCTAAAAAATTAGCTTCCATCATTTCAGCACCAGAAAAGTCAGCATAGTTTAGTAGAGCCCCCTCCAGGTCAGCACCTACAAATTGGGCTGGAAATTCGAGGAAGTTGCCTTCACTATCGGTGGCCTCTGTTAGGATAGTCAGGGCTCTGACATACGCCAAGTTACTCTGGCTCAGATCGGCCCCTTTGAGATTAGCGCCATCTAAAACTGCATAGAACAAATTAGCGTCTCTCAAGTTGGCACCTTCCAGATTGGCACCCGTCAGATCTAAGCGTCTTAAATCAGCCTGTTCTAAGTTGCAACCAGGGCATTCATTCGTTTCAAGCAAGCGTTTGAGATCATTTTCATCCAAGGCTTGGGCGATTGGACTCTGAACAAACATCATGGTCAATAGTGTGACGCCCGCTAAAGCGACCGGATGAAGTCTGCAATGCCATAGCCACTGGGTTATTCCTAGAACCATCGGTTGCATTCTTGAGGAGCTCCTTACACAGCAGTTCTATCGTGTCAAATTCAACATAACAAAGGCAAGTTTGTGGTCTAGTTTCCGTAATGGCACTTACCCATGTAGAAGCATATGGTTCGCCGTGCGGCTTCGACACGAAGGAAACGGTCTTTATTACGTTCCTGAAAGCCTAAGGGTAACCCTAAAAAAGCCAAAATCACGGCTTTGAGTGCTGGGTTAGTCCTTAGGGTTAAAAATATCGGGTTAACATCTGAAGTTTTTAAATTAAAGCTTCCATCAAGAAAAATTACCGTAACGTCACGTCTTTATGCCCATCGGGCAACATTCAAATCAGGTCCTGCTTCATACTTTCAAGAAATCAACAATGAATCCACTACGCTTAGCTATCGCTGCTGCCACCGCAGCGAACCTAACTATTCTTGGAGCGACTACCCGCGTAGATGCCCAGTCTTTTGGCAATGTTGAAGTTGATCAAGAAGACTTTGTACTCGTGGCCGCTCCTGGCGGTGGTCTGCTGGGTCGCCCCCAATTCATGATCATCGAACAGAGAACCGATGAGCGTCAGTGTTGGAGTGAGTCTGGCTCACAACCCACTCAAATCGAACCACTATTGCTTAACTTTGACTTCAGTGGCATCTGTGGACGTAGCACCGACAGTAATGGTTACTCCATTCGCACTAGTGATGGCGAGGCTGGCAGCCGTTTTAACCTGGAGATCAGGGAAGCAGATGGCGAGTATATTTTGGTTGGTAGACCTAGCAGTTTTCCCACTAATCCTTATCGCAATGCAGATCCCATCAACCTTGGTCGTACCTTTGGCCAAGCAGAAAATGGGTTTACCAAAGTCTTTCTCAATCCTGGCTGGCGTCTCACCCGTCGCACCCTTGAAGGGCGTCAACTAGGACACTTGTATCTGACTAACGATGCCAGCCTAGCGTCGCTAGTAGAAGGGGGTGGCCCCGTAGTGACCGACCCTGGGACACCTACTACGCCTGATCCTGACACACCGACAGAAGTCGCTTTTCGCGATGTCACGAACGATGTCTACGCATCACAGATTAATCGTGCAGTAGAAATCGGCTTCATTGCCGGCTTCCAGGATGGCACCTTCCGTCCTCGTAATGCCCTGACCCGTGAACAGCTCGTCTCCATGGTGATTGAAGCACTGGATGCCCAGGACAATATCTCTATTGCCCTGCCCAGTCAGGTTACTAGCTCTCCCTTCTCCGACGTTCCTCAAGATCGCTGGAGTGCTGCAAAAATCCAATTTGCTAGCCAAAGTGGCATTGTCAGCGGCGACCCCGAAGGTACCTTCAGGCCCAGCGATGAAGTAACTCGGGCCGAGATGATGGCTGTACTGCGTAGAGCGGCTGAGTATCGCAAGCGCACCCTTGGTCAGGGAACTGCTTTAACGCCCACACAACAGGCCTTTGCGTTCTCTGATACTGAAGGTCACTGGGCTGATAGTGTGATTTCTAACCTCTCAGCCTATTGTGGCATTGCCAGCCCTGTAAATGAGAGTGGCACAGCGTTTGCACCTAATACTGATGCCCTTCGCAACTATGCAGCCACTGCTGTTGTGCGCCTGGTAGATTGCACTAACTAAATTCAACGTTGACCGATAACTGCGGTCACTTGATCAATACAGGCCTATGGAAGGGGGTTGTTCTCATGGAGAATTGCCTCCTTCTTGCTTATTTTCCAAGGGAATATTGCAAAATCATCTCCATTGAAAGAAGACAGCATCATAAAATTGACCGATATGTAATTTAGGTATTGGCAGATTGGGCTAATACACCGATTGCTCCACAATCAGCAGGGACCATCCTAAATTAGGACTATGCGAGTAAACCACCAATGACCGTTTCAAGGACTGTATGTGTCGGCTTTTTGACGGTGATCACCGTTGGCACACTGTTACTAATGCTGCCCTTTGCAACAGCCAATGGTGAATGGAATGACCCAATCGTGGCCCTGTTCACGGCGACATCAGCGGTGTGTGTCACAGGCCTGATTGTGGTGGATACGGGCTCCTATTTTTCACCTCTCGGCCAAGGCATCATTTTACTGCTGATACAGCTGGGTGGTCTGGGATACATGACGGCAACCACGTTGCTACTGCTGTTATTGGGGCGACGTTTAGGTCTCAAAGATCGGCTGGCCATTCAACAATCGTTGGACACGACTGAATTATCATCTGCGGCATCCCTGATCAAATCAATTATCGCCATGACCATGATTTTTGAGCTGAGCGGGGCCTTTTCACTACTGCCTCGCTTTGCCAATGATTATGGTGCAGGACAAAGTCTGTGGCTATCTATCTTTCATAGCATCAGCGCCTTTAATAATGCGGGGTTTAGCCTATTTTCTGACAGTCTGGTGCAATATGCTCGGTCTCCTTGGATTAATGGGGTGATTGCTGGCTTGGTGATTATTGGCGGTATTGGTTACCAGGTGATTATGGAGATGTTTATTTGGGTACGCGATCGCATCCGCCGCAAACGTCAGCACCAGGTTTTTTCACTCCACTTCAAGGTGGTCACTAGCACCTCCATAGTCCTTTTAATTCTTGGCACCCTGGCCTTTTTTGCTGTGGAGTTTAGCAATCCTGCTACTCTGCGTGGCGAGCCTTTGAATATGAAATTGCTGGAGGCGGGCTTCCAATCAGTAATTATGCGAACCGCTGGGTTTAACTCCATTGATATTGGGGCCATGGAGACGAGTTCGTTGTTTATTGCGATCGCACTTATGTTCATCGGCGCTAGTCCCGGCAGTACTGGTGGCGGCATCAAGACCACCACAATACGCATTTTGCTCAACTGCACCCGCACCGTCCTCAAAGGTGAAGATGAAGTCCTGGCCTATCAGCGGGAAATCCCTGATAAGCGGGTGCTTAAAGCCGTTGGTGTTGTTGTTGCATCAGGCATGACGGTGGTCATGGTGACCATTCTGCTGTCGCTAACAGACCCAGGCATCGAATTTATCGACCTGCTATTTGAAACAGTGTCCGCTTTTGCCACCGTAGGGCTATCCACAGGCATTACAGCTCAGCTATCCACCCTCGGCCAGTTGGTCATCATTGTCACCATGTACATTGGCCGAGTAGGCATTTTATTACTCATGTCTGCCCTTTTGGGGGATCCCAGACCCAGCACAATACACTACCCCGAAGAAGATCTGTTAGTGGGCTAGTACTCCTCAGACATTCTCTATATGAGCAATGAAGCATGGGCAATAAAGAGTCCTTCTATACCGATGACTCTGGGATAGAAATATCGATCGGAGTAATTTTGACCTCCTCTGCTAAGGTCCCTAAAGAAGGGTCAATGGCATCAATATTGCCCACCACGATGGTCACCAAATCACTGGGCTTCAAATTACGTTGAGCCGCTTCTAGCACCTGCTCAATTGTTGTCGACTCTACTGCCTTTTGAAACTCAAAGACAAAATCGGATGGATAGCCGTAGTACTCATAGCGAATCAGCCGCGACAGCGTTTGCTCCGGAGTTGCAAAGTTAAACACAAAGCTATTGAGCACTGCATCTTTGGCATATTGCAATTCCTCAGCCTTAATCGGCTCCTGACGTACCCGCTGAATTTCCCTATACATGGTTTCAATAAAAGGTACCGTCGTCTCAGACCGAGTTTGACCACCGCCAATAAATAAGCCAGGGTAGTCATAGCGAGGACTCCAGAAGGCATAAACCACGTAGGCCAGACCCTGACGCGAGCGAATATCATTAAATAGGCGACCACCAAAGCCGTTTAGCACTTCGTTGAGAATGACCATCGGGGCATGGTCAGGGCTATCTAAACGACCCCCCAAATGACCAATGTGAATATAACTCTGGGTGAGCTGGGGCTGATCTACCACATATAGACCATTGGTTTGCTGCTCTACCTGAGGCACTTGCACATTAGCCTTTGCCCTAGCTGAGGGTGACCAGTCAGCAAAGAACTCTTCAATCAGCACCTTCATCTGAGTAGCATCAAAATCGCCGCTGATACCTAAAATTGTGCCGCTAGGCTGAATAGCTGTTTGATAAAAGTCAATAACGTCATCCCGTGAAATATTCTCAATGTCGCTGTACTCCACCATGCGAGCAAAGGGACTTTCATCACCGTAAATTAATTTGCGAAACTCACGGGTAGTGACATCATCTGGGTCATCATTACGGCGAGCAATGCTGCCACGGTACTGACTTTTAATTAGGTCAATTTTTTCTGGGGCAAAGGCTGGCTGCTGGATCACCTCTGAAAAAATTGCAAATACGTCGGCTAGATCCTCACTCAGAGCGCTAAAGCTAGCACTCCCCGTAGTCGCACTCAGACTACTCTCAACCGATGCCGCCCGCTGTTCTAAAAATTGATTGAGTTGATCAGGAGTATAGTTAACTGTTCCCCCTACCCGCATGGATTCTCCCATAATGCTGGCTAGGCCGGTTTTGCCCTCAGGCTCCATAAATTCCCCAGCCCTAAACGTTGCTGAACCGCTTACTAAAGGGAGGTCATGTTTCTCCATGAGGTACACAACCAGGCCATTGGGTAACTCATAGCGTTCAAACTCAGGAATTTGAATTTCGCTGAGGGGTTCAAATTCTAGATCAGTGTAGTGGTGCGCCGTCACAGCATTGGCGGGCTTGCTCCACCCCAGGGTGAGAACCAAGCCAAGAGTAGCCATGGCCAGAAAGAAGCTTGTGGTCAGACGACGCTTAGAAAACCAGAACATAGGGTTTAAGGAGAATGGGCAGTTGGCAAGAGAGAACCGTTGTGAAGATGCTTAGCTAAAGACTAGAAGAAAGTAAAAGAAAAGATAGGTAGAGAAGAATTTGTTCTCGTTCCTATCTTCTGGCTTCTATATTCCGGCTGCTATGGCTCCGTCGATAGCAGTTTACCAACGGTGCGATTACTCGGCACAAAGGTTGCTTGAGCTACACGCTGCACATCTTCAGCTGTAACCGCTTCAATGGCTTTTAATTCTTCAAATACATTACGCCAGTCATTGGTTTTAGCTTCGTATTCAGTCAACAGGCTCGCCATACCGGCATTGGAATCCAGATTGCGCAACAGAGAAGCTCTAGCTTGAGTTTTCACCCGGTCTAATTCCTCAGGGGTCACGGGTTCTTGCTTTATTTGAGTAAGCAAAACATCCATCCGCTCAGCCATATCATCAACGGTATGACCAGGAGCCGTCAGGCCATAGAGCAAGAGAATATTGTCGTAGCGATCACCAGGGAATCCATTGGCGCTGCCAATATTCAGAGCTACTTGGGATTGCACCACCATGTCTTGATACATGCGTGAGGTGCGCCCCCCTACCAAAATGCTCTCAATCATGGCATAAACCACATGGTCAGAATGATTAATACCAGGACGATGGAAGCCTTCTAAATACCAGGGTTGACTGGGTAGCTTCAGTTCAAAGGATTTAGGCTCTGTCTGAGGTGGTTCCTGTATGCCGACTTCGGGAGGGAGGCTACGGGATTGAGTGCGACCAAAATAGGCGGTGGCTAGAGCCTTGACATTATCAGGGTCAACATCCCCCACCACAGCAGCAATCAAATTGCTCGGTCCATAATAAGCATCAAAAAACTTGGCGATATCTTCGCGAGTGGCTAAGCGCAGGTCTTCCTTATAGCCAATGACCGGACGACGGTACGGATGCTGGTCAAACGCAACTTCTAAGAACTTTTCAACGATTTGGCCGATGGGGGAGTTGTCCACCCGCATGCGGCGCTCTTCCAGGATGACTTCTTTTTCTTTGTAAAATTCACGGAATACAGGATCAATGAAGCGTTCTGATTCCAAAGACATCCACAGCTCTAACTTATTTGAGGGCAGGCTATAGAAGTAACGGGTGGCATCGGCAGAGGTGGTGGCATTCAGACCACGACCACCAGACTGCTCGATAATTTGGCCAAACTTATTTTGTTCAACGTATTCTGCAGCCTGAGATTGAAGGGTATCGAACTGCGATCGCAACGTCGCCGTTTTTTCTTCATCACCTGATTTCTCAGCCGCCATCAGCTGATCAAAGACCACATCCATCTCCTGTAGCAGCGGTGCTTCTGCCGAGTAGTCCTTGGTACCAATTTGAGTTGTGCCTTTGAACGCTAAGTGCTCCAGATAATGGGCAACACCGGTATGACCATCTTCCTCATTAACCGCCCCCACCTTGGCATAGAGCATCATCGACACCACTGGAGCCTGATGACGCTCCAACACGATAAACTTCATGCCGTTATCAAGCGTAAACTCGCTAACGTCATTGGCCACGCGATCAAGATAAGGCTGAATAGAGCTTTCTGGCTCGGCCTCAACCGCGAGTTGCTCTTGGCCAGATATCCCCGAGACCTGAGCCCAAGCCGGTTCACCCAGTCCCACCCATAACAAAACAGCCAGAGCGGCTGTCCATAGAAACGTCACCTTTGGCTTAGCCAACGGAATTACGCCCATAGCACCTCAGCGCAAAATACCGTTACCAGCATAGATACTTTTCTTTATGTTGTGCCAACAATATATTGATGATTCAGTGAAATCACTAATATTCGCCCTAATGCCGTGAGAGTAAATATCGTCCTGTTAAATAGTCAAGCTGGCTGATATATTCACACGCTCCGGCAAACTCTCTATTTCAAATAGAGATATTTGTAAAACGTAAACATATCGAATAAGCCACCCACAATACTGATGGTTAAGCAAATAATTACAAAACCTTGAACCATATTGCCTGCACCAAAGGTGATTAAAAAATCCACCATATAATCTTTACCTACAGCACTAATGGTCGATAACGGCGACCAAACGCCCAAGGTCAAAGCACCTAACGCTACTCCCATGCCAGCTGCAGGCAGCAAAAAGCAGATGACCAATGTCAGCACTAAAGAACTAAATAACTGCAAGCCCATCTCTACCTCCTGCCATTTTTTGGCTGCATGGGCATAAGGAACAACCACCCCAACAATACGAGCAATCATTGAATATGGGCGTCAACTTGAGGAATCTTAAATTTTCATAAAACTACGGAGCATTTAGAGTCTTGCCTTAACCCACTGCTTAACCCATTAAAATAATTAAGCCTCATGCTCAAATATTCATTGCTGCCCCGCATCTAAGGAGTCATCCCCTTTGTCTGCTGCATTTCCTACGTCGAGCCTTGCCAAATGGGGTCAGCGTTTGATGGCTGCCATTCTACTGGGTGGTCAAGTCATTGTTCACCTCGCAACTCGCCCTTTACATCGGCGTAACACCATTGAGCAAATGGCTGCCGTGGGACCAGAGTCTTTGCTGATCACTTTGGTGACTGCCAGCTTCGTCGGTATGGTGTTCACAATTCAAGTCACCCGTGAATTTATTAACTTTGGAGCTAGCACAGCCGTTGGTGGAGTGCTAGCGTTGACGCTGGCAAGGGAGCTAGCCCCAGTGTTAACTGCCGTGATCATTGCTGGTCGGGTTGGTTCTGCATTCGCAGCTGAAATTGGCACTATGCAAGTGACCGAGCAGATTGATGCATTGCAGCTCCTGAAGACAGACCCGGTTGACTACCTGGTATTGCCCCGAGTTGTTGCCTGTGCGTTGATGCTGCCTCTGCTAACAATCCTGTCATTCATTACAGGTATGACGGGGGGTTTGCTGATCACAAGCACAATGTTCAATATTTCCCAAACTGTCTTTCTAGACTCAGCAAGGCTGTTTCTAGAGGTCAGGGATTTAGTCGCTGCAATCATCAAAGCCCTCGTATTTGGCGGCCTCATAGCAATCATTGGTTCGAGCTGGGGCTTAACCACAACAGGGGGAGCCAAGGGTGTAGGGCAATCAACCACGACAGCAGTGGTGACCGCCCTACTGGCTATTTTCATTAGTAACTTTTTCCTATCCTGGCTGATGTTTCAAAGTTCGGCATTTCCTGGCTGATGTTTCAAAGTTCGGCGTTGAACTTTTAGAGATATTAAATTGCTTGGATAGCGAAATATAAAACATCTGCCCAAATCACAGCTCGACTTCAGTCAGCTTGTTGAGGTACCGCTCAATTAATAAAATCGCGACGATATCATCAATGGGGCGAGGAATACTGCGCATACTCTGGGGCAATATCCGATTCAGACCTTTAGGGGGAAACATTTCCCAATAGCGATCGCGAGCTTCCAGACTGCTATAACGCTCATCCACCAAAATGATATTGGGACTTTCTCGTAGTCGCTGCGATAATTCCTGTTTCCAGATTTTGGCCCCAGTCTGGTCCCCCATCACAATCAGCGAGATAGGATAGGTCTGACGTAGGGATTCAATATGCTCAATCACATCCTCAGCCGGAACCACCTCGTGGTAGCACAATGAGCGATCTACCCCAACAATGGCTAGACCACACTTAGCGCGGCCTGGGTCAAATCCTAAAATAACCGGCTGAGATAGTTTAGAAAAAACAGTGGAGGACACAGAGCAAACCAGAGGAAAAAGGAAACACTGGAATTCAAAGTACACATATGTAGAACTGCAACTTCCACCAGCTCAACCATCAGGGTCCCATTTGGATACGCCCTAGGCAAATAAAGGTCTTTGTCTTCCCGTAGTCATTTTAGAACTATCCTAAGGTAGCCTGCATCGTAGACACGAATGCTGGAAATTGGATAAGGTTATCTTGCGATTTCAACAAAATCTGGCAAACTATAGTCTGGCTAAATAAATAATCCGCTTTACACATTCCTGGCTAGATTATTTTAGCTTCTTGGATTGCCCCACCAAGTCTTGCTGTTTGGAGAGCCATCGTTCTTTACAGCAGTTGTTGATCCCCCCATTGCACTGGCTGTACATGGAACGCAAATGTTATGGTCTAAGTACACTTGTACGCACTAGTTCGAGTGCGTTTGCTTTGTGCATGTAAAGCGAGTTGAACTCTCCCACTTTAAATCTTTTGGAGGTACGACTCAGGTCCCTCTGTTACCGGGTTTTACCGTTATTTCTGGACCCAATGGTTCGGGAAAGTCGAACATCCTTGATGCACTTCTATTCTGCTTAGGGTTAGCCAGTTCTAAGGGTATGCGAGCTGAGCGCTTGCCAGATCTGGTTAATCAAAATCATGCCAGTCGACGCTCCACATCAGAAGCCAGCGTCACAGTCACATTTGACATCAGCGATATCCCGCCAGAACTTTTAAGTGATGACGACAGTAATCCTCAAGATCGGCAGAAGGAAGAGGAAGAAAGTGGCATCCATGACAACTCAGATACAGCAGCGAATTCGGTAGAGGTAGAGACCACAAATCCAGAGCAGGAAGCTCAAGAGCCTAATGATACAGAAGGTCCTGAAACAAATTTAGAACCAGACATCAACGCTACCGATAATGGGGGCTCGACAGATCCAACCTTATCGGTAGCGTCAACCACAACTCCAGCTCATCAGAATGGTGCCGAAGCCAATGGGCAGGCCAGTAATGCTAGTGCTCCTGATAATGTGGTTCCGTTACCGCGAGAATGGAGCGTGACTCGTCGCCTGCGGGTCACAGCCCAAGGCACTTACACATCAAATTATTTTATTGATGGCCAGCCCTGCACCCTGACTGAGTTGCATGAACAGTTACAACGATTTCGCATCTATCCTGAAGGCTACAACGTAGTCCTACAGGGGGACGTTACCAGCATCATCTCGATGAAGGGGCGCGAGCGTCGAGAAATTATCGATGAACTGGCAGGGGTGGCATCATTTGATCGGAAAATTGACCAGGCAAAGCTCAAGCTTGATATGGTGCGGGAACGTGAAGAACGCTTTCGCATTGTGGAGCGAGAATTAATCGACCAACTAGAACGGCTTGATCAAGATCGTAAAAAGGCTGAAAAGTATAAGCAACTCAAAGCGACACTCCAGGAAAAGACCCAGTGGCAAGCGGTTTTAGGGTGGCGTCAACAACAGGAACAAGCTGATAATTTAGAGCGCCAGATTAGCCAAGGCAAGGAAAAGGCTACTAAATTGGCTGAACAGCGCCTCACGCTGGTCAAGTTAATTGAAACCACTGCCGCTGAACTAGATGTACTTAATACCAAGGTCAAAGCTCTGGGCGAAGATGAGCATTTAGCACTGCAGTCTAAACTTGCTACGCAAGAGGCGGAGTTGCGGCAGCTTGAACGTCAGAAGCAGAGCCTCAGCCAATCGACACGGGAGCTAGCCGCTAAACTTCAAGCCACCCAGGTTGAGTTACAACAGCGCAGTCAAGAGTTAGAGTCCCTGGGTCAGCAGCTGAGTGTTCTCACCACTAATGAGATCGTGCAGCTGCAAGCTGAGCGCGATCGGGCAGCTCAGGCGGTGGAGGAAAGCCGAGAAGCTACGAGTGCGATCGCAACTGCCTCCCAAGCCTGGGTCGAATCTCAAACAAACCTACGTCGCGAAGTAGAAGCGCTGCTCAAAGCACTGGAACCTCAGCGCGCTGAACAGGTACGACTACAGGAACGCCTAAATCAACTGCAGAGCCAGATCACGGCTCAAACCACTGCAATTCAGAACCTGGAAGCTGAGCTCAGCGCTACCCCTCAAACCGCAGACCCTGAGCTCTCCAACACAGAAACGAAAATTCAGACCCTAGCGCAGGCTGTAGCAACAGCTGAACAGGAGCTTAAGACCCACCGCGAAACCCGTGACCGATTACTACGGGAACAACGAGAACAGCAGCGAGAGTTAGACAAGCTGGAAGCCCAGGAGCAGGCACTCCAAGAAACCCGTGGGACCCAGGCTACGGAAGTTTTGATTAACAGCGGTCTGACCGGTATTTGCGGTCTAGTGGCCCAATTGGGGCGTGTAGATCCTAAATATCAAACCGCGCTAGAAATTGCCGCTGGAGCAAGATTGGGTTATTTGGTCGTTGAACATGACGGCGTTGCCGCCCGAGGCATCGACATTCTTAAACGCAAGCGCGCTGGTCGAGCCACCTTCTTACCGCTGAACTCTATCCGCGCACCTCGGGGGCAAAGGTTAGGGCGATGGGAACGCCCCGATGGCTTTATCGACTACGCTGTCGACCTGATTGAATGCGATGACATGTACCGAGAAGTGTTTGCCTTTGTCTTTGGCAACACCACTGTTTTTGAGCGTCTCGACGATGCGCGCCGCCATCTCGGAAAGTTTCGCATGGTCACCCTGGATGGTGAAGTGTTAGAAAGCAGCGGCGCGATGACCGGCGGTAGCCTGCGGCGTCAGGGTCGACTACATTTTGGCACGGTTGAAGCTGGAGAGTCTGAAGAAGCGAAAGCCTTACGAGAACGGCTGCACGAAATTGAGCGGATTTTAGTGAGTTGCGATCGCGCCCTTGCCCAGGCCGATGCCACGGTCAAAGCCCAATCTCAGACATTGATCGAAACCCGCCAAAGCTACCGCGAACAGCAATTACAAAACACCCAAACCCAGCAACAGCAACAGCAACTACAGCAACGTCTAGAAAAAGCACAGCAGCAGCGACAGCAATATCAATCTGAATATGCCGCTGCCCAGCAGCGTTTGCAGCAGTTGGAAACCGCTCTTCCTGAACAGGAAGGACAACTGATACAAAAGCGCCAAGAACTGACGGCTTTAGAGGAATCCCAAACCCATAGCGAATGGCAACAGGCCCAGGGTAAAGTGCGAGCCTTAGAAGCCGAACTGACAGAGCGTCAACAGCTATTACAAATCGCCCAGCAGCGACAGAACGAACTAGAGGCTCAACGCCAACGCTTACAGGAGAAAATTCAAACCAACCAGCAAAGCCTTGCACAAGGCCGTCAACAGCAACAGGGTCAAATTAATCAACAGACAGAGATTAATAAGCAGCAAGCAGAGCTGAAGCAGGAGATTATTGCTACCCAAGCAGCCCTGGCCGAGCTAGATAAGACTTTGGCAGGTGAGAAGGCGGAACGCGATCGCAAAGAACATCAACTACGGGAACAACGCAACCAGCTACAGCAGCTAGAGTGGCAGCAACAAAAACTCAGCGAAACTCAGCAAGAGCGACAGCAGCAGCTCAACGAGCTACAGATAGCCATCGAAACCAAACAGGCTGAACTCCCAAGCCCGCTGCCTGAGATCCCTGAAGACCTGACGTTAGAAACGTTGCAAAAACAGCTCAAGTCCCTGCAGCGTCGCCTTGAGGCTATGGAGCCAGTCAATATGCTAGCCCTTGAGGAATATGAACGCACTCAAGAACGTTTGGAAGAACTAACCAATAAGCTCACCACCCTGGAAGAAGAGCGTACAGAGTTATTACTGCGTATTGAAAACTTCACCACTCTGCGTCGTCACGCATTCCAAGAAGCATTTGAAGCGGTCAACAAAAACTTCCAAGCCATTTTCGCGCAACTCTCCGATGGAGATGGCTATCTGCAGCTCGACGATCCCCAAGATCCCTTTAATGGTGGATTAAATCTAGTTGCCCACCCCAAGGGCAAGCCCGTTCGTCGGCTCGCGTCCATGTCGGGTGGAGAAAAATCCCTCACTGCCCTCAGTTTTATCTTCGCCCTACAACGCTATCGTCCCTCCCCCTTCTATGCCTTTGACGAGGTGGACATGTTCCTAGACGGTGCCAACGTCGAACGCCTTTCCAAAATGATTCGTCACCAGGCACAACAGGCACAATTTATGGTCGTTAGTCTTCGACGCCCCATGATCGAGTCTGCCGAGCGCACCATCGGCGTAACTCAAGCTAGAGGAGCCTACACGCAGGTACTGGGGATTAACCTGCAGCGAGCCTCCGCCGGAGGGTAAATAGATTTGTAGAGGCGTTCCATGGGACGCCTCTACAAATCCAATACGGTTTCACACACTGTCAAAAAATCGATGTATAGGGTGTAATGTGATGAAGCACGCTTCTGTCAATTAAGAAACATGCACGCTGGTTAAGCAGACCCTATAGACACCACACAGTAGACCCCAAACGATGAGTTTTGAGCAAAGTCGGCTGCGTTCCGACATGATTGGCACCCAAGTGATTACCCGTTCTACAGGCCGTCGTCTGGGGGTAGTGAGTCAACTGTGGGTAGATATAGACCGAGGTCGAGGTGAAGGTGGCGAAGTGGTTGCTTTGGGACTACGGGATAACATCCTATCTAAAGTGGTGTCTGGGCCAGAACAGATCATGTTGCTGAGCAGCATTCGTCAAATTGGCGATGTCATCTTAGTTGATGATGATTCAGTCATCGAGGATGACATTAGTGTGGCCAACTATACCAATCTGGTCAAAAGCGAAGTCATCACTGAGTCAGGTGAAGGTCTGGGCCGTGTCCGTGGCTTCAAATTTGATGTGGTCAGTGGCAAACTGCTATCCCTTGTGATTGCGTCCATGGGATTACCCCAGATTCCAGACCAGGTGATTAGTTCTTACGAGCTACCTGTTGAAGAGATTGTGAGCACTGGGCCAGACCGCATTATTGTTTTTGAAGGTTCAGAGGAAAAACTGAAACAGATCAGCGTCGGGCTCCTAGAACGTCTTGGCTTAGGCTCAGCCCCCTGGGAACGAGAGGATGATGGCTATATCATGCCCACATCTGCCAGCAATCAATTGCCCTCAGGGCTCAAACAAGAAGCTCCCGCCCCTCGTCGTGAAGCGGCACCACCTCAACGGCTGGAGCTTGAACAACACTCCCGTCCTCCCATGGAACAGGCCATCCCGGAAGAGGAGCCATATCAAGCCCAACCTTTAAACATTCCTCAAAAGAAAAAAGTCATCGAATACGAAGAAGAAGATTTCTAGGGGAGATAGCAGGATAACTCTTGCCATTTTTGGGCAAACCGATATACGGTATGCGTGGCATTATTCCATCGAATCGTTTCCTCGTTTTGAGTCCATGGTATCCACTCCCGCGCCTGTTATTGGCCCACTCAAACAGCTATCTGTTATGGGCTTACCGGTACATCAAAGTACCGATTATGTAGGCTGGCTCATGGAGCACCTGCGTTCAGGTGGTGGTGGCCATGTCGTTACCCTGAATGCAGAAATGTGTATTCAGGCAGAGGCCAATGCTGATTTACAGCAAATCATTCAAAATGCCACGCTGGTAATTCCTGATGGAGCAGGCGTTAAGCTGTATTTTCAGTGGGTTCAACGCCATCCTCTAAAACGTTACCCCGGCATCGAATTTGCTGTGGACGTATTGAAAAAACTCCACGCCACAGAAACTGTCGTCTTTTATGGCGGTTCGCCTGGCATGGCAACAACAGCGGCTGAACATTGGCAACGACTGTTCCCTGCCTTGAATATTGCGATCGCGCAGCATGGCTATCTATCGGAAACAGAGCAGTTAGGATTTCAGCATCAACTTCAGGAATTACAGCCCAGTGTGATCTTTGTAGGCTTGGGGGTCCCCCGCCAAGAACTATGGATTGCAAACCACCGTCAGCTCTGCCCCAACGCAATTTGGGTCGGTGTTGGTGGCAGCTTTGACATCTGGGCAGGGAAGAAGCGACGAGCTCCTCGTTGGATGTGCAACAACAATCTTGAGTGGCTTTACCGACTCTATCAAGAACCCTGGCGTTGGCGGAGAATGCTGGCCTTACCTAAGTTTGTATTCCGTTCTATAGGCTATGACTTAGGTCGACGAGTGTGAGGCCCAAGATCATTGCCAAAATTAATTGTTAAGGGGCGCTCTATAGAATGCCCCTTAACAATTCACCGAAACAATCCAATAAAAGTTGTCAAGGGACTGGACATTTGTCCCATTACCTATATCCTTGTACAGAGACAAAAGTACTGCCCATGCATTGCAAGTAAGCTCTGTCCCCATTCAACGCAAAGCCCCTATGACATCCGCCGTGACTCCGCCCAAGACACAATACCCTCGCCGTCGTCGTCCGGATGCACAATCTAGGCGTAATGCAGCCTTTCAGGCGACATCGGCAACATTGCAAGGAACTCAGCAACCACAGCAGACTAAAACTGACAGTGCCCATCCCCCCCTGGTCACCTTGACTGGCGTTAACAAAGTCTACGATAACGGCAGTCAAGCGCTACGGAATATTAACCTCCAGATCAAACGGGGCGATTTTCTATTTGTGACTGGGCCTTCGGGGGCTGGCAAATCCACCTTACTCAAATTGCTCTATGGCCAAGAGCGGGCCACATCAGGCAAGATTCTGGTGGATGACAAAGACCTGGCTAAACTGCGAGGAAACCGGCTGGCCATGTTACGTCGGCGCATCGGTATTGTCTTTCAGGACTATAAGCTCATTCCTCGCCGCACCGTTGCAGAGAATGTATCCTTTGTACTTTGGGCACAGGGCTATAGCCGTAGGGAAATCAATCGCCGTTTACGACCCACTCTACGAATGGTTGGCCTGCAACATAAAGCTAGCTGCTTTCCAGATCAGCTCTCTGGAGGAGAGCAACAACGGGTTAGCATTGCCCGTGCAGTGGTCAGCACCCCCCCTTTGCTACTGGCCGACGAACCCACTGGCAACTTGGATGGAGATAATTCCCGCCAAGTGATTAAAATTTTAGAAAAGCTCAACTCTATTGGCATTACGGTGATTGTTACCACCCATGATGAACAGCTAGTACGCTCATCAAACCATCCGGTGGTCCAAATTAAAGACGGGCGTTTAACCTATGTGAGACATTAAACCGCTCTGAAGTTAGGGTGTGTGCGCACAACATTAGCCTCAAAGTCTTGAATCCAAGCCACCCAGGCTTCTTCGATCTGTGGACGTTCTTGAGGCAAAGCACGCTTAATTAAGACGGCAATATAACTGCGATCGCAACAAATCAGAACGATATTGCCAACCTTAGTACGAATCATGGCATGACTAAACATCGACAACCCCATAGTTGATGCTATCAACTGCTGTAGCCCCAAAGATTGAAAGACTAGCTGAATCCATTCAGTATCTTCGTGCTGCGGCGTAATGAAATAATCGCGAGGTAGTCCAGTAGCATCGAACACGGCCAATCCCAGTATTTGGTCAATATCAGGTAAACCAACCGACTTCAATGGCTGCGGGTTTGAGGTAGACACCAAAATCCAAAACTTTTTAATGGGTAGCTAAATCAGAAGCTTTGAGCTTCCAAACTAAACTAGACACCATGTTAGTGAATACATGGGCAATTACTGGCACTAATAGGTTTTGGCTCGCTATAGCACTGTAGCCTAATATTCCACCGACGCAAGTGGCCCACAACATATACGGCCACTGCCGCAAATCGCTCATATGTAGTAACCCAAAACAAAGACTCGACAGTGCTAAGGCTGCTAAATTTGCGCCAAAGGCCGGTAACATCACTCCCCGAAACAGCAGTTCTTCACTAATACCAGGCAGTAAGCCTAACCAGAGTACATCTGGCAAAGCCAGAGGTTTTAGAATGTACTCCAAGTAAACTTCGGCACTATGTCGATACCTCGGCCACGCCCAATAGAGTATGGCGCTAACCAGGGTGATACCCATCCCCAAAAGCACCCCTAGCCCAATCGGATAAATACCCAACTGACTGGGTAACTGTTCTACTGAATCAAACAAGAGCCAAAAGCGAGCAATGACAAACAGTACAAGGGCTGTTGCCGCGATCGCAACTAGCACTTGAGTACGTGTCAAAGGCTCCATACTTGAATTAGGTGGGGCAGGCTGATTCAAAAGCGCATCGGCAAAATTATGCCGCACTGACAAACGATACTATCTTACGCTGTCCGAGGTCGCTAGCATATCGGCAAATCTATACATCCTGAATCACATTATTACTAAGCGTATATAGGTTCCCACGATCTGTTAGAGGCAGATGGGAGCTGACGCTCAGGGAAAAGGCAACCATCGTTTTTCAGGTAAATTGAACAATGTTTGATTGAAATCAGACATATTGATATATCCCTTAAAAATCACAAACAAAAAAACAATCAAACAACCATCAAAATCCATTTAAAACACATAGATTAGAAATCAATAGAACTCAATATAAAAACTCAAGACAACCGTCAGAGGGCTTTCAAAAAAAGCTTTTCAGCCCTAGAAGTAATCTATATTCCTAGACAAGATTGATTTTTATAAGTCGGTCAAAATCAATGCGCTTAACTATTTTTTATTTTTTTAATAAACTCCAAACACCAACAACTGAAAGCCGTTAGTAAATGTAGAAAACTGGGATTCATTTAAATATCTACCATTGAAGACAACATTGGCGATTAGCACATCAGACAAACTTGATAACAAGACATCATATGAACCTTGTCTAGATTTTGTATTTTAACCACACACCTCAACTGAACTGATGGGAATGTCCTTTGACCTACCTGCCCAAAACAACAGCGTCAATATATACGAGTGTGAGGTCCGGCTAAAGTTTCGCATTATTGAAGATCAGCTTGCTATCGACGAACGTGATAGTAGTGCACTGATAGAAGCTTTAGTGGATGCCTACACCTATGGTGATGATGACTATTTGGAATCTTTGGAATCTCAAATAGATATTCATCAAATAAAAGCCTTAGAGGCCTCTCCGGAAATGCGACGCCAGCTTATCCGTTTACGTAATTCCCGTAAATTAGCGTAACCCCCTCTTAAAGAAAGACATTACAGGCGAAATAGAGCAGCATAAAAAAAATCCCAATAGACGTTTGACATTTATTCCCTCAGATTTGTATATTTATAAAGGCCAACGCGGTCACGCAAGGGCAACACGCCCCCATCGTCTAGAGGCCTAGGACACCTCCCTTTCACGGAGGCGACGGGGATTCGAATTCCCCTGGGGGTATAAAAGAAAAAGGATGTGCCAAAAACTTTATTGACGCATCCTTTTTCTTTGTTTTGTTTACATATGCAACAAATTATTAATTATTAGGATAAGGGTCATACCATAGCTCCCCTCCCCACATGGATTGCCCCAATTGCACAAGTCCCTCAATTCAAAAGCACAAAGCTAAGTTTAAACGTCGCCATACTTACCATTGTCAAACTTGTCAGAACGTTTTTCATTCCCCAGCCAACAACAAATTCATATTGTGGATAGTGGCCGTTTTAGCGACCCTTGGATTATCTCCTTGGTGGATCAATAAAACCCTACAAACTATAATTGCTCGCCCAGACACTGGTGAGTCAGCCGATGCCATTGTTGTACTCGGTCGAGGGCCACAATATTCTGAATATAGAACAACTGCAGCTGTGCAACTATGGCAAGAAGAACGGGCTCCGTTGTTTTTTGTCAGCGGCGTCACGGATGCTCCAGTAATCATAGATTTAGCGAAGGATATGGGAATACCCACCGCTAGTATTAGTGGTGAAGCCTGCTCCCGCAGTACGTGGGAAAATGCATTTTATACTGAGATGCTGATGCCGCCCATCGAGACCTCAGCGGATAAACCAAAGATATTACTCGTGACGGACGATCTGCACATTGCACGGGCAACGATGGTTTATCGTAGCTTTGGCTTTGAAGTGGTACCTTATCCAGTCAAGGTTAAGTCTTCGATGTGGCGTCGACATATCTTGAGAGAATTTCTTGCCAAGCTTTACTATGCCAAATCAGGTTGGTTAAATGCCCCAACAGCAGAGCAATACCAAGCGGCTCAAGTAGAGGCAAAGTCTAGAATCCCAGATTGGAATTGTCTAATGACAGAGGAACAAAGGGAACGGTTACCAACGCTTGATCTCTAAAAACAAAATAAGCGGCCCACTAGCTTCCCTGAGGCAGTGGGCGTTTAGGCGCTCTTAAAAGCTACGCTGTTAGGCAAATTGCTCTGTGGTGCGATCGCAAATTGCCATCAGATTTTGCGTTAGATTATGGCAAATATGATGCTCAATCAACTGAACAGGCATCGCCAAAGGTGGCTGAACCATTAGTTCATAGGACAAAATAGTCGCAGTCTGCTCCCCTAAAAGGGCAGGTTGCAAGGTCCACTTACCGATGAACTTCTTAAAGTCACCTTCCACCATCGAAAATCCTATTTCTCGGGGGAAATGCTCCGTCATATCCAAAATGACACGCGCACAAAACTTGAAGTTGAGAAAACATTGAGCCCCAATTTGCTCTAACCGGATACCACCATCAGATCGCGGTAATAAGCGGCTACTAGTCAAATTAGGGACAAAATCTGAAAGCTTTTCATAATCGGTCAAAATTTTCCATACCTGCTCAAGTGAGCGTGGAATCGCGACGGATGCCACAATTTTGCGCTGTCGAGGGGCAAACTTTTCAGTTTTGACACTTACTCGCTGACAGGCATCATCACTAAGACGAATCACAGAATCGTCATCCATCGCTGCATCAGAAGTAAACGCTAAAATATCCCGATTCACAGTAAACCAAACCCGTAAAACAGCAGATGTGTAACTAGGTATGTATTCCTAGTAGCTTAACCTATCTATCCTTGATAATTACATCTACAAAAGAAAAACCTTCTTTGAAGAGTGGCTCCGAAAGCTCAAACATTCAACCGCTGCATTACCCCATATATCTCATCTATATATATAGATGGATCTCATATATATAGATGCTTGGGCTACAACAAAGACTGTCCTTGGTAGAATACCCAGCCAAAGAGCAAGTATCCACCTGCTATCCAAGCAAAACCCTATGTTCTCAACTACAGCATCAATTACATCCGCACCGAAAAACCTACAGGTTATTTATATAGATAATAGATAGTGCCATCTAGATAAATAGCTATCTATTCGACTTCCCCTCTGCATATCTATGGACGTTTCCTTCCCATGTACTCTCCGTATATATGATGCTCAATTTTGTTGTCACTATGTATAGGACATAGGACACATCGATTAGGGCCACATTCCCCACATCAAATCAGCTCTAACCAACAAAGCCCATTACAAAGCATCCGCTCCAGTCAACTCTTCAGCCTTTAAGATGGACAGGTGCAATTATTGCGACAACTGCAATCTGCCTACATCGGAGTAACATCGTGCTGCTGTCAAAAGGGTTTGAAGTCGAAATGTATACTGGCCACACCGATGGCACAATCATCGGTCTGTCAGACAAAATTGTTAAATCCCTGAGCGGATTTGTTCGCGAGCCAGATAGTCGTAACGTTGAATACACGACCCCTCCATTGCAGCACTATGATCAGTTACTCTGTGAACTCGTTACGCCCCGGCGACGGTTGAGGCAGTTTCTCAAAACTCTTGACCCCAGCTATACCATTCTTCCTGGGAGCACCTTAGCTACTGGCAATAGCCAGATTTTCTATCGTTCTGATCCGAAAAATCCTTACCATGCCTACATTGAGCAAACCTACGGAACCAATGTAGTTACTGCCAGTATCCATATCAATCTGGGTATTAGCGATCCTGAAGTATTAATGCGAGCTTGTCGGCTCATTCGGGTTGAAGCCCCTTTAATTCTTGCCTTGAGTGCATCGTCCCCTTTCCTCGACAACCAAGTGACCGGCTATCACTCTAGTCGCTGGCATGTATTTCCCCAGACGCCTAGTCATGTCCCTCTCTTTGAGAGCCATGCGCACTTCATTAAATGGACAGAAGAACAGCTCAAACTAGGCACCATGAAAAACGTTCGTCACCTTTGGAACTCTGTACGCCCCAATGGAGACTGCCGCCCCTATAAACTCAATCGCCTCGAAGTTAGAATTTCAGACCTGGTAACTGACCCAATTCACTTATTGGCAATCACAGCTCTCCTAGAATCACGTATTCTCCAACTACAGCAAGATCCAAATTTGGATCCCCTCGTCTCTAGCCAACTGCCTAGTCACAATCGTCATGACGATTTGCTCTCAATTACTGAAGCCAATGAAAAAGCTGTGGCAAAAGCCAGTCTAGATGCAGAGTTACAACATTGGTACGATGGCCAGCCCATTAATACCACTGATTGGATCACACAGATTTATAACGAAGTCCTACCCATTGCGAAAGCTCAAGGTATTGCTTGTTTTCTGACACCTATCAAACAAATCCTAAGGGAAGGCAACCAGGCGCAGAATTGGCTCAAACAAGTAGACACTGGTCTGGATGTTGCTCAAGTAATGGCCCAAACCATTCAAATTATGGAACGTCAGGAGCAAGCGTTACAAAGCGATTTATGTCAGCCAGTTTAGGCTCCAATCCCCCATAATCATCTACCTGGTTCTATAAAAACCTAGAGTTATAGCTTAATAGCCAATCGATTAGTCAATGCTATGGAGCGCTAGCAACATTAGATTTTTCATAGGTCAGGACATAAAAAAATGCCTACGTCCAAGAAGTGAGATCGATTGATTAGTAACTCCTATATAAAGGCGATGCAAAATAGGCATCTGGGTATAAAAAAGCCCAGGAAAAATAATCAATTGCACCACATAGAGTTATGTCAATGCCCAAAATTGTCCTTGTTAACCCAGAAATTCCACCAAATACAGGTAATATTGCCCGCACATGTGCCGCAACGGCCACTGAACTACATTTAGTAGAACCCCTGGGATTTGAACTCAGTGATCGATATCTCAAGCGAGCGGGCTTAGATTACTGGCCTCACGTTAATTTGCAAGTACATCCAGATCTAAATAGTTTTGGGCAATATCAACAGCAAATAGGTGGCCGTCTCATTGGTTTTACGACCAAAAGCACATATAGCTACATAGAGATTAAGTATCAAGAAGACGATTGGCTATTATTTGGTAGCGAGAGTGAAGGACTCCCTCGATCACTGCTAGAGACCTGTGAGCAAACTGCCAAAATCCCCATGCTGCACGATAGCGTCCGTAGTCTTAATCTTTCAGTAAGTGCCGCCATTGGGCTTTTCGAGGCCTTACGACAGCTTAATTACTTATCGTCTCCCACTGCTTAGGTACAGAAATAGAGAGAGAGAGAGATTGCACATCTAGTTGTCATAGCCAATCAGACTATATATCTATGGGTTCATAGATATATAGAGCTCATTTCAGGGAGAATAACTGCCAAGTCATAGGGAATTTACTGCCAGGTCTAAGAGCTGCAATCTCATATGAGCAAGGTGCGGCAAGGCTCAGAGTGGAGTGTAAAACAACTTCTTCTCCTGTATTGCCCTGCTTCAAGACAGTCATTTCAGATACAAATCAACCATTCCTGCGATAAAAATTTTCTATAGCGCTACAGTCATCACAAAGGTCCAATCCAGATCAAGTTCCCGAAAGAACTGGGAATCCTAGAAAATAAGACTATTGGGAGCATTTATACCTAACAAATCGCGGGCAAGGCTCTTAGGCACACTTTGTGCCGTCAATACTTTCTAAGGTGATATCACTAGAATCGCTTAAACGCTTTTCTACAAAAGGATTCGCAGAATTCCGGAAAGCAGTCCTAACGCCTTATTGAGATAAAAATCCATCGCAAATTCAATTTCATGTTGATTTTGGAGAATACGATGGAACTTGTTTGGTACAGGATTGATCTTTTGATTAAGTCGTGTAAACTTGCCTAAGTTGGGTACGAAAGGTGCTCACTTGCTATGGGCATTTTTGCTCTGTGCACGTGCCTCATCTACCTGATTCAACTTGTAGTCAACGGCCTACTATCGGGCAACTGCATAGGGACAAGTTGGTTTCGAACAGTTGAACGCCGGTCATTTAGGAGGTTATTCCTTGAAACGAGCAAATTTTCAGGAGCCCAAGTCTGAAGTAAGTCATTCATGTTTCTCCGACATGGATACTGTTTCTGAGCAAGCTCCGTCTGGAAACGCTGGCAGATCAAAGTCTGCCGCTATGCTGGGACTTGCACTCTCATTTGGTGCATCTGGAGTTTTATTCGCTGATAGTGAAGCAACTGCAGCGGTTGGATCTTTTGCGATCGCAACGTCAGCAAATTCAAGCGAATCACCCCAGTTGCCATCTATGCTCCACGGCCATTCGGAGCAACCTGTAATGAATGGTCATGCTGTATATCACACGGTTCAACAAGGAGATAGCCTTTGGCAGATTGCCCAAGAGCACCATGTTGAAGTTCAGGATATCAAGCTGGCAAACCGCATATCCCCTGACACAACACTTCAGGTGGGTCAAGTGATTAAGGTTCCCAATGAGGAATCAGTTCAGCCGACCCTAGTTTCTCTACTACCAGGGGCCCAGAAAAATTCGGGTGACCAAGCTCAAGCACCTAATCTAGAGCGTTTGGTAGCAGGTATTTCAAGTGTTGATAGAAGTTCCACACAGTCTGAGCTGGTAAACGAGGTTGATGAACCAGCCGTTGTTGCCTCCGAAGAGTTAACTGGTGATGTCTCTCTACGCTCAGCTGGCATAGTGTCCCATTCTGATGGGTTTCAAGCTGATCTCAAGCAGTTGGCATCTAATAGTCAGGTATCTAGCGATCAATCTACAATGATTGACAGCTCGGCAACTGAATTACAGTCATCCCCAGGCGATGCAGCAAAACTTTTAAATTTTGAAGAAGCCACCGATACGGCATTCAACAGTTATGAAGTTCGTCCTGGTGACACCGTTGAGGATATTGCGCTCTCATTGGGCACAACGTCTGAGAGTTTAGTTGCAACAAATAGCTTAGAAGATCCTGACTTCATTGTGGCAGGAGATACTCTAGATGTTCCTGAAGAGGTTGCCAATGAGTTAATCATCTCTGAAGCAGCTTCTTCCATTACACAATCTTCTCCTGAATTAACGGCATCATCTTCCCTAAGCGATTTTGATGGCACCCATCTAGGTCGCCTACAGTCAACGGTTGAGAATCGTATTAATGGGTCTTCAACCCTACAGCGCTTACGTGGTGGTCAAGGTGGTTCTGTTATATCCCAGCCCCACCTTGTTAGTGAAGAGATTGAAGACACAATTGAATCCGTCACTGTTGAAGATCCATATACCGCTGACCTCCTGGCTGACGTGAATTCAGCGCAAGAGTTGGCCCCAGAGCTGAGCACATCGTTAGAGTCCGATAATGAAATTGCCTTAAAGCAATCGTTGCCGGTAGCTGATGATGTTGTAGTCAACCCACAGTTTCCTGGGAATCGTTTGGAAGCTAGAGCAACTTCTGATATCAGTTCCACTCAAAATTCTGAATTATTAGCAGCTGCCCCTCTTGATCCAAGCGTTTACGTCTCTCCTTCTAGCCCTGCCACAGGTCAAGTTGTTTCCCCTGAAATGCCTATACTGCCGTCGGCAGATGAGTATCTCCCAGAAACACCTGATTACTTCAACGGCTACATTTGGCCAGCTCGTGGCATCCTGACATCCGGCTATGGTTGGCGCTGGGGCCGTATGCATCGTGGCATTGATATTGCCGGTCCTGTTGGCACTCCAATTGTTTCTGCTGCTGATGGTGTTGTTGAAAGAGCGGGTTGGAATTCTGGCGGTTATGGCAACTTAGTTGACGTTCGTCATGCCGACGGCAGCTTGACTCGTTATGCCCACAACAGCCGCATTACGGTTAGACAAGGCCAGCGGGTGGCTCAGGGTCAGCACATCGCCGACATGGGAAGTACGGGTTATAGCACTGGTCCTCACTTGCATTTCGAGGTTCATCTACCAGACCGTGGCACTGTGAATCCGATGGCAATGCTGCCCAACCGTTAAGACGAATTAGCTAGCGTTAAGATTTTGAGCAAGCCTTGTCTTACCATCAGTAAGATAAGGCTTATCTTTTTACAACGACACGTAGAGCTGACAAACCTTGCTTATCCTGCTTGGGAAAAAGACTAGTAAGTGCTGCAATTCTCTACGTAGTTTCTTGACATTTCGTGATAGATTTAATTAGTTGCTGTATGTAAAGCAACTTGAACTGGCTCAGTAGCTCAGTGGTAGAGCAGGGGACTCATAAGCCCTTGGTCACGTGTTCAAATCACGTCTGAGCCATTTTTATTTTCTTATTTGATATATCGCGGTAGTCTAAAGAGGCTACGCTCACTTGATACGCTCTTTGTTAGAGAGTCCCTACCAAGTAAGCCAAACCGATGCGCTGGTTTTCGGGGAATTTAATGTTGTTTACATTCTGCTCTGCGCTTTGAGTAGTCTCCGGTAGCTGAGCAATAGGCCCGTATTGCTGGTATGTTAGTTAACTAGATTTTTGTTGGAGACAAACGGATGAGTACCCCGGTGGAAGGATGCCTGCGTGTTGGTCAGCCTGCTCCTGATTTCACTGCAACAGCCGTAGTTGATCAAGAGTTTAAGACGATTAAACTCTCTGACTACCGTGGTCAGTACGTTGTACTCTTTTTCTATCCACTAGATTTCACCTTTGTTTGCCCTACTGAGATTACAGCTTTTAGTGACCGTTACGATGAATTCACGGCTCTCAATACAGAAGTATTAGGGGCCTCAGTGGATAGTGAGTTTTCTCATTTGGCTTGGATTCAGACAGAGCGTAAAGCGGGTGGCTTGGGAGATTTGTCCTATCCCCTGGTCTCCGATATCAAGAAAGAGCTTAGCGCTGCTTACAATGTACTAGAGCCCGAAGCTGGTGTTGCCCTGCGCGGTTTGTTCATCATTGATAAGGATGGAATTGTGCAGCACTCTACCATCAATAACCTTTCCTTTGGCCGTAGCGTCGATGAAACATTGCGAGTTTTACAAGCAATTCAGCATGTACAATCACACCCTGATGAAGTGTGTCCAGCAGGATGGACGCCAGGCGAAAAAACGATGACGCCTGATCCTGTGAAGTCCAAAGAGTTTTTTGCTTCGATTTAGGTGCATCGTCCAACCGACAGCTAACCGTTTTCATCTCACCTTTTAGGTATCAATGACTGCAGCTTTCAAACTGACCTCCACGGATTTTCGAGGGGTCATTAGTCAGCGTTTTTTTAGGAATTTTTTACCGCTACCTGCATTTAGCAAGTTTCGAGTAGGCCAGACTCTGCCTGATTTTGATCTACCCATGGTGGGGCAAAGAGCGTCTATTAAACTTTCTAGCTATCGCCAAAAATCAGTGGTCGTTCTGGCGTTTACACGTATCTTTACCGAAAAACAGTACTGTCCCTTCTGCTATCCACACATTATGTCGATGGTCGAAACCTACAAAAAGTTTGACCAGCTAGGTGCGGAAGTGCTCATGATCACTAGCACTGACATGCGTCAAAGTAAAATCGTGCACAGGGATCTGGGGCTGGAGATGCCACTTTTAGTAGATTCTAGCTGCAGTATTTTTCGCCAATATGGTACGGGCCAGGCGTTGGGGGCACCTTTACCGGCACAATTTGTAGTAGATCGCTCAGGACGTCTCACATTTCAGCACTTATTTTCATTTGCTCATCCAAACGCAAGCTCAGAGCGTTTGCTGTGGGCTGTCCACAACGCGAGCCATTAGGTTGAAGTTACCAGATTAAAACGGAGAGGGAGGGATTCGAACCCTCGATAGAGCTTACGCCCTATAACTCCTTAGCAGGGAGCCGCTTTCAACCACTCAGCCACCTCTCCAAGGTCAGAGCTGCATTATAACAAGCTATCTTCAGCGGGGTAAAGCCTTCTAGTGCGATTTCTTGTCATAATTCTTGGCAACCGATGTTTAAAGCTACATAGAATCTCCCAAGAAATCGTCCCAATACGATTGGCCCAATCATCTGCAGTGATTTGGTGGGAGGTAGAATTTCCAAGCAATGTGACGATGTCGCCTTCCGTCAGACCATGGATATCTGACACATCTAACATCAGTTGATCCATCGTGATAGCACCCACCTGGCCAACAGGCTGATCATCAATCAACACAGTCAGCTGGTTGGATAATTGACGAGGAATACCATCGGCATAACCAATACCTACAACGGCAATGGTCATTGGGCGTTTAGCCACAAAACGATGCCCATAGCTAATGCCTGCACCAGCAGAAATTTTCTTGATATGGGTAATACGCGCTTTAACCTCTAAGGCTGGTTGCAAGTTAAGCAACGACTGTAAATGCGGTGCTGGTGCCAAGCCATATAGCCCCAAACCCACGCGCACCATATCGTACTGCAAGGCATCGGCATCGGTGAGGGTAGCTGCTGTATTCGCTAAATGCAGGCGTGCAGGGAGTTGATTATGCATTTCAAGGGTTGCGATCGCACGCTCAAAACGCTCATGCTGACGTCGCATTTCCGTCGGATCCGGTTCATCAGCTGTTGCAAAATGGGAATACATACTTGTTATCTGTAACGCAGGCAGCCCACTAACAAACTCCACAAACTCCAATGCCCGCTGCCAATCAAACCCAAGCCGCGACATCCCCGTATCTAATTTGATATGTACTGGCAAGGGCAAACAAGCATCGCTTAACGCTGTCGCAAACACAAGCGCCTGTTTAGGTGTGACGATTGTAGGTTGCAACTGCCAGCGAGCTAGCGCCCTTACCTCCTCAGCATCATGCAAGGCACCCATCACCAAAATAGGTGCGGTTAAACCCGCTTGCCGTAGTTCAATGCCTTCAGGCACGGTTGCTACACCTAACCATGTCGCCCCTGCCGCCAAAGCAGTCCGAGCCACTGCAATTGCACCATGACCATAGGCATCAGCTTTCACTACAGCCATTAGATCAGTTGTGGGCCGTAATAATGAACGAAACTGGCGCACATTATGGTGGATTGCCTCCAAATTAATCTCCACCCAAGCCCGCGAACATCGCATGGCTGCAACACTTGGGGTATCTTCCCACCTCAGCATGTTGCATCTCCTTTACTGAAAAAGCACACCACGGCCACAGTATCGCAAGAACCAAGGCATTCAAGCGACCTGTGTTAGTATCAAATCACAAGTTTTATATGAACCTCAATGAGCAAGGTTCTAGTCTTAAATGCCTCTTATGAGCCCTTGAACATCACAAGTTGGCGACGTGCCATTGTGCTGATTATTAAGGGCAAGGCCGAAACTGTGGAACATAATGGTCGCTCGATATACGCGAATTTTCCTCTACCCACAGTTATTCGACTGCGTCACTACGTTCGCATTCCCTACAAAGAAATCCCCTTAACTCGTCGGAATCTGCTTTATCGCGATAATCATACCTGCCAATACTGTGGCTATGCAGGTGATGGCCTGACGCTAGACCATGTGATCCCTCGTTCTCGCGGTGGAAAAGAAGTATGGGAAAACATGGTATCAGCATGTGTACGTTGCAACGTCAAAAAAGGTAATCGAACTCCAAAAGAGGCTAGAATGCCTCTGCGGATTACACCGCGTAAGCCCCACAGCAGCCTTTACTTTGAAATTGCTCGCCACACGCGTGGAGATGCCCATCAGGAATGGCGTAAATATGTCATTGGCCTTACCGGTTAATTGACCGAACATTCCCCCACTGCTCTCCTCTGATTTCAACCTAATTCTTTCTGTGAATGGCCTCCCAAGACGCATTGCTTAAATCTTCTAATCACACGAGTTATAGGCCAAACGTGGATTTCAGCGATGGCCCCGCAGCGTCATTACGCCATTTGCTCATTACCCATGCTGGTAGCCGACAGCTGGTTTTAATTCAAGATTTTCCAGATCCCGATGCCCTGTCTTCAGCCTGGGCATATCGATTGATTGCAGCTACTTACGATGTCGATTGCGATATTTTTTATTCAGGTACCCTTAGCCATCAAGAAAATATTGCTTTAGTTAAACTAACTAACCTTCCCGCTAAACGCTGGCCCAGCAAAAAAAAACCGGATTTATCCCAGTATGCAGGCTATGTATTAGTTGACACCCAGGGCACTACTAGCCAGTTATTAGAACAGGTCAACACCGCAGGAGTACCTCTTTTAGTTGTGATTGACCACCATACGCTCCAGGGTAAAACCAAGGCAGAATTTTCTGATATTCGCCCAGAGGCTCGGGCAACCGCTACGATTTTGACCCAGTATCTCCAGGCAGGGCTGTTAGATCTCGACCGTAGCAATAGCAAACACGTTAAGTGTGCTACGGCCTTAATGCACGGTTTACGTTCAGATACAGGACAATTAATGCAGGCTGCAGAAGCAGACTTTATGGCAGCTGCTTACCTTAGTCAGTATTGCGATGCCCAATTACTAAGTGCCATTCTCCAAGCCTCCCGCTCTAAACGAGCCATGGATGTCATTGAACGATCGCTGCGTAATCGCAATATTCAAAACAGTGTCTCAATTTCAGGTGTGGGCTACCTGCGATACGAAGACCGTGATGCAATCCCTCAAGCCACAGACTTTCTGCTTACCGAAGAAGACGTTCATACAGCCGTCGTCTATGGCATTGTCCACGATGAGGACGATGAACGAGAAGTCGTTATTGGCTCCTTACGCACCAGTAAAATCACCCTTGACCCGGATGAGTTTATTAAAGAAGCCTTTGGACACGACGACCAAGGACGCTTTTTTGGCGGTGGTCGCTCTATGGCGGGAGGGTTTGAAGTACCTGTAGGCTTCTTATCTGGCTTTTATGAAAATGGCGCTTACAATCGATTGAAATGGGAAGTATTTGATGTGCAGATTAAGCAAAAGCTCATGAAATTGATTAACCCAAAAGACGGGGTTATGAATCCAGATTAAATTTACGTAGCGCTTAAAAACTGAGCATGGCTGATCCTCAGGATGGTTTTATCTGTCAAATTTAGGCTGTTAGAAAGTTTTACCGATCAATCCATCCTCTAAATCAGTAACGGCAAAAAATGGAATTGTCTTCTAAATATGCAACTCAGGTGTACTTTATTCGCCATGGCATTGCAGCCGAACGAGGTACCTATGTTGATGACCATCAGCGCCCTTTAGTTGATAAAGGCATTCAGAAAACCCAGAAGATTGCTCAAAGACTTGTGAGCCTTGGGTTGCATTTTGACATGTTGCTCACCAGTCCGTTGGTACGGGCAGTCCAAACTGCAAAGATCCTATGTGAAGCAAAGCTTGCCTTGGACTATCAGCTATTTCCTCCACTGGCTCCCGAGGGCTGTTTACAGCATTGGTTAAGTTGGTTGGAAAGTTGGCAGTCAGAGGTTCCTAAGAGCCTGGCACTAGTTGGCCACAAACCGGACCTTAGCCAATGGGCACAGCAATTGGTTCAAGGAAATAGCAATGATCGCTGGGTCTTTAAAAAAGCAGGTATCATCGGACTGACCTTGCCTGATGCACAAAGCGCCATTGGTAATAGTCAGCTATTTTGGCTAGCTCCACCTCGCCTAATTTTGTAATGAGCAGACGATTACTCTGTGGCGTAAGTTTGCCTACTATCAAATGTGTATGAGTCGATGGGTGGATGCAATTGTGGCCAAATTGCGGCCATCGGGTACTAGTTTTCTTCAAAGAAAGCTTACCTGTTCCCAGGGAAAATGCATGAATAGACCACTTCTCGATATCCTTAAAGAATAAAAGAGAGCAGCGGTAGGACGACTGACAATGACCCTATGCGAATATCGCCCTGGTTTAGAGGGAATTCCCGCGACAGAATCAAGCATTAGTTACGTAAACGGTCAGGAAGGGATCTTAGAATACCGAGGCATTCGTATCGAAGAGTTAGCCCCAAAAAGTACCTTTTTAGAAACGGCCTATTTACTTATCTGGGGAGGCCTACCCACCAAGCAAGAACTGGATTTATTTAAGGATGAGATTCAACATCATCGCCGGTTGAAGTATCGCATCCGCGACATGATGAAGTGCTTTCCTGAGAGCGGCCATCCCATGGATGCATTACAGGCATGTGCAGCCGCCTTAGGGTTATTTTACTCCCGGCGAGCGTTAGAGGATCCGGCCTATATCCAGGCTGCCGTGGTCCGCTTATTAGCTAAAATCCCCACCATGGTGGCCGCATTTAAGCTGATTCGGAAGGGAAATGATCCGGTTCAACCTCGGGATGATCTCGATTACGCAGCAAATTTTTTGTACATGCTGAATGAGGAGGTACCAGACCCCTTAGCAGCCCGAATTTTTGATGTATGTCTCACGCTGCATGCTGAGCACACGATCAACGCCTCTACATTTTCGGCAATGGTCACAGCCTCTACACTCACTGACCCATATGCTGTGGTGGCTTCAGCAGTGGGTACACTAGCTGGTCCCCTCCATGGCGGTGCGAACGAAGAAGTCGTCGCCATGCTTCAAACGATTGGTTCGGTGGATAATGTACGCCCCTTTGTAGATGATTGCATTGCCCGTAAAGCTAAGATTATGGGCTTTGGCCATCGGGTCTATAAAGTTAAGGATCCAAGGGCGGTTATCTTGCAAAAGCTGGCTGAGCAACTCTTTGAGAAGTTTGGCCAGGATGAATATTACGAAATTGCCTTAGAACTGGAAACAGCTGTCACGGAACGTCTAGGACAAAAGGGCGTATACCCAAATGTAGATTTCTATTCGGGACTGGTTTACCGAAAGTTGGGAATTCCGACTGACTTATTTACACCAATATTTGCGATCGCACGTGCCGCTGGATGGCTCGCCCACTGGAAAGAGCAGTTGGCTGAAAATCGAATTTTTCGACCAACACAAATTTATACTGGTCCTCACAACCAAGCATACATAAACGTGACAGAGCGTCTGCACCTTTGGGATAAAAAGGCTCAGTCTCCGTCAGCTGTGCGCAACGGATCCGTATAAATCGGTATTTTCCCCCTGTGATGGGCATCACCCCTCTTGTCAATACTGATAAATCCAACGAAACTGATATCAGTGACGATTTTCAGGAACTCCAGCCCCTCTTGATACATATCAAGGGGGGTTTTTGTATGCATCACCAGGAATGACTAATGTTTAATCTATAACCATGAGTAGTAATTCCTATTAGTACCAACTCAGTTATTTCACCTTTGAAGACATATTAAGCGTTAGAATCATTAGGGAAATTGGCCCTGAGGCCCTCCACTCCATCTATTTAAGTTGGGTATGAGTTCTGGAATTAACCTGCAAGAGAGCTTCATTCAAATACTGGTATCACTGGGAATACCCCCAGCTGTAGCTAAGCTGGTTTGGATGCCGCTGCCGATGTTACTAATTCTCATCGCTGCGACCGTCAGCATTTTTATTGCCGTTTGGCTAGAGCGAAAAATTTCAGCTGCGGCCCAGCAGCGAATTGGCCCTGAATATGTTGGTCCGCTGGGCGCACTGCAAGCAACAGCGGACGGCGTCAAACTTATATTCAAAGAAGATATTAATCCAGCCCAAGCAGACCCAATTTTATTTACTTTGGGTCCAGCCTTGGTCGTTATCCCTGTCTTTGTGTCTTACCTGGTTGTGCCCTTTGGGCAGAACATGGTGATTACCGATTTAGGTGTAGGCATCTTTCTATGGATTGCCCTTTCGAGTGTTACCCCCATCGGCTTACTGATGGCCGGGTATTCTTCAAACAATAAGTATTCTCTACTAGGAGGATTGCGAGCGACAGCCCAGTCAATTAGCTATGAAATTCCCTTAGCGCTAGCAGTCCTGGCTGTGGTGATGATGTCTAATAGCCTTAGCACCATCGACATTGTCAACCAGCAAGCAAGCTATGGCATTCTCAGCTGGAATATCTGGCGACAGCCTGTTGGTTTTATCCTTTTCTGGATTGCAGCCCTGGCAGAATGCGAACGCTTACCATTTGACTTACCAGAGGCAGAAGAAGAGATTGTAGCTGGCTACCAAACTGAATACACCGGTATGAAGTTTGGCCTATTTTATGTTGGCTCCTACGTTAATCTAGTCCTCTCAGCCATGTTGGTGTCAGTGCTATACCTGGGCGGATGGAGTTTTCCGATTCCTGTTGAAGTTATGGCTGATGGTTTAGGGATTAGTGAAACCACCCCTTGGCTACAGGTAATTACTGCCGCTTTAGGGATCATGATGACCCTAATTAAGGCTTATTTCTTAGTATTTCTCGCCGTACTTTTACGATGGACTGTGCCTCGCGTACGCATCGACCAGCTTCTAGATTTAGGCTGGAAATTTCTACTGCCAGTGGCCCTGGTTAATCTGCTACTAACAGCAGCGCTCAAGCTCGCATTTCCATTTGCGTTTGGAGGGTAAAACAATGCTCAACTTTCTAAAGCAGGTTGGTGACTACGCCAAAGAGACCGTCCAAGCCGCTAAGTATATCGGTCAAGGTCTATCAGTCACGTTTGACCATATGAAGCGTCGTCCTGTGACGGTGCAATATCCCTACGAAAAGCTAATTCCATCTGAACGCTATCGCGGTCGTATCCACTTTGAGTTTGATAAGTGCATCTCTTGCGAAGTTTGCGTCCGTGTTTGTCCAATCAATTTGCCTGTTGTTGACTGGACCTTCGATAAATCAACAAAGAAGAAGGTACTGGACCACTACAGCATTGATTTTGGCGTTTGTATCTTTTGCGGTAACTGTGTAGAGTATTGCCCTACCAACTGTCTCTCCATGACTGAGGAGTATGAGTTGGCCGCCTATGACCGCCACGAACTCAACTATGACAGCGTTGCTCTAGGTCGTTTGCCCTACAAAGTCACTGATGATCCCATGGTGACACCAATGCGTGAGCTGGCCTACCTACCCAAGGGTGTTATGGATCCCCATGAATTACCTGAAGGGTCTCGGCGCGCTGGTAAACTACCACAAGAGATCTTGGAAGAACTGGAAGCTTCTAAACCAGCGAAGACTGAGTAAGCAGCTGACTAAATAATTTGTCCAAAGATGTTAGGACAAATTATCCACCAGCCAAGCAAATAGCAGCCTAGATAACCGGAGTAGTAGTGAACTTAGCAGAAGGCGTACAATTTGTTTCCCTAGGCATCCTTGGTGCCTTGATGTTATTAGCAGCCCTGGGCGTAGTGCTGCTTAATAATATTGTTTATTCAGCATTTTTGCTGGGTCTGGTATTTATCAGCATTTCAGGCCTTTACATCTTGCTAAATGCAGGGTTTGTGGCGGCAGCTCAAGTCCTGGTTTATGTAGGTGCAGTCAATATCCTGATTCTGTTCGGGATTATGCTGGTAAATAAGCGGGAAGATTTTCAACCCGTGTCCAATGCTTGGCTTGGTAAAGCTGCAACAGGTGCTGTGTGCATCGGATTGTTTAGCTTACTGAGTTCCATGGTGCTATCCACATCCTGGCAGCTCTCTTCAGCTGCGCCAGCTGGTGAAGCATCCATTGAAATCATCGGTCAGCACTTTTTTAGTGACTTTTTGCTACCGTTCGAACTCGCCTCGGTACTACTATTAATGGCCTTGGTGGGAGCCATTATTCTGGCACGTCGTGAATATGTGCCGGATTATGAGCCTGCTGACGAGCCTAAAGTGCTAACGTTACCTGAACGTCCTCGTGAGTTAGTAGCTGCTGGCAGTGACACTCAGGACAGTTAGATTAAACCTGCGTCAAGTTATCCATAAGAAGAAGTTAGTTAATCCATGCAACTAGAGTACTTTTTGATTCTTGCCGCTGCGCTTTTTTGCGTAGGTATTTATGGGCTAGTCACAAGCCGAAACGTCATTCGAGTACTCATGTCGATTGAGTTAATGCTCAATGCCGTAAACCTGAATTTAATGGCATTTTCTAATTACCTGGACCCAGCTGAAATCAAGGGCCAGGTCTTTGCTGTCTTTGTGATTACGATTGCTGCGGCTGAAGCTGCTGTAGGTCTTGCCATTGTGCTGTCGATTTACCGCAACCGCGACACAGTCGATATGGAGCAATTCAATTTGCTGAAGTGGTAAGTTTACTTCTCAATTGAACTAAAAAGTGCCCAGCCATAATAATGGCTGGGCACTTTTTATGATTTATCTATAGAAATAAATCTATAGCAAGCTGCTGAATGCTATCTCCAAAGGGAGAGGCGGCTGCGCCAACACTTGCTTCAGTCTTCGTCACGCTATAAAGAGAGGCTACTATCCCAATAACGAGCGAGACAACCTCTCTTTATGTGGCGAGTAACGCTACTCTGGCCAGCCACTCTCAGATTGGGCTTTTACATAGGCAGCAACATCAGCGATCGCTTTATCGCTAATACGCCCTTGAAACGCGGGCATGGCACCTCTACCATTCGCAACCTGATAAACAATCGCCTCAACATTATGCTCAAGGCGATAGTTAAACAAATACTGTTCTAGAGCCTCCTGCTTCAATGTTTGGGAGGATACGATAGCGTTGTTGCCTCCCGCATGGCACGTAGCACAGGTATTGGTAAACACTTTCTCCCCTGCAGCTACATCACCTACATAGGTATCGTCTGCAAAAGCAGGCATTGTCAAAACGATACTGGCAACGATCGCCAGAATTGCAGTCAAAATTGCTCTCATTCTGATTAGTTCTCTCAACAAATTAGACTGTCTTGGTAAAAGACCAGCGTATTAACCACTATAAATAGGGTCTTGGCCATGGCGATAGACAACATGGCACATCTTACGTTTTTGTAATGTCGGCCAGAAAAGGTGGGCAGTATTATCAAGATTCATCACTATTCAGCTTGCAAAATACCGACTAAGATTGACATTACTTGTGCCAAATCAGTGGGCACACGATAGATGTGTCGTGAGCAATTTTCTTGGTGAAGAGCCAAGAGTAACAGGGATGAAGAGCGGCTCTTTACCCTATAGCCCTAAAAGCATGACTGACACTAGCACTCTTTACCAATATCAATACAGAATCCAAATTTTTAGCTTTGACACTTCACTAGTCATTGGTTTTGACCCTCAATGAATGGCTGCAGCAAATGGGACATACCTACCTGCGGATTTACACTTTTTGTTCATCATCACCACTATGCGCTGAAGTATTTCGCGGTTGGATGATACGTCACAATTGCTGTGGTGGATTCCTCAGGATATAGCTGTTCGCTTTCATCCATGGTCATGCCGATGCGGTCAGCGCCCAGTATTGCCAACTGCTTAGCCTGATCTGCCACATTAGGACAGGCCGGATAACCAAAGCTATAGCGACCTCCCTGATAGCGCTGAGCCAACATATCGCGGATATTATCAGGCTCTTGATCGCCATAGCCAAGCTCTTTACGGATGAGCGCATGGCACCATTCCGCCATGGCCTCAGCCACCTGGACGGCCAGGCCATGGAAATAGAGATAGTCGGTATATTGATCCTCTGCAAATAGCTGGCGGGCATAGTCTGCAGAAATCTGGCCCACAGTCACTGCCTGCATTGGGAAGACATCAAACTGATTCTGTTCTTTAGGTAAGAAGAAATCAGCAATGCACAAACGGCGCATGGACTTCTGCCGAGGAAACTCCCAGGTAAAGAGGGGCTCTGCATCGTTAGGGGTGAGTCCCTGCTCGATGACAGCAGGCTCGTAAACATGCACCGAATTGCCCTCAGCCGTGCAGGGGAAATAACCATAGACGAGCTGAGGATGCAGTAGGTTTTCTTCTTTCACCTTTTGCTTCCACTCCGCCAGGATGGGATGAACCCTATCCGCTAGAAACACATCATATTCTTCGCGTGTTTGATTTTTAGGTTTTCGAAACTGCCACTGGCCCACAAATAATGCCTGTAAGTCAAGATGCCAATATAGTTCATCCATATCAAAGTCTTCAGGCTTGAGGATTTTTGTCCCCCAGAAGGGTGGAGTCGGACGAGGAATATTAATATCAACTGCTTCAGAGCGATTGGTATCAATCACTTCAGGCTCTTTCTTTTTCTCTCTTTTATCAGCGCCTCCATTTAAAGCAGCTTCTGCCTGTTCAATGGCCTTGCGCCCCTTCTGATTATATTGAGCGTAGTCACCTGTAAAACCTTCGTCATCTTGCCAGCATTCTTCTTTCTTCGCAGGCATGAGTCGATCCATAAAAGTAAGATCGGCAAATGCGTCTTTACCATATATGACCTGACCGTTGTAGGTATCTTGGCAATCACCATAAACAAATTTAGGCGTCAGGGCAGCACCTCCCAAAATCACAGGAGCCGAAATTTTCTTCTCATTAAATACAGCCAGGTTCTCTTTCATAAAGGCTGTGGATTTCACTAACAATCCACTCATGGCTATACAGTCTGGCTGATGTTCTTCATAGGCGGCAACAATGGCATCAACAGTTTGTTTAATGCCGAGATTGATGACCTTATAACCGTTGTTAGTAAGGATGATGTCCACCAGGTTTTTACCAATATCGTGTACATCTCCCCTGACTGTGGCAATCAGGAACTTACCTTTGCCACTATCATCTTGACCGTCTTCTTTTTCCATGAGTGGTTCTAGGAAAGCCACCGCTGCCTTCATGGTCTGAGCTGATTGCAGAACAAACGGTAACTGCATTTGGCCAGATCCAAAGAGTTCTCCCACAACTTTCATGCCGTCGAGCAAAAAAGTGTTAATGATCTGCAATGGCTCATAGGGAGTATCTAAAGCAATCTGTAATGCCTCTTCAAGGCCAATGCGCTCACCATCAATAATGTGTTGTTTCAGGCGTTCTTCGATGGGCAAATCAGCAAGGGATGCGGACGAGCGGGCATCTTTGGTGGTGACCCCTTCAAATAGGGTTGTTAGCTCTCCAAGGGGATCGTATGTGCAAATTTCACCATCGAATTCTCGGTTGTCATAGATGAGATCTTTACAGATTTTCTGATGCTCTGGGTCAATTTTAATCAGAGGCAAAATCTTGGCAGCTGAGACAATAGCGCCATCCATACCGACCTGCATAGCCTCATGTAAAAACACCGAGTTTAAGGTGATACGAGCTGCCGGGTTCAGGCCAAAGGAGATATTGGAAACTCCGAGCATGAAGTGAACGCCAGGAAGCGTTTCTTTGATTTGTTTGATCGCCTCAATCGTGGCTTTTGCGTTTTCTCGATCTTCTTCAATACCAGTGGAAATCGGCAGCGCTAGGGTATCAAAAAACAACTCATGGGGTGGCAGGCCGTATTCGAGAGCATCATGATAAGCACGCTGCGCAATTTGGGACTTTTTCTCAGCAGTACGGGCCATGCCATCTTCGTCAATACAGCCAACAACAACACCCGCACCGTAGGTTTTGGCTAATTCTAGAACCTTGAAAAATCTCTCGTCACCGTCTTCATAGTTTGTGGAGTTAAGAATGCACTTACCCCCTGCAACTTTTAGCCCTGCCTCCATTTTTGTCCACTCGGTGGAGTCTAGCATGAGGGGCAAGGTGACATTAGTCACAAGACGAGACACAATCTCGTGCATATCCGCTTCGCCATTGCGACCCACGTAGTCTACGTTGACGTCGAGGATATGGGCACCTTCTTTAACCTGGCGTTTTGCGATCGCAATCAACCCATCCCAATCATCCTCGTTCAATAGTTCCCGCACCTTACGGGAACCACTCGCATTCAACCGTTCGCCCACAATCAAGAACGAATTATCCTGCTCATAGGGTTGCGCCCCATAAATCGAAGCCGCCGCAGGTGAATAGTTCAAGGCGGGGCGCATAATCTTCTCGCCCCCTGCCCCAAGAGAAGCTAGGGAAGATCCCATCGCTCCATTTAAGTACGGGGACAAGCGAATGTCTCGGTCTTTTGGGGACAACTCCTGGGAAATCTCCGCCAGTGCAGCAATGTGGTCAGGACGTGTACCACAACAACCACCAATCACCTGTACACCAAAATCTTCTACAAACCGATGTAGCGCCATCCGCAGTTCCATCGGGGTGAGTTTATAGTGGGCATGGCCACCGATATTTTCTGGTAGACCCGCATTTGGCACACAGGAAACCACAAAGGGAGAGGTTTCTGATAAATACTTAATGTGCTCCGTCATCAGGTCTGGGCCTGTAGCACAGTTCAGCCCCAAAATATCAATAGGGTAGGGCTCCAGAATACTGACCACTGCTGTAATATCAGAGCCCACCAGCATTGTTCCAGTGGTCTCCATGGTCACCGACACCATCAGCGGTAACCGGGCACCTTTCTTTTCAAACACAGCCTCAATCGCATTCAGGGCTGCTTTGATCTGCAACACATCCTGACAAGTCTCGACGATAAATAGATCTACACCACCGTCGTATAGGCCCTCTGCCTGAACAGTAAATGCCTCAAGTAGCTCATCGTAGGTAATGTGTCCCAATGTGGGCAATTTTGTACCTGGCCCCATGGAACCGGCTACAAAGCGAGGTTTCTCAGGTGTCGAAAACTCAGCCGTACAGGCCTTGGCTAATTCTGCCGCCACTTTGTTCAGGTCGTAGGCTTTATCCTGCAATCCGTACTCTGCCAGGACAAACGTACTACCTCCAAAGGTGTCCGTTTCGATCACATCTGCCCCTGAAGCTAAGAAGTCACGATGGACCTTTGCCACCGCCTCAGGCTTGGTGACGACCAAATATTCATTGCAGCCCTCATACTCCAAACCACCAAAGTCATCGGCGGTTAATTCCTGGACCTGCAGATTGGTTCCCATAGCCCCATCAAAGACAAGTACGGGCCGTGCAGGGCTATGCAGACGTTCGAGGAAAGCACTATTCATAGATGTCAAAGCAGTTGAACAAAGCGGAGACTATACCCATTATTATCGGTTTTATTGATGAATAGATTGGCAGTAAAGTAGAACCCAACGCAATCTGGTGCATTGGTATGACATTATCGATTGACAGACGGGGCACAGGACTGCTGCCGAATACCCTCCGAGGGGTCCATCACATTGCCCTGAACGTCAAAGACATGGCTGCATCCCGTCATTTTTATGGTTCAATCCTAGGGCTACATGAGCTCACAGGCGATGAGGTGCCTGAGACCCTGGTAACACTTGTTGCCCAGGGTAAAGTGGCTAACTTTCGTCTACCCGATGGCACTATCCTGGATCTCTTCGGTGAACCGGACTTAGAACCTCCCAATCCGGATCCAACTCAGCAATTTACTCGGGCCAATCATATGGCGTTTGATATCGCCCCTGAGCTGTTTAATCAAGCCGTTGAGCTGCTCCAACAGAATCAGGTCGCGATCGACCATGGCCCTGTGAGTAGACCCACTGGGCGCGGCATTTATTTTTACGACCCAGATGGTTTTTTATTGGAAATTCGCTGCGAGCCTAAATAGGGTGACGCTTCGGCTCTAGGCTGCCAACTACCAGGCACCGCCCAGGCTAAGGTCATGGCTCTGATTGCCATAAAAGAGGCCATAGCTAGCCATAGGCAATGGGGACTGTT
Source organism: Leptothoe sp. ISB3NOV94-8A (assembly GCF_043421595.1). Lineage (NCBI taxonomy): Bacteria > Bacillati > Cyanobacteriota > Cyanophyceae > Nodosilineales > Cymatolegaceae > Leptothoe > Leptothoe sp. ISB3NOV94-8A. The sequence goes on along the minus strand of NZ_JAXSQW010000001.1, from coordinate 5,881,599 downwards.
CTGCCAATAGGCGATTAACGCCCATGGTAGAAAGCCACAGAACGTTGCCAAAACAGTGGACTTTCGCAGAATAGTGCCAGAGGTTAGGCCTAAAAAATAGCCGTCTAACATAAAGGCAATGGCTCCAAAGCCATACACGGGCAGCAGCCAAATAACATAGTGATTTAGTTGGGCTAATACGGTTTGGTGATCGGTCAGCAGACCAAAGAGAACTTGAGGAAAGGTGATGAATGCGATCGCAATTCCCACCCCCAATCCCACACTGATACCGCTCCCAATCTTAGCCAAAGCCCTGAGTTCAGACGATTTTCCCTGACCATGAAACTGGCCAGCATAGGCCTCAGTTGCAAACGCAATCCCATCTAGAAAGTAGGTGACGAGCATGAGCGACTGTAGCAGCAGCGTATTGACTGCAAGGGTATCCGTACCCATCACTCCGCTGAGATTTGTAAACAGGCTAAAACTCAGCAGCAATGCCCAGGTACGCACCATAATGTCGCGATTTAGGCGAAATAACGCTGAAATAGCATGACGACTCCATAGACTCAGACGCTGCTGCCAAATTTGAGCCCAGGGTAATGACCGCAATAGCACTATGCCGCCCACCAGCAGCATGGCGTACTGACTCAAAGCCGTGGCCAGCCCAGCCCCATGACTCTCCCAACCCAAACGCACAATCATCCAATAGTCGAGCAGGATATTAGCCCCATTACCCACCACAGCCAGGGCTAAAACTCGCCGCCCCTGGCCCAACCCCAGCAACCAACCCAGCAACACATAGTTCATGAGCACCGCTGGTGCCCCCCAGATGCGCCCCTGATAAAAGGCCAAACCAGCATCCAGCACATCCGCATCGGCCTGGAGAATAGCAAACCCTAGCACCCGCAGTGGAGTTTGCAAAAGCAGCATCAACAAGCCCATGGTTAAGGCCACCATCAGCGCCCTTAGACCCACTCGCCATTGCTCTGTGCGATCACCTCGCCCCGCCGCTTGAGCAATGAGGCCAGTGGTGCCCATGCGCAAAAAGCCAAAACTCCAGTAGATAACGTTAAACAGCACCGTTGCCAGGGCCACACCCGCTAGATGGCGAATGTCGGCCAAGTGTCCGAGAAATGCAGTGTCGATCAACCCGGCGAGGGGGACCATCAGATTCGATGTGATGTTGGCGATCGCAAGTTTGCTAAAGCCCCCTAACCAAAAAGGTTTTCCCAACTTTCAATACCCCCATTCATATCAACAATTATTGGTTAAGTAGAAACTCTAGTCCCGACTCTGGGTAAGTTTTAGTAAACGCATGCAGATACGGGGTTAAGAGACATGATTATGAACCGATTTGCTCTGCTCCTTCTGAGCACATTTGCTTTCTTCGGTAGTACTACGGCCGCGGGCATAGCTCAATCCGTTGCCACCACCGAAGCTGAAACATTTGAAGAAGAAACGCTCTTTCAAGATACTGACGCCGAGGCTCCAGCTGAAGTCCAACCAGCGTTTATAGAGCCTGTTTTACCAGAAGAAGATATTCTCCCAGATCAGGAAGCTGCTGAGGACGAACCAGCGGCAGAAGAGCCCGTCACTGAAAATTACCTAGACCTCTTTAATGAAGGATTAGAAGACTATCAAGATGGCAATGATGAGGCCGCCATCGAAGAATTCAACGCAGCTATCAATCTAAAACCTGATTTTGCACCTTCCTATCTATTTCGGGGTGCTGCCTTCGCCCGCTTAGAAAATACAGAAGCTGCCCTCAATGACTATAACCAGGCGATCTCAATTGATGCTAATTACAGCACAGCCTATCTCAATCGCGGCATCCTTTACTACGACCTGGGCCGTACGGATCTGGCAACTACAGATTTTGAGCGCACGATTGCAACAGATCCTGAATCGGCCAATGCTTACATTTATCTTGGCCTGATCGCGTCTGAACAAGGGAATCAGCAAATTGCTTTGGAATACCTAAATGACGCGGTTCGACTCGATCCCAGCAATGCATCGGCTTACTTCCATCGAGGCTTAGTTTTCAAAGCACTGAACAGTCCAGAAAGTGCCATTAGTGATTTCACGCAATCCATTGAGCTGGATGATAATAACGCAGCCACCTTCATCAATCGCGGTGCTACCTACTACACCATTGGTGACACCAGAGAAGCACTACAGGATTTCAACGAAGCCATCGACATTGATGAAGACAATGTCGAAGCATACTACAACCGCAGCTTCGCCCTCATTTCTGAGGCTCGCCCCCAAGCAGCAGTTGCAGATCTCAATCAAGTGCTGACCTTAGAACCTGGCAATGCTGATGCTTACCTGGTTCGTGGGCAAGTTTTTGCATCATCAAATAATACAGCAGATGCCATTAACGACTTTTCGAAGGTATTAGCACTATCTCCTGACTCTGCTGAAGCCTACTATAGAAGAGGTAATGCATATTTAGAGGCTGGAGAGCAACAGGCTGCCATTAGCGACTATACAGCAGCTCTGGCTCTGGAGCCTGAGCATGCACCTTCCTATAAGTATCGTGGTGACGCCTTTGCTGATTTAGGTGACAGCTTTAGCGCCTTGAGCGATTACAGCACTGCTATCAATCTGAATAGTGCCTATTGGAGTGCCTATGCTAGCCGTGGGCGCATGCATTATGACTCAGGCGACTACCAGAGCGCATACACTGACTTCTCAGCAGTGATTGCAGCGAATGTCTTAGACGCAGATGTGTTTTATTACCGTGGCATTACCAATGCTCGGATGGGTAACAGACGCGCGGCAGTTACTGACCTAGAGAAAGCAGGCAGCCTTTACCTGACCAATAATGAAGCCAACCGCTATCGGCTAGTGTTAGATGCCTTAAACAAACTATAGAAACCATAGGCAAAATCATTGTCGGGAGGTTCCATGGAACCTCCCGACAATGATTAATCAATTCTGCACCCAAATGAATTCGACTTATCCTAAAAGGGATATTTCACGACATTCTATGGTTCGGCAGCTGATTGGTATTTTCATTTGTCTCTGCTTGCAGTTTCTTCTGCTTGCACCTCCAGCCTTAGCCTCGGTACATGTGTATCACGAGCGCCCTGGCCAAACCACATTGAGATCGCAACAAAGCCTTCGCGATCGCAACGACCACTCATGGCAGGCGATTTTGTTCAAGCGCTATCGTCCCGATGGTTTAGACGGCCTATATTTGCGTCTGGTGGGCTTCCCTGGTGTTGCCGATGTCGACCCCAAAAAACCGTTGACCATCAACACGGGCACTGCCTTGGAGTGGCAGGCCACCCCTAAGCTTGATCCGCCGACACCCGCTTTACCCGACAACACCAATCAGTACGATTTCACCCCTGTAATGGACAACTTGCAAAAGGCAATTCCGTTAACCTTAGCGGTGCCGTTACAGGGAAAAGCTCCTAGCGAAATAATTGTGCCGCCCTATGCAGTTAAAGAATGGCGGGAATTGGCGGCGCAAACAATCGAATAAACCGGAGGGTGGGCAATGCCCATCTTCCGGTTTATTCTTCACCGGCATGGTAGGAACTGCGCACCAATGGACCGGAGCGAACCTGGGAAAAGCCCAGGTCATGGGCAATTGTGCCCAAGTGGTCAAATTCATCGGGGGTCCAATAGCGTTGAACGGGTAAATGAGCTAGGGATGGGCGCATGTATTGGCCGAGGGTGATGCGATCGCAGCCCACAGCTCGCAAATCCTTCATCGTCTGTACCAGCTCATCTTCGGTTTCGCCATGGCCCAGCATAAGACCAGACTTAGTGGGAATAGACGCATCCAGTTCCTTCACATAACGCAGAACCTCTAGCGATCGACGATACTTAGCACCCCGTCGCACCGGATCCTGCAAACGCTCGACAGTTTCCACATTGTGATTAAAGCAAGCGGGCCTAGCGTCCACAACCATCGCTAGCCGTTGCCGCTGATTCTCAGCAGAGTTAGGCCCACCCCAAAAGTCAGGTGTTAGCAACTCAATTTGGGTATCTGGGCTCACTGAACGAATAGCCGTCATAGTTGCCACAAACCAGCCCGCACCTTGGTCAGGCAAATCATCCCGCGCCACCGATGTCAGCACCACATATTTGAGACCTAGTAATTTAATCGATTCGGCCACTTTTTGAGGCTCTTCAGGGTCGAGGGGCATGGGAGCATGACCTTTATCAACCTGACAAAATGCACAGGAACGAGTGCATGTAGGCCCCATTAACAAAAATGAGGCTGTTTTATTTGCGTAGCACTCACTGCGATTAGGACATCGCCCCTCCTCACAAATCGTATGGATCTGTCTCTGTTTAATAATTTTTTGAACCGTCGACAGTTCGCTAGCCCGACCGATTGGTCGCATTAACCAATCAGGCATCTGAACAATCTCAGGCCTAGCAGTACCGCTGGAACGCATTTGAGATAAACTTTCCATGACACAATCAGCTTGTCTAAGTAGACTTGGGTATCCTCGGCATTACGTGAGCATAGACACGATGGTGACTTAATAGCAGCGTTCTATAGCCTTTTTGATCCTATATGATTCTTAGAAACTAGTCAGGATCAGACTTACATCGTTGCCGACCTGGGCAACATTGCTTTATACCGTTGCTGAGTCAGAAGCGTATCAGCAACGTCCCCTACCTAAACTGTAGCTATCTATTTATTAGGAGTTAGTCGTGGCAGCAAGTCATAAGATTTTAGTTATCGATGATAGCAGAGTGATCCGCATGCGCGTCCGGGATATGTTGCCCCAGGGCAACTTCGAGGTGATTGAAGCCACTGATGGCGTTGAAGGGTTAGAAGCCATTCGCAACCAAAAGCCTAACCTGATCATGCTCGATTTCTTACTGCCACGGATGAGTGGATGGGAAGTATTCCAAGAAATCCAAGCTTCTCCAGAGCTACAAAAGATCCCCCTCGTACTGATGTCAGGGCGTCGGGAAGAAGTTACCGAAAAAATTCAAGGCCCTTTCGAATATTTTGAATTTATTCAGAAGCCTTTTGAGCAAAAAGAACTCATTGAAGCCATCAAAGCTTCCATGGTAAAAGCGCGTAAGGCACGCCCAATAAGTACTGCCGCTGCTGCGCCTGCCGCCGCTGCCGCTGCCAGTGGCGAAAGTGCTGCTGAAATCGCTGCATTGAAACAGCAGGTCGCCACCCTACAAAAGGAAGTCGCTACGCTCAAAAATCAGACTGCCAAGATTTTGGCCTTCATCAAGCAGAAGCTGCGGTAAAAAACATGCCACCTGGCCAAGTGGGCGATACCTGCCCTAACCTAAAGCCTGGCGTCCTTCTAACGCTCGGGCTAGGGTTACTTCATCTGCATATTCCAAATCGCCCCCCATGGGCAAACCAAAGGCGATACGAGTCACTTTCGTAAATGACTTGAGCAACTGTCCCACATACAGCGTTGTGGTATCTCCCTCAATGCTAGGGCTGATGGCCAAAATCACTTCTCCAATATCGTCTTTGTTGACCCGGTGTACCAGTTGACCAATGTTTAGCTGCTCTGGACCAATGCCATCCATCGGTGAAATGAGACCGCCCAGCACATGGTATTTGCCCTTAAATTCTCTGGTGCGCTCAATGGCAATGACATCGCGGGAATCTGCCACAACACAAAGAGTCTGATTGTCCCGACGTGTAGAGCGACAGATGTCACACACGGGGTCCGCCGATAGATGAAAGCAAATTGAGCACTGACCCACCTGTTGTTTGGCATCTACTAGCGCCTGGGCTAGGGCTCGGACTTCGGCTTCAGGGCGTTTAAGAATATGCAACGCCAGACGCTGGGCAGTTTTAGGCCCCACACCTGGCAATCGCTGAAATTCTTCAATTAATTTAGCTAACGGACGGGTATAGATAGATCTAGCTCCTTTTTGGTTTTGTTTTCTGCTTTGGGGTATCAATTTAGGCCATGGAGGTAGGCTTATGGAAAACATCCCGCATGACGCTGTCACCCCAAAGAGTTATTCTTCGGTTGTATTGATAACGTCTTCCGACTCAGCCACCTCTTCACTCTTACCGCGCACTGGGGGCAGTTTTTCCACCAGGCCCATGGTGAATGCAACATCTGGTAAGTCCCCAGTAATGTATTTACCGGGTTCAAAGACACGACCTGGGGTAAAGCAAATTTGCCGCAATTCCACTAGCTCAGTTGCCTCAAACATTGCCCGTGATAGTCGACGTTCTAGAGCCATAATTCCTCCTAAGTCATCGGCGTTTATGCCTTCAAGTTAGCAGTAGCTATTCGTCAATTTGCCAAAGTTCTTGGGTATAGGCTTCGTCTAGAACTTTCTTGGGTCGTACGATAACGATGACTCGACCCAATAGGGGCATACCAGGGTCTGTATCAAACCAGCGTATAGCTAGCTGACCACTATCGTCACTGACCAGAAAATAGCTGCTATCATCCCAAGCTTGCTGTTGGCGATCCACAAGGATCAATACTGTCTCTGAGACCGTACTATCGGCCTGATTGGGCAGTTCATTGAAAGGCATGAGGAATGCGATCGCATCCTGCGCTGTCAACACCACCTGCCACCCTGGCACCGGCACCCAAGCCTGTTCACCCGCAGATTTCACCACACCAAACGCACCTTCTGGTTCCATCTTGGGCACAGCCTGAAAAACATCAGCTGACATCGGCCACTGCCCGACCATTGGCACCACAAAGGGCACATCAGTATCTGTCTCTATGCGAAATAGAGGTAGTCGAGGTGCAGTCTTAGCCTTGACTACCGCAAAATCAGTGAGTAGTTTCTCAATGGCTTCACGAGCACCCAAACTGTGGGCAAACCGTAACCCCTGTGCAATCAACCGTGATCGAGCCTGCAAATCAGACGTCTGCCGAGCAAACCCCCAGTAGGAAAATGCCACCGCATCTCCTGGATGATTGGTAAAACCAGGTGGCAGGTCATGACGGTAAGAAAACTCCTTCAGGGCCTTAGCCACATCACGCACTTGCTCAGAATCTAGCCCCTGGTCATAGATAAACTGAACCGCCTGAGCTCGATCATCCTTAGATAAAATCCGCAGTTCATAGAGCGAGTCACTCCCTCGGGCAGTGAAGTGCTCTAGCACGGGTTCTGCAACAGCACCGCCAAGAATGGACTGATATACCTGCCCCGCCACCATAATTTGATTCTGCTGAATTGGCTCAAACCCAGTCCCTTCAAAAATCGCTTGGGGCGACATGCCAGACTTCTGTAAAGTCTGGCAAGCCATTGCCCAGTCAACCCAATTGCCTTGCTTACGCCGCAATTGCAGAATTAGAGCTTCCGTATCAGCAGAGGATGAATTAGGAGCAGGGGTGGTCATCGTAGTCGTTAGACGAAAAGTGTCTCTCGACTTTATCGCGGATAGCTAACCACAACACAAGAGTCACTAATTTTTTTTACGGTACATAATGGGTTTACTTTTACTCAATTAAGCTTTCACTACAGTAAAGTGTCCACCTTGTCGCTCAGTAATCGCAAAACACTAATCAAAGCAGCATTATTGCCAGAGGATCCAAAGCCAGAATCTCTGCTTAGTGCGTCAAAATCGAAACACAAGTAACAAAAGACAAACATTAACATTTAGATTAGCAAGAGAAGCATCAACCAACCCATCAATCCAAAAACAAATGTAGTGAAATTATTATGGGTCTCAGAAGTCTGCTCTTTCTGAGACTTACAATCAACACATTGATATAGATCAGGGCCTATTTTCACCAAAGACGTTTTTGAACATTTTGGACAAGTATAAACAATGTCAGAAATGTCAGAAATCACCAGTACTTTCTCTTTCATAAATGCCACCTGATTGAGATAACTATTAAAATGAACAGAATTTTTCTCAGCCGTACTGAGATAGTTCAACCAGCAAGGTATGACTCTGGCGACTTGTAACACGGACTTTCTGACCAGGATAAATAGTCATATTGCTATTGGATAAGGCTGACCACCAGGAACCATTGAGCCTAACCCGACCTCGCTTGCAGGGGGTAATCTCAGTATCCGCCGTACCAACACCTTCTAAGTAGCTGTTTGTAGGAGAAGGGTGAGATTGTCGCAACCTTTTAAACCACGTTTCTAAAAGAACCTTAATAAGAAGATTCAGTACTACGATTTCTCGATGTGACAAAGGAGTCGCATCACATCGGTATTCTTTTGTTAAGGAGAGCATAATTCGAGCCTGATCAATCGATAACAGTTGACAGCACAAAAAGGAATAACTGCTCTAGCCACTTAAATTTTCGACACGATTTAAGATCTGACAACAAACAGTCTGAACAAATACACTCTTATGCGGCTATATGAAATGTTCAGACTTCAGGAACTCATTTAGGATTAGCATGGCACATCGCCTGATTACTTAGCGATCAACTATTCCGCTTACATACTTACATACCTAAGCAGAGATCCTGAAAAGCATTCAGACGCCATCAATTGGCGAATATCTATCATGTCTTTGTTCAACATGGGTCAGTAGAACGTTTCCGGCATAATTATTTGACAAAAAAAGGAATCCTCTGAACTGGAGGCATCACAATAAAGTTAGACTTCCATCTAAGATTTTCAGCCTTAAGAAGGAAGTCACTTTATCTCGTAGAGGGAGGTGCTATAACCGAAGATAGCCATGTTGGTTCCTGAATATGCTTTCAATACCACGCTCTTATCTTGAGTTCATTGCCAACCAAAACCATCTCACAGAATTACAAAAAGAAGCTTTTGTAGAACGCTTAGCAGACATTGAGCTGTCAGACTTAGTGGTCGCTAAGATCTTAAACATATCGAGAGAAAGATACAGTTCTCGAATGACAAAGGTTTATAAGAAATTCAATATCTCTTCTGGAAATACTCCTGGAAAATCAAAGTTACTTTTCTTTAAAGTTCTGGATATGTATCAAAATGCATATCCTTCTGACAAGCAAGTCTATGAAATAGTCAACAATGCGATCGAAATTCTAGTACAGGAAATCCAGAGCAAAACCCGAGCACTCATCAATGAGAAATGTGGATTCATGCAAATTCTTGACATGAGCAAACCCATTGAAGTGGAAGACATTTTTACAGAGGTCAAGATTACCAAACAAATCTTATCCAAAAGACGTATAGAACTATCAGACTTAGTAAAAATAGTTCAACAGCGTCATCAAACTAATGACCTCAAATTCAACATCTCCAGATTATTTGAAGGTGTCAAATTTTCAGGGCTTGAGCTCGTTGAAAATTACTCGAAACTTATTCTACTTGGAAGACCAGGAGCTGGAAAAACAACCTTCTTAAAATATGTTGCTGTCTTTGCAAATAAATCAGAAATACTACCTGGTTATGTTCCAATATTTATTTCTTTAAAGGATTTTCAGAACCAAGATCACCAAATAGGCTTAAAAGAGTATATAGAGAATGAGTTACTTAGTTGTGAAGTCAACAAAGAAAGTTTTGAGCTACTTTTAAGAGAGGCAAAAATTCTATTTTTATTTGATGGACTAGACGAAGTTCGAAAAGAAAATTTTAATCGAGTCATCAGACTAATCAAGGAAATATCACAGACATATAGCAAAAATAGATTTATAATTACATGCCGCTTGGCTGCAAGTGAATATAAATTTGAAAACTTTCTGGAGGCTGAAGTTTGCGAATTCACCAAAGAGCAGATCAGTATGTTTTCAAAAAACTGGTTTGCCACAAAAAAATCTCCTCAAAAAACAGAGAAGTTCATTAACCGAATTAGCAAAGACGAAGAGATTAGTGAGCTGGCGACCAATCCTTTACTGCTAACCTTACTATGCATGGTTTTTGAGGATTCAGAGGAATTCCCCAAAAATCAGGCTGAATTATATCAAGAAGGTCTCGATGTCTTATTGAGGAAATGGGATGTTAGCAGAGCGGTAGAACGGCCTGAAACTTACAGAAAGCTGTCTAAGAACAAGAAAGAAGATTTACTTAGCAAAATAGCATATGCCACTTTTGAAAAAGATGAAGGATTATTCAAAAGAAAAACAATAGATTATCAAATTAGAGAATATATTTATAATTTACCACGCTCCATTAGTTCACCTGAAGATGTAGAGCTAGATTGCAATTCTGTATTAGATTCCATGATTGCTCAGCATGGTTTGATTACTGAGGTAGCAAAAGATATATTTTCATTCTCCCACAGAACATTTCATGAGTATTTTGTCAGTCTTAAAATCGTTAAGACATTGGATCCTGAAGAACAAAAAAAGGTCCTAGAATCACTGGCTATTCATATTACTGATTACAGATGGCAAGAGGTATTTTCGCTTGTCTCATGTATGCTCCCTAATGCAGACTACTTGATTAGACTTATAAAGCATGAAATTGACAAAATAGTTCAAGAAAACAAGAAAATAGATTCATTTCTTGATTGGCTAAATGAAAAGTCTTCTTCAGTTAAAAGCAGTAAGAGTATTGGCAATCTAAAAGCTATCAGCCAAGTCTTTTATTTTAATTTAGTGATAAGAAAGAGAACGATCAAAACACAAACAGAAAGCGAAGATTTTATTCTAGATTCAGAGTTAGTCACCACATTGAATGTTAGTACATCTATGCACAATACTCCCCTAAAAGAAGCTGATACCCTTTTAAAGTGGCACAAAGATATCTTGTCACTAATGCGTCAATGTATTGAACACAATGCAAGTGCAGAACTAAAAGAGGAGTTAATTAAATTAAAGGAAAAACTTCCTAGCAAAACTGTAGACTCCCGTGAATGGTGGGCTCACAATGGTTTAGATTGGAGCACTAAATTTAGAGATGTAATCATACAGTATCGAAATATAGGCCATGACTGGGGTTTTGTAGAAAGTGAAATAAAAGCCCTTAAGGAATACTATGATGTTAATAAGTTATTATCTATCTGTCTTCATGGAGACTGTTATGTGAGCCGTGAAGTTCGTCAAGAGATTAATGCCAGCACCCTTCTACCTATTGAGAAATATGACGATGGATAGCCGGTTATTGGGTTGTGATGGCCTTTGACCTTGACCAGGCTACATAACCCAAAATCGAAAGCGCGATCGCAGATTTGGCATGCATATTCCCCATTATCAATCGCCTGTATTGTACTGGGTGATTCAGAACCCTTCATTAATGCACCCTTGAGTGATATGTATTGCTTAGCAAGGACGAACACGTGCGCGACTGACGAAAACCACTGCAAGGCTCCCCCAAACACATGCATAGAACGACCCCCATACTCATACAGGCTACAGCTAAAATATCTCGGGAAAGATTTGGTGTAGGGAGTTCTGCACAATAAACAGTTCTGTTGTCTTGGTTATGGGTCTGCATTTCGACAATATTTAACAAACGAATAGCAACAAGATCAGCTACCTGTGCTCTTCTCAAACAACATCTGGGCAGTTAGTGCCTCATCCTTATCCAGACATGAATCACCGAAGGGAGCCTAGATTGGAATGCAGTGCGGCAACTCTTGTTAAAATCAATAATATATAAAGAAATGTAAAGCAAATCATCTTTCCTTGACATTTATTGACCTCTTTAAAATTTCTCCAATGAAAGTAGCCTCTATAAGCCTTGTAAAGCAAAGATTTCAGGGATTGCAGCGATTATTTTGTAGTGGTCAAATTTATATACCCCAAGAGGGCACCACAACACTCCAAAAAAAAGCCCCTGACAAAACTGCCGGAGGCTCTATGACGTCTACTCTACTGGATTCAACGATGAAAAAACTATGCGTTGTAGCGAACGTTGCGATAGGTGAGGCTACCGATGGAAGACTTAGGAAGACACTCTTTTAGGGTTCTCATTTTAAAAGCAAAGTCTCTAAAGCAAAGCTGGATGTCAGTTTCGATGGTTGCGACAGTTGGTGCAGCAGGAGTGTAAGGTGCACCGATATCAGCGAGTTGCATAGGTGATTCCTGACGGGCTAATGGCGAGCAAGGCAAACATGGGAGGCTTTAGAGAACGTGCTGACGATTGGGCAAGACCCAACAGAACAGTGGAGCCAGAATCACCATGGACAGTGCAAAACAGAGGCAAACTTGAAGACCTTCGATTTGAGAGGGTGTCATGGTGAGGAGCTCCACAATAGTGATAGGTGAGAACGTGTTTTGTTTGTTCTATATATAGAAACGGTCTACTCCCCGTTCATTCCGATGTAATGCTTGTGATCCTCATTCTTTTTTGGTGTGTTGTTGATCACTACACAAAGAAGTCCACCATACTTGGCAGAACCTGAAAACGATGTAGGCTAAGAAATCCTGACGATAGCGCCCGGTATCGCAGGGCATCCACAAGGGAGTGCCCCTACAGGATTGGGTATTGGTAATCGGATTGAATGAATGTGGATTGGGTATGACTTATCTCAACGAGCGACTGAATGCGATTTGACTGATGCCGAAAGGCGACTTCAGGCATGTCTGAAGTAAACTAGGGACACCAGGTGAGATAACTGTCATATACGTTTTCTAAACCGTGCTGGCCAATAATGCGCAGGAGCGATCGCAAAAGCCTAATAAAATCCCTTGACGGTAAGCTCCTGGCAAGAGATTATTAATAAACGCGAGGGGCTATAGCTCAGCTGGTAGAGCACCTGCATGGCATGCAGGGGGTCAGCGGTTCGAGCCCGCTTAGCTCCATTCAAAAAACCATGTGGGGACGTTCTATGGAACGTCCCCACATGGTTTTAATGGGAATCAAGGGCAATCAGTTCTATTTCCTTTAAATCTTCGCCGCTATCATCCTCTTCCATATCTTGCACAATGGCCTGAAGCAACGGATCAGCATAAGCGCGTTCTGAATAGATTTGGGGGTCTAGGGACATGGCTCGCCGCACATGCTCTAACGCCCACATATCTTGACCTAAGCGAGCGTGGCAACGGGCTTGGTTATAAAATGCAAAGGCCTGATCAGGCTCAATGGCTAAAGATTTATCGTAGGCTTCAATGGCGCGACTAAAATCCCCCATCTTTTGCAATGTCCATGCCATCGCCAGCCATGCTTGATAGTTGTAGGCCTGTAGTTTCAGGGATGTGGTAAAACTTTCTTCGGCGGCAGTTAGCCGATTCATCTCTAAAAGCACCAGACCTCGCAGATGCCAAAATCGCGACTTCTCTGGCTCTAAGATCACAGACTTGTCAAGACTGGTCAGTGCATCTTCGAAATACCCCTGAGCCTTGAGTGCTGCCGCGTGATAACTCCACACACTGCCATTGTCGGGGTCAAGATGAATGGAATGGTTCAGGGCCCTTAAGGCCTCTTGGGGGTTGTGCACCTGTAAGAGCGTGCGTCCCAGCACCAACCATAGCTTGCTATCGCCATCATAGAGTTCCACAGCTTTATTAAAGCTGGCAATGGCTTGGTCAATACGATCGAGCTGTAGTAGTGCTTTGCCGCGATAGTACCAAAGCTTATAAGAATCAGGTCGTAACTGTATTGCTTGTTCGTAACTCACAATAGCTTCGCCGTATAAGGCCCTTCGATGCAGGTTTTTGCTTTTTCGATACTGGGCTTTGAAATAGAACGGAGCCTGCTTCAGGGCGTGACCGTAGCATTTTGCGGCTTCGTCTAATGCTTCCAGTTTTTCAAGAACAGAACCATAATTACACCATACGCGATGTTCCGTTGCCTTCAAAGATAGAGTGTGACGGTAGCTTTCAGCGGCTGCTTCATATTGACCAATGCTGGCTAATAAGTAACTGCGATAGTTCCAAGCCTGATAGTGATAGGGATAGCGCTGAATGATGCGATCGCAAATATTAATCTCCAGCCTGTAGCGCTCATCCTGTTCACTTGATTGGCCACTGACACTGGCGATATCAATAACTTGACTACTCATCATAAGTATCTATGTATTTATACGGCAGATGCGCGCAGGGCAGTATCACTTAGTTATACAAATCTTAAGGATAGATGCCGGAAATGATACTGGTATTGATGAAAATCACAGCCAACAAAAATCGGGATTTGAGTTGACTTGCCGCATACATTGCCTATGTATATGTCAACACAAAATCATGTGTAGATCGACACACAGGTTCAGGGTCCCCATTTTCGATAGCCATCATTACACAGCTCAATATTTAATTCCCTGAGATTTCCGGATTATTAGTGCGTAACTGCGAAAAGTATAGATTTAGCAAAGCTTGACGTAAATCTTTATAGGCAGGTTATATCTGATCTCAATTCCTTAATTATGTTTAGGCATACGGAGAAATTTTTTCTGCGCCTCATTACGGATAGCCCGATTGAATTATCAGACCTGTGGAAAACCTTCACAGTCTGTGGAAAACTCTGTGGAAAACATGTGGAAAATTCTGGAAAAAGTTAAATTTTTGCCATTATCGTTCGCAATTTATAGTAAACAGACTAAATTATTTAGAGAGCTAGAAGTGCTCAATGCATTGGGATGACAAAATTTCAGCTGTCTTTATATTTCAACTAAAATCAATCTAACTAGCTTCTGAGCTATGTTTGAAGTTATCCACAGGTTTGGACAAGATGTGCCTCTAATGGCATCTTAACCCCCATAAATCTGCCGAAACAAACCGCGTCGATTTGATCCTCCGACTACGAGTTGACGTAGCAATATATAGTGCCATTCGTACAAAAAACTTTCCCCATGGGCCGCAATATTCCGCAAACGGCTAATTTGATCGAGGCTAGCTGCCGCTTGCTTCCCTTTTTGGCCCAAACAAGCTGTCATAGGGTGCTCCCATTGCTCAAAAAACTCCGCCAGCAACTCACGATCTCGCTGACTTAAGCCCTGTGAGTTTTTAAACGTACGATAGAGCTGTTTCTCAGGTACCTTGTTCTGCTGGGTCAATGCATCTCGCTTTAAAGTGCGCCATTGAGCTGCAAGCAAGGAGGGCATCATACCTAGGGTATATCTTTGGTGAGGGCCTAACGCAATACCTCCAATCTCTGTCAACCCTTCCAGTCGGACAAAATCGTAAAGGTCACCAAAGAACGGCTGCATCACCTCACGCTCTACTGCAAAACTCAGACGAATCCCTGCTTCGGAATAGTCAGCAATGTCAGGATCAGCCCCCTCAGACTGCAGCATGTGGTAAGTGCGGTAGGCCGCACACAAATCTTTTTGAGAGTCTGCCTGAATACAGAACCAAACGCTGTCGCCTAAAGCTTTGCGCACCTCTTGTTTAATGACGTTGGCATCTGGGGGTGGTAACGTTCTTTGTGGTCGCTCAGTTTGGAGCTGTACGATGTGGGCTTCTTTATTTGCGATCGCAGCCTGCTGCTGTTGGAGCTCGGTTTGCAACTCCTGGAAAGCCGTCTGCTTTGCCTCAGAGAGCTGAGTCAGCTTATCTTCTAAGATTTGAACTTGCTGGTTCAATGTGGCAATCTGGCTATCCTTCTCCTTAAGCAGCTCATCTTTTTCTGCCAGCAACTCGTCTTTATAAATTAGCAAGCTTGTCTTTTGCTTTAGCTCTAAAGCATTCAACCCCGCCCGCAATAAATTGAAATAATAAGTATCTGAAAGATCCACCACTTCAGGAGGCTCGCCAGGCACATATAAAACCCCACGTCGCTGGGGCAGTTGCACGATCAACAACCGCCCCTCCCAATTACGAATCTGCAGTTCTTGGGTATTTGCGTGCTCAATGGTACTCACATAGCGGCGTTTGCCATAGAAAAATTCAGCATGGGTAGCGGCCACGGGTAAACTATCAATCGCCTTAGGAGGAGGCAGCGAACTAGACCCATTAATCGACCGAGATTCTGCTACTTTTGGGCTCTGCTCCTTGACTGGGGGAAGCTCCAAAGACCCAGGGGGACGTTTTGGAGTGACGGCTAACTGATTAGCCATTGTTGTTGTTGGAGGAGACCCCGTAGCTAACTTATGCTTTACTCCTGGAGTATCAACAATCGGAGATTCATTTAAACGTTTTGACTCGTCAGACCAGGGAGGAATCGAACCTGTTGCTAAATCGGGATGGGCTAGCTTGATGCCCAATAGTTCTAACTCAACAGATTGTCGTCCCTGCCAATCATTGAGACGAATTTTGTAAGCAATATCAACCTGATGGGGCAAAGGATGATACTCAGCCCAGCGCCATGCGATCGCTTTGATGGAGGTTACTTGACCTGTCTCTGGATGGGTGTGAGCCAGCGTTAACTTAAGATGTTTACGATCCTTACCGACAATCTGTTGGTCAATTATATTGACCAGGGATGTCCAAAAAACTGGCTCATTGTTTTGAATCCCACAGGGATGGAGAAAATCAATTTGCTCGTAAAGAGCCAGAGTAATATCGGCGAAATTAGCCTTTACATCGACATTAACCAAGGGTTTTAAATACTCTGGCTGTAGATGTTGACAAGCAAAATGACTCAGTCGTGACGTCACCTGTCGTAGTTTTTTCGCCGCAAAGGTGAAGCCACCCGCAGCCCGGTGCCCACCATATTTATCCAACAGATCATCACAGGACTGAAGGGCTTCAAACACATTAAATTCAGGAATCCCTCGGGCAGAACCGCGAATCTCTTTTTTCTCTTTGTCTTCGTAGGTGCCGATAAAAACAGGCACACCATAGCGTTCTACCAAGCGGGATGCCACAATACCAATTACCCCGTGATGCCACTCGGGCTGCACAACCACCAACACACGCTCTTGTTGTAAATTGAGCTTGCCATGGGCCTGTTGTTCTTCACACCACTCTACCGCCTGGGTCTCAATCAGCTCACACATACGCTGCCGCAGCGCATTCGTCTCTTCACACTGCATCGCTCGCTGCAACGCAATACCCACATCCTCAGTCGTGAGCATATCGATAACAATCTGCGGATCGGCAATGCGGCCTACCGCATTGATCCGTGGACCTAGGCGAAAGCCAATGGCCTCAGGCTTAAGCGCTTTTTTGCCCTGATCTAACCCAGCCACTTCAATCAGCGCTTGAATGCCAGGAATACGCGACTTTGGCAATAGCTGTAACCCCCGACGTACCCAGCGACGATTCACACCCACTAAAGGCGCAAGATCGGCAATTGTGCCTAACGTAAATAGTTCTAACGACGAAGCTGTGAGATCTTGGCTACGATGAAGCGCTTGGGCCAGGCAAACCGCGAGAATGTAAGCCACACCAACACCAGCCACACCATAGTAAGGAGAACTTGTGGACAATAGTTTGGGATTAAGGATGGCCTGGGCTGGCGGCAGCTGTTCTGGCAGATCGTGATGGTCGGTGATAATGACGGTGAGACCTAGATCAACCGCATGGGCAATAGGTTCATAGGCCGCAATGCCATTATCGACAGTGAGAATTAACCTCACCCCTTCTGCATGGAAATCGTCCACAATGCGACGGTTGATACCATAGCCCTCTTGCATACGACTCGGAATAGCATAGTGAGCATCGGCCCCCAAATGCCACAAAGCCCGTAACAGCAAAGCTGTACTGGTCATCCCATCGGCATCGTAGTCACCACAGATGGCAATTTTTTGCCCTTGTTCAATGGCGGTTGCTAACAAATCAACGCTCCGCAGCAAATCTGGAAACTCATCCAGAGGCGATGGTAGCTGCTGCGTCTCTGGATCCAGGTATAGCCATGCCTGCTCCGGAGTTTGCACGCCTCGATTAATCAAGACTTGAGCCAGCAGAGGTGATAGCTGTGTCACCGTTGCCATCCGCTGCGCCTGCTGTACCTGAGGCGGAAAAATTTGCCACCGCTGTCGAGGGATTTTAACAGCAGCAGATTCTTGCGTAGCGATTGACGTGGTGACGGGTTCGGTCAAGGAAGTGGATTGGGTACGAAAAAGAAAGTAGTCCTAGGTTAAGACAAATACTAGAAATCGCAAGTTTAGGTAGGCTGGCGTCAGCCCTGTGATAGCCGCCGACATCTCTCCCCTCCTGGGCTACGGTGTATACACATCTAGAAAATAATGTCCCAAAAGATAGGCCTGGCCTTGAATTGGCCCTCATCCTAAATCCTTCTCCCTGGGGGAGAAGGACTTTGAGGCCAGGCCCCCCTTCTCCCTCAGGGAGTAAGGGGTTGGGGGATGAGGGCTCGAAATCTAGAGATAGCTCTCCGACTTATGTATACACGGTAGCTCCTCCTGGGAAGGGCTCCCTTACTTCACAGAATTTGCCCCTGAATTATGCTCCTAATATATAGTGCATTTGATCTAATGATAATCCTGATTACTATTTAACTAATTTTGCCGGGGTAGGGCGTGCTTTTTGCGTTGTCCCATAGAGACGATAGGTATTGGCCCGACGCGTTTCAACATCATCAACGGCAATGCGCTCCACATAGTTGACCTTCAATTCTTCCAGAAAAGCATCGATCAATTCTTGCAACTCTTGGAGAGTATTGCCCTGCTGAATTTCGTCTCGTAAATGCTGACCAAAGCTCTCAACCAACTTGCCCATGAGGTCAGAACCTCTATCATCTGCCAACGCTTGCTTGAGGCTGCTGTATAGGTTTTTAGAGACCTCCGCTGAGATTTGCTGGGTGATCTGCTCAGAAACATTGGTAAACCCCGGCAAAAGCTTTAGGCCTTGATAGGCAGGAGCTTGGGAGATTGCCCCCGTCACCGTATGGCTTAAGACAGCATCAACTTCTGGCTTAATTTCCGGTAAAACCTTATGCACCACGATGTCTGTAAGCCGCTGGGCAATCGTTTGCACCTCGTCCACATCGTTGAGGTCAATGTAGTTTTCCTTACCGCCGGTGAGTTCAAAAAACCAACGGCTAATTTGCCCTGCTTTGACCATGTTTTGCGTTTGGTCAATCATGCGCAGGAAAACCACCTCAGTCAGTTCAACGGCAAACTGGCTAATTAAGATGCGATTGATGCGTCCTTGAATGGGATCGAGATGGGATAGTTCGGCCTGGTTAGACCGCACCACCACAGGTACTACCCGTAGCCAGCGCCAGAACGGGAGAAACAAGGGTACATCATAAATACGCCACAGCATGGCATCCATCCAGGTGGTGTTTTCATGACGACGGCTTAAGAAGTACGTACGCAGTAAAAATTCGAAGCCAAACAGGGCTGCAAAGGGGAGATCAATGATCCAAAAGCGATCGATGGGTAATCCGTTAAAGCCAATGCCTCGCCAATAGTTGGTTTCAATCCGGGGTCGGATGTGGTCATCGAAAAACTCTAATTCTTTGGACCAGCCTCGCTCTAGATAGGACTGGCTCCAAAAGGTGCGGAATGCTTCTTTAGAGGAGTTCTCCTGCCCGGTGCGATCGCGCATTTCCTTTTTAATCCGTTCCAATGTTCCAGACTTATTCGCCACGGCAAACGGATTTTCATCAATCAGATCCACACTGCTCCGGCGTAGATTCGCTAACTGACGATTGGCGGTTGGTGAATCTAGCCCTTCATTTTCTAGGGTTTCTTGTAGGGTATCGACTTTCCTGAGATAGGCTGCGGTGACTCGATGTTCTTCAATCCCTTTGAAGGTTTCGCCATACCAGTTGGTGGGGCCAGGCAAAGTTTTGAAATAGACGTCGCGGAAGCGGATGTAGCTGAGGTCAAAGAAAACGAGCAGGAGGTTGGCAGTTGCGATCGCAACCATCCCTCGCTCAAACCACAGCTGAAACGTACGACGACGGGAGGATCTCGAAAAAGCCATAGGCAGGGGGCATCACAGCACACATACACCACATCCAAATTGAGATCTACAGGCATTCTGTAGAAAACCCTCAGTTCTGGACATGAACAAGGTCATACCCAGCCTAGCGGCCTGCCGCAGCAAGGATGTGTAACCCACGATAGACTTAAACAAGTAACGAAATATTACTTAACAAACACCTTTCCTGTAGAGGCAGTGCCTTGTGCCTGATCTACCCCAGGGAAAACATTTCACCTTCTATATCTACCTATGACCATCGCAGCTGCACCCGCTATCGGCAATACCTGGACCTGGCGCGACTTTACCGTCTACTACGTCCGCGCAGGGGAACCGCGCACCGATCGACCACCGCTGCTGCTGGTACACGGGTTTGGTGCATCTACCGACCACTGGACCAAAAACATTGCCGAGCTACAGCAGGACTTTGAGGTGTGGGCCATCGACCTGATTGGCTTTGGACACTCGTCTAAACCATCAAGCGGCTATAGTTCAGACCTATGGCGCGATCAGCTCAGCGACTTTATCGAGCAAATTATCGGTCGCCCGGCAGTGATTGCAGGTAACTCCATCGGTGGTTATAGCTGCTTATTTACGGCAGCGACTCGGCCCCAGTGGGTAAAAGGTGCCGTATTACTCAATGGCGTGGGTTCGTTTAAGGAGCAGATGCCAACACAGGAACCCAGCCCATTTAAGCAGGCGATTGGTGAGCTAATCAAAAATATTATTCTCAGTCCGATTCCCAGCTGGTTTGTTTTTCAATTTGTTCGCAACAAGTCCTACATTCGCAAGACGCTCAAGCAGGTGTATGTGAACCAGGATGCGGTGACTGAAGAACTGATTGAGAATATTTATCGTCCAGCAACAGAACGGGATGCACCGGCAGCGTTTGCAGCGTTATTTAAAGCTCCGAGGGGTGAGCGAGTGGATGTATTGTTGTCGAAATTAGAGCGGCCTTTGTTGTTGTTGTGGGGCACAAAGGATCCTTGGATGAACTGTGAGCAGCGCAGTGAGTTATTTAGAAAATATTACAGCGACATTGAAGAACATTTTTTAGAAGCAGGCCATTGCCCCCATGATGATCGCCCTGAGTTAGTAAATCCCTTAATCAGGGATTGGATGTTCAATATCGTTATGCAAAAGCGATAATCCGTAGGATAGGTAACTACGGTTACACGCAAGCGGGGTCCGCACTACTCAAATTAGCCTCCTGGAGATTGGCGTTATCCAGGGTTACGCCCTCTAAATTGGCGTCTACCAGACTGACGTTCCAAGGAAACTTGATGATTGTATAAACCAGATCAACCGAAACATCCATGAGCCTGAGTGTCCATGGGGGTTTCTTATATGGAATCGACGCTGGACAGGGGCAAGACTCCGCTGTAGCGGCTCCGCCAACGCAACCCCACAACCACCCCTTGTGACCCCCATCACCAACATTCCTCAGCCAATCTCAGAAACCCCTTAAGCAACTTTCAGTTACCCGTCACATAGCGTTCAGGTAGCCCCGGCATTCTTGTAATCAATGAAGCGAATCAAACACTTCACTGATACACAAAGGAGCTTTAACCATGAAACGTACACTTCTTTCCGCCTTAACCGTTCTCGTTGCATCCGCTGCCATTGCACCCGTCGCATCCGCTGCTGAGCCCGCTAGCTTCAATATTCAATCCGCTCGCCTCGAAGCGCTAGACGCCCGTACTAAAAATTCAGTCCATAAACTACGCCTTGAGCACCTCAACAATCAAACCAAGGCCATCGAAGATATCCAAGCCACTCGACTAGACGCCCTAGACGCCCGCACTAAAGCTATCGATAACATTCAGGAAGCCCGCTTAGACGCCCTAGACGCTCGTAGCAAAGCCGTTGAAAACATCCAAGAGACTCGCCTGGATGCTCTGGATGCTCGCACCAAGAACGGCGTTCACAAGCTACGTCTGGAGCACCTCAATAACCAGACTAAAGCCATTGAGGATATTCAAGCCGCTCGGCTAGACGCCTTGGATGCTCGTACTAAAACAGTAGATAACATCCAGGAAGCACGCCTAGATGCGCTAGATGCTCGTACGAAGTCAATCCGCTAACAGATTGCTGAGCTGTTGCGGTACCCAAGCTTGGGTGCCCGGTGCAGACTCCGTTAATCTGTGAAATGCTTCATTCTCAGGGCACCCTTTTCTACTCAGACTCCCCACACACGCCAAGCCTCTGCCGATTGGCAGAGGCTTGCACTGGTATACGATTAGAACCTAAGGAAAATGCATTGACTAACTTAAAGTCCTACAAGGGCGACTCTCCCGCCCAGCCATAACGCTCAGACAGAAGAGAGCGATTCTATTCCAAAGCAGAAAGATCCAACGATGGCGGCAACAGTACCGTATCAATCACATGAATGATACCGTTACTCGCTTCCACGTCAGGAGTGACAACAGTGGCCCCACCTACGGTAACGCCGCTTTCGTCAGCAACAATTTCCAGTTCCTCATCGGCAACGGTTGCAACTGCTCCAGTAGTGACCTCACCAGAAGGTACCTCTCCGGAAAGAACGTGATAGGTCAAAATTTGAGCGAGGGTTGCCTGGTTTTCAGGCAGCAGCAATGTATCTAAAGTGCCCTCAGGAAGCGCCGCAAATGCTTCATCGGTAGGGGCAAATACGGTAAATGGCCCTTCACCGCTAAGAGTCTCGACTAGGTCTGCAGCTTGCACAGCTGCGACCAGTGTGTCAAAAGAACCGTTTGCAATCGCAACATCAACAATCGTATCGCCAGAAGACTCAGCAGCCACCTCTGGCTCAGCCGCAATCTGTTCTTCAGCATCAGGTGTGACTTCTGCCGTTGGCTCCGATGGGCTTTGGCAGCTAGCTATGGCAGGAACCACCATCAGGGCAGCAAGCAGACTCATCAGTCTGATGAAAAAGGGAGGAGAAAAAAGTTTCATAGTGTGTCTTTTGTAAAGAGATAACAGAGTTTTAGGTAGTGCTGAACCCATTTCAGCCCACAAGGCTAGTTCTAAACTTTAGCTACTTTGCTTGGTAGAGCCTTCCTCCTATCCTAAGGTAATAAATTTTAACAAAAATATCAGATATCTTGAGCGTCCCATCTGGTCCCACGCTTTCCACCGCTGCCGCTGATGAACTGCAAATGCTCTAAATCGGAGTGTAGCCTTAGACAGAATCGGATGAAGTCGCCCTATCAGGGAAGAATTACAGACAGCGCTCTAGAGCATGCTGGGCAGCAAGAAGTCGTCAATACGGCTGCGATTGAAATTGCCATACTGCAGCGGCTGGATAACGGAGGCTGTAAGCTTGACTTGACGCGTTGCTTTGACGGGTAACCTTGAGCGGCGATGGTGGTGGTGGTAATTCCATTGGCAACGCGCAGGTCTACAGACGATGCACATACAACTTTGTAACGAGCGTTCAACCTGGCTCAACGCCTCATGCTACAAGCAATGCGCATTAGGGCGCAGCCGCCCAGCAAAAAGCCCCAGCGCTGGCCAGGGCTAAGTTAGTACTAATTTACTGATTTTAGCAGCAGACTACATTGTATTCCAACAGTATTTATGCGTTGCGATCGCAACCATTACTTACCTACCAAGGCAACCATTTTCGCGTCGGCTTAGACTGCTCACTATCGAAGTTTCCAGGCTGCAAAACAACACCCCCTTTCCAGGTGTTGAGGGCTTCCCATACTTGGCGGGTATGTCGTTTTAGCTCTGGCAGTTTCATCATCATTGGGGATGCTCTACCCATAGGTTAACTCGCTCCTAGCCGCCTGAGTTACTGAATTTAAGACCTGTTGCGGTTTTACTCGCAAACTGAATCACAATTATTGACCTCCGCTCATCCGACGCTGCTTCAGCTGACCATAGGTGTCCATCTCTGCCTGCAGCTCCAAGCTGCCCAAACGTCGAGCCGACAGTCCAGTGGACATGAGCCAGGTTCAATCATCAGAACTGGCGATGACGGCTCAAAACACTGCCTTCGACTTCGAGAAATTACTCAGTAAACTACGGGGCTTACAAGAACTAGCGGACCAAAACTGGTGGCTCAGCAGTAGTCAGCTGGCCAATGTTTTAGACCTAGAGGCACTCCCCTCAGAGGACACATTTGAATTCCACGAATTCCGATTTAGCAAAGCAGGCAACCATGGAACTGAAACCGCCTGGAAAGTCGAAAAGCTATGACTAGTACTCCTGGCTTTAAATGAAAGGCTTGATCGCGTATGCCTCCAGTCTCCGTTACGCCCACATAGTTAACGCTGCCTGTATCGATACAGACGTTTTTGAGTATCCACCCAAAAAGCAAAAGCCTCACCCACGGTTCTACAGCTCCGTCGGAGAGGCAATACTCTAGATTTTTATAACCATGGCCACCAATGCTAGGGAAACCATCGTGCAATTTAACAGGTCATTTCAATTCCAGAGCGAGAAACGCCAACTTAATGCCAAATACATCCCCTTAAATCCGAGAACGCAGCCTCATCAAAACATTGTTTGACTTCCCTGTTAGATTGCCACTGAGCTTGAATTCCAGTAGCCATTAAAGAAGATGAACTACTAGTCGACTGCTCTTTCAGGTTATCAATAAAAGATCCCTTCAATTCAACACTTGGCATTTCCTTTTGGATCTCACTAACCGCATCTTTAGACGCTTCCACATGATCTTTAATATTCAGATCTGAGCTGGACCCTTGAGTTGGGTTTTCAAGTAGCCCCTGAGGAATAGCACTCGCTTGCTCAATGGCTTGTTTCACATTTTCTGGCGTTTCGGTAGAGAGCGTATCTTGTTGCATAGGGACTGCCAGTTTCTCTGAGCCATTATCTCCTTGATTGTTTTTACTCGGCGTATTGTTAGGCGTGGCCATGGTACTAATTTCTCTTATCTAGTATAAAACGCGATGAAATAGCTAGGATGCAATAGGCAGGTTAAAATCTCTATTTAAAAGAGACCTCCGGCGGCCAGGCATGAAGCCATTGCAGTAGGACTAGAGCCCATCTGGCGGTTAGAGAAAAGATGACACCCCTGATTGCCGATGGCACCGCCGTAACAGCCCGGATCGTTATAATTAGCACCATGGAGCAGCTGAATTTGCACTTTGACATATCCAGCAAATTCACCTGTAGTCTTTGATGTTGGTGGTTCACCTGGGTATTCAGGCTTGAGATTAACACATGTATATGCCTTAATGACCCTACCCGGCTTAGTAAAAGAAAGCCTTTGCACAGGCTGTACTTGAGGAGGAGAAGGAATTTGCATTGCGGTTCTTTGGTATCTAACGATGATGTTTAACAGTTTTTGTGGGGTTGCCAGCAGATAACTACTGGCAACCGAGTTACCTAATAACAGAGCCAAAACTCGGTCTTAAGATTAGCTATTTCCAGAAACCTTGCAGGCCATGGTTTGCTAAAAAGAGCTGCCAAAAAAGTAAGTATTGACACTATAGTCAGATAAAGAATTAGCCAAGAGCATTCAAAGCACCACCAGCTGCGCCTTTCAGGATATCGAAAAACCCATTTGCTTCAACACCACCACCAGAAGTAGCAGCCGTAGAAACGGTATGACGAATCACAGGAGAAGCCTGCTTGGGAAGCTTGTTGAATTTAGATTGTGTATTCATGATTGTCTCCATTAATTGTGGATTTGTTACGTAACCGAACCTATACCCTGATCAATTTCGGGGTACATGTCCGGCCTGGATGGGAACTACCATTGCCATGCCTCCTGAATTGAATGAGTTTGCAAAAGTACTGTATTAAGGTCAAACGCTAAGATTTTATGACGCTTCTTTCCATGTTCTGACTTCACCCATGGTGACAGGAATAACATCACTAACGTCTATGGTGAACCGGAAGACTTTTCTAGCTGCCCGGTCATTGATCGGGTTAAAGAACACCATCTTCACATCCCAACAGTCAGAATCCATACGGCAAAAGGGACTGCGCTCAACAGAAATGTTAGAAAGTTGATAAGAGCCGCCCCCCTCTTCAGCTTTAAGGGCATCTACAAATATCTGAGTCGCTTGAAATGCGTTCGTAGCAGCAAAATTGAGCGCACGATCTTGGGATGTGTCACCCAAGTTACGGAAATCATAGTAAATCCGGTTAAGGAAGAATTTCAAAGATTCTCTTAGTTTCTCTTCGTCTACCTCATCATCTTCATCTGCCGTACCCAATGCTTGATCAATGGCAGCTTGAATCAGTTGGTTAATGCGCCAACCGTACATGCCTCGAACGTTCTTCATCTCAATCACAGGCACTACCTGCCCAGAAAAGAGCCGTACAGAACGACCACTCAGGTTGCCAGGGATCGAAATTCGCTGAATAAATCCACTAGAATCACCATCAAGCACCTGACCCGCCAAGAAACCAATGAGAAGTTCATAGATATCTCGGGCAAATTCACCGATGGGCTCGATGGCATAGATAGGAGTCAGCTCCAAATTGAGGGTCCAAATCAGAGATCGTGCTTCGGACAAGTTACCCTCAGTCGATAGGTAGGAGACCATCTGTCTAGCATCATAGGGGTTGGGCGGTACCTCAGTCTCGCTGTCTTCAGCTCTAAAACTTGGCATTAACTGCTTAAAGGTATCTCGACGGGCCTCTGTACCAAAGTCATAGCCAAGCTCTCCAAGGGCATAAACCTTAGACAACACAGTATTACTGGGCAGAACGGAGGAAGAAGAAACACTGGTAGGACAGTCACACCCCGATGGCATTACCTGGGCTGGCAGGGCATTGGGAGCCATCCCAGTCAGGGGAATAGCAACACTAGGGGACGATTCTGCAGGCATAGTGGCCACAGAAGGCACCGGTTGAGCATTGGACTCTACTGAGGCTGATGGTTGAATACTAGGTGGTGAAGCCGTATCCGCAGGCGCACTATCATTGGAAGGAACAACACTGGGCAGAATAGATTCTCCATTGGTTTGGTCTAAAGCTTGGGCTGGGGTATCTGACATAGTTTCTACTCCGTTAGAAATTAAGGCATAAGCGCCTGGAACATTGAGAATTCCTGCTAGATAGCGACGACAATCTGCGCCCGTCTCGGGGTGACATGGCCGTGCACTCTTGAGCAGGGCAGCCCTCACAGCATGGGCATTGCCGTCCTCACCTTGTTGCCTTTGCAGGCTAAGGAGGAGGGCCACAATGCCCGCTACGATGGGGGCAGCAAAACTGGTGCCGCTCAGGGATGCAACCCTGGCCCCTGGCATGGCACCAACGATGTCTTGGCCAGGGGCCAGAATGCCTTGGGTTTGATAGGCTTTTCCCCAGTTACTAGAATCAAGAGGGAATCCTTGGGGATCCATGGCACCGACAGCAAGCACTGCTGGCAACGCAGCAGGTACATGCAAACAGTCACAACCGTTGTTGCCAGCGGCAGCGACAATAAGAACACCGTTGTCGTTACAGTTGCGAATGGCATTTGCCAAAATAGGGTCTGCTTCTCCGGAGTTAGCAAGTTCGCCACCGCTGATGTTGATGATGTGGGCTCCGTGCTCAACGGCCTGGTTAATAGCCCTAGCAAGGTCCATTTGAGAGAGCCGACGCTGGCGGTTATCAGAGAATATGGGTAGTATTAGGCCCCGGCAGTTGGGGGCAATGCCTTGAATAGGACTGTTGTGCTGTCCAAAAAGAATACTGGTAATGTGGGTGCCGTGACCGGACATGGCACCACTGCTGGCTGATTCGGTGACCAGGGTGGGAAGTCGGGTAAGGTTCGCGCCCTCAAAGCATGGATGGGTCTGGTCTACAGGGCCATCAAGAACGGCAATACAAATACTGGGGTCGCCGAGGGTTTGGCTCCAGAGGGAAGCGAGACCGGGTAGATTCAAGGTGTTAGTAAGAGGTGTGGTCGAGGAAACTTGAGCAGTGGGCAGCACCATAGGAAAATCTGTTGCGAATGGGCTGAAGCGATAAAAAAGAAGAAAAGATCAATACGGCTCGGTTCAACAGGTGACGGATCAACAGGAATTTAAGGAGAGTTGTAAACACGTGAGACTAAGCGTGTGTAAACTATTAAACTGAACCGCATTGACCGTAAGAGGATCTGTTGCTTGGAATACAGAGGGGTTTCACTTTGTATCCCGCCTCATCTTTAAGACAATCTTTGGAGAGATTTCTGATTTTTTTGAGTTGAGGATACGTGAAGAATGCAGATTAAATAGACTGTTCTGGATATATAAAAATCTGACCGGACTTTCCACCAAACAGCTTCTCCTCAATTCCTTTTGAGAAGTCGATTTTTATTGTCTTCTCTGGAATAATATTTTGATAAGCAGATTTGACTTTCTTAATTAGTTGACTGTGGAATCCTGGAAAACCAGAATCAACCTTATCATTCTTGCCAGGATCCCATATATAAGGATTAAGTCCATCACAGTTAAAGACATAGCCACCATCTTCGACAACAATGCTATTTTTTTTAATTGTCATGCCAGCAGAGGGAATCAACTGAACTTTAATACCATGATTACTATTTTTTACAGCTTTTTTGAGTCGTTCTGCAAGATGATCTAAGCAAATTTCAACTCCAACTTTAATGGGAATACTATGAAGCTGAAAAATAGAGTTACCATCGTATCCCTTACTATTTAGCTCCGACTCTAAACTGCTAGATTTCATTGCCTGTAGATGTTCGTAAGGATTCTTTTTCCACTCCACAAAATCTATGTCTGATTTAAATTCTTTCTGAACTAAATGTGCTGACTTATAAGCCTTTGATGGATCATCAAAGCTTCCTTCCTGAATTAAGGAACAATTATAAACATAGGTGGTATTCTTTTCGGCTTTCCACCCATAAACTGCAGTCCCAAAGATAACCACCCAATTCTCTAAATGGCTATTTAACATGCTCGATTGCAGCATTTTAACCAGATATTCCGGGTATGTTTGGTTAGTATTTCCTACTTTTAGAGTGATTTTATCTATTGGGTAGTATCCCTTTTGTCCTCGCCAGAAGAACTCTGGAATCATCAAAATTTTTGTTGTATTCTTATCTTTTACTTTTGGATCAGATTTAATTTGGGCGATTACTCTATCTAAATGCGTCAGTCTTCCATTGATGTCATCTAAATAGTTATCCAAGGCTGGGTATTTCTTAAATTGATGATCAAGGTTGACACAGTACGAAATAAATTGGACTTGAGACATGGTATTTCTCCTAAAGTAATTTATCAGAAAAGAGCTTTATACTCTATGAACTTGCTAGAGCGTCTGCAGATACAGTCGGTAGTCAATGCCGTCGTGGAGCACCTCCAGGCTTGCCAGGTTGCTATCTGGAGGCATCCCTTCTAGGGTGAAAATATTGTAGGTATCGCTGTCACCATAGTCGTCTTCGGGGCTATGCCAGCTACCTTCGTAAATCTCATGGTTGCTGCCGAGTTTAGCTGCATAGAGATGATAGGTAGTGCCGCCACTATTGAGGATGGACCAACGATGCCAATCGGTATCAGGAGGGAATCCAGGGATTTGGAGTTGAAATCTTTTGCCAGAACAGGGCATATAAGCCATGGCAGCCACGTTCCATTCAAATTGGTATAGCTGGGTGGGGTGACCAAACTGACGCAGGTAAAGGCGATAATTGTCTTCACCATAGGTGACGGAAAAACTTCTGGTGTCAGCGTCTTGGGGAATATCCTGGATCGTCAGTTGAGGAACTGACTTATGACCATATTGCAAGGCTTGACCAGTCCAACCAAATTGGTAGAGGGTGTCAGGGCTACTGTCTTTGAAGGTGTAAAGACGGTAGTCAACACCATCGTGGAGCATAGCCCAGCGCTGCCAGTCGGTATCAGCAGGCGCATCGCTAATGGGTAGGGTCAGGCCTTTGGGTGGGCCAAATTTGTAGGTATTGGTGCCTGTAATGTGAATGGCTTGATGGACAGAGACCATTGGGATTGCTCATGATTGTAAGACCAGGGAAGAAGCTTTGGGAAAGCAAGTTGAGTCGAACTGTATTGAAATTAGAGACTCTTATTGTCGAAATAAGGAGAGATTTTATTTTTGATCTCTCCTTATTCACGTTCCAGGACAATGGTATAGAAGCAGGCTGAGTAAATCTCAACCTAGTAGCCTTAGTTCGTGTGCATTGGTAAGTTTGTTATTTTCATACATTTGCTGGTTGATACATCCTCGCCATGAACCATCCATATGAGTCTGCATTTGCTATCGCTTCTTCTGGTGTGTATCTCTGATCTTGGAGTGGGGGAATACACATGCCGTTATGCCCTTGCTCTAAGGCATTCTCATCCCATAACACTTCCTGGTCGTACTTGAAATCTTCGGTTCCTGAGCATATGTGTGATAGCTCATGGACTAAGGTAAGATATCGATTATTGAGTTCATGTTCTATTTCGTGAATGAACATATTATTCGTATAGATTATAATCACAGGTGGCTGAATTTGCCTTCCATCGACCCAAACGTGTGCATATTCATGCGGATTATGTCTTGCAGCATGGGTTATAGTTACAGAGCCATGAGATGCAAGAATGTTGGCCATTTCACTTAAAACCTGTCTCACCATGTTGATTACTTGCTCGTCATGTTGACCAAAGAATCGATCAAGATGATTATTTAAATCTGGTGTTGGGTCTAAAAGTCTTTCACACATATCAAAACAATCTGTATGTATCCGCTCAAATTTCTCCTTTACGTCTCTTGCAAAGGAACCTCTTTGCTCAGAATTTATCCCATATTTTGCTGCCAATTGAATTAATTGCGTTCTGTTTGTTCTAAGCATAATCAATCTTTTGAGTGGCGTTTCTAACTGAGCAAGTAGAGCATCGTCCACCAAAAATGTCTCTAATTTTATATCCCAATCGGGTACTTATAGCTTCCAACATTCTATAATCCCTAGATCCACCTGCCATCACGTGTGAACTTCGTCGATCGCTGACTTAGAATTCGTTCGATTAATTTCGTAACCAACGACCAACACATCTACATATCCAACAGTATTCTAGAGAATCGTAGGAAATATCCTCCCTACTTGCTCATACTTAAGACAATTCCAGCAGCTAATCTTTGATTTTCTCAAGTTAGATTTTCTCTGTCGTTGGCAATTTAATTAAATTTAATTGTACAAAGCCAAGTATAGAAGAACAGGCTAACTCTCACATAGCAACAATTATTCTGACCATCGACTCAACTAAAAAAAATCCAAGATCGCACTTACCAAATGTCTTAAAAGACAAAACCTATAGAAACCTCGTGACCATGTCATACCAAATTCGAATCAACTCCGATACTTGGCTCACCCTCAGCCCGACTCCTGCCACTGACCTACCCACCACCCAGAAAGAATTCCTTCAAACCGGCAAAACCATCGAAATCGCTGCCCACCTACTCCAAGGTGATTACCTTAAAATCACCCTTGGCAAAGACGCCAACAATCACCAAATCGCTATCCGAGGCTATAACACCTGGTACATCGACAAAACTACCATTGACCTCCTCGAAAACGGCCAGGTTATTAACCTCGAACCTCAACAATCCACGTCCAGAACCACCATAATCTCGGCTAACATTTCATCGGGAAGCATCCCCAAAACAGGCATTGACCTGATCAAAGAATTTGAAGGCTACGCCGACAAACTCCCTGACGGACGAGCTAAAGCCTATGCCGACCCCATCCATGGCTGGCAAGTGCCTACCATCGGCTACGGCACCACTACCTATCCCAATGGATGCAAAGTCCAACAAGGTGATATCATCACCCACGCCGAAGCTGAAGACTATTTGATTGCCCATATAGAGCACTCTACCCGTGCCGCCATGGAACATATCCCCACCTGGAGCAAGATGAACGATAACCAACGGGGAGCCATTTACAGCTTTGCCTATAACCTGGGTGCTGGCTTTTATGGCGGTGATGGATTCCAGTCAATCACCAGGGTTTGTGACTCCCCAGACCGTTGGACTGATAAGACCTGGATTAAAGAACAATTTGTTAAGTATCGAAACCCAGAGACGGGTGCTGAAGCAGGATTACGACGACGGCGAGAAGCTGAAGCCAACTTATTCTGTAGTTAAGGCTAAAAAAGGGGCAGATGTGGCTAGGGAACACCCTACAAAATCGGAAATCGTACCTGCTCAGTGTTAGACCACATGCTGCCCCATA
The DNA here is from genome assembly GCF_043421595.1 of Leptothoe sp. ISB3NOV94-8A. NCBI lineage: Bacteria > Bacillati > Cyanobacteriota > Cyanophyceae > Nodosilineales > Cymatolegaceae > Leptothoe > Leptothoe sp. ISB3NOV94-8A. The sequence goes on along the minus strand of NZ_JAXSQW010000001.1, from coordinate 5,849,922 downwards.
AGCCTTTTAACTATCTTGTCGCTGAGTAGCCTGCAAACGTTGATCGTTAGACAACACCGTATCGTAAACAACAAGCTGATTCTCCACAGAGTTGTCAGGCTCACTCGGCAATAAGATAAGCGCCGTAATTAATGTGGCACTCCCCAGCAGGAGAGGCCAGTACAGCAGCTTAGGATGAATATTATCCCCTGACCCAATCCAGCTTAAAATAGAATTATTCCCAGTGTTAGGCAAAGAGATAAGATAAGCATTAGCCGATACGGCTAATAACGCCCCATACATCAGTGGGTAAAAATATTCGATATAAACAATATTTGCACCTGCAAACTGTTCACGGATTTGCACCTGGGAAAGTAACACTACAAAAAATAGACTGGAACATACGCCAATAACCCCACTCGGATTCACCCCAAATAAGGATGAGCGTTCTGGATTTTTAGAAACCATTAGCAACATTGAAAATGTCAGACAAGCAATCAGGCTTAAGGGCAAAATATAAATCACAAAAGAATTCAAGAATCGGCGTTTTATGACAATATTAAAATAGAGTTCCGGATGAGAGCCTGTAATAATTGAATCACTCAATCCAAAGTTAGAGTTATAGCTTTTTGTTTGATAATCAAAGAATGTTTCTAATAATTTCCATTGCCCTAAAACAATATCTTCGTCATAACCAAAATCATCATCTATGCCAGTAGCAGCATAGGAGGAAAGATCAGGTACAAGGACAGTTTCTTGCTCAAAGTCATTACTCCAGATACGAATCCATACTGTTTTATGATCAAAAGGGTATTTAGTATATTTAAACTTTTGTTTTAGGGTAGCTTCAAAATACCAACCAAGCACGACCTGGCTGCCCTTATCTCGTATATAAGATAGTTTTGGTTCAATATTATTGCCACTTTCCACAGTTTCAGGCAATACAAAGCCGACACGGATATTCTGAGTAGGAGTGCCTTCAAATTCTGAGCGATCATAGGTTTGCCAAATGTATCCAGAAAAGTTTACCTCACTAGAACTATTGAATTTAAGCGACTGAATAAAGACCCCAGTTGGTATTCTTCTATTGGGCAAATCAGAAAAATTTTCTGATAAAAATTTGTCAACTTCTGCTTTGTTTGTTAATTGTTGAGTATTGGGTTCATAGCGCTTTGTGGTATAAAACCACATAAGGCCAATAAGCCCTAAAAACATACCTGAAACCGCATTAGATATCCTCCACCATTTCTTCTTGTTTAGGTGGTTGGCTTCGGCTAAATTTATATCATACGGATGTTGAGTCATGGAAAACTATCCTTTAATTGTAAACTTCGATTGGGTGCTCCAGGGGTTAATTCCCCTGATAAGACTCCAATGAGGCCCCTTAAATAGGCTATTGAGTCCAGCATTTCCCCCCTCCCTTAGGACAAAATCAGGCTTAGATACCTGATTTTTTTGATATACTTGAGCTGTCTTTACGCCAATTAAAAAGAGCAACGCTCATCTCTCTCCAATGTCTTAAGAGGTCAATTAGGATAGGCCTCAGTGGAGGCTGATGGCTATGCCCTCGTGACGAAGTCGATATATCGTGTATTTAAGACTTAAAAAGGCGGTAGAGGTGGCAGTGGAAATGCATGTTGTGTCTCATCAATGCGCTCAAGTTGCAGCATGGCTTCTTCCCTGATCTCTAGATCAGGATCTTCTTGACTAATGTCTTCTAAAATTTTCTGCACCTGCTCCACACTTTCGGGTTGGCGAGTACTATTGTTGATCGCCAGATCTCCTAAATCACGGATGGATTCCATCCTCGCTGCTGGGCTCTCATCATTGATCTGGATCAACCGTTTATAAGTTTCTATAAGCTCCCTAGTTATAGCGCGATCATTGATGGCACTATCCATTGCAGCCAAGTCATCGATAGATTCATTTATTTCTTCTGTTATGTCCTCTTTTTTTTCTCTTAGTCTCACTAGTTCCTCTTGATAAGTGCGTTCAGCCTGACTCGAAAAGGATTGATGGATAAATTTAGGAATGGTAGGAAAGAATAGACTGAATAGCATGGCACTGGAAACGACGCGCCAGCGATTTTTACCACTAGGCGTACCAATGGTGTAAAAAGTGAAAATAAACCCTGAAATAGCTCCTAAAATCAAGCTAACCAGCAAATAAAGCAAAAAATCGACGCTGAAAACTCCTGGTTTATCGAAAAGGACCGGTAACCAATGATTCTTTGTTGACTCCACCTGGACTTCAGTGAGTTCTGAATCTGCTAGATAAATTCCTCTCAATTCCAGCAAAACACCACCGACTCCACCAATTGAGCCAGGTATGATCACATACTTTAGAATTTCATAAAACTCTTCCCTCTCTTCCATCTGTTGATTCACTTTAGAAGATTCATCCAGATTAGGGCTTAAATTGCGACTCTGATCGTCAATATCGTCTCGTCGTCTCATGGGCATTGCTATATCTCCTCCCTGTGGGGGTTGTCATCGTTTGCAGCCACATCGACGTTTTTCTGACAAGACTCCATGGCCTGTTGCAAGTATTGTCGGCTTGGTTCGTATGTAATTCGATTAAGGGCAGCCTGATAGACAGGCATCGCCTCTGCTGGTCGTTCTAATATTTCCAGCATTTTGGCGAGCTTGAGGCGCACCGATAGCCCCTGAGGTAGATTGGGTTGTCGGGCTAGCACCCAGCGGAAATCTAAAATGGCCTCTTCCCAATGGCCCATTTCATAGCGGAGTTCGGCCAGGGCTAAGCGTTTTTTCCAACCAGATGGATGGCGCTGAACATATTGGGTGAGGGTCTTTAGTTTCTGAGCCTGTCGGATAGGTTTTTTAGGAAGCAACAACCTGACAGTAAGTAAAACACCATCAGCGCGTTTCACTTGTACGATCCAGGGCACTGGGAAATCAGACATGTGGCAAGAATGGTATGGTCAATTGTTTCGTGGGAGGATGGAATAGATTGGGGAATGAGAGAACGCCAATCAGGATCAGTATTGGTGGCGACAGGGACTGTAGTCAGGCAACTGTGTCCGGCTAAATATTGCTGTACCTGGGGCCGAAGAGTATCTCGGGCAATTTGTAACCGTTTATAAACAGTGGCCAGAGATATCTGCTGCTGTTGGGCAATGGCAGTACAGCTAAGGCCTTGATAGTAATGCAGTAAGAGGGGTGCACGCAGTTGAGGCGTCAGACCTTTAATCAGCTTGAGCAGATAGTTGCAAATCTCACGTCGGAGTAGGACACCTTCAGGTGACTCTAGACTGCTAACCACAGGCAAAGCATTAATATCCGATGCAGAGTTTTCTATATTCCCTAAGGGAATAGCCTGGCACTGTCGTTTTACTTGCTGATTAACGCAAAGGTTATGGGTTAGCTTGGTCAACCAGGCCTTAGGGTTTTCTAAACAAGCTGCATAGCGAGGAATTTGCTCCCAGGCACGATACATAGCCAGGCTGAGGATATCTTCGGCATCGCTATAGTTCCCCCCTGTCCAATGGAGACAACGGGATGACAAATAAGATTGGTATATAAGCCATAGATCCCAAAATGCGGCCAGATTTCCTGCTTGAATGCTTGTGAGGAGTTGTTGTTCAGATAGATTAGAGGTTGGAGGCAGTGCCAGTTTAGACATTTGAGTGTATTGACCGGGAAGATTTGACAGCAAATTATGCCTTTGCCAAGAGACAATGTCTCGGCAAAGATGGTTGGACATTCTCTTGGCAGTCACAGCTCTGTTACAGGCCAATCAAAATGTGGACATAAATCGAAAAAGTCCAAAAAAACGCGTAAGGAATGTCTTTTAGAAAGCAATCACTATGTCCTGCCATACATTCATGGCAGAAATTGCTCATCCTTAGATTAAGAGGGAGCTATGCTTCAACGCATTGTAGATAAGCCTGGCAATATTGACTTAGATGTCACCTACTTTTCTCAAATAGATAACCAATTCAACCCCCATGGCAGCTGTAATGTAACCAGCATTGCCATGTGTCTCTGGTCTTTGGGTATCCGAGGGAATGGCAGCCAACCCCAATTAGAAGATCAGCTTTACCAAGCCTGTGAATATAAAGGTCTGGATCGCCATAGTGCTCAGGATCTCAAAAAATTAGTTGAACTGTTTCCAGACTGTCACGACGATTTCACGGAACACGGAACATTAGATGATATTCGTATGGCCATTAGCGCTGGAAAACCTTGTATCGTTCATGGTTATTTCACGCGGTCAGGGCATATCATTGTCATTCGAGGATTTGATAAAACGGGATTTATCGTCAATGATCCCTACGGCGAATACTTTGCCAAAGGCTATGACACATGTGTTTCAGGAAAAAGATTACACTACTCCACTGACCTAATCGCAAGAGTTTGCTCTCCCGAATCAGTGAACAATCCTAAACATATTTGGTTACACCGAATTTGGCGTAACCAGTAGTTCCTTGAGATAAAAGAGGTCAATAATGCGACATCCATTTGCACTCAAGAGTAACAACGTTTCCCGATTTCATATGTAACGGTGCTGCATCCATCGAGGAAGTAACCTATTTCCAGGATTATCTTTCTCACCCGTCTTTAGAGGTCATCAAAAACCGCCTGCTAATTTTTGACTACCCATTGTCCACAGCCTCTCTATCCTTCAATGAAAAAAGGCTGATCCAGAATAACGTATGCATTCAATCAGCCTTGGCCGTTACTCACTCGACACCTCTTTCTTGGTCGTTGGCACCAAAAGCTAATTATATTTTGAGAAATAGCCATCTCAAGAAGCCCTCTGCAATATTGGTAGATTTGAGTTTGATTGCACACGACATGTTCTGCACTACGAGCATAACGTTTTTTTTTTTTCACTTGTCAAGCCTTTTTGCATTACGTTTTGTATTTTATTCTAGAGGTAAATAATCGGTTTTAAGGAATACTTTTTAAATACTTGAAATGCTTTATTTGGAAGGTTTACAGCATTTAAAGCGCGGTCTTTAGAGAGGCATTTAGCAGAGATTTTCACGAATCATGTGCATATCTGCAAACACATATCCATATAAATCTTGCCAGCCGTCACGATGAGCTTCATGGGATACATTGTCTCCATAGGTAGGTCCGAATGAATGCGTTAAAGCAGCGCGATCGCAAATCAGCCTTACTGCCGCTGGCGCATCCAATCACGTTCTTATCCCCGTTAAAGGCGTCAACTCCCTGGTGGAAACCCTCGCTTTCCTTGATGAACAAGCCGACAGTGTAGCCGGTGGTAGCGGTGGCGTGATGGTGGAATGCTCCAGGCGTTGCAGCGTTAGGTCTAGTTGTCGGGCCTGGGCTTCTAGGCGAGTGCGATCTCATGGGCGGTCGGCGATCAGCTGGCCAACGGAGATGCGATCGCCGACGGTGACTTTGAGGTCGTCGGTGACAGTGACGGAAACGTTAATGGTGAGGCAGCGGGGGCTTCGTTAGATTGGATGGTGGGTTGTTCTGGGGAAGAGGTGGGAGTGGTGAAGCTGGGCTGCTGGGCGATGGCTACGCCAGCTACAGAGATCGTTGCGATCACATACGGAGATTAAAGCTCGCACAGACTATGAGCATAAGCATCGTCCGAAGAATGCCCAACAGCCATGTCAACGACTTTAAATAGCGTCGTTGGCCTACCCAAAAGTACATAGCCAATAGTGCCCGTACAAACCAACCAATCAGATTTAGCGAGCTGGTTGTCCAAAAACCAAAACCCAATAATGACCATATGTCGTTCCAGGAGCATTGATGTAATAGCCGACCCCCGCTTCAGAAAAGTTAGGGTTCAAAATATTCTCTCGGTGACCACGACTATTCATCCACTGCTCAAACGTATCTTCTGCTGAGGAATAGCCTGCCGCTACATTCTCACCAAGGTATCTATAAGAATAATTTTCTCGTTGCACACGTTCGCTCATCGACGAACCATCCGAGCCAGTATGCGTAGGTCGATTATTATGCGCCACGATATCATCAACATGCGCCTGCGCAGCCCTTTGCAGAGAACTCGAAAACGTCAACGGTGCGAGACCTCGTTCACGCCGAGCGTCATTCATCAGTCTCAGTAATTTAGATTGTTTCTCATTAAGACGTGAGACGCTATCCTTGGAAGGAGCAGTGGTTTGAGGTACTTCGCCACCCACGACAGGTTCCACTGATTGAGCCTTTACTGAGGCAGATAGGAGTAATCCTGTTGTTAACAATGCGACCATTGCAGGCTGGAGCATCTTGTCTTACCTCAAAGATTCATAACAAGCACGCAATATATCAACGCACTTTGGGAAAATTTTAGTGTTCAGCACTACGGCAAATTGTCTCTTTAACTGGGTTCTTGAACTGTCACACTCAATTACAAGTTAGCCATCGGTTCTTGGAGCTTCGATAGCTTTATAGAATAAGGACTTTAATTGTTTATTCAACTACAGGGTAAGGTCAAAGCACTATGCCAATCTCAGATTAGACCACCCAAAATCGGAACGTAGATGCTCAACACAGTTCTAAATGGATTGTGCATTGCTTCAGAAAGGTGACTCAGACATACCTGGTCCGGTCATCGGCCCACACGCCGGTTATATCAGTGTCGATGTCTGGCAGCTAGCTACCCAGGACGGCTGGCGCTAACGGTAACGGTTGGACGGTGCCGAGGAGTCAGGAAGTTGAGATCACAGCGTGAGGATAACTTCCCGTTATCTTATAGTTTGAGCCCACTTGATAAGGTCAGACATGATAGAAAGTGCCATCGGAGGTATTGCTGTTCCACTTTTCGAGCAACTCTGGAAAGCCGGCGTTCATTTAGTCGGGCAGATCCACGAAGCGCGTCAAGACGTCAGGGACATAGAGCAAGTCCTAAAAGCTTCACAGAATTATCACCTAAAGTACGAAAATCGCCACGGACAGGTCAAAGTCATGCCTGGACTGATGAAAGAGCCTGTACCCCTAGCCTCAATTTACACCGCAGTTAAATTTCTCGACGAAGATAGCATTTGTCAATTTGCCAGCCCAGACGATTTAGAACAGCTCTACCGAGACCAGGGTAAGCGAAACTTTCAGACTACTGAAAAACGGCATGATGGCATCACCATTGCCAAAGAAAAACAATATCTGATGGTGCTAGGCGGCCCAGGTGTTGGCAAAAGTACATTTTTGAGAAAACTCGGCTTAGAAGCTCTCAAAGGACAACAAGGGCAACTTCAAAGAGAACAGATTCCAGTCTTTATAGAACTAAAAACCTTTAGACGCAAAACAATTGACCTAGCAGCCGTTATCGCTAAAGAATTCAAAATCTGCGGTTTCCCTAATGCTAGGGATTTTACAAAACTATCCCTCGATCAAGGAAAGCTGTTGATTCTACTCGATGGACTAGATGAAGTCCCCACTGAAAATGTAAATCAGATTATTGATAACATTGAATCCTTTGCGATCCAACATGATAAAAATACCTTTATTGCCTCCTGCCGTACCGCAGCCTATCGTAGTAGCTTCCAACAGTTTACCGATGTCACCATTGCCGACTTTGATGACGAACAAATTGAACAATTCACTCAACGCTGGTTTAACTCTGAGCTAGACCAACAAACTGATACAGCCAACAAATACTGGAAACTGCTACAGCAGTCTAACAACAAAGCAGTTAAAGAACTCGCCCACACACCTCTACTGCTAACATTCCTGTGCCTAGTTTATGAACGAGAACAAACACTACCCAACCGGCGCAGCACTCTCTATGGAAGGGCATTAAGTATTTTACTGAGTGAGTGGTCTGCCCAAAAAAGGTTGGAGCAATCTCCTATCTACGAAGATTTCCATCCAGAGTTAGAAAAAGAACTTCTGAGTGATATCGCCTACAACAGCATTACAGAAGACCGTTTATTCTTTTCAAAGTCGGATATTACCAACCGGATCAGCACATTCTTAGCAGACACCCTTGATGCTCCAGCACATTTAAACGGAGCAGCAGTTTTGCAAGCCATTGAAGTACAGCAAGGAATTATTGTAGAGCGAGCTACCGACACTTATTCATTTTCCCATCTTACATTACAAGAATATCTCACAGCACTCTACATTTTTAATCATCAACTAACATCAGAATTAGTCAGTCAGCATCTAAGCGATCAACGCTGGAGAGAAGTCTTTTTGCTAGTTGTTGGACTGATGGGACGACGAGGGCATGAGCTGCTACACACCATATATCAACAAACCAAAACAGATATTAATGCTCAGCCTAAAATACGGTCTTTAGTCCAGTGGGCAGAGCAAGCTACACAAGGTCCTCCTTCTGAGTATAAGAAATTCGCAAAGATTGCCACCGCTATCGCCACCGCTAGCACCATAGCTAGCATAAGAACCCCAAGCAGAGCTATCGTAAGAATTATCAAAAGAGCCAGAATCATCGCCAGCGACAGAGTCATAGGCAGGACCATCGCTATCGCTAGCGCTATCAAGAGAGCTGTTGATAGTGCTAGCGACAGAGACAGCGCTAATGCTATAAACAGCCTTAGCGCCAGCGTTAGCGCTATTTACTTGAATGACGACAAACTCTTTAATACATCAGAATTCCAAGAGTTACCCAACCAGTTATTAATCCTAAGAGAAAACATGTATCAACTGTCAAAATCATCTGACGAATGGCCCCACCATGCCGATAAACTTGAATCAACTTTTCTCAAGGCATTAGGATTGACAGCTGAGGATGTCTCGTTATCAACAGATGACTGGAAGCGCTTGGACGATTACCTGTATGCCAACGAACTCCTACTCAGCTGTAAGCAATCATCCATTAGCATCTCACGCAAAGCCTGGGAAACCCTCGAAGAGCGTCTGCTGACAGTTTAAACGGACTTCACTGCCCCAACCGCTTCCGCGCACCACGCACCTGCCCTAACGACTTCATCGTCATCCCAGCCACCAGGGCCGTACCACCAAATATATATAGACTTTTATTACGCGTACCCATCCCAATAAACCGTACGATGCCAAACGCCATCAAACAGGCCACCACAATCGGCATCACCACCACATATTGCATATGCTGCGGCCTTACTGACCGATTTAGCCCCAGCCGCTCATTGCGTACCACCTTCCGCGCCAGCATCGGATTACACCCTGCCAACGGTTGCAACGCCGCCAATCGCGACTTACTCAGCTGCAACCCCATTCGCCTGGAATTCCGCAGATGCCTCAGCATAGGGTTCTCTAAAATGCGCCCTGTACTCCTCTAGTTGTAGTTAAGCTCAGAATGCTCAACCCCAAAAGCCGTATCAAACCGGCAGCTCAAAGTTGCACTTTTCAACGCCATGCAGAGGGCTAGGGCATCGCGGTTACCTCTAGAAGCCTGCCATTGCCAGTAGGCGGCCACGGCATCTAACGACATGGCACGAAGCTGAATGCGGCCACGGGTGTGACAACTGGGGGCCAGTTCTATCTGAGAATTATTATCCGCATACCTTTGACCTAACAACGATTTAACGGCCTTTAAGGATAAAAAGTCTGAGGCGTTTTGTGGCCCAAAACCAACGGCTCCCGACGATTGGTTCAGGGACATGCAATAGCTGCCATCTGGCAACATAAAACCGTCTACGATTAGAGTCCCGACTTGGGTCCCGATTTGGATGGTGGCACGGGTGGCGATACTAGATTCACTCATTAGCTGACTCCGGTGGTTTGCAAGCGCGGGAATTGTGCGTCTGTCCTCGGCTTGATTGGAAGCCAGCTCAATAGCAACACCTACGATGACGCTCCTATACTAGGTCACTACTCCTTACGCAGGGGTTGAATAACGACTCTCGTAATAAATCAACGCTCAATACAACATCCTACGGAGCAACCGATGTTAGCAGTTGCACTCGCTCTATGGGGACCCCAGCGTCTCAGTTAGCTCGATTATGGTCTTGCAAAAAAGAAGATCCCCAGGGTCGGAGAGAGAACCGCTAGGGACCGATGAAATAGGTTGTAGATGTTAGGTGAAACGAATGTAGTTAGTTGTTGGCTACGTTGCTGGTGTAAGCGTCACCGCCAAAGGGATATACACGCTCGTTGAAATCAGTCTCACGACCGGTGACTAACTTGGCAATCTCCTCAAAACCATCGGAGTTCCAGTTGCGTTCATGGATGGGCTTGGATTGCTCTCCGAAGAAGTAGGCTTGGGTACCAATGATGGAGGCTGCCAACCAACCCACAATAATGACGGCTAATAAGATACCAAACATAGTTGCGTTTCCTTGTGTTGAAGTGTGGTGTGACGTGAATAGACGTTGATGAACTAGCTAACGGAAAGTGCAGTCAGCATCAGTGCGCTGATGAGGAGCGTAGCCAGACCACCCTGGAACAAATAACGACGCTGTTGCTCAGGTGCAGGGTAGGAAGCGAAATACATTTCGGGCTCTGTGGCGTAATTATTGAGCTGCCCGGTTTCGTTAGTAGTGGTGTACATGTTCTGAAGCCTTTTTCTTATGTGTGCGTTCTTATGTAAACCAATGTAACGAAAAATATAACGAATTGCAAATAAACTTGACAGAAAAAGATTTATGCTATCCATAAGCTAAAGCTATGGGTCGGCGCATCGGTGCTTACCCTACGATTGAAATGCCTGATTCTAAACGGATAGCCTTGCCGCTCGTAGTGGCATCAACCACAGAATCCCATAGAGTTATCTCACTGATCGGCAAGGATAACAGAGACAAATAACAACGTTACCGTTTGTATCAACTGATATTTCTTCTTACTGGCACTAGAGAGCCCTGTTGATAGTCGGTTTTCCTGATATACAACAACTCTGAGAAGTCTTGTTTACCTTAGAAGAGTTCCTTGGTCGATTGTTCTGGGTGCTGTTGTGTTTTAAAGCTGTGATCGCAGACACAAGCCGAGCAAACTTGATAGTTGTGTGAGGAGACGATGGAATTGCCCGGTAACGGATCCGATGTGACTCTTTCCGACCTAGAGTGGACTCATAGAAGAACGATTTATTGAATACCACTCTATATCTAAACTGAAGCCTCCATGAACCTAGCGTCCGTGGGGGCTTCTTATTGGTCTCTCTGTTGACTTTATGATCCGGCACACCCACTCATTGAGGTACGCAAAAAGGAGCCTAAAGCCTTTTCAGATAAGTAAAGCTGCAGGCCATGATCGGGTAGCTGATGGTGTTTGTTATGACTCATTTGAGCACTCGCAAGAAGGTTATTATTTAAAATAGTATTTATGTACTGCTAAATCCAGATCTGTATGAAAAAGGTCCTTAAATCAAAGACGTTTTGAGTTGCGATGCTCCGCTGGAGCGGCTCCGCCAACGCAACTCAAAACCACCCTTGTGACCCCCATCACCAAACTTCCTCAGCCAAATTCAGAAACCCCTTAAGCAACCTTCAGTTTACGGTCAGATAGCGTTCAGGTAGCCCCGGCATTCTTGTAATCAATGAAGCGAATCAAACACTTCACAAATTAACAAGGAGCTTTAACCATGAAACGCACACTTCTTTCCGCTTTAACTGTTCTCGTTGCCTCCGCTGCGATCGCACCCGTTGCTGCCGCCGTCGAGCCCGCTAGCTTCAATATTCAGTCCGCTCGCCTCGAAGCGCTAGACAGCCGCACTAAGAATTCCGTCCATAAACTACGCATTGAGCACCTCAACAACCAGTCCAAGGCCATCGAAGATATCCAAGCCACTCGACTAGATGCCCTCGATGCCCGCACTAAGGCTGTCGATAACATTCAAGCTGCTCGCTTAGATGCGTTAGACGCTCGTACTAAAGCAATTGACAACATACAAGAGACTCGTCTTGATGCATTGGATGCTCGCACCAAGAACAGCGTCCACAAGCTACGTCTAGAGCACCTGAATAACCAAACCAAAGCCGTTGAGAATATTCAATCCGCTCGTTTGAATGCGCTAGATGCCCGCACTAAAGCAGTCGATAACATCCAGGAAGCTCGCCTTGATGCACTGGATGCTCGTACTAAGTCCGTCCGCTAACAGATCGCTGAGCTGTTGCGGTACCCAAGCTTGGGTGCCCGGGGCCGAAAGGTTTCGGTACTCTGGCTGACAGTTTTGGGTGCCCAGTGCAGACTCCGTAATCTGTGAAAGCTTCATTCCCAGGGCACCCTTTTCGACTCAGACTCTCCAACACACACTCTAAGCCTCTACCAATTGGTAGAGGCTTTTCCTTAGGTGAAGCGATCATATAACCACAACTGAGTGCCACCTCAACGCAAATAGGTAAAGAAAGCTAATGAATCATAGATGTAACTTATATATTTTTGACCTTTATATTTACCAGGATTATGTATAAGCTATGAACAGTTCACAACAAACCAGTTCTCACCATGGCTTACACCACAATTGCATCGTCTACAGTTTCTCCAATCTCTACGCCGTCACAGAAGCCTTTGTCTAAAGCAACGTTTGAAACTCGGCTAAAAGCTGCCTTAGAACATGCTCGTCGACTAACTGAGATGCATGGCCCCAGAAGTATTGATGCCGCGATTGCCTGGGAAACTGTTGAAGAACTACAAACAGCTAAGGCCCGCCAGCAACAGGTAAGTCCAACCACGGCCTTTGCCCGCTACTGTGCCGAAAATCCCCACGCCCCTGAATCTCGCATGTATGACGTTTAAGCCCTTGGACGCTGTTCAAACTCTCTCTTTCCTGCAACAGACACCTTAAGCCTCTATCGATTTGGTAGAGGCTTTTTTATGACTCAAAAGGGGACCGAAGCCCCACGCCGCTAGTAAGCCGACGGCGGATGAATCAGCACTCGGCCACGTAGCCACTAAGGACCGCAGCAGCGTGGGTTCCGTTGTCAAGCGCAACGGAACCACCACATCCCGCAACAAAATAAACCACAGTACCAGCCTCGGCCACCGAGCCATCAGCAAACGCGGCTCATTCACCATCAACACACCTCATACTTTGGTTTTAGTCTAGAGGATGCGTTGCCATCACAAACCCATTTCTACCCTGTCGCTCCATAGACTTATCTCACTACTTGGCAGCAACAGCAGTGACAAATAACAAGTTAACGTTTGTATCACCCAAGAGATATCTCAGCACCACTGGAATATGCTGTACACATGGGTTGAAAAGCTCATAGTCACAACAAAAGGAGGTCTAACGATAGATAGCTTGATAGAATCGTTCAACGTTTCAAAAACAGTGCCCAAACACATCACTGATATTCCTTCTTGATTGCACTAGAGAGCCCTGTTTATAGTAGGTTCGCCTGATATACAACAACTCTTAAAAGTTTTGTTTACCTTAGAAGAGTTCCTCGGTCGAGTGTTCTGGGTGCTGTTGTGTTTTAAAGCTTTCCTAGACTAATTGCCCAACGCTACAACGTATGGGGCCACAGCAAACAACCATGCGTTGAATCATCTAGGCAAGGCCTCATCAGCTCACGCCACAGTGCTCGCAGGCACGATCACAAAAAACGGTGTGGGATACTCCTGGAATCGCCTGAATTCTCATACAACAGAGAACTCATTAGCTCTCCTATCTCTCAAATCCACTTAAAGCACAGCAAACCCCTGACCGTTCTTCGCCAGGGGATTTTTTTGGCTTTATATACTCCACGGGCCGAGGCTTTGGATGCTGGCTTAAGGATGGGGTGCGATCGCAACCCATCCTTAAGGATTAAGGCTCTTCTAGAACTGCCGTGGTTGATTACGATATCTAGTGTTACGGACGAGAGCATGTCCTTTGTGGGATGATTACGGTGGTGAATCCTCTGGAGGCACTATGGATAACTCCATTCGAATTCCGCTTGATCTAACGGACATTCGCGTCCTTAATGTCTCAAAAACAGATCCGGGAGCCTGGCTGATTCGTATTGAAAGCACCCTGAACGGCACCCACTGTCATCAATGTAGTGCTGATGTGAATTACCTGACACTTACCAGCATGCTAGGGTGCACTGAGTCTAATCTGGACATTCTCTGGAAAGTCTTAAGCCATGTCTGAAATTCGCTGAGACAATTCAGTGACAATGATCACAGAAGGGTCGTCCTAGATATTCTCATTTATTGAGGATGTCATTAATTGAGAAAGATAATCCTCCCTTCCATATCTCACAAATCACAAAAGAAAGAAATCACCCATCGGGGTGATTCTCATTGAACTACTGTTTGAGCCATTATCGAGGCATCGTAAAAAATCCATGAATCAAGAGGCTGCCACCAATGAGGCAGCCCTAGTTTCTGCAAAAACACACTTACCCTTAAGGAGTATTTGTCATGACTCAACATCAAGCTGTCTCTTCAGAAGAGACGCCAAATCCATCTACCAAGCCCACTGACGAGAGTTTACACGAATCAGTATCGAGCGAAAGCACAGCTCCAACAGAAGAGACAGAATTAGTCTCTGAGAGTTTTGATGGCACTGAAGCTGTAGGAGAGCTTGAATCCGTTTTAGGATTTGACTATACCTACGCTCAAAACGAAGGCACTCTAGGTGAACAAATTACCATTACAGAGGAATTTGAGAATTTACCTGAAGCTGGTGCCCTAGAGTTTGACGACGAACCTGAATCTGTCTGCGGTGTTGATAATCGAGCTCGTATTTCGCCTGCCAATCGATATCCTTGGCGAGCCATTTGTAAGCTCATCATCACTCGGGCCGATGGCCGCACAAGCGGGTGTACGGGCTGGTTTATAGGCCCCCGCACTGTGATGACGGCTGGTCACTGTGTTTATAGCCACGCTGCGGGGGGCTGGGCTCGACGCATTGAGGTTATTCCAGGAATGGATGCGGCGAATCGACCCTATGGATCTCAGGTCGGAACGTCCTTCCGAAGCGTCACCGGTTGGACTCGCGATCGCAGTCCCGAATATGACTATGGAGCCGTCATTCTGCCCAACAATACCTTGGGAAACCGAGTCGGTTGGTTTGGCTTTACCAGCTTATCGAGCAGTTCACTCAACAACTTACTGGTAAACAACTCCGGTTATCCAGGTGACAAGCCCTTTGGTACACAGTGGTTTAACGCTGGTCGGATCACTCGAGTCACCAATCGTCGTCTGTACTACATGCTAGATACCGCTGGTGGACAGAGTGGCAGTCCTGTCTGGCGTTACCGTGATGGTCAGCGCCATGCTGTGGGTATCCACGCTTATGGTGGGTGTCCTAACAAGTCAACACGGATTACTCGTCCTGTTTTTGACCGCATGCTGGAATGGAAGAATCTGGGACTGTAAGGGCTGTACCCAAAATCGTCAGCCCCATTCGTTGTCTAAACTAAGTTTAGATGAGAACACACATCGATTGACACGTGCCCAGAGTGTTACGTGTCAATCGACTTTATTCTGGGAGGACAACCCATGATATTTTCGCTACCCTTGTCAGTAAAGGGAGCTGTAACAACGGTTTGTTTACTGAGCTTAATTATCTCTCTGTTGGGTTGCCAGACTGCGTCTACCAACGATTCTTCACCCGAAGTAGCCGTTTCTGAATCTCCCAGTCCCGTCGCCACTGATTCCGCCATGACTACTCAAGCTATCCAACTCAATGGCAAGATTACTGAAGTGATGGAAAGTTGGCCGCTTCAATTGGTTGTTGAAACAGCTGACAACCAAAAATATTATGTGCAGTTACTAGAAGAGACGCAGGTCACCGCAGGCTCTAATTCCCCTGATGCCAACCAACTGAGTCCAGGCCAAAACGTTCAAATCAATGGCACTGTAGCTAGTCAACCAACTGGAGTCATTGCTGAATCTATTGAAATTCAGTCAGATATTTAGGGTTGCTTAGACATTGAGCCTTTATCACGCATCCATGATGTCCTTTAACTCAGATCTCGCACTAAGGTCGGTTGTGAAGCTCAAACCCACGTTGGGTTTTGAACCCAACGCTAATTGAGGGCTGTCCACTCAAGGGACAAGATTGGCTGGGCAGCTCTAAATATAAGCTTTTAGGAATTCTTTAACCGCTTGAGCGGTTTTGAGCCAGTTAGCCTTGCGACGTTGAGTCCAAGGCGGGTTAATGCTTCCTTACCAGGTGCAAGATCTCAGTTTAACGATCAGGGAAGTACATGAAATGGGATTTAAGGGTAATTCTCTAAAATCAAGCAGGCCAAAATTTTGTCGAATCTTCAGATAGTAGCCAGTGTAAGCTTGATCGGCAACTCAAACAGAGATGGCGTTAACATGCTACGGTTGTACCGTAAATCCAATAGCTGGGTAGCATGCTGTTAGTTTGAGCGCAAGGGCGTATGCTACCTGGGTGGTTACCCATGCTTCTAGTAAAGGTAACCATGGCAGATACTAAGTCAACATTTGAACAAGCTGTAGCCGCCTACAAGGAAAAGTGCGATCGCAACAGCCTCACGTTTCACCAACCCAGTGAAGAGCACTCAAACATGATCCACGATGTTATGTATCTACGGGTTAGCCCAGCCAGTTACGTAGCCAGATACGATATCCGACGACAGCGGGTTCTAGCTTAGAAAGACAAATGCTATAGGGCCAGTGCTCTATAGTAAAAACTTACTGGCTAGTAGCGCAACTTGGGTGCGATCTCGAAGTTGTAAGTGCCCCAAAATACTACTCACATGGTTTTTTACCGTTCGCTCTGAAATAGTTAGAGCCGCAGCAATTTCGCGATTATTGGCCCCAGTAGCAATCAGTTTTAACACCTCTTTCTCTCTGGGGGAGAGGGTTAACACCTCTGGCGGAACCTCTCTAGTTGCCCGTTGCATCATCGCTTGGGTTTTCGCAAATAACCCCGGCCCCAGATAGGTATATCCCTTGTGAATAGACCGAATCGCCTCTGCCAGCTCTTCTGAAGGCGTATCTTTCAGAAGATAGCCCTTCGCGCCATAGCGCATCGCATCGGTAACATAGGCATCATCATCAAACGTACTTAGAATTAACACGTTAATATCTGCCCATCGCTCACAGATCTGCTGCGTTGTCGCTACACCATCCATCACCGGCATACGCACATCCATCAAAATCAGATGCGGTTGGTCTGGCGTACCCACTAACGACTCAATTAACTCCAACGCCACCTGGCCATTCTGCGCTTCGCCCACCACCCGTAAATCGGGCTTAGTCTGTAACAAACTGCTTAACCCCTGACGAATCAACGCCTGGTCATCCACAATCACTAGCTGAATCACGCCATCACCTCAACTAACGGCAATTGCGCCCTAAGCAGGCAGCCTTCACCAGGGGCTGTAATGAATTGTAAGTGCCCACCCATCGCTGCCGTACGCTCTTTCATGCTACTGAGACCAAAACCTGCCGTATTTTTGGCAGGGTCAAAGCCGATGCCATTATCTTCTAATATTAGCCACAGGTAGCCTGATTCTGTTTTCACCTGCAGCTTAATGCGATCAGCATGGCTGTGACGAGCCACATTAGTCATAGCTTCTTGCAGCAGCCGATAGACGGTGGCGCTAGTTTCTGTTGGCAACGGACGAAGAACATCAAGGGTATAAACAAATTCGCCGTTCATATGTTGTTGAAAGTCTAAGCACAGCTGTTCTAAAACTGTTATGAGCGATTTACCCTGGAGCGGATCAGATTGTAGCGTAGAAACAGACTGGCGAATTTCACTGAGGGCCTTAGCAGCTAGCTGTTGTGCTACTTTCAGGTGATCCTCTGTTTTATGGGTATCAGAGTGAGAAAACAATCGTGCATTCTCTAGTTGAATACGTAGGGCAGTAAGGCTGTGGCCCACGGCATCGTGAATCTCTCGGGCAATACGATTACGCTCTTGCAAAGCTGCCTGATCTTGAATGCGAAGCGCATATTGTCGTAGCCGATGGTGGGCAACCGTTAACTGTTGTCGGCTGGCACGTTCCGCCAGTAGGGCATTAACCAGCAGCAGCACAAAGGCCGATACTAGGCCACAAAGCACAATGCCGTAGAGGCCGATCACCATACTGATGGTTCTAACCTTGTCAGTCGTCAACGGCAGAGGTTCATTAAAGGCCGACTGTAGTCTTGGAATATCTAGCAGGGGAATAGCCAGAGATGAGATCGCAATCCCAAATGTTAGCGCTGCCAGCACCCAGCGCTCCCGATGGCTAAAAATCAAGTACCCACGAATCATAACCACAAGGTAAGGCATCAAAAACGGAGATTGCCAATTGGCCAAGGACGTTGCCACTAAAATCAGTCCAATTTGGACAGCCGTATATCCCCACTTGCTGACGGCTGACCCTATGGGTAAACGCCGCCCCAGCAGCCCCAGCAACAACAGGCACATTAGACTCCAGAGCCAGGCAAACGGTATGGGCTCCGTCTCCGCCAGTGAGCTGCCCATAAGATCAGACAAATAGGGCAGACTTTCCCACGGCAGTTCTGATACGGCAATACCCAGCAAAATCCACTCAATGATGTGTAGCACCCGAAAAGGATGGGCTTGGGACTTAGGCCAATGTTTCACGAGTCTAGGCAGATAGGTGAATGGGCAGGGACAATATCTGTCTTCACTACCCATGCTAAACCGCTCTTTCAAGAAAGCACTAGGATCTTCTGACCCTAATCTATAGCCTGTCCAATAGTCCTAAAGTCCTAGAGAGAAATCGATCCTCAGCACTAGTGGTTCAGGTGCCTGGGCCGATGGCATATAGCCCAGAGATTTTCTAGGATGCAACCATGAGTGACATGCTAACCCAACTATGAAAGCGCAAACATTAACTCGCTTAAAACCAATTCCACCGTGGTCAGTGGGGATAGTGGCTGTGGGTCTGGTGGGTGCGATCGCATTTACCTACATCCAACAACGCCAGCCCCCAATTGCAGAACAACAAACTGTATTCGTTAAAAAACAGGATTTAAACTCACAAATCCAGGCCAGTGGTGTCGTACAAGCCGAGCGTGTTATTAATCTAAGTCCTGAGGATTCAGGTAAAATCGCGGAACTTTTTATTCAAGAAGGTGATTTTATTACCCAGGGCCAGATTATTGCTCGTATGACCAGCCGCCGCAGTCAGGCTGAGGTTGAACAATATCGAGCGGTGCTCGCCGAGACCCAAGCAACCCTAGAGCAACAAAAGGCAGGGCCACGTTCAGAGGAGATTGCCGAAGCCCGTGCCCGTGTTGCGATGACAGAGGCATCGATTAAAGCAGCTCAGACACGATTGCAGCAGGCCCAACAACAGCTAGCCCGTTTTGATGGCTTGGCAAAGCAAGGGGCGATTTCAGCCGACGAACTTGACAGTTACCAAACCACTGCAGAAGAGGCGAGCGCTAACTTAGTAGCGGAGGAACAACAACTACAGGAAGCACAGGCAGTGCTCATGAGATTGCAAAATGGCACCCGACCAGAAGAGATTGCCCAGGCAGAAGCCGCTGTTGCTCAAGCCCAAGCTCAGCTCACCGCAGTCCAAGTAAGGCTAGATGAAACAGTTGTTCGGGCTCCTTTTGATGGCATCATTACCCGTCGCTTTGCCGAGGCTGGTGACTTTGTATCGCCTGCCACAGCAGCTTCGTCAACGGATGGTGCAGCATCCACGTCTATTGCTGAACTCTCCAGCGGTTTAGAAATTGAGGCTAAAGTCCCAGAAGCGAGCATTGCCAAACTAGCCGTGGGGCAAACCGTAGAAGTTCGCAGCAGTGCTTATCCCAATGAAGTCTTTTCAGGAGAAGTCAAACTCATTGCCCCTCGGGCAATTCGCGATAACCAGGTCACTGTTTTCCAGGTCAAGGTCCTGCTTAAAAGCGGCCAGGAGCAGCTGAAATCTGGCATGAATGTACGGCTAATATTTATCGGCCAACCCATTAGTGATGCACTGGTCATTCCCTTAGCAGCCGTCGTCACTGAGACCGATGGCACAACGGGGGTTTATGCCCAACAAGAGGACGGTCCCACATTAAAACCAGTGCAACTGGGGCCAACAGCCGGAACGCAGGTGCAAGTCATGGAAGGTCTGGACCCCGGAGACGAGATTTTAATTGAACCTCCCGCAGACCAAAGAATTGACGGCGTTGATAATCCCTTCTAGCTATGCAATTCATCGAAAATATTCAAATGGCGGCCAAAAATTTGAACGCCAATCGACTCAGAAGTTTGCTCACGATGTTAGGCATCATCATTGGCAATGCTTCTGTTATTACCATGGTGGCCTTAGGCGAAGGAGCCAAACAGTTTACTCAAGATCAGCTAGAATCCTTTGGCCCTAACCAGCTGACTATTTTTGCCAGTGACGAAGATTTAGGCCCCAACGATGACGCCGCAGAAATCACCCTGGCAGATGTGGATGCGATCGCATCCCAAGCCCCCGCTGTCTTAGAAATAGCACCTCAAATCAATGCCCAGCTACAGTTTACCTATGGATCTCGGTCCCGCAGTGGCAGCGTCATCGGCACCACCCCAGGTATTGGCTACGTGCGCAGTCTCACACTGGCTAAAGGACGTTTTTTAACCTCCACTGATCTAGAGCAACATGCCCCCGTCATTGTCTTAGGCTCTGCGTTAGAAAAGCGTCTCTTTGGTGAAGCCTCTGCCCTAGGCAAAATGGTGCAGGTCGGGGACTTCAACTTTCAGGTGATGGGAGTGATGACTAGCAAAGGCACACTGTTTGGCGTCAATTACGACGAAACAGCCTACGTGCCCATCACCACCATGGCCTATCAGCTCTCTGGTCGCCAATCCCCCAATGGCATCCCCATCGATTTTCTCGAAATCTCAGCACAAGATTCAGAAAGCATCAGGGCTGCAGCTTTTCAGATTAGTAATATTCTCACCCGTCGCCACGGCAAAAAGAACTTTTCAGTATGGGCCAATAAGTCATTCCAGGACATGGTGGCCAAAATCACCGCAGGATTGAGCTTAATGCTGGCGGCGATCGCCAGCATCTCTCTTTTAGTCGGCGGCATCGGTGTGATGAACATCATGCTGGTATCTGTAACCGAACGCACCCATGAGATTGGTCTACGCAAGGCGATCGGAGCAACCCAGCGGGTAATTCTCACTCAGTTTTTGATTGAGGCGATTATTCTATCGGTTGCGGGAGGGGTGATTGGTATTGGTTTAGGGACAAGTGGGGCTGTGATGGTAGCAGCTTTTAGCCCACTGAAACCAGGAATTACAGTGAATTCAATTCTGCTTGCCACTGGGGTTTCGGGGACTATTGGCCTCATTTTTGGCGTTGTCCCTGCCAGGCAAGCAGCGCGGTTAGACCCCATTGTTGCACTGAGAAGTTAACGTCGATCATGGCTCTCATTCAAGTTTCAAATATTACCAAAACCTACAACATGGGAGATGTCCAGGTTCATGCCCTAGCAGGTGTCAGCTTTGCCATCGACCCAGGCGATTACTGCTCAATCATGGGAGCATCTGGCTCCGGTAAATCCACGCTGATGAATATCATCGGCTGCCTGGATCGCCCCACCACTGGCCAATACCATCTGGACAAAGTAGAAGTCGATCAGCTGAGTGACGACGAACTCGCCCATATCCGCAATCGCAAAATTGGGTTTGTCTTTCAACAGTTTCATTTGCTACCCCAATTAACAGCGCTAGATAACGTCATGCTGCCCATGGTCTATGGCGGAGTTGCCTATGGTGAACGACAACGGCGAGCAGAAGAAGCCCTGGTTAAAGTGGGTCTGGGTGACCGATTACAAAATCAACCACGGCAGTTATCGGGGGGACAACAGCAACGGGTTGCGATCGCACGCGCCATTGTCAATCAGCCAGTCCTACTATTAGCCGATGAACCAACCGGTGCCCTGGATACTCAAACCACTGAAGAAATTTTGCTCATTTTTGAGCAACTCAATGCCAGCGGCATGACCGTAGTCATGGTTACCCATGAAGTAGAAGTAGCCCGTAACACCCGTCGAATAATTTGGTTTCGAGATGGTCAGATTTTGCATCAAAATTTAGATGCCCAACAGTTGCATGAAGTCGTCGCTGCCACATAGAAAACTACAGTGTGACAACACCACCACTATCTAATAACCAATAACCAAAGCAGCCCCCAACAACCAGACGGCACCTTAATCATCCACAAAGCAAAACCACTAAGCCGATCCACCACAAGCCGACGTATCCCGTACCCATGGAGAAGGAAACGATGCCACAAGCACGCCCAATAGCTGACCTTCTTCCAAAATCCATCGAGCAATGGGCTGAGGAGCCTCAGGTTGAGCCACGTGGCACATTGAAGACAAAATTTCCACAACGTCCGGGGGATGGCTATTGGCAGGTTTAATCACTGGAAAAGTGGAGCGCATGAGTGTGTTGTTCTCTGGCAGCTAAACATGTGCTGCACTTGTTCTAAGTTAAGGAAACACCTTTAGCTTAAACACTTACAGACTAATCTGAGTGATCATGGCTGCTTGACAGTGTGTTTTATATCACTTAGCACGTGGAATATATATGTTTTCGTAAATTACATAATGACGGTTTCTAAGTATCTCCAGCCATTATGTAACTTTCCAGCTACGTGTAAAATTAGGCACACCGCTATACCAGGTGTCGACAGCGACATTCAATGCTGCATTTGCAGAAAATGCTCTTCATGTGCTTTTTAACCGTGTTCAGGGTAATCATCAATTCCTTGCAGATTCGACGGTAGGAAAGCCCTTGCAGATAAAGCTCCCAGACCTCAGCTTCACGGCTGGTCAAACCATGGCGATAGGCATCACACACCGCTCGATCATGGGCAATCTTGGTCAGATCATCAATGGTCACCAAAATGCATTTCGTTGGCTGATCTGCCAGATCAATCCATTCCGCATTGAGATGGAGACGAATGCCCCCCGGCAGACATACAGTGTCATACAACTGCAGCGTATGGTCTGGAAAATCTACACAGCTCTCCATCAGAAAGTCACGGAGCGCCAGCACCTGGTCGGGCAATGTTGAAAGCTGAGGCATACCAAACGCTTGGCCCGGTAAACTTTTATGCAGCAGGACACAAAATTCATCTGCCTTTGTTGTGCTCCGCAGTAGCTTGCCAGTTGCATCAAACAGAATAAAACCGCGAAACGGGAAAACCTGGCCTAGCAGCAGTTCAAAAATCAGGTCAAGCTTATCAGAGCTAAGAGTTTTTTCAATTGGGCCATGGGCCATGGGCTCAGATACCTCACCCAGGGGTAAGGGGAGGTCGGTCACGGTATATAGCATAGGTCTGCTTAAAAGTTGGGGGACGTGATCAGCCGTCGTCAAACCTAGAATTCCTTGGGGCAGAAATCAGATTTTCTTGCTTCGCCTGATCACACTCCTAACCTACGCAATGTGGCGGAACAGCGCCTACGAGGGAGATGCCGCCGCCTTAACCCTGCAGAAGTCATGGTTAAGGACATGTTTTTTGATCAAGAATAGGGTGGCACCCCAGAGGAGCATGAGCTAGCATCAAGCAGGGTGAAGCAGGGGTGAAGCAAGGTTACAACATCCCATGCCCCGTAGGACATTCATGGCTTATAGGAGCGGCATCACCATGGATCAGGAGCTAAAACCAAACAATGTTGAGGATTGGTTCCCCCTTGATATACAAACCCAATACATCGAACACATCGTGCATCAGCCAGGTTTAAAAATAACCTTGAGGCAAGCAACCTATTTTGTGCGGCTGTGGGGCTACGGCTATCTGCAACAACGGGGCATGGACTATGCGCCCATAAGCACCCTCAACCGTCAGATTAGTAGTTTTTACTGCTCCCACAGTGATGCAGCAGATTTGTTTTATACCCAAAACCAGGGAACACCGCGAGCTGCTGGACAAATGTTAGACAAGCTCGCTTCTAAAAATCTTCTGAGACGGGGCGAATCCGACGGTGTTGCTACACGACTGAGCTTAAATATTCCTCAAAGTTTTGAGCTACCGGAGGAGAAAGCAGATGACACATTCTATCCGGATGCTTTTGATCCTCGCAATGATGCCACCCTTGTTGCCAATATTCTAGAACAGGTCTATAGCTATGATCCTGAAAGACCTGAATCAATGTTGCACAATATCAAGAAAGGCATACGCCAATGGTCTCGGCAATATCCTGATGGCCTGCGGGTCTTACGACGGATGTCTACCAAAGAACCGGTAGGGTTCGCCGCATTCTTACCGGCCCATCCCGATTCAGAAGAGAAGTTTGATCTCTCTCCTAGTCGCAGCTTACACCTGAGTCGGCTGGATATGAGAGAAGACGATCCCATCACAGTGGCAACCAAAGGCGATCCTGATTGCTACACAGTGTTTGTGCGTAGCTGGCAAATTGAGATAGATGTGTGGACCTATGAGACGGCCTGTGAATTTATTAAAGACTCTCAAATCACCTTACGCAAAATTCGCGATGATTTTCCCAATCTGAGTGACATTTACACCATTGCCATTCACCCCCTGTCAGAAGACTTTGCCCTCACCCTCGGTTTCCGCATGACTAAAGGAGATCCAGATTCTTCGTTACGCTGGCTTTACATGCCTTTAGACCGATTTTTGGAACTAGATTACGAAGATGTTTTACTCAATTTTAATTACAGTCATCGCTACAATTAAACGGCTGACATCGCCTAAAGTACGGTTTTTAAGGTGGTTAACCACACTACACCACAGAAAAGCCCCTTTAGAATGGAATCATTCTTACGTACGTCAGCATTTATGGATCGTCCCAAACCACAGCCTGCTCGCCCAGTGCTGGATCAACGCCCCAAGGTACAGAGAACAGCCGACAGGTTGAAGTCCTTTCGTCCCTTGCCTTATCACATCGCCCTGAGTCAAGCAGCCCGATTAGAGGCTTGGACCCAGGCCATAGAAGACATTGGCGGACCCGCAGAAGCGATGGATAGCAGCGATTTTGATCCGCGACTGATGGAACGAGAGTAAATAATTGGCATGGCCTCACGGCTTTAGATGCACGGCTTCAGATGCACAGCTTTAGAGTCATAGTAAACAGGCAGCGGAGCGACATTCAGCCTAGATCCACTGCCTGTTTATCTTGTTTATCTATAGTGAAGGATGAAAAACACCCATTCAGCGCTTGGTTTATGCTCCAGTCCGCAGCTTCTCTAGGACGCCTTGGTCTTCCATGGTGGTGGCATCACCGACTAGATCTTCGCCACTGGCCAGGTTACGCAGGAAGCGACGGATGATTTTACCGGAGCGGGTCTTGGGTAACCCGTCTGCAAATCGAATTTCGCCGGGTCTTGCGATCGCACCGATCTCCTTCACCACATGCTGCTTCAGCTCAGCCTTCAACTCATCACTGGCACTGTGTGTGCCTTCCAAAATCACAAAGGCAAAGACATCTTCACCTTTGATCTCATCCCTGCGACCCACCACAGCGGCTTCTGCCACAGCGGGGTGAGAGACTAGCGCCGACTCAATTTCCATGGTGCCCAGGCGGTGTCCCGACACATTGAGTACATCATCGGTACGACCCATGATCCAGAAATAACCATCTTCATCCTTACGGGCACCGTCACCAGCAAAATAGACATACTTACCATCCTTGGGGGGAATGTGCTCCCAGTAGGTGCGGCGGAAGCGGGCATCATCTCCGTAAACCGTACGCATCATGCTAGGCCAGGGATGCTTGACCACTAAGTATCCCCCTGCGTTGGCACCAACAGGGTTGCCTTCGGCATCAACAATATCGGCCAAAATACCGGGGAACGGCTTGGTGGCTGAACCGGGCTTGGTTGCGATCGCGCCAGGCAACGGCGTAATCATAAAGCCACCGGTCTCAGTCTGCCACCAGGTATCAATAATTGGGCACTTCTCACCGCCAATGACCCTGTGGTACCACATCCACGCTTCTGGGTTGATGGGCTCACCCACAGTCCCAAGAATCCGTAGAGAAGATAGGTCACGAGCATTGGGGTGTTGGTCCCCCATCTTAAGAAAGGCACGAATAGCCGTGGGAGCTGTGTAGAAAATAGTCACTTTATACTTCTGCACCACATCCCAGAAACAACCTGGATTAGACGCACGGGGTGCACCTTCATACATCACACTGGTGGCACCGTTGGACAGAGGACCGTACACAATGTAGCTATGGCCTGTAATCCAGCCCACATCAGCCGTACACCAGTAGACATCATCCTCCTTGATGTCAAAGGCCCACTTAAAGGTCATGTGGGTGTAAAGGTTGTAGCCCCCCGTCGTGTGCACCACCCCCTTAGGCTTACCCGTGGTACCGCTGGTGTAGAGAATAAACAACAGATCCTCACTGTCCATCGGCTCGGCAACACACTCAGTGGCAGCACCGGGCTTCACATCGTGCCACCACACATCGCGGCCGTCAGTCCAATCCACAGCCTGCTTTGTGCGCTGCACCACCAGCACGTTGGTTACGGTGGGCACAGCGTTCTCTGCTAAAGCTGCGTCTACAGCAGGCTTCAGCGGCATTGCCTTATCTTTGCGGAAACCACCGTCAGCAGTAATGACGACCTTGGCCTCAGCATCATTGAGACGATCCCGTAGGGCTTCAGAACTAAAGCCACCAAAGACAACGGTGTGAGCAGCACCAATACGGGCACAGGCTAGCATGGCCACAGCTGCCTCAGGAATCATTGGTATATAAATGCCCACCCGGTCCCCCTTGGCTACACCCATGCCTTTGAGCACATTAGCCATTTGGCACACTTCAACGTGGAGCTCAGCATAGGTGAGGGTACGAGAATCGCCAGGTTCCCCTTCCCATACAATGGCTGGCTTATCCCGGCGATGGGTATCGAGATGTCGATCTAGACAGTTATAGGAAATATTGATTTTGCCACCGACAAACCACTTGGCAAAGGGGGGCTGCCAGTCAAGAACGGTATCCCATTTCTGGAACCAATTCAGTTCCTGCTCAGCGAGTTCAGCCCAGAATGCAGCAGGATCAGCCGCCGCCTTATCGTAGAGAGCTTGATACTGATCAGCGCCAGAAACAGTTGCCGCTGCCGCAAACTCAGCGGGCGGCTCAAACAGTCGCTGCTCGTGCAAAATTGATTCGATAGCAGGCTGTGAGTTAGGGGATTGTGCCATAGGTCGTCTTAACTAGCGTTTCTATATGCGGTTCTTTGAAGGCTATAGGTTGCAGACGCAGCCAGGCCAAAACCGTCTATGTTTCTCAATATTTTTCGATGTAATGGCACGCAGAATTCATTTTGGTTGGAAAATGTAAATTATCCGTAACGAAGTCTACGGCAAGCATCACATTCAAGATGTTGGCGAAAGGGATATAGCGTATGTAGCTTCAGTAGTCAAGTAGCACTGATTGACTCAAACGGCTCCCCGGCTGTACACCCATCTGATGGAGAGGACTCATACCAAGCAACCCCAGGAGGGTTTTTAGGGAAGCAGCATCCATCCCAACAATTCGGACTGCATAAAACACCTGTCAGCAGGCATCACACCAGCAACATTCAACAGACAAATTCTCTCCCCCTTCAAAAACAAGGCAATTAGATTGCAAACTACTTCAGTATTTTAACAACATGTTTAACAACTTAACAACATGTTTAACAACCTCATAACACGTTTAACAACATGTTTAACAACACATATGTTGTCTATTACTAGATATCAAGAAACACCACCATTAACCCTAGAAATCGCTAGATTATTTGAGACAGAAGTAAGTTTGCAGCCTGCCTAATTCACGGCAACTGATGCACCTCACCTCAACCAATCAGGTACCAACAACAAAGTTCTTTCTCTAACCTCTTGGAGAACACCTCATGATTAAAGCTCTAGTAGGCATTCTTGTTTTTGTTATCAACACAGTCTACAAAAATCGACCCTACCCACGCTTTTACGTTTTAGAAACCGTTGCCCGTGTTCCCTATTTTTCCTACCTATCTGTCCTGCATCTTTATGAAACCTTAGGCTGGTGGCGGAAAGTCGACTGGCTAAAAGTCCACTTTGCTGAATCTTGGAATGAGCTGCATCACCTGCTCATCATGGAAGAGCTGGGTGGCAGCCAACAATGGGTTGATCGTTTTCTGGCTCGCCATGTAGCCCTGCTCTATTACTGGATTATTGTTGCCATCTACGCCATTAATCCGCGTGCGGCTTATCACTTCATGGAATTAGTCGAAGAGCATGCCTATGCTAGCTATGACAAGTTCCTACAGTCGAATGAAGCTACTCTCAAGCAAGAACCCGCTCCTCAAGTAGCCATCAGCTACTATCGTGATGGGGATCTCTACATGTTCGATGAGTTCCAAACTTCTCATCCCCCTACAGAGCGCCGTCCCCAAATTAAAAATCTTTACGATGTGTTCGTCGCCATCCGTGACGATGAAATGGAGCATGTCAAAACAATGGCCGCTTGCCAGCAGCCCGATGCTCAGCTAACACTTCAGAGCCCTCATACTCCAGTCTTTGCAGCTAAATAGGTGTGCATTATGTCTCAAGCTACTGCCTTACTTCAAAACTACAGTCGCGGCCAAAGAGCGTTCTCAGGTCTATCTCTGGCTAATGTGAATCTTAGCCAAGTGGACCTCAAGGGTTCGGATCTTAGCTACAGCGACTTGAGCAACGTTGACCTCAGTCAAGCCAATCTGCGCGGTGTTGACCTTAGCTATGCCACCCTCAGCAAGGTCGATTTGCACAATGCCGACTTACGCGGTGCTATGCTGATAGGCACCGATCTTAGGGAAGCCAGATTAGACAAGGCTAATCTCAAAGATGCAGACTATATAGCAGGAACCACACAATTTCCTAGCAACTTTGACCCCACAGGAGCACAAATGTCTTCAGTGGAATCCTGAGGAAACGTAGCCTAGCGCTTATAGCTCTCTCTTACCCCCACTCTGTTGTCCCTTGAGAAGGAAACAGCGGAGTGGGGGTACTGTTGTTGGCATCATATGAAGAGAATGAAAGATGGTTTGATTCCGTCGAATATGGTCAGCCTGCATCAAACAAGTCACGGTTATGGATAGAGAACACACAAACCAAAAGGTAAATGTTACGTATCTTTAACGGAAAAGTACCCATAAGGGTAACGCAAGGATAGGTGCGAAAACATACAATGCTTTTGTAAGCAATACGGACTCAGTCATAAATTTTCCGTATTTTTGATTAAATATCTAGGCCAATCAAACAACTGTCTGCTAAGTAATCATCACTTTTGACTGCGTACTACATCAGGTATCACAGGGAGTGAAAATCAACACCTTCATTTTTTCTCTAGAGTAATTGAACCCATGATATGCGCCTGCTCAGGGTGCCATTACCCTGATGCTTCAGATTACTGTCTCATGTCTGCCAATGTTTTTTAGGAGATAACGTAATGTCCCCGATTCTCTTCATTTCATTGCCATTCGTATTACTGTTCCTCATGGCTCAAGGTGCTGGCGCTGGCAAATCCTCTAAGAAAAAGGGTTCAAAAGATTTTGAATATCAGGATGGTGACATCATCATCATTCGCAAACAATCTAATAGAAAGTCTTAGCATCTTTTTTCTAGAACAGCATACTTTTCTCAAAAAGACTGCTCAGAAGTCACCTTCTTAGGACATAAACAGCCCCTGGCATCAATGTCAGGGGCTGTTAGCTATGGTGTACCGAACGGTTAAACTCTCTAACGATGAAAAGCCTCTACCATAAACGATAGAGGCCAGACTGTATTGTATCTCTGGAGAGAGGAAAGATAATATATGCAGTCAGCCACTAGTCAGGAAACAGGCTGAATGCCATGAAATTCAAGTTCTTACGCCAAAAATCCAAGTCTCTTACCATTGTCGCGTGCTACACGAATCAGATTCTGACGCTCTGTGCGATCAATACCGAACCAATTACAAACCGTTGTAATCACTTTCGAATGTAGGGCAATGACCTTTCCGCGCATTTGATTAAATTCACGCTTGCCAAACTGATTACGAAGCAGAATTACGATAGGTGCAAACATGATGGGCTCCTCGAAACTAAGTGTGTGAGAAGGGTCTGAAAAGCATTACCCGAAGAGATTGGACAATGCTGATTAGCAGTAACGCTTTGCAACCCTTGTAAACAATAGTAACGCAATGTAACAATAACGTTACAAACTATTGCATTTATTTTTCTTATCTGAGTTATTCCAGAGCTATAAGTCTTAACGTCAGCACATAGCCAGCCGCCCAAAAGGCTTGCCTAAGATGTACTGAGAAATTCCATAGGGAAACTCCATTGATGTGCCATTAACGAAGCATGACTAGCACCATAAGCTGCATCTTGGCAGGTAGTTACCTTTACTGCACCATCCGGACTTTGACGAAGGCTCTTGGGCTTAAAGCAACCGACATCCGACCAGCGGACGCTCACTCCTCCTCTAATAAGGGTGGTGGCACTAAGCCAAACCACGGGGCAAAATCGTAGAGTGTGATTACTGGCTATGGGTCGCATGGCCTATGGGCCAACCAGAGAATCTACTACTGCAAATTATTGAAAATCAAAACGTAACATTCTCTTAATAGTTTTAAGCATCCAGTCCATTGCTTTTGTTTCAAGGCCGAGGATGGGTCAAAGGACAGCCTTTATTACATTTGTTTACATTTGTTTATGCAATACTAATATTTAGAAACATTTCCTGAAATATTAGTCTGATGCACCTTTAGGGCTTTCCATATCATTGGCTCATTTCAGGGTTTCTAATAATCGGTATTGCCCGCCATGCAATTAGGGCAACCAGTTCCTAACGACTCAAGGAAAATCAAGATGCGTAATTATCATCAAGACCACGTTAAAGTCGCTGTGTATTCTGCCAAGATGGATGCTTCTGAGCAGCAACGCAGTCAGGATATGGTGTTGGCAATCCTGATGATTCTGAGTGCTGTGACTGTTATGGGTTTGCGTATGCTGTTCTAAGCAGCTCAGTTTAGACGCGATCGCAACCTAGACATCTCTCTATTCATCTTCATCAGACTCTAAGCTCTCTGGCACCATTAGCAACTTACTCTCCTCAACTTGCACAGACCAGACATCAAGGGTGGTGCCAAGGGATTGATTGAGGGATGCGATCGCATCTGCAAAGTCAATGGCAGCAGTGACCTCACTGTTTTGCGCCTCGACCAGATCATTTTGCAGCTCCAATACTTCAAAAATGTCCCGAGTGCGACCCCGGCGTGCTCGGGCACGGGCATTTTCTAAACGCTGCTCAGCCAGCTCCCGAGCTAGACGTGTTACCTCAATGCGATTGCGGGCAGATTCTACATCTCGTAGCTGGTCTGCAACATCAAGTTGAATATCAGACTCAAGTCGATCCAGATCATTTTGTAACTGTTGTTGCGATACCCGGTTACGCAGCAAAGCGGTTTCCGTTGATTCATCTTCCAACAGTCGCGTCAATACTAACTCTGTTGATGCTTCCGAAAATTCTCTTGTGCTGGCATTGGCGCGTAAATCTAAATTCCAGCGGCGATTGTCAGTAGCTACCACACCATTGATCTCAGCAATTTCTAAATCTAGCTGAGCCTGGCGATAGTCTGGTCGATTCCCGTAAGCAATCTCCACCAGCTCCTCTAAGGACGGAACCTCAGAGTCTTCAGCAACCGTGCTCAATGTGGCCAAAGCTTCTTCTGGAATTGTAATTTCCAGCGAGTCGTCCAAATCTAGCAGATTTAAGAGATCCGATTTCGCCTGTTGTAGCGCATTTTCAGCTTCTAAAACATTAGTTTCAGTAGCTGCCAGGTTGGCATCAATTTCCACTAACTCAAATCGGGCTCTCCGTCCTGCTTCTACCAATGCCTCGATTGAACGGCGCTGTTGTTGCTGAGTCTCAAAAGATAGCTGTTGAATCTGTAGACTGGCTTGGGCGCGAATTAACGCATGGTAAGTGTTGATGCCGCCAGTAATATCCGTAATTAGTCGCTGTTGCAGATTAAGCTGATTACTAGTTTCTTGTAAACGGGCAATTTTTACAGAGGATGTGTTAACCGCTCGCCCAGCCCCCCGCAACAGCGGCTGAGTCACCGATAAATCCACCTCTTGATCCTCAATCAAATCAACCGTTACCTCCAGCGTCGTTCCCAAGGGGGTCAGCAGCTCTCCCCCCAGACGAGCTTCACGGGTAATTTCGGTTGTATCAGCCGTACGATCGCTCAGGCCCAGGCTTAAGGTTGGAGTTAAATCTGGGGTAAAGATACTCTCCGCTTCTCGTAGATCTTGTTGTTGGGCAATCCGCTCTAAGGCAGCATTTCTCAGTTCACGATTGTTTTGCAGTAACAGCGTAACAACGTCTGACTGGGTTAATGCCAAAGTCTGGGCAGGGTTATTCTGCGTCTCAGAGGGGGCTAATAATGGGGCCGAGGGAGACTCAGTACTCGGCTCAATACTCGGAGATGAGTCAGATTCCCGTTCAGACTGGGAATTTGGTGTGGGCGGTAGCTCAGGCAGTTGCGTAACCGGTTGCGCAACTGCTGGCTGAAGCATTGATGTTGCCAAAGCACTGGCCATTAAAAAGATATGTAGCTGATTTTGAAATCGCATCAGTCACTCCGCAGGGCTTTAACAATATCAACTTGGGTAGCGCGCAAAGCCGGGATAAAGCTAGCGCCCACACCAACGACCACCGCTGCCCCCATGGATAAGGCAGCATTACGAGATGAGAATCGATAGGGAGCCTCTATGACAATCGTTGTGGCCGCTTGGGTCAGACCGTGGACCGTGGCAACAGCTACCGCCCCCCCCAGCAGGCTTAATATCACCGCCTCTAAAATGAACTGACTCATCACCTCTAACTTAGATGCACCAATGGCTCGACGAATACCAATTTCTTTGGTCCGCTCTAGCACGGCAGCAACTGTAATATTGGCAATGCCCACGCCGCCAATGACCAGGGCAATTAGACCCACTGCAGTGAGGGCAGCTGAGGCAATTTTTTGCACTTCTAAGTCTTCTAACAAATCATCCGCATTACTCCAAACATGAACCTCGGCCTGGGGAAAACTCTGTTGCAAAAAAGCTTCGACCGCTTCGCTAAGGTCGCCAATTTGAGTCAAGGAGTGGGAGCTAATTTGCAATGAATCCCAACGATATCCCCCAGACAAAACAGTTGCAAAGGTCTCAGTCATCCACAACTCCCCCCCTGTGCCCCATTCAGAGTTAGATTTGGACTCCATCACACCAATCACGATAAAGCGATTACCATTGGCATAAACAGCCTTATTTAAAGGTGATTTCTCCTGAAATAGGCCCACTGCCAACTGTTCGTCGATGATGGCCACAGGGCGATACTGTTCCACATCTCCTGGATCAAAAAACCGTCCCTGCAACATCTGTCGCCCTGTGGTATCTAAATAGTTAAGGGACACACTGCGGGCATCCACTTCGGCTTCATTGGCTTCGTATTGAACATTGTTAATGTTGTAAACGTTGCTAATAGAGCTAACGGAGCGAATTTCAGTAATTGAGTTGGTAAGCGCCTTTTGAAAGGCTTCATCCAACTCAGGTTGGGGGCCATTCCTGGCATAGACCCAGGGACTAACAAATGGTCGATCACGCTGGGCTAGTTTAAGATCAATTTGTTCACGGGTAATGGTTTGAATGTTGAGGGTGGCACTGACCGCACCTACCCCCATAAACACGCCAAATGTCGTCAGACCAGAGCGCAGCCACTGATTGGTCAGGGAGCGCCAGGTCATAAACAGTAGATCTGGTAAGGGAAGTCCCATGACAATTATTGGTTAAATTCTTCAGGGATAGGGAGTGCAGGAGACTCACTGAGGGGCATGCCAGGCGTAACGGTCATGGTAGGGGGGACCAGGGCAATCTGATCGCCTACGCTCAACCCCTCTGTTACCGCCACTAAATCTAGCCCCTGTAGCCCCAGTTCAATGGGTTGTTGGGCCGCATTACCCCGCTGATTTCTAATCCAAACAAATGGCTCGCCCTGATCGCGCTGGATCGCTTCAGGGGGAACAACCAGCACATCTTTTTGTTGCTCTGTAATGATGTCAACACTGACAAAACTGCCAGGAATCAATGACTGACTGGCACTGTCTAGTTTTACTTTGGCGGTCACCCTGGCTTGCCCTTCTTGAGAACTACCACCGTTACTCGCCGATAGGGCCTGGGGTGCTAAAGCCACGACCCGTCCGTCAAAGTCTTGCGCATCCGGGCCAATGGCACGAATTCTAGCAGGTTGATTAAGGCTAACTTTGGCGGCATCCAAGGTGGATAGCTGTAGGTTAACAATCTCTTGAGCGGGGTCCCCCAGCGTCAGCAGACTCTTATCAGTGGCAATGGCTTCACCTGCACTCACTTGCACTTCAAGCACAACCCCATCAATCGGTGACGTAATCACTCGATCATTAAACTGCTGTTCTAGCAAATCCAGGGTTTCAGCAGCTGTCTTGAGGTCTAACTCAGACTTAATGACAGTCAGTTGGGCATCTTTGAGTTCGGAACGGACTCGATCTAAGGCGTTTTCATCTTCGCGCACCTCATCTTCTGAAATAAATCCTTGAGCTGCTAACTCCTGAGACTCTTGGTATTGCTCTATCGCAGCAGTGACTCGCTGCTCGACTTCGGCTACTTTTTCTTGATTACGATTCAGGTCCAGCTGGATTTTTTGGATTTCGACCTGTTGCGATCGCACCTCTCGCTCGTTGCTGCGATCGCGCAAAATAAGCAACGGCTGACCAGCTTCCACCAGGGTGCGCACCTCCACCAGCACCTGCTCAACGGTCGCTTCATTTTGCGGCGATTTCAGCGTTTGCTGCCCTCCCAAAGCCAGGGTGCCACCAGAGGTGACCGTTAGCTCCACCATCGAACGCTCCACCGTATGCAGGGGAACAGCAACCGGCTCTGAGCTGGGAGTCCGATAACGCATATAGCCCCAGGTAACTGCCCCCGCTAAGGCAGCAAAGCCTAACAACCAGATTGAGATCGCACGATACCTTAACGAACGAGGATTAACGCTCAACGGCTCTACCACCGTGAGCAACGTTTCCCCAGACTGCTCTGGAGATTTAGCATCTGTCATAGTTCCTGATACCCAAACGGCAAATGCCCATGATGTCTCTTGCATCAAATCTTACAAAGATTGACCGTGAAGTGTCCATTGATGAGCAGAGTTTCAGAAACATACAGGGTATTAACGTAGGTTGGGTTACCCCACACCAAAAGCTCTCAGACTATTTAAAACCCCTTATGAACCCAACATTACCGACCACCCAACGCCCACAAAAAACGAGAACAATGGGTGCTGGCATTGTTGGGTTCATAAAGAATTGGTTCAGAGGCAAGGGTTTCGGCGTATGACAACCCAACCTACACCTTGTGCTCGGGGTTCTTAAAGTCCGTCTTACATCCAGCATCCCAAGCATCAGGCTGATTTCCATGGCCTGGAATCCCGCCATGATCCTTAAGCATGCGTGCCAGGTGCATACAGTTCCAGGCCAAAAACGTGGTGTTCCGATTCGTAAAATCGTTATTGGGGCCGCCGGAACCTGGATCTAAATACGACGGTCCAGGCCCCACTTCACCGAGCCAACCAGCATCAGCCTGGGGAGGAATTGTATAGCCAATGTGAGACAGTGAGAACAGAATATTCATCGCACAGTGTTTTACACCATCCTCATTGCCTGTGATCAATGTGGCCCCCACTTTGCCATAGTCACGGTACTGGCCTTTCCCATTCAGCAGGTGAGTGTAGCCATACATCCGTTCCAAAACACGGTTACACACAGAGCTTTTTTCTCCTAGCCACACTGAAGTACACAACACCAAAATATCAGTCTCATCGATCTGTTTTTGCAACTGAGGCCAGTCATCTTTATCCCATTCGGGGGTCTCAGACATATCTAAGCCTAAACCCGCCGGAATCTCGTAATCAACGGGACGAATCACTTTGGTTTGCACACCATTGGCTTCAAAAATCTCTTTGGCAATGTTAATCACCCCGCGAGTGTGGGAAAGCACTGGCGTACGATTGAGGGTGCAATTTAGGAATAAAGCCTTCAGGTCATCATACTTTGCAGGTGCATTTTCACATTGATGCTGGGTAATTTTAGAAAGTTGTTCTGTCATGGTTTAAAGTAGCGATTGGACATCTAGGGTAGGCATAGTGTTGTCTCTATTGCCCTAAATCAATTCAGGGTCAGCCATAATCTCCACCAGGGCGGGTCCCTGATAGGCAAGGGCGCGAGTAATTGCCTCATCCAGTTCCTCCTTTTGAGTGATCCGAATACCCAAACCACCACAGTTTTCGGCATATTTTGAAAAATCAGGATTATGGAGTGACGTTTGCCACACATCCCACTCTCCAGCACGCTGTTCTTTAGAGATTTTGCCAAGCTGAGAATTGTTGAGCAAAATGTGAGTAATGTTCATGCCATATTTCACAGCGGTGGTGAACTCAGCGAGATATTGACCTAAACCACCATCGCCAGAGACTGACACAATCGGTCGCTCCTGACCTGCGGCTGCCCAAGCCCCCATGGCTGCCGGGAAGGCAAACCCAATCGAGCCGAGATAGCCAGACATCAAGACGGACTGGGCCTGACATTCAAAATAACGGCCAAAGGAATAGGTGTTGTTGCCCACATCCACGGCAATGACAGCATTGGCGGGCACATGGCGGGTCATGGCAGCAAAAACACTGGCAGAATCAACTCCTTGTCCACGGTCGTCGGCTTCGCGGCGGGCTTTTTCGGCTCGCCAGATGGCCCAGCGGTCTGCAATTTGCGATCGCTGATCCTCCGTGGCCACGTTTCCGGCCAACGCCGCCTGCAACTGCGCCACAACAACACTAATTTCACCCCATACAGGCACCTCCACCGCATGGAACTTACCCAGGGCCAGTGGGTCAAAATCCACCTGAATAATGGGCTTACCAGGATAGATACCCGTATGATTTGAGAACGAGGCTCCCAAGACAAGCAGAACATCCGCTTCATTCATAAACCAGCTGGCAATGGGGGTTCCACTACGTCCCAAAACACCACAACCTAAAGGATGGTGATCGGAAATTAATCCTTTGCCTTTGAACGTGGTCAGAATTGGAGCCCCTAACGTTTCTGCTAACTCAATGACCGCAGCCATATTAAAACGGGCACCGTGGCCAACAATAATCACCGGTCGACGAGATTTTTGCAATGTATCCATGGCCTTTTGCAACGACTCCGGTGGTGGCGCAATGTGTAACGGAGTCATCCGACCAATGGGATCTGAGGCAGGCACATCGACCGCTGTCTGCACCTGAATCTCATCAGGGAAAATCAGATGGGAGACATCTCGCTTGAGCAGAGCATGCTTAATGGCCAGGGTCATCAGCTCAGCGTGTCTGCTATTGCTTAGAACTGTATGACTCCAGGCCGCAACGCCACTAAAAGCCGCTGATAGATCACACTCCTGAAAATTGCCAGTGCCCAACACTTGGGTATTGACCTGCCCGGTTAGGGCCAATACGGGCGCACGATCAACCTTGGCATCCCACATACCCGTCAGTAAATTTGTTGCACCAGGACCCGCAATGGTTAAACAGGCGGCAGGTTTGCCCGTTAGTTTGGCATAGGCCGAAGCTGCAAACGCCGCTGCCCCTTCATGGCGAATACCGATATAACTGAGATTTCCCTGAGTTTCTTGGCGACGCATGGCATCTGCCAGACCCAAATTAGAATGGCCCACCATGCCAAACACATGGGTCACGCCCCAGTTCACCATGGTTTCTACCATTACATCGCTAACGGTACGAATGTGGGGCTGTTCAATGTCTAACCCCACATACACACCATCTGAACGCACATCTACGGGAAAGGTTGCTAAGGCATCATCCACTTCCAAAGCGCCAGGTGGTGCCCCCGTTAACGGGCAATAGTCCCAGCCATGCCAGGGACAACGCAACAGACCATTCTCAATGGAGCCTTCACCCAGTGGACCACCCTGGTGAGGACAGCGGTTGTCTAAAGCACCATATTGGCCCTGGTAGTGGGTAAGGGCCAGGCTTTTATGACCAGCTACCACGGTTTTAACTCGGCCTTCAGGTAACTCATCTAGATCTAGAACGCGATACCACTGTGTTGTGACATCAGGCATGGTCGTTCTCCTAAAATCTTCGAGCAGGGAGATTATTGCAAGTGTTTATGAGAACTCCCTAAACAAGCAACAATAAAGTTGTGTAAAGCGCTGTCCCCGTGGCAAAGGAAAAGAAACAGCTTTGTTTTTCGTCGGGCAGCTCTCGTTTCAAAATGTTGAGAATGATGCTGCCAGCCAGGAAGGACCAAACAGCTAGAATTCCGGCTTCACTGAGGTGGAGGGAGCGGCCTGAGATCGCACCCACCATAATTGCAGCTGTCAGCAGCCAACGACCATATTTGTCATAAGGAGCCTGATGATGCTCCCGTAAGCCATGGTCAATAATATAAAAGTGCAGGGCGATGGCGGCAAAAAATAATAGACATTGCAGCAGTGTGTGGTTAGCCAGTTCTTGCAGTAAGTAACCAACAACCATATTGAGGATTGCAAACGCCGCAATGTGAATCCAGAAAACAGGATTCTGGGTGCTGTCCTGGTTGTTCTTAGTTTTGTTATGCAGGCGAGATTTAAGCGCCAAAATATCTAACCCATAAAACACCAACAAACCCAACAGCGCCAGTATATAAACATGATTTTCCACATACGCAACCCATGGAATATTAGAGTGCGTTATCGTCTCTTGAGCATGACTTAACTCGGGAAAAACCTCCAAAAAGACATAGCCAATAGATACTCCGCCCGCAAAGGACATCCAGCGAAATTCAGGAATGAAGGAAAAAATATTTAATTTAGAAACAAACGCATGAATAAATGCTAGGCCAACCGCTAACGCAAACCCTGGTCCAGTCATAATAGGTCTCTAACTCTAAAAAATGAGCGTTCTTTTGACAATAGTGATACAAAGGGCAGCACTGGCATGACATTACTTACCTAAATTTACTTTTAGACACATGAATTGCTAGCCATCAGGCAAATACAACAAGGCTCCTCAAATGGAGAGACATTATGTCCCATGGCTTCCCCGACTAGCTAAATGCCTGGCGGCACAAATGCCATCATCACCATTTCCACCCCTACCCACTAAAACAACAATCTGGGTCTGTCGCCATTGTTCTTTCAGACATGAAATCGCCTATGGAGAAAGGTTTCAACCTGCATTTTTCATCATTGACAACAGATTAGAATCCGTTTCTTCAATAGCCATGGGATCAACTGCAATCATTTTTTCTGTTGTAACAGCAGGCACCTCTAAGCCTCTATCTATAAAAATTTCAGCCCCATGGTGAACATCTCCATTGGTATGGTGCAATCTCCCATCTCTGAA
Organism: Leptothoe sp. ISB3NOV94-8A; assembly: GCF_043421595.1. Taxonomy (NCBI): domain Bacteria; kingdom Bacillati; phylum Cyanobacteriota; class Cyanophyceae; order Nodosilineales; family Cymatolegaceae; genus Leptothoe; species Leptothoe sp. ISB3NOV94-8A. The sequence continues at coordinate 5,810,795 of NZ_JAXSQW010000001.1, read as the reverse complement.
ACTGGCTGATTCATGATTCTAAAATCGCTAGCCCACGAATAACGTGATGACCAAATCTTACAAAGGCTTATTTCTACCTGCAAGCTGTTTTTATCCTTCAATTCCATAGACAGCTTCTATAGAACGCCCTAATTAAAAGTCGGCTCTGTCGCTATTGGGTATAGTGCAACCTTGCCCTGGGTTCCATACGTCCTGCCCTTAACAGCCAACACCCTTGATTAATTCTTAAGGTCGTTAGATGACGTGGAAATCATTGATACCTTTATCCAGTAACCTCGTCGGACTGTAGCGTAATCCACGGTGTGGATATCTTCTATCTTCAGTCGAACTTGCTCCCATGGAAGATTTTTACCGCTATGACTTGTCTAGACAAGACTTAAATGTACGGGCGGCCCACTCATTATGTAGAGCAGGATGGATGCTAGTTGAAATCAACGGCGTCCTCAAAAATGGTTGTATCAGTGTGGAAAATTTTCAGAGAATTCAGGAGCAAGCAACTACGTTAGAAAAGCTACAGCGTAAATTTGGTCCCCCACCTAAATTGAGCCGGTCAACCGAAATTAACGTTACAAAAATCAATATTCACCAGAGGCCAACTCTGCTGGTAATGAACCGAGGTGTGGAAGAAGCCGCTTCTATTTTGAGTCACCATGGTTGGCATCTTGAGCAGATTCGCAGTGTGCTAAAACCCGCAATCCCCCCCTTAGACGACATCGGTTTTGCCCTCCTCCACGACATCCAGGTCGAAAATCACCGTAGTCATCGCCCACGGCTCACCCCGGCCCACCCGTCCCCCCGTAGAAACGCTGCGGCGACCACACTCAAAGCCTTCACCCTCTTGGTTTGGCTGGGAGGACTAATTTTTATAGGAGTTTCATTAATCCTTCACGTGCTATGAAGTTTCTCAAAGGTCATTTTAGGTGGAACTACTGTTCTCTGAACCAGTCATTTATATGTAGTCATAGGGAGGCATATTTAAAACCTGATTAGTTTGAGGTTTGGATATAGCTACCCTGCTAATTAACCCATAGCAGGCATACACCGTCGAAGAAGGGCTCTCGACTCAGACCAGCGTATCTACCTAGCTATGTAGCTGAAGAATCTAGGGGTATATGAAACACGTTCAGCATGATGCCTTAGAGCAAGCAATCGATATTAGAGCCGCTCGTACATTGTGTAGAGACGGCTGGTCCTGTGAGCAGATCAATGCAGTCTTAAAGAACATTGACATCAGCCACCAGCAATTTGAAACGATCCAAGCCCAATCCAGGGAACTGGACGAGCTACAACAGGTGTTTGGGCCACCGATTAACTCTTTGCGTTCTGAGCATGCTGAACCGAGTCAATCGGATCTGGATTTTTTAAATCGTGGTCCCGATGCGGCGGCCTCAGTCCTGCGGGAGAAAGGCTGGAACAGTTACGAAATTGACCTGGTTATCCGAGAATCCATGTTTGTGCCGTTAGAGGAGTCCAAACTGGCCCCTCAACAGCCTGCCTATGTTAGCTACCCGACCACCATACCGGTGTTTCCAACCCAGAATCCGAATGGCTATGCCCTTGGATATCCTGATGGTGGCATTGCTGCTGCAGCCACTCTCAGCGATCGCAGTCACTTTCACAGAACTAGCAGTGGTACCTTGAGACGTGACATTTTTATCCTGACCTTCATGGCAACCATCGGCCTAGTCATGGTATTCACGCTGCTGTAACCGCTAAGAAGCAGTCAAGACGTTACCGAGCACTTCCTATCAAGACTCGATAACAAATTCATCAAAACGATTGATGGGCAAACATTCTTCCACTTCAAGCTGCCTGACGCTAGCTCGTTCAGGCCCTTTTTTTGCCCATTCAATCAAGGACTTTAACTGCTCATCAGAACCATCAGCCACAATTTCTACCGTATGGTCAGGCTTATTGGTGACATAGCCTGTCAACTTTAATTCTTGTGCTTTTTGGCGTGTGTGATAACGAAAGCCCACACCTTGCACCCGTCCATAAACCGTAATCTTTACTCGTGACATCTAAGGGGTGAACTAATTTCTGCCCCCATTTTGTATCAAATCGTAATACTTTTTTAAGATTTATTAAGAGCTAAAATTTTTGTCACCAAGGTATTTGTTTTTGTCTATATCTAGGACATTTACGTTGACAAAAGCATGGTGTTATAGGTATTTTTACTCATTGCTTCTACAACTTGCGCAGCGGCTTCTTTGACCACATCCACACCTGCACCAGCACGACAGCTATGGTCAGTTAAGTGTCGTTTCCAAGCCCGACTTCCTGGTTGACCATGGAAGAGCTGTAGCATATGGCGGGTAATGGAATGTAGCTTTGTGCCCTGTTCAGTCCAGCGAGCAATATAGGGCAGCATGGCAGTCACTATTTGATGGCGAGTCAAGGGAGCATTGGCTGCATAAATATCTCGATCGGCAACGGCAAATAGGTAAGGGGTATCGTAGGCAGCGCGACCAATCATCACAGCATCCACTTGCTGTAGATGGGTGTCAGCCTCTTCTAGGGTTTTGATACCGCCATTGATTTCAATCCACAATTCGGGATGCTCTTGCTTAAGACGGTAAACATCGTCATAGCGTAGGGGGGGAATCGTGCGGTTGTCTTTGGGGCTCAGTCCCTGGAGCCATGCTTTACGGGCATGGACAGTAAAGCGATGACAGCCTGCTGCCATTACGGTGGTCACAAATCTGACCATGTCTTCGTAGCGATCGCAATCATCAATGCCAATGCGGTGCTTCACCGTCACCGGAATATCGACCACAGCCTGCATCGCCGCGACACAATCCGCCACCAACTCTGGCTGCGACATTAAACAGGCCCCAAAGTTACCACTTTGCACCCGATTGCTAGGGCAGCCCACATTCAGGTTGACCTCGTCATACCCCAGATCTTCAGCAATCTGCGCACACTTGGCCAAAAGCTGAGGGTCATCGCCCCCAATCTGCAAAGCAAGGGGTTTTTCGAGGGGATCGAACCCCAGAAGCTTGGTGCGATCGCCATGGAGAATCGCCTGAGCCGTAATCATCTCGGTATATAGCAGCGTTTTTTGCGTAATCTGCCGCATGAAATAGCGAAAATGACGATCCGTGCGGTCCATCATGGGAGCCACACTAAGAGGGTGCAGACGTTGGGACGGTGGGTCAAAACTCATCACTCATCTCCCTGCTTTTCCAAATACGCTTTTGCCTTTTGCGGCTGGCCCCAAAGCACGTGTTCATGCTTATAAATCACCATGCCTGGGCGAGCGCCTTTAGGTTTATAAACATGTTTGGGTTTGGTGTAAACCACCGGCACCTGCTCCGACTGACGGGCTCGACTAAACCAGGCCGCAATATTGGCTGCCATGCCCAGGTCTTCATCACTGGCTTCAGCACCAGGCTCTAAACGCAGCAACACATGGCTACCCGGAATCTCTTGAGTATGTAGCCATAGATCATAGTCATTGGCCGCTTTAAATGACAAAGCCTCATTTTGGTTATTGTTGCGTCCCACCCATATTTCAGTCCCGCTAGGAGTTTGGCATCTATAGAAATTGGGCAGTTTCTCTTCCCGTCCCCGTCCCTGTTGTTTCCATTGGCGTTGGTGCGGATCGGCTATATAGTCCTGTTGCACTAGCTCATCTCGAATTTCTTCAAGGGCGGCGAGATCGTCAGTCATGGTGTATCGAGGGGTTTGACTGAGGGCGGCTTCTACCTGTTCAAGATAATGCAGCTCCGTTTCTACCTCTGCGAGCAAAGGCATGACGGCCTGACGGGTGCGCTTTAATTTTTGATGTCGCTTATATAATGCTTGGGCATTTTGCACCGCATTTTTTTCGGGGTTTAGTGCCAGAATAACGGGTTTGCCCGAGTCAAAATCCTGAAGTTGGATTGATTTCATGCCCGGTCGCCACTCATGCAGATAAGCCATCAGCAAATCTGCCTGCACACGATGGCCCTCGGCCTGGTCAGAATCATCTAGCCGCTGATGGAAATTAGCCGCTTTCTGCCGCAGTTTTTTCGTCAGACCTTTTATCTTTTGAGTGAGTTGGTGATGGACTTGCGTAAATGTCTGCTGGTTGAGCTGCGTCGTGTAGTAATCATCTAACAGCTGTTGGATAGAACCAGAAAACCCTGGTGATGATTGCGTCCAGCCCAACACCGTGTACCCCTGATCGGTATGGGCTGGTTGAAAGTCATTTTTCCCTAGACATTGAAGCCAGCGTTGCCATTGCAAATAGAGTTGCTGCCAATCATCAGTTGTCAAACTATCGGTGGTTTGATTTGGGTCTAGACCAGCTGCTCGGCTTAGTTGTTTTGCTAACGCTGTACTTAGACCGCTATAGCTTTTCACCATCATTTTGCTGAGATTGCCAGGCACCAGGCCAATCCGTTCTTGCCAGTCAGTGCATGGCTCGTCTAAACGGGGCAACGTCCCCACAATGGCCGGCGGTGGCTTGTATCGCCCCCCTGTGCGGATAGTGCGAACACTTGATTGCTGCTCATTCACCTGGTGTGCAGCGGTCACAATTTCCTGATGGGCATTGGTCAACAAAACATTGCTGTACTTACCCATAATTTCCACATAGAGATGCCATTCTGCAGGCTCATCAGGACGCCGAGCGAATTGCAGATCAACAGCACGCTCCCAAGGGGCAAGAAAATTAATCTTCGTTAAGGCAAGTCCACTGAACTGATGTTTCAGTTGCTGACTAAAGGTAAAGGTGTCAGGCCGTTTTGGAGGAGCCATCCCAATGTGGATACGCGCCGCCTGAGGATGCCAAGAAATTGTCAGCCATCCACGTCGATTAAATGTCCGCAGTCCAAGACAAACAGTATTACGATCTCGTTGCACAACTTGTTCACAGCGAGCAGGCAACCATTCGGAAGACAATTCACTACAAATGGCTCTAAGGGTTGTTATATCAACCGGTTGCACTCTTTATCCTCTGTTATCAGCAAATTTGGATATTTTTGAAAGATTTACCCGTTTTTTATTCAAGCTCCTTAAGAAGCGAGCACACTGGAGGTCAGTAAATCCATGAAGAATTCGTCATTCTCAATCATTAGGCCTCATTTTTCTCATGTTTAATTCCTATTTTTTTAGTTAACATTTCGGTACTAGGATTTAGTCATTTACGCACTTAAACGAGCGCATTATTAAGCATGGTAGCTGTTGCTGCTTTTGCAATTTTGTGCTCTAGATGCTTGCTTTTGAACTTATGGATATTAAGCTTATCAACATTGGCTTTGGCAATATCGTATCTGCCAATCGGGTAGTTGCCATCGTTAGCCCCGAATCTGCACCGATCAAACGATTGATTGGCGATGCCCGCGACACAGGACAACTGGTTGACGCCACCTACGGCAGGCGTACACGGGCCGTGATCGTCACCGACTCAGACCATGTGATTTTGTCAGCGCTACAGCCTGAGACTGTTGCCAATCGTTTCATGATTAACAAGGAAAACGGCGATTGATAGGCAAATGGCGACTAATAATCCTACCTTATTGAGCAATAAAGCCTTGATAGAGACTTGAGCGGTTTACACTAGAGACATTCGTAATGGCAAAAAAATCGCATTTTGCAGATGTCCGTTAATTCCGCTCGTCCTCCCGCCTTAGACAAAATTGTCAAACGTTTTCAACGGATTCAAGACCCGCGACGTCGCTACGAGCAGTTGTTGTGGTACGCCAAACGTCTAGAGGGTTTTCCTGAAGATGCTAAGACACCTGAAAATAAGGTAAAAGGCTGCGTCTCACAGGTTTACATTCTTGCCAATGCTGATGAAGAGGGCAATGTTTGTTTTCAAGGTGATTCAGATGCACAAATTACGAAGGGTCTGGTCGCCTTATTGATTGAGGGTCTCAAGGGAATACCACCTCACGACATCGTGCAGTTGGAACCCGATTTTATAAAAGAGACCCAACTGGATGTGAGCCTCACGCCATCGCGAGCCAATGGGTTCTACAACATCTTTAAAACAATGCAGCAGAAGGCGATGGCACTAGCGAATGAATAACCTACTGTAGGGGCGTTCCATGGAACGCCCCTACAGTATTAAGAATAGAAATCCGTAGCAAATTCATCGCTGTAGAAGTCATCTGGATCTTCTTGTTGGTTTTCCTCAGTTTTAGGTGCTGTAAGGCCAAATGCAGCCAGTACTCCTGCATTTTCAGCGGTGGAGTCTAGCACATTGGCCTGAAGCTCATGCCATATCGGAACTGCTGTGAGTAACAGTCGCCGACCTTGGGGCGTGGCCTTGAGGAACTGACTCCGTTTGTCTTTGCCAGGCCCAATCTCAATCCAACCATGTTTCTGCATGCGGTCAATGGTGCGGCTAATGGTGGACTTTTCCATGCCGAGCATTTGCCCTAGCTGGCCAGGGGCAATTGGCCCCCGACTAATAATTGTGGCTAAGATGTTGAGCTGATTAACGGTTAAGCCTAAGGGGCGCAAAGCCTCGTCATAGAGACGCGTAACCATACGATTGATTTGTCGTAATCGCATGGCAATACAGTGATTGGTCATCTGACGAGCAATTTCTTTAGGGGTACCGTAGGTTGCCGCCATGGTTAAGTCACACTTCACTAGTTGTATATTCAACCATTTAGCACTTAAACTCGTAAATTACATCAGTAGCCAGCACATTAGGCTGAAAAGCTAAGATTTACATCACAACATTTTTCTTAATAATCAGTAAGATTTAGAAGTACGTAATCATGGCGGGACCCTATGGACATCCTCAATGCGAGTATGGCTGACAGTCTCTGGATTGGTTTAATTGTGGGGCTGGCGTCTCTAGTGCAGAGCCTGACAGGGTTTGGGTTTGCCCTGGTAGCAGTCTCATTGCTGCCATTTTTTATGGACCTACAGCTGGCGGTGACTTTAGTGATCGCCGTGGGGCTGATTGGCAACGTCGTCCTCTGGTGGTACTACCGGGATAATTTTGAATGGTCCCGGATCATACATTTATCGGTGGCTGCCCTGGTGACAATTCCAGTGGGCGTTATGGGCCTGCATTATGTCCCAGAGCATTTGGCGCTACAGGCGCTCGGTGTTCTGGTTTTGGCCTATGTTGGTTACTCATGGCTACAGCTATCGCTACCAGAACTGACCGGACGCCCCTGGGCCTATGCCTTTGGTGCAGCCTCGGGCGTCTTGACAGGGGCCTTTAATATTGGTGGGCCGCCGATTGTGATCTATGGCAACTGCAATCAGTGGAGCCCTGAGCAGTTTAAGGGCAACTTACCGGGGGTGTTTTGTGTGCTGTCGTTGGTTGCGATCGCAACCCACATCTGGCAAGGCGATTTCAGCGCCGCCCTACTCACCCAGGTAGAATATGCAGCACCGTTCTTTGTCGCAGGTTTAGGCCTCGGGATTTGGCTATCTAAATATATTGATGCCGCTAACTTTCGGCAGATTGTCCTCGTGCTACTGGGGGCAATTGGCTTAAAACTACTGATTTAATTATCTGACCCTGGTGCTGGTGGAGCCTCAGGTGTAGGCTCCTCGGGCGTAACATCAATGGTTTCGTCGGTGATCACTTCCACCTCAGGTAGTTCCTCAGGGATTGCATCCTCCGTGAGATCTTCTTCACTTAGCTCGCCATCGTCGGGGGGCTCAATTTCCACCGGAGCAACATCAAAAGGAGGATTATCCTTGAGTTCCTCCCTTAAAGAGTCCCCCAGGGTGGGCTCAGTCTCTTCAGCCTCAGCAGTGTCCTCTGGGGTACGGTCTAAACTGAGCTTGGCCACCTCACCTCTAAAGTAGGCTTCACGGTATTGAAGGGACTCCGAAAACGCCAGCCCTGCACGAAAAGCAACCAAAGCATTGTCGCGATCATCAATGCTCAGGTATAGCTGTCCCAGGCGGTCATAGGCCTCTAAAATGCCGTGCTGGTTATACGCTTGCTGCTCAGCCCTGACCAGCAGGTTATACATGGTGAGCGCTTCATTGGTCAGGCCTTGCTCGGCATACAAATCGCCCAAGTCTTTCAGCACAGTACTCACATGACCATACAGCTGTAGGCTCTGGGCCGTCACGTAGGCCAGGTTGTAATACTGCAGCGCCTGGGGATAAACCCCAATGGCTCGAAAATTACGAGCCATATCAATTTCTAGGGGGGGTTCGCGATCATTTTGAGCCGTCGTTCTATACAGTCTTAGCAACTCGGTTTGCACCGGCAGTGCTTGGGCATAGTCTTTGGCTTGCTGATAGCTATAAATCAGATCCTTTAAATATTGCGTATGCTCCAGGGTGTTGCCTTGGATGTCAGCCCTGTCAATTAACTGGGTATATAGCTGAGCCGCATTGTCAAAATCAAACCACTGTAAATAGTGGGCCGCCAGCACCACCACCCACCCCTGCTGAGTCAGCGTATCCGCTGCGGTCATGTCGATCAGTTGCTGATAGATCTCCGTGGACGTGTCCCGCATCCGCAACGTCTGAGCAATCGTCGCAATGGTTTCCACCCGTTCTAAGGTGGCCGATTCCTTTTCTGCTTCCCAAATCCGCTCCAGCCGCACCGACATTAAACGGACCTCTTGCGATCGCTGCGAATTCCAAGCCTGCTGACCAATACGGCTCAACGCTTCCAATTCTGCTTCAAGGCCAAATACACGACGTAGTTGCACCTCACGCATCCAGAGTTCAAACGCTTCATCAGGCTGTTCCGCCAGCAGCAGTGCCCGCGCTTCAGCATCCAGTTGAAATAGCGCCAGTTCCAGAGCGTAAAGTTCTAGAGGACTCAGGGGACGATCCACCACCGCCGTCGGTAGCAATGGATCCCGTGGTTCCTCCTCCAACGGATCACTCAGAAATGCATCCAGCAGCACCGGGTCTAAACGCTGACCATAGGCTGGCAACGACATTAATGTAAGGACAGCTAAACTACCCGCTAGTCGCTGGCCCAAGCATCGAAACCAATGCCGCTTTCGTAAACTAAAATAAACACTCATTTACAGAACTTTGTACTTACGCTGCTTTGCAACCGTGAGCGGTCGTCCGTGCTGTAACCTTAAGATCTTGTGTAAATCTTTTGTCAGCAGGCCTTTGCTGGCTGTCTAACCATAAAACAAATCTGTTAACTATGTCCCCAAATGTAGCAACCCGCACTATTCGGATTGGTTCTCGTAAAAGTCAGCTTGCCCTAGTGCAAACCCACTGGGTGCAGGGTGAGCTACAAAAACGCTTTCCTGAGATTAACTTCGAAGTTAAAACTATGGAAACCCAAGGGGACAAAATTCTCGATGTCTCCCTTTCTAAAATTGGCGACAAGGGCCTCTTTACCCAAGAACTTGAGGACGACATGCTCAACGGCACCGTTGATTGTGCCGTTCATTCTCTGAAAGACTTACCCACTCGCCTACCCGAAGGACTAATGCTAGGCTGCGTGACCGAGCGAGAAAACCCCGCCGATGCCATGGTTGCCCACGAGAAGCATGCGGGTAAAAACCTGGATCAGCTACCTGAAGGCGCTGTCATTGGGACGTCTTCCTTACGTCGTCTCGCCCAGTTGCGTCATCACTACCCGTCTTTCCAATTTAAAGATATTCGCGGCAACTTAAATACCCGTCTACGTAAACTCGATGAAGGCCAGTACGATGCCATTATCTTGGCTGTCGCGGGCTTAAAGCGTCTGGACATGGCTGATCGCATTCAGCAAGTGGTTCCTGCCGATGTTTCTCTGCATGCTGTGGGCCAGGGTGCCCTGGGTATCGAGTGCCGCAGCGGTGACGACGATATTCTGGCGGTTATTAAAACACTGGAGCATTTACCCACTGCCCAGCGTTGCTACGCAGAGCGCGCATTCCTGCGGGAGCTAGAAGGTGGCTGTCAGGTCCCCATTGGTGTGAACACCGTGATTGAGGGAGATACTCTCACACTGACCGGTATCGTCGCTAGCCTGGATGGTCAGACAGTGGTGAAGGATGAAATCTCAGGTCCTGTGACGACAGCGGATGAAATGGGAACTACTTTGGCTAAGCGAGCTAGAGATGCCGGTGCCCAAGCAATTTTGGATACGATCAACGCTGAAAACCGTTAATTGCGCATTCGTCCATAGTCGAGCGGTCTACATTCTTAGGGGCGTTGCCTGCAACGCCCCTAAGAATTGTTTGGTTTACTTGCCCTTCCGTAGGCTTAAACACTATGCACAAATCCAATCCCCCTCTAGACTTGATCCCGTGGAAGATGGGTTTTTCATCGGGGCAATAGGAACGCGATGCGAATTTTATTTGTGGCAGCAGAGGCCGCACCTTTAGCAAAGGTCGGTGGCATGGGAGATGTGGTCGGCACATTACCCAAAACACTGCGCGCCATGGGGCACGACGTGCGCATATTTATGCCCTATTACGGCTTTATGGGAGACAAGGTAGGGATCCCCGACGAGCCCACCTGGTGGGGGTATGCCATGTTCAATGCCTTTGCAGTGTACGAAACCACACTGCCAAAATCAGAAGTTCCGCTATACCTATTTGGTCATCCTGCCTTTGATGGCAATGAAATTTACGGCACTCCAGACGAAGATTGGCGCTTTACCTTCTTTGCCAACGGTGCTGCCGAATTTTGCTGGAACCATTGGAAACCCGATATCATTCACTGCCATGACTGGCACACGGGCATGATTCCAGTCTGGATGCATCAATCCCCTGAAATTTCCACTGTATTTACCATTCACAATCTGGCTTATCAAGGCCCCTGGCGCTGGAAACTCGACAAAATCACCTGGTGTCCCTGGTACATGAAGGGTGACAGCACCATGGCAGCCGCCCTACTATATGCCGACCGGGTGAATGCCGTTTCTCCCACCTATGCTCAACAAATCCAAACCAAAGAATACGGCGAGAAACTAGAAGGACTGCTGTCCTATGTCAGTGAGAAACTGAGCGGCATCGTCAACGGTATTGACCTCGATGAGTTCAACCCTGAAACCGATGCGCAAATTACCCAGACCTATACAGCAGAAACCTTAGAAAAACGCGCGCTCAACAAAGAAGCCCTCCAGAAAGAAATGGGCTTAGAAGTTAACGACGGGCGTTTTCTCATTGGTCTGGTTAGCCGGTTAGTCGAGCAAAAGGGTATCGACCTAATTTTGCAGACGATGGATCGATTTTTGGCCTATACCGATGCACAGCTCGTACTTTTGGGCTCTGGAAACCGCCATTACGAAACACAGCTTTGGGAATTATCCAACCGTTTCCCCGGTCGCGTCTCAGTTTATTTGATGTACAGTAGCCAGCTAGCCCAAAAAATCTATTCTGGCGCTGATGCCTTCCTAATGCCATCAAAATTTGAGCCCTGCGGCATCAGTCAAATGATTGCGATGCGCTATGGCTGTGTACCGATTGTGCGGCGTACAGGTGGCCTTGTAGATACCGTTAGCCATCACGACCCCGTCACTGGCACTGGTACCGGCTACTGTTTTGACCGCTATGAGCCGTTAGATTTGTTTACCTGTATGGTACGTGCCTGGGAAGGCTTCCAGTACAAGCCGTTCTGGAAAAAACTACAGCAGCGGGCCATGGCAGAAAACTTTAGTTGGGAAAACTCTGCCCTGGAATACATCAAACTCTATAGCGAGATCAAGGGAATAGCTGCTGAAAGTCAAATCCCCACTGAGTATGGCGGCCAGTTGGCAATCAAGCACAACTAAGCCGCCGATTTGGTTATGGCTGCTCCGAGCATTAGTACCCATATCCATCAAGCTGGAGCAGTGTTGTTGATAAATGTCTAAAAACACTAAACATCGTCGCGAACTATATCAGTGCTTGTTGTCGAATCCAGGCAGCTCTCGACAAGATTGAGCTGCCAATCTCTCGCATCTGCCCAGTTAAGACTGTCGTAATTCAGCATCCAGTTTGTTTTCCATTTCAGCTAATTTTTTGGCAAAGCGTATCCGATGACGACGAGACACCTGCTGCTCAGGGTCAATGCCATCAAATGTGGGCGGAATCCAGGCACGGACCACCAATAAAGTCCCCAACACGAGCAGAAAAGAACAGGCAGCCATGACCTGCACCCACGGGGTTTCCAAAATGCCCCGCACAATGATTTCCCGCAACACTGACACAATCGAGACTTCCACCGCTACACCAATAGAAACACGGTGCTCTTTCAAGTAGATAATCAACAACCGAAACAGTTCTACCAGGATCAGCAGGAACAATATATCGGCGGTGACCTGAGGGAAATTCAAAGGGGGTAACAGTGACAAAAACATCTCTCGTAGCTGCATCACCATAAAGCTAAACAAACCAATGCAGAGAGAAATCACAATCAAGTCTTGTATCAGCTCTAAGAAGCGTACAACGTGGGTGCCACTGAACCAGCTACTCCAGCGAGGGGACTTTGATGCCGATAAGGATTCCATAATAGTTAGAAGGTAAATGGTCAGGCGAGCGAAGCAGTCTTAATCCCAGATATAACGACAGATTGCCGGGAACCGTTGGATCAGTACTGCGAACTGTCGCGTAAACGCCCAGATTCTTGAAAGGATGAGTACCAACCAGTCAGCTTAACCACAGGAGCTATCTGCTGGAATGGTTGATAGGTTAATTCCTATGATTAGCGGTTTATCATGATTTGTAAAATGTCAATCTTAAAATCAATTGATAATATTTTCTTATAAAAAGATATCTAGACTATTTGCCAGACAAATACTTCAAACGGATAAGCCCCAGCGCCCCTACGACTGTGGTGTGGCAATACTGCTGTTTTCACAGTTCGTAATTTGTTCTAACACTAGTTTTAAGTCATCTTGATCGCCCTGCTGAATCTGTTGCATCATTGAGATGTTGACCAGTTCCATGCCTAAACGCACCCAGTAGGCACCGGTAACAGATTCAAAATCAATCGGGGGCATTTGACTAGAATAGGACTGTTTTAGATCCAGAGAAAGCTTCTCACTCAGCGCACGAATTACATGCTGGCGATGGGGTTCAGCCTGGTTCAGAATGTCATCCATAGGCCGGGCCAAAACCTCAGCAATCTTGTCTTTGCTGGCTTGTTTTTGCAACCACACTTCTAAGGTAGATACGGGCCAGTCAGTGGTCTCTTCATCCACTTTTGCAAAGGCGTGGGCTTCAGCATAGGAGACTGTTCCGTCGATATTATAGTCAGCCGATGCCACTGGCTGGCCTACACGGTCAACACCGCTTAATCCAGCAAAAAAGCTAGAGCTGTAATCACGATAATCGGCCTCATTTACTGCGGGCGTGCAGCCCACCGATGGCCGCTCAGCGACGGTGGCAAAGAAACCACAGCGAGTTTGTAAAGCAACAGGATTTTCAGGATTACCCTGTTCATAAATGAGATTAGCAAAGGATCCTGAAAAACACTGGGCCATCATTGCCACAAAGGGTTGATCGGATGATAGCTGATCGAGCCAACCGCCCAGTTGTTGCACTGAAACCAATTTCTCTTCCCAGAGAATCATCGCATTGTTATCAGGATTCTCGCTGTTATAAGCACCATGGCCAGTGAAATAGAAAAATGCTGGGCATGGTGAAGACTTATTGGCTAAATCGTCAAACCATTTTTGAGCATTATCAACGGTGGCAGCACCATCCAGGCTGTCAATTTCTGGAGGCTTAAACTGCTCTTGCCCGACAAGGTTGATGTAGCGAACGGTGGGCTGACCATCATTGCCGTTAGCAAAATATTGGCGAACACTGCTGATGTCAATTTTGAGGGTATTGAGAGTGCGTTGAAAGTAACGTACGTTTTTCTCCAGGGCAATTTCGTTGTAGTAAGCAGCCCCACCCCCAGCTAACACCAAAAATTCCATGGGCACAACGACTGCCTGCGCAACCGATGGGGCATTCTCTGTATATGCCTGTTTTCTCCAGCCCACCACCAAACCAATGGCAATACCCATGAGGCTGGTCGTTAACAGCTGAGTCAGAAACGGGAATTTGCGCATGGGGAATGCCAATGTACCTTGCCTTATTTTAGACAAGGTTTCTGCATCATTGGTGGCATTCACAAGCCATTATCCTGAACCAGGCACTCCTCAGGGGGATGCTCCTACCGATTTCCATGATTACAATGGGAAAGATTTTTGGCTCATTTGCCGTCGCAACCGCCAACCTATGCATCAACTTGTCACTACAGCCCTTGAAGCCCAGGATTATCGTCGTGCCAGTCAATTGCTTAAGCAGTGGCGTAAGGCGGCTCCTAAAGATCCGTTTATGTTGCTATCGATCGGGCGATTGCACGAAGGCACACTACAGTGGGATGCGGCGGAGAAAACCTATCTCACCTTTCTCAAACGGGTGAATAATCCTAAGCTCATGGGACAGGCTCGTGCCGGATTAAAGCGTGTGCAGCAAGCACGGGAGGCTAGCCGTCAAGCAGCTCTCAATGAAGCAAAGGCGGTGCTGGGCAGTGATGAGCCAGGGGTACTGGTGATTACACCACCGCAGGATGCTAAGCAAGCGGCCATGGGACTCGCCGACGTTTTACGCATTGACCCGTATATGGCAAGACTGCAGCTACCTAAGCGGGGCATGCGATTGCAGCGCAGCGGCCCCATTGGAGAAATGCAATATTACGGTGAGGCGTTGCAGGCGGTAGGTGTGCCAACGTTATGGTCAACCATTGACGATCTAAAAACTGTGCAGGTGTTTCAGATTAAGCATTTTCGCGAGATCGCACCGGAACCAGTGATTGTATGCCAGAGTCCAACTGGTCAGATGGGCTCAATGCAGTTTGACTGGTCTGAGGTCACTCAAATTATTCGGGCTCAGCTGCCAGTCTTTGAGCGCGTTACGGAAAAGGGACCTTGGGGTAAAACCAAGGACAAAGTGCAGGTTCAGGACTATGTCCAGGTGATGGATTTGCATGTACATGGGCGGAAGAGTATTTTGCGGATTTGCGATCGCACCTACGAATTCCGCAATAGCGTTGCCCTAGTGCCTGACCAAACGAATCTCACATCCACCCGCATTCGTTGGAATGGCCTCATGCAGCAAATCACCAGTACAACTGAATGCCCGGTGTGGGAAGACTTTAGCAACTTTGGCCAGGGCGCTTTAGAAGTGGTGCCCTTACTGCCCTATATGCCAGTTTATCTGGATCTACAGCGGCGTAAGCCTAGCGACTGGGATACCGCGTTTCAAATCTATACCGCCCTGATTTTCCGCCAGAAACCGGGGGCTACGGCCCAGGCGGAGGCATAACGCGGATACGTTCTAGCTGCTGGCTGATACGATTCAACAAATCAAAATCTGCTTCTGGCAAATCACCCCCTCGTCCAGCCCGGTTCTCTGCCTCCAAAAATGAGAATGCCTGGCGGAATGTGTGCCCATCCGCCTTAATCAGTGCATTCAAATGGCAAGGAATTATCTGCTCAAACGACAGCTGGGAGACTTCATCAGCCCAAGTTAAAACCGCTTTTGCACACCGGTTAAAAATCAAAGACTGCAAAACCGGCGCAACCATCAATCTGCCATTCCCCCGCAGGCGTTCAAATGATCGCTGCCAGTGGGGGTGCCAATCAAAGGGATATAAACCAAAATAAGCCCGCTTAGACCGATCAGATGCCGTTTTAGCCGCCCGTAAAACCCGCCACCATTGAGGATCTTTAAGCGCATCGGGGCGAAAGTAGAAGGCAAACAAAACAATACGTTGCCAACCCTTGCGGCGATTTTCAGCCGTATCTGCCAGGTGATCAGCAGCACTATCCTTGGCATGAAACAGCAGCGGATAGCTATCTAGCTGCACAATTGCTGGCGGTTCCGCTGGAATTGAAACCACCGAATCAGTCACTAGCAATGTTTTAGACGCCCGATGCAGCAGGGCTACTTCTGAAAAGGGACCAACCCCTAAATTGACGGGACCGAGCACACGGTAATCGAACTCATCACCAAAGGGAGCATCAGCAGGACTCTCAGGTAGCCAATGGGTACGGCCCATGGGAAAGCCTAGCCAGCTGAGGGGTAAATTCAGCGGAAAGCTCCACTGATGTTTCGCAACATATACCTGAGCTGAAGGAAACTTGCGGGCAAAGGGTCCTACAAATACCTTGTGCTCTAACCCAGTGACAGTGGGCAAAATAATGTACTTTACATCGCCATGCTCAGCCACAAGCTCATGGACCAGACGAATACATTCGGGGGTAGGAGCAACGGGCGCATAGACTAGCAAACCTCCGGCAGCCAGCCGGATCACCGTCATGCGAATGGGCACCACCACATACAAGATGCCCTGCATTTGGTCAAAGGTCCAAACCTGGTTAGCGATTACCTCACGGCGCAGTGTGCGTCGCTGACCATAGGGATATAACGGCACCAGCGGCCACCATGGCCACGACCAGTCGGCGGAACGTTCAATTGCCCGCGAGTCAGACACACCCTCTCCTCCAGATTTAACGCTCAAGTTTTAGTATTTTACGACCCTGGCCGATCTAAGGTGATGAGAAAATCCTAAACTTGTTGACGGATAGTGGATTAAAGGGATTGTGATCCCCTGAGATCGGTAAAGAAAGTTAGTAGGTAAAGAAAGTTAGCCAATTAGAGATGAAACTTATATGTGGGTGGATTTACAGTCGCTAAAATGACAGGCAGTGTGCGAGCTACCAACAGTCCATCACCAACGTAGTTCTTAAAACGTAGTTCTTACCATGGCTAACACCACTATTACACCCACAACAGCTTCTACAACCTCTACACCACTAAAGGCACCATCATCAAAATCAGCATTTGAAACACAACTCCAAGCCGCACTCGAACATGCCCGTCGCCTCACTGAGATGCAAGGCCCCGAGAGCATTGAGGTAGCTCTTGCCTGGGAAACCGTCGAAGAACTGCAAACGGCGAAAGCGGGTCACCAAAAGGTCAATCCCACCATAGCCTTTGTTCGCTACTGTGCCGAGAATCCTGGCGCTGCTGAAGCTCGCGTGTATGACGTCTAAGGCATTAGACACCCGCACTCAGGCATTGCCTCTCTTCTAAATACGTACACTTTAAGTCCCTGCCCTATCGGTAGGGGCTTTTTATTATCCCCAACTTGAACATAACGCCTCCATAGAGTTATCTCACTGATTGACAAGAATAACAGTGACAAAAACAACGTTAACGTTTGTATCAGAGAAGAGATTTTCAAACATCGCCGGAATATTCTAAGGACATGGGTTGAGAAGCCCTAGTCATAACGAAAGGAGGTCTAATAATAGATATCTCAACAGAATCGTTTGACGGATCAAAGACAGCACCCAAACAACTCACTGATTCTCTTCTTACTGGTACTAGAGAGCTCTGTTTATAGTAGGCTCACCTGTTATAAAACAACTCTAAAAAGTCTTGTTAGATTTAGAAGAACTCTTCAGTTGATTGTTATGGGTGCTGTAGCACTTTAAATCTTTACTAGAGAATCATCCGATAGCCTCAGTCGTCGGACAGTAGCAACAAATATCCCTGGAATCCTTTAGTGAACACCTCATCTGATCGTGCCACAGTGATCTAAGACACCAATCAGAAAAAATTGATAGTTATATAAGGAGACGGTGGGGGTATCCTGCAAAGGAGGGCATATGCTACATCTCGGCATATAGTGAACTCACAGGCAAAGCAAACTATGGAGTAACGTCCTATAGCGAACCCTATATCTAAGTAGACAGAACACTGTACTACTTAACCCTTTATATCTAACCCGAGGCCTCCATGAACCTTAGTGTTCGTGGGGGCTTCTTATATGGAAGTATAGGCAAGCTGCTCGATTAGTACGTTGTGGCTTAGGTTTGCCCAGGATCAAAGGGGGATGGGGGGATGGGAGGCTCATACTAAGGCTATCGATAACCTCCAGAAATTTTTGCCTTGATGCGCGTAATAAGTCCATTGTCCGCTGATGGAGCAGGGGGCTAGTCAGGGTTAACCCAGATTGGGTGCTGAGTGCATCCCGTACAACTGATACATAAAAGGGTTCAGGTACTTCTACCTGAACCCTTTTAGTTAGAGCTAACCTTTACAACCAAACAGCTACGAATGACTGGACGTCATATATTCAATAGCCATGGGAAAGTTTTTACCAACTTTTGCGACCGCCACCGCGATTTTCACGGGGCTTAGCTTTATTAACCTTTAGATCACGCCCCATCCACTCTGCACCATCTAGTGCTTCGATGGCAGCTTCTTCTTCAGAATCTGTACTCATCTCGACAAAACCGAAGCCGCGCATGCGACCGGTTTCACGATCAGTGGGCAGGTGAACACTCTTGACTGTTCCATAGGCTGCAAATGCAGTCGTTAGATCAGCATCTGTAACGTCATAGGACAGATTGCCTACATAGATTGACATGGATTTTCTCCAAAACTTAGGGGATATGTAGAGGGAAGTTTCGAGAAGGGAAATGTCAATGGAAAAACGATAAAACTCGTTAATACTAAAAACAAAAGCTACCAACCGATCTTTAATCTCTGGGTCAATTATAGGCCATGGGACAGCACCTTGGATGGGTAAGGGACTGCGGCGGGTCAAAATCACTACTATCCTTGGCCTACATTACGCTCCCCACCTGCATTCACGCCTTAAACTGGGCTATCTGACTGAGCGCTACATGACACGACCAGGGCCGAAAATCCTTTGGTTTGCCAGTGGCATTTCACCATTTAGGCAACGGAGCTGCCCTTGACTCGTCATTTGTATTTTGATTGGAGCGTGGATTCTTAATCTGCGACGGAGTTATCTATTTCTAGACAGATAAACTCAAAATGAGCACTAGTTGATGCTACATCACACCATAGACCGAGTTCACTAACCAGAAACAAAAAACAACAACATTAACGTTTATATCCCAGAAGAGACATAAACCTCTCCTGGGAATATGCTGTATACATGAGCTGAAAAGCTTATATCCACAACAAAGGAGGTCAACAATCGATATCTCAATAGAATCGTTTGAAGGATCAATACCAGCATCCAAACAGGTCACTGATATTTCTTCTTGCTTGCGCTAGAGAGTCTTATTGATAGTGAAGATAGCTCTTCAAATAATACTCTAGAAAGTCTTGTTAAATGTAGAAGAATTCCTCAGGTAGATCGTTCTGGGTGCTGTTGTGTTTTAAAGCGTTGCTAGACCAATCGCCCAACGCTACACCTCACTGGGCAATGGCACAAAACAGGCGCTGAATCCTATAGTTAATACCCAATCAGTTTCATCCACAGTGATCACAGACACAAACCAAGGAAACTTGATGGTTGTGTAAACAGACGATGGGGTTATTCTGCCAAGGGATGGGTAGGTGCCATCTCGGCATACAGTGAAGTCACAGGCAAAGCACTGTATGCCATAACCTCCTATAGCGAACCCCATATCTAAGTAGACAGACTACTGTACTACTTAACCCTTTATATCTAACTCGAAGCCTCCATGGGCCTTAGTGTTCGTGGAGGCTTCTATAGTAGCCGCGCAATCGTCAGTGCTATATGTTAATGCGTATAATTCAGCAGCAAGCTCCTGATCAAATTGAGTCATTATCATATTTTATTTTTTAATTGAAGTGGGCCTGATTCATGGATCACGCCCACTTTCTACTGATAAGCCTCTAACGCATGCCCGCGGACTGACTAGTCACTGAACACAAGTGCGGTGACGACTGTTTAGCACTCCATAAGTTGCATCAGCAACCCTGATAATTCAATGTGTGTGTCAGCGGCCCCACTGAGGCTGTGAGCCGAGACTGCCATGATGTCCCATGGTAATTCATAGCTTTTATCGCAGAACAAGTGAGTTATTTTTGATGAGGCAACTTACAACTTACTACAATATGTAGCAATTTGCACTACACAAGGGCAGACACAAAAGAAAAAGGCTTCAAAGTTGGTATTTGACTAGTCGCCATTAGTGTGGGCTTGGTTACCGCATCCATTCTGGGTAACCAGGTCTATTACTTAGGTAAGCAGTCCTAGCCACGAGCCTGGTAGAGCAGGTGGTTAACATACTGTCTAGCTCTAGCATCAATCATTCTCTCTTATACCCTTAATAATTTCCTCCTCAAGTTCTGTATTGAGAGACTGAATTTGTTGGATAACATCAATGAGCTTTTGGCCTAATGGCGTTATGGAATATTCCGTACGGGGTGGTACTTCAGGAAACGAGTGTTTTTTTAAAAGGCCATATGCCCTTAACTTTCGCAAACGCTCTGCTAGGACTTTTTTCGAAATACCGTTGATATGCTTTTCCAGAGCCCCTGGCCGAATAACACCACTGCTCACTGCAAGCAAGACAGGTACGGACCATTTGCAGCCAAGAACATTTTCAAGTTTTCGAGCGCTACTTTGCATCTGTTATCTAATTTTTCTCTAGATAGTTCAATGAATTAAACCAAAAAGTGCCTACCCCACCAAAAAGTGCCCCCTTTCCTAGATGGTTTGCCTACGTTTAGCCTAAGCAATAGGCGCACATCGCCCAATACTTAACCTAGGAAAGAATCATGAGTAAGACAGCTACTTTTTATCATGCTGGTTGTTCAGTTTGTATTGCTGCTGAAAATAATCTGGCAACAGCAATAGATACGTCTCGCTACAATGTGGAGAGCGTACATCTCGGCAATGATCAATCCCGTATTGCTGAAGCCGAATCAGCGGGCGTCAAATCTGTACCCGCATTGGTGATAGACGGTGAAGCATTCCATATCAATTTTGGCGCTAGTTTGTCTGATTTGAAATAGCTAAAACGGGTATCTGCTTCAAGCACAATATTCTCTCCAAGAAAGTAGTTTAAAACACTTGAGTTTTCCAGTTCCCATTGGCTTTTATAACTATCAACAACAAGTAATAAATATCTACTCACCTCAGCGTGCAGTGGAAACAACACTTGAAGTTGATTATACCTGCCGATTAATCCCTTGGCTAGATAATCCCTCGGCTAGAAACGTAAGCTTATCAGTGGAATCGCTATGAATTCAGTAATTGAACCCTCAAAAACACAAACTGTCAAGCCCGACTCTTCAGCTGATATCTCTCACTCTCGGATGCTATTGGAGAAAATGGCCCATAATTGGCACCTTAGGTCCCAGGTTAGCCAAGTTAAAAAGAAAGTAGCATATGAGTCATCATCCGAGATGGCCTTCAACCCAAATCGAGAAGATTTTCGTTTAGATTTGCTACCATTTAAAGATCACCCGGATTTTTTAGCTGCACCTTCAGAAATTAGACAAAAAGTCCTTTCCTGTGGCTGGATTGCCTATAACGAAAAAACAATTGATATTGAATCCAAGGTAATTGCCCCAGCATGTAATCATATTCTCTATCGGGAAGTTCCAGGGGTAGATGATGAGACAAGCCAATTGATCGCTAGCGATACCTTAGTCGATGAAGCTTATCACATTCAACTGGTTGTGCATGCTTGCAATATCACCCGTGAACATCGTCAATTACAACACTTAAAATTACCAAGTTTTACCTTGGTAAGAAAGATGACGCAAGAAAAAGAACGCTATTCAGAACCATGGAAAAAGCTTCTTGTTCAGATGGCTACAGCTATTGTTTCAGAGGTTTTTGTTAGCGATTATTTGTCGCTGCTTGCGTATGATAAGGAGATCCAGCCTTTGAACCAGCTGACTGTTCATACCCACCTACGTGACGAGAAGGCTCACCATAGTATTTTTCTAGAGTTGGCCAAGTGTATGTATGCTAATTTGTCACTAGAGCAACAGATGTTCTTTGCCCAGATATTGCCCAAGCCTGTCCGCTGGTTTGCCGATGCAGAACTAGATGTATGGGGGGCTATGCTACAGCAAATCAATTTTCCTAATGCCAGAACAATCATCCAAGACACAGCGACAAATGCAGACGTTGATCTGCTGAGAATTGACTATTCCGATGTCATTCAACTGGCTAAGGAATTAGGAGTGCTAGATTCTGCAGCAGGGGCAGACAGCTTTGCACAAGCAGGTTTATGTGACTAAGACAACACCTTGCTTCTTGATAGACACACACCCAAAACGCGTAAAAATTTTCAACAAAGGAACCATGAAGACAGCCATTGCAATTCGACATATTGCCTTTGAAGACGTAGGTAGCCTTGCCCCTGTCTTAGAAGATCAGCGATATTCCCTTCAGTATTTAGACGCAGGGGCCGATAATTTAGCTAACCTTGACCCAGCTAGCCCCGATTTGCTGATTATTTTAGGTGGACCGATTGGAGCCTATGATGAGCAAGATTATCCGTTTCTAAAGGATGAGCTGCGGATATTAAAGCACCGACTTGAGGCTGATTTGCCCACCCTAGGAATTTGTTTAGGTGCCCAGCTAATAGCGCGTGTTCTGGGGGCCAAGGTTTACCCTGGAAACGCAGGGAAAGAGATTGGTTGGTCCCCCATTAACTTAAGTGAAGCAGGCCATCAGTCTGTCTTACAGCCCCTCGCGACTGCCGATGCTGTTTTACATTGGCATGGCGATACCTTTACATTACCCGATGGTTGCGATCGCTTAGCCTCAAGTGCTAAGTATGAAAATCAAGCATTTTCCTACAAGCAAACGATCTTAGCCCTACAGTTTCATCCAGAAGTAATCACCCAAACAGTGGGAAAATGGTTTATTGGCCATGCTTGTGAGATTGGCTCGACCACAGATGTGACAGTTGCAGCCTTGCGCCAAGATACACAGAAATATGGGAAAACGTTGCAGCACTTAGCCAGTCTCTGTTGGCGGCAATGGTTAACCCAAATTGAGCAAGCAACTCATCTACGTAATCAGCCCGTCAATGTTTAGCGCATAACCTTGACAAGGTGTCTTACTTTCATCGAACGTACGCAAACGTCGAGAGTGATTCGGCGTTTGCGTATCTCGGTATCCAAAAAGAAAGTATCCGCTAAGCTGATCGAATCAAAATGTCCCAATCATCTATCACACCATAGAGTTATCTCACTGTTTTACAAGAAAAACAATGACGAATAACAACATTAACGTTTGTATCAGAGAAGAGACATTCAAGCATTATCGGAATATCCTAAGGACATGAGCTGAAAGGCTTATGGCCATAACGAAAGGAGGTCTGACAATAGATATCTCAGTAGAATCATTTGACGGATCAAAGACAGCACCCAAACAACTCACTGATATCTCTTCTTACTGGCACTAGAGAGCCCTGTTTATAGTAAGGTTGCCTTATTAAAACAACTCTAAAAAGTCTTGTTGAACTTAGGAGAACTTTTCAGTTGATTGTTTTGGGTGCTGTTGTTTTTAAAGCTTCACTAGACTAATCGTCCGACGCTACAATTCTCTGGGCAAACAGTGCACAACCACGTCAGAACCCTTTAGTTAATATCCTATCTGCTCATCCCACAGTGATCTCTGACACATGCTAGGAAAAATTGATAGTTGTGTAAGCAGACGATAGGCTTGTGCGGCAAAGGTATGTATGTAAACCATTTCGGCATACAGTGAATTCACAGGCAAAGCACTGTATGGAATAACTTCCTAGCACGAACCCTATATCTAAGTAGACGGAATACTGTACTACTTAACCCTTTATATCTAACCCGAAGCCTCCATGAGCCTTAGTGTTTGTGGGGGCTTCTTATATGAAATGTCTGGTTGCCTGATTCTGATATCGTAGTGAGCGTGTAGATACGCTTTGCCTATTTCACCTCGTGAGGCTACGGTGTACACACATCTCGAAAGGGAGTTCACAATTCTGCATTATTCCCCTTAATCCCCCCTTGGTAAGGGGTGAAGCTCCAGTCCTCCCCCTTACCAAGGCTACCGTGTATACATAAGTCGAAGAGTAGCTCCAAGTATCGAGCCCTCATCCCCCAACCCCTTACTCCCTGAGGGAGAAGGGGGGCCTGACCTCAAAGTCCTTCTCCCCCAGGGAGAAGGATTTAGGATGAGGGCCAATTCAAGGCCAAGGCTACCTTTTAGGGCATTATCTTTCGAGATGTGTGTACACGATAGCCTTATCCAAGGGGAACCCTAAGCAGGGTATTTGAAACTACTGAATCTTCAGGGGGTTTGGCCATTCTCTCTGACTTATGTATACACCGTTGTGTACACGGTAGCCCCGTGAGGGGAAGTGGTTGATTGTGACGAAATCCTGGAACTATTCAGATATAGCGACATAATGTTTCAATCCCCGTGAGGGGAAGTGGTTGATTGTGACTATCAAGGCAACTACTTTGGTGAGGCCCTAGGCGATGTTTCAATCCCCGTGAGGGGAAGTGGTTGATTGTGACATGAGAGTAGGGGGCCGTTGGACAAACGGAAACTGTTTCAATCCCCGTGAGGGGAAGTGGTTGATTGTGACCTAAGGCGATGAAACCTATAACGAGTTAGATGTCTAAGTTTCAATCCCCGTGAGGGGAAGTGGTTGATTGTGACTTCTTAGTTGATCCGCAACCGGCAACCACAACTGTGTTTCAATCCCCGTGAGGGGAAGTGGTTGATTGTGACCCGCAGCTTCCCTATTCGGTACGGGAGCTGTAAACAAGTTTCAATCCCCGTGAGGGGAAGTGGTTGATTGTGACTTCTGATTGCTGTTGCTTCTCTCAACAAAGAAAAGATGTTTCAATCCCCGTGAGGGGAAGTGGTTGATTGTGACGCTTTTGTCATAGGCCAGTGCACCGAATATACTCAGTTTCAATCCCCGTGAGGGGAAGTGGTTGATTGTGACTCCTTCGCTAACTGAGAGAGCCCATTTAGCATATAGTTTCAATCCCCGTGAGGGGAAGTGGTTGATTGTGACGTTGTGATTGAATGCGTTGCAGGGTAGGTGCATTATGTTTCAATCCCCGTGAGGGGAAGTGGTTGATTGTGACACTCCCTCTGCTCCTCTTGCTTGCAAGAAGACTGGTTTCAATCCCCGTGAGGGGAAGTGGTTGATTGTGACGGCAGCCCATTGAAACGTTGGCTGCATTTAGTTTTCAAGGTACCTTTGCGCGAATCTACCCCATTATAGTTCTCAGCCCAGTAAATGTGCACTTCTTCAAGTTACCTTAATCCTACGAAACATTTAACTGATAAGCCTTCCAGCCCTTGCGCGGATCCAAAAGACAAGCAAAAAGCCACTAATCCGCTCTGACAAAGCTTTTCACCCCCTTTATTCAGCCTGCCACAGAACACAGCCCCACAGTCGCGCAGCCGATGGCAGCACCAGACATTAAATTAGTTTAGCCCCATCAACCCTGATAATGCCTCAACTCAGCATCCGCCTCTGCCTGCATCCGCTGACGTAATACCAGAGGGGCAATCACCTCACCTTTAGGCCGCCAATCCCGGAGCCGCATCACAATATTAATATCCCCCAGGCGTATCCAAGCCCGATAATAAGCATCCTGCGGATTGCGCCGAGCTAAAATATCCAGCACTGTTGCCTGCTCGTCACTATCCCCGATCGCCTGTTTTATTAACCCTGGCAATGCTTGATAGTCAACCGCCTGAAAAGTAGAATGTCGCTCAGTCTGCTCAACATACCACCGAGCAAACTCAGACAGAAAACGCATAATTAACAACCGACGAGGTAAATAAAAATTAAACCCCCAGGCCTGGTCCAAAGCCGCACTCACATTTTCTGACGTTGGTAATTGGCCCATGCGCCGCATCGCCCGTAGCGATTCTGGGACCTGGGGGTCACCCCAGACAAACACCGTCAATCGAGATGATGTAATTCGATCTAACCGGTAATTATGCCAACCGAATACACCGGTTGGATCATCACCATAGGCACTGAGATATTTAGCCCGTCGAGAATAATGCAAACACACCGGATAAACCGTAATCGGTACAGTGTCCTCCGGGCTACGCCAATAGTTAAACTGAATAACACCGCCGCCACTGCGCCATAGCTGTTCGATTTGTTCTTGCAGTGTATCCACCTGCTCCTGCATCGCCTCCGACAGGATGTAATCTAGATGGATAAAGATACGCCGATCTGGCTCTACAGTGGTCACTGACTGTTGACTGGTCAGCTGTTCCCACAGAGATTGCACAATTACATTTAGATTGGGCTGCACAAACGAAATCGACTCTAGCGATCGCAATACCTCCCAGGTCTGTGCTACCGACAAGTTACCCAATGGCATGGGTGCCTGCATCTGTAGCTGCGGCCAATGATGGGGCTCAAGGGTACGAAACCGTCCCTTGCTCTCCCCAGCCAGCCAGCCCAGATCGGCCAAATGGGATAAGTCATTTCGAATCGAACGATGCACGGTCGCGAATGGACAGGCGGCCAAAGCGGTATCCATGGCCGCTTGTGTCAGATGGCTCAAACCCATAATTTGTTGCTGCCACTCTATTAATGAAAAGGCAGGATCACTGTCCATTAACCAGGTTGCTAGGGAACGCTGACAACAACAATCAAGGTCGCAATGGGCAGTTAGCTCTGGTACCTTCGCTGTTTCACTACGGCCATGGCTTGGTGCAAAGAGAAGAGTGCGCAAATCCCTATAGCGAAATGGCTGCGGTAGCTGCTGTGCCCAAGCATCAGGTCCATATAGCTGATGCAGCAATACCCACAGGCGTACTGCCCGTAACAGTCGATCTGCTAATCGTCCCTTGGCTAATTCATGTAACAGTTCAGGTGTAGGTAAGTAGTTAAATGCCATCACAACTTTAGCGAAAGCTGATTTTGAAGCCCCCTCTTCTAAAGTGTATGCATAATTGGCAAGAGGAAACCATATAACGGGATTAGTGGTGAAAAGAATCCACAATGCATCTGCTACATCTCAATGACATTAAAGTGTTGTGTTTCTATATCTAATGTTTGCCTTTGGAGAATGATCTGTGGCCGATGCTTCGATTCAACTGACGCTGAGCCATCATCAAACGACTCAGGGATTGGCGTATCAGTTGGTAACTATTGAGTTGGTGAGTCGCGATCGCATTATTGAACCGCAAGAGTTAGCAACATTGCGTTTACCGGCGGGTCTAGATCCGCGCAAGGGTGTGGTGCTCTCTGGGCGGGCTCCGGTCTGGCTCTATGCATATCTGGTGCATGAATGTCATCCGACGGTGTGGGTTGCTTGTTTTGACCCACGTTTGGGGGCGGTTGTGACGACAACTCATTCTAAACTTGTCAGTGTTGGGCAGGTGCTCCCGCTTGAGGATTTAAATTTGGGAGTACCGTCTATTCAACCTGATAAGCTGGGGCCTGCTCTATTGGTGGTGGGGCCGCCGGACAGTGGCAAGAGTGTTTTGTCTCACCAGTTATTTGTAACTTTGGTTAAAGATTATCCGGATGTGTATTTGCAACGCGCTCAATGGGATGGTGAGGGTAATTGGACATTAGAGCTGTCGGAAAATGCATCCGAGCGAGAGGCATTTAAGTTGGCTAACAAAGGCACTCTGACAGAGCGATTTTTTCCTTATCAGGGGCAGGCGATTCGTAACCTGCGGCAACAAAAGTCGTTGGTGATTGTGGATGCTGGGGGAATGGTGCAACCGGAAAAGCAATCGATTCTGGATGCTTGTACTCATTATTTGATTATTAGCTCAAAGCCTGAAGAGATTGAGCCCTGGCATGATTTTTGTAGGGATCAGGGAGGATTGAAACCAGTTGCTGTTATTCACAGTACTTTGCAAGCTATGGTTGAAGTTTTGCAGCATGAGCCTTTTTTGGAGCTACGCTGTGGTCCTTGGGTGCAGGGAGAGGCAGCACAGCTTCCTGACGCGTTGTTAGAGAGGTTGCGGTTAATTCTGTAGAAGACCATGGGATGTCACCAATGTAAAAGATCGGCAATTTTAGACTAATTGAACAATGTCCGAACTAATGTCAAACCCTCTTGATAAGTCAGTAGATACTGAGAAGATTGCCTGTAATGTATATCAGAAAGCGATCATAGCTCTTTTGAACTGGGCTGAAATTCCACGTCCTGATGATTGCCAAATTGCACCCTGTAATGTTGTCGAAAAAGCTCAGCAACGTTTTGGCTGGCATCAGGCGTCAATTGATTTTCTAAGACTAATTTTTGATCAGATTCAACTAGAAGATGGAACCTCGTCTGTCCATTACGTTCCGCTTAAAAAAATTGAGTGTGATGCCTCAACGTCTTATCCTATAATTCCTTACCCTGTAACAACAGATCCAAACAAGTCGGATATTACAGCATTTAAACAGGCTATCCAGCAAAATATACTACCTCAGCTTAAAGCCAATTGGAATAACTTTTCATGGCTCTCCATAGTTTTAGAGAAATATGGAGGGTGTGTGAGTTACGGAGACTCTAGTGTTGCACTAGTTGACTCAACTCGAATCGTCGCAGCGGTTGCAGTCGCAATGTCAAATACTTCAGAATCTAAACTATGTTTAATAGCAGGCGATTTGTCTGGCATCCAAAATTTTATCTATACAATTACTTCTGATGGTGCGCTTAAATCTCTTCGTGCCCGTAGTTTTTATCTAGAGCTGGTTACAGAAGAGGTTGTTCAACAACTTATCCATAAGTTAGCAATTCCGAGAAGTAGTGTGATTTATGCAGGTGGTGGCAACTTATACTTACTGGCACCTTTTGGTTCTGAGAAAAGGGCAATTCAAGCAGCAAACCTGATTAATAATTGGCTCAAACGAGACTTTCAGGGTAAAGTGTTTCTATCATTGGCCTGTCAGGACTGTGATGTTCAAGATGTTGCTAGTAGTCAATTTGCTAAAATCTGGAATAAGGCTATTGAGAAAGTAAATAGTCGAAAAACTCAAAAATTTTCGCAACAGCTTAATCAACTACTACAGCCTCGCTATAGCTATACGCCGTGCAAAGTTTGTCACCGAGACGATCAAAAAAAATTATATCCACTGAATCGACAAGAAGTAGATTCTCCTGATGCTTGTACAGTGTGTCAGCGGATGTTTCGTCTAGGGGGACAATTATTTAAGGTCAAAGCAGTTATTCGTTCGTTATCACCACGCCTACCAAATGCGCTTGATCGTCTCCCACTGCATATTCCTGGTCAAGCTGTCTATTATCATCTGTACGAAGATCTTCCTAATACCGTCGAGAAACAAGATGCCGTATTTCTGGTCAATAACTGGCACCTGTCAGACTATGCTGACTTAGAAGCAACGCCGCTAATTTTAGGTAATTATGGTGCCCGTGGCAGTGATGGGTTTATGACCGCTCAAGAGTTTGCTGAAAAGGCGAAGTCTAAGGGTAAGGAAGAAGCCAAGTCTGAGGATCGTGAACAAGCGAGGTTTGGGAGCCGTATAGCCCGTGTTGGCTACTTACGTATGGATGTTGATAACTTAGGAAAGATGTTTGCCAAGGGGCTAGAGAAAAATGGTTATTCGCTACCCAGGCTAGCAAGCCTATCACGGCAAATGAGTTACTTTTTCAAGGTCTATTTAAATAGTCTGGCGTGCGATCGCAAAGAAAATTTCCTCAAGTATCTCAACGACTCAGACCAAAAACAAAAGGAGAGAACTTCTCCAAAAACAGCCTATAAGTTTAGGGCACTTACAGAAAATACTCGTCAAGACCTCCTATTTATCTATGCAGGTGGTGACGATCTGTTTGTTAGTGGTGCTTGGAATCAGATAGCTGAGTTTGCGTTTGATGTTTATCAAACCTTTCGAGCTTACACTGGTAATCATCCCGATATTACATTATCAGGGGGAGTGACCCTGGAAGTTCCCAAGTTTCCACTTTATCAAGCAGCGAGTTCTGCTGGAGATGCTGAAGATCTGGCAAAAAGCAATGACCGTGATAGCCTAAGCCTGTTTGGCATAGTCTTCAAATGGCATGAATGGTTGGGAAATGGCTCTCTAGAAAACCTAGAAGATTCTACCAAAACCTATTTTTCGACTAGCAACTCGCCCAAGAAGCCACCCTATTTAGGTGTTTGGGACTTTGTAAAAGTGCTAGAAACTAATCTTTCACAGAAATACAAGTCTAGTTTTATTAGAAATCTCCTCCTAACTGCTCAAGTTCAAGAACAACACATAAAGGAAAAGATGCAAAAAATTGAACAACGTCGAAGATCTTTGTCTGCACATATGAACTATAAAAATGACTCAACCATACAAGCGTTGGAAAATGAGGTGCGCGATATTCGTTATTATTTACATCTGCCTAAAATTGCCTATACCCTAGCCAGATTACCCGATGATTTACGTCGACATGAAAAATTCAAACCCATGAGAATCTCTTTGCTAAGCCCCTACAATGCTCCTTACTTTAGAGCTGTCGCCACCTGGATTGAACTACTGAATCGCAAGTAATCTATGAACTATAAATCCCCTAATCGAAACCGAACGTCTCCTGCTGAGGAAATCAGTAAAGAGATTGAGAAGTATATAGAGTCAAAGTCTCTCAAATCTTTGAAAGAATACCCTGTGCGAGACTTGGTTAAACATGCAGAAAAGCTTGGCCCCGTATTGCGACAGCAGCGTCTAGAAACAAATCAAATTCGTAAATTTTTAGACGCTATTAATCAATTAAAGGCGAGGCTTATTACCAGTAGCTTCAACGAGATTGAAGCAGACATTATCTTACTCAAACCTAAGCTAGCTTACGCAGCCACTCGCCAAAATGCGGTTGAGCCATTAAAAAGGGTTATGACAGCTGCCATTGAGAAAACTCGTGATGAACATGACTTTAAGCGATTAGTGCAATTAATTGAATCTATCATTGCGTACCACAAAGCTGCCGGAGGTAAATAATATGTCATACGCATTAGCTCAAACTCCCCTGCTAGGAAAGATTCGACTCAACAGCACCATTCATGTAAAGACCGGACTGCACATTGGCGGCGGTGGTGAAACCTTAGATATTGGCGGCATTGATAAACCCGTCATCCGTGATCCCATCACCCGTCAACCCTACCTACCGGGTTCTTCGATCAAAGGTAAGCTGCGGGCTATTTTAGAACGACTACGAGATAAACCGTTAAATCGAAAAGGAAGTCGAGATACCTTTCGATATGAAAGCGATGATATAGCCCATGGCTTTACGGATATATCTGGGAAACCAGTTATTCCATTTACAGGAGCTAGTTCCTGTGAGGTCAGCCGTTTGTTTGGTTCGACAGGTGTGCGTTGTTGGCTTCCTTCTACCGTTGCTGAGGCAGATAACCTAGATAAGGTATCTGGAGAAATCGTTTCGAAACAACACCCACTGCTGGAAGGAACCCAGAATTTTGTTAAAGTGATCGGTCGTAACTCACCTGCCAGGTTGATTGTGAGAGATAGCCATTTAAACCCTGCTTCAGCCGAAGAACTCAAGCGGATTGACACGGGGCTTTATATGACTGAGTGGAAGTTTGAAAACGGTCTTGACCGCGTAACTGCAGCAGCTAATCCTCGTCAGTTGGAACGGGTGCCAGCAGGCTCAAAGTTTGACTTTGAGCTAGTTTACACCGTTGAAAATACAGAACAAGCTCGAAAAGATCTTGAGAATATTATTCTTACCCTCGCCATCTTAAAAGATGATGCCGTGGGGGGGCATGGCTCCCGTGGTTACGGCAAGATTGAGTTTGAAAATTTTCAGTTTTCTTATCATGATTATCGCAATCTATCTCAAACCTCCGAGGATGGCCTTAAGATTAGTCAAACAACACAATCTATCGAGGGAACAATTGACAATTTATTAGCGAGTTTTGGCCAAGTGGTCACCCTTCTGCCTGGAGGTGCATAGTCTATGAGCCGCTGGAAATTAGTGCGTCTTAAATTTGGCCGCAATGTGGCCCACTTTGGTGAACGCGGCATTGGTATCGAAGAAACAAGTGAGCGGATTCGGTCTGACACATTGTTTAGTGCTTGGATGAGTGCCTATGCTCGTTTAGTCTCAAGTCACGCCGTAGAGGACCTCATCACCAAATTTCCACAAATTGACGAGCAAAATAGTCTGATTAACGTTCCTCCTTTATTTCGGTTAAGTTCAACATTTATCTACCAAAAAATAGATGGACGGTTTGTGGATTACCTGCCTCGTCCGCTGACATTTCCCACCCATTATCCTGTTGGGGGCGACTTTGACATTATCAAGAGTTTCAAAAAATTAAAACATTTGCCCTTAAATATTTGGAAACGTTGGTATCAGAATGAGCAGTTTGGGTCAGACACCATTCAGGAACTGACTGAGGCTACCCGTAAACAAACTACAGGTCTGTTAGCCCGTTCAGGCACCTTCGATTATCCAAGAGCATATTGCATCCAAAAGCTTCCTAAAGTAGCCATTGATCGAACCACTCGGGCCACTAATTTTTATTATACAGGGGTTGTCGGCTACCGCTGGGAAGCAGAGCAAGAAACCATTGAAAATATATCAGGACTCTACTTTTTGGTAGAATTTCCCACTAAAGAAACAGAATTTGATAGAACATTTTTTACCGTATTGGATTTTTTAGCCAGTGAAGGCATTGGAGGCGAACGGTCTAGTGGCGCGGGTCAATTTGAAACAGACGTGTTTGATCTTAACTCTGACTGGAAACAACTTATTCAGTTTAAGAAAGGAACACAGCACAGCCTGATTAGCCTGCTGTGGGAACCCAAGATGTCTCCGGAGACACTGACTCAGGCAAGTTATGAAACAAAAGAACGAGGAGGATGGGTTACTTCACCCAAGGCAGATGTGCAGAAACGAAGGCAATCTGTACAGATGTTTACTGAAGGTTCGACTTTTCCCGTAGAGCCTGAAGGTAAACTGGCAGATGTCACTCCACGTAACTTTAAGGCACATCGCGTCTATCGTAGTGGTATTGCCATCAGTTTGCCAATTAAGGTTAAACGCAGTGAGTCAACGTAGTGCTAGTCAGAGATTCTAACAAGAAATTGTGATAAAGATGGTAACTAATAATGTTCTTGTTAAGCCACCGGGCTATGAAACAGTCCAAATTCAGCTAACGAGTCCTCTATTACATATAGGCTCAGCTGTATCCTGGCTAAATCCCTTTGAATATGTACAAACCTCCCAAAAAGTTTACTTACCCAATCAAGATGCACTAGCTCGAATTCTAAATCAGCGGGGAAATCAGCGGGAATATCTAAACAAATATATTCGTCGGATTGAAGATCGACAAGAGATTACAAGTTTGCTAAGAGAAGCAATTGATGAAGACTGGCAAACAGCGGTGAGCGATCGCAACGAACCCGTTTTCCCTCAAGCCATGAGTAGTCAAAAATGGGTAGATGGACGTATTACCGATCTACGTCCTATGATTCGTAACGGCATGGGGCAGTTCTATATTCCAGGTACATCCATTAAAGGCGCTATTCGCACAGCAATTGTATACCACATGCTTAAACACAGTCATCGCTATAAGCTTCCTAAAGAACAGCGGGTTAGTGAGATTGAGCATCGGTTACGCAGAAATATAGGAGACCTTAAACGAAAGGCCAAGTTTACAGACGATAGTTTGTTTATGAATCGGCTATTTTGCAGCTTTAATCTGACTTATCAAGGCAAAGCCGTACCCGCAAGAGAAGGCCCAAATACAGACTTTATGAGGGCCGTGAAAGTTACAGACAGTACGCCCCTGGTTGAAAGAAAATTCACTAGACCCAATGGAAAACCAGGCGTTCTCAATTTGTCCATTGTGCCAGAAGTAATTATATCAAGTTATTTTCTAGATAACCGGGCTAAGTATCGTGCTTCAATTTACGCAGAGATGGTGCGCGCAGTCAAAACATCATTTTCCATTTGCCTGGACACAGAAATGCTGAGCTGGTTCAGGGGAGAGCAAGGGCTAAAGATTCCATTTAAGTCGGTTAGTGAATTACTGGAAATCTGTCAGGAATTTGCCCAAGACCAATGGAACGCTGAATATGACTATTGGCACAATACGAAGGATAATTCTGACGCGCGAGGTAAAAACCTAGATTTTAGTCATATTCGCCATTTTTATAAACCCAAGCAATGTCCGTTTAGCCTTAGACTTGGCTGGGGGAGTGGGTTGCTGGGAACAACCATTGGCTTATTGCTTAAAGATGAACTGCGGGCAGAAATCCGGGACATTTGCGGTATTCGCGCTCCTAACTTCGAAGCCCCTAAATCTCGCAGGACAGTCGTTAACAGATCTAGTGAAATTAGATTTGTGCCTGGATGGTCAAGACTAAAATCGGTATAATCTTTAAGCTATTGGCGCATATAAACATATGGCAAAAGTAAGCTTACCAGACTCAACTCAAAACTATATCAAGCAGATTGAAATTATTGGTCTTTTTAATCGCTTTGATTTGCTAATAGAAGATTTAAAGCCAGATTTTAATACCTTTTATGGCACTAATGGATCTGGTAAAACGACAGTTTTACACGCGATAGCCAATGCGCTCAATGGTGACTATGAGCGTTTTTTAAGTCTTGACTTCAATAGGATTGAAATTATATTCAACGATGACTCTTATATAAAACTCCTTCGACCAGAAGGTGAGGATGTGACTTTGATTCGCAGCGATCAAAGACGAGAGCTACCAATTAGAAAATACAACATAGAAGAAGATAATGATTCTCCAGATTTTGAGAGGCAGAGAAATGATTTAGTTAGTTTTCGACAATCTAATCCATTTCCAAAGACCAGTTATTTTCCAGCCTTTCGTAGCATCATAGAAGCATGGAATGCATTAGGGAAATTGGATGAACAAGATAAGCTATCGCGACAGCTATTTGGCAATTTTGTTCCCTCATTAAAGTATTTATCAATTCATCAAATAGAAAAGGAGCTTCGAGATAATTTTTCCGCTTTCAAGAAAGCTGTTAATAACCGTAATCAGGAAGTATTGTCCCAAAGCTTTGGAGACATTTTACTCTCATTCTCAAAAGTAGATGCACATGTGGATTCTGATTTTGATGCAATACTTCAAGAGATAGAGGCACTTTCTAAAGAAGTTTCAGCTCACCCCCTGCAGTCAGATGTAAATTTTCTGACTGGACTCATGGAAAAAGCACAAAGTATTTCTGAATTTACCCATACTAATTCAGACCTGTCTGTGAACTTACCTAGACAGGTATTAACCACTTACAGAGATGCGTTACAAAATATAGTCAATTTTCAAATTGATATATTTAAGCCTATCTCTAACTACATAGACAGTGTAAATACCTGGCTTCAGCAAAAACAGATAACTATCAATCCAGAGGTATTCAATACAAATCAGCCATTTTTGGGCTTAGTTGATAACAATGGCATAGTCTTTGGTGACATTCAATTATTTTCATCAGGAGAGCGCCAGATTTTTACACTTATGTATGCAGTACATTCAGTTACGCAATCAAATGCAAATACTATCGTACTCATTGATGAACCAGAGATTTCACTTCATATTAATGGTCAAACCAGATTAGTCGATAATCTCTTTGAGCGTTTGCAAGATAAGCAAATCATTATCTCTACCCATTCCCAAAGAATGGCGGGTATGCGCAGGGGTGCACTTAAGGAAATTAAATTAACCCAAACAAATAAACAAAAATGGCTTGATAGTCCGGCACCGGTAAGGGATCAAGATTTAGAAAAAACTGACGATCTTGGCTTAGTAGAGAAGCATACGCCCTATGACGATCCCAAAGCTGGAATTTCTTTGAACGAAGCAGAAGAGGAGTAAATAACCCGATGGAGCTGAAAGAAAATCTGGATGATTATTTTGCATCCTTGGAGATGAGAGGCAGCGAAAGATATTTATTGATTGAGGGGCCTACTGATAAAGAAATCTTTGAAAATTTTTTGAATAGACGACCCTCCTCTGACATTGGAAATAGTCATGATGTGAAAATTGATTTGGTAGAGAATATTGATCTATCAGATGAGCCGGAACGGCCTTGCGGAAATCGTGAGAAGGTTGAATACGTTGCAAAAAAGGTATTGGTCGATCAACAACTGCGTGCTAAAGGAATTATATTTGCTGGATTTGCAGACAGAGAATTCGACGACTTTGATCTTAATCAAATTCAAGATTTGCGAATGGATCACCGTGTGGATGGATATTTAGTATGGTCCCGTGGACATTCTGTTGAGAACTATCTCTTCGAAGAATCACTCTTTTATGAACTACTTTATGATGTGTTAAAAATAAGTTGGAAGAACCAAGTAGTCTTAAGGTTCAGATCAGTCTTTATTAAAACAGTTATGGCTGCATGTGCTCTGGGGCTAGCAGCCCATCAGTTGCAAAGATTAACAAAAATCAGAGATTTTATTAATTTTAACCATCTAGACCTTAACGAGAATACAGTAGCTATCGATTTCGACGCATTAGAATTATCTTTAAGTAAGAAAAGCTCTCTAGATTTCGACTTAGCAAAGTTAAAAGATGGATATAAATCCTACTATAAACAGCTTTTAGATATTGATCAAACAGTTATAAAGTGGCTATGTGATGGTCATCTAGGACTTAGTTTGCTCTTGTTTGCTTGTTGCAAATGTGTTGAAGAAAAATATCCAGGTAATGATAGAGGTTCAGGCAAATCTTCTGTCCAACAGTTCATCAATTCAGTGCTTGGGCTGCAACCAGGAAAGTCAAAATTTTATTTGTGTGGAAACTGGTGGGCCAGAAAAGCAGAGACAAAACATTGTGAATATCCTAAAGAGCTATTGAAACTTCTGGGTCTTCCTAACAGAACAGATTCATCTTTAAACATGTATTTCTAAATTTAGCCTATGTTGATAAGGTCTACTTGGACGCTTAAGACTTCAAAAGAGCTGACGTTGCCACGAGCTTACCGACTGGAGCTAAGTAAACAGCTTCACACTCAGGTAGGTATAGAGCTGGGCAGCGAAGCAGTGCCTTCCACCACATTTTCTGGTTTATTGGGTGAAGCCCAGACCGCAGACGGGTTTGTTACCTTTAGCTCAGGTGAGTTTTATCAGCTGTCGATGAGTGGGCTGCAAGAGCCTGCTTCAAAAGCAGTTGCTAGTCTGAGTCTAGGCGAGACGTTAGAGTTTCTAGGTGCAGAGTTTAGCATTGTGGGCCGTGAGGATGAAACCACTAGCTACGAAGCGCTTTACCATCAATATGTGGCAAACGAACCTGAACCTGAGCGTCAGCTAGCATTTTCGTTTCTTTCCCCCACGGCATTTTCTCAAAATCGTACGTATTTGCCGCTGCCAGTTCCGACGTTGTTGTTCCGCAGCTGGCTAGAGCGCTGGAATCACTTTTCATCGGTTTATTTAGGTGGTGATGAACTGATTAGCTATCTAGGGGAAGCCGTAGCCCTATCTCGTCATCGCATTCAAACCCAGTCTTTTCCTATTTACAAAGGTAATGTGAGTGGCTTTGTTGGGACAGCTACTTTGAGTATTTTGTATCGAAGCGATCCGCTGCTAGCTCAGGTGGCGAACTTATTAGTTCACTATGGCCAGTTTGCAGGCAGTGGAATGAAAACAAGACTGGGAATGGGACACAGTCAGATATTAACTTCAGCAAACAGTATTGCAAGGAGCTAACAACGAATATCATGGGCGTTTTTCATCTCATGGGTCTGGGTAAATCACCGGGTGTAATTTCAGCTCCCATATCGTATTTGTCCCATCGCTACAAACGATGGGATGAAAGTGATCGACAGTTTTTTGCATATTCTGGTGAAGTGGAACATCGCGAAGAAAATAGAAAAGTGGGCGATGTTCAAGGTATTGTTATTTTCTCAACAGTTGAGGTGATCTCTGGCAAGAAGCTTGATGGATCTCCCTTTAATAGTTTTGATTATCTAGACAATCGACCAGGAGAAACTCAGGGGAAATTTTGTCAGGGAAGGTCGATTAAGAGTATCGTTTCTGATTTGCTCCCCAATTTACATTGCAAAGATATTTTTGGTAATCGCTCTGCAGTATCTATTTTCTGGTGCCATATTGATCGTCGAGATGTCAAGCTGACCTATGACCGTATTATTCAGACTGTTGCTTCGCTAGCATCAGTCGGTGGTCAAGGAAAAGAAATGTGGGTAAATCTGACTGGCGGCAGTAATCCGGTTAACTTTGCGTTGCAACTGGCAACAACATTGTCTGGTAGCAATGCCCGCATGTATTATGTGCAGGCTCAAAACGCCGCTGCAGAAAAGTGTGTGCATTTCACAGCTGAGGAGAACTATTGGCTAGAATTGCCAATTTTACCATTAGCGCTTGGTGATTTAAGTCAAGCTGTTTTAAGCCTATTGGAGAAGAAAGAACTCAGCCTATTATCTCTCTATGAGCAACTTCAAGGTGATTACTGGAAACTAATGCAGGGGTATACTTCCGATATTTTTCGGGAAGAAGTTCTCAAACCCCTATGGAAACGGATGTTGATCGTGGGCAGTGAAGCTGGTTACTCAATTGGTCCGCAATGGTCAATCATCAAACCCTATAGGGAACGATGGAATGAGGTTCAGGAGTCTGCGATCGCAATAGAAACGTTAGCAAAACAAGTACCCTGGCTCGAACACCAAACTCTGTTGCTGCAGTAATGCTTAGGAAGCCTTTTAGCGCTTTGCTGATTTCACACTAGATCTAAGAGCAATCTCGATTGGTGTCATGGACTCATTCGAGCGATTTGGATTGACCGGCGTATATTGCAAAGGAGCCTTCGGTGACAGGCTAGCCAGCACCATGCCGACCGAACCATGGGCCGTCATGCCAGTGTAATCAGCCATCACCTGCTGTGGCAACCAGCCAATGGGCAGCTGGTCATAAATGCGACGAATATGCTGAAAAAACTCCATCGGGTCATAGATATCATTCACATGAATCAGTTTGAAACTCATGCGATTACCAGAATACGTATCAGCAATTGCAACTGCCATGGCTTTAGTCTGGTCTGAATGCAGCAGCCAACAACGCTCTAAGCGATCAGCATGATGCTGGATAGCAACGCGACAAGGTTCCTCTCGACTGACCAGCAAAATCAAACCACGATGCTTGATGGGAGTGCGAGCATCAGCCAGCGTCTCAGGCTCCAGCTGTTTTAGACCTCTAGCAAATAACAGCACCGACAAGAGAAATATTAACAGGGAGCCGATCGCCAACTGGACAGCGGCAGCTAGCGCATTATTATCATTAAGGTCAGTAACCAGGGAAAACAAAACCTCCCAAACAGCACTTCCCAACACCGCTAGAAAAATAGACCCAATTAGAAAGGGCAACAAAGTTTCAGGATTAAAGAAAATAGACGCAGCTTTGGAAAAGGGCGATCGCATAGAATTATCTGACCAAACGATATCAGTAGGTGAACTCAAGCCTTGATAAGAGTTAAACAGGTTGTTCAACTGCCTAGAGCTTGCCCATGCAGCTGAGCTAACCAAAGCCCAACTCCCTAATTTTGGGGCCTTTGAATCTAGTTTCCCCAAAATTGGGTGACAGAAGGAGCCTGGATATCTTATAGCTAATTGAGACCATCTACTGACCCAGTCTACTCTCAGCTTGGAAGAGGGTTCTTCCAAGCCGATGGCTGACTAGAAGAGAGGGGGGCATCCCAGTTTTGCGACAAACACAATTATCCCTTGCATTGTAGCCAGTCCCATTAAGCAAGCTGAGCCAACGATTCTTTGTTTCCCGCCAATGCTGATAGGTAAAGAAAGCTAATGAGACATAGATGAAACTTATATGATTTTCGCCTACTCATTTACAGAGTTTATAGATAAGCTATAAACAGTTCACGATACACCCGGTTTTTACCATGTCTTACACGACTATCGCGACGACAACAGCGCCTTTAATCCCTATCTCTCTACAGCAACCATCTTCTGATAGTTCAGCGTTTGCAACCCGCCTCAAAGCCGCATTGGAACATGCCCGTCGCCTAACAGAGATGCATGGCCCAAGAAGCATTGACGCGGCCATTGCTTGGGAAGCCGTAGAAGAACTACAAACGGCAAAGGCGCGCCAGCCACGGGTGAGTGCCAACGAGGCCTTTGCACGTTACTGCGACGAAAATCCCCATGCCCTTGAATCTCGAATTTATGACATTTAGGTGATTCGACGTTCACGCTCAATTCGTATCTCGCTTTGCTAGCGCAAAACCTCTCAGTCCCTATCGATCGGTAGGGACTTTTTTTGTCTAAAAAAGGAACACAGTATTTGCAAAAGGTAAAGAACAGAAAAAAGCCCCGGCAGTCACCAGAGCTTTAGTTTACCTACTGAATTCAACAAAAATAGCCAGCTTATCTCTGCAATGCTAACTGTTGGGTTGCCTTGGGTGATGGCTGTGCTGCAAAGTCTCCACTTAATCGGACCTTTAACTCCTGGTCTAGCGCAAACTGTTCCACCAGGGATCCCGCCAAGAGTACACTGATTTCACCAACTTTAATCGTGCCCCAGTTAATCAGAATGACACCTCGGCCTTTGTCTGGATCAAACGTAATATCAGTTAGATCAACATTTTGAAGTGAGCGCAACGGCGTTTTATAGGTAATGCTGCTCCAGCAAGGAATCTCCATTCTATGGGCAACGAGGGTTGGATAAGATGAACCATTAAAGCGTGGATTGCATTCAATCGCTAAATACTGCACCCCATCAGGTGTTGGCACAACGGCAACATCAACAGCAAAGATCCCCTGCATGCCATGTTCACCTAGCCACATTGCTAGGGGCTCCATACTCTCCCAAGGCTCGTGTTGAGACGGGTAACGGTTACCGCGATGGACACAGCCTTCTAAAATCTGCTCTGACACCAGTAAAGGTTGCACACCATCAGCGGTCACTCGATATTGCAAGTTCAAAAAAGCAGAGGCTTGAACTTCGGCTTGAATTTGCAGTGCTGCATCTGGAGCCAGTTGTGTAAATGCTCTTTCTAAAGCAGCTTGATTGGAGCAGCGTGTAATCCCGGCACCATGATCTGAGACAGCAGGCTTAACATAGCAAGGAAATGGAATATCTGTTGCTGCTCTCGCCGCTGATAGATTGGCAAATCGCAACGTCTTAGGAACAGGTACACCTAAAGCTTCTGCTAATTGAATAAAGTTATTTTTAGAATTAATAAATTCAACAACTTCAGACCACTGAGGATTTAGTTGAGTAAAGAACTGACGATATTGATGGTGTGAATTGACCGCATCTCCAAAGAAATAAAATGAGGGCTCATACTCACCATGCCGATTGATTTCGTCTAGAGAACGTGACCAAATAACGTCATGGCTGTGAAACACCCCCACTTGAGCATAGTGATCCACAATAAATGCCCACTCTGACTGGAGATCAGGCGTCATCTGAATTTTGTCTTCTGGATGAGTCAAGGCAAGGACTCGCCCCGAAAAGAGAGCTGTGCCAGCTTCCTGGTCATGGGTACTGAGGGTAATATCATGGTTAAAAATTCTCATAGTTGCTCCTAAAACTTTTTACAACAAAAATCTTTTGAGGTGATCTGCGTTGTACCGAAGAGATTTGCCGACCAAGTATAAGAAACCGGCAATACCCTGTAGAAGAACACACAACTGAGTTTTTGAATCGTTAAAGTACCAGTGTTAACAAACGATGACACTATACACACTGAGTGACTTTACGCTTCTGCACAGTGACATTTAAACGGTGCTGATCAGGCCTGTACCCGGCCACACCTATCGCACGTTCAGGCAGCTGAGCTCCTGAAAATTCAGATACCAAGCGTCGATTAGTCTCTGACAGTAACTGAGACAACACTAAATGAACAGATGGTTCACACGACTGCAATAGCTGGTTTACTGTTTGCAGTGTGAGCGCCTTCAAATTATTCTGACCAGTAAGGTCTAACGCCCGATTGAGCCCAATTATTAAGGAATAGGGCGTCATTTCATTTAAGCTTTGTTGAGCCAACATCGGGATGTTTTGCTCAACAAAAAGCTCTTTCCTACACAGAATTTTAAGTAACGGCAAAACAATTGCACTACCAAATTTAGGGAATAGCTGAGAGAGTTGTTGGCGAGTCCCTGGAGATTGAGTAGTAATAAACAAATAAACTGATAGCCCTAGAAAGTCTTCAAAATCATAGGCAGCAAGGCGTTCACCGACACCTTCATCATATGCGAGGGCATAAACTGCCAACCAGTCAGCATGTTGGAGTGTGTGTTGACTATGCAGTGCAACAAAGCCTGAACCAATCAAAATAGACATGGACAGAAGGCTAGCTAGGCGCTAGTTTGAGTTTTGCCAGATAGTAAGCAGTAAAAAAACAAGTCAGACCATACACGATACAAACGCTGTTTGTATCGCAAAGATGGGCTACCAACTCAAGAACCGAAGCGTTTGTCTAAGCAGTCAGAAAGATCGAACAGATAAAACGTGATACCTCGCCATAAAACTTGAGGCAATTAAGTGTTGAGCGATACGCTTTTTAAGCTACTTAAGTTTTACAACCTATCAAATCGTATTGCAAGCTACAGAATCAAAAAAATTGGCTAATCCGTCGTGATTTCCTGACATTTGAGATGGGGCTCCCATGGCTGAATAGATACGACAACAACGCCCAACAGAAAGCTCCAGTCTCAATCGAGTCTAGTTAGTACTGACTCATTTAGTCTTGAACATTACGATCGCAGATGCAGCAAAGTCGATGACCCAGGCAACCACATGCGCGTCTACTTCACCTGCTTTCTAACAGTGGACACAAGATACATGGACTCATCTGCGATCGCAGTGTTAACACCCAATACCCGTTTGCAGCTGCCCTGGAGTTCGATAATCGACTCAAAATGGTACGGGGGCAAATTGCAGTTCTCCACAGGAACTAACCTGTCAGTTGGTAATTTCTACACCCAGAGATTCATACAATCATTAAGGCGTATTTAAGGGCGAATTATCTTCTGAAAGAGCCTTATGGGCCAGTACCCAGCATCCGGAGCATTTTGATGAAAATCAGCCAATCTAGGTAATTTTATCAAAATACATTTATTCATACTCACAGAAGTTTTCCCCAGGGTTTTCCTTAGTTTTTCCACAGGTTAAGCAGAGTTCTCCCCAGGGTGTTACGACTGATTAGCAGATCTAGCGATTCTGTGGAAAACGGTTAAGTATGGGGATCAATCTCATTTTATAAACGAATGTAACGAAAAAAATGTCTTAACCCTCTTGGTGTCGTTACCCTCAAAATCTCATTAGAAAAATATAAAGAATCGGTGCGCTTGCGAATTACCTCCTCCTCCTGCACAATGAAGCTCCACTGAATTAGGCGACCTAGTGAAGGCCTCCTTGCCCTGTGTCCCCGCTGCTGCTAGCCCCCATTTGCAGCACTTAGGTAAGGGTGATCCACTAGGCCCTGATTTGTTGTGCCCGTTAATTTAAGAGATATTAGATTTATGACTTCAGCTCCTAAAGCTTCAGCAAGTACAACAGCTCCAGTCACTGTCAGCCTGATGATCGAGATTCCTGAAACGCTACACCATTCAATACAAGATTATCTAAGCACCCACGAGCTGTGGAGTCAGGAACGCGTTATGCAGGCAGCACTTTCTCTCTTTCTGATGCAAAATGGTGCGAATCAGCCCCATGTGAATAGACTTTACCTAGACAGCCTATTTGGCTGCACTATATAGGGAGTGATCGACTACGTTGCACAGCTACGAGAAAATCAGCAGTGCCATCTCACCTCAAGATAAAAGCCTCTGTGGCGACCGAGGCTAAGGGGTGAGAACGCAGACTGGGTAACAACTGACAATTAAGCCCCATGGCAAAAGCCTGGCAGCATGCCGGGCTTTTGTGTTGTGGAGCTAACCCGCAACTTCAAGGCTCCATGATGGGAATTTTGATCCTGTTAGCCCTGGGTATGGCAGCCTTCTGCTTGTTTGGAAAAATCTTAATCAATACGATACCGAATCAGGCTACGTACTGTTTCAGGGAGAATGTCCAAATCCTGAGCAATCGCCTGCTCTATTTCGTCATAGTCTGCTAAGGGGTACTTAAATTCCATTTCTTGCAAAGAAGACCCGCCAATCTGTACTGATACCTCAGTTATCTGAAGGTTCTGATCAATTTCTGCATCAATGGCCAGAACTCTCACCATAAAGG
Organism: Leptothoe sp. ISB3NOV94-8A; assembly: GCF_043421595.1. Lineage (NCBI taxonomy): Bacteria > Bacillati > Cyanobacteriota > Cyanophyceae > Nodosilineales > Cymatolegaceae > Leptothoe > Leptothoe sp. ISB3NOV94-8A. The sequence goes on along the minus strand of NZ_JAXSQW010000001.1, from coordinate 5,767,001 downwards.
CAACATTCACTGTCTGAGCGCCTGTAGTGTCGATCGGAACCACGTCTGAACCACTTTGACCAAAAACCTGCCTCGTTAACCAGCCGCTGCTTAGCCAAAATGCAGCCCCAGTTAGCAGCATCGGTAGTCCAAATCCCAGGCTGATTTTGAGGGTGTTTCCCATTTGCATGGCTGCCGCCTCGGTATCTATTGTGAGTATACGACTCGTCTCCAAAGGATCGTACCCCCAATGAAAATTTTACTGGTCGAGGATGATGCAGCCCAGCTCCAACCGCTTCACCAAGCGCTCAGCAAAGCCGGGCATGGTGTCGATGCCGTAGTGGACGGAGAGACAGCCCAAAAGCTGATGTGCGATCGCACCTACGATCTACTCGTGCTCGACTGGATGCTGCCCCAGATCAGTGGACTAGCATTGTGTGAGCAGTATCGTCGTCTGGGCAAAACTACTCCAGTCTTGTTTCTGACCGCCAAAGATACAATTCTCGATAAGGTAACTGGACTCAATGCTGGTGCCGATGACTACCTTGTCAAGCCTGTAAACCTAATGGAGTTTCTGGCACGGGTACGAGCGTTAGGGCGGCGCTCTCCGCTGTGGGTAGGAGATTATCTATCATTAGGAGAGCTAGAACTAAATCTCGACACCCTAAAATTACAACACCAAAATGCCAGCGTTCAGCTTTCAGGGCGAGAGTTTCAGCTCATGGAATATCTGCTACGGCATCCTCGTCAGGTACTCAGCCACAACCAGATTGAGCGAGCCTTATGGGAATGGGACATGCAACCCGACAGTAAAGCTGTCGCGATTCTGGTGCATCGCCTACGCCAACGTCTACAGTCTATCCAGGCTCATGGCTGGCTGCAAACTGTTTATGGCATAGGATATCGCTTAGCTATCCCTGAAACGGAGTCTTAGAGCTGATGTTCGAGCACAGTCGCCTTAACCTAGCTCGGTGGTTTAGTCTCTCCATGGGCAGTATTTTAGTAGTTTTTGCCGGAATACTCTATACCTGGAGTGCTCGCAGTCGTCTCTATTCTTTTGACCAAGAGTTGTACAACACAAGCCAGGTAATTGCCTCTGGAGTGGAAGAAATCACCTTTGACGCACAACATCATATCGACTTAGAAGACGCCCCCATCTTGGGCCGTGATAGCATCAAGCTGGATACTAATATCGTCTTTGCCCGGTGGTACACCCCTGACAAAAAACTGTTGCAGTTTATGGGAGAAATACCTACCCCTGTTCTGGAGACAACATTAGGATTTCAGACACTACAGGGCATTGAGTCTGCTCCATTGGAACCACTACGGCAGTTGACTCTGCCCGTTTATAGGGATGATCGACTGCTGGGTTATCTACAGGTGGCAGCATCCCTCACCCCGGTGATGAGACCCCTACAACAACTGCGCGTGTTTCTAGGCATCGGATTACCGATTACCTTAGCGGCCATTGCCGGCACTGGCTGGTTTTTAGGTGGCAAAGCGATGAGACCCATTCGCAATGCTTATCATCGGCTACAGCAGTTTACCGCCGATGCCTCCCACGAACTGCGGGCACCTTTGGCTGCAATTATCAGCAATGCCCAACTTGGCCTGATGGAACCCACTTCCCCAACAGAGCAAACCCATTGCTTGAAGACTATTTCTGTAACCGGAGAGTCAATGAGTACATTAGTGGGGCATCTCTTATTTCTAGCCCGGCACCAGGGGAATTTGCCTGCTGAAGTCTTTCAGCCCATCGATGTAGTTGCCCTACTAAAGACTATTAAAACTAACTATGCTCCTCGGCTAATGGCTCAGAACCTGCACTTTGACAGTATGCTCCCCGATGGTTCTGCAACAGTACAGGGAGAGCATGGCTTATTGCAGCAAGCCATTGCTAATTTGTTGGACAATGCCTGTCACTATACTCCGACAGGAGGAATGATTCGTCTGAAATGTCAAGTTCAAGCTTGCTGGATTGTTATTCAGGTTGAAGATTCTGGGATTGGTATTCCGGCAGCAGACCTACCTCATATTTTTGAGCGATTTTATCGAGTTGATCAGCATCGATCGCGGCAGGCAGGCGGGTTTGGCTTAGGACTAGCTATTGTGCACCAAATTGTTGAGTTGCATGGCGGACAAATTAAGGCTAACAGCCAACTGCAACAAGGCTCACAGTTTGAAATTCGGCTACCCCTAGCCGCTGATTATATCCCTTGAAACCTTCGTGTTACTTTTAGGCCACATCATAGAATCCAGATCTTTATTAGACACCGTTGCGAAGTAATCTGGAGGAGTTCAACCATGAAGACACTTTTATTGGGTGCAAGTGCTACCACCATAACTGTGCTAACCGGCCTAGCCATGCCGGGGATGGCTCAAACCCAAACCACCGTTGAAACACTGCGTAGTAACAATATCGTCACACTGTCTGGAGAAGTGGTACGTCTGATGGGTGATGACTTTCTGCTTGATGATGATACTGGACAAATTGAAGTCGACGCTGAAACTAGCGCTATGCGCGAGGCAGCCATCTCAGTAAACACCACAGTTACTGTTACTGGCTATTATGACGATGACGAATTTGAAGCTCTCACCTTAACCCCCAATGGTGGTGAAACCATCCCTGTATTGGATGACTAATAAAGTCGCTTAATACAGCTCTTAATTTATAGCTACTCTATACGGTTGCGTTAGAGCTATGATTCGTGTGCTTGTCACGGCTAGCCGGCTACGCCTTGCCAAATTATTAGAAAAAGGGCTTCAGCTTCAAGGCTGGAACACTTGCGTTGCGACCACCTACAACGCTGTTATTGAAAAAGTGAAGCACACCCCTACCGACTTGGTGTTAGTCGATGCCGATTTCTTTCAAGCCGAGACCCTGCCATTGCTAGCAGTGCTCCAGCAGCAGAGGCTTCCCTTTGTTGTGATAGCTAAAGATTATCAAGTAGGGGGGCATGACCTGCGACAGGCCACCGCTGCTGAAGATATCTTGATCAAACCCTTTTCCACTAAGCATTTAATTACTGTTCTCAGCCAAAAAATCACCCTTGAAGAGTATTAAGCAGTCAGTGACTTCACCTAATTGTTCTGGTTTACGTTTTCTCGATCCAGTTCATCCAGAGTTATTACTTGAGGGATTTTCTTATGAATTAATTCACAAGCAGTACCTACAACAGGGAAGACCTCTTCTTATGAAGGGACTGTTAGAGAATTCAGATGGTTGGAGCCTTGAGTTTCTTCGCAAACATTTGGGCACACAACTGTTTCCTGTTCGCCAATATGGAAGAGAACGATATCAACAGGACAAGCGCCAATGGAAGGATATGGGCAGTGGCGTATCTGTTAGTAGTCTCACCTTTGAAACCTACGCTGATCTGATTCTCAATGGTGACGCACACAAGTACGATCTCTATCTCGCTAGATGCAGCCTTAAGGGAACATCTCTAGAAAAGGTTTCTGTACTTTCTCCAGTTGAACAGCTACTGAAGTTGTCAAATCCCGTTACTCCTGAAAATCTATGGTGTGGTCCTGCAGGACATACCTCTTGCTTACACTATGACCCAATGGATGGCACACTTGCTCAATTGGCAGGCACCAAGCAAGTCACATTATTTCCACCTTCTCAGCTCTACAATTTATATCCATTTGCCGTGTGGAATCACTTAATGCATGGGGCAAAACGTCGTGCTGTTTACAGTAAGGTCTATCCAGATAATCCAGATTTGAAAGTCTTTCCAAAGTTTAAAATGGCTATGCCTCATCGGATTGATATCACCCTCCAACCAGGGGAAATGCTCTTTATTCCAGCTGGTTGGTGGCATGAGATTACTTCTGTGGGCCATGGCATGGTTTGTTCGATCAACCGCTGGTGGAATGTACCACTCTCAAGAACATTTTCGAACTGGAGCAAGCTACGTGCCCATATTGGTAGCTTATTGGGAATACCCCACACGTTGCTAAACTTTGCAGATGCGATGGCCTCATCGGATAGTCGCCAGCACAAGTTGAGGGCATTAATACAGCGCTTTTAGCCTGTTTAGATAGAACAAAAACAAGCTATGCAACAGGCCATTGACCCGCACTAAGTGAGCAAACACACACTAAAAACCCATGGGGATCACAAAAACTGGTTGGGAATGCACCTGGTATGGCTTGAATCCCTATACACCAGAGAAAGAATTAGCGCTCCTATCTCTCAAATCCTCTTAAAGTACAGCCCCCCTGGCAGCGATGTCAGGGGATTTTTATGCAAAGCCTATGATTGTGATTAACACCATATAGGACTGCATTGAGTTACTGTGCAGCTGCCGATTCAATATCAATGGTGAGTTCATAGGTAGTAGCATTTTCTCGCGACCCACCAACAATCACCATATGGTCTCCCGGATGGGGCAACAGAATAGTTTCTTCTTTCGCTTTATTGGCCAGAATATAACGGCTCGGAGAAATCACATCAAAGAGCGCATTGTTCTCCAGTGACTTGATGGACAAATTCATTTGCTCCCCCCCATCTACCCTCAAATAGTAAACATTCTGCTTACCCTGGAGAGCGCTATTGCTTAGCGTAATGGAGCTGGTTCCTGGTGCAAATCGGACTGATTCTGTCAGGCCAGTGTTTATGTCATCAAGCAGATCACTGGCTTCTAAACCATTGAAATCCTGAAAAGCTTGGCTAACTAACTGACAGTCCGTCAGGTTGAGCACATCCTTACCGATCGTGAGCGTATCATCTGTAAAGCTCCAGGTCTCATCATCCGCTTGAAAATCATGTTCACTCCAGGTAAATACCCGCATTTTCCCTTGATTATCGGCTATTTTGCCTGAAAATGACTGGGCATAGGTGGCATAATTCCCTGCCTCATCATTTTGTGCTGCAGAGCGGGCATCCCCTTGAATGCTTTGGCGCTGATAGTCAATGGTCAAACGCAGGTTAGTTGTCAGGCGATCATTGTCTAGTCGATAACATTGACGTTTAGGTCTACTAAAAGCCGTAGCAGGCGAATCTGGCGGTGTATTGGCCAATTGATACTCAGCATCAGACGTTTCGATATCCGATGGTTGTGTTGCAGCAGATGGGGCTGATTCTTCAGCTTGGCGACTCGTTACGACAGGGTTGCAACTGCCAAGCAAACTAGCGGTGAATAATCCGAGTAAAGTGATCTGCGCCTTCAACCGAACCATAGTAAGTAATTCCATAGTGACCGATCTGCCAATCCTACCGAGCCAGGGCCACCATTACCTGAGTAATAGGACTTAGATCAATAAGTCAACTAGTTTAATCATGTAGGACAGCATAGTGTACACCAACACTTTTGCAACCTGCCAAACCTTATCTAAGCCTCTTGAACAGGCTGAGGCAGCGTATGCCGTTTATTCGCCTTAACCCCAGTCATCTGGTAAAGCTCACTCACGTACACTGCAATCAAACAGCTCTCGCGTTTCCGTAATCACAGCCTATCTGTAAGCATCATCATCATGATCCTTAGCATCCCATAGACTTAACTCACTGGTCAGCAGAAACAACAGAGACAAATAACAACGTTACCATTTGTATCAGAGAAGAGATTTTGAGGCACTACAGGAATATGCTGTACACATGAGTTGAAAAGCTCATAGCTGCTACACAAGGAGGTTTAACGATAGATAGCTCGATAGAATCGTTCGACGACTCAAAAACAGCACTCAAACACATCACTGATATTTCTTCTTACTTGCACTAGAGAGCCATGTTGATAATAGGTTCGCCTGATATACAACAACTCTAAAAAGTCTTGTTTGATTTAGAAGAGTCCCTCAGTCGATTGTTCTGGGTGCTGTTGTGATTTAAAGCTGTAATCGCAGACACAAAATACCTCAGTAGACAGAACTCTGTATTACTTACCTAAATTTATTTAGGCACCCTCTATATTTAACTCGAAGCCTCCATGGGTCTTAGTAGCTGTGGGGGCTTCTTATATTGAATAGATATTGGGCAGTTGCGATGCTCCGCTGGAGCGGCTCCGCCAACACAACCCACAATCACCCTTGTGACCCATATCACTACATTTCCTCAGCCAAATTCAGAAACCCCTTAAGCAACCTTCAGTTTACGGTCAGATAGCGTTCAGGTAGCCCCGGCATCCTTGTAATCAATGAAGCAAGTAAACACACTTCACGAATTCATAAGGAGCTTTAACCATGAAACGCACACTTCTTTCCGCTTTAACTGTTCTCGTTGCCTCCGCTGCGATCGCACCCATCGCTGCCGCCGCTGAGCCCGCTAGCTTCAATATTCAGTCCGCTCGCCTCGAAGCGCTAGACGCCCGCACTAAGAATTCCGTCCATAAACTACGCCTTGAGCACCTTAACAACCAAACCAAGGCTATCGAAGATATCCAAGCCGCTCGCCTTGACGCCCTGGATGCCCGCACTAAGGCTATCGATAACATTCAAGCTGCTCGCTTAAATGCGCTGGACGCTCGCACCAAAGCCGTTGATAACATCCAAGAGACTCGGCTCAACGCCCTGGATGCTCGCACTAAGAACAGTGTTCACAAGCTACGTCTTGAGCACCTTAACAACCAATCTAAAGCGGTTGAGGATATCCAAGCCACTCGTTTGGAAGCATTGGATGCTCGTACCAAAGCTGTTGATAACATCCAGGAAGCACGCCTCGATGCTCTAGATGCTCGTACTAAGTCCGTCCGCTAACAGATTGCTGAGCTGTTGCGGTGCTCAGGTTGACAAGCTTGGGTGCCTGGGGCCGAACTGTTGCGGTGCTCCGACTAAAAATTCTGGATGCCCGGTGCAGACTCCGTAATCTGTGAAATGCTTCATTATTTCAGGGCACCCTTTTCTATTCAGACTCTCCCTACAACACACACTCTAGAGCCTCTACCCTACTGGTAGGGGCTTTTTTTAAATTAATGGAACCTGATGCTGGGAAAATATGACTGAATAATTCTGATGATCCACTCAGTTTTAAGGAAAAGACAATGCCCATTGATCCATATGAACCAGAATTAGCAAAACGAAAAACCATACTTGCGATCGCAGATCGTCAGCTAAAGCAAGCGATGTCAGCCTTCTCTAATCTGAACAAAGTAAATTCACAAGAAAAGCTGAATGGAGTGTTAATAGCGCTCAAGGACTATCAGGACGCAGCCAAAGGCGTATCGCAGTGGGTGCAACAAAAACCCCAAAAATAGTGATATCACAACCAGCAACACCATCAACTATCACACTCCATAGAGTTATCTCACTGCTTCACAGGGAAAACAATGACAAATAACAACATTAACGTTTGTATCAGAGAAGAGTTTTTCAAACATTGTCGGAATATCCTAAGGACATGGGCTGAAAGGCTCATGGTCATAACGAAAGGAGGTCTAACAATAGATATCTCGATAGAATCGTTTGACGGGTCAAAGACAGCACCCAAACGAATCACTGACACCTCTTCTCACTTGCAATAGAGAGCCCTGTTTATAGTAGGTTCACCTTACATAAAACAACTCTAATTAGAAGTTGTGTTGAATTTAGAAGAACTCTTCAGTTGATTGTTTTGGGTGCTGTTACACTTTCAAGATTCACTAGACCAATTATCCAGCGTCAGAACTCACTGGACAACGGTGCACTATCTCCTCAGAATCCTTTAGTTAATACTCTATCGGAGCATTTCACAGTGATCGCTGACACATACGACTAAAAATTGATGACTGTGTGAGGAGACGATAGGCTTGTGCTGAAAAAGGGTGTATACAAACCATCGCAACATACAGTGGGTTCGCGGACAAAGCATAGTATGGAATAACCTCCTATAGCGAACCGTATATCTAAGTAGACAGAAACCTGTACTACTTGACCCTTTATATCTAAACCGAAGCCTCCATGCGCCGTCGTGTTCGTGGGGGCTTCATTACGCATAGACTAGGGCAACATCAATGGATATCCAGAAATTAAGAGGAAGTGAGACTAGTGACATACATATTTTGATGACTCTTGTGCGTGCACCGCTTCAATTAGTTGCTGAAACCTTAACCCAGATCAAACAAGTCAAGCATTGGTATACAGATGTTTACGCAACCTCTGTAGATATACCTTCACAGGGGCTCATTCTCATTCAATTTAAGGGACATCCCTGGACAATTATTCGCTATCTAAAGGGGCAAACATATTCAGGCTATGAAGAAGATGCCAAACTTCTCTCCAAGGAACTAGCAAGCCAAGCCTTGTATTACTTTAATTGTGATACTTCAGGTGAACTGGTCTACAAGTTTTATGATAATGGTCTTTGTCAAGAAGAGATGATTTGTAGCCATGATGAGGATTTGACTTTTCGATCAAGCTTAACGTCAACAGAAAAAGAAGATATGGGTAGTCCCTATTTGTTCACTGAAGATTTTTTAGTTGAACAGGATATTTATATTCCTGCCATTTGGATTCCCGACTTATCACCCATGTCTGGGAAAAATTTTCAAGATATAAAACTGGAGTTTTTTGGGTTTCTTCCTAATTCTTTGAATGCTGTTAAATTTGAGCGTTCATATTTTGAGCGTGTTGATTACTTCTCCATAAGTTGAGTTATTTTTATTTCAAAGTAAATAGCCCATCAACCTGTTAGAGGCGTTCAGCAGGTTGATGGGCTAGCTTTTTTTAATTACTAAGCAAAAATGGAGGATCACTCACCACGCTACGAATCTGACCCGACAGTCTCCTTAGATTTCCTCTGCGCGGCAGTGTCCCTCTCCTACGTGTCCTAAGCCTTTATAGATGTCGGCGAGCTGAAGTTTCTCCACCTTGGTCAGCCGTGCCTCCAAGTCTTCAGGAGTTACATTAACAACACCATCTTGTGCTAAAGCCGCAAACGGGTCAAATCCCAGCGCCCCGCGATTGAGGACCTCATCTGCAGGTATATCAATATCACCAAACAGATGGTCAAAGTGAAACGTGGCTTCCACATCTGCCGTTCCTTCAGGATCTAAAATCCCTTTACGCTCATCACCAATAAAATCGCCGCAGAAGAATTCTAACGACGGATTCATGGCAATTTCAAAAGGAATGGTTTCACCATCACGGGTTGCTGTTCCGATTAATACCAAGGATGGTTCACCCTCTGAAACTAACTTCCAAGATAGAGCGTTATAGCGACCTGCTGGCGTCTCTACCTGTTTTACCAAAATGGGTGCAGCAGTTGCATCCCCCTCAGCTAGATCCACATTGGCGGCATCTGCTAGCACAGTGTTGGTTTGAGCTGTAATTTCTACATCAGCATCTGGATTAAAAGGAGGCGATGTCTGGTAAGCAACAACATCCTGGATATTGGTATAGGCATGGTCAAACTCAATTTGCCAGCCATCTTTACTAGTAAACCCCTGTCGAATAAAGTCTTCACCATTAGCCCTTAATTCTAGGGTACCGACTTTAGCCTCAGGTGACTGGGTACAAGCAACTCCCCCTAACAAGAGCGGGAAAACAGCCACATGCAACAACCAGTTTCTAGACATAGTTCTTCCTCAAACAGCCATCTAATTGAAACGTTGTTACCCTGATCTCTCAATGCCCCCTAGGGGGACAAACGCCTATTATTAGAAATTCTATTCTAAACTCGCCTAATCTCCCTAGCCAGGTCTTGTCGACTTATTATTCAGCCTCCCTAATGGGAAATTCTTCACCTGCTTGATAGGCATCAAAATATTTTTTGAAATAAGTCGTACTGGTAACGTTGGGTTCGTCGATGGTATCTGGGGTGTGCTCATAAATAGGTACACGCTGACGAATTACTTCAATTAATTTTGGATTAAGCTCTTCAAAAGTTTCCACTCGCTGAATGGTGGTTTCAAATCTCAGACGAGCAGGATGCTCATAGCCCATCTTCATCCATGGGAGCCAGGGACAATCGCGAGCCCAAAGGGGGGTGGGCGCTGTCACTCCAGGGCGGACAGCGTAGGTTGTGAAATATTCGGTGCCTTGAAATGTAGGCCCAGGGCAGTGTTCGCGATACTGAGGATCGTCAGCCAGGGGATGGGGATAGGTGAGGGGTATCTCCTGGACTTTTTTTAGGTAAGGTTGCCCCGCAGGAATCGTCGTCGTTTTGGGGCTGACATCTCCCTGCACAACTCGGTTGGCAATGGGTACTACGGATACGGGTGGCCGATTGGGAAAGGGTTGCCACTGGGTAAGTACATCGCCAGTGTCTAGATCGCAATAGAGGCCTAGCTCTCGATTAATACGGTGGCCATACTCGCCATTTTCACCAGAGCAAAGGAATACTTTGGTGGCATTCATGCCTGCGATCGCAACTATCTTCTCTAACGGCGCTTCAGGTGACAGTCGCCACCACACCGTTCCCTCCCATCGATAATAAAGCTGCTTACCATGGTAATGACGATAAAAGTCCAGGTTACTGACATCGTAGGCACGATCTAAATCAGTCATCAGTAACATCCCCAAAAAACATCACCCTGAGTTCAGGCTTACCTTAATCCTACCTAGGAAGAAATGAAAAAAGTATCAAGGGCTACCAATAGGGAGCAATTATAAAGAAAATAAGTAATTACACCTATTTGTTATCTTTCCATGGGATTCTTAACTCAAGTTGATAGTTCAACACGTTTCTTCCAGTTGTGAAACATTGAAAGGTACAGATGTTTAGGCAAGAAATGTGAAAGTCAGCGCATTAACCCTTCGTTACCAGGGCAATGCCTGCTACTGAGCTTCCTAGGTTTTGCTAGTGTCTGTCGATGCTGGCAATTTCAGAACCGGGGTTGTCTGTTTTATGATGGGCAGCTCCTGGGGTGGGTTAACAAGGAGCGGGCGAGACAGCTTTACGCTGTTTCAACCGCTTTTTTTTTGCCATAGCGGTCAGCGGCCCAAGCTACCCTAAGCATGTGTGGTGTCTTGAGTTATCCATGGAAACATCCAAAAATCCCCAATCCCTATGGCAGCTAAAACCTTGGTGGTGCCAACCCTGGTCCATCGTTTTAACTGGCCTGGCTATCCCTACAATTAGCTGGATATGGCTGCATCGCTGGTGGATTACAACACCTGTTGCATTCGTGATTTTCGTCTGGTGGTATTTGTTTTTATATTTAGTCCCAAAGCAATACAAAACCACCCAATCTGACCTATGAAGTATCTACCCCTTGCCGCCCGTGTTTGCTTAGCGCTGATCTTTCTAAAAGCAGGCATTAATCATCTGATGGGCTTTTCTGATTTTGCTGACATGCTGGGTCAGCGTTTGCCCCTTGGCAGTCTATTAGCGGCTGCAACCATCACTTTTCAGCTCCTGGGGAGTCTGTCATTACTCCTGGGTTACAAGACCAAAATTGGCGCACTGCTGCTGGTTCTGTTTCTAATTCCAGCGTCGCTCATGTTTCACAATTTCGTAGCAGACCCTACTCAGATCAATTCATTTCTCAAGAACTTAGGCCTGATCGGTGGACTGCTCATGGTGATTGATGCTGGTGCAGGGGCTGTGAGTTTAGATAGAGCCCTCAAACATTAGTCTTTTGAATTTTGAGTGTTGGGTTTTCTAGGGGTTAACCATACGGCCCTGAACCATAGTCCGATACGACATCCTGACTGATAGGATCGCTCACAACTCACTCAACTCGCCCCAGGGAGTTGCGCATTGTCCAATTGTTGCTCCAGTTCTTCGACGGTGGGTAGCGTCCCTTGCAAATCCGCCGGTAGCTCACGCCCCAGCCGATGGGTGGCCACACCAATCGGCTTGTTGACATCCCGCAAAGAATACTCCGCCACCGTCACATCATTGGACTTGCACAAAATCATGCCAATCGTAGGCTGGTCATCTGCATGACGCAGCAGATCATCGACTGCCGAGACAAAGAAGTTCATCTTGCCGGAAAACTCCGGTTCAAACTCACCTAGCTTCAGGTCAATCACCACAAAGCAGCGTAGCTTCAGGTGGTAAAACAGCAAATCAATGGCATACTCCTTGCTACCCACCTGGATGGGATATTGGCTACCCACAAAGGCAAAGCCCACACCTAGCTCTAGCAAAAAATCTCGAATGTGGCCTAACAAAGATTGCTCCAAGTCTCGCTCTTGGGCATCGGCTGCCAGGGTTAGAAAGTCAAAATTGTAGGGATCTTTAATGAGATTTTTAGCCAGATCGGACTGGTCCGGCGGCAGCGTACGCTCAAAATTGTTGATGGCTGCGCTTTTCTGATGGTGTAGCCCCTGATCAATCTGCATAAGCAGCACATTGCGACTCCAGCCATGCTCAATGGTCTGGCGCGCATACCAAAGACGCTCTTCAGGATCTTTGAGGGCATCCAACAGTCGGACATTATGGCCCCAGGGAATTTGTGAGAACACCTGGCGCACCAGCTGAGCATCAGGGTAGGCATCGGCAAAAGAACGCATGTACTTGAGGTTACGGGACGAAAAGCCAGTCATTTCAGGAAAGTCGCGTTTGAGATCCTTAGCGAGGCGATCAATGACCTTAGTGCCCCAACCTTCTTGCTGTTGACGGTCTAAAATTTCGCGTCCAATCTGCCAATAGAGCAGAATCAATTCTTGATTGACGGCTAAGGCTGCCTTAACCTGGGCCGAGCGAATACGATCCTTGAGGGATTGTAAAAATCGGCGGTAGTTATCGGGTGACAGGGGATTAGCCATGGGTGGCAAGCGAAGAGCAGTCTTTGGCGTCAAATTTAGCTCACTATAGCCCCACTTGCTGACTGCGACTGCGCTCAACCAGCGGCCATGTCTGCATGGGTTGAGACCAAGATAGTGGCCTGTCTACATTGGCTGAGTGCAACGGATCTGACCTTTAGTAGTCATGCTTCATCTGTTACGTTTTGAAAAAATTTATATTTTTTGTAACAATACCCCCAATAAAGAAATTGGCTGTCCAAAACCCTCAAGGTCTTAGACAGCCAAGGCAATCATCACTATTTAGCATCCTGACTTCTACTAAAGAAATCTGAGATGCCTTCACATTCATTAATATAAGCTAATAAAAGTACAAAATGTAAATTTTCTTATGAATGAGGGTAAATTCCATCAATGCGTCCCATGTCCCATGGATACCCTCGACCCATCAGGCAACAAAAACGATTCAAAACCATGTAGTGTGGTCAATGCCTGACATCTACAGAAACATTGTCCGTCAGAATCAGCCTTGCCCACCATTGTTAGGTATATATAGCCAGAGCGTGGAAAAGCAACGAGTAATAGTCATTGGTGGCGGTGCAGCAGGTTTTTTTGGCGCGATCGCAATCGCCCATGCCCACACCAACGCCGTCGTCACCCTTTATGAAGCCGGTCCCGAGTGTCTAGCCAAGGTGCGCATCTCCGGCGGTGGCCGCTGCAACGTCACGCATCACTGCTTTGAACCTGCCCAGCTGGTGCAGAACTATCCCCGTGGCGGCAAAGCATTGCGCGGCGCATTTTCTCGGTTTCAGCCCCAAGACACTGTTGACTGGTATCGCAACCATGGCGTCAAACTCAAAACAGAAGCGGACGGACGCATGTTTCCCGTGACCGATGACTCTGCCACCATCGTCGATTGCTTGATAAAAACTGCCCTGAAAGCAGGCATCATCATCAAAACTCGCTCGCCTGTGAAACAGGTAACCGCAACAGAACCAGGTTTTTTAGTGGGGCTAAAGGAGGGCAATGTGAAGTGCGATCGCATCCTCCTGGCCACCGGCAGTAGTCCCCAGGGACACCGCATTGCCAAAAGTCTGGGCCACACCATTGAGCCACCGGTTCCCTCTCTGTTTACATTCACCATTAAAGATGCCGCCTTAAGGCAGCGCAGCGGCCTCTCCATGGACCCCGTAGAGGTAAAACTCAAACTGCCGGGCCAAAAGAAACCCCTTTCCCAAACAGGTCCAGTGCTGATCACCCATTGGGGTCTCAGCGGCCCAGCCGTTTTGAAACTATCGGCCTGGGGTGCGCGTGCCCTCCACGGGCAGAGATATAAAGGCACTGTGCTGATTAATTGGTTGCCCCAGCTGACACAGGATAATGTGCGAGCACTGCTGCAAACTGCTAGGGAGGAAGGGGGAAAACGTGCGATCGCAAATCACAATCCCACACCGGCCCCCAAACGTCTTTGGATCTATTTTGTCCAACGCGCCCAAATTGATCCCCAAGCCCAATGGACAACATTGTCTAACAAAGCCATCAACAAACTCACCCAAGAGCTCTGCCAAGGAGAATACTTCCTCCAAGGCAAGGGCGTATTCAAAGAAGAGTTTGTCACCTGCGGCGGCGTTCGCCTCAAAGAGATTAACTTTAAAACCATGGAAAGCCGCCTCTGCCCTGGACTCTTCTTTGCAGGAGAGATTCTAGATATTGATGGCATTACCGGTGGTTTTAACTTCCAAAGTGCCTGGACAACAGGCTGGCTAGCAGGCCATGGGATCAATTCGTCACACCTTTGATGGCCCATACGCATTCAAATATGCATGCAACGCAAATATCATAGATAATCAACCTATAAGCACGATTCAAAAGGCACCATTAATTCAACATTACAAAAACAGAGACAAAAACAGAGATTTTTCCGGTTGAAGAAACACAGCAACTTAGCACGAGAAATGGTTAACATCTTGCCATTCAAATCCGTAGAAACAACTTTAATTGCTGAGTTCACAAAAGAATCAAAATACTTTGTAGTGTGTTAAAAGATCTGAATACAGGAAACATTTACCCCCAAAGCCTTTTCAAAGATCAATATTATCTTCTTTGAAGACTGTATCCTTCATAAATAGACGAACCGAAGCAAACCAAATTTTGTTGTTGAGTTCATAGAGGAACCACTTATGCTTCGTATTATATTTAAAGAGTTACATACAAATAACCATTATATTAGTGATGTGACAGCGAAACAGTTACTATGCTCCAAGTGCACATAAACAAGATAAAACAAAGGATGTCAACAACTTTCTTTGCGTTCGAACACCTCATTACCAGCATACAGCTTCAAATTCGTGCATATCTTGTTTATTGCCACAGCATATGCAACAACTATATCTTCGAGTCTTAGGGGGACCTCCATAAGATTCAGAAACTGACAGAGTTTCTACGTCCTGGCATGGTTAGCTTTAGTTATCGTTAAAGCCCATTTTCCAGATTATTTAAATCTGCAATAGCTTCTCAATGGGCATCTGCCAATGTTGAAGAAGTTAACTGATCTGCCTGCCAAAAATACAAGGTTGCATCTCTTTGTTGAGCTGAATTGGCGGACCTTCTTTTGCCTGACCCAGTAGTAGGTGTAAGCCGTCAATAACTGTTTTCGCTTCACCATCTTGCTAGCAAATTCAACACACCAAGGAACACGATTTAAATGGATATCAAATCTCTAGGTGCTGCTTTGCCTGAGCAGCTAACATTGAAGGCTATCAATCGTATTCACCGTCACTATAGTGATCCTAACGATCCTAACGATTCAACATATGTGGATCTTGTGATTGAAGATGGAGGTGTCTTAAATGGCACATACGGTGGCTTTTGTATCGATAGCGACCGAGATATTGGGTTTGGTGTAGATGAAAACTTCAACGGTATCATCGATGCCAACACCAATGAAGTGGGGAGTAGCTATTCTGCCAAAGTTTATTCCAGCTACGAACCCTTACCCGATGAATTAGTGGGTCAGGGTCTCATCGAAAAACCTGAAAATCTAGACTTACTAAACTGGATTATCAATCAGGATTTTACTCAGCAAACCTCCCCTAGTGGTTCTGGGAATTACACTTGGGCAGACCTACAGAGGGCTGTTTGGACATTAATTGATGATGAAAACTCTACCGCTGGTGGCATTGGTGAAGAAGGGGACTACTGGCAACAGGAACGAGTAGATGAGATTGTTGCAGCAGCTCGTGCCAATGGTGAGGGGTTTGTTCCGAGCTATGGTCAAAAAATGGGGATTATTATTGTTCCCGATACAGATGGTGATGGTGCACCTGATGCACAGGTCCAGTTTGCGGCTATTGAGCTAGCCAAGCTAGGCGATAAAGTATTTGTTGACAGCAACCGTAATGGCATTCAAGATGTGACAGAAGTGGGGGTTGCAGGAACAACCGTCAATCTACTAACCGATGTTGATGGTGATGGCACTATAGAAGCTGATGAGGTGATCGACTCTACCACTACTGATAGCAATGGTGAGTATCATTTCACCGTTGTTGCTGGTGATTATAAAGTTCAGTTTGAAACACCTGATGGATTTGAATTTACCGATGCCAACACCGGTAATGATGCCCTGGATTCAGATGCAGATACAACCACAGGTCTTACTCACAAAATCACCCTAGACCCTGGTGAGTACGACAGCACCATTGATGCAGGAATTGTATCTGAAGCAACTGCAAGCCTGGGCGATCGCGTTTGGTACGACACCAATAAAAATGGCATACAAGATGCGGGTGAACAAGGCGTTGCAGATGTCAAAGTCACCCTGACGGGCGGTGGTGCAGATGGCATCATTGGGAATGCTGACGACACCACGGCTGAAACTGTCACTGATGCTAACGGCAATTACGCTTTCACAAACCTCAATGCGGGTGAAGAATATAAAGTCACATTCTCTCACTTACCCCAGGGTTATACATTTACCCAAGCTAATGCTGATGACATGACAACAGAAGAAGTCGTCTTTGAGTCCAGCTTTGAAAGCGTCAGCAATGGCAGTTTTATTAAAGCACCCCTAGAAGGATGGCGGTCAAAGGACGGTTATCTTGAGCTGCACTATAACCACTCAGCAGATGGGAACAACCACATCGAGCTGAATGATGACAGACTGAATTATTACAACGATACCAGTCAAATTTATCGGAATATTGCGACTGAAACAGGCAAGCAATATACCCTCACATTCCAGTCAGCAGCCCGACCAGGGTACAATGCCGATGTCAATGCCCTAGAGGTTCGTTTAGATGGTGCAACACTTCTAGAGGTCAAAGAAGATGGCACTCAGAGTTCAGGGCTCAACTGGAAAACCTATACCGTTACATTTGAGGGTGACGGCACCACAAAACAGCTGGAATTTTTATCCACTGGTATCGCTCAAAACTATGGTCGTGGAGCCCGTTTGGATGACATTAAGTTGGTTGCTAGCAGCGGCAGCAACAACGATGCTATTGATTCCGACGCTAATCCTGACAATGGCATGACTCAAATAGTCACCTTAGCCGCTGGTGAACATAACTCCACCTTAGATGCAGGGTTAGTGAAAACAGCAGTCTGTGCCAAGTTAGTAGGTACAGAGGGTATCAATGAAGGCAAAAAAGGACGTTACTTTGTTGAACTCGATGGTGTTAGTGATGTTGATCGCTATTTCACAGTTCAAGTAAACAGTGGCTCTGCCAAAATGACGACTGATTACCGTGCAGGTTATCAAGACATCATGTGGGGTGGCTATTACGATACTCGTAATCGCTGGGGTCGGGTGATTAAAAAGACCTATGGTTATATCGCCCAAGGTCGCGCTGGTTACACTGGGGACGATCGTAAAGCCATTGGCCCTGGCGATGCTAGCTGGGACTATACAGTCTATGACCAGAATGGCCATAAAGACTACGATGGCGTGATTCAGGTTAAAGTCGCTGCCGGTCAAACCAAGTCTGAAACCTTCCATGTGCAAACCTGGAAGGAAAAAGTCACCGTTGATTGGGATGCCCCCACGCGCAATGGTTACTATGAGGGTACTGAACGTTTTTCGGTTAGTCTGGTATCCGGTGATGCTGACAAGCTATGTGGCGATCATATCGATGTTTCGATTCGCGATCGCACCCACTACGACTTCTTTAGCCCCATTGCCCTTGATCTGAATGGTGATGGCGTTCAAACCACTGCTATGGGTGCAACAATTGGGACCTTTGACCTTTTAGGCACAGGCACTGCCATTGAATCTGGCTGGCTCTCCGGTGCTGATGCATTCCTCGCCGTAGATAACAACGGGAATGGCATCATCGACGATATTTCTGAGTTGTTTGGTGGTGAAGTGGGTGAAGGTTTTGCCAAACTACAGACATTTGACACCAATGGTGACGGTCTCATTGGTAATCAAGAGATTCTTACGGGTGGCATAATTCTTTGGCAAGATGCCAATGAGAACCACACAACTGATGAGGGAGAACTGATTACCCTAGGCTCTCAAGGTATCACCAGCCTCAACACCAGCTTTGAAGAAACCCCTGTATATCAGCACGGTAACGTTCTGATTGAACATGGTTCTGCTAACAAAGTGGACGGCAGTCAGATTGACATGGTAGATGCCTACTTCCAGATTCCTGCAACAGCCAGTAATCATGCTGAGACCATGACTAGTCTTGGATAATTAGTCAGGCACAGGCAAGCCGATCAATCGGCTGTGACCTTTATAGCAAACCGCTGACTGCATATCTCCAAAGGAGAGGCTGCAGCAACAGCGGTTTGCTGTGCCCATAGCTGTTACCACCTAATGCTTCAGCAATTATCTATGGCTGAACTATGGGTGCCAAGCGATGCTAACCCGACAAGAACAACAACCCTAAACTATCCGTCTCTTTTGCAAGGTAGTATCCAGAGTGACTAAATTTGTCCCTTCCAGGTCAATGTCTGCTCTGCAACATTACTCCCATAGGAACGAATAATCTTGAGCTCCACTTGAGCCCGGGTGCCGCCGCTGAGAAGCTGGGAGGCAATGGGCAATCGGCCCAGGGCTAAGGTAAACCGGTTATGGTCCTGTTGCACCAAGTCATCTGGCACGGGGCCATCAAACTCTACGTCATAACGACGACGGCGACCGTCATTGCCTGAGGTGCTATAGCGAACTTCAAAGCGTGTGTCTAACACATCAGAACGCTGGGCCAGATCGACCACGTTCACTTCAAAGGTACGGCTGCGACCATCAACGCGACCCATAGCTAGTTCGGTTACGTCCGCCACAGGCACAATGCCATCTACTCGGTAAGTAGTTAGGGTCTCTTGTTCTACGGTCTCTCCCAATAGCCAATACTCTTCAGGAAAATCAATATCGACTTGACCATTGGGTCGTAATGTTAAATCTATCGTTTCAGTAAAGGCTTGCAAGTCTTGGGAAGCCTGCCAATCAAGGGTAAATTGTCGATCAATAAATCCTTTATAGGCCTGATATTCATCGGCAATGACAGACCCAGGAGCCAGCAGGTTTGTCGATCCTCTGCGGGTCTCCCACAGGTTACGGGACAAAGTAACGGTTTTATTCGCCAGACTGGAAACTGAATGGGACTGTTCAGGATTTGCTTGGGGTAAGGGCTCTAATTGATTGATGAGGACCAGCTTGCCGATGTTACCCGCTGTGCCGTCGGCACCGTTGCGGCCATCTGCACCATCGCGGCCATCATTACATTCGTACTCTTCTTCTCGGCAGGTGCCGTTTTCACAAACTTTAACGGTCCAGCGTTCGTCGTCACATTCACAACCATAGGTACCATCACCACCACGACCACCACGACCACCGCGTCCCCCGCCTGCCATTGCTAAAACCTGTCGTAGGTGACTGGGGTCAGTGTATTGAACCGTCAGGGTACCGCCATTGCCACCACGACCGCCATTGCCACCATGACCGCCATTGCCACCATCGGCAGCATTCAAATCATGGCGCTCATCGCGGGGCTGCCGTCGACACCGCAACCACTCAGCGTTTTCACCAAAGCCACCGTCTTCTCCATCGGTCCCGGATAGATTCAAATTCAGGGGTTGACCCGTTACTCGAACGGTTTGGTCAGCGCCATCCCGACCATTACGACCGGCTCTACCATCCCGGCCATGCCGACCATCACGGCCAAATTCCCTGGTACTCCTGGCCAATGCAGCTGTGCCACAGACATCCATAGCAGCCAAAGACACCCAACTAGTCAACGTCAGGGTGCTCGCTGTTAATGCCGTCAAACTCAATCGCCATAAATAAGGAAAACCAGAAAACATAGTCATGGGGCAATACTCAACAAAAATCCTGTCACAGGGGGGCTGACAGCCACGTAGCCAGGTATGATCACAGACCACAATGTCAGTGGGATGCATTCCTGGTCAAATGGCTGTTACTCCCAGATAAACCAACATAAATACGCTTGACAACCCCCTATAGGCCAAAGTTTTTTCCGACTACGAATGAATGATGTAGCGCAATGTGTAAGAGGAGTTGATAGGCTATAGGTTGCTTGCACATCACATTGGCTTTGCCAGCCAGAGGTTGCAGCCTAAGGGTTCAGGGGTCTTCATGCTCCTGACCAATCTGAAACACGTTACAAATTGGTGTCCATGTTATCCACCCTCGACGATCTAAAACATCGCCTGCAAACAGCCCTTGTGAGTGCTTTTGGCCCCGATTTGGAAGGTACCGATCCGGTCCTGGTGCCGACGAATAATCCTAAATTTGGTGACTACCAAGCTAATGTGGCCATGTCACTGGCCAAGCGATTGAAAGACAAGCCGCGTGCGATCGCAACCAAAATTGTCGCAAACCTCACCCTCGACGACCTTTGCGAAGAGCCCCAAATTGCTGGGCCTGGTTTTATCAACCTCAAGTTCAAAACCGAGTACCTGCAAGCACAGCTCAAAACGGTTTATACAGACGATCGCCTGGGCGTCCCCACTGCCGACCCAGTTCAGCGGACCATTGTTGATTTCTCTAGCCCCAACATCGCCAAAGAAATGCACGTGGGCCACCTGCGCTCCACCATCATTGGCGAATGTATCGCCCGCACCCTAGAATTTCTTGGTCACGATGTATTGCGCTTAAACCACGTGGGCGACTGGGGCACCCAGTTTGGCATGCTGATCACCCATCTGAGGGATGTATGCCCTGAAGCGATCACCGAATCATCCTCAGTGGATATCGGTGATTTGGTAGAGTTTTACAAACAAGCCAAAAAGCGCTTTGACGACGATGAAGACTTTAAAACCACGTCTCGTGAAGCCGTTGTTGATCTCCAGTCCGGAGAAGAAAATGCCCGAAAAGCATGGCAGCTCCTCTGTGAACAATCCCGAAAAGAGTTTCAAAAGATTTATGATCGCTTAGACATTACCATTCAAGAGCGAGGAGAATCTTTTTATAATCCCTTACTTGAAAATGTTGCCAAAGATCTTAAGTCTCTTAACTTGTTAGAAGAAGACCAGGGTGCCCAGGTTGTTTTCCTAGAAGGATTTACCAATAAAGATGGTAATCCTCAACCATTGATTGTGCAAAAGTCTGATGGCGGTTTTAACTACGCCACCACTGACCTTGCCGCTATCCGCCAACGCACCATCGACGAAAAAGCCCAGCGAGTCATCTACATTACCGATGCAGGACAGGCAAACCACTTTGCCCAAGTCTTCCAAGTAGCCAATCGTGCCCATTGGATCCCCGCAGGTGTGGACCTAGTGCATGTCCCCTTTGGCCTGGTTAAAGGAGAAGATGGTAAAAAACTGAAAACCCGTTCCGGTGAAACCGTTAAGCTTAAGTCCCTGCTAGATGAAGCTGTCACCCGAGCAGAAAAAGATTTACAAACACGAATTACCGAGGAAAACCGGGACGAATCGGCAGAGTTTATCCAGACGGTGTCTACGGCTGTGGGTATCGGTGCCGTTAAGTATGCCGACCTCAGTCAAAACCGCACCAGTGATTACATTTTCAGCTTTGATAAAATGCTGGCCCTCCAGGGAAATACAGCTCCTTACATGCTCTATGCCTATGTAAGAGTCCAGGGCATTAGTCGCAAGGGCAACATCGACTTTACTCAGTTAGGCGATGCCCCTATTTTGCTGGAGGATGACTCAGAACTGACCCTAGCCAAACATCTATTAGAACTTGACACAACCGTGATGGAAGTAGCGCGAGATCTATACCCCAACCGATTGTGTCAGTATCTATTTGAACTCAGCCAAAAGTTTAACCAATTCTATGATCGATGCTCAGTGCTACAGGCAGAAGAACCGCAGCGGACTTCGCGCTTAATGCTGTGTGATCTGACAGCTCGTACCCTTAAACTAGGACTTTCACTCCTGGGCATTCCAGTATTGGAACGCATGTAGCCTGTATGTACAGATATCAAACAGGGGGCTAAATAGGCAAGTCCCGTGAGTAATACAGTCGCAATCTTCCGTGGTGTCTGTAGTTTCACCTATCGAAGCTGTTCTGTTGTTTCAGGTTCTTCATAGAACAACCTAACAGCAGGACATGAGAAAAGGGGAGAAGTTATGGAGTCCGGTGCTTCTAGGAGACGCTTCTCCCCAAACTTTGCAAACCCAGAGGGAGGGTAAATTCTTTATATTCAGCTGGATGCTAGGCCACTTACCTAAACAGATGTTTCACTCAATTACTGTTCCTCTGTAATTACCTATGCAACAATAAAGTCGCGCCACAATAACAAACTATTGAGATATGCAGTCGCATCTGATTAACCATCATGATTAAATTATCTCCCTGGTTGACTATAGAACACGTAAAACAAAAATCTCCCAGTCTAAATGCTGGTTTTAAGAGACTTCAGACACCCATTAGATCCGCTTGATTGTCAAACTATCCAAATAAGCTTGAGGATTAGTAGGATCAAACTTAATGCCGTCAAAAAAGGTTTCAACACCACGGGACATGTCACTGGGAATACCGTCAAATCCAGCTTCCTGGGCTGCTTCTCGCCAAATATCTTCCCGATTCACCTGATCAATGATCCGCTGAATCGTATCAAAATCACTAATGAAATTCTGATGGAATCCCCAGCGTAACATCTCAGTCAAAAACCACAGATCATGACTCTTGTATGGATATGAGACATTACCTCTGGGGTCAGTCCAGTAAAGGGGACCCACATTGACATCCTTAAAATCTGCCTTAGCATCACCCATCGCATAGCCACCTTCATAAGGGGGCGTTAGAATATCCACCGAGACGTTGAAATAATTACGACCAGAACAAATCCGCACTAGCTCAGGACGATTCGCTGGATCATCAGACCATTGCTGTGCTTCCATCAGACCTTTTAGCAATGCCTTTGTGGCGTTGGGATTACCATCAACCCAGTCCGCCCGCAGTGCCAGATACTCTTCCGGATGAAATTCCCATAATTCATGGGTGAGACAAGACATAAAGCCAATCTTGTCAGCAACAATACGATAAGGCCATGGATCACCGGTACTAAAAGCATCCATCGTACCATTACGCAGCCCTTTTACTGTCTCAACAGGGGGTACAGTCAATAAATCAATATCGTTATCAGGGTCTACTCCTCCAGCCGCAAACCAGTAACGAATCCAGAAGTCTTGATTTACATTGGGGAACGTATGGGCGGCCTTAAATTTACGACCTTCATTGCTGGGAAAACTCTTAATATAGTCAGCTGCTCCCGAGATATCCACACCTAAGCCTTGCCCTTCATGGATACCGGAAATAGCAATACCATTGCCCTGAGTATTAAGCTGGGCCAAAACATACATGGGCACTTTTTGCCCATTGGTGATAATCCCTTCACTAATTAAATGAGGCATGGGCATCTGCCACTGACCACCGTCAATACCACCCCCTTCTGAACCAATTGTGACGTTATTCCTTGCTGCGGCCCAGGTCGCTTGCTTAGAGAGTTCTACATCAGTCATCCCATATTTAGCAAAAAATCCCTTCTCTTGAGCGATAATCATCGCTGCTGATTCCACAATAGGAATATACCCGAGTTTGACAGCAGTCGTTTCTGGGGCATCTCTTATGGCTACAGGAACAGGCACGTTAGCTGTTTCTGAGGAGGGATTACCGACACAGCTTTTTAGCAGCACGGCACCTGCTGTTGATGCACCTGTAGTGTACAAAAATTTCCGACGAGAGACCCTTTTAGTAAAATCCGTCATCAACACCTCCTTTTATCCAACAACCTTGGACAATATGTTCGACATTTGAACAGATCCAAAAATCCTTAAATAAACACATATGCAAAGGCTGCAAGAGCCTTTAACAGATCAGTAAGGGCACCCGACAATCAGATTGCAACTAGCCACCAACAGCTCAATGAAGTATGTACTACTAACAACCGCTATTGAATAGATCTAAATCTATGAGATTTAAATCTTTGATATACATAATTCTATACTTAAACCATCAAAAAACAACCTCTGTTCGCATTAATCACAAATAAATTGTTAAAACTCAATTACAAGGTTTGCTTATGGATCAATACAAACACTTTTTGTTTGATTATAGAAAAATAAAGGTACCACCGCGAATAAAATAGACTCTAATCTATGAGAACAAAAGATTTTACCCTCTAAAACTACGAATTATCAGTAGGTAAGCTCTTGCACAGTCAAAAAAAGGACAGGAATGAGCGGCAACTCCCTGTCCTTAAAATTGAAATATTTTCCAGTGCGCGATCGCAAACAAAAGAGAAATATCTATCCTTTCCCAAACGTAGAAGCAATGCGACTAGTCCACCTGCCAAGCGGGCGTATGCTTTTGATTACTGTAATTATCAGACATGGGTGTAGGCGTTGCAGGTGGGCGCGCGAGATTAAAATGAGCAATAGATAATAACAAACCTGTACAACAGCCTAAGAAAAACAGCCAGCCGTGGGACGCATCAAAGACCCACAGAAGCTTACGATTTTGCCCATATACGTGAACAATCCAGGGTTCTGCAATAGATTCTCCCAGTTTTCTCATTACCAGTTCTCCCAAATAATAATGTAGTAACGTAAATCTCAACCATTGAGAAGTTCAACAAGATGACAAGAGCTTACTAAGTCAACCATAGGCAGGGATTACACTTGAAAACAACAATTCTGAAGGTGAAGTATAAAGATTGGACAAATGAGACACTTTTGTTGTGAGTTGCGCCTACCTTAATAAGATGCAAGTGATGAACAAGGAATGTCAAATATTCATATGCAAATCTGCGTATAAGCGATCACTATCATTAAAGTAGGGTTCACGATACCCTCGCTTTCTCCTAATCAAATGGTTTAACTGGGCTGAAAACTTGCTACGTAACTTAAAAATAAAAGCTATGGATAACAGTGCGGATTTAATTTGTATAGGATGTATCCTGTAGCAGGTCCCTATCTTCAGAAAAATCCTGCTATGAAGCGAATTATCCTATCTTCTAGCTTAATCTTAAGCACAGTTCTCGGTATCACAGGAGCGGCTAATGCCCAGGTTCCAGCTGTAGACGTGCAAGCTTCCACTGAAACAGCCTGCTCTTCTACAACACAAGCAGAGCAGATAGCACTGAACGCCGCCAAGAATGAAGCTCGGCAAATGGCAGAGTTCACGAACGGTGGCTTAAATTATTATCGTGCTGAACGCGCTATGCATGGCGCTGCAATCGAATCTCCCTGCGAAGTAATTGCCCCAGAAACATGGCGCTTCACCATCAGAGGGGGCGACCCAACTGACGTTGTTCTTTCAGAAGAATATACAACTGTCAGCATTGTGACGGTGCAAGGTACTGGTAGCGATCGCACAATCACCTTAGACTACAATGGCCCTATTGAAGAGTATGGCCAGCAGTAGTTTTTAGCACAACGGCAGTGATCGTTTATCTACTTCAACAAGAACTTCACTGCCGCTATCCCTCACATACCCAAACAATCAAGCATCTTTCTGCCAGGGCATTAAAAGCCATTTCTGCTGCGGCAAGATCTGCCATAGTAACCATCAGAGAGGGTCCTTTAGCCTCTTCATAATTACCTGGCATTGACTGATCTACACCAACTTAGACAAACCTGGCTCAAGCCTTAGCAATGCTTGAGCAGTCCCTGAATCCGGCACGATTAACTCAAAGTCTTCAAACTCAAATCCAGGCGCAACCGAGCACCCTACAAGCACGCGATCTTTGATAGGAACAGCAGCCTGCCAGTAGCCCGCTGGAATCACATGGCAGAAATTCATGGACTTCGCTGAGAGTTCAATGGCATCAATGGTGGATGCACAACCGTCCCATTGGTACAAAAACACTCCTTCCCCCTGATAAAGGTTCCACACCTCGTCATTGCTTACACGATGAAAGCGACTGACCTCATAGGGCTCCAGAGAAAAATAAATATGGGTAAGGGCAGTTCTCGTTTTGTCAGTGGCGGTAACTATCGTTGCAGAACGGTAGACCTCAAGATAACGACCACCTTCAGGATGGTCTAACAGGTCAGTATATTTCATGGGCAAACATAGAAATCTAATGCTGTATACGTAAGTGGATACTCAGGACTACTCTAGCAACCGTGACGTCACTATCATCAGCCCTGTGTGCAAAACTCACAAACAGACGAGCATATGCACCCACCCTTAGCACTGGTTAGCGCCGCTCCCTGATTACATTCGCTGAAACGAGGCAACATTAGACTTGCCTATAAAACGCTATCCATGCATTGCTGCTACGTCCTAGAGATACGCCACCAGTATCAGGGAATAATACTTAAAGATAGTGAATAGGATCATGGTCAGATAATCTTCTTCCATAAGAAGGAGAGTTCAGTTAGTGAATTCTTTGAGGTGTTGAGAATGACTGTTGGTACTCCCAGTGATTCTAGAGACATTACGAACCGGAGTGCTTCAAATGAAATAGTGCACTGCACAGGTGCGGCAACAAGATACCCCTTAACGGTCAGCAAACAAACAGCATTAAGCAAAGTTGTTGCCTTAATGAGTCATGATCGTCAAACCTGTGATCTAAACTGTGCCCTCCCTGCCAATAATCCCTCCCATAGACCACCTGAAAATTCGTCCTATCAAGACTCCCCTGAGTTCCCCCCATTGGTACTAAGCTGTGCCGTGATCCTAGACAACGGTAAACCCATTGGTATCGTGACTGAGCGTGATCTTGTGCGTTTAGCGGCACGGGGAACAGTGATTGCAGAGCAAACCGTTGAAACAGTGATGACGTCTCCGCTCATCGCCGTCAATCAAACACAGGCCAACGACTTATTTGCCGCAGTTAATCTCTTAAAACAGCACCGTATTCGCCACTTACCTATCGTTGATCACGATGACAGATTAGTTGGTATTGTGACCCGTGAAGGGCTGCGCCAGTCTCCGCAAATTAGTAATTTATTACGCCTACACCAAGCAGTAGACACCATGACTGGTGATGTCATTCAGGCTCCACCAACCACGACCTTAGAATCAATTGCCCAGTTGATGAGTCAACATCAGGTCAGTTGTATCGTCATTACCAACACTATTGAGGAGCAGACGTTTCCCATTGGCATTATTACCGAAGGCGATATTGTTCAATCCCAGGCATTGTCATTGGATTTTTCTCATCTCCCTGCCCAAAGCGTGATGAGCCATCCCGCCTTTTGTACGTCACCTAACCTTAACCTATGGCAGGCGCATCAGCTTATGGCTGAACGTCGGATTACATATCTGGTCATTATCCATGGAGATGGTCGTCTGGCTGGAATTTTGACCCAAACAACAATGTTCAAGGTCTTGAATCCAGAAAAAATGGTCGACGTGATCAGTATGCTACAGCAACAGGTCGAGTGCCTGGAAACTGAAAAGTTGCAATTACTAGAATCACACAATACTGAACGGCCACAAGCAGCGCACTGTGAATTAGCGACTTATCAACAAACAGAACTTTGCTTCTATGAGAGTGATCAGCACTATGTCTCATTAGCTGCCATCATTCCTGTAATCATCTTTCAAACTGATATTTTTGGAGCGTGCATTTACATTAATGAATATTGGACAGAACTCACTGGCATCTCCCGTCAGGAAACCTTAGGTCAGGGTTGGGTACAAGGGATTTACCCAGAGGATCGCCTAAATGTGCTAACCACCTGGCAACAAGCCGTGCAAATGGGTCAATCCTGGCAGCAAGAGTTTCGATTACAATTGTCCGATGGCTTAGTGAAGTGGGTCTATGGACAAGCCCAGCCAAAATGTTGCATGGCAGGCAAGGTTAGCAGTTATGTCGGTAGTCTGATAGATGTTAGCGATCGCAAACAGGCAGAATTGGACCTACGTGAGAGCGAACAACGGTTCCGACGGGCAATCGCAGACGCTCCGGTACCGATCATGATCCATGCCGAGGATGGCGAAGTCTTACAAATTAACTCAACCTGGACAGAACTTACAGGCTATACCCACACAGATATTCCCACCACCCAAGCCTGGATAGAGCGGGCCTATAGTGAGCAGGCCGCCAGTGTGATGGGCAATATAGTTTCTCAACAGTACAGTTTGAAATCTCGTTTGGAAGAAGGAGACTTTACCATTACGACCCATGATGGGCAACAGCGCATCTGGAATTTCAGTTCAGCCTCACTCGGCAACCTCCCTGATGGTCGGCGAATTGCCATCGCAATGGCAGCTGACATCACAGAAAAACAGCAAGCACAAGCTGCCTTGCAAGCTAGTGAAAATCGCTATCGGGCATTAGTTGAGGTCATTCCAGATTTAATGATACGTCAGGATGCAGAAGGTAACTATCTCGACCTGGTAATGTCTGACGAAGTTCGATTTATTCAGCCTGACCTCGCCTATAGTGGGGTCAACATTTATGACCTGCTACCGTTAGAACTCGCCCAACAACGCATGGTTTATGTATATCAGGCATTAGAAACTGGCGAGGTACAAATCTATGAATTTGAAATTGATATTGGAGGAGAACTACGCTGGCAAGAAGCCCGGATTATCGCCATTAACCCAACAGAGGTTCTAGTCATTGTTCGCGATATTAGTAAACGTAAACTTGCAGAACAGAAACAATATCAAACAGAAGCATCATTGCGTCAGATTGTTGAAGGTACTGCAGCTGTTACAGAACACGACTTTTTCCAGGAGTTAGTTCAACACATTACCGCAGCTCTAGATGTACGGTATGCAGGCATATCCGAGGCGACATCAGATGGTTTTGAAATCCTGGCATTTTGTGCGGATGGTCACTTACAAACGATTGATGCTTACCCGGACGAACAGTTTCCTTGCTGTATTCAAGCACTTCAACAAGGACAATATCATCAACCTGATTCACTGCTCAGTGTTTATCCAGAAAGTGAACTGTATAGCAGCTTAAACGCAGAAAGTTACCTTGGCATTGCCCTGCGTAATAGTGCAGGCACCTCCATTGGCAATCTATGTATCATGCATGATCGTCCTTTAAGGAATCACCAATGGATGATCAATTTACTCAAGATTTTTGGAGCCCGAGCTGGTGCAGAGCTGGAACGCTATCAAACAGCCCGACAACTCCAGATACTGACTAGCGAACTAGAACAACGGGTTG
Source organism: Leptothoe sp. ISB3NOV94-8A (assembly GCF_043421595.1). NCBI lineage: Bacteria > Bacillati > Cyanobacteriota > Cyanophyceae > Nodosilineales > Cymatolegaceae > Leptothoe > Leptothoe sp. ISB3NOV94-8A. The sequence goes on along the minus strand of NZ_JAXSQW010000001.1, from coordinate 5,737,845 downwards.
CTGATCGCACAACAACCTTAGCTAAAACTGTTGAACATTTACAAACCGAAATCAAACGACGACAAGCCCTTGCAGACCTATTACTCAAGAGTCAGGACCAATTGCAAGATATTTTTGACAGTGCTAATGACATGATTCAGAGTGTCTCACTCGCCGATGGTTCGTTCGAATTTGTCAACAGATCTTGGTTGGAAACATTGGGATATACGGCCCAAGATTTAGAACACATCACAATCCTGGATGTTTTGCATCCAGATTATCAGGAACACTATTTAACGTTGATACAACAGCTAAAAACAGGGCAATTACAAAAGCTTGAGCAAGTCGAAATTAGTTTTGTTACTAAAAATGGTCATGTCATTGAAGTTGAAGGCAACGTCAACTGCCGCATCGTTGATCATCAGACAGTTTATACCCGTGGGATTTTTCGCAATATTAGTGAACGTAAAAGAAATGAAGCACAACTCTATAATCTTTCAACACGTTTGAGTTTAGCTGTTAAATCTGGTGGTCTTGGCATTTGGGAATGGGATCTTATCAACGAGCAGTTGGCCTGGGATAGTCGAATGTGCGAACTCTATGGCATTCCACCAGAGGAATTCACAGGACATTTTACTGATTGGTCAAATCGGGTTCATCCAAACGATCTTGCAGAAGCACAGGCTAAATTTGAAAAAGCCATTCAAGAGCAAAAAGAAATGGATATCGAATTTCGGGTGATTCATCCTAATGGTCAGGTGCGACACATTAAAGCCAATGGGTTAGTCCAGCCTAATAACAAAGGAGAACATCAACGCGTAATTGGCATTAACATGGACATTAGCGATCGCAAAAAAGTAGAAATTGAAATCATCAAATCGCTAGAGCGGGAACGAGAGCTTAATGAAATGAAATCCCGCTTCGTATCCAACACTTCCCATGAGTTTCGAACTCCTCTAACCGTAATTTCAAATAATGCAGAACTGTTAAAACTATTTGGCAACAAACTCAATGAAACCGAACAACAACAATGTTTAGACACCATCTTGAACTATGTCGATCATATGACTGAGCTAATTGATGAGGTTTTGGTGGTCAGCAAAGCTGAATCGTATCAGATTCAGCTTAAAACTACCCCTCTAGATGTTGTTGAGTTTAGCCAACAACTAGGGCAAACAATTAGCCTGAGTTCACCAAAGCATCACGTCGAATTTGTGGTACAAGATGCCCGCTCCCACTTACAAAAACATAGCTATTATGCTCCAGTAGACAGTAAGATTCTGCAACAAAGTCTGACCAACTTACTAACCAATGCCATTAAGTATTCTCCCGAAGGTAGCAAAATAATTTTTCAGTTAGAGCTTTTACCTGACACTATTCAGTTTAGAGTCATTGATAAAGGGATAGGAATTCCTAAAGAAGATCAGAAATATTTATTTGAGCCCTTTCACCGTGCCACCAACGTTGGAACACGTCCAGGGACAGGTCTGGGACTGTCCATTGTGAAACATCTCGTCAATATTCACCAAGGCAAAATCAACGTTCAAAGTACCCTTGGACAAGGCAGTTGTTTTACAATCACAATTCCTAGCCAATGGCAGGAGCTCGATTCATGCCATAGATGACCCCACAGCTTTAGAAGGTTTAAGAAACATCAGAGGAATCACCAATTTATAGGAGTTATCTATCACAATCAACATGAGAAATTTGAATAGATTAGATGAGTTGAGATTCTTGTCAAACATGTTATTTACTCTCACCTTCTATGTATCCTCCTAAAGTAGCTTCATCTTGAGCTGGTTCAGCAACACAACGAACTTACTACCAGAGAATTCATCATGACAAAAATTCTAATTATTGAAGATGAAGAAAAGATTCGATCCAGCTTACAACGCATTTTGAAACTGAGTAACTTTGATGCTCTAGTAGCTGCCAATGGCTTAGAGGGCATTGAAATCGCAAAGAAAACACTGCCAGATATTATCCTTTGTGACGTTATGATGCCAGTGCTCGATGGCAATCAGGTCTTGCGAATATTAAAGAACAATCGTTCAACCGCAACCATACCGTTTATTTTTCTAACCGCGAAATCCCATCGGCTCAATATCCGTGAAGGAATGAATTTGGGAGCCGATGATTATTTAACCAAACCTGTTAAAATTGAAGACTTATTAGATTGTATTCATACAAGACTGGGCAAAAGAGAATTACAATTTCAACAATCACAGGCACAACTGAACACATTAAGCGCTAATATCGCTCGCTCCATTCCCCATGAACTCAATACACCTCTCAATGGAATCATTGGTTTTGCTGAAATCTTAAGTACAATGCCCGACCCCGAGGTGCAAGAACTCAGCAATGAAATTCTAGCTGCTGGCGAACGTCTCTTGGTCACCATTACTAAATTTTTGGTCTATATCGAGCTAGTAGAATTAACTATACACTCAGCGAAACCGAGTAACTTTTGCAAACAAGCCACTAACCTAGCAGCCTCTCCTGTGATTGAGGAAATTGCCAAACGAACCGCAACCAAATTAAATCGCCAAGCTGATCTTCGCCTTAAACTTCAATCTGGCAACATAACAATTTCCTCCTTCTTTTATGAGAAGTTACTGGAGGAACTGATTGATAACGCTTTTAAGTTTTCTGAGAATGGTGATGAGGTCATCATTAGTAATCGCTGGGAAAGTGGCCAAATGATTTTGATCATTCAAGATTATGGTCGTGGTATGACCTCAGACCAAATCAACGAAATAGCGGCTTATAACCAATTAGAGCGCTCAATATATGAGCAGCAAGGCCTTGGTTTGGGATTGGTAATTGCTAAGTATATTGCTGAACTTCAAGGCGGAACATTAATGATTAATAGTCAACCCACAGTTAGTACTACGATCTATATAACACTTCCACTACAACCAGCTCTAGCGAGAAAAGATCAATAAATCTCATAAAAGAGAATTCAACACAATGACAAACTTTACCGACTGCTCCATGCCGCATAGCTCACGTCTAAAGTATTAGCCTCCCCCCGCAAAACAAGCAGCTTTCTCCACAATACTCAGAGCAACAGCTTCAGCAACCTTAATACCATCAACACCAGCCGAGAGAATTCCTCCCGCATATCCTGCACCCTCTCCAGCCGGATATAGCCCCTTGGTATTAAGACTTTGAAAATCATCTCCACGCTTAATGCGAATCGGTGATGATGTGCGCGTTTCCACACCTGTTAGCACCGCGTCATGCATAGCAAAGCCTTTTATCTTTTTATCAAAGACAGGCAAAGCTTCACGAATCGCCTCAATGGCGTAGTCTGGCAGGCTTGTACTGAGATCACATAGATGCACGCCAGGTCGATAGGTGGGTTTAACATTCCCTAGCTGTGTGGAAGGCTCACCTGCAAGAAAGTCTCCCACCAACTGACTTGGGGCCTTATAGGTGCTGCCACCCAACTCAAACGCACGGGACTCTAATTCCCGTTGTAAGGCGATACCTGCAAGAGGACCATCTGGATAATCCTCTTCTGGAGTGATGCCAACAACAATACCGCTGTTGGCATTTTTACCGCTGCGTTCGTATTGGCTCATGCCGTTGGTAACAACACGACCAGTTTCTGATGTGGCCGCAACAACCTGGCCCCCTGGGCACATACAAAAACTGTAAACTGAACGACCATTGCTGCAGTGATGCACCAGCTTATAGTCGGCAGCCCCCAGGATTGGATGGCCAGCCTGTTCACCAAAACGACATTCATCAATCAGCGGCTGAGGATGCTCTACACGAAAACCAATGGAGAACGGCTTAGGTTCAATATAGACACCGCGTCGATGCAGCATTTCAAAGGTGTCACGCGCACTGTGTCCCACCGCCAGGACAACATGGTCAGTACGAATATAGTCACCATTGGCCAGGATCACCCCCCGCATCTGACGGTCTTCGATATCAAAATCGTCTACGCGGGTCTCAAATCGCACGTCTCCACCAAGAGAGAGAATAGTATTGCGCAGATTCTCCACAATCTTGACTAGCCGATAGGTGCCGATGTGGGGCTTATTGATGTACAGAATTTCTGGCACAGCGCCAGCATTCACCAACTCTTGCAAGACTTTACGACCATGGTGATTTGTGTCTTTAATCCGGCTGTAGAGCTTGCCATCAGAAAACGTACCTGCCCCACCTTCGCCAAACTGAACATTGGACTCGGGTTTGAACTTGCCCTTACTCCAAAAGCCAAAGGTATCCACAGAGCGTTCGTGCACCGCCTTGCCCCGCTCCAGAATGATGGGCTTAAACCCCATCTGGGCCAGCAATAGCCCGGCAAACATACCACAGGGTCCATTGCCAATCACCACAGGTCGATGCTCTAACCCCTGAGGGGCTGAAGCGACATAGTGATAGCTAGTGTCCGGTGTGGGATTCACATGGGGATCTTTCTTGAATCGGTTCAGCAGTTGCTTTTGTTTTGGTGTCTCAATGTCAACGATGTACACCAGCCGAATTTCACTACGCCTGCGGGCGTCATAGCTACGTTTGAAAACTTTGTAGCTAGCCATGTCAGCTGCTTTAAGACGCAGTTTTTTCAGAATAGTGGCCTGTAGCTCCTCGTCCGTATGGTCGAGGGGCAGCTTGATCTCAGAAAGACGCAGCATGGACAGAAATTGGGCGTGGGTCACTGTGGGTCACTGCCTATTTTGCCACGGTTGTCTGGCGATGGCGCTTTGCTCAGCCACTAGAACGTGACCAGAATCACAAAATGCGCTGGGGAATAACGATCTGAGGTTTGTATCAAATTTAACCGAACCTTGCACACACTTAAGGAGCCAACCCCTATGGCTTATTACAGACACCCATTGCCCCAGCTGTCTGACGATGTCTTTATTACGGATGGGGGCATCGAAACCGTGCTGATTTTTCAGCAGGGCTGGGATTTGCCAGACTTTGCAGCATTTACGTTGTTGGATCGTCCCCTTGGAACTGAGGCGTTGCAGACCTATTTCAGCATCTACGGAAAACTGGCTCAAACCTATGGCCTGGGTTTAGTTTTAGAGAGCCCCACCTGGCGGGCAAACGCTGACTGGGGTCATCGCCAGGGCTATGGTGCTGCTGAGCTAGCAGATGTGAATCGACGTGCGATCGCACTGCTCGAAACCACTCGCCATGACTACGCCACTGCCCAAAGCCCCATCATCATTAGCGGCTGCATTGGTCCCCGGGCCGACGGCTACAGCCTTGACGTCATGATGAGTGCGGCTGAGGCTGCGTCCTATCATCAGGACCAGGTGGATAGTTTCCGCGACACTACAGCGGATCTGGTTTCAGCCATTACCATGACCTACCCTGAGGAAGCCATCGGCATCGCCCGCGCGGCCCAAAACGCTCAAATGCCTGTGGTCATTTCCTTTACGGTGGAAACCGACGGCACACTACCCAATGGCATGGGGCTACGGGATGCGATTCATACGGTTGATGCAGCCACTGATAGCGCTCCCGCCTATTACATGATCAACTGTGCTCACCCCATTCACTTTGACCGTGCCATTCTGAATCAAGGTGCCTGGGTAGAGCGCATTCGCGGCATCCGTGCCAATGCCTCCATGATGAGCCACGCTGAGCTAAACGAGACCGAAACCCTGGATGAAGGCAATCCCCAAGATCTGGGCGAACGGTTCTACATGCTGAAGCAACAGCTACCGCATCTAACGGTACTGGGGGGCTGTTGTGGTACCGACCACCGTCACATTGAAGCCATCTGCAAAGTCTGTAGTCCAGTCTCAGTGGGTTGAGTTCAGTGCGTAGGATATCCGTGGTAAACCAGTACAAAGATCAATATCTATCCACCACGCACCGTGCTCACCAAAACCCTAAAATCCTTATCCCAGGAACGTTGGCTAGAGGTAACCTCCTTGCTCGGCCTTGGGATAGGGATTTTAATGCGACTTAGCCAGTACTTTAGCAATCGGTCCCTATGGTTCGACGAAGTTGCCCTCGGGCTTAACCTATTGGACCGCAACTATCTGGAATTGCTAGAGGCCCTGGATTACAACCAGGCCGCCCCACCCCTGTTTCTGTGGGTTGAGAAATTTGCCATTGATACATTGGGCAGCCATGAGTTTGCTTTACGGCTATTCCCGTTGTTGGGTGGGTTGTTGTCCCTGGGATTGTTTTATCGGTTTACCCAACAGTTTACGCAAGGATGGGGGCGACCCATTGCAATTTTGCTATTTTCAGTGCTGGGCTACATCGCCTACTTTTCGACTGAAACCAAACCCTATAGCTGGGATGTTGCGATCGCATTATTGTTATTCATGGTGCTGATATCCATGGATACCCTTAAACCCAGCCTCAGAAAATTATCTATGGCTGGCATGCTGGGTATAGTCAGCATCTGGCTTTCATTTCCCAGTATTTTTATCCTGGCAGGTGTTGAAGGCGCTAACATCCTCATCCTTCAACCCTGGAAAATATCCTGGCAATCTCTAAAAGAATTTTTACTACGACGGATTCCTCTCTATGGTGTCTGGATAGGTAGCTTCGTCGGCCTATACTTTGGGGTGATCAGCAAAGCATTGTCAGAGACAGAGTTAGCCAATAGCTGGGCAGGCCGCTACCCCGATAATTTCTGGGATATTGTATGGTTGTTAGACTCCTTTGGCCGATTCTTTTATCGCCCCTTGGGGTTTCCCAGTCCCACAGATGGTGTTGCCATGGTGGCCTTTGTGACTGGCTGTATTTTGTTGTATCGGAGGTCTAAACGTCGACTATTATACCTTGGCAGCCCATTCATCATTTCTCTAATCGCTGCTTTTCTCCATAAATATCCGTTTAGAGAACGACTGATCTTATTTTTAACCCCATTTGCGCTTATCCTTCTGTCAGAAGGAATTGTTTTTTGGTTGGAGAGATGGAAACAAAAGCCTAGAATCCTGGGCGTTATAAGCCTGATCATGGCAATAACCATGATATTCATGCCGTTACAGCGAGGTCTACGCGTTACGATAGTGCCTACAGGTTTGCATTTTGATCACGTGAGACCAACGATTGAATATATTGATACGCACTGGCAATCAGGGGATAAGCTCTATGTTTTGCCAGGAGCACAGCTACAGTTTAAATTTTATAATCGCCGCTTTGAACTGCCGACATCTGACATTGTCCTCAGCCAGTTACAAAACATTGGCATTTGGAAAGTATCTGATGAGGATTTAGAACAGCACTATAGGGAATTAAGGACCCTCAAAACAACAGAGTTACAAAACAAAAAGAGGGTGTGGATTCTGTTGGCGCGCAAACGAGCCGAATCAGAAGAAGCGATTGTAGAGCAGCTGAACCGATTAGGATCACCGTTAGAACGGAAACAATATCCAGGTGCTATGGTGGGTCTATACGATTTTTCATCGTAGCTCTCCCATGTCACCTAAATCCTTAGACCTCACCAAAGTCGCATCTCCCATTGGCACTATTTTATTAGTCACCGATGCCAATGTAGTTGTATCCCTTGACTACGAGGGATATGAGCAACGAATGATGCGGCTATTGGCTAAGCGCTATGGCACCTTTGATTTAGTTGAACTACAACTCGGCAGTGCATGCTACAACCTACTTGAACGTGATTTATTAACCCCCATTCGTCATTATCTAGCAGGGGATCTCACTGCCATTGACCCTATTCCAGTTAACCCTGGTGGCACTAAATTTCAGACAAAGGTTTGGCAAGCTTTACGCTCTATCCCCGCTGGCACTGTAATGTCCTACGGAGAGCTGGCACGACAGTTAGGCAATCCAGCGGCAGTCAGGGCAGTGGGCACCACCAACGGTTTGAATCCTATTTCCATTGTGTTGCCATGTCACCGTGTCATTGGTGCAAACGGCAATTTAACAGGCTACGCAGGCGGATTAGATCGTAAACGCTGGCTCCTAGAGCATGAAGGTCTCGACATCACTCAACTCAAACAGAAAAGCCAAGAAAAACAACTTTCTCTGTTCAACAATTAATAACAATCGACAGATTTCTCTGTTTCAATTTATCTGTTTCATCTGTTTCAACAGTACGGGGAAAACACCAGCAGCCAGTATTCCATGGGTTTGAATAGCATCACCACCCATCAACTCATAGCTCAAGTTTTGCCCCGCTTTATGGTCAGAAACATATGCGTCAACTTAAGGGACTCTAGCCGTACCGACGCTGACGTCGCCCACCGTGACAACAACCGTGTCAAATAAACTAATATCGGTGTCTCCAGGAAATGACACATTAAATGCCCCCTCAGTTGCAGGCAATGTGCCCAAGTCAACCGTCTGCTTGGCTAAATCACCACCGATGGTTAAGTATCCCTGTAGCTCACCATCGGCATCTGTTGCAAAGTCTTGAAATGCCAGATCGCCACCAACGCCAGCGATAATGGCCACACCTACATTGCCGCTGGTGCTGTGGTTATTAGCTCCTGAAAAAGCGCCCATACAATCCTCCTTTTATTGGCCTTTTATTGGTTTAAATAGGGTCCGCCGTAAAAATCCAATAGGTATCCACAAATTTCCAGCAGACCTAAGCTTGATGCACAGTCAGATTACTAAGGTTCCAGCTCCATCGCAATTAGAGCTGAGCATATAATCCCCAAATAGCCATGGGGCGCAGATAGTGACAGGCCCGAAACGTTCCCATAGCCGTAATTGCCTCTGGGGTGCGAAACTGCAAGCCATAGTTATAAATTTGCTGCACCACCGCTTCTGTAATTGCCATGGCTTGATCGCGTTTGCCCATCTGAGCCAAAAATGCCGCTAACCCAAAGTTAATGCCGGTCCAAACCTCTAACTGGTGAGTGTCGTCCGGGTTTTCTGGCGAACCATCGGGCTTCACACCATTGGCTGCACCGATGGCCATCCCTAACTGGGCCGCACTAAAGAAACCCGTTTGGGAACCTGCAAATTTTTGATTTTGTGGTGTCGAATGCTTAGCTGCATACTCATTGAACTTCACAAAACAGGCATCGTAAATCGTGTCGAGGGCAATATTGATAAACTCTTGGTCCACAATGTCCGGCAAATCCATCAGGCGTGCACAAAATTGGCCGCACAGCTGATCGGCCATCACCACATCAGAGTTGCTTTCGGAGTCTAAACGATAGAAACTGCCTGTCCACAGCTTGTTTTGATAAACAATTTTGCCCTGCTTAATCCAGCGCTGATACTGGGATTTCACAATGGCAAAGCTGCCAGAAATTTTTCCATGCTGCTGCAAAAGGTCACCCATTTTGATCGCGGCTTCTAGGGCCGCCAGCCACAGTCCGCCACAGTAGGCGCTCAAGCCCTTAAGCTGCCAGTCATCAAAGGTTTGATCCGGAGCCCCTCCATTTTCAGGGACACCGTCACCATCCAGATCAAACAGCTTGAGATATTGCAACGTCTGAGTCACGGCGGGCCAGCATTCCGCCAGAAACTCAAGGTCATCGCCCCCGGTGAGCACAAAGGCGCGGTATACCTGTAGTACAAAGTCACTGGGTAAGTCCTTCCACTGATTGCAGTCTTGGTAGCTGGTGTAGTTTGTGGCTATCCAAGGATTCTCATTGGGAGCACCCAAGTCGTGAGGGGTGGCACCTTTCAGTTTGCGTGGAGCCAAATGCTCGGATTCACCCATCGTGTAGTAATAGCCAATGATGCGCTTTTTGGGATCTTCTGTGGGGATAGCCCGGGCAAAAGCTCGGATAATGGCCTTTTCGAGTTCGGGCCATAGCATTAGCGTTGAGAAACCACCGTACAGCCGTACATCCAGACTTTCGTACCAGCGGTAATCTATGCACTCCAGCACCCCAAATTGGCCCACAGGATCAGCTTCACTAGCTGCCGACCAGAGCGTACCGCCGCTGGCCATGTCGTAAAGCTCATTAAACAGAGCCATCTTGAACCAATCGGGCAGATCGGGCCGATCGAGAATTGGCTGCTGCCAGTCGATAATGTTTTGTCGCCAGGTTGGGTAATTGGCTAACGCCTCTTGGGCTAACTGCCAGGCATTGCGGCCAGAGCGACCTGATAAGTCAGTGCTGTCGCTACCTAAAAAGTCTGTATACCGTCGATAGGCCAGTTTGCCTTTTGCAAACTCGGTTACGGGTAAATCCCAGGTCAGGACAAAGGGCAGTTCTTGAGTTTCGCCAGGAGCCAGGGTGAATTTGATTGCGATCGCACCACCCACCTGTTCGTCTTTAACAGCAGACGTTGTATCAGCAACATTACTTAACGTCCCATGGCCAGCGAAGCTGTCCCACAGATCACCGCCATCCCCAGCCGGGTTCCAACGGGTGTGATAAGTCATAACCTCCGTGGTTGGCACCGCAATACAAAATTGGCCATCTCCTTCACCAGGACTCTCCGTCCAAGCCCCATCCATGACAATGCCCGTGGCCCGCTCACCGCTGACTAGCAGATTAAAATTGCCAGCACTCTGTCGCAGCGGTGGCACATAGTCATAAAACGGGCTGCCATCCTCCCGCTGCTGAATTTCTGGCGAAGACTCAGAGTTCGTAAACCAGCTCACCATGTTCTGCCAGCTCAGCAAAATGCTCAAGGTAATCGGTTGATCAGTGGGATTATGGGCTGTCCACACAAACACCGCCACCGGGTAGCTACTCTCTTGATAGTTATCGGGCCATATGGGCGAAAACTGTTCGCAAGTCAGGTTTGCGTTAAAAACATCTTGATAGGAATACCAGCTACGGGGATATAGAGCTTTATAGGTGCCTCCCTTGGCATCGTCATTTCCTGTCTGCCCCGCCGGGTACCATTGCCAACGCTCTAACCCATCACCAGTCGTTGCCATGGCATAGGTCTGCGAGGCACCAGCTGCTTCCTCATAGACGGCAAACTGACAGGCCGGAAAATGATCAAAGGTATGCTCGCCACCGTCTAAATGCCACAGGTTGAAGGTGCCGTTGGGTGCCCGGCCAATGCAGCCAGCCCCCAGCCCCCCCAGTGGCATGCCGTGCTCAGGGCCATCATCTAAGTTGCTAGCGTAGCGAACGATATAGGGCGTTTCCCATTGCGCACCGATGGGCCAAGTCCAAGCAACAGAGGGAATTTCAGGGCCAGGCATAAATTACCGTCAAAAACAGCAATCAGCATTTTATAGGGGGAGTGGGGAATAGGGAATAGATACTACAAAGAATCGCTATAACATGGACACAATCGAGCGTGGTTACGATAGCGTTATTTCTAAAGCAAAGGGCTAAGGCAATTTCGGCGCAAGGAGACCGCCCCTATGAAGTCCCCAAACGTTATCTATCCCATCAAAAAACCGATCAGGCGTTTGAGCCATTGGTGCATAAGGCTTTGGGATGGCATTAGTGGCAATGAATATCGCCGCGTCAGGCAATTACGGACAGCCTTAGCAGTCTCGCAACAGAATGAAGCAGATCTAACCCAGCAACTGACCCAAGCCCAAGCTCAATGTTTGGACCTGCAACAGGCCTTAGAAAATAAAAACCAGCAGGTCCATGAGCTATGGGAAGAGCTAGATGTATTAATCGCTGAAAATGATACTGAACTTCAAACGTTAAAACGAGAACTCGCTAACCAAACATCAGCCCTGAGCAATTGTCATTCCAATTTAGTGGCTGTCCAACGGTTCCAGGCAACCGAGGTTCCAGCAACAGCGCCTTTATCAAATTCCCAACCAGATACGACATCAGAAACTAATTTAGCCAATTGGAAAATTGCTTTTGTCGGGGGACACCAAGCCACTAGACGTTTCGTAATCGACACATTACACACTAGCCATGGGCTGATCCATACACCGGTAGAAATTCCATCCCATCGAGAGGTGAGTACGTCTCAGAAGCAACTCAAAGATAAGCTAGCTGATTGCGATCTGGTGGTTTCGATTGTTGGATATTCCAATCATTCACTGACTAAATCCCTAAACCACCTACGGGACAAAGGAGCCCTCAAAGGCAGCATCCTGATTCCCAATAGTCGCGGTGTCACTGGTGTTGTTCGCGATATTTTGGCCTTTGTAGCCAAGCAACCAGACCCGATTCAGGAGCACACTGATTAAGGGAAGCACAGCTTCCCGCAGCCCATTATTTCAAACACCTTTTGGCTAAAGCCAACCATTGGCGACGCCCACAATTAAGCCCACTCGGAATAGTTGCCAGCCAATAAAGGCTATGAGTAAAACGAAGATGATCCGATTGGTCCAGTCTTTTGGGGTAGGGGTACTCATGGCGGAATGGCGGAATTTTTCTTCACTATAGTGTTTCTTTTTGAAACACGTGGGACGGCAATCGTTGAGTTTATTGGAAAGAATACCGATCTTTTGACCGTCAACACTAGGATGAGGGACGTAGTGAGCTCTAACGTAATTCATGGCTGACACCACACCGACTTTGGCTGATTTAGATATGCATCCCTATTTAGTGGAGGGTGAGTTACCACCAGGATTAGCTAGCAAAGTGGGTATCTATGCCATTTTTGATGAGGCTAAAACACTACAATATGTTGGCTACTCAAGAGATGTCAGTGTGGGGCTCACGCAGCATTTAGTGCGCTGTCCACAGCAGTGCCACTGGTTTAAGGTTCACACAGTAACGCGCCCTAGCCGCACACTGCTAGAAGAAATTCGGAAGTCCTGGATCTCAGAATATGGCACCATCCCACCTGGTAACGCTGACCAGCAAACTATGTGGGAAAAACCCATTGATGCTAAAGCCTTTATGACAGAAGTAGAACGGGATGAGATCGCAAACGCCGAACCCTCCCAAACCAACAAATTGCTCAAACAGCTCGCCCGCCGCGTTGAAGCCGACGTCAAAGCCAAAGTTGCCGACCGAGGTGCTCAGATCCCCATTAAGTTCAATCCCAAGCTCAAAGAACAGGGATTATTAGCTCTCAAATAGTATGAAGCGGGACGTTTAGGATGAGAAGTCAGGGGTCAGGAGGCAGATAGCACCGGATATCGAGGGGCATCCACGAGGGAGTGCCCCTACAGGATGGTCCATTGTTCATCGGATTTAATGAATTTGGATTTGGGATAACTCTTGACTCTTGATCCCTAACTCCTGATTTCCCCACCCAGCAAAGCTTTTCCGGCTTAATTAGGGGCGCTATTCACATCCCAAATTGTCCAGCCTTCTTGTTCGCCTATTAAGGTGCCAGGCATATCTGGGTGCCATTCTTGTCGAGTCAGGATATAGCCTGCACCAAACTGCTTTGCCACATCGACTAATTCCGCCGCCGTGCGCTGCATAAATATTGCATCTAACTTATCTTCCGCAGGGGCTGGCAATGTGCCCACCATCGCCTCTAGCCGCTGTTGCCAGGTAACAATACCAGCATCTGTAAAGGGAAACGCCTTAAAAGTAGCCACTACAGAGCGCTGGCTATAGAAACGAAAGATCCGATCTGCGGGAGGTACCAGCACCAGAGCGTCAGTGGGGGTGCGATCGCGAAAGGTTACCCCCAGCTTTTTCACCGGGTGATCATATAACGGAGCAAATTTAATCGCCCGATGAACAGGCCCCAAACTGCGATGAACAATCACACCACCCAGATTGAGACCAACAAACACAACACATACAGCAGTGATCACATAAGCCGCTGGACGCAACCGTTTCACCTGGGCAGGGAACTCCTCTAACAAAAACGGATACGCAAAGCTTAAAAACAGTGCCAAATGGAAGGAATAGGTCACCGTCAGCACAATCAAAAAGAGTGCATAATTCAGGACCGGAAAGCGGTTAACCCGTTGGTTCACATGCTTCCAAAAGGTGTCTCCGCCCGGCTTAATCAGGCTTAAAACCACCACCACCAGAGTAGTCAGTCCACCATAGTTGTCGACAACAGGCGCAGCAATTAAGAGTAATGCCAGCGCCTGATTCCCTCGGCGATAGTGTTCGCTGGCATACACAGCAATAGCCGTCAGCGCCATTAGCAAAATAAACGGTGTTGTTCGTGCAAACTGCAGTTTAGCCACAGTCGCGATGGGATAAACCTCCACAAACCAATAGCCAAGAGCTAAGAGCCCACAGCCCATCACCATGGCAGAGCCAATGGTCATTTTGTGATTGGGCTTTAACTGTCGAGAGCCATATAAACACGCCAAACCTGCCACCAAAAAGTGAACAAACCGCCACCAGCTCTTGACGGAAAATTGGGACATGATGATGTGGTGGGGGTGGCGCACATAGCCATAGAGCCAAATAAAGTCTGAATTGCTGAGCAAATCGCTACTCGTATTGCCACTCAGCACCATGGGACTGTAAACCATGCCTGCCAAAACCAGCAGGGCTCCCCATGCCCCTAAAAGCTGTTTGGGTCGTTTGTGCCTGAGGCAATAAAAAATCAACGCCGGAGTGAATAAAACCCCTGGCAACAAACCAACCAGAAACTGTAGTAGACAGCTGATGCCAAATAAGACATAGCCCCGTATCCACTGCTGCCTCAAACAGAAGTAAATCCCCCAAACCGAGATCGCAATGGCATAAACACTGGGGTTCGGAGAGCGCCGAAACAAATCCGTAACCCCCACAGTGCCATCCACAACAGCTAAGCCCAGAAAGGGTAAAGCCGCGGCAGCCAGTTTAGACTGCCCCAACTCTCGACCAATGGCATATAGCCCCAAACTCAAGCCTGCAAATGAGATCGCAAAGTAAATAAAGCAGACCATCGGCACACTCAAGCCCAGCTTCACCGGTAGCGCTAAAGCATAGTAATAGTAGGACCTCGGTGTGAACTGGAGCATCTCCTGCACATAGAAGTCCTGACTGTAGAGTGTGGGGTCTACCAGAGCCATCACCGCAGGCATCTGATTAAAAACATTCTCTTTTGAGAAGTTGTAACCATAGGCCACTAAACCACTCAGTGCCATCGCCAGCTGCATCAGCATAGGAGGCTTAGTCATTGTTTTCGCGTTGGCCATCATCCATTAGATTTCATGGGGTCTAGCGATCAGGTTAAAACGCAATGGCACCTCTGATCAAAAAAGGAGCCGCCCCATTAGCCGCTCCCTTTTCAAAATTATTTAGGTAAAAAACACAAAATCACTGACTAAAACGTGATTCCAAAAACGTTATCCAAAATGCGCTGCATGATTTGCACACCGGTCACCGCCTGCCAGCCAAACAAACCCACAAGAATTACGTTGAGGCTAATGTGGGTCAAGCGAGCAGTTTCGCTACCACGCTGCATGTAGGGCACAAGGGATGCTGCGATCGCAATTAAACCCGTCATCCCTAGACCAGCCAATAGATGGGGACCGACAAATAGCTTGCCGTTGTTGAGATAGGTAACAGCCATACCGCCGATGGTACCGAGTACCATCAGCGCCAAGATGATTGACCCGATCTGGTGGTGCTTAAGGGCAAATTTACCTTTGATAAGTTCTTTCTTTGCTTCACCACTGGCGTAACGGACCTTTCGGCTCTGGAAGCCCAAATACATGGCATATACAGTGAGGCCAAACAGGACCCACATCAACATTGGATGGAAAAAATTCAGATAAGGCTTAATAGTTTCAAGGGTCTCAGGACTCATGGTGGGTAATATCTTAACGCGTCATAAAACTTAGTATATTGCGCTCAACTACATTCTGCCGTTGTATTGAAGCGACTTTCACCGAGAAAAAACCTGCATGTCACCCATACATTTTCAGCCAAGCCCCTTAAACAAGCACGATCGCTCAGGTTATTCCAGGGCAGATTTGGCAAAATAGTCCCATTAGGGATGTCCGAGCATCATTCTGAGATCCAATCGCTTCGTTATTCCGAGCCATGATGAAGGTCAATAAACGTTTTGCGCTGCTCTTAGCAGTGGGGTTCAGTCTTACGATACTGCTCAGCCCAGTGTTGCCAGGTCGAGCATCCGAACGCCCTGCTCATATCATTCTCCACAACAGTGGCAATAGTGACACTCCTGAGCAGAGTGTAGACTCAACAGGCGAGGAAACTAGCGACGACGCCTCAGATGCTGAGACCACAGCGGAGGATGAGGTTGAAAAGGATGCCGCTGATGAAACTAGTGACGAGGCCTCAGACGCTGAAACGGTAGCGGAAGATGAGGTTGAATACGATGCTGAAGCTGCCGCCCTGGAACAAGAAACTTGGTTTCAGCGAGAGCTGATTATAGAGGCAGACCGACTATATCTGGCCGGTGATGTTGCCACTGCCGAAGAGTACTATCGTGAAGCCAAAACGTTTGGTTGGCGAGATGATGATGATTTAGAAAATATTCCAGCCGAACCTTTTCGCAATCCTGAGCAGCTTTCCCCTGGTGGAGCCGTCTATTGGCGCGAGTCTTCCCGTGGCATAGAGGCGGGCAGAGAGTCCCAAACCCTGGTTCCCTTAGGCTTACTCACAGAAGAAGTTCCAGCCTTTATCCCAGGTCATCTGCGTTATGCCGAGCTACTCCAAACCTACGAGCGTCCAGAGGATGCTGAAATAGTTCTGGAAAAGGCACTGACACTATATCCATACGATCCTGATTTACTCAGTGCTCAGATTGAGTTGATGATGAAGCAAGAAGAATGGATTGAAGCATCGATTGCGTCACGTCAATTTGCATTATTGAATGAAGAGCATCCTGACGCAGAACACTACGCCAATCTAGCTGATGAAAACTTGGATCGGTTTAAGTCAGCCACCAATGCCAAAATTCGGAATAATGCGATCGCAAACATTTTCACTGGAGCCGCTGGTTATATCCTCACTGGCGGTCTATACGGTCCCTTTACCGCCCTCAACTCCAGCCTGATCCTGCTGCAGGGCGAAAAATCGTTAGGAGAATCAGTCGCTAACTCAGCCCGCGAGCAGCTTCCCCTCTCCGAAGATGAAGAGCTTTTAGCCTATGTCCGTGGCATTGGAAATCAGTTAGCTTCCGTAGCCGGTCGCGATGATTTTGACTACACCTTCGATGTCATTCTTGACCGAGAATTGAATGCATTTGCCCTACCTGGCGGCAAAATCTTCGTCAATGCTGGAGCCATTCTCGACACCGATAGCGAAGCTGAGCTTGCTGGACTGCTGGGCCATGAAATCTCCCACGCCGTCCTCTCCCACGGGTTTCAAATGGTGACCAAGGGCAACCTCACCGCCAGCCTCACCCAGTACTTACCATTGCCAGGCCTAGTCACCAACGCGATTGTCTCGGGCTATTCTCGCAGCATGGAGCGACAAGCAGATATCGTCGGCACTCAAATCCTGGCCTCCAGCGGTTATGCCGCCGATGGCATGCATGGTCTCATGCTTGCCTTAGAAGAGCGCTACGGAGACCGTCAAGTTGTCCCCTGGCTTGCATCCCACCCAGCCCCCCAGGACCGCGTAGATTATCTACAAGCCATTGTCGAAAATGGCGGCTACAACCGCTATGCCTACGAGGGTGTACTGGGTCACGAAGCGCAGCAAGCCAGGGCCGAGGCAGAACTCGCTGCCTATGAAGCTGAAAACGGCGAAACCGTTGAAGATGAAACGGTTGCCGACGATGACGAAATCGAAGAAGCCGTTGAGGACGTTCAACAAGAGCAAGAAGAAGCCATGGATGCTGAAACAGAGCCTGTCACGACAGATGAGGCAGCAGAATAGGGTCTATTAGTTTCCAAGCTGGCCTACTTCACCTCACATCAGCCATGGGATAAACTGACGCTCATGGAAGCTCAGGAATTACGATTAGCCAAATATTTCACGGCAGGCATATCCTTTTTGCTACTAGCCCTGGGAGGAAGTCTTTGGCCATTCACCTGGTGGGACATGTATTCCACTGGTGATGGCTATAGCCCCCCCACTGAAGTGAGTCGTCTTGAACTCCACGTTGTAGACAGTTCTGGGCAACAGCATGTCTTACGCCCCATGGATCTCTACACATTGGATAACGACACCTCTAACCAAACCCCTGGGCACCAGCTGGTGCAAAATGCCATAGAAGGCAACGCTGAACAGCAGGCGATCTATCGCCCTTACCTGATTCAACAAATAGAATTTGCCCTTGACACCAAAATTGAGCAGGTTGAGGCTTGGCGTTACTTTTGGCAAGTCGACTTTGACCAACAGCCTCCCATGGACATTCATCAACCTGCCCAGACTGTTCTGATTGATCGTTTTGCTGCCCATCCCACAGACTGAAATTGTCTAAGCCTGTCTAAGCCCCTATGAGATTTTTTCAGCGGATTGAACGTCGCTATGTTCAGTGGCTCACCCGCCCTGCCCAAAATGCGGCTGGACGCATGGGCCTCTATCGCATTGTTTATAGCTTGTTCTATCTCTGGTTTCTCAGCCCCTTAAACTTCTCTGAGCTGAACCTGGTGCCCGCAAGTCGCTGGGACCCAACTATTTTATTGAGTGGACTATCGCCACTACCAGACGGCGGCTACGCTGCCATGGAAACACTTTTGGTGATGGCATTAGTGTTGCTATTGCTAGGGTATAGAACCCGTCTAGCCACCCTAGGTGTTTTACTCATGGGATTTGGGTTAGCAGGGTTTCGCACTGGCTTTCTCATTCAAGAACGTACCATTGTACTCACGGTGTTTTATGTCCCCTTGTTCATGCTGTTTTCTAGATGGGGCGAGACCTACTCCATTGATGCGTTACTAAAACAAAAGCATGGGCACCCCGCCACCTCACCTCATTCATCTTCCTGGCGTTACATATGGCCAGCACGCGGGCTCATGGTAATTTTATCCATCTTATTTCTGTCGGCGGCGGCGGTGAAATTGATGGAGGTGGCTTGGCTGGTTGAACCCCGGCTAGTGGGCGATTTTATCCTCGCAAAGGGAGTTAAAAGCCATCTCACCAATGGGTTTCCCATTCATCCATTGGGACCACACATAGGCCGTACTGCTGCGTTGTCAATTCCCTCACAGTATGTGGTGCTGCTATTTGAAACCTGCTTTGTTCTAGTTCTCTTTAATCGGTTTGCCCAAGCTCTGCTCTTTCGACTAGCCCCTATTTTCCATAGTTTCAACACACTGTTATTGGGCATTCCATTCACATCGGTGCTCAGCATGTATGCCGCTTTTCCAGATTGGCAAAAGCTGTATGAACGGTTTTATCCCAAAGTTTTAAGACTCCAATGCTTAAACAAACTGCCATCATCACTGTTGGCAGCAGGGTCAATGGGCTCAGCGTTACTAGTTGGCCTACTTTGGAATACCACGCCCATGCCTCGTCAGGTTTTTGGCCTATTTGGTTTACTCAGCTACCAAACCCTTTGGTTTGCCCTATTGCCGTTTGTATTGATATGGATTTGCAGCCCTCTTTGGCGACGTCTGCGGGGTGATCAACCCTTACCCACACCTGAACGACTATAGGTTTTTATTATTATCCCCATTCACTAGACGCACTGATAAGTATGGGTTTATTGCGAAATGTAACCTATTTGTTACCTGCGGGCTGCTCCAAGTCAATGACCTTGGTAGACTAGAATCCACGTACGATGCCAGTTTTTTATCAATTTACTGGCCCGACACCTTAATGCGGTTTCATAGCGCTTTAACCATAAATATCTTGATAGAGGACTCATGGTAGATTCCCTAAGGAAACCTCAGGAAAAAACTCGATTTGATGAGCTACGGCCTGGGGTTAAGGCACCTTCTAAAGACACGATCCTCACCCCTCGCTTTTATACCACTGACTTTGACGAAATGGCCGAGATGGACCTATCCGTCAATGAAGATGAGGTACGCGCCATCATAGAAGAGTTTCGTGCTGACTATAACCGCCATCACTTCGTGCGGACCGATGTGTTTGACCAGTCGTGGGAGCACATTGATGGTGACACTCGAGCTCTATTTATTGAATTTCTAGAGCGCTCCTGTACAGCTGAATTCTCTGGATTCCTGCTTTATAAGGAGTTAGGTCGTCGTCTTAAGGACAAAAACCCCCTTCTAGCTGAAGGTTTTACCCTGATGTCCCGCGATGAAGCTCGCCATGCAGGCTTCCTCAACAAGGCGATGTCGGACTTCAACCTCCAATTAGACCTTGGTTTCTTGACCAAGAGCAAGAGCTACACTTTCTTCAAGCCTAAGTTCATCTTCTATGCCACATATCTGTCTGAGAAGATTGGCTACTGGCGCTACATCACTATTTTCCGTCACTTAGATTCTCATCCTGAGAATCGGATTTATCCTATCTTCCAGTTCTTTGAGAACTGGTGTCAGGATGAGAACCGCCATGGTGACTTCTTCTCCGCCATCATGAAGGCGCAGCCCCAGATTCTCAATGACTGGCAGGCTAAGCTATGGTGCCGTTTCTTCCTGCTGTCGGTATTTGCCACGATGTTCTTGAATGATATTCAGCGCAGTGGCTTCTACGCATCTTTAGGTCTAGATGCACGTGAGTACGATATTCACGTCATCAAAAAGACCAATGAGTCAGCTGCTAAGGTCTTCCCTGTGATGCTGAATGTAGAGCACCCCGACTTCTTCAAGCATATGGATACAGCGTCTGATGCCAGCTTGAAGGTCGCTGAGATTGGCAAGAGCAATCAGCCTAAGCCTGTGAAGCTTCTACGTCAGCTGCCTCACATCGCAAAAATCGGTGTGAAAATGGTTCAGCTTTACTTCATGAAGCCCATCGATATGGCAACTACCCGTGGCGTTGTTCGCTAGATAACAGTTGCTTCAACGTTAACAGCCGGGCCTTTTTGCAAAAAGGCCCGGCTGTTTGTTTTTTTTGCTATCCATCCTCCCGATACCACAGGGCTAAGCCACCGCCTCGGCCACGGGCCGCAATGCCCGTCTCAGTTACCCAAAAGTACTTAAAGAAGGCTTGTTCTTTGAGAGATTGCTGGAAAAACTCCTGATCAGCTGCCTCAGGTCTCATTCGACCTTTATATAAAGTGAGGCCACCTAACACAATCTGGATCTGGGTAAAGTCAAATGCTAAGCACCGAGCTTTATGCCAAAATTTGACAGGGCCGGTCAGTTCCAGCTTCAACTGGCCTAGGCTGACCGAATTTTTCACCAGACCTTGATCATCTGCCGTGGCTTGATAGTTGAGCTGAATCTTGATGATTTTAGGCAGATATCGGCCTGCCCCTAGAGCTACCCCTGCTTTCTGGCGTGTTTTTTTGGTGCCTGTGATAAAGCACAGCCGCCAAGTGCCAACTAAGTCAGTTAAGGAATAGCTATGCTTAATGCGCTTTTCTGTGGTTTGTAATGCTGCTACTAAGTCTGTAGCTGGGGGGAGCGCAGCAGATGATGTTCTCTGCGCTCCTGCGGCTTGATCTAAAACGGCTGCACTCTCGTTCATTTTGTTTAGCTAGGAGCTGCGTTGCCAATTTTACCCCTGACTTAGAAATTGAACGTTTTGACAAGCCCGTTTTCTAGAAAATGGTCAAATCCCAGTCAGCATCGGTTAAGCCATCGGTACCTACTAATTGGATGCGGATATCGAGGTAGCGATCGCAATACACCTTACATTGCTTATAGCGTGGATTGGGGCTACCAAAAATAGCATCTTGCTCTGCATAGCCCTTGAGTAGATCAATGCGCTCTACTTCCGAAAGCCTAATCAAATCATCAGTTGATGTCGATACGGTCATAATTTCCCTGAGCATAAAAAGATTCCTTATCAGGCTAGAGCCAACTTTCCAGTAGGCAAGTGACTCTCCCAAAAAGCTTAATCTCTCAGCAAGATAAATGGCCGATCCCCGTCATATCAGACCTATTCGGTTTACATCCCTACAAAATTCTCAGCCTGCTTTCACACGACCTTGTTAAGCTGGGGCGACCTTATAAATTAATCATCTTTGCAATGGTCAGCTACCGTCTTGAGCGCATCCACCTTGAAGTTACTAACGTTTGCAACTTTAAATGTGACTTTTGCCCAGACGCCATCATGGAACGTAAGCGTGGCCATATGGACCTGAGCCTGCTTGAAAAAGCACTAGATGAGATCGCCGAACGGAACCTGGCCAAAATCGTTGCTTTTCACCTGATGGGCGAACCCTTAATCTATCCCCACATTTTTAAAGCCATCGATATGGCATTGGCACGAGGATTAAACCTACATCTCACCACCAATGGCAGCACGTTTCACATCTTTCCTAAACATCGTCAGCAGCTAATTGCCTCCGGTATTCCGAAAGTTACCATCTCGCTACAAACTCCCGATCCAGTCACGTTCATTATTCGGGGTGCGCCCCCCAAGCTCAAACCTGAGCAATACTTTGATGGCATTACCCAATATGTCAGGGCTAACCTCGCCGATTCCACCTCTAAAACCCGGGTACACCTAAAATTCTTAGACACTACACCACACCCATTTTTGGTACCGCACAAACAGATGCATGTGGTCGAAGGCAAGGCCCAGATGCAACAAGAACTAACCGCTTGGGCCGATCGATTACTGGACGGTTGCGATCAACGGCCTAGCGATAATGACCTGCGTCAACGTATTGCCCGCCATAAGCCAGGTCGGTGGCAGGTTATCGAACTTACTCCCAAACTTGCCCTAGAAACATTCCCCCTGGATAGCTGGGGAAATGTGGAGAGCACAGAGGTCATCCCCGCCAAGTTTGGTTATTGCAACGGTACGTCAGACCAAGCAGGCATTCTGTACAACGGCACCGTTGTGCCCTGCTGTAAAGACTACGATGGTCAGATTCCGCTAGGCAATCTGCAAGATCACTCCCTAAGCGATATTTTGGATACACAGCAGCCAGCCTGCGGCCTCCGCCAGGGATTTAACCGTTTCCAAGTCACCAATCCCGTGTGTCAACGTTGCATGGGAGCGGACACATCCCAAAAAGCATTCGTGCGGCAAGTAGGTTCAGTTGCTTACTTTAAGGTGTATAACCCCATCATGAAACGTTTGCAGCCAGGTTGGGGCGAAGTTTAGGGGCTACGCTGAGCGTAGCTGACTTTGCAGCCAACCAGTAGCGCTCTACCTTAGAAAAGCTCGAAGCAGAGGTAAGATAGGGTGTCACTTTACTGCTTAGGTGCCCATGGGACGGCGACTTATACGGATTTTTTTAAACTGGCTGAGAAGAATATTAACTCAGTTTAAAGGAGAACAAAATCGCCGTCATTATCCCTCACCCCCACAGCGACTAACGTCATCAAAGCAACTCCCGCCCCAGATGCCTGTGCAGGAAAATCAGCCAGAACAGGGGCTAACAGATACAACACCGCCCATCAAACAACAACACCAAGCTCCATCACCCAACCCAGCCGCCAACAGGGCAGCCAACTCTTCTAATTTCAGAATATTACTCAGTGACTATCAGTACTCTCCTTGTTCAGCAGTACAAAGTTTAAGCAACCAACTATCTAACCCAACGACTCAACTAAATCGGGTGCAGGAACAACCAAAGCAAACGTTAGATTCAGCAAAAACATTTTTCACTCAAAATAAGATTAGAAGAGACCAGCCAGAACCCCGAATTGTTTCAACAGAGACACCAAAAGAAGAGAGTTTACCTCACGAACACATCAGAAATTTAGAGCACTTTTCTTCAGAGATTACATTCCGCCGCGACACAGACATCGACACCAACAAAACGCAACCATCCCCATCATTACTCGCCATAGATGCTGCTAAACAGCTAAATACTAAACAGCTGCCACAGCCCGAGAAAGCCACGCCAAAATCTACGTCAACACCTACTGCTGACCCAAGAGCCATTACAAAAACGGGGATTGTAAAACTATTATTCAAACTTAAAAAGAACAACCACCATGGTTATATCGCACCCCATGACGGTTCCAGCGACATTATTTTCCATCAAAAATATATTGGCAACGAAGTATTTTGCCAACTAGAGCGGGGCATGGATGTTGAGGTTACCGCCCATATTACTGAAGGCAAGGCCTACGCAGACCACATTCGGATTCTATAGCGATTCTTGAGATGCAACTTTTGTCAAAGAAAGTTAACCATTCCCAATCACTAGTTCGAGTTTTTTGAACTTAAAATTTGGGTTAGTTGTCTTTCTATTTGATTATGGTTGCCATTGCAATAGTCTATTTCTCTGGCCAAGGTCACACCCATCTGATGGCTGAATCACTTGCCAAAGGCGTAGAAGCCACTGGTGAAACAGCTCACCTGCTGCGCATTACGGGTGAGCAAATTGTGAATGGTCGATGGCAGGATGACGCCATCTTAACCACCCTCACTGCAGCCGACGGCATTGTCTTTGGCACTCCTACGTACATGGGAGGTGTAGCTGGGCAGTTTAAGTGTTTTATTGATGCCGCTAGTGCTACCTGGTTTCAACAGGGCTGGAAAGATAAAGTTGCAGGGGGATTTACCCATTCGGCTTCCCCCAGTGGTGACAAGCAAGGCACATTGCTCTACCTCGCGATCAATGCGGCACAGCACGGCATGATTTGGGTCGGCAACGCAGAACTACCCAATCCTGAGACTGGTGTGAATCGCTTAGGCTCTTTTATGGGGTCTATGGGGCAAAGCTATTTGGATATGAGTGGTTCACCTGCAAACGTAGAACCCGGTGATCTAGAATCAGCTCGCCTATACGGACAACGTGTGGTCACTGTGGCACAAAAGATTGCAGCCTAGGGATGAGAGTTATGAGTTTTGTAGACGCTTTAGCAGCTTCCCGAAGGTTATGCTGAATTATGGTTGAACCACCTTGGATAATCACGAAAGTGATGCAGGGCTGAACTTAAAATTCAAAATTCATAACTCTCTCAACTTTGTCCTAAGTCCTTCTCGCATTGTTCTCCCCTCAAAATCCCATCTCGTATTAACGTAGAGGGTGGCACACGTATGCCGTTGTCACAAGGAGTCCATAGGATGATTCAATCTGTACGCACCTCAGTTGATTGGAACCAGCTAGCCGAGCAGGCCCTGGCTGGTCAGATAATTGACCACCAAGATGCATTGAGGGTGCTACGGGCTGATGACACAGAAATTTTGGCACAGTTGGCAGCGGCATACCGGGTACGTCACCACTACTGGGGCAATCAAGTACGACTCCACTTTTTGCTCAATGCCCAAAGTGGTCTCTGCCCTGAAGACTGTCACTACTGTTCACAATCAAAAATCTCATCCGCAGACATTGAAAAATATCCACTGATGGCAAAAGAGCGGATCTTGGCTGCTGCCGATCGCGCCCACCAGCTCAAGGCTGGTACTTTTTGTATGGCTATTTCAGGCCGCACGCCCTCACCTCAGACGTTTGAGAAAATTTTAGATGCAGTACAAGCGGTTAAAGCTGACTACCCAATGCGGGTATGCACCACGTTGGGGCTATTGAATGAGGAACAAGCCCATCAACTCAAGGCCGCCGGAGTTGATCGCATTAACCATAACCTGAATACGGCTGAAGCCCACCATGACGATATCTGCACAACCCATGGCTATCAAGATCGTCTAGACACTGT
Source organism: Leptothoe sp. ISB3NOV94-8A (assembly GCF_043421595.1). Taxonomy (NCBI): domain Bacteria; kingdom Bacillati; phylum Cyanobacteriota; class Cyanophyceae; order Nodosilineales; family Cymatolegaceae; genus Leptothoe; species Leptothoe sp. ISB3NOV94-8A. Next base: position 5,712,545 of record NZ_JAXSQW010000001.1, on the reverse strand, counting down.
AAAAGCGGTACAAGCTGCTGGGCTAACCACCTGCTCAGGCGGCATTTTAGGTATGGGTGAATCGGATGAAGATATTATCAATCTGGCAAAATCCCTCCGAGAGCTGGATGTGACCAGCGTGCCAGTGAATTTTTTGATTCCCATCGAAGGTACTCCGTTTGCTAGTCGCAGCGAGCTTACGCCTCAACGTTGTTTGCGAATCCTGTGTTTGTTCAGGTTTTTACTGCCAGCCCAGGAAATTCGGATTGCCGGAGGGCGGGAAGTGCATTTGCGATCGCAGCAACCCCTTGCCTTATATCCAGCCAATTCTATTTTTGTCGGTGATTATCTAACCACAGCAGGCCAAAGTGCCACACAAGACTATGCCATGGTCAGGGATGCAGGCTTTGTCCTAGAATCGCCGGACGGCAGTCCACTGCCAGAAAATATTGCATGAACGTTAGTTGAAGAAAGTCGGTAAACATGAAAAAATGATGTACCAGAAAATACACTGAGCCTTATCCAAGAATTCATTAGCCCGTCAATGAATCTATGGATAACATAGAGATTCCTAAATACAGTCACTGCAACCTATTTCAAACAACTTCTGTTGCTGCCATAAACCTTACTTAAAGCATTGGAAAATACTGCCAATTCATGTGTTGTCTACAGGTATGGAAGAGGCATACTAGAGCAATGCATCTGCTGGTAGTTGATCTACAGCGTTGTTTTCAGCGCTTAAATGTCACACTCCGGCAATAGTTCGGTAGGCAAACAAACTACTCACATCAAACATAAGCACAACTGCTATGCCTCGTCGTATTTTTATTGGTGATATTCATGGCCACTATGACGGTCTAATGCGACTGCTGGAAGCCGTGGATCTAAATCTCCAAGATGAGGTTTACTTTGTCGGAGACCTAATTGATCGGGGGCCTCAGAGCCGTCAAGTCGTTAATTACGTGCGTGACAATGGTTATCGGTGTGTGATGGGTAACCATGAGCAATTACTGCTAGAAGCCTTTCCCAACGGAGAAGCCCATATGCCCGCATTCCAGGGATGGCTTTACAGCGGCGGACAATCTACGCTTTCTAGCTACACCAGCGTTGACGACTTATTTGACCACGTCCACTGGATTCAAGACCTACCGCTCTATATGGACCTGGGAGATATCTGGCTTGTACATGCAGGATTAAATCCCCAACGCACCCTAGAAGAACAAACAAGCCATGAATATTGCTGGATTCGCGATGGTTTCCATAGCCATAAACAACCTTATTTCCCAGATAAGCTAATTATTACGGGCCACACGATCACCTTTACTTTACCGGGTGTCGAACCGGGAGAAATTGCTAGAGGTCCTGGTTGGTTGGACATTGACACAGGGGCTTATCATCCTAAAAGTGGCTGGCTCACAGCACTAGATATGGATGGCTCGATGGTTTACCAGTTCAATGTATTCAATAACATGCTGCGCATACGCCCGATTCACGACGCTGCAGCAACGGTAGAACAACATAAAATTAAACAGCGTTCTAGTCAGTTGGTAAATTCCTAGAATTAATATTCATAAACGTACGAGCAAGGCTGTCACGACGAATTGGCTTACTTAAATAGTCATTCATACCTACCTTGAGACAGTAATCACGGTCTTCAGAACTGGCATTAGCCGTCATTGCAATAATCCAAGGCTGAAGAATTTTCTGGCCCAGCTGGCGAATGCGACGAGTGGCTTCTACACCACTCATTTGTGGCATGCGCATATCCATCAGGATGACATCATAGTCTCCTTGTTCCACCGCTTCAATGGCTGCTCCACCAGTGGCGACAGTATCAGCCTGGTGTCCTAATAATTGCAACATGTGTTGAGCAACACGCTGGTTTACTGGATTATCGTCTGCAATCAGAACCTTCAGTCTCATTAACGATTGATCACCATCCTCAATACACTCTGAGGCAGAATTAATCACAGGTGCAGGAACCGATTTAGGATGAATGTGCATCAGTGCACGATATAAGGCTGCCTGTTTGATAGGTTTCCAAACAATTGCTATGTCAGGTTGTTCTTCTTGACTGAGATTCTCCTTGAGATCTGCCAGCAAAATCAGAGGCATGTTAGGTTTATCCATGGCCTGCCGCAACGATTCGATGGCACTAAACCTATCAATTTTAGTAATTGCAGCATCTAAAATCAGGCTGTCAAATTGTTGTCCTTGCTGAACTAGTAGTAAGGCTTCAGCAACGCTGCGGCAAAAGACAACTTCCATATCTAAAACCTCTAATTGCCACCTCAAACTGGTACGGCGAGTGATGTTTTTGTCAATCACTAAAATACGTTGATCAGCCCAATTAGCTAGGGCTTCAGGTCGCTCTGATTGAACCGTAACAGGATCAACATGGGCTCGAATCGTGAAGAAAAACGAACTCCCTTTGTTAATCTCACTCTCAACCCACAGACGACCACCCATGGTTTCCGCCAGACGCTGGCTAATGGTCAACCCTAGACCAGTACCGCCATATTTACGGGTAGTCGATGTGCTTGCCTGACGAAATGGCTCAAAAATCTGGGCCAGTCGATCCGCCGGAATACCAATACCAGTATCTCGCACAGTAAATAGCAACAGTACGGATTGAGTAGCAGGATGGGCACGACGGATAACCGGGACACCCAGATCATCGCTAGGGGCTAACTGCACCATCACAGCCACCTCACCCTTGTCGGTAAATTTAACTGCGTTACTTAGTAAATTAAGTAAAATTTGTCGGAGTCGAATGGGGTCGCTAATAATCACAGGTGGTGTTTCAGGATCCACCATATAGACAAGATCTAAGGGTTTGTTAGCAGCACGGGTAGCTACTATGTCCAAACTCTCTTCCACGGAATTGCGAAGATTGACTGGATGTTCTTCAAGCACAAGTCGCCCAGCTTCAATTTTAGAAAAATCGAGCACATCGTTGATCAACGCCAACAGGGCTTGACTGCTATTCTGAATAGTCTCACTAAACTCTCGCTGTCTAGGATCCAGGTTAGTTTCTTGCATCATTTCAGAGACACCGATAATGGCATTAAGTGGTGTACGTAACTCATGGCTCATGGTGCCGAGGAACTCATTACGAGCTTGCAAAATGGCACTACTACGCAAGCGATCGGTAAATACAATAAAACTTTCGGTTAAACCAAGCACCAGCATAGGCGCTACCACTGGCAGGGCATAGTTTTGGTATATGGCTAGCCAACAAATAATAAACCAGCTACCTGTACCAATAATCCAGATACCTAACTGAGGTACAAAAGATCGTCCCTGCAATCGCCAACTGATGATGGGGCCGACCAGCAGCAGCATAGCGGCGACGAAATGTGGATTGATTGTTCTTAGCCAATTTTCCTGTAAGAGATTATGTAAAGCAGCAGCATAAACAAAGGCACCTTCGACAGGAGTATCTTTATCAAACGGTGTGCGAATCCATCGGTCTCGACCAGTGGCCATATCACCGATGATGACAATCTTATTATTGAAGTCCTCTACAGGAATCTTTCTCTCTAAAACATCGATAAAACTTCTAAAGGGAAGATCTGCAACAGGGGCTGGCCAATTAAGCAGCATCACCCCATTGTCAAACGAGGGAACATCTAGAATATCCGTTGTCAGGCTGTAGGCTTCAGCTGTTGCTTTTGCAAAGGAACGACTGTTATTAATGTGAATTTTGTGGCGTCGTGTTACACCATCAAAGTCATCACTGTAGTCATCAATATGGCCACTTGCGATCGCATTTTTATAAAGCAAATCATGCGCTTGTAGTATTTCCCCTTCCTCATCAACTGTCTCAGCCAAAACAACGCCCTGATGCGCTGCCATTACCTCAGCCAAGGCAGCATCATCCTTAGTCTTGTCTGGCATCAACACATCAAAAGCAGCCACCCGATTATTACTTTCCAACAAAAATTCTAACAGTTCAACATAGTTAGAGCGTGGTAGTGGGTGGCTTCCTAGTTTCTTTAACGTTCGATCGTCAATGCCAATGACGATGAGTTCATCACTCCACGCCCTTGATCCACGTAATCGAATTAGCACATCACTTGAAATATTATCAAGCGGCTTGATCAGCCCTAGGTAGGACAATGAGACAACAAAACTACTGACAAATAACCCTGGCAACAATGGCTCACATCGCCGCAAGAGTCTCAGCCAGTTAGGGGACCACCAACTCATAGACTTGCGTTTTGCCAAGGGGAGTAACAACAGTCGCCTCAATACGTCGATTAGCAGACAGAGGCAATTCTAATGCGAAGTTCCCCTCAGTATCGATCTCTTGAGTTTCTTCATCAATCACCAATAAATTGACAGGAAAGGTATTTCCTTCTACGACAACAATTGATTCATCCTCACGCCGCTGACGTTCTAACCTTAAAAGGTTAAAGTTAGGCTCCTCAGTAATAGGTACTGGTTCAGAAGGGGGTTCTCCCGGAATCGTAAAATTTTGAAATCCAGTATTTACGGGTACCGATACCCCTTGAGCTTCAGAAGCCACACTACCCTCTTCAACAACAAGTGACGACCGGCCACTGGGTTGAATTGCAATACCAAAATTTGTACCCCGCACTCCATTGATACCGGCTGGGGTGCGAATCTCTAAACGAGAATCAGGATTAGTAAACGGTCTGACAAAGACTCTGGCTTGGCCGCGACTGACATCCAGTTCTGTAACTTTACCGCCCCGTGGAGTAGTGTAGAACTCTATAATACTCAGCAATGTATTTTCAGAGACACTAACAAAACCCACTTGAGTATCGACGGCGAGTCGGGCGAGGGAACCGGCTCCTGTACGTATACCATCACCCACTGCCCCCAAACGCTGACCGGATTGAGCACGTCCCCATTGACTACTCTGTCGAACATCGACGGTACCGCTAAAGCTACGTAATTCTAGCCAGCGGTTTACGCGTACCGAGAGAGGGCGAGCATCTGTTTTTAGGGAAATACTCGCGGCGACCACGGCGAGACCGGTAAGTATTACCAGGCGACGTGGGCGTAAATAACGAGATAACATGTTGCGATTGAGCCCCTTCATCCTGTTAGGTCCTTCTATACATGATGTGTGCACAGATTACCAACAAACAAATCATGGCACGACTGTTTTGCCGTAATCTTAAAGGTCATGCCAATGGCCTGTGGATTCAGGCCATTTGGCCGAAACAGTTGCTATTAAAAGGCATAAGCCGCCTGCCACTAGAAACACCACCAGGAATAACGTTTATCGACCTAATCGGGCACGATGAATGACGCGTACATCGAGCGATAAAGACTCATCAATGGAGTCAACCAGTTCTTTTGCATCTCTGTAGTTGTCAAAAGATGCAACATGAACATAGCTACCTAACCTTGAGGATGTCAAAAACGCGTCAGGAATACAGGCACGAATCGTAGGCAAGCTTTCTTCAAGATCATGGGTTAGCAGCACAATATAGGGCCGACTTGTAACATGGCCAATCACAATTCTGTCGTCATTCTCAAAGGTATTGAACTCTTGGGGAGAGACTAAAAAGTCACAATCCTCAGATTGAGCCGATACACCACCAACCGACAGCATCATAAATGTGCTTGCTGTCGCCAAACAACACATGAACTTTTGAAAACTGTTCAAGCCTGTATCACCAAAGCTAAGAAACACCTAAATAATAACCACATCAGGTGTCCTCACTTCTATAAAAATCCTGCAGAAGCAACCATGCTTCATATTCGGAGGGGGCAAACTATCCCTGTTTAGACATTTCACGGGTTTCTGCCGATAATTTGCCGGATGGTTTGGGGCTAAAGACATGGGCTGCGGTCAGGTGATGACTTGTCATCAATGCTGCGGTCAGCCGCCGATGCCGCAAACGAGTTCTCGCTTGTGTAGGGAGCAGTAGGGAGGATATCACTGCTTGAGGTTCCGAGGGTTGGGGTTTGACCGTTGGTGGCACCTTAGCCATTCCGTTACTCACCCCTGCGGCAAATACCAAAACCACTATCCCCATAGTGAAGGACTGGAGTACTTTGTCCAGCCACGAATGTCGAAAAAAGGCCAGCCACGACGCCTTCTGGTCTATTAATGGGGACATGACTTTATCAAGCTATTCAAAACAAAGATGCTGATGAGCGAGCAAATAGTGACTGGAACTGTAGGGCTCTATCAAGACTATTACAAAATTCAATGTTTTGAATTATAAACTTGCATAAAGTTATGGAACTGCGTCAATATCGAATCCTGGGATCGACATAGGCATTGAGGATGTCAATGGCAATACTGACGAGGGCTACGATGGTGCCAAAGAATGTCATCAACCCTTGCACGACTTCATAATCTCGTTGAGAAATAGCTTCAAAAAATCGATTGGCCAGGCCAGGCCAGGAGAAGGTGACTTCGGTCAGGACGGTACCCCCCAATAGGGACGCAAAGGTCAGCCCCAGAATGGTAATCACAGGAATCAAGGCATTCCTGAGGGCATGGACAGTGATAATGCGAAATTCGGGAATGCCACGGGCACGAGCCGCTTCCACATAATCGGCCCGTAGAGTCTGCTTGAGGTTGACTCGCACCATGCGCTCAAAAACACCGCTAATCAAAATACCGAGGGTCAGGCTGGGTAAGGCTAAGTGATATAGAGCTGTCCCAAACTGAGACAGATTGCCATGGAGTAAGCTATCCAACAGATAGAGGCCCGTAGGCCCATCGGGAGGGGTTTGTAGAAGGGGAAACCGAGTGCCAATGGGAAACCAGCGCAACTGCACGGCAAATACCAGCTGTAGAATCATGCCGAACCAATACATGGGTGTGGCATAGGTGAGAATGCCAAATAGCCTGCCACCTGCATCAATGGGCGTATTAGGACGTGATGCCGCGATCGAACCTACGGTGATCCCCACGATGGCGGCTATGGTCAAGCCACAAAATGTGAGTTCCACGGTGGCAGGGAAATGATCGCCGATGATGTGCCAAACGGTTTGGCCCTGGCTTGCAATAGAGCTACCTAAGTCAAAGCGCAGCAGGTGACCCAGGTAATCTAGGTATTGAAAGAATAAGGGCTTGTCGAGGCCAAGTTGCGATCGCAATGCCTCTTTCGCCTCAATCGGTGCCCTGGGTCCCAACAGCGCGTCCACCGGATCGCCCGGCGTTGCCCGCATCAGCAAAAACACCACCGTTGTGATCGTCCAGATCATCAACGGTGCCAGCATCAACCGCGACAGCACATAATAACGCAGCGCATTAGCCCGAGATGCCATGTATTTCCCCCATATCTAACCCAACCAATTCCCCTGTAGGGGCGTTCCATGGAACACCCCTACACAAGAATTCGCCAAAACCATTTATTTGTTGATTTGCCATAGCAAAAATTGCTGGTTTGGCTCGATCGCCACACCATCCACACCTGACGCAGCAAAGACATAATCTTTGTTTTGCCAGAGTGGAATATAAGGCACATCCTCTACCATCACCTGCTGTAAGTCTTTAAATACGTCACTACGAACCGATTCATCCTGCTCTGCACGTTGCTTAGCCAGCAGATCGTTGGTCCTAGTACTGTAATAAAACGAGCCGTTCCCCTGGGTTGCACCTTTTTCACAGAGCGTTTCTTCAGACCCCTCATTACAGCTGAGAAAAGGCTGCACAAAATTATCCGGGTCAAAATAGTCTGGATACCAGTTAGATAAGACACTGGGATAAACCCCTTTCTCCACGTTTTCCCACAGCGTCGCTGACTCAGCCGTACTCACTTGCACAGTCACCAGCCCTGGCAAATTAGACTCAATCGCTTCTTTTAAGGTGTTAGCCACCACACTACGGGTGGTAGAAGCAGTTGGATACCAAATCTCAAATTCAAGCGGATTCGCCGCCGTAATCCCCGCCTCTTCAAGAAATACCTTCGCCTGCTCATAGTTACCATCGCCATAGGCGGTTTCAAACACCGGCTCATGTACGTCAAAACTCTTGGGGATCAAGCTATAAAGAGGCTCTGCCTGGCCTTGAAAAGCGCGGTCGTTAATGAGATTACGGTCAATCATAGCGGCCACCGCTTTGCGCACATTCAAATCATCAAAAGGCGCAATCTTTTGGTTCAGCGACATATAGTTAACGACGGTTGACCCCGCCTCAATCACATTCCAGCCACCCTGTCCTGCTTCTCGTTCTAAGGCTGCAATTTGGTCGGGATCCAGTGTTTGATAAGCCACATCCAAACCGCCGGAGCGAAAAGTATTGTAGAGATTGGCTGGGCTTGTGAAAATCTGAATATCAATGCCCTCGTTACCCGGTGCTGTTCCCCAATAATCTGGATTGGCATCTAGCTTAATCACATCACTACTAAAGGAAGCCAGCTTATAGGGACCAGAGCCAATAAATTCTTCCGGCTTAAACTGACCATCCCCAATGGTGTAGGTTTCTAGCGGTACAGGCGTCACCCCCCAAAATGTCAGCAGCGATGTAAACGCCGCAAAGGGCTGCTTAAGGGTCATCGTCAGTTCGTATTCACCAGTCGCTTCGACCGTATCAATTTTTTCTGACAGCAAGAACGCGGGACGACCGCCATTATCCATAAAACGCTGAATGGAAAACGCCATCACTTCTGCATTAAAGGCAGAGCCATCGTGCAGCGTCACCCCTTCTCGCAGAGGAACCGTATAGGTCAGGGCATCGTCGCTGACGGTGGGCATATCTGTCGCCAGCTGAGGTTCTAGGGTGGTGGTGCCTGGGGCGTAGGTGTAGAGACGATCCCCCAGGTTATAAAGCAGAATGCCAGGGAAAATTTCATAGGCATCGGCAGGATCCAGGGTACGGGCCTTCAGGGTAGTCCCCATAGCAACACGGCCATCTGAAGTGGTGGGACCAGCTGCTTGCTCACCACCATTACCTCCACAGGCAACGGCCATAATCAGACATAGGCTAAAAAGGCCAATGTAGTAACCCAGTGAGCGCAGTGGTCTTGGCCAACCACGCTCACTCAAAAACTGAACCGACATAGAGGATCTCCGATACGCTAGCCGACCACAGTTGTCTATCCCTGGCCTTAATAGCAGACACAAACACGTGGCCCATGGGTGCTAGTTGTACCATTCTCAGAGGTCGCAAGCAATTAAGTAGGTGACTCAAGACGCGATTATTACTGATATTGCAGGGATTAGACGCTTGCGAAATAACGCTGGTCTTATAAAATGAACATCAAGCTAGACCGCTCGCAGCTTCAACCTGAACGTCTTACTTACTCAACCTTTAATAAGCGCTGATAATTCCTTTTCAAGGGAACTGCTTTGATTTGAGCCTATCGGCCAACTAGTCAAGATTCGACCTAGCAGCATTACTGACCCACTATGGCTAGGAGCCTCTTCCATGCAGACCACAAGTAAATTAGGCTTTCAACCCTCAGGAAGGGTTTATCTTCTCATGGCCATTGCCATCTTTGGTGCGGCCAATGCAGTCACTCGCAAGCTGACTGAACTGGGGGCGATGAACCTAATTGATGAACGTAACCCGATCTCATTTTGCAATGTATTGTTCGTTGGTAATTTATGCGCCCTCATTCTGTTAGCCATTACCTATGGTCGGGAGTGGCGGAAACCAGCATTGCAAAAAATTAATTGGCAAGACTGGCTCTCCATGGCTGTCGTCGCAATCTTAGGAGCAGCCATTGTACCAACGCTTATCTTTACGGCACTCGAGATTACTCCGGTTAACAATGTGATTCTTATCAGTCAGATTGATACACCGCTGGTGCTGGCATTATCGGTTTGGGTGTTGGGCGATCGGGTGAATAAATGGGTGGTTGCTGGAGCCGTTGTTTCTTTTATTGGGGTTGCTCTAACCGTATTGATTCAGCCTGCTGGCACTGAAATGGTTTCCATGGGCATGGGCATGGTTTTAGGCCGTGGCGCTCTGTTTACATTGATAGCCGCTGTGATCAAAGCCGTGGCAAACCTGATCAGCAAAATTAGTCTGCGTGAGATTCCATTGGGAATTTTCAGCGTTTTTAGAATGTTTGTTGGAACTGTTTTCTTCTTTGGAGCCACCGTGGTTCTCTACGGTCCTGAGCATTTTATGGATGTAGGTTCACCTTTTTTGTGGCAGTGGATGCTGTTCTATGCCGCTATCATTGTTGTGGCGGGTCAGTCATTTTGGTTTAACGGTCTGAAACGTAGTACGGCCAGCGAGGTCTCATTTGCCACTGCATTTAATCCGATTGTAGGCATTCTGTCTGCATTTATCCTGCTAGGTGAGGTGCCCACCCTTGGACAGTACTTGGGAGGTGGTGTCATTCTGTGCGGCATTGGATTAAACCAAATTGGCGTACAGCGATTAAATATAATGCGTCCTTCTCAGCGACCCAGCACTAAGGAAATGAGCGAATCTGGTGGATTCAAAGGCGTTTAAGCACGTTCGCCCCCAGGCAAGCACAAGGCCAACCCCTACCTAACCCATGCACGATAGACCAACCCCTACCTAACCCATGCACGATATCCATGCACTATGGTGAAGGCCATTGAATATCTATCTGTTGCACATACAGGTCCTCAATCTTCAACAGCGGCAAGGTGGCATCATCATCAATGCCTGAGAACAGATTCAATGTGAACTGATAGCGTCCTTGATCTTCAACAGGGCGGTTATCCTGTCGCCAGCGTTCGATTTCGGTGGCGAGGTCTGTGACTAGTTGTGAGGTGATTGTTGTATTTTTTGCGATCGCAACCCTCGGCGTCAACAACACCGGCACTGCCGAAAACAGCTGCTCATCCCCCACCGTCACCATGGCAAAGCTGTAGCGACAATCTAGCCGCAAACCATAGGGCTGGGGGGCTGAATCCGGTAGCACCGTCTCAAATAACCGCTGCAAATGAGTCAACACCGGCTGTTCGGGCGTATCCGAGAGGTCCGCAATGTTCCAAGGACGATTATTCACCAACAGCGGTGTCACCCAGTTACTAAAGCGTACCTGGGGCGTCTGGAACACAAAGACAGGATTAGTTTGAGCATAGGGCACCAGTTGACGGTTACGGGTTAGCCAGATACCGCTCCAGGCATTTTGCTGGGCTAAAATATCGCGATCCTGAATGATCAGGGTGCGATCAGGAATCGAGGATTCTCCATAGACCGGATCGAGGGCGGCTTCCTCCGGTGATTTTTCTTCAAACCGATAGAGCTGGTTCTGGAAACCAGGCGCAGAGTCTTGCCGTTGAGGTGAGTCATCAAGCTGTCGATAGCCTGGCAGCAGGACCTGGGGCAATAGCGCTGTATCAGGTGCCACAATGGTCATCTCCTTGATGGCAGGTTGACCAACAGGTACCGGAGGCTCTTCTTCATTAATGGTGTAGTCCACACCTGTTGCCACAATGCTGCGCTGTACGGGCTGCCACTCTCTCCAAGTAACAGCCACCTGGCCCACTAATTTAGTAAAGTCATCCACTGCTTGAGTTGTCTCTTCGGCTAATGCTGTCAATTTTGCAGAGGTATCAGCTTCAGCGAGCTTTTCAAATGTAGCTTTAAGGGCTGGATATTTCTGATTAAACCGCACCAACGCATCAAATAAAGTCTCTTCACTACTGTCCTCTGGTAAACCTAACTGTGCCGGACTAGGTAACCCTTGCAGGTTATAGCGCACATCACTTTCTAGACTATCCTGAGCCACATCCAAGTGCTCATAGGTATAGACATACTGCCATTCACGCACTTTCGCTAACTCATTGCCGATGGCATCCGGATCTAACTCAGCCTGTTGCAACACCAGAGATGGTGGGATGGGATAGGTACGTAGAGGAATTGGAATCTGGACATGACCAAGGGTATCCGGCTCATCGGGTTCAATAAAGCTGAGCCAATCAGACGACTGATACCCTGCTATACCGGGAACAGTTTTTATGTTGTATTCCAACTCATTACGGTTGAACGTCAGATTGAGTTCAATATCTTCATACTTTTCAGGATTGTGAGTATTAAAGAAAAACGTCAGATAGGTTGTTTCTTCTAAAGAGACTTTAGCTGGAGACAGGGTAAAATCGAGGGTGGAGAGATCGGTAATCTCGGCTTGGGTAGTCGCATCACGGGCACTTATCAACGTGGGCTGCCCGGCTAAACGCACTGGGAAATCCCCATCATCGGGCAAATCATTTTTCACAGATACACCGTACTGGACAATGGTTTCAATGGCATAGGCCTCTGCTAAATTAATACGTAGCTCTTGGTTGAGAGCCTCAGCAGCACGGCGTTGACGTGCATCATTATCGGGGCGTGATGGCTGTAATAGAGAAACAACTTGAGCACTGATAGCATCCGCCAATGTCTCTTTGGCAGCTAAAATCCCATCAACGTTGTCCGCAACCGTATTGCCTAAACGAACCGCTGGGACAGACACTTCGGGTGCTAAAAAGTCTTCCACTGCTTGCAAACAGCTTTGCCCCAACAGGTTCAAGTCAATGGCATCAAAGCGTTTGTTATCAGGCTGATAATCGGCACGGTTCCGGTCTGCCTCTGTACTGATTTTGAGATCAACGGTGCCCGCCATCAGGGTATTGGCCAACGGGGCAGGAGCAAAGAATAGAGGATTGCGGTCTTCGCCAGCAGGTAAAGTCTGTTGGTCTAGATTCAGAGGCTGAATTGTATAAGTGAGTCCTCCCTGGCCTAGACGCACGGCCCAAATTGATTGACTGCTGGCATTATTGGGATCGCCAGGGAAGCCGGGGTTACGGTTATCGCTGGTGGCAAGACGCAAACCAGAAAATGCGGCTTGGAAATCTTGGGCAAATCCTTGAAGAGAGGCTGACCGGGTATCACCATTGATGGTATGGGGAGATAGATAGGCGGTGGACCGCTGCACCAGGGTACGGTCAGGTAGGTCATTGGCAACTAAATTATCATCCCGTTGCAGAGTCACGTTGACAGTGACTGGAAAGATTAGCTTCTCGGGATAGATAACAGTATTGTTATCCGTGGGTAAATCTAGCGTTATGGGAATTTGTTGGATGTAAGGCGGCTTAATGAATGGGGCACCTATTTGGAGAATGGGAAGGGTTTGAATTGCGATCGCAACCTCCGCCAGAGACACAGTGCGATCTAACCGTTCTCTCAGCTGCTGCACCTGAGTTTTAAGCTGGGCATTTGCGGGGTCAGGGGCACTCGCCAAGGCTGCCACCAAGGATACTCGCACCTGCTCAAACAGCTGTGTGAGACTGTGGAACGTCTCATGGTCACGGGTTACTGGCACATTAGACTGGCTGTGAAATGGCTGCAAGGCCGCATTCAGAAACGGCTGCACATAGGTCTGAAGTTCAGGAGTCGTATTCTCAACCAAGACAGACCATGATTGGAAAGCTGGTAATAGCGACTGCCCAGGCTGAATTAACCCGGATAATGTCTGGTTGGTCGTGACGAATGCCGCTAGATCAATCTGCCGATGGGTGCTGGGGGATGGCTGCAGGTTACGCACAACTGCGTCCAGGGTGGGCTCAGTGATTGAGCCACTAGTTGATACAGACGCATTGGGAGCAAGGATGAGTTGTGCAGGAATCGTCAGCGTTGTTGTTGCCTCTAAGAAAGCATTTGTGGCCAGAGCAATGTCCGTCACTGTTAGCAGAACCGCATCTAAGCCAATATTGAGCGTTGTATTCTTAAAGACAGCTTGGACTTTGTCTCGGGCGTGGGCTAATGAGTCGGTGCTTCGCCAGTCATACGTCAGGGGTACGGCAAGGATAACCTGATCATCGAGATAATCACCCTTGGCCTCTAAAATCGGGATCAAGGCCTCAACGGTGATACCAAGAGCACCCGCAATTTCTGCTAGCGTATCTCCTGGCAGGGTTTCATAGGTGTTGGCCTGGCTACTAATCGACAGACCGTCTCGGACTAAACCCGGTGTATCGCGATGACGTTGGGCAATTTGAACCACTTTGGCAGCAGTGGCCGCTTCAGTAATGTTGGGCAGGGGAGCGGTTGCGATCTCGATCACATTATCAAAATCTCGCAGCAGTGCCTCAGCTTTTAGAGCCTCTTGTGCAATTTTCCGAAGACTATCGTTAACAACAATATCGCGCTCGACGGGAATCTCTAATCGAGTACCTGCTGTCCACAAGCCGCTCAGCTGCTGATTTTCTTCGGCTAAATCATCTACTGACAATCGGAACGTGTTAGCCACAGTTGCAAAGGTTTCATTGGCACTGACATTGTGGGACTGCAGCGTCAAGCTTTCCAAAGTAATGAGATAGCCATAAGCCATCTCCACAAAGCTGGTCAGCACTGCTTTATCCACAGATTTTTGAACAACATTTGTACCTTGTAGTAGCACAGACGTTGCCGCTGTTGCTGTCACATCAGCTTGATGAATCTGATAGTAAATCTGTTGGTAGGTCTCACGCGCTGCGATCGTCTTGCGCCTGACCTCTTCAAACAAATTACCGGGGGTGGAAATATAAGGACTAGAGTCTAGCTGTAGCGATAAATCCAGGCGAGCTTTTTGCTGAGAAACCGCCTTAAATCGATAACGTTCCACTAGCGATGGCCACTGATTCAGCCCCAACAGTGGATCAAAATAACGGACAGGCAACTCAGTGAATTTAAACTGTTTGAAAATGTTGCCATAGAGATCGCGCCACTCTAACTGTGGTTGTACCACTGCCTGGGCTGAGACACCTCGATAGGGATTCATCTCAGGAGATGGCAGTGACGGATTGGCAGTCCCGCCCTGATCAGTAGACAGGGTATAGACTGGCAGCACCCGTTCATATTGCCATGGGTGGTTGGCATCTTCAGGATCATCACTGGGGCCAATGGGTAATGCCTCCGGTGTTGCCACAAATTGTCCCGGTTGTTCTAATAATCGATAGCCCAAGAGCTGGTAGAGATTTTCCAATTCATCATTGGCAGTACCATTATTGGGTTGCACTGACACATTCGGACGTGTCAGCTGTATCCCTAAATGACCTGCGGGTATTTGCAATACCGGTATGGGATCGTGCTCATCATTACGGATGGCCAACAAATCTACTGATTGGGCGGCGGTAATGTCCACACAGTTGTGGAAACGAGCAGCCTCTTGTGTGAAACCCGTCACACGGATCACCAACACCAAATCCGCTGTTACCCCATCTGTAAACAAGTTTTCTGGTAGCCCAGCGGCACCCAAAGGTCCATAAACCAGGTAATAGCCCCCTGAATTAACCGTGCTGCATTCCCACAGAATTTGTAAAAAGTCAGCGCCATCACTGTCACTGTTCGCAGGTAAGGTGGCTTGATAGGTGGTTCTCGTTGACGCTGTACTGAAGCTTCTAGCTGTTGAACTTGTTCCCGCCGCTTGACTGCGGGTGGAAAGATTAGCTTTTAATAACAACACATCACGAGTCGGTTGCACGAGTTGCGCCGTGTCAGCGTCTAGATAAAACAAATCGAGGCTGGGAGATGCCCCTGTGACCCGAATTGCTTCCAGCAAATCTTTCCCCACTTCATCAGTGCCTTCTAGCTGATAAATGTTATCTCCTGCCAGGCGACGTACGGTTACCTTCACCTTGGTTGACCACTTGACCCTATCGCGTGGTAGCGGAGTGGCTGTTTTGTCTGTCGCATCGGCCAGAATGAAGGGGATAGTTGATAGAGGAGCAGAGTCAGGTAATAAACCTTGCCTATAGGTCAACGGATCGGCTAGATAGGCCCGCAAATCTGACGGTAATTCTCGCAACTCGCCTACTGTCATTGGGCTCCGCTGACGTAGGGTATATTGACGTTCTACAGATCGATAGAAAGGCAGCAGAGGCGATGTTGTTGACTGATGATCTAGATTAGGAGTCGCTGTCTGCAGGGCTAGTAAGTCATTTTTCTGTTCAGTCGTTAATCCATAGACCAGTGATGCTGCATTGCGAGTAGGTGGATTATTCAGATTGGCACGGTCATAGTCAATAAACCGTATCCAGTTCAAGGTAGCGGGTTTACTCAGTACAATTTGATCCAAGTTGACCGTAGTCACTTCTCTGGCATCATCTCCCACACCAACGGTCTGAGTGGTAATCGACACATCAAACTGCTGCCCCGTTGCCTCATATAGAGGATTTGTTGCCCAGGCTGTCATGGGTGCGGCTGTGGGTGTGGGTAATCGTAGTCCATGGAGAAAATAACGAGACGCGGTACCCGATAGATGGTTAAATGCGCCATTGCTATTCAAAGTCGATAAGACTGTTTCTATGGAAGGTGCGGAAAACTCGGCTTGGTCTTCTAGGTCTTCTAAATAGTCAATGGCACTCTGTAGACCAGAACGAATCAAGAGCAAGAAATAATCTGCAAACAGATAATCTGTTAACGAAAGAAGCTCTGTTCCTGAAGTGACGGGGTCCGATGGGCTGCCGCCAATTGCCGAATTTTCAACAGCGCTACCGGGACGTACCTGTAGTTGCTTAAAGTAGTCCTTAATTTTTTGCAGATCATCCAGGCTGCGCTTAAAACTATCTACCTGGAAATCAATGGGCGATTGCTGATCTAAGGCCATGCTTATTAACGGCACCATGGGGAAGAAAGTGCCACTTAGCTCTTGATTCTGTTGCAGGTCGTTGAGCGTGCGATCAGAAATATCAAAGACAAAATTGGTCTCTAAGAATTGATAGAGCTGACGCAAGAACGCAGGCAAATTATTGGCTGTTGCAAATTCTGTTGTGAAGCGATCATAGAGAGTTTGCCAATCTACCAAGGTAAGTGGCTGATCCGTGGAACTGATGCGGCGATAGCTGTGAAGCGTCCATCTCAGCAGCGCCTTCACTAGCTCATCAAAGTCGGTGTTAACAGTTGCTGCAGCATCACCTATCTGCTCTGGGTCATCATGGCGTACCGAGTTTTCAATAAATAATAGGGCAACCCCTTTCACCTGCCCGCCAACCTGGGTGAAACCGGGTTGAAAATATAGGTCGATGCGGATGCGATCGCTATCCGTTTGATCAGCAGGCAAACCATCAGGCAACGATAGCTTCACCGGCAGCCAAGTCTCAGCGGTAGAAGCGCCTGAGGTATCCGCATCTAATGTAGTAAAGGATAATTCAGCCTCTACTGCGGCTGATACAACTGACTCTGAGACCAGAGCGTCTGGCACTGTTGATGCTGACACCGAGTCAACAGGCAACGCTGACATATCCAACGTTGTTAAGTCTGATGGTTCAGCAGTCGTTGATTCTACCGACTCAAAGGCCGCAGCCTCAAAAGCTGCCGTTTCCAACGCAACTGGCATACTGAAGGCCGCTGGAGCGAAGCGAGCCGCTCGACGGCTGGTAGCGCCAATGGCATTGGTCGAGCTGGTGGTTGGTGAACCCAGCTTCCAGGGAGTGGGTTTAGCAGAGCCCAGGGTAAAGGACTGACGTACGGTCACCCTAAACGAGAACCGGATACGCACAAACGCAATCTTGATAGAAGCCCGTACTGAAACCTCAGCCTCCAGAGCTAGCTGGGTTGGCTGATAGGCTTCTACCACAAATAAGACTGTTGCCCGCAGCACCACTTCTACGTCAACACTAATTACTCCAAAATCAACAACGCCATAGAGACGCCCCACCAGGGAGACACCTCCCTGAATCTTGAAGTAATCATCACTGGCAACATTCGCTTCACTGGGGTTAAACCGGGCAACTACGCCTTGAATGACGCCTTGAACCGTGATACTAATTTCAGCCTTGAGAATCCCTTTGTTGAAGGTGCGGCCCAGACCAATCTTCAGACCCAGACCAAACTCATACACCGGGCTAAAGGTACCATTGACAATCGCAGGGGTACTGGTCGCTGTCTCCGCACTCAGCTTAGCAAAGTAGAAACCACCGGCCCCTAGTACAGGGAAAGGACCGGCAAACCCTTGAATAGCAAAGGATCGAGAAAAGTCTCCTTTCCAGGGGAAACCAAAATCCAGGGCAAAGTCTCCATTGGTGTAGATATCCACCACCACAATCGGCAGCGTTACTGACACTGCGCCCACATCAAACTGGCGCATGGCATCTGGCAAAGCCAACTCTAGATGGTATACACCCACCGTATCACTAACACGCCGATAGAGAATCTCAAACTGCAGCCCTGCAAATAGCTTTGCCTTAGCACCATAGAGACTAATGCGAAGTCCATAGATCAGTGGATCATTAAAGATCACACTCATATCTATGGTGTCCATGATGGAGAATTGCGCCCCCAACAAAATGCCGCTGTTGGGGTCAAATTGAATCGGACTGCTACCCTCAGGAATCGTGATCGTTGCCGTCGGGTCAATGCTAACCGGGGCAGGTGAGGGTAACTGGGCTTGCAAGGCTTGCAATGGATTGCCACGACGTTTGGCCGGGGGCAACACCCCCATAGTTTGTCGCAGCACCGTCATGACTTGGGTGATGTTGCGGGCTTGCGACACAATATTAGGATGAAAAGTCACCCGTTGGCCAACGGCTAAAAACTGTAAGTCAAAGACCTGGATACCTTTACCCGGAATATTAGGTGGGTTCTCATTGACTGGATCCCAACCAACCTGTTGACGCGGCTGACCAGGAATTGTCAGATCTAGACTAATGCGAGAACGGTATTGTTTAGATCCTCGGGAAGTTTCACCATAGGAGAGGCTCAGATTTGAAATTTTGAAGAGACCTAGATTCAGACTTTCAGCATAGCTAAAGGTAAACTGCTTATTGGTGAGATTGATGCTAACCCTCAGCTTACTGAAATCAATACTCTCTTTACCTAAGACATCCCAAGGAGCGTCTAGCTCAAAATCTTCTAAACTTGGATCAAAGAGATTAACAACATAGCTAATAATATCGCCAATATTGACTATCCCGGAAAAACTGAAGTCAATTTTTTCTATATTGTTAGTATTGCTGTAGCGTCCCGTCAGCGTAAATGATTTAAATGTAATCTCAAATCCAACTCGCTTTTCAGTTAGCGAAAATCCATAAAAGATGGACGCTGTTAATGTCTTATCAAACAGCTCAATCAGCCCAGCTACTTTACCGCTAGCTTTATCAGTAATTGTTTTAACAGTTTTGCCAGCCCTGACATCTTCTCTATAGTTTTTAATCTCAGCACTGGCTCCGACAACAAAAGGCTCACTAGCAATAGTAAAAGCCCAATCGATTGCCCCTAGAAAGCGATACCGAGATTGGGTAATGGTGCCAACTTTCTTTTGAGCAAGTTCTAACTCAAGTAAATCGATACTTAAATTCTCAAGTTCAAAATCTGATGTTAAGTTTCCTGCACCTAATAGTTTATTAACCAGCGATGCTAACTGAATACGCTCAGCCCGTGCTAAAAAGATCCACTCTCCTGAACTGGTAGCCGTTGTCACAATGCGGCTCACCAAGACAGAAAACTGGCCACCAAAAAGGCTAAAATCTCCTTGTAGAAAGAAGGATTTCTCTTGGGGTGATTGTTTGAGAGCAATGAGTATCCGATCAATGCTGAAGTTTAAAGGAGCACTAGGATCGTTCGTGGGAATTTCTACAGCCCAGACATCTGCCAAGCCCAGGCTAAAAGCATAGGTTTCAAGCGTAGGGCGAGCCTCCAACGTTAGCTCAGTAATGGCTAACCCGCTCATGGAATCTAACGGTGGCAGCTCAGGAATTATTTTCTGTAACAGCGCCACTAGCAATAATCGCTGCCCTGGCAGCATGCCGCCACGAAATACAGACGTTCCTCCTTCTTGTGTGTTTTCCAGCTGAAGGTTGACAGTTTCGCCCCCTGCCGTCAGTTCTGCCACAAAGCCAAAGCTGACTGTTGTCTGTTTAGTTAAGGATGAACTCATAAGACGTACTTGCAGTGCCTCAACTGATGTGACATAAACCTTGGAGGTTAATTTGAAACTCTAACAGGAATGGCGTTGCTGATCCTCGGTATGATTTTATCTGTAAGATATTGATATACGGCGTTTCTAACAGACTAGTTCATCCTGTAGCTCAGCAACGGCAATTTCAGAATGCCTAAATTAAACAAGCATTCTGAAATTGTCTTTAGGTAACTCTCTTAACCCTCCTCGTTACTCACCTTGAAATAAAGACCTTTCAGCTTTAGATCTAAACTATCGATCAGCGTGCCTGCATCTCCAGTCCATGTAGCGGACAGTCCCACTGTGTAAGCCGTTTCTGATTTGGCAGGGGCGCTGGTGCTAGTTCCGGTTGGAGGAATTCGTAAATGGAAATCTTCAATGGCTAAGTTGGCTTGAGTCAGCAGATTGACAGCAGTTTGAATGGCAGGAATGCTCGGTAGCTGTGTCTCATCCAACGTGCCATCATCTTTTAAGAAAGAGATGTCATCAACGCCAAGCGCTTGCAGAATCCCTTTCAGACGTTCACCGACAGTACCTAAAACAACTCGTTCTCCTGCCGGAAGGCCCACTTCAATGCCTTTTTCTTTAATTTCTGTAATGGCATTTTGGGGCTGTAGAGAAATTTCTTCACCATCGAGTTCTAAAACAACACCAAAAAATACTTTAGACTCTGCTGCATTGGCACCTGATGGAGCGGGGGTGATACCAGACATACAATTAAGACTCCTTAAGAGATGATGATTGAGTAGGCTATAACAAGATACTTATCAGTATCCATGAGACATGGCTATCAAACGGTCTAGACCTCATTACCTTGGTTAATAATTTTGATCTTGGCCTTGATAGCAAAGGTTTGATCTTCCACTTGATCTGCAAAATCAAAGGGAAACGTAACAAGTTCACCTTCAGCAGAAAAATCGGTACCCTCCCCATTACCTGCCTTGACATTGATATTTGTATTCCAAATTGGTGTTATGGGGCTGTTTGAAGGAAATAGAGCAGGAAAGTTAGTTTGATAATGGTCGTTAACAGCCGTGATCAAGGCGGAAATAGTATTAGCATTGAGGATATTTTCTTCAGCCATTTTTCATAGAAGTAAAAACGTTGAGATATCTTGGGGAAGATGGGTACATATCACCCATAGATCAGAACCTAAGGTGGTCTCTGGGCTGGTTCTTTAGCGTAGGCAGCATACCAGCCGATGGGATGATCGCGACCTTGACTATTACCAAAGATCAGCAGTTCGGTTTGACCATTGGGGGGCAGCGACAACACCAATAGCTTCAAGACAATAGCTTTAAGTTTTAACAAGTAGGTGGAGTTGTCAGGCCCATCGGCTGGATCAAATAAGAGTTCAGCCGTCTTAAATGAGAGTTTGATTACACTTTGCAGTGGGAAACCCAGGACATCCCCAGACAGTCCTGGTAGTTTCATTCCCACATAGACTTGGGGCTCTGGGCGCGTATCTGCCTCAGGATTGGGGTTGGGCAACCAGAGCACCACTAAGTCAGACACAAACTTGGATACACTAGCCAGGGCACCGAGATTCCCTAGGTCTAAATCAAAGGACAGACCATACCAGGTAACGTCTGCCGATAGCGAAGCATTGCCCAAGGCAGTTTTTATCGGTAAAAAGCCTTTGGGTTTGTCTTGACCTTGGATAAACCCGGTCAAGGTGATGGGAAATTTGGCATAGAGGCTGTTGTTGCGGAAGTCACTGCTCTTTAGATTAAAGCTGAGGTCATCAGGAACAAACGCAAAGGACCGTTGATTAGCATCATCTCTGGGAAACGATAAGGTGACCACCAGATTTGCCGCACTGAGAAACTGCTGTGCATCAGTTTGGGTAGGAAAGTCACCATCAGGGCCAAAGGAGAAAATATCGAATTTTTCCAACTTACGAAAGTTGAATTTTGTCCAGAAGGAGAATCGCCCTGTAATAGTAGGATTATCCCCAGCAGGAATTGGATCGGAGGAAAACTGGGCTTTGACAATATCGATATAGTTAAAAATCGCACTATTGGGCATTAAAAAGCGGTTATTGCCGCTAAAGCTAAACGCATAAGTCGTACGACCATTATGATTTTCAGCACTCCCCTGGAGATTGACCAAATTACGTCCAGAGACATTGGTAAGACTACTAACGCTAAAGTCTTCTTGGAGCTGAGTCCGTTCTTCAAATAATTTATCTAGGGTAACGGCAATTTGACTGGCAAAGTCTGTTACCCGAGAATTTTGAAACAATACCCGCAGATTCAGTACCTGAAAGTTATAGCCAGAGGGGTGGGGCTCAGGTGGCTGATTGTCTTCATAGTCAATTAAGCCAAACAGAGACGATGGTTCCACCACCAGTGCGCCATTGTCATCAGGATGAATAGGAGTACTATCAATGCCAACATACTGGGCAAAGAAGTTTTCTTCTTTGATGCCGCCAGCTAGGGCCACCAGTTCTGGGGGTAACCCCTCGGCGGGGGGCACGGGAATGTTGAGGCCGATGATGCCGGACCAGTTGGGGTTTCGGGCAATATTAGCTAAGGGAGCGTAGCGTTTACGGGTTTTCAAAGGGATGTCTTCGGTATCATTTGAGATCGCACTCTCCAAACTCGCCCGCACCCGCTGCCGCACCTCAGCAATCTTCGCCTCATCCCCCACAAATGTGGCCGCCTGAGACCAGAGACTCGGCTGCTCAATTAGCTCTAGCAGTGATTTGTTGTAGTACTTAAAGATCAGAATACTTTCTGGACGCCAGAGTATGTTTCCGGCATCATCCACCGTATCCAGATAAAATGTCCAACCATCAATGGTGAGTTGAGTAATGGTTTGATTGGGATCATCAGGGTCATTAAAAGAAGACTTCAGTGCCTCAGCCTTGTCAATGACGAGCAATAACTGATTAGCCTGAAACGCACTCCAAAGGGCCGAGCTTCTCTCAATGTTGGTGAATTTCAAAAACTGAGTCTGCTCATTCTTGGTCGACCGAGCCAGCACCAGCTCTCTCATAAGGCTGTAATCAGTGGTGAAACGAGCCAATAGCCCTTGGGGTGTTGTACCACTAATAGTTTCGGTCGTAGTGTCGGCAGCACTGACAAGGTTTGAACTCGTGATAGCGGCAGTGCTGGCCGCTGTTCTAAAGGAACTCCCCACAGCACTCACAGCAGCCGTTCTGACGTTAGCGACCGGGGCCCCTGACACACTTTGTTGCTCATAATGCTGCTGGATCTTAGCCCGCCGTAGTGGGTTCACCACTTGAAGTTCTAATTCACGACAATCTGTAATCGCGGTAGCCAAACTCCCATAGGGAAAGATCGGAAATGTGTCGGGTATGGTCTCTACAGTGACATCATTGGCTACAGCAAGATTTGTAGCGGATACGTTCTCTAAATCAGTGGCTGGCACCTCCAAAAAGTTCATTAGAGACGTCTGACGAGACGGCTGATAGAGAATGGACTGATCGGGTTGAGCATAATAGGTAGGAGAACCGTCAGTGCGCCGCACATAGGCCCAAGCTGTCGTTGCACTAGCTTGTGTGGTTAAAGCAGCTGCAGTCATCCCTGTCTCGTCATCCTTCGCACGGCTTGCCCGTAAAGCATTTTGAAACCACTGTTCAAAATCTCCTAAGGTAGACAGGTCAGAGCTAGAGAGTTGTTGCAACGCCTCCGTTGCCTCTAACGGTAGCTGATAGCCCGACGGGAAAAACTCCCCTAGCAAAGTATCGCGAATGAGTAAAATCTCCTCAGCTCGGTTGGGGTCAAACAGACTACTCAGCGTCTCTCGCTGGTTCAAGTCATCGACGAGTCGCTGGGTTAGGATATTGACCAAATCTCGTAGTCGCTGAGTTAGGCCCTGACTGGGGGTGTAGCGGGGTGCAAAGGCAGGGTGACCAGGGACAAAGCCAATGGTATAGGTGCCCGCTTCTAGCAGTTTGATATATTCCACCCCTGAGAGACCACACATCAGATTTTTGCCATAGTCGGGCAGTTGCCGAGCTGGGTTGTCATCATGGCGAGGGATGGTCAGCCCAAACTCACCCTGGGGGGTCAAATATAGCCCCTCTGCTGGCCCTAGACTGGAGGCTGGCTTAGCTGCAAACACCAGCTGGCTGCTAGATTGAGGCGTCAGATAGACGGTATAGCCTAGGTTGCTGCGATAGCCCGAAGGGAGACTGGGCAGTGTGTTGTCTGATAGTGGTACAAATGTGAAGGAACTGCGATCGCAATCCAAAGGATCCCATGAGCCTTGCAATTTCAAATCGGCTGGGTAGCGCTCTTGCGCCGCTGCGGTTTCATCAAAGAGAGGATAGCGCAGCGATTGGTAAAATGCTGCTGAGCCAAACAAAGCTGGATCGCTAGAAAGTAACGGGTCCGCAAAAAAGACCCGAAAACCAATATCCAAAGAGGCCAGTTCGGCATAGGTAGAGTTAGCAGATCGGGCTAAGGTCAAGTCAAACTGCCAAGCACCAATGCGCGGGCCGACTAGCGGCAGTTGGATTTGTTCTCCGACGCCCCTTAACTGATGGGCACCATAATCGGTGGTCAAATAGGCCAGGGCTGTGGTGCCTGTAAACCCGGCTGAGCTTGGGACAATTGTGGTGCCCCTGGGTAACGTCAGTGCATACCCCCCTAAGTCAAAGGTTGATTGACGACTAACACGCCCATCATCTATGGAGAGACTTTGTAACTGCCATTGAGAAAGAGACTCACTGGGATTGTTGACCCACAAAAAGCGTACTTGGCGATAGGCAGGAGATTGACGCAGTTCTAGGAGTTGCGATCGCAACGTCACAAAATCAAAGGTCTCGACATCTATCACCTGGGTCGGCAGAAACAGATATATCCCAGCAGTTCTCGACCAGGTAGTTAATAAATCCAGATTGTCAGCCTGCGCATCACCATTGGCAAAATTGAGTGCTAAATCCGTGAACAGCACATCAACACCCGCAGGAGTAGTCACCACTCCAGTGTCAGCCGCCACATTAACCAGACGATAAAAGCCAGTCCCTAACCCATCAAAACGGGGAATTGCCATGATGTTTCCCCCTAAAAGTAGATGCGATCGCCCTGCAACAGCGGTAGATCCAACGCATTCGTATTATTTCCCAGATTTATAAACCGATAGTCTGGTGTATTCTCGACCCCTTCATAAACCAACCGTTGAGGTCTGGCTCGTAAAGCCGCCTGGCCATAGCGCTCCGCCACTTGCCGCAAGGTGGTGCCCACCGGCACATAGGCTGGCTGTTCTTGCACAAAAATAGCAATCTCAGGCACCACGGTGGCTCGCCCCCGGAAGTAGACCAATGCAATATTCGTTGGCGGTTGACTCCTGGCAGCCCTGGGATTGCGATAATAGGTTGTTGCCTCTTCTAACGTGTTGAAATCATTCGCCCCAATCAACAACGCCACTCGCTCTGCCCCAATGCGTCCCTGGGACGGTAGAAACTCATCCGGATACATCAACCGATAGAAGGCCTTACGATTCCCTGGTCGCAACAGATCTACTAAACCACTGGTCGCTTGACTGGTAGACTCCACCGCCGTTGGCACAGCTGACAAAAACGGATCAAACCCTAAAAAATCCTGTGCACCGTCCGTTTCAAAATGCAGGGTGTAATAAGCTGTCCCACTACTAACAAAACCCGTGTCAGCTGTTCTATCCACAGGATGCACAAACTGATAATTCTGGTATTCAACCCGTAGACGCATACCGCCTACTAGATCTACTGTCTGCGCATCGTAACTATAAACATATTGCAGGGCCTGAGTGATGGGCACAGGTAACAGTTTGGCCAGTCGTCGTCTAACCTGTTCAAAACTAGAGGGCCGCACAGAACGATTCGATAGCTGCCCTAGAAAGTTATCGTAGTCGCTAGCAATCTCACTGTCAGACCGTCCGGATAAGGACAATATCAATTGTGCATTCTGCTCAGACTGAATCAGTTCAAATAGTCCACGGGCAGACTTAATAGTTTCGACGCCACGCAAGACAGTGGGCAAAATGGTTGTCTGAGTTTCCGGGAACCTTGGCTGTGACCCATAAATTAGTACCGACTGACCTGAAACATCAATGATATAAAAATCTTCTTTAGATTGAACAACTGGAGCAAAAACCTCGTTGGCATAGCGACTGAGCTGTGCTGTGGCCTCAGCAAGTAAAGCATTGGGCGTAGGGGGAATGGTAAATGTTGTAAACTCCGGTACCGAGAGTACCTGACGTCGCCCAAACTCATCTTCCCAGGGAAAGGTACCGTTGACAGTAGCCACAAATCCGGCACCACTGAGCTCGATCAGAGTATCCAAACTCATAATTTGACGGCAACCTGGTGTCGGGCAGACCTTCACCTGATCAGCCACGACTACGGTTGTGCATGGCTCATGGATGGGACCCAGCGTCAGACTAAAGGGTAACTGGTAGAGGATGGCACTACGTAGGACAAACTGATCTTCGATAGAGTGTCCATAGAAATTAAAGGCGCGGTTAAGAGAATTGCCCGTTAGCAACACCCGATCTTCCGCAACAGCTCGCAGCGGGTCCTCCACGTATTCAATGACAAGATCTAAATCGGTAAGCTTAAAGTCTGTTTTGAAATCAAAGGGCCGGTTAATGCTTGGCAAGTTGATCTCAGACTCCCGCACATCAGCAATCAGCTCCCACTGAGGTCGATTGTCAAAACTACTGGGCTGTAGCTCAAAGTTCTCAACGGTGATTTCTCCTAAATCCTGCAAAATAAATGTGAGTGGCTGATTAGGCTGCGGAATTAAGGGTAAAAACTGTTCTGGTTGGCCCGAATTATCCTTGGTACCTAGGGTGAACTTATTCTGTTGCCAAAGTGTGGCTTCTACGGCACTGCTATTTTGCTCTAATGCCCAAGGATTGGGACCGACCTTTTTCCAGGAGAGGGTAATGCGATCAAACTGAAATTGGGGGGTTGCCAACCGAGGTGTCGTTGCCTTTGATTGAATCAAACTGAACTCATCTTCATATACGATTTCCGTTGCCAGGGGCTGATCTAATGGTGCTGGCATATCGGTTAACCTGAGGGCCCCTGTTGTCAGTACCTGGGGATAGTAAAGTTGGCGTACCTGCTCTGGAGTCAGCGCTTTGTTGTAAACAGCAATGCGATAAAATTCTCCTTGCCAGGAACGATTGGGATCTTTGAATTCGTTTGCGATCGCAAGTTCAAAATCTCCCCAAGTACTAAAATCACCACCGACAGTAGCCGAGTCAACCGGCTTGCCATCAAGATATAGATACGCGTTAGGCTCTCCTGCTATCGGCATAGAACGAGTAAACACTAGACATGTAGGCCGCAGTTGAACAGATTTATTTGGGGAGTGCAGCACATCTTCTTTATTTATTCGACCATTTTTATCAGTCACAGTTGTCCGCAGACGCACCACATAATGATCTTTTTGTTGGCCAACTAGAAAATTATGCTCGGAAAAATCTGACGATAATGTAATCAGACGATCTGGACCGCTTTGATTTTGCAGCGCCGGCTTAAACCACAGCACCACAGAAATTTCTTGGGTATCTTGACAGGCCTGAATCAGTCGCCTCACAGGTCGAGGAGCAGGCAATGGTTGTCTCGCATCACGGGGAGCGGTTGCGATCTCAGTATCTGCCTGGGTAAGCAAAGCACCCCGTTCAAGGGTGACCAAATCAGGGGTATACACCGTCAAATCAATCGCCACCTGGCCCGACGCATCACGAATGATATTCCCAGAAACAGCTTCAAATGAATATAACGTCTGCAAAGATGGCCACGGATGGGCAAGGGTTTTCACCGTAATTTCAGTCTCTTCAATCACCCCAACCTGGCCCACTGAAACCTTGGGACCCGTCGCATTGAAAACTAATTGGCCATCGTCCCATGCAGGAATCAGAGCCACTGGTTGTTCCAAAAGATCGAACAACAATATAACCTTAAGACCTCCAGATACTGCAACATCAGCAGCCATTTGAGTGAAGGTGAGATCTAAATCTTGAAACGTTACATGACCACTTGGGCTCACACCAAACGGAGCTGCCTGACGCACCGTTAATGTAAATACTGACTGCCCTGCAACATCACTAACCCCTACAGAAATATCTACGAAAGCTGGGCTGGGAGTGGCTGGCAATCCCGTCAAGACAATATGCCCTGGCACTTGCACATTGGCAGCTCCGCCCAAACTTTCCTGAACCAGCGCCCACCACTCTAATGCGGTCAATTGAGTGTTGTCAGATAGATCATAAAACTGAATTTGCAGCTGACTGATTTGAACCCCAAAATGCCTGGCACTCTCTGGCGCAGCAGGATTTGTCACCACCAAGCGACCTTGGCCAATCACATCTGACATAAACTCAACTCAACAACAACAGAGAAAGTTACCGAAAAGCCAGCTCACCAGCATCGCCGTGAGCCAATAAAACTTAATAAAGATGCTGCTCTAGTAAAACCACTTATTGTTTGCAAGCATATCCACTGTAGTTGATGCATTCAAAGTAGCAGCCATAATTCTTCATGTTTTTGTAACATGCAGCACCCGCATCAACCCATAAAAAGAGGTCAATCTACTTCCGTTAGTTTAATCAAGAAAATCTAAGGCAAATCAATTTAGCAAAAGGATATATATTATTAAAAACGAAGATTGCTGAAATACCAGTGGTATTTCCTTTATTACAGGTTAATCATAATGTGTTGAAATATATATTTCAACAGGATCTCGTGGTAAGAGCTTAAACATCAAAAACAACATTCTATACATCCTTCAGGCATTGGAGGTTTGCAGCGATCTATTGCCTCCATGCGGCATATCCGCATAAAATCAAGCTTTTAGAGCGACATTATTTATTGATTTTCTTCTGTCACACGTATTTCAAATCACAGATTTAGAAACACCTGTAGGCTAGTGTTGAGCCAGTCTTCAGGTCATTGTCATTTTTAATAATCTTGTGAAACTACACCATAGGCTCTGAGCAAAGCCCTTTTAACGAAGCAAAAATCTTAACCCTCTTCAATATAATCTGGGGACACATTTATCTGGGGGCATCACTCATGAATCCTTTAGATCAGCCTTATCTCAATCAGATACAGGAGATTAATTTTCAGCCAATTTTTATTCTTGGCGATCATCGCTCAGGAACAACTCTGCTTTACCAGACTCTAGCATCGACACAATACTTTAATGTGGTGACGGCCTATCACATTATCAAGTACAACGAGATCTTACATAACCATTTCAATCATCTTGAAAAACAAAAATATCAAGAACTACAGACAGAGTTTAGGCAATTAGGGATTAGCGATCGCGAATTCGATGCAGTCCCCGTTTCTCCAGAACTACCCGAAGAATATGGCTTCATTATTCGCAATGCCGGACACGAGCTTTATATCAACGATGCAAGCTTACCCAAGTTTTTAGAAGCCTGTCGCAAGATCCAGAGCATCTCCGATTCTGGTAAACCCATTCTGCTCAAAAATCCCTGGTGCTATCCTCACTTTCTCTATATTCGCCAGGCCATACCCAATGCAAGATTTATCTTTATCCACCGCAATCCCATCCATGTAATCAACTCAAAGCTCAAAACAGTGGATAAAGTCCTCTCTGAGTGGAATGCCTACACAGGACTTGTTTCCAACCGATACAACAAGATCTTCAAAAATCCACTTTTTCGGCTGATTTACCGCATCATGTATTTTCCATACTTGGGTATCGGCCTCAATAAAGTCTTGCAACAATCTTTGACGTCTACGTCTTATTTTATGAGTAACATTCAGAGTCTGCCAGACTCGGTCTATGTGTCTATCCGATTTGAAGATCTTTGTGAACAGCCCCAAGCCACACTGAAAAAGATTTTTGACTTTCTAGACGTCAAACCAGACGTGGCTATCGACTATGATTCACTGATCAAAAAGCGACCTACCCAGTTAATACCAAC
The DNA here is from genome assembly GCF_043421595.1 of Leptothoe sp. ISB3NOV94-8A. Classification (NCBI taxonomy): domain Bacteria; kingdom Bacillati; phylum Cyanobacteriota; class Cyanophyceae; order Nodosilineales; family Cymatolegaceae; genus Leptothoe; species Leptothoe sp. ISB3NOV94-8A. The sequence goes on along the minus strand of NZ_JAXSQW010000001.1, from coordinate 5,682,870 downwards.
AGTGGCACAACACCAACAACGCATCATCCAACGACTAACGCCCTACTTTGAATTGCACAATTATCCTACAATTGCATCAAGCTAGTTTTTGGCAGAGTCAGTCACTAACAACCTCCATAGAGCCTTAGCTAGGATAGGTCATCGAACTACGCCGTCTGAGTTAACACAAGAACGTCTGCTCCCGATGTCTTTAGCTAATAAAAACTTAAAAGCAATGCGATGAAAGTTATAGATTGTTTTGTAAGGGACATTGCATTTAAGCTATTGCTGTTCTGACCGTAAGAGTTAATTCCTTCATGGTGCTATCACAGCCGCTCTATCATGCGACTCCTCGCCCTCAGGCGAGTGAACCTGTTAAACGTCCCAGTGCATTAGTCATGGCAGCCCTTTTCAGCGCGATATTGCTTTGGGCCTCAGCTTTTCCCGCCATTAGTGTTGCGTTAACAGCCTACAGCCCATTAGAGGTAGCTGTTTTACGCTACCTAGTCGCATCTGCAATCCTGTTAGTTTATGCCCTTCTCAAACGAATGCCATTACCACGTCGACAAGACTGGCCGCTGCTCAGTCTCTGTGGGATCACAGGATTTACTCTTTACAATGTGTTTTTAAATGCGGGCCAACTAACAGTGTCTGCTGGCATGGCCAGTTTTATTATCTCGTCAGAAATTGGCATTATCGCTTTACTGGCATCACTGTTTTATCGTGAAAAGCTTACTCAAGCAGGCTGGTGCGGGATTAGCCTTTGTGTAGCTGGTGTAGCCACCATTTCTCTTGCCAGTAGCGGCAGTTTACAGTTCTCCCTTGGAGCATTGTTGGTGTTTATGGCCACGCTTTGCATCAGCGTTTACTCAGTCATCCAAAAACCGTTATTACAGCGCTACACTGCAATTCAATTTACGACCTATGCTATCTGGGCAGGTACTCTAGTCTTAGTGTTATTTGCACCCCATGCTGTGTTTTCTACACTGCATGCGCCCTTTGGGCCAACGCTATCAGTTGTTTACATGGGGTTGTTTCCAGGGGTAGTTGCTTACATTGCTTGGTCCTATGTGCTTTCTAAGATTCCGGCATCCCAAGCTGGCAGTTACCTATCGCTCATTCCTGTAGCGGCTCTGTTTATTGCTTGGCTATGGTTACGAGAGATACCGAGTCTGGTTTCATTGGTAGGTGGTGTGATTGTCTTATCCGGTATCATGCTCGTGAATTGGCAGAATAAAGCGTAGCTACAGCCATATCCTTTCTCTCGATAGCTGAGAATCTTCCTGCAAAGATGATGGCTCCACCGCTCACCATGGCATCAACCCCAGTCTCCATAGAGTTATGTCACTGCTTAATCAGGATAACAGTGACAAAAACAACATTAACGTTTGTATCAAAGCAGAGATATTGAAGCACTGCCGACATACTCTAAGGACATGAGCTGAAAGGCTCATAGTCAAAACGAAAGGAGGTCTGACGATAGATATCTCGATAGAATCGTTTGACGGATCAAAGACAGCACCCAAACAAATCACTGATATCTCTTCTTACTGGCACTAGAGAGTTTTGTTTATAGTAGGTTCACCTTACATACGACAACTCTAAGAAGTCTTGTTGAGCTTAGAAGAATCCTTCAGTCGATTGTTTTGGGTGCTGTTGTGTTTTAAAAAATGAGTTATCTAAGAGTATCAACCTGGACCAGAAAGCTGCCTGTAAATACTTTTAACCAGACTATCTGAGGTATTGGTTAGCTTTTTAACAACTAAAGCTGCAACACCCCCATCCTCAAGGATGATGCCCAGCAATAGGTGATTGGGCTCAATGTGCTCATCACCTAGCTTTTTAGCTTCTTCAAGACCGATCTCTAGCACACGCTTTGCCCTAGGGGTGAATGGAATTTTCGTATCTATAAATCCTGTCCCAAGACCAATAATCTGTTCCACCTCTTGGCGTGCATCTTCCAGGGTTATCGCTCGTTCTGAGAGAACATTAGCAGCTGCATTGTCACCGTCTGCCAACATCCCTAACAGTATCTGCTCTGTACCAACAAAGTTGTGTCCCATTCTCCTAGCCTCATCCTGAGCCTGAACAATAATGGCACGGGACTTTTCTGTAAACCGCTCAAACATAAACTAAACCTCCAAATTATTGACAACAGTTGACATTGGATAGACAGCAGTCACTATCCTCCAAACAATTTCCGACAAGATGGCAACATAAGCCATCGCTGTAGTCAGCAGTGCTCAACAAAATGAACAAAATTTTAAACACAAACTCTCAGCCAACTCTCAAGCGTTATAACGCTATGCTAAGGGGCAACCTCAGAGCATAGGTCGCCACACTTTCTAGCAGTGACGTTCCTTAATATTTTCAAAAGTGCTAAACAGCCTATGTTCTGACACTTACGACCAAGTACTTAGCAGCTCTACCTCCATGAGCAGCTAATCAACAATTATATCCACTCTAAAAAGAAATGACACCTATGATGAGCCAAAGTGATAATTGGCCACCATTTAAGTGATGCCGTTGTTGCTTTAGAGGAGGATCAGTAACGCTTAGGTTATGCATTTGCCTGCTCCTTTGCCAGGCCATGCATCTTCTCTGCTGTGATTTCATCAGCTGGAAACAGGCACTCAATGCGTAACTCTTGTAGGGTGATATCGTAGGGTGTGCCTAACGTAGCCAGAGTGGAAAAGAATGCCAGGGTAGTGCCTTCTTTCTCAAACTTGACCGTTAACAACGGCACCTGCCAAGATTCATAATCATTTGATTGCCAAAGAGTTTTGATGTCAGGGAATTTCAACATTTCCTGGAACAGACGCTCAGACAGACTATTTTCACCAGCGGACACTGCCTCACGATGGATCCGACGGATTGACACAGCAGCCACAGCTTCCCAATTAGTCACTATTGGCCGCAACACATCCGGGCGGAGCATCGCCTTCATTAAATTTATCTGTCCACTGGCCGAGCAACAGTTCATCAGCTGCTCCGGTTTAATCAGATATGTCAACAAACGTTGCGCCGATTGGTTACTCTCCAATTGATTCCAATAGCGATCCATCACGATCGCCGGATAAGGCTCCTGCTGGCGCAGCATAAAATCCAGTGCCTGCCGAATCGGTGCTAACTCCGGTGCAGATAAGTCGCTCTCTACAAAAACAGGGGCAAACCCTGCTGCCGTTAGCAACGTATTTTGATCACGAAACGGTATTTCTAAAACCGTTCCCAGTCGCAAAATCATCTCTCGACTGGGCTGGGAACGCCCCGATTCTAAAAAGCTTAGATGCCGCTGGGATACATCACTAGCTAGCGCTAGCGCTAGCTGACTAAAGCCACGCTGCTTCCGCCAGGATTTCAGCAATGTTGTGAACGGCGCTGCTGACATCAGTTTCAAAGTTTCACGAATTCGATTACCTCAAAGGTAATTGTTTCTATTATGTGGGCAGGCCATAATCGTTGCAATCACCGCTACGGAAACTCATGATGAGCACTATCTCTATCCAGCAGTCCAGACCTCTAAGGTGCAAACTGTATCTGACGCTAACTGTTATCGGTAGCATCCTGCCTTGGATATTTCTGGATCAGTTTCTCTTCTCAGGGACGGCCTCAGCCTCAAAGTTTTTTGCCCAAGCATTTTCTACACCAGTGGGTATCGCCCTCACCGTTGACTTATCTATTTCTTGTCTGGTCTTTTTCTGTTTCGCCTGGTTCGAACTATCGCGAATTGGCCTATCCCGACGTTGGCTATGGCTCTATTTAGGTTGCACCTTGGGTGTGGGTTTGTCCTGCTCTCTACCCCTCTTTCTATATATGCGAGAGCGGCAGCTAGGTAGCCTGGGTCAATAGAGAAGCTTTCCGTCATACTAGAGGTGGTAGCGATTCCACTTCTAGTATGCAAATCCATCGCCTCAACGCCTGGTCAGATAATTATATTTTTTTGCTTCAGGATGGACCTAGGGCAGCCGTTGTAGATCCAACTGAAGCGCAGTCTGTCTTAAGTAAGCTTGAGGAATTGGGTGCTGAACTCATCGCTATTTTCAACACCCATCACCATGGTGACCATGTGGGGGGTAATCGTGAACTACTGGCTAAATTTCCTAACACAACGGTTTACGCTAGTGAAGCTGATCGCGATCGCATTCCTGGCCAAACAGTATTCCTCCACGAAGGTGATACCGTCACATTTGGTGGACGCACCGGCCAAGTCTTCTTTGTGCCTGGTCACACCAAAGGCCACATTGCCTATTATTTTGCTCCGGTTGAAGCGCATCAGCCGGGAGAATTATTCTGCGGTGATACCCTATTTGCCGGTGGCTGTGGACGACTATTTGAAGGCACCCCAGCCCAAATGGTCAATTCCCTGAGCAAATTACGGCAGCTGCCAGACAATACGCGCGTTTGGTGCGCCCATGAATATACCCTCAGCAATCTCAAATTTGCAGTGACCGTAGATGGGCAAAACGCAGATTTGCAAGACCGTTATCAACAGGTACAAGTAGCCCGCAAACGTCAGGAGGCCACAGTCCCCTCATGGCTAGGTATTGAGAAAAAAACTAATCCCTTTTTGCGCTGGGACCAACCCGCACTCCAGGCAACCGCTAAGATGAAAGAGCCTGCTCGCGTTTTTGGGCGTATTCGTGGCATGAAAGATATGTTCTAGCACATCACCCGATTGGGTGATCTAGTTGGGGGATGTCAGGCCGGACGCCAATTTATACATTAGGGACATAATGCGTAGACACACTTCCCTATGACATTGGCCCCCTCCCTTGCTATCAAAATGCTGGGTGGCATAGCCCTCACTGCGTTTTGGCTTGTTCCCCTGCACATCTCCCGTGCTGAATCTTCCCTGTGGCAACTGACTGCTTGGCAACCCACTGCCACTACAGCTGTCGGTATGACAGGTATGGACGCGACAGAGCCTGACACTTCAAACTCTGTAGTGAATGGGGTGCGATCGCAATCCACATCACCCTTCTCGCCCAAAATATTTAGTGTCTCCCTACACAGCCGCTATTTCAGCACGGGAACATCCCTCATCTATACTTGGTAGCTAAGCTTAAGCCTTTCAGAGGCAGACCACTCTCAACCCACACGACCAAGGTGACATGGTCCTATGCCGCTCAATATTTTGATTGTCGAAGATGATCCCATGATGCGTCTGGGTCTCACCCATTCCCTTGCGCACAAGGAGACGATAACCATCATTGGTGAAGCCAGTGATGGTTATCAAGGTGTGGCCATGGCCGCATCAGAACAGCCCCATGTTGTCCTCATGGATGTAGGCATGCCCCGCATGGATGGCATCGCAGCTACACAAGAAATTAAACAGCGATTCCCCAACATTCGGGTTGTGGTTTTCACCTCCCATACCGATCAAACTGAAGTGATCGCCGCTCTCTCTAGCGGAGCCGACGCCTACTGCATTAAGGGAACCAATATCGATACCCTGATGCAGGCCATCAACGTTGCCGCCAGCGGAGGGATTTATCTAGATCCTCAAATTGCCCAGCAGGTGGTGACCTGTTTAACCCACCAGCCACCAGCTCCGATTCCAGATCATCCCCTATCGGCACGCGAACTGGAAGTGCTCAAGTTAATTGTTGAAGGGTATAGCAATCCAGAAATCGGCGAGAAGTTGTTTCTGAGTACCAACACGGTTAAAACCTATGTGAAGGGCATTATGAACAAACTGGTAGTCAATGATCGAGTGCAAGCAGCCGTATTAGCCCTAAGAAGGGGTTGGGTTAGTTAAGGGCAACGTTAGCCAAAAAGTACTGCCTGCCCCCAAGTCAGATTCCACACCGATGGTGCCACCATGGGCAGCAACAATCTGCTGTGCAATGTGTAATCCTAAGCCAATGCTCAAATGACGCCGACGATGTCCCTGGGAATATAAGCTAAAAAGATGGGTGCATTGGTCAGTTGTCATGCCCACACCATTATCCCGCACAGAACAACGTATATGGGGCTGAGGCTGAGACTCCACCGAAGCCTTAATCCATATGGAAATACCTGGTGGATTATGGTTTAAGGCATTGATAATCAGATTATGAAACACCCTCCACAGCTGAGTCATATCACCAGCAATGGTTGGCAACTCAGGAGACAGCTGATTAGCCACCATAATATTCGATTCTTGTAGTTGTGGAGCCACCTCCTGACAAACTGCATCAACGAGAGAACATAGCGAGACATTCTGTCGCTGTAGCACCAGACCTTTTAAATTGTTATTGTGAGCCTCCAACAGGCTATTGATTAGGACCAGCTGACGATCTCCCCCCTGCAGCATCTGCTCTAGCAAAGTGCGAGGCATCGCAATTGTGTCTCCGGGCTGGGCTAACAAGCTTTTGAGCAATAGCTGAGTACCCGTTACAGGATTACGTAAGTCATGGGAAACGGCATGCAAAAAGGTTTGTATTTCTTGCCGCGCTTCAAACTCTTTGTAGCGTAATCGCTCGTAGAGGTAGACAGACAAGTCTGCCACAAAACACACCCATAACAAATAAATATAAGCGGCCACCGAGCCCAGAATTAAGTTAGAGCGCTCCGCTGCGTTTTCTACATTGAAAAAGGCAACTGTGATCAGCAATGTTAGGGGAATTAAAAGCGTTAGTTGCGATCGCAAATGCAGTTGCCATCGAACGGGCACCACGGTCGACTGAGCTAAAAACACCATGGTCCACAGGATGATGTCAGAATCATCTATATTACCGCCAATCAAGGACGCAGTCAGCAATGAAAGCGTTACTCCAGCTGACATTCCCCAGAAGATTAACCCTGGATGTTGTTTCCCCCATGGGAGCATCTGTAGACCCAGTGCTACGGCAAACACGAATCCAATCACACCATTAATCACAAAGTCATTCCGTTCCATATAGTCCGGCACCGTTAACCAGACCCAAGTCTCAAATAAGACAAAACTGACCAGCACAAATACCAATAGCCAAATCAACAGTCTCAGACGTTGATGGAAAAATTGTTGTCGCCACTGTTTATAAACGCTCAATACACTAGGTGACTCAACGTGTGGAGGAAAGTAGTGACGCCACCAAGCGCGCGCATAATGTAACATGGCATCCAAAAACGACTAACGCCTATTTTCTCAAATCAAACTCAACCTAACGTATCCAGGCATGAAATTCACAGCATACCGTTGCTAATTGAAGGGATGAAGCGAGGACAAAATAACCCTGAATCAGCATTGTCAGATTAACTCCTCTCAAGGCTCAGCAACGCCCACAGCATACTTCAAATGTCATGCATTTCATCCCCCTTAAGCCAACAACTTATAGCAGCGCGAATGAGCTGATAAACCGATCGACATCTGTCTCATTATCGTCAATAGCAAATAGCAAATAGGCACGCTCATTGACAAGATAGAAACGCATGTCAATGGTTCCTTCATCATGGCTATAGCGATAGCGCCGACCTGGGTGCCCCCCCAGCTGAACGTTCACTTCTACAGCCTTTAAAACTGCAGGGTCAATGTCTTCAAATGAGTCTCTTAGATTATTGAGAACAACCTCTGACCCTTGGCTCAGAAAAGTGGTGGGCAAATCAGAATACGCAACCATATATTGACTGTTAGAACTAGACGTTTCAAAGATATGGATTTCAACCGGATCCCCTTCAATGTCATCATCTTCAGTGGTGACGTCTGGAGGTGTGGGAAATGCGATCTCAAAACGTCCTGGTGATGATGAATATAAAGAACTTTGGGCAAGTTGCCATGGAGCCACAGGTTCAAAGGCAGCAACCGGCATGCCAGGCAGCATGCCCACAGCTCCTATAGCACTCAAGGCAATCACACTTTCCATCATTAGACGACGGATCAATCGAGATCTATGCATACTCATAAAGTTAGTCTCCAAAACTAGTCGGTCGGAACATCGGGCTACCTAACGTTTCTATAGATTAGTTTTGAGACTCTAATGATCACTACGCCCAACCGGTTCACCCAATCGGGTGATTGAGCCAGTGCTTGTTGATTTGGAATACAGTCTTCTACCAAAGGTGGTCATGAACAAACACCTGTACCACCCTAGAGCTGATCCAAGTCAGGTATTAATAACCAATTGACTAATAACTCCACACCTCAAAAAGTGCCAGGCTCGTCACTTCGTATTTTAAATTTGCCTCAGGCGGACCTGAGTCTATAGAATGTTAGACTGCACTAGTTTTATTACGGGTCAAAGAAGGAGACTGGGCCACATAAACCGTTTTTACGTTGAAGGATTGCATCCAAAACGTACTCAAAGCGCGCTTTATCTGGGCTCGAGCAGAATCATTATGGCAAAACGGGTTCAGTTAGTTCTAAGTCAAGATATTAGCAAGCTAGGTAAGACAGGCGACCTCGTCGAAGTAGCTCCTGGCTATGCTCGCAACTATTTATTGCCTCGTGGTTTGGGGTATCGGGCAACTCCCGGTGTGCTCAAACAGGTAGAGCGCCGCCGTGAAGAGGAGCGTCAGCGTCTTGAGCAGATTAAGCAAGATGCTGAAGCCATGAAGACTGCGATCGCAACCATCGGTCTCTTCACCATCAAGAAAGAGGTGGGCGAAAATGAGGCAATCTTCGGTACAGTCACTGCTGATGAAGTTGCCGAGCTGATCAAGACCAACACTGGTAAAGACATCGACAAGCGCGATATTGATGTTCCCCCCATCAATAAGCTGGGTGAGTACACTGTGCTGGTTAAGCTCCACGCTGAAGTCACTGCAGAACTACGGCTACGGGTTGCTTAGGTTATTTAACCCACTGCAAGCATTGCGCTTAAATGCCTGCAATACAATGCACTCATCATTCGATCAAGCCCTAGGTTGCTCATCAAATCTAGGGCTTCCTTATGGGCAACCAACGTACGCGAACTAACTATGAAAGGGGATGAATGCTTTGCAAAAGCCCCCTGAGAACTCTGACACACTAGATCATGTCAGGGCAAAGCGCATATAATACAAATGAACTAAAAAACCTGTAGCCAGGTTATAAATACTCGTTTTCCCTGTTATCTTCTCTATCTATAGCGTTTTGTAATCACCCTTGACGCTAGATGTGGATGGCTAAGATACTGATAAACAGGGAGTGGCATAGACTGCTACGTAACTATCCGGCATGCGCTTCAAATATTTTCATGCCGCTTGCCGCTCCCCTCTTTTAGCTCCCCTCACCATATTGCCTGAAGGTCATCATGGCTAAAGAACATAAGTTTCAAGCAGATTTTGATCGCCTACCACCTCAGAACATCGACGCTGAAGAGGCTATCTTAGGCGGTATTTTATTGGACCCAGAGGCCATGGGTCGTGTTACTGAAATTTTGGTCCCCGATGCCTTTTATATTGCCAGTCACCGCGAAATCTATCGAGCTACCCTTGAACTACAGGCTAAGGGCAAACCCACTGACCTGATGACCGTTGCCTCCTGGCTCAAAGATCACAACTTGCTTGAAAAAGCTGGCGGGCAAGCCCGTTTGGCCCAGCTGTTTGACCGCACCATCAGCGCCGCTAACATTGACCAGTACGCCAAACTGGTCATGGATAAATACACCCGCCGTAAACTAATCCAAATCGGGGGTGAAATTGCCCAGCTCGGCTATGAAACTGAAACTGCCATCGAAATGGTCCTCGACCAGTCTGAGCAAAAGATCTTCGGCATTACCCAAGAGCGTCCCCAGCAAGGGCTCACTGCGACATCTGACATCCTGACTGAAACCTTCGACGATATCGAACAGCGCTCCATGGGCATGGTGCTGCCTGGTTTATCTTGCGGCTTCTATGATCTCGACGCCATGACTCAGGGGTTTCAGCGATCTGATCTGATCATCGCTGCTGGACGTCCGGCCATGGGCAAAACAAGCTTTGTCCTGAACGTGGCTCGCAACATTGCAGGCGGACACAAGCAACCCATCGCTATATTCAGTTTGGAGATGTCCAAACAGCAGCTCGTGTATCGTCTGCTATCGGCAGAGGCCAGAATTGAAAGTGGTCGCCTACGCACTGGGCGCATTGGGCAGCATGAGTGGGAACCTTTGGGACATGCCATTAGTTCTCTGTCTCAAATCCCCATTTTTATCGATGACACCCCCAATATTTCAGTAACTGAGATGCGCTCTAAATGCCGTCGTCTTAAAGCTGAAAATGGTGGTGCCTTGGGACTTATCCTGATCGACTACCTCCAGCTGATGGAAGGCAGTAGCGATAACCGAGTCCAAGAACTCTCTAAAATCACGCGATCGCTAAAAGGGCTTGCCAGAGAACTCAATGTGCCAATTATATCTCTCTCCCAGCTCAGTCGCGGTGTCGAGTCGCGTACTAACAAACGCCCCATGATGTCCGATCTTCGTGAAAGTGGATCTATCGAGCAGGACGCAGATTTAATTATGATGCTGTATCGCGAAGAATACTACGACCCTGACACCCCTGATCGAGGTCTCGCAGAAGTCATCATCGCTAAGCACCGTAATGGTCCTACAGGAACCATAAAATTGTTATTTGAACCCCAATATACTCTCTTTAGAAACCTTGCTAAACCAAATTCATAGGAGAACTTCCTCACCTACTCTTCAACTCGATAGCCAAGTTCTGCCAGGTGCGATCGCGACTGCCGCCATCGATCCTGCACTTTCACAAACACCTCTAAGTACACCTTGCCAGCAATGAGCTTTTGCATTTGCTCACGGGCAGCTGTATTAATTGTCTTCATCATCGACCCTTTTTTGCCAATGAGAATTCCTTTTTGAGACTTGCGCTCTACATAAACTGTCGCCAGCACATTGGTAATCTTAGGCGTTTCCTCAACTGTTTCAATCGTTACAGCAACAGAATGGGGAATTTCTTCACGGGTATGCAACAACACCTGCTCACGAATTAACTCGCCCATGATAAAACGCTCAGGCTGATCGGTGACTAAATCAGGTGGATAGTAATAAGGGCCAGCATCTAGTCGTTCGATCAAGCTTGATTTCAAAGCCTTCAGACCTGTCTCTGTCACCGCTGAAAATTTACACACAGGCCAGTCATTCTCATCAGCCAGTGCTTGATAACTAATATCAATCATCTGGGCCTTAGTCTCAGACTGTAAATCAGCTTTATTGATACCTAGAACAACCGGCACCTCACTACGCTTCAGCAAATCTGCAATAAACAAATCACCACGACCTAACTCGCTGGTACCATCCACCACGAACAACGTCACATCCACAGAGTTGATGGCAATGCGGGCATTTTTGACCAGCACTTTGCCCAACTCATGGTGGGGTTTGTGAATACCAGGGGTATCCACAAAAATGACCTGCGCCTCCGGCAACGTCATCACCCCACGCAGGCGATTGCGCGTCGTCTGGGCAATGGGCGAAGTAATGGCAATCTTTTGCCCCACCATCGTATTCATTAGCGTTGACTTTCCCACATTGGGACGTCCCACAATCCCAACAAATCCGGAACGAAACCCCGGTGGAGGTGTTGGGGCTCCCCCCAGATCAATGGCCATACTTATTCTATAACTCTAACTATTAACTCTTTTCCATTACCCAGTGGGCAGCAGACCACCTTACGTTTCACCCGTAATGTGAACTACAACATCTCGGTGATAACCATGGCTACGATGTTCCCACAGGTAAATTCCCTGCCAGGTACCCAACGCCAACCGACCATTTATGATAGGAATCTGCTCCGATGTATGGGTCAAGGCCGTCCGCAAATGGGCAGGCATATCATCTGGTCCCTCAGCACTGTGGTTATAGTAATTACCCTCAGGTACTAACTTGGCCAAAAAGTTTTCCATATCAACCAGCACATCCGGATCTGCATTTTCTTGGATCACCAAACTGGCTGAAGTGTGGCGTAAAAACAAACAGCAAAGCCCGGTTCTCACCCGAGATTCACGGACAGCATCTTGCACCTGCATCGTAAATCGCTGCAATGATTTAGGACGGGTTTGTAAGGTTAGCACAGTCTGATAATGCACGGACGTTGACGTGGTAGGAATCATGGTGATGCCCTCTGAAGTAAAGACTCATCATGCTTTTCAGCATAGAGCAGGACTTACAGTCACGTCCAAGTTGCAATCTGTAATTTCTTTTAAGGTACGCCAAGCATTTTGGACAAGAACAAAGCCTAGTCCAGGGTACATGGGTTTGCTACCTAACACCTAAAGTTTCCACCTATAAACGTTGTATCAATTACCGAGTAGGGAATCTTGAGCTTACAGATACCGGGTGTTTTTAAGACCTTGACATCGCATCTACCTTGAGCCTAAATGCTGCCTCCAAGCCCGATCATTGTCATTATGCAGGGAGTTGCTGCATGGAATCATTGGCGTCGCATGCAAGCACCTGACACAGAGGCACCTCAACTGAGAGAGGCACTGTTGATCCGAGCCGAGTTACCTAGGGTTAACCTCAGTCAAGTGGACGGCTGTATCAGTAATTTCTCTGGTGCTAATTTATTTCAAGCCAACCTTTCGCAGGCAATTTTCTACACCGCAAATTTATCCCAGGCCAAGTTGGATTGGGCCAGATTGACAGGCGTGGACATGCGGGAAGCTAACCTCAGGGATGCCAGCTTGATTAGAGTGGACGGACAGCACACCAATTTTGCCATGGCGGATCTACACGGTAGCAACCTCAGGGAAGCCATCTTAACCGACAGTAACTTTTGCAAAGCATCCTTAGCAGGCGTTGATGGCTGCATGGCGCAAATGAGTCAATGTAATCTGAGTCATACAGACTTGCAGAACAGCCTTTTTTATACTGCTGATCTGCAACAGGCTAACTTGCGACAAGCCAAGCTCACCTCAGCTGACTTCCGTGAAGCCAATTTAACCCAGGCAATTTTAGAAGATATCAATGCCTGTCACACCAGCTTTGCCAGGGCAATTTTAGACCGGGCAATTCTAACGGGAGCTTTGCTAGCAGACGCTAACCTGACGATGGCTAATTTAAAGCTCACCATCCTCAATAAGGCTAATCTCAGCAATGCCCAGGTACAAAATGCCGTTTTGACGGAGGCCAGTCTTGTGGGTGCAACACTCTGCCAGGCGCAGTTGCAAAATAGCAACATGGCTCAAACAGACTGCCGCAATACCCTATTTAGTGAAGCCAATCTGGAAAACGTAAATTTGCAAGGGGCTGACCTGAGTGGAGCCAATTTGAGCAAGGCTGCATTACAAGGCGGTTGCTTAAAAGATGCCAAATTGAAACATACCAACCTGAGCCACGTTGATCTACGCCATACTGATTTAACGGGTGCCGATTTAAGTCATGCTATTTTAGCTGGCACGCAATTACCCAAAGGGTATGAGCCAACCCAGTATCCCGTGAGTGAAACAGAGTCCTGTAATAGGCAGGTGGCTTAGGGTTAACTCAAATAATCACTAATTGCATTTGCGATCGCACCATTACCATCCGTGGCCAGTTTCTCGCCTGTAGGGGGTACCAGGGGTTGCTCTAAAAACGACCAGTCCCCCTTAAAGAAAGTATGGCTATCTAAAATTTGGTGATAGGCATGGCGTTGGATACCATTCATCAGCAAGGGGGCTTCGGCAAAGCCCTCACGGGGCAGCGTCACGACACCGCGATCTAGACGACAGGCTTCGGCAAAGGTGCTATATCCGGGTTTAGAAACGATGCGATCGCACACCACCATGATGTCCGCAGGTCGCAGCCCAATCTCCGCAATCTTAATCAGGTTCGGTAACTCTGGTGCATTGTGATCAAAGGTGAGAAACTGCCAATGGGGATATGCCCGTAATGCTGTCTCATAGGGAATTTGAGATAACCCTAGCCCACCAAACGTCAGCAGAATGGTGCGATCGATAGGAACCGTAATGCCAAATTTCTCTCTGATTACATTGGCTGACAGCTTAGGATTTCCCCCCGTGAGACCGACATCAGTGATGTTAGGGAAAGCGACCATATCTTCATGGAAAGGGAGACGAAAAAGGCGATCGCAATCCCCAAAGCAGTCTGCAATCGAGTCTGCAATTGCCTCAAATTCTCCTCCCCAGGGCCGATAAATAAAGTCCCAACCAAAATTCCCCATCATCCAGCAGGGTAAATTCACCGCCTTAGCCAGCTGAGTTAATAAAGGAGGAATATCCCCCATAATCAGGTCAATACCTGTGTTTCCAATAAACTCAACTTCTGGTGCCAGAATCTCATCCTGATGCTCATAAATCCATTTAAGTTTCTCCAAGGTGGCAACCTTATCCATTGTCAAGCTGTCACTTTGTAATACACCAATATCAAAACTCACCGCTCGATAGGTCACTCGCTCAGGCTGTAGATAAGATTGCAATAACCATTGGGGAGCCGTCGTTGCCAGAATAATCTCTACATCGGGTCGACTCTGTTGCAATGTTGCTGCCATGGAGGCAGCACGGGTAGCATGGCCAAACCCATGGTTAGTAACTGCGAGATAAAGCTTAGGCATAAACTTTTGTTCTTTCTATTAACATTTAACAATTCAGCCTTACACCACATATTATCTTCGTAAGTTTAGAAGACCGCCATCATCATTTTAGGCTAACTCAAGCTTGTAACTAGGGTGACCTATCCTCCTTACCCTGCAAGAATTACAGAAAGAGCATTGTGACAATTGTTTACCCCCTAGAGAACAACTAATAAAAACCTCTAAAACATTGAAGTATTAGTGAAATGTATGGATTGCCATCTCCTTAACGTTAGAAATCAATCAAGATAATAATCATCGGGGACAAAATTTAGTAACAACAGTAGAGACAAATCTGTTGACTGCTGATCGCATTCACTGTCCATCAAACCGTAATATTTGGAATCTCATGAGCAGCGCTTTTGTTGAATTGGGTAACTTGTTTGAACTTAATGAGTTTTTTGAATTTGATGAATTTGAATTGATTATAGGAACACCAGCCAGTGAGCAGCTCAATGGTACTGAAAATAACGAAGTGATTATCGGCCTTCGTGGCGCTGATACAATTAACAGCAACGGTGGTTTTGACCTACTGTTTGGCAATCGCGGCAACGACACCATTGCAGGTGGATCTGAAAGCAATTTTATCTTTGGCGGTCCTGGTAGAGACACTATTTATGCCAACGGTGGTTGGAATATCCTCATCGGTGGTCCTGGTGCTGATCGCATACATGGCAGTAACCAATCAGACTTCATCCTGGGTGGCAGCGGTAGAGATATCATTTATGCCAACGGCGGTGGAGACTTTATCGCGGCTGGTCGTGGTGCTGACAAAATTTACGGCAGCAATCAAGCTGACATCATCCTGGGTGGCAGCGGCAAAGATACGATTTACGCCAACGGTGGTGACGATCTGATTGACGGTGGTGATGGTATTGATACAATCTGGCTCAGTGGTGACGAGACTGTTGTTCTCGATGCAAACAATAGTAAGTACGACATCATCAAGAACTTTCAACTAGGTCGGACTACTTTTGTTGTTAATGACCTTGAGAACTTAAACGTTCAAGGGAGCAGTGACGGCGCTAAAATCTATCAAGGCAATAACCTACTAGCGACCGTTAGCTGGCAATCTGCCAGTGTCTTTGAAAACAACATTAACGACATCTTTGTTACTGAAATCGACGAAGTGGTTGTGTAACACAGCCATTTGGGAAGTTGCAAACAAATAAATAAAGGCTCCAGGATTGCGTTAGTGAGGTTTTGGATGCTGACATCTGATACTTTACCTAGCCAGGAGATCCTGGCTTAAGTTGATACTTCTCATACTACAAATTAGTGCTAATCATCGTCATCGAGAATCATCTTCTTGGAAGAGTCTGATTCTCGATGATAATTTCTCTTGGAATTTTGTCAAACCGTATGCGCTGACAGGAGATCCCTTAATGATAAGCATAGGCTTTATACACACATGGCTCAGCGATCCTCAGCATTGCAGCATCCATCACACCTGGATTGGGATTGCTACTTAAGGCTATAAATTCCTGACTGGTGTATGTATTTCGGATTGTATCAATTATACACTGACCAAGTTCCTCAAACTTCTGATCTGAGAATATGCCCAACTGGGTGATGCGAGCTGTTATTTCAAAAGCCATGCTAGAGGTGTCTTCTCAAGAAAGCGCGAATGATGTCTTTAAAGAAAATAGATGGCAAGCAACTCTTTAAGCTTGGATTACTAGGCCTAGGAGTAGGCATATGTAATATTGTCGCGGTGATGCCTGCTTTAGCATCTCCTGCACCTATATTTGAGCCGGTTCTTGATGAACTTACCACTTCAAACTTTGCTGTACGCCTTCCCACGTCTGTACCCACCGACGTGGAACTACATCCCTTTACTCGAAACAAACATCCTGGGTTCCATATCCTCACTGTTGGTACCTCACCTGAATGTTCAGGTGAGCGTTGTCTGGCCTTTAACATTGTGACCATCCCAGAGCCCAACACCTGGCCAACTCCAGAGGAAAATCGTTTAACGCCTCTGACACCCGTTGTCTTAGGCAACGGTATTCAAGGCTATACCGCTGAGGCCATGGGCTTTGCATCTGTGGAATGGATGCAGGATGGCACGCTCTATATATTGAACTACAGTACAGATATACTGTCATTTGAGGATGCGATCGCAATGGCCACGTCTATGGCAACTGAACCACCGGTTTCAGGAGCACAATAACCAACACTTGAGTAATACCAACTTCGAGTTCATTAAGCCTGAACCAAGTTCTTCCAGAACCAAACCGCTTTTCTGTTCTAGGCCAATGGACAATCCATAAAAACAGAAATGGTGAGGTCGTTAAACGACCTCACCACTCACAGATTTATGTAACGAGAGCCTCTATGGCCAGTTCTTACAATGAATTGGCCAGCAGTAGCTTATTACAAAACAGGTACAAACTGCTCTTTCTCAGGGACTGTAGTATACTCAGCCACAATCTGACGGAACTCATCTCCGTCAAGAGTCTCTTTCTCAATGAGAATATCGACCACGCGGTCCACAGCTGCACGATTATCTTGAACCATGCGCTTAGCATCGTCGTAGCACTGCTCAACAATGGTGCGAACTTGTTCATCGATGCGCTGAGAGACGGTTTCAGAATATTCAGAACGATTACCCCAGCTGCCGCCAAGGAAAACCTCACCCTGAGGATTCTCTAGAGCCAACGCCCCCAACTCAGCAGACATACCAAAGCGGGTAACCATTTGACGGGCCATGGACGTCACCTGTTGCAAGTCGTTCCCCGCTCCCGTGGTAACCTCAGCCTCACCAAAGATGATGTCCTCAGCGGCACGACCCCCAAGGGCACCGGTAATCCGAGCCAAAAGCTGGGCACGGGAAATCAACATCTGGTCTTCGCTGGGAGTAAACCAAGTTAAACCTTGAGCCTGGCCCCGGGGAATCAAAGTCACCTTCTGCACAGGATCATGGGCCTTAACCAGGGTGCCAATCAGTGCGTGGCCAACTTCGTGGTATGCAATCAAACGCTTGCTCTTACCGTCGACTAAAGGTGTGCCTTCCATACCGGCGATGACGCGATCAACGGCATCATCAATTTCCAGCATCGTAATGGCTTCCTTACGACGACGAGCGGTAAGAATAGCCGCCTCGTTCAGCAAGTTGGCTAAGTCAGCACCTGTGAAACCAGGTGTGCGACGTGCGATCGCATCCAAGGAAATCTCATCCGCCAGCTTCTTATTGCGGGCATGGACTTCCAGAACCGCAATACGGCCCTTAACATCAGGTGGATCAACCGATACCTGACGGTCAAAGCGACCGGGACGTAACAGCGCCGAGTCAAGTACATCGACACGGTTAGTCGCTGCAATCACGATAATGCCGCTGTTGCCCTCAAAACCGTCCATCTCGGTCAGCATTTGGTTGAGGGTTTGCTCGCGCTCATCGTTACCACCCCCGATACCAGAACCACGGGAGCGACCAACGGCGTCAATCTCATCAATAAAGATGATGCAAGGAGCATTTTCCTTCGCTTTCTTAAACAGGTCGCGAACACGAGACGCACCAACACCCACAAACATCTCTACAAATTCAGAACCAGAGATGCTGAAGAACGGCACACCCGCTTCACCAGCGATTGCTTTGGCTAGCAGCGTTTTACCAGTTCCAGGAGGGCCAACAAGCAAAACACCTTTGGGGATGCGAGCACCCACAGCTGTAAAGCGCTCAGGTTTCTTCAAGAAAGTCACCACCTCTTGCAGCTCTTCCTTGGCTTCATCAATACCTGCCACATCATCGAACATGATGCCGGTCTTGGCTTCCATCATGAAACGAGCCTTTGATTTACCAAAGTTCATGGCCTGACCGGGACCACCGCCAACGCCACCGTTGGAGCGACGGAATAGGAAAAATAAACCTGCAATTAGCAAGAACGGGAATAGCAGATTGCCCAGAATACCAACCAAAGCACCGTCGTTACGAGGTGGGTGGGAATCCAAACTGATGTCAGAGTCGCGGAGACGCTCAACGAGCTCAGGCGCACTACCGGGTAGGTCCACACGCCAGCGCATAACGCGGTTATCTAGTTGTGGATCAACCGCTTCAATAATGGCTGTTCGGCCACCATCATAGAGGTCAACCGCTGTCACTCGACCAGCATCTATATAGTCTAAAAACCGGCCGTAGGTCATACGGGTACTTGCCGTATTACGACTCATGTTTGCGGGGTCTCCGCCCATGGAACCTTGCCAGAAGAAAAACCCAATTAACAGGGCTGGCAATGTCCAGAGCAAAATGACTCTCCAAGAAAGCTTCATATCTCGGTGGCCTCGTTTTGATTAACAGTCCTAACTGCCTAAGCAGATTGAAAAGCAAGTTCTAAAGCAAGCTATAAAAACCTGTGAGTTGACTAAAAGCCTGCCAATGGCATTTTCTCAAGTCGATTAGGTTTAATTAACTACATTGTTTACTAAATGTAACGTAATTTCTCAGATACAGGCAATCCGTTACGTAGTCACTATGTTACCGGGTGATCACAAGCTAGCTGTTTAGTCGGTCTAAAACCATTAACTAGTAGCTATTGCGATCGCACGTTCCAGACGCCCCTGATCGAAACCACGCTGGTGCAAAATCACCCAGGACTCCACTAGGTCTGGTCCTTGCATATCCCCCATTAGGGCTGCTCTCAGGGATCTCATAATCAGACCTTTTTTCACCCCCAATGCCTTAGTCACCTGATTAATCAGACCTTTGGCATCACCCACCTCATTTAGGCCTGCATGGGCTTTAAGGGTATCTAAAACAGCCTGCATTGCATCCGCCACACCATCTTTTTTAAGCTGCGCTACCGCTGCCTCAGAGAACTCCATGGTCGGCATAAAGAAAAAGCGGCTCAGGTCAACACAATCTTTTAAGCGAGTCAGACTAGGCCCTGCTAAGGCAGCTAACTTGAGCAACCAGTCTTGATCAGCCTCTGTATCAAATTCATACCCCGCATCTTTTAGATAAGGAGTCATCAGTGCTAACAAACTCTCTGGGGATTTCTGATGCAGGTACTGGCTATTGATCCAGTCCAGCTTATCCCAGTCAAATTTAGCGCCAGCCTTATTGACCCGGTCAAAGCTAAACAGCTTTGCAGCCTCATCTAAGGTGAATAGCTCTTGGGCATCAGGGGCAGACCAACCCAGCAACGTCATATAGTTGGCCAGCGCTGCAGCAGTAAAGCCCATCGTCTGAAAGTCAGAAATAGAGGTGACTCCATCACGCTTGGAAAGCTTGGCACCCTTTTCATTCAAAATCAGCGGTGTGTGGGCAAACTGGGGCACGGGCATCCCCATGGCCTCGTATAGCAAGATTTGCTTCGGAGTATTGCCCACATGATCTTCACCACGAATGACGTGGGTAATGCCCATATCGGCATCATCGACCACCACTACAAAGTTATAAAGGGGCTGACCAATTTCTGTACTTGAGGAGGCGCGAGCAATCACCATGTCGCCCCCCAAATCACGACCTTTCCAATTGACGGGACCACGCACCATGTCGTTCCAGGTAATGTCACGGTCGTCATCAATTTTGAAACGAATCACCGCCTGACGTCCCTCTGCTTCAAAAGCAGCAATTTGCTCAGGGGTGAGATCGCGATGCTGATTGTTATAACGGGGTGCTTCACTACGGGCTTTTTGCCGCTCGCGCATCTCATTCAGTTCTTCGGGAGTTTCGTAGGCACGATAGGCCAGTCCTTGATCTAGCAACTCCTGAATTTTTGGCTGATAGAGACCCATGCGCTGGGTTTGATACACGGGCTCCTCATCCCAGGTCAGACCTAGCCATTGCAAGCCATCCATAATGTTCTGGGTGTACTCAGGCTTAGAACGCTCTAGATCGGTGTCTTCTACTCGCAGAATAAACGTACCGCCCTGGGCACGAGCAAAAAGCCAGTTAAAAACTGCGGTTCTGGCTGTCCCAATGTGGAGATTGCCAGTGGGACTCGGAGCAATCCGAACGCGAACAGACATGGTTGATAGTGCCAAAAACGAAACAGCTAGGTCTATCAGCGTACTATATGGCAGCCTGTAGAGGTTGCACCGTTTACAGCAGTGATCTGTGCCTGGTTATTGGGTGCTGTAGCTCCTCCTAGCATTACTTTTAGAGGTGGTATTTTGGGCACACTGGTGCGTGCAGAGCTATTACACCTAAGGGATATGGAATGCCTGTCCCTTGGTGATCTCAGCATTGGCGGAGCAGGGGTCTTTGATGTCATTGCACTATATGGTTTATTTGCACGACTACTCACTTAGACTGCTTAAAGATCCCGCAAAGTTGTCTGAGAAAGAACACCAAGTTGGAACAATGATAGTGTCAATAATTCTCTAAGAATTAGACCGATTTATATTGATATTTAGGGCCAAGCTTTATGCTGAGTGAAAAGATTCAAGATGCAGCTATACGAGCAAGCATCGCCGATGACTGCGCTAAATTAATTGATAAGCAAGTAGCTGCTAAAGGTGGCCTCACTGGCATGGCCATGAAAACTGCCTACGGTGTGATCAAAGGAGTTGGCGCAGGTTACATCCCTGGTGCCATTAATCGACTACTCCCCGATGCATGCAAAGCCCTTGAACCTATTTGGCAAGAAGGTGCAGCAGCGGGTGACCCAGTCAAATACCTCAGTGAAAATAGCGATCGCACCGCTGACAGCATCTTAAGTGTGACCGATGCCCGTATTCAAAACACCAGCAATGGCGTCGTTAGCGGAACGTATAAAAAACTACGTAAATCCGTTAAGAATGACGTAGAAGCTGCCGTTCCTGACCTGGCGCAAATCATCTACAGCCACGCCGCTTAACACGGACTCAAAATCCCATCCCTGCGTAGGGGCAGCACCTTATGCCTGCCCCTTTGTCCTAATAAATAGGATTTGGTATTACCAAACTCGCCAGTCTTCCCAATCAAGGTTGAAGATAGACGTATCAGGAAAAGCGGTAGGATTGCCACGTTCTTGCAACCGTTGCTGTAGCTCCAAAAGCTCAGGCTCAAATCGAGGTAAATCATCCACCAAGCTATAGGGCAACAGTTGATTCTCCAGCGCATAGTCAATGGTTGCACCAGCAGCGATGCCCACCGACCACTCAAACGAATGAACACGATAGGCGGCAGCAGCAATCGTACTGGTGGCAATACTCTTCCCCGCAACCAGCATGTTGTCGATCTCCTGGGGAATCAGCGCCCGCAGGGGAATCTGACCAGGATAACTCTGCCCATGGGCTCGCCGTACACCAGCCCGTTCAGTATTGCCTGGCAGCTCAGGCGGTGCTAACTCCATACAAGGATGAAAGTCGATGGCATACTGAGCAATGCCCAATGAATCTGGAAAGATAGTGGAACGGGTGCGGCGAGGGATATCTGTTGCAGCCTTATTCTCTCCGATAGCGGCAGCGGTTTCTAAACCAGCCAATGCCCGGCGCAATTGTAGATACATACCATCGGGTAACTGAGTCTGGTAATACTCATCGCTATAGTCCACACGGGAAATGTCAATCTCATTGATCATGAATCCCTCCGGATGACCATAAGCAGGTCGCCCTATAATTCGACGACCCTCGCGGATATAGGGATGCTTGGATAAGCCGTGGGCTGTATTCATAGGGGCATCAAAACCGGTGAGAAATCGATGACGAAGATCCACACTTTTAATGCCATAGCCCAGCTGAGAATCTGACAATCCACCAATCAACCAGTGGTAATAGCTGAAGGCATTTTCTTCACCCCGGCGCAGAGTATCTACACGCAACCCACCTAGCCAACCGCCAGGTTCTAGCTGGCCTGTAGCGTCCAGCTGCTCATGGGAATAGATCAGGTTGTCTACGAATGTACCTGGTCGGTAGTCATTGCCCCAGGTCCAATTTTGCATGGAGATATCGCCGGGCTTAATATCACTAACTCCAAAAATACGGCGCTCGGGTCGGTTACCCGGTGCCCATAGCCGCCGATAAGTAAAGACAAAATCAATGTAGTTGGTGTTGTCGCGCTCGCGTTCAAAGCTGAAATATGGAGCGTAAATGTCGTAATACTCTGGTCGTTCCTGCACTTGGGCCTCTTCAGTCCGCTCCATTGCGAACGTATAGGTAAACCCCTGGGTGCAGTAGGCATCGCCCGTCAAGGTGGGCGAAGACGGGTTGAGATAGGACTTTGGATCTAGACCTAAACGATAGGGCACCCCCGACAGTGCAATCAATTCGCCCGTTTCGGTGGCCTCAACCACGTACCAATCAGCAGGTCCTTCATTGCCAGTAGGCTGAAAGCGAATAATGTTTTTGCTTAAACGCTCTGAATCTTCATAGCGATAGACATCTTCGTAGAAGGCAGATAACGGCTCGGTATTGAGGGGAGGTGTACCCGGTGCTGGGCTGTGTTGGATTGCGATCGCACTTTCAATCATGGAGCCATCAATATCCAACTCCTTCACCACTGTTGAAGGAAACCACTTCAGGGTTCCATCCCCCTCACGAGCTGCCTCATTCAACATGTCCACCAAAATATCGTGGGCATCAGCGGGCAAAAAACAAACTGCACTAACCCAGCAGTCCCCTGGATTCTGGCGACCATAGAGATCCAGCACCCGTTGCCGCAGGTCTTTATAACCTGACGCATAAAACAAAAGTTGACGCTGCATTCTAGCTTCATCTAAGGCCGTTGTTCCTTGAGATGTCAGCTGCCCCCCTAACCAGTCAGTCATCTCTGTCAGGCAAACTGTTCGTCCAGCGTGCAAACTCTCGTAGGCGGTAGACACCCCCGCAAGGCCACCACCAACCACCAAGACATCACAGCTTTCAGTTTGCTCAATACGATTGGGCTGGGCTGCCAACGGGCTAGCCAGGAGGAGTAAGAGACCAATGGCCGAGAAGAGGCGCTGACCAAAAGAGCTTAAAAGCAAGCTAGCAGAAATTCGCATATAGGTCTTTCCTTAGTCACTGACATTACTGCGCCCAACACTATATCCGAGCACTAAACCCAATAAATTGAGAATTCATGGCCGATACAGACAGAAGCAGTAGGATACACATCAGCTACCACAGTAAACAATTAAATCAATTTCAACATCGCCATACCCGGCCAGAGCGGTTATTCCCACAGTGGTTCGACTGGGTAACCGCGCCTGGTCAAAGTAAGACGCATAGACTTGATTAACAATCTCGTAGTAGCGAAAGTCCGTGACAAAAATTCGAACCATCACAACATTTTGAAAGCTTGTACCCGCATGGGTTAACACCCGTTTCAGGTTTTCCATCACCTGCCGCGTTTGCGCTTCAACATCCAGCTTTAAGACTTCACCAGACTCAGGATCTTCAGATAACTGCCCTGTCACGAAGAGAAAATCTCCAGCCTTTACAGCATGGGAGTAAGGAGCAACTGGAGGTAGTGCATCAGGCAAGGTAATAAATTCAAGCATGGTAGATCAGCCACGGTAGTTGGTGCTGATCTATTTGCTCATTGAAAGAGAATTGGGTATTCAAACAACCTACTTCATTAAAGAATTGCGCTCACGCCGCCCCTGCTGTGCTTAAAAGCAACCACATGTCAGCAGACTTGAGGCACCGAATTCCCCATACAGGTCACTACAATCGTCCCTAAACCCTAGAAATATAGAACATTGGATCAAGCAGCCGTTAGCCAGCTCAATCGCAGACATAGCCAGGAAATTCACACCTAAAATCAACCTGAAATATGATCATTTAAACGAGATTTATGATACATTTGTATTAGTTGATGAGGCATATGTTCTATTAGTTCCTCGTCCTCTTCTGCAATATGAACGATTTAGATATGGAACTTCAGACGATTCGGCAGAAGCTACAAACCCTGAAAGCATCTCCTCCCGAAACAATGGCAGCTCCTTGGAGCCCGTCACGATTGACTGCGCCTTCCCCTAATTTAGCCCAGGTGACCACGGCAATTGAGACCCTACGGCAACGCTCAGGTCAAACACTGTCATCGTCTCCAGTTCCTGGTTCTAGTTTGCAGCAGTTTGATGCTGCGCTTGGTGCCGTTGAGCAGCTGGCACAGCAGCAACGACAAGCCTTGCGACGATTACAGTCCGTAGGTGATAGCCTGATTCAACACATCCAACCGGGTACATCGCCAGATATTGATGACATCACTCGCTTTTTAGCAGAATGCCAGGCCATTCAGATCCCCACTGTTCAACGTGATGCCGATGGATATTTAGAATTGATCTATCATACGGTCGATTTTCACCAGGCTGAGCACGACGCTACGTCAAATGCACAAACCTTAAGGTTGCGATCGCAGTCACTATTCAAACACCCGCTCCATCAAGAACAAGGGCGTTCTAATGATTTTGACGATCAGTATGATCGCAAAACCAATGGCACAGGCTTTGTGAGCGACCTCAGGCGTGTTTATCAGCAACTGTCTGGATCTATCCAACGATGGACACGCCGCTATCTACACTCTAGACAACAAACACGGGTTTCACAATTTACCCTCCTAGACAGTGCAATTTGGTGCATTGGTGCAGCCATTTTCCGGCTGATTCTAAATCAACTGTTTCAAATTAACCCAGCACTATGGCCGCCAGTAGCATTTATTCTCATTGCTGGCATTATCCTCAGTCTTTACAGAGCTATTCTTAGCCCCCGCCCCGATCCAGTATTAGGGTATCGCACACTTATGATCATCCTCGGTTTGCTGGTCGGCGGTCGTTTTGCCTAACCCCAACAACCACAATCACTACAACAGATATCAGAGCTTTTATACATTTTCACTAAAAGCAGTGCAGTTAGTTTTGTCATGCAGTTTCTTTCCTACTCATTTCATTCTTTCCCAAGAGGTCTCCCATGGTTTACCCCAACAATGTTCCCCATCGCCCTCGGTCACAAAGTCTAGGTCCCAAACCTCTAGTGGCAGCTAGTCTAGCCATGATTCTTACAGCTTTACTGATCGATTTTAATGGCATCAAAAACTTTTTTACATCCGCTAGTACAGCTAGCCAACAAGCCCATTGTAATGATGTAGTAAGTGATGACGCCAAACTATCTCGAGAACAGTTAGCCCAACTCCTCACCATCCCAGAACGAGATGCCAAAGAGAGAGTTCGACAAGTCGTCAGCGAACCCTATTGTGCATTACCCACACTCAAAGTCCGATCTGGGGTGGATGCGGAACGAGAAGCCTATCCCCTTGCATTTGATCCTGGTACAACCCTTGTGATTCTCTACGAAAATAATGAGTATGCAGGTTATCGTTTCAGCTTTGAGTAGGTCTCAGCACAGGCTTTGGATTATATTCTTTGGCTTATTGCTAAGTAGTTGTCAATCCCAAGCAATACCCCCCAAACGAGTCATTAATATCCAACAACAATGGGAGCTGGAACCCGGCGATAAAATTGCAGACCATCTTGTCGTTGGCAGTTTAGGCGATATTTCCATTCAGCTTAAGCATCAACCCTTAAGAGCACCGTTTCCAGGCAAAGTAGAACCCAGCACATTCGAACAGTGCGTAATTTATTCCACCCCTGAAGTTCCAGCTTACCTGTTTCGATTTTGTGGTTTGCAAAGGCCCAGACTTGGCAACATTAAAGCCGGGCAAACCATGGGTGGAGGACGTCACATACAATTTGCCACATTACGCCGTCAGCCCGATGGCACTTGGATTATTGTTGAACCCTCGACCGGAGTTTTAGAACGAGCCATTTCCCAACATAATCCTGGCAGATCTCCCACTAAAGATGAGACAAATCAGGATCAAGTCCAATCACCTCAGACACCAAAAGGAAAAAAATCTGTTAACTAACAAATGTTTCCTGGCAACCTCTCTCACCTTGTGTTTCCGCCTTCGGAGTCCTGACCACTATGCTGCGCTTCAAGCTTCATAACCTTTTTGCCCTTTCTCTTTTGGTGACTGCCATAGGTCATCGTCCTGCCCAAGCTATGGGTGTGAACTTTGACCTAGAGACACAACCCAAAAGATCTCAGACTTCCTCCAGTTCTGAACTTATCGATAGCCAACCCGGTTTACCTGAGACAGACTCTCCAAGTGCAGTAAAAGTTTTTAAGCCACTGCCTATACCGCCTACAGCGAGTCAGCCTCCGCTTCGAATTACAAGATCTAAGTCTGCGCTACCGAGCCATGTGATCGCATCTGCACGGGTATTAACCCCACCACCGCCAAGCGCTTTGCCAACCTCACGGGTACTCTCACCCAACCCTATTCCATCTACACCTATACCCCATGATTCATCAGAGAAGGAGGCCATTGCCTTAAACTTTACTCCGGACGCATCTATCTTCGAGCCATCAGAGCCATCACCACCTCAGCCCTTAACAAAAGCTCAGGAGCAGCCTGCTTTACCCAATTGGATGTATGAAGGTGGTTCCAACTCATTAGTCGCTCGGGTTATTGGCAGCGCCGAAGGAACACGCACTGCCAACGGAAATCCCACTCAAGCTTATTACGGCCACACCGACCCAGGTAACGGTGTGTGGAACATGGGAACGTTTTCCTATCAGCACGGCGCAAGTTCTCCTCAAGAAGCTGATAAGAAGCAACTCAAAAGACTCAAAAGACAGGGGAAAACCATTGCAAACCAGGCTGATCAAGCAGAATTATCCATGACCCTGGGGGAAGTTCTTAATGGTTTAGACTTAGCAAATCAATCGCCTAGGGCGGCCTTAGAGCGCGGTGGTTATGTCGATCGTCTTGTCCAAGCTAGACATAAAGGAATGAAAAACAACGATGCCATTGTCTGGGCAAGAACATACTCTTACTTAGACCCAGATACGCAGCGGTGGAATGCTCCTGGACTAGGCAACACCTTAACCAGCATTCGTAGAGATCAACGCCGTCGCCATGATGCTGTTGCCACAGCCTTCAACAGTTATCAAGCCCAGCGAGACGATCTAAATACCCCATCAGAAGAAACCTTGAAGACCCCCATATTGGCATTAGCTCCAGAACCTTCAACTAACCTCTTTTCTACAGATAAGACCTCGCAAGAAAAGAAATTATTGGTGACTCAACCCACAGATTCAACATCATTAGCATTCAGTATTCATGATGATTGGGAGTCTTCGAGTCGAGAAATTCAGAGCAGAGATGTGCCCATAGCTAAGACATATGAGGCTGAGACTGACGCCATTCAGGCAAAAGACACCTTAAAACGTGGAGATGACTCTCAAGATCAAAGGTTGTCCATAGCTCCAACATCAGATCCAGAGGAAATTGCTGGCTAATCGCTCTACATACAAACGTTAGTTTGAATCAGTAAATAGACAACATTAAAAAAAGCAAGCTAGAGTGAGACTGGTGTCGGCTGACCGCGTCAAGATCATGCAACCCTCATCCTATCCAATTTCATCGCTCTCAGACGCCATTGAAAGGTGTCAAGCATTAGGTATGCGCCTCAGTCGTCAGCGTCGCTATATTTTGGAGTTGCTTTGGGATGTGCAGGAGCATCTATCTGCACGGGAAATTTATGACGAACTTAACCGTCGAGGCAAAAAAATTGGCCACACATCGGTCTACCAGAATTTAGAAGCCCTCTTTGATCAAGGCATAATTGAATGTGTTGAACGCTCAGATGGCAGACTATATGGCCATCTCAATAGTTCTCATAGCCATGTCAATTGTCTAGACACTCAGAAAATAATTGATATTGATATCGAACTACCGCGTGCCGTTATTCAAGAAGTTGAGCAACGTACCGGTCTGAAGATTACCGATTATCGTATTGATTTTTTTGGAACTACAAACTGATGCCCTTCAAGGCAGTCTCCCCTGTAAGAGCATCCATTGCACCAAAGTATAGAGACTTGTTTGGCAATGATAAAACCTCTGTTCTAGCTAGAACAGAAACTTCCAGGACAGAGTACTAAATCTCTACTTAAACTAGGCTTTAAGCTTGATGGACTATGTGTTGCTATCACATCAGCCAAGCAACACAAGCATTCACTGTAGGATTTAAATAATTTCTACCTCTGGCTAGTATACCCAATGGCAAAAATTTGGCGGAAATTTCATGCACCCATGCACCCATCGACTCATCCACATTGGATAGTGAGCAAACTTACGCCCCAGGGTACTAGTCACCCAGGACTTCACGGCTAAATAGGACAAATACTGTTCCAAAAACAAGAGCAGCTAATGTGATATCCATATCTAAATCCTCGCTTAATTTTTTAGGCCATTACCAGATTGCCCTTTCTTGAAGCCTAATGCGAGGATTTAGATAAATTTTCCTTGAACTTTATTGATGTGCTTAACTACGAATTTGCACAGGCATCACAAGGTATGTCATTTGTAAACCACTAACGGGAGTCAGAATTGCTGGACTAGTAGCTGAATTGCACTGTAATTGCACTTCAGGACTCGGTAGAGCACGAAGGCCTTCTAGTAAGTACCTCACGTTAAAGGCAATATCGAGATCCTCTCCTGTCACCTGGGCAGACATCTCTTCTCGGCCACTACCCACCTCCTGGGCCTCAACTGACAAAGCCAAGGTTTGGGCTGAGCCAGCAATGGAAAGTTTGACAATATTATTGCGTTGGTCGGCTAGTACACCGATGCGCTCTAAAGCAGACATCAGCTGCTTACGATCTATTGTCAACTGCCGCTCGAACTGCTTAGGAATTAGTTGGCGGTAATTGGGATATTGCCCTTCTAAAAGACGAGTCGTAATGCGCTGATGCCCTAACTCAAAAACGACTTGAGTCGGATCAAATCTTAGGGAAATTGGCTCTGTTCCCTGATAAGACTGTAGTAACCGTTCTAACTCACGTAGGGCTTTGCCCGGAACTGTCACATCAATGGCCAAGTTCATGCCCGAATCATCCACACTCTGAACTACAGCTAAGCGATGGCCATCTGTAGCAGCAAATTCTAAATTTTCGGGTTCTGCCACGACATGAACACCTGTGAGCACTTGTTTGGTTTCATCAGAACTGGTAGCAAATAGAGCTCCCCGTAGACCTTCCAAAATGGATTCTGCCGAAACACTCGCTACCTGTCCATCCTCCACTAAGGGAAGGTTTGGATAGTCAGTGGCTTCCATGCCACGCACTTGATATTCACCAGCTGAGCACGTCAGGGTAATCACTGGTTCGGTATTTGATTGGCTAAAATCTAAATCTTCAGGAGGCAGTTTAGCCACAATATCTCCCAATAGTTTGGCAGGAACTGTCAGCATCCCCCCCTCTTCAACATGGGCAGAAAAGCTGGTTTGGATCCCTAGTGTTTCATCAAAACTCGTTAGGGTAATGCGTTGTGCATCTTCATCTACCTTGACCAAAATATTTGCCAATACGGGCTTATTGGGCCTGGAAGGAACTGCCCGGCTGACAATTGAGAGATGTGTGTTGAGATCCCCCTGGGAGCACACGAACTTCATGGCTGACATATGTCTATCAAGAATGCTGGCCAATCGTAACACCCCAACAGAACGATGGAAAGCGTTTATTTTAAGCAAATTTTCTTGCTCTGTTCTATAGATAAGTTCTTTCTTTAAATTTAAACAATAGTAGTAGTAGGGCCTGTGGAAACTGTGGAAAACATCTTTACACCCCTTCTCTATCAGGCTATTGAATCTTTTTTGGCCTGTGGAAAAAATGTGGATATTCAGAGCCGTTTTCCACAAGATCTGAGTAGGCTAAATCTTTTTCCCCATCGCCTGTCCTATTCTCCCCAGTTAATCCCCACCTTTTCCACAGCTAAAGTAGAGTTTTCCACAAGCGATATTTCTGGATTTTGGTATCAAACTTAATATTCTCAAAGCCTTCGGACGTAATGGTTTGATTGTTAAGTAGATCGTCAGTACTGTTTTCCACAGCCAAAAGTTTTCAATGTACTAGTCAACAGAAACCGCACCAGGGTCATATCCCTGGTGCGGTTTCTGTACTATTATTGCCTGATCCTTTTACGCAGGATGCCTGGGGCAGAGCACGTATGTCCTCTTTTTTGTCTGAGCCCTAGATTGACGACTTTGTATGATTTGTTTGATCTAGCTATGCTCGATTGCTTAAGCTGATGCGATCGCTAAGCTCACGTACCGTTTGAGCCATGTTCAAGTCTTTTTTAATGAGTTGAGCGATTTTATCGCAGCTGTAAAGAACTGTAGTGTGGTCTTTTCCACCAAAAACTTCGCCGATCTTGGGCAAACTAAGATCCGTATGTCGTCGCATTAAGTACATGGCGATCTGTCGAGCTTGGCTGATTTCACGGCGGCGAGAATTGCCTTTGAGGTCTTCTACGGAAACGCTGAAGACTTCGGAAATAATATCTATCACCGATGTGGGAGACGCATCGATTTTGCCTGTGGGGGCATCAAGAACCGGCTTCAGATTCTCGATGGTCATGGGCAGTCCTGAGATAGAGGTATAGGCAATAGCTCTAATGAGAGCACCTTCTAGCTCACGAATATTGGATGTGTAGCTAGAAGCAATATACTCAGTTACCTCACGGCTTAAATTCACGCTCTCGTATTCAGCCTTTTTCTGTAGAATGGCCATCCTGGTTTCAAAATCAGGCGGTTGAATGTCAGCAATCAATCCCATGGAAAATCTGGAGCATAGCCGTTCCTGGAGCCTGGGGATTTTATTTGGCGGACGATCGGATGCTAGGACAATCTGCTTGCCTGCTTCATGAAGCGTGTTGAAGGTATGGAAGAATTCTTCCTGGGTATATTCTTTGCCTTCAATAAACTGAATATCATCAACCATGATGATGTCGACTTCTCGATACTGTTCACGGAAGCGTTGCATGCTGTCCCGCCGAATAGCTGTGA
This sequence comes from Leptothoe sp. ISB3NOV94-8A, assembly GCF_043421595.1. Classification (NCBI taxonomy): domain Bacteria; kingdom Bacillati; phylum Cyanobacteriota; class Cyanophyceae; order Nodosilineales; family Cymatolegaceae; genus Leptothoe; species Leptothoe sp. ISB3NOV94-8A. Next base: position 5,651,692 of record NZ_JAXSQW010000001.1, on the reverse strand, counting down.
TGAGGTCATTCGTAAACTGCTCGGTGGATACATAGGCAATGCGAGCAGCGGTATCGATATCTAGACGGTAATGACCAATAGATTGCATTAAATGGGTTTTGCCAAGACCAACCCCGCCACAAAGAAATAGGGGATTAAACTCACGGCCAGGCGATTCGGCGACGGCCAGGGCGGCAGCATGGGCCATGCGGTTATTGGACCCGACAACGAATCGGGAAAAAACAGCTTTTGGGTTGAGGTCAGGTGGACTTGATTTACTGGTAGTGATGCGTTCTGTGGTTTGAGGTGAAGGCCAGGCGGCAGCATTATCCGTCCGATTCGTATCACCATCAACTGGTTCACTCACTGTGACGACCACGTTAATGTCTTGGCCCAACAGTTCTTGCGCTACGTCAGAAATGACTTGAATGTAGTGCTTTTGCACCCAATTACGGGCAAAAGGATTCGGTGTGGAAATAGTTAGAGTACTATCCGCTAGGGTTTGGAGTCGTGTGGGTTTGATCCACGTTTCAAACGTGGGACCACTGAGTTGGTCCTGAAGTTTATTGAGAACTTCATTCCAGAGACCATCCACTTTGTTCACAACTAACCCTCCAAACGGTGAGTAACTCTGCAATCTCAAGCTCAGTATTTTCTCTGAATGCTCCGTAATGGAACATTACAAGAATAAGGACCTCAAAATTAAACACCCCCAAACAATTGGACAGTGCTGAACTTGGAACACTATTTAATAAGGTCCTAAAAACCATAGTTGATTATTCAATCAACTATGGTTTTCAACAGGTTCTGTATTAAGAACCGTTTTATCAGTAATCACGCAAAATTAGACATTAATCGATTCCCCATGGCTAAGGCTGAAAAACTGAAGCTGATGACGGCACAGTGCTCTAACATCTCTTAATCGACGATCTCAGCAGGATGTCAACCTACTCTTAGGCGAGCTCTTGGTTGAACGACCCTGGATTAGGGATACACACCTGAATTGAATGGATAGTGTATGGCTTTTATCGACGTTTTCCCTTACAAGCACCCATTAACGAGGGCTATTCCCCATAAAGGACTAGGAATATTTAAATGCGTAGGTATAACTTTTAGTACATTGAAAACTAATGAGCTCTAATACACTAACCTGTTGTTGTTCACATATCCAGCAAGCACACCAGAGTAATCTGCACCATAGATATAACCTTCTTTAAAGGATGCAATGATCTAACTTGATGGAGACGAGGGTGAACTGGCACAGGTTACATGGTTGAATTTAGCTGTAGACGCTATACAGATAAGGGTTAGTCAATAGGACGCTGGCAATGTGTAGATGCTTGTGAGGCGTTCTGTCCAACCAGAGTCATTGCAAAGTTCCCATGCCTGATGCCATGTCTAAACTACGCTCCTCAACCGTTCGTTTTGCCAGGTCGTTAGCTCTTTACGGGTTTATTGCGGCCTGTAGTGCAACGGCAGCTGTGTTCACGACAGCACAACTTGTTCCAACAACGGCCCAATCGCCTACCTCTGGGTCTGGGCGTTTGCTGACGGACAGTAGCTTTATTGCATCCGTGGCTGATGATGTGGGACCTGCTGTGGTTCGGATTGATTCCTCGCGAACTGTGACTCGTCGGTCTGGACCGTTTGATGATCCGTTCTTTCGAGAGTTTTTTGGCGATATGTGGGAGGAGCCATCGTCTCGGGTTGAGCGTGGCCAGGGTTCTGGCTTTGTCGTCGAGTCAGATGGTGTGATTTGGACCAATGCCCATGTGGTTGAAGGGGCCGATGCGGTGACGGTCACGCTTAGGGATGGCCGTGAATTTAGTGGTGAGGTGGTGGGTGAAGATCCGCTAACGGATGTGGCGGTTATTAAAGTTCAGGCTCAGGATTTACCTACCGTGACCCTTGGCAATTCAGAGCAGCTGCGCCCAGGGGAGTGGGCTATTGCCATTGGCAATCCACTGGGGTTAGACAATACTGTTACGGCTGGAATTGTCAGTGCAACGGGACGCACAAGTGCTCAGATTCGAGTGCCAGATAAACGGGTGCAGTTTATTCAGACTGATGCGGCCATTAATCCTGGAAATTCTGGTGGGCCGTTACTAAATGAGCGCGGTGAAGTAATTGGTATTAATACGGCCATCATCGGAGGTGCCCAAGGATTAGGGTTTGCGATCCCTATCAATTCAGCTCAGCGTTTAGCTCAAGAATTGATCGAGAAAGGTCGGGTGGAGCATGCCTATTTGGGTATTCAAATGCGTACACTGACAACTGATTTACGCCAACAAATCAATCGCGATCCTCGTAATGATCTGAGGTTATCTGCTGACGAAGGTGTAATTATTTTGGGCCTGATGCGTAATTCGCCAGCCTTAGAAGCAGGTTTGGAAGTGGGTGATGTGATTGTGGCCATGAATGGTAAATCGATCACAGCGGCTGAGCAAGTACAGCAAATTGTTCAAGATTTAGGCGTAGGCGAGTCGATTGGGATAGAGGTTGACCGGAGTGGTCGTCAGATAGCTCTGGATGTAATGACAAAGGCGTTACCGCAGCAGCGACGATAGATGGGCATACGGTCGGTTATTCAATTGGGTGATGTGAGATTGCGATCGCAAGCCCAACCCATTCAGCATTTAGACGATCCCCAGCTGCAACAGCTAATTGATGATCTGTTAGCTACCGCAGCGGCCAAAAATGGTGTGGGTATTGCCGCACCCCAGGTTGCTGAAGGCCTACAGCTGTTTATTGTGGCTTCACGCCCGAACCCACGCTACCCCGAGGCCCCGACTATGGAGCCTGTCGCCATGATTAATCCGCATATCCTTAACCACAGTGACGATCAAGTCAAAGGCTGGGAAGGGTGCCTCAGCGTGCCAGGGAAGCGGGGATTTGTTCCTCGGTACCGCGAGATCGAAGTAACTTACCTGGATCGCGATGGCCATGACCATCGTCAGCATCTGCAAGACTTTGTGGCGCGAATTTTTCAACACGAATACGACCATCTACAGGGCAAGGTTTTTCTTGACCGGGTAGAGCATCCCGATGACATTTTGACTGAGGCCGAATACCAAAATCGATTTAATTGTCCTTAGATTTGGTTTTGGGGCGTCGTCGTTTGCCACCGCCTTTGCCCGTCATTTCCCCTTCTACTCGGCTAATGCGCAAAGGGTGGCCCGCAACGGATACCTTTTTAAGGTGTCGCATCATTTCTTTGGGTATCCCCTCTGGCAAATCTACGGTGCTGTGGCTGTCGTAGATATTAATGCGACCAATGTAGCGACTTTCGAGACCGCTTTCATTTGCGATCGCGCCCACAATATGGCCAGGTTTCACCCGATGCCGATGACCGACCTCAATGCGATAGCGTCCCATGCCTTGCTCAGGTGGGGATGCCCTGCGTTCACGTCGCTGGGGTCGCTCGCGCCGGTCGCCGCGCTCTGGACGACTGCGCTTGCGTTCTTCCAACAATAAGGGCTCGTTGCCTTGTACCAACTTGGCTAAGGCCGCTGCAATCTCAATAGCAGGCACATTATGCTCCTGTTCATATTGCTCCATGAGATTGTTGAAGAACTCTAGATTCTCCTCAGCAATGGTGTCAGTAATTTGCTGTTTAAACCGAGCAATGCGCTTGTTATTGACCATCTCGGTCGTTGGCATCTCCATTTTGGAGATTTTTTGTTTGGTTGCCCGCTCAATGGCATACAGCAATCGTCGCTCACGAGGGGCTACAAATAAAATTGCTTCACCATTACGCCCGGCTCGCCCTGTACGGCCTACTCGATGGACATAGGTCTCGGTATCATAGGGCATGTCATAGTTAATGACATGGCTAATTCTATCCACGTCTAAGCCGCGGGCAGCTACGTCGGTGGCGACGACGATATCCAGCTTGCCTGATTTAAGCTGTTCGACGGTACGCTCCCGCTGCATTTGTGAAACATCTCCACTAAGCGGGGCAGTTTCATAGCCTCGGGCTTCCAGCTTCTCCGCCAGTTCCACGGTGGCCAGACGGGTTCTAACAAAGACGATCATGCCGTCAAATGTCTCTGTTTCTAAAATGCGGGTCAGGGCATCTAACTTGTGGTACCCACTAACCATCCAATAGCGCTGTCGGATAGTGTCAGCGGTGGATGTTTTGGATTTAATCAGGACCTCAGTGGGATTATTGAGATGTCGCTGGGCAATATGGCGAATTTCTTTGGGTAAGGTGGCAGAAAAGAGAGCGACCTGCCGAGATGCTGGGGTTTTCTCCAATACCCATTCCACATCGTCGATAAAGCCCATGCGCAGCATTTCATCGGCTTCGTCCAGTACGAGACACTGCAATGCGCTCAGGTCCAAGGTGCCGCGTTTCATGTGGTCCATGACCCTGCCAGGGGTGCCCACGACAATATGTACCGAACGTTCTAGTTTACGAAGTTGAATACTATAGCTTTGCCCCCCATATAGGGGCAGCACATGAAAGCCTTTCATATGAGATGCATAGCTTTGAAAGGCTTCTGCCACCTGAATTGCTAATTCTCTGGTGGGAGTCAATACTAGGGTATGGGGCAAACGCTGCTCAATATTGACGCGGGATAACAATGGCAGCGCAAAAGCCGCTGTTTTGCCAGTACCTGTTTGGGCTTGCCCAATCAGGTCCACACCAGCCAATACATGGGGAATAGTCTGGGCTTGAATGGGTGTTGGACTTTCATAGCCCAAACCTTCCAAAGCCTTTAGTACCGGCTCACTTAAAGACAACTCACTAAAGCTTGGAGCCGATTCCACATCCATTGGCATTTATCTAAATCTTAATATAGGCGCTGTTACAGCCTGACAGATGTTGAGTCAAAAACAAACTCTGACAGCAAAATAAGTGCTGAATAATCACTATTATGAGGGTTGCTAATTGAGTTCAGTCCCTAAGACGTTCCTCCCGAGCAATGGTTGGATAATTTCTACATTTTTTACAGACTATAAATAATTTCGTTTTTGGACGTCTCTACAATTCTACTTTATCTGCTCTATACTTGGAACAAGACACATAATTGGGTGCATCGTCTGAAACCATCTTGAGATATATAGAGCCTCTGGGATGGAGAAATCCTTGAATGTGATGGCAATCTTTACACGCTTAGGGCGCAAGGTTAGAACTCTCATTTAGAGTCTGGTGAAAGCACTAGCTTCGGATTTGTTGGATGTAGCTTAGATGCTTTGACCTTGCTGATTCAGAGGAGAGTAAATCTGAAAAATGTCGATGTAGGGCAATTTTGCCGGTTCGAATCTTTCCCTTAATCAGCAAGCACCTCGATCCTCCTTTTCAAATATCATCGTTTTACAATGGCTCCAGTATCTTTTAATTGGTGAGCAGGTTAGGCGATGGTATTTGAATATATTTTTAACTTCGGTAATTTGTTTGTGCTCCCATTTTGGGCCTTGATGGTGTTATTGCCCAATTGGGACGTCACCCGCAAAATCATGGCATCCTACATTCCATTTGTGGTGTTGGCGGCGCTTTATGTCTATTGTTTTGTTGCCAGTCTTGATCCTGACAAACTCGAGGAGTTTGCTAACCCTACTCTGGCGGTGTTGGCCAACTTATTTTCAGATGAAAAGGTGATGACGACGGGATGGGTGCACTTCTTAGTGATGGATCTCTTTGTGGGCCGCTGGATTTACTTGCACGGACAAGAGAAACAATTATTTACTCGTCATTCCCTGGCGCTATGTTTGTTTGCTGGACCTATGGGACTTTTATCCCATGTAGTGACTGTGTGGATTACACCATTGTTTAAGTCTTCCGCTGAAGTGGCTTAAACGCTAGTCTCTGTTAAATAGGCAGACATCAGCATGTATTTGCTGCGGGCTTGGAAATGAGTCTGGGCGTAGAGGTGCTGTGCCCTAGTATTGGATGCCGCCACCTCTAAGTGCAGCGCATGAATATCCAGGGCTTTTGCTTCTTGCTGAATCTGCCTCAGGGTTTGTTTTCCCAAACCTTTGCCACGAAACTCGGGCCGGATATAAAACTCATCGATAAAGGCATCTTTACCACCAAATTCGATACTGTAGCCGAAGGTGAGGGCAATGTACCCTGCGATCGCAATATCTACAACAATTAACCAAATTCCCCCGAGTGAAGAGTCGGATAGCAGGCCATGAATAGCCTGTTTTCGGTTCTTGCCCGTCATATGGATGCGTTCAAACTCATGGTAGGCCTCCACCAGCGGCAATAGCTGTTGCAGGTTGTCCGTAGATGCGAGTTGGAGTCTGTAATGCATGATGTACCTCTATGGGCAACGGATATAAGCCCTAGGATGAGTAAAATTACAGGCTTTCAGGAATCTGACGATACTGATGATGGTGATAGTACTTAGGATAGTTATCAAGGCGCACATGTAGCCAGGCGACTCCACCACCTGCTGTACTAAGCCATACTGGCTGATCGCTAATGCGTTGGGCCATAGTATCACCGACTAAAGTCCATAGGGCATGTTGCTGAGGCCTCGGCGCATTTTGTACAAACGCCCCGAGATGACTGTAATCGCCATCAGCATCTGTAGGGCAGGGGACAATTAGCACAGCATCTTTGCCCAGATTCAAAAAATTAACAACCGGTTGATCAGGTGGGAAATAGGGTGAAAACGTCTGCCGATCAGGGGGGCGTGACAGGCTCGGGCTGTCTATTAACACACACTCAAAAGGAGTATTAACCGTTTTTGTCGTTATTGGTGGTGTTTCCCAACGAAAGCTGGCAAAAGGAGATTTTGCCAATAGGTCAATGAAAAAGTTACGAAAACCACTATCTTTTTGCCAGGCATCTATAACTGTTGCATAGGAAACAGGAGATGAATTTTTTGTGATGACAACCCGAAGGCTGTGAAGATTATGTGATTTTTCGCACTGTGCATTCCACATGACCGACTGCTCCCCTACCTTTGTCAAACTTTTGTCTAATTTTGCTGCAATGTCGGGAACTTTTCCTGGGATAACTAGATAACAGTGTAGAGGTCAGTGTGGCTAGTGTCAGTGATTATACGTTGCCTACTCACGAACAATTCACGGTTTTGCTGAGTAATTTACGCGCATTTGCGCGACCAATATCACCACGGACTAGCCATCATGGCAGTACAGAAACGTTGTTCCCTAACAGTTAACGCGAGAGCAGTCCTATGGTTGCCGTTAGAAAGACAGAAAGAACACCCGAGATTATATTGCAGCAGGTTTGGAATACCCACAAACTTACTCGTAAAGATCATGTCAGATTGTCTTCCTTTTTACTGTCCATTGTGGATTTAACCCCTAAACAGCGTGAGCAGGTACATCATATTTTTGATGAGCTGAGTCTGGGTAAAATTCAACTGGTTGACTAATACTAGACGCTTGGTGGAGGCGTTCCATAAAACGTCTGTACATTGTATTTTAGTTGGGATGACGGTATATCAGGGCGCTACAGAAAAGACTGTTATCCAAAAATATTGAGTTGAGAATCAGGGCTGCTTTCTTGAACTTTTGATTTTTTAGACGGTTTGGTTGCACTCCCTTTGCGGAGGCCTACGGCGATTTTACTGTGTTTTTCAATTTGACCCATGACCTGTTGGGCTCGTTTGATGACGCTGGGGGGCAATCCCGCTAGGCGACCGGCTTCTATTCCATAAGAGCGATCAGCTCCGCCAGGTTGTACCTGGTGTAGAAAGATAATCTGGTCTGGCATTTCTTTCACCGTTACTTGGAAGTTGGCCACATTTTCTAATAGTGAAGCGAGCTCATTGAGCTCGTGGTAGTGGGTGGCAAAAATAGTGCGGGCTTGAATATCACTAGCCAGGTGTTCTGCCACCGCCCAAGCAATGGAGAGTCCGTCAAATGTGGCTGTGCCTCGACCAATTTCGTCGAGTAAGACGAGGGAGTGAGGGGTGGCATGGTTAAGAATATTGGCGGTTTCATTCATTTCCACCATAAATGTGGATTGCCCGGTGGCTAAGTCGTCTACGGCACCAACGCGGGTGAAGATGCGATCGCACACTCCCAGCACTGCACTCTTCGCTGGTACAAAGCTTCCTACCTGGGCCATCAGCTGAATGAGCCCCACCTGTCGCAGATAGCAGCTTTTCCCGCTGGCATTTGGCCCCGTCAAAATGATCAAGTCCGGAGGATGGGCCTTGCCCCCCCTCCCATCGGGTGTTTCCCCATAACCAAGACCCGTCGAATTCGGCACAAAAAAGCCCGCAGGCAGCGACTGCTCTACCACCGGATGGCGTCCAGCTTCAATCGCTAGAGTCCGATCTTGCACAATATCAGGGCGACAATATCCCTGGTAGATAGCCAGCTCCGCCAGGCCACAAAGCACGTCTGCTGCCGCTACATTTACGGCCACCTTGCGGATGAGTTCAGCATGTTGGCCAACGTCTTCCCGTAGCTCTAGAAAAATCTCGTATTCAATTTGATTAATCTCATCCTTTGCGTTAAGGATGCGAGCTTCTCTCTCCTTTAGTTCTGGTGTAATGTAGCGTTCTTCGTTAGTCAGCGTTTGTTTACGAATGTAGTTGTCAGGAGCCTGTTTGCTCTTGGCCCGAGAGATACTGATGTAATATCCAAAGGCTTTATTGAAACCGACTTTTAAGTTAGAAATACCGGTACGTTCCCGTTCGGTAACTTCCAGATTGGCAATCCAGCGCTGGTCGCTACTGACTTGATCTCGTAGGCCATCAAGGTGAGCATTAACGCCTTCGCGGATCAGGCCACCATCTGTGAGGTAGAGCGGTGGGCTCTCCACTAAATGAGCTCTGAGCTTGCGTCCCATCTGCTCCAGTTCTGACGGTACAATCTGTAGTTTCACTAAATGCGGTGACTGGGCGTGGGCCATCAGTGCCGCCAGATCTGGTAACTTTTCAAATGACTCAGCCATGGCTACTAAATCACGACCGTTGGCAGTACCAGAGCCAGCGCGCCCGGCCAGTCTCTCTAAATCATAAATTTGCTTGAGGATCAGCTGTAGCTGCTGACGTAGCGTGCCGTTGTCTACCAGTTCACTGATCGTTTCTTGGCGCTCCTGAATGTTCTCGATGCTTAAAAGCGGTTGCAATAACCAGCGTCGCAGCGCTCGACTGCCCATGGCGGTCGTGGTTTTGTCTAAAGCCCACAGCAATGAGCCGTGAAAGATACCATCCCGTACAGTTTGAGTCATCTCTAAATTACGTCGAGTCTGATGATCAATCACCAGAAATTCTGTGGTGGTGTAGGTCGATAGAGGCTGTAGTGGTGCCAAACTCTCTTTTTGAGTATCTTCGACATAATGCAATAAACCGCCAGCTGCTCTCGCTGCGAGCGGTAAATGTTCGCAACCAAAACCTTCTAAAGAGCGTACGCGGTAGCTTTGTAGTAGACGCTGTTTTGCTTCAGCATGGGTAAACGGTGTTTGGGAACGAAAGGTATAGCAAAATTGTGCTGGTAAGCCTTCGGGTAAGTTGTCCGAGGTTTCTCCTGGCCGCAATAGTGCACCTAAATCAGGGGCGTTGGTGGGCACAAGTACCTCTGCGGGCTGCAGTCGCATCAATTCCTGAGACAATTGATCAATGGCTGTACCCTGGGTGGTAAAAAACTCTCCTGTTGAGACATCGGCATGGGCTAGTCCCCAATGTTTGTCGGCAATGACTAGGGCGGCTAAAAAGTTGTTGCGTTTAGCGGTGAGCATACCCTCTTCAAGAATGGTACCAGGCGTAATAACGCGGGTGACCTCTCGTTTGACCAGTCCCTGGGCCTGGGCCGGATCTTCTACCTGGTCGCAAATTGCGATCGCAAATCCTTTTTCCACTAATAGTGCGCAATAGCGATCTAGCGCATGATGAGGAATGCCTGCTAAAGGGACTTTACCGATAGCCTTGCCAGCATCTTTGCTGGTCAGGACGAGCTCTAGTTCACGGGCAATTGCGATCGCATCCTGAAAAAACGTCTCAAAAAAATCCCCAACGCGATAGAGCAAAAGGGCATAGGGATAGGCATCCTTTACCTCAGCGTAGTGACGCATCATTGGCGTCAGGTCGTCGCGTTTGATCTCTTGATAGTCGGTGTACCGCACCGTATGTTTAAGCAACCGTTCTGGAATGCCAATGTCTTGGGGGGTATTACCAGAGCGTTGGCTGTTGGTTTTAGATGCGGATGCGGTCATGGGGCCTTTGAACCGTTAGAACTCTGATTAATCTTATGATGCATGCTTAGATGCAATCTCTAAGATATCTAGGAAATCCACAAATCCATTGTTAGCGTTTAGAATCGTCTGACCAATGCTTACTAGCCCATGCTGACCGATATTCAGACGCGTAAGTTAACTAAGCTCTTTCATCTGTACGATGCCAATGACGATGGCGTACTGGTGCAGCAGGATTTTATTGCCTTGGCTCAGCGCCTGGCAAACCTGCGCCAGGAGGTGCAAGCTGCATCCCATCAAGAGCAAATTTTGACCCATTTCCAGCAGGACTGGGTCTGCCTGTGCGCAGCAGCAGATCAAAATTGTGATGCTCGGATTACCTTGAGGGAATGGTTAACCTATTACGAGCAGATTCTGAATGATATTAAGCAATATGCCAGTCGAGTGATTGCCCTAGTAACGTTGCTCTTTGCCGCTTTTGATCAGGATAACGATGGTCAGATTAGCGAACAGGAATGGATCAGTCTGCTGTCAGTGTTCAATGTGCTGCCAATCTATGCATCGTCCATATTTCTTAATCTAGATGTGAATCAGGATGGAGTTCTCAATCAGGATGAAGTGCTGACGTTGATTCATGATTTTTTCTATATCAATGAGCCCTCTGCTCCGGCCAACTTTATATTTGGTCCCTATTGAATCATCTGAAAAAGCAGGCACGAGTCTACTGAAACAGTTGGCCAGGCATACTATATAGCTGTGTATTTCTTAAACGCTCAGCCTTTGTATGGTTTCTCTAAGCACACCACCTGCTGATTTCAATACTCCACAATCATCGAATGCATCACTACCTCAGCTATCACCCGTCCCTTTAGGGTGGTCAACGGAAGATCGCATCGTGGCCCGTGCCCACTTAGTCGGTGAGCGCCTGATTGTGAAAACATTGGAAACCAAGGATGCGTTGTCTACCAACCCGTTGATTGTTAGGGCTGGGAAGTCCGGCTGTGCCGTACTGCTACGTTACGGTGTGGTTGTCGTATTTAATCTGAATGCTATCGAAGAAGCTGCATATTTAGAGTCGCTCAAGCCGTTAATCAAAGAACCATCGTCGGAAGATGTATTTGAGGATCTGCTGTTAGCATTTCATCCCACAGCGAAAGAACGGTTAGAGCAAGATACATTATGGCTGCGGGACTCTAGTGCAGAGCGTTTGCAAATTGTGGCAGAGGCCCTCGCAAAAAGCGTTGTCCTGGACTACTACGAGCAAAGGGTTTTTGATCTGTTTAATCAAATTAAGCCGTTTACAACAGCGATTCAAAACCCTAAAGAACGGGCACCAAAAGAGAAAGAGTTGCTACGCTACATCGGTGGAACGTTACTAATTCAGCAAAAAATGTTGGGCATTGTGGAGGTGGGTGATAAACCGGATCCGATTTGGGATTTCCCGGATTTAAACCGGCTCTATCTGCGTCTAGAGGACGAATATGAACTGCGGGAGCGACTTTTGATTCTGGAGCAAAAGCTCGCTTTGATTTCCCGTAGTGTAGAAACTGCGTTGAGCATATTGCAGCAGGGCAGCAGTCATCGGGTGGAATGGTACATTGTTATCCTGATTTTGGTGGAGATTCTGCTGTCGGTGTACGAAATTTGGCTGCAATAATCGGAGGTTTCTGATCATTGGAATGATTTAATCTAAACAACGTGGCCTTTGATGTACGTTTTTTAGAGCAGTTTATACTCTGTAAGTTAACCGCTCGTTGAGTGCAATTTTGAGAGTGCACATTATTCCAGCCCATCGCACTACGGAAAATATCAAATGGAACTTGTAGATTCAAGTAATTGCCTGAGTGTTGAAGGACGTACGGCTCTACCCATCACCATGACCTTGCGGCAGACAACTGTGCATTAGAGCTGAAAATTATCTAGATATCTAGACTCCTGTCAGGGGGAACACCATGGAATCTAAACCGTTGCCAGTGATCTTACGAAAGTTTGTCTTTCGAGACGAGCTATCACAAGACCATGAATCCCATGTGGATCAAGATATTGACGCAGGTCAAGATGCTTCCCAGGTCAGGCTTGTGCACATTGGCACCCCTGAACGTAAGCGGGCTTCCATTCCTGGCTATTTTGTGATGAGTAGCGCACCACCAAATATTGAAAATGCCAAAGCCATGCAAGAGTCAGAGATGCAGGCAGCGGCACGGGGTGTGAAGGAAATTGCCCGGCATCTCTATGATATCTGTTCTAAACAGGAGGGACCTGACCCTGAACTCATGATTACTGTTCACGGATATAACAGTGGTCGCAGCTCTGTTCGAGATTGGTATAAGAATATTTTTCAATATATTAACCGATACGACACAGTGATTCCAGGGCAAGGCAACCAGGTCTTCATCGGCTATCGCTGGCCGTCAGAGAATATTGAGTTTCGGCGTTTAGGAGAAGCTTGCAAAGCGCTGCCTCCTTTACCGCGAGATTTGATGTTTCTAGGGTTTGGTGGGGCGCTAATTCTGCTAATTGTAGAACTTATGGCCTGGGATAAAACGCTGGCGGGTCTAATAGTAGTACCTCTATTGCTTTTGTTCTTAGGCCTATCCACCATAATTATTACACTGGTTATTTTGCGCATGGTGGTTTATTTTCGCGATCGCTACCGAGCTCACAACTTTGGAGTTCTGGATCTCGTTGAATTGCTGCGCCAAATTGACCGGGAATTAGTGAACTTAAAAGCTGCTGATATCAAGCGACAAAATCCCAACGAGCAATATCCTTGTGACAAAGCAGCCCAATTCTGGAAACAAACCCATCGTAAAATAAAACTCTCGTTTTTAGGACACAGCATGGGTGGTTTTGTGGTTACCAATGTGGTACGGATTTTATCCGATGTGTTTGATACGCGCTCCATTAGTAACAAACCTCCAGCCGATATTGGATCTGTTTTCCGGTTAGAGCGGCTGATTTTAACGTCTCCGGATATTCCGATTTTGACTATTGTGTCGAGCCGAGTAAATTTTCTCTCATCTTCTTTAAGACGATTTTCAGAGTCCTATTTATTCAGTAGTGAAGGCGATTTGGCGTTGCGGATTGCTTCGGCGACAGCTAATTACTTTACGTTTCCTAGTACGACAGAAGCAATGGGTTATCGTTTAGGGAATGTTTCGTTGAAAGCTGATCATAACAACTCTAAGGATTACGGCATTGTTAACTTGTCAGCTTTAGATGAATGTTTTTTCCCAGGTTCGTCTTTAGCGGATTCTATTGCTCGTAATCCTTACAAGATTATGGAGCATTTATTCCTTACCTATAACTGGTGTAAAAAAGATGGCTACAATACGTTAGCTAAAATATCGCAGGATTGTATCAAAGCTAGTCAATCTGAGACGATAAATAATTCCCCATCTCAAACGACTGCTCAAATTACGATTGCTGATTTCTTTACTTACTTTGACTGCACTGATTATAAAGACTTTACCTTCTCAGTCAAAGAAGATGTCACTAGTGAAGAGACAAAGGGGCTTCTGACCCGTGCTAACCGTAGAAAAGCTTTGAATTGGTGGGATTATCTAATGTTGATGGTGGATGGAGTGTTCGGAATACGAGATGTCCATGGAGGCTATTTCCAGGGACAGTTTACCCAATCAATGATCTATCGTATTGCATTCCTAGGCTTTCAAGGATATCTAAAAACATTGGATAACGATCCAAATATGGCCTTTGATCCTCATGTGGCGTTGAGTAAATTGCATTTGCAATGTCGTGCCTTGGGAATTCAGAGTTTTCTCTCTCCTATGCGCTACCGTGTGAATATTCAAGGAGCAAGTATTGCAGACAATAAGCAAGAACTGATCGCAGCCATTGATCAAGAGTCCACTGAAGTCTTGCAGTCGGATAATATGTTGGAATCTCTTCAAAATCAGGGTTTTGAAGTCATCGTGAAATAATTCAATCACTGCTCAGGTGAAGTATACAGGTCTTGTACGGTAAAGTAGTCGTTGAACTTTACAGTCTCGTAGTTTAGGAGAGACATTAACAACTATTTTGCAGAACCCATGTTTGCTGCTTCCTCATGGGGGATTTCTGACCATTGGTTGGGCAAGGGGGCAAATATTTTTTAGATACGGTGTCTGCAAAAAGGGCTGCTCATATGAGCAGCCCTTTTTGCCGTTCACTTGATTTTTGCTAATTTCTTAGCCACCAACGCGAATCAGTTCTACATCAAAGATGAGTGTGGCATTGGGGGGAATAACACCCCCTGCGCCACGGGCACCGTAACCTAGTTCGGGGGGAATGACTAGCTTACGACGACCGCCCACACGCATAGTAGCAACACCTTCATCCCAACCTTTGATTACCTGGCCAACACCGATGGTAAAGGAGAAAGGACGGTTGCGATCGCGACTACTGTCAAACTTTTCACCGTTTTCTAACGTACCAGTGTAATGCACTGTCACGGCTTGACCTTGTGTAGGTAGAGCTCCAGTACCGACCTCAAGGTCTTCGTACATTAGGCCGGAGTCCGTAGTTGTCATATTTTCGGCCATATCGGTCGTAGGTTCCTCGGTTGTTTCTTCGGTTGGTGGGTCAGGTTCTGCTTGGGCGACAAGCGTAGACGTGACAGAATCGGTCGTGCCTATGTCTACGGTCAAGTTACCGGCAACAGCTTCACTTCCTCGTAGCTGAGTAGCTAGTGCAACTACACAGCAAATGGTGAAAACCCCCAGGCTAATAAAAACTTCTTTCACAGTTCGTTCTCCCAGTGCGATAGCGCAAGAGCTGATGCATCAGCTCGTAACCTGCATCCAAATTGTACGTTACGATTCCTAAAAATTAGGTAGGACTCATGTCACATTTAGTGCCGGTACAGGTAATAGATTACTAGGCTCTAACGCCATTGTTTATTTTCTAAATCTCTAAGTTGGCGCTCCAGGCGATCTAAGCGGCCCCGCAGTTCATCCATTTCCGTCTGGCGTGGCACACCCAAGTCTTGCATGATATTACGAATCTGACGCTGGAGTTGTTCATCGATAGCGGCCTGGTCGATGTTGAATTGAGACATGAAGTCATCGACGAATCCGCGGGCTTGTTCTGGATTAAGCTTGCCATCTTTGACCCAATCTTCAGTCACCTGCCGTAGCTGTTCAGCAACGAGTGATGTAGTGCCAATGCCCAACATTAGAAGTTGCCGAAATAGATTGGATGAGTCCATAGCTTAACTCTAGGTGATGGATGATGAGACTTATCGAACCGGCAGTCGTAGGAAACTTGTAGGAAACCCCGAAATGTAACCCACACCTTCTACAGTTTTGGATGCGCTGTCGGCTTAGATAAACTTATTCTGGCAAACTATTGACGTATTCGACGGGCGGTTAACCGTATGGTTCAGAGAGTTCTATGGTGTTTAATGGCTGTCTGGACGGTGATTGTCTGGGCCAGTACTCCCGTCCATGCTGAAGCGACCCTTAATCCTCAGCCGTCTATGGTGATTGAATGGCTAAAATTCAGAGTAGAGCCTGCTCAGCGTGGTCGTTATCTAGAAATTGACGAGGAAATTTGGACCACAGCTCTCGAGTCCTATCCCGGTTTTTTAGATAAGACCACTTGGCTAGACCCGAACCACGATGATGAAGTAATTTTTGTCATTGCTTGGGCTACTCGTGAGCAATGGAAATCAATTCCTGAAGAGGAGCTAGAACAAATCAATCAGCGCTTTGATGCGGCCCTGGGCATTGACTATGATCTAATGGAATCTAAAGAATTTATCGTTCCAGATCCAAAGGCTCCGTAGTTTAGAGCAAACGCATATGCCCAGCTGTCCTCGATGTCATCAGTCCGTATTCATTAATGCAGTCACTTGCTCTAACTGTGGGTTAGAGCTGAAAGCCCATGGACATCCTGGCATTGACCTGCATCGTTCTGAGGGTGGCACTTATCTGTGTGATACCTGTGTGTATCATCAAGATGATAGCTGCACGTTTCCACAGCGGCCTCAAGCCACTACATGCACCCTGTATGTAGACACTGCTCAAAAGCCAGTGCCCGAAGCTTCGAAGATCTATACAATTCCGTGGTGGCGTAAATATTCCGGGTGGCTAATGCTGGCAGCGCTGATTCTAATCAGTGTTGTGTTGGTAGTTATTTAAAAAATTAGAGACGTTCTATGGAGCGTCTCTACAAAATTAAACTTAATTTTAACGGGCCTGACGGGATTCGAACCCGCAACTTCCGCCGTGACAGGGCGGTGCTCTAACCAATTGAACTACAGGCCCTTACGAGCGATCTCTATTTTGCTTAGTTATGGGTACTTTGTCAAACAGTTAGTGCAACTTTTTTAGGCAGTGGGGATTATCCGGCTTCTGCGTTGTCTTTCCAAATAGGGACCCTATAGCTAAATAGGGACCCTACAGAGATTATCCGGCTTCTGCGTTGTCTTTCCAAATAGGGGCTGCAAAGTTAGCGAGCCACTGTTTGACCCAAAATGTGGCCCGGCAGTCGTCTTCGTTATACTTCAAAATATCATTGAGATATTGTTCATTCTGGCTCGATAGCCAATTGTCATACCAGCAGATAGACTGGGCTCCATTTGCACTGCTGTCTCGCCATTCAAAGCCAATCCAGCGGGCAATGTGCTTAAGGGCATAGCTTTCGATCGGTAAGGTGACGGAATCGACGATGCGTTTATGGATATCGACAAATCGGCTAAGCAGTTCATCGATATCGATAATGCTGCCATATCGTTCGGCTAGGCGTCTTACGGTCTGGGCTTCATAGGGACAAAAATGGTAGATCGGCGAGTCTGGATAGTGGGCAATCACATGTTGAAATTGATGCCAGGCACTAGCTTCGCCCTCAGGCTCTCGGGCTACGAGTGGGATAAAGGTTTCGTTATGGGTTTGGGTGTCGACAACCAAAATCCCGTGGAGATAAACCAGGTCTTTGTCGGGGGCGGCTTCAATGTCGAAATATAGTTCGATGGGGGCACTGGGCAATTCCTGGGGAGACAGAGTGAAGTTATTGTTGGCGTCGGTACGTGCGATCGCAGCTCCCGAAAGTTTTGCCTGGGCCTGATGCACTAGTTTTTCTGCCACTTTCAACTCAAAACCTGAGGCCTGAGCCAACGTGGCGGGCTGGTTTCGTGCCAGGGTTTCAACCGTTGTGAGTCCAAGCTTTTCTAAATGGCGATAGCGGTTGAGGGTGACCCCAGGCAGGAGAGACAAATGATTTTGTTGCTGGGCGACTTCATAACAATGATTGAGCCACACGCACATGTCACATCGACTCCGGCTGATAAAAACATCCGGTGTCTCCCCTGATGTCAATACAGTTTCACAGGTGTCTAGAAGCTCCAGAAGCGTTGGCCATTGTTTCTCAAGATCGATAACGTAATGACGTTCTTTAAGGCGTAGATGGGCCTCTGCTGGAACGACTCCTTGCCAGGCTGCCAATACATAGGCATGGAAGGCGGCTGTCAGCTGATATTCTTGCTTAGGCTTTTTACCTAACTTGATGTCTAAGGGAACGTAGTACCAATTGCCCAGCCATGAAACACCTGGTTGTTTAATCCAAAGATCTGGCTGGCTAACATAGCCAATGGAGCCATCTGCATTGATGGCGGCTACAGTTCCTCGAAAAATATGTTCCACCCCTTGCTGCATTAGGGTAAATGTTTCCTGGGCTGTAGCAGCAACATTACCTGCATGGCGAGGGGGGCGATTAACGGGGTGAAAGTCTGCTAAGACAGTTTGTCGATGGACGGCACTATCGCTTTTCAGCTTGACTAGATAATCGCTGGGCTCTGATTGTAGGTCTGCATCGCCATAGGCATCCAAATATGCCCGCCGTTGACAGCGCAGAAAGGTAAAAAGTGTACTGTCCTGAATAATTTGATCTGGTTTCGTTTGCTCAAGTGACCAGGAGGATGCAGTTGATGTCCACTGAAGAGTAGATGCTGGTGTAGCGGAACCAGCATCCTGACTTGGCGGCATAGGTAACCTAGCAACCAAAATCCTCCCAAGCCTGTCGGCAAGACGCAACCAAAAGTATTGAAATCATCAAAGCAATAGAGCGTACTCTTTGGCAGAGGCAGAGCGTTTGCGACTAATGTAACGCAGCATTTGCTTATTGTAGTAACACGCTGGAGCGGAAATCGCAATAATGGTACGGGGAAAGAATTTTGTAGGCAGTGACGAGTTCTTAGTTATAAATTTTGAGTTTTGAATTCCGTGCTCGATATTGGCACCGGCATGAACTCAAAACTAAGAACTCCAAAGTGTAATTAGACTCCAACTTTTGGGTGTGCAGACGTTGCATGTAATGGCACTCCAGCAGTACTGTTGGCTTACGCTGAAAATAATCCTGTGCTAATGCGCTTTAATCCCCGTGTCACCACATCGGAATAGCGTAGTTTCCCTAGGAAGACATCGCCCATGATCTGCGTGCCTTTGGGTTGTTTGACGCCAACGCGATAGCCAACGTTAGGTGCCAAATAAAATGCCTTAGCCAGACGAGCGGCCCAACGCATTTCATTGCCCCATTCATCAATCATGGTTTGGGTATAGTTAGTCAGAGCCTGTTCGTTGCCGCTGAGGGCGCTGTGAACTGCTTCAGAGGCCTTGAGACCACTAAAGATAGAGGGCCGAATACCCTCGGCAGTAAATGGATCTACCACGCAAGCGGCTTCCCCAGCTAATACAGCTTGGGTGGTATGCAGTGTCTGATCACCATCCCAAAGAAAAATAGGATGTCCATGTTTGGTTTCCTCATCGATCTCCACTCCAAATTGTTTGGAGTAGTCGGCGAGAGGCTGCACTAGATCACGAGATTTGCGTTTAGCTGAGACAAATGCTCCACTACCTAAGGAATAGCCATCTGCCTTCGGAAAATTCCAGACATAGCCATTTTTAAGTAGGCCAAATTCAAAATGGACGATGTGGCCATCGTGAACTGGCAGTCGAGGCTCCGTTTCAATCGCCCCGGCCATAACCGTTTTGCGTTGCTTAAAGCCCAGCCATTTTGCCATTGGACCTTTAGCACCGTCTGCGGCGATGAGATATCGCCCTACCACTGGCTCAGCAGATGTACTGATATGCCAGCAACCATCCTTAAACTCGATGCCTGTGGCTTTGGTGGCTTCCTGTAGAACAGCTCCCTGCTTTTGGGCCTGCTGCACCATGTAATGGTCAAACTCGTCGCGGCGCACCATCCAAATGGGTTCCGATAGTTCAGAAATGACTTCATCTTCCATGTTGTAGGTGTAGCGAACCTGGGTGACTTTTTGCGAAATCACTGGTTCAAAGTCATAATCAAACCATTCAGCTACCTTGGGGCAAACGCCACCGCCGCAGGGTTTGTAACGAGGCAGTTTGCTTTTTTCTAATATCAGTACAGAATGGCCATTTTTTGCTAGATGGTAGGCTGCTGTGGCACCAGCTGGGCCACCGCCTACAACGACGCAATCGTAGAAAGATGCCATAAATTCAATTAAATTTGATGGGTTAGTATGTGGTGTAGTTTACCCAGACTAGAGCGTTGCGCAATGGTTGATTACGATGGCGGTGCTTTTCGATCGAGTTGGGCGGCGGCAGCGATCGCACCCTTTTCCTTAGCCCGCTGAGCATAGGGTTGTAGTGTAGCGGCCTCACATCCCGTCAAAATGCTGAGATTTTCAAGGCTAATACCCCGCATAAGCATTTCCACACACCAAGTTTGTCGCGCTTGAATCAGTTTAGGCATTTCCACAACCATATTCAGGCCTTGCCACCAAAATTCCCAGCGTTCTTGCAGCTCTGTCACGGTCATAGGGTTGCCCGCTTCATCAATAAACATGGCGCTGGCATCGTCTTTGCGGTTTTTGAGCCATTTGGTCAGGGGATTGCTGGTGTAAGAACCGTAGCGTTTACCTAAAATCCATTGGTTAACCGTGACCTGGCGAGGGCCGTTGGTCCCCGTCACCTGCAAAATGTGTTGGGATTTATCGCAAATTTGGTGCGAGCGCTGCAATCGAGTAATTTCTATCGGTAGGAGCCCGGCACCGAAGAGAAGAAGTGCGATCGCATGATCCTGGAACCCAATACTTCGAGTCTGCTTCATCAACTGATGTACCCAGCTGGTGGGCAAATCAACCACTAGGGCTGGTGCTGACTCAGAGACAGTTGCCATTGACTCGTTGTGTGGAGTGCTAATTAATTTAGTCAAACACTCCAAAAAATGACTTCGATCCTCCCAGAGAGAATCTCCGCTAGTGGTTTCAATCACCGTGTAGCCCACTAAAGCAGCACCGATCAACCGGGTGAGTTCTGCTGCTGGGAGAGATGATGTATCCAACATTTGCCCTAGATGGTTAGCAATGGCTTGTTGAATTTCCCCCAGCCTTAGCTGTAAAGCGGCGCGATGTTCAGGTGGATACTGGTCAGACTCACCAATAAGAGAGCGTACAAAGTTGGGATATCGCTCCAGTAGCTGTAGGTGTTCATCCAAATAAAGCTGCAGGACATCCGGTGAATATTCGCCGTGGAGCGGGGGCTGGGCATTTAATGCAGGTGACTCTTGCAAGATGGCCAGGAGCAGACCGTACTTATTGCCAAAATTGCGAAATAAGGTAGCCTCATTCACCTCAGCCATATTGGCTATCTGTCGAGTTGTCGTGTGGCTAATGCCTTGAGACAAGAAAAGTTCAAACGCTGCCTGAGTGAGTCGATGGCGAGTTGAAGTCGGAGACATGGACGACTTGCAAGTGCTACTTGCAACTTAAAGGAATCATTGCTACTCTAAGTTTAATGCAAGCGATACTTGCAAAGTGTTCAGAGAGTAGCGGCTGTCAGCTGAAACCCTCTAAGAATTTGCCAATATCAACGACAGTGAGGACTGTATGACTGCACAATTAACCCAACCGCGGCTGGATCCTCAACCTGAGGTTAAACGCCCACCTATGGATTGGGTCACGTTTGGTTTCTTTGCCGTATTTCACGGTGTTGCCCTGCTGGCACCCTGGTTTTTCTCCTGGTCTGCACTGGGTGTCGCCATTTTATTGCACTGGTTATGTGGCGGTGTAGGCATTTGCCTGGGTTTCCATCGATTGCTGAGCCATCGTAGCTTTCAGGTGCCTCGCTGGTTGGAATACCCCATCGCTGTGCTAGGAACACTGGCAATGGAAGGGGGCCCTATCTTTTGGGTCAGCGGTCACCGTAAACACCATGCGTTTACAGAAGATGTGCATAAAGACCCTTATTCAGCCAAGCGCGGCTTTTGGTGGAGTCATATGCTTTGGATTCTGTATCCCCACCGTGAAAACTTTGATAAAAATTACTACGGTAAGTATGCGCCTGACCTCATGCGTCAGCCATTCTACCGCTTTTTGAATAACTATTTTCTATTATTTCAAGTGCTGCTTGCACTATTGCTCTACGCTATTGGCGGCTGGTCCTTTGTTATCTACGGTGTTTTTGTCCGAGCAGTCTGTTTGTGGCATGCAACTTGGCTAGTTAATTCTGCTACCCATACTTGGGGCTATCGTACATTTCATACAGATGATAATGCTCGTAATCTATGGTGGGTGTCTCTAGTCACCTACGGTGAAGGCTGGCACAATAATCACCACACCTATCCTCGTGCTGCTCAGACCGGCTGGAAATGGTGGGAGATCGATGTTACCTGGTACACCATTCTGCTGTTTGAGCGTCTGGGCTGGGCTAAGAAAGTGAAGCGTATTCCAGCGACACATCGTTAGGTAAGTTCAAAACTAGAGCATCAAATAGCAAAGAGGTATAGCTCCAGAGAAAACGAAGGGCTATACCTCTTTTAGCGTCTATCGTTTTAATGCCTTGATCCCTATACATGAATCCCCTACAGGCGAGATACTGGATTAGTTCTAAGTTTTGCGTGAGAGAGGCCTCGATTAAGTGCCAGGATTCAGAGCTGATTGTCAAGACCTCCAACCCACTCAAAACCTAGAACCAAGAACTAAGAACTCTCTATCCCCGTGGCTTACTACATCTCACCCCGTTTTCTTAACGCTTTGGCAGTTCACATTACTAAGAACTTTTTGGAGTTACCCCAGGTGAAGCTGCCGCTGATTTTCGGTATCCATGGCCGCAAAGGGGAGGGTAAAACCTTTCAGTGTGAGCTGGTGTACAAGCGTATGGGAGTGAATGTAGTTCATGTTTCTGGTGGCGAACTAGAGAGCCCAGATGCGGGAGACCCAGCTCGTTTAATTCGTTTGCGCTACCGCGAAGCCGCTGAGCTGGTCAAAATTCGCGGCGAAATGGCCGTGCTGATGATCAATGACCTGGATGCTGGAGCTGGTCGCTTTGATGGCATGACTCAGTACACCGTGAATACGCAACTGGTGAATAACACCCTGATGAATATTGCGGATAATCCGACCAATGTGCAGCTGCCGGGTAGCTATGACGAAACGCCGCTACCGCGTATTCCGATTGTGGTGACGGGTAATGACTTTGCCACGCTCTATGCTCCCTTA
This sequence comes from Leptothoe sp. ISB3NOV94-8A, assembly GCF_043421595.1. Lineage (NCBI taxonomy): Bacteria > Bacillati > Cyanobacteriota > Cyanophyceae > Nodosilineales > Cymatolegaceae > Leptothoe > Leptothoe sp. ISB3NOV94-8A. Next base: position 5,629,112 of record NZ_JAXSQW010000001.1, on the reverse strand, counting down.
GTTCGCGATGGGCGCATGCAGAAATTTTACTGGGAGCCGAACCGAGACGATCGTTTGGGAATTGTGGGAGGAATCTTTGCACCCGATGGTCTAAGTCGTAATGATATTGAGACCCTGGTGGATACGTTTCCGAACCAGGCAATTGATTTCTATGGGGCACTGCGATCGCAAATCTACGATGAGCAAATCATTGATTTTATTCATCGTGTAGGGGTGGAAAATGTTTCTCGTAATGTGGTGAATACGAAAACTCCCCCCAGCTTCAAAAAGCCTGATTTCCGTATTGGCCATCTGATTGAAGTGGGTCAGCGTTTGGTCCGCGAACAGCGTCGCCTTCAGGAAATGAGATTAGTGCAGGAATATAACCAGGCTCTGAACAAGGTCGGGGAGAATCGCAGCAACGGCAACGGTAACTACTATCGTGCTTATCAGCCTGCGCCCTCGGTGCCGTTACAGCCGGTAGAAGAACCTAACGGTGCTTCACACAACACTCCTGCTACACCCCAGTCGCAGTCAGTGGTTGCTGCTAGTTCTCTGCCTGATGAGGTGCAGCAGAATGTGCGTAATCTAATGACTCAGGGCTATCAGGTCGGCATGGAATATGTGGATAAGCGTCGCTTTCGGACCAATGCTTGGCAGAGTTGCCCGGTGATTAATGGTGGTAGTGAAGGACAGGCACTTCAGGCAATTGCACAGTGCTTAGTTGATCATGGCCAGGATTATGTGCGTTTGATTGGTATTGATCCCAACAGTAAGCGACGAGTGTTAGAGCGAATTATTCATCGACCCTAAAGGAACTTAGGAGGGAATGCCAGCGCTAAGGGATATACATGAACATCAATACCCACTCGGACTTGGTATCACTAACAATAATCTCTGTTTTGTTTTCTGTTGTTGTTACATTTACTCAAGAGATTGTTGTATTTTAGATAAAGCTCCTAGCCTCAACAAGTGCAGCAGCCGTTGCATTGCTTCAAACAACTGGTGTAGGCCGTAAAGGAAAGATATTTTAAAAAATCTCATTGCTCGCTAAAGACGGCATCTGTGAGATTTAGAGAGAGAAACACTATTTATGGATAAACTAAAGCTTACTACCTTGACTAAGATGTCTAACTGGTAAGAACTTCTGTTCCTGTAAGCTCTTCACTATCAAGATTATAATGATTGTCCTCAACCCAACGGAGAACGTTTTTGGCAAGTCGGCTTTTGCTTTTAATTGCTCTGATAGCACCAGTCAGGTCCAGTTGTTGCGCAGTTTCCGGATGCTCTAAATCAAATAAACCAGTATTGACCAGATCTATCCGATTAAATTCGTCTTCTAGATTTGTAAAAATTTCTAAGAAGTGTAGGGCAGTCTCTAACTCGGGTGGATCGAGAATTGGGCAATCTGGGCCAGCTAAAAAAGTATTCACAAGGTACCTGAAAACTGCATAGACGATTTGGGCCTTTCTGCTAAGGGGCTACGCAGATTGTTTTTAAAACAAGATACCCAGGATGAGGGAGAAGCTTTACCCTCATTTAAAGCCTAGCACCTATTGTATTACTTGGCTTCCGGGTAGGTCGTTATATCAAGTACCCGTGTTTGATCGGTTAATACTCAACAATTACAGGGGTATGATCGCTAGGTTTTTCCAGCTTGCGTGGTTCGACATCAATCCAGCAGCGTTTGGCTTGCTTATACAGTTCAGGCGATAAGTAATGGTGGTCAATGCGCCATCCCAGATTGCGCCTGAACGAAGCAGCTCGATAATCCCACCAGCTGAAGTGACCACCTTCATCTGTAAATTTACGAAAAGCGTCCGCTAATCCTACGGTGAGCAGGTCTTGTAGAGTTTTACGCTCTAATGGAGAAGACATGATGTGCTTATCCCGCTTCTCATCGGTATAAATATCCTTGTTTTCTAGGGCGATATTGAAGTCACCACAGACATTGAGCTTGGCAGTTTCCTCAAGAGTTTTGGTCAGATACAGTTTGAGTAAAGCGAGCCAACGCATCTTATAGTCATACTTTTCACTACCGATGGAAGATCCATTGGGCACATATAAGTTAAGAATGCGCACGCCATCTAACACAGCACTAATAACTCGTTTTTGATCGTCCAGATGGCCAACGGTATCCTCATCAAGGATTGCTCCAAATCCCATGCGCACATCGTCTAAGGGCGTTTTACTGATGAGGGCTACACCGTTATAGGCTTTTTGTCCGTATATGTAAGTGTGATAGTTAAGTTCCTCAAAGGGGGTTTTGGGAAAGTCAGCATCAACGACTTTTGTCTCTTGGAGACACAGCACATCTACGTCTGAATTTGCCTTGAGCCAATCAGTGACATGGCCAAGACGAGTGCGAACAGAGTTAACGTTCCAAGAAGCGACTTGCATTCGATTCGGTTTCAGCAGAGACAACGCTATCCAGCTCCGTCATTGGGTAGGGGCTCCCCTTGGGGGTGGCCGATACATCAGATGTCGTCTGAATTAGCTCTCGTATTTTAGTATTGGGCAGCGTTGATAGAGCAACCGATGCTGTAGACGTCATTTGTAGCGTTGCTTCAGTAATCTCAAAGTCCTTGAACAGTGAAGTTTGGAGGCGATTCAACAAGACATCGCGTCGACCAGCACTAGCCGTATTTACAGTGAGGTTTGCCGTCAAATGAATTTGACCCGGTGCGATGGTCCAAACCTTAAGCTGCTCTACTTTGGTGATGTCTTTAAAGATAAGCAAATTTTGCTCAATCTCTTGCAGACTAATGTTGTTGGGTGTTTGCTCTAGCAAAATGCTGAGGCTCTGGCGGATCAGTGGGATCGCTCCGGCAAAGATGAGCAGCGCGATCGCAATGCTTACCAACCCATCTGTCCATTGCCACCCAAACCACTGCACAACTGCCGCTACACATAAAACCCCCAAACAGCTGAGTGCATCGGCCAGGGTATGTAGAAATGCCCCCCGCAAATTCAAATCATCATCAGTGTGGCGATGGAGTAAAACGGCGTTGATGCCATGAACACCTAAACCTCCTAACGCCGTCAGCGCCATGGGTTTTGTTAAAATCTCACTGGGCGGTGTCTGTAGTTGCGCAATAGATTCTTGGCCAATCCAACCTGCAATTAATAAAAGACCAATGCCATTCACCAGGGCGGCTAAGATTTCCACGCGACGGTAACCAAAAGGCGCATGGGATGACGTGGGCCAGCGGGCGATCCAGGCAGCGAGTAGGGTCATTGCGATCGCAAACACGTCAGCAATCATATGGCCTGCATCTGCCACCAGCGATAAACTGTGGCTGTGGTGACTCACCCGCAGTTCCACCGCTGAAAAAATTGCCACCATCACGAGGGCAATGGCCAATACTCTAAGTTTCTCTGGCGACGTCTCTGCGGGGCAGTCGCAAGCCCCAAAACCATGATTATGCATACTTGATATTGGTCACATTGCTTATGCCAAAGCGTGTCTGATGAAAGCGTTTTGTTGTCCCGCCAATGTGACACGCAAACACCCTGATGCATCAGGGTGTTTACTATATGAGGGTGCCACACCTAACCAAAACCAACAATTAACCTTGTGACAATATGCCCGACCAACCCCTCCAAGGCGATGCTCTGATCAAGGAAACTAATCGCCGCATTCGTCTTGCTAAAAAACTTTGGGATGCTCACAATAATGCCGCCTGTCGTCGTGAGCGGGAGCGCGCCTTAAAGTTGTATAGCCAACTTACTAAGGTGCAGAAGGAAAAAGTGCCACAGCAACTACGAGTCTGGTTGCGATATCGCAGCGAAAAATATTTTGGTGCTCATCGGACGCCGCCGGGGAGTAAGCATCGGTCATCAAGGCGGCGAAAATAGTGGATGGGAGAGTTAAGCGTTGCGTTTTGCTTTCTCGGTCGGATCTGTCCAATGCTCTAACCATGTAAATCCTTGGGAGAACATCAGGTTTAATGCCAAATAGGTCAGACCAACAGCTGTATAAATTTCAAATGCGCGAAAGTTGGTGGCTACAGTCAGCTGACCGCGACGAAAGAGTTCTTCCAAGCCAATAACAGCGACCAAGCTCGTGTCCTTGAGTAATGTGGTGAACTCATTCCCTAAAGGTGGGATCATGCGTCGCAGGGCTTGGGGTAAAACAATGTAGCGTAGGGTTTGAATCGCATCTAGACCCATGGATGAAGCTGCTTCCCACTGCCCGCGATCAATTGATTGAATGCCACCTCGGACAATTTCAGCTACATAGGCCGCTGAATTCAGGCTCAGGGCAAGAACGCCAGCGGACCACCGGTCAAAGGTAAAGCTTAATCCCAGGCTTTTGAAGAGTGCTGGAAAGCCAAAGTAAATCCAGAAGATTTGGACCAGCAGCGGCGTGCCTCGAAAAAATTCAATGTAAGCACGGGTGGCCAAACGTATGGGCCAGAACTTGGAGAGTCTGGCGGTGCCGAGCAATGTGCCACCAATAAAGCCAAAGAAGATGGCTAGGGCTGTCAACTGTATGGTCGTTAAGGCACCCCGCAGTAGGGCGGGCAGAGCATTAATAATATATTCCACGTCGATAGGTTCCCTTGTGAGGACCTGTTAAGGAGTAGTGCTAGGACCTGAATATTGGGGTAAGGCTAAGATTCTTGCTCAAATTCCATGGAAGACACGGATCTTCCATGGAATTTTAAGGTTCAAGCTCTCCTCTAAAAGCCAGCTTCCGGTAAGGTGCCGACAGGAGTGGTGCCAAACCACTTTTCATAGAGGGCATCATAGGTGCCGTTTTCAATCAGTTCGGCTAAGGCTGTATTTAAAGCCTCAAGGTTTGGCGAATCTTTGGGCATCGCGATGCCATAGAATTCTTCGGTTATCAATTCACCTACAACCTTGACGCCGCCAATATTGCCAGTCGCGATCGCATCCAACGTTACCGGCGCATCGTTAATCACAGCATCAGCATTGCCATTAGAGAGTTCTTGTAGTGCTAATGGCGCTGAATCAAAGGTGCTGATTTTAGCATCCTTAATCGTACCGGCCATCTCTGCACCTGTAGTACCCAGCTGTACAGCGATGGTTTTTCCTTCTAGACTCTCGAATGATGTGGTTTCAGTATCATCTTCAGCTACTGCGATCGCTAGACCAGCTCGGAAGTAGGGGCGAGAGAAATCCACTGTCTGAGCCCGTTCTTCAGTAATGGTCATGCCGCTAATGGCTGCTTCGATGGTGCCAGCCTGTAGAGCGGGAATTAGACCATCAAAGGGTAAGCTTTCAAACTGAACTTCGACACCAGCCTGCTCACCAATGGCCTTCATCAAGTCAATATCAAACCCTACAAGTTCACCGCTGTCATCCTGAGACTCAAAGGGAGGGAAGGCGGGCTCAGTACCCACTAGCCATAGACCAGCAGCATCGCCACCATCAGCGCTGGGGGTTGTGGAGACATCACCACCACTACCGCAGGCCGCCAGTACGACAGCTGCTCCCAGACTTAAACACGCGTTTCTTATGAATTGAGACCGTTTCATAATGCTTAATCGGCTCCTTATTGTTATGACGTCACTGATCTACCGCAGAAGATAAGACGCTAGGGCTGAATCACCCTGATATCTGACTCAAACGTGTAGTTTAAACTACCAGGAATTAAAAAACGGTGTTGTTTGTAGCGTCATGGTTGCTTACGTTTCTTTACCTTCTTCGGTTTTTTGCTGCGCCGAGCTGCTGCCTGAGCTTTCTCTATCCAGTTCAAAAGTTCTACTGGTTCTTCTAGGACTGTTTTGGGTAGTTGATAGTAAGACATTTGAATGGTTTTACCGTGGCGTTCATAGTGAAACGGCCCCATGTCGGCTTCTAGATAGTCGACTAAATTGTCATCATCAACTTTGAAATAGAGCGTTTCATAAGCAATCAGAGCAAACATGATCCCGTCTGCGTAGAGACCATAGCCACCAAACATAGAGCGGGAAGTAACGGGTGCCACCTGATTCAATTGGTGAACAATTCTATCTTTGAAAGCCATGGTTTCTGGAGATGGCATGGAGTATTCCCGAGCAATAAAACCTCTTACCTGTCCGACGATGATACGTAATTTCTGCGGGTAAGTGATTACTGTTAAACATTCATGACTTAAAAAACATTGTGATTCGTAGCGTCAGCACAATGTCAGCGGTATGATGCCTTTCAAGATGTTACTGATAGGTGTGTTGTGACAGAAGCCGCAATTTATTTTGCAAACCTGCAGAAGAGCTATGGCGACCTATCGGTGCTGCGAGGCATTAATGGCCAAATTGAACGTGGTGAAGTTGTTGCCATCATTGGTTCTTCGGGATGTGGTAAAAGCACGCTACTACGCTGTTTTAATCGCTTAGAAACCATCAGTGGTGGTCAGTTGGTTGTAGATAATATCAATTTATCAGCCCCTAATCTGAGTGCTAAGGCGTTACAGCAGTTGCGAGCAAAAGTAGGGATGGTTTTTCAGCAGTTCAACCTTTATCCTCACATGAGTGTTTTGGACAATCTGACGCTGTCCCCCCGTAAGGTGCTTCGGCTTTCTACTAAGGAAGCGGAAGAGCGAGCACACGTCTATTTAAATAAAGTTGGTTTAGCTGAAAAGGCCTCAGCTTATCCTGATCAGCTTTCAGGTGGACAAAAACAACGCGTTGCGATCGCGCGCTCTCTCTGTATGCAACCTGACATTTTGCTATTTGATGAACCCACAAGCGCTCTAGATCCTGAACTGGTGGGCGAAGTGCTTCAGGTGATGCGCACCCTGGCTGAAGATGGTATGACCATGGCCGTAGTGACCCATGAAATGCAGTTCGCTCGGGAAGTCGCGAGTCGTGTCCTATTTCTCAATCAAGGTGTAGTCGAAGAAACTGGTGCTCCTCGAGACGTGTTGCAGAACCCTCAGAGTGAGCGTTTACAGACATTTCTCAGTCGTATGAATGGGATAACAGTTTAGGTCAAAACTAGGTCAAAGCCTTTTAGACAAAACCTCGATCAACAAATTCACAGCCCCGCTGATAAATTGTCTGGGCATAATCTGTCCACTGCCCTTGACCCCAGTACCGGAAGCAGCTGGTTTGTAGAATTAGGTTGTGCAGGAGTGCCTGGCGATAGTTGGCATTTAATGCTAGGTAGGCTTGCTTGCTTGCTGGCACTGCAGCAATGGCATGGTGAAAGCTAGCACTTAGGCGTTCTATGGGGTCAATGACATTGGCATATCCATCGATCCAACTGCGATCGTTAGTCCATGAGCCTCCTGTAAATCTAGTGTTTTGTTCCGCTAGATGTGAGATCGCATCACCCACCTGTTCTGGTGTAATGTTGCCATCCAGAGCCTGCCACAGTTGATGTTGGTCCTTAGCCTGACAGTTAGGAAAATCACTTTCTTTGATTCCGGCTGCTGCTAACAGTTCCAGATATTCGGTACCGTTAATTCCGGTGACTGTGTGCTCATGGCGAGATTCATGCCAGGCTCGTTTAAAGGCCCCTGGAAATTCGTTCATCATGACGCCGCCATTTTCACCGTCAGAGATTTGGCTCACTAGAGGTGGGATTGACTTATTTCCAAGGGGTATCTTTCCTAAGGTCTTGGCTTCGTAATACGGCTGCATTTGACCAATTAACTTAGTATCAGAACCTTGGGTTTTGATTAAGGCCGTGATCGACACTGTGTCGCCATGACTGTTGCGAGCCACCAAACGATGAGGCAGATGTGGTTGCTGAATTCCCTCACCTGTCAGTATTTCCACGGTATGCTCTTGGACCATGACCCAGCGATAACCTGTCTCTTTGAGAGTTTTAACCAACGTGTACAGAGCATCGGGATGATTCGGCAGTTGCATTTCAGGTAATGAGAATCCTCGAACTCGCTTGAGTGCTTCTAATCCAAAAATGCTGGCAAACTGGTGCTGCCAAGCTCGAATATGTAACTTGATATCGGGTAGTGGCGTGGCAGCGGCAACGGCATGTCCCCAAAATGTACCTAACCATTCCACATGGGTTTGGTACCGAGGATCGCAGGTGATCCCTCTGAGCTTATCGAGAATGTCGTCACGCCCCATTTGCTGGAGGCCCCACAGCAAATTCCCTGAATAGTCCAGCATGACCCGTGGGTTGCAACCCTGACTCACAAGCTCAGGGATAAAATCACCCATGCGGGCATAGCAATAGGCAAATGGTCCAGCATTATGATTGTCACCTTCATAGTGGTGTTCAAACATATATTGCAAATGGCCGATAAGCTTGCCCTCTGGCCCCGCTGGGATCGTCGGCTGGTGCATGTGAAGTGCGATCGCAAACCCTGCCGACAGGCTGTTGAGATCGAGATTACTGCGTTCCAGAAAAACTGGCTCGTCGAAACTACTCAACTCCTCAATAGATGACTCCCAGCCACAAAGCATAGGGAGTGTTTGATCATAGGTAGCTGGGGGAGATACAGCAGCAGACATATACTTGGAGAGTATTAAAAGGTGGATTATTTTCTATCCCTAGTGTCCCAGGTACGGGCTTTAAAATAAACCACCCTTATAGAAAAGATAACCCTAGATTAACTCTCCCACTAAACTCTTTGGTTACCTATTCATGAACTCCACGTTCGAATGAAACCGCCAACTCATCTTCTAACCAATTTAGGATTTGCAATCGTTCTCCCTGAGTGAGATACAGATGGCCCGTATGACGTAGGCGATCGTTGACGTCTTCTATATCTGAAGGTGTCATCAACCCAACTATGGCTCCTATATTATAAAGAGCATCATCTCGTTCCTCTTGAGTGTGACAACCGTAGCGATATCTTGAGATTTGCCGACTAATATATTTGAATGCCTGGGGGTCGGTAGATTCTAACCGCTGCTTGCGTTCATCAGCAATTGGTTCACCAGCAACCATGGCAGCATAGTCGGTGTCTAATATATCCAACTTGACGATTTTGACTTCTTGGCTGGATCTATGGCTCACGGTGGTCAACACCCCACATACTCTTTGAGTCTTTTCAATTGTGCCTTCCTCAAATAGAAAATGCTTGAAGCTTTGTTATTTTGCAATTGTCCGTTTGCAAACGTTTGCAAACGGACAATTCGCTAAATTTCACTCGCATTTTAAGCGCATGCTCAAATCCAGCCAGGATGAGCGAGTTATTGGCGCGCTACTTGATATATAGTCAACACCCGTTAATGCAATCTCACGAATGGTTTCGAGAGTAACGTTGCCGGATCCCTCAATCTTGATCCGAGAACTATGCTGTCGAATTAAGTAGACTGCTTGCTCCATCACACTTGGAGTCATGTTGTCCAACATAATAATGTCGGCACCATGGTTCAATGCCTCCTCAACCTGTTCTAAATTCTCTGTCTCTACCTCTATATTGAGCGGATAAGGCATAGCTAACCTTACAGCTTTAATTGCCTGTGCAATTCCACCCGCAGCAGCAATATGGTTGTCTTTAACCATCAAGGCGTCATCAAGGCCCATACGGTGGTTTTTCGCACCGCCCATGCGAGTTGCATACTTTTCTAAGGCTCGAAGCCCTGGGGTCGTTTTGCGAGTATCCACGAGCTGAGCTGGCAGATCTGCAATTGCATCGACATATTGCCGGGTAGCAGTCGCAATACCACTAAGATGCATTGCTAAATTCAGGGCGACTCGTTCACCCGTGAGCAAATGAGCGAAGGAACCGCTCATTTGAGCAATGGTCGTGCCTGCTTCTACCCATGTGCCCTCAACAACACAGGGCTCAAACTCTATTTGATTAACCGATGTGCCGTCTAAATCAGACAGGATTGCAAACACTCTACGAGCGATCAGAAGTCCACAGATGACGCCCGATGCTTTTGCTATCCAATACCCACTTCCCTGTCTTACACCTGTGGTGTCTAAACCTAAAGTGGTCTGATCTCCACGACCAATATCTTCTTGCAGCCATTGCTTTAGCTGATCATCTAAGCCGATCCAGTTGATATTCACAGTATTTTTTCTGCTCAAGCTCACCCTATTTAAATAGAGATAGAGACAAACGATTGCACTGTCTACTAGCTAGCTTCAAGTCAACAACACAACTCACGCTAGTAATAGTTGCCATCGATTGGTAAGTAAGCCAGCTTCAGCAATAAAGCTGTGACCAAAACACCTAAAAGCTTCATCTAAATTCTAAAGAAAGTTGTGTCATAGTCACGATGGGCATGGCCAAAACTCGCTTCGACGCCTTGTTCTAAGGCGTTTTGCGGCTTTCCGAAAAAACTTCAAGAAAGGAGTTGACCAGTGACGAATAGCTCGCTATATTAGTAAAGCGCTTGAGACGGGAGCGGCGAACACCGTAACCGAATCGAGTTAGAACCTAGACAAATCAATAGTTTGAGATTCTAACAAAATCCTGTTTAATTTCTTTAGTTTGAAATTGGTTAGACCTTATCACGAGGTTGAGGCCGATGTCAAACGACCGGATACTTAGATAACACTGAGTGTCAGGTCAACACTTGATGAATGAGTCTTGTTTTTTCTTTAGGGAGCAATGAGATTACCATGGAGAGTTTGATCCTGGCTCAGGATGAACGCTGGCGGCGTGCTTAACACATGCAAGTCGAACGAACCTTTCGGGGTGAGTGGCGGACGGGTGAGTAACGCGTGAGGATCTGCCCTTAGGCGGGGGACAACTTTTGGAAACGGAAGCTAATACCCCATATGGCGAGAGCTGAAAGCTTAATGTGCCTGAGGATGAACTCGCGTCTGATTAGCTAGTTGGTGGGGTAAGAGCTTACCAAGGCGACGATCAGTAGCTGTTCTGAGAGGAAGATCAGCCACACTGGGACTGAGACACGGCCCAGACTCCTACGGGAGGCAGCAGTGGGGAATTTTCCGCAATGGGCGCAAGCCTGACGGAGCAACGCCGCGTGAGGGAGGAATGTCTGTGGATTGTAAACCTCTTTTCTCTGGGAAGAAGATCTGACGGTACCAGAGGAATCAGCATCGGCTAACTCCGTGCCAGCAGCCGCGGTAAGACGGAGGATGCAAGCGTTATCCGGAATTATTGGGCGTAAAGCGTCCGTAGGCGGTCAATTAAGTCAGTTGTTAAAGACTGCAGCTCAACTGTGGGAGAGCAACTGAAACTGATTAACTAGAGTATGGTAGGGGTAGAGGGAATTCCTAGTGTAGCGGTGAAATGCGTAGATATTAGGAAGAACACCAGTGGCGAAGGCGCTCTACTGGGCCAAGACTGACGCTGATGGACGAAAGCTAGGGGAGCGAAAGGGATTAGATACCCCTGTAGTCCTAGCTGTAAACGATGGATACTAGGTGTTGTGCGTATCGACCCGTGCAGTACCGAAGCAAACGCGTTAAGTATCCCGCCTGGGGAGTACGCACGCAAGTGTGAAACTCAAAGGAATTGACGGGGGCCCGCACAAGCGGTGGAGTATGTGGTTTAATTCGATGCAACGCGAAGAACCTTACCAGGACTTGACATCCCTCGAATACCTAAGAAATTGGGTAGTGCCTTCGGGAGCGAGGAGACAGGTGGTGCATGGCTGTCGTCAGCTCGTGTCGTGAGATGTTGGGTTAAGTCCCGCAACGAGCGCAACCCACGTCTTTAGTTGCCATCATTCAGTTGGGCACTCTGGAGAGACTGCCGGGGACAACTCGGAGGAAGGTGTGGACGACGTCAAGTCATCATGCCCCTTACGTTCTGGGCTACACACGTACTACAATGCAACGGACAAAGGGCAGCCAACTAGCGATAGTGAGCTAATCCCATAAACCGTTGCTCAGTTCAGATTGCAGGCTGCAACTCGCCTGCATGAAGGAGGAATCGCTAGTAATCGCAGGTCAGCATACTGCGGTGAATACGTTCCCGGGCCTTGTACACACCGCCCGTCACACCATGGAAGTTGGCCATGCCCGAAGTCGTTACCCTAACCGTTTTCGGAGGGGGGCGCCGAAGGCAGGGCTGATGACTGGGGTGAAGTCGTAACAAGGTAGCCGTACCGGAAGGTGTGGCTGGATCACCTCCTTTAAGGGAGACCTACCGAATCGACTCCGAACGAATTTTTATTAGGAGCGATATTGGTCACTCTAGGTCGTGACAGGATTGAGGGAATTTCAAACTATTGTTTAGGTTGTATAGGCTGGGGCTATTAGCTCAGGTGGTTAGAGCGCACCCCTGATAAGGGTGAGGTCCCTGGTTCGAGTCCAGGATGGCCCACTGATGGGGGTATAGCTCAGTTGGTAGAGCGCCTGCTTTGCAAGCAGGATGTCAGCGGTTCGAGTCCGCTTACCTCCACCAAATATTGCCAGATTGGCAGAGATAGGAATAACTTCAGCACCCTGTTTAGGTCTGTTAAGAGATGGGCTAGGGGAATAGGCTGCTGGATTTAGGTCTAGCGAGAACCTTGACAACTGCATAGATTAGTCGAATAGGTAGTTCGACACAGAGAACCTTTAGTAAAAAGACTGAGAGGTCAAGCTACAAAGGGCTCATGGTGGATACCTAGGCACACAGAGGCGAAGAAGGACGCGGTTACCGGCGATATGCCACGGGGAGCAGGAAGCATGCATTGATCCGTGGGTTTCCGAATGGGGCAACCCTACGTACGGCCCACTGAATCTATAGGTGGGTACGAGCGAACGCAGCGAATTGAAACATCTTAGTAGCTGTAGGAAGAGAAAGAAAACTCGATTCCCTTAGTAGCGGCGAGCGAAGCGGGAAGAGCCTAAACCAATTCTTATCAGAGTTGGGGTCGTGGGACAGCGATATGGAATCTGGAGGATAGACGAATCACTTGAGAGGTGAACCAAAGAAGGTGAGAGTCCTGTAGTCGAAATTTGAAGGATACTAGCTGAATCCCGAGTAGGTTGGGGCACGTGGAATCCCGATTGAATCAGCGAGGACCACCTCGTAAGGCTAAATACTCCTGTGTGACCGATAGCGAATAGTACCGCGAGGGAACGGTGAAAAGAACCCCGGGAGGGGAGTGAAATAGAACATGAAACCATGAGCTTACAAGCAGTTAGAGCACGATTAAACGTGTGATAGCGTGCCTGTTGAAGAATGAGCCGGCGACTTATAAGCACTGGCAGGTTAAGTCGAGAATGACGGAGCCAAAGGGAAACCGAGTCTGATAAGGGCGATAGTCAGTGTTTATAGACCCGAACCCGGGTGATCTAACCATGTCCAGGTTGAAGCTTAGGTAACACTAAGTGGAGGACCGAACCGACTTCTGTTGAAAAAGGAGCGGATGAGGTGTGGTTAGGGGTGAAATGCCAATCGAACCCGGAGCTAGCTGGATCTCCTCGAAATGTGTTTAGGCGCAGCGGTAGTGATTATAGCTGGGGGGTAAAGCACTGTTTCGGTGCGGGCTGCGAGAGCGGTACCAAATCGAGACAAACTCAGAATACCCAGTGAATACATTGCCAGTGAGACGGTGGGGGATAAGCTTCATCGTCGAGAGGGAAACAGCCCAGACCATCAGCTAAGGTCCCCAAATCATCTCTAAGTGATAAAGGAGGTGAGAATGCTGAGACAACCAGGAGGTTTGCCTAGAAGCAGCCATCCTTAAAAGAGTGCGTAATAGCTCACTGGTCAAGCGTTCTTGCGCCGAAAATGAACGGGGCTAAGAGATGTACCGAAGCTGTGGACTTGATTTATCAAGTGGTAGAGGAGCGTTCTGTAGTAGTGAGAAGCATTAGCGAGAGCAGGTGTGGACGAAGCAGAAGTGAGAATGTCGGCTTGAGTAGCGAAAATAGATGTGAGAATCATCTACCCCGAAAACCTAAGGCTTCCTCCGGAAGGCTCGTCCGCGGAGGGTTAGTCGGGACCTAAGGCGAGGCCGAAAGGCGTAGTCGATGGATATCAGGTTAATATTCCTGAACTTTGTTTGTGGAGCATTGCAGGGACGCATGACAACTAGCTACACCCTAAATGGATTGGGAAGTTTCTACGGAAGCTGCGTAGTGAACGATAGTGCCTAGAAAAGCTGTGGATGTAATGAAGCGAACAGACCCGTACTGTAAACCGACACAGGTGGGTGGGTTGAGTATACTAAGGGGCGCGAGATAACTCTCTCTAAGGAACTCGGCAAAATGGCCCCGTAACTTCGGGAGAAGGGGTACCCCTTAACGGGGGTCGCAGTGAAGAGATCCAGGCGACTGTTTACCAAAAACACAGGTTTCTGCAAACTCGAAAGAGGAAGTATAGGAGCTGACGCCTGCCCAGTGCCGGAAGGTTAAGGAAGCTGGTCAGTCTTCGGATGAAGCTAGCGACCGAAGCCCCGGTGAACGGCGGCCGTAACTATAACGGTCCTAAGGTAGCGAAATTCCTTGTCGGGTAAGTTCCGACCCGCACGAAAGGCGTAACGATCTGGATGCTGTCTCGGAGAGAGGCTCGGCGAAATAGGATTGTCTGTGAAGATACGGACTACCTGCACCTGGACAGAAAGACCCTATGAAGCTTTACTGTAGCTTGGTATTGGGTTCGGGCTTTGATTGCGCAGGATAGGTGGGAGACATAGAACTAATGCTTGTGGGTGTTAGTGAGTCGCTGGTGAGATACCACTCTATCAAGGCTAGGATTCTAACATTGACCGTGACCCGGTTAGTGGACAGTATCAGGTGGGCAGTTTGACTGGGGCGGTCGCCTCCTAAAAGGTAACGGAGGCGCGCAAAGGTTCCCTCCGGCTGGTTGGAAATCAGCCTTTGAGTGTAAAGGCATAAGGGAGCTTGACTGCGAGAGTGACAACTCGAGCAGGGTGGAAACACGGCCTTAGTGATCCGACGGTACCGAGTGGAAGGGCCGTCGCTCAACGGATAAAAGTTACTCTAGGGATAACAGGCTGATCTCCCCCAAGAGTTCACATCGACGGGGAGGTTTGGCACCTCGATGTCGGCTCGTCGCAACCTGGGGCGGTAGTACGTCCCAAGGGTTGGGCTGTTCGCCCATTAAAGCGGCACGCGAGCTGGGTTCAGAACGTCGTGAGACAGTTCGGTCCATATCCGGTGCAGGCGTAAGAGCATTGAGAGGAGTCTTCCTTAGTACGAGAGGACCGGGAAGAACGCACCTCTGGTGTACCTGTTATCGTGCCAACGGTAAACGCAGGGTAGCCAAGTGCGGAGCGGATAACCGCTGAAAGCATCTAAGTGGGAAGCCCACCTCAAGATGAGTGCTCTCATGGAGTTAATCCAGTAAGGTCACGGGAAGACGACCCGTTGATAGGTTCTAAGTGGAAGTGCAGCAATGTATGAAGCTGAGGAATACTAACAGACCGAGGGCTTGTCCTATCAGTCAAGGGGTCTCATGGATGAACTCTTATTCGAACTAATACTAATCTATGCAGTCTTTCAGGGCTCTACTGAGAGATTAACAGTAAGCCTCAATAGCTTTCCTGGTGCCAATGGCGGTGTGGTCCCACTCCGACCCATCCCGAACTCGGTTGTGAAACGCACCTGCGGTGAAGATAGTGAGGGGGTTGCCCCTTGTGAAAATAGCTCGGTGCCAGGGTCCTAATCTACAAAGCGCGTCTTGTTCTAGACAAGGCGCGCTTTTTGCGTGGCCCCTGCCTTGCCAGCAAGGCATGACAGCTCGCACCTCCGATGACTCTCTTGAGTTTGTGTCTTCTGTCTAGCTCGTCGCTACCCGAAGTGGTCACCCCCAATATTCTGAGTGTCGATGATTTTGCCTTCCGTAGATGTCATCATTATGGGACTATCTTGGTGGATCTCGAAACGAACCATCCCATTGCCCTATTGCCAGATCGAACAGCAGAAACCTTTGCAACCTGGCAAGAAAGACCACCCTGGTATTGAAATCTTGTCCAGGATCTACAAACGCAGGATGATTCAGGGCTCTCCTAATACCATTCAGGTCGCCGATCGCTCTCATCTGTTACGCAATCTTGAAGAGACGCTAGAAAAGGCCTTGAAGGGGCACTCAAAAATCCTCAAACAGGTTGAGCAAGATCAGCTTTAAGCTGAGAGTGATATCGCCTTTGAAGGTCTGATATAAGAAGACTCAGTCCCCCAACTTCAAACAGCCCAACAACGGAAAACGGCCCAAAAGCGAGCTGAACGATTAGACAACTATGAGCAGGTTCGACAACAAGGACACAAAATCAAAGACATTGCCTACCATCTAGGAATGGGTAAGCGTACCGTGTATTACCTGCCTGTCTCACGAGACATTTCTAGAATGGCAGTCCGTCCAGACAACAATGCAGGAGCATGTTAGGTCCCTACAAGTCCTATCTCATCGATCAATGGAGCTGGGGACATCAGCATACTAAACGGCTCTTCAAGGAGATTCAATAATATGGGTATTTAGGGACCTATGAAACCGTGGTCCGCTATACCCATACGTTACGGTTGACTCAGCCAAAGCAGGCATGTCTTTAGACGTCAGTAATGATTCGATTGAAGGCCAAAATAATCGATTGAAAATGCTGAAGCGATACATGTTTGGGCGAGCCGGGTTAGACCTATTGGCCAAGCGACTGATTTTGACGAATAGATAATCTCCTGAGGCGATGGTTCAAGTGAGGGTAGCGCGCTCACCAAAAGTGGCTATAAGCCGATCTACGGCAAAGGTTGGAAAACATCAAAAATTTAAGAAGCGATGCTGAAAATTTCCACATGCAGAGCTGTATATACCGCAGAAAGTCCTCAAACTTCCCTTGATATAAGCTTTCCAGATATTTCCGAAAAAACTTCAAGAAAGGAGTTGACCAGTGACGAATAGCTCGCTATATTAGTAAAGCGCTTGAGACGGGAGCGGCGAACACCGTAACCGAATCGAGTTAGAACCTAGACAAATCAATAGTTTGAGATTCTAACAAAATCCTGTTTAATTTCTTTAGTTTGAAATTGGTTAGACCTTATCACGAGGTTGAGGCCGATGTCAAACGACCGGATACTTAGATAACACTGAGTGTCAGGTCAACACTTGATGAATGAGTCTTGTTTTTTCTTTAGGGAGCAATGAGATTACCATGGAGAGTTTGATCCTGGCTCAGGATGAACGCTGGCGGCGTGCTTAACACATGCAAGTCGAACGAACCTTTCGGGGTGAGTGGCGGACGGGTGAGTAACGCGTGAGGATCTGCCCTTAGGCGGGGGACAACTTTTGGAAACGGAAGCTAATACCCCATATGGCGAGAGCTGAAAGCTTAATGTGCCTGAGGATGAACTCGCGTCTGATTAGCTAGTTGGTGGGGTAAGAGCTTACCAAGGCGACGATCAGTAGCTGTTCTGAGAGGAAGATCAGCCACACTGGGACTGAGACACGGCCCAGACTCCTACGGGAGGCAGCAGTGGGGAATTTTCCGCAATGGGCGCAAGCCTGACGGAGCAACGCCGCGTGAGGGAGGAATGTCTGTGGATTGTAAACCTCTTTTCTCTGGGAAGAAGATCTGACGGTACCAGAGGAATCAGCATCGGCTAACTCCGTGCCAGCAGCCGCGGTAAGACGGAGGATGCAAGCGTTATCCGGAATTATTGGGCGTAAAGCGTCCGTAGGCGGTCAATTAAGTCAGTTGTTAAAGACTGCAGCTCAACTGTGGGAGAGCAACTGAAACTGATTAACTAGAGTATGGTAGGGGTAGAGGGAATTCCTAGTGTAGCGGTGAAATGCGTAGATATTAGGAAGAACACCAGTGGCGAAGGCGCTCTACTGGGCCAAGACTGACGCTGATGGACGAAAGCTAGGGGAGCGAAAGGGATTAGATACCCCTGTAGTCCTAGCTGTAAACGATGGATACTAGGTGTTGTGCGTATCGACCCGTGCAGTACCGAAGCAAACGCGTTAAGTATCCCGCCTGGGGAGTACGCACGCAAGTGTGAAACTCAAAGGAATTGACGGGGGCCCGCACAAGCGGTGGAGTATGTGGTTTAATTCGATGCAACGCGAAGAACCTTACCAGGACTTGACATCCCTCGAATACCTAAGAAATTGGGTAGTGCCTTCGGGAGCGAGGAGACAGGTGGTGCATGGCTGTCGTCAGCTCGTGTCGTGAGATGTTGGGTTAAGTCCCGCAACGAGCGCAACCCACGTCTTTAGTTGCCATCATTCAGTTGGGCACTCTGGAGAGACTGCCGGGGACAACTCGGAGGAAGGTGTGGACGACGTCAAGTCATCATGCCCCTTACGTTCTGGGCTACACACGTACTACAATGCAACGGACAAAGGGCAGCCAACTAGCGATAGTGAGCTAATCCCATAAACCGTTGCTCAGTTCAGATTGCAGGCTGCAACTCGCCTGCATGAAGGAGGAATCGCTAGTAATCGCAGGTCAGCATACTGCGGTGAATACGTTCCCGGGCCTTGTACACACCGCCCGTCACACCATGGAAGTTGGCCATGCCCGAAGTCGTTACCCTAACCGTTTTCGGAGGGGGGCGCCGAAGGCAGGGCTGATGACTGGGGTGAAGTCGTAACAAGGTAGCCGTACCGGAAGGTGTGGCTGGATCACCTCCTTTAAGGGAGACCTACCGAATCGACTCCGAACGAATTTTTATTAGGAGCGATATTGGTCACTCTAGGTCGTGACAGGATTGAGGGAATTTCAAACTATTGTTTAGGTTGTATAGGCTGGGGCTATTAGCTCAGGTGGTTAGAGCGCACCCCTGATAAGGGTGAGGTCCCTGGTTCGAGTCCAGGATGGCCCACTGATGGGGGTATAGCTCAGTTGGTAGAGCGCCTGCTTTGCAAGCAGGATGTCAGCGGTTCGAGTCCGCTTACCTCCACCAAATATTGCCAGATTGGCAGAGATAGGAATAACTTCAGCACCCTGTTTAGGTCTGTTAAGAGATGGGCTAGGGGAATAGGCTGCTGGATTTAGGTCTAGCGAGAACCTTGACAACTGCATAGATTAGTCGAATAGGTAGTTCGACACAGAGAACCTTTAGTAAAAAGACTGAGAGGTCAAGCTACAAAGGGCTCATGGTGGATACCTAGGCACACAGAGGCGAAGAAGGACGCGGTTACCGGCGATATGCCACGGGGAGCAGGAAGCATGCATTGATCCGTGGGTTTCCGAATGGGGCAACCCTACGTACGGCCCACTGAATCTATAGGTGGGTACGAGCGAACGCAGCGAATTGAAACATCTTAGTAGCTGTAGGAAGAGAAAGAAAACTCGATTCCCTTAGTAGCGGCGAGCGAAGCGGGAAGAGCCTAAACCAATTCTTATCAGAGTTGGGGTCGTGGGACAGCGATATGGAATCTGGAGGATAGACGAATCACTTGAGAGGTGAACCAAAGAAGGTGAGAGTCCTGTAGTCGAAATTTGAAGGATACTAGCTGAATCCCGAGTAGGTTGGGGCACGTGGAATCCCGATTGAATCAGCGAGGACCACCTCGTAAGGCTAAATACTCCTGTGTGACCGATAGCGAATAGTACCGCGAGGGAACGGTGAAAAGAACCCCGGGAGGGGAGTGAAATAGAACATGAAACCATGAGCTTACAAGCAGTTAGAGCACGATTAAACGTGTGATAGCGTGCCTGTTGAAGAATGAGCCGGCGACTTATAAGCACTGGCAGGTTAAGTCGAGAATGACGGAGCCAAAGGGAAACCGAGTCTGATAAGGGCGATAGTCAGTGTTTATAGACCCGAACCCGGGTGATCTAACCATGTCCAGGTTGAAGCTTAGGTAACACTAAGTGGAGGACCGAACCGACTTCTGTTGAAAAAGGAGCGGATGAGGTGTGGTTAGGGGTGAAATGCCAATCGAACCCGGAGCTAGCTGGATCTCCTCGAAATGTGTTTAGGCGCAGCGGTAGTGATTATAGCTGGGGGGTAAAGCACTGTTTCGGTGCGGGCTGCGAGAGCGGTACCAAATCGAGACAAACTCAGAATACCCAGTGAATACATTGCCAGTGAGACGGTGGGGGATAAGCTTCATCGTCGAGAGGGAAACAGCCCAGACCATCAGCTAAGGTCCCCAAATCATCTCTAAGTGATAAAGGAGGTGAGAATGCTGAGACAACCAGGAGGTTTGCCTAGAAGCAGCCATCCTTAAAAGAGTGCGTAATAGCTCACTGGTCAAGCGTTCTTGCGCCGAAAATGAACGGGGCTAAGAGATGTACCGAAGCTGTGGACTTGATT
The DNA here is from genome assembly GCF_043421595.1 of Leptothoe sp. ISB3NOV94-8A. Classification (NCBI taxonomy): domain Bacteria; kingdom Bacillati; phylum Cyanobacteriota; class Cyanophyceae; order Nodosilineales; family Cymatolegaceae; genus Leptothoe; species Leptothoe sp. ISB3NOV94-8A. The sequence continues at coordinate 5,609,072 of NZ_JAXSQW010000001.1, read as the reverse complement.
TATCAAGTGGTAGAGGAGCGTTCTGTAGTAGTGAGAAGCATTAGCGAGAGCAGGTGTGGACGAAGCAGAAGTGAGAATGTCGGCTTGAGTAGCGAAAATAGATGTGAGAATCATCTACCCCGAAAACCTAAGGCTTCCTCCGGAAGGCTCGTCCGCGGAGGGTTAGTCGGGACCTAAGGCGAGGCCGAAAGGCGTAGTCGATGGATATCAGGTTAATATTCCTGAACTTTGTTTGTGGAGCATTGCAGGGACGCATGACAACTAGCTACACCCTAAATGGATTGGGAAGTTTCTACGGAAGCTGCGTAGTGAACGATAGTGCCTAGAAAAGCTGTGGATGTAATGAAGCGAACAGACCCGTACTGTAAACCGACACAGGTGGGTGGGTTGAGTATACTAAGGGGCGCGAGATAACTCTCTCTAAGGAACTCGGCAAAATGGCCCCGTAACTTCGGGAGAAGGGGTACCCCTTAACGGGGGTCGCAGTGAAGAGATCCAGGCGACTGTTTACCAAAAACACAGGTTTCTGCAAACTCGAAAGAGGAAGTATAGGAGCTGACGCCTGCCCAGTGCCGGAAGGTTAAGGAAGCTGGTCAGTCTTCGGATGAAGCTAGCGACCGAAGCCCCGGTGAACGGCGGCCGTAACTATAACGGTCCTAAGGTAGCGAAATTCCTTGTCGGGTAAGTTCCGACCCGCACGAAAGGCGTAACGATCTGGATGCTGTCTCGGAGAGAGGCTCGGCGAAATAGGATTGTCTGTGAAGATACGGACTACCTGCACCTGGACAGAAAGACCCTATGAAGCTTTACTGTAGCTTGGTATTGGGTTCGGGCTTTGATTGCGCAGGATAGGTGGGAGACATAGAACTAATGCTTGTGGGTGTTAGTGAGTCGCTGGTGAGATACCACTCTATCAAGGCTAGGATTCTAACATTGACCGTGACCCGGTTAGTGGACAGTATCAGGTGGGCAGTTTGACTGGGGCGGTCGCCTCCTAAAAGGTAACGGAGGCGCGCAAAGGTTCCCTCCGGCTGGTTGGAAATCAGCCTTTGAGTGTAAAGGCATAAGGGAGCTTGACTGCGAGAGTGACAACTCGAGCAGGGTGGAAACACGGCCTTAGTGATCCGACGGTACCGAGTGGAAGGGCCGTCGCTCAACGGATAAAAGTTACTCTAGGGATAACAGGCTGATCTCCCCCAAGAGTTCACATCGACGGGGAGGTTTGGCACCTCGATGTCGGCTCGTCGCAACCTGGGGCGGTAGTACGTCCCAAGGGTTGGGCTGTTCGCCCATTAAAGCGGCACGCGAGCTGGGTTCAGAACGTCGTGAGACAGTTCGGTCCATATCCGGTGCAGGCGTAAGAGCATTGAGAGGAGTCTTCCTTAGTACGAGAGGACCGGGAAGAACGCACCTCTGGTGTACCTGTTATCGTGCCAACGGTAAACGCAGGGTAGCCAAGTGCGGAGCGGATAACCGCTGAAAGCATCTAAGTGGGAAGCCCACCTCAAGATGAGTGCTCTCATGGAGTTAATCCAGTAAGGTCACGGGAAGACGACCCGTTGATAGGTTCTAAGTGGAAGTGCAGCAATGTATGAAGCTGAGGAATACTAACAGACCGAGGGCTTGTCCTATCAGTCAAGGGGTCTCATGGATGAACTCTTATTCGAACTAATACTAATCTATGCAGTCTTTCAGGGCTCTACTGAGAGATTAACAGTAAGCCTCAATAGCTTTCCTGGTGCCAATGGCGGTGTGGTCCCACTCCGACCCATCCCGAACTCGGTTGTGAAACGCACCTGCGGTGAAGATAGTGAGGGGGTTGCCCCTTGTGAAAATAGCTCGGTGCCAGGGTCCTAATCTACAAAGCGCATCATACTGCAATTAGTATGATGCGCTTTAGTTTTATTTCTGTGCTACATCAGGTTTCCAGAGCTTAACATTCAAAGCTAAGAACAGATATTATATTTGGTCATATCTCTTATGACTATCATGGGTTTGAAGAGTTATTCTCAACCTGATTTGTTCTGTTGGTCTTCATTGTTGTTCTCAGGATAGGTCTCATTTTCGGTATTGCCGTACATTTCGGCCAGTCTATCTTGCATATCTTGCAACCAGCTGACATGTTCACTCCGAATAATAGCTTCGGTACTGATCACCAGTCGTTCGCAGTTCTTAGAATTTTGTTTTTGATCTAGTGATAAGCTATTCCACCAGGCTTCGACATCATAAAGTCCATCTGCCGCCCGGTTATAACCAACCAGAGTTGCTTCTACACGCTTAAAGTCAAGATAATTGCTTAATGCACCTGTTAAGGCAACAGTGATAGCTACCCAGCTTTGTCATTTAACCGCTGCTAGCAAGGTTCCTAATCCCCCAAAAAATAAATACTTCCTTCTAAAAACTGTAGTTGTCGGTCTAGCTGTTGGCTTTTATTGCGATATCAAAAGAATTGCTCCTCTAGACGGTATCTCAGATAATCTTCGGCACTGAGATCTGAAAACTCATCGTCTGGAATAGAATTTTTTCACTTAGTTTTTCGAGACCAAAAAGTTGATTCCATAGTTGCAGGAACAATTTGCCAATTAGTCTAATCGAGAGGGTAATTATTTTGATTACCCAGCCGAGTTTATAGTGTGAAGGTGGTTCTTCTTCATCAGGATTAAGAGCAGCTTGGTGTACAGCGCTTCCTTTAAGTCGTTCGCTGACAAGTTTTGTCTTGTGGGCTAAAATCTCATTTCGATTTTCTTTATATTCTCGAATACGGGTTCGATAGCAGTAGATTTCACTTTTTAAGACTTCGGCGCTACCTCTTAGAAGTAGCCAATTATTCCCTCGGTCAAACTTTACGGCAAAAGCCAGCAAAGCGGAGATAGTTATTGGGAGAATGATCAGGCAATGCTGAAGTGTGGGCTGTAGTATGTGTATACCAGATAGAAATGGTTTTTGGAGGTGATTAATACTATCGATCTTTGTAAGTTGTAATTTAGTCAGAGAGGCATCAATAACTGATAATGCAACAACTACAACGCTTAGAACTAATAGTAGATTGCGCAGAAATGCAAAGCGAGCGCGATAACGGCTTGCATTTTTGCTATACACTTTGTGCCGATTCCATGCGAAATCGAGCAATTTTCGATCAGGTGCTTCTGTAGGCGATTTATCCTGACTCATAAGCTTGATAGCTGTTGCACATATCAGCTATCAGATTACCTTAAGATTGAAATGCATTTTCAATTGCTTGGTTAGGGCATCTAGAGGTTTGTTTAACTCGAAGATTGACAGCTGGCTTGGGTAATAAGATTTCACTAGATCCTGAATCATAGAATTAGTGGAAGGTGCGAGTCCACTAATAGTGTTTGCGATCTCATCTGCCAATCTACCACTGCCCGCAATGATTATGGTTTGCTGACCGACGGAAAGGTTGAGTACTAGATCACTCAATGAAATTTTTCCACCATTAATCAAAATAGTAATTGAAGGGTAGCGATCGGCTAGGGTGGATGCACAATGGGCAAGCCAAGGTGATTCGTTTCCCCAGTTAATACCTGGAATTAAGGCGAAATGCGTATGATGTTCTTCTAAATCAGTAAGTTCTCTGGTTTCAATATCAATAGCTAAGTTGAGGGAATGGCCTGGTAAGTTGACTTTTGCTTTTGGGGCAACGCCGACTAAGTTAAAGCTACCACCAATATGCTGACGTGCTTGTCCCATCATTTGGATAACACCAGCGTCTGTTCCTCCATCAAAAACTGTAACTCCATAGGTTTCAGCGATTGGAGCTAAGACTTTTGTGAATAGGTGCTCTACTCTAACTTTACTTTCTGGACTCATCTTACTTGCCCCACCGATGATTACCATGCTGCGGGATGGCAAGTTTAATCCCAACGCATCTAAAGATTTGGCGTAACTGAAGGTATCTGGTACATCTAGCACGTAGGCTGTTTGGCCACTAGAAAACGTATATTTGAAGGCGTCGTCGGTAGAGTTTTTGCGCATTGATGCCTCCTACCTTGCTATTTGCTTCAGGTCTAATTGCCTTAAGCAAGAATATATATAACGTTTGTTAGCCATAAACTTGAGAGTGCTTAGAGCACCTGCTGTATTTGGGAACAAAGAGCAAAGTAGATATTCAGTCTAAATGTACCTTTCGGAAAATAGAATTAAACTTCTTGATATCTTGGACTGGAGCAGTAAACTTGACACAATTTTAACTGGCTCAGCCATTGATCAGTATTTAACTGGCATTATTTAACTGGCTAAATACTTTTAAATAGAGAGTTTGCCTCAGTTCACGCATGGTGTTTAGCTCAGTATATTAAGCTGGGCAAAAGTTATGGTTAGAGATTAGGTGAGTTTAGTGGGAGCTTACTACAAATCAAATTCATATGGTAGATGTGGCTCTCTTCAAGGAAAATCATGTCAATTTCACTTGCTATCTTTTACGGACATCAGTGAATATGCATATTTTGAAAAAGCTTGATGTATGTTTAAGGAGATGTCTATAGGCTACCGATTGAGTGTGTATGAGTCTAATCAGTAGGATGACTCAATATAAGCTACGCCTCGCTTATCAACGGCCTAAAGAAGATCGTCTGAGGCGTATTGCTGTGGTGAAGCCACGGAATAACGATATTTTTATTAGTTATACTCCCCAAGATGGAGATTTCGTCAGACGTTTGGATCAGGCCATTCGTGACCAAGGTTTGGATCCTTGGATCGATTTTGATGATATTCCTGATTTCAATCATTTTTTAGATGGTGATAGTACGTATGAAAAACAAATAAAAGATGGCATTCTTGGAGCTGATGTTTTTGTCTTAGTGCTTTCTAATGCAGCACTAGGTAATGGAAAAATAATGCAAGGGCTCAGGTTAGCCCAACGCTTAAATAAACTTATTGTGCTTCTATATCAGAATTCATTTGCTGATATACATGAGCTGACTCTCAGCCTGGATGATTTACAGTACTTAGATTTGAATTCTCCGCTAGTGGGCAAGGTGTTTGAACAAGTCGCCTGCAACATTATTCATCTACAAACTTATACGAGACTTTTAGCACGGGCTAATGAATGGGATAAGCAGGGCCGTCCTCAATCGTATTTGTTGACTTTAGAAGACCTCAAAGAGGTTAAAAAACAGAAGCGTTGGATTGAGACTCATAAGCTGGGAGCACAGTTTAAATTTACTAAGATTCAAAAAGTTTTCTTGGAGACTGTGGATCGAGCCCATGAAACATCTGAGTATTTTAGTAAGAGCCCACCTGATATTTTCATTTCTTATTCTCGCAGTAACAAGCATTTTGTCGAGAAACTGAATCAATCATTAAAGGATGAGCGTTGGAAGGTCTGGATTGATCGAGATAGGATCCCTGTGGCTGCTAATTGGCGAGATGAGGCAGAAGAGGGGATACGTTATGCTCATACTGTTATTTTTGTTGTTTGTCCTGACTCTCTTACTTCTAAAAATTGTCAATGGGAGTTTGAAAAGGCTAAAAAATATAAAAAGCGAATTATCCCAGTTATTAGTTGTAATGACTATAACCGAGAGGTTTTTCAAGCTATGGGATTATCATCTGTTCAGTATGTGTCTTTTGTGAGGCATGGGCAGTCTTTTGATCAGTCGTTGCAACAATTATTAGATGCACTGAAAACCAACTTGGACGATCTGAAAGTCTACAGACAGGTTTTAGTCAAGGCCTATGAGTGGTCTGATCGTGAACGTTCAGATAGGTTTTTGATGGGGCGTCACGAGTTTAAAGAGGTACAAGGTTGGCGTAGAAAGCGTCAATATCTTCAACAAACAGATAATCGAGAGGTTGATCTTCTACTTCCTCGTCAGCATGAATATATACAAGCAAGTCAACGTTATTTGGCTCTACAGCGAAAGCGTCAGTGGGTGATGATATCTGCAATATTGGGGATCTTTGCAGGGCTTTCTACACTTTTGTTAGCCACAACATTCAGTGAGATTAAGGCGTTAGTAAAATCCTTGGATAATCTTAAGGGGTTAGATGCCTTAGTGACTGGCTTACAGGCAGGAGAACGGGTTAACCATCACTACTTGTTTGTGAGACTTTTGCGTCCTGATTTGCAGGCAAAAGCGACAACTGTACTACATCGAACAGCCCTTAATCTTAGTGAAATTAATCGTTTAGAGGGCCATGATGGGAAAGTTTATTCTGTTGTTTTTAGCCCAGATAGTCAGCAATTAGTTTCAGTGAGTGTTGATAAAACTGTTCGTTTTTGGGGGTTGAGAAAAGAGACAGATGATCAAGGAGAATCATGTTCGCAAAATGCTACAAGATTTAATATAGATAAAGGTGGTATTCCATCAAAGGCATTTAGAACAGTTTCTTACAGCTCATATGGAAGCGATATAGCAACAGGTGATGAAGATGGAACTATCAAGTTGTGGGGATGTACTGGGCAACTAACTAAAGTCTTGTCTCAATCACATCGCGATCGTGTTAATCGCATTGCCTTTAGCCCAGGTGGTCAGTATCTAGCTTCGGCAGGGAAAGATGGCCAAGTGTTTCTGTGGACTCGATATGATGGATTTTCTACTCTGATTAATTTTGAGTATCAAGGTAAAGCACCGGTCTCAACCCTTGTCTTTAGTCCTAATGGCAAATACTTGGCAGCAGCTGATGCTCAAGGATTAGTTCATTTATGGGAAATTAGCCATAATCCTGAAGGGTTACCTTTTGTCAGGTTGATCAATACTTTTCTGTATGAAGTACCAGAAAATCTCCGATATCTCATTACGTTAGTTTTTAGTCCAGATAGTTCTTTGCTAGCTTTTTCAGGCTACGGCGGTGTTGTTCAAGTTCAAAGCCTTAAGCAAGCAACTGTTCGTCGTTTGGCGGATCACGACGGTGATGTCTATCAAATTGTGTTTAGTTCTGATGGAAGAACGTTAGCATCTGCTAGTTTTGACGGCACTGTGAAGCTCTGGAATCCTCGTGGAAAGGAAGGTAAAGAATTAGTCCATACTCTTAGAGGCCATCAAGGTCCGGTGTATAGGGTAGTATTTGGCCCTCAAGATGACGTACTAGCTACAGGAGGTGCGGATGGGATTGTGCGTTTGTGGTTGCGAGATAAGGGTGTTCAAATAGAGGCTTTTGAAGGTCATGAAGATGAAATATCTAGCCTTGCTTTTTCTCCAAAAGCTACGCTTGGTTATGCATCGGTATTAGCCTCCGCGAGTGATAGTGGCGATATTCGGCTTTGGAATATCGATAGTCCAATTCAACCATTACCTCACAACAGTGATGTGTATGACGTAACCTTACGACCTGATGGCAGAATGATTGCTTCAGGTGGGAGGAAGACTGTTAGAGTATGGCGACCTGATGGTACTCCACGATTTCATATTGCATTTGGACAAGATAGCAAAGTACTAGCAGTGGACTATAGTCCCGATGGCAGGATACTGGCAGCAGGTGGTTCTAATGGCCAAATCAGGCTCTGGAAACCAGATTTTGACACAGAGAAGCCGATACAGGTCTTGGATGCCCATTCTGATCCGATGGATGAAGAGTCTAGTTCGGAGGAAGTTTTAGATTTAGTCTTTAGCCCTGATGGTCAGTGGTTAGCTTCGGTAGGAACTGACAGAACCCTAAAACTTTGGAGATTTGAGGGTGAGCAACTTTACCGATACGTAACACTGGAACATTCTAACGATGTGACTGGTGTTGCATTTAGTCAGAACAATCAGCAATTGGTTACTAGCACTCGTGCAGAAAGTGATGCTGTTGGCAGAGGAATTTATCTATGGCAAATGCCTAAAAAAGGAATATTGGGGGAGAAGCCAAAACTGCAATTGCTAACTGAAGAAAAGCATGAAGGCAGTGTATTAACGGTTGCGATTCAACCTGCTAAGGATGGCATCATCGCTTCAGGTGGCAAAGATGGCAAGATTAATCTTTGGAGTGCCTCAGGTGAATTGATTAGAACTCTGAATGAACATACTGATCCAGTAACTAAAGTGAGCTTTAGTGGTGATGGGCTGTTTTTGGCTTCATCTAGTCAAGACGGTAGCGTTAGGCTCTGGACAGCCCAAGGGGATTTGATTTCAGTATTGGAGCGCCATAAACGAGCTGTATCGAGTGTTGAGTTTGCTCCTAAAAATAGTGATCTTTCTCCTAATGGCAATGAGTTTATAGTTTCATCGAGCTCAGATGAGGATGTTCTGCTTTGGGAGCTATGGGACTTATCTAAGCTAGAGATAAATGAGCGCAATCAGAATCGTGCACTACTCAAAATGCTAATTTCAAATGGTTGTCGGCCCGCAATGCCTTTTTTAGAAAGTCGCTATAGCAAAGATACTCAACAAAATATTGCGGAGATGAACACTTCTGAAAGAGAAAGCTTAGGGGAAATCAAAAAAATCAAAGAATTTTGCGATCGCGTCTTGCCCAATAAAAAATCAGAATCCCGTTAACTCTTAGGTTCAAACCCTAGGATGCTCTACAGCCTGAAGGATCATTGACAGGATCATCACAGAATCCATAAGAATTCACCGCTAGATCCTGTACTTCATTGGTGCTGATTACCTGTATCCCTTTGGACAACATAGGAAGCACCAACGTGCTAGACAATACAGCTGTATAAATCCAAATAGATAGTTTCATGGTGATGGTCCTGCATAACTGCCTACTGCTTGAGAACTCTGCATATCATTTCTATTGAAGCACTAATTTTCCGGAGGGAGCCTTGCTACTACGGACGCTTTCTGTGGTGTCATATTAGTTCTAATGCGCTATGGCTAAGTTTTGTATCGAGTTTACTTGGGCTAAGACGGTAAGCAAGGGCGTATTCTGGGATGGGTTTAACCTTAAACGTTCATTGGAGTAACACGTCGAAGCCTTTACAACGGCAGTCTGTAAATTCTGAATTTTTATTAAGTATACAGGCCATTATACTTTCGTCTAAGTGGCGTACTACACTTCATCGATAATCATTGGAAGTTTTGGTTGTCCGTGATTTTTTCTTCAGATATATCGCCATTATTGGTAGGAGAACTATCTTTTTTATGTGTGGCGTGTGGCGAAGTATGAATAGTATTGCATTATGTAGCTAAATGTCTAATCTTTCAGTAAGCCATAGTAATCAACTATCAGTAAAATTAAGGTGGTGTGCCTTACTAATGGTTATCTCTTGGCGATTATGATCTCTTTTGTCCAAAAATCGATTCGTCAATTAGTTGAAAGACCCTCTGAGCAGTTTGAAGTTGGTCCAGTGAAGTTGGTTGTTATTCAGCCAACAACGTTCTGCAATCTTAACTGTGACTATTGCTACTTGCCAGATAGGCATCTCAAACTAAAGTTTTCGCTAGATTTACTAAACCCACTATTTGAGAAGCTTTTCAAGAGCGACTTAGTTGATAAAGGTTTTACTGTGGTGTGGCATGCTGGTGAGCCTTTAACGATGCCAGTAGAATTTTATGAAGAAGCGTTTAGCCGAATTGAAAAGATAAATACCCAACTGAATGCTGAGCCAGTCAAGATCAGGCATGGAATTCAAACCAATGGCACTCTCATTAATGATGGTTGGTGTGATTTATTCAATCGTTATCATGTCAACGTAGGTATTAGTTTAGATGGCCCTGCTTTTTTGCATGATGCTCATCGGATAACTCGAAAAGGGCTGGGCACCCATAGTGGTGTAATGCGGGGTGTTAAATTGCTGCAGGAGAACGGAATTGGGTTGCATGTGATAGCGGTCTTGACTAGTGCATCGTTAGATTACCCTGATGAAATCTTTGATTTCTTTGTTGAGAGTGGGATTCGGCATGTTGGATTTAATGTTGACGAAGAGGAGGGTGCAAATGAGACGTCTTCTCTGGAGGGGGATGAAGCACTAGCTCGATATCGAGCTTTCATGACAAGGTTGCTGGAACTCACTAAGCAAAATCCAGAAGCTTTAAAGATCCGAGAGTTTGAGCAGACTCGCAGTATTATTGTTGGAAAAGCTGACATCACAAAAGGGCAACATGTTCCTTTTACAATGCTTAATGTTTCCTATAGTGGAGATATATCGACTTTTTCTCCTGAGCTGTTATCTATGAAGAGTTCAGTTTACGGAGACTTTGTGTTTGGTAATGTATTACAGGATAGCTTTGAATTAATTTATAAAACACAGAAGTTCCAGCAGATAAATTCTGATATTCAAAAAGGAGTCGAGCTTTGTAAATCACAATGCCAATATTTTTCTGTATGCGGGGGAGGTGCACCCTCTAACAAATACTTTGAAAATGGCTCATTTAATTCGGCTGAAACTATGTACTGTAAATTTTCGAAGCAAATTTTGACGGATATTATTCTCCATGATCTTGAGCAGGGACTTGGGCTGGTAAATAACTTCTTAGATTAGCACTTATAAATGTGAAGTCCATTGACTTGCTAAGTGAGGATATTTGTTGGAGAGCTTGGACAAATAAGGGGTGAGGGAGTTGTCCCTAAAGTACCTAACTGCAATTTTAGTATCTAGGAATCATCTACTAATGCATAAACAATATGGCAGGAAACCTCCAAAGGCTCTCTTCATCGCACTTTTGGGCTTAGTGATGTACTTTTTGCAAAGTAAACCAGTCCAGGCTTTCGGTGTTTTAGAAGCTGATGAGAGGCTTTTAACCATTGAACAAAGAGTTATGAGAATTCGCCAAGAGGTTTTGAAATCAGTTGATGCCAAATCTTCCTATGCGAAGATGAATAACGAACAAGACATCCTGCATACCCTGAATAGAGGGACTCAAACTTCTCAAACAGATTGGAAAGATTGGAAAGATTGGAATGATTGGAAAGATTGGAATGATTGGAAAAACGATTGGAATGATTGGAATGATTGGAAAAATGATGGGAATGATATGCAACAGACATCATAAATTGCTCGATTCCTGTAATTCTTCTGTTTTAGCAATCTTCTAGAGTTAGGATATAAATCAGTGTTGCTAACTTTCGTGATGTGTATGTCTAGTAAATTTTGATAATTACATCACTATTAGGTTGTGTAGCTCTTAAATCAGCTTTAAAGTCAATGTTTGATAGCAGTCAAAATGTGTAGGTGTCTAAATTTTCATAAGTCTTACTTATGAAAAAACTCAGTTTATTATCCTTTCAAGGAATGTTTAGAGGCCTCTTGCAATGCAAGAAAAGGATAATTGCTATGACATTAGATAAAATGTCATAGGTTAATTGTTTTTCTTAAAGCTTTTTAGTCTAATTAACGTGTAAGCTCTTGATCGGACTATTCTACTAGACAAGTAAGAATATATCCTTGAGAGGAGAGCATCAAGGTTAGTCTGGTCCTACTCTGTAAGCAACTTTATTCCTTATTATAGAGTTGCTGCCTATGAGTTTAATGTAGCAGTTCTTTGTAAGAACTTGTTAAGTTCTGAGTCATTGATGAGAATAAGAATATAGGTCGAGGTCTCAAAGCGTTTTATGATACCTATTCGCGATAAGCTTTTTAGAATATTCGACAAGATGGTTGCTGCTTGTGCAGCAGCGGTTGGACTCACGTTCTCTACCCCTGTACTTGCAGAGAATATAGCGTTTGATTATCATCAAAAAAAGTTAGGTGTCCTATCAATAGAGGAAAGAGTGGAGTCAGTTCGGTCTCAGTTGAGCCAACGGCAGCTTGATGGAGTGTCTGAATCAAGCTTTGAAAAGTCTGAGAATCTAAGTAACCAGGTGCTAGAGCCAAAAAGTTCGCGAACTGCAATATCTCAATGGAGAAATTATTGGAACGACTGGAACGACTGGGTTAATTGGCGTGATTGGCGTGATTGGAACGATTGGAGTGATTGGAGTAATTGGCGTTTCTGAATAGTGGATTATATTTTTATATCTAACCTTAGGATTTTTGTATTTGCTGTTTTGTATTTAAGAAATTCAATTTTTGTAAAACCTAAATAAGCAAGGTTTTACTTTGGACTTACCCATGGAGTTTTACTGAATAGGCTTAATTAGAAATAGTAGAGCCTTTGATATATAAAGTTTTAAGAGCACAAAAAGATCATCTAAATGCTTGTCTGAGAAGGTTTTGAATCGATTTTACCCCTTCTTGATTCCAATGTGAGTTTATTAAGGAACTTTTTTGGAAGCGATAGGTGTTGCTGAACATACTGTCAGTGCTTTTTCAACTTCAGGGCGATTGTAGCTAAAGTCTTTTAACCATTGACAGCCGCGGTCTAGTAGACTGTCCAGCGTAGAGTCAATTTCCCACATATCCGTCTGTCCATTATCCGAAGTGATGAGTAAATGTGACTCATCGGGTGAAAATCTAATACTTCGGACAGCCTCATTGTAGCTATACTCAGCAAATAACTGTTTCCTTATATCTGCTAAGCCCTCATTAATACTCCACAATTTAACGTTGCCATCTTCTGAGGCTGTCGCAATCATTTGATTTTTGGAGCTAATTTCTATGTCTAAAATGGAATCAGTATGAGCTCTGAAGTTTTTGACTATGATTTTCCTTGGCTCTTTTTGGGCAGTTAGATCTATAACAACAATACTTTCATCTGCTGAGGCGGTTACTAGATACTTATTATCTGGTGTGAAAATCAGATCTAAAATTGGAGATGAATGCACTTCAAAGTCTTGCAGTACTTTGTTCTTGTTATCATCCCAAACTGTAACTTGACCGCTTGCTCCACCAGCAGCTATATATGTGCCATCGTCATTATACTTAACAGTGTGTAGGGCTTTATCGTTTGTAGATAGCCTGCTTTCAACTAAATTTCCATCTAAATCCCAGATCCTAACAGTTCCATCAGAAGCGTTAACACTAGCTATATGTTTTTTGTTTGGGTTAAAGTCAATGTCCCAAATATTAGTTGGCTTATCAAACTTAATTCTTCTATTTATCTTCTTTTGGAATATATCAAAGATAACAATTGAGCCATCTGCTGAACCTGAAGCAACTAGCTTTCCATCCCGGCTGAAATGGACGCTGTTAATTTGACGTTCATGTAAATTGAAAGATGCTGGCGTCGCTTTGTCTAACATTTGATCAATTAACAACGGAGAGTTCTGTTCTGTAAAATCCCATATGTAAAGACTGCCATCTACAGCCCCAGCAACAAGGTGTTTGCCTGTAGGACTGAATTGTATAGTCCGGAAAGTGTTATTGTCTTTTTTAGTAAAACCTGCTACTTTTTTGTCACTTATGTCCCATGTGAGCACACTACCATCCTCTGAGGATGTTGCCAGAATATGACTTTTTTGTGGATCGGTGTTAAAGCTAACACTTAAAACTTGATTAGAATGCCCTTTAAGTTTATGTACTTGTTGACCAGTTTCAAGATCCCATACGCGAGCCGTTTGGTCTGCTGCTGCTGTTGCTAAATATTTTCTATCAGCACTAAAACTTACGCCCAATAATGTTTGTCCTTCATGGTCAAAGCTAGTACTAGAACCATCTTTTACACTCCAAATATGAGCATTGCCGTCTGCTGAAGCAGTTGCGAAGAATTGGCCTGTAGTATCAAAGGTAATGTCAAGTACATCAGCTGTACTGCCATTAGATAAAGTTTGAATTTTATTACCTGTTAAGTCCCATAATTCAACTTTGCCATTGCTTGAAGTAGTTGCAATCTTTGTACCCTCAGGGTTAAAGCTAACATCAAAAATAGGCTTATTTTGATTGCTTAAAGTTATTGGATTATTATGTCGATTCCCTAACTTCCATAGCTGGGTAATTCCTATATCAGCCTCTCTATCAGCTGATATTATAGATACTATTGCTATATATTGATTATCAGGACTCAGACTGATACTACGGATTCTGCTTTCTTGCTGCTCGACTGGTAACTCTTGTATTAAATGACCGTCTGGATTCCAAATTTTTACGATGTTGTCTGCAGATGCGGTCGCTATAGTTTGTCCATCCTGACTAAAACTTACGTCTATAATCGGTGTCTGAGAAGCTGGGAATTCAACTAATTTTTCTCCTTGCATATTCCAAAGATGTGCTGTCCCACTTCGGGAGGTGGTCAACAATTCATCTTTGTTGGGCCTAAATATAGCTTTATGAACAGGACCTTCATGTCCGTGAATTTGGTTGATTGCCCTAATTTCATGAAGCACTTGCTGTAACACATAGTATGGGCTATAGGTAGAAGTACTATTCGATGATTTATCTCTAACTAGTTTCTTCGCACGCTGCACATACTCCATGGCATTAACAAGTGATGACAGAGGATCAGATTCAACTTGTTGCAGCATTTGCAAAGATTCTCTCTCTAACTCAGCTTTCTCTGATTGTAGAGATACATCTTGATATTTAAAATGTGCATCAATAGATACTAGAGTAATAGCAGTGCCGATAGCGATTGTCGAGGCAATAATGACTCTACGAAAAAGCCTCTTGGCTTGTTGTAGGTCTATTTCAGTTTTACGTCGTTGTGCTTTTTCCGCTTCTAATTTCTTGTTTATTTCTTTGAATGCATCTCTTTGTTGTTCAATCTTCTGTTTCTGTATCTCGGTTGCTTGACGTCGTTCTCTTTCTTCTTCAAGTTTAGCTGTCAATTCACTGATACGAGGTGTCTGCTGACGGCGAATATAAGATACTAAGTAATCATGCACTAGTTGATAGCGACTAGCTGGTAATGAAGGCAATAGGAATACTAGCCCTGATTTTACGAAAATCTGCAATACTAGGTCTAGCTTATTAGCCTCGGTTGCTAAATTCCTTGCTAAAGACCTTAAGGCACTTTCTAGCTCGTCCCTGGTTTTAGGGGGACGAGTCTCATTCTCATCTGTCAAGAGATATAGCACTAAATTGGCAGCCTGCTGATTTTCAGGCCCGCAATCTTTAATGACTTCTTCTAGATAACGTTGAACTAGAGAAGATTTTGGCCCTTTTTCATGATATTCATCTAGTTTTGTAATGCCCTCTGTTTGAAGTTGAGCGCCGACTATTTGTAGCTCAATGGGTCTCACTTGCTGTATGTCACCAGCTAAATCGTTGACTAGGGTATCCACTAGTTTTGGTTCAAGATGAAACTGAGTTCTTTCGGTGAGACTTTGGATGATCGCCTTGGCATCTTCCGGTGAGAAATTGCCAATTTCATAGCGGTGATTCGCACTCAGAATATCATTAGTGATGTAATAATCATCAGTTGCCAAATGTTCAAACTCTAGCAAGTAATGGAGATAATCTTCTCTCATTACAATAATGACTTTTGTATAGGGAATCTTGAAGCAATGACTTAAAAATTGAAGAAAAGACTTTCTCTCTTCCTGATTGGAATGGCCAATAAAAAACTCTTCAAATTGATCTAATATTAGGACGCTAATATATCGATACTGATTTTGCCTTAGCTGTGCTAAAACTGATGCTCCCGAGTCTAGAGGATTGGTTACGTCTTCCTCATGACGGTTTAAATTGTCACATAATTGACGACCCAAGTCGTCTATCCAATCATTGTAGTACTGTAAGGTTATGGTCAAAACATCGCGAGTTTTAATAATCCGATCACGAAGCGTAGGAATTAACCCTGCCCGTACAGTCGAACTTTTACCTACACCAGACTGTCCATGAATAATTGTCAATTTGAAGTTATCTCTTGAAATTCTGTTGACTAACTTATCAATATCTCGCTGTCGATCGGAAACAGAGATTTCTTGAGCAACGTTTTCGAGGTTAGAATCTCCAAGGATACTAGAACCCAGCTGTCGACTTGGCTGGAGTCGACTTGCACCGATAAATGCCCGTAATCCATACTGGCTTTCTAGAGACCGTTGTTCTTGCTTTGTTTCGAAAGCGCTTAGGTAGTTATGTTGTGCAATAAATAACTTACGCAACTGCTTTAATATAGAAATACAAAGTATGGGATCGGATAGCGACCTAAGAGTTTGTCTTGCCTCTTTTGAGCAAGTGGCCGCTTCTGTTAATTGACCTTGTTCCTGTAAAGCCTGCGCGCGAGCGAGCTGATAGAAAGCTCGATGCTTGCGTTGTGATACGGGAGCTAATTGAATAGACTGTAATGCTTGTTCTGCATATGACTGGGCTGCTTCCCAGTCATTGTTATGTAAAGATATTTGAGATAAAAAACCATAGTCTCTTGCAAGTCGCGCATTATTGGCTGTTGATTGACCAGACCGGTGAAGCTTCAGTGATTGATCGGTTAATACCTTTAAATTGTTCCATTGCTTTAGGCGTAATAAGACTTCACCTAACTGACCAATAAAACAAGCCACTAAATCTGAGCGATTAGCAGAATTGAAGCTGGCTAAGCATTGTTTAAAATAAGTTTCTGCTTTTTGAAGGTTGTTTTGAACATGATTTAGCTCCAGCTCAGATTTCCGCTTGTGACAAAGTCCTAGATGAAATTGAACAATGCCCTGTTTCCTTTTATCATTAAGAGCTTGCCAATGATGTAAGCAATACTGATATTTTGTGACTGCGTTATTAAATTGATTGCTTCTGTAATCTTCACGACCGATGCAGAGCTTTAAAGTTGCAAGGTTTTCTTGAGATAGTTGATAATTTAGGAATTCTAGTTCTTCTTTTGCTTTTAGATATTCCTTGATCTCTTGAGCATTCCAGGCTGACGTTAATACTGTTTCTTCTGCTGGATATTCTGTAGCGGACTCAAGAATATGTTGAAATAGTTTCTTAGAACGCTCTTGTAGAAGATCGACTAGTTCGTTAGCTGCATATTCGAAGGTAATTGGAGTTGCCCAATTATGAAAATCAGGAACTAACCTAATTATCTCGCCTAAAATATCATCAGTTACCCAAATAACTATTGGAAAACCAAAATTCTTTCTGAATTCCTCTCGTACTTGATTAGTTGATAATAGCAACTCTTCTAATTTCTCTACGGACTCTAAGCCCACAATGCATAACGCTTCAGGTGTCTGATCTGCGAAACTTTGTTGTATCCGTGTGTATAATTGCCGGGCAGTTTTAGGTAGTTCTAGAGTATGGATAGATACCTCAGATTGTTGATATAAAAGTTGTAAAATCTTGTCGCGTAGGGGAGTATAGTTGGAGCGAGCAAGCACGAGTTCAAATCTACGACCACCCGTTAGCCTAAGTGTCCTGGCTAGTTTTTCTAAAGAACGCTTATTGTTTTCTGTTAGATTAACTGAATCTTTTGCCTGGTCCATAGCTAGTAAGCTCTGAAAGGTGGATAGTCACAATTGTAATCTGAACTAGTGTTAAGCTATTTCCTGAGAGTTGAATCAGGTTTCTGGAGGCCGCTTCTTTAGGTCTTTGATTTAATGAGTGGATTTAGATCAAACCATCTACCTCCATCTTTGTCATGGTATTCAAAGACAAAAAGACTTCTCAACAGAATTTGATATCCTTTCTCTCCACTAACTTTTTTACTCTCTTCTACACCATGTAATAACTTCCATTCATCTTCGGTGATTGCCATTCTTAAACGGTCAGCGTACTCGCGAATCACCCTCTCAAGGGTAGTCCGCTTTAAGGGAGGATCTTCTTCTTGAAGGCAAGTGTAAAGCATGCCTAAAAGGTTGCGAACATGTCCACCGCTAATGTTGCAAAGTCTATCTAATGTAGTTGTGTCATCAAACACTTCTGAGATTAAACTCTGGTACTCTTGAGGGCTTACATCAGGAAAAGCTCTGGCCATAATTAACTGGCGCAGTAGATTCATTCCTTCCATACATGTATTGCCATTACGTAGACGAACTGGGACCATGGGTAGAGTTTTGGTCAGTACTCCTCCACCGAAACGATTGATCATCGTTTGGTGATCGTTAGAAAAGGTTAAAGATAGCGGAATTGTGTATACAACATGACAATTGAGCTTTCGTAATTGCTCGCCTCTATCAATAAAGAGATATTCAGGTTGAGGACGTCCTGCATCATTCACTCGATTGTCGACCCGATCTAAGCTATCAACCAAGACAACTAAGCCTTTTTTACCTTGTAGTTTTAGTTCTTGATTGGCTTTGCCAAGGACATCTTGATTCAGTGCCTCTAGAATGCTGCTTGTCAGTGGTTCAAGATATTGCCTGAGGCGTCCACGGGTTTTGGGGCTTTCTTTCGTTAAGGCAGTCAGCTTTCCCAACCCAATTGGTAGAGAGAATTCGAATTCTGAAAATTCAATAGGTGTTTGCAGAAGTTCGGACACCTCCTTAAAAAGTTTTTCAAAATAAGATGGTCTAAGTTTAATGCCAATATTCTCAAGTCTGATGCTGATGCGATGGGCAATTGCTAACAGTATGTCCGTAACATCTACATCTGCTAAATCAAGATCCTGCGAGGATTCAAAATAAACTACATAAAAACCCTGCTCTTCTAAGTCAGCTTGTAGCCTACGAAGCTCGGTAGATTTCCCACAGCCAATGTGCCCTGTAAAAAGCTGGCAGCTTGATTCTCCCCCAAATGATTTAAGTGCAATGGTGCGTTCAATTGCTTCGATAATTTTGCCCCCACGAACTTCAGCAAAATCAACATAATATTGCCGATCCTCTGGCTTACTGATGATTAGAGTGCGGCTGGGATCACAAGCATCAAAAAATCTAAGGAAGTCCATGTGTAGGATTTAGTTAGTTAAGGTGCCAGAAGTATTAGACGCATTGACTTTATGGTTGAGGATTACTGGTTGAAAACAGTATTTCCATTCCATATAGAATTTGTTGAACGTTGGAATCGTAATTCAGTAAAATTTTCTAGCTATATTAGCTATGGCCAAGAGGCAGGTAGCTTCGGTCAGGAAAGGTTAGACACTGTATCTTTTTATATGCTCCTCAATTTTAAGTGTTTAAGCTTTTCGCAAAAAAGAAGTTAAATTACTTTGCAAGTAAGGTTAAGAATTTTAAATGCTTGCGTAATGGAAGCCTCTGCACTTTGAGTGAATGAAGGGTTGCTTTATCTCTTAGTCTGTCTTTAGGAATTTTGCTGCCAAGGTGTCGGTCTAGTAGTCCGTTTGATATATAAAGGATGGCGAGGTTGGCCCGATTGGTTGCGGGCTAGACAGTAGAACTTATGGTGATGGATGGCAAGTAAATCTAGGACATCTTGGTGTCGATTGAGTAGGTTGCCCCAATTGCCCCAGGCCAAAATCACGGCGTCCGCTGTTGCAGATGCTTCATGTAAGTAACGATTATTCTCTGGGCCAATCGGATCGTTGATTTGCTTCAAAATCGACGGTTGAGAGGTGCGATAGGCAAACAAGTTCACTATATTTAATTGGGTATATTCCCATCTTTGGGCAAATTGTGAGCAGGCTCGAATGGTGGGGTCATCCTTTTCTGCATCGGCCTCACTGGGGTTGAGCATAATAAATGTGACCTGACGTAGATTTTGGCCCTCGGTTAACCATGATCGGGTGAGGCGATAGCGATAGCGATAAGACGCGTCGAAGGTGGCCGTTCCTTTTATAGAATTCGTTACAATCGTTAACATTGGTCTGTCAGGAAAATCAGTGTAACGTTAGTCCGTAATTGCAAACGCTTTCGTTGGCAATGAAAGCTGTGAACTCTTGCCACGAAGCGTGTTGTATACCGTTTGCTGTTTGGGTTACACCTGGTGGACGCATCTTCCGTTAAGGAGCATTATTTTGAGCGTATTTGTTACTTTAGAGCCGGCCCTGAGACGAAACTTGATAGTGATGTTTGTCGCTGGGCTGTGTTTTTGGGCTGGATTGGCAGGGCTATTGCCTGCGTTACCGTTATATATTGAGCAGTTTGGTGCAACGGGTCAGCAAATTGGGTTGGTGATGGCGAGTTTTGCCATTGGTTTGTTGACGATGCGGCCAATGATGGCTCGTATAACTGATGAGCGTGGTCGTAAGCCAGTGTTATTGCTAGGGTTGATGGCAATTGCTGTCGCTCCCTTACTGTATTGGCTAGTACCTGTTTTTCCTGAAAAGATATGGCAGTTTTCGCTGGGTAGCCATGTTTGGCGTATCAAATCAGCAATTGCCTTGATGATGTTATTCAGGGCATTTCACGGGTTAAGTATTGCTGCTTTTGTGACCGCTTACAGTGCCCTAGTCGCGGATTTTGCTCCACCTCAGCAGCGAGGAGAGCTAATTGGCTATATGAGTCTTGTTAATCCGATTGGTATGGCTATAGGACCTGCCTTGGGGGGCTATTTACAAGCTGGATCAGGCTTTGCTCAGGTATTTTTTTTAATGGCGATTCTTGGGGCAATTGGATTGGTGTGCGCTGTTACGATTGCGGAGCCGCAACGAGAGAGGATACTATCGCGTCGTCAAACTGCTTTTTGGTCGTTGCTGCTGCTGCCAGCTGTTCGGGTGCCAGCCATAATTTTATTTTTGGTGGGGCTAGCTTTTGGAGGATTAGCTACGTTTGTGCCGCTATATGCCCGTGAGTCAAACTTTGCTCTCAATATTGGTCTGATTTACACAGCTTCTGCAGTTTCAAGTTTTGTGATTCGTCTTTTAGTCGGCAAGGCATCTGATCGTTATGGTCGTGGACCGTTTATTACCCTTGGACTAATTTTTTATTCAATTTCTATGATGGCGTTATGGCTTGCCCAGAGTGAAGTTGCAGTGTTGCTTGCTGCTGCTTTACAAGGTATGGGCGGTGGCATGCTAATTCCTATGGTGGCAGCTCTGATGGCCGATCGCTCAACGCCCGCTGACCGTGGCTTGATGTTTGGTCTCTGTTTAACAGGATTTGATTTGGGGATTGCGTTAGCGGGCCCAGTAATGGGGCAAATTGCTGATTTAGCTAGCTATAGGGATATTTTTGGTGTAGCTAGCTTAATGACTCTTGTAGGTTTAGTCATATTTATCACTACATCTAGCAAAGACATCAACCACTCAATTCAGTTCTCACTGAGAGGTGGTAGAGATGTGTATGCCACACCACATTCGACAATTTAACGAGCCTGGAGGGATTCGAACCCCCGACACCCTGGTCCGTAGCCAGGTGCTCTGTCCACTGAGCTACAGGCTCTAACAGGATTAAACTTTAACACACTGTTGCAACGCTATCCAAGATTTCTATGGCAATTTTGATTGGCACTGGCTCTGTACCCTATCAATCCAGACAGTCGTCCTTAACTCATTTGGATGGAGGTGGGGCGGCTCAAATGGTTGATGTGTCTGGCAAAGCGATGACTCACCGTACGGCTGTGGCTGAGGGGTATTTGCGTATGGCGCTTGAAACGATGGCAGCAATTCAGGCAGGTGATGTACCTAAGGGGGATGTGTTAGGGACTGCTCGAATTGCTGGCATTATGGCTGCTAAGCAAACGTCTAATTTAATTCCTCTGTGTCATCCTCTTCCAATTAAAACGGTAGAGATTTCGTTGGAACCTGATGATGAGCGACCGGGCTATCGAATTCAAGCGACGGTGAAGACGACAGGCCAAACAGGTGTGGAAATGGAGGCGTTGACAGCGGTTTCTGTAGCGGCGTTAACCCTGTATGACATGGCCAAGGCACTACAAAAGTCAATGCAGATTGAGGATATTCGTTTGCTGAAGAAAACTGGTGGTAAATCGGGGGACTATACTATTGATCCATGACATATTTTTTGGTGTTCTATGCCTCCTAAGTGGCCACGAAAACCTGATCGTAATGACCCGGCCTATCGAAAATTAGAAGATAGAATCAATTTTGCTGTGCATGTGGCGGCGTTTACGGCGTTTAACTCGGGACTATGGTTTTTTCATGGTTTTATGCCAGGGACTCTGCCATGGCTGCCCAAGTTAACGCTACCTTGGCTGGGGCTTTTGGTTGTCCATGGTGTTTGGTTATTTGCGATCGCATCCTACTCTGCACATGAGGCACCCTCAGACAAGCCATCGTCATGAATTGAAAATTTTGTTAATGCATTTTACGAACGGTTCATTTCCGTAGCCAGACCTTTTACCCTAATGCAAGAGACTTTCCTCTAAAAAGAGAATTACCATGGCATACCCCGGTGCGGCAGCAGTTATTGAAGCCTTAGCGGCGGATATTGGCGACACAGTTTACATTGATGTTGCCAAGTGGCATTTGTATCTTCGAGATACCTCGTTGCATACTACCCTGGCTGAAAAATTTTATCCGATGGTGACCGACAGTGATTTATCTGAAACTGGTGTGGTCGCAGTTTTGCAGGACATTACTGTCAAGTTAGGTGGTGGTCGTCGATCTCTTCCTTTAAGTGATTTAGTGCCCATTCAGTGTCAAGTAGATTTGCTTGACCTGTTAGAACGTCATCGCAGTGAGATATAGCTATCAATGATTTGGGTTTTCAGCTAAAAATGCGAGTCGGCTGGAGTAAGTGAATAGACAAAACTATCCATCAATTCGGACTTTGACTCCGCTCAGCCTTCATTTCTCTAAATTAGCTGGTTGAGCGGAGTCGAAACCAGCGGTGTTAGGGACGTTTACTTTCAGCTATCTACTTAGCTCCTACTGCTTGTTTAAAATTAAGTTCCCTTCACTCGAAATAGGTAATTGATTGTTGCTGATCTTTTGGAAGATTGAAGCTGAAAAATGTTGATGCAGATCGATCTTGCCAGCTCGATGTTTAGCTTCAATCAGCAATGGCAATAGCTGCTTAAGTATGGTGTTTTGTGCGCACCTTCAATATCTGTACCCACACTGGTCATTGATGAAAACCAGTTGGGATCTCGTATCAGACAATGGTAGCCATAGGCTTCAATCTAGACCTGACATTCCATTAGATTAGGGTCGCTTGAATTGCTGTTGAATTTCGAGGTCTACCCTAGACTGTAAGGGGGCAACGTTGAATGAAAAATCGCTTTAACGCGCCTATTTGGCGTGTGTCTATTTGAGTTGTTTACCAGGATAGGGAAGCATCTGTGGACGCTAACGTTTTATCACTTTTTAATCAGCCTTTAGCTACCGTCAACGATTCAAGCGCCGATCCTTTAGGCGCTTTTGTAGCATTACTACCAAATATCGATTTTGATAGCTTGATCGCAGATATTACAGATTCTGTGAATGATGCGATCGCAGATGTTGATCAAGTCGTTGATTCAACGACTTCACTGGTGGTGGAGACTCTAACGAATCTTGGAGTTGATATTGAAACTGTCGATGTCAGCGATGTCGTTGAGGATATTGTTAACTTCATCGCCGAACTGCCCGAAGATGCGACGATTGCCGATGTTCTGAGTGATGTTGTGGACTTTTTTGAAGTGACGCTGCCATCACTATCAGACGATGAACTGTTAGAGCTGTTGACTGATGTCAGCGACCTCATTAACGAGATCGCTCCTGATCTCAGTCAACTATCAATTACTCCGTTTCTAGAGCAAGGGGTGGATTTTGTAGAAGACCTGATTGATAGCACAGGCACCATCACAATTGATGGTCCTAACTTGTCAGGAGAATTAACCCAGGACGGGATACTGCGTTCGTTCACCATCGAGTTCTCTGATGACGCCTTTGATGATCTGCTTGAAGATGCCAGCGATTTTCTAGCAGGGATTACAGGTAGTGCCAGTTTGAGTGATGGTCAATTCACAGGGGATGTCACCATTGATGGCAATGACTATACCTTGAGTCTGGACATCACTGAGGCCTTGACGGACAGCCTAACTAGTCTGTTTACCAGCGCAGAGGTGGCGTTACCCTTTGCCAACGGCGTTCTCAATGTTGATATCGATACAGCCCTTGGCGACTTTGTCGGCACGATCGATTTTGCAGGGGGAGATCTCGACCTTGATTTAACAACGCCGTTTGGAGCTCTAGAGACCAGCATCGAATTTCCTGAGGATGCTCAGTTTGAGCTACCCGGTGACATGCTTGCAGGGGTTGATGCTGAGCTAGATTGGAGTGCGGGTGTTGTGCGTATACCCATTCCTAGTACGCTTCTGGCTTTACCGTTTGAAGCTTTCTCTGGAGAACTGTCTCTATCGGAGGGCTCAGGGGCATTTACAGCGGGTGTTGATGGTCTGCCGATTGGTGATTTCTCAACAACCTTTGAGGTGGGGCCTCTGGCTAGCCAACTAGCAAGTGCCTTGACTGAAGATCTAAGGGGTGAGTTGACGATTGATGCAGGTGAAATTGCTGGCAATATTGTCAGCGACTTTGGGGAATTTGAAGTGGCGGCTGCCTTCGATGACCTCATCCTACAGGCCAGTAGTATAATCGATTCCACCACTGGGGCATTGACCTTACAGGATGGAATCGCATCTATCAATCTTGATACATCCCTTGGCCAACTTTCAGGCGCAATTGCTTTGTCAGCAGTAGAAGATGTTTTGACCAATGCATCTAGCCTACTGGCTTAACAAAATAAATTTTGGCTCATAAACGAGCGGTTATTGGTTCTGGAAAATATTGTCCGGCTGTCTGCGTTGGCAGCCGGATTTCTTTTATTCATGAGGCTTTCAGCATAATCAAGAAAAAAGCTTAAGCGACGTCTTTACGAAACTTAAAGAAATAACGTTTCTGAGAACGGCTAGTAAAAGTTAATATAAAACAACCTAATGGCTACCATTCGTTACACAAAAGAATTATGGGATTATTTGATTTCTTGGGCGGCAAAAAAAATCAAGGTCCTCAACCAAAAGAGGCTTATTTTTTGACCGAAGATGAAGCTAAAACCTTTGGTGACATCGACTTCATGCGGAAAGAGGTCGTAGTCCGTCGCACATTCGCTAAGAAAAAAGGTCAAGAAGAGCTGGAGAGTGTTAAGAGCATTTCCTCTAGCACTAGCAAGGCGGTAGGAGAAGCGGTGAAGCCTGCAACTGCTAGCTTTGGTGCTTCTGCTTTTAGTACTCCTGTAGCTCCTGCTCCTGCCGCAGCGGCTTCTGCTGAAGTGCCTACAACTGGTGATTCTGAGTCTGCTGCATCTACACCAGTGGCCCCTGCTGCATCTCAAGAGCAAGATGTTCGTCCAGCACCTGACACCAGCATGGATATGTTCCGCAACATGGCTAAAAAGATACGACGATAGGCTGGTCATGTGTTGATCGCTCTAAGGGCTTAGTTAGCCCTGTTGTTGAGTGATTGATTGCGTTAGTCTTCTTGGTATTTGGTCAAAGTAGGCACTTGGGTTCTCACTAACCCTGGTGCTTTTTTGATGATTGATTTTATTCACAGATAAAATTGCCATGCTGTCCCAAGCCAGTGCACCACTTGTTACTGCTTTGCAGGATTGTGCACGACGACAAGGTGCTGCTTTTTATACCCCTGGGCATAAAGGTGGGCACGGAATATCTTCGTTGCACCAGCAGGTTTTTGGTGGTGATGTCTTCTGCGTAGATATGCCTGAACTGCCTGAACTCGATGACTTGTTTTCCCCTGAGTCTGTCATTTTAGAGGCTCAGCGGTTGGCGGCTCTAGCTTTTGGTGCAGAGAGAACTTGGTTTTTGGTCAATGGTTCCACCTGCGGCATTGAAGCAGCCCTGCTAGCCACCTGTGGGCCGGGTGACAAAGTCATTGTGCCGCGTAATGCTCATCAGTCAGTACTCTCTGGGCTGATTTTATCGGGAGCCATGCCCGTTTGGGTGTCTCCAACCTACGAACCCGGTTGGCAAATGGCTTTGGGGGTTACGGCGGCTGCGATCGCAGCCACCCTAAATCATCATCCCGATGTCAAGGCCGTGTTGGTGGTATCACCCACCTATGAAGGCGTGTGCAGCGATATTGCTGCCATCGCAGCCGTTGTCCATAGCTATGACATTCCTTTGATTGTGGATGCGGCCCATGGTCCTCATTTTGTGTTTCATGCTAATTTGCCGCCATCTGCCCTCAGTGGAGGGGCGGATATGGTTATTCACTCAGCCCACAAGGTTTTGGCTGCATTTACCCAGGCTGCATTGCTGCATGTGCAAGGAACACGATGCGATCGCAACCGTTTGAATCAAGCACTACGCATCACCCAATCCAGTAGCCCTAGCTATCTACTGCTCGGTTCTTTAGATGCCGCCCGTCATCAGATGGCAACCCATGGTCGGTCACTGATGGAACGAACCCTTGCCCTGGCTAGAACGGCACGTGAGCAGTTGAGTCATAGTCCGCTACCGGTTTTGAATGTGTCTGACGGCAGCTTTCAACAAGACCTAACGCGTCTGACAGTAGATGTTTCTGCTATGGATACGACTGGATTTGCCGCCGACATGTGGTTACATGAACGGGGTGTGACGGCTGAATTACCGACATTGCACCAGCTAACCTTCATCATTAGTCTTGGCAATTCGATCCAAGATATTGAGCGATTGGTTCAAGGGTTATTGCAACTGCCTGCCACAGGTGCAGTCAAAAAAGCTCGACCCTATGTGGAAATGCCATTGACGGGGCTCTCTCCCCGTGAGGCTTTTTTTGCTGCCACAGAAGTTTGCGAAATAGATAATGTGATTGGTCGCTTAAGTGCCGATACGGTCTCTATCTACCCGCCTGGTATCCCTAGCCTCATGCCAGGAGAGCTAATTACAGAGACTGTGCTGATGACTCTACAGACAGCTCAAGCAGCAGGTGCCCATCTGAGTGGTCTGGCAGATTCCTCTCTACGAACCGTTAGGGTTTTGCAGGTCGATCATGGCTCCTCTGTAATCAGACCCTAGTCAGACTTTCAGAACAGCGCTATCCTCAGGCTATTCCAGCGTTTTAAGGCAGATTTCCATGGAGCCCCTCTGGCCCTACGCTACCCCCGGTATTCCCGATCGTTTTTTTGAGCAGCTACCTGGTATTCCCATGAGCCAACGTGAGGTGCGATTGGCCATTCTTAGTGCTCTCCGATTAGGACCTAAGGCTGTGCTTTGGGATATTGGGGCAGGCACTGGGACCATTACGGTAGAAGCAGCGTTGCTCTGTCCCCAGGGCTCAATTGTGGCGGTGGAGCGAGATGAGGACGTAGCAACCCTGATCAAAAATAACTGTCAGCGGTTTGAGATATCTAATGTCGATGTTGTCGTTGGTAATGCTCCCGACTGCTTCGACAGCCTGCCCCATACGCCTGACTCAATCTTGGTAGAAGGTGGACGAGACCTAAAACCTCTCTTAACTGACGCCTGGCATAAAC
This sequence comes from Leptothoe sp. ISB3NOV94-8A, assembly GCF_043421595.1. Classification (NCBI taxonomy): domain Bacteria; kingdom Bacillati; phylum Cyanobacteriota; class Cyanophyceae; order Nodosilineales; family Cymatolegaceae; genus Leptothoe; species Leptothoe sp. ISB3NOV94-8A. Next base: position 5,582,126 of record NZ_JAXSQW010000001.1, on the reverse strand, counting down.
TTGCGTCCCATGGTCGGCTCGTCGTGACCGCAGGAAATTTTCAATCGCTCTATGCAATTTCTGAGAGCTTTGCAGATTTACAGGTCAGAAATATAGAAGTCGTTCAAACCGGGGGTAGCCGCTTAGAAACCCGTGGCTCGAATCAGGTATTAAAGCCGATTGTGCCAATATTTATCCTAAGTGGTGAAAAGTTTTAAGGTGGATGGACTCAGTATGAATGGCTGGGTCCATTTTAGAAATAGATCTAATGGAGTCTGTAAAAACCATGAAGATGACTTTGCACGTTACTCTTTTTGATTAAGTGGGGCTTGCTATCCCCCGACAGTCATTTGACGTTGCTGTCAATGACTGTCCTTGTAGGTGACTTTCCTTGGGATGACCCATGTGTTGTAATGAATCTAGGGACTATCAAACTTGATATTTCTCAATCTACATATTTCAAACCACCATCACCATAGAGCGTCTGCGCGTTTATCGACTTTGCTCGATAATTACTGTCCACTTTTTTGGGTTGCTCCATGGCAGCTAATTGGTAGTTATCTGATGTCTGAAATTTTGGGTAAAGGCAACGCAGCTTTTACTAAATGTTGTTACATAAGACCTTCGGCCTCTAGTCATGATGACCGTTGATTCTCAACCGAATAAGGCGACTGAGTCCTCGGTTGAATCTCGGCAACCTTGTTTGGATATTACCGTTGCTATTCCTACCTATAACGGTGCTGAGCGTATTCCTCAGGTGCTGGAGCGCCTTCAACAGCAGGCAGGGGTATCCGATCTGCATTGGGAAGTCATTGTCTGTGACAATAATAGTTGCGATCGCACCGTCGATGTAGTGGCAGATTACCAGAGTACCTGGCCTCAGGAGCATCCATTACGATACTGTTTTGTTGCGGAGCAGGGAGCAGCATTTGCTAGACAAAGAGCCGTAATCGAAGCCCATGGACATATTGTTGCCTTTCTAGATGATGACAATATTCCAGCCCATGATTGGTTGAGCAATGTTCAACAGTTTGCTGAGGCTCATCCCCAAGCAGGGGCCTTTGGCAGTCAAATTCATGGTGATTTTCAAGGTCCTTTGCCAGATGGTTTTGAGCATATTGCGTGTTTTTTAGCCATTGTTGAACGGGGTAATCAACCCCATCTATATGATCCAAAGTCTAAGATTTTGCCGCCAGCTGCTGGGTTAGCTGTTCGCAGGACAGCATGGCTCGATGCAGTCCCAGAGCGCCTATTTCTGAATCATAAAGGTAAAAATGCTGGCCTTGCCAGTGAAGACTTAGAAGCCATGCTTCATATTCAGAGGGCAGGCTGGGAGATCTGGTATAACTCCAACATGGTAGTGAATCATCAGATTCCTGGTAAGCGTCTTCAACAAGAGTATCTGGTTTCACTGTTTCGCTGTGTTGGTTTAAGTCGATTTTATATTCGTTGGTTAGGCACTAAAGATTGGCAACGCCTTTTCAAAATACCTGCGTACATAGCCAATGATTTGCGCAAACTGGCTCTCCATTATCTAAAGAATGGGCCGCGTCAGCATAATCTGACCACAGTGACTGCCTGTGAGCGAGCATTGCTGACCAGTACTGTGGTTAGTCCTAGCTTTTTACTAAAAAAAGCATCCCGAGACTTTTGGCAAAATCGAGTAGATAAGACCCAACTGCCTGAACGTCAGCAGTGGCTACAACGTTTAACAGATGCATTTGAGGAACGCCAACTTGTTCTACATCAACAGGCGGTTGTTTTTCTCGACGCGTCAACAACATTGGACAACAATCTAGCTACTCCTTGTCACCATGAAATCTTATTGCGCTTGCGTTGTCACTCTTCTGAGGAGAGATTGGTGCCTCCTGCTAGCTTTTTCCCGACGGCAGAACGTTATGGCTTGATGCGCACCTTAGACCGTCGTGTCATTCAGCAAGTTTGTAGAAGATTAGCTGCTAAACCTGTGGAGGCAACCTACTCAGTTAATTTGTCAGCGGTTAGTGTATGCGATCCTAGTTTGTCTCACTTTTTAGAAGAACAGATTGAACGTTATCAACTCAAATCTGGGAGTTTATACTTTGAGATTCCGGCTTCGGTGTGTATGAATCACCTTGCAGCAGCGACAACGCTGGTTCATTGTATGAAGGCATTGGGATTATATGTGACCATAGATGAGATTCCCGATGACTTAGAGATCTCCTCTGATCTTATGCAGTTGCCGGTAAACTGTTTGAAGCTCAGCTCCAGGATGGTTGTCTCTGCTAGCCCAAAATTAGGCGATTGGGTTCACTTTAGTCAGCAGCGTAATATTCAATTAGTTGCTAAAGGCGTGGAGACCCAAGCGATTATGGAGCAGCTCCAATCTGTAGGCATTCAATATCTGCAAGGATATTATTTATCTAAGCCAACTCCATTGACTTAAGAGGTGCAATGCTGAACTATGGTTGATTTTACGGTTGTTATTCCTACATATAACGGCGCGCAACGATTGCCAAGGGTGTTGGATGCGTTGCGTTCTCAGAATATCTCTGACTCCTTTGCCTGGGAAGTCATTATTGTGGATAACAATAGTACTGATGGGACTGCTGCGGTCGTTGAAGGCTATCAACTAAATTGGCTAACGACTATGTCTTTGCGCTATGTAACTGAACCTAGACAAGGATTAGCCTATGCCCGTCAATGTGGAGTGGAAGCCGCTAACGGTAAGTGGGTTGGCTTTTTGGATGATGACACTGCTCCGGATCAAAATTGGGTTACAGCGGCTTATCATTTTGGAGCGCAGCATCCTCATGCAGGCGCTTATGGTGGCCAAATTCACGGTGATTTTGAGGTGCCGCCACCCGAGAACTTTGAACGGATAAAATCATTCTTAGCCATTAAAGAGCGAGGGCCTAATCCCCATCTCTATCAACCTGATGTGTTGATTTTGCCACCAGGTGCAGGGTTAGTCATTTGCAAACAGGCGTGGCTTGAGGCTGTTCCGGCTCAGTTACAACGCACTACCCGGGGTGGAAATGATTTTGAGATTTCAATATGCATGCATCGTCAGGGGTGGGAAATTTGGTATAACCCCGATATGCATATTTATCATCATATTCCTCAAAAACGTCTAGAGAAAGAAGCATTACTCTCGCTCTCTCATACCGTAGGTAGTTGTATTTGCGAATTGCGATTAATCAATGTCAGCGTATGGCAGGTCCCTGTTATTGTCAGTCGTATATTTCTTGGTAATCTAAAACGCATAGTCAGGCATTTAGTGCAATACCGCCTTCAAATTCGAGATGATGTCGTCCTCATGTGTGAACTCGTGTTCTTTATTGGAGGTTTTTTGAGCCCATTTTATTTGTTAAGAAAAAAGCTAGCGAATCCGTCCGCATAAGACTATTGAGGTATTCTGATGCCTTTGATTTCTGTTATTGTTCCTGTTTTTAATAGTGAAAGGACGATTGCCGAGACGTTACAGTCAGTTTTAAAGCAAACGTTTGTCGACTTTGAAGTTATTGTTGTCAATGATGGTTCTCAAGATTCTACGTTAGATAAAATTGCTGCAATTAATGATCAACGCATTAAAGTCTTCTCCTATGAAAATTCTGGTGTTTCCTTTAGTCGAAACCGTGGAGTAAGTCATGCCTCTGGAGATTTTATTGCTTTTTTGGATGCAGACGATCTCTGGACTACAGATAAGCTCATGTCTCAGGTGACAGCATTACAGCAATCTCCGCAAGCAGTTGTCGCCTACAGCTGGGTTGATTGTATCGATGAAGCGGGGACATTCTTGCGTAACGGCAGACACCCAAAATATACCGGCAATGTCTATCAGAAACTGCTGCTTGGGAATTTTTTGGAGTCTGGCTCTACGCCTCTAGTACGGAAGCAGGTATTTCAAGATGCTGGCGGTTTTAACACAGCCCTATTGACTAATGAGGATTGGGAGATGTGGGTCCGTCTTGCAAAAGACTATGAGTTTGTTTTGGTTCCTGAAGTTCAGGTGCTTTATCGAATTTCTGCTAGGTCTAAATCGTTTAACTTAACCCGACATGAGCAAACCCGGTTACGGATTATTGAGCAAGTTTTTGAGCAGGTGCCTGAAACCCTTCAATATTTGAAGCCTAAGTGTATTGCTAACTTCTATCGCTATTTATTGTTCAAAGTTTTGGATGCTCCAGAAAATAGTTTTGATGGGGATCGAAAAAAGTCCCTATTGGCCATTAAGTTTCTCTGGAATTGCCTAATGCATGATAAATCACTATTTAGGCAACCTAAAACGTTGTTTTCTGCCAGTATGAAAATACTGCTGTTGGGAGCTTTTCCAGACCAGTCGCCACGCATTCTTTTAGAGCAGCTGAAAAGCAGTTATGTGAGGCCTAATGCTAACTAGTTATTGATCCAATAAAAGTATGTAGGGTTCTTTATGGCGATAGTTAAAAAACGGCTCAAAATTTTACTGTATGGCAATGTTTTTGGAGCCTATCGTTCTCAAAATCTGTTTAAATATCTGTTAGATTCAGGCTATCGAATATCGTTTATATCGCCTGAGTTTTTCTATGAGCTGGGTGAAAAAAAAGATCTGCTCACAAAAGCTCTACGTATACTTTTATCTAGTTACTACTTGGTTGACTTATTTGTTCAAGCAGCATTAGCGGATGTTATTTATTTACTGCCCCTAAATAGTAATCTAATTACTCCAGTTATATGGGCTAGCCGTTTGTTTAAAACTAAGCTAGTTGTTGAGATGTATATATCAGCCTATGACACACGGGTACGTGAAAAGCAAGATGTTTCTGCTGATAGCAAGTCAGCTCAGTTACTATTTGCCCATGATCGGCTGGCTCTCTCAGCAGCTGACCGTATCATTCATCTGTCACGGTATGAGTTGAGCTATTGGGAAAAGATTTTTGATATTAAATTGGTAGAAGATAAAATTGCGATCGCGCCACTATTTTGTGAATCTAAGCTAACAGAATATCAACACAATACTATTCAGGATAATTGTTTACGGATTTGTTGGTGGGGTACGTTAATTCCCAGTCATGGAATTCCAACTATTTTAGAAGCACTCCACAAACTGCAAAATAACCAGGTCAAATTTTCGTGTCAACTATTTGGTATTCCGCCTAAAGGTCGAGAATATCTGCTCAATACTTACGAAACACAGATTGAGGAACTGGGATTAAAACAAGTCGTCACCTTACGCCAAGATTTGAAATTCACGGATGATTCATTGCCACGTTACCTTGTGGAAAACTGTGATTTAGCCCTTGGAATTTTTGGCGACACTGAGAAAGCACGGGCAGCTGTCCCTAATAAGTTGATTGAATCTTTGACACTTTGTATTCCAACCTTGACGATGTCTACTCCTGCTCTTAAAGAGTTTTTTGATCCTAATGTAGATTTTTGGGCCTGCGAAGCTTCACCGGAGGTAATGGCTGACACGATCACTCAAATTTACAAGCAAACAGCCTATCAAGTTGATTGGAATAAGACAAGAAAAAAGGTTCTGCAAACCTTCTCTGTAAAGAATTATCATCAATCCATTGCCCAGGTGTTGAATAGCGTTAAAGCTGACCTTATTGGTGATAAATAGTTGTTCGCAGACATTTTATCGCCGTTAGCGATCGATAGAGGAATAAAGATTTATAAAAAGCGATTTTTAACTCTCGTAGAATTGACGAGCATATTATTCATAGTCAATATTTTAGACGACATTATTCACTTATCTGATCATGTCGCATGCTTGGTTTTAAAGTGAGGAAAGCTTGGTATATTTTCTGAAGCTATACTGCGTGACTTTCTAGGCGCTAAAGATATAAAAGTTGTGAATTACTAATAATACCAAATCCGAATTCACTAAACCCGATTAAAAATGGACAATCCTGTAGGGGCACTCCCTTGTGCGGTTCGGCTGAGCTCACCGTCGAAGCCATGCCCTTCGATACTGGGCGCTATCAGTCAAGATTTTGTATAAGAGAGAAACAAGGAAGGCTCTATGAGAAATTCAAGCAAGCTGTGAAATTTCTCTCTGAACACCTGCACCAAATCTGACGATTTCCCCAAGTTAAAAAAATGTAGTAAAGCTGAAATCGATAATTTTTATCACCTCTGGCAACATGATGCATCCAAGTTAGTGTAAGACTGCTAGATTTGAGGTGGCTCAAGATAAATTTTTGAGAGTGTGTAGTATGAAATTGAGTGTAGTGATTCCGTGTTTTAATGCCTCGGATACGCTGGGCGCACAATTGGATGCTTTGGTTCAGCAGCAATGGGACAAATTGTGGGAGACGATCATTGTAGATAATGGATCGACTGATCGCACCCTAGAAATTGCAAGAGATTATATGGAGAGGCTCCCACATCTGAGGATTATTGAGGCTTATGAACGTAAAGGAGCAGCCTATGCTCGTAATCAAGGCGTGAGCGCTGCGGCAAGTGAGAGCATAGCCTTTTGTGATGCTGATGATGAAGTGGCTTCTGGTTGGGTTGCTGCGATGGGAACGGCACTGGCAAAGTACGATTTGGTGGGGGGTGGTTGCGAACTTAAAAAGCTCAACCCATCTTGGGTCATTAAGTCTCGTTTGGGAGGGCAGGAGCGTGAAATGTTAGCCGATGGTTTGTTGCACAGTAAATTATCTCCTGATTATCCTTATACGGCGAGCTGTAATTTGGGGGTTAAGCGAGAGGTTCACGAGAAAATTGGAGGGTTTGACGAAACGTTGTTTACCTGTGAAGATTTTGAATATTGTCGACAGGCTCAGCTGCAAGGATCGGGTATTAAGTATATCCCTGAGGCTATTGTTCACTATCGCCTACGCCATTCGCTAGTAGGAATCTATAAACAAGCGTACTCCTATGCGCACTGTCAAGTCTTTCTTTATGAGAGATATAAAGCAATTGGGATGTCACCTCGACCTTTATCGAAAAGTGTGATGGCGTGGCGTTTACTGATTAAGGGACTGCTACAAATTCGTAGTAAAGCTGATCTGGCTGTATGGTTTTTTAGTTTTGGTTGGCGAGTAGGCCATGAGGCAGGCAAAAAACAATACTTGATTCATGCTGGGATAGATCAATAAAATGTTTAGCAACAGCCTGCCCGGAACAGTTCTTAGGATATGACCGTGGATATCATATCCATATCTTTTGGCTTACTATCATTGTTGATTTCTGGACTGGTTTTTGAAGTATCAAGAGCTATTTGTATTGTCTTACCCAGTTGTTGAATGTAAGGATCTTCAAACATTGCTGGATGTGGGCAGTCAACATCCCAGATATAGAACTTTCCTTTTGATACTAAAGTATCCCATCCAAATAATAGCTTTTTGCGATCTTGAACGGGACCTAGATTAGCCTTTAAGGACGCTAATGATGAAGGAGGATGCTTAGGTACAAAGCTTTGCTGTAGAGCTAAGAAGAAGTTGATATTGCCAGTGTAGGTCTTTGGAACATAGTCCTTCTGAGCTCGCAGAAAAACCTCGAAGAACTGGTCCTTGATCCGTCTCTGCTTAGCTAATGAATGATGTGTATTATTTTGAGTATTAGTTATAACTGGTGCTAGTTGGTCGGTAGCTATCTCACATTTATTTTGCTGCTCCATATTTTGGGTAGCTGTTGTCAAACCCTTGATATTTATTAGTTTAGAGCTTATTTGACTCAGCTTTCTGCCAACATACCGCAGCTGCTCTACCAAGGTGTGTTTACGTAATTCGTCTAGATGATAGTTAAATGATACTTTCAGATGACGTAGGTAGTAAATTCCTGTAAACAAGTAATAACTGCGATCCCATTGGTGGTGACGGTAGGTGGGACGATGAAAATAGTATCGTAGCCGGTTAGTAAAGTGATTTTCCAGTTGAGGATGTGGCGTGTCTAACAAACCTAAAAATTCAACAATATCACCTTGGTTGGTGAGCTGCTGTGCCATTTCAAAGGCAATAATACCACCAGAACACTGCCCTACTAATTGATAAGGTCCTTGAGGCTGCTTCTCTTTAATTGCCTGAATGTAAGCGCCGGCCATGGCTTCAATTGACGGTAATGGTTGTTGTTGGCCATCTAGTCCAATCCCTCGTAGAATATAGACTGGCTGTTCATTATCTAGGTGGGCAACAATTTTTACCGTGCTTAGAATGTCACCATAGCCACCATGTACGATGTAGAGAGGAAGCTTACTACCACCAACTTGTCCAGTGACTAAAGGATGCCATGTCTGATCTTGATGCTGATTAATCTTGCTCGCTAAGGTTGCTATGGTGGGTGCATCCAGAAGTGTTGATATCGGTAAACGCTTGCCCAAGATTGTCTCGATATCGGTAAACGCATTTACCGCGAGTAAAGATGTGCAACCTAAATCAAATAGATTATCGTTGAGACTCACTCTATCAATCCGTAAAACCTTACTCCATATCTCACTGAGTTTTTTCTCTATGGTTGTTTTGGGCTCACTCCAGTTATCGTCATGGGCGCGTTTTCTCTGGTGCTGCTCGGTAAGGTTATTAAGTACTTGTATAGGCTGCCATAGATGATGAACAATGTGAGCCCATTGTTCTGATTTGCTTTGTTGTTGTGCAACCATAGGATTGTTTTGCTCTGCCCTAGGCACGTTTTCCTTTGCCTTTGATGGTTGAGTGGGGGCACTGGAGTTGAAGCTTAGATTTTGACTAACTTCTAGGGGGAGTTCGTACTGGCAGCCTTCATGGGTATCTTGTTGGTAGGAATGGCCAACAGATGTGAAGAATTCTGCAATTGGTAAATTTTTAGATGTGGGCCGATAGTTTAGAGTAACTGTATTCAGGCCGTCATTGGCCGCAACCTCACCCAGATGCTTCAACATTTGGTGTTCTACTCCACGACCTAAGACGCGGCAGCTGAGTAAAAAGCTATCGACATTTAATGTGTGTGCCTGTCTTTGGAAGATCATGACCCCAACGAGACCATAGTCCCCAAACCTATCTTTAACAGTCACAGCGCGGCAGCCATATCCGCTATCGGTCTGACACAGTCTCTGTATCTCTGATTCGCTATATCGACACGTTGTAGCGTTAAACTGATTCGTGCGTTGAGTTAGCTGAGAGACACGAGAAAACTGCTCTGGCGTAGGAGCGGCGATATTGATATCCAGCTGTAGCCCGGCAATAAAGGTCTTAAAGTCTATGGAATGTTGTTCGAATTGCTTACGAGCCGCGTTTTGTTGGTAGAGTTGAGTACGATTTTTGTCTGCTTCAGTAACCTTGAGGGTATCTAAGGGCCAAATATGGTTGAGAAATTGAGAAAATTGGTCGGGCTCTTCAGGTAGCTGTAGCGTAAGTACCTCGGGGCAGTGCGCCCGTACTTCCGAACATTCTACTGGGTTATCATCAATGAAGATAAAACTGTCTAGCCCCAGGTTGAGCTCTGTGGCTAGAGAACGCAAATTCTCTGATTTGGGCTGCCAGTTAATGCGCCAACCTACCAGGTGTTCACGACCCAAGAGCATATCGTCCCGCTGATCAAATACCTGCCAAACATCTTCTTCAACGTTTTTACTGCATAGACACAACAGGAAGCCAGCTTCATTACAGCGCACCATAAAAGACTGTAGTGCCCGGAACGGTTCATCGACTGCGATGCCCAGGGGACCATCTTCTCCACATATGCCGCGCCAGAGGGTGCGATCGCAATCCAAAGCAATGACTTTATAGGGGGGGCGCTTCAGGGCATGAACTGTCCGTGCAATTATTGTTCCGAGTGCGGCAAACGCTTCAGGAGTGAAGGGAATATGGCCGATGCGATCGCGACTAGCGTCATAAAAGTCGTTAACGGGATATCGCGAGAAAATTGTCCCAGACGGTATCAGGTATAGATTATTAATCGGGCTAAGTTCTTCGACAATCGTTTGCTCAATCTGGTTATAAAGGGCTATTGTCTCAGTTGATGTATCTGGATTAGATGGACAAAAAACAACTATATGGGGTGTTGAAGAACGCTGAACTGACTCAAAGATAGCGTTAATTAGATCCTGACTATTTCTCTTTAAAATATCCCTACAAAGAGCGTTCAGATTTTCTTCAGTCTGCTCCTCGGATGTCTGAAATTTAATCCAATCTTCAATGCGTATCAGCAATAAGTTAATACCCTGAGTGTTTTGGGCCATTAAACTTGCAGGGTTGAGCAGTTGCTGAAATACCTGATTGTAATCAGTTAGGTTAACTTCCATAGCCAAACCCAGCTGAGCAAACCAGAATTCAAGAATTTCCTTGAGAGGGTCGGCGGTAAAAGTTGCGGCTACAGCCAATTGACCAATTTCATTACCGGCATTAGATTCTGTTGACTTGTGACTATTATCCTTTGTGACCGTGGGCTTCGGCATAATTATGAGTAGATAGATGTTTTAAATACTTATTAAATACTTATCTTTAATGGGCTACAGAATGGTGCGTACTTCTCTTGTGCATCCATTGCAGTAATGGGCAAACGTTAGTAAGCCAATCGCCAATCATGATAAATTGTGAGCGATTTATGAAGTGAGTTGGACATTCCACACGTCCAAACAGTATAAAAAGCCACACCGTTTTGAACTTCTTTTTGTGTATACGTTGTGTATAAACGCTTACTCCTGATCAATAAGGTTACTACTGATTCCACAATCCCTGAAAGCATTAATACTGAGACTTCAAGTAAGCTTCATAAATTTTGTTCTGAGAGTGTGGGTGATATTGCGTACTATCACCTCACAAGCCTTGATAAAAGAGTGCCTGTTGGATTGTCACCATATCAACATAAATTCTTAGAATTTATTCCTGCTTTCAAGCATATTCTCGTCAAGCTAAGCTTATCTATGGCACCATAAATTATGACGTCTTGCTTTACGGACTTCACTCAAACTTCACAAACAGATATACCTCGACTGTAATTACCTGATCCTGTAAAGGCTATACGTGTTATCCCATATTAGCTATTTGTTCAATCCATTGCTGCCAGGCTCTTTCAAGCCAAGTAAGCGCTTGAACAAGCCAGTGTAAAATCCTTGTTAGAGGACGTTCTAAGTAACTGATATTGTTGACTTTTTTATTTGAAAACTATAAATGGCTTTAAGCGTTAAAGGCAAACTAATCCAATGGTTAATTAAGAAAAACTTTCATCTTTCAAATTTCTATGAACAATTTAAGGTTGCAAAGGCTGATACGAAGGCCAATAAAATCTTGATTTACCAGATGGGTAAAGTAGCTTCAACTAGCTTACATAAGACACTAAAAAATCGAAATCTTGATGCTTCCATCTACCATTTGCATACTTTACAGCCTGCTTCTATCCATGAGGTGAAGCAGGCGTATAAAAAACGGTTTTTAATTACTCATAGAGTTGATGAACATCTTATTCATAGTCAATACCTGAGACGATGTTTAGATCGAGGTCTTAATGACTCAAAATCAAAATGGAAAATCATAACGTTAGTCAGAGATCCTGTCGCTCGCAATATATCAAAGTTTTTTCAGGAAAATCGTTATAATTCTGAATTTAATGCTCTGCTCAATGATTTTAATGTTGAGGCTTTGATCCAAAAATATTTTCATCATTATCTTGATGAAAAACACCCATTTACTTGGTTTGATGAAGAGCTTAGCCCCGTTTTTTCTATTGACAATCCCTTAAATGACTTTTCTAAAACTGACGGATTTAAGATCTACTCATATGATCATGTTGATTTGCTGGTTCTGAAAGTAGAGCATCTTGATCACTGTGTCGAAGAAGCCTTTAGCAAATTTCTGAATATTAATAATGTAAGCCTTGTGAAGGCCAATGTTGCAGGTAAAAGAAAAGAGCAAGGCAAAATCTATAAGCAGTTTAAGCAGCACATCAACTTTCCCCCAGAATATCTGGATAGGCTTTATCGATCTCCTCAGGTTGAAAAGATTTATAGTGAAGCTGAAATTCAGGGTTTCTACCGTCAATGGCAAGTTGCTCAAAAGATTTAGTAGTGCATGTTTGAGGGCATTCTGTTGATGCCTATCAAAAGTTCTGAAATAGTTGACCTGTGCGATCGCTAGTGTTTGATGGCGGATTGGCCATAGGAAATTTGGTAAGGGCTAATTTTGCTGATTGCCAAACGTAGATGCTTAGATTAACGAGGCCAAGCAACTTGGTTCCGTCTTCTAGCATGATGGGCGTGCCAATGCCACGAATGGGTAAAAAATCCGCCGCTGCCGAAAAGACTAGTAAAGCGCCAGAAATTAGCAGTAATCGATAGGGTGTTGTCAAAATAGTGCGCCAGAAGCAGATTGCGATCGCTACTCCAACGCTACTGTAAAGCCCATACATCAAAATTTTAGGAACATCTAATAAAGAATAGAGAATAAGAGTTATCCGAAATGCATCATCTGCTAATAACAGAGATAAAAATATACCGAAACAGCTTAAATATCGACGCAGTTGCCGATGACGTAACAAATGGGCGGTAAAGAAACAGAGTGCAATGGGGAAGCACCAAACAATTTCGGAAATCTCGGTGAGAATTCCTTCATAGGGTATGGAATAGGGCTCACTAAATAACGTAATCAGTAAGTCAATACCCGTTGATCGCCTGAGCGTTCGCCCTGCCGAGTATCCGTTAAGTATGGTTGAGACTTTGATGTAGGCTGTGAGCAGGGCAAATGGAACGATAACTGCCAGATTTAGCAGTAAGGCTGTGCGATGAGTTTGCATAGCGCGGCACAGGCGATACCAAATTTTGAGCATGATAGGTGGCAGGATGCGTTAGGTTATCCCATGTTAGCTCTACCCTCAAGCCATTGTTGCCAACGATGTTCACACCAAGTCAGAACCCGATCTAACCAGCGCAGCATCCTTTCTAAAGGATGCTCTAAGTAGCTAACGTCATTGATGTTAGCTTCAAACGCATGGGGATCTTTGCTGGATAGGTGACGGGCACTGTAGGTATGGGTTGCACCACTTGATAAGCGTTGAGCCCGTGTTTTAACAGTACCTTTCGTCGCTGAAGACGGGTAAAAAACACGAGAGCGAGGTTGAGGATTGTTTGTTTCTAGAGGGGGCAGACTCAGGGCTTTTGGACCCGGTGCCACCTGAGCCCAGGCTTTTCGAAACTCCATCGGTAAGGCGGCAATAAAGACAGCACCAATGGCCAGAATTGTTTTAGCTGATAATTGCTTGGTTTTACGGGGGACAATGGTTCTCGATTCCCGATAGGCGTTCATGACGCAGGCAATGTAGTGTTTTAGGTCTGCCTGTTGTTCAGGGGTAAAAATATCGAAGACCTCATTGCTTGGGTTCACTAGAACTATCTTTTGAGTTTCGATAGAAGATGCCAGAGTGGTGCCATTTTGAAGCAAATCCGCCCTAGCTTGTCGCCGCATTCTTGCAGATTGAGCCACAGCTAACCCTTTAGATCTGTATTGAGGTTTAGCAGACGTTACGAGGTGACTCTGTTTTCTTTGGATGTTGGTAAGAGCAGCGGAACCCCTAGTAGATAATTGGCTCCCTGGAAGTTGTTGCCTTATCCGTTGAATAACACCAGATAGAAGAGATTGTGCCTTGCTTAATAGGCTACCTGAAGGGGCGATTACTAGCTGGGATGAGTCTTCTGAGGAGAGCAGTTGTTGTGTGTGGGTCAAAATTGCAGTGAACGAATGCTCAAGGTCAGTAACATTGCCCTGAGCACGAGTGGTGGGGACAGTGGGTTGGCTGCTGCTAGTGTCAGGGGTATTATTGCTGCCCAGGGCAAAATTTGCTCGTTCTAATGCCCGCATGACGACATAGATGGGAAACACTGCGACCTGTGCACCCCAGGTGGCGGTTGACTGTAGCTGCCGCCAAGCTCGATCTTGTCGTTCTAACCCCTGCTGCCACTGCTGCAGGACGAATCTGAGTAATTTGCTTTTGTAGGGGCGAGACGACGATGGCATAGTTGTATGGCAAGTATCCTCAGATCCTTGATCAATCTTAGTTCGATCTTAGCGGAAGTATGAACGCCCCTATCTCATTTGTGACGAACCTGATTCAAGAGCTGCGGTCCTACAGTCAGCAGGATGTGCAAATGCATTGGCACGGTTTGTATGAGGATATGGGGGGCAGCCTGACAGCGGCGATGGAACAGGGGCATCAATGGGATGTGATGCCGTTGAATGAACGTCATCACATTGCTTGGTCTCAGGGACGAGTGCTGTTCTTGTATCAACGGTTTACGGTGCCTGATACTCTGAATGGCTATCCCTTAGATGGTTTGACTCTGCGTTTAGTCACTGCTTGGTGGGCTGAAGATGCACAGCTTTATATTAATGGTGAGTTCGTCCAGGCGGGGGATTTGTTCGACTTCTTCACGCGTCTTTGTTTGAGTGAGGCGGTGATGCCGGGACAATCGTTTGAGGTGGTGCTGCGCCTGGCAAGTCCGAAGCATGATGCAGGGGCGTTGGTGCGATCGCATCTAATTTATGAGGCCTTAAATCACGCCATCAGCCCTGAACCTGGCTTTGTGGCCGATGAATTACAGGTGCTGCATTACTATTTGCAGACGTTGACGCCAGAAAACTTGCCTGCAGTGACGGATCTTATTACTCAAGAGTGGCAAGCCAGCAATGGCGATTTACATCAGCGTCTTGCCCACTTGCGCCAATGTCTGTTGCCCTATGGCGATTGGCTGAAACAGCGGCAAATTCACTGTGTTGGCCATGCCCATTTAGATTTAGCTTGGCTGTGGCCTGTGGCTGATACCTGGCAAGCGGCAGAGCGCACCTTTACCTCGGTTTTGACACTACAGCAGGAGTTTCCTGAACTGATCTATACCCACTCTAGTCCGGCCTTATTTGCTTGGTTAGAAACCAATCGCCCTCAACTGTTTCGTCAAATTCAGCAGCAGGTGGCTGCAGGGCAATGGTCTATTGATGCAGGGCTGTGGGTTGAACCTGAGCTGAATATTGTCAGTGGAGAAGCGATCTCACGACAGATCCTCTACGGTCAGCGGTATTGCCAAGAAAAGTTTGGTACCCGCAGTTTAATCGCATGGCTCCCTGATACTTTTGGTTTTTGTTCGCAGCTGCCCCAGCTACTCAAGCTAGGCGGTGTAAATATATTTGCCACCCAAAAACTCCGGTGGAATGACACCACCCAGTTTCCCCATGAGCTATTTCGTTGGCAAGCCCCCGATGGCAGTGAAATTTTAGGGTGGACGTTACCTCCTATTGGTACGGATTTTGATCCTGTCCAGATGGCAGAGTATGCCGCGCAGTGGGAACAGAAAACAAATAGCCCCCATGCATGTTGGTTACCTGGTGTCGGTGATCACGGCGGTGGCCCCACCCGTGACATGTTAGCTAAGGCGCGACGCTGGCAAGAGTCTCCATTTTTCCCCCAGGTGAGATTCTCAACCCCAGTCAACTTCTTAAAGACTGTATCTCATTCTTTACCCCACGCTGATTATCCCAGTACAGACATAGAACAAACGTTTTTTACTAGTCAAATTCTTCCTGCTTTACCCCTATGGAATGATGAGCTATATCTGGAGTTGCATCGCGGATGCTACACAGCCCACAGTGATCAAAAGCAACAGAATCGTCGCGCAGAAGATTTGTTATATCAGGCGGAGCTATGGTCAACGATAGCGCAGATAAAAGCTGCACACCCTTACCCTAAAGATAGCTTAGAGGCCGCCTGGAAAGGGTTGTTGTTTAATCAGTTCCATGATATTTTGCCAGGCTCATCGATTCCGGAAGTCTTTCAAGATGCAAACCAAGAGTGGTCTAAGGTGGATAGCTTAGGGCAAGAGGCATTGGTCAATGCATTAGAGACCCTATCCGGTCAATCATTACCAGAGCAAGGTCAACCATTGTTTGTGTTTAATGCCCATGGCTGGTCACGCACGGAGGTTGTGACTGCAACATTACCGTTAGGCCAGTGGCAAATTATTAATTGCGAAACCAAGCAGCCAGTGGAGTATGAGGTGCATCGAGCAAGTAACCCATTAGCTAAAAAGGCTAACGAAGAGAGTCAGGTTCTCAGCTTTTTAGCCGCTGATGTGCCAGCAGTGGGCTATCGATTATATGCGCTCGTGTCTGATGCTTCAGAGAAGAGAGACGACCAAAACTCAGATGAACTTGTTTTAGATAATGGGTATTTACAAGTTGTTGTTTCTCCAGATACTGGAGACATTGCTTCCTGTATTCATGTGGCGACGGGACGAGAGATTTTTAAGGCAGCGGCAAATCAGTTGCAGTGTTTTGAAGATAGTGGTCAGTATTGGGACGCATGGAATATTGCGCCAGACTATGCCGATCATCCCGCTGCCCCTGCAAAGCTGTTGGAGATAAAATGGATTTCTAGTAATTCTGTTCGCCAGTGCTTGCGTGTTACCCGTCAGCTCAATACATCCACGATTGTTCAAGAGTATTGTTTGGAAGCGGCGTCTCCTTTGCTAAAAGTGGAGACCTGGGTGGATTGGCAGGAGACGCAGGTGGTGCTCAAGGTTAATTTTCCGACCACTGTGGAGGCTGATCAGGCGACCTATGAGGTGCCCTTCGGTGCCATTGAGCGGCCTACAAAACCGATAACTGACCATGAAAAAGCAAAGTGGGAAGTGCCTGCTTTACGCTGGGCTGATTTGAGTGATGATACATTTGGCCTGAGCATTTTGACAGACTGTAAGCATGGGTTTGATGCCCAGCCAAGTCAGTTAAGACTGACCTTATTAAAGGCTCCGCTATGGCCTGATCCAGGTTGCGATCGCGGTCATCATCATTTCACCTATGCCATTTATCCTCATGCAGGTTCCTGGCAATCGGCCTGCACCCCCCACCATGCTCGGGCACTCAATATTCCCCTAAGGACTTACCTTCCTAAAGCAATGACATCCTCAAATCGCTCTACTCCTGTTTCGACCAGCCAGAGCTTTTTCAGCTTGGAATCCGATCACCTCATCCTGGCCGCACTTAAACCGAGCGAGTCAGATCCAGAGAGGTTTATAGCTCGATACTACGATGCCTATGGAAGATCATCTGCGAAAAATGTGTCCATGACGAATAGTTTAGGGCTCACGGTAGGAAAATCCCTTAATCTACTGGAAGAGCCTACAGAGTCATCCACTGCTCGACCTTACAAAATTGAAACTCGTTGTCTTTATTCGCAAGACGTATGATACAAAACCCTGATTGATAGCGTTCGATATCTAAGGGTATCCACAAGGGACTGCCCCTACAGGAGTCTCCATGTTTAATCGGGTTTAATAAATTCGGATTGGGTATGAGAAGCATAAAGGCCGAATTGTCAATGACGACAACTCGGCCCGTTTCTGTATATGGGTGTAGGAATAGGGGGTGGGTTACATATAATTTGTTTGTCTACACACTAATTCATCCCAGATAATGTCCATCAGCTAACACTTGAGCAAAGATCGCTTGAACTTTCTTTAAAGACGCTGGAATGTTTCTTTCAAAGGCATTAAAAGCTACTAAGTCACCTCAAAAAACGCTACATAGGTTCGCCGTAAGACTAGGTGTTTATACAGCTACAGGAGTTTTGTCGTTAGCCCTTTGATCACTATGATTGTTGTCCCTATTAGGGTCTTTTACTACATCTAAGTCAATATCGAGAACCTTCATAGTGAGTCCTGCTTTGGGCGTGCCATCTGTCTTTGATACATAGGGTGTGGGCTCTACACTCCCCGTACAAATAATGAGTGAACCTTTTTTCAAAAAAGCTAGGGTGCGCCAGGCGGGAGAGCCTTCCCAAATATTTAATCTCACGGTAAAAGACTCATTTCTATCTTTCACCCCGCGCACATAGATAGTGGCACTAGCTACCTGAGCTTGACGACCACTGCGGAGGTCGACAGTTTTAACAGCGGCGTCAGCAGCTAAGTTACCGCTAACAGTCCACTTGTTTAGGCCAGCACTAGACATGGCAAATAAACCCCTTTTGAGATGACTAGGTGTGCTATCTCAAAATGCCCACCCTGGCCAAAGGGGTTTGTATTGCTTGTGATATCGATTTCTGTTGTTAGCTTAGCGGTGACGGATTGAATCGTAGATTTTAACGTATTGTTGGCCAGGGATATGCCATGAATAGTCATAGGCCATGCCCTGGCGTTGTAGCGTTTGGAAACCTTTGCGGTCGGTGTACCAAAGATCTAACGCCCGATCTAATGCTGACTCTAGAGCATAGTTATCTGACTGGTAGAACACAAAACCATTGCGTTTTTCAGGCGGTTTACTTTCGTCATAGTCAATGTCAAAGACAGTATCCACGAGGCCACCGACACCGCGGACCACCGGAACAGTGCCATATTTAAAGCTAATCAACTGAGTCAAACCACAGGGCTCAAAATTACTCGGCACCACAATCATGTCCGCACCAGCATAGATCAGGTGTGATAGTTCCTCGTTGAATCCCAGCTCCAAATGGCAGTTAGGATTATCATTTTGGTGAGCTTTTTCGTAATGGAAATGGTCATTAATACTGGCATTAGTGGCTGAGCCCAGCAGTACAAACTGAGCACCCCGGTCGAGGGCTCGGTACATGGCGTGGTGCACCAGATGTACACCCTTTTGCTCGTCCAGGCGACCAATAAAAGCGACGAGTGGTTTGTCATCATGGCTTAGCATCAGCCGTTCGCGTAGCGCTTTCTTGTTGTAAAGCTTATGGTCTAGCGTATCGGGGGTGTAGGGCTCGGGAATGTAAGTATCAACCTTAGGATTCCATAGGTTATAGTCGATGCCGTTGAGGACGCCCTTAAACTTATGCTGGTTGATATGAAGCGTTTGGCCTAAACCATAGCCAAAGTCTCCATGGTGTGCTTCCCAGGCATGGTGGGGTGAAACGGTGGTAACAGCATTGGAGTAAGTAATCCCACCCTTCATGTAGTTGAGGGCGAAGGGGTTAAAGTTATCCTGTAGCCGCTCATGATTGAAGTAGTAGGGTTCGCGATTTAGACCCGTCGCCCATAGCACCTCGGTACCAGCATTGCCCTGGTGCTTAAAGTTATGGATGGTATAACACACCCGCTGGTGCTCCATGCCATGATACTTATAGATTTCGAAAAGCATCACCGGCACTAGACCTGTTTGCCAGTCATGGCAGTGGATGATATCAGGTCGCTTATTGCTTTGCTGTAAAAACTCTAGGGCTGCCTTACTAAAGAAAGCAAAGCGCATAGGGTCATCGTCGCAGCCGTAATACCGGCCACGGCGGAACCAATTGTCTTTGTCGTGGGGCTCAATAAAGAAACAGAGACGTCCATGCACCCACCCGCAGTGAACATCACAGCGAACTTCGGCACCATACCAGGGCACTTTGAGATCTTTGTAGGCATCGTGTAGACCCCAAATGTGGTCGTACCGCATGCAATCGTATTTTGGCAGAATCAGCTCTACTGTATGGCCGGATAATTCCAACTCGCGACTCAAACCATAGACCACATCCCCTAGACCGCCGGCCTTAATCACCGGAGCGCATTCGGAGGCGATTTGTACGATATACATGTTTACCCCTCGCTGCTTATAAAAATGGATTTTTAATGTATGAGCATTTTTCTTAATAGGAACAAGTGCACTATAAGATGAGCATTTATTCCTATTAAGAGGATATTGTATAGAAACATGAAGCCTTCCGCACTGTCTATTTGATGTAGTTTGATGCGGAAACGTAATGATCTCGGTGTGAGTTAGGCTATGACTGGCTTTAGGACATTCTTGCAGTAGCACGTTGCATGAGCTGTTGATGGGAGCTACGCTCAGGTTCATCAGAGTGAGGGTGGCGTTGTGCATAGCTGCCATCAGACTGCATTTCCCAGGCTTGACGGTTATCTGCCATGAAAATGGCTAGCAGTTCCTTGAGTTCATCCACCAAGCTTGATTCTTCGATAGGAGTCACGGCTTCGACCCGTCGATCTAGATTGCGGGGCATCCAATCGGCACTGCCGATATAGACTTCTTCTTGGTGATTATTTTGAAAGTAGAAAATCCGAGAATGCTCTAAAAATCGGCCAATAATGCTGATGACGCGGATGTTTTTGCTAACCTCAGGAATGCCGGGTTTGAGACAGCAAATGCCACGAATGATGAGGTCGATCTGAACGCCTGCTTGGGAGGCTTTGTACAGCCAACGGGTCATCTCAGGATCAACTAACGAATTCATTTTGGCAATGATCTTGCCGGGACGTCCTTCTAGGCAATGGTCGATCTCACGTTGAATCAGGCCAATCATGCGATCTCGAAGTGTAACCGGTGCCACCAGTAGCTTGCGATAGGCTTTTTGGTGGCAAAAGCCAGTCAAATAGTTAAACAGATCGGACAAATCCGCACCCAGAGTTTCTTGACAGCTCATGAGTCCCAAATCAGTATAGAGCTTAGCAGTTTTGGGATTGTAATTGCCGGTGCCAATATGAACGTAACGACGTAGCTCATCGCCTTCTTCACGCACGACGAGAGCTGTTTTGGTGTGGGTTTTTAACCCTAGCACCCCATAGACAACGTGAATGCCTGATTGCTCTAAGCGTCTGGCCCATTCGATATTGTTCTCTTCATCAAATCGGGCCTTTAACTCAACCAGTACTGCTACCTGCTTACCATTTCTCGCTGCCTCAATCAGTGCGTTAACGATGGGAGAATCCCCAGATGTTCTGTACAGAGTCATTTTGATGGCCTGCACTTGAGGGTCATGGGCAGCCTGGGTGATCAGAGTTTGCACCGAGGCATCAAAGGCTTCATAAGGATGGTGAAGCATCAGATCCCCATCTCGAATAATGGAAAAAATATCCGGGTGAGTATCGGGTAGATCTAGAGCTTCTTCAACGTCTACTTCATGGATAGGTTTGAGACGCGGTGGGATAACAGCTACCCAGGGAGAATCTTTGAGGTCTGGTCTGGAGATAGACAGAAAAAAAAAGAGATCCTGCAGGTTGAGTAAGCCGTCTACTTGGTAGATGTCAGTAGGGCTAATTTTGAATTCTTGAATCAGAGAGTCTTGTAGTTCCTGGGGAAATGTTGATGCTACCTCAAGACGAACGACAGATCCTTCCAGTCGACGTCTGCTAATCTCTTGCTGAATGGCTAGTAAGAGATCGTCAGCTTCTGCCTCACGTACGGGGAAGTCGGCATCTCGGGTAATCCGAAACAGATGACTACTGAGAATAGTCATGCCTGGAAACAAAGCCTCCAGGTGATGAATGATGATATCTTCCAGGGCTACACCTACCCAATGAACTGACTCACCATTAACAGTTGTGAGTTCGTCTGGCAAACTAATGAACCGCGGCAGGTTGTTCGGCACTTTGATTCTGGCAAAGCGACGTTCTTGGTTCTTGGGGTCTTCAATTTCGGTGGCAATATTGAGGCTGAGATTGGACATGCGGGGGAAGGGATGGGCAGGATCAACACCCAGAGGAGTCAAAATTGGAAAGATGCGGGAGTCAAATAATTTGGCGAGGTGAGACTTTTGTTCTTTGCTGAGTCGATCGTAGGTGAGAAGATGGATACCTTCGTTAGCCATTTGCGATCGCATCTCACCCAAGAAATACTCATGTTGTCGTTGCACAACTGGTAATAGGTGACTATGAATACGCTCTAGCTGTTGTTGAGGTGTCAGACCATCTGCCGGAGTCTTTGTAATATTTGCTTGTGCCTGCTCCAATAGGCCAGACACCCGTACCATGAAGAATTCGTCCAGGTTGGTACTGAAAATTGCTAGAAATTTGAGGCGTTCTAGCAGAGGCGTTCTCTCATCAAAGGCCTCGTGGAGCACCCGGTCGTTAAACTGCAACCAGCTCAGCTCTCGATTGCAGTAATAATCAGGGTTACGCAGATTGGGGATCGTTTGCTTCTTTACAGAAACGGTCATTATGGGGGCTCCTCAAGGTAATCCTTGACTTAATGGGGGCTTTTCCCTTTGATACCGCAGATTTGAATAGCTGCAACGACAGGATTAAATTGCTTAACTATCTTGGCTGCTACGCAAACGATATCGGGAGATGTCAGACTATAATCTGTCGGTAAAGAAAAGGTTATGGAACGGGGCAAATAACTAAAAAATGGTTGTCTAAGACCGATTTCTGGGTGTTTTAAAAGTAGGATGGATGGGGTGTGATCACAAACAAGTCACTGCTTTAGTTCGCCTGTACTTGTTTTCGGATGCCATGCCAACCTATTCCTTAAGAAAGGTTTCTATGTAGTTGGACCCATTCTTTTCGATAGCTAACCGAAAGGTATCTGGATTCTCCAGAAAAACTCATTGGTGAGCCTAAGAATCTGCTCTATGCTAGTTTGGGTGTTCCGGAGTTTGGGTGATTTAATGGCCAAAAATGGCAGATTCTATAGCTTACAGATGGCCATTATGTGGAGAAAGAGAAGTCTCTGCCCTTGTTGTTAGTGGATAAGACAGATTTGTAGCAGTGTCTAGAAACAGCCTTAGTGGATGAGGTCACTGCGGAAATAGATTTTTGTCAATGGGTTTGTGCTCAGTCTAGCTCGTCAGGTGAGTTGAGATTTAAGTTCTGCTCAATCTATTCCTGAGCCGTAATGTTATGTTGTTGATAGAAAGTTGTTCGTTTTGCGTAGCGCTCTTGACGGTAATGCTCTCGTTCTTTTGCTGTGGCTTGAGCTACAGGAGTTTTGGAAAATCCTTCAATAACTGGGTAACTTGCGCCTAAATACATCAATACCAGTTCCTGTATGTGAGTATTGTTGACCAATTCTCGTGGCAAAGTACTAAAAGCTTGGGAGAGTTTTTGTTGCGTTTCCGGTGACCTGACTTGCTCAGGTTGAGTTAGATCGGCATCAAGAGGTATTTCAGCAGGCCATTGATAGAAGGCTTGTTCAGCAAAGGCAATCAGCCATGGAGCGAATTCAGGGTGATGCCAAAGGGTGATTTGATTTTCTAGAAGTGAGTTGACTAGGTCGGTGGGCTCTAGTGGTTGTGGTGCTGATGAAGGATCGGCAGTGTAGAAGTCATCTATATTATCATCGAACCAGGCATACCAAGTAGAGCTACTGCCGTGGTCTTGAAACCTGCCAGGCTGCGTAGAGTCCTCGGAGGTGGCACTGCTAGGTGTTTGATGAGTTAAGCCAAGCGTTTTTTCTTGGGCATAGCTACGGATGAGCCATGTTAACCATGGCATGAATCCTAACTTAATGGAGCTGGCTAGGATAATGTCCCGTAATGTCGCTAATGGTTGACTCAACAATTGTTTATGCATTTTGGCAGTTTAGTACAAACATTCTTTTTGATCAAGCTTATTTACATTTTTTAGTGGTGTTAAAACACAAATCGATGTCTATTTGATGTAATAAGTGTGTCTGTAGATGAGAGGCGGTATCATGGCCGCTATGACCAAACGTGTGCAAGTAACCCTTCCAGACCGCCTAGCGGAAGCTCTAGAGCAGTGGGCCGCCTATGATGGCCGACCACTGAGCAATCTTTGTGCTTTTTTGCTGGAAAAGGCAGTGCTTGATGCCAAGCAAGCTGGTGCTGAGTGGTCTGAGTCTGATAACGCCTCTGATAAGTCACGCAAGTGATTGCCAAGCCATATAAGGGGATTGTCAGGGGTATCTATCTATGTCCGAGAGGAAATTATCAATCGCTGGTTTAGTTCAGCTCTAGATATTCAAGAAGAAACAGTCCTGGGATGTTGGAATCTGTAAAGATAGTCATTTCCCACTCTTTCCGATAATGGAAAAAACAAGATTTAATCTTTCCGTTGGTGGAAGGTCTTAGCGCTTTTGCTTAGCCATACTATTGGCAAGTCAGGTGAGTGTTGCCCCATCGTCAGCATGCTGTCTAATGCGCTATAATCCGTCACCGCTAAACACATTTATTTGGAATTTATCCATGCAACTCACTCACCTCGGCGCACCCTACACGCCTTCTACCCAGTCCATTGAAACTGTCGAAACCAAGGCTAAACTTTCCTTCTTGGGCCGTAGGTTCAAAATGAGAGCTCCCGTTGCTATGCCGGTCACCCCCAGATCTAACCCCCTCACGTTATAGTGTTCGCTACAACGCTTAACTATAGACTCACACAGTTTCAAAACTGCTGTGTACTCTCTCATGTAATGCAGATTGTCAGTGTTCATCACGACTCCCTGGTCTCTGGTTGTTTTGCCAGGGACCACTTTCTTTTGTGGCAGCCACCATAAAACGTCCTCCAACTAAGAACTGGTATTAAAGGTTCTTGCGTAGCGGGTATTGGCATTCACTCAGGCAAGTAAGATTGTTATGTAGATCCGAGTGATGGAGTCTGGGGAATGATGGTGACCCTACGCACTTGCCTCAGCGCTTTGAAGAATTGGGGACAAACTCTAGTTCTAATGGGGCTGTTTCTAGTCTTGTCTATCTTAGTACTGTCCACGAATAGCGCTTTTGCCGCAGGAGCCCCAAGCCAACAACCGATAGATACACTACAGGTGCACCTGGGTGATAAATCAGGTGCTCTGGTCTTTGAACCTGACACGTTAACCTTTGATGCTGGTAAACGCTATAAGCTGCTGCTAGATAATCCTAGCCCCGTCAAGCATTACTTTACGGCCAAAGACTTTGCGGATGTAATCTGGACTCAAAAAGTAGAAGCAGGCCAGGTCGAAGTCAAAGGTGCTATTCATGAACTGGAGCTGAAGCCTGGAGCTGAGGCTGAATGGGTATTTATTCCTCAAAAACCAGGGATTTATGAACTCCACTGCTCAATTGCTGGTCATGCTGAGGCTGGTATGGTTGGCGAGTTGACAGTAACGGCTGGCGTTTAACTGCCCCACTATTTGAGGGCATCAGATAGTGGGGCATCATCATTCCATTGTTTTTTGCAGCAGGCTTGCCACCTGCTCTGCGCTGTCACTGACGGCTAAAGCTGCTGCTGCAACCCTCATGCAGTCCAATTCTGCTGGATTTTCCAGGAGTGCTAAGACCCACTTTTGCAACGTGTCGCCATCAAGGTCTGACTGTCGATATACCTTACTCGCTCCGACAGTGCCAAAAGCGTTGGCGTTATAAGCTTGGTGGTCGTCTGCTGCAAAGGGGTAGGGAATTAAGACAGATGGGGTATGGGTCATGGCTAGTTCCGTTAATGTGCCAGCTCCGGCCCGACTAATCACTAGGGTGGAGCGCTTAAAAAGGGCGGCTACATTTTTAAAGAATGGACGATGAATGTATTGAGGGTGGTTCAGAGTCTCGGTGTCTGGATCATTGTTGCCCGTTTGATGAATTACCCAGGCACCTTGTTCCAACCAGGCTGGGGCTGCAGCCCGTACAAGCTTATTTACAGCGACAGCGCCTTGACTGCCACCAATCACAACGATTAAGGGGACATTGTCAGGGATGGAGAAATCCTGGAGACTGGCATGACTGTCAGTCAAAAACTGCGATCGCACTGGTGTCCCCACCCAGACTGTCTGCGCTTGTTTAGGCAAATACTGGCGGGTTTCCTTAAATCCAATAGCAACTATTGAGCACAAGCGGCTCAGCCAACGAGTCACTTTTCCCGGCATGGCGTTGGACTCATGCAACACAGTGGGTAACCCCAAACTGCGGGCGGCAATGATGGCAGGTGCCGCAATGTATCCACCAGTGGTAAAGACGCCCTTAAAGTTACCTCGCTGTAGTAGTCGCCGAGTTGCCAACGTGGCTTGTGCAAACTGGACAAATAGTTTTATAGTCCCTAACCCCAGTTTGCCCTGAACGCCTCCCATGCGGACCGTATGGAGGGGGTAGCACGCCGGGACAAGTTCAGTTTCTAAACGATCGGGCACACCAAGCCATTCAATTGGCCCAGTCAGATGCTCGGCAGTTGCGATCGCAGGAAAAAGGTGGCCGCCAGTGCCACTGGCAGCAATCAAAAGCTTATTGCCTTCACCATTTCCTTGTCTGTCGTCCATAATGTGAAAGACCCTGACCATCCATCAGTAACAATGGCCTGAATAATTAGGCTTTATAACTGTTTCTAGATTGGGACTTGGGTTTAGGGGTATGTTTAAGCAATAACTTAGCCAGGAGCTATTATCCGCTGAATCGGCACCAATGGGTCAGCGATTGCAATTGCACAGACTGAGCCAGTCGGCTCTAAGATAATGCCTTTTGCTTAATTTGACCAACCTCAATTGTCACAGATACTACTATCGAGGACTTTACATATGATTCACCCTTGCCACTGGTCGTTATGTTCACTGGGTGTGCTAGGGATGAGTGTATTTGGCTTGACTGCCCAAGCAGCTCCTCCAGAAACCGCACCAGCAGCTTTGACTACTGCCCTAGAGCAGATTGAATCTGCTTCTAATGAGCGAGATATAGATGGGGTGATGGAATTTTATGCCGACAGTTTTACAAATAATGACGGCTTTACCTATGCCACCCTTGAAACAACGCTACCGCAGCTATGGGAACGCTACGAGACTCTTAATTATCGGGTAGAACTGCAGTCATGGGAAGAAGTTGATGGTGGCTATGTTGCTGAGACCGTCACCTATATTGATGGCACGCAGACCATGCCTCGGCGTCTAAGCCTGGAGTCGGTAATTCACTCTCGCCAGCAGTTTACGGGAAATAAAATTACATCCCAAGAAATTTTATCTGAGCGTAACCAGCTCAGTTCTAGTGCCACATCCCCTGAGATTGTGGTGATTTTGCCGGAGCGTGTACAGCCAGGTGAAAGTTATGGATTTGATGCCATTGTTCAAGAACCCTTAGGCGAGCGTTATTTGCTAGGTGCAGCGTTAGATGAGGGGACCACACAAGAAGATTTCTTTACGCCACGCCCCCTGGATCTAGAACTGTTATCGGCCGGTGGTTTATTTAAGCTCGGTGATGCTCCCACCGATGACGATAACCTATGGGTTTCGGGGCTACTGATTCGTGAAGACGGTCTGATTGTAGTTACCCGGCGTCTGCGGGTAGAGTAGTCGCGTCTGCCGTCTAATGCAGATGTAGCGGACTACCATCTGGAGCCACCGCACCCCAAACATTACTGTCCACAAAAACAGTATCGATAATCGTTGCCCCGCTCAGGTCAGCTGCTCGGAGGTCAGCTTTATGTAGCCTGGCGGTTGTCAAGTTAGCGCGCCGCAGGTTAGCTCGATGTAAATGAGCCTGGGTCAAATTAGCCTTTGTCAAGTTAACATCGCGCAAAATTGCCCATTCCAAATCGGTGCCTACTAAAGAGGCCTCACTTAAAATGCTGTAACTGAGATCAATCTCAGGCAGCTGTAAGTGGCTTAAGTCACATCCACTCAAGTCCAAGCCGTGAAATATGCGCTCACCCTGTTCGTAACGTTTGATTAAACATTGAATGTTCGATTGCATCGTGATATTCATCAAAGAAGTCTAGTAGGCTTACTCATCTACTAGTGATGACATCCGTGTATATGTGACCGGTCAGTGTAGTGGTCAATACAGTGATTGGGTCAGTGAGCTAAGGCTGGCTAAAGTGGAAAACACCTTGCTGTGAGAGAAATATAGCGGTTTTCTTAATATGCTATATCCGGGGTATGGATAGGTAAGGGGTGTGGCAGTTGCCCGTGCTGTTCGCAACATTGCTTCATGGCAGCTTGGGTGGATTGTCCCATCACCCCATCAATGGCTCCGTTATAACAACCGTGTTTGTGAAGATATTGCTGTAGAGTTTTGCATTGGGATTTTTGCAGACGCTGGGCTAAATCCTGGAACGCTTCGTTTAGCCATGCTTCATTCAGGCATGTCTGCAATTTTTGCTGCTGGTCAGTAATATCGTTTTCATCAATCCAACTCTGTAAGTGAGCCAGCATATGATCAGCTTCATCAATGAGAAAGCTAATGAGTGGATTTGTTTCGGCAGTTGCCAAAATGGTATCCAAACGATCTGCATCGTTTTTGTTGAGAGCAGGCTGCACAGACAACTGACAATAGGTGTGGATCAAATCGCGATGCAGCTGAGATTGATCGTTAATACCGAGATTGCGAGGACTGGAGTAGCTAAACATGGGATGGTCTCCATTGCAGTTATTGGGTGAGTCGCTAAGGGGTTAGTGGCTGGGGGTGTGATCATGTGACATCCAATTTCAGAGGGTTGCTCGATTCGCCGAAATCAGTACAACAAATGACAGTTTCCGGTATGTGCCTTTACCTATTTCTGAACAATTGTAGGCACAATGCGGAATGTCACGGAGGTAAGCTGTTCTTCACTATTAAGAGGAATCATCAACTCATAACAGGATCACCTGGCTCATTGGTATGCCTGACCAACCTGACTTGCCTTCTGACTTGCCTTTATTGGATGTTTTGGATCTTGCCCTTTCAGAAATTTTAGGTAGCGGCAATTCCTATGCTTATTCCACCTTGGCTACAGTACGTCGTCATCTTTTTCAGTTTCGACTGATGCACCAGTTCGAGCCCTATGAGATTTTATTTGAGGCTTATTTGCGGGGCAAGGCCCGTCAGCGCAGTGGTGAAGTTATCTACAATCCCCATGCTTGGTTAAAGCGCACCGCTTTTAATATTGTGCGTGAGAAAAGTCGTCATGCCCAGCGACAGGCATCCCAAAGCTACGATGATATTGAGTATCGCATCAGTGCGGAGCCTGAATATGTCTTGGAGTCTATCGATCTGAGTCACGAGATTGATTTGCTTTACAAAGCCCTTAGGGCACTATCCCGCGAGGATGACCATACGGCTCAACTCTTAGTGTGGCGAACGATTGAGCAGCTGTCATGGGAGCAAATCACTAGCCGTCTAGTGGAACTTGGGGACACAGATATTCCTAACCAAGCCACCCTACGCAAACGGGTATCACGGGCAAAAAAGCGTATGCGACATATTATGCACAGTTACGGCTTGCCGACAGGGTAAACGGTTGACGTTGAACTTACGGTTTGGGAATTTGTTGTAGAAGCGTTACCTGGAATGCCTCTACAACAAATAATTTTTGGCCCTTGTAAAATTCTGATATCTAAGAACTCAACAGTCCTTCTGAAAGCTTTGTTTTCACATTAAAGGTCAGAACCGTTTCATCAATTCCCTTCAGCTGTAGCGGACTAAATTTAACGATTTCTTGTTCATCGAGGTAGTCGGCGACAGCGGCAGATACGAGAATGCTTTCACCATCGGCGGCTTCCTGTAGACGTGCGGCAATGTTGACGCTGGGGCCAATGGCTGTGTAGTCAGTTCTGTGGGCGCTGCCAAACATGCCAACTACGGCAGTACCCTGATGAATACCGCAGCGAAATTTCACTGATGGAACGCCCTGTTGGCTCCAGCGTTGATTGAGGTCTTCTAGGGCCTTATACATTTGGCGAGCAGCTGCGATCGCACGCATGACCTGTTCATTAGGGCTCAAGCGTTCTGGAGCACCAAATAGGGCCAGAACCGCATCACCCATAAACTTATCCACGGTGCCACCATTGGCAAAAATGGCATGGGTCATGACCTCAAAATATTCATTGAGTAATTCGGCAACCCGCCGCGATCTCAATGTGTTCGACAACTGAGTAAATCCTACAATATCGCTGAATAACACCGTTACGAGACGGGGTTCGGGTTTGAGATTCAGTTGTAGGTCACCATGGGCTGCCTTTTTGACCAAAGAAGCCGGTAAAAATCGCTTAAGTACCGATTCGGTCAGGTACTGATTGAGTTCTGCGATCCGATGTTCATTGGCTTTAAGCGCTAAGAGATTATGCACCTCTGCCAGCAATTCGCGGTCCTTAAACGGTTTTGATATGTAAGCATCTGCACCTTGCTCAACGCCCTCTAGTCGCGTGTCGTCATCGACTTTGGCGGTGAGTAAAATAATCGGCGTACCTTGTAGAGCTGCATCCAGACGTACTTGCTGAATCAGTTCTATGCCTGAGACTTGGGGCATCATCAGGTCAGTAATAATCAGATGCGGCTGCCGTTTGCGGGCTATCTCCAATCCAGTGGCTCCGTTGTCAGCGGTGCTGATGCCATATCCCCGACGTTTCAAGATGCTAGCCACATAGCTGCGCAAGTCAGGATTGTCATCAACCACAAGGATATGAATGTTTTTGTCCAGTGCTGGTGGGTTGGCTTGGGAGAGGTCTATGGACTGAGGCTGGGCTGCCTTTGGTCTCTGAACCTCTGCTGCTGCTGTATCGACAACTTGGTTGTGGAGATCCGCTAGCTCAACTGCGGCGCGGCGTGGCTCCAGTGTGCGGAAGGTTTTGCTGACACGATCAACGGGTAAATGGTCAGCTCCCATGGGGAGTTCGATCGTAAACATAGTGCCTGCTCCATAGGTGGAGGAAACTCGCACCTGTCCACCGTGGAGCTCCACTAACTCTTTCACGAGCGCCAAGCCAAGCCCTGTACCTTCATGGGTGCGGCTAGCAGAGCCGTCAGCCTGTTGGAATCGTTCAAATATGTGGGGTAGCTGCTCTTTACGAATACCAATGCCGGTGTCTTCGATTTCAAGATAGCAGCGGTTTTCAAAGGTATTGAGGGTGATTTGAATGGAGCCTTCTGCTGGTGTGAATTTCACAGCGTTAGACAGGATGTTATAAAGCACCTTGTCAAATTTTTCGAGGTCGAGATAGACCGATGAACATGGTTGGATTTGAGTGGTGAGAGTAATGTGTTTGCGATCGCAATAAGCCTGAAATGACTCAGCCACACTTTTTATCACCTGGTCAAAGTCACAGGGATAGAACGTAGCCTGCATCTGCCCAGCATCAAGACGCTGGAGATCAAGTAATTGGTTGACGAGGCGCAGTAACCGTCGTGAATTACGCAGGGCAATAACCGACTGATCAAAGGGCAAGCCTGTGCCGTTTTCTACGGCTGATTCTAAAGGCCCAATGGTGAGGGTGAGGGGGGTGCGAAACTCGTGGGAAATGTTCTGAAAAAATGTCGTCTTTTGTTTGTCTAATGCCAGCAATTGCTCCGCCTGTTGACGAGTCGTTTGATATAACCGTGCCTGCTGCACTGCAATGGCCGCTTGATTGGCAACTGCCTGAGCCAAATTGATTTCTTCCATATGCCATTGGCGAGGCTGGCTCTGACGCAGACTGATACTGCCAATAATCTGGCCATCCGTAATTAGAGGCACTACCAGTAATGCAGTTGCCTGGGATTGGATCGATAGGTGCTCGGGAGTATGGGCTGTGGCCTTGGATAAATCATCAAAGACTACGGGAGAGCGACTGACTAAGAGCTCTTGCAAGATTGGATTTTCGCTAATTTTGGCCTGGGACTTAGGCAGGGTCAAAATTTTGGTCTGTTGGGCGTCGTAAAGCCCTACACAGTCTACGTAGTCATCGTCTTGGGTCCATAAGGAAATAGTACAGCCATCAGTTTCCAGGGCCTGCCCTAGTTTTTGCGTAATGGCCGAAAAGATTTGTTTGGGTTCCAAACTACTGTGGATGGCCTGGGTGATGGTGTTGATTAACACTTCCCGTTGGGCCAGGGCTTGTACCCGCTCGTGGGTCCATGCTTGAGCCAGAGCCAATGCCGCTTGAGCCACCAGGGTACCTAGTAACTTAAGCTTCTCTGGTTGCCAATGATTAGGCTGCTGACAGTGATGTAATGCCAGGATTGCCAGAGGTTCGCGTTTGCTCGTTAGAGGGATAAGAACAGTGGAGTAAGGCGCTAAGAGTTGATACACCTTGTGATCCGGAATGTCTGGCGCTGTGAAGATTTGCAGGCTATCCGTATCAATAGCGGTATCTGTTAGTGTTTGGTCATCTAATGGCGCAGCTGAATCTGCCTGATAGGTCCAATAGTTTTGTATTTGGTTAGGGAGGTTATACAAAGGGCGAAGTGCACAGTAGTCAGCTGCAAAGGCTGAGCCCAACATGCGAGGGATTACCTGCAACATCTCTTCGGAGGTTTCAGCACTGCGAATAGTGCGGGTAATTTCGTTTAGCAGGGTTTCTTGCTCAACGATGCGATCCAGCTCTCGTGTTCTGGCGATGAGGATAGAATGAGTTTCGATCGCTTGCTGAACAACGACCCTTAAATCTTTTTCTTCCCAAGGCTTAGTAATGTATTTGAATACTTTGCCTGTATTGATGGCATCCACCAGATCTTCCACATCGGTGTAGCCGGTCAGCATGATGCGGATCGTGTTGGGATAATGCTGGGCAACTTGGAGCAGCAGGTCTGTGCCACTCATATAAGGCATGCGCTGGTCTGAGATGATCGCTGCAGTATCTGGGTTCTGGGCTAAACTCTCTAATGCGGCGTGACCACTCTCTGCCCGTAGTATCTGAAATTCTCGATGGAACGTTCGATGAAACAGGTCTAAATTGTCAGGTTCATCGTCGACGACTAAGATCTTGGGTTTTGTGGTGTGGGCTTGTCGATTGCTGGTTGGACTGGACATGCACCCTATGGTTTCTCTAATCGACTGTGGGTATTGAATAACTGCAGAAATGTAGTGCGCCCTGGGACCACGGTTCCAACCATGGATAAAATCAACAAAAAATCAACTAAGACACCCATCAATTACGATGTGGGCATTACCTGGTTGAATGGTCCTATCACCCATCCAGAGTTCCCTAGCGGGCAAGCTGCTCACCATGTCCAGACTTAACTGGGACAGAGTCCATACTCTGCCTCAAGACTATTGGCTAAGGCCTGCTTATCCCGAAGATTTATCTCAACTAGTGGAGTTACTCCTAACCAGCTTCTATCCTCAACATCGTTGTAATCGATGGTTGTACCCATTGATGCGTATGGGTATTCAAGAAGATATCAAGCGCCGTCTGAAGCACTCGTCTAATCAGTATGGCTGCCTGGTCGTCATTGATAAGTCTGCTGGGGCTGCAATTGTTGGGACGGTGGAAATCTCATTGCGATCGCAACTATGGCAACCACTACAGCCCCGTCGTCCATATATCGCCAATGTTGCTGTCGAACGGCAACATCGGCGTCGTGGCCTCGCTCAGCAAATGCTCCTAGCCTGTGAATACATTGGCAAAAACTGGGGATGTCAGCAACTTTACCTACATGTTGCTACTGATAATCCGCCAGCGATTGCCTTGTATCACAAAATTGGCTATCAGCTTCATAGTCAGCATCCATGGCAGCGAAAGCAAATGATGGTTAAAGAACTGTTTCACTAATGAGCATTTAACTACTACAAATAGCAATTTCTTAGAGAATATTAAAAACGTTGTTATGTAAGTATGTTCAAGAGTTTTAACGCACTTTGGATACAGTGCTTGTCGCCCCTCATACCGTGAAATTATCCATATCCTCCTGATAAATATTATTTTTTATGTAGTGAGTATGAGGAGGGACTGGTAACTATCAAAGACTGGATAAAACTCGTCTGATTTCCTGCACGAAAGTGATCGTGTTCGTATCAAATAAGAGTAATTAGTCTGGATTACCTTACCCCCCAGGTAGACGCTCTAAAATGATGGATGCTCAATCCAATCCACCTTCACTCTACTCATCTTCGGTCAAACGATTTGGCCGAAGAAAACATCCCCATATTTTTAATGTGCAAGCGAAACCGTCCTCGGGCAATGCTATGCATCTAGAAGATAGTACGGTAAAGTGGTGGGCTGAGCGAGCTAAGCAGCCTCTCGGTTCAAGTTCTAATGTGCCTGTGAATGAAACGCTAGCTGTTGACAGTCTGCTCAAAAAAATAAATCGTGGCGATTTACTGGTCGTCAATAGTCGTCGTCGCAACGGCCTGATTATTTTTCGAGAGTTTTATGCTGAATTTGCCGGCCCTGGTGCAGCAGTGGGTGGTGACTTTGACCAAGGCTGCCATAAGATTATTCCGCTGGGTAACCTGTCGCTGGTTGAGCCCGATGATCATGAAGAGCATCAAAAAGCTTTAAAAATCCGCCTACAGTGGATTCGTCTCACCCAGAATTTCACGGATCAGCCGCGCTCTACTGACCGGGCTCAAATGATTTTGGACCAATTCAAAACTTATTTTGATAAGAGCACTATCGACAACGTGCCTAATGAAGCCTTTGCCCTGATGGTAGGAGTTTTACCTCAAACGGTGAGGCGAGTGCGCCTAGGCATGGGCGGTTAACGGTTCACTAATAGCCTCCAAGTTTTTTCGTGTCCGCTGATTTTCCTCAGGTGTGCCCAGGCTAATCCGTAAACCCCCTCCGGTATACCGAATTAAGGTTCCTTGCTGACGCAAAGTGCCGAAGATATGCTGCAGACCTTCGGCTTGGGACATCCCCAACTGAGATCGACCCTGCTCACTTAAACGGCAATAGATAAAGTTTGCTGCACTAGGCCATAGGGTTAGTATCGGTTGCTGTTTGAGCCAGTCGACCATTGTCTGACGTTCTGCAATGGTGACCTGTACAGCGGCTAGAAGTGATGCTCGATGGACCAAAGCTGCCAATGCTGCTGCCTGGGAAAAACTGGGCAGATTGTAGGGCAATCGAACTTTTTCAAGCGCTTCTATCAGAGCTGGTTGAGCGACTGCATAGCCAACTCGATGGGCTGCCAAACGAAAAGCCTTAGAAAAGGTTCTCAACACAACCCAATTGCTACGACTGAGGCTATCGGCGACAAGGGTGTGCCCGCTGAATTCAAAATAGGCTTCGTCAATAACCACCAGAACATCGTTAGGTAACTGTCGGAGCCATGCAATTTCCTCTGTGGTTAAAGGATTGGCGGTAGGGGAGTTGGGATGCACCATGAACACGACTCGGATAGCGTGTTGCTCCATAGCAGTTTGGGCTTTCTCTAAATTGATGCAGAAGTTCTCTCGACGACCGACATCTATAACCGGAATGCCTAAGGTTTGAGCCAAGATCCCGTACATGGAAAATGTGGGGCTGGCGACCAAAATAGACCCGTTACCAAGGGCGGCTGCAATCAGTAATGACCGGATCAGTTCATCGGACCCGTTCCCTACTGAGATGTTGTTCTCCGCCACCATTACTGACTCTGCACTCGATTCTGCGACATAGTTGGCAATGGCTTGCTTTAGAGCTGTATGCCCACCATCTGGATAGCGATTGGCGGCAATAGCTTGCTGGTAAGACGCCGCTAGGGATGCTTTGACGTCATCAGGTAGATCAATTGGGCTCTCATTCGTGTCGAGCTGATCATAGGGCTTTGGCATTGGGGGGTGTGGCTTATAAGCCTTGAGATTAGACAAATCAGCACGCAAGAAAGGCAGCATGGAAAAACCTATGGATTGCAGACTTTTTATTGTGCCATTTTTGCTGATCAAAGCGATTGGTCCTCTTAATCGGCAACGGCTTACAGTGCATAAATGGTTTACAGTGCACAGAAATCCTGAATGGCGATCCAAATATCTTCCATTGCATCGGCCATACCATGGTCAGTATCTAAAGACTGTAGGGTGACCCAAGGGCGATGTTGTGCATAGAGTCGGCTGGCATCCTCAGCAATGACCTCATCTCGTTGGCCGTGAAGAATGAGAGTAGGGATCGACTTTTTAAGTTGACTATCTGGGTAGCGTTGAGCATCGGTTAAAAAGTCGTAGTGCAATTGCTGCTGGGTATCTAGACCATAGTGATATATCGATAGCCAGCCGTTCGATTTCCAGTTGTTTAGTTGTTCTGTGCCCAGTTTGGGTAACCACTGGTGCAAAAATTGAAAGGCGGGGGCCAGCAAAATGAGCCGTTCAACGCAGGTAGATTGCTGGGTGACCCATGCTGCTACGATACCCCCTAAACTTGACCCGATCAGGATGGTAGGCCCGTGCAGCTGTTGGGTAACTTGATGGATTTGGCGAGTGAGGGTGAGATGGCTAAAATCCCCCTGGTTTAGGTCCAGTAACTGGAGGTCAATATTGTGGGTTTGCAAACGCGATCGTAACCATGTTCCTTTAAAGGACTGTGGCCCCGATGCAAACCCATGAAGATAGATGTAGTCAACCACGACCCGATCGTTTCCAGTGCTATGCCATGCTTACAATATGATGTTCGATCACCCAAGATCTCGACTTAAGTCTCCATGACCCAGCAGTTTCGTATTACCCTTCTTCCCGGTGATGGCATTGGGCCTGAAATTACAGCCGTTGCAGTTGATGTCCTCCAGGCCGTTGGTGCCAAATTAGATATTCAGTTTAACTTTACCGAAGTACCTATTGGTGGCTGTGCCATTGATGCTACCGGTTGTCCGCTTCCAGACGAAACCCTTGATACCTGTCGGCAAAGTGATGCGGTATTGCTAGCGGCGATCGGAGGATACAAGTGGGATTCTTTGCCCCGTGCACAACGGCCAGAAACGGGTTTGCTGGGATTGCGAGCAGGGTTGCAGTTGTTTGCTAATTTACGACCAGCGGCGATTTTGCCCCAACTCATCGATGCTTCTTCCCTCAAGCATGAGGTGATAGAAGGGGTAGACATTATGGTGGTGCGCGAATTGACTGGTGGCATCTACTTTGGTCAACCCAGAGGGGTGTTTGACGCTGATGGCGATCAGCGGGGGGTCAATACCATGGCCTACGCAGGTGCCGAGATTGATCGCATTGGTCGGGTTGCATTTGAAGCTGCTCAAAAACGCCAGGGCCGCCTGTGCTCAGTAGATAAGGCGAATGTGCTGGAGGTGTCGCAGCTATGGCGCGATCGCATCACTGCTTTATCCAGTGACTACAGCGACGTGGAACTCTCCCATATGTATGTAGATAACGCGGCGATGCAACTCCTGCGCTGGCCCAAACAATTTGACACCATCGTTACCGGCAATTTATTTGGTGATATTCTCTCGGATGCGGCGGCGATGCTCACTGGCAGTATTGGCATGTTGCCGTCTGCTAGTCTGGGGGCTTCAGGACCTGGTGTGTTTGAGCCGGTGCATGGCTCAGCTCCTGATATTGCTGGGCAAGATAAGGCCAATCCCTTGGCCCAGGTGCTCAGTGCTGCCATGATGCTGCGCTACGGTTTAAGCCAACCCCAAGCCGCTGACATGATTGAAACTGCCGTAGATACCGTGCTCACTCAGGGCTATCGCACAGGCGATATTATGGCCGAAGGAATGACCGCTGTTGGCTGTAAGGCGATGGGTGATGCTTTGCTGCACGCCTTAGTTTAGCCATGATTGAAAAATCCTGGCACAATCCATAGATGATAGCTAGTATTGTTGTACTGAATAGTGGCAGGGCTGTTTCTATTAGCAGACATAGGGTATCTTCAGCAAATGAATTGCTGAATTCGTTATAAATTCAGGTCAGTTCCATCACATACGTACTATCGAGCTAGAGGGAGTATTCAGTCGTGTCATCTTTACAGCGACCAGAGTACAGTAGCCATGGTGAGGCGGCAGTGCACCCCAGCGTGGCAGCAACCGGGCTGAGCCGTAGCCCGCTGAACTTAAGGTCTCCATCGTCAATGTTAGACCCCGCACTATTGCGGGCTGCCCGTCACATTTATCGCACCTACTATGAGGTGCATCCTGAGGTGGTAGAGCGTCCCATTGGTGTGGCCATTGGCCGCACTACCCGCCGTGGCAAGCTTATCTTTGGTCCCAAGCCTGTGCTGTTGCCCCACGAGAGCTTTATCCCTTTAACTCAATTGGAGCCAGGCTTGCACTAGATGCTAGACAGCCTGGTCATCTATTTATTTGTCTTTGTTCTAGGGGCTTCCATTGGGAGTTTTCTGAACGTTGTTATCTATCGGTTGCCAGCTGGAATCTCACTCCTGTCCCCGCCCTCTCGCTGTCCCCGCTGTTTCACCCGTCTAAAGCTCTATGACAATGTGCCAGTGGTGGGCTGGTTGTGGCTGCGTGGACGCTGTCGATATTGTCGAGCGTCGATCCCGATGCGATATCCCCTGGTGGAGTTGGTGAGTGGTCTGCTGTATATCGCTCTATTTCTCAGATTTGGTTGGAACCTCGAAACGCCTATTTATTGGGGTTTAACCACCTGGCTAGTGGCGCTCACTTTAATTGACATTGATACGCTCACGCTGCCTAATGCATTGACGATGTCAGGTGTGTGTCTAGGCTGGCTAGCTCAAGTACTGTTGGCGACTGGGCAAACTCCTGAGCAAACTGTGGCCTCAGCTTTGGTCGCCAGTGTTGGCGCTAGTATTTTGGGGCTGTGGTTATTTGATGGCATCAGTTTGCTCGGGGCCGTTGCGGTTGGTAAGACGGTGATGGGTGGGGGCGATGGCAAGCTGGCAGCTATGTTAGGAGCCTGGTTAGGTTGGCAGGGATTATTGCTGAGTATGCTACTGGCTTCGTTTATGGGTGCCATGAGTGGTGGGCTGGGGATAGCGTTGGGAGTACTAGATCGTCGCCAACCTATTCCCTTCGGACCATTTTTAGCCTTCGGTGCAGGAATTAGCGTATTTTTTGGGAATGCATTGATACAGGCCTATTTGGGGCTTTTTTTTGAAGGCCATTTGTAATCTATGGCAACAAGAAAATCTCTATGGACTATTCCAGGGGGGTGGGCGAGCCGGTAGGATTGGAGAACGCTATGTATCGAGAACAGGGTCTATGTCCCTCTTTGACTGGTTTGCAAACCGTAAGAAAGAAAGCCCCATTAGCCAAGATCGTCAGGAACGCGAAATTGCCGATGGTTTATGGACTAAGTGTGATCAGTGTGGGGTGCTGACTTACACCAAGGATTTGCGGGCTAACCAGATGGTTTGTCCGGAATGTGACTATCATTACCGTGTCTTTAGTGATGAGCGGATCGTACAGCTGATCGATACAGATACTTGGCAACCTCTGAATGAGCAAATTGAACCTAAGGATCCCTTGCGATTTCGCGATCGCAAAGCCTATAGTGATCGGCTGCGCGATATGCAGAGCAAGACCAATCTCAACGATGG
Organism: Leptothoe sp. ISB3NOV94-8A; assembly: GCF_043421595.1. Classification (NCBI taxonomy): domain Bacteria; kingdom Bacillati; phylum Cyanobacteriota; class Cyanophyceae; order Nodosilineales; family Cymatolegaceae; genus Leptothoe; species Leptothoe sp. ISB3NOV94-8A. Next base: position 5,543,472 of record NZ_JAXSQW010000001.1, on the reverse strand, counting down.
TGTGCAAACCGGTGTTGGTCAGATCAACGGCGAAGGAATTGCCTTGGGCGTTATGGACTTTCGCTTTATGGGCGGTAGCATGGGCTCAGTTGTCGGTGAAAAGATTGCCCGTTTAATTGAGCATGCGACTGCGGCGCAGTTACCTGTAGTGATTGTCTGCGCCTCAGGCGGGGCGCGTATGCAAGAAGGCATGTTAAGCCTCATGCAGATGGCTAAAATTTCAGCTGCCTTGGAACGTCATCGTGACAGCCGTTTACTCTACATGCCAATTCTGACCCATCCCACTACAGGAGGTGTGACGGCCAGTTTTGCCATGTTGGGCGACATTATCTTGGCTGAGCCAAAAGCGACCATTGGTTTTGCAGGGCGTCGTGTGGTGGAACAGACATTGAGAGAAAAGCTACCGGACGACTTTCAAACGGCAGAATATCTCCTTAAGCATGGATTTATCGATAAAATTGTGCCGCGTACCCAGCTAAAAGACACCATTGCGCAGCTGATTCGCTTACATAAATTGCCTGTAGCGTCTGCCTCGCTGAGTCATGTATCACTCGATAGAGTTGCCAATGGTCACCTTGTGCCGATCAAACCGGTTATATAGTCAAGCTTTTAACTGTCTTGGGAATTGACCCTATCGGTGGCATGATAGGTATTAACTATTGGCTACCTGAAATAAATTTTGTCCACGTCCACACCTATAGTTTTCCATTGCAGGAGCTGTAGATTACAACTTGGACGTTATTTATCAGATAGCTGCAAATCGCGAGCTTAGCCTGATTATTGGGCTTATGGCTTTGTGCTGTGTTGCGTCTTTTACGGGCGATCCATTTCGAGGAGAATCATGTTGAAAAAGTGCATTTGGCTGGTGGTCGCGGCTGTTTTTCTTGTCGGTAACCTATTTGTAGGTGGCAACGCGATGGCGGCTGAGCTGGATGAAAATATCCGTACCATTCCCCTGAATGAGCAGGGTGACACAGTTGTGCTTTCCCTAGAGCAGGTTTCCCAGGGCCGGAGAAAGTTTAATTACGCCTGTGCAACTTGTCATGTGCAAGGTATCACCAAGACCAATCCAAACGTTGGTTTAGAACCTGAAGCTCTAGAAGGTGCTTATCCCAATCGTAACAATCTAGAAGCTCTAGTTGATTATTTGCATAACCCAACTACCTATGATGGGTTGACTGAAATTTCTGAGCTACACCCCAGTACCCAGAGTACTGATATCTTCCCGAAGATGCGAAGCCTGACTGAAGACGACTTGGTTTCCATTGCCGGTTACATTCTGCTACAACCCAAGGTCATGGGTGATATGTGGGGTGCTGGTAAGATCCGGTTTTCTGCACCTGCTACTTTTGACTAATTTTTGAGTGGGTTCTTTGTTAGGGCCTTTGTTATTAAACCGTGATAAGAGGGTGAGGTTGTCAAACCTTGCCCTCTTTTTTGCGATCGCAAGATTCGCAATTTTTTAGTGTTCTACATTGGATGGTGTTCACCTATTAAGCTAGGTTAGATAGGCAGTTTCGCAAAGCACGATGGTAAAACGACGCACGGTAATGTTGGGATTGCTGGGGTTAGGGACTGCTGTTGCCAGTTGTCGTTCCAGTGCGTCTGCCTCCTTAAAAGTAAAAGTGCTGGCTCGATCGGTGCCCGCTCAAGTCTTAAAAGCCTTTAGTCGGGACACACTAACTCACTTTGAGTCTGAGCTTAATCTCATTGATATTTATCAACAGTTGCAGTGGTGGCAGGCTCGTTCCCCAATGACTCCCCCCCTGTGGCGACGGTTGATTCCCATCGGTCACTCATCCAGCCAAGATGCAACAAAGCCCCCACCCGTGGGGGCTCATCTTGTGACCTTGAGCGATCCTTGGCTAGAGCATGCAATTCGTCAGGACTTAATTCAACCATTACCAGACTTTCCCTTGGCCTATGCCTTGCCTGAGCCCTGGCAAAAATTGCTGCGCCGTGATCGTGAGGGGTACTCCAGTGAGCGCGGTAAGCTCTGGGCTGTTCCCTATCGCACCCAAGGATTGATGATTGCTTATCAAAAGCCCATCTTTCAAACCAACACCAATAATAAGCCCATTACCAAATGGGCAGATCTGTGGCGGCCTGAATTAGCCGGGCGCATTGCGATGCCCAATCAACCTAGACTGGCAATTGCCATTGTCCTAAAAGCACTCCGATATTCCGTCAATGATGAAGCCGCATTGCTTCGAGATGATGTTCAAGAGCAGCTGCTGGCCCTTTATCGACAGGTTAAAGTGTTTGATTCTCAGGCGTATTTAAAGGCCCTGGTGAATGAAGATGTTTGGCTGGCGGTGGGGTGGAGCGGTGATATTTTAGCGACGCTAGTACGCTATCGACGGCTAGGTGCTGTTCATCCTCAAGAAGGAACGGTGTTAACGAGTGATTTGTGGGTTGCTCCGACTAACGCAAAACTTACGGAAGAGGCCCAAGCTTGGATGGAGTTTTGCTGGCAGATGCCGATTGCGACTGAAATTTCTGTGTCTAGCTATGGGGTGTCTCCATCATTTTTCTTGCCGGATGTGAAGGTGCCTGAACAGCTATCTCAGCAGACGCTATTGGTACCCGGTCATGGAGAGGTTCTGTTGCCGCTATCAAGACGTGGGCAAACAAATATAGAAACATTATTGAGCGTTGAGGCCGAGGGTTAAAGCTGCCGTCTACCGCGGATTGCGCCCTGGCCAAAATAGTTCAGCTCGACAACGCATTGTGGTGTGTAAGTTGCTTCATTAGTTGCGGCGTTTCTGTCCGAAAAATCACATACATGTAACCCGACCAAGCGATTTCCAGTGAATACCCTCAGCTGATAGCCGTAATCCTTAGTGCTTTCTCCAAACTGATTGATGAGTGAATATCGTTCTAGATAATTTAATAATGGCCAAAGCTGACCGTTGACGATGATATCCACATGGGGGGTAGATCCCTCGGTCTGGATGCTGGCTCCGCTGTCTAGGTTAGTGTTTCCATAGGCTCTCCAGCTATCAATTAGGCGGCTGTTGATAGCTTCTCCTACTACCTGCTGCTGCCACCACAAACTCGGAATTGAAAAATGTTCAGGGGATGGATTGTCGTCAGTTGCGATCGCGCCATCATCTGTCCGGGGCTCTTGGCCATTGAGCTGACACATGGCCTCTAAATCTTCTGCCAGTAATACCCGAGGAGACTGTGTGTTGTCCGTTGAGCTATCTTCTGTTCTAGGGCGCTCAGCACTAAGCTGACAGTCTATGCGCTGCACTGCTGCTGATTGTGCCACAGCATAGGGCCCAGGCAACAATAGATACAGGCTTGAAATCGCTGACCACACCATAAGTTTCATGTCTAGCACATTCCAATTCTTAGATGTACAGACGTTGCATGTAACGTCTCTCCACGGATTTTACTAATGGCTTGAGCTTTTACGTCAGAATTAACTGTTGGCGATGCACATGGCCTAATACTAACGAAGAAGCGGTTGCATCTTCCTGTTGTCGTTCTAGCATACGCAGCATCTGCTCGGGACGCAGCATATTGCCATCATTCCGGCAGCTGCCTACATATCGAATAACCACATCCCCTGTAGTCGTTAGCTTATGAATAACCCTGCTGGGCAAATGAGAGGGTAGAGTCCCGACTACTTCTACGGTATGCAATCGTTCTCTGAGGTTGATTTGCTTGACCTTGCCTGACTTTGTTGTATGGGTATCAATAATTTCATCTGTGGCTAGGATGCGATCAATCAACGCCTGCCAATTCAGAGCCTGTCCTTCTTGTTGTGTGGTGATGGCTAGTAAATAGTCAGCTTGGTTGAGGGCTTTAGTGGCTGATGGAGCTTTGATATCGACTTCCTGAACGTCATAAATAGGCAGGCTATCTGATAGCTGTACCTGTAGCCGCTGTCTAAAATCAGTACGGTCCATTTGCTCAGTCAGTTCGAAGTCAACTACTTCTCCTGTGCTGGTTGCGCCAAGGGATAGAGCATTTGCTGGAGCAATACGGGGGCCAGGATGGTAGCCTCCTGTAAACGAAATTGGCAGAGCAGCTCGTCTGACAGCCCGGTCAAGCATTCTGGCCAAATCCAAGTGGCCAATGAGTGCCATGTCCCCTAGTTTGCCGAGAGTCACCCGCAGCCGTTGCACCCGCTCAGATTTGGGCTTGCTATGGCCCTCGAAGGAAGGAATCGGTAAGGGTGGAATAACAATGTTATGGCCGAAGTCAGTGCCACACACGCCGCAATGGGAGCAGCCTTCAAAGGAACAATCAGGCACGATGGCTGCTGCCATTGCGCGGCGAAGGTCATCTTGCAGCCAAGTTTTATCAATGCCTGTATCTAGATGGTCCCAAGGCAGTGGAGCATCCATTGCCACTTGCCAACGATGCAGATTCTCTACTTGAGTCGCATTCTCTGCTTGATCTACACTCTCGTTTTCTAAAGACTCTCCCAGATTCCATTCTCCCTGCTCAACCTGGCGATACTTCCAGGTGAGGCCAGCATCCTCAATGGCTTGAGTCCAAGCATTAAAAGCTCGTTCTAGGCTCTCCCACCAGGCATCCATACCTGCCCCCAGCTCCCAGGCTCGACGGACCACCTTCGACAGTCGTCGATCACCTCGGCCCACAAAGTCTTCCATGGCCGAAATACGCACATCGGTGAAGTTGACCTTGACTCCACGAATTGACCGAAATGTTTCCCGAAGCATGGCTTGTTTCCGTTCAAACTCGCTAGTAGAAACAGAATGCCACTGAAAGGGAGTATGGGGCTTGGGGGTGAAATTAGAAACCGTAATGTTGAAATTCAAAGACCTCCGGCCTTTGATACGACATTCCCGTCGCAGCCATTGGATAGTTTCAGCAATGCCTAGCACATCGACATCTGTTTCCCCTGGCAGACCAATCATGAAGTACAGTTTTACCTTGTCCCAGCCCTGCTCATGGGCAGTTTTAACGCCGCGCAGGAGTTCCTCATTAGTCAGGCCTTTGTTAATAATGTCCCGCATGCGCTGTGTGCCTGCTTCTGGGGCAAAGGTGAGGCCAGTTTTGCGGGTGCCACCGACTATGTGAGCGATATTTTCATCAAATCGGTCGACTCGCTGACTGGGTAAAGACAGGGACACATTGTCGTTTTTAAGTCGATTTTTCACTTCGACACCTACTGCAGGCAGCGCCAAATAGTCTGAGCAGCTGAGAGAAAGTAGGGAAAATTCGTTGTAGCCTGTTGCCCGCATCCCCCGTTCAATAGTGTCGATTACCTCTTCAGGCGCAACATCACGGGCCGGTCGTGTCAGCATTCCTGGTTGGCAAAAACGGCAGCCCCGGGTACAGCCCCGGCGAATTTCAATGGTGAGCCGATCGTGGACAGTTTGCACATGGGGTACTAACCCGATGGAATAGTCGGGAATCGGGGTGGCGACTCGACGGAGAATGCGCTTAGGGACATCCTCTCGATTGGGATGTACTGAGCCATCATCGGCCATGTCGTAAAACTGGGGCACATAGACTCCTGGCACCTGGGCCAGATCTAGCAAGATCTCTTGTCGAGTCATTCCTGCTGTTTTGCCTTCTTCAAGTACTAAACCAATTTCTGGCAATAGCTCTTCGCCATCTCCCAAGGCGATAAAGTCAAAAAAGTCGGCGTAGGGTTCAGGGTTAGACGTGGCGGTTTGGCCACCTGCAAAAATCATGGGCCAGCTAGATTCGTTCCAGAGACCATCGCTATTGCGCTCTTGCCAAGTAAGAGGAATCCCTGCCAGGGTCAACATTTCCAAAATATTGGTGGCACCCAGTTCATAACTGAGGCTAAAGCCCAAAATATCAAAATCGGTCAGTGGTCGACGGGACTCAACAGCAAACAGAGATGTGTCGGTTTCTGTCAGCTTTTGTACCAAGTCTGAACCAGGAAGATAGGCGCGATCGCAGAGCTGTCGAGGCTGCTGATTGATAATGCTGTAGAGAATGATATGGCCCAGATTTGAGGCCCCTACCTCATAGACTTCTGGATACGTTAAAACCCATCGGATTGTAGCTGTTTCCCATGGTTTATTAACTGCTCCTAACTCATTACCTAAATAACGGGCAGGACGAGCAATATCTGGAGTAATCAGTTGGTCTACAGCAATAGCCACGGCAATGGAAAAAGCAACTCAGACCTAAACTATAACTGATTCTTAAGTGCTGCGAATGTTGTGCCTTGGTGGGTAGAGCGCTAACTAGAAGCACAGCCAATTCATAATAGCGAGGCGACGGTCAACATGTTGACCGTCGCCTCGCCAGCGATATTTATAAATTTGTGCGGTCCTGCATTATCAATCAGCTATGTATCAAGACCGAAGGGAACAAGAATAATTGCAGTTAATCAATCTAAGCAGCCAGTAAATCTTGACTGTCTATCATTAAAACAGCACGATCAACTTGAGCTAGCTCAAACACGATACGTACGCGAGGAGCAACATCACATAGGCTCAACCGCTTCCGGTGACGCTTAGCTGTGTCACATCCGGCCAACAGTGCGACTAATCCAGAATTATCTACACTGTCTACTGCTGCCATATCGATCGCTACCTCGCTAGCACTTTCAGATGTGATAGCAGTTAGCATTTCCTCTTTAAATGCGTCAGCGTTGGCAGATGTTAAAGCGCCCATAGGTCGCACAACCTGAACTGATGTTTCAACGCTATTCATATTCTGTCTCCTATCAGTTTGATTAGATTAAATTAATTGTCTGACTACGACCTTTCCATATGTTGTTGAAGCTAACTTGGCAAATCTAAGCTTGCCCAGATGCCTACCACCTATTTGTGGAATCTTAATGTCTAGCCCATCTCTTTGAAGTTTCCAGAAAGTTGCTCCATCAAACGGTAGCAACAGCTACGTCATGAGGGTAATGCCCTTGGGTTGGCATGTTGGGTGATGTGGATCACTGAGTTAACTAACTCCAGAAGTTTCACTTGAGATACCCCCAAGTAGTGACAACCATGTTCCAGATGGAAAATGGTCCTTGGAATGTAAATACTGATGCAAAGCCTGCTATAAGTCATCATGCACTCGTTTGCTATTCGCCACCTGGTTGAGAAAGCTCTTTATACAAAGCAGCTAACTCCAGATATTGAAGAACAAATCAACTCCGAGCTTTCACGCCTGGGTTACATATCAGAAGTTGACTATGAAGCCCTCGAACTTCTGATGAGTGAAATGGATGAAGGCCGTATCAAGTTAGTGCCAACTGTTCGATAGTTGGCACCAAAGATATCAATGATATGGATACTGCCCTAATGTTGCACCCATTCAAAACTGATTAAACTGAATCTTATTTTTTATCGTATTGAGAGCAGCTTCGTAGATGACTGAGAAGCATCATTATTTGAGCTCCCAGGGTTCCAACATGTGTGCAGAAAGTGTTGAAAATGCTGCTTCGCCAGATCTTCAGAGTCATTATTGTCTGCGATCCGTAGATAGAAAAGCAAAGCAAAAAAGTCTGTATCGAATGCTAGCTTGAACCTATCCATCGGCCAGACAAGGTCAGGAGCTGTTTTTAGATCGTAGAGGTCTAAGTTACAAGTTTCGGGCTTGGCAGCGGCTTCTGCGATCATCATTTGCTGTTGCCGAGACCCATAGGGAAGATTGCATACCAGCATTAAGGGGCGGCACCACAAGCGTACCGAACCAGCCAATTGAATTGCCTCAGCATAGAGACGCTGATCTAAACATTCCAGGTAAACGATTTGCCCAGGGTTTATGCTAACCATGTTGAAAAAGGAGTTTCAATAAAAACGTTATAGATGGGTCGATACAAGGTGAGCTAAATTCTCAAACCATCACCCTGTAGGGGAAGAAATGGATAAGAGACCATTTATATGGCTCTAGGAGATGAAAAAATTCAAATTTTGTTAAATTAGCTAATAAACTACCATTAAGCGTGTTGAGAAACATTTACTTAGATTATTTCTTTGTTGCTTTTAAAGCTTGTGGTAATTTTCAAGGACGTGCAATGCCTTATCCAAAGCTTTGTTTAGAGGTTTATGCCTGAGTTTTTAGATAAGTTCTGGTTAAAATTAAAAACAGTGTGTGTGGCTTGATTAGGAGTGGCACTCCGAGGTAGCCGTCTGTCATAAAGAAATTTGCTTGATTAACGATTGGATAAGGTCATGGTGTCTACTGGGACAATTGAGAAGACAGTTACGTCAAATAAGCGGCAGCATGCTCCTCGCTATAGGGTTTTACTGCACAACGATGATTTCAACTCTATGGAGTATGTAGTGGAATCTTTGGTTAAGACTGTGCCCAGTCTTTCAGTGCCGCAGGCAGTCGATATTATGATGCAGGCCCATAATGCGGGCGTTGGTTTGGTGATTGTTTGTGAGTTAGAACACGCTGAGTTTTATAGTGAAATGCTGCGTTCTAAGGGGCTTACAAGTACTATTGAGCCTGATGAGTAAGACTCAATAGCTTGATTATGATCAGATTTTTTACTCCAACCATGGCTGCTTAACCACAATGGTCAAGCAGATTCAGCTATATCGACGCTTAATGCATGCTCCGTTAGCTTGGCGGATCATCGCTTTCTTGGTGACATTGGTCATTCTATGGACCCCCTTCGCATTAACTTTTTACAGCATAGGAGGTTTGACCGGGCAGTCTGATGTAATGAATGCGCTAGCGTTGATTGCTCTATATGGTTGTTTCCTCGGCCATGCTTGGTTTTGGGGGCGTTGGGGTCATGCTTGGCCTAAGCCTTTTCAAACATATGGGTTAGTCTGCTGTCAGCGCTTCTTTTGCGATTTAGCGTTTGCTGTTGCATTTGGTTTTGCCTTGGTATGTCTCCTATTTGGGATAGAAGTATTGTGTGGTTGGGCCAACTTTCATCCTCAACCTCTAACGAGGATTGCTGTAGAAGGCTTAGCCGTAGGTCTGGCTTTTGGTTTTGCAGAGGAACTGTTATTCCGTGGCTGGTTGCAAACTGAGCTTCAACAAAATTTGCCCAGGTCTCAGGCAATTGTTTGGAGCAGTTTGATTTTTGCTATCGCCCATTTCATTAAGCCATTACCTGACATTTTGAGAACGTCCCCCCAGTTTTTAGGATTGCTTCTCTTGGGACTTATTTTGGGATGTGGGCGCTATCTATATTTTCGGAAGCGCTCTTTTGCCAGTTTAGGGTTGCCAATGGGGTTTCATGGAGGCCTCATATGGGGCTACTACATTGTAGATGTGGGGGATTTAGTTCTTCCCTCAGGGCAGGTACCTGAATGGGTGACGGGCATCCATGGTAATCCTCTCTCTGGAATCCTGGGGATGTCAATTCTAGTTTGTTTGACAGCTTATGTCTGCTTTAAGCTGCGCTCAAAATAGCTGCTAGTAGAGCCTTTTGAGCATGGAGTCGATTTTCAGCTTGGTCCCAAATACGAGATTGGGAGCTTTCCATGACATCGTGGGTAATTTCTTCACCGCGATGAGCTGGTAGACAGTGGAGGACTATGGCCTGCTCGTTAGCCAAATCAAGCATGGCCTGGTTGATTTGATAGGGCTGAAACTTAGGAATTCTAGACTCTGCTTCTGCTTCTTCGCCCATGCTGGCCCACACATCTGTGTAAAGTGCATGGCTTGCTTCTACAGCAGCTTTAGGATCAGTGGTAATAATCACCTCACTACGTCCCTGACTAAGTTCTATTGCTTGCTTCACAACGGTTGGATTAGGGGCGTAGCCATCTGGTGTTGCGACGCGAATATGCACGCCTGCCAGGGCGCAACCTAGCATTAAAGAATGGGCGACATTATTTCCGTCTCCCAGGTAGGACATGGTTAAGTTCTCTAGGGTGCCGAACGCTTCTTTGAGGGTGAGCAGATCTGCCAAAATCTGGCATGGATGTTCCAGATCAGTCAGGGCATTGATCACTGGGATGGAGGCGTATTCAGCAAATTCTTCTATTTCAGATTGTGCAAAGGTACGAATGGCGACTATATCCAGATAGCGATCGAGAACGCGTGCAGTGTCTGCGGTGGGTTCTCCACGCCCTATCTGGGTGACGCCGGCATTGAGATCCAGAACTTGACCGCCCAGTTGATACATGGCCACTGAAAAACTCACACGGGTACGCGTGGATGCTTTGGAAAATACCAAGCCCAGTACCTTGTTCAGGCATTTGGGCCGTTTGGTGCCATCTTTTAGTTGGGCTGCCAAGGCGAGTAGTCCGTGTAGTTCTGTACTGGTTAAATCTGCCATGCTAAGCAGATTCCGTCCCTTCAGTGAGTCCATAGCATCTTTGGTGAAATTGGTAGAGTCAACAAGATACTACTATTTAGCCTGAACAGGCGATATTGATGTTTTAGGGGGATGTCCTAAAAATTTTTGGAGTTAAAGTATGGGCCTTTATTCACGTATAGTTTTTCCGCGCTTACTAGATCTGACAATGTCAGGACAAGAGTTAAATGACTATCGTCAATCCCTACTACAGTCTGTGAAGGGCCAGGTGCTGGAAATTGGCTTTGGCACAGGGTTGAATGTGTCTTATTACAGTGATGAGGTGACAGCGTTAACTGCCATTGATCCTAACGAAGGGATGGCTGCGATCGCAAACCCACGGATTCAAGACTCAACCGTAGATATCACCTTAAAAACAGCCAGTGCTGAGGCGTTACCCATGGCCACTGAAAGCTTTGATGCGGTGGTGTGTACTTGGACTCTGTGCAGCATTCCCAATGTTGAAAAGGCCTTGACGGAGGTGTACAGAGTACTCCGGCCAGGAGGAAAATTTTTCTTTATTGAACATGGTCTAAGTCCAGAACGTGGTGTGGGTACCTGGCAGCGTCGGATTACACCGCTCCAGCGACGTATTGCCGATGGCTGTCGTCTAGACCAACCTATGGCTACCCTCGTTAAGGCTGTTTTTGACCAAATGGAGTGTGAAGAGTTTTATTCCAGGGATTTGCCGAAGCTGATTGGCTATTTCTATAGGGGGATAGCAACTAAGGGGTAACGCTAACCGTCTTGATGTAGATAAGCTTGCTGTATACAAGCTCATGTCTTCCCTTTAAAGATTTGCGCGGTTGCGATCGCAATACGCTCAATATCAGCATTCAATAGCGGTGGCCACTCTACTTTGGCGCGTTTTCCTTGCTCATAGAACTGGCGACCTTCATAAGCGAGTTGATGTAAAGCATAGACTAATGGTCGATCTAACTGCTCAGCAGCTTTTAGGTTTTCTGTAATTGACTTTAAAGCTAGTAGTAACGACGTCACTTGTCCGGGGACTGGCGGTTTATACTGCTGTAGCCGTGCCAAAAATGCATCAGATACGGTCAAATCCGCTTGGGTCATCACCACATGTTGAGCTGTTTTAATATCCATAATATGAGAGGGAAGAGAAACTGGGGCAGCACTCTGCTACTACAGGTTCCGCCCACCATAAGGTTAGAAACGACCATCGTCAATTCTGAAGCAGGGACAAAGGGATTTAACAAGCTTCATAGAGACTTTACGATGTCAATATGCCCAATTCTCAAATTAACAAGAGAAACTGGTGAATAGGGGCACAAATATAGCAAACTGCTGGATGCATATCTCCAAAGGAGAGTCTGCGCCAAGCTTACATATACCAGACCCGTACGACTCCTATAGTTCTTCTATGAAAGCTGTGTATGCAGGTGCGGTGTGATTAACCTGCTGTTTCCACAGGTGTCACTGGGTTTTAATAGGGAACATTTTATAAATGGCAGCTACTCTACCCGACATCTGTTACTAACAACTGTGGGAGCAAGTGCCAATATTGCAGTAGAAAGTTCACATCATGGCTAGTTCACGCTTTGTTCCCTTTGTTGATTTATGCCAACAGCACGACCCATTGCACTCGGAGCTAATGGCGGCGATAGCGGCTGTGGTGGCTCGGGGTGACTATATTCTAGGCGAGTCAGTCGTTCAATTTGAGCAGGCATTTGCCACTGCCTGTAATGCTTGTCATGGTGTGGGGGTGGGGTCAGGTACCGATGCTTTGACCCTGGGGCTCCAGGCCTGCGGTGTAGGACCTGGGGACCAGGTGATTCTGCCGGTTAATACATTTGTCGCCACCTTAATTGGCGTACTTCAGGTTGGAGCCATTCCTGTCTTTGTAGACTGCGATTTAGAGACTGGGTTGATGGATTTGGCTGCCGCAGAACAGGCGATAACTCGAAGAACTCGAGCGATTATTCCGGTTCATCTTTATGGCCAGATGGTCTCTCCTCAAGCTTTGCGCTCCCTGGCTGAGACGTACGACGTGATTATTTTTGAAGATGCTGCCCAGGCGCACGGCGCAGAACGTGAAGGAAAGAAGGCCGGTAGTGTTGGCTTGGCAGCTGCCTTTAGCTTCTATCCCAGTAAAAACTTGGGAGCTATGGGAGATGGCGGCATGGTCACGACGCAAAATGACCTCGTTGCTCAAACGGTCAGATCGTTGCGTAATTATGGGTCTACCCGTAAGTACTATCACACGGATCCTGGTGGGACTAACAGCCGTCTCGATACGCTACAGGCAGCAATACTACAGATAAAGCTAGCGTATTTGGCGTCATGGAATTGCGATCGCAACCGTCTCGCAAAACTTTATGACGATGCCCTAAAACCCCTGGCTAACTATGGCTTAGTCCCTATGCTGAATCAGAGCGGCAGTGGTCATGTCTATCACCTCTATGTTATCCGCTTAACCCAAGACTGCTCAATTGACCGCACCCGTTTACAGCAGGAATTGGCTACCTGTGAAATTCAATCTGGCATTCACTACCCAGTGCCTTGTCACCTACAGCCTGCGTTTCATAACCTGGGTTATCGCGCTGGTGACTTTCCCGTTGCTGAACAGCTGAGTCAAGAGATTTTATCACTACCCATGTATCCCGGCATGAGTAACGACCAACTACAGTATGTTGTGGAGACCATTGCCGGGGGTGTCCAAGCTTGTCCAGTCTTGATTTAAACCCATAAGAGCAGCGGATATACCCAACTATGATTAGTATTTCTCAATCCAAAGCGTCGCGATGGGCACTTGAGCTTATAGTGATTAGCTGTTTAGTGATTCTTTATGGACCCTTGCTCTATCACTGGGTATGGGATGGTTGGATTAACAAGAATATTAGTATTCAGCATGAATACTTTAGCCACGGCATCTTAGGCATTCCCTTGGCTTGTAAACTCGTTTGGGATAAACGCCAAGACTGGAAAAAGTTGGGTGATGTTTGCCACTGGGCAGGTCTGCTGTGTCTGGCCATAGCCCTGGTGTTTTATACCAGCGGGGTGATAGATGCGGTGAATATATCGTTGCCCCTGATACTGACAGGCTTGCTTTTGTGTCTCAAAGGCCCGTCAGGTTTAAAACTGATGCTGTTCCCCCTGGTACTGATCATTTTTTCTACCCCGACACAGCTGCCCTATCTAATTGAGCCTCATATCTTGCCGCTACAACGATTTATTGCCACCGTGGCCGGAACTATTTTGCACGGTCTTGGTTATGAGGTGGAAGTCAATAACATTTATCTCAGCATGAATCAGCAACTGGTAGAGGTTGCCCCTCACTGTGCAGGCTTAAAGATGCTGTTCACCAGCCTGTACATGGGTCTGGTTCTTACCTATTGGACCGGTCTAAATTGCTCAAGGTTGCGCACAGGAGTTTTTTTTGTGGGCATCATTTCAGTAAGTGTCATCGGTAATATCCTCCGTAATACAATTCTGACTTTCTTTCATGGCAACAGTATGTCAGAGGCTTTTCACTGGCTCCATGACAGCTGGGGCGGCGATGTGTATTCTGCGATTATGTTAGGCTCTCTGGTTTTAATAGTGAATGCTATCCAAAGCCATGTGCCAGAAAGTGTATCCATGAAAACTGTGGCACTCGAAAATGTCCATACAGATGGCAGTCAACCTGCTCAGCAGATGCCTCCCGTCGATTTTTAGCTCGATGTTCCAAGTGTTCACAAAGCTTTTCTCGGGATGTTCGTAACCAATGGCTTTGTCCTTATTGTCTGCAAACTCTAAATCTAGACCTTGGCTAAGGTGGCTAGTCGTAGCGTTACTAGCCGCCATTATTGCCGCCGTTGCCATTCCTCGGTATTTAGGTCAGTGGCCTTGGCACTCACCTCCCGGTGTTGCCCAAATTCGCGATATTCGAGAGCTGAAAGAAACGGGACTTACCTTAAAGGGATGGTCTCAAGATTTCCAACAGAAAATCACCATGGGTGGTTCTCAGTGGTCAGTACAGCAATTGACCCATAGCGATAATGCCACCTCAGAACAAATGGTACTCTTCCTAAAACCCCAGGGGCAGGCAGAGGACCAGCCTCAAGTTGAATGGATTGATTTAAAGGGGGCCCAAAAATGGCAAACTTCTAACCCTCGTCGCTTACGTATAGGAAAGCTAAGCATAGATACGTTTCGAGCTTGGACATCCAACCAAACCTTTGCAGTAGCTCAATGGTATGCACTACCCAAAGGTGGTCATCCTGCTCCCCATCATTGGTTTTGGAGAGATCAAAAATATCAGTGGACTCGAGGCGAACGTCTGCCGTGGGTTGCAGTAAGTCTACTGGTACCGATGCCTCCCCTTGGGGACGTCTCACTCTTCTATTCTGACTTAGAAAGTTTGAGTCAATTAGTGCAAACAGCTTTAGAAGAGGCTGTGTTGACCGCAGTGTAGCCTCTCATTTCATGTCCGCAAACACGGGAATGCATCAGCCTATGACGGTACAGCAGATGAGCTAAAGTAGCTACATTGAAAAACTTATGGTTTTCGTGAACTAGCTTTATTTCAAATACGTTTTGTTAATTTTGAGTTGGTATGGTTCTTATCAAAAATGCCAAGGTTTCCCATAGCCCCTGGGATAAGAAGTTCAGCCTGCTAGCTGGGCAACTGTTGCTCAGTACCGTTATTTGGAATCTTTGGCAGAATCCAAGCGTAGCGCAGTTAGCTCCTCTTCCATCAGACACCTCAACAGAGGATGCTGTCCCTATGGATACACCTGAGGAGGATATTGATGAATCTTCCCTGGCTGATGAAGCTGTAGGACCCGAACTCCCGTCGGTGGAAGTCTTAGAGAGCCGCCCAACCTTAGAAGACTTAGATCCTCGCATTCGAACAGGTTCGACTCCAGGATCGGTTGAGCGTAACTTTGATCAGTATCGCTTAGGGCCTGGAGACGGTATTTTTGTTAGTGTTCAACGGTTTCCTGATCTGTCATTTCAAGCAACCCTTGATCAGCAAGGCAACGTGATTTTACCCATTGAGGGCGCTGTGTCTTTGGAAGGCCTCACTCTCAATGAAGCTGAAAATAGAATTCGTGCCGTCTACAACCAATATGTAGTGCTTTCCGAAGTGCGTTCTGTCGGTTTGGCGAATGCTCTTCAGGGGGTACCATATCAGGTCTCAGAGGTCGAACTTAACCGCCGTATTGTTCCCAACTATCAAGCTCTGCGAGCCAATGATCCAAGAAACTATCGGGTCCCTGATGTTACCTTAACGTTGACTGCCCAGCGTGGGGTAGAAGTCATCATGTTAGGAGAAATTGAACGCCCAGGACTCTACCCCTTGGAAGCTCCACGGGTGACTGCCGCCCTCTTGGCTGCTGGTGGTGCTCGTAGTACAGCCGATTTGCGCGAGATACGTATTCAGCGACGTTTGCCTGATAACAGCGTCATTGAAAAGACAGTAGATCTTTACACGCCCGTTCGAGATGGTTTACCTTTTCCCGAGGAGCGCTTAGAGAATGGAGATATCGTTATTATTTCTCGTCTTGATCCGGCGCAAACCCAAGACTATGACGTCAACTTTGTTACCCGTTCTACCCTAGCTCAGCCTGAGATCCTGGTGCGAGTGATTAACTACCCTAGAGGCTCTGTCGGCGGACAACGTTTGCCGAACGGCAGTACATTTGTTGATGCCTTGGTGGGCAATGCTGCCAGGGGGGGGAATGGTATTGGTATCCCTCTGAATCAAGCTAACCTCAGTTCAGTGGCTCTAATTCGCTTTGATCCAGAGCAAGGTGAAGCTGTTGTCACCAAGTTAAACGCCAAAGAGGCCATCCATGGAGATCCCACACAGAATCCCCCACTCAGGGATAACGATGTGATTGTGGTTGGTAGGAACTTTATTAACCGAATTACCTTTGCCATAGATACGATTACGCAACCTTTTCAAGATATTCTCAGCTTTGTACTCTTTTTCGATGGCATTTTTGATCGCGACATCTTTTAATTAGTCGTTGTCCGTATTCACAGCATGCCCTAGCAAAGAGGTATCCATTTGGTGATTGAGCTATGATTGCCTTAACTGTCTGGATTAGTAGCCTAGATTTCTGAAAAATTACTGACTGTCACCTGAGCAAATGATTCAGGCCATTGCCTTCCCTTAGTTCTCTTTATCCGATGAGTGCCCATGGTATCTCCTATTTTTAAGCGGTATCTATTAGCTGTTCAGCGATATAAGTGGGCTGGACTTACCTGTTTACTGTCAATTGTTGGTGCTTCGGGGGTTGTAGCTCTACAGCCGCCCCCGCCAGTTGAGTACTATGCCGAGGGAACACTGGTTGATAATGCTCCCTTGGTTTCACTTACTAATACGGCAGACACTATTGATCAGCTTGGGAGGGGCATCATTAGTAAGGATCAGCTGCTATCTGAGGTCTTGCTGAAAGAGGTGTCTAGACAGCTGGGGACAAGAGGTATCGATCTGACACCAGGGGAGATTCGTAGAAATACGACGGTGACAGTCAGTGGTGGCAAAAAGGGTGAGACTGGCCTTCGGGCAGATGTTAGCTTTATTCATGCTGACGAAGAGACGGCAACGGTTGTGCTAAACACACTCTTCCAGGGCATGGTTGAGCTAAGTCGTGTCCGTAATAAAGCCCGTCTGCAAGCTATTATTGATGCTTTGAACGAGCGCCTACCACCCATTGAAACCGCCCTCAGGCAAGCGGAACAAACTTTAGAGCAATATGACCGTCAGGAAGGACCAGCCATTCAAGCTGCATTAGATGGCAGTTTGTTGGGGCAAATTTCAGGTAGCCAACAGCAAATTCGGCAGAATGAAATCACCCTGGCTGGTATTGATACTCAAATTCGTAGTCTAGAACAACGGTTGGGACTGACTGCTGATGAAGCCTATGTGTCTTCAGCTTTAAGTGCTGACCCGCTAATTGCTAATTTGCGAGCGCAAATCTATCAGGCTGAAAATGAGTTAAATATATTGCAAGCGTCAGATTATCGTGAAGATCATCCTATAGTTGTGGAATCTCTACGGAACTATAGTGCATTGCAATCACAGCTCAGTCGTCGGGTAAACGATGTTCTGTCTGGTGATGGTCAAACGGCTGCTTTGCCTTCTGGCATTGTTAACATCAATAGTAATTTAGACCCTGCCCGAGCTGGTTTGGCCAACCAGTTGGTCAATTTGCAAACGGAACGGGATACTCTGATCAGTCAGAGTCAAGTTTTGGCCCTATCGGCTCGAGACTTGCGCCAGCAGTATTCCAGTTTACCTAATAAGCAGTTGGAGCGTGAGCGTTTGGCCTATCAGGTGGGCCTGAAAAAGGCACTTTATGATCAGATCCAAGCTCGAATTGTCGATGCGGAAGCTGCGGAGGCTGAAACGGTTAGTAGTTTAACTGTGGCGAGTCCTCCTACCGCTGTTATTAACGAACCTGAAAAGCCAAACCCTGCTACCATTCTCCTGATAGGAGGCTTGCTGGGGCTTGTTTCAGGTGGTGGAATCATCTTCCTATTGGATATGCTAGACGGCACTATCCGTACGCCCGAAGATTTGGAAAAACTGTTGCGCGATCAGGATATGCCAATATTAGGGGCTGTCCCAGTTATTCGTACACGCCCAGCTAAAGCGGCACCCATTTTGGTGCAGTCCGATTCTCAGTATCACAGTAGCTATGAACGCTGTTTGAGCAAGTTGCGTTTGACAGGCTTTGAAGATAGTGTAATTGGTCCTCGTGTGGTGTTAGTGACCAGCACGATTAGTAATGAAGGTAAGAGTATTACGGCCTATAATCTGGCAATTGCAGCTGCTCAAGCGGGGCGTCGTACCCTTCTAGTGGAAGCTGATTTGCGTTCCGGCTCTAAGGCTCAATATTTAGGATTAGTGAATGATGATCAAGTTTTGATGGAACCGCTACGTTATTACGGTGGCAGTATTGGCGACAATGTGCGTATGGTGCCATTTGTCGAAAACTTGTATGTGTCGCCTAGTCCTGGTCCTCAGCGTCAAGCTGCTGCCATTCTTGAATCAAGCGAGATGCGTCGTTTCCTAGACGATGCGCGTGAGCGGTTTGACATGGTTATCTTAGATACGCCGTCTTTGAGTCGTGTTGATGATGCTTTATTGCTAGAAGAGCAAACCGACGGCATGATATTGGTGGCGCGGCCTGGTGTAACAGAAAGAGCTGTTTTGAATACAGCACTTGAGGAGCTAGATCTCAACGAAGATATCCGCTTGTTGGGCGTCTTAATTAATGGCGCTAATGTCACTCTTCAAGACGAAATTGACGATGACGATTATCAAGATGATGATGAGCGTTATTTCCTTGAAGAAGATGAACAGGATACTCCTCGAGAAGTCGCTACAGCACGGATCGATTTCTAGAGATAAGTCGGATCTTCAAAGGCTAATGATATGAGGTGGTTGGCTACGCTGATATTGGAACAGACATAAGTATGTTCTAGTTTCTAACGTTATAAACAAGTCAGGCTTGTATAGGTTGGCTGCGTACAAGGTTTAATTACAGAAAATAACAGTGGTTCTGCATTCCCTGTTAGAATCCTGTCTATTGGATTCGAAATCTGACCTTACGGGGTCATTACTTTTGGTGGTTTTATAAGACAGATGACAACATACTATTACGCTGTAGCCAGCCAGCGCTTTTTACTGGAAGAAGAGCCCCTGGAAGAAGTTCTTAAGGAACGGCGACGTTATTATCAAGAACAAGAAAAAGAGATTGATTTTTGGTTAATTAAGCAGCCTGCTTTTCTGGAGGCATCTGAACTAGAGGCTGTTAAGGTAAGTTGCCCACAACCTTCAGCAGCCATAGTTTCCACTGATAAGGTGTTTATTACCTGGCTGAAGTTGCGACTTGAGTATATTGCCACTGGGGAGTTTGAGACTCCGTTGACCTCCGTTAACGATCCGCTTGCTTCCTTAGCTGCTGCTGCATAATTGGCATACAAATCATATTCACGCTATAACTCTGGGGTATTTTCTATCCGAACAACAGCTTTGGGGTACGAGTGCGGTTGAGTTAGCTAGGAGGTTTAGCTATGGGGTATCGGTGGTTAAGTGGAGCCATGCTTATTCTCCTTAGCAGTGGTGTGCAAGGGATAGCTCAGAGTTATCCTGACTGTCCACCCCCTGCAAGTGGAGAATATTTATTGCTTGTGCGTGGTTCTGATGCGGAGACTCGCGATCGCACTATCTCCGTCCTCCCGGTCGATAAGCCCACTCTGGTGTGTAACTATTTGGACGATACCGTCATTCGTGCTGGTGGTTTCACGTCCCTGGAGGTAGCTAATTCTTGGGCACTGTACCTCAACGATATTGAAGAACTTGAGACTGTTGTTGTTGAGTCATCCACTGCAACGCAAGAGCCAGTGGTTGTAGATGCTGAGCCATCCACTGCAACGCAAGAGCCAGTGGTGGATGACTCAGCAACATCCTCTACTACTGCTGAGCAGGAGCCAGTGACAGGGCCTATTGTAGCTGCTACGCCTGTTGCAGACCTGCAATCTCAGTATCAGCCAACATTGTTGGGTGAGGGGGTGGCCGTCCTGGTGGACTATCAGCAAAATCCTGAGATTGGACGTAATTTGGCCCAACAAGGAAGCGTGGGCTTAGCAGTTTATCTCCAGCAGCCCTATCTGTTAGTGCTGCATACAACCGATTCATCGGCGGCGGCAGCAAGATTACAACAGCTAGTTGATAGCGGCCTAACGTCCTTCTTAGTGAATGGAGAAAAGGTCATCCGACTGACCGATACAATTCAGTAATTCCTAACAGTTGCTCATAGGCAAGCCGAGTCGCTTTTTGATAAGCTACCAACCCTAATAGGTCGGTGCTGCTAATAGCCAAATAAACACACCTAAGGCCGCACCGGCAATTACTTGTAAAGGTGTATGGCCTAGGAGTTCTTTGAGCCGATCTTCTTGAAATTCATGATCGTTAAAGAACTCATCTACAATTTGGTTGAGGACCCGTGCTTGTTTGCCAGCAGCCTGGCGAACTCCAGCAGCGTCATACATAACAATGACGGCAAATACGGCAGTCACAGCAAATGCTGGACTGGACCAGCCGATGGTCTGGCCGATGCCGCAGGTGAGCGCAGTGACTAAAGCTGAGTGAGAGCTGGGCATGCCGCCTGTTTCGACCAGAACACGAAAGTTCAAGCGATGGTGGGTAATAGCCTCAATGATAAGCTTGAGTAACTGGGCGCTTAAGCAAGCAACTAGGGATACGACAAGAACGTGGTTCTGGAGAATCTCGATAAAGGTTTCCATATAAGTATATTCAATTCAATAATTCAACGAGATATTAGTGAGTGCGCGCAGTGATAAAGTCTGCGATCGCAACCAGAGGTCGTTTCAGGGGGCCAAACGGTTCCAGCTCTTCTTTAGCTGCCTGGATCAGGTCGTCAGCCTTCTTTCTTGATTCATCTAGTCCCCAAATGCTTGGATAGGTTGCCTTTTGAGCCTGAATATCTTTGCCAATCGATTTGCCCAGTTCTTCTTGGGTCGAGGTAACATCTAGGACATCATCCACAATTTGAAACGCTAGACCAATATTCTGAGCATAGCGAGAAAGACGCTCAATGGTGTCATTGTCAGCTCCTGCGAGGACCGCCCCTGAGACCACAGAAACCTCAAGCAATGCTGCAGTTTTATGTATGTGGATAAAGTTGAGGGTTTCAATTGATGTGTCGGGTTTGCCTTCGGAAGCCAAATCAACAATTTGGCCGCCCACAAGACCAGCAGCCCCTACGGCGTGCCCTAGTCGGCGGATAACGTCTAACACTGCTGTTGCCGGAACATCCTCAGTGCGGTCAGCAATGAATTCAAAGGCATAGGCTAGGAGGGCATCACCTGCCAAAATTGCCACATCGTCACCATAAACCTTGTGGTTGGTCAGTTTACCCCGACGATAGTTGTCATTGTCCATGGCCGGTAGATCATCGTGGATTAGCGACATGGTGTGGACCATTTCTAGCGCACAGGCTGTGGGCATGGCTTGGGCGCTCGTCCCTCCCACCAATTCGCAGGTTGCCAAACAGAGAATTGGCCGTAACCGCTTACCCCCGGCCATCACTGAGTAGCGCATTGACTCATAAATGACTTCGGGATAGACCACCGCTAATGACTGATCGAGAGCAGCCTCAACATCAGCCCCCTTAGTGGCCAGGTAGGAGTTGAGGTCAAAATCAACATTGACATCGGTGGGCATCATGGTTATGGAAAACGAATTTATGGAGCAGTCAACACCACAGCAATGGCAAATGCGATCGCGTGGCGTTAAAAACGAAAAGGCTAACTATTAATTAACCATTAAATCGTTTACGGTAGCTTAATACTGTATTGTGCAACAACATGGTCACTGTCATGGGGCCAATTCCACCGGGTACGGGGGTAATTGCTCCAGCTAGGGGCTCCACACTGGCAAAATCAACATCTCCAACCAGTCGAGATTTGCCTGACTCGGCATCCTGAATACGATTAATTCCCACATCAATCACAGTGGCTCCTGGTTTGACCCAATCAGCACCGATCATATTGGGGCGGCCCACAGCCGCAACTAAAATATCTGCCTGACGGCATAGTTCAGCTAAATTTTGTGTTCGAGAGTGGGCAATCGTGACCGTGGCATTTGCCTCTAGCAACATAAGGGCCATCGGTTTACCGACTAAGATGCTACGCCCTAATACAACAGCCTTTTTCCCGGCTGGTTCAATGTTGTACTCCTTCAGGACAGCCATGACGCCAGCGGGAGTGCAGCTGCGCAGGCCAGATTCTCCACGTATCAGCCGCCCCATATTTTCAGGATGCAATCCATCAGCATCCTTAGCCGGATCGATGCGATTAAGCAGTGCTACAGCATCTATATGGTCAGGTAGAGGTAGCTGAACTAAAATGCCATCTACTCGGTCATCTTGATTCAGCTGGTCAATTATTTCAGCGACCGTCGCTTGAGACGTGTCAGCAGGTAAATGGGAGCCAAAAGATGCAATTCCTAGCCGTTCGCAGGCCCGTTCTTTATTTCTGACGTAAGCGGCACTGGCGGGATGGTCACCTACCATTAGTACGGCTAAGCCAGGTGGTCTGTCCCTATGCTCACTGTCATGATTAATGTCGGCTGCGAGCTGGGATTGAATTTTGTTGGCAAGTGCTTTGCCATCTAACCGCTGGGCCATGAAATTTTTACTAACTTTATCGGCGACTTTACCGATGCAGCTAGTCAATTAGGGGATACTAGCCACATTGGCTCTATCCAGAGTACCAAAGGCTACTCCTTGACCCAAATGCGAGCGTTTCAAGTCAACATGGCCTGCTTGATAACTGATAAACAAAACCAATATGCATTCGTTGCACAGCCTTTCCTAAATTGACTGATGCTCGAATGCTTTGATTGGACCCTGACAGACGTGAACCCTGACAGACTCCTTTTGCAATGCGTTTTTTAAATTACAGACTGATTATATTCAGCCTCGGAATCAGCTTCATGGCGATCTGTTCCGCTTGTCAATCCCCATCGGGTGGCCAAGTGCCCGTTATCTCTCTGCCTCAATCAACGGTTACGATTGATTCCCTGCGTCAACCCCAGCGTGTTGAGCGGTCGGTTCCTCTCCAAGGCTCGGTAAAGCAACATCTAACGATTTTGAATGGCTGGCTATATCAGATTGATGATGGCACCGGGCAGGTGTGGATCTTGACTCAACAAGAGCCACCCGCTGTCGGTAAGCAAGTATATGTGGAGGGCTTGCTGCGTTACGAAGCGATTCCTATCAATGGAGCTGATGTCGGGGATTATTATTTAGAAGAAGAACAGCGAGAGCTACAGCAGCTATCTGAAGATGTGTCTTAATCGCATCAAGATTGCGACCCCGCAAGGGTTCTTAAATGAATGGGAGTTACTGCATCGTTAGAGGGTACGGCGTGGTACATGTCATTGGCGATCAAGTAGCGATCTAGGATGGCCTGGGCATCGTCGGCGGATTTGAGC
Organism: Leptothoe sp. ISB3NOV94-8A; assembly: GCF_043421595.1. Classification (NCBI taxonomy): domain Bacteria; kingdom Bacillati; phylum Cyanobacteriota; class Cyanophyceae; order Nodosilineales; family Cymatolegaceae; genus Leptothoe; species Leptothoe sp. ISB3NOV94-8A. Next base: position 5,520,262 of record NZ_JAXSQW010000001.1, on the reverse strand, counting down.
TGATAGGTTACAAAAAAGCGATAAGATGCTTGGCCTGGAGTAAACGCATGGCTATCTTCCCAGACATCAAGACAGATGCCTTGTTGATTGGTGCGCAAGCGGTAGTTCAAGGTTTTGTTACCTGATGTTGGGTTAGAATTCATCGTCGGTACGGGTGTTATTTGTCACTTGGTTACACTACGCATAGTGCCCGTCTGTTGCCAGGCTTCAACTTTCTGGTGCCACAAATCGGCACGATCCCTGATTAAGGGAGACGGTGAGAAGCCTGGGTATTGGTAAAAACCGTTGTGTTCTACGCAGGTATCACAAAATCCTGCGTGAAATTACCATGCAATCCGTAGGGCACATGATGGGGGAGCTTCAGTGTGGCTACCGGACCTTGTGTCACATGTTGAGCATCTAAAATTGCTAGCTCTGAGCAACCGCGTTCGGCATTGTAAAACTGACTTAAAATCCAGCCATCATCTTCAACTGTGCTATTGGGACGCGGCACAAAGATCGGTTCACCGGCAAAGCCGCGGGGGGCAAAACTCCAAATCTCTTCTTTGCCAGTGGCTAAATCCCGTTTAAGTACAGCCTGGAGAGGGGCATTACCTTGGGGCTGATGGGCAACACCAATGTATAAATAGCGGTAGGGACGACCCACGTTGTTGGGGTTTAGGTCAGGAAACTCGCAACCGCGCTCAATTAAACAGTCCGCTTGGCTAGTCTCTGTGGTCAGGTCTAATTCAAAACGCCATAGCTGTCCTTCAGGAATTCGACTAAAATCAGCTTCTAAGTAGTTTTTTGCACCTTTAAGATCGGGAAATTCTTGATAGCAAACGGAATCTAAGTAGAGCTTGCCATCAGCCTCGAACGCATTGGCATGATGGAAAACAAAGCAGGGTTGCAGATCAACTGTTTGAATGGGGCTGATGCCATCGCGGGGAATAACAATGGCTCGTGTGGGTTGTTTCTCATTGAACTGAATACATTCAGCAGCTCCTTTGATGCCTGCCAGGTAAGGTATGGGATTAAAGCTCACCGGATTTTGAAAGAAGATGCAGTAGTTCGGGGTGATGGCGAAGTCGTGCAGAAACGCGAACCCTGGAATATTGCGGCGGTGAGTATGCACCAGGCGGCCTTTTGGATCAAATTCGTAGAGGGTAATGGTGCTAGATAGTCCCGTTTTAACGCCGAAGTTGACCAGGCAGGGTTGGTTGTTGTTGCGATCGCAACTTGGATCAATCCGTGGATGGGCAGAAAAAGCTTCCCCCGGTTTGAGCACACCGTCTAAGTAATCCAGACCCAGGGTGTCTAATGTCTCAGGATTGAGTCGATGGGGTTCCGCTGCTTCCCATAGGGCCAGCAATTTTTCGCCCCAATAAATCACATTGGTATTGGCGATGTTCTTGAGGCGTAAATCAAAGGCATTGGCCATGGGACCACCGGGTTTTTGGGTACCAAATACACCGCGATAGAGAGGTTTTCCAGCAGCTCGTTCTTTGACATAACCCTCGGTACGTACAAAGCGATTGCGAAAATAGGCTTTGCCTTGGGCAATAGAGATGGCCGTAATCATGCCATCGCCATCGAAAGGATGGTGTACAGGATAACCGTTAACATCGAGTAATCCTGGGCCATTCCGAAAGAGTGTTCCTTCTAGTTCAGCGGGAATGGTGCCATCAATGTCTTCAATTGCATAGGCATACTCATTGGGCTGTGAACGATAGCCGCTACGCCAATCGTCCATGTCAAAGCTAGTGGAAGCACTGGGAGATGAGAGAGTCTGCATAGGAAGAGGTAATTGATGTAATTCGGGTATGAATTGTGAATGTGTAAGGCCTGCGTGTGATGTTAATCACCACCTAATTGGCTAGCGCGTTATGACGATGTAAGTACCGGTTCTGGAGCCGCTGAATCTTTGTCAGCAGCGTCTTCCCCATCGGCCTCAGATAATTCCATGTCTGACGATGCAGACGTGCTAGGGAGCAAAAATAGTAGTGGCAGTGGTAATAACGTCGTGAGACTGGTAATGGTTACGAGCAGCCACAAATTCTCAAAATCTGTCTCAGTCACATGCAACCAATGGGTTAAGAGGGCACCTAGCTCATGGGAAACAAGACCGGCCAGATTGACAATCGACATTAGCAGCGCAAAGAGGGTGGCTTCTACACCAGCGGGGCATAGTCTTGCTGACAAGACCAGCACAGGCATAAACGCAATTTGGCCCATGACGGTAAGAATTGCGCTATCGCCAAGACTAAACCAGTGATCGTCAATACCGATGCTGCGATTCGCATGGGTCACCAAAAGCAATGTGGTCATGCCCCCCAACGCTGCTAGAACGGTAGACCAAGCAAAAATTGTCCGAAATGGAACGGCTTTGAGAAAGCGCTGAAAAATAGCGATACCTACCAGGGCTGCCAGACTGGTGACTAGGCGGACTCGTCCTAGAAATTCAGGCTCGAACCCTAAATCGTTAGTGGTGAAAAAGAAAAAAGCTGAATCAGCACTGGGGGTGGACTGCCAGAGAAACAGAAATAAAGCAGGCATCCAAATGACCCGTTGGCTAAAGGCTGCCTTTAGCTGTTTGACCTGACTCCATAACGTTTGAAAGTTTGCTTTTTCTTGGGCCGGTTCCTCTGCAATCAGCCAGGCGACGACGGAGACAATTAGGGGAAATGTGGCGGTTACCGCAAAAACTACGCGGGTACTTGTTTGCTCCAATAATAATCCGCCCAGGTAGGCCGTTAGTACCCCCCCTAGGGCAGACGCCCCCCAGCACAGTGACTGGAGGGTGCCAACTTCGCTCTGGGATTCTTGACGGGCACGCTCGACCACCAAGGAATCCACAATCACGTCTGCGATCGCAACAGACAGCGAACTGAGCAAGATCATCGTGGTCGCTAGCCAAGCGGTATTAGCGAGGGTTGCCAAGGTCAGCCAAGCCGCTGTACCCATCACGCCCGATAAGACTAGATAGGGGCGTCTGCGATAGCCAATGATAGGTAAGCCATCAGATAAGAATCCGAATAGGGGCTTAATGGTCCAAGGTAAGCTAGCGATTCCGGTGAGTGCTGCAACTTCTGCAGGGCTCAGACCTAAATCATCCTTAAGAAAAAAACTAATTGCTAACCGAGCCAGACCTAAGATGCCTTGCACAAAGTACACCAGCAAGATAGCGGTTAACTCAGTAGTCAGGGGCCGACCTAGTAAAATGCGTTTTTCCAAAAATTGCTTAATACCCTGCGAGTCGGCAGCTGCAGTCATGGACGACAAAAACCTTTAAGAAATGTCAATTAATTTTAATCATAACGATTCTCCTGCCATTGCCCCAGAACATTGGCCAATAATCCAAAAATTAGGCAAAAAAATGGGGGCAATGATTTGCCCCCTAAGCCCTGAAATTAATTGAGAAAAAGCGGATCAAATGCTATTGACTATGACTTATCGCGTGTATCTAGAGCGTCGAGACGATATTGCTGGATAGTCGTGTCAGTTAGTGAGCCGCTGCTTTTTGTGCGTAGATTTAGCTCATCTAGGCGACGCTGCTGAAGCGTAGTATTGACCAAAGAATCACTGCTCTTCGTGCGCTGATCCAACGCATCTAACCGACGCTGCTGAAGAGTGGTGTCTACTAAAGAATCATGAGTAGGACTTTTAGCTTCAACAGCAGGTGTAATAGCAGCAGCAGCTAATAGAACTGATAAACCAGAAAGTACGAAGCGTTTCATAGTGTGTCCTCCAAAGAAAGGAAGTTTTTAATGCTTTCTTATCTGTGATTTTGGACAACACATCTGAATAGCCTCTGATAGAAGTCTGAGAGCTTTTAAAAAAAGAATGATAGTTGGCTGAGCAAAGAATGTGATTTAAATCACATTCTTTGCCGGATCACTCAAGGATACGAACAGCTACCGTACTAGCTTTAAACGTGTAGATTTTGCCTTCTAATTCAATGGGGGTGCCAATTTTAATTCTGCTATTGCCTAAGACAGGACCATCCTTGGTAATCTCGGCGGTTCCTGTCAGAGTGATCAACATGTCAGCCGTAAATCCTAGTTCAGGTCTTGGATCAGGAAACGATTTCACTGAGCCATCAGGTTGGGGGACGGCAGTGCTACGGGGCAGAGCTTGCACATCTTTGACGGTAACTTGGCCGTAGGGTTGATTGCGAATAATGATTTTGGTAGTGCCTTCAGCCTTCAGGTCGTCTAGAAACTGTTCAGGATTGAGAACAGTCAAACCTCGAGTCATCACATCGACTTCGACCTCCTGATTAACAGCTCCAACTGGGGCCACCGAACCTGAGGCACCAGGGTAGAAAAATATGGCAACTGCCACCATTAGAATAATCAGTCCTGCTCCAATATCTAGGAGACTGATTTTGCCAAATAAGCGGCCTTTAGAATCCAAAATAGCCATAGTTTCTGGCACTCCGAACAATCCCTACTATTTAGACTTAGTGCGTTTGAAAGCGCTGATTAGCCCAAGCGATAATGTAACAGACATGCAACGCCTCTATACAGAATATGCAAAGCAATCGTTAGTATTTAACCATGGGGCATGTCGATTAAATGGGCGTCAGACTATTAAGCAGTGCCTGGGTTGCAGTGTCAAATCGTAGATTGATGGAGTATCCGCCAGTTGACGAATGCTGCCTCCTCATGTGACTGCTTAAGCTGGGTTTAGTGCCCAAATTTACAGTCAATTAACTGTCACAGCCTCCAGATTAAGCCTCGGCAGCTATCGTTATGGTCAAACCATGGACATCAATTGACTGTTGTCGTTGTCCAACTTCAGAGTTGACCGTACCTGTCTTTTGTTTGATTCATCGTTTCACTACAGTAAGCTGACCATGTCTAATGCATTTCTCCGCTGGGGTAATCGCTGGCAACGCCGTTTAGCCTATGGCTTGATGGCTTTTTTCGTGACGTTAAGTTTTGGCGTCTTTACACCAAGACCTGCTACTGCCGGTTTGCTCGACATCATTTTGCCGACGATTCAGGTGTTTCAGATTACCAATATGTCTGATGAGCAGGAAGTTAGTCTGGGTAAGCAGGTTAATCAACAGCTGCTTTCTAGCTCATTTCGACTACATCGAGATTCCTCTCTCACAAGTTATGTAGATCAAATTGGTCAGAGCCTGATTCCCCATAGCGATCGTCCAGATATCCCCTACGTATTTCAGGTGGTTGAAGACGACAGCATTAATGCGTTTGCCACGATGGGTGGGTACGTATACATTACGACTGGTCTACTTGCTGCGGCTGACAATGAGGCAGAGGTTGCAGGGGTGCTTGGACACGAAATTGGACACATTGCCGAAAAGCATGCCCTTGATCAGATGCGAGATGTTGCCATTGCCCAGGGTGTGGCCGGGGCCTTTGGGCTGAGCCGCAACCAAATGGTGGGGATTGCTGTGGATGTGGCATTGACTCTGCCCAACAGCCGTAGAGATGAGCTTGTAGCTGACGAACATGGCTTTGTCACCATGGGTGAAGCTGGCTATGATCAGACTGGTATGGCAACGCTGATGCAAAAGCTAGATAGTGGCAACAGCCCACCAGCTATCTTTAGCACGCACCCAAATCCTCGTGATCGAGTAGTGCGTCTACAGCAAATGGATAACGAATCAGCAATTCCTTCAGCGACAGCCGGTACTGATACTACAGCCTATAGTTCTCGAGTTTCCTCCTTGCGGTAAGCAGAGATTCCCCAAAACATAAGGTTTGGATCAAACCAGGTTCTATTTACTAGAGCCTGGTTTTGTTGTATCTGATATTGCGCCAGGTAAAGGCGATGGAGATACTCGCCGTCACCGCCTGTGAATAGAATAGATGTGTCAGGATATTGGCTGATCCAGCTGTGAATAAATTCATGGATGCTAGCCAGGATGGTATGAATTACACCGCCTTGAATGGCACTAGGAGTATCCTGAGCCCACCGTGTTGGTAAGTGTGGCGGCGGGCTGAGATGGGGGAGTGCTGCGGTGTAGTGATGTAAGGCAGCTAGATGCGATCGCACGCCCAATAAAATGGCTCCTCCCACAAACGTACCAGCGTCTCCCGCTGTAAATGTCAGTGCGGTACCTCCATCGATGACCAAAGTAGGCCAACTATAGTGCTGACCCGCGCCCCAAAGCGTAACAATGCGATCCAGCCCCATGGTGGGATACACCTTCTCTAAAGGAAAATGACGGAGCCATCGAATCGTAGATATATGTTCCACCCCCCGTGTTTGGCTGGGCACCACTGAAACAGCCCAAATATTGAGAGATTCAATTGGTAAGAGCCGTATCTGAGAGGGGGCATGGGCTGCCAAAATTGAGGATAAGTCTGGGGTGGGTGTTTGGCTATTGACTAGATGTTCATGGTGCCAAACGTGTTGTAAGTGATCATCCTGAAACCAGGCCCAGTGCCATCGCGTATTCCCAATGACGAGGGCTAGCCAATCAATCATTATTGCTTTAACTATTGGCTTAGTACAGATTTATGCGGTCTAAAATTATTCATTAAAATAGGGACCAGTTATTTCTAACTGGTCCCTTTTAACTTGGCAAAACTCAAAAACAATCGCTAGTCTACTGTTAATTTGGTTGGAGAAATAGATAAGATTAAGTTGCTAGGGTTTACGATTCAAATTTGCTACTTGCCTTATATCGATTGAGATTTGGTTGCTTTTTTCAATTACTTGAAATGATGCTAACCCTACTTAGACACATAGCTAAACCTGAAGAAGATTTGGATTTCAAATGTCAGGAACAATTGGATTTACCTGACAGCTATTCAGTTGTTTCTATAGGATTAATGTAGCACTAGCGACATGGTCTGATCGATGGCCTTTACTCAAGTTTACAACGGTTTATATAAGTCTTCGATTGATTATCTTTATCAATTTAGAAAATTGGTTAGAGTCAGTTTTGTAACGTTTTAGTCCTACTTTAAGGGTTTCATTTTTTGTTGGCTGACTAATATGATCCTTTGTTCATTTAGCTTCGCCAATCATGCCTGCACCATTGCGCAGCGCGGCTGTTATGAGCATGAGATGCCACCGTATCGAGACTATCTGCTTTCCGATTGCACCTTAGGTAGATAGAGCATTGCGATGACAGTTGCCATCGCAATGCTCTAGTATCGGTCCCGGATATTGTGGTTGAGGCGTCGGTGTCGCGAGCCTGCCCAGCTTGATGGCTATACCGCCCAATTAATTCCGAAGCTGACCCTCTCAGGTTACAATTGCCGCCGCCCGTGGGCACCTGTTTCGAATATCTGGCAATATTGCTGATGACCACCAGGAAAAACCACATTTAGCTTTAGCGGGTCGCTATTATCCCGTGGATCACCAGGGCCTTGGGTTACTTTTGAGATACCATTTTGGGTCTCCACTTGGACGGGACGACGGTTTTTAAGTTCTCCACCACTGCTGTCGACATAGGCGACGAGATTGCCATTATTAAAGACGTGGCCGATATTTTGGATCAGCTGGAGGAAGTTGCGATCGCTCCCACCACGCTGAAACACCAATCCATCTTCTGTCTCCACAGCCTGGCTGGTAACCGTATCACCAACACCAATGATCAGCGGCATGTGCGCCGGGTCAAAGTCTTGCTTGACCAGAGCCAACATATCATCCATCGTTCTAGGGGCTTGCCGCGCATTAAATCCAATCCCTAAGGGGTGTACCCCTATTTTCTTGAAGTAATAGCGATTAAGTAAAGCCAGTACTCCAGCTTCCTTAATGGCTCCGCGCAGCATAAATTGAAAATCTGTGGTGCCTGAAGTGGTCTCATTGGCCCACCATACAGCTTCGTCACCATTGTTGTTGCGCCCTAAGTTAGGGGCATAGTGCACAAAAAATGAGTCCCCCAAGCCTTTTTCTACAGCCTCTGTCAAAAGCTGATCCATTAGCACTTTCATGTGTTCTTGAATTTGTTGATAAAGCGCTGGATTGGCAAGCTTTTCGTAAAACGTGTTGAGGTTGGCTGTAGGGGATGCCACATTGTCTAGTACTGATGCATTGATGCAGTGGTTTAGAACTTCTGAGGATAAACCGTGGTTAAGGTTGTTCAAAAACTCACGCAGGGCTGTTGTAATCCGATTGGGGACAGATTGAAGAAAAATGAGCTCATCATCACTGACGCCAGGGTGGTTTAACTGGCCGTAGCGGTCCTGCCACTGCACACCTCCGGCTGCTAGCCCTGGTAAGTGACAATCGCTCACGTCTTTCCCTAATGCCTTTTCAATAATGCCGTTAATTCCTCGTTTGCCAATGTGTTCACCATTGGTCAGAACAAAAAAATGACCATCATAGGCTGTGACAGCTTCTACATATGATGGATGGATTTCACGGTTGAGGGGATCTTTAACCAGTCCCATGCACACTCCATCCAAATCTTGAATGATCAGTAGGTTTTCGGTGTGGGTAAGTAACTTAGTGAACGCCGCGTGATCTAAGGAAAACGTTTGCTGATGTAGTGGTACACGTGTTTCAAAGCTGGAGGTGACCATAGGACTTTTGTTAAGAGAATTAGCCGTTTTCGTAAAAATACGGTAGCACTCGTTACGATACAGTTTGCAGTAGCGAGTCACGAGTGAGGGCTCGACCCATGGCTACAATTTATACTCTCCATCCAGAGTCGCCTCAATTGTTTAAAGTCGAGAAAATTCGTAAGCAGTTGCAAAGTGGTGCGGTGATGCTCTACGCCACTGATACTGTTTATGCTATTGGCTGTGATTTGCTGTCTAAGAATGCCATTAAGCGGGTACGGCAGCTCAAGAAACTGTCAAATGATAAACCCCTGACATTTCTGTGCTCGTCGCTGTCGAATATTGCTGAGTATGCCTATGTCAGTGATCCGGCCTATCGGACAATGCGTTATCTGGTGCCAGGACCCTATACATTTATTTTGCCTGCGACAAAATTAGTGCCGAAGCTAGTGATGAATCCTAAACGTAAGACGACAGGGATTCGGGTGCCGGATAGTGCAGTGTGTCAGGCACTCTTGAAGAGTCTGGGCAACCCGATTATTTCCACGTCGGCCCATACGGGGGATATGGATGAAGCTTACTTCTCTCGCTATGAGTTGTTTGATGCTTTAGAGAAGCAGGTTGATCTGATTATTGATAGTGAAGCTGAGCCGAGCTATCTGGCATCGACGATTTTGGATATGACTGAAGATGAGCCAGTCATTCTGCGTAAAGGCTTAGGCTTTGATGCCGTCGAACAATTCGCAGCAGCAGCAATTGAGTAGATCCAGCCAAGGTTTTAGTGGCAACAAGTTCCTATGACACCATTGGTAATGTGTTTTTCTCTCCCATGATTCACATTGAGCCTATGGCACTGAAGCACCTCTTAGTGATTATCTCTGCGTTTCACATACTCAGCACAAAGGCTATCTTCGAATGGACTTATTATCTGGAAGGGCTGTCTCAGGATGATCAAGTTGTGTTCGAGGCTGTGAGCGATGACGGTATTGATGCAACAACGTTGCGATCGCGACAACAAAAAGAGAACGCCAATTGATATGATGTGTCAAGAATAGGGCTACACAGGTCTTCATTCGCATACTAATCAATATTAATGATTTCTGTAGCTGTAACAGTTTTTTGTGATTGCTATTTTTTAGGGAAGATAGTGCCTGAAAATGAATAAAACTTCTTGATTAAAGGCAGTATTTTTACCTTTTACAATACGTGGTTTTTGATTGGAAAGTGAGATGCGCAAAAAAAAGACTGCCGGTTTGCACCGCACAGTCTAATCATTGGCTTTCAGAATCAAAGAGACTAGATCGTACTGACAGCTACCTTCTGTCTCGGGGAAGATTGCTGATGTGCTCGTTCGGCACATTTCTAGAATAGTCAGTAACTTCGATAGTTGGATAAATCGCTGATGAAGAAATCAGTATTTCGTATGATCTGCCTATAAAACCCGCCTGTAGATAGCGGCTTATACTGGGACTCACTGATTTTCAAAATGAACAGGCTGTTTTTTTAATATCAATTGATTTGACTCTACAGTCAGTCATTTAACCTAATAGTTTTTCTACTCGGTTAACCTGTTTTTGGGCATGAATATCAGAGTATAAAGCTAGGGCACGATGCCAGTGCTCATGGGCAGTATCTTTTTGATGAAGGCTCATATAGCTATGTCCTAGTTCCACATGGGCATTGGCTAGGTCGCACTTGGCACCAATGCTATGAAATAGGGCAATGGACTGTCTGTGATAGTCCATTGCCCTATCCATATGCTGACGCTGGCGGGCAATGGTGGCTAATCCAGTCAGAGCTTTTGCTTTTACTTGTAGATAATGGCCAACATCAGCAAATGTGAGGGCCTGCTGATGTAATGTTTCAGCTTGTTCCATATCCCCTAGCTGACCATAGGTTTGCCCCAAAAGCTGGATAAAATAGGCGAGTCTGCCTGACTTTGGACTGTGATGGGCAAAGGTGCTGAGGCATTGGCTAGCGAGGGTGTGGGCAGCTTTCGTTTGATTATGATAGGCCAGGGCCAGGGCCAGGGCAACCATTGCCTTATCTGCCCAAGCCTGATGTGGGGTATCTTGCCCAAGTTCTATAACGGTATTAAAGGCTGCTTTGGCTTGGTCTAGTTCCCATAGATCCATGGCATACAGTCCCAGGCTCAACCGTGAATCGATGTTTAACATCTGGAGGTAATAGTGGTTGAGGGAATCTGCTGGATCCGTAATCGCTAGTCGCTGCTGAGTAGTTGAGATCGCACCTTGCTGACATTCAATGGCCTGACTAATTTCCCCCGTAATCCAATAAATATCGCCCAGAATATTACGGAGTTCGCTCACCTGGGGCAATGGGTCAGGTGCCGTTTCCAGATGGGATAACACTTCTAAAATTAATGTGCTGACAGGTTGCAATAAGCCCATGCGATACAGGCTACTGGCCAGGGGTAAGAACTGTTGCCATTGGTTATGACGGCTCTGCAACAGCACCTGTGCTGCTGCCTGATATTCATCGATCGCAACATAGTGATAGTAGGCTTCCAATGCTTTCTGAGCATCTAGCAGTTCTGTTAGTTTCTCTATGCTATTAGTCCAATACTGGGCAGCTACCTGATTAGCCTGATACCAGAGGTCGCTTTGTCGTAGCCGTTCAATCGCGACAGCACGAATGACTGGATGCAGCCAATATTGGCCATTTTCCATCTCAATCAGTGAGCGGTTGCGAAGAGATGAAATCGCCCGCTGACCGTCGGTACTGTTACATTGAGCCAGAACAGCAGGCAGCGATAGTGTAGCAATGGTTTGATAGCGATAACAGCTCAGACGACACAAGAGTTGATACGCTATGAGGTCGAGGCACTGGAGTCGATTGATTTGGCTGATGACCAGGTTATTTAAATCAATCTCTGCTAACGGGTCTGCGCCGTAAGCTTGCCAATAGGCCTCTAGGTCACCATTGAAATCAGTTTGTACTGTACTACATAAAATCTCCATTGCCTTGGCGTTACCACCATAGGCACGGTGTAACCTCTGCAAAATCTTGTCAACCTCAGGTAGGCGCAATTGATGATAGGTAAAACACTGTTGCCAATCTGTAAAGGTGAGACGAGGTAGGCGATAATGATACGCTCGGATGCCTGGCTCACAGAGACGATCGCGGCTAGTTATTAAGGTTGTTGCATTAATGGAAAAATCCGCTAACAACTTTAGGAGTTCTGCATAACAACGAGCCTCAATAACAAATTGTCCATCACCATCTAGAGCGGGCTCAAGGTTGTCAATGAGAATACCAACGCGTTTTTGTTTTAGATGACGTTTTAATCGACTCAGGCTAATACTCAAGTCCTGACCGGGTTCATCATTGAGATCCTGACGCAGCCACTCGTCGAGAATATTTTTAACCGCAGTTAAGCTGGAGGTTTCCTGCGCAATACGCCACTCTAGCACTACATCGAATGTCATTTGCCGTAAATAATGCTGGGCGAGGGTGGTTTTGCCTAGCCCGCCCTCACCTTGAATAACGATGATTTTGTGCCCTTGATGACTAATGGTATTGATTGTTTCAAGCGCTGCGCTCCGACCAATAAAATGTGGATCTAAAATTGGCGATTCGCTGTTTGGGATCGTTTTTTGAGTGGATTGCGAGGTATGCGATGCACTAACGCGGGGCCAGGCTTCCTCAGCAACGTGCACCATTTTGCGTTTGGCACGTTTCAGCCAGTAGACCAGCCGTGAACGGTAATTACCCTTAGTAATGCGCTCCCCTAATACATCGGAAAGCAAGCGCCATAACTGAGACGCGACATCTTTTACATGACCTTCACTATAGCCAGCAATGGTTGCGATCGCACGGTAGGTTTTGCCTCCCCATACCTGCTTCAATATGCAGCATTGCAGGTCACTGAGGTGTTGTCCTGTTTTCTCATAGAGTAGATAATCCGTAAATTCGATAGCAGTATCGACACCCATCGGCCACAGTCAATGGAAAACCATTGATAGACTACCGTTATCTTCCAAGCCATTGCGCATAGGATATTCCGACTTTTTCAGACCTTTAAATTCAAACCCTTACCTACAATCTCAGACAAAGAACCCTATAGGGTGTAAACAAGCAAGGGGGTACACTGGTCTGACCTGTCTTTTAATCAAAGGATTTTGATGCACTTTCTGTAGTCTGCTGTTCATAGATTATAGAGACGTCTAAATTTCAATGATTTAGGGCATCCTTGAATCATGTCACCGTTCTTAGTTAAGGAGCGTTGTGTGGATGATTGTATGAAAGTCAATGGTTTCGTAAGAGCCAATATTTTAATTTTTCCTTGAACTTGACTATATCGGTTGCGTGACAGCACAGACAGGCCATTCACGTTTAAGGCATATTTGGAGCAATACGTATCTGCAATTATGACGATCCAAACTCTGAAAACTCTACCGTCTGACCTTGACCCTCGCGGTCTACCTAACCACGTTGCTGTGATTATGGATGGCAATGGCCGCTGGGCTCAGAGCCAAGGTTTACCCCGGATTGAAGGCCATCGTCGAGGGGCCATTGTGCTCAAAGATTTGCTGCGCTGCTGTAAGGATTGGGGGATTGGAGCTCTAACTGCCTATGCCTTCTCGACTGAGAATTGGCGACGTCCCCACGAAGAAGTCGATTTTCTGATGGTTCTGTTTGAGCGCTTGCTACGCAAAGAGTTAGCGGAAATGCATGCAGAGGGGGTACGTATTCGTTTTATTGGTGATCTAGACGGTTTACATACATCCCTGCGTCGTGAAATGGAACGCTCTATGGAGCAAACCAAACATAACGATGCTGTGGAGTTTAATGTTGCTATCAATTACGGTAGCCGCCATGAAATTACTCAGGCCTGTCGCTCGGTTGCTGAACGTGTTGAGCAGGGTGAGCTGTCTGCCGATGCGATTACTGAAGAGCTGTTGGAACGTCATCTCTATACTTCTGGCTGTAGCGATCCAGATCTGTTAATTCGCACCAGTGGCGAGCAGCGGCTCAGCAATTTTTTACTATGGCAAATGGCCTACGCCGAGATGTACTTTACTAATGTATTTTGGCCCCAGTTTGACCGCCAACAGTTTCACCAGGCACTGCTAGCCTTCCAAAATCGCGATCGCCGATTTGGAGCCCTGTCAGAACCTGTAAAAGCTAAGGCCCTGACCGCCTAGTTTTGGGAGTATTGCGTTCAGAGTGTTGAAGTTTGGTGGGTGGATGTCACTCAAAATTCAACACTCAGCACTCAAAATTATTCATTCACAGCGGCAAACACGGCTGAATAATCTTGGTCAGCTAGTCCTTTGTCTACGGCTTGTTGCACCATATGGGCCACACTTTTGGCAACGTCGGCGTTAAAGGTGTCGGCAGCTTGCACAAACAGGTTCATGTCTTTGAGTAGATGCTTGCTGGGGAAATTGGGATTGGCAAAATTGAGATCGCACATACGGCCTAATTTTTTGTCAAAGGTGGGAGCGTAGAGTGCACTTTGTCGCACGATGGCCATGAATTTCTCAACGTCGATGCTTTCTTGCTGGACCAGTCCTAAACTCATGGAGAAGGCAGTGGTCAGGGTGCCAATCAGCTGGTTCATAGCCAGTTTGACACCACTGCCTGCACCCACTGGACCCATTAACTGAGGTTCTGGCCCAAAACATGCCAAAATTGGTCGCCATTGAGCAAATTGCTCTGGGGTGGCCCCTACCATCACAATTAAAGTGCCTGCTTTGGCTTCGGGGATGCTGCCGAGAACAGGCGCTTCGAAATAATCGCCACCAGCCGCTTGGACGGCTTGGGCAATGGCTTTACTTTCTTGAGGGGCGATGGTTCCCATTTGTAACACTGTTTTGCCCGTTAGCTCTGCCTTAGCTTCTGGACTTAAGAGTGTGGTCTCGATGGCGGCAGCATTGGTCAACATCAGGATAATCAGTTGAGAAGCTGCGATCGCACTAGCAGGAGTCTCTGCCTGTTTAACCCCTGTTGCTAACAGCCCCTCTAACTTATGAGCACTGCGGTTCCACGCATATACTTGATATCCAGCTGATTGGAGCAGCTGTGCCATGGGGGTACCCATCAGCCCTGTACCTAGAAACCCAATGTTCAATTTAATTTCCTCTATGTCAGTATGTTTGAATTCCAGCTGTCCTGGGGTAACCCTAGTAACCTGTAAAACTAAGAAGCGATAATATTGCTGCTTGTCCTGTGGAAGTTGGCTAATGTCTTTTCACTGGAAATCGGGAGACGCATAAAGCCAAAGAGGCCTTCGTCGCAACCCAATCACTGTATGTATAAATCTTATATGTCCACTTTTTATTGTTCTCGTATCGTAGGTCGCTTAGTTTTATCGTTAAGTGTTTCGGCGGCCCTAATTTTGACTAGCTGTACTCCTCGTGAAGACTGTTCCTTAATTAATGGAGCGCTAGCAGAGGGCAACTTACGTATTCAAGAAATCAATGAAGGCAATCTGGGTGGCTCGGACTACAACCAGGGCATTGAGCGTCAGATTGGCCGCATTTACTATGATGTGTCCCAGGTACTTGATAGTCTGCTGATCTCAAATCGCAAGTTGCAAACGATTCAGTTCCAGCTTGTTGAGGTATATCAGCAAGCTTCGGACTATCGCTATCAAGCGGCGGAGTTGATAGCTAGCAACCCTGACCCTAACGATCAGATTAAAACCGATGTGCGTACACTACAGCTAGATTCTGAAGCGCAGGTGGGGGCAGTGACGGAAAATCTACGTAAACAATGCCCGCTCCGTTAGTAAAACTGTAGAGCGGGCAGCGAGTCAAATAATTTGTGACTGATTGTTTTGGCTATTTATTCGTTATTTAGCTGCGGTGGCTAGGAACTGAATATTGGAGAAGTTGAACTCCATGTCGCCCTCATCATCAGATGAGATCGCACGACGAGTCAAGATAAAGTAATCACCTACTTTGTCGTACTCGTCGGTAAATTCGCTACGCCCTTTTTTCTGCTCTCCAGTTTTTGGGTCGTGGTATACCGAATCATAGGTATGGGATAAGTAGCCGGCACCAGTGTCGTGAGTGCTAAAGGTGTTAATAGTAACGACTACGCCGTGAATGTGGCGATGAACTAGCACCACCTCATTATCAAGAACCTTGTACTTATCACCAGTGGATTTTCCTTCGACCAGGATCTCCACAGCTCCACGCTCATCAGTGTCACCCATGGCAAATGTATTTTTTCCATGGGTATCTTCAAACTCACGGCGTACTCGATGAATGGCAACCTCCCAGAGTTGCCCTTTAACCAGCTTCAGCGCTGCCTCATCCTCAATATCAAAAACCTCCGCTGACAGGTCGGGATTAACTCGAGCTTTCCCAATATAGGTTTGCTCACTATGCTTAAATTCGACATCTGTAGTGTAGCCAGGGAAGTTTCCATCCCAGGTGTAGCGGTTTTCGTAGGCGGCACGCATGATATCGCGCGCAGAAAGCTGTACAGCAGTCATGGGCACTTATTGGATTACATCTATCCTTTACTTTAGTCAGTTTTTTATCCCTTGGGCAGATAGTATATATATCGACTGTCAATAGCGATGATTCCGCCGATGGGAATCATCGTCACAACATATACTCAAAAGATTACTCGTTTAAATTACCCCAAAGCTCTCCTAAACGCTGATCACGACCACAACCAAAGCGATATAACCGATAGCGAGCTGGATGAGTCTGATAATAATTCTGGTGGTAATCTTCTGCCGGATAAAACGTATCTGCTGGTAGCAAGTCAGTGGCAATGGGTTGATCAAATAAATCACTCACTGCTTCTTTTGACGTTTCAGCAAGCTGTCGCTGAATTTCATTGTTATAAAAGATGATCGATCGATATTGGCTACCTTTGTCGCAAAACTGCCCTTGGGTATCCAGGGGATCTACATTTCGCCAAAAGGTATCTAAAAGTGTTTCATAGCTGATGATATCGGGGTCATACTTAATCTGCACAACCTCTGCATGGCCTGTTATCCCTGAGGAAACCTGGCGATAGCTAGGGTTGTCAACAGTGCCTCCCATGTAGCCTGAGGTGGTATCTGTTACCCCTTGTAGCTCATCAAAGGGATGCTCCATACACCAAAAACAGCCCCCTGCAAATGTTGCTTGGGCCGTTTCTGCTACGGCTGTAGAGGCTCCTAGACACCATATGCATCCTATTAGCACACTCAGAAATACTTGTTGTAGCAACCGTCTCAACGGCCATTTCTTGAAAATGCTGCCCATAAAAGTGTACCTCTGCCGAGTGATTAGATGCTGGGAATAACAATGGCTCCCAGCATAAATGACAATGAAGCCAGTAGCCAATAGTCAACATACCGTTTGCTCATAAGTCTGATTTTTTAGCCCATCATGTCCAGTTTCTATTGCCTCTGTCTAGCCGACATTGATTGTCGCAGGTTGGTGAGACCTTTCAAATATAGACCCTAGGGTTCAATGCCTGCCTCATCATTCCCCAAGACGCTGTTTTCATCCGGTAATGTTGCTGAGTTGGCCATGATCACGCCGGGTGTCATGAGGGTCGTGAGCTGAATAATAGAGAGCTGATTCAATTCAGAGTTTGGATGCCTGCGTCTAAAGTCTAAGATTTGAGAGGTCATTGCCAGCTGATCTGTCCCTGTGATGCCCCAGCGTTGAGGTAGTTGCGGGCTGATTGTATTGCCTGCTCTACTCCACTGCTGGGTGGATAGCGGTGTCATGATTCCGGGTGCGGTGCGACTCTGCCAGGTCATTGTTAACTGGTGGCGTACCAAGGAAGCCGTCATACCTGCCATTACTGCTAGTGGTAATAGAACAGCTACACTGCGATTTCGCCATTGCTGATAAATGGCAGTACGTTTACTCAGTTGTATAAATTTTTGAGCCAATGTAGAAAGCTCTTGCCCATGTACCAATAAGAACTGACTAATATCGTTTAAGTACTTTTGCCCTAATAGATAATCAGAGCATTTTAATTCCCCACGGGAGTGCCATATCCATGCACGGGTTTCAAGGTCCCGCTGCTGACGTAACGCAGGACGATCAGCATGTAGCCACTGTCGTAGTAGATGCCAGTCTGATACCAAAGATTTATGGGCTAGTTCAATCCTTTCGTCGGATGTTATTCCCTGTTCACACCAGTGAGCGATGATGCTCATGTCTGAGCGGTTGGAATGATGATTAGCTTGCCAAGCTGCTGTTGCAATGGTCTGACCGTTTGTTTGTGCTGCTAAGTGTGGTTTATCTGAGACTACGAGCCGGGCAGCTACTAACTTCTGCAACATTCGCTCAACCATCACTGCGGAAAATTGTGGATTGATCAGCTCAGATTTGCGAACGGAACGACCCTGATCCAGGCGACCGTCCCCTAAATCACATAGAGCAATAAAAATACGTTTTGCGATCGCTTGTTCATTTGCTGGTAAGGATTCATAAAAAGTTGTTGCTCTGTTCGTGAGCATTTGTGATAAACGCCCTAACTTCATATAGCTATCTACTGAGAGACAAGGACCGCCTTTGCTATAGGACATAGGGGTCCGATGTTGCCAAAGCTCATATAGAATACTTTGTAGCAAGGCTAGTTCACCGGGAGCTCCAGTGAGATCTAACGTTAAATGATGTACTAAATGAGGGTCTATTTTGAGCCCCAGCTTCTCAGCAGGTTTCTCAATCACACTTCGGATTGCTTGGTAATTCATCGGCTTGATGACAACCTGATTATTTTCGATTAGCGAAAACATCTCGCTATGGCACGTCAGATGGTCGAGAGCATCTGAACGGATGCCAATAACAATGCCTAAGGCTATGGATGAGCAGCGCAATGCGGTGACTAAAACTTCCATAACCTGAGCACGTTCTTGTTGAACTAGGGGATCAGTCGTTGGCATTAATAGCTCTTCAAACTGATCAATAACGAGCCATAACTTAGTGCCAGTAGGTTGTTTTAGTAATGCAGCAGTAGCTAAGTTAATCAGACCACTGGATTCATGACGCAGAAGTTCTTCTGCTTGCCATAATTGTTTGGCCACATCTATTTCCCGACTGCCGAGTGTGAACGCGGTTGCTAAAGTTTTCAATGGCGTTGTCCCAAGATTGACATAGCGTATAAGCCAATTCTCGCTGCCCAAAATATCATTACCTGCTGACAATCTGGGAATTAATCCTGCTCGCAGGAGTGATGTTTTTCCACTACCTGATGCTCCTACTACGGCACAGACATTGGTTTGTTGGAGTGACTGAAGAAGTTCTTGTATCAACTCGTCGCGACCAAAATAATACTCAGCATGTTTCTCTTCAAAGGGATGTGGGCCTCGATAGGGACAAAAGTTAAGACTATACTGTTTGAGGCGAGAGATAATTGAGATGTTCTCTGATGTAGATGTTGAGAACTCTGTGTGTTGGGTAATAACAATTTCACTGCCTCCCTGTTCAAAGAGGGGTTGTTGCAGCTCGCCACTTAGTTGATTAGTGATAGATGCAACTAAGTCAGTACTTGTGACCCGACCACTATTAGAATTTTGAGGCCGTAGGCTAGAGATAACTGCCTGGGTGAGCACACTATAATCGCTACTTAATGACTCATAAGCTTCCTCATACTCACGGGATGCTGCTATAAAGAGATAACTCTGACCATCACAGCCTTGCCATGCTTCGTCTTTTAGTGAAAGAAACTCACCACTATGACAACAATCTAAAATAATGATGATTTGTCTGATAGGACTATGTTTAATAAGTCGGCGCAGCCAGGACAATGATATGCCACTATTATTTGAATTGTTTGGCTGAGTTTCACTAGTGGCGAGATATCCCTCTCGTATACCTATTTCACGCTGAAGCCCATGGCCTGAAAAATAAAAAAAGACAGCTTCGGGAATATGGTTGCCTTTGGGCAGTAGAAGTCTAACTAAGCTATTTTCTAATTGTTGTGTAGATACTAATGTTTGTTGGCCTACTTTGGGACGCTGATTTTGTATGATTTCCGGTAACCTACGTACACGGAAATTACCATGGTTCTCCAACAAGTTAGCGATGCCTTCTGCATCTTTAGCTGCTGCTGTGAGTTTAGGTAATGTCTGGTATTGATTAATGCCGACAATAAGTGCGTCCCGTGACATGACCGGTACATTCCAATAAATATTTAGGTGGCGTCATGATTTTCTACTGTGCAGAAGACTATGGCTGCCAGATGGATTTTTCATATATCTTGAGAGAAAAACACAAGCAAATGAGTTTTCTGGAGCAAGACATGAAAGCATCAGATCGTTTTGATGCTCGTTTCAGATATAAACAATATTTTCAGAGCTAGCTCGAAAAACACTTGGGTGTTTGAGCAAAAACTGATGCCAGCACGCTTTGAATATGATTGTTTTCATACTCAACATACTAGAAGTTTTTGCGGACAGTCGAGAGGGGTGAGACCCTCCTGTCGGTAATATCAAAGAGAATTAATGTGTTGTGCTTTATGGGTTATCCATAAAAACTCGTAGGAACTTCATTGAAACACTGATTATGGTTGATATATTGATTATGGTTAGACGTATGTTTACTCAAAGTAACAACAAAATTTGCTAGTAAAAATCAGTGAATTAAAGGTTTACTTTGTCCACAGCAAACAAAAAAAAGGTGCCAATCGATCATCATTAATTTATATCGGCCAGTCGGCGGATATTTTTGAATAAGACTCCGTAAGACTATGCAAGGTTCCGTTTGGTTGTGTCGGTGATGACCGATGTAAACCTTTGTTTAATAGGGGTTCTACTGATCTGTCTGAATGAGGTCTGAAAATATATAGCGTTTTCAAGATCATTAACGATGGTGTCACTGCTCATGTCTCACGCACTGACACTATCAAAATCTGTTGATATCAGGGTTAGAAGTGTCTATCTATTGACTTGCTTGAGCTATAACCCGTGGTGTAATTATCTTTGATTACAAAGAAAAAATCTAAGGTTGTGAATCTGCTCAATATGAAGAGTCTAGACAGAATCGCGTAGAGTTTGGGGGTTTATCCATCAGTAGTAATGATACTTAGGAGTTTTTATACTCGGCAATTTAAGGATATCTACTAAACTGGTTGTTTGTGCTTTAGCTATTTTGAAAAAATATAGCGTTTCTCTATCTGATGGAGCACGGAATTAAGGCTGAAAAGCTTGCTAATAAAGGATTCTAATGTTTTTTGTTTGCGTGGGAACGTTGTCAAAAGTATTCTCTATGGAGTCTTTATAGGTATAAGCCTTAGCCTAGTTAAGCGATATCAGAACTTAGAAATATCTTCCTACAAAGCGTTGCCTTGCCTTTTACTATGGATCAGCAAAATAGCTTAATTCACAATTATAAGGAACAAACTAATGCACCTTAAAATCTAAAGGAACAGCATCAATGAATATGATGAGATTTTGGGGGAAGAACAGTGCAGAATAAGAGAGGGTTCTTGTTTGCTGAATGCTAGCTTGTCAATGGGCGAGACCTTTAATAAGCGCTTGTGTGACTATGTTAAACCATTGATTCCCCATGAATGTTAAGGCTTGCATTTCAATATTGTTCAACTCTAGGAACTTTGCGTGCCTGCATCCTTCAAGGATAAATAATGGGTGGTTTTGAGAATTATTTATCTTAACAGTTAAAGTCTCGAAAAGTATTAACTCAAACTATTGAAATTGGTCTTAGGGGCTTAACTTAAGCATCAGGGTGCTGCTGAACTACCTTAATCGAAAACTCAATTCATAGGTTTATTTAGGATAGTTTCATATGTCACAAGAGATTCTGGAGGCTGCTATAGATGCGGTTAGAGTCGGACAGTTTCAAGCAGGTATTAGTGGCTTGAGGCATGTTGCGTCTCAAGTGCGTCCACCGGATAAGCTATATTATTCGGCAAATATTTGGTTGGTCAGAGCCTATAAAGAGAGTGGTCAACTGCCACAGGCCATTAAACTCTGCCGTCAGTTGGCGACGAGTTCTCATCCCAGAGTTCAAGTTTGGGCTCAGCAGGCTTTGCCGGTTTTGCGACAACCGTCAAACATTTCTAGTCGTCTAGATATTTTCTAGAAACTCTAAAGAAATTGGCAATCCTTAACTCGAATCTTTGATTTAATATCTCTATTGCGGCTATGCCATGCTGGAAGACGTCGTGGCAATCGCTGTCCAGGTAAACTAGGCTAGCGCATGCATACTTTAGAAGATCGTTTAGGGATGTAATCAGGGGTTGCCATGTATCTGCTGTCGGTTACCCTTACTAATTTTAAGACTCATCGCGATCGCAACTTTGAGTTCCAGCTAGGGACCAATGCCATCTGTGGGGTCAACGGTGCGGGTAAGACTAGTATTTTAGAAGCGATTGCTTGGACCCTATTTAACTATCGAGGGAACTATAAGCAAGAGGACTTGATTCGGAATGGCAGTGGTAGTGCGCAGGTTAGAGTCGCGTTTGTTTCTGGCCATGATGGCCGTACCTACGAAGTAGAGCGTTGTACTAGCCGAGGCTATACCCTATACGATCCCCAGCTTGGGGAACGCTTAAATTATAGTCGCATTAAAGATGAGGTAGAACCCTGGCTCAAGCAGCATTTAGGCGTACCGATCGGAACAGAGTTGGGGCAACTTTTTGCTAATACGGTTGGGGTCCCTCAAGGGACTTTTACCGCTGATTTTTTGCTGAGTACTGAGAAGCGTAAACCTATTTTTGATAATGTTCTCAAGGTAGAGGAATACCGCCGGGTTCATAAAGATTCTAACGCTCTGCGGCGGTATGCTGAGGCTCAAGTAGATTTGCTTAAACATCAGCTACAACAGTATGAGGAGCAACTCCAGTCTTTGGATACGCTACAGACTCGCTATGATGGTGTTGCCGAAGAGATTGCTCTTGATGAGCAACAGCTGGTTAATTTACAGCAGGATCTGACGAAACTCCAGGCAAAGAAAGAGGCCTTAACTAGGCAAGCTCAAAAAGTGCAGACTTTACAGCAACAGCAACAGCAACTAGTGTTGCAGCTAGAGGCAAAGCAGCAAGCCCAGCAAGTGATGGAGCAGGCTCAGCTAAGAGCACAACAGGCAACAGAACTATGTCAAGCCCATGCTGAAGCTTATCGATGTTATCTGGCGGTAGAAAATATTCTTAAGACGTTAACCCAGAGAAATAAGCAGTATCAGCAATTATTACAGCAACAGCAGTCCCAACAACGTAGCTTAGATCAGCAAGCAGCTACCATGGCAGGACTTAAAGTGAAACTGGAACAACGTAGTCAGCTTCAAACTCAGGCAGCTAATGTAGCCCAACCATGTCAGCAACAAGATGAGCTAGAGGCTGAACGCCAGGGGGTGATTCAGCAACAACAAGTTTTGGGTAAGTTGCAGCTGCGTTGTCACAGTTTGAAAGAGCGTTTGTCTAGAAACCAGCGGGATGTTCAACAGGTGCAATATGAACGTAAGGCTCTTGATGCACTACAAGACAGTGTAGAGACAATTTCTAGTTTGGAGCAACAGCAACAACGTTGGCAGCAACAGCTGAGCCGAGTTGAGGCCGCTCAACAGTTTGAAGCAGAGCTTCAACAACTGGTTGTTACCCATCGTTCTCAAGCTATAGACTATGGTCAACAAACGATGGCTGCCTTGGCGTCCTTAGAACAGTTGCAACAAAGTTTACCCCTGCTGTCTAATGATGTATTTGAGCAGTTAGAAGCTGCGATCTCAACTGGACAATCTCTTAGTCAGACTACTCTGTCAACCCTAGAGAATATTCTCAATGATCTCTCGGGACAAGTGGACACTGAACAGCTGACTCGTAAATTAATGTCTGTACAGACACAGTTAAACAAAGCTTATGGCCATAAAGCGCAGCTGAGTCATCGCCCACGTCTACAACAAAAATATGCAGAACTGCTCGAGCAACAAAGCCAACTTCAAAACGATATTCTCCAGCTTGAACAACAGCTGACACAAACGGAGCAGCTTGAGCAGCAGTTAAGTGAGATAGATAAAACTTTGGATGCTCTCGGTGATCCGAAAGGACGGCGGCGGCTTTTACAAGAACAGCTTCAGGCAATGGAAAATGTTGAGGCTGACTATGGGCGTCTCACTGCCCAGCATCAAATTTGGGAAAAGCAGCTTGCTGAACTGACTACTCAGCTTTCTGACTTTACTGACCTCGATCAAGAAATTGCCCAGCAGCAGCAGTTGCGCCAGGAGTATCAACCGGGCTATCTGATCTATATTCAAAATGAAAAAGATGCCCAATTGTTAGAACAGCGGACCGCTGATGTAGCAGCCACTCATCAGTTGGTTGTGGAATTAAGCCAGCACCGTGAACGTCTTGTTGATCAGCTGAGTCGTCTCTTGGATGAGTTAGACCCAGCAACATTACAACTGGTAGACCAACGGTATGGGGAGGTGAAGTCTCAGTGCGATCGCATCACGGGCAGTCTGCCTCAGCAACGCAAGCTCCAGGCTGAACTGACCGATCAACTTGAGAGTTTGCGAAAAGTAAAAGAAAAGCGAGATCAGACTCAGCTCGACCTGAAACAAAAGGAGCGTACCAAACGCTTTATTAACTTCGCTCGAAAAGCATATAAAGAAGCCGGACCCCGCATCACTGAACGTTATGTAAAGGGCATCTCCCAGGAGGCAGATCGGCTATTTCGCGATCTGCTCAATCGACCCAACGTCTCATTAGAATGGACACGGGACTATGAAATTGTGGTTCAGGAAGGTAGCAATACGCGTCGGTTTATTAACCTGTCTGGTGGAGAGCAAATGTGTGCCGCTCTCGCTGTGCGTTTAGCCTTGCTAAAGGTCCTTGCTGATATTGATATTGCCTTTTTTGATGAACCGACTACTAATATGGATCGCTCCCGACGTGAGAGCCTGGCTGAGGCGATTGCGCGGTTGAAGGCATTCAAGCAGTTATTCGTGATCAGCCATGACGATACCTTTGAAAAGGTAACCGAGAATGTCATTGTTGTTGAACGAGAAGATTAGCCCGAACGGTTGGTCAAACGTTTTACCATGGTGTCTTTAAGGGTTGAGGGGAGGGGCAGCCACTCAACTAAGATAACCCAAAGGTTTCCCATGCCAACCCTCCATATCTAGGATCTAGATCTAAGGCCGGGTTCCAATCACTGCTCCCTAGATATAAGCTTTTATCAATCTAATTCATTGATTTATTAAGCATTCCGAAAGGTAGAGCTGCAAGGGCAATTTGCCTGAATATCAGCATTTAAGCAACGTGAGATTTTACTGGACTTGATGTGTAATCAGTGGGTGAAAACAGCAAATGAAAACCTCTGTATTGCCTTGCATGTAAATCTTCCACAGGAATTTTATCCAAAAGGTAAATCCGTCTTGGATTTGTAGGCTTATAAGTTAAGCTTTTCACTCCAATTCAAATTAATAAACGAAACAAATAGTGGAGTCATTTCAATTTATTGGTAGACTTTAATCAATGAAAATTAGGAGTTTCATTTATCAGAGTCAATTCTCCCTTGGTAGCCTAACCATTGAGTCTGATTTTCTGAGGCAGTGCAAACAATAGCTTTCTTTGGGAGGCATCAGGCAAGCTTGCTGATTTCAGAACCAATGGTAGGCAACTGGTAGTCTTGGTTGGACTAATAGGTGCTTCAAAATGCAAATTACAAATAAGATACATTTCCGAAATTTACGCGGTGACCTCTTTGGGGGTGTCACCGCTGCTGTGATTGCGTTACCCATGGCCCTAGCCTTTGGTGTTGCCTCAGGTGCTGGTGCGGCATCAGGTTTATGGGGGGCTGTATTAGTAGGTTTTTTTGCGGCTTTATTTGGTGGTACACCCACGCTGATTTCTGAGCCCACTGGCCCTATGACAGTTGTTATGACAGCTGTGATTGCCCATCTAGTGGCTGCTGATCCTGACAACGGTATGGCGATGGCCTTTACCGTCGTCATGATGGCCGGCGTATTCCAAATTATTTTTGGCGCTTTGCGGCTTGGTAAATATGTCACGATGATGCCTTACACAGTGATATCGGGCTTTATGTCTGGTATCGGCATCATTCTGGTGATTTTGCAGCTAGCGCCATTTTTGGGCCAAGCGAGTCCTAGTGGCGGTGTTGTCGGTACGCTACAGGCGATTCCGGAACTGTTAGTCAATATTCAACCGGAAGAGACAATGCTGGCGGCTGTCTCTGTTGCCATTATTTTGTTCATGCCTGCTCGCCTTAAACGGTTGGTCCCCCCTCAACTAGTTGCATTAATAGGTGGCACAATTCTCTCATTAGTCTTATTTCCTGACTTAGACATTCGTCGCATTGGCGAGATTCCTATGGGTTTCCCGCAAATGCAGGTGCCTACCTTCAGTGCTGATCAGCTGCAACTCATGTTTGTTGATGCAGCTGTGCTTGGTATGTTGGGCTGTATTGATGCACTTTTGACTTCTGTCGTTGCTGATAGTCTTACTCGGACTGACCACAACTCTAATAAGGAATTGATTGGTCAAGGTATCGGGAACCTGATGTCGGGACTGTTCGGTGGTATTGCTGGTGCAGGGGCTACCATGGGAACCGTTGTGAATATCCAAACGGGTGGTCGTACAGCCCTTTCTGGCTTGACTCGTGCGTTTGTTCTGCTGGTTGTTATTCTGGGGGCTGCTAATTTAGCTGCAACAATTCCCCTGGCGGTGCTTGCAGGTATTGCTCTCAAAGTCGGTATTGACATTATTGACTGGGGTTTTCTCAAACGAGCGCATCAAATTTCTGTCAAAGGTGCGCTGATTATGTATGGCGTTATTCTGCTGACGGTTTTGGTGGACTTGATTGCAGCTGTTGGTATTGGCGTGTTTGTTGCCAATATTCTCACTATTGATCGCATGAGTCAGCTCCGTTCTGAATCAGTTCGAGCAATTACTGATGCGGATGATGCGATTCGGTTAAATTCTGAGGAAAAACGTTGGTTAGATGAGGGCAATGGTCGCGTGCTGTTATTCCAGCTCAGTGGCCCTATGATCTTTGGGGTTGCAAAAGCGATTTCCCGAGAACATAACGCCATTGGTGAGTATGATGCAGTTGTCTTTGATGTAAACGATGTGCCTCATTTAGGCGTTACAGCATCTCTAGCCTTAGAAAGTGCTATCGAAGAAGCTGTTGAAAAGGGTCGCTCTGTTTATATTGTAGGGGCTGCTGGCCAAACTAAGCGTCGTTTAGCGTCACTGAAGGTTTTTAATCTAATGCCTGCTAACAATCTGTATACAGATCGTACTGAAGCTTTAAGACAAGCTGTTCTTCAAATCTATCCAACGTCCCCAGAAGTGACTGTGTCTGTGGACGCCTCTTCCAAAACCTGAAACCAAATCATATAAGGGCTATGCAACCTGTTTTGTGGCTGTTACTTGCTCTCGGCATGACTGCTTTAGGTTACCGCTTACGCCATCGTGATGAAGTTTATGCGCTCGCGCTCTATATCGTTGCCTTGCTGAGTGGGCTTTGGGGATTTTCCTTAGTGCCTAGTACGGTGCAACTGACAATGGGGGCTATTGCCATTGGTTGGTTACAAATGAGTAGTCGGCGTAATTAGAGGCTTGTTGTCGGCGAGTAATCCAGCTGTGTTGCTGGGTATTGAATTCAAGCTTTTGGTGAATACCCAGCAACCAACACCTTCAACTTACTATTTTTGCTATTTATCTTGGGAGAGTGCATATTTTTCATACTGAATTTAAGACAAAAACACTTTAAAACTATGAAGCAAAGAGGATTTACTCATGTTGTTCAATAACGTGTCAGCGTTATCCCTGGATCAGTTGATAGACACGTGGCCATCAACCCCATGGACATTTGCAGAAGTCTTGCCAGCTGAGTTCAGCCCTTTTATTTTGATGGGTGTGCTGCTGAGTTTGATAACAGTCTATGCCACTAGTAAGATTGGTGGTGAGCTATCAAAGCGCCTTGATTTACCTCCCGTATTAGGTGAATTAGTAGGGGGTGTTGTTGTTGGTATTTCTGCTCTACATCTGTTGATGTTTCCTGAAAACACCGCAACGATTACAGATTCATTGATTGCTCAATTAGTGCAATGGATGGGGCATCTGGATGCGGATGCAGCAATACGTGTCTTTGAGGGGCAGAGTGAAGTAATCTCAGTATTGGCAGAATTAGGTGTTATCGTTCTGCTATTTGAAATTGGCTTAGAGTCTGACTTACGTGAATTGAGTAAGGTCGGCTTTCAAGCTGCTGTGGTAGCTGTTGTCGGGGTAGTTGTTCCTTTTACCTTAGGCACCGTAGGCTTGGTATCGATTTTCCATGTTCCTGTTATTCCTGCCATTTTTGCGGGAGCAGCGCTAACTGCGACTAGCATTGGTATTACCTCTAAGGTTTTATCGGAGTTAGGCCACTTAAAGTCTAAAGAAGGTCAAATTATTGTTGGAGCTGCTGTCATTGATGATGTTTTAGGCATTATCGTCTTAGCAGTTGTGGCTAGTCTGGCTAAGACAGGTGAGGTAGATCTGCTAAATGTGGTTTATCTCATCATCAGTGCCAGTGGCTTTTTGCTAGGAGCTATTCTCCTCGGTAAGTTTTTCAATACAGGATTTGTTGCTATTGCTGATAAGTTGCAAACTCGTGGTGCATTGTTGATCCCTGCGTTTACGTTTGCTTTGGTAATGTCTTGTTTTGCTAGCGCTATACATCTAGAAGCCATCTTAGGTGCATTCGCAGCAGGTCTTGTGCTAGATGAAACTGACAAGCGCAAAGAACTCGATCAGCAAATTATGCCGATTGCCGATATCCTGGTACCAATCTTTTTTGTTACTGTAGGTGCGAAAGCAGACCTGGGAGTTTTGAATCCTATGGTTGCTGAAAATCGGGCTGGTTTAATTATTGCCGCTTTCTTAATTGCGGTAGCTGTGGTAGGTAAGTTAGTTACCGGTTGGGCTGTGTTTGGTCAGCCTGGAATTAACCGTATGGCCATTGGTGTTGGCATGATTCCTCGTGGTGAAGTGGGTCTTGTCTTTGCTGGAATTGGATCTGCTAGCGGGGTATTGGATCGACCTTTGGAAGCGGCGATTATCGTGATGGTAATCCTGACCACATTCTTAGCGCCTCCACTACTTCAGCTGACGCTGAAAGGATCTAATGTGGAGATGTCGTCTAGTGACGTGTTGCCAGCGACAGATTAAAGTCGCTAGTCCAATCCTCTGTTGCCGGGGACAGATTAAATATCCTGCCACTTCTGTTGTGCTCAATTGAAGTGACAGGATATTCCTCATAATCTGAATCAACCAGCTGTTTGTTTGATATTTAAATCAATGATTGCTGTACTCGAAGCCTGTATTTTTGCCACGGTCATGGGTGGTTTCTTTGGAATTATTTTGAAGAAAAACCTCATGATGAAAATTCTCTCTATGGATGTGATGAGCACTGGTGTCATTTCCTGTTATGTGCTTGTGGCATCGCATCGCGGTTTGTTTACGCCCATCTTAGGATCTGGGGCTGGGATCGAATTGGGAGCAGACTCTGGGGCCTATGCGGATCCGGTGCCTCAAGCTGTGATTTTGACGGCTATTGTGATTGGCTTTTCGATTCAAGCATTGATGCTGGTCGGGGTGATGAAGCTGTCACGGGATAACCCGACTCTGGAGATTTCCGAGATTGAAAAGAGTAATACGCCATGATGATTTTAACGATTGCTTGGATTGCATTACCGCTCTTAATTGGATTTAGCATCTATCTTTTGCCCAAGTTAGATCGTTATCTGGCCATGGGTGTTGCGCTGGTTTCAATAGGCTATGGTTTGGCCTTATTTCAAATGCCAGATGCCCTCGATATAAGTCTATTAGACAACTTTGGTGTAACTCTTTTAGCGGATTCACTGAGTGGTTACTTTATTTTAGGAAATGCCCTGGTAACAGTTGCGGTGCTGCTCTATTGTTGGGAGCAAGAGAAATCGGCTTTCTTTTTTACGCAGATGATAATTTTGCACGGCAGTGTCAATGCCGTTTTCATCTGTGCTGATTTCATTAGTTTGTATGTAGCCTTAGAAGTCGTTGGTATTGCTGCTTTTTTGCTGATTGCCTATCCACGAACGGATCGTTCTATTTGGGTGGGCTTGCGCTATTTATTTGTCAGCAATACGGCCATGCTGTTTTATCTAATTGGAGCAGTGCTAGTGTATCAGGCGAATGGATCGTTTGCCTACACAGGTTTACAGACGTCTCCTGCAGATGCGATCGCACTTATCATGTTGGGCCTTTTAACTAAGGGCGGCATGTTTGTATCGGGTTTATGGCTGCCGTTAACCCATTCCGAAGCCGCAACACCTGTCTCAGCAATACTATCTGGTGTAGTGGTCAATACAGGTGTTTATCCCTTGGCACGGTGTGCGCTGTTAGTTGATGATATTCAGCCGATTCTTCAATTATTTAGTATAGCCACAGCGCTTTTCGGTGTGGGCTACGCAATCTTTGAAAAAGACACAAAGCGAATGCTGGCATCCAGCACGATTTCTCAGCTAGGATTTGTTGTGGCTGCGCCAGCGGCATCAGGTTTTTATGCACTAAGTCATGGTTTAGCCAAGGCATTGCTTTTTTTAGTCGCAGGCAATTTACAAAGTCGCAGTTTTCAAGAATTGCGTCAGATGCCTATACAGTTTCCTGTGTGGGGTGTACTGACAGCCGCTAGTCTGTCTATTTCAGGTTTTCCGTTAATGGCTGGTTTCGGTGCTAAAGCGCTCACCTTAAAATTAATGGCACCTTGGCAATCCACAGTACTTACCCTTGCAGCCATTGGTACAGCAGTTGCATTTGCCCGATTTATCTTTTTACCATTTGAAAAACTCGCCATCTCAGATAAGAAACCGTCCCGTGGATTTTGGTCAGCGACGATAGTGTTGTTGGGCGGCCTTATTGCAGCCAATAGTTTCTTTTTAGGGGGGTATACACTTCCTAATATTGTCAAAGCATTGCTGGTCATTATTGCAGGCTGGTTGATTTACTTCATAGGTGTTAGAAGACTTAAGTTTGAACTGCCCCGTGCTGCTGAACAATTTGAACATTTGATTGGTGCAATGAGCCTGATTTTAGTGTTGCTGTTTAGTATGGTGTTGGTGTAATGAGTATTCCAGATTTATTACTGCGACTGACGATTTGGTTTTTACTCACAGCTGATTTAAGTCCAGCAAACATTGCGATTGGACTCTTTGTTGCCTGGTTCATTCCTCACCGGTATACTGTTCCCGCTTCTTGGAAGCGCTGGTTAAAAGAGTTGTTGCGAGTCTGCTGGGAAATTGTCTTAGCTATTCCCAAGGCTTATTTTGAAGCGTTTGAGATTATATTGCGTCCCCATGCAAAGGAGGTAATAACGCGAGAGCGTGTACGCCCTTTTCGAACACCTGGCTTGATTTTTCTCGATATCTTTTTAATCACGTTTACACCTAAAACAATTGTCCTTAAATGTCGTGAGGATGGCTGGTATGAGGTCCATCAAGTTGAGCGGAGGAAACGCCCATGAACGGTATTTTATTAGCCATGATCGGTGCTTTGTTGATACCAATCTATGAAGCTTGGCAAGATGACGATATCTGGCAAAAAATGTTGGCATTTGCCAGCATTGCCACCAAAACATCAGTCATGATTCTGATGCTTTCTATCCTACGTGATGACTGGATGATTGGTGTTGTTGGAGTCCTAATTTTAAGTGTTGGCAATGCTGCATTAATGTTGTTAGCTCATGTGCTGAGACGGGTGAATGAATCATGATAGATACTGTTATTAATGTCATCAGCTATAGCTGTATTGTAATTGGTCTAATCTTTTGGTTTTGGGGCACATTACCGTTGCTGGGGCATCGCTCCGTCCTCTTTAAACTACATAGTTTGTCTGTTTCTGACACCCTTGGTTCAATGAGCATTATTGTGGGTCTCTTGCTCAAAATTCCGAGAGAATGGCCCTTGCTTTTGCTAGCACTGATTTCTCTGTCTCTTTGGAATACGGTGTTGGGTTATGTTCTGGCTTACTGCTCAAATGAGGGACGTTATGACTGAAGATATTTATACGGTTGCAATACTTCTCCTGCTACCCATGACAGCCAGTATGTTGGTGTCACAAGTAAATCCATACAATGCGCTAGTGATTCGTGGCATCCTTGGTGCTGTTGCAGCCTTAGTCTATGCAATGTTTGGTGCGGCTGATGTTGCTCTGACCGAGGCTTTGGTTGGCACAATGTTATCAATTACCCTCTATGCAGTAGCGGTACGCTCCTCGATGAGTATGCGGCTAGGGGTGGTTGAAACCGCGAGTAGTGAATGTCCAGGCTATGAGGCCTTGTTATCTTCTTTACGCACTCATCTTCAAGAAAAGCATCTGAGATTGGAAGTGATTCCATTCACTCAGACTTCTACCCTGCAGACAGCATTAGCCAATAAAGAAATTCATGCGGTTTTCATGGTGCCAAATTCCGAGAACTCTGATCAGCTAACGGCTCCTACTGGTGACTTGCAAATTCGTGTGCGTCGTCTATATGAGATCTTGCAGGCTAAATTGTCTCATGAGTTAGTGAACCTCAGATTTGCTGATGTAGAAACCGCTAATTTATCCAGAGGGAAAGGACTATGAAGTGGATTTATGTGATTGCTGGAGTTGCTCTCTACATTAAGATGCTGGTTTTTCCTAATCCATCTACTGATATGGCTGAGGTTTCTATTGTTGACGTGATCGTGCAAGATACGGGTGTGTCGAATGCGGTGTCAGGCATTATTTTTAGAAACCGCCTCTATGACACCATTTTTGAAGTTGTTGTTTTTACCCTAGCAATTATGGGGGCACGCTTTTTGCTTGCTAATGAACAGCCTTCCTGCACGATTTACCAATTTACCGATCACCCATCTGTAGTATTGGCACGGTTAGGC
This sequence comes from Leptothoe sp. ISB3NOV94-8A, assembly GCF_043421595.1. NCBI lineage: Bacteria > Bacillati > Cyanobacteriota > Cyanophyceae > Nodosilineales > Cymatolegaceae > Leptothoe > Leptothoe sp. ISB3NOV94-8A. Next base: position 5,487,951 of record NZ_JAXSQW010000001.1, on the reverse strand, counting down.
GCAACGATTGCAGCCTTAGTGGGTATTGAGTTGGCAATTCGGGGGCATTTGAGCCCCGGTGGCGGTTTTGCTGCTGGTGTTGCGGGCGGTACAGCGATTGGCCTTGTGGCGATTACCTCGTCACCAAAATGGATGGAGGATATTTATCAACGTTGGGGGGCTGCTATTTGGGAAAAGATAGCAGTGCTGGTTTTTATTGTTTTAGCAGTGCTTTCGTTAGTCGGCATTGCTTTACCCAACGGCCAAGTCGGCACGTTAGTCAGTGGTGGCTGGATTCCACTGCTCAATATTTTAGTGGCGGTTAAAGTAGCTTTGGGATCTTGGGCGGCTATTCTGACATTTATTCGTTATCGAGGATTGTTGTAGCTGGTGATGCTACGTCTTAAGTTTGAGTGATAGAACTGCTTGCCATACAAGTTATCGCTTAGTCCTAGATACATCCATGCCTCTCAAACCGCAGTTCAAGAGGCATGGAGTTGGAATGAATTGGAGACAGTGAATGTAGATTCACTATGAGTACCAGCTCTACAGCTAATACGAGAGGGTTAACCCTCTAAGCTTCGACTTGAGAATGCGTCATAGCTATAGGCAGGAGTACGAGTGCTGAAGCTAGTCTCACGTCCAGTGATAGTTTGAGATAGGGCGTCGAAGGAATCAGAACGCCAGTTACGCTCATGAATGGGTTTAGATTGCTCGCCTAGGAAGTATGCTTGAGAGCCAATCAGTACAGCGGCTAGCCAACCTACGATCAAAAGTGCCAATACGATAGCCATATTTAATCTCCTATTTAAAGTGCTGATGATATTGCGATGTAGGGCAACACCAGCCGGTCAATAAGTGCAAGCGTTGTCTTATGTAATTAACAGTAACGAAAATTATTAAGAAACGTCAACTGCGATTGACTAAATTGTTGGTGTGGCTATCAACACTTTGCTTTATGACTATCACCCTTGATGCCAACGTTGTGTGCTCTAAGTAGAGACACTGAGTGTGGGGAGTAGAGTGTATTTTAAGTTACACGCTGTTTGATCAATTCAAACAGTGCTCTCATGCCCATGGCGTCCCCTCCCTCAGGGCGTCCGGGCAAGCTCCGGAGGTTGTAACCCATAAAATCTACATGGATCCAGGAGATGTCTGGCTGAACGAATTCTTGTAAAAAGAGAGCTGCTGTAATGGAACCACCATAGGAGCCGCTGGCAATATTATTCATGTCAGCTACTGGACTATCTAGCATGGAGCGATAGGCCGTATGTAAAGGCAGATTCCAGAGTGGGTCGTCTATATTTAGACCTGCATCAAGTAATGTTTTAGTGACCCCATTGTCGTTGCAGAAAAAGGCTGGCAGTTCAGTGCCAAGGGCAACACGGGCAGCACCGGTAAGGGTGGCACAGTCAATCAGTAAGTCTGGGTCTTCGCTGCTAGCTTCCCATAAGGCATCGGCTAATATTAAGCGTCCTTCAGCATCTGTATTGCCTACTTCGATGGTTGTTCCTTTGCGGGATGTCAAAATATCCAAGGGGCGTAGGGCATTGCCCGCAATGCTATTTTCAACGGCTGCCACCAATACTCTGAGGTTGACCGGTAAGCCGATTTCCATAATCATCTGCGCTAGCCCTAGCACCTGGGCTGCTCCCCCCATGTCTTTTTTCATGAGGCGCATGCCAGTGGCTGATTTAACGTCTAAGCCGCCACTGTCAAAGCAAACTCCTTTGCCTACCAGGGTGACTTTGGGGGCGTCTGGATTGCCCCAGCGCAGATCAATCAGGCGAGGCGCACGGGTGCTGGCTTTTCCAACGGCATAGATCATCGGGTAATTTTCGATGACTAAATCGCCACCTGCAATGACTTCCACTTTGGCTTCGTAGCGCTCAGCTAAGCTGCGGGTTGTTTCCTCAAGCTGATCAGGCCCCATATTGTTGGAGGGTGTGGTGATCAGATCGCGTACTAGATAGGTGGCTTCTGTTGCGGCTTTAACGTAGGTTACATCTACATGATCAGGGGGGTGTAGTTTTGCAAGAATGCTGGTTTTGGTCAGTTTGTAGCGCTCAAAGCTATAGCTGCCCAACTGCCAACCCAAATACAGTTTGGTCGCGTTAGCGATAGCTAACGCATTGCCCAAGGTGTATGTCCCTGCTGGCAATGTTTTGGGTAGACTTGCCAGGGTCCAGGTATCTATGGTGTCGGGACGCCCCACTAAGACTTTGCCAATTTTGCCAGTGGCATCGGGAATTAAGCATACTTTGCCAGTTTGACCAGAAAATCCGGCTGCCTGGCACCAGGCAGCACTATCAGGATGATCGGTCTGGAGCTCCTCTTCATTGACTAGGTAAATTGCGATCGCATCTGCCAAGGGGGAACCTCCACACGTTCAAACATACTTATTCAGACGAGTTTAGTTTGCCTTATGGCTACTAGCAACGGTGTAGCACCTGAGCTTTATTTCAAGAAATACACCTTAAAATTATTTGTCTTCATGGCCACTCAAATAAAGCTGGCTTTTCTTCGACGCTCTGACGAACACAGCAACTTGCCAGATGATCGTTCACGGGACCCATGGCCTGCATAAAGGCATAGACGGTAGTTGGTCCAATAAATAACTAGCCCCGGTTCTTTTAAACCTTGCTTAATGCTAGAGATTCTGGTGTTTTATTCAGCTGGAGATAGATTTGCGTAGTCACACTCAAGCGGGCGTTGAGTGGGCTCATATTGCCAAAAGTTACGCGGCTAGTGAACCCCATTCATCAACACCAATAATGAGGCCCTCAATCATATACGCCTAAGGTTGAACTACGTAGTCTCCATCAATGGAGTCAACTCTCCCTTGGTTCGCTAACGTTTGATAAATCATCGCTGCAACTTCGGCACGGGTAGCAGGCTGATTGGGATTGAGCATATCCAAGTTGGGGTAGTTAACGACAATATTGGCTTGGGTAGCCGCCGCCATTTTGTCAATTGCCCAACTAGGGATCTCTGCGGCATCGCTGTAGAGATTAACTATGGTTTGAGTGTCTGTGGGGATAGTGCTATTCAGCCCTGTAACTAAGGCCGTGAGGACCTGGGCACGAGGTACCGGTAGTGTAGGTTGGAAGCTTTCATCAGGGAAACCACTCATAAAGCCACCTTTTACGGCTTTGTCGATGGCTTCGGTTGCCCAATAGCCTTCCTCAACATCCAAGAATGCGATCGCGGCCTCTTGATCTTCTAGGGGAAATGCTTGAGCAATTGCACTCGCTAACTGTGCCCGTGTCACTGGTTGCTCAGGAGCAAACGTACCCTCAGAAATACCATCCAAGACCAATCGCTCACTGAGAGCATCAATGTAGGGCTTAGCCCAATAATCGTCAGGCACATCCTGAAATTGAAGCGCCTCACGGCTTGACTCCAAAGGCTCCTGGTTCGTTGGGGCAGCAGCCGTATCCGTTTGTGCAGGCTGCGCCGATTGTTGAGGCAGCTCCGTTGAGGCAGATGTCTGAATGTCAGAACGCGACGGTACCGTTGTTGTCTGACTAGTAACCCTATTGTTCAGAGAGGGACCCTTCAGAAAGGGATCCTCAGCTGCTCTTTCTAGCGCCTGATTGCTATTCCTAAGGACGCCAGCACTACCTGAACCAATATCCTCTACAGTGCCAAAGCCAATACCATCTCCATCAGCTTCAGCTTCCAGGCTACTATCAGTGTCTTCAGCTCGACCCAGTCGCTCTCCTGCGTCGAACGCACCCGCTACAGAAGGTGCACTATCGGCATTAAAGAGTCCCGCTTGCCCCAACAAGTTCACCCCGGATCGGGTCAACCCCCAAAATAATACGCTGCCCAAGGTTAGAAATGCTACAAATAAAGCAATCAGTTCATCATAGTCAACTGAGCGACGACGATTATTATCAGTACCTGGGTCAGACGGAATTTGTGACACAGCAGACTCCTAATCCCTTAATAGAGGATTAATCAAAATATATTCCCGATATAAAGATAAATCAGAAAAGGATCGACTTAAGCGTTATTACTTACATTTCTAAATTATTCTTTCTATTAAGCTTTTGCGTAAGTGGTTATTTCTTGACAGTGAGCTACCATAGCTTGCTACTTTCTTGACTGATGATTTTACGATTTAGAAAGTCCAAATTAAAATCTACAGTGGGTCGTGCCAAGCGTTTACTGGTCATCGCTTTACCTGCTCTTGGTATGAGTGGCTGTGTAATGATGACTGGGCAAATCTCCACATTGCGCCCTGTGTCCGCCTTGGTGACTCACATCATGGTTAGAGCTACGGCGGTTGGCGCTCTGATTAGTAAGGTTCATCAACGCTTGGATATCCTACAGCCGTTAGAAAAAGAAGCCGTATCCATTGGCGGTTTAGGCCCAGTAAGACTGGGAATGTCTATTCAAGAGGCAGCCAATGCTGCCCAGGTTAGTTTTGTCGTGGCTCCGATGACCCAGTCAGAATTGTGCCAGTACTACTTACCAGAAGTTTATGATCCTGAAAAGGCAACCCGTGTCGCGTCGATTGATGGCATTGGCCTCATGGTGGTGAATGATCAAGTAATTCGAATTGATATTTGGTCGGAGAGTCCAATTAAAACCCTGAGTGGTCTTGGCATTGGTTCCACCATTGAAGAGATTGATGCCGTTTATGACGGACAGATAGACGTGACGCCCCATCCATACACCGACGGCAGTTATGTCACACTAACCTCGGAGGCTGCTGGCAGTAACCTGTATAGCCTCGTCTTTGAAACCGATAAAGAAGGCCGAGTCACCCAGTTTCGCACTGGACAATTCCCTGCCGTCACATGGGCTGAAGGCTGTTCTTAAGCACATCATTATGGCTAATCTTGATAGACTCAGGGGGCAACAGTTCTTTGTTTCCCTGACCTATGGTGAATCGTCTTGCCCAAAGTCAAAGTCTCTACTTGCGTAAACACGCCGAAAATCCAATTGACTGGTGGCCTTGGTGTGATGACGCATTAGAGGCAGCAAGACGTGACAATAAGCCAATTTTTCTGTCGGTGGGCTATTCTAGCTGCCATTGGTGCACGGTAATGGAAGGGGAAGCTTTTTCGGATAGTGAAATAGCTACCTATCTCAATGCCAACTTTTTGCCTATCAAGGTTGATCGTGAGGAGCGTCCCGATCTTGATAGCATTTATATGCAAGCCCTTCAGATGCTTGTAGGACAAGGAGGCTGGCCGCTCAATATTTTTCTATCTCCTGATGATTTAGTGCCCTTTTATGGAGGCACTTACTTCCCCGTTGAGCCTCGCTATGGTCGTCCTGGTTTTTTGAAACTGTTAGAGATTTTGCGCAATCTCTACGATACAGATCAGCCTAAAGTGGGTGCAGTCAAATCTCAGATTTTAGAAACGCTACAGCAGTCAACGTTGTTGCCCGCAGACGACAACCTCAGTACAGAGTTGCTAGTCCGTGGATTGGCCGCCAGTGTGAAAATCCTGATGCCATCGGGGCAAGGCACCAGTTTTCCCATGATTCCCTATGGGCTCAGTGCTTTACGTTCTATTCGTTGGGTGGAGCCCACAGACGAGCTGAATCCTGAGGAAATTTGTCTGCGTCGAGGAGTGGATATGGCCCTTGGGGGGATATATGACCATGTAGCTGGCGGTTTCCATCGCTACACCGTCGACCCAAATTGGACGGTGCCTCATTTTGAAAAAATGCTCTATGACAATGGTTTGATCATGGAGTACTTGGCAGATTTATGGAGTCAGGGACATCAGGAACCTGCCTTTGAGAGAGCGGTTGCTGGAACTGTTCAATGGCTAAAGCGTGAGATGTGGGCGGGGTATTTCTATGCCGCCCAAGATGCCGACAGTTTTGTCACCCCTAATGACGTTGAACCTGAAGAGGGGGCGTTTTATGTGTGGCGTGAGACCGATCTGCGAGAACTTTTAACAGATGCGGAATTTGCTGACCTGAACGCCGACTTTTTTATTTCGGCTGAAGGCAATTTTGAGGGTAATATCGTGCTCCAACGGCAGCAGCCTGGAGCGCTTAAGCCAGGGACAGAGTCTGCCTTGCAAAAACTGTTTGCTGTGCGCTACGGTCAACCTGCCTTGGCAACCTTTGCACCAGCAATCGATGCTCATGCTGCCAAAAACTCGGCGTGGCCAGGTCGCATTCCCCCTGTCACTGATACCAAAATGATCGTCGCATGGAATAGCCTGATGATTTCTGGTTTAGCTCGTGCGGCGGCTGTCTTTAACCAGATGGAGTATCTAGATTTAGCGGTTGAAGCAGCTCAGTTTATTTTAGAAAACCAATGGATAAATGGACGCTTTCATCGGTTGAATTACGATGGGGTCCCTGCTGTATTAGCTCAGGCCGAAGACTATGCCTTATTTATCAAGGCTCTGTTGGATATTCAGCAAGCTAGTCTTGGGTTGTCGAAGGGTACAGCAGCAGACTGGTTAGCCCATGCCAAGAACATTCAAGCTGAGTTTGACCAATGGCTTTGGAGTGATGTAGCCAATGGGTATTACAACACGGCTAGCGATGTCAGTGAGAGTTTATTGATCAGAGAACGAAGCTATCAAGATAATGCAACGCCAGCAGCTAATGGTGTGGCTATTGCCAGCCTGATGCGATTATTCCTACTCACTGAAGATTTAACCTATTTAGATCATGCTGAAAAGGCTCTAAAGTCTTTTAGCATCGTTATGGAGCAGGCGACTAGGGCTTGTCCAACCCTGTTTCAAGCCCTCGACTGGTATCGTCATCACACCCTGGTCAGAACGCATGCAGAGAATGTCACTAAACTATCGCGTAGTTACTTACCTACCGTTGTTTTAGTGCATCAAAATTTATCGGATGGAGAGGCCGGGTTAGTATGTCGCGGTCTGTCATGTCGTAAGTCAGCAATGAGTGTTGAAGAAATGATGGAGCAGATTGTTATGAGTCAGCAAAGGGACAAAATTCGCTAGAGAGAACTATCTGCTGACTAAGGGAGGAAGTGCTTTATTGCTGGATGGGCTGCGATCGCAAACAAATTCCATCTTGAACTAGGGTATGCACCTGCCAGGTAGCATCTGTTTCAGGATAATCACTGCGGTAATGCCCACCGCGACTTTCAGTGCGAAACAGGGCACTTTCAAGCACTAATTTGGCCACGGTTAATAGATTGCGAGTTTCTGTCCAAAGACGGAGTATTGTGAAATCTAGCGTTGCAGGGAGCGTATGATTTTTCTGTTCGTTCACCCTGTTTACTATCTGTGTCAGCGGTAATGCGTCGAACTCGGTTTTCCATTGTTCTAGCTGATCCAGTGCCGCATTCATTTGGTTGGCTTCACGGGCAATGCCTGCACTTTGCCACACCAATTGCCCAATGGCTGTTCGATGTTGCTGGAGCCAACTAGCAACCTCATCTAAATCCGGGGGCGTGGTTAATTCATCACTAGCAGCACTATCGCTTTGAGATAAATCTGCTAGTGGTTGTGGTGTAATGTCCTTCAGCTGTGCTCCAAATACCAAACATTCCAGTAATGAATTACTAGCTAATCGATTAGCACCATGTACACCCGTGCTGGCATTTTCACCAACGGCATAGAGGCGAGGTATGGTCGTTTGACTACCAAGGTTAGTGATTATTCCGCCCATCCAGTAGTGGGCTGCAGGTGAGACGGGAATCGGCGTTTCAAAGACGTTAATACCTGCCCATTTTTGACATTTGCGAATGATATTGGGAAACCGATGTTTCACTCGCTCTGGGGCAATCACCCTCAGATCCAGATACACCACAGACTCATCTGGATGTCTCTGAAGATGATTAAAAATAGCTCGACTGACCACATCTCTGGGGGCTAATTCGCCGTCAGGATGATAGTCAAAGGCAAACCGACGGCCATGAATATCAATCAAATGTGCGCCTTCTCCCCTGACAGCCTCACTAATGAGAAAGCGAGGAGCCCCTGCTTGGGTTAAGGCTGTGGGATGAAATTGCATAAATTCCAAATCCCGTAGGGTGGCTCCCGCTCGCCAGGCCATGGCCACACCATCCCCTGTGCTGGCAGTGGGATTGGTCGTTTGTGAATAGATTTGACCACCGCCACCTGTGGCTAGAACGACGGCGTTAGCCTTTACCAACTTTAGTTGTTGACTGTGGACCAGCTGTACACCAAGGCATTCTCCCTGATGCATCCATAGGTCTAATGCTAGGGCTTGGTTAAAGACGTGGATATTTGGGCGTTGGAGTACTTGATCTGCCAGTGTGGTGACTACGGCTCGTCCAGTGGTATCGGCGGCATGTAACACTCGACGCCGAGAATGGGCCGCCTCTAGGGTCATTGCTAGCTGCTCGCCTTTGCGATCAAATGCCACACCCATTTGGGTCAGGTGCTGAATACATTCCCCTGCCTGTCTAACTAGCACGTCTACGGCTTGGCGCTCGCATAGACCAACGCCAGCTTTGAGAGTATCGGCAATGTGGAGTTCTGGGGCATCGTCAGGTGCGATCGCAGCGGCAATTCCTCCCTGTGCCCAGTCGCTGGCGGAGATGGACAGCGTATCTTTTGTGATTAAGCCTACTTGGAGCGTTGCGGGTAAACAAAGGGCTGAATACAGGCCAGCAGCTCCACCACCGACGACTAAAACATCAAACTGTGATGGCAACGCAGCATAGGACGAAGAGGAGTGCACCAATAAAAATTGCTCCTGACAGAGGGATTAAACCACTCTATCAAGAGCAATGATAGATAAAGACAATACCAGGGAATTGAAATTTTGAGATTTACCCAATATTCAAGTCTGGGAATGCTTGCTTACTTGTAAGCACCATTGTTGTAACGGTCGTCACCTTCCACTAGAGCAGGGTTAGGTGGAGAGATAGTAAATATGTCCATGTTCTCTTGAATCCGTGATTTCTCAACATCACTAAGTCCAGGGATTTCTAAGATATCCTCCAGGTTCTCGTAGGGAGCATTCCGAATGATTTTGCCTGCAATCGTCGGAAATAGGCCCCGATACTTCCTAAACGCTGCAACGTTAGTGTTATTCACATCAAGCTTATAGCCATACTCTGTAGCCAGCTTGTCATCCACTGCGTTGCGAGGTAAGTTAGCTTCTGCCAGAAACACCGTACCGCCATTCAACATATTGGCTACTGCGGGCTGAGCATCGCTCACCAAAGTACCAAATACCAGTCCAAGCGCCATTAATAGGCCAAAGAATTGTTTCATCTCTCCGCCGGATTTATTTAAATCTCATACACAGCATTAATGAGCAGCCTATCACTTTCGCTGTGCCAATGTTGAGTAATGGTGATAATCCTTTGCGGACCGTTACGCAAATGCTCACCTGAGCCCTAATTTAGGATGACTGCACAGACGAGGATTTTATTGGAACTGAGGATTTGCGATCGTAACTGATCAAAAATCTATCCAAGTCTGAAAACGTGCATGCATAGGTCGTTAACGGTTTGTCATAACCCTTTAACAAAGCTGAATAGCGCTTAAATGTTTGTTCGTTGGCTCCCAGCTTACTCAAGTACTTATAAGTTTCTGCCCCCAGCGCTACATCTAGGCCTAGCTGTTTGGTGGAGCTTTCAAAGCGGAAGGCCGCATTGACGGTGTCACCTAGGGCCGTGTAGTCAGGACGGTCTCCTGTACCTGTATTACCTACGACTGCATAGCCAGTGTTCACACCAGCTCCCACCCGTAACGGGAAAGGGAGGGGAAATTGCTTATGAAGCTGACGCGTCATCTCATTCAGTGCACTAATGGCGCGGCTGATTTTCAACATTTCCTCAGCTTCTACCGCCTGGGTGCCATGAATCCAAACGGCCATCACAGCATCACCAATGTATTTATCGACCCAACTACCGTACTCGCCAATGATGTTGCCAGCATGACGGAACCAGGTGCCGATGACTTCTGATAAAATCTTTTCATCGATCTGCCGGGTCATGACTGTGAAGTCTCGGATGTCGACCACCATGACCGAAATCAAACGACGCACGTGCAGTGTAGCGGTTGCGGTAGAGTCGTGTGAGCTCAGTGAGTTATTACTATTGGTGTTAACGGGTTCTGGTGCAGGACAATAGAATTGCAATTCAGTCTGCCCAAAGGTTAGAGCATCCCCATTCCGTAGGGTAACTGGCACACTGACTCGACGGCCATTCACAAATGAGCCATTGCGGCTACCTAAGTCGATCAAATAGAATTCTCCGCTTTCCATAAATTGCAGCATTGCATGGTTGCGGGAAATCCAGCGATCGGGCAGAACAAAATTATTATCGTCGCTGCGGCCAATAGTCCAACAACTATTACCCATCAACGATAAGTGACGTTGACCTGAGTCTGTTTTTAGGACCAGGTAAGGTCCAACTTGAGGGGTCTTTTCAGGGAATAACACTATACCTCGACGCTTCGAGTCAGCTATGTCCTATACCTTAACGCTACTGCTCCTAACAGCACTATAGCCTTTGTGCTTATTTATTATGCATTACATACACAATACTGCTGATCCTAAGGATTCATGGTCAAAGCTTCATACGTTATCTAGATCTTCAACGCTAAGGCTAATTTTTCTAAGTCCCCACCAGGTGCCTAGATTCGAATAATCTTGCTTATTTGTCAAGAAAGTCACGCCGTTTAGCGGTAAGGCTCTTGCAGACAAGCTTATGGGGCCTCTTACTTATTTATGCCAGGATTGCCGCAAGTAGGAATAGCGCATCTACCAGAATTGTGCTTAGCACTGCCCCAGCGAATGCCCACCAATGGGTTTGGTTAGATTTGAGTGCTAGGGTGCCAACACAGATAAGTGCTATGAGCAATGCCAACGCCCTGGCGACAGCAATAGGGTTTTCAATCTGTAGTAGAGCTGCCTGCAAAACATTACCTGCCTCTGTGGGTTCCACGGTCATGGCTTGTCGCCAATAGGGAATTAGATTGACCCAGTAGAAATAAAGATCCGTAATAGCAGTACCCAGTAAAGACCCTACATAAAAATAACTGCCAATCTTAAGGCGAGTCTGGCTGATTAAAATAATGACGATGGGTAACCCAATGGCTTCAACGGGTAAGTGGACATAGGGATTTTCCCTCAGCCATCCCCAGTAAAGGCTGCCAGCGAGCCATGTCCAGGAAAACCCAATGGCCAAGTCTCCCCAGAGTTTGTATGTGTGCTGACGCAGGGCATAGATCCCACCGAATAGCCAAATAAAGGTCATTAATAAGCTCACCCAAGGCTGAAACCGCACAAGGGGGGCTTGAAAAAAAACGGGCACACTGACCAAGAAAGCAGATGCTAGGAATGCAGGTAACCGATGAGCTGCATGCTCATCAGAACGTAGCGTTAGTTGTTCAGTGAGTTGGGTTTGAGGTGAAGTTTCGGATAGCAATACTTCCTGATGAATTCAATTGAATTCTGAGAGAGGTTAATTATTGTTAACATAACATGTCAATTGAGCCACTCAGGAACCGTAGCCTCGTAAATGGCGACCTAGATAATATTGCAGTATGTAAATTTTTAGGGAGAACCCAATTAAAAATTGCTGATAAGGAATTTTCAGTTCTGATTTGTCTTGCCAGCATGTACCTTAGCGAGCATTGGATATATCTTTGCTAAACTTCAGATTTTCTTTGGGTTGCTGCTTAGCTGAGGATCATGCTTCAGTCTATGAGCGGTTTGTCTGTTGATACATACTTGCGACTGCCTGCCGAGGGTTTTGTGGTGCACCCATACCGACATTCTTAATTTCAGTGCAGTTGGATTCCAAAGTGCTGATATGGCGCATCAGTAAAAGCTTGTCGAGGTAGTCCGGATGTAGTTGTGAATGGTTCGTGTCCTATAGGAGTGGTCTGCGCTAGACCTAATTGATAAAGTTCGAGCTTTGGAGCATTTTTCATGTTTGTTTGCCAATTATTTGAGCTTTTGGCCCAAGCACCTACGAGTCAAGCAGCGCAAATTAACCTGCTTCAAGCCATTGTGATTGGCATTGTGCAGGGACTGACGGAGTTTTTGCCTATTAGTAGTACCGCTCACGTCAAAATTGTGCCTGTAACGCTAGGTTGGGGCGATCCTGGTGTAGCATTTACGGCTGTGATTCAGCTTGGTAGTTTAGCTGCAATCTTGTGGTACTTCTGGGATGATTTGACCAAAGTGACTCGCAATACGATCAAGGCGGCCATTGCAAAGCGCTATCAGTCTTCAGATTTTCGTTTGGGGGTAGGTATAATTCTGGGCTCGATTCCGATCGTATTGTGTGGCCTAATCATCAAGCTGTTTTTTGAAACGCAGTATGAGACGTCAGTGATTCGGAGTACCCAAGCGATCGCAATTACATCTATTGTGATGGCCGTCCTTTTGGGCATTGCTGAAAAGGTAGGCTCTCGTAAGCGCAAGTTTGAGAAGTTAGACCTCTGGGATGGCGTTGGCGTTGGCATCGGTCAGGCCCTGGCCCTGGTTCCTGGTGTATCTCGTTCAGGTTCAACGCTAACAGCCGGTTTGTTTTTAGGTCTGGAGCGAGATACGGCAGCACGCTTTTCGTTTTTGCTAGGGACACCAGCTATTTTGCTGTCTGGTCTAGTAGAACTTAAGGGGTTGCTGGATGAGATGGCGACAGTGGGCGATGCAAGTTTGGTGCCCCTGGTCGGTGGCTTGATTGCGGCGGTGATTTCTTCGTATCTTGCGATCGCATGGCTAATTCAATTTCTAAGGCGCAATAGTACCTGGGTTTTTGTTTGGTATCGCCTGGCCTTTGGCGTCGCTATTTTAATTGGATTAGCTACTAAGACTATTCAAAACGTTTAGGGCGTTTTTGCTTTTATTTATTCCCACAATAGGTGGTTTCCCTAAGTATTATGGATTAATTGTCTAGCCCGATGGTTTATGCGTAGTGCGTCTATCCAACCGGCTGTCGTTACCAGTGTTCTCAGTGATTCTATTGCTGAAGCTATTGGCTTTGAGCCTGGCGATCGGTTGGTTTCGATCAATGGTGATCGTCCCCGTGATTTAATTGACTATCGATTTCTTTGCTCGGATGAATGGTTGACCCTGGAAGTATTAGACGCCGCCGGGGATAGCCACACCGTTGAGATTGAAAAGGAGTATGACGAAGATCTGGGCCTGGAATTTGAAAGTGCTCTCTTTGACAACCTGATCCAGTGCAATAATCGTTGCCCTTTTTGTTTTATTGACCAGCAACCTCCTGGTAAGCGAGACACTTTATACCTGAAAGATGATGATTATCGCCTTAGTTTTCTGTACGGTAGTTATCTGACACTGACCAATCTGCCTCCCTCAGAATGGGAACGGATTGCACGTTTGCGTTTGTCTCCGTTGTACGTTTCGGTCCATGCCACCGAACCAGAACTGCGTCAGCGCTTACTGAAGAATTCTCGTGCTGGCTTACTTTTAGAGCAGCTCAAATGGTTTCAAGAGAACCGTCTACAAATCCACGCACAGGTGGTTGTTTGTCCTGGCATTAATGATGGTCCACATTTAGAGCACACGTTGCGTGATTTAGCTCAATTTCATGTTGGTGATACCCCTGCTGTTGCTTCAGCCGCTGTTGTTCCAGTTGGGCTTACTCAGTTTCGTCCAACAGAAGACGAGCTCATCCCTGTCAACACCGCTAAAGCTAATGAGGTGATTGAGCAGGTCACACAGCTACAGTCTGAATTCAAAGACACCTTGGGCTCCACATTTGCCTGGCTGGCAGACGAATGGTTTTTAATTGCACGACGTAGCTTGCCACCAGAGGCTCACTATGAGGCCTATCCCCAAATTGGCAACGGTGTAGGGTCTATTCGTTTATTTCTGAAGCAGTTTGAGGCAGCAGCTCAGAAATTGCCTGAATCTATCAATACCTCTAAACATCTAACCTGGGTGGTTGGTAACGCTGTTGAAAAGGCGTTTGAGCCCATTTTGGAACGAATCAACCAGGTAAGGGGGCTAACAGTTACTATGGCGGCTCTAAACAGTGAGTATTGGGGGCAGGAGATTACTGTTACTGGCTTACTGACGGGTTACGATATTTTAGAAAAGCTAAAGGAACGCAACTTAGGGGATGGAGTGTTACTGCCGTCTTTGATGTTGAAGCGGGGACAGCATGCTACACCTGAGAACACATATTTCCTAGATGATCTGTCCTTATCGGAGCTAAGTCATCATCTTCAGTGTCCTGTCTGGCCAGTGGACGATATTACCGAGTTATTAGCGGCCTGTGCCACTCCAGATTGCACCGATTAGCTCTAAGCTTTAATTCTCTCAATTATGACGATTGTCAGCTTGTAAGTCTGATTCAATTGCTATTGAATGAGAATTTCTTAATGAATGGGCGGCCTTGGGCTCGATTGCTTGTATATCTGTGTAAGCTGCTTGAAAAACGAGCTTGTGTACGAATTTACTAAATTTATTAGCTACCAACTGACGCAAACACTATGGGATACATCAACCACTCGCTTTTGATCCGCATAGCTGTGCTTGGAGGCGCATTGTCCCTACTGCCTCTTCCAGCGCACGCTAAGGTCTTAATTGATGATGATCCAAGTGGTACCTCGCTGCCTTTGATCACAGCTCAGTTAGATGTGCAGGAGACTGAAGTAAGTAGCGGTAATCATGCCGATTCTTTCCCAGATATGCTGGCTCCTGCTGTTATGGCAAGTGCGGCATCACCGACGTTTTCAGCAAAGTCGTCAAGGGCTCATGGAATTGCTTTACCGCCAGAGCTAACCCAAATGTCTCAACTGCCTGAGTTGTCTGAGCAGGACGAATCTGAGGGAGAGGTTGCTCCGGATACGATTCCGTCTACTGATGAGGCAGATCCCGCAGAACCCGCAGCTTTAGATGAAGAACAAGACCCCGCAGCTGTAGATAGTGATGGAGCTGAGCAGCCATCTGCGGTCGATAGTGAAGAAATTGTGCCAGCAACTGGTCAGGCCGAATCTACATCTAGTGATGACTTGCTAGATGAAAGTAATTTGCCACCTACAGAATTGCTTGCAGACCCTAATCCGTTAACTGTACCTACGTTAGAGGCGGAAGTATTGCTGCAAGAAGGTGACGAGCAAACAATTTCGCTGGAAGAAGCGATTGAGCTTGCTTACTTTAATAATCAAGATTTGCAAGCGTCTTTGCTAGAGCTGGAGCAGGCTGAGGCAACCCTGGCGGAAGCGCGGGCTGCTTTTTCTCCCACCGTGAGCACGTCGGCAGATGTGACGGCCCAAGAGTCGGATTCGCAAACAATCTTTGGGACTACGGTGGGGGAGGATGAGCTTGATACCACCCTCAATGCATCGGTGCAGGTGAACTATGATCTATTCACATCAGGCCAGCGAGTTGCTTCAGTCCGAGCCGCAAAAGAGCAAGTCCGTTTGAATGAGCTGGAAGTTGATCGTCGTCGCGAAGAGCTTCGTCTTCAAACTACCAGTCTTTACTATGATTTGCAGGAAAGTGGTGAACAGATTCGCATTAACAGGTCCTTTGAGGAAGAAGCACAGCGGAACCAGCGGGATAATGAATTGCGTCGCCAAGCTGGTGTAGGTACCCGCTTTGATGTGCTGCGGGCAGATGTGCAGTTAGCCAATGCTCAACAGGCACTGATTCAATCCCAAGCAGATCAGCGCATTGCTCGGCGTAACCTGGCGCGTCTGCTGAATATCCCCTCTACGGTGAATATTAATGCTACGCCGGTGCCTGCCCCAGATAACTGGGAAGAAACCTATGAGCGCTGGAGTTTAACGCTAGAGGATAGTATTCTGCTTGCGTTCCAAGGCCGTGTGGAATTAGAGCAGCAGTTAGCGCAACGGGAAATTAGCACTCAGCAAGCTCGCGCAGCTCGCGCGGCGGTTCGCCCACAGGTGAGTTTGTTTGCTAACTATAGTTGGAGCGATCTGTTGGATGACTCGTCGGATAACTATAGCTTTGGAGCGCAGTTAAACTGGCTACTGGTGGATGGCGGTGCCGCTCGAGCCCGAGCTCGTCAACAAGAAGCCAATGCTGATATTGCTGAAGAACGGTTTTCAGAACAGCTGGATCAAATCCGTTTTGAAGTGGAGCAGGCCTATTTCACGCTACGTTCTAATGAAGAAAATGTGAGAACGGCTAGAACGGCGATCACTCAGGCTACTACCGCCCTGGAATTGGCTAATTTACGTCTTGATGCGGGTGTGGGGACACAGTTAGATGTGCTGACAGCCCAGTCTGAATTGACTGAAGCTGAAGGTAACTGGGTCAGTGCAGCCTTAGGATATAACCGAGCGCTCGCCTCATTACAGAGAGCTGTTAGCAACTTGCGTTCTACGCTATAGCGGTTAGAGGTGTTTTAACAGCTCCAAGATATAGCAAGCTGCTGAAATGCATATCTCCAAAGGATAAGTGCGCTGAGCTATATTTAACCAAGCACCAGTGCAGCAAACTCCTTCACTTTGAACGGACATTCCTAAGCTATTCAACTAAGTTGGATAGCTTAGCTGTTCGGACATTGAGAGTTTGGAGTTGTCTGTGGTTGATATCTCACCGCCACATAATTTCTCAATGACTTGATCAGCGGTCATGAGCCGTTTCAGAACAACTTGGCCAATTGGGTTGCCAGTCTCATCTTCAGGCAAGACTTCAACCATTAGTACATCCTCTTCGACTTGATATAACCATAGCTTTTCTGTGGCTTCTTCGATGTAAAGCCCTAATTTGTTGATAATTGGTTTGCGCTGCCAGGCAATTTCATTCCAAAGGCCGCCAAACTCCCATACTCTGCCAGTTGTCCAGCCGTCGGACAGAAAAAAATATTTCACAGATCCTGAGTAAGGTCAAAGGTTTAATCGCATTATCTCTGGTCATGTTGTTTTTGACACGGGGTCGCTAAAATCTTGATGCTTTCTTATGGTAAGGACAGAAAAAGAAGCTGATTTTGAGTTCTGTCCGGACGTCAGGGGGGATGACATGGACAATTAGCTGGTAGATGCACCCTGATGTCTAACTCCTGAGCCCTTCTGGGACTTGGGAGCTTTTTTTTGCTAATTAATGCTGCTACTTCTTACCAAATAATGAGGACTAGGTTGCTAGTAAAACTTGATTCTATTTTGTCCGGTAGCGGGGAAGAATAGTATTGACAGTTAGCTGGTAGATGTATCCTGATGCCTAACCTATGAATCCTTGTGGGGCTTAGGAGTTTATTTTTGATCAACTCAATTACTTAATTAGATATGACGTTTAAAAAGAAGATTCAGTTGTAAATGTAATTTGATTTTGTTCTGTCCGGAAGTAGGGAGTAATGGCATGGACAGTTAGCTGGTAGATGCACCCTGATGTCTGACTCCTGAGCCCTTCTGGGGTTTGGGAGTTTTTTTTATTGCCTGAAATCTAGATTTTAGTGCTATCAATTGATCAAAGATGGATCCAAATTTCTACTACTTAAGTTGTAAATGCAATTTGATTTTATTCTGTCCGGAAGTAGGGAGTAATGGCATGGACAGTTAGCTGGTAGATGCACCCTGATGTCTGACTCCTAAGCCCTTTTTGGGCCTGGGAGTTTTTTTTGCTAATTTTTTAGCAGCGAAATGTTAGCACCATTATTTGTGCTCAAATTGTGAGGTCTCACTGGTAAATAAAACTGATTTTTTATTCTGTCCGGAAGTCAGTAGGAATTGTGTGGACAGTTAGTTGGTAGATGCACCCTGATGTCTGACTCCTGAGCCCTTTTTGGGCTTGGGAGTTTTTTGTAATTGGCTGATAGCCACGGAGTATCGAGATTGCCTAATGGGTAGGTTGAGTCTGTGATAGGCTAACCCCTTAATATGATTTTGGCGTTTCTGATCCTCGGGCACAGCAACTTTTTATTTAGCCTTACGTAAATAGCGTTCGTTGTAGCTCGGTTTATTGATAAATCAGAATAACGTCCTTTTGAGATAAAAAGGAGCCTCACTTAATGGCAAAGATGCGCGTAGGCTTATTGTTTGGTGGATGCTCGGGTGAGCACGAGGTGTCTATTTTCTCAGCCCAAGCAATTGCTCGAGGGCTAGAGTTGAAAAGTAATGCTGAGAAGTATGACGTGGTGCCGGTTTACATTCGTAAGGATGGCGCTTGGGTGATGGATGCCTACGATGTTCTGAAGTCGGGTAGTCCACTACTAGTAGCTGATGATCAAGAAGTTTTAGCAACGGAGCGTATACCGACACAGGTAGCCAATATTGATATTTGGTTTCCTGTACTCCATGGGCCCAGTGGTGAAGATGGCACGATTCAGGGCCTATTTGAATTGATGCAAATGCCCTATGTCGGTTGTGGCGTCTTAGCGTCAGCTGTGGGTATGGACAAACTCGCCATGAAGTCTGCGTTTGCTCAGGTAGGGTTGCCTCAGGTGAAGTATATGGAAGTTTTGCGATCTCAAGTCTATTCCAACCCCTGTGTTTTCCCAAAGCTGTGCGACGATATCGAGCTTACTCTGGGGTATCCATGTTTTGTTAAGCCTGCCAACTTGGGGTCGTCCGTTGGTATTGCTAAAGTAAAAGATCGCCAAGATCTAGAAGCGGCTCTGGATAATGCGGCCAGCTATGACCGTCGCATCATTGTTGAGGTGGGTGTTGTAGCCCGTGAAGTTGAATGTGCCATTTTGGGAAATGACAATCCGAAAGCCTCGGTCATTGGTGAAATTAGCTTTGATGCAGATTTCTACGACTATGAAACAAAATACACGAGTGGCCAGGCTGATTTAGCCATTCCTGCATCGCTGCCAGCCGATATTGTGACAGCGATTCAAGAACAGGCCATGAAAGCGTTCCAGGCAATTGATGGTGCCGGTCTATCACGGGTAGATTTTTTCTATCTTGAAGACACAGGCGAAGTCTTGATCAATGAAATCAACACATTCCCAGGGTTTACAGCTACCAGCATGTACCCCATGTTATGGAAAGCTGCCGGTGTGGAGTTTGATCAGTTGGTTGATCGATTAATTCAGTTGGGTTTAGAGCGCACAGCGCGTAAATCCTAGAGCGACCCCGTCCTATAAGCTTTCTAAAAATACGAGTAGGTCGGCCATATCCTGAGTATTTGGTTGAAACTGTGGCATAGGTGGAGTTTTACCACTAATAACCTGCTGGATGAGTGCTACCTGTGATTTACGCTCAGAGACATGCTGTAAATCTGGTCCAACTTCTCCAGTTCCTTCTAATCCATGGCAGGTGGCACAATTTTGCCAAAATAACTGTTGCCCACGTTCGAGATCTCCTGTGGAGGCTAAGACGTCATGTACGTACGGATCGGATACTTGTACCCTATGAATTCCCCAAATAATCAAAATGACGCACAATAAAATTGTTGTTGCCGCCAATACAAACTGGACCAACAGCCGATTGTCCGAGTTGGCTACGGTTGTCTGGGGAAGAGATGGGCTATCGACTGTTTTTTGGGTCACAAGCAGAACGTAACACTTTGTCATTACGCATATGATACATAGTTTAAAGTTTTCTCAGGAGCCAGTGCAAGTTGTTTTGGCTGGAAAATGAAGATCAAATCTATAGCTTTGATTAAGCTATAGATTTATCAAGCTTAATCTTGCGCATTTACCAGCAGACATCGTCACGGGATCTGGCTAGGCCTGACCAAGGGACTAGGATCAATTAAGGGAATGTCTTAATATAAAGGTAGAAGAAGTAATGTGTAGTGCTGCTTCTATGAGCTCTGTAAGTCATTGAGGAAATACGGCGTGATTGAACCTTTGCTGTTAGGAATTGTTTTGGGCCTAATTCCGGTAACATTGGCCGGTTTGTTTGTAGCGGCTTACATGCAGTATCGCCGGGGTGATCAGCTCAACTTTTAGATTTTGATTGGTAAGAACTTTTGCGAAGCCAGCGTTTCTAAAAACGCTGGCTTTTTTCGTTCAGGCTTTTGCGACTAGGTTAGCGGCGAGGCGTGCAGTTCCATAGGCGGCTTCACTGTGTAGCGAAGAAACCAGGGGAATGCCTAAGGCTTTTGCCCTTAATGTTTGCCAGGTCAGGTTTTGTGCTCCTCCTCCCGCTGTATAAATGCGGTGTACTGGACCTCCACCCAGGGTAATCAGCTTTTGATAGCCTAAGGCTTCGATGTGAGCTATGCCTTCTAATAATCCGTGGAGAAACCGTACCGGATCGCTGGGACGGGGAGTCAAGCGAGGTGGCAGGTGAGGATCGCTGATGGGGAATCGTTCCCCAGCGGTGAGTAATGGATAGTAGTCAAGTCCGCTAGGGATTTCGGTGTGAATACGTTGGCTGATTGAGCCAAGTTCGTCATCACTAAAGTGGTGACGTAATACAGCTCCCCCTGTATTGGATGCACCTCCCACTAACCATTGTTGACCGAGCCGATGGCTGTATACACCACTTTGGGTGTCATTAATGGCAACGGGGCTTAACAGTTTAATCACCAGCGTAGAGCCAAGGGAGGTTACAGCGTCTCCTGGGGTGCTGGCACCACTGGCTAAAAAGGCGGCAATACTGTCAGTAGTGCCCGCTTTGATCATGCAGTTTTTCGGCAGGTTAAACCGCTGAGTCAGTTGAGGCTGAATGGGTGCGATCGCATCCCCAGGCGCTAAAACGTTGGGTAACCATGGACTGATCTCTACGCTCAGTAGCCAGTCGGGATAACTGAGAGTCTGTGGGTCATAGCCTAGCTTGAGGGAATTGTTATAGTCGCTGATACCCGGTTGACCATGGAGCAGACTACTGAGCCAATCTGCTTGATGCACCAGGTAACGAGCATTGGCCAAAATATTAGCCGGTAAATTATTTTTCCACCATAGGGCTTTGGCCAGGCTGGAGGTGGTGCTGTGGGCTGGGCTATGGGTAGGTGCAATGGCAGGAGTACCACCACGAGTATCGTTGTAGAGCAATGGCGGCACTAGGGGGATATGGTTGCGATCGCACAGGAGAACGGTGGCCGAGGTGCCATCAATTGAGATCGCGCTCGTGTGTTGGCGAATAGCCTGGGGGATTTGGTCAATCAACGCCCATAGTGTTTGCTCCCATCCCTTCGCATTTGGCTCTGGAGTAGGATACTGACAGCGACCTTCGCCGACAATCTGCCCATCGGCATCGATTGCGATCGCCCGTGCGCCCGAAGTGCCAAAGTCAATTCCTAGGTAGTTCATAAGCACGCAAAAAAAGAGGTACCCGAATGAGCACCTCTTTTCAAAACTATTGATCTTAGGTGGAATTAAACGCTCACTTCACCCAACTCACGGCTTAAATGGTCAAAGGGAGCATCCACAAATGAAGTGTCACTAATGCCCTGGGCCGTTAGTTGCTCCTTCAGGACATCTTTCATGATTTGAATACCAATGACCGTTGGGCCAACGGGCACTTCCAAAGAGTTGTAAGTTTCACGCAGACCGTTGAGAACGCGCTCAGTGAGGACATCACAGTTGCCTGCTACCAGCGCATAGCTGCTGTAGCGCAGGTAATAGTCCAAGTCGCGTAAGCAAGCGGCATAGCGCCTAGTGGTGTAAGCATTGCCGCCGGGGCGAATCAATTCAGGTATCCGCTCAAACAGTTCAGCTCCTGTCGCCTTTACCAGGCCAGATGCATTTGCACTGATATAAGCAGCGGCTTTAACCCGATCAGAGCCACTGTCAAAATAACTCTTTAGAGAATCGAGGGCGTCGCGATCGAGGTATCGACCTGTGATGTCGTAGGTGCTGATTAAACCCGTCACCGTATCCCGCATGAAACCTTTCTCCCAGTGCGATTAATGTGCGACTCAAAAACTAGAGCAAGAATTTGTAACCAAGCTTGGAGTGAAAGTCCTCATACAGACCATGGTATGACCCAAATATGAGAACAAACGCAAGGGCTATCCAACCGCTTGTTAAGGTAGTTACAGGTGCCTTGCCGCTGCCATGTAAATCCTGAAACCCGTTCAGCGACAACGATTACCGACACTTGAGTACCAAAACTTAGTCTACCACGGTGGATTAAACCCCAGGCAATCGACTCAATGGAGAAGGGGATTGACCTGCGTATTTTTTACAATCCGCAATCTTTCGCAACATTTTATGGCATGCTTAGACACCATTTTAGGGGCATCTGAATAACTCTGATGTCAGTTCACCTCTCAAAAATGAGACGGAAACATCCCAATCTTCCATGGGTTTGCTTGAGAAAACTTGAATTTGTAACAAAAGATACAATTGCTCGGTATTACAGTTCTTAGGATTATCCATGCCTGGTTAAAGTAGGCACTAATGCATGCTTTAACCCAGTAGATCTGTTTATGGGTGTTACTAAACCTTTGGATCATAGCCAGGTTCAGAGGTTGTATGGGGATGAGTGAGCGTCTCTGGGTGACATAGTCGTATGGCCCGAGTGCAAATAATATGCTTGCCACTGTTAAGGGATATAGAAAACTTCTAACAGGCATACATTTTTCGTTACACTCATTTTTTAATGTTTTGGTCGTTACACAGGTTGGCCTGTCCGTGCTGCAAAGCGCCTACATTACCCTCAGATTTTCCTGGTGTTGCTGGCTTGGTTTGAGTCGAGCTTGGGGATATTACTAATCTCTGGATATTCTCAGCAAGGCATACCTCCGCTTAGCGACGATATTTGTGAAAACGGCTCTAGTTGAATGCATAGAAAGGAGTGATCCATGGCTCAAACCGCCGCAGAAGTTTTGCAGATGATCAATGATCAGGACATTCAGATGATTGATCTGAAGTTCATTGATTTGCCTGGTATCTGGCAACACCTTACGGTGCATCGTAGCCAGATTGATGAGAGTAGCTTTACCGACGGAGTGGCTTTTGACGGATCCAGTATCCGGGGGTGGAAGGCAATTAATGAGTCGGACATGTCTATGGTTCCAGATCCTGCAACAGCCTGGATCGACCCTTTTATGAAAGAGCCTACCCTCAGTCTTGTGTGTTCTATTAAAGAGCCTCGTACTGGTGAATGGTATGATCGATGCCCCCGCGTTATCGCTCAGAAAGCTTTGGACTATCTGAATGCAACTGGTATTGGCGATACCGCATACTTTGGCCCTGAAGCAGAATTTTTCATCTTTGATGATGTGCGTTTCGATACCACATCTAACTCTAGCTACTATCACGTAGACACCGTTGAGGGCCGTTGGAATACTGGCCGCGAAGAGGAAGGTGGCAACCTGGGGTATAAGCCCAACTACAAGGGTGGTTATTTCCCCGTGTCTCCCACTGATACATCTCAGGATATGCGTACTGAGATGCTGTTAACCATGGCTGATTGTGGTGTGCCCATTGAGAAGCATCACCATGAAGTGGCCACTGGTGGTCAGTGCGAACTAGGTTTCCGTTTTGGTGAGATGATCCAAGCGGCTGACTGGTTGATGACCTATAAATATTGCATTAAGAACGTTGCCAAGAAGTACGGTAAGACCGTTACCTTTATGCCCAAGCCTCTCTTTGAGGACAATGGTTCTGGTATGCACACGCATCAGTCCATCTGGAAAGATGGACAGCCTTTGATGGCAGGCGATAAGTACGCTGGCTTGAGCGAACTCGCTACCTATTACATTGGCGGTATTCTTAAGCATGCCCCTGCACTACTGGCATTTACTAATCCCAGTACTAACTCTTACAAGCGCCTGGTTCCTGGTTTTGAGGCCCCTGTAAACTTGGTTTACTCAAACGGTAATCGTTCCGCTGCTGTTCGGATTCCGTTGTCTGGTGATAATCCTAAGGCTAAGCGTTTGGAGTTCCGCTGTCCTGACCCCACTGCGAATCCTTATCTTGCCTTTGCTGCAATGCTGTGTGCTGGTATTGATGGTATTAAGAACAAGATTGAGCCTCCTGAGCCTATCGATCAGGATATTTATGAGCTCAGCCCTGAGGAGTTGGCTAAGATTGCATCCACTCCTGCTTCCCTAAAAGAAGCCCTATCTGCCTTAGAGAGTGATCATGCTTTCTTGACTCAAGGTGGCGTGTTCACCGAGGACTTTATCCAAAACTGGATCTCTTACAAATTGGATACTGAAGTAATTCCAATGGATATTCGTCCTCACCCCTATGAGTTAGCCCTCTACTATGATTGCTAATCCGTTTTGAATGACTTTTGATTAGCGATCGCTTTTGGTCTGACGCCAGTCTCTGGACTGGCGTTTTTTTATGGCAGTAGCCAATAGATTATTGAGTAAAACCAATCTTTATTTGAAATAAGATTAGCATTTGTTTAAAAATAAATTTAAAACCGTATCAATTGATACGGTTTTTTTGGCTATAATTAAAACTGAAAAGAGTCCATGGCACTACAACGGTGCCTTTGCTGTACTTTTGTAGGAGTTCAATAGATATGTCTATTCAAGAATCTGCTAGGCTGCGCATCGTTAGCAACCGCCATGCTGTTACTAATCGTCAACGTTCTTTGCTGAGTCGTGCTGCCGTGGATGTTGGTATGCCAATGGATTCAATTGGTGGGGGCAGTCGCATTCAAGGTAAGCCTAGGTAT
Organism: Leptothoe sp. ISB3NOV94-8A; assembly: GCF_043421595.1. Classification (NCBI taxonomy): domain Bacteria; kingdom Bacillati; phylum Cyanobacteriota; class Cyanophyceae; order Nodosilineales; family Cymatolegaceae; genus Leptothoe; species Leptothoe sp. ISB3NOV94-8A. The sequence goes on along the minus strand of NZ_JAXSQW010000001.1, from coordinate 5,463,556 downwards.
GATGTGCAGCATACCTATGGTCGTAGTAATGCTGCTATGAGTTAAACACTGAGCTAATTGCCATAAGACATCAGTGGGCGGGGGATGCGATCGCATCCCCCGCCCACTGATGTCTTATGGCATCACAAAAAACTATTAAACTTAGATCTAGGCGTAAAGATTTGAAACTAAGCGGTACAAAATGTTAATTTGCAGGGAGCTAGATGTATTGACTTAGTCTTTAGGGTTAGTGTCACAAGTTTTGTTATTCCGTTGCTTCTTCGGTTAAAAGGTTTATGGCTGCTCTTACTTCTCGTGCTGCCGAGTCCCGCAATGGTCAGGCTAAGTCCGCTCATCCTAAAAAAGTAGTTGTTATCGGCGATAGCCTGATTTACGGTTACGGTGATATCGAAGGTGGCGGTTGGGTTGAGCGCTTGCGTCGTCAATGGATGGATCCATCACAGCCAGGACCCATTATCTATAACCTGGGCGTGCGAGGCGATGGTGTACAGCGTGTAGCTAGACGGTTAGACGGGGAGTTTAAGCTGCGCGGTGAGCTGCGCCGTCGAGTGCCTGATATTTTGGTGCTCTCCGTAGGCTTAAATGATAGTGCACGCATAGGACGGTCTATAGGACGCCCCATCATGGATCGGGTTGCCTTTACTCAAGAACTTTACGGATTACTTGATCAAGCTACGCAGTTATGCCCCACATTTTTTGTGGGCATGATTCCTGTGAATGAGGCTGCGATGCCCTATGCAGATATCCTTCACTTTTCAAATAGTGACCAAATCCATTACAACCAAATCACTCGTCATGCTTGCGCAGCACGACAGATTCCCTATCTAGACCTTTTTCAACGGTGGCAATCCCAGGGCCAAGCTTGGTGTAACGAACGCCTGTGTGAAGATGGCTTGCATCCTAACGTATTGGGATATCGTACGCTTATGCAGGAAATTTCAGTATGGGAGCCATTGATGCAAGCCTTAGTCTAAGATTTGAGGCTTAACCTGGCATCACTGAGCTGGTGTTGCTGCTAAAAGTACCCAAAGCCAGGCAAGCACAGTTGCTAATACAAGTGTGGTGAGCATTGTGTGAAGAACGGTGCTTGAAAATACTGTTCTGGAAGACTTATGGGTAACCATGGGCAGTGCTCATATCACTGAATCAGCTGCTCTGTCCAGTCATCGCCAACGCGGATGGTGATATCGGAGTCTAGATCACCTGTGGAGTCAGCAACGACTTTACCAGCTCCCAGGACGGCCTCTAAAAAGCCAGCACCGTCAATGTCACCCCGTTGGGCAATCACCGTTGTTTGATGCTGGAAATCAGGCCAATCTGCAATCAGGTAAACATTTCGGAAGCCTTCATTGCGTAGATGATCAGCCACGGCTTGACCCATATATGGCTCCCTTGATGCATTTTGAACAGCGATGCGGAGGCGACTAATAGAACGGCGAGGTGTATCTGTAGCTAGAAGGGCATCGGGTTCTGCATCGAAGAACTTCTGCATGACCTCATTCGTATTATTGGTGTCAGCAATCCAATAGCTTGCCCTATATTCAGTTGGGCTGCTAAAGCGACCTGGCAGCATCACCATGTTGAGATTTTCTCGGTCAAGCTGTAGTCCAAAACCTGCTAGCGCCAGAATTTCTTCGGTAGATAGATTTGTATCGATATGGCTTTGCAGAATGCGAACAATTTGTGGCAATTGGGTAATGACCTTGGGATTGATCATGCGATCGCGCAAAGCCTTTAGCAAAATTTGCTGCCGTTGTACCCGCCCAATATCCCCCAAGTTATCCTGACGAAATCGAGCAAATTGTTCAGCCTCATCGCCATTAAGGGTTTGCCAACCAGGTTCTAAATCAATTACTAGCCCTTGAGTTTTATCCTCATATTGCATTCGTTTGGGGACAAAGACTTCGACGCCACCGATTAAATCGACAATTTCACGAAAGGCAGCCGTGCTGACCCTGACATAGCGGTCAATCTCAACCTCGTTGAAGTTATAGCTGACGGTTTGAGCAGCGAGTTCTGCTCCACCTTCCACATTGGCTTGATTAATTTTGTCAATGCCATAGCCTGGAATTTCCACACGGGTGTCCCGTGGAATTGACATGACATTAATGGTTTCTGCCTCTGGGTTGATCCGGGCAAGTAGCATTGTGTCAGTACGACCCACCAAGTCAGTGGGTACTGCTCCATCAATATCAGTAGCCTCGTCGAGTCCCATTATTAGGAGCGTCACTGGACGGGATACCTGATAGCGGAAACCTGATTGCCATAGATCGCTCAATGGCGGTGTGGCCGTTTCTTCTCCCAAACCCTTAGGTAGAGGCACAGTCAATATAAAAGCTGCCCCAGCCGCTGCAGATACCACTGCTGTTGTTCCAAAAATGCCAGTCCAGGCAAAAACTCTGAGGGCGTTACCTAGAAATGAACGATGCTGAGGTATATCGGATGAAGTCGTGGAGTCGGACTGAGACGATGGAGAGGGAGACATAGGGTATTTATTAGAATGCCCGGACAGGCGGGGGATGCCTAGCAAAGAATGAATGGTGATCCCTAGAAACAAACTACGCACTCTTCAATCGAGAGTCAGAACGCGATTGGACGTGATTTGCGGATTATCATCCAAACAGCATGTTTGTTTATGGATTTCTCAGGTGTAGAAACAGTTGTGTTTGCTGGTGTGTCTATGGGGATGGGGCTATGGACGTTTGATGTGTTCCACATATTAGTGAGAAGTTAACCAATATTAAGCTGTTTCTATGCTTCGCGTTTTGGGGAATCGCTAATATTGTTCAGAATTCTATAAGGACACACCATTTTAACGCCGTAATTTAACTTTATTAAGTAAACAATGACACAACCTATGAACCCAACTCCAAAGTTAGTGCCAATTATTTTAGCTGGCGGTAAAGGTGAGCGTTTTTGGCCGGTTAGTCGTCTGAAGAACCCCAAACAGTTTTTATGTTTAGACGGTAGTGGTCGCAGTTTGATGCAGTCTACGGCGGATCGTTTATTGCCTTTGTCCGGTGGCTGGGATGCAATTTGGGTGATTACAGCGTCTCATTTGGCGGATGGTGTCAAGCAGCAGCTGCCTGAACTGCCTGAGGACAATATTTTGGTGGAACCCCAAGGCCGTGATACAGCACCGGCTGTGGCCTGGGCAACTTTGGAAGTGGCTAAGCGCCATGGGGAGGATGCGATCGCATGTTTTTTCCCGGCCGATCACTACATCACTGACGAACCCAAGTTTCGTGCCACAATTCGTGCCGCAGCTGACTTGGCTCTGAGCCAGCAAGCCATTGCCACACTAGGGATTCAGCCCACGTTCCCATCCACGGGATACGGCTATATTGAGCAGGGCGATGATGCGGGTCAATATGGTGAGTTAGCCGCTTACCGTGTGAGTCGCTTTACAGAAAAGCCTGAGCGTAGCGTAGCCGAAGAGTTTCTGGCGAGTGGGCGCTACAGCTGGAACAGCGGCATGTTCATTTTCCCGGCAGGGGTAATGATTAACGAGCTCAAGACCTATTCGCCTGAGCTCATGGGACCGCTGATGTCTAAAGGTGTCGATGCCTATGCTGAACTGGAGAAGCTCAGCATTGACTACGCAGTAATGGAAAAAACCCAGAAAGCCTATGTAATGCCTGCCAACTTTGGTTGGGATGACCTGGGGGACTGGAATGCCATCGAGCGTCTGATGAAGGGGGATGCTGAAAATGTGGACATGTGTCAGCACCAGGCCCACGATACCAATGGCTGCATTGTTTACTCTTCTTCGGAAGACGAAGTAGTGGTCACCATTGGTTTAGAGGATGTAGTGATTGTGCGTGATGGTAAAGCCACCCTCATTGTTAAAAAAGACCGCACCCAAGACATCAAAAAAGCGGTGAAAGCCCTTGGACAAGAGCAGAAATTCCATCATTTCCTTTAAGGCATAGGTCATAGCCAGCCAGGCTAACTCATTAGCTTAACTTATATAGCTACAGATGCTTTATAAAGCTCCATCCGTTTTGGTTGGAGCTTTATTGCATTTTAAGAAGCGATAGTCAGTGAAAAAGGTTGAAAGCATTAACCTTAAACCATTCAGAGAGTTCATTGCTAGCTATTAAGAGGTTTTATGACAGCCACAAATCTCAAACCTGTAGAAATTCTTCGGGATACGTTTCAGCGGGTAGGCCCTGTGTTTGTGCCAGTTTTGCTGCTGGCGTTGCCTGGTGTACTCATTTCTGTTCTGGTTCGGAATGTGATGCTTCAAGGCATGCTCAATGTAATATATGCAATTTTGGTTGCGCCTATTTTAGGTGGAGCCATGATTATTCTGGTTAATCGCTGTTTAACAGGCCAGACAACGGATCTGAGTGAAGCGGTGGCCATGGCCTGGAGAAAGGCTAGCAATCTAATTCTGACGTCACTGCTATTAGTCGTAATTTTAATCCCAGCATTTGTATTGCTATTGATTCCAGGCATTTACCTCTCTGTACGACTATTTTCGACCCAATACGCTGTTGTCTTGGAAAATAAGTCGCCAACTGAGGCGTTATCAGCCAGCTGGGAGCTAACCCAAGGAAAATGGTGGAAAATCTTCTGGGCTGTTTTTGTGATTACGCTTGCCTTGGTGATTCCACTGTTTATTGTTAGCGCTATTGTGGGTGCCGCCTTGCCCTGGGGTGCCACCATTGTGTCTAATTTGCTGGGGCTGGTGATCACGCCTCCCATCGTTATGGCATTGCTCATGGTCTATAAAGTGCTTAAAGGTGAAGCGGCTTTAGACGCTGATGGTGCGAATCCCGCGAGTGCTTGATCACTCTGATTAATTGATTAATATTGCTTCAGGTAAAGTTGGATCCTGAAACTATTTTTCTAGGCTGTGGAGTACGACACCCACAGCCTATTTTTTTAAGCATCTGACAGCTTCGAGCATGCCCCGTGCTTTGTTCAGGGTTTCCTGATATTCATTTTCAGGCACCGAATCGGCAACCAGTCCTGCTCCTGCCTGAACGCTAATCCGATGTGTGCCATCCTCCTTGCTTTCGACCACCATAGTTCGGATAGTGATCGCGCTGTTGAGCTGACCTTCAAAGTCGTAGTAGCCATAGACCCCAGAATAGGGGCCGCGACGACAGGGCTCCAGGTCATTCATGATCTGCATGGCGCGAATTTTGGGCGCACCACTGACTGTACCTGCTGGAAAACAGGCTTTGAGTAAGTCCCACGCGGTTTTGCCAGGTGCCAGTTCGCCGATGACGTTGCTGACGATGTGCATGACATGGGAGTAACGCTCAATGATCATCAGCTCATCAACGCTGACGGTGCCGCTGGTACATACGCGCCCCAAATCATTACGGCCTAGATCCACCAGCATCACGTGCTCGGCAAGTTCTTTGGGGTCAGCCAATAGATCCTCAGCATAGGCATTATCTTCAGCAATTGTTTTGCCGCGAGGACGGGTACCGGCAATAGGTCGGAGAATGGCGGTCAGGGTATCGTCATCGCCTTCGCGGGTGGCTTTGACCATAACCTCAGGGCTGGAGCCAATAATCTGCCAGCCTTGGAAGTTGAAATAGGCCATATAGGGCGATGGATTGACCAGTCGCAATGAGCGATATAGGTCAAACGGATTACCACTGTAGTCAGTTGTCAGACGCTGGGAGATGACCAACTGGAAAATATCGCCTGCTTTGATGTGGGCTTTGGCCGTTTCTACACTTTGGCAAAATTCGTCTTTGCTACGGTTACTGGTATAGGCCAGCTCAGCTGCTTGATTACTGCCAGGAGGGGTCCATGCAAGGCGACTGTCTTGGCTCGCTAAGGGCAGGTTGAGTTTATTGACGAGGTTGCTTATGCGATCGCAACTCTCCCCATAAGCCTGCTCCAGCCCAATCTCAGGGTCACGTAAATCTGCATAGCTAACAGCCCAAATTTTTCGCTTAACCTGGTCAAAAATCAAGAGGCTATCCACCTGCATCCATAGACCATCAGGCAGGTCACCCTGACTAAACGGGTGAATCGTAACCGTCGGCTCAATCCACTTGATCAGCTCATAACCCCAAAAGCCAAATAGCCCACCAATACCAGGGGGTAAGGCGGGCAATTTCACCGGTTGATAGGGAGCAAGACAGTCCGTCAAAATATCAAAGGGATTGCCGGTAAACACTTGCTCAGTACCGTCGCGAAATCGCTGAGTGGTCGTTTCGCCTTTGGCTTCAAGAGTCCATAGTGGATCACACCCCAATAGACTATAGCGGCCAATATTTTCACCCCCCTCGACAGACTCCAGTAAAAAACTGTAGGGCTGCCCTGCGCATACCTTGCACCAGGCTGACACTGGCGTATCCAGATCGGCAACCCACTCCTGGTATACCGGGACAAAGTTACCCTGTTTTGCAAGCGTCTTAAATGTGTCGAGGTCTGGATAAATCATGGAGTATTGGAAGGTAGGCGTAAACGCATATGCAAGTTCAACCTTAAGTTGTTTTGCAGAAAACTACAGCTCTAGATGTGGATAACGTTGTTCAGCCTGTCTTATGGGGTTGAACCTTGGGTAAGCGGCAAAATTAATCAGAGGATAGTCGGCCATTAGACCATTAAAAAGAGGCAGCCCATAGACTGCCTCTTAAAGCCGTAACGGTTATTCTTCTAAACCAATGCAATAGGTGCAGTAGCTAAAATCCTTAAACCTCGTAGGGTTCCTTACCGCTAAACTTAATAGTCGCTGGGTTAGGATTACTCCCAATGTTGCGATCAATCTTGCCGCTGTAACCACGACCTTCGTTAACCTTCTCAGGAGGAACACCATCTGCCGGGTGCAAATAGGTAGTCTCACCAGTAGGTAAAACGCGATAAATTTTATAATCAGTAATTCTGGGCTTAAATTTGGTCTTGAGTTGACGGCTGAGAGCTAAGCACTGCTCTTTGCGAGCTAGATAAAGCATATTCTCGCCTGTGTTCATGATAGCTACACCACCAGTGGGCATCTCAAAGGGCTGTTCCTTTTTGCTGCTCCAGGTGATAACGTACTTTTCTTCCCGCTCAGCAGCGGAAAGTAGGCCACCAGTACTGCCACCAAAGATCGGAGTTTTGCCAGTAATTTCTTCAGACATGGAAATATTATCTCTCAACCTTATCGCTCACAAATTTATCACTGTAAATGACGTTGTTTACATTCTTTGTGAGGAAGCGTAATAGTTCTTCAGAGTTTAAATGTGGCTGTCTAAATCTGCTACATCCCATGACGATTAAAGGATTTCTAGCTTCACTGTTTTCTTCCCAGGAAAACACCATATCTAGTGGTAGTAACAAAGAACAATCATCAAATATGGTGAATTATTTATTTGGTGGAAAAAATTTATAGAATTTCTTGAGTAAGGTCAATAAGGTCAATATAGATACGTAATGAATATATGGGGAAAATGGCACCGTAACCATTGATAATAAAGACACATTTAAGATTTCGGATTTATAAGCTGTGAAAATATTCCGAGCTCGCACACTACAGACCCTGTTTGCAGACAGTTGGACCATTTTTTGGGGGGACTGGTTGGATTTGCGGGTGCGGATTCCTCAAGTGGCGGCATCAGGGTTGGTGTCTCCCCTTATCTATATTTTGGCGTTTGGGTTGGGGTTGGGGAGTTCTCTCGACCAAGCTGCCCGCCCCCCCGTAGGGGATAGCTATTTAGAATTTATTCTGCCTGGTATGGTGGCGCTATCATCCATGGTGATTAGCTTTGGTGGAACCACGTTCTCGATTTGTGGTGAGCGACTGTTTACGAGAAATTTTGAGGAAATGCTGCTGTTTCCCATTCATCCTCTAGCGATGCATTTAGGAAAGATGTTGGCAGGGATAGTACGTGGTTTGTTAACGGCTGGCTCAGTGATTTTGGTGGCCATCCTGTTTACCCGTGATGTATGGAGTTTCTTGCACCCACTGTTTTTATTGCTGCTAGTGCTGAATTGTGCGGTGTTTGCTGGTTTAGGGGTAATTGTTGGCTTAAATGTTAAGTCCTTGGAGAGCGTTGGACTCTTTAACAATTTTTTGATTGTACCGATGTCATTTCTGGGGGCGACATTTTTTGACCCATCTACGCTGCCCGCTGTGCTAAAGGGCATTGTTTATCTGCTGCCCCTCACCTATACAACCATTGGCTTACGGGCTGTAGCGTATCAACCCCTGAATGAGTTTCCTTGGTACTCGATTCCTGTGTTGTTGATAGTTGCGATCGCACTTTCCATGAATGGGGCCTATCAGTTTGCCCGCCAGCAAGACTAACTTGCGATCGCGTCCTGCATGGTGGGAGGCATAGTTGCGATTTCTAGTGGAGTTTGGGCTACCAAGTGTTGTTGTAAGGTCTCGTCCTCCATGATGCGCTGTTCAAGCTCTGCTGCAACTTGGTTAAAGTTCAGATGCTGATCTCGCAGTTGTGAAAAAATCCGATAGGTACTGAGGGGCGGCACAGTCGCATCGTCTGTGGAGATCTGCACTAAGTTGTAAAGAGTGCCGCTTGCATAGACTGCAAACGTAATGCGAAATACCTCAAAAAAGTTGATGACCCAGCGACAGTCTTCTTCTGAATAGGTTTCGTAATATCGAATTAAGCTAGCAATACGAAGCTCTAGATGAGATTGTACATTGGGACAAAATAGGGCAATTTTGAGCAATAAAATGACTAGCACCAGTGGGTTTCCTTGGGCTAGGAACATACTAAAGAATTTGGACGGTTGTACCCCATCTTCACAGGTAAGAATGTCAATGACTCGTTTGCAGGTACGTAAAATCAGAGCTTCTGTTAATAACTCCGAGTTATTGTGCCTGTAAATTGTCAAAACAGAGTCGGGTAATTTGTCTTTGAGGGCGCGAGTAATGGGGGTATTGGGGAGTGCATAGGCTAGATAGTGCAATAACGCCCGTTTAAATTCCCAGTAAGTCAGCTGCTGGCATTGTTTACGCAACAAATTTGCCAGGTTCTCATAGCCAAAACGACCTGGCTGCAACAGCAGCATCTTGATCAAATTAATGGCAGCTTCGCCTAATACCGTTGGGTTATCGATTGTTGTGGGCGGAGACTCCATCTGGGATTTGGCTGTATACATTGCCAGATCAAAGCGAAACTTTGACTTCAGCTGTGACGATAAGTGACGAGCGGCTTCGCGTTGTTCTAATGGGTTCTCTAGATTTAGATACTGAGGAGCCAATAAATAGGATGTATATCGATTGCTCCAATGTTCATGCTGTTCGTAGCGGGCTGCAAACAGTTTCAGATCATGAAAGTCTTGACTGGTAATAAAGTTCCGCATCCAAATGCGCAGTCGCTTGAGGATTAGCGAAAACCCAGGACGCATTAAAACTTGGTCATCAAACATCTTGATCAGAGCGCGGATGGCGTCTGGTTGGCGTTGAATGCCCCAGTTGTTAATTAGGATGTAGCAAACCCGTTTGAGGGTAAATAGAAACTGCTGTTCGCTGTTCGCAATGACTATAGAATATAGGGCGACAGGAAGCTCTGATTCAGTGGATGATTCTGTGTAATCCACAAAAAGACGACGAAATGTGGCCAAAACAACGTCAACAGGTTCCGTTTGGACACTGTAGAGAAAGAAATCGTATAAGACGTGTTGGGCGTTCTGGATATCTGTACGAACCATAGTCACCAGGAACTCAATCAGGAACTTACATATTGTCAGCTAAGTCTACCTAAAAGAATTAATGATTTTCGGATGTAATGGCACCCGTGTGCCTACTGAAGCACTGCCAAAGCTATTGAAAAGTATAAATCGAGACATAAGAGTGGGCTGGGATGTCTGCGTATGAATCATGAAATTGCTTTTTAAAAAGCATGGACTGCTCCCCAGAGGCTGCCGATAGGTTTTAATGTCGAAGCATTAAAATTGAACGGGTAAGCAACAATAAGACCCATATCTGCCCCTCAATGAGAAAATGGGAATAATCTGGTATACCCATCTTTCCATTCTAGGGAAAATCACTGGTGTGACGCCACTTAGAACGCCTAGCTTTGATTTGCTCCCTTTCGGTGTCCCTGTTGCTTGCACCAGGAGTACGATTGGAACTCATAGGTAACCTATTACTCAAAGGGTTAGCTTATTCACCGCAGCTAATCCCTTAGACGGATGGTTGTGCAACGACAGGAGCTGGTTGCTCTGCTTTGAGTTGAAATATGCGTTGAATGACCTGTGCCACTGACTTATCAGGGGTTGATGCGCCTGAGGTAATGCCGATCACAATTTTGCCAGTGGGCAACCAATCTTTAGAAACGGTTGGGGTTTGATGGAGTGGCTGATGCTCGATCTGGTTGCCAGGCCCTAAGCGCTGGGGACCATCGATGTGATACGACGGAATGTCACGCTCAATGGCAATTTCTTGTAGATGGGTCGTATTCGATGAATTGAAACCACCAATCACCACCATCAGATCCATGTCCATATCGACTAACTCAAACATGGCGTCTTGCCGTTCTTGAGTGGCGTCACAGATGGTGTTAAAGCTGGAAAAATGCTCATTAATGGCTTGAGGGCCATACTTTTTCAGCATGGTGCGTTCTAGCAGTTTGCCAATTTGTTCGGTTTCCCCTTTGAGCATGGTGGTTTGATTGGCAACGCCCACAGCGCCTAAATCTTGGTCAGGATCGAAACCTTGTGAATAGGCATTGGCAAATTTATCCAGAAACTCGGTGCGTTTGCGCAGCCTTTCCTCTGGAGAATTGCCGCTGTTAAGAATGTAGTTAGCAACGTACTGTGCTTCGTCCAGGTTGAGAACCACCAGGTATGTATTTGCGAAGGATTTGGTGGCTACGGTCTCTTCATGCTGGTACTTGCCATGGATTATGGAGGTAAATGCTTGTTTTTTATGCTTCTCTACGGACGTCCAGACCTTAGATACCCAGGGACAAGTGGTATCGACAATGGTGCAGTTAAGCTCGTTGAGGAGCTTCATTTCGTCAACACTGGCTCCAAAGGCGGGCAAAATTACCACATCACCCTGCTCAACGCCTGAAAAATCTTTTGTGCCGTCGATGACCTGGATAAACTGAACGTTCATTTCCTGGAGACGTTCATTGACACCGGGATTATGGATGATCTCGTTAGTAATCCAAATACGCTGGTTTGGAAAATGCTGGCGAGCTTCATAGGCCATGGCAATGGAGCGTTCTACGCCCCAGCAAAAACCAAAATCTTTAGCAAGCTTAATCGTTACATCGCCTTGAGTGTAGGTATAACCCTGGTTGCGGATAGTTTGAATGAGGTCGCTTTGGTATTCGTCATCCATTTGAACCGCAATTTGCTCTTTTTCTCCAAAGCCTTGATTGCGGTAGTAGTTATCGGATTTGTTGAGACTACGGCGAAATGCTCTGGTATCCATTGGTTTTACAAAGATGCAGCGAATGTACCTAGTCTACCGAAAAGGGGAATAGGGAGTGGGGACTAGGGAATAGGGAGTGGGGACTAGAGAGTAGAGATAAATTTCAATGCTTGAGTGGCCAAAGCTTTTAATACCCTTCAAAATTTATGTTGGGGTCTCAAACTGGGGTCTTTGCCCATTCCCTTGCTCACCTATGGCAATTCCAGTTGACTATAAAGTGCGATCGCAGCACGCCACACCAAATACCCTTCTCGGTTCAGGTGTAGGCCATCGGTCGTTAAATCCGGTCTCAGTTTGCCCTCACCGTTGGAGAAAATCGGATACAGTTCCAGATAGTAAGCATCGTAATCATCTGCGATGTTTTCTAAGGACTGATTCATGGCTCGAATCCGTTCGTTGGGCAATTCGAGTAACAGATGACGGCTTTCCCAGGTGGCGGTTTCTGCGCCATGGGGCAATATGGACTGAACTACCACTTGGGTATCAGGATGATTGGTGGCCAGATAGTCCATGATGTCGCGATAGTTGTTCAGGACATCTTGATCGCTTTGGCCCCAGATCAGATCATTAATACCAATCATCAAAAAGATGGTGTCGACATTGGCAACATCAAGCAGGTGTAGACGTGACAGTAGGGTGTAGGTTTTTTCGCCGGAAATCCCCTGATTCATCCATATCCGACGCCCAGGCAACAATTCTGCTGGAAACCACAAACTCAGCGAGTCACCTAGCAAAATAGTCAGGTGATCTGGGTTTTTATCAGCCATGGTCTCAATTTCTTGCCCCAACAGGCTGACCCACTGTTGGTAACTCAGACGCCGTCGATTCGGTTGAGTCTCTAGTGCTGCTGGTTCAATGGCAGATGTCGGATCAGTGGCATAGGCGGCATTCGCCTGCGGCAGGACTGTTGGGTCACCGCCGCCAGATTTGTCCTGCCAAATGACTAGCAGCGCAATAAATAATACCCCGTTCATCATCAGTGAGAGGGCGGCCCAATAAGGGATTGTCAACGGAGATTTCAGAAACCGATTTGCCACAACAGTATTCGAGCCAACGTATAAGGCGTTGGACAGATTCTAATCGGATCTGCCATGGATGGACAGCCTTTGGGAATAGATTTTTTCTGATAAATGCGTGGGATCGTCGCCAGGGCAGTAGACCTAAGTTTCAGAGATCCGTTGCACTTCGTAAAGGACTAGTAAATGGCCATCAAAGTCACAAACGGCCTGTTCTGTAAATTTGAGGTCGGGAGGGGTGTTAAAGGAACTCGCTTTAATGGGTGTTAAACCCAAGGACTGGATCTGGGGCAAGGCGGCAGCCAAGGAGGGAATGCGAATGACGGTAGCGCCACGGTGAGGCACAGGAGCTGGTGGCAAACAGCTGCCTTTAACCTCCGTGAGTGCCAAGGCGCGGGGCTCTTCCTCTGTGCTCAGGGCTGCGAACCGCAGCTGTGCGGTTGCTGGCAGCTGAAATGCTGAGTATAGATAGGAATCAGCATCCGCCTTGCCTACATAGTCGAGTTGGAAGCCCAAACAGTCACGATATAGTCTGAGGGACTGTTCCAAATCTGCCACTAATAGGCATGGGCGCTTGAGATGCAATCTTGATGGCACGGTCTTCTCCGCATTCACCATGGCCTAAACATTAAATCTAAAGAGCATGACATCCCCTTCTTGCACCACGTAGTCCTTACCTTCACTGCGCAATAGGCCTTTCTCTTTGGCAGCGTTCATAGAGCCGTGTTCTACCAGGTCCTTGTAAGCAATCGTTTCAGCCCGAATAAAGCCCCGTTCGAAATCGCTGTGGATAACACCTGCTGCTTGAGGGGCAGACATGCCTGCGTTGATCGTCCAAGCACGGGACTCTTGGGGACCAGTGGTGAAATATGTGCGTAACCCGAGCAAATCGTAGGTGGCTCGAATGAGGGATTTAAGTCCTCCTTCTTCCACTCCAAGTGCTTCTAGAAAGTCGATGCGTTCATCTTCTGGCAGCTCTAGGAGCTCTGCTTCGACTTGAGCGGAGATGGTGACTACCTGTGCATTTTCTTTTGCTGCCAGGGTTTTAATTTGCTCAACCCAGTCATTGCCCTCGGCAAGTTCATCTTCTGATACGTTCGCCCCATAGATAATGGGTTTGCGGGTTAAAAAACCTAAGGACTTAATGAGTAGTTCTTCGTCGTCTTCTAGCTCCACAAGGCGTGCTGATTTCCCTTCGGCTAGCACAGGCTGAATTTTTTCAAGCACAGCCAGTTCCGCTTGGGCTTCTGGATCTCTCCGTGCTTGTTTACGAACGCGCTCCATGCGGCGTTCAATTTGCTCTAGGTCAGCCAGGGCCAGTTCCAAGTTAATAATCTCGGCATCGCGCAGCGGGTCAATTGAGCCATCAACGTGAATAATGTCGTCATTTTCAAAACAACGCACTACATGGACAATGGCGTCTACTTCACGGATGTTAGCCAAAAACTGGTTGCCGAGGCCTTCACCTTTACTTGCGCCTTTGACAAGGCCAGCAATGTCTACAAATTCTATGCGTGCTGGAATCGTGTTTTCTGATTTGGAAATTTCGGTCAAGACAGCTAAACGAGCATCGGGCACTGCCACCACGCCAACATTGGGTTCAATGGTGCAGAACGGGAAGTTCGCTGCTTGGGCTTTTGCGTTTTCAACTAGTGCGTTGAAAAGGGTTGATTTACCTACATTGGGGAGCCCGACGATTCCAGCTCTAAGCATGGTCTCTAATTTTTATGAAGAAATTTCCATAGTCCAGCATAGGTCAAAGCGATAACCTTGGGGTTTGGGAAACTGTAATTCACGGATGCTCTGAATTAATCACTGTGGTTTTTGGTGTTAGAAACTCAAGATTTTAGCCAGATGTGGTCTATGCTTTGGCTAATGGGTATCTAGCACGTTAAGTCAAGATATTCCTAGTAAGTGTCTTGATGCTTGGCCTTCATTTTGTTTCTCCTGTTGTGAGCATGGAGATAGTTATAAGCCTCTGTTCTAATGATGGGACGAACGCTGTAAAATGCCAAAAATGCTGCGAAACTGGTGTAAATCAATGGTTTTTAGATTTGATCTTCAAGGACGTCAGGGTAGAGTGAAATCATTTTCAGCACTCGTGCTTTCAACATGTTTATTGCTCGGTCTCACCAGCTGTAACCGCGTGGGTGAGCGCACTAAAGATGTCATCAATGCGATTTCGATGCAAAACTTGTCCAATGGTCAGACGCTATTGAAAAACGAAGAGAGTGATGTGCAGCTAACGCTTCCTGCGGGATGGGTTGATGTCCAGACGTTGCGTCCTGATGCTGACTTATATGTTGCCCACGAAGATCGGACGATGTATGTCATGGTCTTGGCCGATCCTAAAAAGTCTGAGTTGGATGGGTTTCCCTTGGGTAATCATGCCCTCCAGTATCTAAGTTTTTTTGATAGAGGGTTGAGCCAGAAACAGCCTGATAAAGCGACAAATGTTACCTCGCTGAATGGCCTTAATGCTGTGCAGTATGAAATCCAAGGGAATGTGGACAATCAAGCTGTGACGTACTTACACACAACAGTTGAGGGGGAAAACAGCTATTTTCAGGTGGTTGGTTGGACAACTGCGCAAGCGTACTCTGAAGCCAAGGGTGAATTGCTGACTGTAATTGAAAGTTTTCGAGGTAGTTAGTGGTGTTCTTCCTATAGCTGCTGTGGGAGATAGTGTCCGTTCTGTGGCGTAATGGTAATAGTGTAGGCATTAAAACCAGGATGTTATGGGCAGTTTTGTGATTAGACAGTTGAGAGCAGTTGTCAATCATTCTTTAATAAAGCGTTGGGTGGTGTTTGGTATTGCGATCGCAACTTTCCTCATCCCCACCTTGTGCAATCCTGGTCACGCTTGGGCGAGCCTCACTGACGATAGATATGACGGCAATATTTTTGCCCTCTATGCGGGAAATGGAGCCATTGTGCCCCCCCGTGTCAACTTGGCGCAGTCCCTCAAGCAAGAAAAGCCAACGCTGCTGTTTTTCTATGTCGATGACAGCAGCGACTGCAAAGAATATTCGTTTGTCATTTCACAGCTACAGGCTCCCTATGGCAGGGTCGCTAATTTTGTACCTGTGATGGCTGATGCTGTGCCGTTAAAAGATTCATTTTCGCCTAATGAGTCAGGGTATTACTTCAAAGGTTCAGTTCCTCAAACTCTGGTGCTAGATGGTAGTGGTAAAGTGCGCTTTGACCAGACTGGTGCCGTTACCTATGAAGAGGTCGATGATGTTTTTAGGGAGGTGTTTGATCTGATGCCTCGTGAAGAATCTAAAGAGCTACGCCGCCGTGTTGTCAATGAAT
This sequence comes from Leptothoe sp. ISB3NOV94-8A, assembly GCF_043421595.1. Classification (NCBI taxonomy): domain Bacteria; kingdom Bacillati; phylum Cyanobacteriota; class Cyanophyceae; order Nodosilineales; family Cymatolegaceae; genus Leptothoe; species Leptothoe sp. ISB3NOV94-8A. The sequence goes on along the minus strand of NZ_JAXSQW010000001.1, from coordinate 5,447,860 downwards.
TAAACGTGGAGCTTGTGCCAGGGGATTAGGCATTCGTCCCTAACTATGCCCCTAACTATGGGGTTTAGCGGAGAGTGCCCATGACCCACAAGCATAGGGGGCATGTACCTAAATCAGTTCTGGACTTGGTTGTATGTGCATCACTGATCGAGAACACTACGAATCAGGCTGCCTTATGTCGTACCTGCGAAGTGTTAGGGGTGAACCGGCTGATTCTGCCTGCCCCTGATGTTTCCTGGGAGTTTCGTAAAATTTCGGCATCTGCACAGCGTTGGCAACCATTAGAGTATTGTCCACCAGAACAGCTGGACCAATGGTTAGCTCAGCAGAATGGCTATGTCCGTGTTGCTCTGACGGTAGGCGGTTCAGTCCAAACGTTGACAGACTACATGTTTCCGGCAAAAACCTTGTTAATATTGGGCCGTGAATTAACGGGTATTCCAGCTGATATTGCTGCTATGTGTGATGTGACTCTAACCATCCCCCAATATGGACGAGTGGAATCATTAAATGTACAGACGGCGGGTGCGATCGCAATCTACGAATACAATCGTCAATGGCGATCATCCAATTAATCCAAGGGAATGTCAGCCGTTTCTGAGGCCTCCTCAACCACCTGATCTAGATCAATGGCAGTATCTTCGAGTTCAAGATTAGGCTCCTTGGTTGCCTCTACCGGACTATCGGGCTCTAGTGGATTAGGCCGTATGCGTCGGATTGGTAAATTGGCCATCAATGCCGTTACCCGCTGGTCTGACTCTAGAGAGAATTCCAGACCATCAAAATCGATCTCTACATAACGCGAAACGACCTCTAAGATTTCTTTGCGCAGCTTTTCTAAGTTTTGGGGTGAGATGTCAGATCTGTCATGGGCCAAAACAAGCCGAAGGCGCTGTTTAGCCGTGTCACGGCTAACCGGTTCAGGGGTTCCAAAGAGTCTTTCTAGGAATTCACTAATCATGATCGTTTCCGATGAGGCGGATGGCAAAATCAACGGTCGCTGTCCATCAACCGTTTGAATAAAAAACTAGTTAAATAACTGACGTAATTTTTTTAAAAAGCTATCCTTTGGCACACTCAGATCCATGAGTGGGACTTTTTCTCCTTGTAGACGACGAGCAATGTTGGAAACAGCAGTACCTGCTTGAGAAAGATCCTTACTTAGGATGAGGGGTTCCCCATTATTAGTTGAGACTACCACCTGCTCATCATCGGGAATGACCCCTAGCAGTGGCACTGCCAAAATATCTTGCACATCCTTCACCGACATCATTTGCTCAGCTTCCACCATGGACGGCTTTAGTCGATTGATAATCAGTCGCATTGCCTTAACGTCATTGGCTTCTAAAAGACCAATTACCCGGTCAGCATCACGGACGGCAGAGATTTCAGGCGTGGTGACAATAATGGCTTCGCGGGCTGCTGCGATCGCATTGCGAAAACCCATCTCAATTCCAGCGGGGCTATCGATTAATACAAAGTTGTAGGCCTTGGTCAGGGCTCTGACCAGTTTTTTCATCTGCTCTGGGGTAATGGATTCCTTAGAGCGATTCTGAGCAGCAGGTAGCAGGGCTAAATTCGGCTGACGTTTATCTTTGACCAGTGCCTGATCGAGGCGGCATTCACCAGCCAGTACGTCTAGGGCTGTATAAACGATGCGATTTTCTAGGCCCAGCAGTAGATCTAGGTTACGTAACCCAAAGTCAGCATCAATTACTACGACGCGTTTACCTGACTTGGCTAGGGCCATTCCCAGGTTGGCCGTGCAGGTGGTTTTCCCAACGCCTCCCTTACCGGAGGTAATGACAATAATGCGGTTCATAGCCATGAATTAAATGGGCGATTGAGGACGGTGTGCGCGAAGGGTAGGGCTCAAGTAGGGCAATAATCGCACGTTGTGGCAAATTTTATGGGAAATTCTCCAGGGAATTTTTGTGGATCGCCCTATGCAAGTGCTTGAGTCTGTGCTGGAACCCTCTTTTCAAGGGACATTGAGGTGAATCTGGGCAAATTCGGATGCGATCGCAATCCGAATTTCTTCATTGCTAATATAAGCAACTTCTGGCTGATATAAGGCCGGTGGTTTTTCCGGTGCCCGAGCCACCTTATCGGCAATGCGTAGCTGTGTTGGTTGCATGTGCAATGCCATAATTCGGCAATCTGAATTACCATCTGAACCGGCATGGGCTATACCCCGCAGACGACCCCAAACAAAAATATCGCCTGCGGCGATCAAGGATCCCCCCGGATTCACATCACCTAAAACGACAATGGAACCTGGATGTCGAATTTCAGTTCCAGAGCGCACGGTCAACTGTATGTAGAGAGGCGTTTCCAGCGCTTTCCCTGGATCCCGGGAATCAGTCAGATGTTCTAAGGTTTGCTGATCTACGGAATAGCCTGCTGTGGCCGCCGCAACCGCCGTCTGTCGCCGCTGCGTATAAATACGCTTCATCCTTAGCTGAGCCGTTTGCAATAGCTCATCAAGTTCTTGCAGCTGACGATTATCGAGCAGTCGATCACGGGCAATTAGATGCACCGTTGTATTGGGTTGAAAGAAACGATTTTCAGAGTTAAGACGGCGAGAAAGCTGTTGACATAACTCGTCCCACTCCACCGGGGTGAACTTTTTCTCCGCTGCGGGAGACAGCATCAGTAGTAGTCGCCCTTGCTCGCTCTTAAAGGTAACCTGCTGTTTAGAGACGCTTTCTGACTGGTCTACCTCTAGGTCTAAAGACGATACATCGACCAAGGCGTCACCCTCGTCATTATTTTCCTCTTCAAATACATAGAGTTCTACATTTTGCGTTCTCTTTAACCGTGCAGACAGCGCGGAGCGGCTAGTTTGATCAGCCTCATGATCAGCCGTGACTGACGTTGCAGGGTCTAGCTGCGATGTCTGCTCAGACATATTCGACTGCTCAGATGTATCAGTATTAGTAGGCTCGTCTGGCTGGAGAGGACTATCGAAAACCTCTTGATTGGTTATATTTTTGCCTGCGCCGTTATCCATATTCGAGTTGGCTAAGAGTGCTTCTAGGACGCCTTTAACTACAGATAAAAAATCGACCACTCAGTGGTCACCGAAGAGCATAAACCACTATAGAGCCCAAACCTCTTTCTAATCAGCGCATGTTTGGATTGCCCTCAGGGTTTTCGATATTGATTGTCACATTGCTATTGAATGGGTCATAAGGTTGAACTCGACACATATTATGTTTGATTCGTTTTCATCTATTCCTTTTCAGGTGTATTTAAGAGTGAAGCTTGCCTGGAATGGGGCAAATATAGGGCGTTACTTCTTGAAAAATTAGGATATCTAGATATTTGTTGTTTATTCAGTACATCTTAAGTCGTCTGAATTTTTGGGTGACGACAAGATTATTGGTGGTTTACTACTAATGTTTCTGTAACTGACGGTTACATCCTGTGGCTTTTCGGTGGGCACGGCTTTTATCAAAATGAGGTTTTTAGATATGTTTAAGCCCCGCTCTACCTTGACCCTGGCTGCTACGGTTGCGTTGCTAGCAGTGATTGCCCCTGGTCACCTTGCTTCTCGTGCCAATGTCTTGGCCGCCCCTATAGAGCTGTTTGTGATTTACAATTCACCGCTGACCTGCCATGCCTTGGACTGCCATTCACGCCAAGATTCATACTTTACTTAAGACAACGTCCCTGCTTCCTAAAGACACAGCCATTTTAATGGGAGTGTCTGGAGGGCAGGATTCTTTGTGTTTGGCGAAGCTATTGTTAGACCTACAGCCAAAATGGAATTGGCAGCTGGCAGTCGTGCACTGTGATCATGGCTGGCGATCTGACTCTGCTGATAACGCTGCCCATGTGGCAAAACTTGTTCGGCAGTGGCAACTCCCTTATTTTGTGGCGACAGCCCCAGAACTACCGAAAACAGAAGCTGCTGCCCGCAGTTGGCGCTACGGCATATTTGCAGAGTTGGCTAGCACCCATAGCTATTGCCATGTGGTTACAGGACATACGGCAACTGATCGAGCTGAAACTGTGCTTTATAACCTGTTGCGGGGCAGTGGTGCTGATGGGGTGCAGGCATTGAGCTGGCAGCGGCCTCTCAGTATTACCCACCAGGATGTTTATGTAACTCGACCGTTACTACAGCTGACTCGTCAAGAGACGGGGCTGTTCTGTCGAGAACTGGCGCTACCTGTCTGGCAAGATGCTTCTAACGAGAACCTGCACTATCGTCGCAATCGCATTCGTCAAGAGCTGATGCCTTATTTGCGATCGCACTTTAATCCCAATGTCGAAACCACCCTGGCCCAAACCGCCGAAATTTTTACTGCTGAGGTGACTTATCTAGAAGCGCAATCTCAGCAACTCTACAGCGAGGTGATTAATCGGATGGACCAGAATGGCTGGCGTATGCGTCGATTACTATTGCGAGCTGCCCCTTTAGCACTACAGCGTCGAGTCGTTCGTCGGTTGTTGCAAAGGGTGTTGCCTCAGCAGCCAACCTTTGACCATATTGAAAAACTCGTAGCCTTAGCCGATGCCCCTAACCGCACCCAGACCGATCCGTTTCCAGGTGGGTTAATTGCTCGGGTTGAGCACGACTGGATCACGTTGCAATAGTGCCACCACCGGGTACCCATGAACGGTTGGATCTACCTAGCAAGTGTCGAGCAATCCACCTAAGCTATAGAGAGAAACTTCTTGGCACACTATGCGTTGGTTAATTGCAGTTGTCCTGGGGCTATGTCTCAGCTTCACTCCTCTATCGTTATTACCAGCGTTGGCAGGGCCGATAGGGGGCTCCCAGGCTGATATTAATGGTTTACGCCATCAGGCTTTTGATTTGACCCGTCAAGGTAAATTTGACCTAGCGGAAGTGGTATGGACGCAACTGGTTGAAGCATTACCTGATGAACCTGCTGTGTGGAGCAACCGTGGCAATGTGCGAGTCAGTCAAAACAAACTTCAGGATGCAATTCACGATTACGACCAGGCCATTGCCTTAGACCCATTGCAACCGGATCCGTATCTCAACCGAGGCGCGGCCTATGAAGCTGTGGGGAATTGGCAAGAAGCCATTGATGACTATAATCGGCTCCTCAAGCTCTCCCCTGACGATCCAGCGGCTTACAACAATCGTGGTAATGCTAAAGGCGCTCAGGGGGATTGGAAAGCTGCGCTTAAAGACTACGAAAAGTCGATTACGATTCAACCGAGTTTTTCGTTAGGGTATGCCAACTACGGAATTGCACTGTTTGAAGTAGGTGAACGGGCCAAGTCAGTGCAAGTACTCAAAAGCCTTGCACGTAAGTATCCCAACTATGCAGATGTGCGTGCTGCCTTGACAGCTGCATTGTGGGAAACGGGGAACTGGGGAGAAGCTGAGAGTCAGTGGGCCGCTGCAAGAGGCCTTGATCGTCGCTATGCCGATTTAAAGTGGGTCAAAAAAGTACGACGTTGGCCCCCCTCCTTAGTGGCCGGTCTAGACCATTTCTTAAAACTCTAACGATTACAGAGCGTTAGAGTGTGACACTTGTTTTTGAAACAGGTTGCGTTGCCAAGCATGGGCATGCAGCAACATTCGGGCAAAAAAATATTTTGGATGCAGTGTGCCTGGCTAATTTTACAATTCTTAGCAATGGTGATTAACTGCTTTTTTTGTCTGTTGTATCAATGGTTTTTAGTGTGTAGGTTGAGCAATCTGTAGCGGCTATCATGATTGATTTCAGTCTTTCTACGATAGAAGTTCTTTGAATAGGGCTTGATACTTATAGATGAGTTGTGTTGTAAAGTGCAGCTAGCAAGGGTAGCTGTTGAGTCAGAAAGAGCAGTCCGAAAACTGGCGATTTCCTTCTGTAGCTAGCTTTTAGCAGTTGGTTTGTGTGTTGTATTTTGACAATTTCATCATTATCCTGATGTATCTACGCCTGTAGACTATGCGCTTTTGCATGTTCTCGAAAAACCTACGCATGTGCGGTTGAGAAATGCATTTGGGGGCTGGATGGCTATGTTACCTGGTGTTTTAACCCAATGACGACATTGCACGTCTTCTGGATGAAGTGCTCACCAAAGCGAGTGGCACATTAAGCCTAGTAAGCATTGACGGGTGTTGTCACTGATTGCACTTCCTTTATTCCTGGGCATCCTATGTACCACAGGTCTTTCAGTAAAAAATCATCTCAGCTACAGACACTGCTACCTGTGAAGTCTTCAGTGTGTGATGAGCCGGGATGGTGTTCATCTTGGCATACAGTTTCTGCCTCTATTGGGCAATTTCATCAATCCCTCGAACCTTCCTCAAGGATGGCTTGCTTCTCTGATCCTGAAGATGCTGTAGATCATGCTCAGCAGCTTCAACGGCAGATACAACAACAGATTGACTTACGGGAAACCATTCGGCAGATCCGACAAGTTTTATCAATCAATGATATCTATAAGACTGTTGTACAGTCACTGATGGACTTTTTTCAGGCAGACAGCATATTTCTTCTTGAAAATGCTCCAGGCTGTTGGCAGTCTGTAGAGTCATCACTCTGTTCAACGAGTAATGCCCATCAAACGAATGCTTTGAATGATTATCTCGGGTTAGAGAGTGTGATTGCAAAGCTAGAGCAGCCGTTTCCCATCATGGTTAATGACCAATCTGTTCTCCAGTTGCCAGTACATCAGCAGTGGCTTAGTCAATTCCCTGGGTCTTGGCTATTAGGGCCAATACACTTGCCTCATAAGCGGCAGACACAAACACTGGATAAACCTTGGGGCATAGTTGCGATTGGTCGCAAAGATCAGGCGAATATTTGGACGAAGGATGAGTTAGAACACGCAAAAGTCCTAGTGGATGAGATTGCGATCGCACTGCATCACAGCCTTTCGTACGAACAGCTAAGGCGAGAAAACCAAGATTTACAATCCCTGGCATTAACCGATAGCCTTACAGGGCTGGCTAATCGGCGACGATTTGATCGCTATTTTGATGCCGAATGGCAGCGGCTAGCACGGGATCAAAAGCCGCTCACCCTGATTTTGTGTGATATCGACTATTTCAAGCGGTACAACGATTACTATGGCCACCCGACGGGAGATATTTGCTTAGCTAAAGTTAGTGATATTCTGACTCGTTGTATCCGTCGCCCTGCAGATTTGGTGGCTCGTTATGGGGGGGAAGAATTTGCCGTGATTTTGCCCAACACTGACACGGGTGGTGGCCATAGCGTTGCCCTTGCCATAAAGGGTCTGCTTGCTAAAGCAGCGATTCCCCACGCAACGTCTGGCATTGCTGAGGACGTGACGTTAACTATGGGAATTGCCACCGTTATCCCTGGACGTCACCTCGCGTCCCAAGACCTGCTCCAGGCTGCTGATTTAGCGCTCTATCATGCTAAGCAACAGGGTCGCGATCGCATCTACGTCCATGCCCATTACTGCATGCATGAAGATGATTATCCTATCAGCAATAATAAATTAGAGCCCGTTACCCATGATTTAAGCTCACCAGATAGATAGCTGCGGTATGTGCGTTATTGATAATTGATAATGCGTGCAAAATTCTGAGGGTCTAGACTTGCTCCACCCACTAAGGCACCATCAATGTCAGGTTGGGCCATAATTTCATCCACATTTCCTGGTTTGACCGAGCCACCATACTGGATGGGCACGTCTTTATTTGCCAGTTGGGAGCGAATGAGCCAGCACACACGGTTAGCCTCCTCTGAGGCACAGGTATCTCCAGTTCCAATGGCCCAAATTGGCTCATAGGCAATAATCAATTTGCTTTGATCAACCCCCATCAACCCCTTTTCGATTTGGTTAACCACGTGGGTTTCTGTGTCACCTGCGTCGCGTTGCTGTTTGGTTTCACCAACACAGAGAATGGGGGTAAGTCCAGCAGCTTGAGCCGCTTTCAACCGTAAATTAACCGTTTCATCGGTGTCCCCAAAATACTCACGGCGCTCACTATGACCAACAACGACATAGCGCACACCGATTTCCGTCAGCATTTCCCCAGAAATTTCTCCGGTATAGGCACCAGAAGATTCCCAGTGGATATTCTGAGCCCCTATCATCACCCGTGAACCATGGAGTGTTTTCGAAAGTGTGGTCAGGGCCGTGAAAGGAGCACATAGAATAACTTCTCGCTCCTCAGGGGTGGCCTCTAGCTGAGGCAAAAAACCATTCAAAAACGCCAGACTATCTGCCTGGGTTTTATGCATCTTCCAATTACCAGCGATAACAATTCTTCGCACGGGTGTTTAATTTTGCTCTCAATATTGCATCCAGCATCCTACCGAGAAACCTGAACCCAGTGCAAATCAGGTCAATAGATTGCAAAAAAGATAGGGGACATCATCGATAAAAACATATGAGGCCTGGCAGATGCTTGCCAGGCCTCACGTGCATCAACTATTAGTCCATACGATGTTAGTCCATACGAAAGGGGGTTATTCCGGTGCTAAGCCAGCTGTTTCACGCGCTTTTGCCGCTTCATCTGGATGGATATTAAGACGTGTGAGATTGACACGGCCACGGCCATCAATTTCCCGAATTTTGATTAGCACTTCCTCACCGACGGTTACCTCATCTTCGACCTTATTGACACGGTAGTCTGCCAATTGGGAGATGTGGATCATGCCCTCCTTGCCAGGTCGATATTCGACGAACGCGCCGATGGGAATGATGCGAGTGACCTTACCCACATATACATCGCCAGCCGAAGGCTTGAAGGTGATGCCTTCGATAATGGCCTGAGCCCGCTCTGCAGCTGCTCCATCCACTGAGGACACGGTAATGGTGCCATCATCTGCAATATCAACCTTGGCTCCGGTTTCATCGGTAATGCTCTTGATTTGCTTACCGCCAGGGCCAATGACCATGCCGATCATTTCGGGGTTAATCTTGAAGCTTAGAAGTCTAGGCGCATAGGGTGATAGCTCAGTGCGTGGGGCATTGATCGCCTCCAGCATCTTGGAGAGGATATGTAATCTAGCAGGCTTAGCCTGGTTGATTGCATCTGCAATGGTCTCTACGGATAGACCCGTAATCTTCATATCCATCTGCAATGCTGTAATGCCACTGTCAGTACCGGCAACCTTAAAGTCCATATCGCCGAGAAAATCTTCGATACCCTGAATATCGGTCAAAATGCGGATTTCATCGCCTTCTTTAATTAGACCCATTGCAGCACCGCTTACCGGCTTTGATAGCGGCACCCCAGCATCCATTAAGGATAGGGTGGAACCACATACCGAGCCCATGGAGGTTGAGCCGTTGGAGGACAAAACCTCAGACACAACCCGAATCACATAGGGGAAGTCGCCCATGGATGGTAGGACAGGCAGCAATGCGCGTTCGGCTAGTGCTCCGTGACCAACTTCTCGACGTCCTGGTGAACGCATGGGGCGAGTTTCACCAACGGAGTAAGGAGGGAAGTTGTAATGGTGCAGATAGCGTTTCTCTTCATCGGGATGCAGGTCATCCGTCATCTGGGCATCCCCTGGAGTGCCCAGAGTAACTACAGACATGACCTGGGTAAGGCCCCGTTTGAATAGTCCTGTACCGTGAACCCGACTGGGTAACACCTTTGTGCGGCAGCTAATGGGTCTCACTTCATCGAGTTTACGACCATCGACCCTAACCCTCTCTTCAAGGATTTGAGCGCGCATCAACTTTTTGGTTAAGCCTTTATAGGCATTGCCAAACGCTTTGCCATCTTCTGTGACAGCTACTTTAATGGGATCCTCGTCATCCAGCTCATCCAGCTGTTCGCTGATGTGAGCTTTTAGTGCATCCAGTTTTTCATCCCTTTCTGGCTTGGCAAGCTCAAATTCTTTCAGGATATCTTTGATGCCATCGGTTGCTTTCTCTGACAAAAAGTTTGTCAGAGTTGAATCTGTTTCTGGGCTAGGCAGAGTCACTTGCTCAACACCTAACTCCGCCAAGATGTCTTTCTGAGCCTGGATGATGTCACGAACAACCTCATAACCGAAGTCAATCGCTTCAATAACATCTTGCTCAGGCAGCTGGTTGGCTCCAGCTTCAACCATGATCACACCGTCAGGTGAACCGGCAACGACCAAGTCCAAATCGCCGTTTTCAATTTCCTTATAGGTAGGATTGATAATGAAATCATCACCAATTAGACCTACCCGTACCGCTGCCATAGGGCCATGGAACGGAATTTGGGCTAGTAGAGTTGCGATAGATGCGCCTGTGGCTGCCAGAACATCAGGTGGAACATCATGATCCATCGAGACAGTGGTGGCAACGATTTGAATGTCATTCCGTAGCCATGATGGGAATAGGGGCCGCATGGGCCGGTCGATAAGACGACTGGTCAGAGTTGCTCTTTCTGGTGGACGTCCTTCTCGACGTAAAAAGCCACCTGGGATCCGCCCTGCTGCGTAGAGGCGTTCTTCGTAGTCAACTAGCAAGGGTAAAAAATCGATGCCATCCCTTGGGCTAGCGGACTGGGTTGCGGTTACTAATACAGCAGTTTCTCCAGACTCAATCAGTACTGAACCGCCTGCTTGGGGGGCAAAAAGACCCACCTTAAGTCGAATATCCCGTCCATCAAAAGATATTGACTTGTCAATTTCTTGCATTTACAACTACGTCCTTCTTACTTCTTTCACATTTGTTCTCTGGCAATCCTAGCACTGATGTAGAACAGTTGTTTCCTCTTCAAAATTAAAGATATGGCTGCTGCCAGCACATACTTTTAAATAAGATTGAATTCGTTTGAATACTTGTTCCCTAAGAGGCCTCACCTTTATGGGAGACCCTTCTCTAAAAAATATTTCAAGCTATATGCCCAGTTGAAAATATGTGGTGAATAAGGACAAAGTTAAGGCCAAACTAATCAGAAATAGTTTGTTTTGCTCAAGTATTTTTCAAAAACGAACTCTAAACCTTTGGCACGGTTTTTGAAGTGATCATAAATTTTGTCTCGGAAGTTGAGAGGCTGCCTCATGCGTTTTTTCTAATCTTGTTTAGCATCACTGGGTGAAGCCTAGATTTGTTTCAGCTTTTGGTGTTGCCGAGGGCAGGATACTTTATAGTAAGCGCGATTAATGGAATTTATTGCATTATGACTGTATTGGTGACAGGGGTAGCTGGTTTTATTGGCTATTTTCTAGCGTAGCTGCTGTTAGCTGAGGGCGAAACTGTTTATGGCATTGATAACCTCTTACCACAGAGGATAATGTGGACCATCCGGTATCGCTTTATGCTGCAACTAAGAAGGCAAATGAGTTGATGGCTCATTCCTACAGTCATTTGTATAATCTGCCGACGACAGGGCTGCGCTTTTTTACGGTCTATGGTCCATGGGGACGGCCAGATATGGCTTATTTTAAGTTTGTAGATGCGATCGCAAACGACCGTCCCATTCAAGTTTACAACCACGGCAAAATGCAACGGGACTTCACCTACATTGATGATGTTGTCGAAGGTGTAGTACGGGTGCTACGGCACTTGCCTCAACCGATCACAGATGATGCCTTTAATACGGCTGCTCCCTACAAGCTCTACAATATCGGTAATCATAGCCCAGTAGAGCTAATGCGCTTTATCGAGATTATTGAGCAAGTGTTAGGAAAAACGGCTGTCAAGGAAATGATGTCCATGCAACCAGGCGATGTGCCAGTAACCTATGCGGATGTTGTTGATTTGACCGCGGATGTAGGGTTTGCTCCAAGCACTCCTTTAGAGGAGGGCATTGCGAAAATTGTTGCCTGGTACCAAGACTATTATGGACGTTAGCCCTAGCTAGGCCGACGGCGAATGGTGCGATAACCCAGCACGCTAGCAATCACCACTATTAATAGATAGGGACTATAGGCCACTAACCATAACCCTAGCTGCATAAGCCCTACCGTCAGGTTGCCGACTGACTGGGTAGCATCTCGCCATGTGGTACTAATCGTTTCGCCGAGGGGACGCCCAATGGGTTGTGGTGCAACAGCTGCTGCCAATGACAAATCAACTGTGGAGTAACGTACCTGGGTCTGTAAATTTTGCACACGGGCATCAATTTGCTCAATTTGCTCCCGTACACGACTTAGTTCGCGAGACACCTCTAACACATGGGAGATTTCACCGGAGCGTTCCATGATTTTGAGCAAAGATTCCTCTGATTTTCGGAGATTACGTAGCCGAGCCTGAGCATCAATAATTTGTGTGGACACATCTTCAGCACTTAAGCCCTGCTGTTGAATAGTGCCAAGGTTACTCAATGCTTCTAAGAGAGGATCTAAATTCGCTTGGGGCACTCGAATGCGTAAGTAGGCCGTGCGTTGACTTGCCTCTATTTGATTGTCTTGGAGGTCTAGAATATCGCCCTGGTGAGTGCGAATAATTTGTGAGGCGCTCTTTAAGCCATCATCGACCGAATCGACGATTAAGTTAAGCTGGGCGCGTTTAATCAGCTGAGGTTGGCCAGAGGTTACAGCGGCATCATTGGGGGGCTCGACAGGTCTGCTTGCATCGGCTTCCATTGCTTCTTGAGCTGTCAAGATGTTGGCTGATTCAGCAACTGCTGCTGTTTCGGCTGGAGCCTGGGCTTTGGAGCGAAACTCATCACCACTGATACTCATTTCAGTGGCCGCCCCACAGCTCACTAAGCTAGCGACTGCCACAAGGATTGCTAGGCCTGCTCTCATTGACTTTGCCATGGGTTTTCTTACGTCTCATACGAGTTGCTTGTCCTCAGTATGAAAGGGAATTCTGGCTAAATTCGCCAGGTTACCAATTTTGCAACAACGCCACACCGCATATCTCTTTGGCTGTGAGCCTCACCTCAAATTTTCAGTACTGAAAATTTATGACTGCAAAAACCGTACTCCAGAGTACTTCGAAGATGGAACGATTGTAGCTAGTGCTGTAACTAGAAAAATAAAAGTCTGAACGTAAATTTGCCATACTAAAACTACTGATACATCAGCTGTTGTCCCAGCATGAGGCCAGGTCCCTATGACCGTCACCACCTACAAATGGACCATAGACCGCTACCACCAGGCCATCCAAGCTGGCGTATTCGACGACCAGCCCGTCGAACTACTACGCGGAGAAATCATCGTCATGCCACCGGAGGGTGAACCCCACGCTTACTACAACCGTGAAGCAGGCGATTACCTGCGCAGCCTGCTCGGCAGCCGGGCTAAAGTCAGCGAAGCCCATCCCATCACCCTCAGCGACGACTCAGAACCCATCCCCGATCTGGCCATCATCAAACCCCTGGGCACTGTCTATCTAAAGCATCACCCCTACCCCAGCGATATCCACTGGCTGATCGAATTTTCCAACGCTACCCTCACCAAGGACCTGACCACCAAAAAAAACACCTATGCTGTATCCGGGATTCAAGAATATTGGGTCGTCAATTTAACGGATAAACAGCTCCATGTCTTCAAAAATCTACAGAATGGGCAATATACCTCGGAAGATGTCCTGAAAACTGGCATCGTATCGCCTATGGCCTTTCAGAATATAAAAATCCAGGTGTCTCGTCTGATGACTCCATAGCTAACGATCCAACCAAAAATTAGGCCATACTCTGAAGTCAGGAGCAAGTTGAAATACAAAACCTATATTTGGAAGGGATTACAGGCTAATTAGTTTATTTTGACTAACTGCGTTTCGCCACTCACCCATCAAGCAAATCAGCCTTAATGCATACGTATTTATAAAGTCGCAAAGCCTGTATGAGCGGTGAAAGTAGTGTCAGTCCAAAAATTCTATCGTGGATTCATCAGTTGCCGATTTTGCAACCATCCGCTAGCATCCCAGTTTCTCTGAGTATTCATACAATAAGCCTCGGTTTCTCACAGAAACCGAGGCTCTAATGCGGATGAAAGGACTTGAACCTTCACGTCACGAAGACACTAGAACCTAAACCTAGCGCGTCTACCAATTCCGCCACATCCGCTTGCGAACTCCATACTATCAGAGAATTTGAACAAGTTAGTAGCTAGTTTTCTAGAATAGATATTTTTCCCTCCATCAAATCATGACTCCTCAAAATAATCACACTAGTTTAGTGCGTGTCGGATTATCAAAAGAATTCGAACAAGTGATAGTCGGTTCTCTGGAATGGACAATGTTGTCCTAGCCGGACCATTATAGGGATGTGTACATGTGGTTAAGCCGCAGCACAATAGTGGCTTAGACTACTAAGTGACTACTATATATATGATTAATTGTGTAGACGACTGTTGTCGTTACACGCGCAGTGGGAGAAACCTAGCGGATGGGAAAGGTCGTCGGTATTGACCTCGGTACTACCAACTCAGTTGTCTCAGTCATCGAAGGTGGCAAACCGGTGGTCATCGCCAATACGGAGGGGATGCGTACGACCCCTTCGGTGGTTGCATTTAGCAAAGAGGGTGAGCGTTTGGTGGGGCAAATGGCCCGGCGTCAAACGGTACTCAATCCTCAGAACACCTTCTACAACGTTAAGCGCTATTTGGGGCGTAAGTATACAGAGTTAACCTCTGAGTCAAAACGTGTTCCCTACACCGTGCGTAAAGATGATGCTGGCAATGTTAAAATTCGCTGCCCGCGTCTAGATAAGGATTTTGCCCCTGAAGAAATATCATCCATGGTGCTGCGTAAGCTAGCTGAAGAGGCTAGCCGTTACATGGGGCAGCCGGTGACTGGCGCAGTTATTACGGTGCCTGCTTACTTTAATGATGCGCAACGTCAGGCTACCCGCGATGCAGGCCGCATTGCAGGTCTAGAGGTAAAACGGATCATCAATGAGCCCACAGCAGCAGCATTAGCCTACGGACTGGATCAGCAATTTAATCAGACTATTCTGGTCTTTGATCTGGGGGGTGGCACGTTTGATGTGTCCATCTTGGATGTTCGTAATAACGTCTTTGAGGTGAGAGCTACCAGCGGCGATACTCAGCTCGGTGGTGTCAACTTTGACAAGAAAATTGTTGACTGGTTAGCAGACGAGTTTTTAGAAACTGAAGGTGTTGACCTACGACGAGATCGCCAGGCATTGCAGCGTCTGACTGAAGCCGCTGAGAAGGCCAAAATTGAGCTATCGGGGCTGCCCACAGTTGAAATCAATTTGCCTTTCATTACGGCTACTGCTGATGGGCCAAAGCACATTGAGAAAAAGCTGTCGCGATCGCACTTCGAATCCCTGTGTGCTGATTTAGTGGGTCGCCTCCGTGCTCCTCTACAACAGGCGATGAATGATGCGCATCTGTCTCCCTCACAAATCGATGAAGTGGTTCTTGTGGGCGGTTCTAGCCGTATGCCCATGGTTCAGCAGCTAGTGCGCTCTATTTTGAGTAAAGAACCTAACCAAAATGTAAACCCTGACGAAGCCGTTGCCGTTGGTGCGGCTATTCAGGCCGGTATCCTCACCGAAGAAGTGAAGGACATCATGTTGCTGGATGTCACGCCGCTGTCTCTAGGGTTAGAGACTATTGGTGGTGTGATGAAAAAGGTGATTCCGCGTAACACTACGATCCCTGTCCGACGCTCCGATATTTTCTCCACGTCTGAAAATAATCAGACCGTTGTGGAAGTGCATGTGATCCAGGGTGAGCGGGAAATGGGGATAGATAATAAATCCCTGGGGCGGTTCAAGCTTATGGGAATCCCCCCAGCACCAAGGGGAATTCCACAGATTCAGGTGTCCTTTGATATTGATGCCAACGGTATTTTGCAGGTATCGGCCATGGATAAAACCACGGGCCGTGAGCAAAGTATTACCGTGCAAGAAGCGTCCAATCTTTCTGACGATGATGTGCAGCGCATGCTGCGGGAAGCGGAAGAATTTGCTGACGTTGACCGGGGCCAGCGAGAACGCATTGAGAAGCGTAATCGAGCTGAGACGCTAACGTTCCAAGCGGAGCGAGCGATGCGCAGTGTTTCCATTGATTTTGGATTACAGTTTGCTCGCGATCGCAAACGCCGCATTGATAACCTGATTCAAGACCTGCGTGATGCCCTCAAACGAGAGGATGAGCGCATGATAGACATGATTCAATCTGAGTTACAGGATGAACTGTACGAGTTGAATCGCGAGGCCTATCTGTACGATGCCGATAATGACGACGGCAATATCTTTAACCAGATTGGCGACACCATTAAAAAAGCCTTTGAGGATGACGACGATTACTATCGTCGTGACTATGACTGGAATGGTCAAGGCCAGTGGGATACCCCCAGCTGGACTGCTGGTCGTCGTGATAATCGCAGTGGTTGGGACGATTGGGATGATAGCTGGAATCAGCCAGCATCACGTCCAGGTAGCGCACGTCAATCCTATGATGCTGCCCCTCCTCGTAGTTACGATAATCGCAGTGGTTACGACAATCGGGATTACGATAACCAGGGGCGTCGGGCAGACAGTTACGATCAAGCATCCTACGGGCAAGGGGCTTATGATCAAGGAGCTTATGGTCAAGAATCCTATGGTCAAGATGCTTATGGGCCTGATGCGTATCGTCAAGAGCGCTTTAATCAAGACAGGTCTAACCAGGGGCGTTATGATCAGCGTCGTTATGACCAAAATACCCAGGGTGGCTATGGGGGCAATTCCTATGAGTCTCAGCCGCAAGATCGCTATGAGCAGCGTTCTTCTCAAGATCGATATGTTCAAGGCGGCTATGGCCAAGAGACCTATGGCCAAGAGACTTATGGCCAAGGATATGACCAAGGAAGTCATGGTCAACGTAACCAAGACCGGTATGAGCGTAGTCCCGACCGTAATCGCGAGGAGAATTTTGATCGCAGCAATGCCTACAGAGATGTAAGGGATAACTACGACCAACAGGGCTATAACCAAGATCGCTACGGTCAGCGTGACGTGGGTGATGGTCAAGATGCTGGAGCCGCTCGCCGCTCGGCTTATGGCCAAGATAATAATGCAGAGCAAGATCGCTATAGACCAAGCTCCACGGATAGAAATTCGGTGAGACCGCAGACTGGTTCTGGTCGCTATGCGCCCTCTAATGCTGGATATCCATCTCAGCCAGCCGATGGCTATGCCAATGGAGGTAAATCTACAGCTAGCAGCTGGAATTCTAATGCGTCTTTGGATGAAGATCCTTGGGCTGATAAGGCTGGTGAACCAGCCAGTAAGCCCGCCAAAGGTTACTCTGATCATTCTGGTCGGCCCAGCAGCAGCTCACAAAGCTATAACGAGGATGAATGGGGCGACCAGGACGAACTCTGGTAAGCCGGTCGGGACCCTCACTATGCAAAATTTTCGAGACTACTATGAGATTCTCGGCATCGTTGAGAGTGCTGATTCATCAACGATCAAACAGGCCTATCGTCGTCTTGCACGCCAGTTTCATCCCGATCTAAACCCTGGAGATCAAGAGGCTGAAGAGCGTTTTAAATCCCTGGGTGAAGCCTATGAGATACTTTCCGATGCTGATCGGAAGGCTCAGTACGATGACTACCGACGGTATTGGCTACAGCAAAAGTCTGAGGCCGACTATCGGGATTTAGAAGACTTTAACCGGTTTGTTGATCAGCTGCTTAATCGCCAAGCGATTCCCAAATCGCCAGTTCAACCTAAGAAAAAACAAACGCAAGCAAAGGCAACGGGTGATCCTCGACGGCGGGATGCAGAAGCATCTCTTCAGGTTCCCTTAGAACGAGCGTTTCAAGGAGGAGCTGAACGGGTACGCCTCGAAGATGGACGTGCTTTAGAAGTGGATATGCCACCTGGCATGCTCACGGGGCAACGTATTCGTCTACGGGGTCAGGGTATTAATGGTGGTGATCTTTACCTAAATATAGTTGTGGAGCCCCATCCCTTTTTAAGGGTGCAAGGACGAGATGTCGTCTGTCATTTACCGATTACACCCAGTGAAGCAGTTTTGGGTGGACAAATTACTGTGCCCACCCTTGATGGGCCTGTCCAAATGACCATTCCGGCAGGTATTCAATCGGGGCGAAAGCTACGGTTGGCTGGTAAGGGGTATGGTCGCATAACTGAAGAACGCGGCGATCAAATTGTGGAGATCGAAGTGGCAGTCCCCAAGCTTCTCAGTGACCAAGAAGCCGAGCTCTATGAAAAGCTACGAACAATTGAAGCGTTTAATCCTAGGGCTCACTTAACGTACTAAATTAAGCCCCAAAATAGGCAGGAGCCTGACCTGGAGTCCATTTGATATTGCACCCAACGCTGGGTATCTGGTCGTCAGATAAGCTCTGTCCGGTCAGGAGCGTATCAATTGCCTGGCGTAGGTCTTTGCCTGTGACTGGTTTGCCATTACTAGGGCGGCTATCATCTAGCTGTCCTCTATAGGCCAACTTCAGCGCGCCATCAAATAAGAAGAAATCGGGGGTGCAGGCAGCGGTATAGGACTTGGCTACGCCTTGAGTTTCGTCATAACAATAGGGAAAGTTGAACCCCTGGGTTGTTGCTTGAGTTTTCATATGCTCGGGAGCATCTTGGGGGTGCGTCTGAATGCTATTGGCACTAATGGCGATAATGCTTAAGTCTTGCTCGGCATAGTCATGCCCAATTTGGGCTAGTTCTTGTTCCACATGTTTGACAAATGGGCAATGGACGCAAATAAACATGACTAACAGCGCTTTGCTGCCTGAAAAATTCTCTAGGGTGACACTGTCACCCGACACAACATCGATTAATGAAAATTCTGGAGCTTGGGTTCCCAATGCCAACATTGTGGACTCAACCATCACCATGGCAGATACCTCGAAGTACGTCCTTTATTGCTGATTCAATCAAGTTTGTGAGCGATTTAGTGGATCTAATCGCCAGCTAAAACCCAGCTCATTAGCCACCAAATGCCATGGCTGACATAACAACCGCAGATAGCAGAAGACCAGGGCTTAATAGCAAAATTAGCGTTAACAGCTCATGCATTTCCATAGACTTAGATGTTTCCTTTCAAAAGACTGCGGATATTTAATCGGGTGTTGCTGACCTCGTGATGATTCCATCTGTCAAATTGAGGCTGTTGGCAAGCTATACAGATGGATTTATCGTCTCAATCAGCAACGGTTTAATGGTTTCTGACTGCACTTATCATGGCCGATAAATCTATGAGGCGTGGGGAATTTTTATCAAAAATATGGGTCGTATTTGACAAAGTACCGTATCCTTTTACTTTTAATTGTGTCTGTTGGCGTTCTGTGGGGTAGTTTTATGGCATTCAAGCACTGTTTGCATCAGTCGTTAGGAGGTAGCCTGATTGCTCTTGCTTTATCAATGGCACCAGCATTCGCAGAAAATCTACAGAATTGGTCGTTTGATACGAGTAGCAATGAACTAACATTTTCCTTGTCTGACGAGGTTTTTCCAGAGTTTTTTCTACTTTCAGAACCCCCACGCTTAGTCCTCGATATCCCCAACACAGACATTGGCGATATTGACCCAGAGCAGATTTATGATGGAGCTGTCAAAAATATTCGGGTAGCCCAGTACACCCCAGAGAATGTCAGGGTTGTCATTGAATTATCTCCGGAAATAGTTCTATCCCCTGAGCAGGCTGACATTCAATTTGATGATAGTGATGATGGTCAACGACATTGGCGTTTTCGCCCGTTAATTGCTGAAAACAATACAGTTGCCCAGAGTACTTCCCTAACCCCAGCCCAGAACTCTGACGATCATAATGTCAGTCTTGCCGCAGCGAATCTACGCATTCCTCAAAGCTCGACAACCACAACAGCACTGCCCATTGATCCCTATGATTCTGAGGCTTCTAGCGGTGTAGTGAGTGTTCCACCCTTAGAAGAGAATGATGGGGTCAGTGTTCCACCTCTAGCAGACGTTAACGTTCTATCCATAGAAGATAATAATGCTTCTGACGATGCTGCTCCAGTGGCTGTCGTTGATGCAGAGGTGCCAGAATTGCCACCTATGAAGGTTCCAGAGCTTGAAGATACTAGTACAGAAGATGTCTTGACGCCAACAGTAGTTTTAGAAGCGGAATCACGGCAATCGACGCTACCAGATCTCGCTGCCAGTAGGAGTGAGCAACCTGTCGCTGCCGCTGAGCCGATTAGTTCGGAGGTAACGCAGAACGCAGATGTGGCTGTCGCTGGTGATGAGACTGTAGCAGCGGAAGAGCCGACTCCTGCTGTCAAGATGCCAGGGGAGTCATCTGCCGCTGTGCCAGACGTCGAGATGCCTGCTCCTGCAAGGCCGGCGTCAACTGCACTGGCTCCGGTTGAATTATCGTCTTTATCTGAAGAAGACCAGACAGTTGTGGAAGATCGTGACCCACCTGATTTTCAGACTATTCAACAACCTGCCGCTGAGCGCACGATTGTGCAAACGGACTTACCTGTGCCGCTACAGTTTGGGCAACCCTTACCTGAAGGGATCTAGGCTAAAAGATCTGAAATGCACTGAGTTTTCGGGGAACAGCAGTGTGCTGCCCCCTATGGCTGTAATGCCCTAAATTCGAAATATTTACTCTCCATAGAGCCATGGGCTTTATGAGACTGAAATCTTTTTAGGATGGGATGATTTGATACCTGAGCGCTTTTTTGTTCTGTGGTTTGATTGCTGAGCTGCGATGGGCAATGTGAAGTGAATTTGCGTGCCCTGATCTTTGCCTTTAGATGTGGCCCAAATTTTGCCGCCCTGCGCTTCTACAATTTGACGGCAAATGGCAAGTCCCAAACCTGTTCCACCCACTGATCTGCGGAGTGCCCCTTCTTCTTGGTAAAAACGTTCGAAGACCGTTTCTAATCGCTCTGGCTCAATGCCTCGGCCACTGTCATTGACTGAGACTTCTACAAACGCATTGTCTTTGATGTGGGCTTGGATGGAGATATTTCCGTTGGCCGCCGTAAATTTACAAGCGTTGTCCAGTAGCTTGGTAAGTACCTCAACGATCCATTCACCGTCGCCCCGAATCAAAGGTAGGGACTCTGGTAAGTCAACCATAATTGTCGAGGAACTGGTCATTGTTCGTCGACTGCTTAAGGCAAGGGCAACACATTCGCTTAGAGCAAGGGACTCCAGGTTCCATTCAATACGACCACTTTCAAGGCGCGATAGGGTTAAGAAATCTTGGACGAGCCGTTGCATGCGTTCAGAGTCATCCATGGCAGTTTGCAACATCGCTTGCCGCATATCCATGGGCATGTCAGGCTCTGTAAAAATACTTTCTAGGCAGACTCGAATAGTCGATAGGGGGGTGCGTAGCTCGTGGCCAGTAATGGCGATGAGATTGCTGCGTGTTCGATCGAGGGCTTCTAGCTGTTGGTTGAGACTTTCTAGATTTGCATAGGCTTCAGCTTGAATTACAGCTACACTGAGTTGAGCAGCAACGGCTTCCACCAGACTGATATCGTTTTTACTCCAGGGTTGTGGGGTATCGCTGCACTGGTGAAGCTCAATCATTCCTAGTAACCGCTCTTGGTAAATTAGAGGTACTAGTAAGCAGCTATGAATATCCCATTGGTTTAATAAACCATCAATAGTAGAGATATCGTCGATTTGATTCTTCTGTTGGCTACCAACTGGGGTTTGTGAGTAGGTCAGGGATTCCCGTTGTCGGTTGACAGTTTGGAACAGAGGATTTTCGATAAGAGGCCAGACTTCGCCTTTGAGAGAGGTGATATTTGGTTGCCGGAATTCATGTTGAATTTCAATACTGTCGTAACGGTCACTACGATAAATAATGCAGCGACAAGCAGAAATTTCTTGCCCGAGTTCGTGGGTTGCGATCGCAAACACCTCAGTTGGGTTCAAGGACTGACGAATAGCCGCCGTAATTGAATTGATCAACCGCTCACGATTTTCTTGAGCGGCCATCGTTTTATAGGCTTTAAGTAGCTTGTACTGACTAGCCTGCACATACGTAACTAATCGCTGAGCAAAGGGATAGGACTCAGTGACCTCAGCGTTATAAGGTTTACCCCCAAGTAGGTCCGCTGGCAAAAAATCAGTCTGAGCTTGGGTGATTTTATCGGATAAATCTGGTCGATAGTGAGCAATACGCTTCAACAAAATATAAGCTGCCTGTTCACAGACACGCCGATCAAGCGTCCAAATACCTTCAAAACGACGGCTTTGATCAAACGCAGGCGCACCGTTTAAAACCCTAGGTTTTTGCGAACCATGATGCTCACGGCAAACCAAACAGGCCGTGTACTGTTGGCCTAAAACTACGAGGTGCCATTCATGCACCAGCGCATCTTCAGGATCAAAGGCAATGGTTTCATGCCTGACAGTGCCATCAGCATTGGCAAACTTGGTATTGGTGGCTGCTAACACATAAATTTGAGGCGTAATGTCAGCGAGTCGTAAGTAACGATGAGCTTCTTGACGATAAAAGCGTTCCTGCTGAAAGCTGGCAATCATCAAAGGACGATCGTCCCCCGCCAATACCTGATCTTCCATCGCATGGGAAAGGGCCGTCAGCGATGTTTTGAAATACATTTGTGGCCTTAGTGCCGGTAAGACCGCAAGCAGCTCGTCTAAAACTGAAGCCGGATTGCCCATTAACTGTAGGATTTAATTGATGTCGAGACTCTTCGCCCAACTGCCCCAACCTTATCAGTGCCTATCCAGGCTGCGGAGGAATTGTAACTAAGCTTAGAGGAGAGGTGTAAGGCGTCAGAAGAGCAGCTTGCCATCCTTCCAAGGATGGCAAGCTGCTAAGGGGCCACGGAAAAAGCTCTGTAAAGTTCGAAGGCTTTAATTCTCCGAAAAATAAAGGTGGGCGGTTTCCTGAATGAAACCACCCACCTCTAAAACGCTATTCCTTATAGGTTCTAAGTATTTATAAAGAACCGGAACGACTTAACAAGCTTAGGCAACACCGCCCATATCGCTAGTGTCCTTCAGGAAACCGCTGTAAGCTTCCATGCCGTGCTCGCCAATATCCAAGCCCTTCAGCTCTTCCTCAGCAGAGACACGTAGACCAAACGCAGACTTCAGGATGGTCCAAACAATGGCACTGAATACAACAGTAAACAGACCAATGGCAACGATACCGATCACCTGAGAGATGAGCTGATTGATGCTACCGCTGTAGAACAGGCCAGTTGTGGTATCAAACAAACCTACGGCAAGGGTCCCCCACATACCGCACACAAGGTGTACGGAAATAGCACCCACGGGGTCATCAATTTTGATGCTGTCAAAGAAGCTAACGGAGAAGACAACGATTACGCCTGCAATCAGACCAATGATAACTGCACCAAAGAAACTAGCCCCAGCACAGCCAGCCGTGATACCAACCAAACCGGCCAAAATACCGTTGATAATCATGGATAGGTCAGGCTTGCCACTCATGATCCAAGCGGTTACAGTTGCGGCTACACCACCAGCAGCAGCAGCTAGGTTAGTGGTGACAGCAATGTAAGGAACAGCTCCGTCAGCTGCTAGCTGAGAACCAGGGTTGAAACCAAACCAACCGATCCAAAGAATAAGACAACCAAGAGTTGCAATACTCATGTTGTGACCGGGGATGGCATTGATTTGACCATCTTGATACTTGCCGAGCCGAGGACCCAGAATTGCTGCACCTACTAGAGCTGCCCAACCACCGACAGAGTGCACAACAGTAGAACCAGCAAAGTCGGAAAAACCGCCTGTGGGTAGAGCACCTAACCAGCCATTGCCAGACCAGACCCAGTGACCAGTGATGGGGTACGAAATGGCTGTCAGCAGAATGCTAAAGAGAATGAAGTCAATGAATTTGATCCGCTCTGCAACGGCACCAGACACGATAGTTGCTGCAGTACCTGCAAAAGCTGCCTGGAATAGGAAGAACACAGGGGCCGTTAAGTTACCTGCATAGGGCTCGTCTACAGACAAACCGGACAGGAAGAAATTACCCATGCCAAAAACAGGGTTGGCCTCGTTAAACATAAGACCGAAACCAATTGCCCAGAAAGACAATGTGGCAAGGGCAAACACGATCAAATTCTTGGAAAGAATATTGACAGCATTCTTCTGGCGACAGAAACCGGTTTCTAACATCCCGAAACCAGCGTTCATAAAGATCACCAGAATGGCTGCGATCAGCACCCAGATGTTATCCAAAACAAACTGAACATCGCCAGCAGCAATTGCATCTTCTTGAGCATGGGCTGCAGTACTCCACGTGGCAACGATTACTAATGCCAGGGGGATACAAACTAACCAAGCCCATGAAAAGCTTCTGCCAAAAAAGCGCTTAGCCATCTGATCAAATGGCGGCGCATAAGAATCCCAGACAGACGATTTACGCCGTCTCGCCTTGCGGCTCAAATTTAGACTAGACATCTCAACAGACGTTCCTACAACACAATCCAATCAACTAAAACTCACTCTCAAAGGATCCAGCCCTAGACAGTGATGTCTTTGTGTGAGGGGACCTTGACAGTTCAAGATACTCAATGACCGACAAGAGATTTAGGACCGTGATATGGCTCTGCCAAAAATTGGAGAAAATCTTAGTTAAGAATTTTCACCATCATGAATGGCAGATCTGCCACATTCTGCGCCCTAAACACCTAGCCTTAAGCGTCTGGTTTCTCTTTGGTGCATTGTGCATATCTATTAGATAGATTCCACCAATTTCAGCCAAGTCATTCTGTATCAAGTAATACACTTGGTTTGTGTGACTGGAATATTCGGGGTTTGAGACCTCATTATTTTGGCTTATTTTCAAAAATTAATATTATTGACAGCCTAAAACCCTTGCTGCTATGTGTTCTCTTTTGTGTCCTTTGAAGGGAACATTGTTTTTAGGTAGGGATGGTGACCCAGTTCGTTGAGTCGAGTTTGTTTTTCCAGGACGCTATCTTCAAGGGATTTCCGATAAGCTTGGACGCGTTCGAGGAGCTTGCGATCGCATGTTGCCAATATTTGCGCCGCTAACAGACCCGCATTTTTTGCATTGCCAATTGCTACCGTTGCCACTGGGATGCCACCGGGCATTTGGACGATGGAATAAAGTGAGTCTATGCCTTGCATGGCGCGGCTTTTTACAGGGACGCCAATCACAGGAAGTGGCGTCAGGGCGGCCACCATGCCGGGCAGATGAGCCGCTCCACCAGCCCCAGCAATAATGACTTTTAGGCCTCGTTCGACAGCGGTTTGAGCGTAACTCACCATGCGTTTTGGGGTGCGATGAGCCGATACAATGGCCACTTCGTGAGGAATACCAAAGTCTTCGCAAACGGTAATGGCTGCTTCCATAGTGGGCAGATCAGAGTCGCTGCCCATAATGATGCCAACAAGAGGAGAAGTCATGTGATGAAAGGTGAAACGTTATATCTGGCTGTGCCAGAGTTGCTGTTGTTAGCCTACCGGGTTCCTATGGGATGATTCGTACAAAGATTTGAACTGCAACTGCCCATGTCAATTTTGCTAAGTGCACGATTACCTCATCTGTCGGGACTCTATTGTCTTGAGGTAGTCGGCCATCAGCTGCGCTCTATGTTACCCATGGCTAAAGTGTCGGCTAATGCAGTACAGGCAATTGACCTCAACGGCGATTGGGTTTCCCTAGGGGGTGTGGATTTACAGATCAATGGCGTTTTAGGGTTGGCATTTCCTGATTTGACTGATCCTGTAGAACTGCAGAAAGCAGCTAGTTTTTTGTGGAGTCAGGGGATTGATGCGTTTACCCCCACTCTGGTGACAGCCCATCCAGATAAAATTCAACGCAGTCTCTCTGTAATTCAGGATTACCAGACTCAAGGTTTTAACAGGCAGCCACGGCATGCTGTGGTTTTGGGGGCACATCTAGAGGGTCCATTTTTGAATCCGGCTAAGCGAGGAGCGCATCCTCAGGACTATTTGCAGTCGCTTTCACTGGATCGCGTTCAAGGGTTATTGGGGGGCTGTATTGACGTAGTTAAGATCGTTACCCTGGCTCCAGAAATAGAAACCGATGCTGCGGTGATTCCCTGGTTGCGATCGCAAAACATCATTGTCAGTCTTGGCCACTCCCTGGCGACGTCAACCCAAGCTCAACAAGCCTTTGCCCAAGGAGCCTCAATGGTGACCCATGCATTCAATGCCATGCCAGGATTGCATCACCGTGCACCTGGGTTACTAGGGGCTGCGTTAACCCAGCCCAATGTGTATGCAGGTCTGATTGCCGATGGCCAGCATGTGTGTCCTACGATGCTCGACCTGTTGCTACGAGCCGGACGAGGTGCCTCTGAAGGTGTCAAGGGCGGTCTGTTTCTGGTGAGTGATGCATTGGCCCCCCTGGGTTTACCGGATGGTACCTATCCCTGGGATAGTCGTGAGATTGAGGTGGTAGACGGTACGGCTCGACTGCCGGACGGGACATTGTCAGGCACTACCCAGCCCTTACTGAAGGGGGTAACCAATTTGGTCCAATGGGGGTTATGTGATGTCAATGAAGCCATCGTCTTGGCTACCGAAAGACCACGCCAGGCTGTAGGGCTGCCAGGATTAGCTCCCAGACAAACTGCCAACTTACTCCGTTGGCACTACGATGGCACGACTCTCAGCTGGCAGAGAATTTTAGACGAATAAGGTATTGCCCATATTTTCACTACACTTCAGATTGCCAAAACGTAATAGGATCTGACGGTAGAGAAATCCTAATGATTACTTCTGGCCAATCCTATGACGAGTGCAACTGACGATAAAACCATCGTTCGTAATTATTTTAATGCCCAAGGTTTCGATCGTTGGAGCCGTATCTATGGAGACGGTCAGGTCAATAAAGTCCAGCGAGACATTCGAGAAGGGCATCAGCAAACTGTTGATCACGTTCTTTACTGGTTTAAGCAGGATGGTAATGCTCAGGGGCTGACGGTCTGTGATGCTGGCTGTGGTGTCGGTAGTCTCAGTATTCCTTTAGCGGAGATGGGGGCAGTAGTGTCTGCGAGTGATATCTCCGAGAAAATGGTAGAAGAAGCTAGTTTTCGTGCCAAGGAACTGTTGCCGCCAGAGTTTGTACCTACCTTTGATGCGCAGGATTTAGAAACCCTAGACGGTAGCTATCACACAGTTATTTGTTTGGATGTACTCATTCACTATCCTCAAGAAAAGGCTGGTGACATGATTGCCCATTTAAGTTCTTTGGCTGAGGACAGACTGATCCTTAGCTTTGCTCCGAAAACCCCCTTCTATACCCTACTTAAGCGTATTGGCGAGTTTTTCCCGGGCCCAAGTAAAGCAACTCGTGCTTATCTCCACCGTGAGGCCGATATTCGTGCAGCTTTGAAGGCAAACGGCTGGCAGATTAAGCGTAAGGAATTTACAGCAACACAGTTTTACTTTTCTCGCTTGTTTGAAGCTGTGAAAGTTACAGACTAAATGCCCTTCAGGGCTGACGCGTTAGCCCTGAAGGGTTGGCTCCTGTCTTAATGACAGACGCTATTTTTGCAGGTGTTGATTGGGAAGCTGGTCGAGGGTGTTGGGCTGATGTAGACAAACGCAATTGCGCCCTGACTTTTTGGCGGTATATAAGCCCAGGTCAGCCATCTCCACTAGGGCACTCGGTGGAATTTCTAATGTTGGCACAAAGCTGGTCACACCTAAGCTCATGGTGACATAGTCGGCGGTTTCGGAGGCGGTATGGGGCAAGTTGTAGGCGGCTAGCTTCGATAAAATGGCACGTGCGATCGCAGTCCCTTGTTCCGCTGAGGTATTGGGTAGCAGCACAACAAATTCTTCACCCCCATAGCGAGCATTTAACGCACCACTCGCTTTAACAGTGGTGCGGATGGCCTGAGCCACCTGTTTGAGGCATTCATCCCCCTGGGGGTGACCGTAGGTATCATTATATTTTTTGAAATGGTCTACGTCACCAACAATCAGGGCCAAGGGGTGTTGCGCTCTCAAGGCCCTAAACCACGCTTGTTGCAGACTCTCATCAAATGTGCGGCGATTGGCTAGCCCAGTTAATTTATCGTTGGTGGAAAGGACCTGTAATTGTGTGGTGCGATGTGCCCCTGAGAGCCCGGCGGCGATCCATAATCCCAAAAGCATAGGGACAACGGGTAGCCAGAGTCCTGTAAAGCTCAATGTTCCATAGCTGATACCAAACACGAGCAAGCTGATGCCTGGAATCAGCGTCAGTCGCTGCCATAGTTTGGTTGCTTGTTGAGTAAGATAGCTGCCATAGATAGAAATACCTATGATCAGCAGGCTTTCTAGCCACTGGGGCCATGCCTGAATGAGGGGACGACCGTCGAGGGTCGTACTGATAAGCTGGCTAGCAATTTCTCCATGTAGCTGTACACCAAATTGAATTGTGGGTTGTCCATTTGGCTGTTGACCTCCGGTGTAGAAAATATCAGCTTTACTAAATGCCATGCTGCCGATTAAGACGATGCGATCGCGCATCAAATCTGGTGGAATTTCGTTACGTAATACTTGTTTGAACGAAACAACATTAAATGGGGTTTTATGTCGACGAAAATTAAGGAGAAGCTGATATCCTTGCGCATCTGTTTCAGCGTATCCTCCTGTATGGGTCTCTATCGGAGGAAATTGAACATTCTTAAGCGTTAGTATCGAAGACTCTAAATCTGGTTCGATTTTCTCAGGTTCACCAGCTAAATATTCAAGGGCTAGACGCAAACCAAGAGACTCAATAACATTGTGTCCACTGGCCGCAGGAAATAATATGCCGCGTCTAACGCGGCCATCGGCATCGACCACAACATCACTGGCGGCGATTTGATCGGCACTCTTCAAAATGGCGTTGCCAGGTATGGCATTGCCTTTCTGATTACCAATTACTTTTTCGATCCCGATAAGATTAGGGGTATGGGTAAATACTGTCGCTAAATTCTTGCTTCCAGGTTCGTTGGGTAAATGACGATAAAAATCTAGACCGATAATGCGAGGCTGTTGCATCTGAATTTGGTGGATTAGATCCACCATAGTCTGATCACTGACATGGTTAGTACCTAGGTAGTTATCCAAATCAGCATCAGTAAGACCAACGATGACGACCCGTGGATCAGTGGATTCAGGCACTCGCAGCGCCAACATTTTGTCAAAAGCACGTAGTTCTAGTATTTGTAAACTGCCCAGCGATCGCAAGCCTATGATGCTGCTGGCTGTGATCACACTGGCCATGGCTCCAAACCCATAAGCTTTTCTGACGCTATGCCAGAGCGTTCTTGCAACGTCTCCAATCTTGTCTGTTTTTACCAAGGGTTACCATCCGTGCATGATGTAATCGCCAGTACTTTAGCCACACGGTGGTTGCCTAAATGAGATTAGAGATGTACCACCGCTGATAACGGTATTTCTGCTGGACTTTGCCCTTGTTCCAAAAGAGTCTGCACCATGGTTTCAGCATCTGTTACCCCCTGACTTCTAGCCGCAAGCAGCACAGCGATAGCGTCGTACCAAATACCTTGGTTTGCGTAAGTACTGGCTCGTTCCAGGCTAGATAGATTACTTACATCTAAGGATTCCCGGTTTATATGTTCAACGAAGCTGCGGGCAGAAATTTCAGCGTGGTGATCGCCTGGGCATGAGACAAAGACTGTCCAACGATATTTCTTATGAAGAGCTAATCTGTTGTCTTCAGGTAAAGTTACACTGACTGTGGCAGTTTTCTCTAGCTCAATCGTTTGAGTATAAATGGGAGTCGCCAAAGCAGGATCCGACACATATAATGTCATGGAGACTGGCATAGTAGTTGATACATGCCATGCCAATGTAGGATTTGACTTAGTTGTCAGTAAGTTGGATCGATCTCCTGGCACCATCAAGGCTAAGCGAGTTGCGCCATCATCAATGCTGCAACTAACGGCTTCTTGCCCTCTGCGTCCACCTGATAAGGTTGATTCGACGTTACCTCGATCTGTATCAGGAGTCCAGCGAATCCGTTCTCCAGCATAGCTAGGCGCTATCAAGCTTAACCCAAGGCAGCTGGCTAGTATGGCCGATGATAGCCGATGACTTTTTTGCAGTACAGCTATTATTTTTTGCGAAGTGAATACGGTGAACTGGATCATGACAGGATGTACATATCTTATCAGGATGAGCTAATGGGACATTTAGAAAATCCCTTAGTGATTTCAATGTATCCTTTTTGACTTAAAAAAGTGTAAAAAACACTTAAAAAGCCCCAGAATATCTGTGCAGAGTCAGTGAAGTTTTGGGGTGTGACGTGCGTGTTTCTACTGAGAGCGTATCTGTGTGTCAACACTAGCGCCAGGGATTGCCTACCATCGTGAACCCTGCCCAGTAGAACGGATGTGAAAACTCTGTTGTGGGTAGCCTTAACTCAACGGGCAGGGTTATATCTCCCTGAGATGTGTACAGTGTATTGTTATTGATATGGGTCGCCCCGCTAATTAAAGAGATTTGTGCTCTTTGTAGAGCATGGTGACGGAGCGTTGGACGGGGTAACTGATGATAAAATTCTGTCATTAATGCCAAAGTCCCTATGTCCGAAACATTCCATAGACTCCCAATGGAGGTTTCAATACCTGCTGCTGCTGCTAGCCCGATAAAGCCTAGTTCTGCTTCAGGGCTGCTTAAAGCTGTCCCACAAGCACTCAGGATTAAGAGCTCTAAATCTGGCCAACTTAGCGTTTTCATTTGATGAAAGTTAAGTGGCGTATCCCAAAATTGAATGAATGACTGCTCTAAGTTGCCTGCATTGAATTCAGCATGGGTGGCTAAATGTAATAACTCTGGTTGTTGTGATGTTTTTAGCTTTAGAAAGTTGTCGAGTGTAAACGTTTCATTAAGAAGAATTTCTCTGGTTTGGAGGCTTTGGGCAACAACATCGAGTTCAAGGGGAACGGCTGGTAGGGTATCGAGAGCCTCGAATTGGTTCGCACCAGCAACGAGTGAGCGAGGAGCAGAAATAGTGTTGTCAAACTGGTGCTGTATTAACCCCATGCTAGGAATGAGAGATACTCCATATTCTTCAATGATGAAGTTGTCCCCTTGCATCATTGCCGCTAGGGGAATGGTTCTCAGTCCTTGGTCCAGAGAATACATCACATGATCAATTTGCTTTGCCTCCAAGTCTTGTGTGAGCGGTGCTAATAACCAGTCATACATTTGGCGAGCTAAGGCTTTATAGCTAAGTGGGTCTTCGGGGTCTGAAACAGCCAGTCGAAATAGCTTTGCCTGTTGGGTTAGCTCAGCCCGTGACACATCGACCAACTGTTGGACGGGGTCTCCAGTAGCGGATACCAAAATTAACAGTAGTTGATCCTCTGGGCTGGCATTTTGCTGAGTCCGAGGTAAGGCAAATCTGTCGAGACCGGCCTCAGTGTTAGAGGCTGGAGGCACAAAGACAGCATAAATAACTGCTGATTTACTTTTATAGTCGTGATTAGCTTGATTTAGGATGTTTTGTACTGATTGAAAAGTAACGGGCTGAGTTTGGGGCAATTGCCAATAATTTTCATAGTCGTTGCTCAAGGCCTCTTCTAAGTCCTGAAAAGCTGCTTCGTCAAAGTACTGTAAGCGACCGTTTGTGGCTGTTATATGGGTTGGTCTTATGCGTGGGTTTAGGGGACGGCGGAATGGCTTGTCTGCATGAATTGATGTTGCCCTATGGCTGAATCGAATTGATTGTACGGCAGGTGTATGAGGAGGCTGGAGCTGTTCTAAAACAGGGGAGGACTGAGGCTTACCTGAGATAGGTCGTGATGAATTTTGAGGTTGAGATCCATTTGTTTCAAGACCTTCAGTTTCTGTTAGTAAGGGAGAAACTGCATTAACAATATTGCTCTCGACAGCACCGATGTCGATGATACCACCGATAATTCTAGGGTTTCCGTGTTGATCGTTGATGGTGGCTGCTGAATTATGGCCAGTATTAGCGGCTGGACTATCATTGTACAACTGATGTGATGGGAGATTGCCCAAAGTGTTGTTAAGGGGTGTCAATCTTGGCTGTAGTGGAGTATTGATTGTGCCTACCAGATTACTAAAGACAAAACCTGTGCTGCCTTGATCGATGCCAATCAGGTTGTTTCCCAGATCGCTAAACTCTCCCTCTATGTCAGGATTAGTTGGGGCAAGGTTGTTGGCCACAATGGTGTTAATTAGCTCTGGAGTAGATAAAGTTGTGAGATTTTCGGATATGCCACCTCCAGAGGTTGTGGCGATATTAGCTGCTACCGTGACGTTTGTGAGTGCTGTGGGGCCAACGGTACGGAGTCCGCCGCCCACGATAGCTTGATTGCCGGAGATAGTGCTGTTGGTAATGGTTGCCTGTGATAGGTTCGAAAATCCGAAGTCGCTAGCAATTTCAATGCCGCCTCCAAGGGTAGCTGCTTGGTTGCCAACAATGGCGCTGTTTGCGATCGCAATTTCAGTTTCACTATCAGTAGCCAGATTGAGAATGCCGCCACCACTCTTAGCCGATAGATTATTACTGATCAGCGTCGCATCAATCGTGATCTCTCCTCCAGCAGTATTTAGGATTCCGCCGCCGCCATCATAGGTGCCTATTCCTGTTGCCTGATTGTTGGCAACAGTGCTGTTCACTAAGGTGAGTTCACCTTGGTTATAAAGCCCGCCACCTCTTTCAGCCATATTATTCATGAAGTGGCTGGCCCTAATCTCTCCATCATCGTCTAAGAAGATGGCTCCACCAGCATCGCTAGCACGGTTTTCAGTAAAGTAGGCCGTGTCGATGCTCAATGCACCTTCACTAAAAATTGCGCCGCCGTTGGTTCCTGCTCTGTTGTCAGAAAAATCTGTA
Organism: Leptothoe sp. ISB3NOV94-8A; assembly: GCF_043421595.1. Lineage (NCBI taxonomy): Bacteria > Bacillati > Cyanobacteriota > Cyanophyceae > Nodosilineales > Cymatolegaceae > Leptothoe > Leptothoe sp. ISB3NOV94-8A. Next base: position 5,415,242 of record NZ_JAXSQW010000001.1, on the reverse strand, counting down.
TTGGAGATGCTAACTATGCCATTGGGATCAACATCGATGGCCCCAGCATGTTCTCCAGCTTGGTTGTTATTAAAGGTGCTATCAACCACTGTAACTGAACCTTGAGCAATATCAATCGCTCCACCATCAGAGGCACTACGATTATTGTCGAAAATCGTGTTAGACAGGATCAGCGAGCCTCTATTTTGAATGGCTCCACCATCTTGTGAACTACTTGTGACCTCATTGTTGGTAAACGTTACATGACTGATTGCAACGTTGTTGCCAGATGTCCTGAGACCAGCACCATCTGACGTACTAGAGCCATCCTGTATGGTGAGACCATTAATACTGATATTGTCTCCATTGCTGGTGATATCAAAGACTCGTTGATCTCCAATCCCGTTATTGTCAACATCACCACTGATAAAAGTGCTGGCTTGACCTTGCCCGACAAGATTAAGGGAGTGGTTAAGGGTGATGGTGTGAGGCTCACGATAGGTGGTAGTCGCCAGATTTACCGTGCCACCGTCAGCGACAGCATCCACAGCATTTTGAATACTGCCGTTAGCGCCTACATTCACTGTATTGGCCGAACCTGATAGTTCTCCAATGCCTTTAAGAGTAATCTTCTCATTGAGATTTAAGGTGTTTGTATCAATAAATAAATCTCTGCTAGAACTGTTGCCACTAGCATTAATAGCTGCATCAAGAGTAATGGAATTACTGGCTTGTAAAGTGACATTAGTGCTATTTAATGAACTGACGATTGTAGACGCATTAATGGAGCTGTTAATGACATCGTTAGTGCCTGCCACAATGCCTCCAGTACCACCTGTTTCGATGACTGTGAGATCGATGGGGTCGATGAGCCATATGCCTGCGTCTCCGTAAGGAGCAGTGGTTGTGACATTGGCATTGTCTCCGATGGTGAGTTGATGCAGTCCAGAGGTTTCTACCAGACCGCCATGACCCGTTGCAGATTGAGCTGAAATGCTACCATCAAAGACTGTTGTGCCATCTGACCAAACAATTACTTGGCCCCCATGCCCCTGGGTGGCATCGGCAACCAGGCTAGTGGTTGCCGTAATTTCTGTTTGAGAGGCATGGGGTAAATTTCCTTGCCCTTGATAGTCTCCTCCAATGCGAACTGAGCCTCCGCTGGTGTGACCAGAAGCATTCAAGGTACTCTCAAGTACCTGAATAGTGTTTCCTAAAAGATTGATTTCACCACCTGTGATGCCTTGGGTAGAGATGTTGCCAGCATTCTGGAGACTAAAGGGAGTTGGAATATTGTTGGTAATATCACGATGTATGAGAGTAGCTGTACCATCATTGCCAATGACCAACTCATTGCTGTGGTTGAAGTCACCACCAGTGATCAAGGCTGGTAGAGTCTCTGAGATGTCAGGCTCGGTGGAGATCTCTAAGCTTAATAGGCCGCCCATTTGTGCCAGTCGAATGGACTGACCCGGTTCTGTAGCCAAGAGGGTGATTTCGCCATCAGGGGCACTTAACGTGCCAGTATTTGTTACTTGAGAGGCTAACAGTCTGAGGCTATGTCCCTCACGCACAGTGAGCTGGCCTTGGTTGATGATGGTACTTGGGTAACTAAAGCCAAAATGGCTGGGGGGAGTCACCAAGGTGCTGTAGTCCGGATCGCCCATGATCTCGAACCATTGATCGTCAGTACCAAGGTGGGTGGCGGTTGTAGCTGTGAATGAACCTCCAAGGTCAAGACGAGCATTGGGGCCAAAGAGCAGCCCAGCAGGGTTCACTAGGTACAGATCCGCATTACTACCGGTTACTTGCAGCAATCCATCAATATTGGAGGCAGTGCCACCGATGACTTGTCCGATGACTGTATGGGTGTTTGAGGTGGTCAGGAAGTTTGCCGTTTGGTGCTGGTCCAGGTTGAATTGCTCAAAGCTATGGAAGAGATTGCTTCCTGCTTGATTGCCACCACTAATATCAATAATGCCTGGTTCGGAAACAGTGGCTTGGGTTGCGTTGCTTGTGGGCACAATTGTTTGTGCTTGTAGTGGAAAGGGCGTTGAGATAATAATTCCACTGCCAACGACGGGGATTAGCGCAAAAGCGGCGGTTACTTTAGTCAAGACTTCCATAGATCAAGGTCAGCCTAAATCTCGGCGATTCAGGAGTCAAACGAGAGTTGTGACGATGATTGAGGGGTGTCATCGTCACCGATAAACCAAGAAAATTAATGTTCGGGCTTCAAAGAAATAGAGCGGTCTCTTTGGTCTCTTTTCAACTATAAGACTCGTAAGTCAGGTCTTACTTCCTACGTAAAACTAACCAAATTTGCATTAAGTTTTTCTGAAGTCAATCAATTGATGTCAATTTAATTAGCAACCTCTAAGACAGAACGACGGGCATTGTTTACTCTGGAGAGGTTCGTTTGTTGACCACACTATGACTGCTCGGCTGTGTATTGCGATCGCATCTATTTTAGGAGGCTTATCCGTAGCAGGCGGTGCCTTTGGGGCCCATGCACTCAAAGCCCAGCTGACAGAAAAATCCCTGGCGACATTTGAGATAGGCACACGCTACCAGATGTATCATTCCCTGGCCTTGCTATTGGTGGGACTTCTGTGGTTACAACTTCCGAATAATAGCTGGCTCAGCTACGCCAGTTGGGCATTCATCATCGGCATTGTGATTTTCTCCGGCAGTCTCTATGGCTTGAGTCTGTCAGGCATCAAAGTTCTGGGTGCTGTGGCCCCCATTGGTGGTTTGGCCCTCATTATTGGTTGGGCATTTTTAGCCACAGCTGCATTCTCTCTGACAAACTAAAGAGCTAGGGGATGAGTTTTGCATTTTTAGCAATAGGTTTGATTGCCCTTACCGATAAGCTCAAGCTCAAGGCAAAAAATCTTGAACTCAGCTTTTTCTGTTCACTAGTACTATGTGTCGTTTACTTGCCTATTTAGGAAAGCCCATCCTCCTTGAAGAGCTCATCCTCAAACCTGAGCATTCCTTAATGGTTCAAAGCTATCAGCCAAAAGAGTTAGAAGTGGCCTTGCTCAATGCAGATGGGTTTGGTATTGGCTGGCATCATCCCGATGACATTGCGGCTGAGCCTTTTATCTATCGCAATGTGCTACCCATTTGGAATGACGCTAACCTGCCTCACCTGTGTCGTTACATTCAGGCGCAGTCATTCGTTTCCAATATTCGCAGTGCCACACCAGGCTTGCCCCTCGACTTTAGTAACTGTCAGCCGTTTCGCCACGGCCAGCTCTTATTTGTTCACAACGGCTATATCGATAAATTTCGACAGACACTGTATCGCCCCATGCGTGATCTAATTGGCGATGTCGCTTATCAAAATATCTATGGTCTGACAGACTCTGAACATATTTTTGCCCTGATTACCCATCTGCTAGAGCTGGATCCCCAGTTGGCGTTATTGGGAGCTTTGGAACAGGCCATTGAAATGATTCAATCCTTGGCCAATGAATACGACGTCCGAGTCTCGGGTGTGATCGTTCTGAGCGACGGTCAAAAACTTGTTGCAGCTCGTTTTGATAATCAAGCCAAGGCCCCATCATTTTATCTATTGCGTCAGCCAGAGAGCATTATTCTGGCTTCCGAACCTTTATTTTCAGGGGATTGGGAACCCATTGCTCAGGCCCATAGTTTGACTGTTGCTGCTAACGATCTTCAACCCAAAATTCATGGTTTTTCTCTCGCTACCTGACACTGGATCTACTGATGCGTCAAAACTTCGCACCTACTTTCAAACCACTCTCCAAACCTGTCGCAATGGCACGTTAGCCCTAGTGGATGGCATTAGTCAGACTGTATTGCAACAGCAGGCACATCCTGACTTTAGCCCTGTGGGTTGGCACTTGGGACATATTGCATTTACTGAGTCTCTATGGATTTTGGAGCATTTAGCTGGGCAACCATGTCCGTTCCCCGGTTATCGAACGCTGTTTGCTGCCGATGGACTGCCTAAGTCTCAACGCCAGATGTTACCTAGTTTGGAAGAACTACTAATTTTCTTGGCAGATGTGCGACGGCGGACATTGGCGTATTTGAGCACTGCCCCTGTGGTCGATCAATCACGTCTATGGCATTGGCTGATTCAACACGAATGTCAGCACAGTGAAACCATGTCCCTGGTGATGGCTCTACATCAAAATCAGGGTCAGGTCACGCCTCTAAGAAATCCTGTTGCTGGGCCCATACATGAGACTCCTACAGGTATGGTCCATATCCCTGCTGGAGAGGTTTGTCTGGGCTTAGTAGCTGACCGTGATGGCCTGGATGGTGATGTGGCCATTGATAATGAGCGACCAGCCCATTGGGTGGATGTAGCAGCTTACTCCATTGACCGCACACCAGTCACCTGTGAACAGTATCAGCGTTTTATGGATGCTGGTGGATATCAGGAGCGGCAATGGTGGTGTGATACGGGCTGGTGTTGGCTACAGACGACCCAGGTGAACCAGCCCCTGTATTGGCCTGCCCAAGATGTAACTGCATTTAGACACCATCCAGTCTCTGGTGTGAACTGGTATGAGGCAAGTGCCTATGCCCGCTTTGTAGATAAGCGCTTGCCGACTGAGGCAGAGTGGGCCTTGGCAGCGCAGGGATTAACGCCCAAGCTGCAAACATTGCTAACAACAGATCAAATTAATTGCAATCATCACGTGGGCTGCACCAGCCCTGTTGGGAGATCTGATCAAGCCGTTAGCGATTACGGTTGTTATGATCTTTTGGGGAATGTGTGGGAATGGACCCATAGTTGGTTTCGTCCCTATCCAGGATTTGAAGCTTATCCCTATCAAGGCTATTCAGCAGTTTACTTTGATGATGGCCATCGAGTGCTCCGAGGGGGCAGCTGGGCGACTCGTCCTTGGGGGCTACGGTCCAGCTTTCGCAACTGGTACGAGCCCCATGTGAGAGAGCTATTTATGGGCTTTCGCTGTGTGCGCTAGAGAAGTTTGCAATCTTCCCACGAAAAATACAGTCCCACGCTACACTGGCCCTGGTTATTACGGTTTTCTATGACTTTTTCCACAGCTGATTGCGATTCTCCGATGGAGAAGCATGGCCAACGCACCAATGCTAACTTGGCAGATCGCAACGTTATCGATCCAGCTCGCCTTCAGATCCAAACTCTGCTCAGTAATGAGCCTGAGGTCAGGGTAATGGATGGGCAGGATGTGATTGAAGGATTAACCCAAATACCAAAATCTTTGCCACCAAAATATTTTTATGATCACTTAGGATCAGAGCTATTTGAGAAAATTTGTACGCTCCCAGAGTACTATCCCACCCGCACTGAATCGGCTATTTTTTATCGCTATGCCCATGCCATTACTCAGCTGACTGGCCCTTGCGAGCTGGTGGAGCTGGGCAGCGGTAGTGCGACAAAAACACGCATTCTTTTAGATGCCTATCGGGCTGCTAATTTGCCGTTACGCTATATCCCTGTCGATGTCAGTGGCAGCATGTTGAAAGATAGTTCTGATCAACTACTATATGATTATCCTGAACTCAGGATTCACGGGATGATCGGTACCTACGAACCTGCCCTCAATGCTTTGCCAGCTGCCAACTTGGCTACCCGAATGGTGATGTTTATTGGTAGTACCCTGGGTAATTTGTCTCCTAATGACTGTGAACAATTCTTGCAGTTGGTAAGTGGGGCCCTGGAGCCAGGACAATTCTTTTTGCTGGGCTTAGATTTGCAAAAGGATATTGGCACTGTTGAGGCGGCTTATAACGATGCTCAAGGGATAACGGCCATGTTCAATCTCAATATGTTGCAGCATCTCAACCATCGCTATCGAGGAGATTTTTGCCTTGATAATTTCTATCATCAAGCGATGTATAACTCGCAAAAACATCAGATAGAGATGTATTTGGTGAGTAAGCAAGAGCAGACGGTGACGCTCCAAGATCTAGATTTGACGGTGAAATTTGCTGAGGGAGAGCGACTGTTAAGTGAGATTTCTCGCAAGTTTGATGTGGTTCAGATGGGTGCTCAGCTGGCTAATCATGGGTTAAAAGTATTGCAAACCTTTACCGATGAACGGCAGTGGTTTGGTTTGATTTTGGCTCAAAAGGGTTGAGGGGGAGATTTTATTGGGGGTAAGCATTGCTGCCCTCTAACAAAACATTTAAAACATTGCAAATTGTGCGATCGCAACCGATTTAATCTCTCAACGAGATAAAATACCTCGGTAGAAAATTGACACGATGTTTTGCAATCACTACTCTCCGTTGCTCGCAAGATTGACGCATTTACCTGTCAAATCGGCAAGTTCGCCTATTGGTTAGTGCTGGCCATGATTGGGGTTGGCACATGGAATGTCATTGGCCGCTATTTAGGTAATGTGGTCGGTCAAAATTTAAGCTCCAATGCTCTGATCGAAACTCAATGGTATCTATTTGATATTGTCTTTTTGCTTGGGGCTGCCTACACCCTACAAAAGGGGGGCCATGTGCGAGTGGATGTGTTTTATGATCGCTGGTCCCGTCGCCGCAAAGCGTTGGCTGATTTCATTGGGACGGTGTTCTTTCTTATTCCGTTTTCTGCACTGGTGATCTACTTCTCCTGGGGAGCCGTGCTGAAGTCTTGGGCGGTGTGGGAGAACTCTCCGGACCCTGGTGGGCTCTTACGGTTCCCAATCAAGACGATGATCTTGGTTAGCTTTGGGCTGTTGATACTACAGGGCATCTCAGAAGCCATTAAAAACTGGGCAATTTTTTCAGGGTATCTACCCGCAGATGAGGCCCCAAAGACATTAGATGGGGAGGCGGATGATGTTAGTTGATTGGTTGGGGCCACTGATGTTTGCTGGGGCCTTGGTGCTGCTGTCATTAGGTTACCCTGTGGCGTTTTCCTTGGGTGGGGTGGCCATCTTGTTTGGTCTAATTGGCATTGCCTTTGGTGTATTTGATCCCATCTTTTTAACGGCGATGCCGCAGCGAATCTTCGGCATCATGAATAACTTCACCTTGTTGGCTATTCCCTATTTCATTTTTATGGGGGCAATGCTAGAAAAGTCAGGCATTGCGGAAAACCTGTTGGAAACCATGGGCAGTCTGTTCGGTCGGCTGCGGGGTGGGTTAGCGATCGCAGTTGTTGTGGTCGGTGCACTGTTAGCGGCAACGACGGGGGTAGTGGCAGCAACTGTGGTGACCATGGGGCTGATTTCCCTGCCGACAATGCTGCGCTATGGCTACAACAAAGATGTTGCCACTGGGGTGATTGCTGCATCAGGTACTCTGGGCCAGATTATTCCACCGAGTATTGTCCTGGTGGTATTGGCCGATCAGCTAGGCGTATCCGTGGGTGACCTATTTCTAGGGTCATTTATTCCTGGTTTGCTAATGGCTGGCGTCTTTGTAGTACACGTGGTCATCATTGCCTTCGTTCGACCAGATTTGCTACCGGCGCTGCCATCGGAGCTATTAAAGATTCGCGGTCAGGCCTTGTTCCTCAAAGTCTTGAAGGTGATGGTGCCGCCACTCGTGTTGATTTTGCTAGTGTTAGGCAGCATTTTCTTTGGCATTGCCACACCGACAGAAGCGGGTGCCCTGGGAGCTGTAGGCGCGATGGTATTAGCTGCCTTTAACCGACAGCTGACCATTAGGAGTTTGCAGGAAGTGTGTGACAGCACCCTGCGAACCACCACCATGGTGATTTTTATTCTCCTAGGCTCCACAGCATTTAGTCTGGTATTTCGCGGGTTGCGTGGGGATAGCTTTATTTTTGATGTGCTGACCAATTTGCCAGGGGGCGATGTTGGCTTTTTGATTGTCAGCATGCTGACAGTCTTTATCCTCGGATTCTTTATCGATTTCTTTGAAATTGCCTTTATTGTGATTCCCCTATTTGCGCCAGTGGCTCAGCAGTTGGGGATGGATCTGGTGTGGTACGGCGTCATCATTGGGGCCAATATGCAAACCTCCTTTTTGACACCACCGTTTGGATTTGCCTTGTTTTATTTACGGGGTGTGGCTCCCAAAGATGTTTCTACAGGTAATCTCTATCGAGGGGTTATTCCTTTCATTGCGCTGCAATTACTAGTCCTGGTCTCGATTATTGCCTTTCCAGGTTTGGTGAACTGGTTGCCGTCGATTAGTAGCTAGATCCTGTTGTCGGGGCGTTACATGTAATGCCTTGATGATAGTCAATGTTGTTAATGTTGAGAACATCTAAAACTATGCGTGTTGGTGACTGCACCCGCAGTATGACTAATAGATAGCCAGTATTGTGATTTAGTGGGTTCCCATGGGTAATTCGGTGGTTGGTCGGCGAGTTCTTTGGCTACAGGTGTTAGGGCTGGCAGCCGTTCAGGGGGCGATTTCCCTGACTTGGGTTATTTACAATCTCTATTTGGATGATTTGTTGCTGACTTTAGGATTTTCGGCCAGTTTAGCCACACTGCTGCTGGTGATTGAAAATGCCATGGGGGCGGTGATGGAGCCGCTGATGGGAACGTTTTCAGATCAGCGACAGCACTGGGTAGGGAGTCGTTTTCCTCAGATTGCTTTCGGTATGATTGTGTCTGCCCTTTGCTTTCTAGGCATTCCGTTAGTGGTATTGGTCGGTGGTATATCCTTGAAGGCCCTGTTGCCGATTGCTTTGGTGGCTTGGGCGTTAGCCATGACGATTTTCCGGAGTCCGGCGCTATCCCTTCTCGGACGCTATGCCTTTGATGTGGATTTACCCCAGGCTGCTAGTGTCTTGACCATGGTGGGTGGTGTCACGGGAGCCATGGCTCCTGTTGCCAGTGACTTTATTTTGGGTCTAGGGCCTTTGGTCGCATTTTCCATTGGTACGGCGGTTTTGCTTTTAGCCGCGTTAGTGCTACGGCAGGTTGACCCTAATCAAGTGATTTCCACCTCTCCATCATCTGCTGGGGCCAATGCCCAAATGCAATGGGCTAATTTACCTTGGATCTTTGGGACTGGGGCGTCGGTGGCTCTTGGCTTCAGGCTTTTACTGGGTAGTTTTCCCCAGGCAGTATCGAGAACTGGTTTTAGTCAGCCAAAATTGATCATGGTGGCCTTATTTGTCACGGTGGCCTTGAGCGCATTGCCCTGTGGGCAACTGGCGACGAAGGTGGGTAATCGTGTGGCGATGATATCGGGTTTGGGGGGGCTGATTGTGATGGCAGGTGTGGCGACGATTATGGGCACGGCAGGTGTGGCGGTTTTAGTTGCGATCGCGATCGGTATTTTCTTCAGTCTCGTCGCCAATGGCACCCTGCCCTATGCCCTCTCAATGGTGCCACCCACCAAAGCAGGCCTTGGCACAGGCCTTTACTTCAGCGGCGGCGCTTTAGCCATCAGTGTATTGCTCAGCATAGGTCCCTTGAATTTGACGATCTCATTAATAGTTGCAGCGATTAGTTTTGCAGCAGCAGCAGGCTGTGTTTTAGCCAAGCGACCCTAACGTTACCGTTAAGGATGCAGGCTTATTTAGGCGTCTTTATTGGCAAATCCTGCAAACCCTAGTTCATTCAGGCGATTCCAACCATAAACTGATGCGCGGAATTCTTTCCACTGATCGTAGATTTCCTTGAAGTCAGCATCCTCGCTAGCACTCTCTTCGTAGATTTCAAAGGCGGCTTGTTCAGCAGCAGCTAGGATTTCAGCGCTGAATGGTTTCAGTTCTACATCTGCACCCAGCAAACTTTGAAGGGCCGCTCCATTGACGGCGTCATACTTGGCTAGGGTACTGGTGTTGGACTCGACACAGGCAGTTTTGATCACTTCTTGATAGACCGGTGGCAGAGATGTCCATGCCTCCATATTGATCATCATGTCAAAGGCCGGGCCGGGTTCCCACCAGCCGGGATAGTAGTAAAACTGAGCTGCTTTTTGCAGCCCTAGTTTTTCGTCATCGTAGGGACCCACCCACTCGGCTGCGTCAATGGCACCCCGTTCTAGGGCTAGGAAAATTTCGCTACCAGGCAGGTTCTGAACATTAACACCCAGCTTGGCCATCACCTTGCCACCAAGACCGGGAATCCGCATTTTCAGACCCTTCAGATCATTGGCAGTGTTGATTTCTTTATTGAACCAGCCCCCCATTTGAACACCGGTATTCCCAGCGGGGAAGTTGATGGTATTAAATTTCGCGTAGAGTTTTTGCATGGCTTCTAACCCACCGCCGTGGTATAGCCAAGCATTTTGCTGCTGAGCATTAAGACCAAAGGGAACGGTGGTGCCAAACGCTAGCGCTGGACTTTTACCCACATAGTAATAGGAGGCGCTGTGGCCACATTCCACGGTGCCATCCTGGACAGCATCTAAGACTTGCAATCCTGGAACGATCTCGCCCCCTGCATAGGGTTCGATGGTGAAGCGACCATCGGTCATGGCAGCGATGCGATCGCACACAATCTCAGCAGCCCCAAACAATGTATCCAGCGACTTTGGCCAGCTGGTAGCCATTTTCCATCTCACCGTTGGTAGGGCTTCCCCATCACCCGCAGTTGTTGGCGTGGTGGATTGAGCGCAGGCGGTTAATGCAGCAGTGCTCGCCGCGCCAGTCAAGCCATAACCAATTAGCTGTCTACGTTTCATAGCGAAGTAAAGCCCTACAAGTGTGATACAAGCCAGCGGGTATAGACTGATACACGCAGCACAGAAATTATTAAATCACTCTGTTCAAAGAATTAAGCGGATTGGCAACAGTTGGTAATAAAGGGAATGGGGAATGGGGAGTGGGCTTTGCCCACCCCCAAATGCGATAATGCCTAAGCTGTCTTGGTTTTGCGAATGACGCTAAAGCGGGTTGTTTTATCGATTCTGACGGGGCTGGTGGCGCTGGTGGTGGTCTCGTCCCTATATGAAAGTTTTTCCCAGCCTCAGGTAACGGGGCAGCTACAGCTTTATCAGAGTGATTTACTCTTGCAGGCAACTGAGTGGGACGAGTTGGAAAGTGCTGAGTTTAAGCAGCTGAGTAATGCGTTGCTGGGGGCTAAACCGCTGGAGACAGTGACCAAGCAATATCAGTCGGTGCGCAAGGAAGCCGTGGCGGGTGTGGAGCGATCGCAAAAGCAGCTGGCTACTCAAAACAATACTCTAGATCCTCAGCTCGCTAAGTACGAGGTGGCTATTCGTCAGCAGCAACAACTTATTGATGAAATTGACCTCAAGGTTGGGATTATTGCTACCCAGCAACAAAACATCAGCGCCGCTCGCCAGCGTTGGCAACCATTGTCTGAGGGCGATAGCTCAGTGGCAGATATGGCGAGTGTTTTGTTGGGATTATGGCAGACGCCACCGAGCATTACCCCAATGGCTGAAACCACCATTACAAATCAGCTGAACGGCTGGTTTCAATATCGGGTGCTGGAACAGCTCTATACCCTGGATGATCGGTCTGTAGACCTGACACAACTGCGATCGCAAGAACAAACAGCGGCTGAATCCAAGCTTGTTAAGCTCGCTGCCGTAGGCACGATGCCTGTCCTGGGCTGCATTGTCGGCATAGGGTTACTCATTTTCTTGGCCGTGCAGTGGGGGATCCGTCGCCGTGATTCACTGCTAGCTAAACCCCTTTCTCCTTGGGATGTGCCTTGGGATGGAGAAATTATTTGGCAGGTGCTAATTGTTGGTTTTTTCTTTGTTGGGCAGTTGCTGATTCCCTTTTTATTGCAGTTGTCAGGACTGAGTTTTGCAACGGCGGGCAGTCGTGGCAGAGCCCTATATTCCATGATCTTTTATCTGCTGATGTCTGCGAGTGGTATTGCCGTGTTAGCCGGTTCCATTTGGACCTATCGACCGTTACCTACGGGCTGGTTTCAAATCAAGGTATTGGGTCGCTGGCCTCTGTGGGGCGTTGGGGGCTATGTGGTGGCACTGCCCTTAATGATTGCAATCTCCGCCTTAAATCAGCAAATTTGGCGGGGGCAAGGGGGCAATAATCCTTTGCTGCAGACGGTATTGCAAGAAAGCGATGGCATTGCGCTCCTGCTGTTTTTCCTGACGGCAGCTGTCGCGGCTCCGCTATTTGAAGAGGTGCTCTTTCGAGGGTTTTTGTTGCCTTCTCTGACGCGCTATATGCCGGTCTGGGGAGCAATTTTGCTAAGTAGTTTTATCTTTGCTTCGGCCCATCTGAGTCTGTCAGAGGTGCTACCCCTGACAATGTTGGGGACCATTTTGGCTTGGGTATATTCGCGATCGCGAAACCTACTCGCCCCGATGCTCATCCACAGTCTTTGGAATAGTGCCACTCTAATCGGGCTATTTTTGCTAGGGGGGCAATAACTATCCGCACAACACCTCAGCGTGATGTTTGATGTGGTCTTCCATAAAGGTAGAAATAAAATAATAGCCGTGGTCGTAACCCGTTTGCATTCTTAGGGTCAATGGTTGTCCTACAGCCTCACAGGCAGCCTTAAATGCTTCAGGTTTTAGTTGTTGCTGTTCCAAAAATGGATCGGCTAGGCCTTGGTCAATGAGAATATGCCGGTCTGACTGAGCATGTTGTTTGACCAACTCACTAGCATCGTAGGCAGCCCAGCTAGTTTGATCAGCGCCTAAATATTTGCCCAATGCCTTTTGCCCCCAAGCACATTGCATAGGATTAGCAATCGGGGCCAATGCTGAGATTGACTGGTACTTTGCTGGATTACGCAGACCGCAAACCAAGGCCCCATGTCCGCCCATGGAATGGCCGAATATGCCCTGTTTATCACTGACTGAGAAGTGAGTTTGGATGAGGGCTGGTAACTCCTCTGTGATGTAGCTGTACATGCGATAGTTGCTAGCCCACGGTGCTTCAGTAGCATCTACATAAAAGCCAGCACCGCTACCAAAATCCCACCCCTCTTCATCGGGCACATCGTCGCCACGGGGGCTTGTGTCTGGTGCAACCAGCATTAAGCCATGTTGGGCGGCATAGCGCTGGGCTCCGGCTTTTGTGATGAAGTTTTGCTCAGTGCAGGTCAGACCTGCCAAATAATAGAGCACCGGCACCGTCTGGGTGATTGCCTGAGGGGGGATGTAAACGGCAAATGTCATGTTGCATTGACATTGCTCAGACGGGTGGCTGTAAATGTTTACGTTGCCCCCAAAGCAACCATGCTGACTCATTAATGTCAGGGTTCCAGTTTGTTCGTTTGCCATGAAAAATTCTCAGTTTCTTTTGGTATTACTATCGCATTCAGAATTTTCTTTTCAGCCTGGGTTACGAAATTCTGCGTGCTACAGAACCCCTTGATAGGGGCAGGCATCCAAAAGGGAATGCCCCTATATGAGTGGCGTAATGTGTTTAATTGCTCAGGGGGTTCTCAGGAACTCCTTATTTTCGTTACACACTTCTCAGTAGTTTTTCAAAACGTCTTCAGCTGAAAATTATGCCCTACACCAAGAATTCTTGTCAGGGGGATTACTTCTCCGTGTCGGATGTCTCTGGTTGTGCAGGAAAAAGCATCTGTACGGAAAGTGATTGTATTTCCACTGAAGTTTTATCACTCTAGTTATGAATAAGTTTGCTCTGGGTTCCCACCGCGTAGCATTAGCTGCGGCAATGGCTTTGGGAACTGTGACAACGATGGCGACAGCCGCATCTGCCGCCACGCTCCGAGTAACTATCGAGAATCTTGCTCCGATCAACGGTGGATTTTTGACTCCGGCCTGGGTTGGTTTTCACGATGGTACATTTGATCTTTACGACCGTGGTGAATCTCTGGATGACTTCACTGGATTGGAGTCTTTAGTGGAAGACGGTGATACGTCTCAGCTAACGGATGCCTTTGCTGCTGATAATCCTGATGGTGTCCAAGCCACGTTGCTGAGCGATGGCCCACCGCCTTTAGAGCCTGGTGAGCTGACCAGTTTTACCTTGGATGTAGATCCAGCAACCAATCAGTATTTCAGCTACGCATCCATGGTGATTCCTAGTAATGATGCTTTCATTGCTAATGGCAATCCTCTGGCCCATGAAATCTTTGACGATGCTGGCAACTTCCTAGGGGCTGACTTTATTGTCTTGGGTAGTGAGGTGTTGGATGGCGGCACCGAGGTGAATGATGAATTGCCATTCAGTACTGCTTTCTTAGGACAACAGGCACCTGATACAGGTATTGATGAAAATGGTGTTGTGACTGAGCACCCTGGTCTGACAGTGGGCACGATTCTTGGCACAACAGACTCCAGTGCCCTCAATGGTCTACCGCTGAATTTCACGGGGGCTGATTTTACAGCTCCTGGTTATCAGGTGGCTCGTTTCCGTATCGAACTAGTAGATAATCAGGTGGAGGATGTGCCTGAGCCTGGCATTATTTTGGGTCTAGTCGCTGCTGGTGGCTTGGTAGCCGCTAATCGTAAGCGTAAACAGACGGCCTAAAACAAGGCTATACAATACCTCGCACACAATACCTACGACAGATGTTGAGCCAACTGGGGAGGGCGGATGCTCTCCCTTTCTTTTACTGATAATGCATCCGATGAGATTTGGTAGCCGTATACCTTACGGACTCCCTATCTTCAGGGCTGTGATGCAGGTAGGGGAGAACATGTCGTCTCCCTTATCTTTTCTAAATTTGCATCCAATCAGATTTGGTGGCCGTATATCTTTTGGAACCTGGCTAGTAAGACGGTGACTCAGGCGGTAGATGAGATAAATCAAGTTGTGCAATCTGTGATGGAGCATGAAACTGACGGCGCTCTAGTCGTCCGCCTGTGGAAAGGGGATGTGTCTGCTTTGGGCAGTCTTTATGATCGCTATGGCAGTTTGGTGTACAGCATTGCACTAAAGGGATTACGTCGAGTTTCAGAAGCAGAAGATTTGACCCAAGAAGTCTTTCTAAAGCTGATGCGTACTCGGTCTTATAACCCCCGTCGTGGTTCCCTGGCTAGCTATTTGACCACATTGACCCGCTCACGAGTGATTGATCGGCTGAGGGCTCAATCAACCCAGCAAAAATATTTAAGCCAATGGCATCAAAATCAGTTCAGTGTTGATTCGGCTACACCCATGAAGCACATTACTCAGCAGGAACGGCGTGCCCTAGTGCGAGAGGCGTTGACAACATTAAAGGCCCAGCAACGGGAAGTATTGGAACTGAGTTACTACGAGGGGCAGTCCCAACGGGATATTGCTGAACGGTTGGGGGTGCCTCTTGGTACGGTCAAAAGCTGGGCCCGACGAGGGTTGTTGCAGCTACGTAAACAACTAGATGTGTTAAGGGAGGATCTGTAATGGCTACACCCCTTTCACCCCAGGAAATTCAAGAACTGGCTGCTGGGTATGTACTGGGAGATTTGAGTTCGTCAGAGGCTGAATACTTTCAGGCTTTGTTAGCTGAAGTTCCAGAATTGCAGGCCGAAGTGAGGGCTTTGCAAGAGGCGTTAGCGATGATGCCCTATGGCTTGGATGAGGTGGAGCCAGAGGGGGGATTGCGATCGCAAATTCTCACTGCTGCCCAAAGTGAACTCTCTCAGCCGCTACCTGTTCCTCAAAAAGTAAGACGATTTCCATCACGATTACCCTGGGCCATGAGTACCGTAGCGGCTGGTCTGGCCATTGTGTGTGGTCTGGCCACGCTGCGTCTCAGCGGTCAGGTTCGTCTACTACAGGCTCAATATCCTCAACCTGATCTGGTGACGACTGATCAAGCTGGTATGTACCAAACTTGGTCAGGATTGAGTAAACTCCTGCAAGACCATCAAAAGTCTTTGGCAAACCCCAATGGCCCAGTGGATTTTGTGGTGCATCAACCGAACGAGATTCCGGCTTTGTTGAAAGAGTTTCCAACCACGGTGGCGGCCTTACCCCTATTGCCTGCCAAACAAGGAATGTTACTGGGGGGCAGTAGCTGTCAACTAGGCGAAACCCAGGGGGTTCGTCTCACCTATCAGCTAGAGACAGAGAAAACGGTCTCTGCCTACCAGTTGGCTGTGACTGAGGAGGAAGAATTTCCTGAATTTCAGTCAGCCCACCTAACGTTGCAACAACCTGATGGTACCGGCATTGTGCTTTGGCGCGATGACGATTATCTCTATGCCCTTGTGGCAGAGTTACCAACAACGGAGTTGCAGAGTTTGGCCTATGCGATTGAGGGTACCTGACATTTGAAGAGATGGTTGTAGGGACGTTCCATGGAACGCCTCTACAACGGTCAACCGGCCCATAGCACACAGTTTAGATCTATAGAGTTAGAAACATGCCACGTAAACGTAAACAACCAACTACCTGGATTCATCGTAATTCTCGCTATTTGATTGCTGGTGCATCTGCTGCTGGGCTGCTATTGGCTATTGGCTGTATGGCGAAGGGCAGTAGCTCGCTGGCGGGCAGTGCCTATGTGCAATTGGGCGGGCTGTCACTACCATTGCTGGGTGCGATCGCATACTTCTTAATGGGCGCATTGGCCATTGGCCCTGTAGCTACCAAAAACAAATCGTTAGAAAACCCCACCTGGTTGGGGTTATTTATTGGTAGCACTGCCATGACTATTTTCAGTGGCTATCTGCTGTACGTCATGTTTGCTGTATTGCAAGAGCCCTGTGTTCCTTGTATGTTATCGGCGTTTCTCTCAGTGGGTTTGTGGGTGCTCACTCTCATTGGTAATCGTTGGGAGAGTTTGGGACAGCTGTTGTTACCAGGGATCTCAGTGGCTTTGGTGGCTGCGATCGCAACCACAGGTCTGTATGCCTATGCCCAAAATCCTGACAGTTTTATTGCCGGCAATCCCCCCCCAGCAGTCGAAACCAATTCCGGCACATCAGAAATTGAGTTAGCCAAGCATTTGACCGCGATTGGTGCTACAAAATATGGTGCTTGGTGGTGTCCCCACTGTCATGCTCAACAAACACTTTTTGGTAAGGATGCCTTTAAGTATGTGACCTATGTCGAGTGCGATGAAGAAGGCATAGATCCTCAGCCCAATGCATGTCGAGCTGCTGGCGTGCAGAGCTATCCCACATGGGAAATCAATGGCCAAACCTATGCGGGTGTTCAGTCACTGCAATCTTTAGCATCAGTTTCTGGCTACACTGGGCCGCAAGAGTTTATTAATCAGAATGCTCAGCATTGATAAACGGATATCACCAGTAGCCGTGATCTAAGCTGCAACTACCCTGACTTTCTCAGGTCTAATATGTATTTATTCAAAGGTGCTCATTCCCTTGGGGTGGGCACCTTTGTTCACAAATTCCTTTGTCACATCTATGCGTTGCCCTAAGTGCAAACATCGCTCAGTGCAAAAGCATGGAGCACAGTTTAAATTTGTCCAAAGCTATCAATGCAAAGACTGCCAGCATATTTTTTATCCATCGGTGCGTCACGCGATTAGATGGCTCATTGGCATTTTGCTGATTACAGGGCTATCACCCTGGTGGATTAATAGGGGATTGCGCCTGCTTGTGGCTCAGCCAGATACTGGTGAACCCGTAGATGCTATTGTTGTTGTTGGACGCGGAACCGATTATAACGATCGTCGTGCAGAGGCCGCTGTAGCACTGTGGAAGGAAGGCCGAGCTCCCCATATATTTATGAGCGGTGCCAATGATGCCCCTATTCTGGTTAACCTTGCTAAGGAAATGGGTGTACCGGATGCCAATGTGAGCGGTGAAGCCTGTGCTGCTACCACTTGGGAAAATGCGTTTTATACCAAGCGACATATGCCCTTTGATCGGGCGTCTAAGCCTAAAATTTTGTTGGTCACCGATGGTTTGCACATTGGTCGCACCACATTGCTCTATCGCAACTTTGGGTTTGAGGTTGTTTCCCATCCTGTCAGTCTAGATTTTCCAAAATGGCGAAAGCATATCATCCGTGAGTTTTTGGCAATCATATACTACGTGAAAACCAAAAAACTGTTGCCTCCTAAACCAGCTGATTATCAACGAGCTGAGTCTGTCGCTGAGAAGAGAACTGTAGATTGGCAATGTCTTGATATGGAGAAAGCATTTATACCTAAAAACAGATGGTAGCTTTGGCTGCTGTTGATGCTAGTCACCAGACGGGCAAGGTTTAGAGGGTAGGGGAAGCTAATGGTTGACTCTTAAATCTCATCTGGATCAACGCCCATTTCCCGTAACCGCTCCGCCAATCGTTTAGCCTTTGCCTCTGCGACCTCAGCCCGTTGGCTTTCTGCCTCAGCCCGTTGGCTTTCAGTTTCTGCCCGCTGAGCAATTTCCGCATAACTCAAAAATCGTTGTCCATCTGGACGCAAAATCTGAAGTTCTTCACCCGAGGTATCAAATCGAATATTTAACCGGGGACTCACCCAATTCTCAATAGGCTCAATTACATCCAAAAAGCCCTCTAGCCGTACCCAGCCCTTGAAATCATCTTTGTCTGGATCATAGAGATAATATTCATCCACCCCAAACTGATGGTAAAACAACAATTTGCGGTTCATCTCAGCGGTTGTATTGCCAGGGGAGAGAATTTCAAACACTACATGGGGCGGCACATTATCTTCTTCCCATTGTTTATATGAACCGCGGTCTCCTTTTGGACGCCCAAAGACCACCATCACATCAGGTGCCACCCGTTTTTTATTATCGCCTTCCACCGCGTACCACAGCAGGTCTCCTGCAACAAAAACTTGCGGATCATTGGCAAAGAGCCAATCCAAATTCTGTTGAATGATGACAATCCATCGAAATTGCTTAGTATTATCCGCCATTGGTTGACCGTCACTATCGGGGTAGAGAACCTCTGGTCTAGATGATGGCTGAAGTTGAACCATGGCCATTATGGAATTAGGGCTTTATCCCTTAGCCTAGCATGTTCGCAAATGGGGCAAACTTAAGCCAGTAACCCAGCTCGGTCAAAAATGCTTTGGGCAGAAATCTTGAAAGCAGGCAACTGTGGTTCATTAATCACTGTGTTGCCACGATAGGTGATGGGCACTGCCTGGGGGTGAAATAGAGTTACGGTTTTAGCTCTAGGGTCTGTGATCCATGGTTCTCAATCTCCTGTAAATACCGTCATCCATCAGCTTTATTGTCACCGATTTGCTGAACCGATTGAGTGGACAAAACTTCTCTTGGTTGAGTAACCTATGCAGATTCAGCTTGGTCAATCAATGAAAACTCTGATTAAACATTTGCCCTATCAATGATTTGGGGGTATCTCTATGTTCGCTTATGTAAGTTCTGTCTTGATCTGGTCGATAGCATTACGAAGTTCCTGAGCATGAGCCCAAACAAAACCACCATAGAGCATTCCTCCATTAGGATCTGCCAAAAAGACATGATCTCCACCAACTGCCCGATTAGTCCAAGTTCTAAGTGGACTTCCATCTTGTAACAAAAACCTTAAGGAGGAGTGTTTGAAGAGGCTTGTTCTGCAAGGCGTCATTCCTGGGACATCGTCCAATATGGCAATTGCTACTTCCACAGTTGAAGAGCTATATGTTGAAGTGGTTTCATAGGCTGTCACATCTACAAAACCTTCTGTAGCTTTACCGAGTGCGTTAATGAGACTCAACATATCTCAACATATCAATTACACCTTAAATACCAGACGCGAACCTTGAACCTTTAGAAATCGTGGAATCTCATTGTCTACTCTCTGACAAAAGATAGATGTTCTGTCACTAGAGACAATTCTGTAGGGGTATCCCCGTGTGAGTGCCCTGCGGTATCGAATGCTATCAGTCAAGATGTCATATAAAACCCTATGCCAGGTTTCCCAGCATAGGGCCAAAACTTTGGTTATTGAAATCGTACAGTCAATTTATTTGACCTTAAGCAGTCACCAACTTAGGTTGTTCTGTTGCAGACTCCTGCAAGCGACCCAAAATCGCATTGGTATTTGCTTTCGCATCACCAAACAACATTTGGGTATTCTCCTTAAAGAACAGCGGATTTGCCACACCAGCATAGCCAGCCGACATGCCCCGCTTCATGACAACAACATTGCGTGCTTTCCATACTTCCAACACTGGCATCCCAGCAATTGGACTCTCAGGATCCTCCATGGCGCTAGGATTGACCGTATCGTTGGCACCAATAACCAACACCACATCAGTTTCAGAGAAATCTTCGTTGATTTCATCCATTTCCAACACAATGTCGTAGGGCACATTGGCTTCTGCCAATAACACATTCATATGGCCTGGCAAACGACCCGCTACAGGGTGAATACCAAAACGCACATTCACACCCCGCTGAGTCAAAAGCCGAGTAATATCAGACACCGCGTGCTGAGCCTGAGCCACTGCCATACCATAACCAGGCGTGATAATTACACTCTGTGCATCCGCTAGCAGGTCAATGGTTTCATTCACATCAGTCTCAGTGACTGTACCCTCAACGGCTTTACTGCTGCCTTTGCCAGATCCTTGGCCAAAACCACCCAAGATCACACTAAAGAAAGAGCGGTTCATCGCCTCACACATGATGTAGCTCAGGATGGCACCACTACTACCCACCAATGCACCCGTCACAATCAACAAATCATTGGAAAGCATAAAGCCCGCTGCCGCTGCTGCCCAGCCAGAGTAGCTGTTGAGCATGGAGATCACCACAGGCATGTCGGCACCACCGATGGCAGCCACTAAATGGATGCCTAGCAGGGAGGCAATCGCCACCATGCCCAACACATAGTTAAACCCATCAGTCCCCTCGGCAGCCATAAAGCCAACGCCGAGGATAACAGTGCCCACCAGCATGGCAACATTCAGCAAATGTCGAGCGGGCAACATCAATGGCTTGCTGCTAATAATGGTCCGTAGCTTGCCAAAGGCGACCACAGAACCCGTAAAGGTCAGCGCCCCAATAAAGATACCGATGTAGATTTCCAGTTTGTGGATAGTTTCCTCCGCCCCCACCAATGTGGGATCTGGTCCCAAATAACTGGCTAAACCAACCAGCACAGCAGCTAAACCCACAAAGCTATGGAGAATGGCAACCAGCTCCGGCATTTCAGTCATTTCCACACGGGAAGCCACTAAGCCACCAATGGCAACAGCGGGCAAAATCGCTGCCACTAAAAGACCGTAAGCTGTCAGTTGTGAACTCAGGGCAGTGGCTACCAGCGCAATCACCATGCCGATGATGCCATAGACGTTACCACGCTTTGCGGACTCTTGATTAGAGAGACCACCCAAGCTCAAAATGAAAAGAACAATAGCGACCAAATAGGCCACCGCAACAAGATTGTTAGACATGGCAGAGAAGTTGTAGAGAAATGTCTAAAGGGCAAAGACTTCAAGTCTCTCTCCCCGGAGAGAGAGAGGTAGGGAGAGGGCTTTTACTTCCGAAACATTTTCAACATCCGCTGAGTCACTAAGAACCCACCCGCAATGTTGATCGTGCCGATAAAGATAGCAATGGCACCCAAAATCACTGTGGGTGCCATTGGCTTACCCGAAATCTGCAACATGCCACCAATGATGATGATGCCGCTGATGGCATTGGTCACACTCATCAAGGGGGTATGCAGCGATGGGGAGACATTCCAAATCACCTGCCAGCCAACAAAACAGGCCAGGATAAATACGGTGAAGTGGGAAAGGAATGAAGAAGGCGCGCCAATACCAATACCGATAAGGGCGAGGGCTGCAAAGGCAACCCCAATCCATTGCCAAGGCAGAGAAAACTTGGGTGCAGCGGCTACTTCCTCTACTTCCGTCGATTCTTCCCCTTTTGCCTCAACCTTTGGAGGAGCTGGTTTCTCAGGTTTAGGCGCAGGCCAAGTAACCTGACCTCCATGGCTAACCAAGGCTCCTCGAACTACCTCATCGTCAACGTTAACGGTGTAGCCGTCAGAACCACCCATGTCGTTGAGCAGGTGGTACAGATTCATGCCATACAGCTGGCTGGACTGTCCGGCCATACGGCTAGCTAAATCAGTCAAACCAACGATTGTCACACCCTGGTGACGATAAACTTCGCCAGCACGGCTGACTTCGCAGTTGCCTCCTTGTTCAGCAGCCATATCTACGATGACCGAGCCAGGCTTCATCAGTTCTACGGTGTCTTTAGTCACCAATAACGGTGCTTTTTTGCCAGGAATTAAGGCTGTGGTAATAATAATGTCTACTTCTTTTGCTTGCTCGGCAAACAGGGCCATCTCTGCTTCGATGAACTCTTTACTCATCACCTTGGCATAGCCGCCAGTGCCAGTACCATCTTCTGCAAAGTTCAGTTCTAAGAACTCGGCACCCATACTTTCCACTTGCTCTTTGACTACGGGACGGGTGTCAAAGGCACGAACAATAGCCCCCAGACTTTTTGCTGCACCAATGGCGGCAAGGCCTGCGACACCTGCGCCAATGACTAACACTTTGGCAGGGGGCACTTTCCCCGCCGCCGTAATCTGACCTGTAAAAAAGCGACCAAAATTATTGGCCGCTTCAATCACGGCACGGTATCCAGCCACATTTGCCATGGAGCTCAGGGCATCCATTTTCTGAGCTCGGCTAATGCGGGGTACTGAATCCATCGCTAGGGCCGTTACTTGCTTGGCTGCTAGTTGATTGATTAAATCAGCATTCTGAGCAGGCCATAGAAAACTAATCAGGGTTTGACCATCATGGGCGAGTTCAGTTTCGTGACAGTTTAGTTCGTGGTTATGACTAGGAGGCTGCACTTTGAGAACAATATCAGCCTGTTGCCAGAGCTCAATGGCGTTGGCAATAACCTCGCATCCTGCCTCGCGATAGGCATGGTCA
Source organism: Leptothoe sp. ISB3NOV94-8A (assembly GCF_043421595.1). NCBI lineage: Bacteria > Bacillati > Cyanobacteriota > Cyanophyceae > Nodosilineales > Cymatolegaceae > Leptothoe > Leptothoe sp. ISB3NOV94-8A. The sequence continues at coordinate 5,392,626 of NZ_JAXSQW010000001.1, read as the reverse complement.
GAAAACTCGGCTCGTTCACCAGCACCCTGCTCTATCAATACGTCGAATCCAAGGGACTGGAGTTTTTTGACAGTTTTAGGAGTGGCTGCAATGCGGCACTCTCCTGGGGTAACTTCTTTGGGGATGCCAACGCGCTTTGGGCGTTCGAGATGGGATGCCTGTTGGTCAACAGCACCTTGATCGAGTGCGATGGTCATAGTGATCCTTATTGATTAACTAGCTGGGCTAACGACTGTTGTAAAAACACTATGGAATTGGGATCGCATTTAATTTCAATCCAACAGGAATAACTTTAGATTTAGTGGTTTTACTTAACTTAAAAATGGACAATTACTCTGACGCATGAAACGCCATTTCAATGCACAAGCTGAATGATTTTAAGACTCTTCTAAAAGAGGTTTAGAGGTCTTCTATCTAGTCGAACTGAAGCAGATAATATTGCCTGTTTCAATGCACTAAACACTTTGACAATAGTTGATGAACCCTTATCCAAGGCTCCAGAAATAATTATTAAGCCCTTGAGAAACTAACTGTTAAGCCTCAAGGTGTAAATTGGCCTTGCTTTGATTGTGTCAACTTAAGTATTGAAAAGTGTGGAGTTCGTCATGAAGATTTATCTTTTTTGACAGAAATCCAACATAAATAATCTTTGATGAAGTGTTTGCTAGTTGGTTGGCGTTCTAGTGGAGTCGAGAATAATGACTTTTTGCGACTTGAAAAAGATTGTGGGCAGCCAGTGATTTGTTCTATTTCTCGTTTATTTGTAGTGAACTACCCACGAATTTGAATTTAATTAGTATGCTAATCTTAAGAAAAATTGCGTTCCGTAAATTTACAGATCTTGATTGAAGTGGCAGCAGCTTTTCAAGCGTTCTCGCTGAATGGGGATGATGGCTAAGCATGCTTGCTGTAACATCTGCATCTGTTCTGGCTAACGGGACCAATCATGCAAACCGTCCCTTGTCTTGAAGCATTGGGCTCATCTGCATGATAGTTCTAGGTCAGTTCCGCTTTAATAATGTGAGCTTGAGGAGTTGAAAAATGGCACTGAAACAGTTGATCCGCTTGGGCTTAGTCGGCTTAGCGATGTCGGCAGCCGCTGTAGTAGGGGTGAATGTGCCTACCTTGGCCCAGCAAGATATTTACGACTCCGATGGACTTAATATCATTGGTGGTGTTGAGTCACGCTATCGCCTTAACTATAGTCTGAATAATAATACTCGCCGTAATACTCGTGCTAGTTACCGGTTAGAGGTGAAGGGCGATAAAATTGATTCTGCTGTTTCTGCATTGGTTGTGACCGTCCCGGAGGCATTTTCTCGCCATAGAGGTCGTATTGATTTAGATAGAATTAAAGTCCGATATGGTCGCATTGATGACGTTGGTGAGGAAATTGCGGTTGATGAGGTGCTCTGGGACGATCGTGTTTTCAGTGGAGCCAATGATTTGTCTGACGATCTAGACAAAATTGAGATTTACCTTGCTGAGGATATTCCTGCTAATACGTCTTTCGTAATCGATTTTGAAAAGGTTCGCAATCCTAACCGTGCGTTGATGCAACGTGTCAATCTGCAGGTAATTCCTCGGGGTAATGATCTGGCCACCTATATTGGTACCTGGGAAATGTTGATCGCTTATCAAGACTAGATTGCTTTTCAGGGTTGGTTCTAACGTGTTACTATCAGAAACCGCGCTGAATGGCGCAAGTAGTATTTTGTTTGAGCAGACTTAGGAGCAATCGCCATGACTAAGCGCACCCTCGGCGGTACATCTCGCAAGCGTAAGCGCGTTTCTGGTTTTCGTACTCGCATGCGGACAACTAATGGCCGTCGAGTTATTCAGGCACGTCGTAAGAAAGGGCGTGCTCGTCTGGCCGTTTAGACTGGCTAGCTGAGTGCGATCGCATCTGTGGCGTTACCTAAGCAACATCGACTGCGAGCTTCGCGTTCTTTTTCTAAGGTTTATCGTCAAGGGCGTCGAGCTAGCGGTCATTGTCTAGCCATTAAAGCCCTTAAAAATCCTTTGCCCGTTGAAAGCTCATCAAGTGAGCTTTCAACGGGCATCTGTTTTGGAGTGTCCATTAGTCGAAAAGTACATAAGCGAGCCGTTGTACGTAACCGCATCAAACGACAAATTCATTCGGCTCTAAGGCTCCTGCTGCCCAGGGTCGAAGGAACTTGGTGGGTTGTGATCAATGTCAGATCTGCTGCAACAATCTGCCAATATTACGATTTTTTGCGAGAATTAGAGAATCTATTGGTAGAGCTAGAGGTGCTGCATGGCAATTAAAGAGGAAGTGTATTACGAGGGCGGCCCCCACATTGGTGATTTAATTTTGCACTGCGTGCTGGCGCTGACATTGGTCTTCATTCCCCTTACAGTTGGCTCTATTATTCGTGCTCTGTGGGTTCGCTATCGCATCACCAATCGTCGCATTTCGGTTACAGGGGGCTGGATGGGACGTAACCGAACTGATTTGATTTATTCAGAAGTAACTCGTGTGGCCGTTGTGCCTCGCGGTTTGGGACTTTGGGGTGATATGGCGGTGCAACTCAAGGATGGTAGTCGCTTAGAGTTGCGGTCTCTGCCTAATTTTCGCGATCTCTACGACAAAATCACTGAACATATTTCTGCTAAAGCTAGAAAAGCTAGTGGTTTGCCCACTTAGAGAAACTTCCTGGGTAACGTTTTAAGCTCATAACAGTTTTTCTCTGGTAAATCCATAAATAAAAACTACAGGCTCATAACTTTCTGCCCTGACCCCAAGTAGGGATAACCGTCAATTTATAGGTCAAACACCGTCTCAAATAGTTTTGTGTGGGTGAAATAACTAACCCTTTTTGCAGCGGATCGACCTAACGCCTGCAATATTCAGATACATTAGAGTTCGGTATGCAATTTGCTCGGTAAGCGCGCATGGATTTCGGTATTGGATTTCTAACGAACAATATAATGCTGCCAATCCTAGATTTTTTCTATGGGATTGTGCCCAGCTACGGTTTAGCCATTGTGGCTTTGACTCTTCTTATTCGCTTTGCGCTCTATCCGCTTAATGCCGGATCGATTCGCAATATGAGGCGCATGAAGATTACCCAGCCTCTTATGCAGAAAAAGGTCAAGGAAATCCAAGAGCGCTACAAAGACGATCCTGCCAAGCTCCAAGAGGAGATGGGCGGGGTTTACAAGGAATTTGGTAATCCATTGGCAGGCTGCTTTCCAGTGGTCTTGCAGATGCCTATTTTGTTTGCATTATTTGCAACACTTCGAGGATCACCGTTTGCTGATATTACCTATCCTGTAAATTTCCAAATCCTTCCTCAAGATTCGATCGAGCAAGTTCAGCCCCAAGCATTTTCCGCCAAGCAATCTAACCTTTATATTGCCGACGGTAAGCATTTCTCCATCGCTCCAGTTCTGCCCGGTGGTAACCGTATTGGTGTTGGCGATAGTGCCGTGATTCGTTTACAGACCCCTGAAGGTGAGTCTGTGAGTCAGTTAGCTGACAAGTATGCCGAAAATCCAGCTGTCTTTACTCCCATTTGGGAGGTCACTAAGGGGCAAGACCTGGTCAAGGTTGATGAAAATGGCCAAATTACGGCGCTAGCTCTGGGTGACGTCACTATTCAGGCAAAAGTCAAAGGGTTGGCTGCCAATAAAGGTTTCTTGTTTATCAAAGAGCTAGGGCGTATTGGTGCCCTCGGTGACGAAGGGGAAATCCACTGGGACATTCTCGGCATGATTTTGTTCTTTGGTGTAAGCCTTTATGTCAACCAGCTTTTGTCCGGTCAGTCTTCCAGTGATAATCCTCAGCAAGAGACTATTACTAAGCTGACACCTGTATTATTCTCGGGTATGTTCTTGTTCTTCCCCCTGCCCGCAGGTGTATTGCTCTACATGGTACTGGCGAATGTTTTCCAGACAGCTCAATCATTTATCCTGTCTAGAGAGCCCCTACCTGATAATATTCAGGCTTTAGTTGATGCCGAGGAAGTTAAGACAGCAAGTGCTGATCGTGGGCCACTAGCATTTGAGCCTGGAGCAAAGAAAGCGGCAGATAAGGGCAAGTCTAGTTCTGCTCGGTCTAAGTCAACTAGTAAAACATCTGCCAAGAACAATAAGTCCACCAACAAGGCCACATCTTCCCGCTCTAAAGGGAATAAGAAATCTGGTGGTAGTTCTAAAAAAAAGGTCTCTAACCGATAGCTAAAGGTACACTTGTGGTTGGCATAAAATTCGCTGAAGCGGGTGTGAGTGATTTATGGGCGAACAGCAAGATAAAGGCGGTATCCAATGGCTATCGCAATTGCTAGATCATCAAGGCGTTAAGACAGATGTAACTGGTGAGCATATAGACGATGCTCTAGGGGATAGTAGCTTCTGGCTCACTATCGATGATTCCTCTTTGACCCAGGCTCAAATTGACGGCCTTGTAGGAGATCGAGGTCGTGTTCTAGATGCGATTCAGTATTTAGCAAATACAGTGCTGAATATTGGGCAAGACGTTGACAATCAGCAGTCTTATACGATTGAGCTGCATGGCTACCGTCAGCAGCGTCGCGATGAACTTAAGTCAATTGCAGAAAGGGCCGCAGAAGATGTGCTGTCCAGTGGTGGTGAGCATGAAGTTTCTGATTTATCGTCTGCTGAACGTAGGCAAGTTCATACGTTCTTAAAGGCCCATGGTGGCTTGGAAACCTTTAGCCGTGGCCGAGAACCTGACCGTCGGTTGGTGGTTCGTGCTTTGTCGAATACTGACTTTGCCAATGCAGAGGATGAGTAGGTCTTGAGGGTATCTTGCTGCACCTGAGCCTTGGACTAATTGATTCTTTTTTGGCCCTTCAAAGTGATTAGATAGCGGCCCATGCAACGGATATATATTCCCCATTTGATTAAAGATCCGAGCAAGACTCGGATAATAGAGGTCGATGACTATCTCAGCGATCTAGAAACTCTAACGCCGGTTAAGGGGCGCATACAAATTCAGCATCGTGGCAATTTTTTAGAGGTCTCAGCCCAGGCTGAGACCATTGCTACGTTGACATGTCACCGTTGTTTGCAAAACTATAATGCACGCATCCAGGTTGATACTTCAGAGTTTATTTGGCTACAGGAGCTGCAGCCTGAATCCTATGCCGAAGAGGTAGAAGTTAGCTTGGACGATTTAGTGGAAACCTTGCCGCCCCAAGGCCATTTTGAGCCCGCTAAGTGGCTCTATGAGCAGTTATGTTTAGCCATGCCTCAGCGGCAGCTCTGTGACCAAAGTTGTGAGGGAATTCCCAATCCGGTGGCCAGTAGCGACGATGCTTCAGCTGAAACAGATCAACGCTGGGCAGCTTTATCTGCTTTGAAGCAACAACTTTCTGATTAGTCACCCAGTTTTTATGGCATTTAACGATGAGTTAGGACTACTTATTCGAGCCCGCTACCCGTTGGTGTACGTTCCCACCCGAGAAGAGGAGCGGGCTGAAGAGTCGATTGCTAAGGTTGCTGCTACTACGGGTAATCGAGCTGTTTATGTGTGGGATTTTGTTGATGGCTATCGAGGTAATCCCAATGATGAAGGGGTTGGTCGTCGAAATCCACTCCAAGCCTTAGAGTTTGCTGACAAGTTATCGTCTTCTGCTCCAGCTATATTAGTCCTTCGTGATTTTCATCGTTTTCTAGACGATATTGCTATCTCACGAAAGCTGCGGAACCTGGCGCGGATACTAAAGGCTCAGCCTAAAAATATAATTATTCTGTCAGCTCAGTTGACTATTCCGGATGAGTTAAGTGAGCTACTGACGGTTTTGGAGTTTCCACTCCCTACGGTTGATGAAATTCGTAGGGAAATAGAGTCCTTGCTAGGGGCTATGGGAAGTTTGCCGGGGCCTAAAGCATTAGATGCTCTCGTGCGTTCTTGTCAGGGGCTGTCAATGGAGCGCATTCGTCGGGTATTAGCACGGGGGATAGCGGCCAATGGGGCCTTTAGCCCTGATGATATTGATTTAATTCTGGAAGAAAAGCGTCAAACGATTCGCCAGACGCAGATTTTGGACTTCTATCCTGCTACCGAAAAAATTTCTGATATTGGTGGTTTGGATAATCTGAAAGACTGGCTAATTAAGCGCGGTGGTTCATTCTCTGAGCGAGCAAGGCAGTATGGGTTGCCTCATCCCAGGGGATTGATGCTAGTGGGCATTCAGGGGACAGGTAAATCTCTGACAGCAAAGGCCATTGCCCATCATTGGCATCTGCCTTTGTTGCGTTTGGATGTAGGGCGTTTATTTGCTGGTCTTGTGGGCGAATCAGAGTCTCGTACCCGGCAAATGATTCAGCTGGCAGAGGCGTTGGCTCCTTGTGTGCTTTGGATCGATGAGATTGATAAAGCATTTGCTGGATTTGAGGGTCGTGGTGATTCTGGCACTACAAGCCGTGTTTTTGGCACCTTTATTACCTGGCTATCCGAGAAAACATCTCCGGTGTTTGTGGTAGCGACAGCTAATAATATTGGTGCGTTACCGCCAGAACTATTACGACGTGGCCGATTTGATGAAATCTTTTTTGTGGGTTTGCCGAGTCAGGCTGAGCGAGATGCCATTTTCAATGTGCATCTAAGTCGGCTGCGTCCCCATAATGTGAAAAGTTACGATACCCGTCGCCTTGCTTACGAAACTCCTGACTTTTCTGGAGCGGAAATTGAGCAAGCCATTATTGAAGCGATGCATATTGGCTTTAGTCAAAATCGTGATTTTACCGTAGATGACATTCTGGAAGCGGCTAGTCAGTTAGTGCCGTTAGCCCGTACCGCTAAAGACCAGGTAGATGCTCTGCAAGCTTGGGCTGCATCAGGTAAAGCTAGACTGGCGTCGCGGCAGTCTATGTTGAGCGATCGCATGAAGGATTTGGACGGTTAGAGCCTCATCAGAAAAGGTCTTAGTGTCAGATATCTGAATAAGAGATAACTTTCTACAGAAAATAGGGTATAACCGTAGGACATTCTGTGAGTGTCCCTGATTGTCTACAGTAGCTATGGCGTCCAACCGATTTAATATCCAGGCGTTTTTGGTGAGTCTGCTCAAGTTTATTGGCGGAGTCGCGATCGCGCTATTCGTTATCTCTCTTGCTGGAGTTGCGACCGCCCGCTATTTCTTGACCCAACTTTCCAGCTTGCCAGAGCGTCCGGTTTACGAAAATGAGTTGCCAGCGCAGCCTCAACAGGCGAGCGATACCAATACGGAACCTGCGCCTCAGGCTGCTGTCGAACAACCTTCTGAGCCTCAGCCAACAACAGCTCCGACCCCCGCTAATGAAGCCAAAGCACTCTATAAGGTTGTCGTTACCTACGGGACCGGTTTGTTGGTGCGTGCGGGTGCAGGTGTGGATTATGAAACGATTGATGGCATCGACTATGACGAAACTGTCGAGGTTTTAGAAGAGTCTGGCCGCTGGTTTAAAGTTCGCACTGGTAGCGGTGTTGAGGGTTGGATTAAGGGCCAAGGGAATACTCAAAAACTTTAGTTTGACTAGTTTTATATCAAATCCAAATTCAGTAACCCCGATTAACAATAGACAATCCTGTAGGGGCACTCCCTTGTGGATGCCCCTCTCTATCGGGCGCTTATCGTGATTACCCTGAATGCCGATGGTTATTGGTGTAATTTATCCTTGCTCCGGCCCACTGGAGCTTGCTTCTCAACGTTTGATAATAAGACTGGTTCCGCCGCAACAGCACAAATTTTGCCATGTGTTCCGCCATCCAAATATCTACCCGTTGCCCTGGCCAAATAGAAGTAGCCATGACGCCATCCATCCACAGTTTGGTGGTCATGGCAGGATCGACAAGGGGCCAAACACTAACAACACTGCCAGATGGGATCACCACCGGACGACTGGATAAACTCAGGGGACAAATCGGGGTGACCACAATGGCATCCATCCCAGGATGCACAATGGGTCCATTCGCGGCAACTGTATAGCCTGTTGTACCAGTAGGTGTGCTGATTAAAAGGCCGTCTCCTTGGTATTGGTCAACCACCTCTCCATCAATTTCCATTTCTAAAATTGAGGTAATCATGCGGTCAGGTGAAGCGGGCTTGACACACATTTCATTGAGGGCCCAATATACCTCGCTGAGGGGTTCACGATTACTGCGATTCCCTTCGTGGATGCAGGCGCGGAGCATCATACGCTGTTGCACTGCATAACGATCGTTCTGTAGCCGATCAAGAATCTTTTCGAAATCATCAATTTCATCTGATGATTCTGTTAGGAAGCCTAAGTGGCCACCAATGTTGACGGCCAAAATTGGGATTTTTTCGGGTGCTAAGTGGCGTGCTGCCGCAAGGGCTGTACCATCACCACCCAGCACAATTGCTAAGTCAATGGGCTGCTGGGCAGAGGCTAAAAAAACAGGATAGGGATTATCTTTGGGGCCGCTGGGGCCAAGCAGTACACTGGCACCACGTTTTTCTAAGAGCTGGGCACATTTCTCGGCCCAGCTTTTACTTTGCTGATTACCTGCTTTGTGAACAATGATGACTTGGTTGAGCTGCACGGTAGTGGAGAAAATGAGGAGTTACTTGACTGATTTCCAGTTGACAGCAGCTTGTTCCAAGACGTAGTTCGCTAGGCTAGTGATTTCATCTTTGCTGAGCTGATCGCTATAGGCGCTCATCAGGCCTTTGCCATTGGTAATCAGGGTTGCGATCGCATCCATAGACTCATAACCATGACGCTTTAAAGCCCGTTGCTTTAAGTTTTTGCCTCGGCGAATGATATTAGCTCCATTGGGATGACATCCGGCACAGTGAGTCTCAAATAATTTTCTGGAGTCTATTGTGTCTGCCCACGCCATGGCTGAAGTGCTAAACCATAGGCTGGCGGCAAGTAAGCAGCAAGCCAAATAACCAGGCATGAGACGTTTAAGCCTGGTTAGATATAAGCGCCAAGACGTGAGTAAACATGAGAATGTTGAACTGAATATGGAGCTAAAGACAGAAGCCGACATTAAAATCAAAGGGGCGAGCAATTCGCTTCCTATGGTAATGGTTTACGACCTTAGGAAAATGAGCCTGGTACAACTTAAGATCAGTTTTCTCCGCTGACAGAGGCGCTAAACTGTGGATGATTTGAGTGTAGGTTACAAGTTTGCCGTGTTATGAGAAAAGCAGCACTATTGATGAGCCTAATGGTGGTATCGGCAGTTGCTGGCGGCAGCTTTGCCTATGGATGGTACAGTGTGACGAATGTGTCACCCCACAATAATCCAACAGCAGCACCAGTAACACCATCCACACCAGAGACTGATATAGCTGCGACTCAGTATTCTGAGTCGGTAATACGCCGTAAATCATCAGGTGTAACTGCCCATCAGCCATCAATGCGTCAGCAACTGTCTCACATATCTAACAAAAATGGTGAAATTAGCCTGACTCTAGATGAGCCTCAGCTGACGCAGCTAGTCAACGATGCTATTCTCAGTCAACCTGTGGCGGCTCAACTTTTAGCGAATGCCCAATTGTTGCAGACAACTCTCCAGGGCGAATTCATTGAAACGGGTGCGGTGCTGAATTTGTCAGAACTGCCACGAGAAGCATTGTCTACCGAGCTACAGACCAGTCTGGATCAGTTGACCAGTGCTGTGCCTATGCTAACCAATCGCGATATTTACATTGGGATTGTTGCCCGTCCTCAAATACAAGACGGCAAAATTACTCTGAATCAGGACCTTAGCTTCAAAATAGGCCAGTTTACCCTGCCCCTGGCGGATGTTGCTGAGCAGATGGGGTTTTCTACCAGCGAAATCGAGCAACGCCTTAATGGATTGCTCGATCAACAAGGGGTCATTTTAGAAACCATTGAAATTCTAGATGAGCAGCTGGTGATCACAGGAATTAAATCCTAATGACTATGACCAGCAACGAGATCACCAGGATTCAAAATCATTGATTTTTGGGTTCTAGTCTGAATCACTGGGCCGTACACCTTTCATAATGCGTGATAGCTCACTCTTCTCGTCCACAGAAACCCGAGTGGGTGAACCGCTGATAATGCGCTCTAGGTTACGGAAGGAGTCCTTGATTTCCGGGCCATTGGCACTGATGGTGTATTCACGGATAGCCTTGTCATGCCAAGATCCCCGCATCTTGAATACATTCAATGCCCGAGACATTTGACCACGTATTTCCACATATTGCAGCATTAAGATGGTGTCTGTGATAGTGGAAATATGCGAGTCAGTAATGGAATGGGAGCCCATAAACTGCTCCGTAGTGTTTGTAAAGAAACCAGTGATTTCTTCCTGTTTGGCATAACCCGTTACACCAATGACAAACTGACGGAATGAATTATTGCTGACTCCGCGATCCAAAGCTGACAGAGAATCGATGGCAATACGTGAGGGCTTAAACTGTGCAATCTCAGACTTAATAATCTGCAAGTGGTCTTCGAGTCCAGCAGATTCGGGATATGCGCAGATGATTTTGAGTAGTCCCGCGCGCTCTAACTCCTCAAAGTCAATGCCCCAGGAGTAAGCATTTCTAGATAGCTGTGCGCGAGATTCTTCGTAGGCAAAAAGAATGGAACGCTCTTTTGCCTGACAGCCATTTTCAATGAACTTACTAACCAGCAACGTTTTACCTGTCCCTGTTGCCCCGGTGGCCAAGATAATTGAGTCCTTAAAGAATCCACCGCCACACATTTCATCCAGGGCTTTGACTCCAGAGGAGACCCGTACATTCGATGAACGTTGAGTCAGGCGCATTGCCCCCAACGGAAAGATGTTGATACCGTTTTGGGTAATGGTGAAAGGGTATTCCCCTTTCATATGGGTCGTGCCCCGCAGCTTGAGAATTTCGATGGTACGGCGACGACGCTCCCCTTCGAGGACATTGCGAACAATAACGACGTTATCTGACACAAATTCCTCGACTCCAAAGCGGGCAACGGGACCATACTCGTCCACGCGCTCTGTTGACATTAGAGTCGTCACGCCCATTTGTTTAAGACGCGCAACTAATCGAAAAATTTCACGCCGGACTACACCAGCTGCATCGTATTGCTGAAAAACGGCTGTAACCGAGTCGATGGATACCCGTCGTGCCTTGTACTTACGAATAGCGTATTGAATCCGCTCAATTAATGCTGAGAGGTCGAAATTACCTACGATTTCTTGACCTTCGGGATCGGGGGATGCATCCAGAATGAATAGCTTGCCATCATCAATGAGCTTCTGTAGATCCCAGCCAAAGCTGCAAGCATTTTGAATGATGTCGGCAGGTGACTCTTCGAAGGTGACAAATACACCGGGTTCATCAAAATCTGTGATGCCGTTATATAGAAACTGTACGGCAATCAAGGTTTTACCAGTACCTGAAGTTCCACTGACGAGGGTCGAACGCCCGGCAGGCAGACCACCATGACTGATGTCATCAAAGCCTTCCATCATGGTGCGAATTTTTCTTACGCCCGCCAAGGTATTATTCGAGGGGATTTCACCTTGAGAAGACTGAGTCATAACTTAGTAAATTGACCTGTTAAAAAAATAGTGAGTTGGCCTGTAAAAAAATACAGTGGGAGAAAAGAACATTACTAATATTTCAACAGGTTAAGTTATCAAGAGCAAGCACTATAGATGATTCTGCTCCAAGAACATCGTGCGTACTGGCATATATTGCCAAAAACTCTATATTTCATGCTTGTGAACTGTATGCAAAGGAGCTTGTGTCATGAGCGTTGCCCAATTGGTGCATTACACTTCTATCCTTTGCCACATTCCAGTCTGGAATGCATAAGCAACGCTTCTCAAAAATCGAAACATTACTTTAAGACTGATAAGTTACTTTGGTAAAATAGGCTAATCATCCTCCCTGAGCTCATCATAAAGCAAGTCTAGACCGATCAGGACGCGCTCACGGTCAGACAGGTCGCCAATGATTTTACGAACAGGAGGCGGTAGGATTTTTGCCAAGGTTGGAGTCGCTAATATTTTGTCTTCTTCAGCGAGCTGTGGATTTTGTAAGACATCAATGACCTTTAATGCATAAACGCCCTGAAACTCTTCTTCCAAGATCGTGTTGAGCATTTTGAGTGCCCGAGTAGAGTTTGGGGTATTGCCAGCAACGTAGAGTTTTAATATGTAGGTCTTTTTATAGGCCATTGAAGGGTTCCCGAATGTGTGGCAGATGTGGAGTACAAGAGTCCATAAATAAAATTGGGACGTGCGTAAATCAGATTCTATGATTCACGTGGAATAGAGCGACGGTACATTTCACATAGATGGGCCAGCACATCAATTAGGGTTAAGCGATAGTCCAATAAAATTTCCTCACTACGTCCTTCCATGTGGAGCTGCTTTGAAAAATTGTCCATCAGTTCCATATGGATTTCGACAACCTTAGAAATGGATACGTCAGCAAAGAACGCTAAGTTAACGTAGTCATCAATACGTTGATTTAGGCTTTTGTCATCCGATGAAAAATAACTCAGGATGATTTGACGATAGTCTTGACGCAATTGATCTAAAAACTCATGACGCTCCTCCACGGTCATGTTGCGTACAAAATTTTGAGAATTACGCTTGTAATACACACCCAAATAGCCTAAGCGTTCTTGGAGTTTTTCAGTCAGTCGCTGCTGCTGAAGGCTCAACAGAAATATGCGATTATCCCGGTTTTCTGTTGGAGAACCTTCATTATCAACGACAGTGCTAGAGTTGGCTGGCAGTTTTAAAAATTGGCTGATGGCTTTGTGAACCTGGTCTTCAATGGTATCTAATTGACCTGGACTGATCTGGATAACAGCATCGTGATACTGGGTGCGTTGCTCTAAAGCATCCTGTGCTGAGATCACTAAAGTAGGCAGCAAAATATCACGCTCCCACAGCTCATGTAGTAAATCCCAACCATCTTGATTAGGTTGGACAACCAAACAATCAATCCGATGACGATTACTGATGGTCCACTGCACAAACTCTGTGTGCGTCTGGCTCCAACTAATAGCAAAAGGACTGTGGGTGAGCGTTTTCTTGAGAGACTCCGCCATAGAGGCCTGAGCCGTATAAATTCCAACCAGGAAGCGTGCAGCCAAAATTGAGATGAATGTTACGCAATGTTAATTGATTTATTGCACTATTTAACAGCTTATTGTTTATCTATGGAGACGATATTTTATATTTTTATGCGAATTGGGAGATGAGTAGCCAATGAGTACAAAAGTTTGCAGTCAAAGGAAAATTTAATAGGTACTTTTTATCAAAACTAAGCATATAGGCTACGAGTGGTAGCTATGGCAAACTTAAGTATTTTTATCTGGGAGTTATTTTTGGCGTCCTCAGATGTCTGTACTTAAGGGCGCTTAGGGGAGACATATTGCCTCAGAAGAATAATTACGGACAAGTGTTCCATTGTTATTGTGATCTGAGCACTGCATAATCAACGAGCATGGAGGGATTCGAACCCCCGACCGCCAGAACCGGAATCTGGTGCTCTATCCAGCTGAGCTACATGCCCTCGTTTCTAGCTTAGTTTATCCAGGAACCGTGCTTAATATTAGCACTTGTGTTCGTATCTGTCTTTGCCTTTACGTTAAACGTGTTGATGGCATACGCTCATGGGGGTGTGCAAGATGCGTGCTGCGTGCTGGATATTCAGAATTTATCAAAAGCTTTTGGTCAGCGTCAGGCACTATCGGCTTTGACCCTGAGGTTGGAGTCAGGTGAAGTGTATGGTCTGTTAGGGCCTAATGGAGCTGGAAAAACCACAACCATTAATTTGCTCAGTGGTTTATTACGACCCGATCACGGACAGGTGTTGATTGCTGGGCAGCCTGCTGCTGAATCAACCAAGCCATATTTGGGGATTATGCCGCAGCAAAACCTGCTGTACCAAAGTCTTACCTGTGGGGAGAACCTGGCATTCTTTGCCAAAATCTATGGCCTGGAATCTACAGCGCGATCGCAACGTATCCAAACCTGCTTGACCGCTGTCAATCTTCAAGATCGGGTTAACAGCGTTGTTGGTTCCTTAAGCGGTGGTATGCAGCGACGGTTGAGTTTAGCCATTGCCATTGTGCATCAGCCAAAGTTAGTGGTCCTTGATGAACCTACCACCGGATTAGATATTGAAGCGCGCTACGAGGTCTGGGATTTAATTCGGCAGCTTAAGCAACAGGGGGTAACGGTGCTGCTAACTACTCATCTACTTGATGAAGCAGAACGACTGTGCGATCGCATCGGTTTTCTTAAGCAGGGTTGCTTACTGGCTCAAGGGAGTCTCCCGGAACTGCGAAGCCATATTCCAGCTGAGGAGGTGGTGATTCTACAGACGGCAGATGAAGAGGCCGCCATTGCCCAAGCCGCCAACCATGGATTTACAATGCGCCGCTATGACACTCACCTGGCGTTTTGGATACCTGAGCGATTAGAACTCAGAGAGCTAATTGCCAAATTTGATGGCATTCCGATAGATTCCATTGCCCGCAGTCCAGTCACCTTAGAGCATATTTACTTAGAAGTGACCCGTTCAGTCTGAAGATACGTACTCTGTCTATCGTAAATACCCTAAACCCTTGTGAGTAGTCTGATTAAACCCTTTCTTCAAAGTAGGTTTATTGAAGTTCACCAGGTGTTCATGGGCATGCTTAGGGGACTGGGGTAGTCTATATTTAGTTCGAGAGAACGCTTATGACTACTGCGTTTGCAGCTTAAATTTAACTTCTATTCTGACTGACTTTTTAGCAGTTTCCTTTATACAGATCTATTTATTGCAAGACGGGCCTCAGCGTAATGTTGAGGCCTGTCTTCTATTTATTCAACGTAGTTCAGCCTCCATACCAGGGCAGAGGGTGAACTACTTTAAAGCGCTGGCTAACCCGGTTAATATAGCGTTGGGTTTGCTCTGTAGCGTTGGCATGATTGTCCAACAAACGTATGGTTAAATTTCTGCTTGTGGTGATTCCAGCGTTTTTAGTAATTGCGATCGCAATCCTGTCGGTACAGAACGCCACCCCGATTTCCCTACAATTTTTGGCGTTTCGTTCGGTGGCCCTACCGTTTGGCTTGTGGTTAGGGATTGGCCTGGCAGCTGGCCTGGTCGGCACAGCGGGTTTACTCACCGTGTTTTCAAGCAAACGCCGGTAGGGAAACTGTCAGGTGTAAATTGTGAGTTGTTGGTCCCAATCCATTGCTAATTGAGCAGTTATAACACTCATAAAGTTCAAGATTCAGAACTATGTAAAGATCGCTCCGCCCATCAACTTTGTATAACGACGGTTCAACTCTTTTTTAATTAATGGCCACTGCTCCAAAGTCGAGTCTTGCTGGATGAGCTGCTCTGCTGCTGTCCGGGCTAGCTCCAAAACCTCTTGATCATTCACCAGGCTGGCCAAAGCAAAGTCAGGCAGTCCTGATTGACGGGTGCCTAACACCTCACCAGGACCCCGGAATCGCAGATCCATCTCAGCAATGAAGAACCCATCTTGCGACTGTTCTAGAACCCGCAGTCGCTGCAAAGCCGTTTCGCTTTTACTACTGCTCATCAATAGGCAATAGGATTGGTCAGCCCCTCGTCCTACACGTCCCCGTAGCTGATGCAGTTGTGAGAGACCAAAGCGCTCAGCATGTTCAATGAGCATGACACTGGCGTTGGGCACATCCACCCCAACTTCTACCACTGTGGTGGATACCAAGATCTGGGTATGGCGTTCCCGAAATTGCGTAATGGCCGCATCTTTATCAGCAGAGCTCATGCGCCCATGGAGCAGACCGACGTTGAACTCAGGAAAAACAACCTCGCTCAGACGCTGATGTTCTTCAATGGCGGAACGCAAGTCCAGCTTTTCAGATTCATCAACCAGGGGTAGCACGATGTAAATCTGTCGGCTTTGGGTGATCTCACGTCGAATCAAATCGTAGGCATGGTTGCGATCTCGACCAGCTAATAATGTGGTTTGAATGGGCTTACGCCCGGGCGGGAGTTCGTCAATTTGGCTAACGTCCAGATCTCCATGCAATGTCAGGGCTAGAGTTCGCGGTATAGGCGTAGCCGTGAGGGTGAGCACGTGGGGATTGTCACCTTTTTGCTGGAGCTTAGCCCGCTGAGCTACCCCAAACCGATGTTGCTCATCGATGGTGACGAGACCTAAACGACTAAATTTCACAGGATCTTCGATCAAGGCATGGGTTCCTACCAGGATGGGGAGTTCTCCCGTTTCGAGTTGGGAATGAATTTCCCGGCGCTTGGCGGTTTTGGTGGAACCAGTTAGCAGTTCTACGGGTAAGTGCAATAGGTTAAACCATTCCACTAACTTGCGGTAGTGCTGCTCTGCTAACACTTCTGTGGGGGCCATCAGGGCTGCCTGATATCCTGCCTGAATGGTTGCGAGGATTGCCACCACTGCCACTACGGTTTTCCCGGAGCCCACATCTCCCTGCACTAGTCGATTCATCGGTGTGGACTGCTGCAAGTCCACCAGAATTTCCTGCACTACCCGAGCTTGAGCCTCTGTCAGGCTAAAGGGCAGTACCCCATAGAACTGATCGATCAGCTCACCAGTAGGGGCCATGTGAATTTGAGTGTGAGCCTGTTGCTGTTTGCGACGGGACAGCAGACCTAATTGCAAATAGAAGAATTCATCAAACACCAGACGGCGGCGGGCAATTGCCAGAGCCTCACTATCGGGTGGAAAGTGAATGTGCGCAATTGCCACCGTTAGTTGAATCAAACCATGTTGCTCCCGCAGCGCAGTGGGAAACGGCTCTCGAATTTCTATAGCGGCGGGCAAGGCAGCGACCACTGCCTTACGGACCAGTGGGGCAGGCACACCTTCTGTCAGGGGATATACAGGGACCACGCGACCTACCGTGTCGGAGTCAATGGCTTCCTGGGTATTTCCGAGTACCTCCAGGTCTGGATCGTCTAAGGTGATGCCATATTTTCCTTTTTTTACCAAGCCCGAGGCAGCTAATGTAGAGCCGACTGGGTAGAGACGCTTTTGACGTTCTTGCCAAGCTCGGTTACGAAAGCGCGCTCCGGCCAAGAATCGATTGAGTTTGAGGGTGCCAGTGCCGTCGTAGAGACTGAGTTCAAAAATCGTCAGTTTTGCATTGCGAGGACTATTGAAGCAATTGCA
Organism: Leptothoe sp. ISB3NOV94-8A; assembly: GCF_043421595.1. Classification (NCBI taxonomy): domain Bacteria; kingdom Bacillati; phylum Cyanobacteriota; class Cyanophyceae; order Nodosilineales; family Cymatolegaceae; genus Leptothoe; species Leptothoe sp. ISB3NOV94-8A. The sequence continues at coordinate 5,375,517 of NZ_JAXSQW010000001.1, read as the reverse complement.
ACGCCGCACGGTGCCCACAATCGTCACGGTGTCACCCGCTTTAAGATCTCGAATTTTGACCTGGCGGGCATAGTCTAGATGGTCGCGAGGATAGTAATAGAGCACATCCCGGACGGTATACAGCCCTAACTTTGCGAGTCGTTCGCTATTCTTGGGGCCGATGCCTTTGAGATAAGTGATGGGCTGATCTAGGGGATGGCCTGAGCGAGGTAAGCTCGGTGTCTGAGTAATTAAGGATTTGGTTTTAGGGCGTTGGTTGGATCTTGATGATGGACGACCGACCGCTTCACTAGCCTTAGGGCTGGGCTTTTCTAATAGTTGACGACTCTGCTGTAAAAACCGTCGAGTGTTGGCCACCAGATGCTGCCGTTGGGCAAAGCTGAGGGCGCTATATTTATCGAAGTCTTCCGAGAGATTACGCCAGCGTTCTTGGTCAATGGCAGGCAGACTGCTGGGGACCTTGCGTAAGCTATCTCGCAAAAATTCGCTAAATCGTTTTTGATGGCCTTGCAGGTCATTGAACCCCGCTTCAGCTTCGACACTCAGTGCCTTTTGCAGACGGATCCAGTCGGGCTGATCAGCCATTAGTCGTTGGTCCAGCTAGCTCTCCAGGCGTCTTCGGCTTGTGCGATCGCAAGCTGTCGTTCAGCATCCTTATAGGCATGGCCAACACGTTTCAGATGCGCCATTTTCTTCCGAATATGGCTTCGCCAAAGTGCGACGTTCGTCTCCGCAAATTCAATTTCCGAGAGCCGTAAATGAATCATGACAAAATCGGGCAGAGACTCTAACTGGAGAAATTGAGGCATCGATATAGATGCTTCAGAACGATTTTCGTCCCCATCTGAATCTTGGTCTGATGTGTCTTCGCCAGTAATAATAGCGGCGGCAATCTCAGCGTCAGCCCACTGCTCATCGAGCTTATGATCTTCACCTTCGTCAGGCTCGCCATCACTCTTTGAAAATCTACTTTTCTCGGGTTCGTGCAGGATCTTGATCGATAGTCTGACCAAATTAGGTGTTTTCATGGGGATATGGCCTAGACGTTCTGACTCTGACGTCGCCGCTAACAATGCATGGGGGATCTCTGGCATTACATTTGCTGTTCGCAAAAGCTCATTTGCCTTCTCGGAGACTGCCTTGAGCACATCTCGAATAGCTTTCTCAATTAAAATTTGCCGCCGCATGATTTGTGCAGGTTGTAGTGGTCCTGACGGTTCGGTTTCTGGCTGTGACTCCTCTAAACGCTCACTATCCATGAGTGAACGAATATCGGCTAAGAGTTTTGCTTGAGATCGCTGTGTTTGGGGTGACTTGCCAGGGTGTGTGTGATGTTCTTGGTCCTCAACTGTATCAGCTGCTGAGGGGCTGGTTTTAGGCGTTGATTCTGATTGCTCTCTGGCAGAAGCTGCTTCTAAAAATAATTGCCGAATGACGGCGAGGCCATCTTCCTCTGCTGGTTGTAAGCTCAGGCGCTTTGCTGTAGCCCATTTGTCCTGTAGGTGAGTGTGAATGCGATTGCCCAACTCGCGCAGCTTGTGCTGTAAACGATCACGTTGGGACAAGCTCAGTTCTAAAAAACTCTCAGGATAAACCTGCGTACAAATATGATAAGCCGCTAATATTAGCTGGCGTTTGCTTGCCTGACTTAAAACTTGTAAATATTTATCGATTAAGCCTTCAAGCTCAGTGGCAATATCAGCAGTTTGCGTCTGAAGCTTGGAAAGCTGCTGTTCAATATGACCACTTGCGTTACCCATTAGCGCAGATATTAGACAAAAAACGTGATGTAGAACGGCATTACAATGCCGTAAATCCCAGTATAGGCGCTATGACAAATGTTCTAATATTTCAGAGCCATTTGCCTAATTCATAAATACTGACATCTGAGGTGCTATAAGTACTTGCCCCTAGCCAATGGAAAGATATAAAAAAGGCAGGCAAGCACTTGGGCTTGCCATACCGATTTAGAAAAAAATTATCCACACAGAAGAGGACTATTTCTTTTTCTTTTTGCCTTTCTTCTTTGCTGTTTTAGGAGCAGTTTCAGTAGGCTTCTCGTCTTTAGCTTCCGCTTTAGGAGCTGCTGCTTCAGCAGGCTTCTCCTCTTTCTTTTGACCTGTTTGAGCAGCGACTTCTGCTGCAAAGTTTTCCTCTTTCTTCTCAATACCTTCACCTAGAGTGAATCGTGAGAAACGGCGAACCTGGATATTTTCACCTAGAGTTGCCACTAACTGTTTGATCAACTCTTCAATAGTGATGTTTTGATCCTTAATGAAGGGCTGGTCTAATAAAGATTGTTCTTTGAGACGCTTTTCAATACGACCATCTACGATCTTGGCGCGGATGTTTTCAGGTTTCTTAGCAAGATCCTCGCGACCCATTTCAATTTCCCGCTCGCGGTCAATGGAATCTTGAGGAATATCGCTGGTTCTAACAACTTCAACGTTAGGGCATGCTGCTATCTGCATAGCAATGTCGCGTGCTAGAGCCTTGAACTCTTCCCGACGGGCAACGAAGTCTGTTTCGCAGTTGATTTCCACAAGGACACCCACACGACCACCGGTGTGGATGTAACTTTCCACTAGACCTTCTGCCGCAACTCGGCCTTCCTTCTTAGCCGCTGAAGTAATACCTTTCTGACGGAGCCACTCAATGGCCTTCTGTAGATCACCGTCCGATGCTTGGAGGGCTTTTTTACAGTCCATCATGCCTGCGCCAGTAGTATCACGCAGCTCTTTTACTTGCTTTGCAGAAATGCCTGCCATTATCTCCTCCTACACTAATGCTCTACTTTGAAAAAATATTTTGACAGAACAAGCTTTTTGCCAATGTTAAGACCTGCGCCTAAAGCATCAACAGCTGAACCTATGGTGGGGATCAGCTGCTATATGTAATGCAAAAGCCTACAGCGTTTTATTCGCTCTCTGCTTCATCTGCGGCATGTGCTGCTAGCACTTCATCTGCCGCAGGTGCTGCTGGTACTTCATCTGCTGTAGGAGCGTCTCCAGCATTGGGAATATCGGCTGCATCATAATCATAGTCTTCTTCGGCACTTGGATAGTCGGCGTAAATGTCGCCTTCATCACTATTGTCCTGCGGTGCCTGACCATGGGAACCCTCATAGATGGCATTCGCTAAGCTACCTAGAATTAACTTGATTGAACGAATGGCATCATCGTTGCCGGGAATTGGAATATCAACCACATCGGGATCACAGTTGGTATCCAATAGTGACACAATTGGAATCCCTAATTTCTGACACTCTTGCACTGCGTTATATTCACGCTTGATGTCAACCATAATGACTACGTCTGGCAGACGCCGCATCAGCTTAATACCACCCAGATATTTTTGAAGCTTCTCGAGTTCACGACGCAAAACAGCAGCTTCTTTTTTCGGGCGTAGAGCTAGAGCTCCTGTCTCTTGCATGCGCTCTAGCTCTTTGAGACGCTCTACACGTGTTTTAATGGTGGTCCAGTTGGTTAGCATTCCACCTAACCAACGCTGGTTGATGTAGTAAGACCCACAACGTCTGGCTTCTTCAGCGACAATTCCGGCAGCTTGGCGCTTAGTGCCCACAAACAAAAACTTCTGACCTTTCTCTGCTGAAGTCCGTACGAAGGAATAAGCGTTATCGAGCAGCTGAGCCGTCTGGACTAGGTCAATAATATGTACACCGTTACGTGCGGTAAAAATATACCGATCCATTTTAGGGTTCCAACGGCGGGTCTGATGACCAAAATGAACCCCTGACTCAAGCAGTTGAGCCAATGTTACAACAGGCATTTAATTCTCTCCTTTCGGGTTAAACCTCCACCTGGTGCGCATTTCAGTCGTTAAGTGTAGGTTTTACTTCACCTGACTTTGACTGAAACACCCGAAATATCCAAGTGTGTGAATTTTTTGACAGCTAAACTAGGGTAACACAGCAAGTTGCTGACTTCTTGAATCATGTCAGTCTCTTTGCCTGCTATTGGAAGTTGCAATTTTGGGTAGTCTGTGGATGATGGGTAAGTGTGTCTGCAACGTAAAGTGGCACAGACATGTTGCTTTGATGTTGCCCGTCGTTAACTGAAGGCTTTTGGTGCTTTATGACTGATCAACAACGCTCTGCTTCAATGCCGTCTGTTCCGCCGCCTCCACCTAAGCGGGTTGCACCACCCCCACCGCCGGGAATGGGTAGAGCTGGTGGTGCACGTTCAGCGGCACCGCCCCCAATGCCAAAGTCTGCTGGTGGCGTCAGAGTCGGCGGTGGCGTAACCCTAGAGCGTATCGTTCGTGAGGCCTTTGATAAAGGTTTTTCTGATGTGCATCTGGGTGTGGGGGAAGTGCCTCGTTTTCGGAACCGGGGCGAAATTGAAACCACAGACTATCCTGCCACTGACGAAGCCACATTCTACGCATGGCTATCTGAGGTCCTAAAGCCCGATCAAATCCAAGACTTTAAACAAACGATGGATTTTGACGGGGCAGCTCATTTTGACTTCACGCGTGTACGCATCAACATATTTAATACACTGCGTGGGCCTTCCTTGGTGATGCGTCTGATTCCGGTGAAGATTCTCACGCTTGATCAGCTGAGCTTGCCAGTAGTCTTAAAGGATATTTGCCACTATCACAAAGGTCTGGTTTTGGTGACTGGTCCCACTGGGTCGGGTAAGTCAACATCGCTGGCTGCGATGATTGACTACATCAATACGGATATGCCGAAGAACATTATCACCATTGAGGACCCGGTGGAATTTGTCCATGCGAGTCGTATGTCCTTAATCAAGCAGCGAGAAGTGGGGATTCACACGCTGGAGTTTAAGAATGCTCTTAAGGCATCGCTTCGGGAAGATCCAGATGTCATTCTGATTGGTGAGATTCGCGATCGCGAAACTGTAGATATTGCGTTGAAAGCAGCTCAAACAGGTCACCTTGTATTTGGTACCCTGCATACCAACAGTGCGGTAAAGACGGTTGAGCGTATTTTAGGCATGTACGAACCGGAACAGCAGAGTGCGGTGCGCATCTCAATTGCTGAATCTTTGGTGGCGGTTGTGGCTCAAGGGCTATGTCGTACGACCGATGGTAAGCGAGCGGCTTTCCATGAAATTCTGATCAACACCGATGCCATTAAAGATTATATTCAGCGAGGTCAGCTGGATGAGGTAGAGGCTCTGCTACCAAAATGTAGTTTTGATGGTATGTGCACCATGAATCAATCCCTTTACTCTCTATATGAGTCGGGACGTATTACTGAGGAGACTGCTTTAGAGATGTCACCTCGTCAAAATGAGATGGCGCAGATGTTGCGTGGTCGGATTTAGAGTCGACAGGATACTCATTCATCTTTATTTGATGTGAGTAGCTTTGGTTCAGCTCACGCTTCACAATTTCGTTGGATATTTAGAGTCTTCCGTGAGTCCAGTCGTGTTCGCCATGACTGGACTTTTTGTTGAAGGTTCGCAGGAAGCCAGCTGTCATATTGTGAGTAGACGGGCAAACGTGGCGTCAAGCTGTAGTTTTGGGTCTGTAGCTGGGCTGTGAGTGTCGACAGAGTTTTGTGATGATAGGTGGGGTTGACTTCATCTAGTGGTCCAATGCCGCCTAAATCTCTTGCTCCAGCCTTCAGGCACGCTAAGAGCGTTTGAGTTGACTGCACTAGATTCGGTGGGATCTGAATCGTAATGTCCTCTGGCAAAATCTGACGAGTGATATGGACAGCACGGATTAACATGTTGTCGTCACAGGGAAGAGCGAGTTGGGTCTGGCGTTCGCCAGGCTGATGGGGTTGAAGAATAACTTCTTGGATATGACCGTACTGGTTGTGGAGGGTTGCGATCGCAACCAGTGTTTCTTCCCAATCTGTTTCCGTTTCACCGATGCCTAAAAGAAGTCCAGTCGTAAAGGGAATTTGCAACTGTCCTGCCCACATTAGTTGCTCTAGCCTGACTGCTGGTCGTTTACTTGGGGCATGATGGTGAACGTTATCCAACAAAGTAGGTGTGAGCTGCTCCAGCATCAGCCCCATTGAAACATTCACCTGCTTGAGCCTTTTCATTTCTTCAAAGCTAAGGGGGCCGACATTGGTATGGGGTAAGAATCCTTCTGCAATGGCTAAGTGGCAAAGATCATATATGCGGTCTAACCAGGTTCGACGACGTGAACTTTTGGGATGAACTTCTCCGCTCAGAATTAATATTTCAATGGCATCTAATTCTTGGAGCATAGCCCGTGCCCTAGGAAGACTCAACCATATATCAGAGCCTGGCTGGACTCGAAAATTACAGTAACTACATTGATTGAAGCACTCATATGTCGGGACTAGAGTGTATGCCGGACTATAGGTGATGGTCAGGCTCAACGTGACTATCCTCTTTGCTAATCGTTACAAAAAATGAGCAATTACTTCAAGCCTTAGAATCTAAAAGTAGACTGTCTTACCCGCCGTACAGGCTAACTTACATACTCTGTTAGAACCGGGGGCGTAAGGAGTGAAATGTTTGTAGATCCTTCTGTCTCAGCGACCTTGGTGAATTGACTTTCAATATGCAAGCCCATCAATAAGGCATTCAGACGCCGACTTTTAAAATTCTCTCACGATTAGAAAGTTTACAAAAATAGGTATTTCTTTTAGCATGTATATGTGGGCTAATTGCCTACTGTCGTACCTCGACAATATTTATAGGATTCATAAAATCATGACAACTACTCTACAGCAGCGCTCTAGCGCTAATCTGTGGGATCAGTTTTGTGAGTGGGTTACTAGCACTGAGAACCGCCTCTATGTAGGTTGGTTTGGTGTGCTGATGATCCCCACACTACTCGCTGCCACGACTTGTTTCGTCATCGCCTTCATCGCGGCTCCTCCCGTTGACATCGACGGTATCCGTGAGCCCGTTGCTGGGTCTTTGATTCTGGGTAACAACATCGTTTCCGGTGCGGTTATTCCTTCTTCCAACGCTATCGGTCTACACTTCTACCCCATCTGGGAAGCTGCTTCTCTAGATGAGTGGTTGTATAACGGTGGCCCTTACCAGCTGGTCATTTTCCACTTCCTCATTGGCGTCTTCTGCTACATGGGTCGTGAGTGGGAACTGTCCTACCGCTTGGGAATGCGTCCTTGGATCTGTGTTGCTTACTCTGCTCCTGTAGCAGCCGCATCTGCAGTGTTCTTGATCTACCCCATCGGTCAGGGTTCGTTCTCGGATGGTATGCCTCTGGGTATTTCCGGTACCTTCAACTTCATGCTTGTTTTCCAAGCTGAGCACAACATCCTGATGCACCCCTTCCACATGCTCGGTGTGGCGGGTGTCTTCGGCGGGTCTTTGTTCTCCGCAATGCATGGTTCTCTGGTAACGTCCTCCTTGGTTCGTGAGACCACTGAGACTGAGTCCCAGAACTATGGATACAAGTTTGGTCAGGAAGAAGAGACGTACAACATCGTTGCAGCCCACGGCTACTTCGGTCGTTTGATCTTCCAGTATGCTTCCTTCAACAACAGCCGTTCCTTGCACTTCTTCTTGGGTGCTTGGCCCGTCATCGGTATCTGGTTCACTGCCCTAGGTATCTCCACGATGGCGTTCAACCTGAACGGATTCAACTTCAACCAGTCCATCATCGACTCTCAGGGTCGTGTCGTCAGCACTTGGGCTGACGTGATCAACCGTGCCAACCTAGGTATGGAAGTAATGCACGAGCGTAATGCTCACAACTTCCCTCTAGACTTGGCGGCTGGTGAAGCGGCTCCTGTTGCTATGGTTGCTCCTTCCATCAACGCGTAGTCGTCGTGGTTTTGTAACCTAGTCTAGTCAAAAGGGCCTCTATCTTCGGATGGGGGCCTTTGATTTTTTAAGGGGATAGATACGCAATTCTTGTTTTGTTTGAGACTGACAACTTGGCAAGCCTAGTTGATTAGGCTATAAGTGATTGCTGAAACGTTAGCTGGAAACAGACAGCTATGGTCAAGACACAAAGTGCTGTTGGCGTCGCTTCTCATTTGGAGATATGCATTCATCGATGTTCGATAAGTAGATATGCTTGTTACTAAAAAAGGGAGGTTTAATAACCTCCCTTTATGGCTAATGTTTAATCAGTGCTGGTCAAAGCGTTTAGATTGAAAATACATCAAGAGACGCTCTGTAAATTCACGAAGCTTTTGTCTTTAGCTTAATAAGCAAGAGTTTCTAAGGTCTCTCGCAGATATCGTCTTACCAATTGCTCTAGTGGAGTTTTATCCAAGGTGTCAGCTGGTAGTTCGGACTTCCATCTCTGGAACCCGGTACTACTACATATAGCTCGCTGCAAGCTTAACCATACATTCGTATCTTCAGAGCTAAATAGAGTGGAGGATATACTAGCCATAGGTTTCCTGTGTAAGCTGATTTGATAGGATATTTCAGCATCTTCTACTCATACGATAACGCAGGACCAATGGACGTGTTGTGCCTATAATCACGGTTTGTATCGACTTGTTGCTAGTCGATACAAGAAATGGAGGCAATCTGGTAATATCACCGGTTTTTCTTGTATCGACTAGCTTTATACAGCGGATTGCTGACGATAAGTCCTATTGAGAACGTCCGGCTAGGGTCCGTCGCTTCGTGACCATCTTGAAGGCCTCAATGCGATCTCCTTCTTGCCAGTTACTGAACTTATCAACACCGATACCACACTCAAAGCCAGAGGCAACTTCTTTCACGTCATCCCGCATACGCTTGAGTGAATCTAGATTACCTTCATATACCTGAGTGCCATTACGCATGACTCGAATCTTACAATTTCGAGTTACCTTACCGGATAGAACATAGCAGCCTGCAACAGCCCCTTTACGTACTGGGAAGACAGCACGGACTTCGACTTCACCCAGATCTTCTGCCACCAGTTCAGGCTCAAGCAGACCTTCCATAGCGCCTTCAATATCTTCTAGGAGCTTATAGATAATGTCGTAGTCTCGAATATCAACACCTAGACGGTCAGAAGCTTGCTGTGCTCCCGGCGCTAGAGTTGTGTTGAAGCCAATGATGACTGCGCCACTGGCCGCAGCTAGGTCAACATCAGTTTCACTAATCTCCCCTGGAGCAGCCATCAGCACACGAATTTGAACTTCGTCCTGGGGCAGCTGTTGTAGAGATGCCAGAATTGCTTCAACAGAACCTTGAACGTCTGCTTTCAGCAAGATGTTGAGTTCCTTCAGTTCGCCTTCCTGAGCTTGGGCAGACAGGGTATTGAGGGTTACCCGTCGAGATGCCATCGCTTGCTGCAACCTAGACTGACGCTGATCGATTGCTCGGCTATCAGCTATAGCACGAGCTTCTTTTTCAGACTTGAAGACTTCAAACTCATCACCTGCTTGAGGTACGTCATTGAGACCTAGAACCTCAACGGCAAAGGATGGTGAAGCTGCCTCAACACGGTTTAAGCGATCGTCTAACATTGCCCTCACCTTACCGAAGACAGAGCCGACGACCATTGAATCGCCAATCTTCAGAGTGCCATTTTGTACAAGTAAGGTAGCCACAGGGCCTCGTGCTTTATCCAGGTTGGCCTCAATAACGGTTCCCTTTGCTAATCTGTCAGGATTAGCGTGTAGATCCTCAACTTCAGCCTGTAGCAATAGCATTTCTAGCAACAGATCAAGGTTCTCACCAGTTATGGCACTCACAGGCACCATGATGCTATCGCCACCCCATTCCTCAGGAACCAGACCTTGCTCCATAAGTTCTTGCTTGACGCGATCAGGGTTAGCTGTTTCTTTATCAACCTTGTTTATAGCAGTAACAATGGGTACCTGAGCTGCTTTGGCGTGGCTAATTGCCTCAATCGTCTGAGGACGCACACCATCATCTGCCGCAACCACTAACACTGCAATATCAGTAACACGAGTACCTCGAGCACGCATTGCTGTAAATGCTTCGTGGCCAGGGGTATCTAGGAAGACAACCTGGCGATTGTCGCCCTCATGTTCGACATCAACGTGGTAAGCACCAATGTGCTGGGTAATACCCCCGGCTTCCCCACTGGCAACTTTAGCTTCACGGATAGCATCCAGAAGCGAGGTTTTACCATGGTCAACGTGACCCATGATGGTGACCACTGGTGGACGCTGCTTCAGATTTTCGAGGTCGCCCTCATCAATCATTTCGGTGGTTTTCTTTGCTTCAGACTCGGCTTCAGCAGTTTCTACCTGGATATCAAAGGCTTCAGCTACCATCCTGGCCGTGGGAATGTCCAAGGTTTGATTGATATTAGTAGCGATGCCTTTAAAGAACAAGAACTTAATAACTTCAGTTTCAGGTTCTTTAATCTCTTGAGCTAATTCGTGTACGGTCAGGCCGTTGGTTAGAATTATTAGTTCGGGCTTGTCTTCGACGACTTCGACTTTGCGATCGCGCCGATTATTGCGTGATGAACCACCCCGAGTTGGCATAGAACGGCTTTTCACAGCAGCTGGCTTGGCCTGACTCTGATGAGACTTAGGCTTAGGTGGCCGCATCAACGAAATACTGATCGGTGTTGCTGAAGAATCACCAGACAGACCTGCCTCTAGTTCTTCAATGTCATCATCATCATCTAAACGTTGAGCACGTCGCTTCTTCGTTGCGTTCTTGCTAGCGCGCTGCCGCATTTCCTCTTCTTCACTCTCACCACGAGGCTTCCCTCGTTTGGGTGGACGTGCTGGAGCTGAAGGTCGGCGTACGTCAGGACGTCGAGGTGCGCCAACTAAAACGGGGCCACCACTGCTGGCATCGTCTGTATCTGTATCTGTAGCACCTGTCTCATCAGCCGTTGGACTAGACGGTTTTGGTCGGCGGACCTCAATAACTGGTTTTGGTTTTAAGCTTGGTTTCGCCTTAAGTGCAGCTGGCTTATCCTGAGCCTCGACCGATCTACCGACCTCAGTCACCGGGATCTTGGCATCTGGATCATCACTTCGCCTCGCTACTTTAGGACGCGGTGCTTGGGTGCGAGATGGAGGAGAGACTAGCTTAGGTTGAACAATCTGTGGTTTGGATACCGGTACAGCCTGGTCGGATGGCTCACTGGACGTAGTCCCAGAAGAACTGGCACCATTGGTATTCCCAGTAGGACGAGGTACTGGCTTCTGAGGAGGACGCACAGATGGCTTGTTTGGTCGTCCAGGGCGATTTGGTGGCTGTCGTAAGTCATCCGAGGATGGCGACTTGGCTGGAGAAGCATCTTTGGGAGCCTGAAGAGGAGATACTTTTTTCTCAGGAGAGTTAGGTTCTGATGACTGATGACGCCTAACTTCTAAAATTTGCTGTTTTCGAACGGGACGATTTGGGGCTTTAGGCTTGGTCAGGTTCGGTTTTTGCTTTGGTTTCGGAGGCGGCTTTTGTAATGAGCGCTTTGGCGCTCCTGATGCAGCTGCACGAATCCGTTCCGCATCCGATTCAGTAATAGTGCTGCTATGGCTCTTTACTGCTATGCTCAAACGTTCACAGATGGCCAGAATATCTTTATTGTCTAAATCCAACTCCCGAGATAACTCATATATCCTGACTTTGCCATTGTTCATCCAAATATTCCTCGCAAATTTTCAAAGAAAGGTGTCACATAGACTTACTGCCCTTATCGAAACGACATGACATTTTACCCTTGGGCACTATGGGCAATATCTTATTCTATCGACTCTTAGCACTAATGTGGCCATTGTGGGTACTGATGAAAATGGATATATCCCCATCCCCGCTCAATAATATTCTGACAGTATCAGGAATTCCCGACCAAAAATTAGCACAGGTCTTAAATTCTACCTTAGCATCAGCCCTAAAAAGTATTCGCAGCCAGGCAAAAGCTCAAAAGCTTTAACTGAACTACTTAGGTCATTTGCATGTAAGCCTGTGTGGACATTTCAGAAGCTGTTAATGATCAAGCTTGAATCTGTTATCGGGGCGATGCCAGTTTTTGCTTAATGAGTTGGTGCAAGTGTTGATAAATTTCCTCTGGCACAGGTGCCTTAAGGGAACGACCAAGCCGATTTTTCTTGTGTGCTGAGTTTAAGCAATCTATCTGAGGACATAAATAGGCGGAACGTCCCATGCCATAGTTCAGCTGGATTGTGCCTGTTGGATAAGTGCGAACGACCCTCAGGAATTGATCTCGATGGGCTGCCTTACGGCAGCTCACACAGCGTCGATAATTCGGTCGCATCAAACTAACTTATTCCTCCTCATAAGCGGGTCTCTCATTTTCCCCCTCATAGGCAGGTCCCTCATTCTCAAGGACTTCAGGCTCTTCTACAGCCGCTGCTTCTGCGGCAGCTTGTTGAGCGGCCGCCGCTGCTAGATTTGCTGCTTTAATGGCTTCCATTTGTGCCGCTAAGGCCGCCGCTGCTTCTTCCTCTTGCTTACGTTTAGCTTCCAGTTGAGCCCGTACCTTCTCATCTTCGGCCTCATAGTCGTACTTAGCTGAGTCCTTGATGTCAATTTTCCATCCGGTTAAACGTGCTGCTAGCCTTACGTTTTGACCTTCTTTCCCAATGGCTAAACTAAGCTGATCTTCAGGGACCAACACATGGGCTTGACGATCTTCTGGATTCATCAATCGCACCTCGTCAACCCGTGCAGGGCTGAGGGCGTTGGCAATATAGGTGGCTGGGTCTGGGGACCAGCGAATGACGTCTATCTTTTCACCTCGCAGTTCATTGACAACAACCTGAATGCGAGAACCACGAGCACCAATGCAGGCACCTACGGGATCAACATCCCGTTCTAGGGTATCAACAGCAATTTTGGTTCTAGGGCCTACTGAACGAGATGGGGGATTAGCCTCACGGGCCACGGCAACGATGCGGACTACTTCGTCCTCAATTTCAGGTACCTCATTGGAAAATAGCTCAACAACAAGGCTGGCATCTGCACGGGACACTAGTAATTGTGGCCCACGGTGAGATCCTTCTGAGACTTTTTTCAGGGCTACACGGAATGTGGCATTGGCTCGATAGTTATCATTGGGTAATTGATCCCGTTTGAGTAACTCTGCTTCTACGTCTGGTTGGCCAACGCCGCTGCTAACGGCCATAATCACGGACTGACGCTCAAATCGCAGTACACGTGCTTGGAGGATGGTGCCTTCCAAGTCCTGAAATTCTTCCTGGATTAACCGCCGCTGCTGATCACGTAGTTTTTGAGCCAGCACTTGTTTGGTCTGAATCGCGGCCATGCGGCCAAAGTCGCGTTGCTCTGGCGTAACATCAAGCACCACCTCGTCTCCTATCTGAGCCTCGGGGGCAACTTCGACTACTTCTGCTAAAGAAATTTGATGGTCAGGGTTTTCAACAGCCTCGACAATTGTTTTGCTCGATAAGACCCTAAAGCCTTCTTCCTCTGGATCTAACTCCACAGCAAAGTTGTCAAAATAGTCTTCATCAAATTGAGCGCTATCCATGCGGCGAGTACGACGATAGCGCTCATAACCTTTGAGTAAAGCTTCTCTGAGGGCCTGTTCTACAGCGGAACGAGGTAAGTTACGCTCTCGACTGATGCCTTCAATCATTTCTTGTAGGCTGGGCAGACTGACCATTGACATGGGCTTTCTCCTCCTTAAATAACTAGACTTCGATGCGAATAGATGTGAATAAAAGTAAGAATGATGCTGGTTTAGCCCTGATATCCTGGCGCGTTACGCTGAGGTGATAGGCGTTTTGTAGCGATGAAGTGGTGCAATGAGCGGCTATGCTTCAACTTGATTGCTCAGTTGTACTGCTTCTACTAACTCATTGGGTATGGCAACGCGACGACCTCGTTGACTAATAGCTAGTTTGCTTTCCGTTCGTTCTAGTAGTGTACCTATCCATACTTTTTTGCCTTTATGAGGTGTATGGAGAGTGATTTCAATGGCAAACCCCTTGAAAACGATAAAATCGCGGTCAGTTTGCAGCTGATCAGAAACGCCAGGACTGGAAACTTCTAGAACATACGCATCAGGTAGTGTATTAGAGGTTTCTAATGCTTCACCTAAGGCGATACTCATTTTTTCACAGTCGTTTAGGCTAGTGTCGTCCTGGGTGAGGTTACGGACGTCAACCCGTAAAACCGGTGGGTTATGGTTGGTTTGAAAAACCGCGCCCACTACCTCTAATCCCAAGTCAGTGGCAATGGGGGCAGCTATTTCAAGTACCTGTGGAATAACAGGGTGAGCCATGGACACGTAGTAAATTAAACAAAATAAAAAGTGGGCCTTGAGGTCCCACTTCTTAACACAATCATTTTTGAACTGGGGCAGTAAATAACCAGTTATTAACTGATCCAAGTAGCATTACTGCTACATGACTTTACTGCGTTACACAGTTTAGCGTGTTTTTCTTTGCTTTGATTCAATACCCGTTGCTTGAAAAAGATCGGCAACAGTTGTGCAGTAGTTGTCTAGGCCAAGGCTAGAAGGGGTCAGAGGATTTTGATAAGTAAAATGACGATACTTTAAACAAAAGTGGTCCCAATCTTCCAGACGCACCTTAAATAGTTTGATAAAGAAGTCGATGAGTCTCTGGGATAGAGGGATACGGAAGTAAATGGATCGACCTAAATAATGGCTGACTGCGGTTACAGCCTCATCCACGGCAAGGGCAGAGTTGCCTAATACCAACTCCCTACAGTCGTCTTGCGTAGGCGGATGGGCAATTAGATAGGTAACCATCGTGGCAACGTCTTGAGCATGGATAAAATGTAACGTACCCTCAGCACTAAAAAAGCGAATTAAATCGATCCACTTAGTGACTTCGGTTAGTCCACTGGAAATATGCGAGTAAGGTTTGTTGGTATCACCCCCAAAAACGAGTGTGGGAAATAGGGTAGTGATTTTGGGATATATGGCTAGGTCTTTTAACTTTTGATGACACTGATATTTACTGCGAATATAGTCAAAGGAGACGTTGCCGGCTGCTTTGAGGGGCTGATTTTGACGGTCTAAAATACTCGCGGTTGAAAAGTAGAGCACCTGTTTAATCCGATCAGGATCTAACAGTTCCATCAACTTCAAATTAGCTGTGACATTGATGTCGTAGATTGCAGGTGCGCCTCCCCAGGATGTGGCGATGAGGATTGCAGTGTCTATGGTGCCAAGTAGGTTGGCAAACTGATCAATTTCACGAATATCGCCCTGTAATATGTGAACCCTCGGCTGCTGAGAAATATCTAGTTGGAGCTTATCTGGATGACGCAATAGTAGAAAAAGCTCATGATGACTATGCTCAAGCAAGTTCTCAAGGACATAATGGCCTATACACCCACTGGCACCAGTGATAAAAATTCTCTGCGGTGACGATTGAAGGGATTGTGCCAGTTGACTCACGGTTTAAGCAGGCGCGATATTTAAGTATCCATAGTATTACCTTGCGTAGCAGTTATAACAGCTGGTGTGACGCCTGGTTGAGTGCATAATTGCAGCTACAGCCCATCAATCAGCTATGGGCTGTAGCTGTGGCGGTGGCTTTGCGTTTTAAGCAGGAACTGCTAGCAAATCTTCAAGCTGCTTGGCGGTTTCGAAGAAGTGAGCTGCATTTTCTTCTGGAGTGCCAGGAAGAATGCCATGGCCCAAATTCAAGATGTGCCCACCACGACCGGCTTTGCGTACGGTATCGAGGATGCGATCGCGAATGAAATCCTTCGATCCAAACAAAACGCCAGGGTCAACATTACCCTGTACCTTCATGTTAGGACCGAGACGACGACGGGCATCGGCCATATCAACTGTCCAGTCGACGCTGATGATATCTACACCAGACTCGCCCATCAGTTCCAGTACGCCAGCACTGCCGCTGATGTAAAGGATGAGAGGGGTATCAGGATGAGTTTCTTTAACCTGGCGTACGACCTGCTGCTGATAAGGCAGAGCAAAAGTACGATAGTCTTCAGGACTTAGCTGCCCGGCCCAAGAGTCGAATAGCTGGACAACCTGAGCACCGCAGTCAATTTGATAGCGTACATACTTGGCAATGCCATCTGCCAGGTGGCTCAGCAGCTGATGCAGCATCTTGGGCTCCGAGAAGGCCATGCCTTTAATCACAGAGTAGTTCTTAGAGCTCTTGCCTTCCACTGCATACGCCGCCAACGTCCAAGGAGACCCCACAAACCCAAGCACTGTTGATGCATTGCCTACTTCTTGTCTGAGGGTAGTCAAAATCTGTCGAATAAAGGGTAAATCCTCTTCAGGATTCAACGGGCGCAGGGCATCGATTTGAGCTTGAGTGCGGATTGCAGGCTCAATGATGGGGCCTTTGCTCTCTACGATATCGAAGGGGATGCCCATGCCTGGCAATGGGGTCAAAATGTCTGAAAACATGATGACGCCATCGGGGCGAAATGCCCGCCAGGGCTGTAGTGAAATCTCAATAGCAAGTTCTGGGTTCTCAGAACGCTCACGAAAAGAGGGATACTTCTCTCGTAAATCGCGATATATCTTCATGTACCGACCTGCCTGACGCATCATCCAGACCGGTGGTCGATCCAAGATTTCGCCCTTGGCGGCTCTTAAAAGGTAGGGCGTTTGATCGGGTTGGGTCATTGAAATTTCACCACAGACTAAAAGAGTTTTTAATTCGCATTTGTAAGCTTATCATCGTGAATTGCCCTCAATGACTGGAGATGTTTGGCTTGCCTAGGGTTTAGCCAGTGAACTGATGAATTTGACACGACCGTCACAGCGTAAACTTAAAGGCAGATAACGAATTGTGGCTATGTATGTCACTCCAGTCAGACCTATTCATGCAGAATGTGAACTTTTTTAAAAAGCAAGAAGGACGGTGGTTTTCGCAGCGCACTACACACTACCTGAAGGCAGGAAACTCAAAGGCGGGTAAATCAGATTTAGAAGTTACCTACATGGACGCTGGTACGGATGCTGTGATTCAGCTCTGTAATGAAGCGAGCTGTTCTGCCACGGACGCTGTAGGCGGGTTACGGATTGCCCAGAAGAGTACCGTAGATGGCCAAACGCGAACCCTGGTAACGTTGTTGGCTGCGATCGCAACCGATGACGATAACGGTAAGTTAATCAGCAAACCTGAGGGTAAAGCCCGATCTCAAGTCAGTCAGTATCGGTTTGAGAATGAAGTTCTAACGATTGTTACGGCAGCTGATGGTTTGCGAGCTGAAGAGCGTTGGTGGTTTATCACTGACAAATTACGGATGCGCACCAATGTTCTCAGTGGCGACCAGGGGCAAACGATGGCTTCATTTTGTTCAGAAATTCGTCTGGGTGATATCAAACCCTAGAAATACGCTTAAGTTGAAGTGTTGGTCGAAACGGTTGGATCGGAGCTGACCTAACCATAGGAATATAGTCTGAATAGGCCGCCTCAGTCTTATGGGGAGATGCCTTGGGCCTAGCTTCTGCTTTGGATGCCATCGTTTGATGAGGCTGATGCGATGGATCAGCTTGATAAACTTCAACCAGCGTATCCTCGGGCTGCACTGGAAATGCTTCGATGGATAACCCAGGGTAATGGCCGTAGTCCACATCAGATGATCTACTGTGGATGCCTTTGGCGGTTGAGACGGTTTCTGTAAACCCTGATGAGGACATAGTCTTGCTCTGACCCAGCTCGTTCATCGTGTGACTGGGGCATGTGATCTCAGGCTGTGGTGCTGTGGTCAAATGTAGCGGAGTCCCAAGATGGTCGGCAATGACTTGCCCAAAGCCAGACGTAAAGTGACGAATAGGCTGTCCACGCCGTTGCCATAGGCTAAGGATATGCTGAACCGAAATAACTTTGTAGCGCCCTTGATATACTGCCTCGATAATGGCATCTCGAATCCAGTTAGCACGATAGTGGTTAAGCCAATACAAGACTTGGCTTTCAGGACTATATTGAGCCAACTCCAGGCTAAAGGACTTGAGCAGAGTAATGGCCTGTTGTGCTTCTCGCTCTAGATCAGATGCCATCATAGTTAATACCTCTAGCCCAACGTATTATTTGATTCATTGTTGAAGTAACAATTTCCTAATACGCTTGGGAAATAATATTTATAGGTTTATTGAACCCATATAAGTCTTAACTTTACCCTTGGACATCAGTCCTTGATGCAGTCCTTAAACTTTGTTTGATTCCCGTATTCCTACGATGTGGTGAACGCTGATTAAGTAAAGGCCTAACGTTCTTCTACCACACCACTATCTACCTGGCGAATATTGGGCTCATCAAAGGGGCTGCCACTGCCAAGCCAGTTGAAATCACTAAGTCTGAATCCAATGGAACCTGTTTCTCTAGTTGGGCTATAGCGAAAAACCAAACCGTAGGTGCGGCGAGTGTATTCGAAAATAAAGTCGGTGTTAACGGTTTCCCCAGTATTAATGTTTATTGATGTTTGAAAGCCTAGCAAAATAGGCCCAAAAATTTGCTGGAGCACACCAAAACTAACCACGCGTCGATCTACATTTCGATCAAACAAAAAAGGAGAGTTATCGCTTGAAAGGATGTCTTGGGAATAGCCCAGGTTGAAGCGAGTGTAGTCAAAAAAATTTTTAGACAGATGTCCAATCTGCCCGTCTAAACGTACATCTGCAGAGAGCTCCTCTTGAAAGTCGCCACTCGTATAGTAAGACGCCACTCCCAGCAAGTTAACGTTGAGGTTTAGAAAAGGGACCACTGGGGCTGGGGTGTAACGTAAGCCTTCTGTGGGGGTAGCAGGCAGGGGGGTGCCGCGCCAGAGGTTAAATCCTTTGCGCAAGCGTGCGCTGGCTTGCATCCGGCCTAATGTGATCAGATCTTCGCCACCCCGTGGCCTACCCAGAAGATCGATACGATCGGTTCTAGAGGTGACTAACTGTGCGCCAGCTTGGTAGGTCAGGATAAGGCCACGCTTATCTAAATTAATGGGTGGAGACAGCAGGACTGCACCGAGACTGGAGCGGACATTTTGAAAGCCTAGACTGCCATTAAAAAGGCGATCGCGATAGCTATATTCTGCGGACAGTAGATGATCGCCGATAAGGTAGCGATTACGAATACTGCCGCGGAGGTTATCTTCAGCTTCTCTTAAATCTAAGCTGGTCAATCTGACTCGTGCAGAAAGGTTGGAGCTTGGGCTTAGACGCGTGTCAAAGTCAGCTTCCACACCAAATACATCTGAATTAGCCAGGCCTTGATTTGTAGCGCGTTCTAAAAAGTACTGGGGAGTAATGCTAAAGGATGTGGATTCATTCTCGACAATAGGGACTTCGCTTTCTAAAAAAACGCCACCACGATCCTCAGAGTCGCTACCAATACTGATCAAAAAAGGGTTGATTTGATTCTGCTCGCGTTCTCCACGATTCAGAATATATCTGGACTTTAATAGGGGTAGGGAAAACCCTTGATCAAAAACCAAGCGAGGGTTTTCTGTCGTGAGCAAATCGGCGGTTGGTGAGAGTGTCACTAACGTCAGTCGGTCAGTGCGAAATTCGAGCTCCGGTGGAGAAAAAGGATCGTTTGTTAATCGCACCTCCTCTGCTACCCAAGCTTCAGCATCAAAGGTGACTCGTGCGGCTTCAAAGCGGATGCGTCTGATGCCGCCTTCTGCGTCTGGTAAGGATCCGGGGTTACTGCCTTGAAGCCGAGAACTCAACTCAACCCCCCCGACTCTTCGGACGGCAGTGACATCCTCGTCTGGGTTGAGGGGGTCGAATACTGTCCGGCTAGTGACAGGTCTCTCCGTTGGGGCTGCAAAGTCGTCTTCGAGTTCTGGTAAAAAAAGTTCGCCCCGTGTTTCAAAAATGGTGCCTGCTTCCTGCAGAAGGCTATATTCAGCTCGTTCACCTCGAACTTCTTGCTCGCCACGAGTCAAAATTACGTTGCCTTCTGCCAGGACATAGCGATTAACTAAGTTGATCCACATCTCATCGGCTAATAAAAAGGCATCGTTGAGCTTGAACACGACGTTGCCTCGGGCAATCACCACTTGCCTATCAGAGTCAAAGATTTGGGTGTCGGCTGTAATTTCTAATTTTGAGGGATCTAATGCTTCAGTAGGTGCTGTGGTAGAAGGAGGTTCTGCTGA
Source organism: Leptothoe sp. ISB3NOV94-8A (assembly GCF_043421595.1). NCBI lineage: Bacteria > Bacillati > Cyanobacteriota > Cyanophyceae > Nodosilineales > Cymatolegaceae > Leptothoe > Leptothoe sp. ISB3NOV94-8A. The sequence goes on along the minus strand of NZ_JAXSQW010000001.1, from coordinate 5,355,532 downwards.
TTCCGGTGTTTCAGTCTCGTTGCCCTCATCAGAGCCCTCATCAGAGCCCTCATCAGAGCCCTCCGCTGCTGCTGGCTGAGGGACTAAGCTATCGTCCGCTACTCCCTCAATCTCTCGCTCCTCGAAAGCGTTGGGATTGGGATTCTCTAAATCGACTGCTTCGGTGTCTTCTAAATCGGTTGCTTCGGTGTCTTCTAAATCGACTACTTCATTGACGGTATCCCCAGCTGCTTCGTCACTTGCAGCTGGTGCCACTTCCGTTTGAGGCGGTAGGGAAGGTAATTGGGCCAGATTGGGCTTAGAGAAATCATCCGCATTGGGCTCTGACAGTTGTCCGACAGGAATCAGGCTTCTAGGGGAAAAAGAAGGCTCTAGAAGGCCATCGGTCGATTGCCAAGGCGTGGGGTGGTGATGGGTGAGTAGGTGTTGAGCCCCGCTGTTGTGCTTAGTTTTGGGTGAAACTGTGCTGATTGAGACTGTTGATAGCTGATTTTGGGAAGGTTCAGGAGGTAAATCGATTAGGGCCATGGAAATTGTTAAAAACGGCCAATGGTTAGCGTAATACTAACCCTCATGAACACAAGCGTTGAAACAGTCCCTCAGGGTGAAAACTGACTCGCATTAAAAACTCCTTAGCTGGACTAGCCAAGGAGCCTAATCAAAATTCATTGGAACTCTTTCGAAACTAGCGCTTAGCAGGAATTATTCCATATCTTGGCGGCCAGGATTCCGAGAGGGGTCGCCATTGAGGAAGCCAAAGACGAATAGACCTACAAAAAATGCAACAGTCAGATATACAACGATCTTTAGAGTCAGCATCGGGGATCTCCAGCACAGACACTTAAATTTATAAAAGCTATTCTATCGCAACATTGAATTCATCGAGTGTTGATACTCAGAGTTTGCGTAAAGATGGAACCCATGGTTTAGTCCATTGCCATGATGGCAACGCCACTGACCATAATGGCTGCTCCTAATAGGCGCTCTTTCAGGCCTGTTTCGCCAAATAGGGCGTAGCCAAAGCCAACTGAAATTAAGGCACTCATGCGCTTGACTGCGATTACCTGCGCTACTGGGGCCAGGGTGAGGGCGATGAACTGGAGGCTAACGCCGATAGCGTTGAAGACACCTGCGAGCACAACGAATAGGGCTTGCGATCGCAATTCCCCAATCACCAAACCTGCCCCCTTTTGCCAGGCCCGCTGCACAACAAAGGGCATCATACCCATCGCAATTGTCCCAAACAGCGACATGCCCCAAAAAAGGGAGGATGAATTTAGGGTGCCAACCTTATCAAAATTGGACGTGATGCTCCATAAAAACGCCACACCCATCATCATGCGGCTACCTGGATTGGTCATGAGTGCCCGTAAGGGGGCCAACGTAAAGCCCTCACTAGGCTTCAGGTTCAGTATGTAGGAACCCACAATGAGAAACAGCACACCCATTACGTCTAAGCCAGTGGGCCATTCGCCAACGATGATGGGGGATGTGACCAGCAAAAACAATGGCGTTAAGGTGACCAATGGCACCGTCAGCGATAGGTCCGCAATTTTAATGGCGCGTGTATAGAGAGTGAAGGCCAAAATATTTAAGCTGCCCCCCACCAGAATTGCTAACCCAAAATCAGGTCCCAGAGTCGGTGGACCTTCGGTTGCCAGCATCAACATGGCCATCAATAAGGCTCCAGCGCTGGTAAAGCCTAATAAAACCGAATATTCATCTAACGATTTCAGCGCCTGTTTCCCCGTGGCATCTTTGAGGGCTTCGCAAAGGGCGGTGCCGCTGGCAAGGGCTAACCAGAGCATCCCCTAAGCTCCGCAGCAACGATCGATGCCCAGGCTTTCTAGCAATAAGTCGCCGACAGCATTGGCGACAGAAAACTCGCTGTAGAAGCTTTTGGAAAAATCGAAGGACTGCAATTCAGTTAAAATAGCCATCACCAAGGGAATCAGCTCATTTTCCCCTTCCATCCGCTGGCGTACGAAGACCTGAGATGCACGTTGGGCGATGTCCTGATTGACCGCTTCTGGCAAAAACTCTGTATCTAGCCAGTTTTGCAGCGATGCTCTGAGCCATTCGCCTTCTTGCTGTGGATCTTGAGGAGATGGTAACGTGACGGATTGAATTGGTTCAGTCATAGCAGATGCTGCGGCGATACCTGTATTTTTTCGGTTCTAGATTCTTTTAGGGTAAGTTTTTTTAGGCTACGGTAGGAGAAGGGTTTGAAGAATGTAACGGGATAGTCCCCCTGTCACAGCTGCTATGGCTTACTCGATTCCCCATATTTTGCAGTGTTATGCCCAGGGTTATTTTTTAATGGCAGATAGCGATTACCAAACGCTCAATTGGTATTCCAGCCGTAAACGAGCACTGATTCCATTGGATGAGCGATTTCGTTACCCAAAATCGCTACGTCGGGTACTCAATCAAAATCGGTTTGAAATTGCGTTTAATCGGGATTTTGATGGCGTTGTTGAAGGCTGTGCCAATCGTGAGACTACCTGGATCTCAGATGAATTGAAGGCAATTTATCGCATGCTGCACCGGGCAGGCCATGCCCATAGCTTTGAAGCCTGGCAGGGGGATCAGCTGGCAGGCGCTATTTTGGGCATTGTGCTAGGGGGAGCTTTTATCGGCGAGTCGATGTTTTTTACGGTTCCCGACGGTTCGAAGGTGGCGATGGTGAAGCTTGTGGAGTGGCTGCGATCGCAAAACTTTCTACTTTTCGATGCTCAAATGATGAACCCCCATCTAGCCCGTTTTGGGGCATACGTCGTGGAAAGTGAGATCTACGAAGACATCCTTTATCAGGCAATACAGCGTTCCTGTCAATTTTTGCCGCCGTCAGCGAATGTGCGAACCATCTCCATGGGATCGCAATACTTAAATCGCAGGAAGTACGAATAGGGTAAATGCTGTTGTCAGTTCTTCCGAGTTCTCAGGGGGAATGAGGCATCCAATGGTCATCCACAAGGGATACCCCTACGGTTTGATAACTATTCTTCTTGAGATTGGATGGGTACCCACTGGTAGACTAACTTACCATTGACTCTGGTCCAATGGGCAACCAGGCTTGATCGCTTCTGAGGCCGAGAATCTTTAGGAGGAACGGCGCGATAAGTAGTCGCTAGACCCGCATAAGTAATCATATAGTGACCCTCCAGTGATTTATCTATAGCGGCAGCAATGTTGCTTTACATTTCTTGGGATGTTTGGTCAGGAACTCATTTATCTCCCTCAACAAGACGTCCCTATCCAGCAAATTCGCTACCTAATGACCTCTGGCATTGGGACATCATTATGGTAGTTGCTGATGCAACGGCTACCGCTGTCCATTGCCCCTAAAACCGCCATGACCGCCGAATACGATCGCCTGCACACCAACCCAGACACCTGGAAAATCTGGGGACCTTACCTCAGCGAACGTCAGTGGGGCACCGTTCGCGAGGACTATAGCGCAACGGGGGAAGCTTGGGATTATTTCTCCCATGACCAGTCCCATAAGCGGACTTATCGGTGGGGTGAGGATGGTTTGCTGGGGATTTCTGATGCAAAACAAAGCCTTTGTTTTGCCCTGGCACTTTGGAATGGGGAGGATCCAGTTCTCAAAGAGCGATTATTTGGGCTGACGGGTAGTCAGGGCAACCATGGTGAAGATGTGAAGGAGTATTACTTCTATTTGGATAGTACGCCGACACATTCTTATATGAAGGCACTCTATAAGTATCCGCAGGCAGCCTATCCTTACGGTGAGCTGGTGAAGGAAAATCAGTGGCGCGATCGCAACTCCCTAGAATATGAACTCCTGGACACAGGCGTCTTTGATGAAAATCGCTACTTCGATGTCTTTATCGAATACGCTAAGGCAGCGCCCGAAGATATTCTCATTCAAATTACTGTTGCAAATCGAGGCCCAGAAGCCACAACATTAACAGTGTTGCCCACCCTCTGGTTTCGCAACACCTGGAGCTGGGAAGAAAACGCAGAAAAACCAAGTCTCAAACTGGCAGATACTCAATCAGGCTTCAGTACTCTGGAGGCTTTCCATAATGACTTGGGGGTTCGTTGGCTCTACTGTCAAAGCAAGGGGTTGGTGCAGAATTCTCCTATTCTTTTTACGGAAAATGAGACCAACTACCAAGCAGTTTTTGGATCTGCCAATCCAATTCCCTACGTTAAAGATGCCTTTCATCGCTATGTGGTTCAAGGTGAGACAGGGGCGGTTAATCCTGGGCTGACAGGAACGAAGGCAGCGGCTCATTACACATTAACGATTCCTCCTGGAGAGAGTCAGGTGATTTGTTTACGGTTGAGCGATCAGTCTCAACTTTCAAATCCCTTTGGAGAGTCTTTTGTAACTACCCTGACCACTCGACAACAAGATGCGGATGACTTCTATCGAAAAGTCTCTCCTTTCCCGATGAAAGATGAGGAAAAAGCCGTTCAGCGTCAGGCTTTTGCTGGCCTGTTATGGAGCAAACAATATTTTGGTTTTGATGTGAACCGTTGGCTCAAGGGCGATCCGACAACACCGACACCGCCAGAAAGTCGGCAGCGCAATAATCAGTGGACTCACCTGACTGCTGAGGATATTATCTCGATGCCCGATAAGTGGGAATATCCCTGGTTTGCGGCCTGGGATTTGGCGTTCCACTGTATTCCCATTGCCATGGTGGATCCGGAGTTTGCCAAGTACCAGTTAGATATCATGACGCGGGAGTGGTACATGCACCCCAATGGTCAGATTCCAGCCTATGAGTGGGCCTTTGGGGATGTGAACCCGCCGGTTCATGCCTGGGCGACGTGGCGAGTTTATAAGATTGAGCAGAAGGTGACTGGAAAGTGCGATCGCACTTTCCTAGAACGCGTCTTCCAAAAACTCCTGCTCAATTTCACCTGGTGGGTAAACCGCAAAGATGCCGAAGGCAGCAATGTTTTTGAAGGTGGTTTTCTCGGTCTAGATAACATTGGCGTTTTTGACCGCAGCTCTGCTCTTCCTACCGGAGGCCATCTCGAACAGTCCGACGGCACCAGCTGGATGGCTATGTACTGTCTGAATATGCTCACCATTGCCCTGGAGCTTGCCAAGGAAAACCCAGTCTATGAAGACATGGCCACTAAGTTCTTCGAGCATTTTCTCTACATTGCCGATGCCATGAACCACATCGGCCAGGACCGCTCTCAGTTATGGGATGCTGAAGATGGCTTTTTCTACGATGTGCTGCAGTTTCCCAACGGCGATCGTCAGCGGCTCAAGGTCCGCTCTATGGTGGGTCTAATTCCGCTTTTTGCTGTGATGACACTAGAACCTGATTTGTTAGAGCAAGTACCTGGCTTTAAAGAACGGCTAGAGTGGTTTATCGAAAATCGTACCGATCTGAAGAAGAATGTGGCCTGTATGGAAACAGAAGGTGTGGGTGCTCGCCGCATGCTGGCCCTTTGCTACGCCACCCTGGGTGAGGTGGAACCCACCGATAAGCTACGCTGCATCCTAAACAAGCTGCTAGATGAAAACGAATTTCTCAGCCCCTATGGCATCCGTGCCCTATCTCGCTATCACGCTGAGAATCCCTATTGTTTCAATGCCAATGGTGAAGAGTTTTGCGTAAATTACGAACCAGCAGAATCCAGCAGTGGGTTGTTTGGTGGTAATTCCAACTGGCGTGGCCCAATCTGGTTCCCAGTAAACTATCTGTTAATTGAGTCTCTCCAAAAATTCCACCACTACTTAGGTGATGATTTCAAAATTGAATGTCCTACGGGGTCAGGTCATTGGATGAATCTATGGGAGGTGGCAGCAGAACTTTCCCAACGATTGACATGTATCTTCCTACCAGATGAGCAAGGCAATCGCCCTGTTTACGGCAGTGACTCATCTCCGTTTCAGCAAGACCCCCACTGGCAGAACTATATTCTTTTCCATGAATATTTTCATGGCGATAATGGAGCCGGTATCGGTGCCAACCATCAAACGGGCTGGACTGGCCTAGTAGCTAAGTTGATTCAGCAGCAAAGCAAACATGGTCAATAGGCATCCTGTTGCTTATGGTTCAAGAACTTTTTCCTTAATCTATCCAAAATCTATCCAAATCCAAATTCAGTAACCTAATTCAAAATAGATAACCCTGTAGGGGCAATCATCACCTAGAAATCCTTTGTTAAATTAACTAGATGTAGCGCTATAAATCGGCTAATCTTAGAATTCAGACTCTATAGCTAGTGGCTAACCCAAACGCTTCAAGCCACAAGGTCTATATAGTATAATTGTACTAAATACAGGCGAGCGCTATGTCCTTTGTCGGTCTGCACATCCACAGTGATTACAGCTTGCTCGACGGAGCCAGCCAGCTAGAACCACTGGCGGCCAAAGCTGTCGAAATGGGGATGCCCGCCATTGCCCTCACCGATCACGGTGTCATGTACGGGGCTATCGAACTGCTAAAAACCTGTAAAAAAGCAGGTATTAAGCCCATCATCGGCAACGAGATGTACCTGATTAATGGCGACATCACTAAGCAAGAAAAGCGCCCCCGCTACCACCAGGTCATCCTTGCCAAAAACACCCAGGGCTATAAAAACCTGGTGAAACTCACCACCAAGTCCCACCTGGACGGTGTCCAAGGTCGCGGTATCTTTTCCCGTCCCTGCATCAATAAAGACCTGCTGGAGCAATATCATGAAGGTCTGATCGTCACCAGTGCCTGCCTCGGTGGTGAAGTTCCCCAGGCCATTATGCAAAATCGCCTGGATGTCGCCTACCGCGTTGCCAAGTGGTACAAGGACCTTTTTGGCGAAGACTACTATCTAGAAATCCAAGACCACGGCTCGCCCGAAGACCGCATTGTAAATGTGGAAATCATCCGTATTGCCCGCGAGCTAGATATCAAAATTATTGCCACTAACGATTCCCACTTTATTTCCTGTGTCGATGTCGAAGCCCACGACGCACTGCTCTGCATCCAAACCGGCAAGCTCGTCACCGAAGACAAACGACTGCGCTACAGCGGCACCGAGTACCTAAAATCCGCTGATGAAATGCGTCGTCTTTTCCGTGATCATCTACCCCAGGATGTCATCGACGAAGCCGTAGCCAATACGGTTGAAGTCGCCGAAAAAATCGAAGAATATGACATTCTCGGTAATCCTCAGATTCCGAACTTTCCAGTGCCCGAGGGACATACTGGCGAAACCTATATGGCCAAGGTTTCCCGCGATGGTTTGCTTGAACGGTTAAACATTACTTCCTACGACGAAGCGCCGCCAGAGTATCAAGCACGCCTGGAATACGAAATCCAGATGATGCACCAAATGGGTTTTGCTACCTATTTCTTGGTGGTGTGGGACTACATTAAGTTCGCCCGTGATACCAAGATTCCTGTGGGACCAGGGCGAGGTTCGGCGGCAGGTTCCCTAGTGGCCTATTGCATGGGCATTACCAATATTGATCCGGTTCACCATGGTCTACTGTTCGAGCGATTCTTAAACCCTGAACGTAAATCCATGCCTGATGTGGACACCGACTTCTGTATCGAAAAACGGGAGAAGGTGATTGAATACGTGACGGAAAAGTATGGCAAGGACCATGTTGCTCAGATCATCACCTTTAACCGCATGACCTCCAAGGCGGTGCTTAAAGATGTGGCCCGTGTGTTGGATATTCCCTACGGCGAGTCCGACAAAATGGCCAAGATGATCCCAGTGGCTCGGGGTAAACCCACCAAGCTCAAGGTGATGATCGACCCTGATAAAACGCCCGAGAAAGCGTTTCAGGAAAAGTACGAAAGTGGTGACTTGGTGCCGGGAACAGCCGTTACCTATCGCCGCTGGCTTGATATGGCCATTACCATTGAAGGTACTAACAAAACCTTTGGTATGCATGCGGCGGGTGTGGTGATTTCTGCTAAGCCGCTAGATGAACTGGTGCCGCTACAGCGTAATAACGATGGTGCCGTCATCACCCAGTACTACATGGAAGATGTAGAAGCAGTTGGTCTACTAAAGATGGACTTTTTGGGTCTGCGCAACCTCACCATGATCCAAAAAGCGGTGGACTATGTGGAGCAGACCCGTGGTGAAACCCTCGATATGGATAAGGTCGCTTACAACGACCCAGAAACTTACAAGCTATTGAGTCGCGGTGAGTTAGGGGGTGTATTCCAGCTTGAGTCCTCGGGCATGCGCCAGATTGTGCGCGATCTTAAACCTGACGGGTTGGATGATATCTCTTCAGTCCTCGCTCTATATCGACCGGGTCCGCTCGATGCAGGCTTAATTCCGAAGTTTATCAACCGCAAACACGGTCGTGAGCAGATCGATTATCCCCATGAGCTGATCCAGCCGATTTTAGAAGAGACCTACGGCATCATGATCTTCCAGGAGCAGATCATGAAAATTGCCCAGGATATGGCGGGCTATTCCCTTGGGGAAGCAGATCTGCTGCGCCGAGCTATGGGTAAGAAAAAGCAATCGGCAATGGATATGCACCGGGGCAAGTTCATTGAAGGGTCGGTGGCCAATGGTGTGCCTAAAAAGACGGTGGAAAACCTTTGGGACCAAATGGTGAACTTTGCCCAGTATTGCTTTAATAAAAGTCATTCCATGGCCTATGGCTATGTCACCTATCAGACGGCATACCTGAAGGCCAATTATCCGGTCGAATATATGGCAGCATTGCTGACGGCCATTAGTGGTGATCAGGATAAGGTGCAGATGCACATTGCTAATTGCGTCAGCATGGGCATTGAGGTGCTGCCGCCGGATGTGAATCGTTCTGGCGTGGATTTTACGCCGGAAAATAACTGCATTTTGTTTGGGCTGTCGGCAGTGCGAAATGTTGGCTTGGGTGCGATTGAGACGCTGATTCAAAGTCGTGAAGAGGATGGACCGTTTAGGTCATTACCGGAATTGTGCGATCGCATCGATCTCCGCGCCGTCAACCGCCGTGCCTTAGAAGCCCTGGTACACTCTGGTGCATTAGATAGCCTCAACAGCAACCGTCGTCAGCTCAATGCTGACTTAGAATTTGTCGTTGATTGGGCTCAGTCCCGCGCCAAAGATCGCGAAATTGGCCAGGGCAATATCTTTGACATGATGTTAGGTGGAGGCGAGACAGCCGCAACACCCAATGACAAGACCAATCATGCCGGTGCCTACGAAGCCGCCCCCAAAGCTCCTCCCATGGAGGATTACGATCCCCAAGAACGCCTGCGCTTAGAAAAAGAGCTGCTCGGCTTTTATATTTCCGATCATCCGCTCAAGTCAGTGCAGCGCCCAGCTCGTATTTTGGCTCCCATCAGCTTAGCCGAGCTGGGTGAACAGCCCGAAAAGCTGACCCTTAGCGCCATCGTAATGATTAGTGCCATGAAGCCCATCACCACTAAAAAAGGTGACAGTATGGCAATTCTTCAGATCGAAGATTTAAGTGGTCAAGCTGAAGCTGTCGTTTTCCCGCGGACCTATGCCCGCATTGGCATGCATATTAAGGCCGATGCGCGATTAATGATTTGGGGTAAGGTCGATCGACGTGACGATCAGGTGCAGATGATCGTTGATGATGCTGAACCCATTGAAGATGTGCGCTTAGTGACGGTTGAGCTGCCTCCATCGATTGCCGGAGACATCGTGCAGCAAAATCGCCTCCGTAATGTCATTCAAAACCAGCAAGGGGAAGATAAAAGCGCAGCTAAAATTCCCGTTGTCGCTATGATCACCCACCAAGGACATCGCCAGGTGGTGCGTCTTGGAGCTCAGTTCCGTGTCAAAGATCCAGACGAAGCCGTATTAGCCCTGAATGCGGCTGACTTCAAGGCTAAAGCAGCTCCCTTGGTAAGTGCGTAGCAGATCAATACTGTTTTAGTAAGATGACCTGGAATCTAGCCCCCTTTTCTTGAAGTCAGTTCCAACTGGAGGGGAGACGTTAACCCCTTAGCCTTCACTATTTATCGTGAAGGCTTAATTTTTATCAATGACGCGTATAGATAATTGGACTATACGGCACACTGACCCAAGAGGGTTTTGCTATGGGGTAGGACTTTATTTATGGAACTAGATTACAAAGTCGCATTACGATGCGCCCATCTATCGAATGAAGTCTACAGAGATTTCAACGAACGGCTCCGATTTAGTATGCGCCCTAATCTGATGCCAACGTTGTTTGATATCGAGCGTACTGATACACAGGTTGCCTTACTAGAAGATCCCGAGACCCAATGCGGATACGTTATTTTCCGTGGTAGCGATGCTGATCGCGACTGGCTTACCAATTTGGATTTTGCCCGCTGGTCTGCCGTGACGGGGGCTGTCATAGATAACAAACAACTGGACTATCCTGCTGTCTATGGCACCTCCCAGTCTGGAGTGAAAATGCACTCAGGATTTACTAAGGCCTATCTTGCCGCCAGGTCTGAAATCCAGTCCGTTGTACATCAAAGTGAGATGACTCGCTGGTTGGTAACTGGCCATAGTTTGGGAGGCGCTTTAGCTAAGTTGTGTGCTGTAGATTTGCAATACAACTTTTCCCCTGATATATCGGTAGAAGTCTATACCTTTGGGGCTCCGCGTGTGGGTAATAAAGCATTTGCTGAATCCTATAATCGCCGGGTTCCCAATACCTGGCGTTTTGTCAATGGTAATGATGTTGTCAGTGGGTTACCCCGCCGCTGGCAGCGCTATCGCCATGTCGATGAACGGATCAGATTCAACGTTATTTTCAGCTGGCGCATTATCTCAGGCAGTTTGCAAGATCACCGTATCGACCGTTATATAGCTGCACTTGAAAAACGAGCAGATCAAGAAAAATAGCTACTTTAGCTGAATGCTAAGAGATCCCTTGGTTTGATTGGTCGGTGCAAATAGCGATGCTATATTCCGTGTAAGTACCAACTGTGTGCTTTAAGTTCTGAATATCAAATCTTTGACAACTTATCTAAGGGGCAGCCATGAAAAAGACGGGGCGGCGCAGTAGCAATATCGATGATCGTCGTGGTGCTACAAGTTCTCTGGTTGTCGGTGGTGGTGGTTTAGGGGCTCTGGTGTTGGCTGCCGTCGTGACCCTTGTGACTGGCGATCCAGGCCCTGTTTTAGATCAAGTTGCTCAAACCCAAGCTCCCACGCAACAATCTTCAACCTCTCTCGCTGAAGATCAGTTAGCGGATTTCACATCCGTGGTCCTAGCTGATACTGAAGATACGTGGAATCAAATTTTCCAAGAACAGATTGGTCAAGATTATCCGGAGCCTACGTTGGTTCTCTATTCTGGATCTACTCAGTCTGCCTGTGGTTTAGGTCAAGCAGCTATGGGGCCATTTTACTGTCCGGCTGATCAGCAGGTCTACATCGATCTAAGCTTTTACAACGATTTGAAGAGCCGTCACCAGGCCCCTGGTGATTTTGCCCAGGCTTATGTGATAGCCCATGAAGTTGGGCATCATGTGCAGAATGTTCTGGGCATTTCTAGTCAGGTACGACAACTGCAAAGCCGTGCCAATAAAGCTGAAGCTAACCAACTATCAGTCCGTTTAGAGCTTCAGGCCGATTGCTTCGCGGGGGTATGGGCCAACCGTGCTGATCGAGCCCGAGATATTTTAGAGACCGGTGATATTGAAGAAGCACTGAACGCGGCTAGTCAAATTGGAGACGATCGTTTGCAGCAGCAGTCCCAAGGCTTTGTTGTGCCTGAGTCCTTTACCCACGGTAGTTCTGCCCAACGTGTACGCTGGTTTAAGCAAGGTTTGGCAACGGGGGATATCGAGCAGTGCAACACGTTTGTGACCAATCAAATTTGATAACGCTCTCCCGCTAAACTTACCAAAATCAACCTGGACTTAACATAGGTTCCGTATATATACGGAACCTATGTTTGCTATTTTTGGTTTTTTGCTTGAATGGGGCTACGTATAAACCCGTAGGTGTTATCTAAATTTAAAGCTCTAAAAAAGATCTCAGCATTACTGAGGTGACTCAAATCTCCGTGAAGTTATTAATGTGAACGTAGTATTTGATACCTTTATCTGTAATGGCTAATGTCAAATCTTTAGCTGCGATCGCAACCACTGTTGTGCTATCCATTGCTTCTACAATTTTGCCTGCTCAGGCAGAGGTACGAGTCCTCGACTTTGAGGCCGATGCGTCCGGTAATGCCCTAAGTGGCGGTACTCAAGTTCATAATCAATGGGCCGACTGGGGGCTAAGCATCACTGGCAAAAACTATAAAACCGGCCATAACAACGCCCCTCTGTTGCTCTATGACACAAGTCAATCAGGTGCCGATAACGATCTACGCACTGGCGCGACCTGGGGTACTTCAAATCAAGGCAATGCCCTGATCATTCAGGAATACAACAACGGTAGTTATAACTTACATACACCTGATGATGAAGCTAAAGGTGGCCACATCTGGTTTGATTTTGACCAAACAGTTGGATTTAAACAGTTTTCACTCCTTGATATCGACGATAACTTTGGGACGAAGTCCGGAACTCAGGTTCGTGTGATTGGTAAAGATGCTGACAATAATACGATTCTCAATATTAATGTTGACAATCTAATTAAGCGGTTTGCCAATACCTATAGCGATCCAGACCACTCCAAAAGTCAAGGCAAATCCCTCACCCATGCCTACAAAAATGGTTTAGATGAGTATGTTGACGTCACCATCACTCAGGTGGGCAATAAGCGTGACGACAACTCTATGTTCCAGTTTGATTTCGAAGAAACTGAATTGCAGCGAGTCCAGTTTCGCTACAGCGACGTGAGTGGTGCGATCTCAGGGCTACAGTGGGACGATCTCTCATCTGAGGAACCACCCCAGCTCCCTGAACCCTCAGTCACCATTGGTTTAACGATGATGGGCTTTATAGGGGCTCGAAAGCTCCTTCAAGGACGCTTGCAATAATGCTAGTCAAACGTCACAACACTACGAATTGATGTGCCTTCATGCATCACATCAAAGGCGTCATTGATCTTCTCTAATGGAAAAGTGTGGGTGATCAGATCATCAATATTGATCTTGCCATTCATATACCAGTCCACAATTTTAGGCACATCGGTGCGACCTTTTGCCCCCCCAAAAGCTGTACCTTTCCAAACTCGACCTGTAACCAGTTGAAATGGACGCGTCGAAATTTCTTGCCCTGATGCAGCGACACCGATGATGATGCTTTCACCCCAGCCTTTATGGCAGCACTCCAATGCCTGACGCATCACATTAACATTGCCAATACACTCAAAGGTGTAGTCGGCCCCACCTTTGGTCAAGTCCACTAAGTAGGGCACCAGATCCCCCTCAACTTCCTTGGGGTTCACAAAGTGGGTCATGCCAAACTTTTCTGCTAGAGCCTTTTTCCCAGGGTTAAGATCTACACCTATAATCATGTCTGCCCCAACCAAGCGACAGCCTTGGATTACATTTAACCCAATCCCTCCTAATCCAAAGACAATCACATTTGATCCAGGCTCCACCTTAGCTGTATTAATCACAGCACCGATGCCTGTAGTCACCCCACAACCGACATAACACACCTTATCGAAGGGTGCATCTTCTCGAATTTTAGCCAGGGCAATTTCAGGGACAACCGTGTAGTTAGCAAAGGTTGAGGTACCCATGTAGTGATAAATAGGCTCCTTGCTCAAATGAAAGCGACTAGTGCCATCGGGCATTAATCCACGACCTTGAGTGCTACGGATGGCCTGACAAAGGTTGGTTTTGCCGCTTAAACAGTACTCACAGGTACGACACTCGGGGACATATAAAGGGATGACATGATCGCCAGGTTTCAGGCTTTTTACACCCTCTCCCACTTCCACAACCACGCCAGCACCTTCATGCCCCAAAATAGCTGGGAATAAACCTTCAGGATCTTTGCCTGAAAGAGTATAGGCATCGGTATGACAAACACCAGTAGCCTTAATCTCAACCAGCACCTCACCTGACCTAGGGCCATCTAAGGTTAGTGTTTCTATCGTTAGGGGTTGTCCAGCCTGATGAGCAACAGCTGCTCTCACGTCCATAAACCATACCTCTGCACAATTCCTCCTCAGAGTAGGGGACGTGGTTGACGATTTATCAACCTGTTATTCAACTGTAAAGAAACGCTACGAGAATTTATTCAGTGGATTTTAATAGCCCTAATCAACCCAACCAATGTCATCGTCGGAGAGCATACTATTATGTTCGCCACGCTGGATGGCATATTCTGGAATTGCTTTGTAACTACTGGGGCGATTTCTCAAACTCAAAGTATGACGGTTGACCGCTAAATCGGCACCGTGAATGATTTTCGTCGGAGTATCCTCTTGTTGAGCCGCTTCCTCTTGTTGAGCCGTAATTTTTCGGATTGTTTCTTTGGCTGTTTCCAGCTCGTCAGTAACTTTTGTTAGTTCTTCCGATTTATCTGTTGCAACTTTTTGTGAGGTTTCTAACTCATCCTTAAGTTCGAATATACGAGTTTGGTGAGTCTTGATATCGTCTTGTAGCCCAGAGATTTGTTCCTGAGCTTGTTTGAGAGAAGTTTTTAAGTCGGCGATTTGCTTTTTCAGATCAGCTGTGTTGGTGGCTTCGGTCGTGGTCTGTTTGGTCGTGGCCTTTTTCGCAGTCGTCTGTTTTGAAGCCGTTGATGTTTTATTGGTCCGTTTTCTAGTCCGACTTGTACCAGAGGCCGTTTCGGCAGTTCCTCCGTTACCTGCTTTAGAGGACTGACTATCCTGAGTGGGAGTGGGTGCTGGAGTTTGTTCAGCATCGTTGGATTTCTCGACTTCTTCTTTTAGTAGGTCGGCAATGCGTTTTTTAGTCATAATCTTTTCCAGTCTCTTAGGACTTCAGCAGCAACTCGGTAATAGTCGGCCTGAGCTTCTTGAGCATTAGGCCCCTTCCATTGACTAATAGCGCAACCTTCCATGGCAGCCCGCTCGTGGGCTTTGTACGTCCGTATGTATGTTTGAAAAGCCGAAATATCCAACTTCTCCAGCATGGCTTGAGCCTCTTGCGCTTCTTTTAAACTACGGGAATCAACCTTTGTCAGCAATACCCGATGAAAGACCCCAGATGGTTGAACAATAGTTTTGACAGTTGTAATTAAGGCTGTCACATCCATCGGTGCTGGTGGTGTAGGCAGTAGTAAATAGTCTGCCACCGTTAACACAGCACCTAAGGATTTAGAGTGTAGCGCTGGAGGAGTATCAACTACAATCAGTTCATATTCATCAAGGGACTTCAGCTTTTCCAGCATCTTGACATCAGGTGCGTGGGAGAAGTCAAATACTTGGTGTACTCGCTCTAGCCACCAGGTAGCAGAACGCTGGAGGTCACTATCGATCAGCAAAACTCGCCGATCTTCTGCAAAAATCGCAGCTAGATTAACAGCAGTAGTTGTTTTACCTACTCCACCCTTACCATTTAAAACAGCTAATACCTTTGGGGTTACTTGCTTATTTTTTACCTTGGTCACGGCTACTACAGCTACAGGACCTTAATACCTAATGTTCATGATCAGAACAGATGTGTGTTTAATCGTGCTATACGGCAGCTTCTCGCCCATTGTAAAGACTCATGGCACGCTCAATCCCTTTGCGTAAACTAAACTCTACTGCGTCATTAGCAAGAGTAATAGCTGCATCGATAACCTTACGTTCATCCGGAGCAAATTTACCTAGTACATGACTAACGACGGCTCTATTAGCTTGTTTGTCTGAAGTGTTGGTCCGACTAATACCCAATCGAAGTCTAGGAAAATCCTGAGTGCCTAGGTGGGAAATAATTGATTTCATGCCATTATGACCGCCTGCCGAGCCCGAAAGGCGTAAGCGTAATCTGCCAATGGGCAAATCCATATCGTCGTAAATCACCAGCACTTCACTTGGCACTAGTTTGTACCAATCAAAAACAGCCCGTACCGATTGTCCAGAACGGTTCATGTATGTGGTGGGTTTGAGTAAAATCAGTCGTTCGCCAGAACTGGAACGAGTTTCTCCAAAGTGTCCCTGGAAGCGTTTGTTTTCGGTAAGCTTTATGGACCAACTCTTAGCCAGGCTATCTATCACTTCAAAGCCAATATTATGGCGAGTGCGGTCATATTTTTGCCCTGGGTTACCTAGCCCCACTAATAGTTTCGGTGTTGGTGGAGCTGCGGCGTTTGTCGTTACCATCCTATTACTTAAAACTTTCGGTTACTTACGCTTCGCGTTAGTAGGCTGAAGGCAAGACGTGGACTAGGTGAAATAATTATTTTTGACTATTACCCTGCACCCAGAACAAATACAACTAAGCTGGCCCATCGGTGGTGATGTTGCTCGCAGTAGCATCATTGACCTGATTTTCGTCGGAAGATTCAGGCTCTGGCTTTAATGCCTTAGGTTCTGATTTTTCTAAAGTTGCTTTCATCGGTTCAGCTACTGTTTTTTCTATGCGGGCAGCTTCTTTTTTGAACTCGTCTTCAAATTCTTTGGAAGCATCTTGAAACCCTTTAAGGGCTTTTCCGAGGCTACGACCAATCTCAGGAAGCTTTTTGGGGCCGAAAACTAATAGGGCCACCATCATAATCAGAGCCATCTCTGGCAAACCAATGCCAAAAATATTCATTGCTGATAAACCTCTCGCTGATGTTGACTGCTCCAGACTATTACATCACCTAAAATCACCGCTAACCTGATAGTCATGGCGCTGATCGATGAACTACTGACACACTACTAGCAAAGGGGACAGGTTAAGAAACCCACCCCCCTCAAACAGTTTTTATGCGCTTTTATGCGCTTCCCCAAAATTTTTATGAGAGAAAGCGCACTGATGAAACTGATTTAGAAGCTCAAACCACGCCAATCAACATCAACTCCCTGGATTTGAATTGAACTGTTGTAAAGCTGCAGAATGATCAATAAGAAGACAAGGAAAAGCGCCATAAATACTCCCATTAAAGGAGTAGTACCCCAGCCGGGGGTAACTTTACCGTATTCAGAGTTCAAAGGTTTGAGTAGGTTTCCCAACCGAGTTTGCTGTGCCATGGGCGTAAGTACCTTAAGGTCACTTTATATTCTGTAATATCATAGATTTTACATCCTCTACGTCTTAAAAGATCCTATGGATTCTGCAACAGTTCTTATTATTTCAGTTGGCGCTATCGTCATCGCCTTTACGGGACTTGCCATATACACAGCATTTGGACCACCGTCTAAGCAGCTTGCTGATCCATTTGACGATCATGAAGATTAGTCAGCGTGTTTTTGGCTGGGAGTTGTCGTCTGTGAACTCGAAGTTTTCACACTGACACAACATAGCTCTACGAATTCAATTCTTCACAAGCAAGGTTAGCTAAGATTATTTTGAGTGTTAGCAGAGCTTGTTGACACTTTGTCAGTGCGATGCTGGCTTTGTGGTGATAGAATTAGTTGCTCTGGGTGAGTGCGTCTGTTTTTGGGCCCTTTGATAAAGCCATAAAAGACCTCGCACTCAAGCACTTTTGAATAGATGTGCTGCGCTCAGCTAGGCTTTATGTAAATTTTCGGACAGAACAGTTTCAACAAAATTATGATCAAATTGCGACTGAAGCGTTACGGCAAAAAGCGTGAGGTGAGCTATCGGATTGTGGCTATGAATAGCCGAGATCGCCGTGATGGTCGCCCTCTAGAGGAGCTAGGTTTTTACAATCCTCGAACTGATGAGACCCGTTTAGAAGTTCCTGCTATTCTTAAACGTTTGAAGGAAGGCGCGCAGCCCACAAAAACTGTGCAACGTATTCTTGAAAAGGCTAACGTGTACGAGCAGCTTAAGGCTTAGTTTTAATGTCCGTGGTTCTAGAACTTGATGCTTAGTATGAGAGCTTATTGTTAAGCTTCCTGCTGAAATCAATTTCTTGGTGTGTGTACTCCTATGCTTGCTACTGGATGTTAGAGGGTGACGATGTGCCTGATTTTGAAGCCTTAGTGCGATTTTTAGTAACTCCCTTTCTAGAGTCTCCTGATGCGTTGAGATTGGACTTTGAAT
This sequence comes from Leptothoe sp. ISB3NOV94-8A, assembly GCF_043421595.1. Lineage (NCBI taxonomy): Bacteria > Bacillati > Cyanobacteriota > Cyanophyceae > Nodosilineales > Cymatolegaceae > Leptothoe > Leptothoe sp. ISB3NOV94-8A. The sequence goes on along the minus strand of NZ_JAXSQW010000001.1, from coordinate 5,337,558 downwards.
CATTGTCAGGCGGTCAACGTCTTTGGATTCGAGTTGCTTTTGACAGTGAAGACAAAGGTCGAGTTTTTGGACGTGGTGGTCGTAACATTCAAGCAATTCGTAAGGTTTTGAAAGCGACCGGTGCATTGCACAATTGTTCAGTGCATTTAGATATCTACGGCGAATCATCTCAAGATTCGAGTGGTGGTCATGATCGGGCTCGTCCAAGAGGTGGTCGAGGTGGTGGTCGCCCGCGCCGTGGCGGTGGTGGTGGTCGACCAGGGGCTGGTAGACCACCCAGGCGCAGTCAAAGTCAAGACGATGCTTAGCTGAAATGTCTAGGCTTGGTCGGGTTTTGAGTTGTGTTTACGAGCGTCGATAGTTAATTAATGTACAAAGTCCAGGTGCTGGGTGCTTGAGCTAGGTATCTAGGGCGGCACAGTTTGTCTGTTTTATGGAAGGTGCCTTCGAGTTTGAGTTTGATTCAGCCGAGCAAGCGATGGCTATGGCTGGATATCGGGAAGACGCTGTAAAACGACTATCTCAGCAAACAGGAGCCAAGCTAGTTATGCGTGGCACCACTTTGTTGATATCAGGGACGCCAAGTCAAGTTGAACGTTCTAAGCGTTTAGTGACATCGTTGCAATCTATTTGGTCTCAGGGACAGGAGGTCTCGGTGGCTGATGTGATGACTGCGGTGCATGCGTTGGATACTCATCGAGAGGATGATCTTGGGCAGCTGCATGGGGATGTAATTGCCCGGACTCGTCGCGGAGAAACGATTCGAGCAAAAACCTTCCGTCAACGTAAGTATGTCAGTTCCCTGCGCACCAATGACCTAATTTTTTGTACTGGGCCAGCCGGTACAGGGAAGACATTTTTGGCCGCTATGGTTGCTGTGCAGGCAATTCTTGAGCAGCAGTTCGAGCGCCTGATTTTGACTAGGCCTGCGGTTGAAGCTGGGGAGAGTTTAGGTTTTTTGCCAGGTGACTTGCAGCAGAAGGTGGATCCCTATTTGCGTCCTCTTTATGATGCGTTGCATGAGTTGATTGACCCGGAGCGCATTCCGAGTTTGATGGAGCGGGGCATTATTGAAGTTGCTCCCCTGGCCTATATGCGCGGGCGCACATTGAGTAATGCGTTTGTGATCTTAGATGAGGCTCAGAATACGACACCAGCTCAGATGAAAATGGTGCTAACGCGTTTGGGTTTTAAGTCGCGGATGGTGGTTACTGGTGATATTACCCAAACAGATTTGGTGCGTGAGCGGCAATCAGGTTTGTCTGTTGCTATGAAAGTGCTCAAGGGTGTCAGTGGTATTGCGTTTTCCGAATTAACAAAGGCCGATGTTGTGCGCCATCCAATGGTGCAGAGGATTGTGGCGGCCTATGAAAAATATGAGATGTAGCTGGATATGATTCTATCCTCGAACTATATACTCTGAATCCTTTTTATCTGGATGTTGGACGGTACTGAAGGCAGCATTGATTATGGCGATTCTTCATGGAAGTTGGCTCCCGGCACAGCAGCGTTTTTTTGTGTGGGCGGAGACATGGCGTAGGCTAGAACCTACTGACAATGGTTGGAGTATTGCGACTCATCCTTACTGTTTAAGTGCTGATGAATTTCAAGCTTTTCTGGCGACGGTAAATCATTGGGATTTAAGCGTGTTGGCAGAGCGGTTTCAGTCGCGTTGGCGCGAGCAAGTGCTATCAGTGCCAACGGTTATGGAAGATGCTCAACTTTGTCCTCAGCTCTGTGGGCAATCTCAGGAGTCTGAGGTGTTGCTTTATCCGTGGCGTGTGTCTGGAATCATGCTGCCTACTGTGGCGGCGTTGCAACTTTTGGTTGGGTTGCCTTTGGGAGCTGAAGCGAGTCTCATTGGTGGTGATTTGCGCTATTGGTCTCACATGATTCGCTGGAGTCTTGACCTGATGGCACGGGGCAAATTTGTACCAATGGTGAGTGCGGATGGTAGTGGTGCGATCGCAACTTGGCAGCTACTACTCAACAGTGCTACTGACCAGGCTCGACTGCGTCAGTTTGCTGATCGCATGCCCCTTGTCTGTCGACTATATCAAGCACTCAATCCACAGACACGTAAAACGACTGCGGCTAAAAAAACTAAAACCACTGCTAAGAAATCCAAAGCGGCCATTGCGGACCCACCAGATATGCCGATTGCCATGGGTTCCCCCGAGCTACCCTTGCCGCTACTGCAAGACTTTCTCGGTAATGTAGTATCAGCTAAGGTGCGCGAACTGGCGCAAATGCAACCTTTACCTGCTACGGCTCCCCTCAGCAAAGATTTGCCGCTACGGGAATGGGTAGGAGCTTTAACTCAAGAAAAGAAAAAGCGCTTTGACTCTACTCCGGTTGGACTGGTGCGTCTCAATGAAGCGCTGAATACCTGGACAGCGCCTCTGCAAAATGTGGCGGCTGATGATCTAGATTCATTACATGTGGGCTTTCGTCTGATGCCTCCGCCCAGCGGTGAACTCAATTGGGCATTGCACTATGGTCTAGAAGCCTCGGATGATGAGAGCTTTTGCCTGGATGCCCAGACAATCTGGCGGCACCCCGTTGATCAGTTAGATTATCGTGGACGTGCGGTGGAATCTCCTCAAGAGAAACTATTAGCTGGTCTGGGACGAGCCGCTCGTCTATGTGAACCTATTAAGCAAACCCTGGGTGAGCCGAGCCCGAGTGTCTGTACCCTTGATCCGATTCAAGCGTTCGAATTTATTAAAGCAACGGCCAATCGCCTGCAAGACAATGGATTTGGAGTGACCTTGCCCGATAATCTGGTGGACCCGACAAAGGCGAGTGCTAGTCGTTTGGGTTTAAGTGTTAAGGCGATGGCACCTTCCCGTAAACAGCAGCGCCTAGGGCTTCAAAGTCTGCTCAACTTTGAGTGGCAACTGTCCATTGGTGGTCAGAATGTTAGCCAAAGTGAATTTGAGCAGCTAATTGCCCAGCAGACGCCTCTGGTAGAAGTTAATGGTCAATGGGTAGAACTTCGTCCCCAGGATGTTAAAGCCGCTCAATCCTTCTTCACCAGTCGCCAAACAAAAAACAAGCTTTCCGTCGAAGAAGTATTGCGGATTAGTAGTGGTGATGGTCAGCTCATCGATAAGTTGCCTGTGGTAGCCTTCGAAGCATCGGGCAAGTTGGATGAGTTGATTACGACCCTGACCACCGGCAACCAAAGTCTTGAAGAAATGCAGGAACCTGATGGATTTGACGGTAAGCTGCGTCCTTATCAAGCAAGAGGTGTATCTTGGTTGTCATTTTTAGAGCAGTGGGGCCTGGGCGCTTGTTTGGCTGATGATATGGGTTTGGGTAAAACCGTTCAACTCATTGCCTTTCTCCTTAGTCTCAAGCAAGAAGACGTTCTCAATAAACCGATTCTGTTGGTATGCCCGACATCAGTACTGAGTAATTGGCAGCGAGAAGTGCATCGGTTTGGTCCAGAGCTGACCACATTGGTTTACCACGGTGATAAGCGACCTAAAGGGGCCACATTTGCTAAACGAGTTCAGAAAACAAACCTGATTATTACTAGTTACACCCTGGTATATCGGGATCTCAAAGAGCTAAAGCGGGTGGAATGGCAGGGGCTAGTCCTTGATGAGGCCCAAAATATTAAAAACTCTGATGCGAAGCAGTCTAAGGCTGTACGAGAGTTGGAAAGTGATTTTCGCATTGCCCTGACCGGTACTCCGGTAGAAAACCGTCTCACGGAGCTATGGTCCATCATGGATTTCTTGAATCCGAACTATCTGGGACCCAAAAACTTTTTTCAGCGGCGTTTTGCCACACCGATTGAACGTTATGGGGATACTGATTCGCTACGGACTCTTAGAGGATTGGTGCAGCCGTTTATTCTGAGACGACTCAAGACCGACCGCAGCATTATTCAAGACCTGCCCGAAAAACAGGAAATGACCGTTTTCTGTGGCCTGTCTGCTGAACAAGCAAGGCTTTATCAAAAAGCTGTAGATGAAGCCTTGGCTGATATTGATGAAGCTGATGGAGTGAAGCGGCGGGGCATGATTCTGGGATTGCTAGTCAAACTAAAGCAAATCTGCAACCATCCAGCCCAGTATCTTAAACAAGCATCTCTGGGTAAACAGCGTCGTTCTGCTAAGCTCCAGCGTCTGAATGAAATGTTGGAAGAGGTGATTTCAGAAGGCGATCGTGCCCTCATCTTCACCCAGTTTGCTGAGTGGGGTACTTTGTTGCAGGCTCATCTAAAAGATTACTTAGGGGAAGAGGCTTTATTCCTGTACGGTGGAACTTCTCAGCCGTTTCGTGAAGCAATGGTGGATCGATTTCAGCAAGATCCCAATGGCCCCAAGTTGTTTATTCTTTCTCTAAAAGCCGGTGGTGTTGGTCTGAACCTTACTCGTGCCAATCATGTATTTCACTTTGACCGCTGGTGGAACCCAGCAGTGGAAAACCAGGCGACTGACCGGGCGTTTCGTATTGGTCAAACCCGCAATGTGCAGGTCCATAAATTTGTGTGTAGCGGCACTTTAGAGGAGCGCATCAACGACATGATTGACAATAAAAAGGCTCTGGCAGAGCAAGTCGTTGGTGCTGGTGAGCAATGGTTGACTGAGCTGGATACGGATCAATTACGTGAGTTGCTGCTGCTGGACCGTAAAGCTGTAATTGACGAAAGCTGATCCATGAATGGTCAGCTAGTCTAACTGGCTGTGCATAAAGCAAGCGTAATCAAGCGGCTCATACAAATGAAATTTTTGTGATGTTTACGGCCCTTCGCTTTGTTGCTGGCGGGCAGAGAGCGTTCTTAAATGCCCCGAAGATTAAGGCCGTAAGTCGTCCTAATGTCTGAATCTATCAGGAAATTTTCCATAAAATTGTGCCACTGAAAAACCTGGACTAATCCTGATCGAGGTGATCAGCAGTGGTTGATATTTAGTTAGATATAGCCCTCGGCGTCATCTTAAATGCTGTTTATCGGGAATAGATTGACTGAGTGATGTAGATCCTAAGGTCACCTTGATGTGAGTCACTTGGGGTTTAACTGCGTCACTCTACGCTAAATGTGGGTGCGTCAGTCTAGCTCATCAGGTATACATTTGTGCTTGGAGAAAATTCCCAATTTTGCAGATTGTTCCCCGCTTAATTGGCTCGGGCACACTACATCTACGAGGGCTAGACGGCCTTGACTGTTCTTAAAGCTACACCGCCCATGGTTATGGATGCAACGTCTTATCAAACCACTACAGATGCTGATTTAGCAGCCCCCAGCTCTGTTGCTCTCACTACTGCTGATCCTGCTAAGGAAGAGCCTAGCGATACTGATATTAAAATGCTGTTGTCAAAGGATGAGGATAGCGCTGTAGAAAATTTAGACGTTGATAAGTTAGCGGTTGCCCCTGGACGCCGTACAACTGATTTGGTTCGTCTTTACTTGCAAGAAATTGGGCGTGTCCGTCTACTTGAAAGAGATGAAGAGGTTGCTGAAGCTCAGCTAGTCCAGAGTTATATGAGCCTTTTGGAACAGCGCAATCAGGCTGCTGCTGAACAAGAGGGCATTCTAACAACATATGTCTTACTGTTAGAAACTCGAGATCGCATGGCAGCTCAGTTAGGCCATCGCCCCTCCCTGGAGCGTTTGTCTAAAGAATGTGGCATTGAGGCTGCCGAGCTAAAGCCAACACTGCAGGCAGGCAAGCGTCAGTGGGCTGAGCTTGTGGGTATGTCTGTCCAAGAGTTGGATGAAGCCTGTAGCGAAGGTACTCGTGCTAAAGAGCACATGATCAAGGCAAACTTGCGCCTGGTTGTGTCGGTAGCGAAAAAGTATCAAAACCGAGGTCTGGAGCTGCTAGACCTGATTCAGGAAGGTACTCTTGGCCTGGAGCGTGCGGTTGAAAAGTTTGATCCTACTAAGGGATATCGCTTTAGTACCTATGCTTACTGGTGGATCCGCCAGGGTATTACCCGTGCGATCGCAACCCAAAGCCGCACAATTCGTCTGCCCGTCCACATCACTGAAAAGCTCAATAAAATCAAAAAAGCTCAGCGTAAAATCTCCCAAACCAAAGGGCGCACAGCCACTGTGGAAGATATCGCTCGCGAGCTCAAGATGACCGCACCTCAAGTGCGTGAGGTGCTCCTCAAGGTGCCCCGGTCTATTTCCCTAGAGACCAAAGTGGGTAAAGAGCGGGATACAGAACTGGGCGACCTTCTAGAGACTGATGCCTTATCTCCTGAAGAGCTGGCGGTTCGTGATGCTCTGCGTCGTGATTTACATCAGCTTCTGGCTGACTTGACCACACGTGAGCAAGAAGTCATTCGTCTAAGATTTGGTTTGGGCGATGGTGTGCCTTACTCCTTAGCTGAGATTGGTCGCACCTTGGAACTATCTCGCGAGCGTGTTCGCCAAATTGAATCTAAGGCACTGCAAAAATTGCGTCAGCCTAAGCGACGCAATCGTATTCGCGATTATCTAGAAGCCTTGAGCTAGTCTCTGTCTGCGAGAGGCGTTTCTCCATACAGCACGTTTTTGAGCCGGTGATGTTTTTACATCACCGGCTTTTTTCCGAATAGATATTTTCTTGATAGATGTTGGTACCCTAAGACGGATGTTTTGGGGGTTGGGTGCTGATTGAAAGCGTTACAAACGCGTATAACCCTTTCCAGGTAAAGACCTAAGAGTTTCATTAAGTGGAACCCTTGCCTGAAATTGCCAGTCCGATTAATTAAATCTAGTTAACTGCGATCGCAAACTATGGCTATTTTTTACGTTCGAGCGAATGCGCCTAATACCAACAATGGTGATACTTGGGGAACAGCCACTAGTTTGCAGACAGCCCTGGCAAGCGCTAATGCTGGAGACGAGATTTGGTTAGCTCAAGGGACCTACAGTCCTGGGAGTAACCCCACGGATACCTTTACCGTCAATCAAGCCGTTCAACTCTACGGTGGTTTTGATGGTACTGAAGCCACCCGTAACCAACGGGATTGGCAGGCTAATCAAACGATTATTGATGGTAATGGCGACAATAATACGGTTGTCACCGCCCAGAGCACTGCGAATGAGGCGCTAATTGACGGTGTCATTATTCAAGGAGGAGATGCCGTTGACGATGGTGGGGGTGTCTACAATCAAGGGGGTGGCAAGCTAAGACTACAGAACACAATTATTCGCGATAACCAGGCTGCAGATGATGGTGGTGGGATTCGCAATAATGGTGAGTTAGTCATTATCAATAGTAGTGTCATCAACAATACGTCCATTGGCACTACGACCACGAGCGGTGGTGGTGGCCTTTTAAATGCCTCTGGTGCATCCGTCACGATTATTAACAGCACTTTCAGTGGCAACACGGCACGTAATGGTGGTGGCGTTCGTAACGACGGCATTCTAGATTTAACGAATAGTACCCTCAGCGGTAATATTGCTTCCGAAAGCGGTGGTGGTCTTTCAAATACCGTTAATGTGGTAGCGCCAGGGATCGTGATCGGTCGTGCAACGGCTACTATTGCCAATAGCACTATTACTAATAATGAGTCTCAAAATGTTAGTGCACAGCCGAATGATACGGGTGGTGGCGTCGCAAATTTTGGTGTTGTAACAGTCACTAACAGTATTATTGCGGCCAATGTTGATAATGATGACATCGTTGACATCAACTTCTTTATTGGTGCTGGTTCCACTACAACGGCTGGTAATAACCTGATTGGCAATGGCGATTCCACGCCTGGCTTGACTAACGGTAGTAATGGTGATCAGGTAGGTAGTGCTGTCACTCCCCTTGATCCACAGTTGGACACCTTACAAGCCAACGGTGGCTTTACTCAAACCCATGCTCCATTAGTGGGTAGTCCAGTCATTGATGCCGGTACTGCCGGTACTGTTCCTGCCGATGCGTTTGACCTAGATGATGATGGCAATGTTGCAGAGGTTATTTCCGTTGACCAGCGAGGTGTTCCGTTTGCTCGATCAGTCGGCACTACGGTCGATATTGGCGCTGTAGAAGGTTCAGTTGCGCCTGTCGGTATTACAATTACGCCAACCACAGGTCTTGTGACGACAGAGGCAGGCGCAACCGCCACCTTTACAGCAGTCCTGACCAGTCAACCGAGTGATGTGGTCAGCTTAACTTTCACGAGTAATGATCCTACTGAAGGGACGGTTATCCCTAACATTACGTTTTCTACAGCTAATTGGGACCAACCTCAAACAGTCACCATTACTGGCGTTGATGACACCGATGATGATGGCGATGTTGCTTATATCATCAATACCAATGTGACTAGTACAGATACTCGCTATAGTGCTTTGGTGCCAACGGCGGTAGCTGTCACAAATCAAGATAATGATACGTCTTCGGGTGGTCCTGGTAGTTCTAGTAGTTTGACTCCCCAAGATGCGCGACTGCTTGTCGGTGGCACTGGCGATGTATCTGTTGAAATTTCCATTAGTCAAAATGCATCTGAGCAGGTCAGGGAGATCATTGTGTTTGCCACAGATACCAGTGGTGCAGTCAATGGTTTGACCGCCAGTGATGCTGGCTACTTAGAGGCTGTGCTAGATGCGGCGCAAGTCGTTTTTTCTACTCTAGAAGCAGGAGATATTGCAGATTTTGAACCCCAAAAAACGCTTACCATAACGGCTGGTAGCATTCTGCAATTTGCCATTATCGATGACGGTAGCTTAGATAGTTTGCGCCGTGGCACGGGCGGCACGATTAACATCACAGGGCTCGATGGCCAGACAGATGTGGTCGAATTACAGGCCTTGAGTGATGGTTCTATTCAGGCAGGGTTTCGCCAGGGGCAAAGCGGAACCTTTGATCAAATAGTGATTAATGCCATAGCTGTGGAGGAGACTTTGCCCATTGGTGCAGGTCTGCAAGGTCTGAGTAGTGACTCTGAACTCATTGATTTGAGATCGCAAACAGGGACGTTAACAGCCACCATTGATATTTACCGGGAAGCCGCATTAGATAATGTGGTCGGTCTGTTTGTTGTGGAAAATGAACAAGGTCAAGTCCGTGATGCTCTGGGGATATTACTCAGCCCTGGCGATGAGGGCTATGGTGCAGCGGCCTTAGCTCAAAGGGTTAACTTAGAGTTAACCGGCACCAATGGCGAGGCCACACGCTATACCAGTGAAATTCTCGGTGGGCAGCTTTTATCTACCTTTTTAGTTGTGGATGGCACTGTTGCTGACTTACTAGATAGCGATGTGAATAATGATCCAGCTATCTACTTTACGCACATCGCCGGTAATAGCGATGGGGCAGATCATGTAAGGCTCTTAGGTAACAACGCCTTTGGCTTTGAAGATTTACCGGGTGGCGGTGATATGGACTTTGATGATTTGGTTATGCAAGTTCAGTTTGCCTGATATTCTGCCGTCATCCCATCTACAATAAAAAATAAAAAAGCCAGCCGCTATAGCGGCTGGCTGGACAGGAGCAATCGCTGAAACAGGAAATCACATTTTCTCGCTAGCAGAGATGATCAATAAGTACAGCGACAGTGGAAGCAAAGGCTGTAATGCCGAGCCCGACAAAGGGATTTTGACCTTGGCTCACGGCAAATGAGGTAATGATGCCTGCACCGAGAGCGGCAATCATAAATGCACCTAACCAATCTTTCTGGGCGTTGTACATAGGGCGCAGCTAGAGAAAAACTGAACGACTGAGATCAAGCTATCACCACGCTCTAGCCTGCATAAAGTGAAGCGTACATTCTGTAATCAAGATTTAGGGTCAGAGATGTTTTGTTACAAATTCTCGGGGCTGCTTTAGACAGAGACGGCTCTAACGGCTTTGACTAATTGTTCTACTTTGGCAAGATTTTTGTCTCCAGGTGAGTTCTCTACACCACTTGAGAGGTCAATGCCATCGGGTGTGAGCAGTGATAGAGCTGTGGTGACATTGTCGGGGGTTAGTCCACCAGCTAAAAACCAAGGTTTTTCAGGCTGAAAAGTGCGCAAGGTTGGCCAATCTAGGGTGTGCCCAGTGCCGCCTAGCTGTTGTGGGTGATAGGCATCTAACAAAAATGTGTCGACGTGGGGGGCATACTCTTTCACCTGTAGTAGATCCTCTGGATTACGAATTCGCAATGCTTTGATTAGCTCTACGCCAGGGAGCATCTGCCGCATTTGTTGACAATCCTGCGGGGATTCTTGACCGTGGAGCTGCACGCCGCTTAGTTGCCCTGTTTCTACAGTTTGCCGAATGACGTCTAGGGGCGCATTGGCAAAAACGCCAAAACGGTCAATGTTAGGCAGAGCTTGGACAATGGTGCGAATGGTGTCAGATGACACGTAGCGCGGGGATATTTTGACGCAAATAAAGCCCAGGACCGAGACTCCCATATTTGAGATCGCAACGGCCTGGTCCGTTTGAGTTAGGCCACAGATTTTAATGCGCATAGATAATAATGATTCAAAAAGATTCGGATATCCAGTAACGCTATTGGTAAGCCCCATTATTAAAATGAAGGCAGTTCTTGGAATTTCACCAGCGTGTAGTCTATAAAGACAATTTAATAACCCTGTTCCTAGGATCTCTAGGCATATCAAAGGTATATCACTATGCAATCCGGTTGGCGCGTTGGCGCAATTTTCGGCATCCCCCTATTCGTTGATAATTCTTGGTTTTTTATTCTCCTACTAATGACATTTGCCTACGGAGGCGATTTACTGAATGATGGTTTTTCGTTTCCGGTAGCAGCGGTAGTGGGGTTAGGGATGGCACTGCTTTTGTTCGGTTCTGTGCTCCTCCATGAGCTTGGTCATAGTTTGGTAGCACGGCGACAGGGTATTCAAGTCAATTCGATCACCCTATTTTTGTTCGGTGGTATTGCCTCGATTGATAAGGAGTCAAAAACACCGGGTCAGGCATTTCAAGTTGCGATCGCAGGTCCGTTGGTCAGTTTTTTCCTATTCTTGCTGTTGAGCCTCATGGTTTTCATCCTGCCAGAGCAGACTGTGATATCTCAATCAGTAGGGACGATTGCCCAAATTAATCTCGTCTTGACACTCTTCAACTTGATTCCAGGTTTGCCCCTTGACGGTGGTCAAGTGCTCAAGGCCCTTGTTTGGAAAATCACGGGTAGCCGCGCACAAGGAGTACGCTGGGCCGCTCGGGTCGGTCAGTTATTGGGCTGGATGGCCATCACAATTGGTATTTACGGTTCCCTGGCAACTCGACAGATAGGATTCCTCTGGTTTGCCCTTTTGGGGTGGTTTGCGGTGCGTAATGCAGGGGCCTATAACCGAGTTAGTGATTTGCAAGATGCCATTACTAGTCTTAAGGCCAGGGACGCAAGCGTGCGTGAATTTAAGGTAATTGATGCCAATCTGACTTTACGGGCGTTTGCCGATCATCAGTTGCTCAATGAAGAAAAAAAGCCGATTGTGTATTTTGCCGCGTCTAATGGGCGTTATCGAGGCATGGTATCTCTGGATGATTTGCGTCAGATTGAACGCAGTCGCTGGGAAACAATGACCTTGGCAGAGATGGCTCATCCTCTGTTAGATGTGCCCCATGTCCGGGAAGAAACGCCTCTTTCTAAGGTGATTACAGACTTGGAAGAAAACGAGCTACGACGCATTACCGTGTTGTCCCCAGCCGATGCTGTTGCCGGTACTATTGACCGAGGAGATGTCGTGCGGGCACTGGCCAAACGCCTGAATTTCCCAATTTCAGAAGCCATTATTGATCGCATTAAAGAGGAAGGTGCGTATCCATCTGGGTTACAGTTGGCTGCAATTGCTAGAAATGCTGAATAGGGAATTGTTAAAAACGTTAACGCCTAGAAATACTGAGTTAGCAGCCTCAGCATTCTTCCTTAAGCCTGAATAGAGTCGTTTTCAGCGATTTGTACCATCTCAAAACAACTATCTATTGCTGTCTCAATTGGGCCACTGTATGGAGATTAGGCATCTAGACTAATGGTGTCTGGACCTAAACAACTTCAGTGATTTGTCCATTGGTGGCTAGGTCCAGTGGCAGCTAACGTATTGTCATAGTTGAAATGGTAAGGCATTGGGGTGTGGAGTGATAACAGTCATGCCCTGATCACAGGTTTTATGAAGCATTGGCTATATCGATTTGGGTGGCGACTGTTGCCTGGAGTTTTAGCGTCAGGATTAACGCTATTCGCTGCCCATGTTGGGATTTTTCAACCTTTAGAGCACAGTGTCTATCGCTTCTTATTTCAAGTGAGAGGTGAGCAACCGTGGGATGAACGGGTAGCGGTTATTGAAATTGATGAGGCAAGTTTGGCCACCATTGGTCAATTTCCTTGGCCCCGGCATTATTATGCTGACCTGTTAGAAACTCTGGCTCCTGCCGATGCTAGTGTTGTGGCTTTCGATATTTTGTTTGCTGAGTCTGCGGAAGACGATGCAGAGCTGGCCCTGGCTATGGAGCACCATGGCAATGTGGTAGTGGCTACTGCATGGGATAAGCAACGGGGAGTCATTGGTCCCAATGCCGATGTGATGGAGGGTGCGATCGCAACAGGCCATATCCATCATATTGCTGATACCGATGGCATTACCCGTACCTATTATCCAAAAGCCAACGGCACACCAGCATTGAGCGTTGCAGCTGTGCAGCATTATAGTCCAAGTCAAGCCCATGGGCTTGCAGCCTCTCATCAGAGCCTTTGGTTAAACTGGCTCGGGGGTACCCAAAATGCCCCTCGATATTCGTTTGCTGATGTCCTCAATGGGACTATTCCTGTCGATAGCTTTTCAGACAAAATTGTTTTTGTCGGATTCACAGGAGTGGGTCTGGACACCATGACGACGCCCTACAATCAAAATCCACCAGCGGCAGGCGTTTATCAGCATGTTGTTGCAGCTAATAACTTGTTGGCTCAAAATCACTTAAAGCCCTTTGTCGTACCTGTCATGGTGCTACTGGTTTTGCTTGGCCCAGGACTGGGTTACCAATTATTTTATCGGCGTTATCGAGTCCACCTTTTAGCAAATCTAATAATTGTTGTGACCTGGGGTAGTGCAGTGACTGTGGCCTTTCATCACAATTACTGGCTCCCGACCGTTGCACCTTTGGGTACCGTAGTAGCGACTAGTTTCTTTGTAAGATTGACCGAACGCTTACAAGGTAAGCTGAAATTATCACAGTTTGCAAATATTGATCGAACGCTTGTAAGGCAAGCTGAAACTATTACAGTTTGCGAGTGATGTTCGTCTTACTTCAGCTTACTTCAGCCGGAATCTATTGGATGTAGCTAATCACGGTGCATGATATTTGGCTTGAGCCCAAACGAAGGCCTGTTCTTGCTCTTGTGGTGAGAGCGGCTTTTTTTTGAACTGGATATCGAAAATGTTCTCAGCGGCGACCGTGAGTGCTCCAGCAACATCAATGCGGTGAATGTTGACTAGGTTAGGTGGCGGAGTCACAGGACTACCGAACACAGCTTGAACTAAATCCGGGTTGGGCATAAGTCTTATGGAGCCATGTTGCAAGATACAGCTATTACGATAAAGCTGAGCACTGCCAATAAGTTTATAACCATTATCCATAACCAAATCAGCTACAGTATTGCTACCAAAGCAATTGTGAGTTTTCTGATAGCCACGTTTGTTAGAGCCTAAGGATAGCGAAATTCCTAATTGTTTCCAGCCCTCAATTAGAAACTGACAGAGTTGAGCATAGATATCCCGTCGCCGCCCGCCATAGCCAGAAAGCACCAGGCTATAGGTTAGATCTCCCTGGTGTAGGACGGCCCTCCCACCGCTTGGTCGTCTTACGATGTCAAGGGCTTGGCCGTTCCACTTAAGTGTGTGCCAGTGGTCTGGATAATCACGCTGATGATAACCCAGAGAAATCGCAGCAGGCTTCCATGTGTAAAACCTTAAGCAAGGCAGCTCATACGCCAAACGATGCTGCTCCAATAACCACTCATCAATAGCCATTTGAGTGATGCCAGAGGTCTCTATGGGGTCAATGAGCCGCCATGTTGCTGTCATGGTTTTAACTGGCAGAAGGATATTTCTCCTTCAGAACATCATCCGTTTCGTCGGCGATTGTGGCGACAATCGTCATCAGTCGAGAGATTTCACCGGGATTAATATCGGCAAGAATCCGACTCGCTAAGACAAGGACTTCTTGGTTAGAAATTCCGAAGCAGGCCTCAAAGGTTTCACCACAGTTCTTTGCCAATAGCTCCTGCATCAGATCATTTTGGTTGGTTACAGGTAACTTCAAAAGGGGAGACCATACAGTTAGAGTATCTTCGTCTCCAGTGCCCGTAAGTTGGACATAAACAGTCACACTGCCATAGGTAAATTTCCAAAGATAGCCCTCATCATCACGACTAACCATGGCATTGCCCCCCTGGTCCAGGCTGGCAATGACAGTTTCAATCACATCCACATGGCTAGCTTGAAAGCTTTCAGTGCCAGCGCTGATGGTTTCACCAGCAGTTTCAACGTTCAGGGTACTCATGGGCTCCGCTTACTCCTAATAAATCACAATCGAGGGTGTGAGCATGACAAGCTGCTGTTAGTCAGCATATCGATAAAATAGAACATTCTCGGTAGATGTGAGTTCCTTCCGAAAAGATCCATCCCACTGTATCGTTGCTTTTCCTAGGGGAAGTCTTAGCAAGTTATTTTTTCAGATTTCTTTCTAGTAGTTAGAGAAAGCTGGCTGATGGCGAATGAGGCTTAAGAACTCTTCGCGTGTTTTCTGGTCATCTTGGAAGACACCAAGCATAGCGCTTGTCACTGTCCAAGAACCGGGCTTTTGCACCCCACGCATAGCCATACACATATGACTTGCTTCCATTACAATAGCCACACCCTGTGGTTCTAAGATTTCGCTGATGGCTTCAGCTACCTGACGTGTGAGGCGTTCCTGCACCTGTAGACGGCGAGAATACATCTCAACGATACGGGCTAATTTACTTAAACCAACTACCTTTTGATTAGGAATGTAAGCTACATGGGCCCGACCCATAAAGGGCAGCATATGGTGCTCGCACAGGCTAAAGAAGTTAATATCTCGCACCAAAACCATTTCATTGTGACCCTCGTCAAAAATGGCGTTATTGATGAGGGTTTCTAAGGATTGAGTATAGCCTTGGGTAAGAAAACGCATCGCTTCGGCTACCCGTTTGGGGGTTTTCAATAAGCCCTCACGCTCTGGATCTTCACCGAGCTCGGCCAGCATTGTATGCACGGCTTCCATTAGCTTTGTGTTGTCAGTGGAAGGCTCGTGCAGTAATGCATCGTGTCCTTTGGTTTTAGCACGATCAGGGCGGATGCTGGATTCCAATGATTGCCCGTTAATCAGACCATTCGTTGTAGAGCCTGTGGTGGAACCGTTAGTAGAAATAACCATGGTGTGGGTAACTTGAGTTCTAGATAGTGAGCAAAAGGATATTCGTGTAGGCAAGCGAAATGTGATCAAGTTAGCTTGCCTACTTTGAAATATTGGTTAGAGAATCACAGGGCTCCTCCACTTGGCATGATGGTCAGCTCTTCGACCACAGCCCCAGGAGGTAGGAGCGCAGTTTGTAGAATAGCGTTTGCAACTAACTCGGGAGTCAACATACCGGAGCGGTCGAAGTCGGCTTGCACAGTGTCGGTATCCCAAAGAGGCGTATTGACCGCTCCAGGCAAAATGGTCACTACCCGAATGCCATGATTTCTTTCTTCTACAGAAATAGCTTTAGATAGTGCTACAACGGCTGCTTTGCTAATGCCATAGGCACCCCATTCTGGGAAAGCTTGGCGTGCGGCAATTGAGGCCACATTAATAATCATGCCGCTTTTGCGATCGCGCATTCCCGGAAGTACAGCCTGAATGCATTGAAAGACGCTAGTGACATTTAGATCAAGGACGCGACACCAGTCATCTAAAGGCATTTGGTTGAGTTCTCCCGTGTAACCCATCCCGGCATTGTTAACTAGCACATCAACCGGGCCAAAGGCCTCTAATATATGCGTTACTTGTTCCTTGATTTGAGCAACTATGCTCAAATCTAAGGGAAAGCTTTGGGCCTTAACGGTTGCGGTCTCACCAATCTCGTCTTCTAAGGCCTTTAGCTTATCTGTTGAACGACTGACTAATGCTACATCAAAGTTAGCCTTAGCAAAGGCCAGCGCAGTAGCACGACCGATACCAGTACTAGCACCTGTAATCAATGCGCGACGGTTTGGGACAGTATTCATCAAGGGGCGTCAAGGATGCGTAGGCGTCAATGAAAAATCACTTAAGATTAATGTTAACAAATGTTGCGAACAATGTGGTGTTTTCAGACTATGAGATTTTATTGAAAGGAGTAAAAAATAGTCTTTATGAGGGTTGTATCCACATAACAACAACTTATCAGGCTCTCATTAATCTTTGATTTCATCAGAGGTGAGTACCTGCATAAAAGACTTGGACTATAATCTAGGGCGTATTGCCGTTAGGCTTGCCGCACCTGAGATGCCTATGGGATAGCCTTTGCTTCAAGCAACGCTAGCGCAATTACGTTGTGGGCAACGATTATGCAGCTTCAGAAAATACGCCAATCTGCCGAAACTTACGATAGCGTTCCTGTCGACGTTGCTCTGGTGAGATTTCCAGTAACGCTTCAAGATTCTCTAGCAGAGCTGTTTCTAATCCTTCAGCTGCCTTGATAGGATTAGCATGAGCACCACCAATCGGTTCAGGTAGTAGATGGTCCAAAATACCTAGGTTTTTCAAGTCCCAAGCTGTAATTTTGAGAGCTTCGGCTGCTTGTGATGCCCTAGATGCATCCTTCCACAAAATAGCGGCACAGGCTTCAGGACTAGCAACGGTGTAAACAGAATGCTCAAACATAATGAGACGGTCGCCAACACCGATGCCCAATGCCCCGCCAGAACCACCTTCTCCAATGACAGTGCAAATAATAGGACTATCTAGACGAAACATTTCGCGAAGATTGTAGGCAATAGCTTCGCCTTGACCTAGTTGCTCAGCTTCTAAACCAGCCCATGCTCCTGGCGTATCGATAAAGGTGAAAATCGGCATCTTAAAACGATTTGCATGTTCCATGAGTCGCATCGCTTTGCGGTAGCCTCCAGGAGATGCCATGCCAAAATTGCGGGCAACATTATCCTTTGTATCTCGGCCTTTTTGGTGGCCTAACATGACAACTGAGTGACCATGAAAACGAGCGATACCGCCTACTAAAGCAAGATCATCTTTTCCAGAGCGACGGTCACCATGCAGCTCAATCCATTCGTCCGAAATTGCTTGAATATAGTCTAAGGTGCTGGGTCTACGAGGATGACGTGCTACCTGAATACGCTGAGCTGGCGTCAGGCTAGTAAAAATCTCCTGGCGTAGTTGCTGGGCACGGGATTCTAGTTGTTGAATTTGTGCTGAAACGTCGACATCATTGTCTTCAGCCAAGGCCCTTATTTGTAATATGCGAGACTCTAGTTCAGCTAAAGGCTTTTCAAAGTCAAGCAAAATAGGCCTTCGTTCTGTTGTCGCCATAACAGTTTTAGGTACCTCCAGCAGTGATTCCACCCTATCGTAAACTGTCCCCTAAAATTTACTTATTGTCATAGCCAACTGGCATGAACTGTAAATAACAGGGGGATTTAAGTTGTTAGCAAGGGGCGAAACCCATGTTTGATAGAGGCTGAACCAATTTGCTCCATTTTCTCAAGCGTAATTTGATTTCTCCCCCAAGAGAAGTTAGTGTGCCACTTTTCAAATTCCAACAACATGGATTCAGCAAAGCAAGCAAACAACTGTCGAGCCGGTACATCCATAGCGACGATGTGCATAATTCGCCAATCAATGTCTAGGCTATGTTCAACAATACCGCCCTTGAGAACATGGACTTCAGGATTGCTAAAATGGCTGTCAATATTCTTTGGATAACCGCCATCTACCATCAAACAGGGCTGCTTTAATGTGTTTGGGTCGATGTCGACGCCCTTGGGCATACTAGCCACCCAAACCACTACGTCTGCTTGGGGTAGGGCATCCTCTAGGCTCATAATTTTACCCATACCAATCTCGTCCTTAAGATTGTCTAGACGCTCTCGATTACGAGCGATGAGTAATAAATCTTTAACCCCTGTCTTTTCGCTAAGCCAGCGGCATACAGCACTGCCAATGTCTCCCGTGGCTCCACATACAGCAACGGTTGCATTTGACAAATCGATGTTGTATTTCGGAGCTGCCTGCTCCACCTGCTTACAAATGATGTAAGCGGTGTGCGTATTCCCAGTGGTAAAACGCCGAAAGTCAAGCTCTAAGTTACGAATGCGCCGGATTTGCTCTAGCTTGAAATTTTCAAAAATGATTGAAGAAAACCCACCCAAGGCAGTGATATTAATGCCTTGCTTCTGGGCGTGGGCCATCGCATTCAAGATCTTTCGAGTCGCTGCCTTAATTCGTCGCGTTGCCAGCATTTCTGGTAGAAAGCAGGACTCTACGTAGCGTCCTTCAATAACTTGACCAGTGGCACTGGTGACCTTAATGTCCTCAACTACAAATGGAGGCGCACTACACCAAAAATCCAAGCCCTGGCTGCCATATTCTGGATATCCCAAATCTCGGGCAACCGATTGGGCGTGTTCTAAGTTGGTCAGGTGTCCAATTAAGCCAAACATGTGGGACGCTTCTATTAAAAAAATAATCTTAGAAAATCAGACTACAACAAAACGTTACAGTCTTGCTGTTCGCTGCAACCTAATCACTATCCACACCAAAAAGAGGCTGATCGCATGATCAGCCTCTTTCAATATCTAATACAACATTATGCTTCTAATACAACATTATGCTGTCGCTAGACCTTGAGCAGAAAGCCGCATGACGTCACGACTACTGAAACCAATATTACCTAAGGCTTCACCATAGGTAATCATGAAGTCTTCAACTAGGGCATCTTTTTCCATGCCTAGTATAGCAGCGTCATCAGCCACTTGATTTAGCATTTGCCAAACCAAAGGCAGGTTTTGACGATTGGCCTCCTCTAACTCCTCCTTCGCGGAGTCAAAATTAGCTTTAAGCCACTCTTCACCAAAGTTGAGGTGCATGTATTCATCTTTGACTACACCTTCGGTGATCTTTCGAGCAAAGTCGTCTGCAACTGGAATATAGATGTTGTACGCTGAGATGGCAAAGGTCTCAATAATTAAAGACTGAATTAACAAACAAGTTACGATTTTGCCTTCGTCCTGGGCCTGCTTAAAGTTATCATGAAGCTTAGCAAAGAACTCTTTTGCAAACTTCATGTCAGGGGTCACATTTAAATTCTTGCCACAAGCTTGAAAGCCTTTCATGTGACGTTTTTCCATGCGAGCGAGCTTAATCAACTCATCTTTATGATCACTGAGGTGTTCAGCTAACGTCTGGTAGTTATCGTTAGCTTCCCATTCCCCTTCGATTACGATTGCGTTAATGCGACTATACGCATCTTTATACGCTTCACTTTGGAAGTCGAGCGCTAGGCTGGCCTCAAGCTGCGGCATATCTGTCCAATTCCTGCTTACAATAACCACTCGCTGTCCATATCTAAGCTATGGCATAGCACAGTGGCTGTGGTTAACTTAAATATTGACACCTGTTTTCACACTTTACACCCTATCAGGAGAGTAGATATGTTTGCCGATAGGCCCAAAGTGTCTCAACTCTTTTTGTTTGCAAGTGTTCCAGGATAATCTATTTAGAATTTTTATCTATTAGATTGATATTGCTTCAAGTGATGGACCTGTCTGGTTAGAAAGCTGACATATGATTTGGGAAATGGCTCATCAGCTAGTGTTTCAATCGTTGGACCGTCGGTCATAGTACATCTGTTGGTATGTTGTGCCTACTCGATGTCTTCCAGCACTTTTAGCCGTATGGCTTTCGTTGAAGGGCTATTAGCGCTACCCAATTGGATTTCAATAATTTCATTGGTTAGGGGAGTTAGTCCACTCAGGAGGGCGCGCAAATTAGGTGTACTTTCGCCACTATCGACATAAACACGCTCCGCTAGCTTATTGATGCGTCGCCACGCGGTGTAGAGTTTGGCGGCTGCCTGTTCTAGCTGAGTGGCTTGGTTGACCAAATCTGCCGTGGAGTTTAAACAGCCTACTCGTAATGCTTCTTCCAGTGCTTGTTCTAAATTCACAACATCTGGATCAATGGTCTGTACCTGACTAGCTGCAGCAATGTACTTAGATAAATAGCGGGCTTCAGATGTAATTTGCTTGAGAGTATCTACGTCTGGATTTTGGGCAGCTTCGGTGCGTAGCGTTTCTTGATGGCTCGGGGGCAGTTTTTCCATCTCCTTGACCAAGGGGGTGAGATATCGAGTCGGGATGGTGTTGTTTGCTGCTTTTTCACGGACTGTTTCAGGAATTAAATCGGAGGTCATTGCTGTCCATTCATCGGCTAGCTGTTTGACTTCTTTGCGAGTAATTTGCTCTCCACGACGAGCGGCTTCGGTGACCATTTGTTGCACTTCTGGCGCAGCTTGGGCCGTTTCCACAAAGGCTCGCTTGCTAAATTGGTTGACAGACTGTTCATTTAGTAAGCCTTCTTTAAGTAGTTCGTCGGCACTATTACCCAGCTCAATTAGGGCATAAGCTTGGCTCTTGCTAATTTCTCGATCTTTTAGCCAATTTAAAAATCCGGTGCCACGACCATCGCCCCCCTGTTTTTCACGATCGCGAACGGCTCTAAGAATTCGACCACGCCAAATATCAGTCTGCAAATCAAAGCGATCGCAAACTTGCCAAGCGATATCGATTTGGTAACTGAAATCCTGATCAGGAATACTAGTGTCGCTAGGGTCGGGAATTTTAAAGTCGAGCGTTACATCTTGGTCTGTACCACCTTTAGTGATGTCGGCCACAAAATCGGCTGCTCCAACCATTGAATTTCTCTATCCCGCAGGCCTATTTGACAGGCTTATTATGTTACAGCTGTAGGACCCAGCGCACAAACAATAGTGACAAGGTGGCTGCTCCTAATACAAGGGTCAATAGTCCTGCAATCAATATAATTGCGAATAACTTATCTGTTTTGCGGCTAGGAATGGGATTTCGAATATGCCGTTCTAGCAGATCGACATTGCGCGCATTGGCTTTCCAGACCACGTCAAAGAAATCTCCAATCATGGGCACTGTGCCCATGAGAACCTCCGTCAGGATGTTTAAGCCCATGCGACCTAGGGTCGCTGCAGGGACCCCTAGGCGAGCGGCTTCTATGACGACATAAATAGAGATCAGCCCTGCCATTAAATCTCCACCACCGGGCAGAAGACCGATAAGAGGGTCTAGACCTACTCGATAGCCTATACCTGGGATTGCGATCGCATTATCTAAAACATGACTCAGGCCACGTAGCCGTTGCAGTGTCTGATGAGAATTACGGTCTACTAGGGGTGGGGAGCCGTCAGAAAGGGGCATAGGAGTAACCTTACGTGCAAGCCATAAAGATGACTATATTCATTAGCGCGAAGGGCAGCATAACTCAATAAAAAACTGAGATTTTGTGTGGAAAATTGACGGAGCGTTAGCTTCAGTAATCAAGCTGGCTAATGAACGTTACAAGCTGGCTTGGCAACACAATGAAATCATCACTTGGGGCATAATGTCACCAATTCAATAATCCGTCTCTTTTGCAATCATGAAGCAATCTAGGAAAATTTTACGCCGTGCTTTGCTTATTCCTACCACATTGGTCACGTTTGGGATGATGAATGCTGCTGGCGCTGTGGCTCAAATTTATAACCCCATCGAAATAGCGGGAGGACGTGAAATTAGCGATACGCTTTCTGAAAACGATATCCCTACTGGAGTAGGTGGGTTTGCTAGGGATTACAGCGTTGAGCTGTTTGAAGGTGACCAGATCACTATCGATGTTATTTCGGAAGAGTTCGATACACTGGTTAGCCTTATAGGAGATGACGGTACCACTGTCAGTGAAAACGACGATGGTCCAGATGGTTCGACTAACTCATTGCTGTTTGCACGCATTTCTAAATCTGGTCAGTACACTGTAAGGGTCAGGTCCTATGCTGGCCAGGGTGCAGGAGCATTTTCCTTAAAACTTGCCCGTCTACGTGAGATTGAAGAATAATCCATTAAACCAGAGGGTTTCAGAGCCCTTTAACCCTTTGGCTTTAGGTTCTTCAGAGCATCTGATGAGGTGACATAGCAGCTAGAACAAAAAATATCCTAAGTTTTAGCTTGCTAAGGGTTCCACTCTTTTGCTAACTTGTTTAGGCGCGCAAGCAAAGGCAGAAATGCCTCATGTTGCCGGGATAGCTCAGTTGGTAGAGCAGTGGACTGAAAATCCTCGTGTCGGCGGTTCAAGTCCGCCTCCTGGCATTGCCGGTACAATTCCGGTGTATGTGGTAGAGGGTCGTTGCCCGAGTGGTTAATGGGGGCGGACTGTAAATCCGCTGGCTACGCCTACGTTGGTTCGAATCCAACACGGCCCACCACATAGTCTTTTTGCCTTCATAGCTCAGCGGTAGAGCACTCCCTTGGTAAGGGAGAGGTCACGAGTTCAATTCTCGTTGAAGGCTTACGCTATATAGCTTTCAGCCTTTATGAACGAATCAGAGATCGTTGATAACTTTAGTGTTGTGAGAGTAGCGAACTCCAGTGACTTTCCTGGTGTGGGTGAAGTTGTGATGGGGTATCAGTCAGCACAGATTATCGAATCCATCAAAAATGACCCTAAGCAAGTTAGGCGCTGGGCCTCTGGCGTTCCTTGCCAGGTTCTAACCCCTGGTGGTCAGTGGACGAAAGGAACGGTTAAGTTCGTCATGCAATTCACGCCTACCGAACAGCCGTCTGATCAAACCGATGTCCAGTAGGGCTGCCAATCGCCCCAGGCAATTAGAACGCCCTCGAACGGCATCCGATCTTTAAAGAAGTCTGCCAGCTCATCAAATGAGCTAAACCCGTCTGCGATCGCAAACTGCTCTTCTTGATTGGGGTGCGATCGCAAACTGCTTTTTAAAGTTGTAGGCCACCATCTCAACCAACCTCCAGGCTTAACTGACCCGACCTTTCGAGCTTCAGCTGCTTTTTGACAAACATGGATGACGGCTGCAAATCATACCGACAATGGCATGGAGCACAGAGCGCTTTGAGGTTGGCGCGAACGCAATTTTCAGGCTGGTGGTCTAGATGAGCCACGGTAAGCGTAAACCGCATTTAAAATTAGTGCCAAGCAATTCGTAAGAACGCGGCATTAATCATCCTCTGAACCCTGTAAACAATATGCATAGTGGTTACGCATTCTTAGATTTTTCAATATCTCTATAAGGATTACCTGACAACCTACGCTTGCAATTAGCATTCCATGAGAATAAATACCCCATCGACCATTTGAAAGGTTTCTGGTATAGAAATGCATGGTATTCATTTTCGGCAAGATTCAAATCAATTAAGCTACATTTGAAATTGCCCAATTGAACACGTATGTTTACGTTATGAATTCTAAAGAAAATCTGTAATTTTAAAACTAAAGGAAACCACTGCCTAGGCTTTTGTCTGGCAGTTATGAACAGGATATTCTGAGCACTGTGAAAGTTTTCAGTGTTTAGTATGTCAAACTTCAAGGCATGATAAACACTGGCAACAAACTCTGAAAAAAGTCACAATTTTTTTTCAGGAGTACATCAGAGTCTAATAGATTAAATTTAGCTAATAACCTAATAAAAGACTTGGGTTGTAATCAGAATCTTGACTTGAAAATTGACTATATTAGTGTTAATTGAAAACACGATTATGTATGTTTTCTTGAAGGCTTTGCAGCTCAGAATAAAGCCAGCTGACCTTTGCGTTCTAGGGCTGCTTTCGCCTTTAAAAATCTTGCCGTAGGCGTGTTGTCATATCTGCAATGACATACGGAACATAGAGCTTTAAGGTTGCTGAGATCGCAATCCTCGGGACGATGGTTAAGGTGTGCCACCGTTAAGATGAAGCGCCCAGGCTTCTCGATTTCAACGTCGCCAAACTCCTCAGAGTCAACCGTTTCATACCAATCGTTCAGCCAGGCAGATGGCAGGCGGTCAAACAATTCATGTTCACTCTCCCCAGGCTTACGGCAGGGCCTGCCACAGTTGGTACAAGTCCAACCAGCCTCATTTTTTATTTTTTGTGCAATCTCATTCCAGTTATCGGGATACAAGCGTCTATCCATCGGCATGTTCAAAAGTCTCCACTTAATTGCAAGTGTTCAGATTGAGTTTCAAATTCAGGGGGTTATTTGAAACTCAAAAGGGTATGTCGTCATATGGAATGGATTCGTGATCGCCATCAAAAAACAGCTGGTTGATGAGATACGCATCCCACGGGGTTCCATAGATGTTGTGGCTTCGCAGTAGACAAGCCCAAAACTCTTCAGCATCTGCGCTCACTTCATACGGGCGGCCAATCATGAGGTTTCGCCATGCATGAAGTACCCATGGGAGCTTGTCCAGCACCCACCGCTCTATCATTTGCAGTCGGGTAATTTCGAAGCCCTCAAGAGCCTCTCTAAATGGACACTCAAAATCACATTCCTCAGAGCCTGCTTTTAGACAGCCCACATACCCTTGACCCTGGCCACACTCATTTAGCCAATACTCGTAGTCGTCTTCCTCACCCCACACATCATGGGGTTCATCGTCATAACAGCCCGCATATGGGTCAAAATATGGCCCGTTCTCGTCATAGTCGGTGTAGTCGTCAAGGTCATAATCGTCGGTCTCGTTCGAATATCTCATGGTTAAAACTCCGGTACACTAACGCTTCTGGACTGACTGGCATAGCAGCGCTGAATCATGGCCACGCTGGTTCGACATAAATAAGAGATGTCCTGCTCATCCATGCCTTTTTTGACCAGCTCGGTAATAAAGGTGTGGCGTGCGTGGTATTCGCTGAAGTAAAACGCCACCTTGCGATCTCGCACCAATTGCTCAACGGTGGGCCTCCAGTAGCGCGTCTGAAAGTTTTTGTAGTCGAAGGGGCCACCCTTGACCGATGGAATCAACCAGTGAGTACTAACGGTCTCTGGGTTGATGTCCTCCCTGTAGTTTCGAGTCCGCAGCTCTTCAAGCAATCGTTTCATCTGGGCATTGCAGGGAAACCGCGTAGAACGATAGGTCTTGGTTGGTTGTTCAATCCTGGTATCGACCGGCAGCGCTTTATTAATCAGAATCTCGCTGAAGTCAGAGGCGACATCCCCCCATTTGAGAGCGCTCGCTTCCTCTGGCCGACAGCCGGACAAGAACAGAAACTTGACCCAAAACGCATAGAACGGATGGTCCCGCTCAAACGCATCAATGATCGCCTTGCGTTCCTTGGGCGTGAAGGCGGTGTAATTATCCTCGGTTATCCGGCGACGCTTGCCCCAGTACCGAGTGAGCCCATCGAATGGATTGACGGGCAGATCCCCCATGGCGACGGCAAACTTACAGGCGGCATTGAATTGTTGAATGGTTCGCCTGGCGGTTTCTAGTGAGAAGTTGTCCAACAGCCAGGCGCGGACATCGCGCGCATCATTGATCTCTGGTTTTTCTTTCATCATTTTGAGTATCCGTTTTTCAAACTTGGCGTAATCCCGAACCACGGTGCTAGGGGCGACGTAGGGGGTTTTGTATTCGACATAGGCAAGCCATAGGTACCAAAGCTCTCTAGGGGTTATCTGGCGATCCATCAGGTCACCTGCTCAGTTGGATCAGCAACTCGCTTCGAGGCATTCAACAGATCAGCCACGGGTACCGTCGCCAATACGTCATCACCCGTGAGTTCAGTGAGTTGAGCGTGATCCGCATCAATCGCGGCCACCCGATACCGATGATGGGATAACGTTTTCTTGAGCTTCGCGTTGGAGCCGATATAAATCACCACGGCTCCCGCGCTCACGTCACAGCGCTTGCAATACAGCTGAACCCCATCCGTAGTGAAAAAATCCGTACGCCCTAACTCTTGATTTCTCACCTTGATCACGGAGCCATCTTTGGAAATCGTCAAAATTAAAGACGGTCTTTGGAGTGTGTGACACCCCTCTGCGGTCATCCGAGACAGTTGGATTCTGGGGGAATTTCTATCTATGGTTTCTATAGACTTTTTCGGAAGCCTTGTGCTGCCTCGTCTAATCCAACTTGTGTCACCCGTGGGAATGACCTGATCGCCTACCTGTAGAGGGGGTGTTTGGGGGGGCTCAGAGATAGGGGCCTGTTGTGGAAGCCGTTTTTTGCCCTCACCTTGTGACAGTTGGTCGTTACATTTCTCAACAGGATTTTGAGGATCCAAAAAGGCTGAATCTCGCTGTGAGACGCTTGAGACTGCTTGTTTCTCTCTCTCTGTTTTTATTTCAGCGTTTGTGAGACAAGAATTCGCACTTACGACAGGGTCCTCAAATGAAGGATCTTCGTGGGGAATATTTATAGGGACCCTTTCTGATGTCAACTGCGTCAACTGAGGTTCAAAATCACCCTCTATCCCTTTCTGGGTATGGGTTTGCCCAGTTGACATTTTGGTGTCAACCGAGGGGGTCTGTTGACAACTGGAATTCGTCAACTGAGATTTGGGGTATGTGACAGTTGCCGAATCACTCTGATCACCCTCTCCATGGTTCAGTTGACTATTTTTATCTCTGTTGACATTCAGTTGACATATAGGTGTCAACTGAGATTCTTTATGACTGGCAGGGATTTCAAGTTGATCAGCAGGGTCAGTTGACGCAGTTGACACTTTTTTAGGCCCTTCAAAATTTTCGACCTGTTCATCAATTTCGATGTAGTCGCGGATCAGCTCAATGGGAATAGAGATGCACCGCTGAATTCTCCACTTCGGATCATCAGTGGCTTTGCGGTCAAATGCCTTTGAGACGTCTTCGTTGCCATGGAACCGTTGCCGGTCATGCATATGGGCCCCACGGGCTTTGAGTAGGTTCTTAAGAATCTGCTTGTTGTAAGCCAGCTTTGAATTCTTATCCACCACGTCCCACACTTCGTTTAGACGGATGGATAGCGCTTTGATCACCTCCGAATTGTGCTCGGTGGTAAACCGCATATTCCAATCACCTAGCTTGGCCTGGGACCGGAACATGGATAGTCGTTCGATAAAGTCGCGTAGGCTGTCGGTGCTGGCATCGGCATCATTGGCCATGGTGCAAACCTTATCCCTGAGGTAGCTCAGTAGGTCAAATTGAGATCGCACGCCAGCCATATCCAGCACGGCATTGCCATAGTGAAGAATGATGGCCAGGTTACGAGCCATCCTGGAATGGGCATGGGGTAAATAGGGTGTTAACGCGTCTTCGCAGTGACCGATTGCATCCAGGTCTAGGCCTAACTTAATGACCAATGGCAGGGCACCACTGGCTTTGTCCATGGCCCGTTTCATCGTTCGCCAGTCGTCTTTATTTCCGCACTTGTCGTTGCAATCAAACCAGAGCAGGATTAACCGGCTCATGGTTGCCGCATTGGTCTCACCGGCAGCGAAGTTAGACGCCACCATCAAGGCACTGTGAGGCTTTTGGGAATTGAACTTTCCCATATCCCCCCCACGTACCAATCTGGGTTTGCCGTTGTAGAGGCCCTTTAGAAATTCGTCCAGTTCAGGGTTTCGGTGTGGGTCATCCCAACAATGCACCAGGCCGCCGATCAGTTTTAAGCGCTCATAGGCTGCACTGACTGAAACATCTTTGAGCATGCCACCGGCTTTGTCGGTATGCATTCCAGATATCGATAACGCGCAAGCACCAGCGGTTGTTTTGCCACCACCCCCGTCACCGATCAGGTTCAAGATGGGAAAGCTACCAGTTTGCTCAATGAAGGACTGATAGTGAACAGCTGCCGCACCATAACCGAGGGTTAGTAAGGCTGGGTAAATATTGACCGGTCCATAAAACCCGATCATTGACTCCACCAACTGACCCATTGCATCCGCTGAGGCGGGATTATATTGAGGCACCGGTAGGGTATCGGCCTGCCCAGTAATGCCATCATTCCAAATCCACCGGCTGTGATCTTCGCTGGTGGGTTCACCATTGGGCATGAGCTGATTGCTGGGGAATATCCAATAGCCATCAGATTGTTGGCCCACACGTTCAGCCAGGCGATAAAGTTTTCCACCACGGCTGTGATACTCATCCAGACGTACCCTCAACAGCGCTTTCATCTGGTGGTTATTCAACCGGCAGATGAGGGCACCGCCCAACGCTTTCTTTAAAGTGTCCTCAAACTTGCTGACGCTGGTGAAATCTAGACTTGGCAGAAATAAACGGTGCTGCTGATGGTCACCACTACGTTTCAACTGCAAAATGAAGCCCCCACCGTCTGAGCTAGCCACTTCTTTCTCTATTTGCAAGTCAAAATTAGTGAGCGGTCGAAAGACACTATAGTCATCGTCGCTGTCGTCATCTTTACGCCAGTAACCGAGTTCACCATCGACAGAATCTGGAGCCCCCCAACGCAGTCGCCGTTTAATGTTGTGCTCTGCCATCTGCGCCAGGTCGATGGCTTCATCAATGGCATTTTCTAGCCGAATGAGGAGTTCGTCCGTTGCGATCGCACTCTGCTCAATTACATCTTTGATGTCACCCCCATGGGGCATTTCTGACCAAATAGCTAGCGGATTCAGGACCACCGCTGCGATCGCTTCTTTGCGGCATTCCTTGGTTAAACCGGCTGAGAAAGTGGCTTCACCGGTTAGGTCAAAGTCAGGGTGTATGGCAATTAGAGGTTTCAAACCTGCATCTTTGGCCATGGCCACACTCCCCGCTAGTCTGTCGGGGATATCGGCATAGCGGCTTTCACCACCCTGACACGTTGTTGCGGTGAGACCTAGCGACCGGTAAACCTCAACAGCCTGTTCACCGGCAACAATAAATAGAACCTCGCCACGGGTGATCGCTTCCTTGGCTTCGTTCTCTCTATACAATGGCCAGCTTCGTGGCCCGCGTCCCATGGCCCAGTTGCCAGCCTCTTCATTCCAAAACCACGGCCTAACTTCTTTGGTTTTGGTATATCCCTCAAACCAGGCCCTGCGATCGGTCCACTGACGACGGACCACCTTACCGATATTCTTCTCTGGGTTAAGCGGATCTGGATATAGATATTCAATCCGCTGCAACTGGTCGCCGGTAACTGCATCCTCAACACAGGGCTTAGCATTCTTCTCTGCAAGTTCTAAAAATATCTGGGTACCCCCAGGTGGTGAGCACATCAGCGTCTTACGCTTTCGACGCTTAACCTCATGGATGCCTGGGGTGATGCCATCCGCAACGACGACTAGATCACCAGGGGCAATGGTGGGCTTGGGTGTGTCTAGTACCCATGAGGGTGATTTTTCAGAGAACTCCTTAGGCTGTAATCGGATCAGGTCAGGATATTTGCGACTCCGTCTTCGTTTGGCTCCATCCCTAACGAACTTAGGCCGGTTGTCCTTGGCGAGTCCCTGATAGGTCCATCCGTTAGGGGGGCGATTTGCATCTGTCCATTGACAGAGCACCATGTCTGGCTTGCTCGGTTCACCACCAATCAGGAAGCAATACGACTCGCGACCACACAATGGACAGGCCGCACCCTTTCGTGCTTCCTGAGCTATCTTTGCCATAATATTTACAAGTTAAGATTTTCAGGGGCTGACGGACAGCCCGCTCCACATCTCGGTACTAACTGTGAGGCTGGCTCGGTGAGTCAGTCTCCTTTTTTCTGGTTGTTAATAAAGTCCGAAAACACGACGCCCTCGGCCAGGCCGGTGTAGATACCACGCAGCTCATTGATCTGCTCGGGCGATAGTCCCATCTTTTCGAACGACTCGATCGCAGTCCACATAAACCGCAGTACATAGAAGTGCTGCTGTTGATTAGCCGCAACCAGGCTTGCAGCGAGCCAGGTCAACTCAATACGGTTGCTACCCATTGGCATTGGATTGTCCTCCACGCATGAGATAGTCAACTTCCATTTCGTAGGCGTTGAGCACTTGCAACTTAGGCCGATAAAAGCCGATTTGAAATATGCAGCCATAGGGGGCATTGAGTTTCCTAATTTGGAGAGGCCAAACTATCCCGATCTGGGTGTCTCTCCAACAAGGATGATTATTCATTACGCCCCATGCGTAAGTTCGTAGGTCATGGGTTAATTGAGTTATTGATTGCCAGAACATGAGAGTTTACTTTCTTACTTGATTTGAAATGAGGCTTAATACGAAACACCTTCTATCACGCTTGTCAGGGTTGAGATAATTAACACGCGGAGTCAGGGCGTTAATCTTCCTCCGCGTGTCGTCTATCGGAGTTGATGTCGTAATATACGTCGTGAATATCGTCGTAAATTGCGACGTTAATGCTATGCTATGTCAAGAGGTGAGTTTCAGCAAGGAGAGAATGTGATCGCTCAATTTGTTCGAGTTCTTGGTATTTCTCAAAGCAAACTGGCTCGTGAGTGGGGGTGTACCAAGGACAAAGTCAATCGAGCTGCCAATGGATTCGAGCCGACTTTTACTACGGAGGAAATTCAAAATATTGAGGGTTGGTTGCGATCCAGGTTTGGAAAAGGCTGGCTTGATCTACCTCGATCGTTTCAGTCTGAAGAGCCCATAGCGTTTCTTCAAGAACTTGAAACAAAAAGCGCTGAGGAGTAAGGTCCTCAGCGCAGTTTAGAAAATCAGTTAATAGCCCTGGGCCGCAGTTTGGACGCCGTAGCCCAGGGCCATGTCCCTAAAGGAGAGACCTTTTTATGGTACCTAACGAATCCAAAAAAATAAGCCCATACGAGCTATTTCAAGAGTTTTCAACACTAACAACTGAAAGTCAGCAGCTGAGAGAGCGTCTGGAAACAATCAAAAGACTAAAGTTGTCTATAGGTGTCCAGCTGTCTGAGTTATGCAGTGGCTCTGAGGCCTCCATAACTGATGAAGGAGTCGTCGAAGTAGACGGCCAGCTGTACTATTACACGATTTGCCTTGAAGACGGTTCAGTCGATGAGTTTCGAGCCGTCAGCTATGTAAAACAGAGCTCCTGAATCCCCCCTGTGCAAGTCCATTGCCCAGGGGCTTTCTTGTGCCTACTAAGGGTTCTAGTAACGGAACCATAGGCACCCCAAACCAGAACATTTCCACTACTGAGGTCTTAAAAAACAATGGTTTTAGCGTATCAAGTACCCCAAAAACGCCCCGTTTCAGTGCCGGTTTCAGAACCCCCTGCTGTTTTGACCGCTGCTCTCGATTCCGGGTATAGCTTGGCCCAACTTTGGGGGTCTGTTATTCGAGTCAATGAGCCGTCCTATTTCATCTCAGAAGGGTTGCCTGCACTGCCTGATGAACCGGAACAGGGAGTTTTTTCATACGTATCTGGCGATGCCAATGAGCTAGTTGGTCGCACCTTCGCAGTTGGCTCCATTGCCCACAGCATTGACTCAGGTAAATGTCAGAAAAATGCAGATGCCCTGGAGAACAAAATCAACAGCGCTTTGATCATGTTGTTGGGGTTGTTGACTTATCAAAAAGGACTCCCTCGATCTGTCAAATTAAATCTGTTGCCATGTCTCCAAAAAGTGACCCCTCGACTAAGAGAACAGATGGCGGAAGTACTCCAAGGAAAACACTTAATTAAGTATGGTCGCCGGTCTCTTCACCTGGACGTTAACGTCCTTGGTTGTGCTGATGAGGGTATTGGCGTAATCGCTGTCACACCTAACTGTGACCCAGCTCAAAACATTGTTGTTGTGTCTGTTGGTGGTGGCACTATCAATGTCTCTCAATTCTTTAGAGGTAAGCTTCTTACTCAGACCCCATTTCCCTCAGGCGTGATGGAGTTGTACAACGATTTAGCGCTGTCGAATGGGGTGACGGGTCGCTTAAAAGCATCGGGCGATCCGCACATTATTCGAGAGGGCGTGGAGCGTGGAGACTTATTTTATGGTGGTCCGGTAGCTGCAAACCGATTCAGCTTTGGAGAAGACTATTTACGATGTTTGCCACGATGGTTTAAGGCCAGTTTTGCCCGACCTATGCAACATGCCAACGAGATGATGCTTAAGGCAGAGCGTGGTCTGGTCTTTGGGGGGGGTGCCATGCTGCCCGGCATCTCCAAACTGTTGGAGACCTTTAATTTTGAGGTGGTGGGCGATCCAGTCAACGCCAACGTTCACGGTCTGTATGAAATTGCTAAGTCAATGGTGGCTCGTCAGGAGGGAAGACGTGGCTAAGGTCAACCTGCGAGATCGCATCATCAAGGACCTGAAAACCCGCTATCCAGACCCATCTCTGAGCATTTCTGACCTGGTCATGATGGCCCTGACGCAGCTTGACCTATACATTGACTTGGTTCATAAGGGGGGCTCTATGCCCCCATCCGCTGTAGAGCAAACCTCCCAGGAAAGCGGCGTCAGTCTTGATGACAGCCTGCTCAATTCATTAGCCGATATGGTCCACCTGTCTGACGAATAACGCCTCACTTTCCCAGGTGTCTAAACTCAAAACGTAGATTTCAAGGATTGCTTATGACTCGCATTATCTGCACCATTCCTGTACCTGAAATTGGTGGTGAAATTGCTATTGATGTTGACGAAAATGGTCTATTTGGGTGGGTCGTTACCCATGAAGCTCCTGATAAGTCTTCAAAAGGAACATGTCGTGACGGTAGCGTGAATCGACGGTCCGTCTCACAGCTGGCCGCCATGGCTGATGCCTGTCTTTACGCCCTTACAAAACTCGAACGCAAGGAAACATTTAAGACTGTTCGACATGAGCCTAATTAAGGCTAAAACCAAGGCCATCAATGCTGTTGGTGGCCTTGGTTGACGACGAATAACAACTTACCGATTGGAGTTAGCATCTGATGCTCAAACACCATCTGACCCGTCTGTCTGGATTAGATCCAGACTGTAAAGCCTTTGACCCTGAAACCCTAGAACTGCTGACCTATTGCGGGCGTTATACGGCCCCACTGGATGAGCAGCCCATCAATCTAACCGCTACGCCCAGTGAGACAACCTGTGGCGCATGCCAACGGACCAAAGACTTTAAGCGCCTGATCTCCGTCTATGGCAATCACGGCCTCGGTAGACGAAATCTGTAGTCATTCCCACAAACCATCAGCGTTCACGCCCTATCAACCAGGAATCGATTCATCATGCCTTGGAAAATCATTTTAATGCTGATTTTGTGCCTGCTGTCTGGTTCGGCAGGCTGGAAATTGAGAGACACGGCTCAGCCAGTGGTAACGGCCTATACCTGTTCGACTGGTTTTTTTGATGCCCTCACGTTCTGGAACTAATGGAGGTGAGAGCCATGAGCGATGATCCATTGACTTGGTTATGTACCGAGCCAGATGTGCACCCCCCGGCTGAGCCACCCCCGACTGACGATTTAAGTCTTGCTGAGAAACTTGGCATTCTCAACAAAACCGTTGAGCGTCATGGCGTTGGCCTTAGCACTCTCAGGACGGCGGTTGCCGACCTTGAGGAGACTCACGGCATCCATTCAACCGAGATAAAACGCGCGCTCGCCACGATTCGTAAACAGTTAACCGTACTGGAACAAGGCGAAAAGCTGACTCAGAAAGACTTAGACATCATCAAAGGAACCGTGACTCACTTGGGTGATCTGTCCGAGCTGAACCATAGCTATATCGAGCGGCTAACCGCTGACCACCATCAGCAAGCCCGTGACCTGTCGAGACTGAAACAATTTCGATTGACGTTAACGCACCTGGTCTTATTAATCCTGGCGGGTGCATTTGCCGTATCCACCATCCACAACCATTATCGGTCCCTGCCGTTGCGGGATTTCTATCTAGAAAACCGAGACTACATACGGCGCTAAGCGTCGCCCCCCTTGATGTTTACCTTACCTATATCGAACGATGGCTTTTAACCTGACCGGCAATCTTGAACGAACTTTAAACGCCAAAACGGGACTGACCAACGAACGGATCAACCCCAGCAACCTAGAACGGCTTGACTTCACGAACGTTGCCCAGCTTCCGAGCAACTTTCTAACGGACTGTGGCACGGAAGCCTCAGCGGATCAGTTTATTGACCACATCACCGCAGAGTCAGAGCAATTATCCCAGGCAACACGGGCGATTGATGCCGCTAATCACTATATCGATTGCCAACAAAAGTATCAGACGGCTCTCAAGAGCTTACGCGAGAAAGTAGCCAAGCTTGAAATCACCATTGAGGAAGCGTTTGCACAATGGCAAACACTGAAGCATCAGCTCAATCTAGCCAGAAAGCAAGCGGGTTTAAAGCATGCGTCTGACGTGGAGAACGCCAATATTGCCTATGCCAAGTTTGATCGTGGCCTCCGCGAGAAATTGCACACAGCCACGGATATCAGCCGAAACGGCATCCACCAGGGCTCACATTTAGAGCACCAATTTGTCCAGAACTAGCCGTTTATCAGGGGGCAATTGCCCCCTTAGGACCGTGAAACTCAACCATCACTTAGGAGCCCAGCTCACCCAGTACCTCCTGATCGCCTGTGCCTCCTCAGCCATTGTCCAGCTGTCGGCCCTATGGCCCCCGTTGAAATTTTCGCTTCTCGTGGTGGGCGTGGCTGCTTTTTTCGTCGTTGTGAGCCTGCTAAGCCTACAGCTCAACGGCATTACACGGGGCCATCCATGGGCTAAACGCCTCACGTTTGAAGCAAGCAGTGTTGGAATTTTGCAGTTTATCGCGTTTGTCAGCGCCATCACGTTAGGAGGCATCGTTACATGGATAGCCATTTTCTAGACACGGATCTACTGTCCCCTGCCGTCAGGCATCGGTTAATGCAGGGGGCCGGTCAGTTACTCAAAGGTGCCTGGGTCGCAGCGCCTAAACGCGCACTCTGTCTTTACGGCATGGCCATCATGGGAGCCTTCCTTGTGTTTGCCCCAGTAGAGCGACGGTTTTACTCAGACCAAGGGTTGAACTATCGTTGGCCGCCAGCCTTGGGCCTCATGATGTCCGCCACCGGCCTCACCCTGATTGGGATGGCCCATGCCGGACTGGATAAATTCCAACGCGAGTTAGATGAAGCCGAAGAAGAGCGTCAATTCACCCGGAGTTTACAGAAACAGGCGTTTCAGGATTCAGAAACCAGTCGTGTTTACACGGCTGTCAGTGAAGTCAAGCTGCAAAACAATGCACCGCTGCCGGACCATATGAAGGAACCCGGTCTGGTCCCCGCTAAAACCTCACAAGAGGAGCTCGCGGAATTCAAAGCCTTGATGGGCATCACCCAGGATTCACCGGAGGCGGCCACCACTGAAACAACCAAAGACCTGAAATTCTCCACCCGTAAAAATGCCACGACCAAGGCCTCAGAGCGCTGTGTAGACCTGACGGGTAAGCGTCGGTATTGTGGCTTAAAAATAGAAAATCCTATTCCCCGGTTCCTTGCAGATGACAGAGGCCTACTGGGGTTAGGGACCACTGGGGTGGGGAAATCAGCGTTTTTAGAGGCCATTGTGAGCCATGCCTATCAAGTGGATGACTCCACTGACTTTGTGGCGATCGCTCACAAATCGGGCAACTCGGCCCGTGGTGAAACGCTATCCATGGCCGGTCTGGAGGACACCCACGATATGTATGTGGTCACCCGCACGATGCAGGGTCAGACGTTAGTGGATGCCGCAACGCGGCTACGGCAGCGGACCAATGCCATCGAGAACCTGTTAGAAACCGGCTCCCTGGTACCGTCCTTTGTGCTGATCGATGAGTCGAACGAAGGCACAAAAGCGATTTCAAAAGCCGCCCGTATCTATGCTGAACTTGAAACCGGGGGGCCACCCAAAAAGTCAGATATCCCCGACTGGCAAGAGGACTATAGCGACTTTATCGAAACGCTCATTGTGGACGGGCGTAGCAAAGGCGTTCGCGGGGTGGTGTTCGGTCACTTGAGCACCAATAAATCAGGTGTGGATAAAGAAGTTCGCAATCAAAACTATGTGATTGCATTGGGACGTAATGGCATCTATGGGGCCATTGAGAGCTTACTGAGTGATGCCCGATATATTGCGCTCAAAGATACCCGAGCGGCCCTCAAGCAGGAATTTACGGCCTATCTGGAGCAGCATAACGCCAATAAAGCCCCCGTCAATGTCGTGCTGGCCTTGACGAACATTGGGGGCCAGTGGCGTTTGATTGTGCTGCCTCAACGCTGGGACATCCAACCGATAAAACCCAGCGTGGTGAATCCTGCCCTGGATTCACCCTATGGATTTGAAGCCCCCGCTGAATCAGTCCCGGAGACCCCGACCGAGCATCTACCCATTGATGCCACCCAACAAAAAGACCCGCTTGCCTGCTATAGCCCCAGACAACGACGATTAGCCAATGAGTTTTTGGTGTGGTACGAGTCGAAGCGGAGCATTCTGGACGATGGAACCGGGCTGCTAGATTTGCGCATTCCCGTTCAATGCTGGGATCCCGTGAAAAGCCTCAGTGAACTTGAAATGGTTCTAGAAGTGCTGCACATCCAAGGCTATGGTGACTTTTTATACGATTCAGTGGATAAAGCCTTGCTCTGGAAGTTCTACCCACGCAACAGTCGAGGGAAATTAGTGGCCAGGCCCCCTGAAGAACCGGGTCAGGCTAACCAAGCTGAACCATCAAAGCTGGATATTCCAGAGGGCATTAGCCTGGATGCCTTTCGCTATTGCGTTAAGAAATTATTTGAGCTTCAAGTCGGTTCAATTCATACTGTTTCATCCTTTTTTAGATTCGCGAGTTCCCTCAGAAAGAACCATGATTTAAACATTGAGCAGGTGCACCGCATGCTATTAAGTAAGTCTCTAAAACGGGTGATCAAAATAGAGACTGGCAGCTATCACAGCAAGCTCACATTTCAGGTTTTGTGGACCCCTGAGCCGTAAAAGCTATCCCCCTATATTGGGCGGAATAACAACGTATTTCTTCAAAGTCCACAGGTCCACAAAATGGCTAAAACAATTGCTGTATATGGTGTGGACTGGTCCACAAAACAATGTTCATTGTGGTGTACGTCCACAACGCTGTGGACCCTAATCCACTGTTGAGTCCACAGTGATATCCACTGCAAGTCCACACGGTGTTTTCTCAATTTTTTAGAGGGATTTATATCGCACTCTACTTGTCGTTAGTACCGGATAAATGCACATGAAAAGGAAGAAAGTTGAGCTTGATATTGGTCGGGATTGTGATGGTGGTCACTCCATGCCCATGAGCTTAGAATTAATTGAAGAGCCGTTAACAAATGACGTGTTTATCGTTATTGATACGTCTCCACAGTTTGAGAATCCTGTGATGGGTGATCGGGTGGCAGTCGATGCTAAAGAGCTGAAGGCAGCGATAAAAAAGTTACTGCCTGACTAA
This sequence comes from Leptothoe sp. ISB3NOV94-8A, assembly GCF_043421595.1. NCBI lineage: Bacteria > Bacillati > Cyanobacteriota > Cyanophyceae > Nodosilineales > Cymatolegaceae > Leptothoe > Leptothoe sp. ISB3NOV94-8A. Next base: position 5,300,271 of record NZ_JAXSQW010000001.1, on the reverse strand, counting down.
CCGCCGTCAGTGTTCCACGATACGGCATGTGCCAGTTGGCCAAACATGAAGGGCTACTTTTGGACTGGATCAGCCGATAAGCCGGATGTGCCAGTGACGCTAGCATGGGCATTCTAAGGATGTACGACTTTCCTTGAATTAGAAGGCCAAAGCCCTGTCCCGTAAAGGTCAGGGCTGTTTTTTTGCAATTGATTAGTTGCTGATTTCGCAGCGGGCCAAGGAATTAACCACCAGTGAGGTATCTACATACCCTCACGTCAGTTTGGGGGAAATTCTAGTCATTTCTGTCCCCTTTCGGGGTACTGGAATTGGCAACTTGAGATTGTTTGCGGTGTGGACTGGGCGATTCGGCCAGTGTTTCCGTCCCCTTTCGGGGTAATGGAATCTGAACCTGGTCATCCAGGATGGCGGCACCCTTGAGCAGGTCGTTTCCGTCCCCTTTCGGGGTAATGGAATCTGAACTAGAGGCCTTGTACAAGTTTGGAGATGTCTGGACTGTTTCCGTCCCCTTTCGGGGTAATGGAATCTGAACCAGAGCTTACTCGGCTGGAGAATTCCCAACTCTTTGTGTTTCCGTCCCCTTTCGGGGTAATGGAATCTGAACGTTGGAAAATCAGTTGAAAGATCAAAGCGAAGATAGTGTTTCCGTCCCCTTTCGGGGTAATGGAATCTGAACCTTTTGACGAATGTAGGTTAGGTAGCTTGCGGTGCCTCGTTTCCGTCCCCTTTCGGGGTAATGGAATCTGAACGCGATGACATTACAGGCTGCTGATCCCATTGTCCGGGTTTCCGTCCCCTTTCGGGGTAATGGAATCTGAACGTTCAAACCCAGACCCAGTCTGGCGAGTGGGTGCAAGGTGTTTCCGTCCCCTTTCGGGGTAATGGAATCTGAACCCGTATCACCAGTGAACACAACGGAGTGTGAAATCTTGTTTCCGTCCCCTTTCGGGGTAATGGAATCTGAACTCGCAGGTGCTGTGTCCTAATTCGCGTGTAGGCTAGTTTCCGTCCCCTTTCGGGGTAATGGAATCTGAACGCAATGCACGATGAAATCTTGGAAATCTGTGTCTGGTTTCCGTCCCCTTTCGGGGTAATGGAATCTGAACCCCTACCTTTTGAAACTACTGTGGTTAGGGCTTTCCAGACACCTAAATCTGAGGGGGGCAAAACTGACCCTACACAATCGAAAATGACTCCCAATAAGACCCTGTGAAAAACGTTTGAATGTCCCTCACAGTAATCAATCTGAGGGGGTCAACGGAAGAATTAGGTTTTCAAGGTTCGTCTAACCCCCTCAGATTAGCATCAGGATATTTAAATCCTAACCCCTCTGATGAATTTTTAATATTTTGAGTGCCATCTCTAAGAGTCTTGTGGGGCGGCTATCTGGGCTCCTTTGGTCTGTCATCGCGCGCACCCAGTCAGATTAATTCTGGGATGTGGTTTTTTCATGATTGAAGCCTGCGATCGCGCTGATGATGCCGATATAGGCATCCATATCCTGCGCATTTCACTGGCATAAAGTAACCTTGGGTTATCTTTCCGTTTCATATCTGAAAGCGAGGGCATCGAATGGAAGATCTCTGGTTGGCGTGGGCGAAACGATTGCAAAGCATCGCATCGAACGGCTTGCTCTTTTCGTCTGATGAGTATGACCGTGAGCGCTATCGCGAGGTCGCGGAAATAGCCAATCGAATGCTATCTACACTCGGAAGCGTACCAATTGGGCGAATCGAAGACTTGGTGTCCGACTTTGCGAGTGGCTACGCAACTCCCAAAGTCGATGTTCGTGGTGCTGTGATTCGTGATGAACGGATATTGCTGGTCCGTGAGGCAACTGATCAATTGTGGACGCTTCCGGGTGGGTTTGCGGAAGTCGGCTGCTCTCCCGCCGAAAATGTAGAAAAGGAAATTTGGGAAGAAACGTCGCTTCGGGCCAAAGCTAAGTCCATTTACGGCATTAGACACAAGGCTAAGCACAACTACGATCCTGATGTGCGCGACTTCTACAAGATTTTCTTTATCTGCGAGGGGCTTGAAGGTGAGCCAGAGCCAGGGGCCGAAACGATGGATGTAGGGTTCTTCGATTTAGAGGCGTTACCACCACTATCGACCGGACGCGTACTTGAGAGTGATTTGGTGGCAGCGTTCCGATTCATGAGGGACTCACAGCCGATGATGGAATTCGACTAATGGTGTGAGTGTGTTGTGAAATCGGCTGGAGACCCTGCTACTGCGATGCTTAGGGTGTTGGAACTGACATTTGACAGCTGTCTTTGAGATCCGTTCTTTTATTAAGAAAAATGACCGTTATTGTAAACAAATAAAAACCCCCTAGCCAATACCAAGCCAGAGGGTAAGAGTGAAATGATGGTAAGCCCCTTTTGTCCTGTGAGTTATATATTCATGCACATCAGGCTTGACGGCTGGATGTGTTCAGGGGTTGCTACCTTCTAAATTCTTCAGTCGTTTGGCTTAGAGGTATCTGTAATTAGTCTCAGTACTGCTCTGTACCCGTACCCTCACAGCAGCGATAAACGGCCAGATTAGAATCGGGTATTAGCCTGAAATAGTTCTACCTCATCTACCGGATCAGAGGCGTAGGCAGAAAGCTGCCCTCTATTGAATTTTTATCGGTTCAAGTCTCAGTAGCACGCATCCATGACACTACGTTTTCGATATAGCGAAGAGACGCTGCCTGTTTCGTTGATCAAGCGGCTGTGCGCCTTAACCAGCCTGTCAATTGGCGAATTGCGTTCTCGTGTATCTACAGGTGAGTCGATCCTGAGCATCACAGCCTTTGAAAACAATTGGCAAGAAGAGCGTGTGCGCCTCGCGTCCGTCATTCATGAGATTGTAGGCGGTTCTCTGCCGCTCTCCGTCTCTGAATCCGACGATGATAATGACGACGAAGAAGCGCCAATCGAGGCCGAAGGCTTGGTCAATATCCTCAGGCATTACCGTGAGATCGAATTACAGGATCAGCGTAGTGAGGATTTACGCATGGGGGTCATCAATGATCCATCGGACTTTGAACCGCATGATGACGATTGGACGGTGATCTAGCGTTTGGGCCAAACCATGTTGCACGTTTGTCGCAAACAAAATCGAAAACCGATAACGCCCTACATCAACGACAACAGCCCTGATCTGTAAAGGTCAGGGCTGTTTTTTGCAATTGATTAGTTGCGGTCGTGGGCAACGGGACAATGAAATAATGTCTTTGAAATCCGTTCTTTTATTAAGAAAAATAATCGCTATCGTCAACAAATAAAAAACCCCTAGCCAATACCAAGCCAGAGGGTAAGAGTGAAATGATGGTAAGCCCCTTTTGTCCTGTGAGTTCTAATCAGGCTTGACGGCTGGATGTGTTCAGGGGTTGCTACCTTCTAAATTCTTCAGTCGTTTGGCTTAGAGGTCTCTGTAATTAGTCTCAATGCTGAAAGTAGCCAGCTAACCCTTGCGTGCACCGGACAGATTGGCAACCCCTGACTTCGCTTCAATATTATTGGCCGCTGGTGACGCTCGCCGTTATGAGGCTTAAGCTCCTGATAGGAAAGTGGTTGAGAAATTGTCTGCTAGTGTGAGGTGAATTGCAGAAACAGTGAATCATATGGAAAAACTGACAGAGTTGCCGGAAGATTTGCCCGCTCCAGTAGATGACGGCGCTTGCAATCACTTGCTTGGGGAGTCTTTGCCATCGATCGCTTTACTATCCACTCAAGATAGTTGGGTAAATTTATCAGCGATCGCAGGACTGGTTATTATTTATGGCTACCCAATGACAGGGCAGCCTGGCATTCCGCTACCTGACGGATGGGACGAGATTCCTGGTGCAAGGGGGTGTACTGCACAATCCTGTGCTTTTCGGGATCATCACCAAGAACTGAGCGAGTTGGGAGCGCAGGTCTTTGGACTTAGCACGCAAAATACTGAATATCAAAAAGAAGCAATAGAGCGGCTTCACTTACCATTTGATCTTTTGAGCGATCGTGATTTAAGTTTTGCCCAAGTATTGAAGTTACCAACTTTTGAGATAGAAGACCTGCGACTTATTAAACGAGTTACGCTCATTGCCAAAGCAGGGAAAATCGCTAAAGTCTTCTACCCAGTCTTCCCGCCTGATAGCAATGCCGATGAAGTTATTGACTGGTTGCGGAACAACGCCGCATCACAAGTCAACGAAGCGGACGGCTGAGGGAATTTGTAATGATGCTAAGACCATCTGCCGCCGCTTATCTTGGTCGTTAAATCGGCAGCGGACCAAGGCAATAATCACCAACGAGGTATCTGTATACCCCGATTATCTCCAGTCGGGTTAACTCTGGGATGTTTTTTCATGATTGAATCCTGCGATCGCGCTGATAATGCCGATAATGGACAGCACGGTTTTGCAAATCAGCTCCAGCGTATCGCTATCGCCGAACAGCAATAGCGATGTGGCGGCCAACACCGTGATAGCCAGGCCCAATAACCACCGGTTCTGCTGCTTCAATCGTGAGTCCTGATGCTATTACACTCAGCACTGCAATGGATCGCACCCATTTCCTGTCCTTGCTAGGTGAGATGCCTAGCAAAAGCGAATTGAACCTCAAGGTATTTGAGGAAGTAGACTGTGGCGCGTTCGTTCGTCAAAAAATTGGCTATTCATCTGAGGCAGGAGAAACAATTTCCGCGTTTCTCTGTATCCCTAAAAATATCAGTGCATCGCTACCTGCCATATATTGCTTTCATCAACACGCAGCAAACTGGTCACTAGGTAAAAGCGAAGTTGTCGGGCTTGCGGGTTCACCGGATCAAGTTTACGCCAAAGAACTGGCAGAACGAGGCTATATCACTCTGGCTCCCGATGCCATTTGCTTTGAAGAAAGAGCAGATACCATCGATCCAGTGCGATATCATGCCCAACAACTCCATAGCCGATTAATGCGAGGGCAAACCCTTCTGGGTAAAGTGTTGTTTGATATCAGTGCAGGGATTGATTTACTTCAGAGTTTGTCGCAAGTAGATGCAACCAGAATCGGCTTCATTGGTCATTCCTATGGCGGTAGAACCGCATTGTTCGCACCAGCTTTTGATCGAAGGATTAAGGTGTCAGTCAGTAATTGTGGTTCTACAAAATTCAAGACGATGTTGGCACAAGATATCGGAATTCAGTTTGATTATGTCCTTCCTGGCTTTTTAGCATGGGGTGACATTGAAGACATTGTGCGGTTAGTCGAGCCATCTCACTTACTCATGCTGGGCGCTGATGCTGATAAGTGGAGTCAAGACATTGAGGATATTTGTGAGTATGCAAAATCGGCATTCGTGACAGGCGAATTAGAGCGGCAAATCTACCCTGGAAAGCATAGCTTTTCTGAGGAGATGCGTGAAAGAGCTTATAAATTCCTAGATCGTCATCTGAGCGAACGTGTGCGGTCAGCAAGATAACAATCGCAATGCACTGGCGCAGTCAAGTCTGATCGGTTGGTTGCCAAAGTTATTGTTGTCCGGTGATTGTGACCGTTAAGTCGGCAGTGGGCCAAGTCAATAATCACCAATGAGATATCTGTATACTCCGATTATCTCCAGTCGGGTTAACTCTGGGATGTTTTTTCATGATTGAAGCCTGCGATCGCGCTGACAATGCCGATCACGGACAGCACGGTTTTGCAAATCAGCTCCAGCGTATCGGAATCGCCAAACAGCAATAGCGATGTAGCGCCCAACACAACGATAGCCAGGCCTAATAGCCAACGGTTTTGCTGCTTCAATCGTGAGTCCTGACGCAGATTTTTGGCTTTCACAGTTCTGAGCTCAGTTTTGATCGTACTGACCTCTTTCTGTAGCGAGAGCGCGGCATCACGGGTGGCCCCCTGCTGAATCGTCAACTGGTCAACTTGCGTTGTCAGGGTCGCTATTTGCTCGTCAGAGTCCTTTAACTCCGCTTTCAAGCTATCCACATCTTCAAGCCCCAGGGTGGGATAGTCAGTGCTCGGTTCAGTGACGGGCCACTTCAGGAGTAGGCCATAGTCCCCTGTCCTGGGCACGAGCGCATATTCACACCCTTCATAGATCCGTACGGGGCGATTCAATTGCACCCCATTTCGCCAGAGGCCGTTTCGACTCGGTTGGTCGCCCCCATCTTTGAGCATGATTTGGTCCCCCTCGCGGTACACCGTGGCATGGATACGAGAAATCGAGCGCACAAAGACGAGTCGTGGATCCATGCCAACAGCCACTGGGTAGGTTGCCTGGTCCCATCGCCCAATGGTGGCCGGTAGTCGGGCCAAATTGATCGTGTGTCTAATGGGCGTCTCTCGCCCTGGCCTGTACTCAAGGATTTGTAGCATTGCCATGTGCCACTTGAGCTTAATCGTCTGGCTGTAAACAGGAGCCAGCATAAAAAACCGTGTGGTCAGTGAGGTTTTTTATTTCCAGAATTCCATCACGAATTGAAATCTCAACCGCCTGATTGTTGAGGCTAATCAGGAGCGTTTGCAGCTGCTTGACAGGCAATGTTGCTGTCCCCATCGGGGCAATCTGCCCAGGAGGAATACTGCCAATCATCGCTTCTGTATGTGACACCAGCATTCCCACCAGCTCAGCCGTTTATCCTGATTCGAATCTGCGTACTCAACCCCAACGCTAATGGTGATCGGTGACGTTACGAAAAAGACGGCTCGGCCAATGGATTCCCGAATTTTGCCGGGTTCTTTACCTGGTTCAGCCACACCCACCGAGCTTTTGTTCAGTGGCTCCAAGGTGCTGCTATCCAAGATGCCGATAACGGCATAGCCTTCCATGGTGGAAAAATGGATGCGATACCAAATATCGAAGGTGCCCATCGGCAAGGTGATATCTTTCCCATCTGGCGATAACGTGATGTCGTCACCAATTCGATAGCAAACATCATTAGCGGCCCTCGGGGTCGTCGTCCACGGTATTTTTCGATTGGTCTCTTTCGTCGAGATAAATAAATCGCTCGCCTGCTCAGGCACCGTCAAGTACAGCTCTTGCGGGTTTGTGGCCTGATTGAGCAGCATCGGCGTCCCATCTGGCCGACCGATATAAACAGCACCTTCGCCATTATTGGCATCAGGGCATTGCACAACTTCCCCATATTTGATGGAGCTAGGAGCCTCCACACCCTCCACACGTCGCGCTAGGAGCACAACATCAAACTTCTTGTCCGCCATCGTAGATTAGGTCAGGGGTTGAAGGATTGTTCTCACCCACACCCGGATCGACAAATATTGCGGGTGGGGTATTGCCAATCCATTCGTAGATTCGAATTCGCCAGTTAGCATCTGCTTGCCATTGTCCCCATAAGTTGACTTTCAAACGAATTGAGTAAACATTCCAGCCTGAAGCCTCCAAGTGGTTGGGGATGGAAGGATTAAACAAGCGTGGATCTCGATACGGATAAAACCGTCTGAAGCCGTATAAGGAACCATCTGGAAACTGCTGAACGACGGTGATATAAGCCCGACCGGGGAATGCCCCAGCATAGGACCAGTCTTGTTCTATCTTCAGGGTGGGCTCACCAACAATGGGTGGTCCCAGAGTGAGCCATTCAAACTGAGGTTCTACCTCTTGCAGTAGTTGCCAGCTCATCAACCTATATGGGCGGGCAACAGTACCCCGCTTTCGTTAGTAATGTAAGCAGCACCACCACTGTAAATAAACTGATTGACCGAGTTTTCTACAGCCTCGACATAGCCAGCAGCATCTAAGCCATGCTCTTCGATGCAGTCCAACACGGCATCCACGTATTCGTTTCCATCTAGCCAGTTTTGGATCAGCTCCTGTCGTACTGCAAGTTGTTCAATGGCTCGACGCTGATCACTTTCCCCGTGCTCAGGGTTCATATCAAGCCACGTCATAAACGGATCGAGGATGTCGTGTTTTGGCTTCATGGGGGTCTACCGATATCTCCGACGCTCGCGAGTTAGGGAGACTCGATTGAGCCCGAAACCTGCATTCGTAGTTAGAATCTGAGACTTGATAGCTGCAAATACATCGTGCATATCATCGTCTTCAGCTGCTCTACCAAACGCGCAGCTATCGCGGTTTACGTTCTCATAGGCACCGTATAACTGATTGGTAATCGCTGATCGCTTAGGGACCAAAACTTTGTCTGTAGCGCGGTTCCAAACCACACGAGCAGGGCTAAAGCCATTAATCGGAAAGATAGTACTTGACCCAATAGCATCAGTAACAGCCGCTCCACTTGCAGCGTTCACATTGGCTGCTAAAGCCGAATATCCCTGAACGCTGTTACTGGCTTGAATAACATCCGTCGCAACCCCAAGGTCAAAACCGAAAGGAACGATATATACAGGCTTTTGTGGAGGCCTTGAGCCGCGAGAACCGATATTAGGATCACGAGGGGTACTGATGTATTCGATATATTGCTGCTGAGCCGCATTCAGCTGTGCGCCTCGACGAATGTCGCTGTATCTAGACATAAGGAGAGTACCGTAGAGGATCTGATACCCTTCTAACTCATGTAAAACCTTGATAACGTCAGTCGGAAAGGTTTAGCCTTTCCTGTTGTTTTTGAACGATAGCGCTAGAAAACTAACTGACCAATGGCGCGGGTAATATGCCGGTACGGTCTACCAGGATGATAGGGTTTGGCACACCAAGCACTTCGAGCGATGCATACTGAAAACGGACATCAGCCACGGGGCGTCGTCTGGGCTGACGTCGACTTTTACCATACGCTTGGTCAATATCTGGAATCGTTGGAAACGCTGCAGCTGGTTCCGCGTTGACTTTTTCATTGAAGTATGACCACTCAGGTGTGTCATTTTGAATATCAAGAACTGCCTCAGTCACTCGTCTGGCTTCTGCTTCAGTGCGACAGAGTAACTGTAGTTGGTAGCCTTTTGGCCAATCGCTATAGCTATACATGTTCCTGCCCTTTTTCCAGACAAAACCACTACCTGTTACAAAGGTGGTTCGTATTCGCTGGGCGTAGGTTTGGGCTACAGATGGATTGATGGTGGCCGGCGTGTGATCCATCAGCCTAAAGCTGATACGACCATCAATAGGGGCATAACCTGGCTCAACGTCGGTAGCGTCTTCTAAAAAGTAAAGAGTGATTTTAGGTCGTGTCCGGCGACGGACATCAGTTCTATAGTTGGTGACACCAGTGTCATCATTGCCACCCAGCAGGCGATCAGCGAACCGACCGCGCAATGTCTCAAACAGCAGTATTCGACCAATGGTCATGTTGAATGAGTCATCATCACGATGTTCACAGGCCAAAGCCATACTGCTCCGAGGTGTATTGATGTCTAGGTCACCATCCAAGTCGATATCGCGAAACCATTCTCTAACCTCGGTTCTGAATGTTCGGCGAATGGTGTCTTGAAGGTGTTCAACGGGTGAAAAATTATCAGGGAGTGGCATCGTCAGGTGGATCTCCTCGTTGAGCATCGGTTGAGATCGCAACGTTGGGGCTCTGGCTAACCCCCTCGGCGTCTTCTTCGGCTATCTTGATCGGCTGGTTTTCAGGGGCGCTGGTCGGTAGTTGATTTTCCTCATCCATTCCTGGCGTATCCTCTGGGCCAAAGGCGGTGACGGCATCGGTGAATCGCGATCGCGCCTCACCTAGCTCATCAACCTCTTGTTGAATCTCGCGAACATTGGAGGTGACGACCGCCAGACTGCTAGCGGTATCCTCTGCTGATTCGAGACCTTGAAATACGCGACTAAATTTAGTGCGGTAGAACTCCTGTGCCTTGACCCGTTCTGACATCCATGGGTAGGCGCGATCGCCCACGACACCGTATTTCTTAAGAGCATTACCAATTTTGCCAGTGTTCTCAGCGGTCCATTCCAGAACGTCCTGTGTGGCGTCATTTATATTGCGTAATGTCCAGACGATATTTGACCCAGCCTGAAGTACGCGATTGGCCTTTTGCCAGCTGGTGCGCACGTCATCATAAACGTCGTCTCCCACCACGGCTTTAATGAAATTGGTGACGCTATCGCCCACTAAACCATTGATATCAAGAGCGTTGCCATCCTCGTCTTTAACGCCGACAACGGCCAGGGCATTACTCACGACATAGCCCAGCGTTTCACCGATGTCACGACTGATCATTGCGCCATTGTGGAGCACGGTGACGAGGGTCAGCAGATTGATGAGCTTGTCTACATGGGTGTTTTGCCAGGCCTTCTTAGCAAAATTTTCCATCTCCAACAACTTCGCTAAAATAGCTGCCAGCTGAGCGTTTTGAGACCCTTGCTGAAGCGCGTCTAATTTATCGTTTAAGCGTTTATCTAATTGTCCTATGACATCATCCGTGTGAGCATTAATACCCCCATTGCATCCACAAGAACTCGATGTACCTGTTTGCGGCAAATTAGTGCCTGGGTTGGTTTTCCTTTCGGGTACTAAAGGAGTTCCTGGATTTTGTCTTAGACCTGGAGTGATTGCCAGGCCTGGAATGAGTAAATCGGTTAGTGGATTACGTTGCTCCTCTTGAATCCTTCTTAATCGTTCAATAACCGTATTTTCTTTTACGGTTTCTTTCTGCAAAGGGTCTGTACTAGGGGATGTTGTAGGGGCATTCGGTGCTATAGGGTCTAGCTCTGATGGGCTAACTTTAGACGGATTCCCCGGTATATGCCTAGCGGGCGCAAATCTACGTGTAGGAATCGTTGGGGTACCTTCTGGTGCTTGAGTGGGTTGGGCTCTTTCAGGTATTGCTGGATTATCAATAAAATCAGGCTCCCCAGTGGGTAATTGAGGGATACCTAGTGGTAAATCAGGTAACGCTGGGATATAGGGCTCAAAAGGCGTATTAGGTTGAGCTGTAGAGGTTGGTGAACTACTAGGATTACCTAAGGGTAAAGATAACGGTGTTGGCCTGGGTGTCGTCGTAATTTGTGTTTCAGGTGGAATCGGCTCATCTGGCTTACCTTGCTCCGTAACTTTTAAAATCTCCAGATAAACAAAAAACACATTGCGGTTGCTACTACCCGTACCAAACACGATATTTCTTTGTGCAAACGCTGGAAGCGGGTCTGACGCTCCTTTGGGAGAGGTAACTCCGACAAACATGTGATTGCCATCTTGACTATATTCAACCTTTCCGATCGGGCCAGGAATAGTGCTTCTAGTTTGTGGATCTCTCCAAGGTCTTTCGGCTGGGCCATCGCTATGTTCGGGGCCTAAGTCTGTCCGGGTCCTAAATGTAACGTCGTAGTTCTTACCGGCTTCTCCATAGGTAGTAGGGTCTACCAAGTCTCCCGGTACTAAAGGGGTTAGATATTGAGAAGAATCCGTAGTTTTAGGGTTTAATTTAGCTCTTGCATAATCACCCAGACTAGGACCAAAAGGACGTCCTAGCCCCTCATAAATGGAATTTCCAACTAATAGTCCTAACCCTAACGATGCACTCCCTAACCCAATCAGTGGACCGGCTCCGACACTAGCGACAGGCGTTAATCCTAGGGCTCCAGCGGGGACAGCACCTGCCCCTAATGCACCGCCAGCCGCCGTTAAACTCGTTCGAACACCGGGATTTACTGACGTAGTTCCTTTCGTATTAGGTAATAGTTGATTTCCGATTCCTCTTACTTTAGCTGCATTCCATGCTTGTATTGCGGACTGAGTTCTAGAACTTCCTGTAATAGCGGTCCCGGCATTTCTTGAAACGTTAGTTCTAGCAGTACCAAAACGACTAATATTTCTACCAGATGCTGTTGTCCCTCTAGATGTACCTCGTGTATAGGAACTATTGTTTAATGATGCATTTCTTCTAGCAGTTTCTCCAACCGTTTCAGGCCCTCTGTAATTGGCATTTGTATTGAGTTGATTCAGTCTATTACTTGCTCGATTTCTAGCGCTTATTCTGGCACTTCTAGCATTGCCGCTTTGCATATCAGGGAAATGCATGCCCCCGGTTCCTCTACTCCCGTAAAAAGAACGCTCTAAAGAGAACCGACTGTTTACCTGATTACTAAAACTGGCATTACTAGAAAATGTTGTTCCAGGGCTAGCACCATTACCATATCTGAGTACGTTACTGTTTCCGTTGGTTAAAACAGTAGCGCCTTGACCAGTATTTAAAGATGTTCCTTTGGGTGTATTGCTAGTTGACATAAGGCACAAAAGGACAACTCAAAAAAAGAAGCCATTATAGCGATTCCCGCTCAAATGAGGTGCGTCAAAATCATTGACTGATAAGCTTTATAGCTTTAAGTATGTCCCTCACCAGATAGAGAAACGCTATAGTCTAATTACTAACAAATTTCCTTGTCATAATCCATTTGATGTACATTCCCCTTACTTAGTTTTTGTTTGCACCAAATAAGTAATTTAATTGAGTGCTTACCTTATTAAGCTAGCTTACGAACCCTGTAAGTAGGATACTGGAATAGTACCGTCTAACTCTGGTTGTACTGCTGCCCACAATGAGGGGTACTGGTTAGAAGTAAAGTTAGGTTGTAGCTGGACATTTATACGGAAGCTAGCAATGTTTTGTTCTGTATAAGATCGGAACAGGGATTTGTCGAATTGGAAGACATTTAAGCCTTCGGCTTCCTGATATCTACGACCATTGGCCATAAACTCTAGTGTGGAGCAGGCCCAGACCGCTAACGTTTCTAGGTCAGTTAAAGCACTGTCTGGTATCTCAGCTCTTGAAATGGGGATAGTCATAATAGTAGGTAATAGCTTTGTACTAGAAAATAATACTCAGCATACTTATTAAATGACCAGAGTTCGTGTTAATTAAACTGAATAATTTAGACTTTGAATCCTCTATGCTTTTGATACTTTGGGTTGAATAAACTTATGGGATTGATAATGCAATGAGTTATGGACGTACTATTAGCTTTGTTGATGTGGGCAATCATCATATTGCTGTACCTGCAACGTCAGAAATGTATACGTGAAGGTCGTCCCTTTTTTAGAGCCGTTTCAAAAAACAAGGTTCGGAAGCCAATAAAAACATCAGCGCCGCAGCGTTTTCAGCAAAAAACACGTCAGCGTGCCGACAATACACCAAGAACTCAGCGGTTTAAGAATCGGCCACAACAGGTAGCAACTGCGTCAACTAAAGCTCAGAAGCCAATAAAAACATCAGCGCCACAGCGTTTTCAGCAAAAAACACGTCAGCGTGCCGACAATACACCAAAAACTCAGCGGTTTAAGAATCGACCCAATCCTGGCATCAATAAGATCAAGACTGAAACTGCGAAGGTTGCTACATCAAAATATAAAAGTTCAGTCAATAGAGAAAACAGCGTTAATCGCCAATTACTGAATAAGCTAGATAGCCTCACTCACGACTCAAACACTAGCGTTCGACTGATTAAAAATGCTAAGCAGAAAAATCCTGGCCAGTCTTTAGATTGGTGTGCTGAACAGGCTATTTTTCAAATTCAACGAGATCGCAAATAGTTTCCATAGCCTTATCTCTATGCAGATTATTTTATTTTCAAGCACTGAAAATCCTCGTGTCGGCGGTTCAAGTCCGCCTCCTGGCATTGCCGGTACAATTCCGGTGTATGTGGTAGAGGGTCGTTGCCCGAGTGGTTAATGGGGGCGGACTGTAAATCCGCTGGCTACGCCTACGTTGGTTCGAATCCAACACGGCCCACCACATAGTCTTTTGCCTTCATAGCTCAGCGGTAGAGCACTCCCTTGGTAAGGGAGAGGTCACGAGTTCAATTCTCGTTGAAGGCTTCTGAGTTATTAGATTAAGTTTTTGTGTTTGCTTTTCAATAGGTAAAGCATAGGTTTTTCATGTCTTTTGGGGCATCTATCGCTTCAGTTGGCCATGGCACTGCTATAGGTGTTCAGATTCATGAATGATCATCTGATGAAGCGTGGAACTACGTCTCCACGGTGATTGTCTCTGAGTTCATTAGGTTTGAAACTTTTAGAGCTTAGGCACACGCTGTAGTAAATTACTCCAATTACTCCTTAGATAGTCAAGCAATTTCAAGTTTGCGCTAAGGATATCAAATTTGACATCACAAGGGTTCTTAATTGCATCTATCTAGTGATCAAGAGGGTTTATAAACTCCAGTATCGGCATGATTGTTATTAGGAATCATCGTTATGTATAAGTCTTACGATGGCAATATAAAATTGCGTGCACCAGCGCTTCATGTTCAAAAAGCCATGGTGTTTATCGATGGAACAAACTTCCGATACTGCCTTAATGGATCTGAAGTTAAAATTATCAAACCGATTCATTGGTTTGGAGAGATCTTTCTCGAAGGTCGCCAGTTAGTCAGAACTTTTTTCTATACATGTGAGCCGCATTTAGCCTCACTTGAAAGTGAGCATGGAGAGGACATATTGCAAACTTCTAAGGTGGTTTTAGGATATGCAATACCCATAGGAGGCGGGAATTATAGTGAGAAGGGAGTAGACGTACATCTTGTCTCAGACATGGTCTATCATGCTGCCATGAAAAACTATGACTATGCTTTGATAGTGACTAGTGATCAAGAATTTGTTCCTGTTATTGAACGAGTGCAAGATCTTGGCTGTCAAGCAGGTGTCTTATCCCTTTTTCGACCGGTACCCAGAGAACTTCAGAATGTATGTGATGAAGCTTTTTCTTTGAGTAAGGAGCAGTTGATTTCTAATAATATTGGTATTGAAATGACTGCCCTCAGTGTTTGATTTGTTGATAACTAAGAATTAGGCAACGTTCACTATTGTCTTGAATCTGTTTCAAGCATAAGTGCTTCATATAGTAGTGAACTGGTTGAGCTTAATTTATATCTACAAGATGATTAGGCTGGCTCAAAATAGATGGGCTGGGAACTTCTATAGCATACTGCTGAATGCATATCTCCAAAGGAGAGGCTGCGCCAGCAGCAGTGTGATACACCTATAGCTGTTGTTATTCGTAGCTTTCAGTCATAACTGATGTTGTGAACTATGGGCGTCAAGCTATAGATGTAATTTTCTATACGCAGCTGAGGTCGCCTTGATAAGGTGCTTTTCATTTTATGGTTGTGGCTAACCCACACACCATGTATTGGGCCTAGAAAAATCGAGAATTCCAAGGTGACTATATTCATTGAGGCCTCTTGCAATCTTTGAAAGGTTTGTTTCTTTATGAGAAGGCATGGGAAAAGTTTGATTAGAGGCGCGTAGATTTACACAGGGGATATGCTCATAGAAGGCGTTTCTGCATATTTCACTACCAAAGCGACGGTAAACTTGTAAACAAATGTTTCTTTGATTATTTATTGCTTGACAGGTTGACGGTTAGTTGCAGCATGGTTAAAATCTTTGTAACGATAACGGGCTAGCGCCTTTGTCTTCGTCAATGATTTATGGAGGAGTGACCTATGGATATGCCAGGTCAATTAACGTTAGAGCAGCAGTTTCAACTGCAGGTTTTAAAAGAGCAAGTGCGTAATCTTTCCCATGAGGATGCGCAAAACTATGTTTTAGAAGTTATGCGTCAAATGATGGTTAAAGATAATTTAGTAAAACACCTACTTAAAAATGCATAAGTCGCTATGGTAAAGCTCAGAAAGGTATCCCCTCGAAGCGCAACCTCGAGGGGATATCTTTAAAGGGCTTTAGTCCTATTAGGCAAGTGCTGAAAATTTGGGATGGATTAGCCAAACGAGTAATGTTTGCTAACTGTAGCGTTGATGCGCCAAGTGCAACTCATGCCGGCTGGAAAGATGACTAGGTCACCCTTACCCATAGAAATGGGAGCGCCTTCATCTGGTGTAACGACAACGTCTCCTTCTAAGAAGTAACAAGTTTCTGTCTCGTCATAATGCCATGGAAATTCTGATGCCTCTTTTTGCCAAACAGGCCAGGAAAAAACGCCTATTGCATCCAGTTCGGTTTTATCAGGCTGAGGATTAACTTGGATATTGCTCATGCTGTGTGCTGCTGACAGTTGATGCTTATTCACCAGCGCCCCACCATGCTAATGCGTAAGGTTGAGCGACTTCAGAAGTAACTTGTTTCTCATAAACGACTCTTAGTTTATATCGCCCGGTTTGGGGAATTTTATAAAAGATGTGCTCGAGGCTATCTACCTCACTGACTGAAGACCAAATGCTTTTGTCCATATCGTTCTCGTCAGCAGGCATCAAGTAGAGGTTTAAGTTATTCAGTTCCTGGCTGTTAAAGCTTTCTCCGATGTCATATAAGCCATTATCATTACTATCTGCCAGTGCAACCTGACGCTCCCATGTCAGAGTTGCAGCAAAGTAACTACCTTCCTTGAGCGGACTGTCAATCACGTAGTCTGTATAGATGCTTTCTTGACTAGTATCGTTGCCAGCAGCTAAGGGTAGGGAGTTGTAGTCCCAACCTACAATCGGTACATTCCCAGGGGGCCATTGACCGCCATTGAATTGTTCGTAAGCTCTGAAAGCATTTAATTGGCCAGTGCCCAGTTCTCCATGTAGAGGTACCTTTGGATCTCGATAAGCATCTGATGCGATCCAAGTCAGATTTGACTCATCCAGTAAGGTTTTTCCCATGCCTAGGTTTTGGCCATTCCCTTCATCCATTAATTTATCGGCAGCATTAAGCAATACAGCTTTCATTACCATAGGCTCACGAGTATCCAAGCTCCAGCTTGCTGTACGAATTTGTCGATCACCCCATTCTTGCAAGAGGGCAACAGTCGCTGCTACGTGAGGGGCTGCGAAGCTGGAACCGCTACTAAGAATTTCCTGGCCGTTAGGGTTCAACATCCTAATGTCGTCTCCAGGGGCCACTAAATTAATCGAACGTCGGGGACCAACATTAGACTCTGGTGTCGGCGTTCCCCGAGGGCTAAATGTAGGCTCACTACCAGCATTAGCGTAGTCAATTTTGACAAAACGTCCGTCTACTTGAGTTGAGTAAGCGACATTGATGCCATTGAAGTTGTCGGTAGGAATTGGGATGCCACCGCCACCCTGATTACCAGCAATAACATATAGTGTTTTGTGGGTAATACTTGACCAGTCAATACACTGTGTCAGTAGAGC
The DNA here is from genome assembly GCF_043421595.1 of Leptothoe sp. ISB3NOV94-8A. Classification (NCBI taxonomy): domain Bacteria; kingdom Bacillati; phylum Cyanobacteriota; class Cyanophyceae; order Nodosilineales; family Cymatolegaceae; genus Leptothoe; species Leptothoe sp. ISB3NOV94-8A. The sequence continues at coordinate 5,283,294 of NZ_JAXSQW010000001.1, read as the reverse complement.
ATTGCCATCAAGTGTGGCATTGGGGCGAGGATCGGTGGCTAAAGGTTCGCCGAAGCTGAAATTAATGGCTCGGACATCATCACTATTGCGCAGGGCGATATGCTGTGTAGTGATACATTCTTGAGGTTGGCCACTAATTTCGCCTTCCAGTGGTCCAATAGATGCGGAAAATAAAGTTGCATCGGGTGCTACACCGACTAATCGTTTGTCTCGACTAATCATGACACTGGCCACATGATTAGCATGATTGTCGACAAACTCATCTGCTGTGGCAGAACCATCAAGCTGTAAAACCTGGTTTACTGTGACGGGACTATTAGGAATCGCCAGCTTATCTAGTCCAAAAAGTCCAGGTCGTCCCCCCTCAACTTGACCAATTGCAATTTTTTTACCGGTTAGATTGTAAGGTGCCAAATGTAACCGGCGAGCATCGATACCATCTGCTCCCACTGATACTGAAAGGGCTAAAGCTGGCAAGCCACTGGCAAGGCCTGTAAATAGAAGCAGGGGAAGTAGAAGACGTTTAACCTCATTGCGATCGCTAGAGGAAGACCGGTCCAAAAGTTTCTGAAAAATTCCCATGAAGACTCCTGTAAATACACATTCGGATGATAAATAGCATCAGCTAAAGCAGTTTGTAACGATTTTGATACTAAGTTTTTGTTACGATAGTGACCATTATGGTGATTACAAGAGGCGGGTTCCCCATGACACAATCGAAAAAATCTGTTGTTATTTCCCCATCTATTCTATCGGCTGATTTTAGTCGCTTGGGCGATGAAATTCGTGCAGCAGATGAAGCTGGTGCAGATTGGATTCATGTAGACGTGATGGACGGTCGTTTTGTACCTAATATCACCATTGGCCCATTAATTGTCGAGGCTATTCGACCCATTACTACAAAGCCTCTTGATGTTCACCTGATGATTGTTGAGCCTGAGAAGTATATCGAAGGTTTTGCAAAAGCTGGAGCAGATATCATTTCTGTACATGCTGAGCATAATGCTTCACCTCATTTGCATAGCACTCTTAGCAGTATTCGAAATTTAGGTAAGCAAGCTGGTGTCGTGCTGAACCCGTCTACACCTTTGGACCTAATTGAGTATGTGTTAGAGCTATGTGATCTGGTCTTGATTATGAGTGTAAACCCTGGATTTGGGGGGCAAAAGTTTATTCCTGAGGTGTTACCTAAGATTCGTAAACTCCGTCAGATGTGTGATGAGCGTGGTTTGGACCCATGGATTGAGGTTGATGGTGGTTTGAAAGCCCATAATACTTGGCAAGTGTTGGAAGCGGGAGCAAATGCTATCGTAGCTGGTTCTGCTGTGTTTAAGGCTCCAGACTATGCTGAAGCGATTAACAGCATTCGTAACAGTAAGCGTCCGACTCCAGAACTGGCTGCAGTGTAGATCTAAAATGCAGTCTCTAAGAGGTGGTTCTTCTCCACAAGAGAAATTAAAGGTCTAAGTAAGATGTGATTGAAAAGTGTTGACGCTAGGTTCAATACTTTAGTTTCTAGCCTAGGCCGCAGTCGTGGCCTAGGCTTTAGATTATATTTATAGTTATGATGGGGCGTCCTGATAGGGGGATGACTACCTTATAAAGACCTGGTAAACCCTTTGCATTTGGGCTTAAAACGTTTCTAAGGGAAATCACGGATGGTTTCTGGTGAAACTAGCAAAGTTTTTGGGTGGTTTGGCAGATATTTTCCAGAGTTATGCTCAACACAATACTCTGAATGTCTTGTCAAAGCTTACGTACAGAGATAGATGAGAGGCATCTGCTGAGAATTCTCAGTAGATGCCCTGGTGCTTTTGTCGGTGATCGTGCTCAGTTTAAAGAATTGATGTGACGAGAGCATAATTACTCACGGGGTGACACCCTTTCCCTAATAATTGAAATACGGTATCTCACGGATGTGAGTCCGTAGCAGACCCTCTAGATTGGGTTATGTAAAACAACTGACTGTGTGTTTTATTTTATACCTGTTCTTGGTCGCTGGGGTGCGAAGCTGTCTCTCTGGATTTGTGGGTGAATCTTTTTATGGCTATTCAATCGGTGGAAGAAATGGTTGCCAAGATCTTTGCAACTCGCCGTATCACACGCGCTGATCAGAGCGTTTTGATGGCAATGTTTGCTGGCAACAATATTAGTGCTAACGACAAAATGTTAATCAATCAGATTTATGATGCCTTGAATCAAGGGCGTTTACGTGTGGTTGAGTAGTATTTGTCGTTTTGGCAGATGTCTTTGCTGCTTAAGATAGGGGGCTACTGCCCCCTACACCCTTCCTTGTTCAATAGGAAGCTATTCCTTTTGTAGAAGCTCTGAGAAGGCAAGATCTTCGGCAGCGAGTACAAAAATGGTTGGCGGCAGGTCTACGGTCTTTTGCTGTAAGGATGTGTAGTATTCTTCAAAACCGTCGTTTGGTGTTGCTAGTCCCATGAGGACTAGATCTGCTGTAGCAGATGATTTCCTAAGAATAGTGTCAAATGGACGACCTTCAGCAACGATGATATTGGATTGAGCCCCGATGCTTAATGTTTCGATGAGCTTATTTAGATTGGTTTGAGCAGCTTGCGCTGCAGCTTTGTTAGAGACAACAAGCTTTAAATAAATGTCTGCTGACCGCCATCGAATTCCCGTGCGTAACAGATAAGCCAAAATTAACATTAGTCCTCCGTTCGATTGCAATCCACCCCACCAAACATCAATACGTTGGGGAAACTGGGGCATGTGGCTAGGAGGATTTCTGAGGATGACGATATTTCGTTTTGCTTGGTGACACTTGCTTATGATTTGGCAATAACGTTCGCGCGCCTCTGGATCATTGGTTTCAGTGTCTCCTAAAAGGACAGTGTTCGGGATTAAAGGTCCAATGCCATAGGTGTCGATAAGTTGTTGCGCTCCAGTAGATGTATCTGTGGCTTCAATAAGCTTGACAAAAGCGTGAATGCCTCGCTTTTCCAGGTAATCACGGATAGTACCTCTGATCTTTTCCTGTTGATTTAAATTTCGAGCACCCGTTGGTAGGATACTGGCTAACGTAATTAATCCCCGATTGTGGGTGAAGTCTGTAGCGAGCTCAATCAAGTGCCAGCGTTTAGTGGGGGCTCCAGAGAGAACGAGTAAGTGAGGTCTCCAGTTTTTAGGATCGGCACTATCCGCGATGTTATTCAGGCCAGCGCGTACTAGCGATAACCAAATGCCTTGTCGAACATCTCCCCAAGTTGTCCGGATTTCACGTCGCTCTAACCACAGATAGATGGTCAGTACAATAACAGCGGCGGCCACCGTGGCCGCCGGGTTAATTAGGAACATGATGGCAATACAGCCTAATGCTCCAAGGATGGAAATATACCAAGGGATCCGGAATGTTGGCCGAAATGAAGGGCTTTGAAGAAATCCTTCGATGCCAGCAGCAACGTTAAGCACCATGTAGGTGGTTAGAAAAAACATGGTGAGTACAGGGGCAATGGCATCTAAATCCCCAATGCATACTACTGCCAAGACTACGCCCAGGGTAAACAACGTTCCCAGTCTGGGTTCGTCAGTGGGACCATGGCCGTTACCGAGCCAGCGCAGGCGTTTTGGTAAAATATTGTCCCGAGCTAAAGCTTGCAAAACTCGAGGTGCACCCAAAATGCTGCCCAGGGCACTGGATAGGGTAGCACCCCATACCCCTAGGAGGATGGCATCTCCCCAAAAGGCTATTTTGCGCATGATCAAGGGGTCGCTAATCAGGCTGGCAGCATCAGCACGGTTGCTTAATAATAGAGGGATGCACATATAAATTACATAGCCGACTCCCACAGCTGCCAGTGTGCCCATGGGAATAGACTTTTTGGGGTCTTTGAGATCGCCTGACATATTGACCCCAGACATAATGCCGGTTACTGCTGGAAAAAATACAGCTAATACGGCCCAAAAACTTGCATCACCTGGTTGTTCTGAGGTGGGTATATCGGTGGTTGGTACCGTGCTGCCAAAGACTAGACTGATTAGGGACAGTATGATGGCTGCCATAATCACATACTGAGCCTTAATTGCGATATCTGCTGATTTGAGAGCTAGGGCTGTAACTGCGATAGTAGTCACTAGAGCCATCACGGTAATTGTGATGGGTAGGTTAGGAAATGCACTATTTACGCTTTCTGCAAAACCAATGGTGTAGAGAGCGACTGAAAATGCCTGAGCGAAATAAAGAGGGATGCCCACGGCACCGCCAGTTTCAATGCCGAGGGAGCGGCTAATCATGTAGTATGCGCCGCCAGCTCTAACTACTTGATCGGTTGCGATCGCACTAATAGAAAGTCCTGTAATAAATGTAATTGCGGTTGAAATAGTAACAATCAATAGAGTTTTGACTAATCCCATTTGGCCTACAACCCAGCCAAAACGGAGGTACATGATCACCCCCAAAATGGTCAAAATAGATGGGGTAAAGACACCACCGAAGGTGCCTAGGCCAGCAGAGCTAGAGTCAATAACTTTGGCAGACGATTCAGAGGAACGCGACGTCATGGGTGGGAAATCAGTAGATCACCTTAATTTAGCGGTCAATGGTACAGGTATGCCACCGAAATGAGAGGATGTCCAAACCGTATCAAAATGTTTTTATAATCCTCAACAATCCTGAGAAACGTGGCTTTTTAGGGTTGGTTTAGGTAACAAATGGCACTTCTGCACCTCAGCCTTATAAATACCTGAAATTAGAGAGAGGCACCTTAGAACTAAACCGGTTTTCGAGACCTATCTTTATGCTGGATTTTCAACATCAAGCTGGGTGGACTTAGTGTTGTTGGATTAAGCAGCAACGTTGGCAGCTCTATAAGCTAATACTCTTAAGGTGGAACTAGCATGCCCTAGTCAGAGATAAGTCATATCACGAGCCAAGCAAGTGGCAATACTGACGCATTCCTAACCCAATGTTTGGGACCATATAGCTTGCTTGGTGCACATATTAATCACTTCACTAACTTATTTGTGCTGATTTGAGTGAATATGGTCGGCCAAGGTGGCATCAGAGGCATCTTAGAAATCACTTGGAGGCTCTTATCACTAGTAGAGTGCCAACGGCAAGACCTAAGAAGGGAGGTAGCCATGCTGCGGCCACTGGGTTTAAGGTACCTACTTTGCCAAGCGCATCAGCAATAAAGCCTAAGAGATAATAGCCAAAAATAATGACGACACTGATGCCGAAGCTAGTTGCTTTGCCTGTACGTTGGGGGCGAATACCCACTGCAGCGCCAACAATCCCAAATACAATGCAGACAAATGGTAGCGCATACCGTTGGTATAAACGTAGCTCCCAAATGCGAATTCTCCGATCGTCTCCAGACTTGCGGACAATTTGATTAAGATGCTGCCTCGTTTCGGCAATGTTCATTTCATCATCGTCTTTGCCACGAGAAGCTAAATCTAAAGGAGTACGGGGTAGAGCCAGCTCTTGCTGCTCAAACTTTACAATATGACCGAAGGACCCATCTGGGGAAATCGCATAAATGGTGCCATTAAAGAAGGTCCAAACGTTGTCCGTAAAATTCCACGTGGCAGTCTCTGCACTGACTACCTGTTCTAGGCCAGCTTGGGAAAAATCGAGGATGGTTAAACCCTGCATTTCTTCCCCATTGAAGCGACGAGCGTAGAATAATCTTCCTAGTTCTTTTCCACTGCCATCAGCTGCCTTTTGGTACTCCTTATACAGGATATTGCGTTCCCGGAAGGGCGGCTTTTCGGAGTTGAAGGCTTGCTCCAACATTACTTTGGCTCGATAATTGGCGGCAGGAGTAATGACCTCATTAAATACAAAGGTCAGGCCTGTGATCAGAATACTCAGGGCTAGGGCTGGTGCTATAATCCGACGGACACTCACACCACAGCCACGCAATGCGGTCAGTTCGCTGTCACTAGAAAACCGACTGTAGGTCATCATGGTTGCTAGCAGTGTCGACATCGGAAATGCCAACACTACAAATTCAGGCATCTTTAAAACAAAAACCTGCATGGCCAAACCGACTTCCAGGCCTGATTCAGTGACTCTACGAATTAGATCGAATAGGGCCCCTACAGATACTAAAATTGACGAAAAGGCTCCTACACCAAAGAGAAAAGGTAATGTAAGCTCCTTAGCAATGTATCGATCCATGATCGAAATCGACAGAAATGGCCACCGAGGAAAACCTGAACTAGGAGCATTGGGTTGGGATGTGGTAGCCATAAACAGATGGTCACTATCGGTGGGGTGAGTACAAAAGAAACCCAAGGAACAAGTTAACAGTCAAAGCTATCTTGCTCTTTAAGGTTTAGGGGGTAAATCACAGTTTAAAGTCGTCGCCTAGGTAGTGTTCACGTACCAGGGGATTATTGGCAAGGTCTTCAGCACTACCGTAGGCCAATATGCGACCATCGCTCATTATGTAAGCTCGATCAATAATACGCAGTGTCTCGCGAACATTATGATCGGTGATGAGAATTCCCATCTTGCGATCGCGAAGCTGAGACACAATATGCTGGATTTCAGAAACAGCGATGGGATCCACACCAGCAAAGGGTTCATCAAGAAATAGGAACGTTGGTCCTTCTTTGCCAGAAGCAATTGCACGAGCCAATTCCGTACGGCGACGCTCACCACCAGACACTTGAATGCCCAGAGTGTTAGCTACTTTTTCCAATCGAAATTCCCGCATTAATTTTGCTAAGCGCTCAGGCCGTTCTCGGCGGGGAACATGAGTTTGCTCCATCACCAGACGAATATTATCTTCGACTGTAAGGTTCCGAAAAATGCTAGCTTCCTGCGCCAGGTAGCCAATGCCTAAACGGGCTCGCTCATGGATTGAAAGGGCCGTGATTTCTCGTTCGTTTAAACGTACAATCCCCTGATCAGGGTGCTCTAACCCAGTGGCCATATAAAAGGTGGTTGTCTTACCAGCTCCATTAGGACCTAACAAACCAACAATTTCGCCCTGGGCTACTGTCAGACTCACACCACGAACAACTGTGCGCTTACCGTAAGCCTTATGAACATTTTCCAGGGCAAGTACAGTGCCTGTTTGGGTCAACCTATTCGATGATGGGGGATTAGCAGCGGGAGACAGCATTTATTCGTTAGTGGGGATAGCAAACTCAGGCAGTTCCTCAGGAAGTGCTGGGAGAGGTGTAGATGGTTCTTCGGGCTGAGGTGCCGCAGCAGGTTCTTCAGTCGGTTCAGGGAGAACATATATTGATTCCACCTGACTATTGTCGCTAGGCGTTGCCACAAAGCGTCCCTCATCGATTAAATAGGTAACAACTTCAGCCTGTAGAGTGTTAGCCTCCTGCTGTACAAATACATTACCCGTCAGGATGATGCGTCGCTCACGACTGTAATACTGCGCCTGAGCCGACGTCGCATAAATTGCCTCTTCAGGGTAGTCAATCTTGACGTTGCCGCGAGCAGTAATAATGCCCGTATTAGCATCAGCTTCTTGAACATCAGCCCGCAGCTTGATAGAGCCTCCGGATTGGGCCTGAGAAGGAGTAATCCAATAGTTAGCAGCCACTACGATGCCAAACACCACAGTGCTGGCAATCTGAAACGGTTTTGGAAAAGGGAAACGAAAAATGTGTTCTCGCATTACAACCATAGCTTGCCTTCTGCTATTGCCCATTCCTAATCTAAACGTTGATGACGTCACAGTTTATTAGTCTTAGCCCAGTTGCATGACTGGTTTCATAAGCTAGGTCTTAATTGTTGCTTATTTTGCCAAGCACACCTAATCCAATAGTTTATTTCATGCTGTCAATTACAAATTCCCTAAACATGGGGAACGACTTAGCTAGGGGTTCCTTCATAAATAAAGTGGGATGATTTTGTGCTCAGCATCACAGTTTTGTAATCTCAAGGGGAGGCCTCAAGTCATTATTTTCATGCCAGTTGAATTTTGGGTGTTACTAGTCTATCTTCACGGTCAAGCCCATGATTTTCTGTCGCTGGCTGTCTACTTAATAAACAGGCTAGCTTTTGGACTTCATTAGGCCCGGTTTCTTGTAAAACAGTGAGCCAATCTATTGCTTGGTCTACTAGATCAGTAACGTTAATGCCACCGTGGACCTCCCCGTAGGCATGCAATCGGTTACTGCCTTCTCCTAGTAAAATAGCGGCCCCTCTCCAGTTGCTGTTGGACAGATGGTAAAGCCCAACAGCTATTTGAAGAATGCCCTGATAGAACGCTCGATCGCTTGGACTGGCCTCCAGCCAAATGGCTTCTAGCGTATCGTGGCAGGCGTAGTAGTCTCCCTGATTAAATTGCTCAACTCCTACCCAAAATTCTGCAGGTTGATCATTAGTGCTTGAAGAGTTACCGGAACCAATCATGGGCAGACTACAGCAATCTTTAATCTATACAAACTTACAGATGTTATTCTCCACTTTGAGTGTGCGTTGTTTGGAGTGTCAAGTATGGTAGTGTCTTCTCCTGAGTCTCAACAGGCTAACTTTGGTACAGGTTGGCAGCCATTAGATTTGCCAACCACACCACTATTTGGAACTGATGGAATTCGTAGTCGAGCGGGGGAGCTCTTAACGGCTCCTTTAGCCTTACAAGTTGGATTTTGGGCAGGGCAAATTCTGCGTCAGCAGCAGCCAGGGGCGATCATTCTAGGGCAAGATTCCCGTAATTCTAGTCCAATGATTGCAGCAGCTTTAGCGGCAGGATTAACTTCAGCAGGTCTTGAAGTGTGGGATATGGGGTTATGTCCGACTGCTGCAGTGGCCTATATGGCAGGCGATATGGGTGTGTCTGGTGGCATTATGATCTCAGCAAGTCATAACCCGCCTGCAGACAATGGCATCAAGTTTTTTGGGGCAAATGGCACCAAGTTAGAAAAGGTGATACAGGCGAAGATTGAACAATCCCTACGTCAAGGGTCTTGTACTAGTGCTTTTAATCCTGGTAATCAATGGGGCAAAACCTATCAACGACCTGAACTTGTGAAACGCTATGTTGACTCTCTACATCAACCATTTTTAGGTCAGCGCTATTTGGGCGGTATGCGTATTGTTTTAGATTTAGCTTGGGGTGCAGCTGCTTGTGTAGCCCAGTCAGTATTTGAAGCGACCGGAGCAGAAGTGGTTGTAATGCACGGTCGTCCGGATGGCAATCGCATTAATGTTAACTGTGGGTCGACTCACCTGGAGCCCCTCAAAGCAGCTGTGAGTGAACATGGTGCTGACATCGGCTTTGCCTTTGATGGCGATGCTGATCGAGTCATGGCTGTAGATAGCCATGGTCGTGTTGTCAATGGTGACTACATCTTGTATTTCTGGGGGCAGACCTTGAGGCAGCAAGGACAGCTTCCTGACGATACTATTATTTCGACTGTGATGGCTAACCTTGGCTTTGAACGTGCCTGGGAGCGGTTAGGTGGCAAATTGGTCCGTACTAAAGTGGGTGATCAATATGTACATGCAGAAATGGTTGCGCGCGGTGTCATGCTTGGCGGTGAGCAGTCTGGGCATATTCTCTGTCATCACTACAGTTTGACTGGGGATGGTATTCTTACTGCCCTGCATCTAGCTGATTGGCTGAAGCGAGCCGAATGCTGTTTGCCTGACTTAATTGATCAGAGTTTTGATCCGTATCCTCAACGATTGAAAAATGTTAAGGTCATCAGCCGTGAGAAACGTCGCCAATGGGCAGCGTGTGAGCCTGTACAACGGGCAATCGCTAAAGCTGAGGCTGCTATGGGTGATCAAGGTCGAGTTCTAGTCAGGGCATCGGGAACAGAGCCAGTGATTCGTGTAATGGTAGAAGCGGCTCATTCCGATCTTGTTGATCATTGGACTGATGCCTTAGCGGATGTTGTAGAGGTCAACTTAGCGGGTTAATCTGTACCCAATTGATTGAGAGAATTGCTTTTGTATATTAATGCGGGAGCTTACGATTCGATCAAACTAGCGCTCGATATGGCTAAGCATGTCTGCCATATTGAGCGTCTGAGGTTGATCAATCATTTTTGGTGCTAAAAGATATTTTTTGTGGCTTGCGTCTAGCTGTGTCGGTATGACATCATAGATCCCCTGTGTCAATAATTGCTAGCTAGCACCATCAATCATGGCTAAAGGCGTTCGCATTATCATTACGTTAGAGTGCACGGAGTGTCGTAGTAACCCTAACAAGCGTTCTAAGGGGGTTTCCCGCTATACCACTCAAAAAAATCGCCGGAATACAACCGGTCGACTAGAGCTGAAAAAGTTTTGCACCCATTGCAACACTCACACTGTTCACAAAGAAATTAAGTAGAGATCATCATGGCCTATTTTCGCCGTCGGGTATCACCCATTAAGCCCGAGGAAAAGATCGACTATAAAGATGTTGATCTTTTGCGCAAGTTTATTACGGAGCGGGGCAAAATCTTGCCACGTCGAATTACAGGGTTGACTGCAAAGCAGCAGCGGGATTTAACTGTTGCTATCAAGCGTGCACGTATACTGGCACTGCTACCCTACGTTAACCGCGAAGGTTAGTGCTTGATGAGATGCTGGCCATTAAGTCAGCAGCATGTAGGTTCTTGGTTATCAGCAACTCGTATAGTCGGCTTTAGGTAAAGCGGGTTATATGTAAATTGTTGGACTACTGTAAAACCAACAGTGAAACCATACGGTAAGGATCTAGGTTGGTGGAAAAGGGAGCGCTGATCGAGTTTAAGGTGCAGGGAAATCCTCGATTGGGGGTGGCCGATCGCCCAGAAGGTAAGAAGAATTGGGTGGTGATTGATGGTAATGGCCAATCCCATGTCTTGCATCCTCGTCAGATCACCTACATCGTTGTTGAAAACGGTGATTATGAGCCTTCGGATATTGCTGCTTTTATGGCTGAAGCTGAGCCCAATATTGAGCCAGATAGCTTAGAAGTTGCCTGGGAATTTTTGCAAGAAGCTGGGGAGGCTACCGACCCGGCTTCTTTGGCTTTGTTATTGTTTTCAGAGCAATCACCGCCACTGCGTTATGCGGCTTACTGTCTGCTGAGTAGTGACAAAGTTTTTTTTAAGCGTAAAGGCGATCGCTATGAACCTCGTTCGGTGAAACAAGTTGATGAGGTTCGACATCAGCAGGCTCGTGAGGTCGCTCGAAAATTAGAGTGGGAAGGATTTTTATCTCGTTCAAAGCAAGCTCTTGGCATACGGCAGTCTGAGGGAGCTGATCAGCAAGATTCTTTGTCTTCTATAGAATGGGAAAAGACCGATAGACAGCGTCTAGATCTGTTAGAGCGCTATGCAACTTTGGGAGAAGATTGCTCACAAAAAGTAGCGGCACAAGAAATCTTAACGGCTCTTGACTACAAAACAGCAGCTGAAGATGCTTTTCAGCTACTGGTCGATTTGGGCCTGTGGAGCCCTCATGAAAACCTAGCGCTGCGGCGTAGTCAGATTCCTATCCAAATTCCCGATGAGGTTAGTGCTATGGTGCAGAAGCGTATTGATAATCCGCCACCTGATGCCGATGCTGACCGATTAGATTTAACTCATCTCAAGGTTTACACCATTGATGATGAAAGTACCCGTGAAATAGATGATGGTCTTAGCCTAGAGAGTGTTGGTGATGGACGTAAGCGGATTTGGGTGCACATTGCAGATCCTACTCGTTGGTTGCTGCCCGGAGATGATATTGATTTAGAAGCACGCCGTCGCTGTACAACTGTTTATTTGCCAACGGGGATGATTCCTATGTTCCCAGAGGCTTTAGCGACTGGTCCGATGAGCCTGCGTCAGGGGGAAATTTGCTGCGCCCTAAGTTTTGGCATTGTGCTGGATGAAGCCGGGGCTGTTGAAGAATATGCTATCAAGGCGAGTCGAATTAAGCCCACTTATCGACTTACCTATGACGATGTTGATGAGATGCTTGAGTTGGGACTCAAGGCTGAGCCTGAGTTGAATGAGATTGCTGAGTCTGCTAAGCGACGGCGACAGTGGCGTAAGTCTCAGGGGGCGATTTCCATCAATATGCCAGAGTCATCAATCAAAGTGATTGACGAAGAGATCACAATTGATGTGTTGGAAAACTCGCAGTCACGTCAAACTGTTGCAGAAATGATGATTTTGGCTGGTGAAGTGGCGGCTCGGTATGGTGAGGCCCATGCACTAGCTATTCCATTTCGTAGCCAACCTGAACCCGAGTTACCTTCTGATAATGAGCTATTGCAGTTACCTTCGGGCTGGGTGCGTGACTCTGCAATTCGTCGCTGTATGCCCCGCAGTGAGATGGGTATCAGTCCTGCTCGTCATGCAACTTTAGGGTTGGATTATTACAGTCAGGTAACGTCACCCATTCGTCGCTATACGGATCTGTTAGTCCACTTTCAACTGAAAGCTCATTTGAGAGGAGAAACGTTGCCTTTCTCTCCCGCAGAAATGACAGAGCTAACCCAGGGGGTATCCACTGCTGCCTATGAGGCGGTGACTGTAGAACGTCAGACTAAACGCTATTGGGCGTTGGAGTTCTTACGGCGTGAGGGCAAGCACGCATGGTCAGTCATGTTGTTGCGATGGCTGCGAGAACATGAAAGTCTTGGATTGGTCATCATTGAGGACCTGGGACTGGAGTTGGCGATGCGGTTTGAAAGCATGCCAGCTCTGGGGGAACGTTTTGATGTTCGGGTTGTCCATGCCAATCCACGACAGGACTTTATTCGGCTTGAAGTGGTGCCAGATGAAGTGTTGACAGGCGAAGCTGTGGCATGACGGTGCAACCTTTTCTGCATACCACTCCTGACGATGTGTTACTGGATACGGTTGAACAACAGGTTCTGATTCCGTTAGAGGATGGTCGTATACAGCAGTTTCGGTTGGTGCTACCCACTAGTATTGATGCCTTATTAGATCATCCGGCTACCTATAAAGCCTTTGCTCAAGATGAATACATGCCCTACTGGGCAGAGCTGTGGCCGTCGGCGCTGATGTTGGGCCAGGCACTGGGCCAGCATGTTTGGCCTGCTGATACTCGGGTTTTAGAGGTGGGTTGTGGGTTGGGATTATCCGGCCTAGTGGCGTTGGCGCTGGGTATGGAGGTAATCTTTACTGACTATGATGTCGCCGCCTTAGACTTTGCGGCTCGAAATGCTCGACTCAACGGATTTGAACAGTTTCATACGATGCCGTTGGACTGGCGCTGTCCGCCGGAAGGATTACGGGTTCCCTTGATGCTGGCTGCCGACGTTATCTACGAAGTGCGTAATATTAGTCCATTAATACGACTGATGAAAGTCGTTTTGGAGCCTGGGGGGGAGTGTTGGCTTTCTGATCCGGATCGTCCCCACAAGAAAGAGTTTCAATCAGCGTTGATGTCTAATGGATTTGAGTTTGAGGTGAGGCCGATGACGCTAGAACGACCCAATCAGCCGACTGTGCAGGGCACTGTGTATCGGATTTGGGACTCAGGAAAACGGACTGCTTAATGGATGGTTTAGTGAATGGTTGCGCCTTGCGATCGCAACCAGTCTTGATCACGTTTTAGTAGCCCTATGGGTTGACAAAAATGAGTCCCTTGTACGGAGGTCTGCTGCCAGTTAATGTCTCGCAGATAACATTGACGGATGACAGCATGATCTAGGGTGGCATTTTGCAAGTTTGCCCCTGAGAGATTGCTTTCCGTCAGCGTTGCATGGACCATAACAGCCTGTTGTAAGTTGGCAGACGTCAGATTGGCATGGCTGAGATTGGCCCTGGTTAAATTAACCTGTTCAAGGGTTGCAGCTTCACCAGTAGCACCTATCAATGTGGCCTGATTAAGGTTAGACCGAGTTAACACCGCTTGGGTGAAATCAGCATGGTTCAAGTTTGCTTGTCGTAGGTCACATCCTTGAATCTGAGCCATATATAACTGCGCGTAACTACCGTCGATGCCGTAGAGTTCGGCCCCGTTAGCATTGACCTGCTTCATACAGGCCCGATGAAAATTGGCATTGATCAAGCTAGCCCTTCGCAACATGGTATGGCTCAAGTCGGCTTCGGTGAAATTAGCTTTGTAAAGTTCCGCTTCAGTAAGATTGGCACCCGCTAAATTAGCGTGGGATAAAGTTGCTTGTTCAAGGGTGGCGAACATTAAAACCGCGCCCAACAAATTAGCCCGTCTGAGACTCGTAGCGGTCAGGTTGGCAGATGTCAAAATAGCTCCGCTTAAGTTAACATCTGACATTTGCGCGTCGATCAGCTGTGTCCGCTCCAGATTTGCTCCACTTAAATCAGCCCGTGTAAAATCCACTCGCTCCAGATTTTCACAGCTTAAATCAGCCCCCCTTAATTTGACACCAGCTCTGCTCAATTGGCTTGCTGGGGGATAGTATCTAGGTATAACTAATTCAGTTGGAATTGCTACTGGGGTATCACCCCATCCATCGGCCATAGTGCCCGTTCATTTGAGGGATGCAGCCATCAGGCCACCGTTCTCTTTCAATTATTTAGATATCTAGCTAAAAGTAGATATCTAAATAATTTTGACCATATTTTATTGGTCTATGTCACTGAGACGGACGCCGTCTTTATGCAAAATTTTTACACGAATTTCAGGTTGATTTATGTCTTCACAAGGCTTTGCTGAAACCTTGTGAGCTTTATTCATTAGTATTCTTCTCTATTGCAAGTAGCTCTTTTAGGGCTAGCAATGTCTTGAGGCAGACCTGATTGAATTCACAAAAATCATATGTTTCATATTAAGGGTAGATTGATGGCGAATTGCTGAATACATATCTTTAGTTGAAGACATATTTCTACAGGAGCGATTGTGTCACCAGTCGGTTGCTGCGTCTATAGCTGTTGTGAGTTATGGCATTCAGCAAGTACTGAGGTTGTGCACTATGTGCCAAGCTGCCCTGACAAAATGCTGCGCTTTTCCTGATTGCCAAGGTGGTTTTCCATAGGTTTTGACTAGGGCGTCTGTGCTTTATAGGGCATCTAGCAGTCTCGATCCAGTTGTTGACCATCAGGCATGATGGTGCGACACAGGTGTGCTCCTTCCAGGTCTTCAATATGTATTTCTGCCCACCACAGTTCTGCTTCGCGTAAATCTGCATCCCACCACTGTGCTTCCCACAGTTCTGCGTTGCGTAGGTTGGCCCCTTGCAGATTGCTGCCTTGTAAATTGGCTCCTCGCAGATTGGCATGTTGTAAATCTACAGCTCTTAAGTCAGCTCCCTGAAGATTGGCTCCCCTAAGATTCGCCTGCTGTAGGTTGGCCATGCTGAGATTACAGTGACTTAAATCTGCATAGGGGAGTTCGATCTTAGCAAGGTTGGCATTAGAGGCTTCCAAGCCCTGAAGCGATAATCCATCCTGGTGTAAAGCTTCCAAGGCCTTATACCGGGCATAGCTGACCGACATTTTTGCCGAAGCCGCCATGTCAACCACTTGCCAAGCTTCGTAATGACGTTGCGCCCGACGTTCAGGTGCTCCTTTGATATAGAGAATTACGGCAATAACAGCGGCAATAGATTCGACGTCGCTGAGCAGAGTGCCGATCATGGTCCAATGCTGTTCCTCCAGTTTGAAGGGCAGCCCATCCTGAATTGTCGGGGTAGCTGCAAGAATTTTGAGGGCTAGCAATACAATAACTGCCAAGGATGCCACTACCCATGTCGGTATTGACTGCATCCAGCGTTCAATTGGGTGGGTTGGTCGAGTTGCTCTCCATTTCATAGGGTGATTTTACAGTTTGCCGAGCTCTAGCACGCCTCTTTTAGGTGTAGAAAACTGGTACAGGCGGGATGGATGCGAAATCGTTCAATATTTTCGAGATTAATGGTAGGCAGCTCGTAGTGGCCCAGGTAAGCAGCGGCTAAGGTTGTGCGGCGGTTGGTGTGACGAGGTACCCACGCTTTGAGAAAACCAATTTTCCAGAGGATTTGTTTAAGCTCCAAATAATCCATGTCCAGAACCCAGGAGGATGCTTGCTCAACGTCATATTCACCACAGACGATGGCCAAAAGCAGATAGTCCAATTCCTCTTTGTTATAGTGACTGCGTTTGCCACGGAAAACTTCAAACACATCTAACAGGTAGGGATATTGAAACCGATATTCTGAAGCGAGGTCACGGGTTTTTTGTTCAGAATAGGATTCTTCGGCAGCTGCGATCGCAACCTCATCAATCCGTCGTCCTGCCAGGGAGTATTCAATGCGTTCAGCACAAAGCTTACAAAACTGTAGAAGCTCACGGGGACGTAGCTGAGTTCGATCAATAATATAGTCTAGAGTTTCCGTCCCACTCGCCTGCATTTGAGCCACAAATATTGACTGCCAAAGTTTTTGGGCATTGAGCTGAGCAGCTTGGGGGAACGAATGAACAATGCGGCGACCAATCAGTTCGAGCAGCTCGTTTTTGCCCCAACGAATGACCTCCACATCTTCGCGAATTTTCTGAGCATCTTCATAGATCTGAGGAATGTTATCAAATAACTCCTGTCGGATAGAAATGTATACTCGCAAATTAGGACTAATCAGATTAAGTTTTTGTGTAGCTTGAAATAAGCCAGCAATAAAAAATTTGGCATCCTCTGAATTATCCCAACCCTTATCTAGTTCATCAATTAAAATCTTAATCTTGGTATTTTTCAGTACAGCTTGCAGACTGGGTAACAACGTTTTAATTTCATCCAGACTGTAGAGTGCTTGTAAGTCTTGGCTACGAAGACCGCCAGTTGCAGTACTTGTTTTGACCTGCTCAATACGCTTAAGGTAATTGACAAGCGTAATAATGGAGCTAGTTTGTTGAGATAACTTTTGGCTAGATACGTAGTCGTAGATGTTCTTGGTGGCACCTAGTAGTAGCCCTCGTTTAGTCTGGGCAATACTCTTGAATATCAGCGTATACAGCAAATATTGCCAAGCTACTGAATAAGCACTTTGTTTACGCCAAAACCCATCCTCTTCGCTCGTCAGATGCTCTGACAGTAGTTCGTAAGAATACTCCTCAGGAGAAAGCTCTAGAACTAGATTCCCTTTACGAATTTCGGTTGCGGCTATGTATTTGAAGATAGCGCTTTTACCAGCCCCACGATTCCCGACCAAAATTGTCTTACGGCCACTGAGAAATTTCTGATAGGTAGCATTCTGATAAAAGTATTCCGCCAGGCCAAGATTGATATCGCGCTCGGCAGAGTCTGACCCTAAATTGAGTTCCCTAATGTCTAATCGCATTGGACATAGGATGAGTACATTCCTGGATCAGTGTATCGCGTCCTTGAGATAGCCCATAGTACCGTCTAGGGTACCTATTGTTGAAACGCAAAAAAGCCGATGGAATTAACCCATCGGCTTATCATCAACTCGACTTAGAGCCTTAGTTCACCGCATTGAGTTAGGCAGTTGCAGCGCGCACCTCAAATGCGATCACCATATCGTTGAAGTCTTGGTCGCCACCACCAATGATGTCTTCAACACCAAAGGAGTTAATACCAGCTTGTCTGATTTGGTCAAAGCTACCGGAGCCTTGGTGACTAAAGAAGACCTCACCAGCAGAGGGATCAACACCATCAATGACGACATAGGTGCCAAGGAATACACCGTTGGTGATAGTTGCTTCAAAGGTGGTTACTTTGTCATTCTCACCTGTGAGTTGTACATTCAACTGTTTTGCTAGGGCGGCCTCTTTATAGCCTTCTTCCCCTGGACTGATAGTGGCCCTAGTCAGTTCATCGATAATAATGCGGCCATCCGCAAAATCTGTGACGTAGAAGCCAATAGTATTATCTAAACGTGCTTCACGATAGACCGTGAATGATACCTCAGATTGGCCAGTTAAGCCTGTCAAATCAATGGCTGCTGCATCGTTTAGCAGTAGGTTAGTCACCGATACTTCATTCGTTAATGTTGTTGTCAACTTAGTATTATTGCCAAAGTCTAGTGACACCTCTGTGGCACTAACAGAGGTAATTGTTGCCGTACGGATAACAGTGGTATTAGTCTTTAGATCAATCTCTTCGACTTCAAATTGGAAAAACGTTCCTGTCGCAATTTCGCTCTTTGTAAGACTGAAGCCAGGGGTATACTCTACAGGTAAGACACTGCCTTCAAGGACAGAAAAACTACCAAGCTGTTTACGGTTTTTGCCTTTGGCATCTGTTGTAAATATCCGGATTGTCTCAACCGAAACGTTGACAGAAGAACTAATGGTCAAGTTCAGGGACTGGGCGATGCCAAGCTCAGTGATTTCCAGAAGGTTGCCGGCTATTACAGTGAGCTTACTGCTGGCCCCTTGTGTGTTAGAGACAGTGTAGCTCTCATCTTTGGCAGGCTCACTATCCGGCAAAGCATTACCTACTAAGTCTGTAATATTTTGGGTGTCAGCCAGATCGATACCGACAGAACCATTGAAGGAGGCTAGATTTCCGCCGGAGACGGTGATGTTATAAACACGATCATTGACAGCGGTGACGTTAGTGATGCTGGCAGTGGTATTGCCATTGATGGAGAAGTCAGTAACATCAACATTTCGAACACCTTCATCAAAGGTGGCTTGGAATACTAGGGTATTGTCACTAGTTATTGCAGTGCCTGGTGTTAGGCGCTCAATGCTAAGCAGTGTAGGCGGTACAGTTTCATTGCTGACCGTGTAGATTTCATTAGTCCCTGTGGGTGCAGCTACAGGGACAGCTACATTGGACAAGTTTGTAATATTTTGATTTGCAGCTAATGCGAGTCTAACAGGGCCGTTAAAGCTAGCTAAGTCGCCTCCACTTACTGTGATGTTATAGATACTGCTGCTGTTATTAACGGCAACAACGCCAGTAACTGAGGCGGTGCTGCCTCCATTGACAACAAAGTCTGTTGCATCAATTCCCTGAATGTCTTCACTAAATGTGACTTGAAAGACGAGAGTATCACTGTTAGTTGTTGCGGTGGCTGGCGTTAGTCGCTCAATACTTGTTAGTGAAGGAACCAGGCTATTATCAACAGTGTAAACTTCATCTATAGCTGGTTCGCCGTTGGGTAGGGTATTACCTGCTATGTCAGCAATATTTTGGCCAACAGCAAGATCAAGCCCGACAGCACCATTGAAAGTAGCTAGGTTGCCACCACTAACCACAATATCGTAAACACTTCCGTTAACTTGGGTGACGCCACTGATGGTAGCAGTTGTATTGCCATTGATAACAAAATCATTAGCATCAACATTTTGGACGTCTTCGTCGAACGTCACTCGGAACGTCAGTGTATCTGCATCAGTCGTTGCGTTGCCTGGTGTTTGTCGTGCGATGCTGGTGATTGAAGGAGCTGTTGTATCAGGATTGCCAGTCCCGACGAGCTCATAAGTTTGATTTCTTCCTACATTTGTAGGTACAGCACTGTTGTCTCCTGCGTCAATGATATCCCATGCATTAGACGGTGTAAGGCCTATGGTGCCAGTGAACGCCGGTAAATTAGGAACTTCAATGACAATGTCGTATTGAGCATCATTTTGGTTAACGCTTTTAACAGAAATGATAGTAGCCCCGGTCACTCCAGTAATATCAAAGTCATCAGCTGTTACGTTGCTTACATCTGATGTAAAATTGACTCGAAATTCTAGTTGATTATCCGCAGTAAAAGTAGGGTCATTTGTGTTATCACGGCGAGTAATTCTGTCAAGGCTTGCCATTGTATTTCTCTATAGTGAGTAAACGGTTAAGGGGGCAAGCCGCTAATTTGTTCCTGACAACCATGAGCTCACGCAACAACATGAGCCCATGGTTATATTCAGACCATTTATCTATCAGCGGGTCTGTTCAGGAAACAACTTCACTAAACGCTTTAGTGACTTGAAGCGACTTACTCAATAATTTCACGTAGGGCCTGGTTGGTCCCGACTAAGCTCACGATGGTTACCGAGGCTTAATACAGCAATAAAAGGATTGTGAGGAAGATCTATTTTGGGACACGATATTGCTTTTTGGTGTCATTGACTGTGGAGTGAAACAGCTTTCTAGCGCCGTGTAAAAACGCACACTGAAACAACTCTGATATTGTTACGGAGATGTCTCAGGTAAAAAATATTGTTGTTGACTAGGGGGGAGAGTTATGATGCGATCGCACCTCTTGCCACCTGTAATTCCTGAATCCGTTCCAACGTGCCTGCGGGAATCGCTGAGATTAGCTGCTTTGTGTACGCTTGTTGTGGATTGTTGTAAATCTCATCGGCAGGGCCAAGTTCTTCAAGGCGGCCCCGATTCATGACCATGATGCGATCGCTCATAAATTTCACTACGCCCAGATCATGGGAAATAAACACATAGGTCAGGCCAAATTCTTCCTGTAGTTCTTTGAGTAGGTTTAGCACCTGAGCCTGCACCGATACATCCAGGGCAGATACTGATTCATCGCAGATAATAAATTTAGGATTTAGAGCTAAAGCACGGGCAATGCAAATACGCTGACGCTGTCCGCCAGAAAACTCATGGGGAAACCGATTGACACAGCCAGGATCAATATCTACCCGTTCTAATAAATAGGCCACCCGTTCTTGGAGATTACGACGACTGCGGATGACTTTATGAATCTTTAACGGCTCAGCAATGGCTTGACCGATGCTCATACGTGGATCCAGTGAGCTAAAAGGATCTTGGAAAATGACCTGCATTTCGCGACGCAGCTTGCGCATTTCTCCTTTAGGCAACTGGCGAATGTTTTGTCCTTCAAAGAAAATGTTGCCGACGATGGGCTCAACCAATCGTAGTAGGGCACGTCCCAGGGTCGTCTTCCCACACCCTGACTCACCCACCAGACCAAACGTTTCACCCCGGTACACCTCAAAAGACACATCATCTACGGCCATAAAGGTGCGAGTCGTCTGCCCAAACATTCCTTTGACTGGATAACCGACTTTTAGGTTTTGTACCGTGATTAAAGGCGGCTCACCCCCCAGCTTTTCGAGACGACTGGCTGTTTCTTCTGCCGTGACCTGTGCTGTCAGAGTTGCTGCCTCATCGTTGTCAAAATGCCGAGCAAAGATTTTAAATTCACCGTTGGGCTCATCTTGAACCTGCATGTAGTCAGCTACGGTGGGGAGTTTGCGTAACCGTTGCTCAGGTCGGGGACGGCAGGCCAATAGCCCTTTTGTGTAAGGATGCTCTGGATTAGCAAAAATCTTATCCACAGACCCGTATTCAACAATTTTGCCGCGATACATAACGGCCACATCGTCGGCAATTTCGGCGATGGTGCCCAAGTCGTGGGTAATAAAAATCATCGACATAGAGCGCCGGTCCCGCAGATCTCGCAGCAGGTCCAAAATCAGAGCTTGGACAGTAACGTCGAGCGCGGTAGTGGGCTCATCGGCAATCAGGAGGTCTGGATCGCAGGCAATGGCCATCGCGATCATAACTCGCTGTAGCTGTCCCCCAGAGAGCTGATGAGGATAGCGCTTGAGCATAGCCTTTTTGCGCTGCTGCACTCCACGGGCAATAGCATTGCGGTCCTTAAGTTGCTGTTCTGTCGCAACGAGTGTGGCCAATTCTTCGTCACTGGGTAGCAGCTTGACCTCCTGTAGGCTGTCAATAACCTTGGCTTCTGCTTCTGCTTTGGTTACATTATGATGCTGCTGGATGGCTTCAATGAGCTGAAATCCACAGGTATAGACCGGATTTAAGGAACTCATGGGTTCCTGAAAAATCATTGATATCCGGCTGCCTCGATAATCTTGCATCTGTTTAGGAGAAGCCTGACACAGATTGGTAGGAGCAGCGTCTGCTTGGGCTGAGAAAAGGATTTCGCCGTTGGTAATTCTACCTGGAGGGTTAGGGACTAGCCCCATGACAGACAACGACGTGACCGATTTACCTGACCCTGACTCACCTACAATGCCTAGAGTTCTACCCCGTTTGACCTGAAATGAAATGCCATCAACTGCCTTGATCACGCCGTTGGCGGTATCGAATTCGACTTTTAAGTTGCGGACATCAAGGATGATTTCACTCATGGAGATAGTAGGTGCTAATCGTTAAAAGAGTACAGAACTGCTGCAATACTGTCGGATATTTAGGGCTAAAGCTTAATTATCAATGATGTTAGAAAACCTGGGTTTGCTTGTGTATTTATTTGGAGTAAGCCAACTATATTTAGAGTTATTAGAGTTAACCATTGAGACTTCGGCAAATCCGCGCTAGTGCCATTGTGCAAAGGATCGGTATTGTGAATTAGCCACTGCTTTTTCAAAATGCCCATGTCTCATGGGTGCGACGCGTATAGGTAGATTGTGTACGCTTAGTCCAGAATCATAGCAATCCTTCGCCGTTGATTATTGATATGTTGTTTCTCCTTCCACCATGGCCCAACTTGCGATCGCAGTTTTGATCGTTATCATCGGTTCCGCAATCTGTTCAGGTACTGAAGTGGCACTGCTGTCCATTCCTCTACTCAAAGCCCGACAGCTTGCTCAAAATCGTAACCCAGCGACGCTTGCCTTACTAGCTATTCGAGAAAAGGTCAGCCGCCCCATTGCTACCATCGTTATCCTCAATAATGTATTTAATATAGTCGGCAGTTTTGTCGTCAGTCGTATTGCTGCGGAGCTTTTTGGCAATCTGATGCTAGGCATTTTTTCTGGCATCCTCACATTTTTGATCATTCTGTTTGCCGAAATTGTCCCCAAAACCATTGGCGAACGTTATGCCGAGCAGTTTGCTTTGTTTGTGGCAATGCCTGTCCGCAGCCTCACCTGGCTGATGACGCCGATTATTTTAGTGCTAGAGAAATTAACTGCACCCTTGATCAAAGGCAATCAACGCCCCGTTACCAACGAAGCTGAAATCAAGCTGCTGGCAATGTTGGGCTATCAAGAAGGCTTGATTGAAGATGACGAGGCTGAGTTGATTCAAAAAGTCTTTCGGATGAATGACATTGCTGCGGAAGACATCATGACGCCTCGGGTAGCGATTACCTATATTCAAGGCAATCAATCCCTTGAATCAGCGCAGCAAGAAATCATGCAGTCGCAGCACAGCCGCATAATTGTCACGGGAGAAGACTTGGACGACGTGCTAGGTGTGGCCCTAAAAGCTGAGCTATTGGCAGCGTTAGTTCAGGGACGCGGCAAAGATCCGGTTACTAGCTGTATGCGTCAGGCTCGATATATTCCGGCCACTGAGCGTTCTGATAAGCTACTCAAAACTTTCCAGACGGCTCGTGAGCACTTAATGATTGTGGTTGATGAGTACGGAGGCGTGTCCGGTGTAGTGACCCTGGAGGATGTGTTGGAAGTCCTGATTGGCGAGATTGTCGATGAAACCGATCGGAATGTGGATTTACAGGCATTGGCTCGGCAGAGACGGCGACGATTGCTTCAGCGACAAGGATTTCAGACGGATCTAAAGCGAAGTCGGTAGTTGGTTTGGGATGTTTAATTTTTCTGCTCCAACGCTGGCCTGAGGTACTCGACATAAAGCTTTACATCGTCTGTTACGTAAAACTAACTCGGTAACATTACTGCCTGGCCCCATCATGCCAATGATTCGTTGAGTGGTCATTCTTAAGTAATATCCGGGGTGTTGCTAGTGTTTGGTATGAGCCAATCTGTGAAGTGTGAATAAACAGCAAACATAATAGGCATACGCAAACCTTAAATTAGCAATGAGACGTCCGGCGTTAAGGCTAATTATGGTGAAGTAATCTATTAGCCCTTACTGGAGTCAAATCGGTTCGCTATCTTAGCAACTGATAACTTCTAGTTTTGATTGCTATGTTAGTTATGATTTGACGATTCTATGGCTGTTGGTAGGGCTATGTTCCTGTGCTTAGGAACTCGCTTTCCAATCGTTCGCTTACCCACTCCCGTTCAACTATGATCCATTCTGCTCGTTCGGCGGCTCAACCGCTTCGACTGGCCCAGTTTTTGACGTTTGTAAACGATTCAAAGCTGATGACGTTGAAGCGATGGCAGTCAGTAGTATGGGGTAGCGCTGTAGCGTTAGGGGTGGCGATATGTGGACCAGTGCAAGCGGCCGAGCGGGTGAATATTCAAGTAGGGCCAATTAAGCAGACGCTCTATGTTAGCGATCTTGAAGAATTTGCTAAAACTGGCCAGGTTCCAGATCGACTGCGGCTTTATGAGTCTTTTCTAACACCTGAACTTCGAACAATGCTAAATAATCGGGTGGTGCTTGATCCGGCGATGGCGGATCGCATGGTGGCTGATATTTTGGCATCGCCCAACGGTGAGTTATTACTGGATTCTTTAGCTCGTGTTGCGCCAGGATTAACTGTGGAGCAAATTCGGGGCGCGATTCGTTTAGCGGCTAAACAGACCAATGGTTTGAATATGCTTGGGGTACTGAGGGCAGTGCCCCAAGACACGTTAGATGTAGACCTAACGTCGGCATTAGCACTTGTATCGCAGCTTAATCTGTCCCGGTTAGAAGGGGACGCGCTCAGTAGCGTACTAGAGCAAGAACTGCTGGTGAGCGATGACATTGACCTACCTGACGATATCGACCCCACAACGGTAGGTCCCATGGGGGTGACCCAGCGCTCATATAAGTTTGTAGATAGCGATCGCAACCGGCTAATTCCGCTGGATGTATATGTGCCAGATGAAGCCTTTGTGGAAGAGGCACCGCTGGTTGTTTTGTCCCATGGGTTTGCTGCCGATCGGCATTTTCTCACCTATGTGGGTGAGCATTTGGCTTCCTATGGCTTCACGGTGGTGGCTGTGGAGCATGTGGGCAGTAATGTTGAAGCCCTCAGTAATACTCCCTTGGATCCGACGGCAGTGGAAGAGCCGAGCCGCATTTTACCAGCTAGCGAATTTTTGGATCGTCCGCGTGATGTCAGCTATGTTCTTGACCGCCTGGATTGGATGGAACAGGTGTCACCCATGTTGGAGGGTAAATTTGATACCGAGCGGGTAGTCTTGATTGGCCATTCTCTAGGCGGCTATACCGGTTTTGCTTTAGCGGGAGCACAGCTAGATTTATCTGCTTTGCCTTCCTTTTGTGACAGTCTGACGCCAGTGGGCTTATCGCCTGCCGATTGGCTACAGTGTGCGGCAGTCGAGCTACCTGAGGTAACAGCGGATCTGAGAGATTCCCGCATTATCCAAGTGATAGCAATGAATCCGCTGGTCGGTCGATTATTTGGTCGTAAGGGGTTGGCGGATGTCAATGTACCCAGCGTTATTTTGACCGGCACTAAGGATGGGGTGACGCCTACATTAGCTCAACAGCTAGGGCCGTTTAATCAATTGAGTGGACCCGATAATCATTTAGTTGCGGTGATTGGCGGCACCCATCTCAGTGTGGGCGATCCGGAAAATGTGAATGAAGCGCTGACTCAGATTCCGTTTATGCCAGAATTGTCCGGTGAGCAGGCCGCTACTCTACGGGAATATTTAAGGGCGCTTTCCTTGAGTGTGACGATGCAGCACACGTCTGGGGCGAAAAACTATAACGTCTTTTTGGAGCCAGCTTATGCACAGCAGTTTTCTACGGGAATGTTGCCGATACGCATGACCCAAACTTTACCTGAAAGTGTTAAGGGCTGGTTAAGAACGGTGGCTCCTGAGCAAGCTCGTGCTGAAGGAGAAACGTTGCGCTCATGGGTACATTTAAAAACCTTTGATGCGCGCAAGTCGGTGGGTAATGCACATCGTCGGATGATGGCCTATTTGCGCCAAGAGCAGGTGTCGATTACGGTGCTCTACTGGCCTATGAGATTACCTTGGATCTAAGTAGGATAGGGTTTGAATTGATTAGGTAGATTTGGATCGTTGTAGATCTAATAAGGCCGCCGATTCCCTGGGGCTGACTAGACTGTTGGCGCAGAGAATGCCTGAGGCAGCGACGGCGGGGACACCGATACCCGGAATGGTGCTATCTCCTACTCGATAAAGCCCTTTAATGGGGGTTTTACAACTTGGGAATAGGCCTTGCCCAGCGGCGATAGCGGGGCCGTAGGTGCCTTGGTGGCGGCGGAGAAACCGCTGGTGAGTAAGCGGGGTGCCGATGAGTTTG
Organism: Leptothoe sp. ISB3NOV94-8A; assembly: GCF_043421595.1. Taxonomy (NCBI): domain Bacteria; kingdom Bacillati; phylum Cyanobacteriota; class Cyanophyceae; order Nodosilineales; family Cymatolegaceae; genus Leptothoe; species Leptothoe sp. ISB3NOV94-8A. The sequence continues at coordinate 5,257,343 of NZ_JAXSQW010000001.1, read as the reverse complement.
AGAGTGATGCGATCGCAAATATCTGGAATCACTTTTTGCAATGCCCGCATCAATGGTTTTGCCTTTGCTTCTTTTTTGGCTCCATAGCCTGCATCCCGCTGCCAGTCTTGCCAGGGCTCTAGCGTGTAGGCATGCACCACATGATGTCCTTCGGGAGCCAATGTGGGGTCTAGCACAGACGGAATAGAGATCATACAGGTATTACCAGGGGTGGTGATGTCTGTGTCTGTGTCATGCACCACTACATGGTGAACCGTTAAATCATCTAGACCCTCAGCCTGGATGCCTAGATGGAGATGCATAAAGCTATCAACCGCTGGTGTCTCCAAAGACTTTTGACGATAGCCCATGGGCAGATCAGTGTCGTCCAGTAGGTGATTGTAGGTATCCCATAGGGTGGCATTCGAGATCACCTTATCAGCGCGTATGCGTTCACCGTTTTTGAGAATCACCCCTTGTGCTTGATTCCGGTCGGTCCAAATTTTGCTGACATGGGTACCTAAGCGCAGTTCGCCACCCCAGCGCTTGAAACCTCGGATCAGGGCATCCACCAAAGCGCCGCTACCCCCCATGGGATAGTCAATGACAGATGCCGCTCGCTCCCCAAACATAAATGCCATTTCAGGGGCAACAGTCTCATGGGACTTCATACCTGAAAGCAAAAAACATTCAAGATCAATCAACTGCCGTAACCAAGGATCGTGGACTGTTTCATCTACAAAATCTCCCATCGAACGCCCTAAGCTCCGAAGTTGAGGGAGCATCTGCAGCATAGCTGTAGGGAAACGTTGGGCTAGTAGCGGAAACAGCCAACCATCTGCCCGTAGGGCTAAGGCGGGGATTGACCCTAGGGGACGGTATATCGCTAGCATTTTGTCTGTTAGGGCCTGGAGTTCTTGCGCTGCCTGAGGGTTGAACTCAGCTAAAGAGGCCTGATATCGTTTGGCATCACCATAAATGGCCAGCGTGCGCTCGGGGAAGTGGTAATGTCCCAGTGGGTCATAAGCGACAGTGTTAACCTTTTCCCCCAAGGCATTCAGCACCTCTCGCAACGGGTTACAGGATGTCGGATCGGCCAGACCACAGTAAAAAGACGGCCCAGAATCAAAGGTAAACCCCTGACGCTGAAATGCATGGGCCGCACCACCCGGTAATGTGTGACTCTCACACACCAAAACCCGCCGACCGTAGCGAGTGAGTAAGCCTGCGGCTACTAAGCCACCAATGCCACTGCCGATGACGACGACGTCCAACGATTCCATAGGTATTATTTTTATCCACAGGTAGAGACGTTTCATAGAACGCCTCTACATTGTCCTATGGTGTGTTTATCGGATCAAAACCTGCTCAATCTGCGGTAAGTATTCACGCACAGCCATTTCTTCCTCAGGATGAATATCCTTGAGTTGATTAATTCTCCAAAGAGTGGAGCTTTCTAGTTCTTGCGCTTCTTGCTGTAAGCGAAGATATTCGTCTGTGGCTTCAGGCTGATTACTAATTTGGCTGAGGCGTCGAGTGATGGCATCGCGTTCACGATCCCGATACTCATTGGCGGCCTGGATCTGGGCTACAGCACCACCAGATTTAACGACAGCGTACACATCCATAAGTCGTTGATACTTATCTAAATAATTAGAATCCACGTTTTTTACAACGGGATTACTAAGTACATTCCTTGATTTAGCAAGTCGCTTACGCCGAAGCCACCACTGTAAAATCACTGGAATGGATGTTTGACTAAGTAAAGTCTTTTCGGAAAGCAGATGCATAGTTACAAACCTCATGGACTAAACCGGAAGGTCGAAGCTAATTCCCCAAGGGGGTAATATTTAATACTAAGGCGTTATTGGCATACTTGGTGCCTTATCTACGTACATCTTTAATAATGTCTATCTGACGGGGTTAGAACGCTGATCTAATCCTTGTTAAAGGTATTTGTCAAGATCTCTAATGGCGTAATTTGTCACAATGCTCAAGGCAGTATTTTGGGGTTTCCATGGCGTCATCATCAATGACGATGACATTCATCCACAGCTGATTGCTCAGTTGCTGTTGTCGGAAAACCTACGGTTTAACCTGGAGGAATACCAGGAGATGTATCTTGGCCGTAGTGACCGAGCCAGATTGACAGCGATTTTGCAGACACGAGGCCGATTTGTCCGAGATGACTACTTAGATGGTCTACTGCGGAAAAAGGCTGAAGGCTATGGGGAATGGTTGCGATCGCAACCTAAGCTTGCCCTTTATGCAGGGGTAGATGACCTGTTGTATCGAATTCGCAGCAAACAATATGTCACAGCTATTGTGACTGGAGCCCAACGAGCTGATGTAGAACAGGTGTTGACTGCGGCAAAGCTCACTGATCAGTTTTCGTTGGTTGTGTCTGCTAGTGATATGCCTGTGGCGGCTAGCAAACCTGCTCCTGACAGCTATCTTGCCGCCATTGATCAGTTGAACCTGTTGAATCCTGAGTTGGCCCTAACGCCCCAAAACTGTTTGGCGATCGAGTCTTGTTTTGCGGGTGTCGAAGCCGCTAAGGCGGCTAATATTCCTGTCGTGGGCGTCGCTCAAATCTATCCGTATCACATGATGCAGCGCTGTGCGACCTGGGCCGTAGACTACTTGAACGAAATTGACTTTGATTGGATTGCCCCTCGTTATGAACGGGGATCGAATGCAGCTACCATGGAGGAAAAGCCAGCTGTGTAACCGTTCCAGGAGAGTGTTTGATAATGAAAGTGGCAGTAACTGGGGCAACCGGATTTGTAGGATCTCGCTTAGTGCAGCGGCTCCATGAAGCGGGGCATCAAATTAAAGTATTTACCCGTAACCCTGAGCGAGCCAGAAAAGTATTCCCGGCATCTGTGTTTAATCAGGTTGAGATCGTTGGTTACACTCCACAAGAGTCGGGAGATTGGCAGGCGGAAATTTCTGGTTGTGATGGCGTGATTAACTTGGCTGGTGAGGCTATTTCAGAACGCTGGACCCCTGAGCGTAAACGGGAAATCATGAGTAGCCGTGTCATCGGCACAGAGAAAATTGTCGAAGCCATCGGTCAGGCGGCTGTTAAGCCTAAGGTGCTTGTTAATGCTTCTGCTATTGGCTTTTATGGCACCAGCGAAACGGCAGAGTTTTATGAAACGAGTGAGCCGATTCATCAGGATTTTCTGTCTCAGGTTTGCCAGGAATGGGAAAAGGCTGCAGATAGGGTGACGGCCCATGGCACACGACTTGTCATAATCCGTATTGGGATTGTATTGGGCATGGGCGGTGCGATCGCAAAGATGATCACCCCCTTTAGACTTTATGCGGGCGGTCCCATTGGTAGTGGCAAACAATGGTTTTCCTGGGTGCATCGTGACGATCTGGTTAGCCTATTTATGCAAGGTTTAACCGATGAAAAAATGTCTGGTGTTTACAACGGTACAGCCCCTCATCCTGTGCTCATGTCTGAGCTATGTGATGCCTTAGGTAAAGTGATGAACCGGCCCTCCTGGTTACCCGTCCCTGACTTTGTCATTGAGACTTTGTTAGGCGATGGTGCAGTGGTTGTGCTGGAAGGTCAGAAAGTTTTACCAGAGCGCACTCAATCCACCGGATTTTCCTTCGCCTATCCCAAAGTGGAGCCCGCCCTGCGAGAAATAGTAGTGGAGTAGAGTTGTCTGCTACTACTGCACTACCTGTGCTCCATGACTCCGGGGATCATCGGCTGAACCTGACGGCTCTAAAGCAGTTTCCACATCCGAGGTTTGTCCCTCAGCCTGGGCATACGGCAGCTCGTTTCCAGCGACTAACGCTGTCAGGTTCTCTGCCAGGACTGCCCTTGGAATTTCACCAATGGCTGCCCCGGCATCGTTCCCGGTCTCAGTCAGAAATGCAAAGTGGGGGATGCCATCTACCCGGTAGTGCAACATTTCTGGTAGCCACTTATTGTTATCCACATTCAGCATGACGAAATTCACATCCTGCTGAAACTCACTTTTGAGTTGCTGTAAATCGCCAGCCATGGCCTGGCAGCTAGTGCACCAATTAGCATAAAACTCCACTAGAGTGGGTTTTCCATTGGTGATCGCCTCATTTAGCGGTACAGATGCTTCTGCCATATCTGAAAGAGACGCCGAGGGGGTACGGGTTTGCAGACCCAGGACCACGGCTACACTGAGCACCACAGCTACACTTACCACCACAAAATTTCGCAACCGTTGCCCTAGACCACCAGCTTCAGGGGAGTTAACCGACATAGAATAAAAAAGCGCCCGTGGCGTCATTACAGCGTCTTCTTTAGTCTAGCGGAATGAAAAAGCGTGTTACCCTGACCTTTCCAAAACAGACAGTGAATATGCCTATTACCTATCGGCTGGCGAAGGATTTTAATGTCGCAGCCAATATTATTCGTGCACAGGTGGCACCGAATCGAGTGGGTAAGGGAGTAATCGAGCTATCTGGTGACATTGATCAACTAGATGAAGCGATTGAATGGATGCGTAACCAGGGCATTGGCGTGTCCCTATCTAGTCGCGAAATTCTCATTGACGAAGACCTTTGTGTCCACTGCGGTCTATGTACAGGCGTTTGTCCCACAGGTGCTCTCCGATTAGATCCCGAGAGTTTCAAACTCGTTTTTAACCGCGCTCAATGTATTGTGTGCGAGCAATGTATTCCCACATGCCCAGTCCAGGCTATTTCTACTAACCTGTGATGACACTGATAAAAAAATTGCCTTGGTTGTCGTCACTGCTTTTATTACTGGCCTATATGGGCTTTGGTGCCTTTTTGCATTCTCGTCACAGCTCCGACTTTATCTGGTGGCTAGCAGTCATTTATGCAGTACTGGAATCAGCATTACTAACCATCATTTGGAAACCCTTACGCAACTTTTTTTTGCTTGGGTTTAAATCTGATATTGGCTATACGATCATGGCTTTGGTCATCGCCTCCCTAGCTGTAGTTGTTGTGTCCTGGATTCAGATTTTTGTCTATTTCCTCGTAATGTTAGCAGCAGCACTTTTACTACGGGTAGAGCTACTGATTCGCGATATTGGGAACAATTTAGCCTTTGTCACAATTCTATTGTTATCCCTCATGGGACTAGCACTGAGTCGATTGACGACAGAGCTGATTATGGCGCATGGCAATATGGATCCAACCATCATTGGACTATGGACACTATAGGAATCGGCATACGCCAAATCGCGTAGGCTTTGCTTTAAGCGATGCTAATAACAGCACAAGCGTTTAACTGTTGCCCCTACCTCGTGAGCTTCATGCTCTCGGGGTACTTTTTTATTTAAAAGATGCAATGCTCAAAAAATGCATCCCATAGGTGACACACCCTTAACAAAGTACACAAGCCAATAAGCTATAGAAGCAGTATCGCCAATAGCGGTAGAAATGGACGCTCTATAAAGCGTCACAAAAATAATCGTTCAGTAGTTTTCTTGAGCGATGCTAATAACAGCACAAGCGTTTAACTGTTGCCCCTACCTCGTGAGCTTCATGCTCTCGGGGTATTTTTTTATTTAAGAACAACTAGCAAAGGGATGGTCGTAATTCGACCCAACTAAACAATAACTATATAGTTATTGTTCGTAGTCTTTAACAAAGAGCCAAATATAGGTGGTAGATGCACCATAAGAGTATCATAGCTCACACGACTGAAACCCATGCTGTAAATAAATTATGGACACTATAGGAATCGGCATAGGCCAAACCGCGTAGGCTTTTTTTTAGGCGACTCTAATAACAGCACAAGCGTTTAACTGTTGCCCCTACCTCGTGAGCTCTACGCTCTCGGGGTACTTTTTTATTTAAAGGTAATGGGTGAGCCAGCATCACATTTAAGAATGAGAGCAGGGTGAATGCGTTATGGGATTAAGGGGGAGTCGCTGATGGTTAATGGGGGTACTGCGCGATGCTTGCAAGCTAAGACCAGTTTGCAAGCGTTATGAACGGGTAAATACACCATAAGAGTTCCGTGACTAGCACAGCTAGAAATATCGCTGTGATGGCATTATGGACACTCTAGAAATCGACACAAAAATACAGCGTTTAGGGAATTGTCTAAGCGACTCTAATAACAGCACAAGCGTTTAACTGTTGCCCCTACCCTGTGATACACCTTGGTGTTTCCAGGGTACTTTTTTATCTATTGAGCCGTGAAAGCGGAGAGGCTCTGTACACGCCTACAAAGTTGCAAGGAGGGCGACTCAGCTATATCAGGATTTGATTAAGCTGGTTGCCGCCTTCCTTTGTACCCATTCGGTGATTAATGAATTCACCAGTTCGGGTGCTTCATCTTGGGGACAATGGCCCACTCCTTCGAGTGGCATGAATTGTTCGACGACTTCATATTTGCTGAGTTCCCGACCTAGTTGAATGGGTTCCCACGGATCAGCCTCACCCCATAGCATCAGCACAGGACAGGACAGCTGAGGTAACAAATCTTCAGGCAGTGGCCCCTGGGAATAGCTGATAAAGGCTACGAATACATCCACAGCTGCAGGATCGCGAGCGGGCGTCAGCAGTAGCTCAATGAGTTCATTGGTAACGGCCTCTTTGCGACCATAGGCCTGCCTCAGAATATTTTTGAGTGTTTTGGGCTTGGCTAAGCGAGAGAAGAAAAACTTGCCAATGGGTTTGTAGTTGAGAATGGCCTGGATGAGGGGTGTGGGTGCACTGCGATACCAGGGAAGGGTGGCACGTTTACGATCGTGCAGTAATCGCAAGGAGCAATCAAGAACAACAAGACCGAGAACCTGGGACGGAGCCATGGTAGCGGCTTGCATAGCCACGATACAGCCAATGGAGTTACCTACGAAAAAACCAGGCTCACCAATGATCTCCCGACAAAAATCGATCACTTGCTGCCCCCAGGTTTCGAAAGTGTAGTTGATGGGGGCACCGGGTGTGGGTTTAGCAGACTGGCCATAGCCGATCAGGTCAATGGCATAGACGCGATGGCTGTGTCCTAAGTCAGGTAGGTTTTTGCGCCAATGATCACTGTGGGCTCCAAAGCCATGGATTAGGAGTAGCGGTGGTCCTTGGGTTCCAGCCGTTTGATAACGGATTGAAAAGTTTTGCCAGGTCCAAAAGTGGGTGGTAGGAAGTGTCATGGTGATGTGGCGCGATCGTGCTTTGAATGTCTCTGCCTAGAGCTAAAATCAGGCTAGGTGGATTATTGATGAATTGTTAAGACATATAAAGAAGTATAAGCGCAGATTCTAGTCGGTTCGTTCGCTTGAGTGTACGCGCATTGAACAGGTCTGTATGGATTTTTTTCAAATACGGTGGCGTTATCCCGCACTCAATTTGCTCTGACGGCGATTTTTTATATGCTGTGGCCAGTGCTGACAACAGGCATGGCCATTTATTTTGTAGTTCTGGAGGGCCTTTGGCTACGGACGAAGAATAAGGAGTATTACCACCATGCTCGATTTTGGTCCAAAGTAAGCCTTATTGTCTGATGTATGTCTATTTCTCCAACTCTTCTTGAGTTCTAACTCTCTTTAGCTATCCCTTTGTATCACTGTTTGGTGCTCTGTGTTCAAGACTTTCTTTGAATGACTAAGAGAGCTTTGAAAGCTAAGAGTTGGAGGGGGCTGATACATCTCTTGTTTGAGTTAAAGGTCAAGCCTAAGAGATACTCGGGCTATTTGACAGTATTTGAAAGGGTTTTTGTAAATACTCTTTTGTAAACTCTCAATGGATGCCCTTCTGCATTTTCTCCCGCAAGTTTGATTTGTTATTTTCGCGCTTTTTCTTCTACTTTATGTCATGCTCGATGGCTTTGATTTAGATATGGGTATTCTCTCGTTGACTGCATCAACAGAAAAAAGGATCTCTGTGGATACAGCGGGTCATTTTGTGGGTGGTGCTTTTGATTGGCTGGATTGGCGTTCAGCTTTGGTGGCGCTTACCTTGATTTAAGAGTATGTGTTGATTGGGTCTACCTATTTGATTTGGAAGACTGAAGGAGAACTGCAACAAACGCACTATACGACGGCTAAGATTGCGGCTTGAACGACTTTGTTGGGTGCGATCGCAATTACCATTGCCACACCAATTGTTTACCAAAACGCCCGTGAACGACTGTTTCATTATCCCGAAGTTGTTATCTTTTCTATGATTCCAATTTTGGGTGTATTGTTGTTGGTTTTGTTGCTGCAAGGTTTGAGTCAACAACGAGAGAAATTGCCTTTTCTTTGGGCAATCTTGATCTTTCTCCTAACGTTTATAGGGTTAGGGTTGATTGTTTTTTCCTACATTATTCCGCCTAGTATTACTATTTATCAGGCAGCAGCATCTCCTAGTTCTCTCGTCTTTATGATCATCTTCATTGGATTTTTGATCCCCCAAAATATTGCAACATAAACAGAGAATATTCTTCTACCTTACGGGCATAATCTGTTTCCCAGTTGGTGCTCACCACCTCAACCACCGGATGGATATCACCCAAGGCAAGAACTGAAAGATAACGTCTAACTTCTCCGAATCAGGTCTAATCCGCAAATGCCGGCAAAACCGGCAAAGAAGTACGCCGCAAACTGCCCTGGATGAGAATCTATTAACGGGTCTTCAGAGCCAATCAACCGACCAGAGTTATCACTCGCCGCAAAAATCAGCACAAACGCTATCAGACAAAGACCGATGCCTTTACCAATGGCATATCGTCTACCGACAGAAGATTTAGACTGGATGGACGGCTTCTGCATCGTTGGCTCTCGATGTTTTAACTGCTTGCCATTCATATACCTACTCCTTGGATGCCATCGTAATTAGACCCACACCACCACCCATCAACAGGGCTGCTACAGCAGACACCTCACGATTTGGAATCAGGCTAATCGCCGTAAACAGCAAACCAATCCCAAACATCACACTACCCAGGATCGCAATCATACGTTCAGAAAGATTCATCATAGGCAGTACCTGAAAGCATCTAGAAATCATTGTAGGAGGCAGACCGTTTTTTACAGGATTTTCGACATAATCTAGTTCACATCCAGAACTGTAGTTTTTTGGTATAGGAAACCTCAAGATTTCAGCTTAGATCAGGCTGCGTGCAGTAACCTATGGCTGAGAGTTCCATACCACTCTGATGACTGCCCTTGATCGCAACGCACAACTACAGAAACTACGCGATAGTCTGCGCCCTGGCCAACGTCGCTTGGCTGACTGGCGCGGTGGACCGCTTGCTGTTTCAGCCGTGCCAGGCTCTGGTAAATCTACGGGTATGGCTGCTGGTGCTGCGATCGCAATCTCCCATTTTCAACTCCACGCCCGCAAACAACTTGTCCTCGTCACCTTCACCCGCTCTGCTGCCGCCAACCTCAAAGCCAAAGTCCGACATCACCTCAAAGCTCTCAAACTTCCCTACAACAGCTTCATTGTCCAAACATTGCACGGGCTGGCCCTCAACATCGCCACCCACAACCCGGAAGTCTCCGGCATCAACCTCGAAACCACCACCCTCGTCTCACCGAACCAAAGTAACCGTCTCATCCGCACGGCTGTAGAAGCTTGGATTCATGAAGCACCAGCCCTTTATCATCGGCTTGTGGAAGGCCAAAGCTTTGACGGGGAAGAAACTGAACGGTTGCGACGGCAATCAGTACTCCGCACCGAGATACTGCCAGCCCTGGCCTACACCGCTATCCACGAAGCTAAAAGTTCAGGCCTTCAGCCTGCCGACCTGAATCGTATTGGTCAGCAAGCTCCACCTAACATTTATCAACTCTTAGATATCGCTGCCGGACTCTACGGGCAATACCAAACCCTGCTCAGTCAGCGAGGTCTAATCGACTACGACGATATGATTTTGGCTGCACTGAAGGCATTAGAAGATCCAGACATCAGCCGTCGTTGGCAAAGCCAATTCTTTGCTGTATTTGAGGATGAAGCTCAAGATTCATCACCTTTACAGACAAGGTTATTGGCGAAATTGGCGGCCAATCCTGATGTTGACCCAGAAGCAATTGGTTATCCAGATCCCCCAAATTTGGGGGACAGGGGGGTCTCCCCCAACCTCGTCCGCGTCGGCGACCCCAACCAGGCCATTAACTCTACCTTCACCCCTGCCGATCCGGTTTTCTTCAATCAATTTTGTGACGCCAACCGACCTGATCGCCTTGCCACCATTGACCAGGCTGGGCGCAGCACCCCAAAAATCATGGATGCTGCTAACTACGTATTGCAATGGGTTAACCAACAATTCCCTAGGGAAGAGCCACCATTCCGAGCACAGGCTATCCTGCCCGTGCCCCCCAATGACCCACAACCCAATGCCAACCCCGCACCCTTGGGTCAAGGTGTGGAACTGCTTATGAACCCTGCCGACATCAATGTATCTGTTCAGAAAATTGCGCAAAAGGTAAAAGAACTAATTGATAATTGGAAAGAAGAGAAAGAAAACACCTCTTCAAATGCACTACCAGCACCACCCACGCTGGCAGTGTTGGTGCGAGAAAATCGCCAAGGTCGATTTATTCGAGAAGTTCTAGAAGATGCTGAACGCTTAGGCTTTGATTTTGCTGAGACAACTGGGCTAAAAATTTATGATGTGGGCAGTCGCGATCGCAACACCCAAGTCCCTCTCGAAATGTTGCACCTACTCCTATTCATCGAACGGCCCCATTCTCCTGACTATCTCAAAGGAGCCCTGCGCGTTCTTGTAGATCGCCAACGCATTCCCACCCAAGATCTCAACCCCCTCGCCACCAATCCAGAACAGTTTCTCTACCCTGGTCCCCTTGAACCACCACTCACCCATGAGGCCGCGCTCAATGCCCGTCGCTACTGCACTAGCCTGCTACGCGCCCGCTTCGACTTACCCCCCTATCATTTGATCCCCTTTCTAGGCACCACCCTCAACTACAACCAAAGCGAGCTCGCCACCGCTGACAAACTGGCAGCCCGTATCGCTCAGCAAACTACTGAAGAGAGTAGCCTCAGTACCATGATTGGCGCACTCCAAGAAATCGTCAGTTCTGAACGGTTTGATGCCATTGAGGCCGAAGATACGGAGGCTCAATACACTCGAGCTGGGCAGCTCACGATCACTACCATGCACAAAGCTAAAGGTCTAGACTGGGATGTTGTGTTTCTCCCCTTCCTCCACGCAAAACTAATCCCCGGCGAATCCTGGATACCTCCCCAGGGTGAGTTTCTTGGCAGTGTCTCCCTACCCGACGTTGCCCGCGCCCAAATCCGTACCTACGTCCACGACAATCAAACCATTCCTGAGATGCAAACAGCTTGGCACCGTGCCAACGACCTCAAAAAAGCAGAGGAATTTCGTCTCCTCTATGTCGCCATGACCCGCGCCAAACGTCTGCTATGGATGAGTGCCGCGAAACAAGCCCCTTTCACCTGGAGTAATCCAGACAACCTACAGAACGGAGAGCCTTGTCCAGTATTACGACCGTTGGATAAGTTTATGCGGGAGCGGCAAACAGAGTCATTTTAGAATTAACGTTGTAGAGAGGTTGTATGCAACCTCTCTACAACGTTTTGCCCCTGCCAACATTTTCGCCTCCAGAACCTCACTATGCCTAAATCTGTTCTAAAATTCTCTTCCGAAGACTGCGGCATCTGTCACAAAATGTCCTTTTACGACGCCAAAGTCGCCAGCGAGCTAGGCCTAGACTTTATCGATATCAAAATGCAGGATACAGCCACATACCGCAAATACCGACGGGTGCTCCTGACCCAATACCCTGATAAATCAGATATGGGCTGGCCCACCTACATCATTTGCGAAGAGCCTGAAGGGGAATTCAAAATTTTAGGTGAGGTCAAAGGCGGGCATCCCAAAGGAGAATTTCGTAAACGTCTCCAGGCAGTTATCAATTAAAAGATGGGGAGTGGGGAGTCAGAAGTGGGGCTTAGAAAATGGGGAATACGTATTTTCACGGAAATAGGATGTATGTTTTAGCCTCCGCACTACTCCCTAGCGAAACGAACTCCCTACGCTCCACTTCCCACACAAAAAAAAGCTGGAGATTTGATTCCCCAGCTTTGATTGAGATGTTCTTAAAGTGAAATGTTATTTGAGTCTATCTGTCAGACTATCTAGCCGATAGGGCTAGACAGCCTGATGGATGATGATCTCTAACGGATGTTAAAGCACACCGATAGTGGCCAAACCGATGATGGCACCAATACCAATCACGTGCCCTAGGCTAGTACAAGCCAACATTGCACCATGGCCCATACCACCGAAAAATTCGGAGGAAGGTAGACCAAGGCCAACGTTCTTATGCTTGATACCGTAGTTACCGAGTGCGATCGCAAGTACGTTACAGATGATCATGACGAGACCCACTTTGGGGCTCCAAGCAACAGTGGCTGGAGTCACTGCCAATAAAGAAGGTAAGTAAAGCAAATTACCGTCTCCTCTCAGAAATAGTATGGTTTTGAAGTCTGGAGGCCGACTTAGCGCAAACTAAGTACAAACCTTGTCATCATCTTTCATCAATGCGAAAGATCAACGACCGCCTCGTTGCAAGACTTTACAATGGGAGCATAAATACCTATGTGCACGCCCCATGATTCACGGTTTACTCTGGCTCCCCTTGCTGATCTTCTTTTTTTGGATTACCTGGGCAGGCTGGAACGAGTACAAAAAAGTCGAAACCTATAAGCAATGGGCTACTCAGTTTGAACGTGCTAAGTACGATATCTATGCCGCTCTAGGGCAAGTAGAGCGTACACTGACGTGGGGTTTACCCACTCGTCAAGGCGTCATCGGTCTGCAAACCATCCAATTCGATCAGATTCGCACCATCGATCTGCTGATCCAGGGTGACGACGCATTTACTCAAGCAGTCAAAGGTACAGCTAAAAAAAGTGAGGCCGTCATCCAGCTCAATCTACAAGACGGTAAAACACCACAGATTCCATTTACAGATGTGGAACTGGCTAAACAGTGGCATGGTTTCTTAGCACAAACATTACAGGCAACGGAAAATGCAGCATAGAGATCGGCACTGAATTCAAACCTCAAAACTCAAAACCATCCCCTGCACCCATAGCCTCGTCCTAATAAACAGATCATCCCGGGCACTACTTTTTTTCCAAGAAGTGTCAGAATATCTGCACTATTTGCAAAGCTGAATGCTTAAATATATTCTCCAGCTATCCCAGGAGACCTCAATCAACCTAGTTACTGGACAACATCAGTCATTAGCCACCTCGCTCTAACGCTTCGTTTGGCAAGCTCCCGTCGAAACGCCGCTTCTCCTTTTCCCCACTGGCACCACCAACAGTCACTCATTACACCTCCCATGCCAGACATTCCTGAATACTCTCAAGCAACCTTGGCCAGCCGTCGGCAAGACCTCAAACAGCGGCGTCAAAGACTTTTTTGGCAACAGCTATGGCGGCAAACGGCCATGGTTGGGTTAACTTTAGGCTGTTTGAGTTTAGCTACATCCAATCGTTGGCATATTCACTCCACTGAGCAGATCAACCTCAGTGGTAATCAACTGCTGCCCGATGAAGAGGTTTATGAACTAATAGATATTGACTATCCTAAATCCCTCTTAAAGGTACGTCCCCTAGATTTAGAACATGCCTTGACCGATAAGGGACCTATCGAGGACGCCATCGTTAGGCGGCGGCTGTTACCCCCCGGCTTAAATATCCGCATTCGGGAACGAACACCGGTTGCGATCGCTCTTCCAAATGTGGACGTTGCCATTAAGTCTCTAGACGATGATCCCCAGAGTTTTTCTCAGATGGGGCTCTTAGATGCCAACGGCTATTGGATGCCCTACAACAGCTTTACTCAACTAGGGTCTCAAGAACCCAAGCTACAGGTTCAGGGCATGCGTCCGGCGTATCAAAAACACTGGTCGGACATCTACCAAATGTTACAAAAAAATCCGGTATCCGTCTCTCTTCTTGATTGGCGTGATCCAGCCAATTTAATTCTGCATACAGACCTTGGTATTGTGCACATGGGTCCCTATGGGCAGAATTTTTCTAAACAACTGACTGCCCTCGATCGAATGCGAAATTTGAACGCCAAAATGAATATCGAAGAAATCGCCTTCATTGACCTGCGTAATCCCGACAATCCCACCTTAGAAATACTCCAGGCAACAAAGACTCAAGCCCCTTAAAACAGCCTAAAAATAATGTCGCTTGAGATCGCTCAATACATTACTACGTAGTAGTCTTCGGTTATAGATACTGATATTTATCGGCCCCTTATAACGACTATCTTTTGTTTTCAATCCATATGGTTAGTTTGCGCTTTTTAGAAGCCAGTTCTTACCCATTTAAATTCTTGAAGTAATCAGTAAGTTGAGTTGGTTTTTTAAGCAAGTTCCCGTATAGTTGACTAGAATATGCCCCCATAGTGTTCGAAATTAATCTTTAAAATCTCTGTGAAGCTTTGAGAAAGCATATTTCAAGCTTTCTCTGCCTAGATTGATGAATTACCTCAATCTTCTATTGGCGGAGACCTGCCCTGCTTGGTTTGTAATTGCTATATAGTTAGTTCTTACTTTTGCGGCAGTCGCGTGTGTTCTGTGACTGATTGGGTCAATAGCTCACTGATATCTCGTATACCTTTGCCCTATGTCTAAATCATCCTCACACAACTCTCACGGAAATTCGGGTCTGGGCCTCAATATGTCTGATATGAATAATAATCATCGTAATGAACCTGCGTTGAGTAATGCAGCTATGGGGAATGATATTGTGCCTGGGAGTATGGCGAGGATTAAGGTTGTTGGTGTAGGTGGTGGCGGGTGCAATGCCGTTAACCGAATGATCGATACCGGCGTATCGGGTATTGAGTTTTGGGCATTGAACACCGACGCTCAAGCATTGACTAAAGCGAATAGCGCTAATCCATTACAGCTGGGTCAAAAGCTGACCCGTGGATTGGGCGCAGGCGGCAATCCAGCCATTGGCCAAAAAGCAGCTGAAGAATCAAGGGATGAAATTTCCACCGCAATCGAAGGTGCGGACCTGGTTTTCATCACTGCCGGTATGGGTGGGGGCACTGGCACCGGCGCAGCTCCCGTGGTCGCAGAAGCTGCTAAAGAAGCAGGCGCACTCACCATTGGTGTTGTTACTCGTCCTTTTACCTTTGAAGGTCGTCGTCGCACAACCCAGTCAGAAGAAGGGATCATGGCGCTACAGGAATGTGTAGATACCCTGATCATTATTCCTAATGACAAGCTACTGTCAGTTATTTCAGAGCAAACCCCGGTACAAGAGGCCTTTCGTTTCGCTGATGATATTTTGCGCCAAGGTGTACAGGGCATTTCTGACATCATCACCATTTCTGGTTTGGTGAACGTTGATTTTGCTGATGTACGTGCCGTTATGGCCGATGCAGGCTCTGCCTTGATGGGTATTGGTGTGGGCTCTGGTAAATCCCGTGCCCGTGAAGCAGCCATTGCGGCAATTTCATCACCGTTGCTAGAAACCTCCATTGATGGCGCGACGGGGGCTGTCCTTAATATCACGGGTGGCAACGACATGACCCTACATGAGGTGAATGCCGCAGCAGAAATTATTTACGAGGCGGTTGATCCTAACGCAAACATCATCTTTGGTGCCGTAATTGATGAGCGGATGCAGGGTGAAGTCCGCATTACAGTGATTGCCACTGGTTTCAATAGTAATAGTGAATTTGGTGGTACGGCTGCCGTTGCCACGTCTCCATCAAGGATTGCTCCGCTACAACGGCCATCTTCAATCGGTTCTAAACCAGCTGATTTACCATCAAGTATCCCAAGCAATCGCCCCAGTATTGCCCCCGATCTGGATATTCCAGATTTCCTGCAGCGGCGGCGACAGTCGCGATAGGTAGCGGTTTTTTATGGCTTATATTCCACCAGTTGCTTTAACCATCGCGGGCTCAGATAGCGGTGGTGGGGCTGGAATTCAGGCAGATCTGCGTACCTTTTCATTCCATGCTGTTCATGGAACCAGTGCGCTTACATGCATTACAGCTCAGAATACCCAAGGCGTATCGCGGGTTGATGCCCTAGCCCCAGAGGCTATCATTGCTCAGATTGAGGCAGTGTTTACTGATATGGGGGTTCAGGCTCTGAAAACGGGCATGTTGCTCAATCAACCGATCATTGAGGCGGTGACTGATTATCTCAAGGGGTTGGTCGATGTGGACTGCGTGATTGATCCGGTCATGGTATCGCGCACAGGGGCACAGCTAATAGATGATAATGCGATCGCAGCTCTAAAAAAGCTGATTCCTCTCGCCACGGTTCTCACCCCCAATCGCTACGAAGCTGAAATCCTCAGCGGTCAATCTATTAAGACCCTAGAACATATGAAAACCGCAGCCCAGGCTATTCATGGCTTGGGTGCCAAAGCCGTTATCGTTAAAGGTGGTGGTTTTGATAACGAACTGCGCGGCATTGATGTTTGGTATGACGGCACGACCCTAACCAAGCTAACCACCAGCTGCATCGACACCGCCGACACCCATGGCACTGGCTGCACCCTCTCCGCAGCCATTACTGCCAATCTCGCCCTGGGTCATACGCCATTTGAGGCTGCTAAACGCGCTAAAGAGTATGTCACACAGGCATTAAACTACTCGCTCCGGATCGGCACAGGCCAGGGACCGGTTGGACATTTTTATCCATTATTGACGTAGGGATGTATGTAGGGGTGTTGCATGCAACACCCCTACATGCGTTTTCTCAATCCCCGTCTGGTTTCGGCCACACACTCTCCCAATCGGGACATTCATCATAATCTTCTGGTCCATGGGGATGGAGCGCACAAACCAGCATCTGCCCACCATAACTCTCACCATGATAATAAGAGCAACCTGCACACTTGGGATGGTTCTGTAGCCAGGGTGTGAGGGTTTGATGGATTGGAGCCATGGTCTGCTCACACCAGCTCACCATGGAACCGACTACGGGATCCAGCTGAGTTTCTAAATCATCAAGAGCCTGGGATATAGGCGGTGAGATATTTTCCACCACCTGCTCCGCTAGCTCATCAGCCAGTTCATCTGCGGCATCCAATACTGGGCTCACAACATTTACAGCCTGCTCTGCTAGTACATCCAAGAATTGTTCAGTCTGCTCTAAAGTACTGTGAACAGCCTCTTGCAGATCTTGTTGTAGTTGTTTTAGCCAGTCGTCCATAACGATGGAAAGTCAAGAAGAGCCATAGGTAAAAGAATAAACTCTCAGAAAGGTGAGAAATAGAAGAAATCTGATTTTTGAATGTTGAATTCTTAGTTGATGACCACCCAATACATCACCCCTGAGTCATGCTTATGGGTAAACAGGGTTAACAGCTGTTAACTCAAAACTAAAAATTAAAACCCTCAATATTAAACTCAATCGTCGTCGTCTTTCAGACGTTGCAACTCAGTCTGAAGCTCTTCAATTTCTTTACGTAGAGCATCAGTTGCTGCTCGATCGTCAGGTTCATCGTCTTCAATAATTTCAATTTTACGGGGTGCGCTATCAGCAGATTGGGTAGATGCAGTTGCAGCAGCTGAGCTCTGGGCACGGTCAACCATATCGTTGACTATTTTCTGGGCTTCATCAGCCGTAATTTCACCACGAGCCACCAACTCATCGACTAGCTTTTGGGCCTGTAGTCGTAGATCACTAAACCCATCACCTGCTTTTTCAGATGCATAAGACGCTAAGCCTACACCTAAATAGAATGCTTTTTGCACCAACTGGCCAAAGTCTGCCACGACCCCATACTCCTCTAACAATATTTGGTGAATAAGTGAAAAAGCCCCATCACTCTTATATCTCCAGTTTTAACAGCGGATCTCGACAGTGTGTAGCGTGCTCAACCGTCGGATAGCCGTACCTGAATGGAGCAGATACACCATAAAAACAGAGGAGACCCGGAGACTACGCCTATCTCAAGCATCCCGTATTGCTGCTACCTTCCGGTCCTGACAAGATTTGGGCGTTGCGATCGCATAGATCCGAGTCACTTACTAGCATAGCACCGTTTTCCCACACCTATCTAAGAGGACTTTGGTACCTGGCGTAAAAACTCGATTAGATTGCGGAAAAATTTAGGACTGAGCGGCTCTCCAGATTCATCTGTAAAAATTGAGTCAGGCGTATCAGCTGCCTCTGAAAGCATCATGGGTACTTCCTCAGCCAGCCCAATAAAGATTAAACGAAATGCAATACGCTGAACTTCTTCAATGGGCAGCATCAAGCCCTGAGCAATTTGACTAAGGGATTTTTTTTCATCCATCAGCCGCCAGACACTCCACTCCGCTTGATTAATACGTACATTAGGCTGACCGCGTATCAGACTGACTAAGGCCGACTGCGGGTGGGGTAGTTTGTCTTTAAAGGCTGTCCAATCTTTCAAAATACGCAGTCCTGGCAAAACCACCTCAGTAGCAACGACACTGAGGCCAGTCATTTCCACCTTAGGCAGGGGCGCATCCGGGTCAAATGTAAAATAACCATCTGGCACTTGGAATAAATCACAAATCTGACGAATGACTTGAGCCGCGAACAAGATTTGTAATTGCTTGGGGCTTAAGACTCCTTGAGCACGTAAAAATCTTCCCAAAGGTTCATCCACAGGGCAACGACGAATCAACCGCTCTATCATCGTGGTGCTGAGGTAACGACGATGGTTAATTAAAGTAGCGAGACAGCGACAATCCAACCGATTTGTCACCGTGACAATACGACCACGATGAAGCCATATGAAATAGAACTTAGGTTGTGCTTGACCAGGAGTCGTTAGTCCCTGAATAGAAAGCAGTCCCGTCTTTTTGCCATCTTGCAAAAGCTGGAAAACCTCTGGCAGTGAAATATCTGAGAGATAACCGTTGACAGACATGCTGTACGATAGCGACGATACGGCATTAGCGTTGCGCTATTGAACAGCATATATCAACCAGAATTGTTCTGGAGAATTGCTTTAATTGCAGCCTCCTGACCATCGTACAAATCAGGGGGACTACACCAATAGCGCTTGAAGTTCACCCACAGCTCGCTTTACCTCAAGGTTCAAGATGCCTTTCTTAACCATGCGGGTAGCTAGCACCAAAAAAACAGCTTCTTCTCCACAGTTACTCAAAATGCAGTAACCGGCTTCTCCATCAATCGCAATCTGACTGACTTTGCCCCGCAATAGCTCACTACCTATCCTCTCCCCTAAGGAGACAAGGGCTGCCGACATCGCTGATACTCGCTCTTCATCCATGTGGCTTGGTAGCACAGCCACCAAGGGTAAACCATCCGGCGTGACTAAGGCTACCCCTTCAATATCATTTGTGCCACTGACAAAATTATAGAGAGCCGCTTGGAGTTTAGCCGCATTGATGGCCATAATTTACTTCGTGAATCACCCAACGTATCTACGAACAACTATGATATAGCGTCCTCAGTAACAGCACTTGAGAGCCATTTCATAAATGAATATTTTCTCGAACTTAACTAGTAGCACCTGTCGGCACATCTTCTAAATAAGTTCCGCATAAGTTCCGATGAGCTTATTACTGCATGCGATCTATCGTACGGTACTGAATCGCTTCAGCTATATGGGTAGACTCTAAACTGTCAACAGCAGCAAGATCGGCAATTGTGCGAGCAACTTTTAAGATCCGGTCAGTGGCACGGGCTGACAACCCCAGCTTACGCACTGCGGTTTCTAATAAGGTGCGTGATGAATCGTCCAGTTGACACCATTGACGCAGATGCCGACTTTCTAAATCGGCATTGCACTGTAGCTTAGGTTCACTCGAAAACCTAGATTGCGATCGCCATCGAGCCAACTCCACACGCTGACGCACTGGCTCTGACGGTTCGCCCGACTGATATCCGGTGATTTCTTCAGGCTTTAACCGACTCACCACTACTTGCAAATCAATCCGATCCATTAAGGGACCTGACAATTTAGCCCAGTACTGTTCTCGGCTACGAGGTGTACATGTACAAGGCTGTACAGTATCCCCAAAAAAACCACAGGGGCAGGGATTAGTACTCGCTACCAACGTAAACTGGGCTGGAAATTCCACAGACTGACGCGTACGCGCAATGCTTACATAGCCATCCTCCAAAGGCTGCCGCAAAAACTCCAGCACCTTGCGATTAAATTCCGTCAGCTCATCAAGAAAGAGAATACCGCGATGGGCCAAAGAAATTTCTCCTGGCTTTGGAAATGTTCCACCCCCCACCAAAGATGGCCCCGATGCAGAATGATGAGGACTACGAAACGGTCGCTCAGTTACTAATGTCCCCTTATCTTTAAGCAGGCCAGCCACTGAATGAATTTGAGTAACCTCCAGAGCTTCTTGAAAGTTCAGAGGCGGCAAAATAGTTGATAGGCGACGGGCCAACATGGTTTTACCGCTACCAGGAGGCCCTACAAATATAAGGTTATGACCACCTGCCGCTGCAATTTCTAACGCTCGTCTTGCCTGAGCCTGACCTTTGACATCCCGTAAATCTACTGCATGGGGTTGGGCTTTAGCCAGAGATTCACAGCCATCGATAGTAAGTGGCATCCGCTCGCCAGGATTATTCAGAAAATCGACAACATCAGTAATCACCTTAAAACCATAAACCGCAAGACCCGGTACCACTGCCGCCTCTTGGGCATTATCCTCTGGGACAATTAGACCCTTGATCCCCAATTGAGGCGCTGCTGCTGCCATTGCCATCACACCCGCTATCGGTCTCAAGCTGCCATCAAGCGATAGCTCACCTAAAAGCAAATACCCATCTAAACTCTCTTGACTGACTAGACCAGACGCCGCCAAAATGCCAATGGCAATAGGCAAATCATAGATAGGGCCTTCTTTTCGAACATCAGCAGGCGTCAAATTTACTACAACTTTGCGCATCGGAAACGGAAAACCCGCATTTTTTAGTGACGCCTTCACACGCTCACGTGATTCTTGCACAGCCGCATCAGGCAAACCCACTATGGCAACACTCGGTAGGCCTCCTGACAAATCCACTTCCACACCAACTTTTAAGGCATCAATACCGATTAAAGACGCACTCCAGATTCTTGCCAGCATGGTAGTCTCCTACATGTTTACGTAGAATGCCCAAGCATATAAATAGTGCGACTTGACCAGTGCAATTTGGGTAACTGGTTTGATCAGAAAACTACATACTATAAATACTTTAGTATTCTCGATGAATAGAGACTAAGCTGCACACCATCGGTTTCAATTAAAAATGTCCCCTATCATTGAGGTGTTTGAACTGGGCCGGTCAAATTGAATTGAATTGTGTAGTCACTTCCGGCTAAAGAGGCCCTGATTAGGACTAGGATCACAATTATGAACCATGAAATATGGTATCTGCATACTAGACAGTTGAATGACAAATGTGACTCTCCATCGATGTCCAGAGAAGCGATGCCTGCCACATCCCTTACACATATAAATCAGTTTTAAGAAATCATGCTGACGACTTCCAACTCCGCTGACGTCGCCATAACTATGCGCGAAAAGCAGCTCGCAGATGAGCACATGCAGGATGTGGAACTCTTATTAGAAAACATGTTTCTACGGGAAGAAGCAACGTTACAGCTTGTTTTGGACCGCCTCTATGACATCGGCTCCAATAACCTCATAAATTATCGCGTCAAACCTCGTCATCTCAACCGCCTCATGAAGTGGATCGCTCGTCTCACCAAACCAGCATTCCACTATTTGGCTGTGCGCTGGTCAAAAAAAAATTGCCCTAAATTAATCGCCGATTGGTTATATAGCCAAGTTCAGTTTCCTAAACCACCTGTAGGCAGCTAAACAGTTCTCAGAAAGTTAGGTTAAGAAAAATCGTCCATGGGATACAGCTAATACCTTTGGACAAAGAATATTCATCACACACAATTTAAGACTCCCCCATCTCTTCAAAATCTTCGCCTTCTTAAGGCATCACTAACCCTTACAATGCGAAGCGTTGTGCCCATCAACGCACCATGAGTGAAGACACAATTTTTAGCAAGATTATTCGCAAAGAAATACCTGCAGATATCGTTTATGAAGATGATCTTTGTCTAGCCTTTCGCGATATCAGTCCCCAAGCACCTACTCACATATTAGTTATTCCTAAAAAGCCCATTCCCAAACTGTCAGACGCCGTGGTTGAGGATAAGGAGTTACTGGGCCATATGTTACTAACTGTAAAGGAAATTGCTGATGCCGAAGGCTTGAGTAACGGATATCGAGTAGTTATCAATACTGGCCAAGATGGCGGACAAACGGTCTTCCATCTCCATATGCATCTATTGGGTGGACGTTCATTAGCTTGGCCACCCGGATAAATTCTCACAATGAGCAACCAATCATTTTTTACGTAGAAATGTGTCGATCCAGGAAGTTTCGTATCGTACCCCTACAATGCGCTAAGCATATTTACTAATCTTATAAACGAGTCTTCACTCACTTAATTTGCCGCAGAGATTAAATTATTTATCTTTGTTTGCCTTCACAGTGATGTTGACTCATGTTCATAACTTCTATCATCACTATGACTTCTACTTTGCAATCCCGTGAACGGGCTGGCATGTGGGAGCAGTATTGTCAGTGGGTTACTAGTACTGACAACCGCATTTATGTTGGTTGGTTCGGCACTTTGATGATCCCTACTCTGCTAGCTGCCACTGCTTGTTTTGTCATCGCATTCATCGCTGCTCCTCCTGTTGATATTGACGGTATCCGTGAGCCCGTTGCTGGTTCTTTACTACTAGGCAACAACATCATTTCCGGTGCTGTAATTCCTTCTTCCAACGCTATCGGTCTACATTTCTACCCCATCTGGGAAGCTGCTTCTCTAGATGAGTGGTTGTATAACGGTGGCCCTTACCAGCTGGTCATTTTCCACTTCCTCATTGGCTGCTTTGCCTACATGGGTCGTCAGTGGGAACTGTCCTACCGCTTGGGTATGCGTCCTTGGATCTGTGTTGCTTACTCCGCACCTTTGGCGTCTGCAACTGCAGTATTCTTGATCTACCCCATCGGTCAGGGTTCGTTCTCGGATGGTATGCCTCTGGGTATTTCCGGTACCTTCAACTTCATGCTTGTTTTCCAAGCTGAGCACAACATCCTGATGCACCCCTTCCACATGCTCGGTGTGGCGGGTGTCTTCGGCGGGTCTTTGTTCTCCGCAATGCATGGTTCTCTGGTAACGTCCTCCTTGGTTCGTGAGACCACTGAGACTGAGTCCCAGAACTATGGATACAAGTTTGGTCAGGAAGAAGAGACGTACAACATCGTTGCAGCCCACGGCTACTTCGGTCGTTTGATCTTCCAGTATGCTTCCTTCAACAACAGCCGTTCCTTGCACTTCTTCTTGGGTGCTTGGCCCGTTGTTTGTATCTGGTTCACCGCGCTGGGCATCAGCACCATGGCCTTCAATCTGAATGGCTTTAACTTTAACCAGTCTATTTTGGACTCCCAGGGTCGTGTCGTTAGCACTTGGGCTGACGTGATCAACCGTGCCAACCTAGGTATGGAAGTAATGCACGAGCGTAACGCTCACAACTTCCCTCTAGATTTGGCTGCTGGTGCTGAAGTACCTGTTGCATTGAGCGCTCCTGCAATCAATGGCTAAGTACTTTAGTCTTGGCTAAGTTGTAAGGCATAAGCTAAAAAAGAGGGGCTCCGTAAAGGAGCCCCTCTTTTTATTGATTTATAGCTTGATTGACAGCTAACTCACACCCTCCGCATGAAGAAGATGACGCACCAAACTTAAGCTAGCCTGACAGACGAATCAGTCAAGATTTGCCTAACCTGAGCGTGGGTTAAGTTCGGGTTTGCATCCAGCATCAGAGCAACTACACCAGCAACGTGCGGTGTTGCCATAGATGTTCCACTAGAGAAACCGTAGGTATTATTGGGTGTTGTGGAATAGACACGAACCCCTGGAGCAACTACATGCTGGAGATCGCTATTATTGCCAGGGCGATTGGAGAATCTAGCAATATCTTGATTAATATCAACAGCGCCTACAGAAATACCATACTGTGTCGCATATCGGGCCGGATTACCTGGGAACGGTAGCCCATTACCATTAGCATCCCCATTACCAGATGCACTCACCGTGATGACATTATTGCTAGCAGCATAGGCTAAGGCAGCTTGTATCTCCGGCGAATCAGTCCAGCCGAGGCTCATATTAATCACATCAGCACCGTTATCTACTGCGTAACGAATAGCTTGGGCCAGATTACCAGCATTAAGGAATCTGCCACCTGAAACATCTCCCATACGAATCGCCATGATGCTGGATTCATGGGCAACGCCTGTCACACCTATACCGTTATTAGCAGCGGCGATGGTGCCTGCCACATGGGTACCATGGCCCTGGCCCGGATCGTTGGTTCCAGGCAAAACGTTGTTATTGTTTTGCCCCACGCCAAAGTTCCAACCGTTGATATCGTCGATGTAGCCATTGCCATCATCATCGACACCATTATTAGGGATTTCGTCAGTATTGACCCAAATGTTATCGCGCAAATCAGCATGATTAATATCTACCCCTGAGTCAATAACAGCGACTACCACTCCATCGCCGGTATATCCTCGAGCCCAGGCTTCCGGTGCATTCACCAAATCAAGGCCCCAGTTATTACCCCCTAGATTTGCAACATCAGGCAGGGAAGTAGCCTGGCCCAAAGCACGGGCTACGGCATCCGCTGCATTAACCAGCCCATAACCGTAGACATTGCTAAATGACGATGGGGATGCTGTCAATTCAGCAGCATTCAACGTCAAACGATAGTTAGTGTTCGCAGTTGCATAGGGAAAGACACGAATATAGTAGGTACCTGCCGCTAAAGACCGATTGATTGATTCAGAACTTGAACCCGGTGCCCAAGACTGCTCAACCAACTGTCCAAGGCTATTGAATAGCTGTACATCGGCATCCGCACTTAGCCCTGTGAGTTCTAAGCTGAAGTTGCTATTTTGGCTAAGGCTAAAGCGATAGAAATCGTTGGCATCGCCATTGCCGATAAAGTCTTGAAAAGACCGGCTGCTGCCCAGCGTGCCAATATTACGAGCAGTCCTAAAGGTATTCCCTGCATTGTCTGGTACTGATAGCACGTTAGCAGCCACTGCCAAACGATAGTTTGAATCTCCTCCGGCTGAGGAGACTCGAATGTAATAATCACCAGCATCTACAGCCTGCGTCATTTCCTCTGATGCTAGACCTTCACCATAGGAAGCTTCCAGGACTTTGCCATCACGATTGAGCAATTCGATATCCGCATTTGCCGTGAGGCCAGTTAATGCCAGCCTTAAACGACTGCGCTGCGTCAGGCTAAAGCGGTAGTAGTCATTTGCATCCGCTGCGCCCACAAAATCTTGAACTGTTTGATTACTACTCAAGACACCAAGATTATGGGCTGTTGTGAGCGTATTCCCAGCTCTATCAGCCTGCTCAGTAGCTATTGCATCCTCTTGTGTTGCATAGCCGCCGTTGAGCAAAGTATCGAGGGAGCCATCTATATTGCTTGTGAGTGCTCCCACCAGTCCCGTTAGCCAATCACCATCTGCCAAGGAACCGGATGAAGAGTCAATAGTTTGCTCGGACAGGAATTCTGCCCTTCTGGCCAACCCATTCCTCAACGTTTGATTAATGGAATCTAAAAACTCCTCATTCGTAATAGCAGTTAGAAAATCTGCGGTTTGATCCAAATTTATAATGTCAAGTGCTTCAGCCAGCTGAGTTAAGTTCTCTGGAGCAGGAGCGATAGTTTGTAAACGCTCTTGCACAAAAGGAGTAACATCAGCACTTAGCAGCTGTGTGAGAT
Organism: Leptothoe sp. ISB3NOV94-8A; assembly: GCF_043421595.1. Lineage (NCBI taxonomy): Bacteria > Bacillati > Cyanobacteriota > Cyanophyceae > Nodosilineales > Cymatolegaceae > Leptothoe > Leptothoe sp. ISB3NOV94-8A. Next base: position 5,231,573 of record NZ_JAXSQW010000001.1, on the reverse strand, counting down.
CGGCAGCAAGACTTTCAGGAGAAAACGTCTCATTCAAGAACGCCATAGTTCTTTACTTACAAGCATTTTTGATACATCAAGTGAAATCAGTAGATGAAACAGACATTCCCATGTGCCATATATTGCAGACGGGGCAATCCAGACAGCAAGGTTAACCAAAACAGCTAAAACTGGCTTTTGGAAACCCACAAATCTGTCAAAATAATATTTTGCTGAAAAGTTTATTCTTATACGCAGATTAGCACGCTCAAAAAAAGTTCGCCTTGCGGCTTTATGCAGACATAGCCGTAGAAACGAGCAAAAAAGTTCCGGATTTTACTAATCTTCGAAAAAATTTGGTCTAAAAAGTTCTGATGCAGGTCAATCCTGTTAGATCAATACAGGGAATCTAGTCTTTCTAACTGCCAAAAATCTTTGTCGGCACCATTGCCACCTACCTGTACAACAGACCAATTTCGCCAAGTCCATTGCGCTCCACGCTTAGCAATATCGCTAACGGTCTCATTCACTAGGTCGGCCAGTTCTTGCGTCGTGATTAGATATCCGTGTTCAGCCAACGTATCGGCCATTTGCAAACGGTTAAGGATGTGGCTAAGCCGCTGTAACGTATCGCCAGCTTCAGTATTCATTTGATTCTGTCGGTCTGGAGCCTCAGCTGCAATGCGATCGCAATCCGCCTCTTCACTTTTCGGCCCATTGTCGGCTGTACGGGTCGATGACAATTGCTTACTCGCTAAGACTTTAGCCGTAAGCTGCTTTAAGCGAATTGATTGCTTATGGGAGTAGGCACGGGCAATTTCATCGCAGCGTTCATTGCCCACATTACCTGCATGCCCTTTCACATAACGCCAATCAATGTCAATGCCTTGGGACGTTGCTAGATCCTGCTTTAATTTATCCAACGTCATCCATAGGTCTTGGTTCAGCACCGCTTTGCCAGCAGATGTTTTCCAACCTTTGCGTTTCCAACCTGACATCCACTGGGTGATGCCTTGGATCAAATATTTACTGTCGGTATTCAGTTCTATGGGGCTGTCATAGTCGTTGTGTTGGAGAAACTGAAGTGCCGCGATCGCAGCCTGCATTTCCATGCGATTATTCGTCGTCCCCGAGGCGTGTCCTCCCATTTCATGCACTTGCCCATCAACAAAATAAATCACCGTCCCCCAGCCCCCTGGCCCAGGATTTCCTGAACAAGCACCGTCGGTGTATACCGCCTTAATTGTAGGCAAATCGGTCATCGTGAAATCCTTCAAGTACAGGGGAAATGGGGAGTCGGGTATGAGCTATGGCTCGATCATTACACCCAGCAGATAGTTGCCTTAAAAACCCTATGCATCATAGCGGTGATTTACAGGATTGCTCATTAAATCCACAGAAAAATCCCCCATGGAGAAATATTGCCAAAGCAATCTCCAGTCCCCATTGCCCCCTTCTGACCTTTCTTTTAATCACACTGATAAGTAAAACTTTGTACGCAGAGCTCTAAAGATATGGGATAAGGATTACAGGGTATTGTCAGAAAATGCCCAGGAGCACGTATGAAGGACGAAGGACAATGAAAAAATTAATGCGCGGTCTGCGTCAGTTTCAAGATACCTACGTTCCTTCCCATAAGAAACTAATGGCGACCCTGGCCAAGGGTCAAAGCCCCAATACTTTATTTATTACGTGTTCCGACTCGCGAGTACAACCCGAGCTCATTACCCAAGCTGAACTCGGTGAACTATTTGTCATTCGTAATGCAGGCAATATCGTTCCTCCTTTTGGCGCTACCAATGGTGGTGAAGGGGCGACCATTGAATATGCTGTCAAGTCCTTAAACGTTGATCACATCATTGTTTGTGGTCATTCTAGCTGTGGTGCCATGAAAGGACTGCTACAGATCGGTCAGCTGGAAGAAAAAATGCCTTTGGTCTACAACTGGCTAATCCATACAGAAGCTACCCGTCAGCTGGTTGAAGACAATTACAACGACTTAGAAAAGTCTGACAAGCTGGATATGCTGGTGGCTGAGAATGTCCTCACGCAAATCGAAAATCTGCGCACCTATCCAGCTGTTCGCTCTATGCTCCATAGAGGCAACCTATCTCTCCATGGCTGGATTTACAACATCAATGATGGCAGCATCTTAGCCTACGATGCTGAGCGTCATGCTTTTGTTGCACCCTTTAGCAATCTAGGCAAGGCCCTCAATAATAATGGAAGTGCCCATGCTGTATCCCATATGCCAGGGGAAAATCGGTTGGCACGAACACAGGCTGAGAGAATTTTTAAGGGTTCTTACTAAGCCCCCAATCTCTAAATGGGTTCTTGACCAGGTTGGAATTGTAATACCGAGGATCTCCCGTTACCTCCTGGCCAATCCAAGTGGGCAGCTCTATTGTTTGCCCAACGTGGCTTAATTCTACTTCCGCCAGAATTAAGCCCTGATTCTCCCCTAGAAATTCATCAACTTCCCAAACGACTGCTGCCATTGGGATTCGGTATCGGTTTTTCTCGACAAAAGGCTTTTGGCATAGTTCTGCCAGCATTGCCTGGGCATCAACGGTAGGAATTTCGTATTCAAACTCCGAGCGACTCATACCCACTACGGGGCCTTTTAGGGTGAGATATCCCTGCTCGCCAATAATCCGTACCCGCACAGTTTGTTTTCCCTGGGTAGCAACATAGCCCTGGCAGTAATAATGTCCCTCCGCCAAATCACGCCAGGTGTCGCCCTGCACCAGAAACTTCCGTTCGATTTCTTTAGCCATTGAATTTCCGTTCGAGACGTAGGGACGTTGCGTGTAGGGGCATTCCATGGAATACCCCTACACGTATATATTGTCATTTTCTCAAAAATAAGAATGCATCCACCTCGCGTGGGGTGGGCTGCCCTGCGATCGCACCCGATCGAGTTGTCGTCAACGCTGCCACCGCACTGGCATAGCGAACGACGTCATGGGCACAATCAGCATCCAGTAAACAGCTGCGACCTAAGAGACATAACTTATGTAAAAAACCGGCAACAAAGGCATCACCCGCACCAGTGGTGTCTTCAACATCCACATCAAACCCAGGCACGTGACCACTGTACCCCCCCAGATAATAGCGACAGCCAGCGGCACCAGCAGTCACCATAACACCTTCCAGATAAGGGCGTTGGGCGGCGATTGCCACCGGATCTGTCGTCTCCAATAACCACTGCGCCTCAGTATCCGATAGCTTTAGAAAGGATACGTGTTTAAGTAAATCCATCACTAGACCCATTGCCTGGGCAGGGTTTTCCCAAAACATAGGTCGCCAGTTAACGTCTAGGACGACTCGACCATTTTGCTCTTGCATCCATTCCACAGCCTGCAAAATAGATTCTCGCGTTTGGGAATAGGCCAAACCTAGGGTGCCGATCACTAAATATTTGGTGCCATGGAACAAGCGGGGATCGATGCGATCGCAAATCACATGGGCATCTGCGAAACTAGCTGGATCAGGCAATGAAAACCCAGCAAACGATCGCTCTCCCATCTCATCGGTCAGCACATAAACCTCACGGGTGGGAGCTGTCGGATGAGATTGCAAACCACGCGATCCCACCTGTAGGTCCGACAGCAACTGAGCCAGGGCCTGCCCCCAAGAGTCAACGCCTACAGCACCAATAAATTCTGTCGATGTTCCTAACTTAGCCAAACCACAGGCTACATTAGCCGGTGCCCCACCAGGTAATGACAGTTTTTTCTCCCGATCGCTTGACCAGAAACTATCAACCAGAATTTCCCCTAGACATATAACTGGACGCCCTGGATTACTCATCCCTGTCTTTGGCCCCAATACTCCATCACACGATGACTGCCTTAATGTAGCCTCTCGCCGAAAGTATAAGGTACTAGCAGACCCAGAAAATCATTTTTACCCAGTATCCCTATGCTGAACGCACTTTGAGCAGCGGGCAAATGCACCTTAGACTAATTAATATAATCGGCTCAACACGTAGCTAGACAAAGCTTCCAGTGCGCGCTTAGGTTCAGACTGAGGTAAATCAGCCAGGTTATGAACAGCCTGTTTAACATGCTGAGAGGCCAGCTCCCGTGAGCGTTCAATACCACGACTAGCCTTCACCAAGGCCATCGCCTCATCAAAGTCTCCGCTTTGAGCGAACTCTCGCTCAATTAACGTAGCCAGATAAGGCGTTTCTTCCATGGCATAAAGCACTGGGGCTGTCAGGTTACCACTCAGCAAGTCAGAACCAGCAGGCTTACCCAACACTTCCTCAGAACCGGTAAAGTCCAAAATGTCATCTACCACCTGAAATGCCAGGCCTAAGTTCCGCCCATATTGATAAAATGCCTCAGCCAGAGAGTCAGAAACCTCACTCAAAACACCCGCCGACTTACAGCTATTAGCAATGAGTGATGCTGTCTTGTAATAGCTCTTCATCAAGTAAGCATCAATGGAGAGTGTGGTGTCGAACTTATTTAACCCCTGCTGGATCTCACCTTCAGCTAAATCCATAATCACGCGGGACAGCAATTTAACAACCGTTAGATTGTCTAAATTTGCTAAGTGCCATGACGATTGAGCAAATAAGAAATCCCCTGCCAAAACCGCCACTCGATTATTGAAACTACTGTGGACAGTAGGAACACCACGTCTCAATGACGACTCATCGACGACATCATCGTGTACCAGACTGGCGGTGTGAATCATTTCAGTAATCTCAGCCAGGCGAAAATGCCGAGCTGGAATATCTGCCTCCATCACCGTAGCCCGTGAAAGTAGAAGCACAATAGCAGGTCGAATCCGTTTCCCTCCGGCCCCAAAAAGGTGCTCTGCAGCAGCGTAGAGAATAGGATGCCGAGCACCGACCAGCTGCTTTAAATTATCCGCCAATAGCCTGAGATCGGCTTCGACGGGAGCAAACAGCGATGTTGTTGAAGTCATGGGAGAAAATGCTCAGACGGCTTGATTACGAAATTTTAAGTAATCCATATTCATTCTAAGCTAACGACTCATTTGGTGTCGTAAATCCATTTAGAAAATGTAGAAACACCTTTTGCTTCAGTACTTTGCAGTTCTCAAAGCACCACACCCCATAAAGAGTTCCATCTGGCCAGCATTGATTAGATATTTTTATTTCTTTTTTTTAATTAGGTCTATGTGAATAACAAATTCTTATGTTAAGCTAAGGACTAGGAATTAGAAAATTTCATAGCAAGCTCAATAGTTGGTGTTAGTAGCTTTGTTCTAGTAGTTGGCTTCTGACTGCTAGTAGTGCTTGAGTCATCCGCCGATGTGTTGCAGTTGTCTGGGGTAGTTGATACCCATGGCAGGCAATGTCTATAAGAGTATGGCAACTGTTTGACCCAACCCATGGCTGAGTCAAACTTGTAAGGTCTCGAACAGACAGCTAGAAAATTTATCGGTGCATGTATGCCCTAGATGCGTACGGAGTGACGAGCGATACTGCAATGCGTATGGTGCTGGGTGATTCTTGTATCAAGGCTTTTTGATTATTGGGAATCTTGCATAATTTTCGAACTAGCTGCCCCGCTGTCAGTTTTTGCTGGCTGCCTGTTTGGCCTGCGAATCGTCCTTGTTGCTCCTCTCTCACTGGCTACGTCCATGACTCATCCCTTAACCCCCCTGCTGATATTGCTGCTTGCCACTAGTTACTTGTTAATGGTCTACATTCTTTTCACGGCTGTTCAACGCTTTGTCAGGCGTAGAGAGCAAATGTTGAAATGACTTACAGGTTCAAGTAATGGGTTTTTGCCATTTCATCCTTGTCCCTGATCAGGGTTTAATAATCTCTAGATAAAAAACCTTTTAATTTATGTTTATTTTTAGCAGATGGTCTGACCACGTTAGTGGTCAGACCATTGTTTTATGACACCCCTCCAGTCAGCAACGGTATAATTTTCTTCCTTCTGAGATTTATTGCTTATTGCACAGCTTCCAGATAACTTCTGCCAAGTATATATTCCCGAAAACAACTTAGAGAGGTAGCATAGACAGAAGTTTTAAGCAGTAGGCACCCAACAATTTGAGTTCAGCCCCTGACGTTCCTGCCTCCAATATTTCAAACAGTGATATTAATCAGGCCAATGGGTCATTTCCAGCGAGCATTGTCCAATTAGACAGCGGCTTAACTGTTATTCACCAAGAAATAGCAGCGACTCCTGTCGTCGTTGTGGACGTTTGGATTCGGGCAGGTGCTCGTTGTGAACCAGACACTTGGACAGGCATGGCTCATTTTTTAGAGCACATGGTGTTTAAGGGGACTGAGCAGATCTTGCCGGGCATGTTCGATGCAGCTATTGAGAGCCGTGGTGGTTTAGCAAACGCAGCGACAAGTCATGATTATGCTCATTTTTATATGACAGTGGCTGCCAATGACTTAGCCCATGCCCTCCCTTATCTTGCAGATCTGTTACTGCATGCAGCGATCCCAGCCGACGAGTTTGTAAGAGAACGACATGTAGTCATCGAAGAGATTCATCAATCTTGGGATGACCCTGATTGGATAGGTTTTCAAACGCTGTCGGAAATGATTTACGGGAATCATCCCTACGGACGTTCAGTATTAGGGTCTCCCGAGATCTTGCAAGAGCGCTCACCTGAAGAAATGCGGCAGTTCCATCGTACTCACTACCAACCTGAGAATATGCAGGTGGTGATTACTGGTGGCGTCTCCTTAGAGCGAGTGCTAGAACTAGTGCAGACAACGTTTCGTGCATTTGCACAACGAGAATCATGTCCGACAGCAGGGCTAATGTCACCCCCACGCCTGCTGACCAACCCTCGGCATACCTTAGCATTGCCTCGATTGGAACATGGGCGATTGATCATGGCCTGGCTAGCCCCTGGGATTGAGGACTTAGAATCAGCCTGTGGCTTAGACATTTTGGCGACAGTCTTGGCCGAGGGTCGGGTGTCGCGCCTGGTACGAGAGCTGCGCGAAGATCGTCAATGGGTAGATGAAATCGCAAGTAGTTTTTCGGTACAGAAGGACTGTAGTTTATTCGTTTTATCAGCCTGGCTTCCCCCCAATTATATAAAGGAAGTAGAACAGGTCATTTGCGATCGCATCGCTACCCTAGCTAACATACCGATTAGTGAGGCAGAGTTATCACGAGCCAAACGGGTATTATGCAATGACTATGCCTTTTCAATGGAAACTCCAGGACAGCTTGCTGGACTCTATGGATATTACGGCACTTTGGCTAAACCCGAACTTTCCCTGACCTACCCCAAACACATACAGGCATACTCTGCTGAACAACTGATGCCCCTGGCCCAGCAATACTTATCTCCACAGAGTTGTGGCACCCTTGCTCTAATTCCTGCCTAGCGCTACACTGCATCCTTTCCTGACAGACTTCACTACAACCTCTAACCACAACACCTGTGACTGTATCAACTGCCCCAAAGCAAAACTCCATCACGACCCATCTGGGCAACGGCCTCAAAGTTATTGCTATTGAAAATCCAGCCGCTGATATCGTCTCAGCACGTGTGTTTCTACCCGTTGGACAAGGCCATGAAACACCAAAAAATGCAGGTATTTTTAGCTTGCTCACATCCCTACTCACAAGAGGAACCACTCACCGCAGTTCCTTCGATATTGCGGAAGCTGTGGAATATGTAGGAGCCAGCTTAGGAGCCGATAGCGCTTCAGATTACAGCGTCGTCAGTGTTAAAACGGTATCCGCCGATTTTGAGGAAATCTTCAGCCTCGCCACTGAAATTCTGCAAGAGCCTAGCTTTCCTGAGAATGAAATTGAACTCGAACGGAAGCTGACGATTCAAGGTCTGCGCTCCATGCAAGAGCAGCCCTTTAGCGTAGCCTATAAGTTTTTTCGTGAAGGCATGTACGGCACCCATCCCTATGGGTTTTCTAGCATGGGAACTGAAGAAACCGTCATGGCCATTCAACGCGATGATCTTTTAGAGGCCCACCAAAAGCATTTTCGTCCCGACAACATGGTGGTGGTTATTGTTGGACGCATTGATCCTGAACGGGCTGTTGCTTTAGTCGATAAACTCATGGGCGATTGGGCTGTCCCTGAGTATCCTGCCCCTGCCCCTCAACTGCCAGGGCTCGAATCCCATGCTTATCGCATCGTCACGCCCCAAGAAACGAACCAGGCATTTGTGATTATTGGGTACCTAGCGGCCCCAGTCATGCACCCAGATTTTCCAGCCCTTAAGCTTCTGAGCACTCACCTAGGGAATGGCCTATCCAGTCGTCTATTTGTCGAACTACGGGAAAAACAGGGCTTGGCCTATGACGTTTCTGCGTTTTATCCCACACGTTTGGGCCCATCACAATTTGTCGCCTATATTGGCACTGCACCAGAAAATACATCCGTTGCACTAGACGGTCTTCAGAGTGAGCTGCGACGACTCTGCAAAGTTCCCCTCACCGAGCATGAGCTCCAGGTCGCTAAGAATAAAATGCTTGGGCAATATGCATTGGGTAAGCAGACTAATGGGCAAATTGCTCAACTGCTGGGTTGGTATGAGATTCTGGGGCTGGGCACTGAGTTTGACGACAAGTTCCAGGCTAATATCGCGGCAGTGACCATTGAAGACGCCCAAGAGGCAGCAAAGCGTTGCTTTGTAGACTCCTATATCTCGATTTTGGGGCCAGCTACAGCAGTAGAAGCGCTGAGATAAAGGACAAGGTTATAAGGTAAGGGCTCAGGGCTTGGCGGCATAGTCGCTGACATCAAATGTAATAGTTAAGACTTTATCTGACACAACCTGTAAACTCACACTGAATCAGGAGTGTCACAATGAATACCCAAGACAAGATCGTTAAGAACCGCTTAGGCCTCTTAAACCTAGCCAAAACACTCGGTAACGTATCCAAGGCGTGCAAAAGGCCGTGGCCAAGGACCTCAAACCGATTTACCAAGCGGCCACCCTGGCTGAATCAGAAGCCGTCCTTGATGCCTTCAGCGAACAATGGGATGAGGCCTACCCAGCTATCAGCCAGATCTGGATTCGCCACTGGGACAATGTCATTCCTATTTTTGACTATCCCATGGAGATTCGTCGAGTGATTTACACCACCAATGCTATCGAATCCCTCAATCGCTCCTTGCGTAAGGTGATTAAGACCCAAGCGATCTTCCCAGATGAAGCTGCTGTTTGCAGACTGATGTATCTGGTGATGAATCATATCGCGAAAAAATGGAATCGACCGATTAAAAATTGGCGAGCCGCCTTGTCACATTTTGCGATCCTGTTCCCAGAACGCTTTCCTCTCTAAACAAACCGCGTTTACACAAAATTCAGATCACTCTCGATATTTTTCCTTGGTTGTTATATCAAAAATATTATGGCTAGTATTGTTTAAGGACCTGGGTTAAGGCTCTTAAGAGAATACTCCATCTCTGGAATGAAAATTTATCTCAGGGGCATGGGCTTAAGTATCTTTTGTTGACTAATGTCGACAATTATCACAATGCCCGCACTGCATGTTTTGAGCTTCTGCTTCACAGCCGAACTGTATTAAAAGTCTCTGCCAGCGACACTTCCGACTAAAGAGATATTGCTTAGTCTCCTTCACGCTATCGACTGGTTTATCAGCTTTCGATGATTGCTCCACCGTCAACTGATAGTGAAACGGGTCTTGCCAAATCAACCGTCCCTGACCATGCAACAATGCTAGTGCTGTCGCTGCTTTCCCATTACGTCGCAACACCTCATCAATATGGCCAGATGCGGCTAATGACTTCCCCAACTGTTGTGCCTCTCGCTGTAGCTTCCGCGCACTCTCTGCAAAAAACTGCCAGCGTTTTTTATCCTCTGAATCCAGCCATCCTGTAGGCTCACTGACCAGTGTTAGCGCATCCGCCGGTTTCCCATCTCGCCCCCCACGGCCAATCTCCTGCACATACTCACTGAGCGTACTTGGCGCATGATAATGGCAGACCCATCTAACTTGTGGATGGTTAATCCCCATGCCAAATGCACTGGTGCATACTACAAACTGACAGTTTCCCTTTATCCACTCTGCTTCAATGCGCCGACGTGCCTCACTGGCCAGCCCTGCATGATACGCTGCCACTGCAAACCCCTGGGGGCGTAACCACTGGGTTAACTCTTCAGCAGTCCGGCGAGTGCGAACATAGATCAATCCTGCTTGATCAGGATGAGACTTTACAAACTGAACCATTGCCTGTCGTCGTCCCCTTGGGGTCCAAACCACTTTCACAGCTAAATTCAGGTTTGACCGATAGGGGCTGAGTTTGACCTCTTGAGGTTGTTGTAGATGCAACACTTCGCAGATGGTTTTCTGAGCCGTTGGGTTAGCCGTTGCTGTGAATGCTGCAATGGGTATCTGGGTGCCTGCGGATTTATGGGTCAGCAGCGCTGGTCTGACAGCACCGAGTCGTCGGTACGTGGGTCGGAAAGTGTCACCCCATTGGACCAGGCAATGGGCTTCGTCCAAAATCAAGCCGTTGATGATTACCTGGGGGTGACAGAGAATGTCCCAGACTCGTTTGCTGAGTAGTGTTTCAGGCGATAGATACAACAACCGCAACCGGTTTTGCTGCACCTGTTGCAGTATGTTTCGTTTCTCAAAGTTGGCCAGGGCACTGTGGATGCGTTCTGCGGCTAAATGGCGTTGCTTTAGCTCCTGAACTTGGTCCTCCATTAGTGCAACTAATGGAGAGATGACCAGGGTTATGCCTGTTTGCAATAAAGCAGGCAATTGGAAGCAAATGGATTTACCTCCACCGGTCGGCATGACAATCAGAGCATCCTGTTTGGCCAATAGTGTGCGAATGACTTCATCTTGTGGAGGACGAAAACTGTCGTAGCCCCAAATTGCTTTGAAGCGCGCTTCTACTTGCTGCCAGGACGTTTTTGTAATCATTGATGCACCCTTGAACTGGTCTTAGAGTGCCCGTTGAAAGTGAGCCTTACGTGTTCATCCCATGCATTGCAGCCAAGATCTGTGCTGACACAAACGGTAAAATCTCCTCGTCTTGGCTGTGCTCAGCCCCTTCAGTAAACACGACTAATAGATAGGGATGTGCCCCATCTGCCTCAATGTAAGCGGCATCATGGCGTACTTTACTCGTTAGTCCTGCTTTTGACCAAACCTTTGTCTCAACGGGCACACCCGCCCCTAAAAAGCCCGTCACCTGATTTTCTGGATCCGCAGCTAGTACTTTAGGATCCAGGTCGCGCTTCATCAGGTCCATCATGGTGTGAGACCTCTCTGCATTGACTGCCACCCCGCCAATAATGCTATGCAGTAACCGAGCAGATGCTTCGGTCGTCAGCATATTGCGGTTTTCATAGCCCTCGCCCAGAAATGCTCGCTCTCGACCGTAGGGACCATCACACCAAGTTTTTTGGTTAGCGTTAATGGTTGCTAGCTCAGGCCATTGCAGACTGGTTAGATAACGGTTGATCAAGTTTCGCTGTTGCTTCCAGGTTTCAAACGGTCCAGGGGGTAGCTCTGGGCCGCTTGTCGTACCCGTTAGCACATCAACGACATAGCCTGTTGCGTCGTTACTAGAGTCGATAATCATGTCCCGTAATGCTCGCTCTAGTTCCAAGCTTGTTTGGACCATGCCGCGATCTAACCACTCATGAATAGCCACCAGGTAAAACAACTTGATGACGCTGGCTGGGTAAATCCGCTCTACACCGCGATAGCTTGCCCCCTTTGGCTGTTGCTTCCAGAAGTTATCAGCACTTAGCGCACCCCCTGTATTGACAGTGTAGGGAGGCTCGTAAGCTAGCCAGGTAACCGCGATTTGATTTTGTGCCAGGTTAGGAAAACGAGCCCAGGTTAAATCGAGGATTTGGTTGAGTTTTTTCTGGAGAGCGTCGTTGGGCTGGAAGAATTTGGAGGTCATCGGGGAGAGGCGTTGTAAGGGCTTAGCTGTGAGTTTTAAGTTGTTCGCTTTTTATCTTGCTATACCTTGTCGAGGTAATCGAACTCAAAATACTCGACAAGTTGAGAAGAGCAAAACTCTACAAAACTCAAAACTTCAAACTGATTTACTCAAACCCTAAATTAGTGCCCTTACCTGCATGAACTAGGGCTAACTGTTCATACTTTTTAGCATGGTCGATCAGCTCTTCGATTTGTTCGGCGGATACAGTTTTCAATACCTTGCCAGGAATGCCGACCACCAGTGACCCGGGTGCGACATCCTTATTCACGACTGCGCCCGCGCCGATGATGCTGCCTGCACCAATACGGACGCCGTTAAGAATAACGGCTCCAATACCAATGAGGCAGCCGTGCTCAACGTGGGCACTGTGCACCACAGCGCGATGGCCAATGGTGACATAGTCTTCAAGGATTGTGGGCTGCCCAGGATCGCCATGGAGAATGGCACCGTCTTGTATGTTGGTGTGGGCACCGATGCGAATCAGCTCGACATCGCCTCGGACGACGGCGGTATACCAAATGTTCGCACCTTCATCTATCTCTACATTGCCAATGACCGTTGCATTTGGGGCAATAAAGGCAGCTTGTGAGAGGTCTGGTGCAGGCCAAAAGCTTTCAGGTGTGGTTAAGACAGGAGTGAGGTTAGTCACAGAATTACCTACAGAATAGATCTAGTTCTAAAGGTTACCAATTGAACCTAGGAGGCTTGCCGGAGGGTAGGAATCAGGTGATTGATACCCCGTCTCAATGTCCATGGGTTTATCAACGTTAACCATTGAGATGGACAAAACTCTTCAGAATAATGTATGTAAGGGTTAGCGCGCGCTATTTTGCCTCCCGTTATAATAAGGCGAGTGAAAGCCTAATTGGCTTTGTTTGGAGTGTTCTATTAGTACGTTCCGGCACCTGGGGCTTTGCCTAGGCTCAACGTTGGGGTAGTTGAGACAGGCCAATACATATTTAGGTGTCAATGCTTTAATAAACCCGCATGCTAAATTCCGCTTCTCAGTATCCGTTTTATGGGCCAGAGATAAAATGCCCCCACTGTCGGCAGACAATTCCGGCATTAACCTTGACCGATAGCTATCTATGTACACGCCATGGTGCGTTTGAGGTCAGTCTTGAAACCCATGATTTGGTACATGTGCAATCGGGGCGTCACTGGCGTCAATGGGAAGGGGAGTGGTATCGTCAGCATACTCATCCTGATGGTATTCGGTTTGAGATTCATGAAGCGCTCGATCGATTGTATACCGAGGGTTATCGGGCGACACGAGTGATTATTGCAGAACGCTATCGGCCCCTAGTGAAGTCGTATCTGGAATACAGTGCACCTTGGCGTGGCCAAGTGGATACAGGAACTCCCAGGCTATATGGGTTACCTGTGGCGTTTAGTCCGTCTTCCCAAGAAGTGCCTCAGTGGGAAGTGATCAATTTTGATTTAGAAAAAGAGCCTGGGGTGCCGAATAATTATCGGTATCTAAAATTTTTTGAGTAAGCTGTTCGAGTTGTTGGTTAAAAGACGGTGATAGGAATACTATGCATCATGCGTCGATTCGAACGGCGGATATTCATAAGGCCATTGCCTTTTATGAGCTGCTGGGATTTGATGTGGTAGAACGTTTTACTGCTGGCATTACTCTGGCGTGTTGGATGGAAGGTTTACATGGACGAATCGAGCTCATGCAGGTGCCAGAACCCAAACCTGCTGCCGATGCCTTTAGTGATGAGCATTACACTGGTTACTATCATCTGTCATTTGACCTGACTCAAGCAGCTGACAGTTTACCGACCTGGCTGGAACAGTTGAAGCAAAAAGCGATTTCTCAAGATACGGTTCTAAACGTCCTGTTGGAACCTCAGCAACAGATGATTGGGTCTAGTGTGTATGAAGTAGCCTTTATTGCTGATACTGATGGGCTACCGCTTGAGTTCCTGCGTCGTTTGAAATAATTAATGGGTTCTGGGATTCCGTTTGCAAATAATTGGGCGTATCTGGAAACAGAGCTCAGCTGGTTAGAACGGCTGCTTTTAGTGGCGGTTTCTCAGCAACGCAAGCATTTAAAGTCGGTTAATCAGGTGGCCAAAAATGCGTCTGACAAGGCGACTAGTGACTGGTGGCAAGGTCTCATTGCGGTTAAAAAACGTGCCTACGATGATACAGCGCCTAAATCATCTGACAAACCCTCACTGGGGTACCAAAAAGCAATAGACAAGCGGATTTTGCTGAGTCGGGCTAGCAAAGTTTCGTTAGGGCTACCAACTATGCAAATGGTGCTGGGGCTGAGCCTGTTTGAAAAGAAGCTGGTACTGATGGCGTTGGCTCCGGAAGTTCAGGTACGTTATGGGCGGCTTTATCACTATTTGCAAACAGGGACTAACTGTGCGGTAGGGGCATTGCCGACCGTCGAACTTGCCTTACGATTATTGTGTCGCAATGATTTGGAGCGTCGGCGTGCGCGTGCCCGGCTGTCTGGTGAAAATTCGTTGATCAAGCGACAGGTTTTACAATGTGTTGAGGGTTCATCCTCGACATTGTTGGGTAGTCAGATACAGCTGGCTCCTGCATGGGTTGAGTACCTGCTTGCCGAGAATCCTGACCCGAGCTGGCCGCTACAGTTTATAGCAGCTGACTGGTATGCCCAACTATGTCGAGGGCGAGTGACTTGGCCAGATCTGATACTGGCCGATGCACTCAAGCAGCAACTACAGTCAGTGGCAGAGCAGCCACGGTTGAGGCTATTGCTGGTGGGAGAGCCAGGTGTGGGTAAAGAGCGCAGTGCGATCGCACTTGCAACCCACCTCAAACAATCTCTATATATTCTCGATCTGGCCCAAATTTCTCCCCAAGACTGGCCCAACTGTCTTACCGAACTAGGCCAGGCTAAGTATCCCATTGTCTTAATTAAATCAGCCCACCATTGGCTTGGCCGCAATTCAGCCATCGATACAGCAGCCCTTCAGCACTGGCTGACCAAATCATCAACCCACGTCTTTTTTATAGTTCATCATCGTCACCTTATCCGCCACCAATGGCGACAGCAGCTCACGACGATCGATATCCCCATGCCCAATACCGAACTACGCTTGCAGCTGTGGCAACAAATATTCCCCAACGGCGTTAAATCCATGGGAAAAGTCCGCTGGACTACTCTAGCTGAAGGCTTATCCTTATCTACTCAGCAGATTACTGAAATTGGACGTATGACACATCGTCTGGCAGGCGATGAAGAGATTACCATTAACCATTTACAGCAAGCCCTAAATCAGCAGGAACATTTTTGGAAACTGCGTTAGCCGTCAGAGCTATTTTGATTTTTGCCTTTGGATAAAGTTGTCTAACGTTTCCTGTAACCATTCTTTTTCTGCTATCGACAGCGATATACCAAACTGATGACTGTAGACACCTTCCCGCAGTGCCAACGTCTTCACAGGCTGATCGTTACTTAGCAGAATTGTTTCTAAAGTCACCCTTTCCAAAGTAGCAACATGACCTTGATGAACGCTTTTACAAATCAACATTTTTCGTTTGAGGGTAAAACGCTCTTGACTAATGTCTAACGTAACGTGTTCAAGGGCCGTCCAAAAAGCTCTCCAAGCGAGGCCTAGGCCAATCGCCCAGAAAGGTACAAAAAAAATAACAGCTGCCCCCAATGAGAAAACCGGTAAAATGGCCAAACCTACAAACCAGGCAATACTATTCCAGGCCAAAGCCACGTTGAAATGTCCTCTGAAGGCCGCTCTTCTTAACCCTGTGGGTGGGATATTTAGGAATAGGTGGTGACGACCGTAAGTCAGTTGAATATCGCTACCGGCAGGATATTGGAGTCCTTTTGTTGCAGTCAGTCTAGGTCTGGTCAATGCCAACCTAGCAGTTCTAGCAGACTCAAATCGCTCTTCGGCTAAAGGCTCAATCAACCCCTCTAACCAGTTGGCAAATGCCTCAGAAACGTTGACTACTCCACGGAAGTCCATCTTCAGACGTGTTTGTGGCAAATCCGCTGGATTTTGATGGGTGAGCAGATTGATCAACGTTGCCCCAAGGCCATAGAGATCCGTGGTGGGATAAGCATGGCCACGAAATTGTTCAGGAGCCATATAGCCAAAGGTGCCAACCACCGTGCTGCCAAAAGCAATGGTATTGCGATACACACTCTGCACCGCTCCAAAATCCACCAGAAAAATCCGATCATCATGACCACGAATAATGTTCTGGGGCTTAATGTCCCGATGGATGATGGGTGGACTTAGGTTATGGAGGTACTCCAGGATCTGCAAAATTTCAATGGCAATGTGTCGAGTGTCTGCTTCTGAGAAGCGTGCACCAGCCATAACTAAGTCTGAAATGGACCGCCCTTTAGCTAATTCTTGAACAATGTAGAAGTAGCGATCGCAATCTGTATCAACCTGAAAATAGTCAACATATTTGGGAATGCCCGGATGGTTGAGACCCTCTAGAACCTGAGCCTCCCGCTCAAATAGCTCTAGCTTTTTCCAATCGCTTAATCCCTTGAGCGATAGCTCCTTCAGGGCCACATGGTGCCCTGTAACTCGATCTTCTGCCTCATACGTGATGCTACTGCCCCCTTGACCCAGGACATCAAGAATTCTGTACCGATTCTTGATAACGGAGTTGTTTGGCTGGGCGTTGTGCATTTGGGATTATGTCCACTGGGTAGGGGCCATTTCTTGGGGCACCAGGTTTGGGAATGGTTCTGGTTCTACCTCTACTTCTTTGGGCGCGGTCTCTTCAAGTAAGTCCCAGATCACTTGCAGCAATTCGTCTAGACCCTGGCGGCTGACAGCGGAGATCCCAAAGATGCGATCGCATCCACTGCTAGCCATCAGCTCTTCAGTGACAACCTCAAGCTCATCCTCAGGGACTGCATCCACCTTATTGAGTGCCAGTAGCTGCGGACGATCTGCCAGCCCGTGACCGTAGGCGATGAGCTCTTGCTGAATTGTGTGGTAATGCTCAATGGGATCCAATGTCGTAATGTCGATGACATGTAGAAGCACACGAGTTCGTTCGATATGGCGCAGAAAATCGTGCCCCAAGCCAGCCCCGGCATGGGCTCCTGCAATGAGTCCTGGAATATCAGCAAATACAGTACCATCGCCTGTGGGTTTTCGCACCACGCCAAGGTTAGGCACTAGGGTGGTAAATGGATAGTCCGCCACCTTTGGCTTGGCTGCCGATAACGCGGAAATCAGCGTTGACTTACCAGCATTAGGCAGACCAATGATCCCGACCTCTGCCAGCAGCTTTAGTTCTAGACGAATCCGTCCCTCTTCTCCGGGGAGGCCGGGTAAGCAGGTCTCCGGTGCCCGGTTACGATTGCTCAAAAAAGCCGCATTGCCGAGGCCGCCTTTACCCCCCTCGGCCACACATAGGGTTTGACCCTTGGTGACCAAATCCCCCAGTAGTTCGCCTGTTTCAGCATCGTAGATCATGGTGCCGCAGGGCACTTCTACAACCAGATCCTTCCCCGTTGCCCCCGTCATGTTTTTAGGGCCACCCCGTTCGCCATGTTCTGCTTGAAAGCGGTGGGCGTAGCGAAAGTCCAGCAGTGTTTGTAAATCGGAGACCGCTTGGAGAATGACTGAGCCGCCATTGCCCCCCCTGCCGCCAGATGGCCCCCCTGCTGGCACATATTTCTCTCGGCGAAAGGCCACTAGACCATCTCCACCATCGCCCCCATGGACATCAACTTCAGCTTGATCAATGAATTGCATGGGAGATACGGAAGATGGTGAACAGTATCGGCAAGGAGGGTGAGTGGTGAGTGGTCAATCGTAAATCGTGGAACAGTTAAGGCTGAAGGCCTTCGTTCTAAGGGGTTAGAGAATCTGTATCAGCTGCGATACAGTCTAATCTATCCCCCTTCACTCTTCACCCTTCACTAATTTACCTCTAGCGCTGTCTTGCTATCTCCAATTGTATCTGTTCCTTCAGGGCTTCATTCTCGCGATGTTCACCAGTGATTGCATTAAACTGATCATCGGTGAGACCTGCTTCTTCTACAAGTTGCTTGGCATCATTACAGAAATTAATCAACGAACGCCGAACTTGAGATCTAACTGTACGTGGCACTTCCGTTAAATCGTTGGTGCTTACACAGCGTAGGTCATGTTGAGTAACATCTGCATTGGCGATGGTCATGAAGTCGCTGATGTCGGCATAGGCTTGGGGCCGAATATCTTCGATGGCCAGTACAGCGGCAGCATAGTTACTAATTAATTCATTAGTAAAGGGTTGGGCGTATCCCCTTTGCCAGAAGGTGAATAATGGTACGCCGATCACAACCAGACTAACGCTGGTTCCAATTATCCAGCGGAGGTTCCGGGGGCTGTCATTACTAGAGCAACGAGTAATCATCATGGCAATACCTAGCAAGATTTGACCAATTCTAGTGAATAAAACATGGGTACTGCATGGTAAGCCTTTAGACCGGCTTGAAGCAATGTGCTAGTTCGATGACTTTGGTATGTAATGTTATAGTCTCTGGCGCTCCCTGTTTAAGGGAATATTCAAGGGATAGTAGAAGTCTCAGGGCATTTTGCAATTGTGAGGATGAGATGCCATGTATTTCTTTTTGTAAAAAATAAATACGTTTAGGGTTGCCGATATCTGCCGCTTGGGCAATGGCTCGGGTATCCCGTTCACCGGATTCGGTCATAAGTTTGACCCATAGCCAGGTGCGAAACTGCCCTACCAGGGTGGCGACGATACGCAAAGCGGGTTCATTGCGCGTTAGTAGTTCGGTAATTAGGGTCAGGGCTCGGTCTGTTTGGCCCTGGCGCAGGGCTGCCGCTAACTGCAGACTGCTTTGGGTGCTAGTGGCCACGAGGGCATGAACTGCTTCGGGTGGCAGTGCCTGTTTCGGTTGGGGCCAATAGGTTTTGAGTTTTTCTAGTTCGTTATAAAGACGGCGAGTGTCGGCACCAATCGCTTCTCCCAGTAGGGCAGCTGCCTGGGGGGTGAGTTGCAGTCCCACATCTTTAGCAACCTGATATACCTGATGTTCAATCTGGTCCGTCTTCCACGGCGGGATGGTGTCAAACTCGCGGATATCAGCGTATTTTTTGATGAGTTTGGTGGACTTTAAGCGTCCATCAGGTTTATTGCTACTGGTCAGCAGCAGGATGGCGCTATCAGGAATTTTGGGCAGTGTCCGCTCTAGTTCAGCCACAAGGTCGGCAGAACATCGCTGACAAACGGGGGTATCAACTAGCCACACCACCCGTTTACCCATGCCAAAGGGGGGCGTCATGGCCTGATTTAACCCCTGGATAATGGCGTCGGACTGCTCCGGTGGGATTTTTTCGTAGTTAAAGCTAGCCCAGTCAGGGTTGAGGTTGCGATCGCACAATGCGCGTACCGCCTTTTTCATCCGAAACTCATCGGCACCCCAAAAGAAATAAACCGGCATTTATGGTGAAATGAACAATTCCCGTAGGTTGGGTTGAGCCTTGCGAAACCCAGCACCCAATGGTATCTCAACCCAACCTACCCGCTTAATAATGCTTCGACAAACTCATAGCTAGAGAACGGTCTTAAATCCTCAATCCCTTCGCCGGCACCAATAAACCGAATCGGTAGGCCTAGTTGCTGCACCACCGCCAGGGCCACTCCACCCTTGGCAGTACCATCCAATTTTGTCAGCACTACGCCGCTAAGATTGGCCGCTTCTGAAAAGACCTTAGCCTGTCTGACACCGTTCTGCCCCAGGGTGGCATCTAGCACTAGCAGTGCTTCTACAT
Organism: Leptothoe sp. ISB3NOV94-8A; assembly: GCF_043421595.1. Classification (NCBI taxonomy): domain Bacteria; kingdom Bacillati; phylum Cyanobacteriota; class Cyanophyceae; order Nodosilineales; family Cymatolegaceae; genus Leptothoe; species Leptothoe sp. ISB3NOV94-8A. The sequence continues at coordinate 5,211,904 of NZ_JAXSQW010000001.1, read as the reverse complement.
TGGCGTCCGATGCTTTCTTATCGACAATGCGTCGGATTTTGTTGAGCTCATCCATCAAATTCTTTTTATTTTGTAGACGGCCTGCTGTGTCCACCAGGAGTAGCTCTGTATTGCGTGATTGGGCAGCGGCAATGGCGTCAAACACGACGGCAGCTGGGTCAGTGTTTTGCCCTGGATTAGCAATGACGTCGACCCCGCTGCGGGCTCCCCAAACTTTGACCTGCTCCACGGCAGCTGCGCGGAAGGTATCCGCTGCTGCAATCAGGCAGTTATAGCCAGATTTTTTCGCAATGTGGGTGAGCTTACCGATGGTCGTGGTTTTACCGGCTCCATTGACACCCACTATCAACCAAATGTTGAGCTGTTCACCTTCGGGCACAAACAGTAAGTTGTGATTTCCCTCAAGCGGACTATCCAGCATCTGTCGCAGCAGCTTTTTAAGATAGCGAATGGCGGCTTCAGGCGGTAAGGTCGCCTCACGCATTTTGGATTGGAGAGCTTCGATAATCTGATCGGTGGCTTCTACGCCGACATCAGCTTGCAGCAACAAGGCCTCAATTTCGTAGATGGCATCTTCATTAAGCGGTCCCTGCCCCACAACTGCTTTCAGCTGATTGACCAGGCCCCGTCGAGTTTTGCCTAGCCCTTGACGTAACTGGTTAAGCCAGGTGATTTCTTCAAGGGATATGTCATCCGGACGTCGCCCTTGGGATGCTAAAACCTCGGCTGACCAAAGAAATGCCTCGTCTAAATCGACATCGGGCATCACCATTGGCGGTTCTGGTTCTGGCTCAGATTCCGGTTCTGGCTCAGGCTCAACGATGGCAGTTTCCTTTAGTTTGGCCAAGCGTGCTTCTCGTTCCGCCTCGGCTGCTTTGGCCCAGAAGGGAGCAGCAACGGAGGGGGTAACTTCTGTTAATGCTTCCTCTGCTTCCTCTTGCTCAGTGATTGCAGGAGTTTCTTCCGGCGTAGAAATCTCTGTGGACACGTCTGTAGAGACCGGAGTTTCTGCCGCTGGTGCAGCGGCTTTACTCCCTACTGGAGCCTCAACTGCTGGCTCCGGTTCAGATTCTGGTTCCGGTTCCACGGGCTCAGGCTCGGGTTCCGGTTCTGCTTCAGGTTCCTCAACGGTTGCCTGTTGCTGCTGAATATTTTGGTAAGCGGCCTTGGCCCAAGCTAAATAGTCTTCAGCACTGGCAGGTGCATCACTGTCGTCTGCGGCAGCCTCCGCAGATGTTGAATCATTTGTTGTTTCATCTGTTTTGGCATCCTCTGTTTCAGAGGACTCGTCATAGCCACGGCGAAACCAATTAAATGAAGACATAGGTCAATGAATGGGCAATGTTCAACGTGTAGAGTGGGCATCACCCACTGATGTAACAATCAGGCCTGTTATAAATTTGAAATTTGGTTGCAAACTTAAGGTTCATCATCAGAAGGCGTAGGGTCAGGGCTGCTCTCTGATGCCACTTTCGATAATTTCAGAGGTGTTGATCTGGCATCCAGTTTTTGGCTTGCTAGCTGATCTGTCACTCGACGCATAACACCATTGATAAACCTGTAGCCTTCCTCATCACTGTATCGTTTGGCGATTTCGATGGCTTCATCGATCGCAATTCGTTTATCCACTGCCAGATACAAAATCTCGGTGAGAGCAATCCTGAGAATATCGCGATCCACCCGAGCCAAACGTTTTAAGTTCCACCCCACCATGGCACTGTCTAGCTGCTGGTCAATGTCATCACGATGTTGGGTGAGTTGGGTGATAATCCTTTGGGAGTAATCCTGAATATCTTTACGACCTGCCAGTTGCACAAATTCTGGTAGTTCTGTGGCAGCCCCAAGCCGGTTAATAGCAGTTTGCACCTGTTCAATGGCACCCTTGACCGTTTCTTGGGCACTGCGAAGATCGCCAGAGCGAGTTTCGCTATCGAGCAATTGGCGGTTACCCCGCACCAGTTCTGCCGATGCTGCTTCTAGGGTTTCTTTCACCTCGGCTGTGAGGGTGCGAATGGCTTCGGTCAACAATGTGTCAACAGATGGGCCAGAAGTTTGCTTACTACGTTTTGGATCGTCCGTAAGCTGACTCATGCCAAGGAGGGCAAGCTCACGGGCAATACGACGGGATTGCATGGCGTTTGGGAATGGGTGGTCTAGCTCAGATATCTTATCAGCCAGTGTGTGGGCGGCGCGGATATACGAGGCTATCCTTGTTGATCAATATTAACGAGTTCAACTCTGGTTTCAGGGGATTCAGCTGTTTCGGACTCAGCCTGTTGGGATGTGGACGAGTCGAATGGTAAGGCCTCTCCGTCTCCAGCAGGTAGTTGGGGTCTGTCTGAATCTTTTGCTACCAAGGCCTCAGCTAGATTTGGCCCAACAATACCGCCTGATAGCAAAACTTTGAACGCTTCTTCAATAGAGATACTGAGGTTAACCACATCAGCCTCGGGAACAACTGCATACCAGCCACTGGTGGGATTAGGCGTAGTGGGCACAAACACACTCAGCATCTTGGAATCAGGATTCATGGATGTGACGGAGCTGGTGACAAAGGCAATGGCCCAGATGCCTCGACGGGGATATTCCACCAACACCACACGGCTAAACTGACTTTTGGTGTCTTTTAAGACAGTCTCAAGTAGCTGTTTCAGAGTTTTATAAACTGAGCCAGCCAAGGGAATAGATTGGAGGATGCGCTCGCCAAGATCTAATAGCCAACGACCAGCAATATTGCGAGCCATCAGACCAATGAGCAAGATGGCTAGTAAAGGTACCGCAAATCCAACGCCTAAATTAAAGAGGGCTACTAGAGCTGGGTGTAAATCAACAAAAGGGTTTAACTGCTTGGGAAATTTGGTCAGCGCACGAATTACCCAGCTGGCTACGGTAATGGTTAGCCAAATCGTTGTGGCTAGGGGAATAATCACCAGAAGACCTGCAATCAGGTCATTCTTCAAACCTTGCTGGAAATTTTTTAGCACGGGCTGACGTCTCGGTTGTAGTCGTAGCGGTCTATTTCAGTCAAATAAGCTGATTAGGTAGGGCCTGTTTCAGAAAACTGGAATGTTTCGCAGTGTCACTTATCACCATATATATCCTAAATTATTGTGGCAAATGCTGTGATCGGTCCGGGGATCGGTTATACGTGGTAGCCAATTGAGGGAATAGGCAGTGGTTCACTGAGCGCCAAGATTCAAGCGTTTTAGCTTTTTGCTACAGATGTTGGCATCCTATGCCCTATTGTTCACCAACCACTACAGCTGGAGCACTTGTCTTGCCAGCGTTAAGTAGATAAAGACTCCAAATACATCTACGACGGTGGTAATAAATGGGGCTGACATCAGCGCAGGGTCAAAGCCTAAGCTTTGGAACAGAATGGGTAGAGCTGCTCCGGCGCTGGATGCCAGGACGGAAATCGCGATCAGGCTCAGGCCTACGGTGAGGGCTACGCCTACATTGATAACAGGCAGGATGTATAGCACTCCGGTGACGACTAGGGCCAGCATGAGACCCAGGAAAGCACCTGCGATCGCTTCTCTACGAATCACCTGGAACGCCTCTCGTAGCTTAAGCTCATCGGTGTTCAAACCACGGATCACCACGGTGGATGACTGAGCGCCTACGTTACCCCCGGTACCGATCAGTAGCGGGATAAATGAGGCTAAGATTGCCACCTGTTGAATCAAACTTTCCTGGCTTCTGATCACGGCAGCGGTAAAGGTATTGGCCACCAGCAGTACTGAGAGCCATACAACGCGCTTGCGAGCGACCGTTAGCAGGTTGGTCTGAAAGTAGTTATCACCGCCAGATTGAACACCGCCCAAGGCATAAATGTCCTTGGTGGCTTCTTCTTCGAGGATATCGATCACGTCATCAACGGTGATGATGCCCACCAGCCGTTCCTCAGTATCGACAACGGGCACTGCCAAAAAGTCGTAGCGTTGAATCAACCTGGCGACTTCTTCTTGGTCCACACCTGTTTGCACTGAAACCACTTCGCGGGTCATCAGCTCTCCAATGGTTTGATCGGGTTGACCGGTCACTAAAATTCGCAGTGACAAGATACCTGTGAGACGACGGGCTCTGTCGGTGACATACAGGTAGTACACCGTTTCACTAGCACTGGCCAGTTTGCGAATGTGATTGAGTGCCCGTTCCACCGTCCAGTTTTCTTTTAGGGCGATGTATTCGGGGGTCATGGCCCGCCCAGCTGTGCCTGCCTCATAACCCAATAACAGGGCTGTGGCTTCGCGTTCCTGTGCACTCAGCTGTTGCAGCAATTGTCGTACCACCTTGGCGGGGAGTTCATCAAAGAGGCGCGCCCGGTCGTCAGGCGACATCTTGTCCACAATGTCGATGACGTCCTGGCGCTTAAAGTCTTCAACCAGGGTTTGCTGAATGCTGGAGTCTAGATTTTCATAGACTTCAATGGCTTCAGCCTTAGACAGTAGGCGGAAGGCAAGGGCCTGCATCGTATCAGGCAATCCTTCGATAGCTTCAGCGATATCCGCAGGCTGTACAGGGACCAGTAATGCTTTTGCCCCTTGGTAATTGTTCTGTTCTAGGAGAGCCTGAAGTTGCGATCGCACCAGTTCGCGCAGTTCCCTGCGCGAAAATGATGCAGTGCTTGTAGCCTGTTCAGTGTCCGTCAAGGAAGGTATGCCCAATCCAGTTGCCTATAGTCTAGTGGTGGAATGGGTCTAGAACGAAGAAAATCCTGCAAATTTCTCAGGTACATAATTTAGGAGGATGGACATTTCCCAACCTCCTGATGGTTTATGCTGCCTTCAATCCCCGGTGTCTCAACAGCGCGTCCGTGCTAGGCTCACGTCCGCGAAATGCCTGGAATACCTCCATGGGATGACGGCTGCCGCCCAAAGCCAGCACCGTATCGCGGAAACGCTTACCAGTTTCCTGCACAGCACTTTCGTTATCAATGCCCACCTCCTCAAACGCTGCAAAGGCATCGGCGCTGAGTACCTCGGCCCAGAAGTAACTGTAATAGCCTGCCGCATAACCACCGGCAAAGATATGGCCAAAGCTGCATAAAAACGCATCCTCAGCTAAGGGTGGCAGCACCGTAGTTTTTTTGGCCAGTCGATCCCGCACATCCCAGATGGTCTCAGATCCATCAGGCTGATAACGAGAATGCAGTTCAATGTCGAGCCAACCAAAATTCACCTGGCGCAGAATGGCATTGCCGGTCATAAAGTTGCGGGCAGCTAGTAGCTTCTGGTAATCGGCTTCAGGCAAAGGCTCGCCAGTCTCAAAGTGCCGTGCCATTTTGAATAGGGTATTACGGTCGTAGCACCAGTTTTCCATAAACTGACTGGGCAGTTCGACCGCGTCCCACTCCACATTGTTAATGCCCGCAGCCCCTGGATAGTCGACCTGGGTCAGCATATGCTGTAGCCCGTGTCCAAACTCATGAAACAGGGTTTCTACTTCTCGGAAGGTCATCAGGCTGGGTTTGCCATCAATGGGGGGTGACTGGTTGCAGACAAGATAGGCCACCGGTAGACGCACGGGTAGTTTAGGCTCTGTATGGGCACGCACAATGCATTCATCCATCCAGGCACCGCCGCGTTTTTCAGCGGGTCGACTGTAGGGGTCAAGATAGAAATAGGCAATGGGTGCACCGTTGCCATCGGCAATGGCAAAGTAGCGCACATCTTGATGCCAAACGGGAGCCTCCCCATCGACGGCCTGAATTGTCACACCAAAGAGGCGATGGGCTAACTCAAACAAACCGTTGAGTACCTGAGGTAATGGGAAATAGGGTCTGAGCGCTTCGTCGTTAAGATCAAACTCTTGTTCCCGCATGCGTTCTGCCCAGAAGGGGATATCCCACTGTTTCAAGTCGTTAGTTGTCGATGCGTTGTGCGCTAGCGCAAAGACTTTGAGATCTTGTAACTCTTTAACAGCAGCGTCATAGCTGGCACTGCGCAGTTCTTCCATCAGCTCCTCCACTGCATTGACTGAGGAGGCCATTTTTCTGGCAATGCTGAGATTGGCGTAGGAATCAAAGCCAAGGAGATTAGCCTGTTGTTTTCTGAGGACCAGGGTTTTATCAATCAGGGGTGAGTTATTGAGATCACCAGAGGACGCACGGCTGATGTAGGCGCGGTAAACTTTTTCCCTCAGGTCACGACGCTGGCTGTGCTTCATAAAGGGACCATAGCTGGGAATATCCAGGGTAATTCGCCAGGGGCCTGCTTCTGCAGTAGCCGATTCCTCTCCAGCATCGCGGGCTGCCTGAGCCGCTAGACTTAACAAACTAGAGGGCAAGCCAGCAATGTCTTCCTGGGTTGTTAAGGTTAAGCTAAAGGCTTTGGTGGCATCCAGCACATGGTTCGAAAACTGGGTTGATAGCTCCGCCAGCTGTTGTTGAATTTGGTTGAAGGTTTCCTTAGCGTCACCTTCTAGACCCACACCTGAAAGTTCAGCATCGCGGATGGCTGCTTCCACAATGCGTTTTTGTGCAGGGCTGAGGTTGGTGTCTTGGGCCAGTTGTTTGAAACCGGTGTAGAAGGCTTTGCTCTGGCTTAAGCGGGTGGCAAACTGTACTAAAGCAGGCTGCACAGCTTCATAGGCGGCTCGGAGTTTGGGGCTGTTTTTAACGCCCATTAAGTGTCCTAAAACACCCCAAGTCCAACCCAGCCGCTCACTGATTTTAGTTAGCGGTTTGGCTAATCCTTCCCAGGTGGGGCTCATGGTTTTTTCCAATGACTCCAAGGCTGTGGTGAGTTCGCCAATCAACTGCTGGATCGCGGGTTCTACTTGATCGGGCTGAAACTGATCAAATGGAGGGAGACCATGGCCAGTCAGAAAAGGGTTGGTTGCTACAGCGGGAGCACTGGTAGTTGCCTTAGAAGTCATAGGTTGCTTTGGAAAAAAATTAAGTGTGACAGAATTCTCAGAAAAACTAACTTCCCGGAATTATTCCGACTTATCTATATAATGTTAGTTCGATTTTTGGTGAGTGTGGGGGTAGAAATTACAAGGGCTTGTTCTAAAGGATTCTAATCGGTGTTATGGGCATTTGGGACAACCCTGATGGAGTTTTTCCTGCAAGGCAATGCCATGAAGCCCTCTGTTTAACGGGCTTCGATGGTTTCTGGATCCAGAGCCTGCAAAATACGGGCAGCTTGGGTGATGATGCTTTCACCGCCACTAACGACGACTAAATATTCTCCAGCATCAATGCGATCGCGATAAGGTGTTTCGTTATTGTTAAACAGCAACGCAGGACCACCACAAATAAAGAAGCTGCCCATTAGTCCAGACCCAGCGCCTAGCAGACCTCCTAAAAGCTGATTGCCTAAGGTGCCTGTCCACTCAAAGGTATTCAGACCTGTAATAGCATCAAAGACAAAGCCTCCGCCAAACCCAAAGGGGACTAGCCAGGTGGCCATGCGTCGTACCTGAGTCCAGGCGGCTTCTTTAGGATTTTGCAGGCCAAACTCGTCAGTGGTCGGACACCCCTCACCCAGAATAGAGACATCGTCCATGGAAAAGTTGCTGGACTCTAGCCTGGCATAGGCTTCTTCGGCATTGGTGCGATCGCAAAAAGCAGCGACAAGGTATCTCATGGGGATAGAACAAGTAATGGCTCCAAGTCAGGGCAAACCCCGATATGTTCTATTATTCCTCGTTGACTACATTTTGGGGGTTGTTGTTTTGCAGAGAGCAGCTGTCCACCTATGGGGGGATTGCCAACAAACACCCACCTCACTAAACCATGGGTATTATGGGGCTACCCATTGGCCTGAGAGTGTTTGAGCACGCCAGCTAGAATAAATGCGATCGCAGACTCTGCGTAAGCTTCTATCGCCTGGGGTGCTAGCCATTCACTTGCTGGCACTAAGTTTCTCAGATTGTTCTCCGCATTAAAGTAAAAAGTCACGGTTCCCATGATGTGAATCATCGTCAACCAGGGGTCCAGGGGGCGAAAATAGCCTTCATCCATCCCTTTTTGTAAAAAACTCACCCCCAGGTTAATGGGGATTTCCCAACCCGTGAGCTTAAAATACCTACCTTCATTACCCATGGCCTCATGGAGCAGTACCTTACCCTGATAAGGGTTGTTAACTTCATGGGCTACAGCCGCCCGCAGGAATGTCCTCAAAACATCCGGTGGCGATAGATTCTCTAAATTTAAGGTCTCAACAGCCACCAAAAAAGTAGCCGCATAGCGCTCTAACACTGCCTGATACAGTTCTTCCTTCGTACCAAAATAATAGTGAATCATCGCCTTGGTGAAACCGATGTTCGCAGCGATTGGTTCCGTTCGTGCCCCCGCTAGTCCATGGCGTGCAAATTCCTCTTCAGCCGCATCTAAAATTTTTGCTTTGGTGGCTTCCGGGTCACGACTTTGCCGCTTGGCCGATGAGCGCTTTGATTTGGCTGACGACTTCACTACAGGATTTGCAGATAGAGGATTCTTACCAGAATACAACGCCTCTCCAAGGCCTATCAACAGGTTTTCATTATCTAATTAACTAACCAGTTAAAAAGTTATTGACATGTGCGACCAATGCCTTTAAGTTAACTAACAGGTTAGTTTAACTATTTGGTTGGTTATTGCAGCTTAACCCTGTCGTCTTTTCGTCAGACTTATGACAACAACTTTACAGAGACGAGACCAAGCCGGTCCGTGGCAGCAGTTTTGTAACTGGATAACCAGTACAGAAAATCGTCTTTACGTGGGATGGTTTGGTGTTTTAATGATTCCCACTCTCTTGACGGCCACAGCCTGCTTCGTGCTTGCATTCATTGCAGCCCCTCCCGTTGATATTGACGGTATTCGTGAGCCTGTAGCAGGTTCATTATTGTTGGGTAACAACATTATCTCTGGTGCTGTGGTGCCCTCTTCCAATGCGATTGGTCTACACTTCTATCCCGTTTGGGAAGCCGCTTCCCTTGATGAGTGGTTATATAATGGAGGCCCTTATCAACTGGTCATCTTTCATTTTCTTATTGGCATTTTTGCTTATATGGGTCGTGAGTGGGAGCTGTCCTATCGTCTGGGTATGCGCCCTTGGATTTGTGTCGCCTACTCTGCTCCGGTGGCTGCAGCTACCGCAGTGTTTTTGATTTATCCCATCGGTCAGGGGAGTTTTTCCGATGGCATGCCCCTAGGTATTTCCGGTACCTTCAACTTCATGCTGGTGTTCCAGGCAGAACACAATATCCTGATGCATCCATTTCATATGATGGGTGTAGCAGGTGTATTTGGCGGAGCCCTGATCAGTTCCATGCACGGTTCTCTGGTAACCTCTTCCTTGGTGAGAGAAACCACTGAAATCGAGTCTCAGAACTATGGCTATAAGTTTGGGCAAGAAGAAGAGACTTACAATATTGTGGCCGCCCATGGTTACTTTGGTCGCTTAGTCGGACGCACGAATGAGATTCTCTTGGGTGTAGATGCTAATAGTCGTTCTCTGCACTTTTTTATGGCGGCTTGGCCCGTCATAGGCATTTGGTTTACGGCTCTGGGTATCAGTACCATGGCCTTCAATCTCAATGGATTTAACTTTAATCAGAGCATCCTTGATTCCCAGGGACGTGTCATCAGCACTTGGGCTGATGTTATCAATCGTGCCAATCTGGGTATGGAAGTGATGCATGAGCGTAACGCCCATAATTTTCCCCTTGATCTGGCCTCAGGCGAGGCAACTCCTGTGGCGATAGCGGTTCCTTCCCTGACTAGCTGAACATTACTCGATGAGTAATGTTCTCATTCGCCATAAGAAATTGAACTGCCTGATTTGAAAGATCTTAACTTAAACGAGATTACTAGACCTGGTTAGTAACTCTTGTTATTGAAGTGATGATAGAGTGCTCCTATCTTATGGCATTCAGTAGATTGCTATAAGATAGGAGCTTTTTTCTGAGTTTTGGAAGTTGATTGATTTTCTTGCTTTAGTACGATTGAACCGTATTTTGGGGTGTTGCTACTTAAACTTCGACTCCCAAGGAATTCTCGTATCTAAAGGAGATTGTTGTCTTAGGAAAAGATGAGTCGTTAGCTTGTTTTTGGGGGAGAGATTTGTAAGATAGGTAGTGCTTGTTCCTAACAAAAGGAAAAACGATAGCTAGAATGACATCAGGTTAACCACTGATGAATTATGAAGTGTGCTCTAAAACCGTTGACTTGTTTCTGTTTATTGTTGACTTTATTTCTCAGTCTTTGGCTACAGCCAGTGGAGGCATCGCTTTCCCTTTCAGATCCTCGGATTAATCGGCTGGAGTCACAGTTGCGATCGCTCCAATCCCAGGTCAACCGCCTTCAGTCTCAACTCCCTCGCGCTGGCAACAGTAGGCCCGCTCCCATTGACCGTCCGCCCAGCCCTGAAACACCATCCTTTGATCAGCAGTTTGATACCCTGGCAGTTTTGGTTATCGAATTGCAACAGCGAGTATCGGTGTTGGAGACCAAACTAGAAGAAATGGAGGAGCCTACCCAGTAGCTTTGGGTTTTCAAGCTTTTTCATCGCGCACCACGCACCATGCACCACCAGTATTAAACTTCTTCATTGTAGGATTCATAGGTAATTGGGATTTGAGCCCAACTGTCTAGTTCATCACAGAGCCAACGAATTTCTTGATAGCTACCATTAATGCGAATGGTGTGAAATGGCCCTTCGCTTCTCAATTTAATTTTATACTGAGGAATTTTGTCAGGACCTGCCGTCATGTGAGTTAAGGATTGCTTAAACAACACACTCTCTCTGTTTCCATGAATCTCTGTTAACGAGATCAGGGTGCCTTGAATCGACTTCTCAAATGTTATGGAGTAAATTGCGTGGCGTTTGCTCCGTTTATTCATATGGAAATAAATAAGCAGTAGAATGATGAGGGCTGGCCAGATCAAGCCAGTAACAACTAAGAGAATTAAAAGAACGCCTGCTAAAATATTACCAAAAGCACCAAAGGTTTGCGTTAGCCGACTGCTGATGACAGCTGGCAAGAGAAATTCGAGTTTGAATTTTTTAGAGGGTACCTGGATATTAAAATGCTCTTGGGTCTGGCTCAGCTGAATGGCGCTATTTTGGGGTGGTGGTACTCGGAGCGGATGAAGACCGTCGGTCGGGTGTGTGGGTGATTGATTGAAACGTTCCCGGGCAATGGCGGCTGTTTGAGGCCGTTTAGCAATGTCAGGTTCCGTTAGCCATTCTAGCCAATGGACAAATTCGGGGCTTAATCTGACCTGATCGGCAAACTGTAACCGCATATCTTTTTGCGGCAAATTAGCGGGGTGTAGCCCTGTAGCGAGGTAGATTAGTGTGGCTCCTAAACTGTACAGATCTGAAGCTGGAACCGCTCGCCCGCCAAATTGTTCCAACGGCATATAGCCATAGGTGCCCACAATCGTGATTGTGCTACCTTGTTGCGGTGCTTGAATGCCACCAAAATCTACTAGATAAAGCTGTCCAGGATTGTTGCCAGTGCGCTCTGTGAGCAACAGATTGCTCGGCTTAATATCGCGGTGAATAACGACTGGTTTACGATCATGCAAGTAATCAAGAATGTTGAGTGCTTCTTGGGCAATGTAGTGCAGGTCTTCTTCACTAAAGGTGCGACCAGTCATAATCCAGTCTTGTAGAGACTTAGCCTCTATATAGGTCTGTACGAGTAAAAAACCTTTGCCCAAGTCTGTTTCAATATCCACAAAATCCAAGTATTGGGGAATTGCCGGATGATCTAACGACTGTAACGCTGCACTTTCCCGTTCAAAGAGTCTGAGGGTTTCCCATGTAAAGTCAACGTCAAATAGCAGCAGCTTGACGATAACGGTAGTGTCTGTCTGTAAGTCGGTGGCAACGAAGGTGCGACGTCCTGGTTTTTGGCTGAGGCGAGCGCGAATTTTATAGCGTTGGCACAGCACCTGATTGAGGAAGGGATCCATGGTATGAGGCGCTAGTCAATAGTGTAGGCAATGTGGCGTAGTCCCATTGGAACTAGATACAAGTTTATGGTGCTAAATTCCAGATCGTTCGATTAACAGTCCGATAGCTGAGCAATGTTAACCACAATTTCATCGATGATTGCTCGCATGGCTGTGGCTGAGAGATCGGCATTGTTTAAGAAAATGCTAAATACCATGGGTGGATGGTCTACAGGTTGAAGATAGCCAGCCAAGGATTCATTGTTGCTTACATATCCCGTTTTGCCTTGTAGATTTCCTTGAACGGGGGTGTTCTGAAACCGGTGGATTAAGTTTCCCCGTTCTCCAGCAACGGCGAGAGACCTGCGATAGACTTCGCTATGGGAGTGGAAGGCCATCGCTTGCAGTGTATCAACCAACGTGCGAGGGGTGACTAAATTGTGTCTCGATAACCCTGATCCATCCACCATTTGATAGCTATCTGAGTCAACGCCCAAGCCATCTAAAATCTCTTTGACAGCCTCTGTGCCAGCTTGCGTGGTGTCGTCGTATTCTGCTGCGATTGTTCCTAAGGACTTGAGTAAGGCCTCTGCATAGAGGTTGTTGCTATCTTGGTTAATCGTTGACAGCCATTGAGAGAGTGGCGGTGATATGACTGTTGCCATCTCTGGCATTGGTCGATCGGGCCAGCTGGATGTCAGCGCGGTTAAATCTACTGGAGTGCCGGTCTGGCGCAGGCTATTCGCTAGTTGTTCCATAAAGTGCTCCCCTGGCTGGGTGATGGCAATGGCAAATGGATCTGGCCCAGCATCAACGCTGAGGTTACCAAAGACATGCAAAATGGGTTGGCTCCAATCACGACCAACGTCTGCGGTTAAAGGCTCGCCTGCTGCCACGGTGCTGGAAGTGTTGTGTATTTCCCAACGAGTAGTCTGCTCTGGGGTAGCCCACTCCACCCGTAGTGGTTGGCCCACCTCTGTTGGGTATAGGGTCACCCCTAAAGCATTTTCATTTAAAATCAGACCGTTGGCTGAGGCTCCATAACCTGCCAATACATCTTCCCATTCCCAGTTGGGATGCACAGTGCGGCCAGCAAAGTAGCTGTCATATCCTAATAGCTGATCGATTTTTTTGATTCCCTGCTGGGTAATTTGCTGCGTTAGGCTCTGGAGTTGGTCGTCGCCAAACGTAGGGTCGCCTCTTCCTATGACATACAAATGGGTCTGTTCGCCCTGTTGCTGGAGGTGGGCTGAGGTCTCGATTTGAAAGTCTGGGCCTAGTTGCTGGAGCGCGGCGGCAGTGGTCAGGAGTTTTAAGGTGGATGCAGGAACAAACCATTTGTCGATATTCCGTTCCAGAATAATCTGGCGTTCTGAAGGCTGAGCTGCTTGGGTTTCTATAAGTAGTCCCAGATGGGCTCGGGTGAGGTTGGGGCGGGTTGCGATCGCATCAATCTTGTCCACCAAGTCTGCCCGACAATAGCGTTGGGCAACAGCTGCTTCCCCTGATAGCCAGAGACTCAGTCCCCAGATCAAGCCGAATACCCCCTTTACGGACACATAAAAGAATGTCTGTAGCCTCTGGGATGACCCAATATCAGTCTGTTCAGGTTTCTGGACGCATTGAAGAGTCATGGCAGTTCTAAGTAAATAATGCAACCTGCTTTAAAGAGGTTAGCTAGAAAATTTACTAACACCCTGATGACAATGGATATTGTTTGAAGTCTTAGTGAAGTCGCCGTTCAACTCCGGATATAACCCGATATATCGAGCATGTTGGAGTGGTAGATGCACCCTGATTCCGAGCCCTGGAGATGCATCTTTGGGGCTCTTTCTTCTCCTTTTGGAGGGTGTAACACTCAAAACGTGTAGACTGTTCAATGCACACCGTACACTGACTTGTCGCCCTTGGGAAAACTCAAGATACAAAAGTAAAGCTTGTTATCTGACATTAGAGAAGACATAACAACAATATTGCCCTTCGTACTTCTTAACGTCTCCGAGACTTTTTCCCATTATTCAGATGGCGGGCTGTTTACCCTTTAGCCTGTTCTTTAATTGCGTCAATAATTTGACCGTTCGCCTTAGGAAACGGGTAACTATCAATTTCATCCAGGGTAACCCACTTGATTTCATCACATTCAATGGGTTTGGGCTCACCGCTGATGTGGTTACAGTTAAAGACATTCAGCGTCACCTTAAAGTGGCTATAGGCATGGTCAACCGTAATTAGCCGGTCGTTGACCTCAATATCGATATCTAATTCTTCTTTAATCTCCCGCTTGACGCATTCCTCAAAACTTTCGTTAGGCTCGATTTTACCCCCAGGAAATTCCCATAGGCCCCCCAGTAGGCCTTCTTGCTTACGACGGTCAATGAGAATGCGGCCATCATTGTCGTGGATAACAGCGACACCAATTTGCTTATGGGGCAGAGGAGCACGAGATTCGGTCATGGGTAGTTCAGACTGTAGATTTTGACGGTAAGCGGTGCAGTAGCTTTGCCATGGGCATAGCAGGCACGATGGCCGATGACGGGTGCATAGGGTGGCGCCCAGATCCATAATTGCCTGGTTAAAGTCGCGGGGATGCTGTGGGTCCAAGAGTTGCTCGGATAGCTGCCACATTTCTTTCATGGCTTTTGCTGGAGGCTTTGGGAGGGCCACCAGTCGAGCCAACACCCGTTTCACATTACCATCAAGGATGGCGACAGGTTGGTTGTAGGCGGCACTGAGGATGCCTCCGGCGGTGGTGCGGCCAATACCGGGGAGTGCGATCGCATCCTCAAACACCTCTGGAAACACGCCATCATGCTGCTTCACAATCAACTGTGCCGTCTTGTGTAAGTTGCGAGCTCGGGCGTAATATCCCAGCCCTTCCCAGGCTTTAAGCACAGTTTGCTGGTCAGCTTTAGCCAGGTCTGCCACTGTCGGAAATAGCTCTAACCAGCGCTGATAGTAAGGCATGACCGTTTTGACCTGGGTCTGCTGCAACATGATTTCCGAGATCCAGATGGCATAGGGATCTCGACTGCGTCGCCAGGGTAAATCACGGCCTTGTTCGCCATACCAAGTCAGTAAAGCTTGCCGTAGTGCGGGGGCAGCATGCCCTAGATTGGCAGTCCCCCCAAAACTTAAAGCAGATGCCTGGGATAAGGACATCTGCTTTTGGCTATATTTACCGTCAGCACTGTCGTGCACGCTGTATTGTGTTCTCTTTGCCTCACCCACCGTGGATCAATCTTGACTGTTGTTTCTGATCCTGCCATGGGTGAGCGCATTTGCGCGATCTAGACCGCGTTATTCCTGTAGGTCAGTTTCCAGGCTACCCATCAGTGTGGTTTCCATGGCCAGACGTTGCTCAGCGCCTTTAAGGAAATAGCCACCCATCATGGCCGAAGCTAGCAAGCGACCTAGATTCTCACGGCTAGTCGTGACAGAGACATCAAATCCTTCAGAGGGTAGACCACCCAGCATCGCAATGATGTTATGTTCCATTGCCTGCATAACATCACTTGATACCGGACGCGATAGCTGTGCCACTGTCTCTGTTTCCATAGACTGCACATATTGCATCAGAGAATTGCCCTGTACAGCAGCCCCACCCATAAATTCGGAATTTGTGTTGTTAAAAGACTCGTTAGTCATGATTGCCTCACTCAAAACGTGGCTGGTAGCGGCTGTTAGGTCTTTTGCCGCTGTAATGCCAATTTAACAAAGCCATTTGAATCCTCGTAGTGGGTAGAACCGAACTGCGAGGTGGGGATTTTCTCTGGAGAGACGTTGCATGCAATGTCTGTATATCAGAATGGAACCTATAGGTTACGAATGGGGAAATTGATTATTTCTCGATAGAAGAGTGAACAATTTCCTGAGCTTAGAAACTTTGCAATGGAGAATTGGCCAGATCATAAGGGCTATTTTCATGGCCCACTGCCCATTCCCTATTCCCCATTTCCTGACAATCCATATAGCTTTGACCGACATCGCTGCTATCTAAGCTACAATTGTTAAGGTTTTTTACGAAACATCACACCGCTAGTTCTGGAAGTTCCAACCCAATGAGCCTTCCCATCCGTAACGTTGCAATCATCGCGCACGTAGACCACGGCAAAACAACCCTGGTCGATTCTCTCCTTCAGCAGTCTGGTATTTTTCGGGAAGGTGAAGACGTTCCCACCTGTGTCATGGACTCCAATGACTTGGAGCGTGAACGCGGTATTACGATTCTTTCTAAGAACACAGCCGTTCACTATCAAGACACGCTGATCAACATTATTGATACCCCTGGTCACGCTGACTTTGGCGGTGAGGTAGAGCGCGTACTCGGTATGGTAGATGGCTGCATCCTGATCGTGGATGCGAATGAAGGGCCGATGCCTCAAACCCGCTTTGTGCTTAAAAAAGCATTGGAGAAAGGTCTACGTCCCATCGTGGTCGTGAATAAGATTGACCGCCCACGGGCAGAGCCCATGGGTGCCGTGGATAAGGTTCTGGATCTGTTTATCGAGCTGGGTGCTGATGACGATCAGTGTGATTTCCCCTATCTGTTTGCTTCTGGTTTGGCTGGCTATGCCAAAAATGAGCTAGAAGACGAAGATAAGGATATGCAGCCTCTATTTGAGGGAATTTTGCATCATGTTCCACCACCAGTCGGTGATTCTGACAAGCCTTTACAGTTGCAGGTCACTACCCTGGCTTATTCCGAATATTTAGGGCGGATTGTGATCGGTAAGGTTCACAATGGGACTATCCGTGCTGGTGAGCAGATTGCGCTAGTCAAAGAAGACGGCAAGATTGTTAAGTCTAAAATTTCGAAGCTGATGGGTTTTGAAGGCCTACAGCGCACTGACATTGAAGAAGCCACCGCTGGCAACATCGTTGCAGTCGCCGGTTTTGCCGATGCCAACATTGGTGAAACCCTCACATCTGCTGACAACCCCCAAGCCTTGCCGTTGATTAAGGTGGATGAACCCACGCTGCAGATGACGTTTGCCGTGAATGACTCCCCATTTGCAGGTAAAGAAGGTAAGTTTGTTACCTCTCGTCAGATTCGCGATCGCTTAATGCGCGAGTTGGAAACCAACGTAGCGTTGCGTGTGGAAGAAACCGATTCTCCCGACCGCTTTGGCGTATCTGGTCGTGGTGAGCTTCACCTAGGTATTTTGATTGAAACCATGCGTCGTGAGGGCTACGAGTTCCAAGTGTCTCAGCCGCAGGTGATTTTCCGTGAAGTCAATGGCCAGCCCTGTGAGCCCTATGAGCAGCTGGTGATGGATGTGCCTGAAGATGCTGTGGGCGGCTGTATGGAGCGCCTGGGTCAACGTCGCGGTGAAATGCAGGACATGATGGTGGACGGCAATGGCCGTGCCCAGCTTGAGTTTGTGGTACCTGCCCGTGGTCTGATTGGCTTCCGGGGTGAGTTTATGCGCCAAACCCGTGGTGAGGGCATCATGAACCATAGTTTCTTGGATTATCGCCCCATGTCTGGTGATGTGGGTGCTCGCCGCAACGGTGTGCTGATTGCCTTTGAGGAAGGTGTGGCCACGTTCTACGCACTGAAGAATGCTGAGGATCGCGGCATCTTCTTTATTGAGCCTGGTACTAAGGTGTACAAGGGCATGATCGTTGGGGAGAATAATCGGCCTCAGGATCTGGAGCTGAATATCTGTAAGGCTAAGCAGCTAACCAACCATCGGGCAGCGAGTGGTGATGAGCTAGTGCAGTTGCAGACACCCCAGGAAATGGGTCTAGAACGGGCGCTGGAGTATATTGCGTCGGATGAGATGGTTGAGGTAACGCCTGAGTCGATTCGTCTGCGCAAGATGCCGAAGAAGAAGCTAGCGAAGAAGCGTTAAGGGTTGGTCTGTAAGCGTCCCCTGAGCGGAGTCGAAGGGGATGTTGGCTTCGACTCCGCTCAGGCAACGGTGCTGCTCAGGCAACGGCTTCTCTGGGATGGTTACGGTTGGTAGATAAATTTGTGAAAATGCCCCGATGGTTGAGTGCCATTGGGGCTTTGTTGTGTCGCACAACTTACGATTTTTGTGCTCTCATATTTTTAGAATGAAATAGCTCTACTAGCATTAAAGAATCATGCGGTTTGGTTGATGTGTGCATTGAAAAAATTAGAGAAAAGCATTTCAAACCATATATTTGGTCATACTATGCCGCTGCATGAGTTCAAAAAAATTGTCCAAGGCACTACCCATAAACATCGTCACAATCTTGGAAAACTAACCGCCTCTGGTTTTGGTAGTGATGTTGATACTCTGTGTAATCACATTCGCTATCTCAGGGCAGGTAGTATTGGGCAATTGTTTTGGGATGAATCGTGGAAACAAGTTGTAACTGATGTAGCTGATCACATTGGTATTGAATGGTTAGCCACCCTCAAAGGACGACGCTGGAAACAATTAGAAACTCATGAAATTGAAACAGCTGTGGTCGCTAAGGTTTTTCAAGATATGTTCGACCGCCTGACTCTAGAGCAACAAGAGCAAGTAATTATGGAGACGCAGCGCAGTAGTAATGACCCCAGAGTAGAAGCTTTTTTACTTACAGGTAGTGTTATGACTGTTGCTAAGGTCAGTGGGTTTGGTGTGTATCTGATGGCCAGCACCGTACTTGGAGGGCTGACTAGCACTCTGGGTATTACTTTGCCTTTTGCTGTTTATATGGGAATGAGTCAAGCAATTGCCCTCGTGATTGGTCCAGTGGGTTGGTTAGCCCTTTTGGGCGGTCTCTCATTTACGCTTAACCAGCCCAACTGGAGTCGTCTTACTTTGGCCGTAGTTTATGTTTCAATGATTCGCAATTCTCCTGCGACAAAATAGCTCTGGTAGTAAAGTGAGCCAGTTATTTAAGGCTCTTGGTTGGTTCCTGAAACTCTTTTGTGGAAGTGGTGCGAGATTGTCACTGACCTCGATAATCTCCAAACCAAAATCAACACCCTCCGCACCCTCCAACCCCAAACCGCCATCGAACTCGATGCCCTGCTCCCCGCCATCCTCGACAAAGCCTTCAAAGGCCATGTCTAAAGACCTATCCACCCATCACCCAAATCCCATCACCCCACCGCTGAGTAAATTGCGCCTGTACTAGGCTTAAACCCAGGCTCCATAACGAGTTGAGGGTTCCTTATGTTTCAGGGGCGGGTAGCAAGCCCGATGAATTTTGAGGCTTTCCTGGATTGGTATCCAGACGATGGTTATCGGTATGAATTGATTGAGGGCGTTGTGGTTGAGATGTTGCCAACCGGTCCCCATGAAGATATCGGCGGCTTTTTGAGCGCAGAGTTCAATTTTGAAATTTGGCGAAATAAGCTACCTTATTCGATTCCTCGTACTTGTCTAGTGAACCCCCATGCAGAAAAGTACCAAATTCGACGATTTGTAGCGGGAGAAAAGTTGGTTTCTGGGGTATTTCCTGAGTTGGATTTGACTACAGATGCCGTATTTGCGTCAGGGACCTAAATCTCATCTGGATCGATGCCGAGCGATCGCAACTTCTCTGCTAAAGCGTCAGCTCAGGTGAGATAACGGCCTTGGGGTTTCCTTCTTCGTAATAGACAAATAAATTGCCAGACACATAAACGCTGCCACGGCTTTTAAAGTAAAGTCTGGGGGCTTCAACGCCATAAAACCAATAATCGCGGGTAGCGTCACTTTCCGCTATTGGCTGGCCGTCGGACTCAGGATATGTAACGTTGTATAGCGTAGAGCGGATATCTGGCATGGTTAAATCGCTCAGAAGCCATCTATGGTGTCATTAGTTTAACCTAATTACTTAGGGCATCCTGAAGCGCAGAAAGGCAGCCAATCGTTCTTTTCGGGCATAGTTGATGTTTTTATTAAAACGTTTATCTCATTGGATGGAAGCCAACTGGGTGACCCCTGCCTATAGTGGTTGGGTGTTGCTGGGGATTACGCTATGTTTTTTCGGCGCGGCAACTAACACCATGGCAGGTTGGCTGTATGTGATTAGTGGCATCATGATTGCCTTATTGTCGGTGTCGTCGATTTTGCCGCAGCGAGCGTTGCATGGGCTATCTGTGGCTCGACAAATGCCTCGACCTGTCTCGGCAGGAGAGGCTCTAGCGATGGTGGTGACGCTGAAAAATACCACTGCTTCCCCCAAGAATTTGCTCCAGATGCAAGACCTTGTACCTGCTAAGTTAGGGCCTAAGCCGACCCATGCCATTGCCAGTTTGCAGGCGCGATCGCAACACACCTGGCGTTACGAAATTCCAACTGAAAAGCGAGGTATTTATACCTGGCCTGATGTCCGTCTACGAACGGCGGCCCCTTTAGGATTGTTCTGGTGCAGTCGTTTGCATGCCGCGCACGCAAAGGCTGTCGTCTATCCTCAAATACTGCCCTTAGAGCGTTGTCCAGTCATCGACTCCTTGGGCGATGAAACAGGACGGCGGCAGCTGCAAAAAACGGCCATCAATGCCAGTGGCACGGAAGGTATCACTCGTGCTCTGCGCCCCTATCGCTGGGGTGACCCCACTCGATTAATCCACTGGCGCACCAGTGCCCGCTACGGAGAACTGCGGGTGCGCGAGCTAGAGGTGTTAACCAGTCACCAGAGTTTAATTATTGCCTTAGATACCTCTGAGTCATGGGATATTGATAGTTTTGAACGAGCCGTAATCGCAGCAGCATCACTTTATTACTATGGTCAGCGCCAGGGTCTGGCGACTCAGTTTTGGAGTTCCAGGACGGGGCTAGTGCACGATTCAACAGCGGTTTTGACGGTGTTGGCAGGCATTCAACTAAATGATGTCGGTAATCAAAAATTGCCAGCCCCACCCATCATATGGCTGACAGCGCAAGCGGGTAAACAATTGCCCCGCAACAGCGCTGAAGTTTTGTTTTTATCAAAAACTGCCGCCCACTCCAGTGAGTATCTTCCCAATGAAAGCGAGACTTCTGGCTTGGTGATTAATCCTGTCGATGATCTACAACAGCAATTACAAAATAATCTGAATGCCAGTCCAACGGTTTAACAATTGCTTTCATTACTCATATGCCCAGGCGAATGGGCGATGGATTGTAGTTTGATATGTCAGATCTGGCGGCTCTTTTCTGGAGATTCTTTGCAACTAAGAGTCTCTTTCGTAGGTTCTTTTCTTTGATAATTTCTTGTATGTATTAAACAGTTTCTAATGCATTGACTAAACTGGAACTATAACAAATGGTGATGTTATGGCTCAGCTTAAAGCTCGTCGTCCAGAGAATGTAGAAGGTGACTTTTTTGTTGATACTACGTGTATCGATTGCGATACCTGTCGCTGGATGGCTCCTGAGGTGTTTGGTCGAGATGGAGAGATGTCGGCGGTGCATGCTCAACCGACAACTACAGAGCAGCGAATTCAAGCGTTAAAAGCATTGTTGTCGTGTCCTACCGCATCGATTGGGACGGCGGCTACACCCAAGGATATTAAACAGGCCCAGGAGCAACTGCCGGCGCTAATTGAGGACAATGTTTATCATTGTGGCTATCATTCTGAGAAATCCTATGCGGCGGCCAGCTATTTTATTCAACGGCCTGAGGGAAATGTTCTGATTGATTCTCCTCGATTTACCCCACCTTTAGTAAAACAATTGGAGGCTATGGGTGGGGTGCAATACCTCTATCTCACCCATCGGGACGATGTGGCGGATCATGCCAAGTTTCAGGAGCATTTTGGCTGCGATCGCATTCTCCACCAGGACGATATCACCAGCGATACCCAATCCGTCGAAATTCAGCTTCAGGGACAGGCCCCTTACCAACTAGCACCAGATATCACCATCATTCCCGTCCCTGGCCACAGTAAAGGCCATATCGTACTGCTGTATCAGAACAAATTTCTGTTCACAGGCGATCACCTGGCCTGGTCGGCTTACCTGGAGCACCTCTACGGTTTCCGGCGTTATTGTTGGTACTCCTGGGACGAGCAAATCAAATCCATGAAGCGCCTGACCGATTACTCGTTTGAATGGGTTCTGCCGGGGCACGGTCGTCGCTTCCACAGCAGTAACATGGCAAACGAGTTGCAGACATGTATTGAGTGGATGGAAACAGCCTAAGACGCTTGCAACTAAAACCCATCCACCCATCTACCCATTCACCCATCCACATCAGACTTTGATGTCTATGCACCCCCTAACTCGATTGCTGAGTCGGCCTTAGCAAGATGTCATGGACCTGTACATGGTCGGGTTGGCTGAGGACATAGCCAATGGCATTAGCAATGTCATTGGGCTGGAGTACCGGAAATTGATTGTAGACCTGTTGAGCTTGTTCTCGACTGCCGGAGTATTTTTCGGCAAACTCGGTTTCCACAAAGCCAGGGCTGATGGATGAGATGCGAATGGCGCTGCCGTCTGCTCGGAGCTCCTGACGTAGTCCTTCTGTGAGGGCACGTACGGCAAACTTAGAGGCGGAGTACATGCCGCTGCTGGGAACTCGATGGCCCGACATGGAGCTGATGTGGACAACATGACCCTGGTCTTTACCAAGGTTGTGCATTAGCTTAATGGCTTCGCGGGTGCAGATGGAAAGGGCAATAACGTTAACATCAAGAGTTTCGCGCCATTTTTCGGTACTGCCGCTGGTGAGGGATTCTTGATAGCCGAGACCAGCGTTGTTGATCAGCACATCGAGGTGGTTAAAGCGGGTTGCGATCGCGCTAAACCAGGCCAAAATTTGGGATTCATCGCGCAGATCAACGCTTTGAGTTAACACTGCGGCCCCATGTTGCTGCGATAACGTATCGGCTAGTTCTGTCAGACGCTGCTGACGACGGGCACACAAGGCTAAGTCATATCCATCCGCCGCTAGGCGAGTGGCAATAGCACTACCAATACCGCTAGAGGCTCCGGTAATAGCGGCGACAGGCCGGTTAGTCATAGTAATTATAGAAATGATTTATGAACCTTTTTGATGTTGTGAACGGAAGCGTCCGCTGTCAAACCTGAGATGCTTGAGGTGTTTGGTTTTGCGACCCGCTCTAAATAAAATTATCTACATAAAAAGCCATGTACACCCATGGGGCTAACCCTATTTCCCGCTCCTTTCACCACTCATTAACCTTCGGCGAAGATCTTATCCCCACTTCAAACTGCGCCTAGTTTATGAGAATATTATATATAAGTATTTACATAAAACGTTTTTCTCCGCAGGAGGTTCGGTAATGGACATTGATTTCCGGGTTGTAGCTGTACTTGCTCCCATTGCCCTAGCTGCGGGCTGGGCTGGTTTTAACATTTTCCAAGCTGCACTGGGCCAGATTCAATCCATGTTTGGCGAAGAATAAAGAAAGCCCTTTTCGTTACGAAAAGTTATCGAATTACTCATATAAGCTGCCTTCTTAGTAGAAGGCAGCTTTTTATTGCTGCTGACACAGGGTTAATCAGAGGCCTGTATTGAAATGACAGCTTTTTCAGGTAGGGTCAACGCTTCAGCTACTTGTTGAGTGGTTAGGCCCATGGATAGTAACTTAAGAACGGCTGCATTTCGAGTTTGCTCAGCCTGTTCTGCTCGTTGGCGCTCTTGGGCAGATAGCTCGCTGCCCCAAAGCAGTAACTGTCCCTGGGTATCCCACCACCGTAGCCAATAACCTGAACGATTTTCACGAATACCTTCCCACACTCCCAGGGAAAGACCCATATTTTCTATCAAGTAGCCATTCTGGTTATCAGGCATCTGTAGTTGATACCCATTGGCGTCATCCAGACGATAGACTTCGAGGCTACCATTGGTCGGCTCAAAGATGATGTAATAGGGCACTTTGAGAATGCTCTCATAGTAGAACCATTTACCCGGTGGATAGGTGGCTTTAATGGAGTATTCACCTCCCTCTGTAGCTGACAGAAACTCCATCACCACTGTGGGCGGATCACCTTCTAGATATGGGGTATAACTTCGTTCGATATCTGCTCTAGGTACGGTGATGTGGGGAATAAACGCCCAATCAGGAGCTTTGACTACGGTTTTGTCATTGACTGTGGCACAGAGACCATAGTTGGTTGTTATCAGGGCTGTTTCCGAAATCCGACCAGCAATAGAAAGACTTTCACTCAACGCAGCGGCAATAAAGGGTTGGCTGATATTGTCCACAGGGTCATCCGGTAGAACATAATGCTTGGGTAGCTTTTCCCAACGAATGCTCAGTTTGGTGGACGTGGCAACCATAGGTTTCGGGAATTCAAACGCTAGCCTCAGTATATTGTAGGTTCATTTGTACTTATTTTTGATGACCCTAACTTCAACTTGTTTGCTTAGGGCATTGGCAATTGCCTCAGTTGCTCCATAATTTGAGCAAAGGCAATACCCCGATGGCTGTGGGTTTCTTTTTGTGGGTCGCTCATTTCTGCAAAGGTTTTACCCTGGCTCGGGACGTAAAAAATAGGGTCGTAGCCAAAACCGTTGCTACCCTTGGGCTCAGTCAGAATTTCCCCAGGACAGATGCCTTCTGTTTCGAGGGCGATGGTGCCATCGGGGCGGGCGAGGGCCAGGGCACAGACAAACTGAGCACTACGGTCCTCACTGCCGCTTAACTCCCGCAAAACTCGATTAATGCGATCCTGGTCATCCTTGCCATAGCGGGCTGAATAGAGACCTGGTGCACCGTTTAAGGCATTAATTTGCAGCCCTGAGTCATCGGCAATGGCCCATTGGTTGGTTGCGATCGCAACTTCCCTTGCCTTGAGCCGCGCATTCTCAATAAATGTTATCCCTGTCTCATCCACATCAATTTCTTGGGGCTTTAGCTGCAAATCCCAGCCCAGGGGTGTCAGATACACCTGCATTTCTTTGAGTTTGCCAGGGTTACCCGTAGCGACGATGACGGTAGGCATAATGATGTGCGAGTCTCCAATGTGCGTTCATTTTAACCACGGTATTTAACCACGGTAGGGGCGGTGTCTTGTACCCGCCCGGAACCTGGTAGCGTAATCCATGACACGCCTATTGGTTCAAAACGCCTTGGATAATCGCCCCAACTATTGGCAGCTGCTGCCCTACATTCGTCGTCAGCAGGCAATCTTAATTCCTGCCTTTATCTGCACCCTGATTTTCACCATTTACTGGCCAATTCTTGCCAAGCTAGGTGGTCTGGCTATTTCCACCCTGGTGCAGGGACAAGTTGCGGCCTTTGGTAAAGTTGCTGCGCTTACCCTGATCGGTTTGCTCATCCAAAAAGCGGCTCAGTATGGCCAAGACTCCCTCATGGCGAAGGCTGCATTTCGTGTTGCCCATCAGCTGCGTACCCGTGTCTATGGCCATCTGCAAACCCTCAGTCTGACCTACTTCGAACAAACTAAAACGGGCGATCTGGCCTATCGCTTGACCGAAGATGTGGATCGCATTGGCGAGGTTGTCTACAAGCTATTCCACGATTTTGTGCCCTCTGCGCTACAGCTGGTGGTGGTGTTTGGCTACATGATCTATCTCAACTGGCAGCTAACGGCGACGGCCTTGATCCTGATTCCGTTGCTGGCAGTCTTATCTGGCTGGTTTGGCGAAAAGATGCTGACCGCTGCCCGTCGCAGTCAGGACAAAGTTGCCGATCTCTCTTCTCAGGTGGCGGAAGTTTTTAGCGGTATTCGCTTAGTTCAAGCCTTTGCAGCTGAAGACTATGAAATTGATCGCTTTGCTAAGGCCTCCGCCAACAATCGTGATGCCCGCTATTCTGTGGCTTGGTTGCAGGCAGTACAGTTTCCGGTTGTTGGGTTTCTCTATGCCGGCATGATTGTGATTTTGTTGCTCGTCGGTACCTGGCAGATTAGCCTTGGCAATTTGGCCCGTGAAGGGTTTGGCACCTATGTGATCAATGCGTTACTGCTGATTGATCCGGTCAATCATGTGATTCAAAATTTCAATGAGTTTAAGCAAGGAGAAGCGTCCATAGACCGTGTGCTAGAGCTGTTGCGGTTCAAGCCCTCAGTGCAGGATGAGCCCCATGCAAAATCGCTGCCGACGGTTTCAGGGAAAGTGGACTATCGCGATGTTAGCTTTGCCTATGAAGCCAACCAGCCGGTGTTAGATGCGGTGAACCTTTCTGCAGAACCTGGCCAAACTATTGCTTTGGTGGGCCTATCAGGGGCCGGCAAAACTACTTTAGTCAATCTGTTGCCGCGTTTTTATGATGTGGCCACGGGAGAGATTTTGCTTGATGGTATCAACGTGCGTCAGGTGACACTACAAAGTCTGCGTCGTCAGATTGGGATTGTGCCCCAGGAAAATGTTTTGTTCTCTGGGACGATTGCCGAAAATATTGCCTTTGGTCAACAAGACTTTAATCTGGCAGAGGTGGAAGCTGCGGCACGGGTTGCCAATGCCCATGGATTTATTAGCCAGTTCTCCCAGGGCTACCATACCTGGGTCGGCGAACGAGGGGTTAACTTGTCAGGGGGGCAGCGGCAGCGAATTGCGATCGCACGAGCCGTTTTATTTGATCCAAAGATTCTAATTCTAGATGAGGCAACTTCTGCCCTTGATGCAGAGTCAGAGTCGCTAGTGCAGGAAGCATTGGAGAGGTTAATGCATGGACGGACCGTGTTTGTAATTGCCCATCGACTGGCGACCGTAAGACGGTGCGATCGCATCCTAGTCATGGAAAAAGGTCGTATTATCGAATCCGGAAACCACGCTGAACTGTTACAGCAATCGGGACGTTATGCCAGCTTCTATGCCAAGCAGTTCCAGATATAAACCGAGTATGTGATGATAACAATGCATTTGTAAAACTTCACAAATGCATTGGGTTTTGGTTTTTTTACCTTACTAGTTCAGTGTTGCCGAAAAAACGAGCGAATTATCTGGTATTGGATCACTGAGAAGGGTGTCCTTATTTAAGGAGTTATGTCAGGCAGTCGTCGTTACCAGGTCATCAAACAAATAGGCGGGGCTAGCATGGCTGCCCTGACCCAGGATAGTCGTATTTGCCATAATCCTTTTTGGAGCAGTCGCAGTCTTCAGTATCAATGCTCACGGCGTAAAGCATTGAAGTTTTTAGGTGTGTCAACCGCAACGGCTGTGGTGACCGTAGGCTGTAAAAATGCAGCGGCGACCATCACGCCTACAGGGCAGCCTCTAAAAAGCCGAGGGTTGAAGACGGTTCAAGTCGATTCGAATGGCCAGATCACTGCGGAACCGTCTATCAGGGTTGATTACTTTGATGAGCCTCTTCTACGTCGGCAGTTGCGTAAAGTACTCCCTCTCCGTATGGTCCAAATACCGGCTGGCGAGTTTCTAATGGGGTCTCCACCATCCGAGCCTAAACGTGAAGAACAAGAAGGGCCTCAGCGTTCGATTCAGGTGCCTAGTTTTTACCTGGGAGCTTTTGTGGTTACCCAGCGGCAGTATGAGGCTGTCATGGGCAACAATCCGTCGTACTTTACAGATGATCAAGGCGAAGATGGGGCCGATTTGCCAGTAGAGCAGATTACCTGGGACGATGCGGATATATTTTGCCAGCAACTGAGTGAGCTGACGGGGCGTAACTATCGATTACCCAGTGAAGCTGAGTGGGAATACGCCTGTCGTGCTGGAACAACAACCCCATTCTCTTTTGGTGAAGCCTTAACCACAGAAATTGCTAACTTTTTTGCAGACTTCTCCTTTACTGAAAACTATGAAGAGAACTATCGCAACAACCCAGTAAAAGCTGACAGCTTCTGGCCCAATGCTTTTGGCCTATACAACATGCATGGCAATGTTCATGAATGGTGTTCCGATGATTATCACGAGAGTTATGAAGGTGCTCCAAGCGATGCTAATAAATGGCTGTCGGGTAATGCGACTGCTTCTAAGGTAATGCGCGGTGGCTCATGGTTTAACGATACGCACTTCTGTCGATCAGCTGCCCGTGATAAAAACACTCAAGTGGGGCGTAGCAATTCCTGTGGCTTTCGAGTGGTGTGTGAGCCTAAACGCTAGGTTAAGCTGAAAAAAGAGTCAAAACACCTGCGTCGTTATTGTCAAATTTATTATCCTGTATGTTTCTGATCTATGGGGAGATCTTGGCGTAAGGTTCTCAACCCTTATGTCTAAAAAGCGAGAAAGGTTTCCAAGAAAATCTTAGAAACCTTTTTGGGCCCTTTAGATGCAGACCATAACAGTGTTGGTTATGCAGCTATAGCAGGGTCATCTCCAAGAATGTCTTCGGGAGATCTCAAATCTTCCACTAGTTCTTGAATGTGAAGTGGTGGTGGCGGTGTCAAGCGGGAAACAACAAGTGTCACTATCAGATTAAGAATCATACCCAAGGTGCCAATACCCTCAGCGGAGATATTAAAGAACCAGGTGGGCATGCCGAAGAATTTCACACCGATAATGTAGAACGAGGTGAAAATCAGACCGACAAGCATACCTGAGATCGCACCTTCACGGTTAGTGCGCTTGTCAAAAATACCCAAGATAATCGCGGGGAAGAAGCTGGCTGCGGCTAAGCCAAAGGCAAAGGCTACCACCTGACCGACAAAGCCAGGCGGATTAATGCCAAAATATCCGGCAATTACCAGGGCAAACCCTACCATCACACGGCCTACAAACACCCGTTTCTTTTCTGAAGCTTCTGGATTAATTAATCGATAGTAGACATCATGGGCGATGGAGCTAGAAATCACTAGCAATAAACCTGAGGCCGTTGATAGCGCAGCGGCAAGACCACCAGCGGCAACCAAGGCAATTACCCAAGGCGCTAATTTAGCCACCTCTGGTGTGGAGAGCACAATGATGTCGCGATCAATGGTGATTTCATTGCTGGTTTCCTCAGAAGTGAGCTGAAACCGACCGTCCTGATTTTTGTCGTTAAAGGCTAACAGGCCCGTGTTTTCCCACTTTTGTGCCCAGTCCAGCTGTTGTACCTCTTCAACAGTGGCATTGTGCAATGTGTTGACCAGGTTATAACGGGCAAACATCGACAACGCAGGCGCTGTTGTGTAAAGCAAGGCAATAAACAACAAGGCCCAGCCTGCAGAGAATCTTGCTGAACGCACGTTCTTAACTGTGTAGAAGCGCACGATTACATGGGGAAGACCAGCAGTGCCTACCATTAAGGCAATGGTGATGGCCAGCACATCCAACATAGATTTGTTGGCAAAGGCCTGGGTGTATTCGGCAAAGCCCAAATCCACCTGGATTTGGTTTAGTTTGGTGCTGATGTCGCCAAAGGTCATGGCGAACTGGGGAACAGGATTACCGGTGAGGAGGAGTGCGATCGCAATCGCCGGAATCATGTAGGCAATAATCAGCACATAGTATTGGGCAACTTGCGTCCACGTAATACCCTTCATGCCACCCAGAACAGCAAAAAAGCCGACAATCAACATGCCGATAAACACGCCTGTGTTTACATCCACCTGTAGGAAGCGGCTAAAGACGATACCGACCCCCCTCATTTGGCCCGCGATATAGGTGAGTGACACAAAGATCGCGGCTACCACAGCTACCAGACGAGCCCATTTGGAATAGTAGCGATCGCCCACAAAATCAGGCACTGTGTACTTGCCAAACTTCCGCAGATAGGGCGCTAGCAACAACGCCAGAAGAACATAGCCACCGGTCCAACCCATCAAATAAATCGAACCGTCATAACCCATAAACGAGATGAGACCCGCCATGGAGATAAACGATGCTGCCGACATCCAGTCAGCGGCAGTAGCAGCCCCATTGGCAAGAGCGGGAATACCTTGCCCAGCCACATAAAAGCCTTTACTATCACGAACGCGAGAACGCCATCCGATGTAGATATACATCAGGAATGATGCAGCGACAAACAAGCCCGTCCAAACCTCAGTTGGCATGTTCCCTCCTTACATCATGCTCAGCAATACTTGCATGACGTTTACTAAGTTGTTGAGCTCGATAATGCTTGTCGAGTTTATCCATCTGATAGGCATAGACAAAAATCAGCACCACAAAGGTGAGAATTGAACCTTGCTGCGCAATCCAGAATCCAAGCGGTAGACCAAAAAACTGAATCTGATTGAGGATGTCTACCAACAAAATGCTGCAGATTAGGGATACAAATCCCCAAACCGCCAGTAGCGCTAGAATAAGGGTAATGTTGGCACGCCAATACGCATGCCTTTGAGCAGGATCTCTCATACGTTGAAAACTTTAGATTAGTTAAGAAAAGAACGGTTAATTGCCCCAATCTTTTCTAGTGTTCTTGATTTAAGCAGGTTCCTGTCCCAAATTTACTTTTGGTTATTTAATCTTCAACATTTCTAATAAACGACACAACAAGATGGTTTTATGATACCTGTTATGCGCTCGAAGGCGAACTATACAGACAGGTTGACTTATCTCTTGAGATTTCTATTGCAGCCGCTTATCGTAACCCCTTGCTGTATCGCCAATGCCAGGGTTCATCTTCTCCTGCCGGATTACCCTGGGGATATGACAGCTCAAAACCATAGTTTTTTGCATATCGCTTCAGCCAGCGATATGCATCGGTCTGATTAAAACTAATGTCCCAGTCAGTACTCTCATCAGCGTTTTTGTCGCCAATGGCCACGGCATACCCAGTATGATAATCACTTTTTTTAAGCCACTGGTTAACATCTATATCTGTTCTCTCTTGAAGCCGTCGGCGTTGTTCAGATAACGAGAGATATCCTGCTAAAGGAAGTAGTTCAACACCTTCGTTTTTGGCTGCAGCCACCATGCTCCAAAAAGCGTCTACCATATCAGGCCTGGCTTGAATGCTGCCGTCGTCTAACAGGGCTACCAACTCTCCTCGTTTGGCTTCATCATAGCCTCTCGGGGCGGCGGTCACAGTATCCCATTTTCGACTGATGTTATAGGCGGCCCATTGATAACCTTTGACGCCAAACCCGAGCACGATCAAAACTGCTGTGACAAAACCTATGACTTTTAAAATAATCTTAGGTGGGATTAATTTCACAGGTTTTGTTGTCGGTTTAGCATCTACCGGTGGTAAGACGCCCGCCGCAACATGGGTTGGCAGGCGGCTATCTTGCCCAACGCGAATGCCTGTAATTGTTCTTTCAAGCGCTTTGAGAGCTTCGACCGCAGTCTTATAGCGGTTTTTGGGATTAGGCTCTATGAGTCGTTTAATAAAGGTTTCAAGGGCTGGACTAATAGTCTCATTAGCCCATTGCACCTGATGCGTGATGGGATGAATATTTAATTGTTGTGGATGAATGTTGGTGAGTGCCGCAATCACTACCATGCCAACGGAATAGAGATCACTGGCGTAGCAGGGTTTACCCCGTGCTTGTTCGGGAGAAGTATAGCCCGCTGTACCAACTTTGACCGTGGTTGTTATCTTGCCGTTGTGATCGATCTGACTGTTGCTTAGGGTTTTGACCACCCCAAAATTGATCAGGCAGATGTCGCCGTTATTGGTTTGGCGAATCAAATTGGCTGGCTTAATATCGCGATGAATGGTTCGATGCTGATGAACAAATGCCAGCACAGTCAAAATATCCTTCAACAATTTTGTGACGTAGCTTTCGTCTAGTCGGTTGCTTGTCTTGATTTCTTGTCGCAGGTCATGGCCATGGATCATTTCTTGAGCAATGTAGAACTTATTGCCCTCATCGAAGTAAGCCAGGAGCTTCGGAATACGAGAATGTACACCTATTTTTTCTAAGGTGTTGGCCTCTTGGCGCAACATTCCTAAAACTTTGGGGCTAGTGTGGATCAGCTGCTTAATTACGCATTGGGGGTGACTGGGCTGGTGATGGTCAATTGCCCGATAGGTAATGCCATAGCCACCTTGATCCAGAACTTCTAGTATTTCAAAACGATGGGCAAGCTTCATGGTGAGTAGGCTTTTCTGTCTAGGTCTGCAAGGTGGCTATATTTAGGATGGGCATGGCTGATCCTCGGTATGGTTACGTCTATCCAATTTGAGCTAGTGGCAAGTTTTATAGATCGATTTATCCTTTGAATCAGCAATGGCGCGGATGCATTCACTAACATTGTCCGTTGAACATTACCAGGTGGCCTTTAACCCATAGAATTCTTTTAGTCTCCAATTAGTCTGTTATGCCTTAACTCAAGGTACGGTTCTGGTTGGAAAATTGGTTTGAGCCGTTGTCTATAGAGAGCTATTTTCCATGGTTGGTCGCTGTAAGCATGTATTCCCGTTAGCATTGTTCGCTTCCATTGCAACTGTTATAGGTAAAGATGCCATTAACCAACCACTACAAGCACAGCCTGGCCCCATCATTGTTTGCAGTTATGACCCTAGTACAGGTGCGCCTAATCCATTGGGAATGCGGACGTTTATCACCCTAAGGGAAGCTGAGGGGACAACCGAAGTATCTTATGAGCAATTGGGGACATTTGTTCCTGGTCCCGTAGAAGCTGTTCTTACCTCAGAGCGAACATTGGTGTTCCCAAATCAGTCTATTGATCGGGTGCGACAGCTGTTGCTAACCAATGATACGTACTATCAAGAATTGGTTGGATTTGATGATCCAGAAGGGTTTGCGCCCGTTAATAGTACGTTGATTTGTCGTGCTGAGACGGTTGCTCGTCCAGTGGCTCGTCCTGAGCCCCGCCCGCCCGCTGCGGCAGAACTACCTGATCTCAGTGGTGCTCGATCTCGTTCAGAGCTGCCTGATCTGGATAGTCCAGCCCCCAGTGGTGCTACTGGTAGCCCTGCTGCTACACCCCCGACGTTTTATGACACGATTGCTGGCCTTGCTGATGGTAATTATCGGTATGTTTCAGGGGCCGCTGAGGATCGGGCCTATTCTGAGCAGGAGTTACTGAGTCGAGG
Organism: Leptothoe sp. ISB3NOV94-8A; assembly: GCF_043421595.1. NCBI lineage: Bacteria > Bacillati > Cyanobacteriota > Cyanophyceae > Nodosilineales > Cymatolegaceae > Leptothoe > Leptothoe sp. ISB3NOV94-8A. The sequence continues at coordinate 5,179,262 of NZ_JAXSQW010000001.1, read as the reverse complement.
TGGCGTTCTGTTTGTTTTTCGCAAGACAGGCGATGAGATTATTGGGTCCTATAGTTACATTGATGGCAAAGCTATCTGTGTAACTGGCCGAGTTAGTGGTAACACGGTGAGCGGGCAAGCCTATCCGTTTGATGGTGTTACCCGTGACCTGGGCGAAGACTTTACTTTTTGGGGACCGGCTACATTTCTGCGGGTGCGTCGTACCCGTGGTGATGAAGGTAAGCGCTATTACGCTAGCGCTACCCTGGAACTCAATGATTTTTCTCGTATAAATGCCGGGCCTGCCTTACCACCCAGCAACTGCCAATAGATATTTGTTTTGGAGGGTAGTTGCTGTCGGCCCTCCTTACGTTTCAATTAATTGGTCAAGATTTTGTTGCATTTGGTCGACAACTTGCCCATAGCATTCTTGAACATATGCCTTGTCCTGGGCAGCGGCACGACCTGTGCGTTCAAACATAATGGGAGGACACACACGGGTTTGGATTTGGTTGGGCCATGGAATATGGGGCAAGGGGCCAAGGGCCAAGCCCCAGGGGAGCCCTAGATAAATTGGAAAAACTTCTGGGTCGATGTCTTGAAACCAGGGTAGAAGACCTTGCTGGTTAAGCCATTTGGCTTGTTCGTAGCAGTTTTCCAGAACTATAAAAGTGTCGTGGGCACCTGTGGAAATCACCGGTACGATGGGGACGCGCTCCCTGAGGGCAAGTTTGATAAAACCGGTACGTCCCATCAGTTGGATTTGGTGTCGCTCGCGGTGGGGACGAAAGACGTCTTGGGCTCCACCTGGAAAAACCAGGACGCTGGCACCGCGTTGGAGAGCTGCGATCGCAAACTTAGGTTGAGCCGGTACAGCACCACATTGACTAGCCAGCTTTGCCAAATCAGGATTCACCTGCCAGATTTTGGCATGCATTAGGCCATACATCGGTCGCTCGTAACCAAAGCGGCGAAACCAGTCCACCATCATCATTAATAGATCAGGGGCCGCCAGTCCGCCATTGTGAGAGCCAACAAATAGAGCCTGTTTGGGTACATGGTGCCAGCCATCGGTACGGGTACGAAAGTAATGGTTGTAAAACCATTCCCACTTGGGCATTAACGATGCGATTACTTGAGGATCACGTTCTGACAGCGCTGATTCAATGTCATAGCTGCTACCGGGCATAGACTCATGTTAATTAGGGCAGCCCTCAGCCTACCGAAGATTTACCGACATACTTATCAAGATTTGATAGATGAGGAAAAAAGTCCTGAGTTGTGTCAATTAATCAGGATATTGAAGTACTTCAGCCTACACAATGCTAGTTGGCATGCTCCCATTTGGGGTGCATACAAAAAGGGCCCCCACCGAAGTGGGAGCCGCAGTAAGCGTTATTCCTTAATGACTTAATTGTGCCAGGGAAATTTAGTCTGAGTTGTGACGATGATCATGCCCTGGTCGTGTTTAAGTTCATATCCCAGTACTGATCTATTCGGTATCATTATTGTCAAGGGTTTGCAAAGAGTTTCGACCACCTAAAAAAGATTTACCATATAGATACTAGCGCTGTGAATACGACGTTAGTGCAGATCTATTGTCTAGGGACGCACACCATGGAATTGCTCAACCGTTTGCTAGGTCGCAATCCTGATACTGTAAAGGCAAATGTGGAAATCTATACATGGCAGATCTGTCCCTACTGTATCCGCGCCAAGCTACTGCTGTGGTGGAAAGGGGTGAATTTTACGGAATATAAAATTGATGGTGATGAGGCAGCCCGTGTCAAGATGGCGGAACGGTCTAATCAGCGCCGCAGTGTGCCTCAGATTTTTATCAATGATCATCACGTTGGTGGCTGTGATGACCTGTACGCTCTTGATAGCAAAGGCCAGCTCGATCCCCTCTTAACCCAAGTGGCATAGGGTGGGAATAGCTCACCAGAATTGGGATTCAACGCTTTTAGGAACAGAACAATTGGCAGATTTTCGCATCGGCTGTGCCGTATGGGCTTATAGGGAATGGCTCGGAGATTTTTATCCGAAGGGCAGTCGTGCTAGCGATTTTTTGCGTCTCTATGGCGATCGCATGACCTGCGTTGAAGGCAATACCACTTTCTATTCAATTCCGACATCAGGGACGGTGCAGCGCTGGGCTGAAAATACGCCTGATGCATTTCGGTTTTGTCCAAAACTGCCTCGTACAGTAACCCACAGTGGTGAGTTAATGCCGCAACGGTCTGCTGCTGTGGATTTCCTCACCTTGATGCAGGGGCTGGGGCCAAAGCTGGGGCCAATATTTGCACAGCTGCCGCCGAGATATAGCCCCAGATTGTTTGCAGACTTGTCTAAGTTTGTGGCGAACTGGCCTCATCAGCAATGTCCTTTATCGTTAGAAGTCCGTCATTTGGATTGGTTTAAATCTCCTCACTTAGAGCGGCTAGACGAACTATTAACTCGATGGAGTGTAGGTCGAGTCTTGTTGGACACTCGTCCGATTTATACCTGGAGTAATCCAGCAGAGGACCCGCAACTACGCTCTGAACGCAAAAAGCCTCGGGTTCCTTTGCTGCCAGCAGCGACTGCCCCATTTGTGCTGGTGCGCTACATCAGTCACCCTGATCTGGATCGCAATCGTGATTTTTTAAAAGGCTGGGTGCAACAGGTAGGAGATTGGTTAGCTCAAGGTATCTCGGTTTATTTTTTTGTTCATTGTCCCTACGAAGCAAAGTCACCAGCCATTGCTCGCTATTTTCAGGAGCAGCTAGAAAAAGCAGGTGTGGATGTGCCGCCGTTGCCTTGGTCGTTGATTCAATCGCCACCTCAGCAGTTAGGATTGTTTTGAAGAGGCAGAGCCCAAGAGACTCTCACGAAATCAATGATTTAGAACTTTGCGAGTCTCTCAGTATTTTCAAAGATCTTATCGATATTTGGGACGATAAACGTGAAAGTCGATGAGTATACAGACGACGTGTGAAAACTTACTATATCTTTCTCCTAAAGCTCAGCAAGATTAATCTCCTTCTCTTGTAGTGAGTTTTTAAGCTTGGCTAATACTACATCAGGTGTGTCAGCTCATTTAGAAGAATTATCTCAACCCCAATAACAGTTATTGCTGAAGGCTATAAATAATAACAGCTATGTGCGCAGCAAACTGCTGTTGACGTAGCCTCTCCTGTGGAGATATGCATTCAGCAGTTTGGCATACATGCCCAACCTGTTCAAAGTCTAGGTTGACGTGTCATGTTACAGCTTGAAAGGACAGTCAGCGTAATTTAAGGTTGTATACATCTTTTCCAATACAGTTCTAGAACCTACTTCGGTCTGGCAATTTCTTAGTGGTTTCTAAAATGACTAAGAAAAAGGGGACTAGATAGTCCCCTAAGGTTCCTTGAAACAAAACTTGTATGTCACTCGCTATTGTACAGATCAAATCCCACTTTGAACCACTGAATTTGCTTGATTTTTGGGTTTTTTATTTACATGTAAAATTGCCTAAAAAAATACGTGTCCCTATATAGAACGTCCCAAAAAGCTCCAGGGAAATGACGGATTTCTCTCGTTACCCTATGTGCTTTTTTTAACACCAAAAGCCATTGATTAATTGTGGCCATTGACTTGGCGTTGTACTGCTAATTCAATGGCAAGGTCGATAGCCGCTACCATGCTATCGGGTCGAGCTATACCTTGACCAGCGATGTCAAAGGCGGTGCCATGATCGGGGGAAGTGCGAATAAAAGGCAGACCAATGGTGGTATTTACGGCTTGGTCAAACGCCAACATTTTGACTGGAATCAATCCCTGGTCATGATACAAAGCCAAGTAGCCATGGTGGGCCTGTTGTTCCAAATGATGCCAGGCTTTTGCTGGGCTTACCCACAGTGTATCTGGTGGTACTGGACCTTCTAAAGTTACATGGGGAAATCGCTGTCGTTGACTGTTGAGCCAAGGAATTAGCCAGTCTATTTCTTCTCGACCGATTTGCCCTTGTTCACCGCTGTGGGGGTTGAGACCTGCGATCGCAACCTTTGGGTTCTCTACCCCAAAATCCCGTTCTAAACATTTTAATAGTAGTTCCAGTTTCAAGGTCAGCACCTCAGGTGTCAGCACCTCAGGCACCTGACGCAGAGGGATATGGGTGGTTGCCAACAGGGTGCGCATGGTCCAATCAGTCATGGGTGACCGTGCCACAAATAACATGCCAAACCGCGTGACCTCCGCCATTTCTGCCAGTAGTTCTGTTTGACCTGGGTAATGGTGACCTGCTGCCAACCAAGCTGATTTGGCAATGGGAGCTGTGATCACACCACTATAGCCATCTTTTAAGCAATAACCAATGGCTGTTTGCAAGCTGCGAAAACTAAGATCGCCGCTGACAGCATCACCCTGACCGATACGGATCGTTTGATCGGCTGCCAAGGGGACATCGATAATTGGATGGTCTGCCAATGGTAGCCCTAGCCGTTTGCTACAGGCCATCAACTGTTGCTCATTTCCTACCAATGTGAGCTGTGCTGTCTGTTGCACCACAGGTAATGCTTTAAGCACGACCTCTGGCCCAATCCCGGCCATGTCGCCTAAGGTTACCAATAACTTGATTTGTCTAGCATTACCCATAGCTCACACCTCCTGATGACTCCCCTCAATTTCCCCAACAATAAACCAAAGTGTTAGCGTTAGTGAGTTGCTACTGTCAGTCCTTTCCCATGGCATTCAAAAACGTCTTGATGCGCACAGTTGCGATCGCTACTTTGCTCGCTCCGATTGGCTGTACCTCTGCGACTGATTCAGCACAGCCCTCTGCGGCGGAACAGCCCGCAACCCAGCAACAGGCGGAAGCCCCCCCAACTGAAGCTGAGCTTGAGTCCGCCGAAGCGGAATGGCGCAAACGTCAGGATGAGGTCAATCAGGTTCTATCATCCATGGATCGGGCTACCTTTATTGGCGACTCCCCCACTAAAGGTAATCCTGATGCTGAAGTGGTGGTGGTCAAGTTCTCCGATTTTGAATGTCTGTTTTGTGCTGTTGCAGCGGGCCATATGAAAGACTTTGTGGAAGAACGCGGTGAAGAGGTGCTCTACGTGTACAAGCATCTCCCCCTCACCAGTATTCATCCAGAAGCAGTGCCATCATCTAAGGCGTCATGGGCTGCTGCTCAGCAAGATCAGTTCTGGCTTTATCACACAGGCCTCTTTGCCAATCAAGAACGATTAGGAGATGAGCTATACGTGGAGCTAGCTGAGCAAATAGGGTTGGATATGGAACAATTTGAGCGCGATCGCAACAGCGATGCTGCCCAAGCCGCCATCGATGCCGACCTGGCTCTAGCTGGACAACTGAAACTACGCGGTACCCCGAGTTTTTTAATCGGTGGTTTGCTCATTCCCCCTGGTGTTCCCCCCGAGAGCTTTGGAGAATTGCTAGACAACCTCAAAGCTGCTCAACCGGCTCAATCGGCTGAGTAATATTAAGGTGGGCACTGCCCACCACCCTGTTCGAGTTAATCTACCAGTATGCTGTTGCCCCATGCCTGATTCCCGCCGCCCCAAAATTATTGTTATCGACGACGACCCCACCGGTTCTCAAACAGTTCATAGCTGTTTACTGTTACTGAAATGGGATGTGACCACCCTAAAACAAGGCCTCTTAGACGCATCTCCCATTTTCTTTATTCTGGCCAATACCCGTTCGCTCACCCCTGCTGAAGCAGAGCGTACCACCCGTGAAGTCTGTCAGAACCTAAAACAGGCACTGGTTGAAACCAACACACAAGAGTATTTGGTGGTCAGTCGTTCAGATTCGACCCTGCGCGGCCACTATCCCCTCGAAACCGATGTGATCGCGTCAGAATTGGGTCCCTTTGACGCCCATTTTATGGTGCCAGCATTTTTTGAAGCAGGACGTATTACTCTCGATAGCACCCACTATATTGAAACCGATGGCGTACGCATCCCTGTTCATGAGACTGAGTTCGCTAAGGATTCAGTATTTGGTTATAGCTATAGCTACTTGCCTGATTATGTCGCCGAAAAGACATCTGGCAAGATTGTTGCCGATCAGGTGAAACGGTTTACCCTGGATGTGATTCGCCAGAATACAATGGAGCGCTTAATGCAGCTGAGTAACAATGTTTGCGTAGCTGTTGATGCCCAAAACCAGGCTGATCTCGATCAGTTTTCCCAAGACCTATTGGCCGCCGCCGCCCAAGGTAAAAAGTTTCTCTTTCGCAGTGCTGCTAGCTTGCTCACATCTCTCGCTGCTTTACCCGTACAACCGGCTGGCCCGAGTGAGATGTCACGCTACACCTGTAACCATAAACCGGGTGTGATTTTAGTGGGCTCTCACGTTAAAAAAACAACTCAGCAACTGGAGTATCTTCTCAAGCAGCCAGGGGTAACTGGTGTAGAAGTTGATGTCTCTCGGTTAAATGAGAATCCTGACCAAGCGCAGGATATGGTAGTTGAAATCTTGGCCCAGGTGAACACCCTCTACGCTCAGGGGACAACAGCGGTGGTTTATACCAGCCGCAAAGAACTTACCTTCGCCGATGTGGCCACTCGTTTGGCGTTTGGTGAAGCTGTTTCTCACCTACTCATGGATATTGTGCGTGGCCTGCCTACGGATCTGGGTTTTTTGATCAGTAAGGGTGGCATTACCTCTAACGATACCCTTAGCAAAGGCCTAGCTCTAACATCTGCCAGGCTTTTAGGTCAGGTTATTCCAGGGGTTTCGGTGATTACAGCGGGGCCTGAGCACCCACAGTTTCCAAATTTGCCCGTTGTCCTATTTCCCGGTAACGTTGGCGGCGACGATGCTGTTGCTGCCGCCTACCAGCGTATGGCGAAATGATTATGCTCGATTCGCATTTTCCAATCTGAGTTCAGCTAGCAACTCGGTTAAGCGATCGCACTGAGCCTCATAGGTATCTCCACAAAAATGGCAGATGGCTTCAGCAGGCTCACTTTTGTCGATCATATCCTGGAGCTCATCTTCGCCCAGTAGTTTGAGGGCGGATAGCATGCGCTGACCATTACAGGGGCAGTGGAAACGTAGGAGTTGGCTCTCCGGAAAAATGGCTAACCCCATATCTCCCACCAGGTCCTCAATGATTTGAGGTAGCGTTTTTTGTGCCCGTAGCATGGGGGTGAATCCAGGTAAGGATGCCAGTCGAGATTCTAAGGTGGAGATCAGGTGCTCATCATGGGATACCTGAGGTAAAACCTGAAGGAGCAAGCCACCTGCTGCTTCTACGCCGTGTTTGTCGACGAATACACCTAAAACTAAGGCTGATGGTGTTTGTTCTGATGTGGCCAGGTACTGGGTGAGATCTTCGCCAATCTCCCCTGATACCAATTCCACTGTGCTGGAATACGGATAACCCAGGCCCGAATCACGCACGACGTAGAGATAGCCATTGCGCCCCACTGCTGCACCCACATCAAGTTTGCCTTGGGCATTGGGGGGTAACTCTACATACGGGTTAGAGACATAACCCCGGACGCTACCGTCTAGCCGGGCATCAACAAGAATACCGCCAATGGGTCCATCCCCTTGAATCTGAATATTAATGCGCGAATCTTCTCGTTTCATATTAGAAACTAGAAGTGTGCCAGCTGTTAGTGCTCTGCCTAGGGCAGCCGTGGCAACGTAAGAAAGCTTGTGGCGAGTCCTGGCCTCTTCGACTAAACGGGTGGTGATGGCTCCAACAACTCGGATGCCGCCATCTGCTGCTACTGCTCGAATGAGCTGATCCGCCATGGTTTTACTTTGTTTCTACAGTTTTGCTCCGCTGCCGATGGGCGAAATAAATCTATTTGAACTGAACGTGACTTGTCCAAACTTCTCAGATTAAGTTCGTTTGAGGATCAGCAACGCTTTTGAATACTTAATATTGTAGTAGGTAGAGCCGTCGCGTCAGGTTGTCGGTTATTTAGAGTTTTATCACCTGCTATATCGCTAGAAAGTAGTACTCAAGATATGTTTGGGATTTATCAACAAAGCACCCTCAGGATTGAAATAGATGCGACCATGGCTCAGTTGCGGCACGGGTTGACCCAGCCCGACCAGCTTCGTCAGTGGCTCTGGCCACAGCAGTTTTCTGAAAACTTTAAGGCACCGTTAGGGGTAGGGCAAACCTTTTCTAGTTACGTTGGCCCCATTCAGATTGATCACACAGTTGATGAATGCTCGGATAATGCCATCCGATTTTTGCTCCATCGAGGTGTGGATGGTTTTCACGAGTGGTACTGGGGTGATGGCTGGGTACAGTCTCGCTTAGAAGGTGTGTCCACATTGCCCCTTAACATCGCTCAGGCAACCAGTTTGCTGAGATTACAATTATTTATGGCAATGCAAAACCGCCAATCAAAAGAGACCCCATAGGTTTTGAGCAGTAAATTTACTCTTCTACGCGCAATCTCACCGAATCCCCATGGGAAGGTAGACCTTCAGCATTGGTAAGGGCATCAATGGCCCCTGCAACATTGAGCAGGGCAGATTTTGAATACTGAATCAAACTGGAGTGTTTCATAAAGGTTTCAGTACTCAGAGGGGATGCGTAGCGAGCGGCTCCAGACGTAGGCAACGTGTGATTGGGGCCTGCCAGGTAGTCACCCACAGCTTCTGGTGTGTCATGACCCAGAAAAATTGCGCCTGCTTGGGTGATTTTTTCTAACAGTGCCCAAGGATCTTCAACTTCAAGTTCTAAATGCTCGGGGGCAAACTGGTTGGACAGTTGGGCAGCTTCTTCTAAGGATTCTACGACGATGGCGATGCCGTAATGGGCGATTGCTTTTTCGGTGAGGATTTGGCGGGGGTGGCCTGCTAACTGGCGGTCGACTTCAACCACAACTTTATCGGCTAGTTTGCTATCTGTTGTCAGTAAGATAGCCGCAGCCATAGGATCGTGCTCGGCTTGGGCTAGCAGATCTGCCGCAACGTGGACAGGATTAGCCGTGTGGTCAGCAATAATCAGTACCTCGGATGGACCCGCTAAGGAATCAATGCCAACGGTTCCATAAACCTGCTTTTTAGCCAGGGTGACATAGACATTCCCAGGGCCGCTAATGACGTCCACCTTGGGGATGGTCTCTGTGCCGTAGGCCAATGCCCCGATAGCCTGAGCGCCACCCACTCGATAGATTTCTTGCACCCCTGCTTCTTGGGCTGCGACTAACACTGCTGGGTTCGTGTGACCTTTGGGGGTGGGGGTAACCATGACTAAACGTTCCACCCCTGCTACCTGGGCAGGAATGGCGTTCATGATCACTGTGCTCGGGTAAGAGGCTCGGCCGCCTGGTACATAGATGCCGGCGTTGGCAACAGGGGTATAACGTTTACCCAGGACAACGCCGTTTTCTTCAAAGGTGACCCAATTTTTAGGCAAGCGTTGTTGATGGAAAGCCTTGACATTCTTGCAGGCAAGGCGAATGGCCTGGAGCAAGTCACCGGAAACTTGCTGGTAGGCGGTGTCAATTTCCGCGCCGCTAATGCGAAGGGTTTGGGGGGTCAGGGTTTGTTCATCAAACTTGGCAGTATAGTGCAAGAGTGCCTCATCCCCTGACTGTCGGATGGCGTTTAAGATTTCTCGAACGGTGGCTTCTTGCTCAACCACCTGATCGGTATGGATGCGATCGCAAATACGCTGGAGTTCAGCCTGCGCTTCGCTGATCTTGTACAAAGTTCGCAACATTGAGGCGGGTGGCGAGAGTGGGAGGAGTATGACTGTTATAGCTTAGCGCGGATTAGTGAGGGTCAGCCGGATAGCCCAATCAGATTATGACAGTTCAAGCCCTTGTGCATGCTCTTTGATGTTATAATTCGGAATCCTGACAAAAATACACTGGCAAATAGTGGCAAACATTAAATCTGCGATGAAGCGCATCCAAGTTGCGGAGCGCAATCGTCTACGTAATAAGTCCTACAAGTCGGCGGTTAAAACCCTAACCAAGACCTACTACGCTGCTCTAGACGCGTATGCTGCAGATCCTTCTGATGAGGAGAAGAAGCAAGCGGTTGATTCTTCCATGTCAGCTGCATTTAGTAAAATCGACAAGGCAGTCAAGCGCGGCAGCATCCATAAGAATGCAGCGGCTCGTCGCAAGTCCAAGCTTGCCCATGCTCGTAAGAAGCAAGAAGCATCAGCATAGTCATCCATGCAGCTGGTTGATTCCCACGTTCACATTCACCACAGCTTTGATAACTTAAGTTTTCAGGCAGACTTAGATGAGGTGGCAGCAGCTTGGCGACAGGCTGGTGTGGTTCATCTTGTTCATTCTTGTGTTCAGCCTTCAGAGTTTGCTGCCATGCAGGCTATTGCTGATCAATTTAGTGAAGTGTCCTTTGCGGTGGGTCTACATCCAGAAGATATGGATAAGTGGACGCCAGACTTGGCGGAGAAAATTCATCATCTGGCACTTTCCGATCGTCGGGTAGTGGCGATTGGAGAGACCGGGCTGGATTTCTACAAGGGCGATGATCAGGCAATTCAAATTGAAGCTTTTCGGGCCCAATTGTCCGTTGCCCATGGGTTAGATTTGCCCGTAATCATTCATTGTCGAGATGCAGCGGCAGCAGTGCGCGATGTGCTACAGGCGTTTATCCAGAATCATGGTCCTGTGCAGGGTGTAATGCATTGCTGGACGGGTACCCCTGAAGAAACTCAGTGGTTCCTTGATTTAGGTTTTTATATTAGCTTTAGCGGTATTGTGACCTTTAAGAGTGCTAAGCAGGTTCAGGCCTCGGCTCAAATGGTGGGATGCGATCGCATTCTCGTAGAAACTGACTGTCCGTTTCTATCTCCAGTGCCAAAGCGAAAAGAAAAACGAAATCAACCAGCTAATGTACTCCATGTGGCTGAGTGTGTCGCTAAGCTGCGAGAGGTGCCTTTAGAAGTGCTGGCAGCGCAGACCACTGCTAATGCAAGATCCCTGTTCAAACTTCCTGAGTCTTCGTTCGATCTTTAGTGACAAACCTTAATACTTTAGTGACAAACCTTAATAAATGATGTAGGTATGTAAAAAACAGGTGCTTAATTTGTGAGCGAAGTTTAGTAAAACACTGTCTCTGTGGTGATTCATCGCTAAATAAAAATACAAAGCGACAAGAATATTAAATTTCACTGCTGATTTGTGATATACTACCTCGGCTGTACGTTAGCCTTACTATAGCCGACTGGCTCAGCTTTTTACACTTATCCTATTCATAACGCTGGTGCCCAACGGTTGCTTCAAAAATGCCCATTGCACCTATTTCAGCTATCGGATGCTAGCAAAACCCCGAAAAATATTAGCCCGACTGCATTGCCCTACAAGGGAGTGTAGTCATTCTTTTGTTTGTCGCTTAGCATTACTGGTTTCGATTTAACTAAACCCTCTTATATCTCACTCTCTCACTTTTATACCCCATTTATTTAGGCCCGACCTGCTTGAGGAGACGAATGACTGACCTAACCATTTCCCAATCCTCCTTTGTATTACCTGACCTAGTTGAGATTCAGCGCTCTAGTTTTCGCTGGTTTTTGCAAGAAGGTCTAATTGAAGAACTTGAGAGTTTTTCGCCGATTACTGACTATACGGGGAAGTTGGAGCTGCATTTCCTTGGTAAGGATTATAAGCTCAAAAGCCCTAAATATATGGTTGATGAGGCTAAGCGTCGGGATAGCACTTATTCAGTACAAATGTACGTCCCAACGCGCCTCATTAATAAGGAAACTGGGGAAATTAAGGAGCAAGAGGTATTCATTGGTGACCTGCCACTGATGACCGATCGCGGCACCTTCATTATCAATGGTGCTGAGCGTGTGATCGTAAATCAGATTGTCCGTAGTCCTGGTGTTTACTACAAAGCCGAAACTGATAAGCACGGTCGCCGTACTTACAATGCGAACCTGATTCCCAACCGAGGTGCTTGGCTTAAGTTTGAAACTGATAAGAACGATCTAGTTTGGGTCCGCATTGATAAAACCCGTAAGCTCTCTGCTCAAGTCCTCTTTAAGGCTCTAGGCCTAAGTGATGGCGAGATTTTTGACTCCTTACGTCATCCTGAATACTTCCAAAAGACCATTGAGAAGGAAGGTCAATTTAGTGAAGAAGAGGCACTATTAGAGCTATATCGTAAGCTTCGTCCTGGCGAGCCTCCCACAGTATCTGGTGGTCAGCAGTTACTACATTCGCGCTTCTTTGATCCCAAGCGTTATGACTTGGGTAAAGTTGGGCGTCATAAGCTTAACCGTAAGCTGCGCCTGAATGTGCCAGATGCCGTTCGCGTATTGACACCTCAAGATGTCTTAGCGGCTATTGATTACCTCATTAACTTAGAGTTTGACATCGGCATTATTGACGATATCGACCACTTGGGTAACCGTCGTGTTCGTTCCGTGGGTGAGCTTTTACAAAACCAGGTGCGTGTCGGTCTAAACCGTTTGGAGCGCATTATCCGTGAGCGGATGACTGTCTCAGATGCTGATTCCCTAACGCCTGCGTCTCTGGTTAATCCTAAGCCTTTAGTCGCTGCCATCAAGGAATTCTTTGGTTCCAGTCAGCTGTCTCAGTTTATGGATCAAACTAATCCTTTGGCTGAGTTAACTCACAAGCGCCGCATTAGTGCCCTTGGTCCTGGTGGTTTAACCCGTGAGCGTGCTGGTTTTGCTGTTCGCGACATTCACCCCTCGCACCACGGTCGTATTTGCCCAATTGAGACGCCTGAAGGTCCTAATGCTGGATTGATTGGTTCCCTGGCAACCCATGCGCGCGTCAATGATTTTGGCTTTATCGAAACGCCATTTTTCCCGGTAGAAGATGGTCGTATTCGTAAAGATCAGCCGTCAGTTTATATGACAGCTGATGAGGAAGATGATTTCCGTGTAGCGCCAGGGGATATCCCCATCGATATCGATGGCAACATCTTGGGTGAATCTGTCCCTGTTCGTTACCGTCAAGACTTCATCAGTACGTCAGCCTCTGAAGTAGATTACGTAGCCGTCTCACCGGTTCAAATTATCTCGGTGGCTACTTCACTAATTCCTTTCCTTGAGCACGATGATGCGAACCGTGCTCTCATGGGATCAAATATGCAACGCCAGGCTGTTCCCCTGCTGCGTCCCGAACGTCCTTTAGTAGGTACAGGTCTGGAAGCTCAGGCCGCTCGTGACTCAGGGATGGTAGTCGTCAGCCCGGTTGATGGTGAAGTTACTTTCCTTGATGCCAAGAAAGTAGTGGTTACTGATGCTGATGGTAAGCAATATGCCCAAGAACTCCAGAAGTATCAGCGCTCTAACCAAGACACTTGTTTGAATCAACGCCCCTTAGTTTTCTCTGGAGACAAGGTGGTTGCAGGCCAGGTGCTAGCAGATGGTTCAGCCACTGAAGGGGGTGAAATTGCCCTGGGGCAGAATGTCTTAGTTTCCTATATGCCTTGGGAGGGCTACAACTACGAAGACGCAATTCTGCTGAGCGAGCGTTTAGTGTACGACGACCTCTACACCTCTATTCACATTGAGAAGTTTGAGATTGAGGCGCGTCAAACCAAGCTAGGGCCTGAAGAAATCACTCGCGAAATTCCTAATGTTGGAGAAGATGCTCTGCGTCAACTAGATGAGACCGGCATTATCCGCATTGGAGCCTGGGTTACCTCAGGCGACATCTTGGTGGGTAAAGTTACACCCAAGGGTGAATCTGATCAGCCCCCAGAAGAAAAACTGCTGCGGGCAATCTTTGGTGAAAAAGCTCGGGACGTTAGGGATAATTCTCTACGTGTACCCAATGGTGAAAAAGGTCGTGTGGTCGATGTGCGTGTCTTCACCCGTGAGCAAGGTGATGAGCTTCCTCCGGGTGCCAATATGGTGGTGCGGGTTTATGTGGCCCAAAAGCGCAAAATCCAGGTAGGCGATAAGATGGCTGGTCGCCACGGTAACAAAGGTATTATTTCTCGGATTTTGCCCATTGAAGATATGCCCTATCTCCCGGATGGTACTCCGATTGATATCGTACTCAATCCTCTGGGTGTACCGTCTCGTATGAATGTAGGCCAGGTCTTTGAATGTTTGCTGGGCTGGGCCGGAGAGAATCTCAATGCACGCTTCAAGATTACGCCTTTTGATGAGATGTATGGCAGTGAAGCGTCCATGGAAACTACCCATGGCAAGCTCCAGGATGCTCGTGATAACACGGGTAATAGCTGGGTGTTTAATCCTGAAGATCCAGGTAAAATCCAGCTTTACGATGGCCGTACTGGGGAAGCCTTTGACCGTCCGGTGACAGTTGGTAAACCCTACATGCTGAAGCTGGTTCACCTAGTAGACGATAAGATTCACGCTCGTTCTACAGGTCCTTACTCGCTGGTTACTCAGCAGCCCTTGGGTGGTAAAGCTCAGCAAGGTGGTCAGCGCTTTGGAGAGATGGAGGTATGGGCACTCGAAGCCTTCGGTGCTGCCTATACTTTGCAGGAACTGCTAACTGTCAAATCCGATGATATGCAGGGACGTAATGAAGCCCTTAATGCCATTGTTAAAGGCAAGGCAATTCCTCGACCCGGTACGCCTGAATCCTTCAAGGTATTGATGCGTGAGCTACAGTCCCTCTGCTTAGACATCGCGGTGCATAAACTAGAAACCCAAGAAGATGGCACCAGTCGTGATGTAGAGGTTGACTTAATGTCAGATTCTCTTAATCGACGTTCACCATCGCGGCCCACCTATGAGTCTATTTCTCGAGATGAAGCATCTCCTGAGGCTCCCCCTGCGGCTGCACCAGCTGCGACTCCTACCCCTGCCATTGAGGAGCCGCCCCTTTAACTCTGTGAATGAGCATAAGCGTTTAGCCGTCTGTTTTTAGCTCTATGCAAAGTAGCTAGAAAAGACCTGAACGCTTATGTCATCACTTTAGAATCGAGGCGAAGCAACCTTTTGTAAACAACTGTCCCTCGATTTGTCAACAGAAACTATGTCCTGATGTGTAGGCCGCGTACAAGGAATCAAGAGAATGCCAAAACTAGAACAGCGCTTTGACTATGTCAAAATCGGCCTGGCTTCGCCTGACCGTATTCGTCAATGGGGTGAACGTACGCTTCCCAATGGCACGGTTGTAGGGGAAGTAACCAAGCCAGAAACCATTAACTACAGAACTTTAAAGCCTGAAATGGACGGGCTGTTCTGTGAACGCATTTTTGGGCCTGCTAAGGATTGGGAATGCCATTGTGGTAAATATAAGCGCGTCCGTCATCGCGGAATCGTTTGCGAGCGTTGCGGTGTAGAAGTGACGGAGTCACGTGTGCGTCGTCATCGTATGGGCTATATCAAACTGGCTGCTCCCGTAGCGCATGTTTGGTATCTCAAAGGTATTCCTAGCTATATTGCAATTTTGCTCGACATGCCTCTTAGAGATGTTGAGCAAATTGTGTATTTCAACGCCTACGTTGTTTTAGATCCAGGTAATGCTGACAGCTTAAGCTACAAACAGCTCCTGACTGAAGATCAGTGGATTGAAATTGAAGATCAGCTTTACGATGAAGAGTCTGATCTGTCTGGTATTGAGGTTGGCATTGGAGCTGAAGCTCTTCAGCGTCTGCTACAAGATTTGGAGCTTGAAGCTGTTGCTGAGCAGTTGCGGGAAAATATTGATAACTCTAAAGGTCAAAAGCGGGCGAAGTTGATCAAACGTCTACGTGTGATTGACAACTTTATTGCAACCGGATCTCGTCCAGATTGGATGGTGTTGGATGTTATTCCCGTCATCCCCCCTGACCTCCGTCCGATGGTACAGCTAGATGGTGGTCGATTTGCAACATCGGACCTCAACGACCTCTATCGTCGTGTGATCAATCGGAATAATCGCTTGGCACGACTGCAAGAGATTTTGGCACCTGAGATTATTGTCCGTAATGAAAAGCGGATGCTTCAGGAAGCCGTAGATGCTCTGATTGATAATGGTCGTCGTGGCCGAACAGTAGTTGGCGCTAATAATCGACCTCTTAAGTCTCTCTCAGACATTATTGAGGGTAAACAAGGACGTTTCCGTCAGAACCTGTTAGGTAAGCGAGTTGACTACTCTGGTCGTTCCGTAATTGTGGTTGGCCCCAATCTAAAAATTCACCAATGTGGCCTGCCGCGTGAGATGGCTATTGAGCTTTTCCAGCCTTTTGTGATTCATCGTTTGATTCGTCAAGGTTTGGTGAATAACATTAAAGCCGCTAAAAAACTGATTCAGCGCAATGACCCGAGTATTTGGGGTGTGTTGGAGGAAGTCATTGAAAATCATCCGGTTATGCTTAACCGAGCGCCAACTCTACACCGTCTTGGTATTCAGGCATTTGAACCAATGTTGGTAGAGGGACGAGCTTTACAACTGCACCCGCTTGTGTGTCCGGCATTTAATGCTGACTTCGATGGTGACCAGATGGCGGTGCACGTACCACTATCACTGGAAGCGCAGTCTGAGGCGCGGCTGCTGATGTTGGCATCTAATAACGTTCTTTCCCCAGCCACAGGGCGACCCATTATTACGCCTAGTCAGGATATGGTGCTGGGTTGCTACTATCTCACTGCGGAAAATCCCTATGAGCAAAAGGGAGCTGACTCACATTTCGCCAGTATGGAAGACGCCATTGTTGCCTACGAACAAGGCATGGTAGATCTCCACGCTTGGGTGTGGCTGCGATTTGATGGTCCCGTGGAACACGACGGCGACCCGGTTGAGGTGATTGATAACGGAGATGGCTTTGTGACTAAGTGTTATGCCCATCGTCGTGTTCGCGAAGATGGGGACGGCAATCTCCTATCTCAACATATCTATACGACCCCTGGGCGCATTATTTACAACCATGCTGTCCATGCGGCCCTTGCCAGTTAAATTTTTTAGTTTTTTATCCAGTTAGCCAGTACCACGTTGAGGCAGAGAGACCCCATGGCAGATCAAGGTAACGAACAAGCCAACTCCATCATTTTTCGCAACCGTATTATTGACAAGAAGCAGCTTAAAAACCTGATTTCCTGGTCATTTGATAACTACGGCACGGCTCGTACAGCTGCAATGGCTGATGAAATCAAGTCCCTTGGTTTTAAGTACGCTACCCGTGCGGGGGTTTCTATCAGTGTTGACGACTTGCAGGTTCCCCCGAGTAAGCGAAAATTGCTGGATGCAGCGGAGCAGGAAATTCGCGACACTGAAGAGCGCTATACTCGGGGCGAAATTACTGAGGTAGAACGTTTTCAGAAGGTAATTGATACCTGGAACGAAACTAGTGAAGAGTTAAAGGATGAAGTAGTCCGTAACTTTAAGGAGAATAATCCGCTCAACTCGGTTTACATGATGGCGTTCTCTGGGGCTCGCGGTAATATCTCCCAGGTACGTCAGCTGGTGGGAATGCGCGGTTTGATGGCAAATCCCCAGGGTGAAATTATTGACTTGCCGATTAAGACTAACTTCCGCGAAGGACTGACGGTTACTGAGTACATTATTTCTTCCTATGGTGCCCGGAAAGGCCTTGTGGACACTGCACTACGTACAGCTGACTCAGGTTATTTGACCCGTCGTCTGGTAGACGTTTCACAGGATGTCATTATTCGTGAAATTGATTGTGGTACGGATCGGGGCATTCCCCTAAGTGCCATGACAGACGGTGAGCGGGTGTTAATTTCTCTTGAGGACAAGCTGTTAGGAAGAATTCTGGCTGACGATGCCGTTCACCCTAAAACTGGTGAAGTCATCGTTCCTCGCAATCAGCCTATGGACGCAATCATGGCTAAGGCTGTAGACGATTCTGGGATTAAACAAGTTAGAGTTCGTTCTGCTCTGACCTGTGAGGCAGCCCGTTCTGTTTGCCAGCATTGTTATGGTTGGAGCTTGGCCCATTCGCATATGGTGGATTTAGGCGAAGCTGTCGGTATTATTGCGGCTCAATCTATTGGTGAGCCGGGTACTCAGCTGACTATGCGTACCTTCCATACCGGTGGTACATTTACCGGAGAACTAGCACCCCAAGTTCGAGCAAAGGTAGCTGGTCAGTTCCAAATGCCTTCGAGCCTTCGTAGCCGTCCCTATCGAACTCGTCATGGTGAAGACGCTCTTGTGATGGAGGCGAATACCGACGCCAAAATCGTTATGGAGAACGGTAAGACACGCGCGGTTGCTTTACCACAGGGTTCCATTGTATTTGTTGTTGATGGGACTGTTCTTGCAAAGGGTGACTTGATTGCAGAATTACCTACCACTGGGCGAGTCCGTAAAGTAACTGAGAAAGCGAGTAAAGACGTAACCTCCGATATGTCGGGTGAAGTGCTATTTGCTGGTTTAGTGCAGGAAGAGAAAAAAGACCGTCAAGGCAACATCACTAAGTTGGCCCAACGTGGTGGGTTGTTGTGGGTGCTCTCGGGTGAAGTTTATAACTTACCTCCTGGTGCGGAGCCTACGGTTAAAAATGGTGACATGATTGATTCCAACGGCATTTTGGCTGAAACCAAAATTGTCACTGAGCGGGGTGGGGTGGTTCGCTTGCCTGATCGTTCTGATAGTAAAGGTAGCCGTGAGGTTGAGATTATTACTGCTTCGGTGATGCTGGACACCACGGAAGTCACGGTTGAGAGCGGTCAAGGACGTGAGCATTATTTTCTACAAACCGATCAGGGAGTACGTTACTCCTTAATTGCTACACCGGGTGCCAAAGTCACTGGTGGTCAGGTGATTGCAGAACTCGTTGATGATACTTACCACACTCAGAGCGGTGGCATCATCAAGTTCTCAGGTGTAGAAATTGCTAAGAAGAGTAAGGGCAAGCAAGGGTACGAAGTTACCAAAGGTGGAACTCTCCTTTGGATCCCAGAAGAAGCCCATGAGGTCAATAAAGATATCTCCCTACTAATGGTTGAGGATGGCCAGTTCATTGAAGCTGGTACTGAAGTTGTTAAGGATATCTTCTGTCAAATTAGCGGTGTGGTTGAAGTCACCCAAAAGAATGACATTCTACGGGAGATTGTGATTAAGCCAGGGGATATTCACATGGTGGATAGCCCAGATGCTGCTAGTGGTAAGGATGGGGTGCTGGTTAGTGCTGGTGAGGAAGTGATTCCTGGAGTAACGGCAGAAGCTCTTCGATTTGTTGAGTATGTAGAAACCCCTGAAGGAGCTGCGCTGTTATTGCGCCCGGTGCAGGAATTTGATGTGCCTGATGTGCCTGATGTGCCGACGCAACATGCTGTGAGTGATAGTGAAGATAATTCTATTGGCATCACTGCGATTCAACGTCTCTTCTTTAAGGATGGCGAGCGTGTGAAGTCGGTTGATGGTGTTGAGTTACTGCGGACTCAGCTAGTTCTGAATGTGGACAATGAGTCGTCACAACTGACAGCTGATATTGAGCTGGTGCCCGATCAGCATGATCCAGAGATTCAGCGCCTTCAGCTAGTGATTCTAGAGACTCTAGTCATCCGTCGTGATATTGCTGCTGACCAAACCCAGGGTAGTACTCAGACGCGCTTGCTTGTTGAGGAAGGCCAGGAGATAGAACCTGGTGCTGTTGTGGCACGTACCGAAATCCAGTCTAAGGAAGCTGGAGAGGTTCGTGGTATTCGTCAAGATGTGGAATCTGTTCGCCGTATCCTAGTCGTGCGTGATAGTGACCTGGTAACAATTGCTATGGATGGCAAATCGCCAACTGTGAAGGAAGGAGATTTGTTGGTTGATGGTTTTCCATTAGCTGAGGGGGTTATCTCTGAAGACTCTGGTCAGGTTGTAGCGATTAATGGCGACAGTGTTGTTCTACGGATTGCGCGTCCTTATCGTGTATCAACAGGTGCGGTACTGCACATTGAGGATGGTGATCTCGTTCAGCGGGGCGATAATTTGGTGTTGTTGATCTTTGAACGTGCCAAGACTGGGGATATCATTCAAGGTTTACCTCGGATTGAAGAGCTGCTTGAGGCTCGTAAGCCTAAAGAAGCTTGTGTCTTAGCGGAGCGACCGGGTAGTGCTCAGGTTGTTTATGGCGATGATGAAACGGTAGAGGTGAAGATCATTGAAGATGATGGTGTGGTGACTGAGTATCCAATTACTCCGGGGCAGCCTATGATTGTCTCCGATGGTCAAGAGGTCACTTTGGCTGAACCACTGACAGATGGACCTCTGAATCCTCACCAGATTTTGGAGTTCTTCTTCAAATATCATCGTGAGACTAAAGGCGTACATGAGGCTGCCATGATCAGCCTGCAAAAAGTACAGACTTTCTTGGTGAATGAAGTACAGTCGGTGTATCAATCCCAGGGGATTGATATTGCTGATAAGCACATTGAGGTGATCGTACGCCAGATGACTTCTAAGGCCCGTGTGGAAGACGGTGGTGATACCACAATGCTACCTGGCGAGCTCGTTGAGATTCGTCAGCTAGAACAGGTGAATGAAGCGATGTCGATTACAGGGGGGGCTCCGGCGGAATACACTCCTGTATTGTTGGGCATTACTAAGGCTTCGCTAAATACCGATAGCTTTATTTCAGCAGCAAGTTTCCAAGAAACAACTCGTGTGTTGACTGAAGCGGCTATTGAAGGCAAGTCTGATTGGCTACGTGGTCTGAAGGAGAACGTGATTATTGGTCGCCTAATCCCTGCTGGTACAGGATTTAATGCCTATGAAGAGCGTTCAACTCCTGAGATAGATCCTTCTTTCGATAAGGCTTTTCTATCGGATGATATGGCTTTACAAGATATGGTCTTAGACGATCGCACCGCTCGTGCCTATGATCGTGAAGGTGGCCTTAACATGTTTACCGACGATATGTTGGGCGGTACTCCAAGTGGTAATACTCCTGGAGCAAATGCATCGGGACCCGGACCTGCTGAGACAACTCCAACGCCTCCATCTCCGTTTTTGGATGATAATGCTTTGATTGATGATCAAACGGCCGCTCCTTAGATTATTTAGGATTGCAAGTCTAGCTAATCCTCTAGAAAAATAAACATCTAAGTAAAAGGGGCTAAGGAATTTCCTTAGCCCCTTTATTCTTATTGGCTCAGATTACTACTTTGGGATTTGACCTTATGCGGAATGCTGACTGATAGCGCCCAGTATGGAAGAGAACTAATCCCTACTGGAGTGTCCCTACAGGATTGCCCTTTCAATCGGGTTGAATGAATTCGGATTTGTATTATGCGTCTAGATCTAGTGCTGCGGCTTTGATTGTGATTGTCTGCGTCTGTTCTCCACGATGTAGGCTTAGGTTTAATTGCTGCCCAATTTGGGCTTGGTCAACATAGGACTGTAGCTGATTAGCTGTTTGAAAATGCTGCTCATCAATTTGCGTTATCACGTCTCCACGGCGTAACCCAGCTTCAGCAGCTGGTGTTTCAGGAAGAACACGGATAACTAAGACTCCGCTAATTTCTGGAATGATCATGCTGGCATTGGGATCATCATTGTTGCGTTTTGCCATTTCTGGAGTTAGATCAGCAATTTGAATGCCCAGATAAGGATGAGCAATGCGCTCACCATGGGCTAGCTGGTCTTGAATAGATTTTGCTTTGTTGATAGGAATAGCAAAACCAATACCCATGGCATCTGCTCGAATTGCGGTGTTGATACCGATGACTTCGCCCTGGCTATTGAGGAGGGGGCCACCAGAGTTACCTGGGTTAATGGCGGCATCTGTCTGAATAAAATCAAGTCGTTTGTCGGGAATACCAACAGTGGCACTTGATCGTTTCAGCGTGCTGACAATCCCCAGGGTGACGGTATTGTCTAATCCCAGTGGATTGCCTACGGCAATGGCCCAATCCCCGACATCGATTGTGTCAGAGTCCCCTAAGGAGGCTACTGGTAAGGTTTTACTGTCTGTATTGATTTTGATGACGGCTAAGTCAGTTAGTTCGTCTGATCCTTCGACCGTGCCATCAAAATGTCGGCCATCTTTGAGGGTGACCGTAACGCGGTCTGCTTGGTTGACAACGTGAGCATTGGTGAGAATATAGCCCTTGCTATCTACGATGAAGCCAGAACCCTGACCACTGAGACGTTCCTGCTGGGGAATTCGCTGGAATGTATCAGGGCCAAAGAATCCCCTAAAAAGGGGATCGTCGTAGAGTAAATCGGGTACGTTGCGGGTGATTGTGCGTTCGGTGTCGATGCGCACAACTGCTTCACCAACGCGTCGCACAGCTGCGGCAACAAAGCTTTCGCTCGATAGTGAAGTTGTTTCAGCTGCTGGTTGAGTCAGAGCTGCTGCTGGTTGGATGCCTGCCAGAAAAAGCAGTATTGCTGAACAGCAAGTAATCAGCCATCGAATTATTCGATGGCTGAAGGGCTTGGGTAGATCAAAAGGCGTCATAAGGTCATGCTCTGAGACAATAACAGCCCTAAAGGACTCTCGTAAGGCCTGTACTAGACTTTGTTGGGGAGCTAGTTTAGTGGCTAAAAGTTGGTTCTATTGTGCCAGTTTCCTTAAGAATCGTGTGCGGTAACCCGCCCTGGAAATCATCACCTGCGATTTTGGAAAATTTTAGCCATTTCTTCTAGTGCCAAGGGTTGTGCTCATGTAAGGTAATGGTCGTTATGAGGGGATAAACGTCATGTTCGGTAGGGGTTTTTGGATGGTTTTGTGGGGGGTAACGATAGTGGTTGCGATCGCAAGCTGCCAGGATTTCTCCATCGGCCAGCTCATTGCCCCCAGCTATGAATTTCAGTTAGCTGATTACCTGTCAAACACGGGGGCAAAAATGTATGGAGCTTACTGGTGCCCGCACTGTGCCAGGCAAAAGCAAATCTTTGGCGACGCTGCCCTGTCAATTCCATATGTTGAATGCGATCTGCGTGGGGTTAATCCGCAAGTAGACCTCTGCAATGCAGTGGGTATCAACGCGTATCCCACCTGGCAAATCAACGGAGAATTCTATTTAGGAGCTCAATCCCTGAGGCGTTTAGCAATCATCTCAGGCTTTGAGAAATCGAGTGAGCCCCTTGAACCTAACCATGGGGAATGGGGTGGGTTTAGTCCTGCTCTTTAAGCAGAACGGTATAGACCTTGCTAGAGTTAGATGCCCAAACTGCTTTAGAATGTAACCAAAGAATTTAAGCTATGCCGTCTCTAATTATTAGAGACATACGCAGGAGGATAATTAGGCACTATGGGCGGAGAAATTTTTTCGGTTGCGGTCACAATGTCTGTCATTGTCATGGTGGGGCTTGGTGTTGGGTTTCTAATGCTGAAGCTTCAAGGTGCTGAAGAGTAATCGTTTGGATTTTCACAGCTTGATTGGTGCTTTTTGTGGGTGCTGATTTTAATCTTTGATGGATTCAGATTAAGGCTCATTCAAATTGCCTAGTTTATTAAAAAAGCAGCGAAACTAGCCATTTGGTGAAGCTCCGCTGTTTTTTTAACTCAAACCTAGGTTTTCGAACGAAGCGGCGTCTGTTAAGCTGAGTAAAGCGTTAAGTTTTGTGTAGAGTCCTCCATGAGCATATTGGTGGTTGGTGCAACGGGCACGCTGGGTCGTCAGATTGTTCGCAATGCCTTAGATGAAGGGTTTGACGTTAAGTGCCTGGTGCGTAACTTCCAGAAAGCCGCATTTCTTCGAGAATGGGGAGCCCAGTTGGTCCAAGCGAATCTCTGTGGCCCTAAGTCATTGCCACCATGTTTTGACGACGTGACTGCTGTGATTGATGCAGCAACGTCCCGCCCTCAGGATTCTGCCTACGATGTGGACTGGGACGGCAAAGTTAACTTAATCAAGGCCGCTGTGGATGCCAAGGTAGAGCGGTATGTATTCATTTCGATTCTTAATTGTGAGAAATACCCCCATGTCCCTTTAATGGACATTAAGCACTGTACGGAAAAGTTCTTAGAAGAATCGGGGATAAATTACACAATTCTGAGACCCTGTGGTTTCTTGCAGGGCCTCGTAGGGCAATATGCGATTCCGCTTTTAGAAAAGCAGGCCATTTGGGTCATGGGCGAAGCAGCTCCCATCGCTTATATGAATACCCAAGATATTGCTCGGTTTGCTGTACGGTCATTGCAGCTACCTGAGACTGGTAAGCGTTCCTTTCCCCTGGCTGGCACTCGAGCTTGGGGAGCCTATGAGCTAGTAAGACTCTGTGAACGTCTTTCTGGTGAAGACGCGAAGGTCTCAACCATGTCGTTGGGCCTATTGCGTGGTGTCCGCAGCTTTGCAAACTTTTTCCAATGGGGATGGCAGTTTGCTGATCGTTTAGCATTTGCTGAGGTCAGTGCCGGCAGTGAGCCCTTAGATGCTGAGATGGATGAAGTTTATAGCACGTTTGGCTTGGATAAGTCGGAAACGACCACTGTGGAAGAGTACATGGGTGAATACTTTAACCGCATTCTTAAAAAGCTCAAGGAAATGGACTTTGAAAGCAGCCGGGAAAGCAAAAAAAAGCTGCCTTTCTAATATCAGTTCTTAGCAGCGCTACACAATGGGGTAGTGTGCCGTTTCGATGGGTAGGAAAACCATCCAAGTGACACCCTGGTTGGTTCGTTCTCGTACTGTGAGCTTAGCGCCTAAGGCTGTGAAGAGGGCCTTGGTGGTTTGTAAATTGAGACTGAGTCCCCCTGTATCAGGTTGAAACATCAGTAGTTTTCCAAGCGACTTCAGGGTGGGACGGTTTTTATCGCAGATCGAGCTAACCTCAGCCTGAAATTCAAGTTTGAGCTGATCACCGGCAGCCATAACGTGCAGCTGAATTTGGCCTTTGGGAGCCACTGTATGGGTAAAAAGTTCTACCAAGCCCGTGAGCACTTGCTGCAGCAAGATGGGATCACTGGCTACCATGGGTAAGTCTTTGGGGAGTTTGACTTCAAGGGACAGGTTACGGCGAGTGGCGGCTTGTTCCCATTGAGGAATGGCGGATTGGATAATTTCACTGAGCGCAGTGGCTGTTAAAGATGAACGGTGGCTTTTGTGGGTTGCTGCTTCTAACTCGACAGCTTTGAAGATGAGATTAAAGCGGTCAATTTGCTGGGTGCAGGCATTGTCGATTTGCTGTAGTCGCTGCTTCGCTTTTTCGACTAGATCTTTGCGGCGGATTAGGGAACGGGTCAAGGTGCGAATTGTCGTCAATGGTGTCCGAATTTCATGGGCCATGGCCTGGAGCAATTCGGTATCCAATCCGTGGGATTCATGGCTTTTGCCAGGTTCACCTGGCACCGCAACAATGCGTTCGATCACTGGGTTAGGTTTGGGGACTGGTAGGGAAGACAGCATCCAGCGGCTAAACTGGCTGACAATTCGGTAATCTGGCTCTGTGGGGACAAATTTTTCAACCAGTGGATTCAGGAAGGCTAGCTGTTTTGGTGTGGTCAAGTAGATGCGCGATCGCAATAATCGCCAGACCTGATTAATAACCTCAGGAGTAAATGAAAACTGAAACCGTAGGTCATTATCAGCATCACGGCCCAGCACCAGTACGACGCTAAAACGCTCGGTCAGCAACAAACAAAACCGCTCGCCGGCTAGAGGGTCTCCGTCAATTAACGGCAAAATACGAGCAGCGGCTGTATTAACGGGCGGTGTATCATCAGCTGGCATTAATTGAGAAAATGCTTGGGATAGCTGATCTAACGGTGGGGGAATAAACACCCAATTAGACAACTGCACCGTAAGCTTTGGTGCATCTAGAACCGGGAATGGCCCACTTAAGAGGATGCCTGCTGGTGTTTGTCGATTACTTTGGCGTGGTTTTGCCGATTTTTTAGATTTAGTGCTTTTTTCAGCACCGTGGGGTAGCGTCTCTTTTAAAAGATGTCCGAGGGATGTAATTGCTCCCTGCCACTCCATTTCAGCCCGCTCTGCTTGATTCTGGTGGTCAGTCTCCCTGGCACTGTCTGAGTTGAGACCTTCCCAAGCCATTGGCTCAGCCCCTAATTCTCCCAAGGCCACCAGACTACTAATTGTGGGTAAAAACTTCTCCACCATGGGCCTCTAGATGCATATAGTTGTCGTACCACACATCAGCCGACGATAGCTGATATGGACAACACGTCTGACAACATGTCTATTTAGAGACTACTGGCAAGATTCCCCCTATGACTATGGGGTAGAACCGAACGTCCATAGGGGGTTTGGAACAATACTATTTGTTAAGCTGATGCTCAAACTACTGGTTATTATTAGCCGAACCAGGTTGAGGGTATTAAGGTGTCCGGTGTGGATGAAATGGGACGCGTGAGTAATTTTTGAATGCCCTGGTACACCAGCTGACGAATTTGGCGATGTTGCTCCGCAGAGTAGCAGTTACGCGGTAGTTCTAAGGAACATTCTTCAGCAATAGTCATATAACGAGCGGGCAAACGACTCAGCACAAACGTGGCTAGCCGGTCGCGAGCATCAGAACTCGTAAAGGTATCTCGATAGGATGCTGAAGAGCCAGTTGCTAAAACATCATCGATAATTTCGTTGACGACGGGTAGCGCGATGTTAATGAGAGTGTTGGCCATCGTGAGGATCTCCGATTCTGGATTGTGGGTAGGTTGCCAAGGGCATGGCTATGGAGTTTATGTAATAGTCAAAACTCTGTCATTTCAACCGTGATTTCCACTATGTAAGTCTGTTGAGAAACCATACCCAAAAGTGGCTTGAATAAGATGATATGAGACTTGTCTCTGACTTCAATTCAAAGGCGGGGATCGCTGTTAAATCTTTGATCCCCGCCTTTAGCTAATGTTATTTTTTCCCACCATGAATCAAGGGTGCGTCATCTTTAATAAAGACTAAATATTTGTCTGGAAAATAAACTTGAAGACACTGATAAATAAACTATAGTTAACAGCTGTTGCAATGTTTTTTTACCTTGCGATCATTTTGTTTCAATTCGGGCGAATCATGTTGTGACGATGCAGTTGTTGATTTGTTCTGGTTATCATTCCGCCGATTTAACCTATGACTTCCTGCAATCTTTGTTGAGGGTAATTACGCCAGAGCGGTTATGGGTGATGCCAATTTGGGCGGCCCCCGGAACGTTGCCCTGGCTGCTCAATTCACCACAAGCGCCGCGCCGCGATCGCTTGTTACAGGTGATTGCATTTAGTGCTGGGGTGGTTGCCGCTTACCCAATGTTAATGACCTGGACAAAGATGGGGGGAAGCAGTCGATTAATTGCAATCGATGGATGGGGCATGCCGCTCCTGGGGGACCTGGAAATTTATCGTATGAGTCATGACCATTGGACCCATCGCACTACATACTTTCCTGCAGCGATTGAGAGTCAGGGCTACTTCTATTCAGATCCGGCGGTTGAGCACCTAACACTCTGGCAGTCACCTGATTCCACTACGGGAATGGGGGCTATAAATGCACGGAGTCAGCCGATGACCGCGCTTGAGTTCATCTGTTCTGTTTTGTCCTTGGATTAAGGTGAACTTGATTTTGTTATCAGGTGTTGACGTAATTTTGTCCTGAGATGAATTAACTTACGAATGATTGGGGAACCTTGAATCCATGCTATTTAGGGCGGCAGATGGTGATGCCGTGCTCCTCTATTTACTATCTCAGAACCTGCTCAGAGCCCGATTGTTTGTTTGCTTGAGTCTTCTGACCTGAGGCTAGAAAATCGTTTTTCTATGAAATTTGTCTAACTCCTTGGAATTGGGATTGTAAAATAGACAACCATCAGCAATTATGCCTAGATAGCATTCCCGTAGCTGACGCACTTCTGACTGCCCTTCGAAAATTATGACTTCAACGTCTGTTAAGCCTTCCATTAAAGCAAAACCCGTCATTCAGCGAGCGACCGGTGCCTTTGCTCTAATCGATAGCCTGGTGCGCCATGGCGTGCGTCACGTGTTTGGCTATCCCGGTGGGGCAATTCTGCCGGTTTATGACGAACTTTATAAAGCAGAAGAGAGAGGTGATATTCAGCATATTCTGGTGCGTCATGAACAGGCTGCATCCCATGCGGCGGATGGGTATGCTCGGGCGACAGGACAGGTGGGTGTGTGTATTGCCACTTCGGGACCTGGGGCGACCAACCTGGTCACAGGAATTGCAACGGCCCAGATGGATTCGGTGCCAATGGTTGCTATCACTGGGCAGGTAACTCGCAAAGCAATCGGTAGTGATGCGTTTCAGGAAACCGATATTTTTGGTATCACGCTGCCCATCGTTAAGCACTCCTATGTGGTCCGCGATCCGCGACAGATGGCAAATATCGTGGCTGAGGCGTTTTACATTGCTCAGTCTGGTCGTCCTGGTCCAGTGCTGATCGATGTGCCTAAGGATGTTGGCTTAGAAGAATTTGACTATGCTCCAGTGGCACCACGCTCCATTGCAATTCCAGGGTATAAGCCCACGACACGAGGGAATCCCCGGCAGATTGTTAATGCGATCGCACTGCTGCGCAGCGCTCAAAAGCCTTTGCTCTACGTCGGTGGTGGGGCTGTTATTTCCGGGGCCCATGCAGAAATTGCTCAGCTAGCCGAACATTTTCAGATTCCTGTTACCACCACGCTGATGGGTAAGGGGGCTTTTGATGAGCGACATCCTCTATCTGTTGGCATGCTAGGGATGCATGGTACAGCCTATGCCAACTTTGCCGTGAGTGAGTGCGACCTTTTGCTGGCCATTGGTGCCCGCTTTGATGACCGAGTAGCGAGCAACCTGGAGCAGTTTGCACAGCACGCTAAAGTCGTTCATGTCGATATTGACCCCGCTGAGGTCGGTAAGTGTCGTGTGCCTGATGTGCCGATTGTGGGCGATGTCAGAAATGTTTTGACTGAGTTGTTGGCTCGTCTGGACAAACCCGCCAACCCAGACCAAACAGGTGCTTGGCGTGCCCGCATTGATGAATGGAAAACGGATTATCCCCTCAAAGTTCCTACGTATAGCGATCAGCTTGCTCCACAGCACGTGATTGCTCAAGTGGGTCGTTATGCCCCTGATGCCTACTACACCACTGATGTCGGTCAGCATCAGATGTGGGCAGCTCAGTTTCTTCAGAATGGTCCGCGTAAATGGATCTCTAGTGCGGGTCTGGGCACCATGGGTTACGGTATGCCAGCAGCATTGGGTGTGCAAATCGGTGTAGGGGATGAGCAGGTCATTTGCATTAGTGGTGATGCCAGCTTCCAGATGAATTTGCAAGAGCTAGCGACCCTGGCTCAATACAATATCAAGGTTAAAACCGTCATTATTAACAACGGCTGGCAAGGGATGGTACGTCAGTGGCAACAGGGCTTCTATGGTGAGCGCTATGCCTCTTCCAATATGGAAGTGGGTATGCCTGACTTTGAGAAGTTGGCCGCCGCCTTTGGTGTAAAAGGGATTGTTGTGCAATCGCCTGATCAACTTGATCAGGCCATCGTTGATATGCTTGCCCATGACGGTCCAGTACTCTTGGACGTGTGGGTCCGCCGTGATGAGAACTGTTATCCTATGGTTCCACCTGGCAAGAACAACTCTCAGATGATTGGTTTAGCGGAGCCTGCAACTAAGCGCCCAGTAGAATTTGTTCATTGTCATAGTTGTGGCAGTGACAACAAAGTGAGTCATCGATTCTGTTCTGAGTGTGGCACTAAGCTGTAATAGATTGCTCGCCTAAGTCACGATCTGCTCATCTGGAAGGTGAATGCGTCGTGATTGGGGTTGCTCTATGGATACTTTTGGTTCCCTATAGCGACCCTAGGCGAGTTCCATTATAAAAATGCGTGAGAATATCACGGTATTGCTGACCCCGTTCAGCCATGCCTCGGGCTCCCCACTGGCTCATGCCAATGCCGTGACCAAACCCATTGCCCGCCACTGAAATGCTGGTGGGACTGACGGCCAGATCAAACTTAGTGCTACGTAGACCCAACTTTTGACGGAATGTATTGCCCGTAATGGTTAATGCGCCAGCATCACCAATGATGCTCATGCGATTGGCCCGACCTTGGGGGCTGCGACTCAGAACTTCCACAGCCTGGATGATGCCAGGGTAGCCGATGCGTGCGCCAACTTCTTCCAACGAAAACTGTGCTCGCCAGCTGTAAACAGGCGCATTTTGATCAAAGTCAGGCACCCCCTTCAGATAAGGCACAGCTTGAGACCATACATGTTCTGAATTTTCGGTGTGGCCGCCGGATGACGAATGAAACACGGCTTCAATCACTTTGCCGCCATGGGTAAGTACCTTGCCATGGGTGGCATCTACGGCAGACTGGGTAGAGGCTGCTTCACCGTCTAATCCTTTATACACTTGGGACGCTTGAGTGCTTTTTAGATCATAGGATTGACCGTTAGCTTTGCTCTTGTGATACATGGCATAGGAGCGAGCCGCCACGGCTTGCGATCGCAATGCTTCCTGGGGCCAGCTCGCAGGCATTTCACTACCAACAACGCTGTAGAGATAATCGTCGATATCGACATAATTAATCGCCGTTACCCCACCATTACTGGGTATTAGCTTAACTCTACCTCTATACCAACGGTCGCCAATCCAGACCACTCCATCGTTGGAGGGCTCTAACCAAAAGGTGTTGGCTTGACCAAAGTCGCTATAGCCATCAGTAAGTTCCAATCGTCCACCGTTTGTATCGACGCTGATGGACTGTAACTCAGGTAGCTGAAGAATTGCCTGTCCTCGGTTGTCGCGAATAACACCTGTTGTAGACGCGCCAATCTGGACTTGATTAGCACTGTTGCGGATAGCAATTCTCAGCTCGGTAGCATGGGCAGGAATAACCCAGAGGAACCACAGGAGGGCACCCCACCAGCTATGACGGCCAAGGGCTAAAAAAAGTTTAAGAGGCCAAGAAGAGGTATTAAGCATGGCAGATAGTCAGGAATTGAGGCAGATATCAGTAGACCAGTTCTAAGGGTGCCCGGTAATACGCAGTATTTAAAACCTAAGCAGATGCTGGGTGACAAATCATAACCATAAAAGGTAGTCTGCCAACCCCAATGTCTAAGAAAAACCTACACAATGACCGCTTAAAGGCTGTAAACAGCGCTATTTTGGCGGCAGTTCGGTGTTCTCAGAATAATCTCTACAGGGATGTGTGCCAGTTGGCATATGACAGTTTGCCGATGGGCATTAGCCATGAATAATACCAGTTTGAGGAACATCTATCTGGGGCTACTTTTGCGAAGTTATAGTAGCTTTGCAGACTCATAAAGTCGTCTCACCATGTTGAGAATTTTCTCACCATAGTTTGGATCAGCAGCCCAACGACCGCTGAGCTGACCCACGAGTACGGCACTGCCCCGACTGACAAATTTGAAACGGGGATCTACCTGTTCCTGCACCAGGGGTTCTTTACTGCCATAGGCTTTGAGGTGTTGAATGTGAGCCCTCACGCCAATACGTGCACTGGGGAAGGATGCCCCTGCTGCATCCCCTCCCAGGCCGCCAATTCCTGCAAAATTATTTTGCGAGGCTTTCACATTCCCGCCAAATCGTAGAAAAGAGGTTTCTACACACATCTGACAGAAGGCGATGTCATAATTCACACCCTCAATTATTCCTTCTTGACGATAAATTTTATGCAAATCCGGGAAGTCTCGAAGTGCTTGTTCGTTATTGTTCTTCAAGAACATCATCAGGCTGATTTCAGAGGCGTTGCCGTGGCCCATGATTTGATCAATGAGGCCTGGGCAGATGGTAAGGGCCGACTGAGACTTGAGTTGCACGGTACGGCTAGCAGCATCCCAGCCGATGGAGATGCTAAAGTCTCTTAAATCAACGGCTTTGACGTACACCACATTGCCATACCGTACTTTGCGGATGTCATCATTACTGGCCAGATTAAGCCCAAGTCGGTCTGCGACATCAATCGGCACATAGGAGTTACCGCTGACTAAGACGCCTTTCTCGTCATACTGACCGCCATTAATGGTGATATTGATGATGGGAAACTGGGGCGCAGGTGTGGGTGCTGTCGGCTGGGTGCCACTAATCTCACGACTCCAGGCTGCCAGACCATCCGCTAAGCCAATGGCAATTTCGCGGCGGCGACTGAGGATAATGCCGCGATCGCGATCATTGGTTATGTAGCCCAGTTCTAGTAAAAGGGATGGCGGTTCTACCTGTCGACAAAAGGCCAAGCGACCCATACCAGCCTCGGTGTCTGGTCTAACGCCTGGACCTCCTGGGCCAGTTAACGTCGGTACCCGGCGCAGCATGGCTACCAACACAACCCGGGCATTTTCCGCCCGAGCTTTGTTGCCTGCAATGTAATAAGCAGTTGCTCCCCGGACGTTCTTATTTTGAAAGGCTCCCACATGTATTTCTAACGCAACATCACCGGGACGGTTGCGGGCATTTATCCAGCGGATGCTTTCTTGTAGGCTGAGGTCGTCGGGGACGGAAAGGACTGCGAGTCCACGTGCTCGCAACTCCGGGACAATTAGATCCCGAATGCGGATCATTTCCTGGGCTTCCGTAATACCCTCGACTTTTGCTCCAGAATCGCGGACTCCATTTTCAAATCCACCGTGGCCTGCTGAGATAAAAATTTGTGCCATGTGACCCTGTAAAGCGTTCTATCCAGGCATATTGCCAATTGTCCCCGCAAGGATACATCAATTTCTCAATCTTGGGGAATGAAATGGAGGATGTGTACGTACCTATCTTTGACGCGCAACTTTGGTCTCAGCAGGTGATTGAGCATCAAGGGTGTGGAATTTCGGATGACATAGCATGCTTGGCGCGAGTTAATCCCTGGTGGGATAAGTATTTTGGATAAGTATTTTTGAAAAGACGACTATCAAGATAGTCACTGGTATCAGGTTCAGGAGTTAGCAAAAGCTCAACAAGCATCTGTATGGAAAATTTTGCAAGAGAGTTCTTTTCGTGAGTTGGCTATTAGTAAACCTAGAGGAAATAGCTAGCACAAAAATAAAAACGACTAGCCTACTAATTCTGATCGAAAGAAAAGGAAATAGCGTGTTTTTACCGTTGACAGATGTTGTTCTTAGGTCTGAACATTGGGGGTGAAACGATTGAGCCGTGAGATTTGTCCGAAGTTTAGTACAGAGAGCAATAATTAACATCCTCTGCTAATCTCTTGAAGTATGTCTTCGAAACATTAAGCAATATGGCAAATATAAAAACACTTGCATGGGTGATTTATGGTGTGAATAGATAGCGGTATATAAAAGTAAGATCTTGTTAGATTTCAGAGATTTCTGATGCAAGATTGAGAGGGGTGTGTGATTTAAGTGAGTGGGTCTTGAAGTGGTTCAGATCTCCCCCCTTTGCCAGTGAGTTAATGCCTTGATGCTCCCTTAGACAATGGTGGAGGCTTGTATTAGCCATGGAAACATACGTTAGCATAGCTCAGGTGGAAGCGCCTGTAATTACGAACGAGATTGAGCAGGATAGTCTTGCCCCCTATTTTGGTGTGAGTGTATTAGTTTATGTCTTGCTACTGTTTATGTTTGCTCCAAGACGTAATCGATTAAATCGGCGTAAGTCTTCTTTGTAGTCCTTGCTTGTGGCGTTAGAGTGGGTATTCGCCTTGAAATGCTCTCTAACGCCAGTCTCCTACTAATAGATAGGGAGCCCAATAAGAGGGTCTTATATTCTGTCTAATGAGGTTTACCTGTGCCTGCTGTAGAGCTTTTGCCTTAGAAATACCTGGGTTAACTAACTGTTCGTAAAAATCCTTAATTAACTCAGCTGTAGAGAAATCATTAATACTCCATAGAGAGGCCACAGTGCTGCGAGCGCCTGATTGTACTGCAAGGCCTGCAATACCCAATACCTCCCGACTATCACCTGTAGCTGTTTCGCATGCACTAAGAACCAGTAACTCAAGTGGTGTTTGGTTGCGAGTTCTAAGCAAACGGTCAAAGTCATTAAGGTCCATTTTTTCTACTTCAATAGCCTGACCTTTCTGCTCTGCTCTGTTTTCTGTGGGTTGCTCTGATGCTGCCACCAATAAATAAGTGTCGTCTCGGGTAAAGCCAAATACGCCATGGGTGGCGAAATGAATAATATTGTGAGTAGATGAGCGCATTTTGGTTTGTACACTGCTCTTCTTGAATTCTAAGTTGAGCAGGTTTTCTGTCTCGCCCATGATGTTTTGAATGGCTTCTAGTTCATCTTCTACAAAGGCCAGTGCGTGGAAATACATTGTAGACTCGGGCGCATTGGAGTTTGAGGTGATGCTTTGCTCTGGGGCTATGGGTAATGAACTTGCAGAAGATAGGCCCCCTGTGAAAATACTGAAAGATTGTGCGGGAGGGGCTTGGGGAATGGCTAAATCACCAAAGGTGACTGCGATCGCATATTTCTCAATCAAAAATTGTTTTGTTTGTTGATCATACAACGCTGCCATGGGCACATTACGAAATGCTCCATCTAGAACAAAGACTAGGGTGTCTATGGATTCTAGCCAGCCTTGTTCTTCAGCCGGGCGAATTAACCAATCATAAATTTCGTTAGCCAGCCGTTGCCCAGGTTGAGAAAGCACATAATTGTATGTTCTCTCAAGCTCATGGCGAAACTGTTCTAGTTTTGCTTTTACCTTAGAAGACCGCTGCTCAGGACTGTCAGTATTTTGTGTATGCGATAAACCGGTCTGGCTGACTTTCGGAGAATATCTTTGGATGGTCTGGTCTGGAGCCTTGTCTGGTAATTGAAGGAGAACTTCAATGCGGTCTCCTCCAGGTTCATCTGGCAAAATAATTGGGTAAATAATTGCTGTGGTTTTATCTGTATTTGCCACATCCTGAATAGTCGTGCGTTGAATATTGTCATCAGGTGCAATGAGTCCGCAGGCCAGGAAGCTTTCTAACTCGGCTACGCGCAAATCATCAATGACGGTTTGTGCTCGGAGCAGTTGAGCTGTATTGTCTGAAATCGCGATCTCTTCTTTGGGTAGAAGGAGGCTGATATATTCTCGGTATAGAGGTTCGATGCGATCTCGAAAATAAAATTGTATGTCTGGCCCTACATACAATAAATCGTTACGCACTGCCTGCACCTTTTGAAAAGCTACATCATAGTGAGAGAGTACTCGTTCTCGCGTAAACTCTAGCTTGTTCTCAATGCGTCCTAACTGCCATTCCCATTGATAAATAAGACTGGGCTGATGGTGTCCTTGCTTCAGGGCAGCCTCAGTTAGTTTTTGCGCATCTACATACTGTTCTTCTATTTCATAAAGATGGCCTAGATATCCCAGCGCATAAGATACGGCCACTGGATCTCTGATGGCTTCAGCCTGTTGCTTTGCTTTCCAAAGCAAAGAATAGATCTGTTGTTGAGGAATAGTTATCTCTGCAAGGCAGGCGTTTGTGCATTTATCCATTAGTAAGCGTGCCAGCCTCATATGAATAAAAGCAGATGTGCGACCTGAGGGTAGAGCGTCAAGTTTTGATAGTAACGATGTTTGTATAGAGTTTGCCCTTGACCACCCCTTACGATGCAAAGAAATATCAAACTGATTTAACAGAGCTTGAGTTTGAACCAGTAAAGGAGCTTGAACAGAAATCGCTGCATAGGAATCCAATGCCTGTTGATATAAGATGTCAGCCTTTGCCTGATCTGTCTTATTTCGAGTACGGCGAGCAAAGGTTTCCTGTTGTTGCGCCCTGACATGTAGAGTATTGCCAACACTCAATTGAGTGGCTGCTAATTCTTTATCTACAGCAAATTCCTCAGCTAGCTGTAGGCTCTTATCTAGTGAAGCCTGAGATGCTTTAAATTCTCCCAGCAAACGCTGATGATCTCCTACAGTTCGAGTAAGAGCTACTTTTAGTGAGATATTGTCTTGTGCCTCTATAAGTGCCTCTACTTGTGACAAACGACTACGGGACTCTAGTAGAAAGCCTAGCCTGCGTAAGGCATGGGTTTGGTTCAGTAAACTTTTGACTACACCTTCGGAATAGTTAGCTTGCGTATAAATATCAGCTGTCTGTTCCCAGATTTCCAATGCTTTTTGTGTATGTCCCTGAGTTAAGTACAGGCTACCTTGAGTATTTAAGGCTTGACCATAGAGTCTTAATCCTTCAGTCGTTAGAGGGTTTATATTCTGAAGTATTTCAAGACTTTTGCCTATAGCACTTTCAGCCTCTGACCATTGACCTAGTTGACGATAGGCGAGGGCTAAATTGTTGAGAGCCAATACCTGATTCAGTCCATCACGCTGGATGGAAAAGCGCTTCTCTGCTTCTAACCACAGATTGGCAGCCTGGGTAAATTGTTCGGCTCTATAATGTTCTCTACCTTGCTGTAAAAGTTGTTGAGCACTGGTTAAATAGAACGGTGCTTGCCCATGCTGACTCAGGGAGATATCATCTGATGCAGTGATTGCTATGGCAGAGCTCAATAGGCTGACTGGTGTTTGTAGTCCTAGAAGGGCTGTCAACCCAGCAGTAACCATTATTAATCTTAAAAAGCGGGACCTCAGTAACCCTCGTTTGAAGACGTTTACTTTCATGGCTGTTACCCCTTGCTGTTAGTTAATTCAACTCATCAGGCCTATCGTAAAGATGAGCAGGAAATAGAGGGTAGCCAGCTACCCTCAGCCACTAAAAAGACATCGCCTGATTCTGTTACAACGGCTTCTTGTGCATCTGCTAGTGATACAGGTTCCTGGTGGGGAAAGCTGGTAATTATTGGAGCCGATGCCTGTGGTTGACCAGTTTCTGGTCCTAGATCGTCTTGTATGAGGTCCTCGCTAGCAATATCTATCGGACTCAAGGGTTGACCACCCCGCCCCGTGATAATAAAGTCGCCTACTTGACTATCTGCAATGTTGTTGTTGGCAAGATTGCAGCCTTGGGCAATTTGATTGCTGGGGTCTACCACATCAATGGGCAGTTCTGATAAGCCTTGGTTCGGATCAACCGCTAAATTATTAATACTGACCTCACCGTCACCGCCCCTTTCAGACTGGGCGCTGATATCATTGAGACCATTGCCGCGAAGGTCATTACTAAAGGTCTGAACTTCTCGAAAGCCAAGGATACGCTCAGTGGTAATGTCAATGTTGCCACCTGTGCCAGTATTGGTGTCGGCCAAAATATCATTATCTTCATCAGGAACCGTGAGCACCAAGTTAGCATCGATGTCAATATCTCCACCGTTGCCGTTTGCACTGGCCCCAGCCTGAATCAAGCTACCCTGGCGTAAAAGGAGAACATCTACATTCTCAACGATGATACTGCCTGCATCTCCAGAGCCATCACTGCCGGTTACAAGGCTGGTATTTCTCAAGATTGCAAGATCTGCATCCCGAAGGATGATGTTGCCGCCTTGACCATTGCTGTTACGTGTTGTAGAAGCGGAAAATTGTGGGCCATCTGTAATGGTTGCAATGATAATGTCACCACTGTTCAGTGGTCTAAGCGTAATGTTGCCAGCCTTGGCCAAACCATTGGTACTGACAGATATTTCTGTCTCGTTACCAGAAAGATTAATGACATCGGCTGCAATATCAAAATCACCACCATCTCCATTCTCTTCTAGACTATTAGTCGCAGCGGTTAATTGTGCTCCGTTCTGAAGGTTCAATAGAGGTGTGCGAATGCGGATACTTCCTGCACGCCCAATACCGTCAGTATTGGTATTTATAAGGGCATTATCTAAAGTTACACTCTCATCACCTCGAATAATGATGCTGCCTCCATTACCGCTGCTGTTGAGTGTTGTAGAGGCTGAAATTTGTGGCTCATTATTGATGCTAGAGACACTAATACTACCACCACTATTGAATGGTTCTAAGCTAATGCTGCCAGCATTGGCTGGACCATTTGTACTTACAGTGATTTCAGTATCAGCATCGGCAAGGGTAATTGTTTCGGCATTGACTCTAATACTTCCGCCAATACCATTTCTCTCTGGGCTATTAGTTGCAGCCGTGATTTGTGCTCCGTTCTGAAGGTTCAATAGAGGTGTGCGAATGCGAATACCCCCTGCAGTTCCTCCACCATCCGTATTCGTATTGATTCTACTATTGGTCTCTAGGGTGATGCTGCTTGCACTTTCAAGCAAGACGTTACCGCCGCTACC
Source organism: Leptothoe sp. ISB3NOV94-8A (assembly GCF_043421595.1). NCBI lineage: Bacteria > Bacillati > Cyanobacteriota > Cyanophyceae > Nodosilineales > Cymatolegaceae > Leptothoe > Leptothoe sp. ISB3NOV94-8A. The sequence continues at coordinate 5,141,358 of NZ_JAXSQW010000001.1, read as the reverse complement.
ACTACTACCAGTATTGGTATTACTCAAAATCTGACTATTATCAAGTTGAATATTGCCTGTCCTAGAGATGATGCTGACATTCCCAGCATCTGCAGACCGGTTCGCATCACTTAACAATTGAACATTATTGAGATTGAGATCCCCATTACTTATTATGAAAACCTCGCCAGACTGATCAAAATCACTGAGCTCTAAGGAAATACGTTGACCATCATTTACAACAGGATTGATAACTTCAAGCTGACCACTAGTGACTAGGTTGAGATTACTTATAGTCAGGTCATTGTTCCCTCCTTGGATTGTGACGTTGCCTGATGCATCACCACTGGAGACAGTTGACACCTGTACATCTAAGATCCTAGATGCTTGTAGAGTAACATTCCCGCCTGCTCCAGTATCTTCGTTGATCTCTGAAGCGGCCACTGTACTTATTCGATTATCGTTATTAAAAATAGTGCCTTCTACAGTGCGAACAGAAATATCACCGCCTCTGCCAACATCCCCATTACGTGAAACTGAGCCTGAGAACAAAGTGTTATTGTTAGTGATATCACCAACTTCTGAGAAAATCGAGATGTTACCACCGTTCCCCACGGTACCAGTCTGTTCTGAAAAAACTGGGTTAGATGAAGGTGCATAGAAGGTCGATGATGAATCTATGCGGTTAGTGGAAATATCACCGAAATTGGAAGATAGAAAAATATCTCCACCATTACCTGAACCACCATTTTCTAAAGAAGACGCAGAAGATGAGAAAGAACTCAAACGACCATTTGCTGAGATATTGCCAAATCTTGAGATGAAAGAAATATCTCCACCATTGCCCGATTTGCCTCCAGCTTGTCGCACAAATGAGAACGACCTAATAAATGTTTCTGTTGATATATTTCCACGAACTGAAGAAAGGTTAATATTCCCGCCATTGCCAGCATTGCCAGCACGTGATATCGAAAATGCTGCTAATGGATTATTGTTGATAATATCTCCTGTCTCTGAGGAGATAGATATGTCTCCCCCATTGCCAGAGTCGCTTGAAAACGACTCCGAGAATGTTACTAAATTGTTGAATGTGGCGATGTCTCCAAACCTCGACGAGATCGAGATATTGCCGCCATTGTCTGATCTGCCGCCATCATTGCGTGCGGTTGAATTTGTATCTATGCGTCCACGAGTTGTGATATTACCTGTGATGGAAGAGATAGAGATATCACCGCCCCTACTGGGTCTGCCAGCTGATGCTTCCGAAAACGCATTCAATCGTTCATTGATTGTCAGGTCGCCAGATATGGAAGAAATAGAAATATTTCCAGCATTTCCAGCATTGCCAATTGTGTTCCTTTGGCTAAGGGAGAAAGCATTGATTCTGTCGTTGGTTGTGATGTTACCTGTGATGGAAGAGATAGAGATATTGCCGCCATTGCTAGCATTCCCATCTCCACGCCGTGCCTGCGAGAATGAGGCTATCCTGCCATCAATTAAGATATTTCCAGATAATGAGGAGATCAAAATAGGTCCACCATTGCCAGCATTGCCTGTATCTGAACGCGAAAACGAACGCAAATTTTCACCAGTTGTGATATCACCATCTGCTTCTAGGATGATGGGTCCTCCATCTCCCCCATCTATGACAGATGTTGTATCTATAATGTTGACTGCAATACTGCCGGGAGGTTGATTAGCTACAGGTCCTGCGTTAAAAGAGGTGCCTCCAGATTCCTGTGGTATATTAGGCCGTCCAACTGTTTCGACTCCGGCCCGTAAGATTGCAGCTGAACTGCTGGCTAATAAGTCTTCATCAGAACCGGAGCCATCTGGCGTCAACGTAGTATCGGGACCCGTGATGCGAATATTGCCTGCTTGAATGCTTCCTGTGGCTTCAACTTTGAGGGCGGCTCCTTCATAATTGCCGAAAACCACATCTCCATTGGCAAAGATAATCGGATCATATAAGCTAATAAAATTACCAGGTGTACCGGTCAGGGTTAAAAACTGTAAGCCACCACCACTCTCAACGTGAGCATCAGCTGAAATCTCTCCATCACTAATCAGGCGTAAATCTCCGCCACTCAAAAAAGGTGTCTGCTCCAAATGCTGAAGTGTCCAAATATCAATGCTTTCATTTCCCTGGATAATGAGGTCATTGCCTGAGCGGGCAATAAAAGCGTCAGTTTCTGTATCCCTAATGGTCACTGCATCTTGTGCCTGTAGAGTCAGATTGTTGCCTGCGCTTAACTGTCCTTCCAAATACAGCTGATTCCCTAACAGTGTAAGATCGCCTCCGGTTTCCAGGTTCCCAGTGTTGTTAATATCTCCTTGAGGTAAGCCACTAAATTGGACGCCTAGTGGCATACTCATCGTTAATAGTGAAGTACCTTGTGGACTGGCAGCACTGAATACACTACCATCTGTAAATTCGATCCTCCCTGCTGTGCTGGCTGTGAACGCACCGCGAATATCTAATTGAGCATTGGGTCCAAAGGTAATGCCATTGGGGTTTAAAAAATATAAATTGGCAGGGCCGTCAATGCCTAATAGCCCATCAATCTCAGAGGGATTACTGCCAGTAACCCGACTGAGAATCATCTCAATGCCATCCGGATTTATAAAATAAACCTGCTGCCCTGGATTGATATTGAATTCTTCAAAGCTATGAAATAAACTTTCTCCCCGGATAGCTCCACCATTAATGCGCTCAATACTATTCTCCTTAATTATAGATGAGGACTCAAGCCCCAATGTGTTATCAGGAATAATCTGAGCGATTAGCATGTTTCCTCTGAGAGACTCTGTTGCTTTACCTTCAGAATATCCAGCGGCTAGATGGTTCTGGGAATTACCAGATGACGCTGCATAAACAACCGTTGCTAGCTGACTAATGGCAATTATGGAACTAAATAGGAGAAAATGGGGGGATGGGCGATAAGTCATAGGGTAATGACGTTAAATTGTGCTGATACTATCAACTATGTGAGCTTTTAGATGCTGGCTCAATCTTTTTTATAGATTGCTGTTCTCTTCTAATTCATTGCTAAAAGAACGAATACTGAAGCGTAAAATATAGGCCATTTTCTTGCAGAGAATCGCGATCATCTTCTTCAGAAATGAGGGGAATGCCCCAGTCCAGGCGGCCTATCAGATCTTGCTGACGGAATAGCAGGCCAATGCCTACACTGGCTAATGGATCAGGATTATTACCTTCACGATTCCAGCCATAGCCCGCCTCCAAAAATGGTTTAACTTGCAGTAGCCTATCATTGGTGCGATCGCGCCAGATTGGCAATCGTACCTCCGCAGATGCCAACAACCCATTATCTGTAGACAAAAGATTTTGACGATAGCCTCGCACAGTAGACTGTCCCCCAAGACTCAACTGCTCCAAACTTAATAGCGGATCAGTCGTCAACTGAGCACTGCCCTTCAGTAGCAATAACGTGTCGGGTGCAAGAATCCGCAGCCACTGGGCTTGACCTTGCCACGAAAAGAAACGACTATCTGGTATATCTCCGTCATTGACGGTGGCATCTAGCATGTCGAGGCCGAGATTAAACTGCGATCGCAATGCTAAAACCTCTGCTGTACTACGCTGGGTCCACGCTTGAAAAAAACGCAAGGCAGAGACTCTGGTACGTCCTTCATTGTCAGCTCCCAATGACAGTGGTATGGGGCCAATATCATCAATGCCTAAAGATGTTTGAGCGCGTTGATGAGAGGCTGTGAGTCCAATGGCAAACTCTTGAGCTGGAGTGAACTTTAGGGGATATTTGAGGGTAAGCTCAAAAAAATTAGAATCTGAGTCAATATCTAAAACATCAAAAGGCTCCTCAATGACATCATTATCAGAAGTATCAACCGCTAATCTCAGCGTGCTGCCGTGGGGACTAACGGGTAATGTGTAATCAACATTAATTCCATTACTACCACTAGTTGTCGTGTACCCAATACTTAGGCGATCGCCTAAACCGAGTAAATTCGCTTCGGTCGCTTGCAGTTGATTACGCACGGTGCCAACACTGGGAGAGCGATTATTATCCAGGGTGTAGGTGATCCCAAAGCTATCTGCTTCAACCACAGACACCACAAGACGATTGTGGCCTGCTTGCGGACTGGCTTGTAAGTCCGCAGAGATTGTGGTTATTAGCGGATCAAGCTGTAGGAGCTGTAATCTTTTGACTAATGTGTTTACGTTTAAGGGCGCTGTAGCTCCGAGCGCAATGCGACTACTTATATACCCTGGGTGCAGCCGCCGATTGCCTGTGACCAAAATCTCGGACAGGCTACCCTCAATAATCTCCATCAGAACGATCCCATCCACAATTTGTTGTGGTGGAACGATGGCACCGGAGGTAGCATATCCTTCATCTATGTATAGCTGAGTTACGGCTGCACGGGCGGCAGTCACATCTGCAAATGTTTGTGATTCTCCCGTAAATTCATGGGTCACCCCTTGTAAGGTTTCATCATCAAAAGCTGTGTTATTGACAAATTCGAAACGTTTAATCAAAAACGTGCCACTATCTCTTGGGACAGAAGACTGATTGGGTTGATCTTGAGGTTGATCTAAGAGTTCATCCGCAGACGGTAAATCTTGAGCAGGCAGCAGCTCAGGTTGAGGAGTAAGGGGTGGCGGTAACGTGTCTTGGGGGCTGGGCAGCTCTACAGGAGTTGTCTGTGCTTGTGCGTGTTCTATATGATGTGGGCTAAGAAAATGCAGAACGCTGATTACACTCATCAGCCCAACTGCTAAGAGCAGACCATTTTGAGAGACTGATTGTCTATTCTGTAAGCAGCCCGATGGATGTGAGTTCATTTCCTGTTCTTTTTAGGGATAAGCTTACCTTGGGGGGTATTTATTAGAAAAATTATTGGCCTGCTATCCATAAGCTCAAAATATCTACCGCTATTAGAGAAATACGAACATCTAAATATTTTTATGCAGGAAATTAAATGATAAAATTCTGCAAGAGAAAAATACGAAAAAGTTTTTTTATAGGATTTAGCAAATTAGCTTGTAGGATTTGATTAGCAAGATGTTCTGCAAGATTAGTCAGTTAAGACATCACAAATCCCTGGGTTCTGTCTATACATCCAATAACGCTTGCTGATGCTGACAGTTGTATTGAGAAAAGTTATGACTACCTTTTAATGTCTGCAACTGTTCTTGCAAGTAGGTTGAGACTTGCTTTGCACGGAGTCTGATAGCTGGTTGAGGGGTTTGACCCCTTTATCAGCAATAACCACTAGCCGATAGATTGAGGCTAGTGGTTGAGCTAACTATTTTCAGCAATCGCTGTAAGGAGGGCGAACGAGGGGACTCGAACCCCCGAATGGTGGAACCACAATCCACTGCCTTAACCACTTGGCTACGCTCGCCGTGTTTGAGTTTCTATAATATCACCCCTGTTCAGCGATTACATGGTTTTCCTGAATATTTTGCGATTAAAAGTTTAACCGATGACTGGGTTGGGCTTACTAAATGCACCCTTGATGATAGATTGAGTTGATTAAATAAGGATGGAAATAGCATCAACCACAACAGAAATCTGGCATGATTCCGTGGATACTACTAAAGTGAGTAGTGTTTATAACAATTGGTGTGTAAGCCGATTATCAAATTGTTTGGGGTCAAGTTGAGAGTGAAAACCTTGATTATGCCCAGCAGCGTTATTCCGGCAACGTTATCAAGAATGTGTGGACTACATAACGTGTGTTGAATAGTTTCCAAGTCTGTTCTAGAGGCATATTGGTAGGTCGCTATACCCGCTGGAAAGTTAGTGAATCTACAGCTACAGCATCAGTTTGCTGCTAGATTAGTGCGCTCACTAGCTATTCCAGCGTCATTAGCTTTGGTTCCTAAAGACAGACATCGGGACAGTGTCCCGGGGATTTATTGATTTCGTCTCACCCTAACAATCTCATTTAAAACTTCTCGTGACATCTACAGCCTATCTTTTGATTTCCCATGGCAGTCGTGATCCACGGCATCAAATCGCTATAAATCGATTGGCTCAGCTAATCAGAGAGCGACTTAACCCGTCTCTAGTGAGCCCATGGAGCAGTCAGTCTTGTGGCCCAGTGATGGTGCCAGACAATCGGTTTACTCCTAAAACGGTTTTAGGTGCTAATCGTCAACAGGCGACGGTATTAGCGGTTGCGCCAGCGTTTAGGTCGACTGTGACTGCCACTACCACTCGATTGCCTCAGGACCGCTTTATTGTTGGAACTGCTGTTTTAGACTGTGGACTTTTGCCGCTACATCAGCAGATTTGTGAATTTGGTCGACGGCTGAGTTCTGCTGGTATCGATCGCTTACACTTGGTGCCGCTGTTTTTGTTGAAGGGTAAGCATGTTATGCAAGATTTACCCGATGAAGTGGATCTAGCTCGCCACGAGCTGGGTGATGTCATTGAGTTGGAACTGGGTCATCATATTGGCGGTGCCCCAGGCATGCATGAACTGATTCAAAATCGATTTTTCCATTCCCCGAAGTCAGGGCGTTTAATCGTTGCCCACGGTAGTCGACGAGTGAGGGGAAATCGAGCTGTGGATAATTTGGCGAAGTCTTTGGGGACAGCGGTTGCTTACTGGACAACTGAGTCTGATATTCAGAACCAAACGATTCATTTAATGCAGCAGGGCTGTTCGACGCTGACTATTTTTCCCTATTTTCTGTTTGCTGGTGGAATTACAGATGCAGTGGCTCATTTGACTGAGGAGTTAGCTGAGCGCTTCCCGCGCACCAATTTCCGGTTATTGCCACCATTAGGGGCCACGTTTGACGTGGCTAATATAGTTGTGCAGACCTTAGGCCACAGCACATCCTCATAATGGTTGTGCTGAAGAGTACGATTTTTAGCCCTTGATTCAGACGATCCATGGGACAACAATGGGACAAATATGACTTAAGGTTAAGGATATCTTAAGTAAAATTAAGCAGGTACATCATTGCTGTTGTATCGATTTTGGCAATCAATGCTGGGTTAGGTTTGCCAGAATTGATCAATCATATCCATCCCATTGCAACTGACATGTCTCATTCCCTGACTCAAGATACGTTTGGCAAAGTCTATTTGGTGGGGGCTGGTCCTGGTGATCCAGGCCTTCTAACTTTGAAAGCTAAGGGCCTGTTAGAGCATGCGGATGTGGTGATTCATGACGCTCTAGTGAGTCCGCCAATTTTGGCCATGATTAGTGAGCATACTCAGGTGATTGATGCGGGTAAACGTCGCGGGCGTCATTCTATGGTGCAACAAGATATTACCCAGCTTTTGATTGAGCAGGCGCAAATTAATGCTGTGGTGGTCAGGCTGAAAGGGGGGGACCCGTTTGTGTTTGGCCGAGGTGGTGAAGAGATGATGGGGTTGCTGGAAGCTGGGATTGATGTGGAGGTGGTGCCAGGGATTACGGCTGGCATTGCGGCTCCTGCCTATGCGGGTATTCCAGTAACGCACCGCAATTACAGTTCGTCGGTGACGTTCGTAACTGGCCATGAGGCTGCGGGTAAGTATCGCCCGCAGGTCAATTGGTCGGCATTGGCCCATGGCTCGGAAACCATTGTTATTTACATGGGTGTGCACAATTTAGTGAATATTGTGTCGGAACTTACGGCAGCTGGCATGGCTGAGGAAACGTCAGTGGCTTTGGTGAGATGGGGAACGCGACCTGACCAGGAAGAGTTGATTGGAACATTGGCTACAATTGTTCAGCAAGTTGAGGAACAGCAGTTTCAAGCACCTGCGATCGCAATCATTGGTCGTGTTGTCGATCTGTATGAAACATTGGCCTCTGCATCGCCGATGCATTCTCCCCATTGGCAAACGGTTCAGGCAAGATAACCGATCGGGAGAATATTGGGTCTGTCCTGATTGCAATGAATGGGGATAGGTAATTCAAAATGGACAATGGGGAGCAATACGGGAGCGTAATTGAGCTGTCGGTTACGGATGCTGCTAATGAAAGAATTGATCGGTGGCTCTCCCAGAATTGTGATTTATCCCGCAATCGTATTCAAAAGCTGATTGAGCAGGGGGCCCTGAGGATTAATGATCAGCCTTGTATCAATAAAAAGGTAATCGTTAGTTCAGGGGATTGGCTACAGCTAAAAATTCCTGAGGTTGAGGCATTTGAATTAACGCCAGAGGCGATTCCCCTCGATATTTTGTACGAAGATCAATACCTGCTGGTGGTCAATAAGCCTCCAGGCATGGTGGTACATCCAGCGCCAGGTCATCCCAAAGGCACGTTAGTCAATGCTGTGTTGGCCCATTGTGGCGATCAGCTGACGGGGGTGGGCGGTGTGCAACGCCCTGGCATTGTGCACCGTTTGGATAAAGATACGACTGGGGCGATGGTGGTGGCTAAGACGGAGCCGGTATTACATCATCTACAGGGTCAAATTCAGGCGAAAACAGCCCAGCGAGAATACCTTGGCGTCGTTTTTGGAGTGCCGAAGCTCCCAGAAAATCAGGATGTTGGGATTGTGGATGCTCCCATCGGACGTCATCCGAGGGATCGAAAAAAAATGGCGGTGGTGCCCATTGAGAAAGGAGGGCGGCGAGCCGTTACCCACTGGCGTATTCAGGAGCGTTTGGGCAACTACACATTAGTGCATTATCGATTGGAAACGGGGCGCACCCACCAAATTCGAGTGCATAGTGCGCTACTGGGGAACCCCATTGTGGGGGATATGACCTACGGCTCAGGACGCTCCATAGGGGTAAAGTTACCAGGTCAGGCGTTGCATGCTCGCCAGCTAACGCTGACTCATCCGATAACGGGAAAAGATGTGGTTGCGATCGCACCTCTCCCCCCACAGTTTGAAACCCTGCTTCAAAGATTACGACAACGCTAGAAATACTAGAAATATCTACGTCCTAATAAAAAAGGGAATGGATCCAGAAGATCTACCCCCTTTTTAATTTTTAAGAGTTATAAAAAATCCTAAGCACCTTGCTTAGCTTTTTCAACAGCGGCAGCTGCTACAGGATCATTAATGGGGAAATTAACTCGACGGTAGGGCACACCCGACGTAAAGTTAACGCTCACAGCCGATACTCGCTGGGAAGGCAGGGGCTGGCTGTTGCTTAACCCACGGGCCATATCCATAAACAACGCTGGGCTACCAGCCTTAGGCTGCTTCTCTTGCGGTGTAAAGCGACGGACAGAAGATTGGAAGACAGGCTTGGGGAAACCCAAGATAGACCGGTAGTACTCGTCGTAGCGAGGTGACTTGATGTTGAAAGGCAGCTCACCTTGATTACGAGTAGGTAGAACACGACGACGCTGATAGGGCAGAATGTCATCGCCAAAGTTGTCTAAATACTCATCACTATCGAGGAGAGCATCAACAAACCCTTCAATACCTTTGGTCGCTACTATAATCGACCAGGCTAAAGTTTCTTCCTTATTAAAGATGTCACGGCCTAGAACTCGCTGAACTGTCTGCTCTACAAAACGATAGTTGTTATTCATTTTGTAGAAGCTGTTGCGATAAGTGTTAGCCAACAGCAGACCACGTACAAATTCACGTACGGTGATTTGGTTACTACGCAACTGAGATTCTAGGAATTTTTCCCGGTCAGCTTTAAATGCATGGAAAAAGATCTGACGGTAGGCCGCTTCAATCAGATCGTCGATATCAGTCGAAGAAAGAATATTCTGAGTCGAATAGATCTTAGGCTGATCATCCCCAGGAATTTCATAGCCCTCAACCCGAGAATTTTGAGTAACCGGTGAATAGTTCAGCAGAGGAATCGCCACTTGAGAATCTCCAGAATATGAGGAAATTTAACAAACGTTAATCATAACTATAAGGGTTTATGGGATCGGCACCGGATATTGTCGGGCAAAATAATACACAGCTTAACATTGAAAAAAAGGACCGTTTGTCAAGCTACCTATGGGTTTCTGGCGTTTATAAAATCTAAAAACTGCTGCCATTGGCCCGGAGTATTGCAATTTCGTAACATATTAGAATCTGCAAGGGATAGCGGCACAATTGTTTCGGTTGCTAACCATCGTTGGAATGATCGGATATTATCTGCCAAAGCCTTGTTTAGACTAGGAATGCAGCGACGGTGATAAAACCCGCAGAGGGGTTCCCAGCGATCGCCTGCTTTGGGTAGGGTTGCGATCGCATTCTCATCTATCGTTTTCAGCTGCTCCTGCCATTGCTGGATTGTGGTTGTATCAAGAGCGGGCATATCGCAGGCCAGCAGGAGCAGCCAGTCAGGAATTTCCTGGTCCCGTCTCTGACTTTGGGCCAAAATCATGGACCAACCTTGAGCTAACGCAACCAGTGGGCCAGCCCCAGCAGCTTCTTCCTTTAGCAAAATGGCAGTTGACGTCAAGCGACTGGCGTATTTTGCTGGCCAAGGAGTTAATACATAGGTATGAGCTGCACACCTTTCGGCCACGGAGCAAGTCTGCTGCAGTAACGTTAATGCCTCCCCTGTTTGCCCTGCCATCGGTAATGTCAGTAGGGCCTTATCTTGCCCCATGCGGCTGCTTCGCCCCCCGGCTAATACTAAAGCAGCAGTCCTATGCCCATCATGAACTGATTGATTGACGTCACAGTCTCCGTTCATTGGCGACGCTGGCGATTAGCCCACAGCTGCCCTCTATAAAAATATGACAGCCCCATAAACCCAGACAGCACTGCATAAGCAACGCGGATGCCCCAGCCCGCATTATTAAAAAGCCAGTTATAAATATCGAAAGCCAACCTTAATAACCCCGTCTGCTGTCGCCCTAAATCAGTCAACTGAGTTTGCAGTGGGCTAGTATCATTGGGATTTTCCAGATTGTCTAATCGAGTCGGTGGGGTCGCTCGAGTGGCCGTATACCAGTAAAATCCCACATTGCCAGACTTTGCCGTCTCCCGTCGCAAAAAATCGTCAGTGAGCTGTTGAGCTTGAGTGATCGATAAACTTTCTTGGTTGGCGACCTGTCTGACCCAAGCGTTATAACGCACTCGGTGGCCAAGCATCAGAACCAACGGTAGAGTGATGCCAAGTAGCACCAAGCGCAGGTTGAGGTTGCTGCCTGTGGGTAAATAGTAAGTGAGTGCACCCAGGGTGACCCCTAACAGCGCTAACAGGATTGGGCTAGCAAGTTCAGCAATTTCAAGAGACGCGAGAACACCACCCACAATGGGCAAGGAATATACGTATGAGTCAACACTCCAAACAATGGCAAGTTTGGAAACGATAGCCAATACACAGGCAAGGATGCCGAGTAAAAAATAAATCCCAATGTGTCTTGGACGTGACTTCACTTGCATGAACAACCGAAACAGAGGATTAGTAACGCCTTGTGTCAGGCTAAAAATGCCTATGGAAAATCATTTTCTGCCTAGAAGGTGACAAACACGCCAACAACGATACCATTCGACTGGCTTTTCTCCCATGATGGAGTCATGAGCACAATAAAATAGTACAATTGAACTAATATCCATTAAATCAAGTGGAGTTTGGTTGTGATGTCTTCTGTCCAAACGGGTCAACTCATCTCACTGTTGGTCAATAACGTCTTGATGGTGATTATCGTGATGACGGTGACTCTAGCTGCTTGGCTGCGGTGGTGCTGGTTGCGCTCAGGCAGTACGGTGACCCGAGGAATAAGACGGCGGTGTCGGTGGGCTTACCTTAGTTTTGTGCTGACAGTCGCCACGCTGCTGGGCATGTTGACCAGTTTAGGTGTGCTGACCCTGCGTGCCATGATTGCTGTTAATGCTCTGGTAGTTGGGGCAATGGCTATTTTTTTGTTAAGTGTGATTACTCTGTTAATAGCCTTGGGGCTATGGTTTGTTGACCTATGTAGCGATCTGCCTGCTTTCCCGGTCGGTAGGCGGTCTAGGGAGGGTGATCTGCTTCATGCCCCGCCGATAGCTCTGCTACCTGCTTCGATGGCAACGGGTACTCGTCGTCGTCGCGTCCAGCGTAGACAGCGGCGGTGATCAGCAAACCAGAATCAGCAAGATTTTCAAAAAGAAACCCCTGCTAGGACAGTCTGGCAGGGGCGTAATGATATTAGATGTGAGTGTATATGGTTAACCCATGCTGGCCAGTTCACGCTGAGCTAAGGCGAACCGCTTGAGGATTTTGTCTGCCATCTGAGCAGGGGTCAATCCTAGGGCTGTTTTGGCTTGAGCTTGAGTAGCATGATCCACCAAGATGTCAGGGATGCCCAGACGCAAAATGGGTACGTTGACATCGTTATCTAGTAAGGCTTCTGCTACGGCTGAACCGAACCCACCCATGAGGCAGCCCTCTTCAAAGGTGACGACCCGTTGGATTTTCTGAGCCAACGGCGCAATCAATTCCTCATCTAGAGGTTTCACAAAGCGTGCGTTGATCACAGTCGCTTCAATGCCATGCTCACTTAAAATCTCTGCCGTTTGCATGGTTGAGTAAACCATGGAGCCGTAGCCGAGCAAGAGTAGGTCATCACCCTGGCGTAGAACTTCTCCTTTGCCAATGGGTAGAGCTTCCCAACCTTCTTCCATGAGCGGAGCGCCATAACCACTGCCTCGGGGGTAACGTACTGCAATGGGGCCATCAGTGTGCTCAATGCCCGTAACAATCATCTGCTGAAGCTCGGCCTCGTCTTTAGGGGCCATAACCACCATGTTGGGGATAGAGCGCAGATAGGAAATGTCGTACATGCCCTGGTGGGTAGGACCGTCAGCACCGACAATGCCCGCGCGATCTAGGCAGAAAAATACCGGCAGGTTTTGGATGCAAACATCATGGACAATCTGGTCGTAGGCGCGTTGCAGGAAGGTGGAGTAGATAGCGGCCACTGGGCGCATTCCTTCACAGGCTAGACCTGCTGCCAGGGTAACGGCATGCTGTTCGGCGATACCAACATCTATATATTGCTGAGGGAGTGTGGCTTGGAGCTTCTCGAGGCCAGTACCGGTGGCCATGGCTGCTGTAATGCCAACAACCTTCGGATTATCTTCTGCCAGTTTGACCAGAGTTTCTGCAAAAACCTTGGAATATTTTGGAGGCGTTGGCTTCGTAGATGGATACCCCTTGCCAGTCGTTAAGTTGAAGGGGGACTGAGCGTGATAGCCCACCTGATCTTTTTCAGCGATTTCATACCCTTTGCCTTTGATCGTAGACACATGTACTAATACAGGTCCCCCTTTGGCATGGGCTTCTTTAAACGTGTTGATCAGTTCACTTAAGTTGTGCCCATCAACCGGACCCATGTAGGTAAAGCCGAGTTCTTCAAAAACAGCCCCTACTTTAGACATTGCCAACCGTTTCATCCCTTCCTTGACTCGGTCTAATTCCGGTGAGAAAGAATCACCGACGAAGGGTATTTGTTTTAATTGCTCCTCAAGGTTATCGCTGAGAAACTGTATTGGTGGGCTCAGGCGAATTTTATTGAGGTAACGAGGAATTGCACCGACGTTGGGAGAGATGGACATTTCATTGTCGTTAAGCACCACCACCAGGTTGGTGTTGGGTAGGTGCCCGGCATGGTTGATGGCTTCTAGGGCCATACCTCCGGTGAGTGCCCCATCACCGATAATGGCAGCGACTTTATAGTCATCCCCTTGTAAATCGCGGGCAATCGCCATGCCTAATGCGGCAGAAATGCTGGTGGATGCATGGCCAGCCCCAAAATGATCAAACTTACTTTCGCAGCGCTTGAGGTAGCCAGCCACACCATCCTTCTGTCGTAGGGATGAAAAGTCGTTGTAACGGCCTGTAATTAATTTGTGAGGATAGGCCTGGTGCCCTACATCCCAGACGACTTTGTCACGATCTAAATCTAGGGTTTGATATAAACCCAACGTTAGCTCTACCACGCCCAGCCCCGGTCCCAGATGCCCTCCGCTGGCGGATACCGTTTTAAGATGCTTTTCTCGAATTTGCTGGGCAATGGCTTCTAACTGTTTCACAGACAAGCCATGCAACTGGTTTGGATGGGTGATTTCACTCAGATGCATGTTAAAGACCCTCTAGATCGTTTGCTGTAATTATGTGTGGCGTTTTTGTAGTGCCGCTCATTTATGAGTCTGAAAGAATAACCTGGATTATTTCCGAACTCAGAAACGGCTCATGTTTTGTCACTCATTCACTGTAGATTAGATCAGGGTTTCAAAGGACAATGATTACAAAATTACCGTTGTCTTATTTAACGATTAATATGCATAGGTAATCTGTTTGCCATTCACTGCATTGCTATGCATGGCATGGTGATTTTGGCAGCAATTTAGGCGCATCGAATGCTAATTAGCAATCTCTGTTCTATTAGACCTATTGATAATGATTAATATGACTGCTACTTCAGTTTTGCATCGTTGTTTAGTGCGTTCACTACTTATGCCAGTGACTCTTGGTTTGGCCACGGCTTCGCTGGTGGCTTTGCCTGGCTATGCAGAAGAAGATGATAGCTATGGTCAATGTGTGGCCGCTCTGAAAGACAGCGGGGTGAGTGCAGAGCAAGCAACGGCTAGCTGTGCTGGTGCTCGCTTCCCAGGTACTCTTGGCGAATGTGTTGTAGATGTTAGTCAGGACGCTGGCATTGGCGCGTTGGATGCTCTAGAGGGCTGTGAGCGTTCCCGTCGCCCTGATGACGTTGCTGATTGCACTGTTGATATTCACCGAGCGTTGCTGACACAGCCGTCAGTCAATGCCTTAGAACACTGTAGCCGCAGCTTACTGCCAGAACGATTTGGCCAATGTGTTGTCGATCTTAGTGATGAGGCTCAATTATCGGTAGATGCCGCCCTCGACCAATGTATTCGAGCTGGCTACCGTCCCTGGACAACGTCTCCCCGGCAGTAGCTGCTATCCAAAATAAAGCACACTTGATTAGGTGCTCCAGCGGCTGGCGATGGGCATGCGCCAGCCAAGGCCAAAGGCCCGATCGGTTACTTTTAGTACTGGTGGGGCCTGTCTTCGTTTAAACTCGGCACGGGTTAGTAGGCGCACAATTTTGCCGACAACAGTGGGATCGTGCCCTGCGGTGACAATATCGTCTGTGGACTGATGGAGTTGAATTAGGCGTTCGAGAATATCGTCAAGGATGTCGTAGGGGGGCAGGGAGTCTTGGTCAACTTGGTCAGGACGTAGTTCTGCACTCGGGGGTTTTGTCAGAATGTTGTTGGGAATGATTTCTGTTTTACGATCGCACTCGATTAGACCTAGGGCAGTGTCTGTTGTTTGAATACAGTGATTCAGCCAATGGCATAGGCTGTAAACTTGGGTTTTGGGCACATCGGCAATGACAGCTAAGCCGCCATTCATATCGCCGTACAGGGTACAGTAACCCACTGCCATTTCTGATTTGTTGCCGGTGGAGAGTAACAAATGACCAAATTTATTGGTGATGGCCATGAGCAAATTGCCCCGAATACGGGACTGAAGATTCTCTTCGGTAACGCCGGGTTCAGTGCCGGTAAAGAGATCAAGCAGCGTGTTGTCGTAGCCCGCCATGAGTTCGCCAATGGGCAGTTTTTGTGTGGTGATGCCTAGATTATGGGCGAGTTTTTCAGCATCGCTAATGGAGTGGTCAGAGCTATAGGGCGAGGGCATGAGTACGCCCAGAACGTTATCGGGACCCAGGGCAGCGGTTGCGATCGCAGCCACCAATGCGGAGTCAATGCCACCACTAAGACCCACGACAGCTTTACTAAATCCACACTTACGGCTGTAGTCCTTAACGCCTAGAACTAAGGCCGACCATATCTCTGCTTCTGGAGTATCTAGCAGCGGATGAATAGTTCCAGGGACCAGAGTTTGCTGTTCCAGGTCATAGTCCACTATCTGAACCGCTGGTTGGAAGCTGGTGCTACGGCTGACCACAGTTCCTTGACGATCCATGGCAACACTGCAGCCATCAAAAATCAAGTCGTCGTTGCTCCCCACCTGATTGACATAGATAATCGGGCAGCTATGCTGACGGGCCGCATGGGCAATCATTTTCTCTCGTAATGCTTGTTTACCCACCGTAAAGGGTGATGCCGAGAGATTAACCACCAGATCTACGCCTGCTGCCACCACCTCGGCTGTGGGGTTGACCTTATAGGTCCGCTGTCCCCAAAAGTCATCTTCATTCCAAAGATCTTCACAAATGGTGACGCCAATATGCAATGAGCTGCCACCGGCTTCAAGGGTAAAATGATTGGGGTCGGTACCCGATTCAAAGTAGCGATCTTCATCAAAAACGTCATAGGTTGGCAGCAGACGTTTATGAAACACAGTTTTAATGGTGCCGTTTTCTAACAACGCCATGCTGTTGTAAAGAGGTTTTTGCCCTTTGTTACCTGCGTCAGTATTGGGTTGGGCCAGGCCTATTAAAGTGGTTAAGCCTTGGGGTAAGTCTTTGGCCAGTTTTTCTAAAACAGTCTGCATCTGTTGGATAAAGCCAGGACGCAATAATAAGTCTCTTGGTGGATAGCCACACAAGGAGAGTTCTGGCGTGAGTAAAAGATGGGCCCCTTGTTCTGCCGCATTTTGCGCAGCGGCTAAAATCTGTTGGGCATTACCAGTAAGGTCGCCGACAGTGGGGTCGAGTTGAGCAATAGCGAATTTCATGGTGAGTTAAATGGTAATGGAAAGACGTTCCATGGAACGTCTGTACATGGGGGTGGTAATGGAGAGACGTTCCATGGAACATCTGTACAGGGGGAGTGATCCTGTAGGGTGGGCATGGCCCACCATGGCAGAATTAAAATGGAGCGTTTTAAACAAAGACCATTGGTTTATCCTTGAGTGGTTCAAATGCCTCTGCATCAAACCGATACAGGCTGGCAGGGCGTCCCGCTCCGCGAGAGGTTTTAATACCTGTATCTTCCAAGAAACCAAGCTTTAAGAGACGAGTACGAAAATTTGAATAATCAGAGAAATCTTCACCTAAGATCGTAATATACAGCTGATATAAATCGCTGAGGGTAAACATCTCGGGGAGTACATCAAAGGCAACGGGGCTGTATTTCACCTTGTTACGCAGGCGCATGGTGCCATAGGTGAGAATCTCTTGATGGTCAAAGGCAAGGTCCGGTAGATGGTCTAGGGGATACCAGGCAATCCCGCTGACACCATCGGCGATGAGCTCGGCTTCTGCATACCGTACAAGGGCAAAATAGCTGACTGAGAGATAGCGCACATTGTAGGCATCTTCGGCTTCACGTGGGTCTCGTTTAGGCCCCCCAAAGGAATAAAGCTGTTCTACATAGAGATTTTTGACCCGAATTTTTTCAGAGAGGACTCGGTAGGATGCTGTTTCTAACGATTCACCTTGCCTTACCAGGGTGCCCGGTAACGACCACTGTCCTAAGAAGGGGTCTTCGTGGCGCATCACCAACAGCACCAACAGCCGATTGAGCTCGGTATCGACCGAGAAAATAACGTTATCAATGCCCACTTTAAAGTCGGCTAAGGGATGGTTGGTGTGTTTTCCGGGCATGGATACAGGTTGTGTTGGTGGATGTAGGCTTGCACGACAGCAGGGATTTCATCGGGTTGTTCTAGGCAGCCCTGGCGGAGCGTGCTGGAGGATATGTGATGTTGACTTAGGGGCGTGGCGATCGCCACATTTGCCCCCAGCGATCGCAAATGGTCTAACTCAGTTTCATTGAGCCCATAGCCGGGGCGTGGAAAGACCAATATCTTGGCCCACCGCATCACATCCTCTGAGCGATACCAGCTGGGTAGCTGTTTAACTAAGTCGGCTCCAATCACAAAGGTAAATTCGACGTGGGGCCAGATGCGTCGAGCCCGCTCTAGGGTAACGGCGGTATAGGGGTGGCTTAGTTCCCGATGTAGCTTGATGGTGGCGGGGGTATTGAGATCTGCGATCGCAAGTTCCAGCATATCCATTCGCATTTCAATGGGAGATTGGTTTTCTTTCCATGGATTATCCGACGCCCACACTGCCACATGATCAAACTGATGCCCCAACGTTGCCACAATACTGCGATGGCCATTGTGGGGCGGGTCGGCACTGGTCCCAAAAAGTGCCACGCGGAGTTGGTTGGCAGGGGGAATAGTCACTGGCAGTCGCAGGGTAAAGAAGTCTCCTATGAGATTATTCGACATATCCTTAGGTAGATGCTGCATAGTGAATACGAATTTTGTAAGTTTTGCATTGGGTGCTAGATGCAAAATAGGCAAAACTCACCTCACAGGAGTTTCAATTAACAGTAGCGAGGTGACTACGGCGAGTGCAATTGGTTAGATCCCGCAGCGCAGTCGAAATTTCTGCCTGGGGTACGACAGGCTGATACACATCACGTACCGACAATGGCAGTTGTGCCACAGATTGGCTGGCTCGTTCTCGAATTGTCTCTAATGGATCGTCAGGGACTAGCCGGACTCCGTTTCGCATAATGGGGTTTAATAGCCCGCCGCTATCCGCAGACGTGGCTTCTGCTGCCAGCCCTAGCCGGTCGCCAGCCGCAGACCGAAATATCTGTTTGCGACCTGGATATGTGAGTTTGCCACTAGACTCCTTCATGACTGGAACACCATCAATGTCTACTATTTTGTATACCCCATTGACTGGAACCCCTGTGACTAGCTTAGTCCCTAGCCCATATCCATCAATGCAGGCCCCCGCTTGTTTTAAGCGGAGAATTTCTTGTTCGTCCAAATCGCCACTGGCGAAAATCGGCACATCGGGTAATTCGTGACGTACCTGCTGAGATAGCGTTACCAAGTCCCCAGAGTCAATCCGCACACCTGCTAGAGAGTGATCGGTCTGTTGCCCTAGTAATCTTGCTGCTGCCACAGTGTCGTAGGTGTCAATCAGCAGTGCTGCCCCAGGGAAATAGCGGTGAAATGCTTCAAATGCATCTGCCTCACTCCCCTCTAAGGCAGAAATCGCCATCACCAAGGCATGGGCCATGGTGCCCACGGGCTTACGACCCAGCTTGAGTGCTGCTAGCACATTGGATGTCGCATCCAATCCCCCGGCCAATGCAGCGCGTGCCGCCCATAGGGAAGCTTGGGGGCTAAACGCCCGTCTGGTGCCAAATTCTAAGAGTATGGCCTCCGAACCAGCGACATCTCGCAGTCGAGCTGCCCTGGTGGCAATTAGAGTTTGATAATTGATGGCATTTAATAAATAAGTCTCCACGATCTGGGCCTGCCATAGGGGGGCTTCGACTCGCAAAATGGGCTCATTGGCAAATATGGCTGTGCCTTCTGGCACGGCCCACACATCTCCTGAAAACTGGCTGCTTTCCAAAAGGTCCCAAAACTTGGGGGGTGCCCCTGGGAAAATATCGGTCTCTTTAAGAGCCGCTAGCTGGGCTGCCGTAAATCGAAAGTTTTCTAGATAATCGAGGGCTGCCGCTAGCCCTGCCGCAATCAGATAGCCAAAGCCCTTGGGTAAACGGCGCACAAACAGTTCAAAACTAGCCCGACGTTGATCTAGCCCTTCGCCTACGTAACAGGCAGCCATGGTTAGCTGATACAAATCGGTCAGGAGCCCGTATTCATCAGACTTCATTAACAGTGATGCATCATTGGTCATCGGAATTTTATCCTGTAGTTATGGTTATTTTAACCAAAATATACTTGCTGATTTCAGATGATTTATAAATTTATAGCTAAGCTTTCTGGCGATAAATATTGGTTATGAGCGGCCTGATGGGATATTCAAGTTTGTTCGTTAGCAGATTCCAGTTGATGTCAGAGTCTGTGGACAAAGAGAGCGAATAGGGATAATTAAATAGGTGACAGATGAGGGATGCTTTTTGGTGTCCTTAAATATAAGTAAGTGTCTGATTACTGGTGTTCAAGGTCTGCATTTTTTGTGATTTGCTGTGGAGATAAGTGCTAAGGGGCAGCTCCTCGATTCCCGCCTGTGTCACTGCTTTCTTCCTCTGACCCCTTCCTTGTTAACAATTAGAAAGATATTCTTAAAAAAGAATATTAAACTTACATCCCTGTCCCCCATGGCTCCGTCTTCGCCAATTGTTGAACCCACGTGGAAAACAGTCATCCGACTGATGCGTTGGGATAAACCCACAGGCCGTTTGATTTTAATGGTGCCAGCCTTGTGGGCTTTGTTTTTGGCGGCAGAGGGTCGGCCTGATGGGGTGCTGTTGGCAGTGATTATTTGTGGCAGCCTGGCTACGAGTGCAGGTGGCTGTGTCGTTAATGATTTGTGGGACCGGAATATTGATCCAAAGGTGGAGCGGACGCGTAATCGGCCTCTAGCTTCGCGGGCGTTGACGGTGAAAACGGGGATTGCGATCGCAGTTGTAACCTTTCTCTGTGCCATTGGCTTTGCGCTATATCTTACTCCGTTGAGTATTTTGCTGTGTTTTTTGGCATCGCCAGTTATTTTGCTTTATCCATTAGCCAAGCGTGTGTTTCCAGTGCCGCAGCTAGTATTGGCCATTGCTTGGGGGTTCGCAGTATTGATTCCCTGGAGTGCTGTCACTGGCAGTTTAGATACTGCTGCCTGGTTGTTATGGGGCGCAACCGTGCTTTGGACCCTTGGCTTTGACACAGTTTATGCAATTCCCGATCGTAAGTATGACGCTCAGCTCGGCGTGAATTCTAGTGCTCGCTTTTTCGGTTCGAATACCCCTGAAATTGTTGGGTTACTCTTTATGGGGACTGCAATATTGTTGTTGTGGTTAGGCAGTTATAAGGCATTAGGTGCACCCTATATGGTTACTTGGGCCATTGCCTGTGGTATTTGGTTTACCCATTATCGAAAATTACGGAATAAGCGCCAGCCTGCCCATGTATATGGGCAAATCTTTCGTCAAAACGTGATTCTAGGGTTTGTATTGTTAGGTGGAATGATTACAGGCTCTTTGATTGGATGATGTTTGCGTAGGTTGGGTTGAGGCACGAAACCCAACAATCGATACCCTCTGAGAATGTCGTTCAGGTAAAAAGATATATCACGCGACACGGATGGCTTCCTTTAAGACAGTTGCTTGTAGTGCAGGTTTCAGAGAACGTTTGGTCACAAGATCAATGGGACATTTAAATAAATTTTCAAGGAAAAACTTTAGATCCATATAGCGATCAAAGGTCGCAGGACTATTGAAATCAACTAGAAGATCCAGGTCACTTGATTCTGTGGCTTCGTTGCGTGCCACTGACCCAAACAGTTCTAGAGATTTGACATCAAAACTTTGAATGCTTTGCAAGTTTTCTTGAATGGATGCTGCAACTGCTTTATGGGTAAGTATGTTCTTTTCTGAGGTGTTTGATAATGATTGTGCAGTACCCATATGTTTGGAAGGGTGTTGTTTTGCTTATTTTAGCAATTGATTAGGTTGTCCAACGGAAATGCCATGGAGACGTAGGTTGGGTTAAGGGATGAAACCCAACAATCGATACCCTTCGTTATTAATCCGGTCGATGAATCTCCATGATTTCAAATTTTGGGATGTTGGTGATGTTGGGGTATTAGAGGTTTGGGCGCATGGCGAAAATGTTGTTGAGGGTTTAACCCAACCTACATGTGGGGTATTAGCTGTCCAGTAATTCGAAAAATTTAGGATTTATCTTTTTCGAATTGCCATTGATACGTGAGAGTTGCCCAAGCAAGAGCAGAGGGAACCACTGGGATCCAAAGATAGAAATAAATTAAAGCGACTGAATATATTGATACTATTAAACATGTACCACCTAATATTAAAAAAACCCCGTCACGTTGCTTTTGAATGAAATTTCGAAGAATAAAACTACCGAAGATTGAGCAAATAAAAACAAGCGAAATTTCTAAAGATTCAGGTGTTGTTCTAATTAAAGGTTTCTTGTCTAAAACGCTAGAAAGAATTTGTGTGACCGCATGAGCGTGCAGAATTACCCCGGGCGTTCTAGAAAAAGAACCAGATTGAGTATTGAGGGACGTCAACAAGGTGTCCTTAATGCTGGGGGCCACAGTCCCAATTAAGACCACCTTATTCTCAAACCAGGCAGAGTCAACATTGTTTTCGAGAACATCTGTTAGAGATACCTGTCGAATGGCCTCATTTTTAATTTGATATTGTAACATCACTTGATAGCCAGTCATGTCTTCATTATTTTGATAACCACCTGTATTTGGAGCCAATGTGGGAAAAAATGTATCTGCAATAGTCAACCCCTCTGAGCTTTTATGAAAAATATTTGAGCCATAGTGTTCTCTCAAAAAATGGAGACTTAGCTGTAAACCTAAAGCGTAAAATTCATCAGGTTTAATCGAGGCAAACATAAAGTTACGTCGGATTACCCCATCGGTATCGGCAACAAAGTCTGCAAACCCAGTACGAGACGGATTCATACCTTCTGGAGCTGAAATGGTACGAGTCGGAACCAAGCCTACATCGTAGATGCCATAGACATTGTTAATTGCTAGTTGACGGGCTAAACGCTCTTGCCCAGGAGGGTGTTCAATATCTCGGACTAAATCTAATCCAATGACTGTAGGCTTATAGCTTTGTAGGCGCTCTAGCAGCTCGGCAACAGTGTTATCGTTAAGAGGCCATTGATTATAATCACGAATATCAGCCTCAGTAATACCTACAACTATTATGTTTTCTAATGGTTGAGCTTTCTGGACAGAAAGTCGTGTTACGGTGTCATAAAAATATAATTCTAGAGGGACAAATACTCCTAGAAATTTCAAGATTATGATGATCAAGGCATTAGCAAGTGCACTATAGCTGACACCTTGAACTGGGGGCATTTCATTGGCAAGTGTTGTACGTACCCAGTGCTTGTTAAACACTTTTTTGTAGATGAGATTTCTGATACGTAGCTGTTGATTGTGTGAAACTACTATGCCTGATAATTTTAGATGTGATTTAAGAATGTTTTGTTCTTCATCTAGAATTGATGTCCTGTTTTCTTTAATGATTTTGAGGTAGGTATTTAAAGTTTCTATTACATTAGGAGAACGCTTTGTGAGCATGTCTCTCACAAACTCAATGTTAGTGTCTAAAGATGTTTTTTCTTGTAAAAAGATATCGGAAGCGATAGTATTAACTATATTTTTGTTAATTCCTTCTAAGAAGCTTCTGTGCGAGATGTGATGGCACAGTCTTTGAGTGAGATAGGGATGACCATTTGTCCAATGAAAAATCCACTTCAAAAGTTGGTTAGTCTCATGGAAAGGAATTTTAAAGCCCGTTACTAAGGGTTGTGCTTCTTCAAAACTGAAATCTCTCAGTTCAACGCGTTTCCCAATATTGAAGGGTGTACGCTTAGGATCTTTAATGAGTTCCCCTGGCGATGCCACCCCAATCAATACCACCGACAGACGTCCCAGCTGTTTCTTCTGCGCCCGCACCGTGTAAAAATATCGAATTGCAATAAAAAAGTCATCGGTAAACTTTAGGCTTAGTGTCGTGTCAATCTCATCCACAAACAACACGATGCGCCCTTCGACTTCGTTTAGAAGAATCTCCTCAAAGAATCGTGTCAGTCGTTGGGTGACACCAAGATGATTATGATCCTCCCACCAATCAAAAATATCCGTATCGAGCATCAGGCTCTCGTCAATTTCGGTTAGCACTCCCAGATACCACTGTTCCGGCGTAACGTTTGTCCCGATTTTTGTCAGGTCAATGATGACGGAGGTGATACCTTGGTTTTCGAGTCGGGCTGCCGTTTGTACCATCAGGCTCGATTTACCCATCTGTCGGGAAGTCAACACATAGGCAAACTGGCCTTCGCGACAGAGTTGCAACAGTTCATCATCAGCCTTGCGAGATAGATAGATGCCCCCACCTGCTTGTACGGTCCCGCCAGTTGTGTAAATCGAACGAGTCATGACTAGAGGGCTCCGTCTAATAGATGGGAGAGAGTTGAAAGGTGAAATCTTCCCTTTCCAAGGGGAGGTGTCGAAAGCGAAGATGCCCGACAAAAGATCGAATACTTTGCTGTGCGTTTCGCATTAGCTCAAATGCTCCTCAAAATAGTCTGCATATAGTTGACATCTTGGAAAAACACTCTGTCCGTCTCGACAAACTAAACCCGCTCCATGCAGCCGAAAATACATTACTTCGTCTTCACATACTTGATCCTTGAGAATTCTCAGAAACGCTTTTACCAATACTTTATTTCCATATATACGAAACAGGTGATACTTCAAATGATCGACAAATGGGCTATTCTCTTCCTGTGCTTTTGCAAACAGTTCCTGGGCTGTCATCCGGTTGCTAGCCACCAAATACAAGGCCTTACGCACCAGGTAGGGATGCCCATTCACCAATTTCATTAAGCGTTGTTCGTCAACAGTGGTCAGAGGTAGTCCGTGAAGTTCATTGAGCAGATGTACCTGCTGGTCGTCAAAGTCTTGGAGACGTAAGTTCTCCCCAACATTAAAGGGTGATTGGTTCAAATCTGCGATTAGCTGATAGGGCTCTGTCGAAGTGACAAAAGTCAGGTCCAACTGCTTCCAACTTTTCTTTGTGGCTCGCTGATTGTGCCAGCTGCGCAACATACTAAAGAAGTCATTGCGAAACGGAGTATCAAAAATCCGTTCTACCTCATCCATGGCCAGCACTAGAGGCTGCTCCAAATTTTTGAGAATGTGTTTGTCCACATAGCGGGTACAGCGCTGGGGATTCCCCAGATTCTTCTTCCAATAAGCTTCTACCTCATCTTCCATGTCCAGTTCATCCGTGAGCCAGAAGCAAAACTGCTGGTAAAATTCATCGGCATCCTGTAAAGCTGCTCGATCAAACAGCTGAAAGTCCAAAAAAGCAATCTGTTTGCCCGCCTCGACGGCTGCCTCCATCAGCCGATTGAGTAAAGAGCTTTTACCCATCTGCCGGGGACCTTTGATGGTCATGGTCACACCCTGTTGCTCAATCACGCTGAGAGCTATGCGGTCACAATTCCGCTCGATATAAAAGTCCGAGGCAGTATCCATGGTGCCCTCGGGGAGTTCTAGCTTGGCAACCGGTTGGGCCACGGGTAGTGGTTGAGGAATCTTGACCTTTGGTGCAGCTTTAACCACATCGGCCTTCCGTTGCTCATCAATGGATAGCACTCCCCCATCAATAGCCTGCTGCAGCTCTGAAATCAAATCTGGAGTATCTGCCTCGCTATCCCATAGCGCCCAGTTAATTGGATTCAAATATACACTTAGTGGATGCTGAAATGGATCTCGATAGGCTAGACGCACCGGCAAAATACGAGGTTTACCACCATTGGCCTCGGCCACTTTGTGCGCTAGCTCAATTTCCTGCAGCACCATTTCGCTGTTTACTGAATGAGTTGATAGTAAAACCACCACAGCATCTGCCTGACGGATGTTCGTCTCCAGTTGCTCTGCCCAGCGGGTACCTACCAACATGCGCTGGTCAATGAATACATCATTGCTTTGTCCTAGCCCCTCATAAAGCTGTAGAGCTACGGTTTCATCAGGGACTACATCGCGTTTGTAGCTGATAAATATTTGTTTTTGAGCAATTTTAGCTTGGGGATTAGTTTGGCCGAGTGGTATGCAGTGAGCAACTTCTGGGGCTTTCACATTTTCCTTGCTCCCTTCCCCCTTTATCCGTAAAACAGGCGTTTCTTCTTCGGGTATCCCTTCTGCCCCAATTCCAACCAGGCCAAACTCAAAGGCATCGGCATAATTCCGGCCATACCCTAGTCCGTCATAAAATCCTTCCGCAAACTTGATCGATGCCTGATCGCCAATGGCATCGGTCATGCCGATCACATGGTTCACATGCTCTAAAATCGCATTAGCTTGGGCCACAGAATGGCAGGCATTGAGCAGCACACATTCCACACCACCGCAGAGTCGAAATAGACGAGTCAGGGTAGCAGTACTAATCAGTTTAGAAATACCGTTCTTGTCCTCAAAGGCCAACCCTCGTGCGCCGACACCATGGCCTGAAAAGTGCACAATCTGAGGCTTATGCTGTAGCAAGTGTCGGTGTAGATCGCCTGTGCGCACAGCTGGCTCAATGACCACCTCAAAGTTTGCCCGACCCTCTGACAGCTTTAGTGCTTCCTTAATCTGACGAATTTCTTCATCCAGACGTAGGTCTGCCGTATCCTTGGGGTTCACTGCCAAAATCAAGACTTTTCGGACATCCATGGGCAAGCCGCTACGATTTCCTATGGACATACTACACAGGCTATTTAGTGAATATCGAGTTGTATCAACAAATCCTTATTTTTCTTGGCTGAGCCGGTAGCCACTAAATCTGCCCATAATAGGAAAGGTAGGCCGTCATTCAGTCTACTACCCACCGCCTTTCCATACCTTATGCTTGAACTCCACTGCCACACCACCTTTTCTGACGGGACCCTCACACCACAAAAACTGGTGGAACGGGCTGCGGCCAAAGGTGTTAAAGCGTTGGCGATTACCGATCACGATACAATTTCTGGGTGGACTGAAGCCCGTTCAGCGGCTCAATCCTACGACTTGGAAATAGTTCCTGGTATTGAACTCAGTACGACATATAACGAGCGTTCTATGCATATTCTGGGGTTTTACCCAGATCCACAAAAGCTAGCAACACCCTTAAGCGAGCGTATTCAGGGCCGTCATCGCCGGGCTCAGAAAATGGTAGATAAGCTGGCTGAGTTAGGCTTTCCCATTGCACTACCACCGATGCCGGGCACCATGGCCCCTGGTCGCCCCCATATCGCTAATGCACTGCTGGCAGCGGGCCATGTGACATCTCAACAAGAAGCCTTCCAGCGGTTTATCGGCGATCATGGTCCGGCCTATGTTCCCTACGAAAAATTTACTGCTCAAGAAGGGATAGAGTTGCTAAGAAGCTGTGGTGCTGTGCCTGTGTGGGCCCACCCCTATTTGTTTAGAGGTGGCATTGTAGAAGAGGTATTGCCAGAATTGGTTAAGGCAGGTCTGATGGGTGTGGAAGTGTATCACCCACAGCACAGCATTAGTGAAGAGCGGGTTCTCGAAGAACTTTGTGCACAGTACGACTTACTCATGACTGGCGGTAGTGATTACCATGGACCTCAACCCAAGCCCAAGGCTGGTGCCATTGATCTCAACGGATTGCATCTTTCCTTGGAGCTGTTAGATGGGGTGAAGCAAGCAGCAGCAAAGCTGGATAAAGAGTAAAGCGGTGGAAAGTAAAGGGATAAAGAGTGACTCTTGACTTTCTACTCTTTACCCTTCACTGCATCATTCATTAAACTGTAGCCGCTTCCTCTACTATACGAGGATTCCAACGAGAACGTTGTTCCTCAATGTGCATATTTTCACTATTTTTCTTTAAATGGCGAGGGCTGCTCTCAAAGGCTAGAGATGAGGGTAAGGCATCTGCACCATATTCTGTTTGAATAAATGTGTTGACCTCTTTATAGGAAGGGGAGAATCCATCATCTGGTCCAACGGAATTAATGGAGAGATACTTTCTAAGAGACGTTGAAAACATGCCAGTGCCATCATCAAAGAAGCGCTCAGTGGTCTCACCATACTGAGCATAGGGATAAAATGCGATGTCTGTTGGAGCTTGAGTAGCAACCCAAGAAACATAGGCCCAATACTCACTAAATGTGCCAAAACCATTGGCTGAACGCATCATTAGGGAGAGCCAGTGATCGGTCGATGTGTAATGATAATTGATGCGCTGGGCAAATGTTTTGAGGTGTTCTTGCTTAAACCACATGTGATGGGGGATAAACGTGCCAGTTTCGTCTGTCAGTGGTGTTACACCTAACACGTTGCGAATCCAGGTATCCCATTTGCCAACAATGGCAGGATTGCCATATTTGTTGTGTTGTAGCAGTGCAAAGGTATGTTCTAAGGTCGTATCCTCACCACGAAATGCAGGCCAGGTTGCGGCTGGGAGTAGATCACTGTCCCACACTAGATACCATTCGCTGAGATTAGAGATGCCTTCAAAGGCCCCTAGTTTCAGAAGCTGCTGATAAAACCAGCCAGGGTTATACAAAGACTTGCCTAAATTAAGCTCTTCACAGATGACAGTTTTGGTCAGCCCACTTGCCTGGAAAAAGATTTCTTCGTTGTGAATATGGATCGGGGCTGTTTTCCAGCCTTGAGACTTTTCCTGGAGACTAGCTACTTCTGTAGGTAGGGTGATGATATGTATTGAGCGAGGCTGATAATGATGGGTGAGCCCTTCCATGACCGCCCGTGTATTCCATCGAGTACGAAAGAGGGGGATGACAATATCAAAAGGTGGGTGTGCCATAGGTTCTCAAAGCATTGGGATTAACTGGACGCGATCGCGACCTCCTAAATAGAGGCCACGACCGTTGTTTTATACTAATCTCCTAGAATCATTTAAACAGGAGATAGCAGTTCAGTTGGTTCTGTAGAATGGGCTTTGACAGTTTCCATCAGGCTGTGGCCAACTGTAGATGGATCTTCGAGGCCAACATCGCTGCAAAGTGGATCGATGCCAACTCCCTGACGTGGATAGTCTTGGCAAATTTTACGATAGGCGCTGATCGCTTCGTATAGCTCCTCTTGAGTCATTGAGTTGAGATAACCACATTTACCAACCCCACCCTTGGGTAGGGGCGCGGCTAAGTTGCCGCCCCGTTTCTGAACAATCTTTTCTTGAGAAGCCCAGAGAGTGTCGTTATTAAGTAGTACGTCATTCCAAAGACTTAACCCAAAGGAACTGATCAGGCGAAGAATCCGGTGGAACTCATCAGCTGTGATCCAGCTGTCGCGGTAGCTTAGATACGCGCCAAAGCCCATGCCAATGGCTACAGCATGCCCGTGCAACAAGCCAGCCTCAATTTCGAAACCGGGTGACCAAGTGTGGCCGTAGGCGTGGGGACGACACTGGTGAGTCTCATAAAGGTTGTCGTACTCAGCTTCAACGTAGCTTCTGAGGGCGGCACCCAGAATTTTTTGAGAAAGAGTGCTAATATCAGCGCCAGGCTCACAGTTGAGAGTCCCAAAGCGAGTCTCAATCAATTCAGGGCCAGCCTGTTCTAGATACTCAAACAGCTCAATATTCTTGACGGTTGCCATTTTGATGATCTCGGCAATACCGTGGCGCAACCACCCTTCCCGCAATGTCTTAAAGAACGAGCGATCGGTTAGGGAGAGCACAGGTGCATGGTAGGCTCCAAAGAGATTCTTATAACCAAATCCATCGCAGCAAGTGCGAGGAGAAGGACCTGCATCAATGCCTGCCACAATGGACGTGGAAAGCATGACATAGGGAGTGTTGCGGTGGTAAAGGGCACAGGCCAACCCACCAGTGTCAGTCAAAACACCACCACCAATGATAAGTACAGGTTCGTTACGGCAGACGCCAATCATTTTGAAATCGCCAAGCATACGTTCCACGGTATGAATACCCTTATCCACTTCCATGGCCCGGTAAACTAGTTTCTCCAGGTGAATGCCGTGGTGCTTGAAATACTTCTCGATTTGCTCCCCGTAGTAATTTTCGACATTTTGGTCGACCATGCAAACGCATCGCCCATGGGCAATATACATGTCTCTTAAAACTGTTTCCTGGGGGTCTAAACAGTTTTCGACTACACGAATTGACGTGAATGTCCGTGATGTCATGACCGCTTCGATGATCTGATCGTCATCGGTGCTGACCACAGAGGCCTGACTCTCACGGTAGCTAGACGTTGGATAAACCGCGTGGGGATTTTCGTCAACCAAATGTGCGGCCAGGTCTTGATAGAAATTTCTGTCAGCGCTTCGCAGCAGACGCTCTAATAGCTTACTACCCCCTAAATTTGACTGGTGTACTCGGTCTGCGAATGTACTCCACTCCTCCCCAGCTGTTTGATCAAAGGCAGAAATTACTTCTGCCAACAGTCCAAAAAATCGACTAATGGAGAAGTTTAGGCAACTGCGTAAACTGCGACAGGCTGATAAACCTGCGATCGCACCTGCTGCTTCAAACTCTTTGCCCAGTTCTTCGGAGAAGGCGGGACTATTGACCAATGCGAGAATTAAACTTCTAAAAACCTCGCCACAGCAAACAGCTTCAATGGCATCGTCCAAATTTTGGTACGCCAAAGGCTCACTGTCGTATGCCGAGATAAACGCTTTAACAGCTGGGGGGGTATTTGCCATTGTTGTTCCGAGAAAATAGCAACCGCAATATAACAAACTTTACAGTATCAGACAAAACCACAAAAAACTTAGTGGAACTGCCCAAACCAATAATTTCCCCGACAAACTTTGGGTAAGTAGCTTAGGCTACATCAAACAAGATGATTTTTAGGTTATGAAACAGAAAAAACAATATTTTATCTGCTTGTAGAATAAATGAAAGACCCGTTGGCGAAGTGTATGTGGTGCTTTCAATTCTGAGTATAACCACATTGTTGTGTAGTTAGTCTGTCAGCTAGAAGACTTTTTTGTATGAATCAATGGATTGACATGTGTATTCGTATACTGTTTTGTTGCCCTTTTTGTTATTATGTAAGCAATCATATTTAGTTTTTCTATGGCAATAGCCGCCTCATTTGTCATGAATTGATGTTTTATAGTATTTTATGGCGTCTTTTAGTCTGAATCTGTAACTATCTAAGTTAGGGGAGGTATGTTGCGATCTCGGTAAGATTTTCCCATCGCTGTCATGATGATCAAAGCATTTGGTGTTAGTCAATTTTTGCCGACGGGGCATCCTGATTGTTTTGCTGAGTGTTTCCTCAATGAGTTAACTCCTGGTCAGCGAGATTTGCAGGTGCAGGTGCGTGCCGTATCTGTAAACCCCATTGATTGTAAGATGCGTGCCTCTGTGCAGGGGCGGTTGATCACCCCTAAGATTTTAGGTTGGGATGTGGCGGGTGTGGTGACTGCTGTAGGTGAGCGGGTGACGCTGTTCAAGCCTGGAGATGGCGTTTACTACGCCGGTAGTATTGCACGACAGGGATGTAACAGCGAATATCATTTGGTGGATGAGCGAATTGTGGGTCATAAGCCCAGGAGCTTGTCCTTTGAGGAATCTGCCGCGCTGCCGCTAACGACCATTACTGCCTGGGAATCTCTTTTTGAACGTTTAAATATTTCTCCTGAACCTCGCAGTAGTGATGCAACTCTTTTAATTATTGGTGGCGCAGGTGGGGTGGGCTCTATGGCCATCCAGCTGGCAAAGTACGCTGGTTTACGGGTGATTGCGACGGCTTCCAGAGATGTGTCAAGAAAGTGGTGTATGCAGTTGGGGGCATCCCACTGTGTTAATCATCATGAAAACTTGCGTGTCCAGCTTGAAAGACTTGAGATTACTGCCGTTGACTATATCCTCTGTCTTAATGACACAAACCACTATTGGCAGGTGATGGCTGATGTGATTAAACCTCAAGGTAGTATTTGTGCTGTTGTTTCGGTCAAAGAACCCCCTGATCTCAATCTATTAAAGAATAAGAGTGTTACGTTCGCCTGGGAATTTATGTTCACTAAGGCTCTACATGAAACTAATAATATGATTAGTCAGCATCAATTGCTTAATCAAGTCGCAAAGTTGATAGATCAGGGGATTGTTAAAAGCACAATGACAGAGCATCTGGGGCCTCTTAGTACTGCTACTCTAGCTCAGGCTCACGAGCGTTTAGAGTCTGGAAAAATGATTGGGAAATTGACGCTTTCAGGTTTTGAAATTTAGGAGAACATTGAATTGGGGAAAATAAATTGAATAACCTTTATGCATCTTTAGGGGTCACAAGTCCACTTAGTGCTGCTGCTACAATAAAGCGAGGACGCAAGTTCCTTGCTTTAGCTGAAGAAGAACGTGATGGGCGACTGTCTTTTGAAAAGCTCTCACTCTCACTTTCACTAGCTTGTGTAGAGGCTAAGTTGTTGTCATGTGAGTAAGGGCTAGATACGGAGGGACGATGAGTGTTTTTCCAATAACCGATAGTAGTGTTTTTGAGCCGGTCAGCAGTGATAGATGCAATAGCTTTAGAAAAACGATAGCCAAAATCACTTTCCTGTACTATCCGCTTCTCTATATCACTTCTAGATATCGCTAGTATTAGTGACTCGCTACTAGCTTCAACAGTTGCGGAAGGAACCATGTTAGTGAGGAAAGACATCTCCCCCACTACTGATCGGACTTCGATATTAGCAACTTCACTAGCTTCGAGATATTTTGAATAAACCCTAAAGTTTCCGCTGATTACTATAAATAGATGAGAAAGATGTTTCTGCTCATCAATGAGGATCTCTCCTGATTTTAGCTGTCTCTTTTCTCCTACTTTTGATAGCCATGCTAAGTCACCTTCATTTAAGGTGTTGCTTAAATTTTGAAGTGATTTGTATATAGTTCTTTGTGAACTATTACCTGAACCTAAACTGCGAAATTTATAAACTAGTTCTTTTTGCTTATATTGATGCGAATATTTTCTTACTAATAATGTAAAAACTACGAGTAAGGTGATGTATATGCCAAATTTAGAGGGACGCCCATCTGTTACTAACATCGCAAAGAGTAGAACAGCCATTGGTTGAGCAATATCCCTAATTACTTTGATGTTTTTCATCGGTTTATGCCTTAACCAGGCCCACTATAGTATGGATTCTGTGACTAGTTTCTCTCTATCTTATAAAAGAATTCCCTCTAAGCACCACGTCGATCAACGTAACTTACTCACAATCTCATCATTTTTATTGGTTTTTTTTCATATCTATGAAGATGCTTCGAATGTTTATTATTGAGCGAGTCAATATGCGAGCACCAATTGTGAGCCATAATAAGTAGTCAGATGTAACTATGACAATACATGCGTAACGATTAACGCTCCAAATATCCTTGGGGCACATAATAAGGCTAGAAAAATTTTCTTGAAGTATTAGTTGACCAATTAAATCTGGGAGTTGCAAAAGTAGACATAAAGCAATTGCTTCTCGAACTTCTTCGGTAACTTGGCTCCAAAGTCTTTGACCCATTAGGCAAGTGCCTAAAATATTAATGGGGTCCCACAGTATGAGAAGCAGACGTTTGAAGCTATAGCTTAGAATTGTTTGTCGGGAACTAACGCCTTGATCCTCGTCCGAAGAACGGCTGAGGCCTTCTCGATTCTGTGTGGTCATTGTGACGAATTTCTCTCATAGCTAATTCGGTGCAGAAAGAAGAAATAGATGCATCTGACGTGTGAAACGCCTTTAACCTAAAGAATCAGAAGGACTTCCTTCGACTCATTAAGAACTCTAGCCAGTATTTACTACTAACACTCGTGCTACTTTTTTGTCACTTCGACTTAAGTCTGGTTCGAAGTTCAATACAAGTTGTCTTGTTGTTTTTGATTTTTCAATATGCTCAGGGGCACCTCTATTTATTGATTTTTTGAGGAATCGAGTCTCAAATAAGACTGTTATCCAGCCTTGTTTCTGGAAATCAGAATATGAAATAAACACCCCCCATGCATTGTGTCCGTTTTAGAGCTGAATATCCCATCCTTTAGGCAAATACTTCAGCCATGTCTTGTTTTTGCCAGAAGACATACCGCTTGAGATTGTAGGTCAAGTTTTTGAGGCCGAGCATGGTTTTGGCCCTGGCTAACCCAATGGTGCGAACAACGTTGCCCCCCATCTCATTGACCATCGACCCAAATACATGTTCAACCTTGGCCCGGGTTTTTGAACGCTCACGATTGTCCGCTATCTGCACCTCTGTTAGGGGGCGATTGCGATAGGCTCGTTCGTTAAGATGGCTCTCAAAACCCATCATCTCTAACACGGTGACAATCGCTATCGAGAGATAGGCGCTATCGGCCCAAATCTCATCATCAGAATTGTCCGCATCTAGCAGTTGACCCAATACCTGAGAATCATGAACCGAGGCATCGGTGACCGTATACCGACGAATAAACCCATGCCCCGCATCCCGATTGATATGGTTTTTATACCCGTAATGAGACGTGCCATTCTTTTTGGTCCAACGAGCCTCCACATCCTTTTGGGATAGCTTATGAGGCTTGTCCTGCCAATCCTCAGGCACCTTGCCTGCTTTGACCTCGGCATTATCGTCTCGACTATTCCGTTGTTTAGGCACTGGCACTAAGGTGGCATCGACGATTTGACCACATTGGGCTTGGTAGCCCGTTGCCTTCAGATAGGCCCCAAACTGCTCAAATAGTCCTTCCTCTAACTCGGCCTGGCGTAAGCGCTCCCGAAATGACCACACCGTTTTCGCGTCTGGCACCGCATCTTCCAGGCCCAGATGTAGAAATCGCATAAATGACAACCGGTCATTCACTTGGTATTCCAGCTCATCGTCACCAATGTTGTAGAGCTGTTGCAGGATTAACAACTTAAACATGAGGATGACATCTATCGGGCGACGACCTGCTTTACGCTTACGGGATTTGACATACACGCTTTCTAACAGCGGTCGAAACTCATCCCACGGAATCAGCTCGTCCAGGCAGGTCAACAGGTCTTTTTTTGATTCCAGCTTTTGATGACGGATCTCAAAATCCCAAAATCCTTGTTGTCCCATCAGAAGTCTCCCTGTCAACCCTAATCCGTAACCATGATCTCATATTGAGACTCTATTTTTGAATTAATCGAGGTGCCCTCAGGTACTTGAACTTTTTGTTGTTAAAAAATGTCATCTTGAAGCTATCAGAGGTTAGTCTGAGTAATAAGAGCTTTTCTCACCACACTGTGGATTCTTAAGAGAAGCTGCTGGGATATGATTTTAAGGACATATGTCATTTGCTTTGTTAAGAAACTATCTATTTCTATTTATTAGTGCAATGCATCGGTGTGTGTATGTGATAACTATCACTGTAAATCGATACTTTACAGGTGACTATTCAAAAGAATCTTAGTCCGTCGGCAATGCGATATTGACCGGCAAGTTTCCTTGATTGTGGAGTTGACTCAAAGTTTTGAGATTTTAGCTGCTCCGTTTATTGGATTTTAGCTGGCAAGAAAGAGGCCGCTCTCGGTACAGATGCCATCTAAAGGACGGTCCCAGCGGTTTTTAGGAATCTCGGGCAGGCGAGCAAACTCAAATACAATGCCGATTGTCGTTTTGCCTTGCCAGCTGGTTTGGCTGAGCATGCGGTCATAAAATCCTCCGCCATAGCCTAAGCGGTATCCTCTGACATCGCAGGCGACGGCTGGGACCAAAATTACATCTACCCGGCGAGGATCTACCACAGGTGATGTTGGATCAGGTTCGGTGATGCCGTAGGTGCCGGAGCGTAATGGCCAGCCACAGGTGGGAAACCATCGATGCCAAATCAGTTCTTTGCCCTGACAGCGTGGGAGTCCCCAAGATCGCTGTTGAGCCAGCAAGCTTCCTAGGTCTGGCTCATTACGAAAGCTACAGTAAGCCAATATTGTGCGCGCGTTTTGCAAGGTTGGCCATTGGGCTAAATGGGTGCAAATGCGATCGCACTTTTGCTGCCACACCTGGGGTGGCATCGCCTGGCGTGCCTTTAGTAGAGACCGACGCATTTGGGCTTTCTGGTCTTGAATTTTGGCAATTGCTGTTGACTTATAGGTCTCTGACATCATTGCGTTGAACCGATTAGGTGCCGTTATGGTACATCAGAGGAGGGGGGTGGGGAGTGGGGGATAGGCGGTTTTCGCGATAGCGTTAGAAGAACATCAACATCAGGGAGCCTTTACTATTACCACCGTCTCACCTATCCAACGTTTATCTCAGGATGTGATCAGCCTGATTGCTGCTGGGGAAGTGATTGATTCCCTGGCGGCTGTTGTGCGAGAGCTGTCGGAAAATGCGCTGGATGCTGGGGCTACCAGGATTGTGATTCATTTGTGGCCAGAGGTGTGGCGGGTCCGGGTGACGGATAACGGCATGGGTATCTCCCGTGCTGACTTAGAACAAGCGGCCACGGCCCATAGCACGAGCAAGATTCGCACCTGTGATGATCTGAGTCAAATTCAGAGTCTGGGGTTTCGGGGTGAGGCGCTGCATAGTTTGGCGCAGCTATCGGACTTAGAAATTCGTAGTCGGGTGGCTGGGGCTGTGGGTTGGCGTGTGAATTATGGGGCAGAAGGAACGGTGACAGAGATTGAGGAAGTTGCGATCGCACCTGGCACCGTTGTCACCGCTGATGCTCTTTTTACACGATTACCTAATCGTCGTCAGGTGTTGCCGTCTGTGGCCCAACAGCTACGCCAGGTGCAACAAACTGTGCAGCAGTTAGCCCTGTGTCATCCCCAAGTCACCTGGCAGGTGGCCCACACTGACCGCGACTGGTTTACCCTGTGGCCGGGGTCTACGGCGAAAACTATTCTGCCTCAGATTCTGCGGGATGTGACGGTCCATGATTTAGCGAACGTAAGTTTGACGGCTGATGATTTGGGGTGTGCGCATGGGCAGTTGAACCTGTTGGTGGGATTGCCGGATCGCTGTCATCGAGGACGTCCGGACTGGGTACGGGTGGCGATTAATGGACGAACGGTGACGGCTCCTGTTTTAGTACAGTCGTTGATCTATAACTTTCGCCGTACGTTACCCCGCGATCGCTATCCCGTGTGTTTTTTGCATTTGCGGGTACCGGCTAAGCAAATTGACTGGAATCGTAATCCGGCCAAGTCGGAGATTTATTTGCAAGATACGGACGTGTGGTGCGATCGCATTGCCCTTGCGGTTGAGAAGACGTTGCGGCTGTCTAATTTGACGGACAGTGCTCAAACTCAGCGTACTAAACAGCTGTTTAAGGCGGCTGAGGTCGCTGGTAGTTATGCTCCTAGTAATCATAATCTGCCGAGTCAGCTTAAGGCTGTTGCCCAGGTTCAGGAGACCTATATAGTGGCTGAGCACAGTGGTGGCCTGTGTTTAGTGGAGCAGCACATTGCCCATGAGCGGGTTATTTACGAACAAATTAAATCGCGTTGGCAAACGGTTGAGATCGAGCCAGCGATTATTTTGAGTCAGCTTAGTGCCCGTCAGGTTGAGCAATTGAGGCGGTTGAGTTTAGAGGTAGACCTATTTGGTGAAAATCTTTGGGCTGTGCGTTCGGTACCGGTACCGTTGGCGGAGCGAGACGATTGCGCAGATGCTCTGCTGGAGTTGAGTTTAGGTGGAGATGTTGATGAGGCGATGGTGGCAACGGCTTGTCGTACGGCAATTCGCAATGGGACGCCGTTGACGTTAGAGACAATGCAAACGTTGTTGGATGATTGGCAGCGGACTAAGAATCCAAGGACCTGCCCCCATGGGAGGCCGATTTGTTTGACGTTGGAGGAGTCGAGTTTGTCGAGGTATTTTCGGCGGCATTGGGTGATTGGTAAGAGCCATGGGTTGAGGCAGTAGGGGCATGTTTTATGCATGCCCTGGAATAACGCCTGCTATTTGACAAAACTCTCTGGTACGAGGGTTGTAGGGCGGCGTCCCGCCCTGCCCAGGGGGTGTGGGCTTCGACGTGAGCTCAGCCGAACGTGAACACGGAGGGACCCCACGCAACCGGTTTTGGTTCCAGCCGAGAAGCTACATAAATGAAGCCTTACAGCTACCCCTTCAATCAATGCGTTCAGACTATGAGGCTGTACGAAATCCTGACTGATAGCGCCTGTTATCGCAGGGCATCCACAAGGGAATGCCCCTACAAGATTGTCCATTTTTAGGGGCTAAGGAAAGAAGGTCCCCCCATAACCGGTTTTGCATCCAACCCAACAAGCCGATCAGACACATAATCCCAAACCCTATCAATCAAATCAGGTGCATTAGCATCAAACCACTCAATCGCCTTTTCCTTCCTAAACCAAGTCCGTTGCCGCTTAGCAAACTGCTGCGTATGACGAATCACCAAAGCAGCCGCTTCAGCTAAACTTACATCCCCAGCTAAATGCTGTTTAATCTCCGCATACCCTAGCGTGTTTAATAATGGTAAATCCGCACCGTAACGATTGATCAAGGTGTGCACCTCGTCTACCAAACCAGCATTTATCATATGGTGGGTGCGTTGGGCAATGCGCTGACGTAGGTCCTCACCACAGTCCAAGCCCACATATATAAGGGGATAGTTCGGTGGATTTTCGCCTTGTTGGGCCGAAATAGTATGTCCAGTCGCATAATAAACCTCTAATGCACGCAGGGTGCGAACGGCATCATTGGGGTGAATTCGCTGAGTCGCTGCCGGGTCTACTTGGTGTAAAAAGGCATAACACTGGGGTTGACCTAACTCAGTCAGTTGCTGACGCAGGTTTGGTTGAGGTGCAACACGAGGAATAATTAAACCTTTTGCGATCGCATTCACATACAACCCTGTCCCACCTACCAACAAGGGCACCTGCTCTTGCCGTACGTGTATCTGCTGAATTAATTCCTGGGCCTTGGCTTGATAATCAGCAACTGTTAAAGTTTCAGTCGGCTCACATATATCAATTAGATAGTGAGGTACCTGCTGCTGTTCTGCTAAGGATGGCTTTGCCGTACCAATATCAAACTCACGGTATACCTGACGTGAATCTGCTCCCAAAATCACCCCATTTAACCGCTGAGCTATCTGCAACGCTAGGCCAGATTTCCCCGATGCCGTTGGGCCAACGACTATAATAAGGGATGGTACATAAGCACTAAATTTTAAACTGATTTTAGTCAATGAAAATTGTCCGTATATTTTACGTGTAAATTTTTTTGATCCATCCCTAATAAATACGCTTTCTAAAATCCATTCAGAATCGCTTTTAACACCGTTGTGCTAGAATTCGGGGGCACAATTTCATTTCTAATGCTATTGCGGCTTTACGACCGTCTTAGGAGATAGGAACGCATGACAACCGATTATGGTGCTGATCAGATTCAGGTGCTTGAAGGCCTGGAACCTGTGCGCAAGCGACCGGGTATGTACATTGGTAGTACGGGGCCGCGTGGTTTGCATCACCTAGTTTACGAGGTTGTTGACAACTCCGTAGACGAAGCGCTTGCGGGTTATTGCAAAACGATTACCATCGACCTTAATGCCGACGGTTCTGTCACCGTTACTGACGACGGACGCGGTATTCCCACGGATGTCCATGCCCGTACCGGTAAGTCTGCCCTGGAAACCGTCATGACGGTCCTCCACGCTGGCGGTAAGTTTGGCGGTGGTGGCTATAAAGTATCCGGTGGTCTCCATGGTGTGGGTGTTTCAGTGGTTAACGCTTTGTCAGAATGGGTGGAAGTTACTGTCTGGCGTAATCAAAAAGAGCATCTTCAACGCTACGAGCGTGGTGAAGCCCAAGGAGAATTATCAGTAAAAAGCGGTGCTGGTAGTCAGACGGGTACATCGGTCAGCTTTAAGCCCGACCAGCTGATTTTTACGGAGACCGTTGAGTTTGATTACAGCACCCTGGCCGGTCGTTTGCGAGAGTTAGCGTACCTCAATGCGGGTGTGGATATTACGTTCACGGATCATCGCTTAGAACTGCTCAAGGCAGATGAACCTAAAGTAAACCGCTACTTCTATGAAGGCGGTATCCGTGAATACGTTGAATATATCAATAAAGAGAAGCAGCCTATTCACCCAGACATTATTTACGTGACTGGCGAGAAAAACGGTGTCCAAGTAGAAGCCGCTCTGCAATGGTCTGTCGATGCCTACTCTGATAACTTGATGGGCTTTGCAAATAATATTCGCACTGTTGATGGTGGTACACATTTAGAGGGACTCAAAGCGGTGCTCACACGCACCATGAACAATTTTGCTCGCAAGCGTAATAAGCGTAAGGATAATGAGTCCAACCTCGCTGGTGAGAACATTCGCGAAGGCCTAACGGCGGTTATTTCCGTTAAGGTGCCAGAACCCGAATTTGAAGGCCAGACTAAAACTAAGCTGGGTAATACCGAGGTGCGCGGTATTGTTGATTCGCTGATTGGGGAAACCCTGAGCGAGTATCTAGACTTCAATCCCAATGTGGTGGATTCTATCTTAGAAAAAGCCATTCAATCCTTTAATGCAGCGGAAGCTGCCCGTCGTGCCCGAGATCTGGTCAGACGTAAGTCAGTTTTAGAGTCTTCCACACTGCCGGGTAAGTTGGCAGACTGTAGCTCCCGTGACCCCGCTGAATCAGAAATCTTTATCGTAGAGGGTGACTCTGCGGGAGGTAGTGCCAAGCAGGGGCGTGATCGTCGTTTTCAAGCCATTCTGCCGCTGCGAGGCAAGATTCTCAACATTGAGAAAACCGATGACTCGAAGATTTATAAAAACAACGAAGTCCAGTCATTGATTACGGCTTTGGGATTAGGTATCAAGGGCGAAGAATTTGATGCATCCCAGCTACGCTACCATCGCATTTGTCTAATGACAGATGCAGATGTGGATGGCGCTCACATTCGCACACTGCTGCTGACGTTCTTCTACCGCTATCAGCGAGCGTTGATCGATCAAGGCTTTGTATACATTGCTTGCCCACCCTTATATAAGTTAGAGCGGGGCCGCAGTCATACCTACTGTTATAGCGAGCAAGAACTCCAGCGAGGTATTAGCGCATTGCCTGCTAATGCAAAATACAATGTGCAGCGATTTAAGGGTCTGGGTGAAATGATGCCTACTCAGCTGTGGGATACCACCATGAACCCGGAGAGTCGCACGCTGAAGAAGGTGGAGATCGAAGATGCAGCGGAGGCCGAGCGGATCTTTACGGTGCTCATGGGTGATCGTGTAGCACCTCGCCGTGAGTTTATTGAGACCTATGGTCCAAAGCTGAACATGGCGGATCTAGATATCTAAAGTCTGACAACTGTCGGAGGGCTCAGTCGGTGATTGCGAAAAT
This sequence comes from Leptothoe sp. ISB3NOV94-8A, assembly GCF_043421595.1. Lineage (NCBI taxonomy): Bacteria > Bacillati > Cyanobacteriota > Cyanophyceae > Nodosilineales > Cymatolegaceae > Leptothoe > Leptothoe sp. ISB3NOV94-8A. The sequence goes on along the minus strand of NZ_JAXSQW010000001.1, from coordinate 5,100,762 downwards.
ACAATACGGCTAAAGTCATTAGCCATTCCATCAATAGATAATAGAGCTGATTAGAAGCATAGTTGATTCCTTGCTTCTAATCAGCTTTTAGATTGTTAGCTGATGAGTATTTTGATGGTAGAGGTAGTCTGAGTGAGAAAAGACTATAACAAGCTTGTACGGGATAAGGTGCCGGACCTCATTGAGGCGGCAGGTAAAAAGTTTTTGACACTGCGACTTTCTGAAGATAAGTATAAAAGAGCTTTGAAACAGAAACTTGTGGAAGAAACTAGGGAAGTTCAGGGAGCTGAGTCTATAGCTGAGTTGACAGAAGAACTTGCTGATGTGGCGGAAGTGATGGATACATTGATTGTTGTTTTGGGTATTAGTTGGCAAGAGGTGCGAGAGGCCCAAAAACAGAAGAGGCTGGAACGTGGTGGATTTGAGGAACGGTTGAAATTGATGTGGGTTGAAGAAAAGGATTAGGAGTTGAGCACAGATGTGACGTTACAAGATGTAGCTATTCATGAGGATTATCGGAGCGATCGCAACGATCTAATCTGTGATTTTTATGTGCCTTGCCTGAGTCAGTCGGTGCGGTATGACCGAGCGGTGGGCTTTTTTTCGAGTACGTCGATGGCGGCGGTGGCACGGGGGCTGGCGACGTTTATTCGGACTGAGGGAAAAATGCGGTTGATTGCGTCGCCTCAACTATCTGCGGAGGATGTGGAGCATTCACAATGTGGATATGATGTTTTGAGGATAGCGTGACCTGAAGAACCTTGAAAGCGTTATGGGTAATACCCTCGAAACATTAGAATTACTAGACTTTTATGGCAAAAAGTTTCAGAAAATCCGGGTAGACCGTGCTCATGGTGTCGCGCCTCATAAGCCAATTCTATTATTGTCTGTTATTGAACATATTCAAAAACACCGGATTCAGGAAAACAAAATATTCCTACAACCTCAGCTGATTCACACTTTCCTCAAATACTGGTTGTATCTAGGTTCAAACACCCATAACCCTGATATTTCAAAGCCATTCTTCTTTATGAAAAGCGGTAAGTTCTGGCACCTATGGCCTAATCGTCAATTTGAGTCAGTGCTCTCTTCTAAGGTGAAACTTAAAACCTTTGCTGAAGTAAAGCGAGTGATTAAATATGCTTACTTAGATGAAGATTTATTTGAACTGCTTCAACAGCCTATTCCCAGGGAAAATTTATTACGGGTATTAGTCAGCAAATGGTTTCCTGGACAGATAGACAATATTTTTGATATTGCAGCGATTGACAAACTAGATGATACAGAATCTAAGGTGTTGGAAAAATATGCCCGTTTCTATACCCAGGACGATGTAGGGCCTATTCTGAAAACGGTTTTAAGCTGATGTCTTCAGATCTTCTTTACTACGCTAAGAAGTTTTCTAAACTTCGAGTCAATTATAACCGTCAGCGTGGTGTAGCGCCCCATAAGCCAATATTATTGCTTTCAGCAATTGAACACCGTAGCCTCTAAGACTAAAATCAGAGGGTTAAATGCTCTGAGGAATGTTGTGAAATATGCCTACGTTGATGACGCCTTGTTCTCTCTTTTAACAGCCAGTGAAACTAGGCGGGAGCTGACTGATGTACTTATCAACAGTTGGTTTAACCATCAAGCAGAGACAGTTGAGGAATTATTGTCCTACGATGAATTTGAACAAACCCAGCTCAAACTGTTTGACAGTGGTGGAGCGACGTATACCGTAGAAGATCTGAAAGATCAACAACGCATCTTTGTCCGCAATGCCGCGTTTAGGCGCATTGTTACATCCTTATATAATCAACAGTGTGCTTTCTGTTACCTCAGAATTGTTAGCGATAATAATCACAATATTGTCGATGGCTCCCATATTTTGCCCTTTTCAGAATTTCGGGATGATCGTTTTGATAATGGTATCTCCCTTTGTAAAAATCATCACTGGGCATTTGATCATGGCTGGTTTGGCATTGATGATAATTATCGAATTATTGTTGCCAGGGATCGTTTATATGAGGAACCCTCTGAGTACACAAGACAGATAAAGGATTTTCATGGTGAACAGATTCTTCTACCTGTTGAAACTGAGTATGAGCCCCGTTTATCAGCCATAGAGTGGCATCGTGAGTACTGGGGAATTGCCAGCTGAAACAACTCAAAGACCTTAGAGGTCTTTGAAATAAAGCGCTTTAAATTCATCAGCGGCTTCTGGCTGAATCTGTTTGAGAGCCTTAATTAGACTAACCACCGTTTCAGAGCTAGGGTCACGCACCTCATTGGCCCAGCGATAAATATTGGATGCACCAATACCCATCACGGCCGCCAATCGTCCCTGGCTAATGCCGTGGTTCTCCATCACCGTTTTTAGTACTTTACCTGCTCTGCCCATGCCTTTGATCCTTACAAAGGTCATAGCGTTTCGTATACAGTCCAATTGGACTGTGATATCTTGAGTAAGTCCAATTGGACTGTGCCTATTCGATGGATAGGTAATGAAAAGTGAAGAGATGGAGAGTGACAGTAGGGGCATTGCATGCAATGCCTGGAGCAGTGGTATGGAGTGGGGATGAAGGGTAGTGGATGAAGTATCGCTAGTGAAATACCTACCCCGTTAGTAAACTATTGAAAGCTTTTCGCTAACTCCCTTATGGCTCGCTGGTTTAACACAACAGGCCCTTGTGTCCAAACAAAGCACTACACATTGACCACAGCTCGCTGGTCAATGCCTGGATTAAAGCGCCTAATAGACCAGGAAAACTACTTTGTCCTCCACGCCCCGCGCCAAATCGGCAAAACCACAGCCATGCTTGCCCTGGCCAAACAACTGACCGACTCAGGGCAATATGCCGCACTGGTCGTCTCCGCCGAGCTAGGGGCTCCCTTCTCAGATGATCCAGGGGCCATGGAGCTAGCCCTACTAAACAGCTGGCGTGGCAATGCCAACATGTACTTACCTACAGATTGCCAGCCACCCCCCTGGCCAGAGTCAACGGCTGGTCAACGGATTGAAGCAGCCCTAAATGCCTGGAGTCAAGCTATTCCAAGGCCACTGGTGCTCTTTATTGATGAAATAGACACCCTACAAGATGCCGCACTGATATCAGTTTTACGGCAGTTGCGTAACGGGTTTCGTAGCCGTCCCCATTGGTTTCCCCAGTCTGTGGCACTGATTGGTTTACGGGATGTGCGGGACTACAAAGTAGCATCTGGCGGCAGCAACCGACTGACCACATCGAGCCCGTTCAACATCAAAGCCGAATCCATCACGATGCGAAATTTTACAGCGGCTGAAGTAGCAGAGCTGTATCAACAGCATACGGATGAAACAGGTCAGGTCTTTTCAACCGCTGCCACAAATTTAGTGTTTGAGCTAACCGATGGCCAACCCTGGTTAGTCAACGCCCTGGCCCGTCAGCTAGTAGAAGTGTTAGCACCAGACTCCGCCATTACCATTACGCCAGACCTGGTGCAGCAAGCCAAAGAGATTCTCATCAAGCGTCAGGACACCCACCTGGATAGCCTGGCCGAGCGCTTACAAGAAAAACGGATCAAGGCCATCATCGAACCCATGCTAGCGGGTTTACCACTACCGGTCACGTCCAATGATGATCGTCAATATTTGGTGGATCTGGGTTTGCTCAAGCGTTCTCAAGCCGGTGGATTAGTGGTCACAAACCCAATTTATCGGGAAGTACTGGTGCGCTTTTTAGTGCAAGGCTCCCAGGACAGCTTGCCCATGATCGCTCCCACATGGCTAACGGCTACGGGCGAGCTGGATACTAAAGCGCTGCTGGATGCATTTTTAGCCTTCTGGCGACGGCATGGTGAGCCATTGCTCAATAGTGCGGCTTATCACGAAATCGCCCCCCACTTAGTATTGATGGCATTTTTGCACCGGGTGGTCAACGGGGGTGGCACGTTGGAACGAGAGTATGCCATTGGTAGCGATCGCATGGATCTTTGCCTACGCTATGGCAATGTTACCTTGGGCATTGAGCTAAAAGTATGGCGAGACAAAAGGGCAGATCCGCTGGAGGCAGGTCTAGAACAGTTAGACAGCTATCTAGCCCGATTAGATCAGGACCATGGCTGGCTAGTTATTTTTGATCGCCGAACCCAGGCACTTCCTATGGCAGAACGCCTAGCCACGAAGACCATACAGTCAAACGGACAGAGATTAATTACCGTCATTCGAGCATAGTATTTGTTCGTTCTCAATCGACTAGCTGGCCGATACCATGAACATTACCGTTATTTATGTTGAGGCAGATGTCCCAAACCTGATTACCCCATAAAGGTTTATGACTAAACGCTGCTATGCCGATACAGTGCCCCTATGTCATTTAGTCCACACACCACAGTTTACAAATTTGAGGTACTGTCAGCTTCATGAATCAGAACAACATGGCAGAAAACGTTAGCCCTTTGCCCTCGCAAGTTGAGGACGTGATACAGCAATGCAAAAAAGTCCTTGAGCAGCATTATCAGCAGCGTCTTACCGATGTGTTTCTGTATGGTTCAGCAGCTCCCTAAACATCGGCTATCTGCTGGAGAGCAACAGCTCTTAGCCATTGCCCTGCTGTGGGGGCTGGCCAATGCTTCAGGGCGACAGCTTCCTGTTGCTATTGATACTCCCCTGGGACGGCTAGATTCGGAACATCGTCAACACCTGGTTGAACGCTACTTTCCCCAGGCCAGCCATCAGGTGTTGTTGCTGTCTACGGATACTGAGATTCGAGAAGAAGAGGTGGGGGTGTTGCGATCTCAGTCCTCTATTGCCCGTGAGTACCTGCTTGATTATCATCCCAAGAAACGACAGACCACAGTGAAACTAGGATATTTTTGGTAGACATGCAAGCCCCCAGTGACCGAATCAAACTCTCACAGCCCGCAAAAGATCAGTTGATTAAACTCAAGCGAGTTACCAAGATCCAAAACTGGAATGTTCTTTGTCGCTGGGCACTTTGTCGATCATTGGCTGAAAAGTCCCCACCATCACCTGTGCCTATTCCTGCGGACAGTAACGTAGAAATGACATGGCAAGTATTTGGTGGTCCTATTGCTGATTTGTTACTAATTGCCCTTAAGCAGCGTTGTCACGATGACGGTATAGATACCGATGATGAAACCCTTGCTCAGCCACTAAGGTTACACCTACATCGAGGAATCGGCTATCTTGCCGGTGATCCCAACATCAAAAAACTTGAAGATTTTATCGAGCTAACAACGTTGTAGAGATTGAATGAAACGCTATAGTCTTTCAGAAACCTTCTTCTGCTCATCAGTCGATGACTTTTTCTCATAGAAAATAAGCCCGACTCGATTAATGTGATCAATCACATCTGGATCTTCAATATGGCTAAAAATCGACAGGTCAAATAGATACGGCAACAATAAATCATCTAACTGATGTTCAATGGATAACAACTGCTCGTGAGAAATTTGCTTACCTACGAGAGTTAAATCAATATCTGAACCGGCTCGATAGGTACCTTTAGCTCGTGAACCGTACAAAATAACCCGTTCAATTTCAGTATATTGCTGAAAAATACTTGAAATATCCTCAATAGTCTTCGATTCAAGGCCAAATTTTAGGTTTTTACTCTCCATTCTGTAGTTCCTCAGTCTGTAGAGCCTGCATCTTGACTTGCAGTTTTACAAACAAATCAAAGAATCGACCTTTTATATTGGCTGCGATCGCTTGAGCCGTTGTCTGATTGTAAGTATGGCTAGTACGATTTCGCTCTTTAATCATATCCATCCAGCTACCACCATCTTCAATTAGACCCACATTAAAGGCAAGACGGGTGGCATCGCGAGAACCATAGATGTTTTGATTTCCTTGATACTGTAAATAATCTTTCAAGACATTCCAGGCTAGCTCATGGGTATATTCAAACGCCTGGATTAACCCTTGCTCTTCCAGTTCATTCAATTCACCCTTATCAATAAACTTCGTAAGCTGAGCCAAGGCTCGTTCATAGTTTGCAAATCGCTGCTTCCATCGAATATCTGGATCCGTCATAGAAATGAGCCTAACTTACCTCTTGTTTTAGCGCATATCGCTTATCAGGAAGTTTAGTAAACCATGCAGGTGATACCGTCCGCTTTTTCCCTTCACTATCACACCGCCGCTCAATTGCCGAGCGTACAATTTGCCTCGGGCTTTTAGCATTAAATGTATAGAGATTTTTCGCTTGGATAACTTGACGCCCTTGTTTTTTCGCTAGGGTGCCATCTTTACGCAGTTCACCATGTTTTCTTAGCCGATACTGGGGTTGCTTAATTCGCCAATACAAAGGTCTTAGTTGCTGTAACGGAGCCAAATATGCCCACTTAGGATTTGCTACCACACGGTCTAAAGCAGAGTCCTTCTGTACCAGCGGGCATCCAATACATCCCGTTCGAGCATTCATCGGCTCCGTCTCACCTAGCTCATCTTGAGGATCGTGGCCGTATACTTCCGCGATCGCAAACGTCGGATAACCCAGATCCACATCCGCCTGCACCAGCCAGTCCCAAATATGACACACACGCCAGTGCAGCAAAGGAGCCAGTGTATCTGCCACCGCATTGGCCGATGAATGCTGAAACCACCCCTGACCGCACTCATCGCCATCCTTCGTGCAGCTCATGGCAATCCGCTGGTCTCGCGCCGCGCTCTCCCCAATGCGCACACCCGTCAGCATCAAAAACTTTTCGCCCCTTTCCTGCCGCAGCGTCTCCAGTTCCCGCTCCATGCTCATCACCTTGAGCTTAGGCGTACACCAACGGAACGTATTACTCGGTGGCGGTACACCACGCCCGAGCATGTAAACAAAGTAGCGATGGTCCAGCTCAGGCAGCACTACACGAGTATCGAACCCTTGAGAACGCAGCTTATCCAGCAGGTTCATTGCCGCATTGTGCAAAGGGGGTAACTCTTGACGAGTATCAGCGTGCAAAATCGTGACGCTCTCGGGCTGTGGAATTCTACCTGTTTCTAATGACAGTCGTTCAGTTTCAAATAGACTGAGATTTCGCATCAGGCTCCTAGGACTAGCGCTAGTTTATCTATTAAACGCTATATCTAGCGTGCATGAAAAAGTTAGTTCACACAGGAATGTTTAGTTTATCTCAGTTTTAGAACATATGTATTGAGTTTTGTAGGACCATGGCATCTTTCCCAGCGATGACGTCTGAGCGGTTGGTTTCTGCGCCACGCCTGTCAACGGATCTTTTTGGGCCAAAAATCGCTTTAAATCTGACGAACAAAATCCATAGGTCAGCTCAAATTGTGTCTGTCCATACTGGTCTATGACAGGGTCAATAATGTAATTACATAGTGCCTGTACAGCTGGAATAGTTTCTTCCAGATTTTTAGGAAATGGTTCAATTGAATCTGACCATCGTCGATAGGTCTGTGTGCATGTCAAAATTCTTCTAGGTTCAGATAGCGCCCCAAACGAATCGATCTTTGAGCTTTCATTGCAATACACTGCTAGGCTAGCCATATCTTAGCTCTACACATCGTGAGCTTTCGAGTCTTGGACGAGCACTAAACATTCAGCATCAACTTTGCTAAGCATCTCTTGAAATGCAGGTGTATGCTGGCCGTTTTCATCCACGACCCGGCGTAGAACATATTCACCAGCTCTGGGTAAACCGCCAAACCAGAGATTTTTACGTTGCCACACATCGCCATGTTGAGCATTTTCATCCTGGCGCAGGGTTGCATTAATAATCACCTTTGGCACAGGAATACCAAAGGTGATAGGCGTAATTTGAGCCAATTTCAAGTCATTATCCTGAAATTGAATTTTGTACCGAAATCTAGAAATTTGAGCTGCCCGTAACAACAGCCATCCTAAAAATGTGTGATGAAAGGTCCATTGAGTTGGCCCGGTTACAGGTAACGTGAGGCAATTCATTTTCTCATCCCACTCCAGGTTATACATGGTAATGCAGTCATCCGGTAGGGGGTTGCCATCCATATAAAAGATGCCTTTCAACACAGTTGGGAGATTTGTGGGGTGTGTGGCTCTCATCCAAGTGGCAATATCCTCAAACTTTTGAGTAACTACGGTACTTTTCATGCTTGTTAGTCCTATGGCGAATGTTGCGATGGCTGTTCAGTGAATAGAAGTTGTTATTGTCTGCTGTTGAAGAACAGAGAATTTACCAATGCCTATGATCTCTCGGTCAAATGTCTCCGTAGGGGGATGCATTGCCATGCGATCTTCAACATCGAGGCACATGACTCTTTATGCCTTAGCCTTAAACCCCTGCAATTCCAAATCATTAGGAGTAACGGCAGTCACTTTTTCAAAATCCCATTGCACTTCTGTAAACTGTTCCCACTGATAGCGCTTCAAAAGGTAGATGCAGAAAACTTTGATCAGCTCAATGGATAGGGATTTACCTGGGCAAACACGTTCATGGTCATCACCGTTCCACGATAAAAGATCAGAAAAATCTCGTTGGGTTGAAAAGCTATCTGGTTTTTTATATCTATTGGCGTCCCGATTAGCGGTGAAGATGGAGCCAAGCAGTCGCGTACCCTTTTGGAAAGGACATTTCTGACTGCCGACTTTGACCTCCCCTGCCTCTGTTGCCAGTTGGCTGACAAAGCGTACGGGGGGATATAGCCGAGCTGTTTCTAAAATAACCTTATGGAGAAGGGTGGCCTGGTGCAGCATATCCCCTGGGATTGGTTCTGTTCCCTGCCATAGGGTATTTATTTCTTTAATGACATCCTCGCGCAGAGAATTATTGACACATAAAATACCAATTACAGATCCTAATAAAGCACTTGTACCGGCTGTACCGGCAATGTGAATCATATCAAACAGGCCATTGGCAATTTGCTCTGAATTTAGCTGGTACTGCTGCCCTATTTCTACATAGGTCGCCCATTTGGGAGATGTTTGATATCGCTGAATTAGATGTTTGCGATGTTTAATAATGGGACCCGTCTTAAAGGCCAGCAGATAGCGACTCATAAAGTTGGGTAGAGATGCTAGTGGTAAGCCTTTTATATAGCTACGGGAGGCTGTGACTTCTTCTTTAGAAAGAGATATTTGAAATACTAGATGGTGCAAGATTTTGACCATAAACCGGGGGAGATCATTGCCAATATGCAAGGTCCCCTGGCTGGATGCTTCTGATAGAAGGCTGTCGATATATTGGCCTATGTCATCCCCATGTTCAAAGGGATCAGGTAAAGCTTGTTGAAAGATGGCTCGAATCCCAGTATGTTCTTTGCCATTTGTCCCCAAGCTCAGCGGGTGATTCAGCATGTAGCTAGGAGCAAGAATTCTAATGATGCCCAGGTCATTGCTGCGTACCTGAGGCTCAATCTGCATTAGCTTCTTTACCTGGGCATGATCAGCATGCATGATGGCATGATCGACGGCAAAAAATGTGTCACCGATGTGATTTTTACGAATGTATAGAAAATCTCGCCATGCTTTTAAGATGGTGAACCCCTCTTTGTAATAGGCTATTAAACGTAGCAACTTGCCACGGGGGCTGTTATATCCGAATTTTTCTAGCTTTTTAGAGAGCTTGATTTGGTTGTCGTGGGTTTTAAGAACTTTTTGAGTTAGTGCATTGATGTCCATGATAATTGCATTAGGTAGGGGGTATCTAGCTGATGTTCGACGATCAGTGCGCTGAGAAATTGGGCATGTGCCAGAGAGAGAATACAACGGGTGTATCTAGATATTGATGCTTTGGGGAATATTCTTGGGTAATAGATATTCGTAGGCGGGACGATTGCGATTTCGCTGGTAGATCACATCTGTGATTTCTTCTAATCGATTCTGGAAACGTTGCAAGGGGGCTTGTACTTGAGTGTCTTGAAAATGTCCCTTTTCGTACTGGCCTAACTCTGTAAAATGCACGGAGCCAAGCAAGTGCAATAGCTTGAGCTGTTCTTGGGCTTGGTTTAAAGGCGGTAACAAACTCAGGTAATCTTCTTTTGTGGTCTGTTCTCCCAGATTTAGTAACTTATCATAGCCAGCGGTCGGCATTGCTGGGGTGAAGCTCATGATGTCCTTTTGGGGAAAATTCACAGCAGCGTGTTGAGCACTGGCGGTAAAAATAATTAGAGTAATGGCATCAATGAGATACGTCAGGGTTTGCAGCAGCGTTTGCAGTTGTCCCTCAGTTTCACCAAACTCTATGACGCGACCGCCATCATAAGCAATGAGTTCCTGTGCCCAGGCTTGCAAATTAGCGTCTTGCTGTACAGCAGCGTCATCGGCATAGTACAGCTTGAGATAGTCCTCTACCCAATGGTGGATGGCGTCCCAAATTAAGATGCCGTCATCACGGTAGGGGTAGATGGGTAGGCTGTTTGTGTCGTCTACACCGCGCTGTTGGAGCTGCTTGGGGAACATGGCGGCATTGAAGCCATAGGTTTGTACCCCCAGGACGGCAAATACTCGGGACGCGTCGATGGTTGCTGAGAGAATTTTGTTAACGCCACCACCGGCAGCAATCAGCTTGGCCTGGGCTTCGTTGTTGATGGCCAGCATGCCTTGGAAGTGGGGGCGCAGGAGGAGACTGAGGGGATGATTGTCGGGTAGCTGGCGGTGGGTTGCGATCGCAAATGGCCCAATGAACAAATGAGTCCGCGCCAGATGGGTAACCGCCTCATGGAAGTTCGCGTCGGCAACCTGCACAATGGTCTTAGCGCAGAGCCATGCATAGGGATTGGAGTTGGGTGTATGGATGGGAAAATCATTAGGGTTTTGCCCACATTGAATGGCCACCGGACGCAGACGACGATCGCCCACATCGGCTTTCGGTACAGCAAATAAAGCTAGGGGGGCGTAAAGATATTTCTGATCGGCGGGAAATGAGCCATTGATTGCCCCCTCTAGAATGGCGTAATCCGTCAGGTATACACGTCCCTCGGCATAGGCCTCTGTCAGAGAATCCGCTGCTCCCATGACGGCTTGATATTGAGTCTCTGTGATCGGCAGCCGTGCCTCAGGTTCTGTCAGTCGCTGTAGCATGACCGGGTTAGGCCCCGCTACCCGCATGGATGCAAATACCTCATCCTCCTCATAGGTATAAGCGATAGCAGGTAGATCAATGGTTTGGAATAGCTCCTGAAAATCTTTGATGTCATCCCCTTTACCTTTAGGAGAGTCCAGTATTAATTTTTGCTGTACGTTAGCTGCAAAATCTCGGAGGAAATCAGCGCTGACACTTTTGATAATGTCTGTAATCAGATCTTCAATCTCTTCTACATTGATAGATAATCTGCCGAATAAGAGTCTAGGGGTATATTTTGCCCCTTGCCAGAGAATCTTTAAGCGAGAAAAACCTTTATAATCTACCAATGTTTCCTTAACCGTTTCTATCAGAAACATTTTGACATCATCGGCTGCTCCAGATTTACCCTGATCTCCACGATTACCAATAATGGTGTTAACGAGTAGTTCAAAACCAACCTTGGCCACTAACAACCGCCATCTAGGAGCAAACTCCTCCTCTTCTGACAGTTTGTCTACCATGGCCACAGGTGGGATATGGGTATAGTTATACTGATATTGCTGCTTTTTTTCTTGCAGATTTTGATTTTTATAGCTTGCAGTCATTATAGTCCCCCTCAAAAAATGAGTTGTTTTCTGCAAACACCCATTGATTGATGAAAGTATGGAGATCTGAAAGGTCTCCTGAGAACAGGCTTCCAGATCTTTAAATACACTTTATTTAGCCCATATTCCGCACTTAAATTGATATATTCAAATCCTCTTGAGAAAATCTATGTATTAAAGGTTTTCAGGTGTCAGAAGATTATTAATGTATGTAAAACAGTGGGATGTGAGATCAGATAAGGAACTCATTAAGAGCTCAAAATACTGTTTTCACGAGTGTTTATGTCAAGGATGTGAGGGCAACACACACATGACAAGTTATTCAGTAGTCAATACCTATCTAGCCAAAGTATAAGCATTCAGCTGTGATTTGTATCAAAATGTTGCAAGGTCGCAATAAAGTCCGAGATACTAACTGACCCATGGTTACCGTTCATCCCAACGAAAGCGATAGAAGAAGTAACCATCCTGGAAAGCTTGTTCATCTAGAACATGATGGATCCAGTTTTCATTGATTAAACGTTGACCAACAGTGACGGCATCTGGTCGAGAAATCTTTAGATGAGCTACTAGCCAATCTACAGCTTCACTGCCGACAAAACATTGCGGATAGCTCTTGAGATGAAACTGACGTTCTTTAATATGGAGGCCGCCAACGTTTCTCATTGCCGCAACTAACTCTTGTAAATCCAGAGTAAGCAGGGGACTCACCTTTTCCACAGTCTTATCGTGATACCAGAGGGTGATGGTATCGTACTCTTCGACAAGAATCATCGGTTGGCCTTTAAGTTCTAAAACCTTTTGTCGAGCTTTTTGAATAGCGGTTGACCGATCTTGCTGTTCGTAGGTTTCACCTTTGATATAGAGCTTGCGCTGATATTCTAGGCCCGGTATCTGAACAATTTGGTTGCCAATGCGACTATTCAGGGTGCAAAAATCAACTTGTTCAGCTTGAAGTATAAACATAGATGGCTCCTGATAATCATGGGGGTTTAAAGAAAATGCCTCAGTTTGAGTGAAAGATAATGTCTCTACTGCTGTGAGAAGCCACAAGATGGTTGGAGCAGTGAGTTTGAATTAAATCCTAACGAACTACTATAAACTGAGTTGTTGGATCTGTTGTTGTAAGCGAGTCAGCCTTTGACTTAAGTCAGGATTGTGACGTGTTTGAAGAATGCGCTGGATGCGATCACACATCAAACGATGGTGCCGTAGGGTAGTTTCTCGATCAGCTTCTAAGCCATACCGTTTCTGATTAATTTGGTCTTCTGGCAAGCCATAGAAAACGCCACCATCGGTGTACTGAAGACTGCCCTCAAATAAATCAAAAATACGAGCGTTCCCCGTAATTGGCCCCTGAGCGTCTTGACAGCCATAAACATGCAAACTGAGAAACGGCTCACGACCAGGGTTGCCCATGTGGTGAATTAGACTATGGTCCACTAGGTGAACCATGCCAGGGCTATAGTGAGCCGGTTGTAAGGTGTATAAGACTCCTTGCGTAAAGGTGTAGATGAAATGTTCTGCGGCCCCAAAGCATTGCACCGCACCCCATTGGGTGGCTCCATGATCGTGGATAGCACTAAAATCATCAGGCATCCAGGACATCACCATGATTTCAAAATGCCCACCGTCAAAGACGAGCTGACGACCATAGCTATCGGTGACAGGATGATTAAAATCAGCCCACGGCATCAAGTCTTGGGCTGAAATGTCAGCCTTTACGACCATGGTTTGAATGTCTTCAGGGGTGAAATCAGGTGTTTCTTGAAGACTATAAATCAGTTTTTGCAGATTAATGGGGTAGGTGGCAATGGATATATCCGTTGACGCTGGAAAAGCAGCTTGAATCATTTCAAAAACCTCAATTAGGTCTAACAACAGAATGCAAACCTGACGAATGTTATTATTCGACCGTGGGCGAATGCCCTCAGTGCCTCAACTAAGGGCATGGTATCGAGTCGAAATTATTCAAGAATGAGAGAACTCTAAAAAGTAACTATAGAAATTCCTGATGGAACCTGAGTGACTCCTAAGAGCTGGATAAAATGTACTGCATGATAACAACGTCATGCCAGGTGTCATTCATAAAGCCAATCTCTTTTTGAATACCAACGATGTCAAATCCGTAGCGTTGATGAAAACGAATGCTGCCTTGATTAGCCGCTAAAATTTTAGCCACAATGTGGTGATAGCCATAGTCTTTAACCTTCGCCATGAGGGCCTTTTGTAACTCGCTACCATATCCTTTGCCGGTGGCTGAAAAACTTAGATAAGTAGAGGTTTCGCAACAGAATTGGTAGCCGATGCGATCGCTATAGCGTTTGATAATGCTCCAACCGATAACGCTGGACCCTGTATCAGCCACAATCAAGGCTTCACGGGGGTGCATTTTTTGGACGATTGCCTGAATATCCTGTACTGTCTGAGGTTGACCATCCATGGTGATACCGCCATGGGCAATGGCTTCATTGTAGATAGATGAGATCGCAGCATAATCTTGAGGTTGTGCTGAACGAATATTCAAAACCACTGTGTCAGCCTGAATGATTTTAGACATTACGCTACTCCAACCATTGTTGATGAGTCAATCTGCGCATCAGTGCGTTTGGCATAGTCCAGCATCCAGCTAATTAAACGATCCATCACCGGTTGCCCGGTTAATAGTTCCAAACGGGCAAAACCACCAATATTACCGGCATTGATTTCACTAATACGCCAGGTACCGTCGTCATCCAACAAAAAGTCATAGCCCAGGGTATGCAACCCTAGTGCCTGATACTTGCCGACAGTACGGTGGATGGCATCCACCTCATCAGTTGTAATATCCGCCAGGGTACACCCCCCATCGCTGCTGACATTATTGACCCAGTGACCACTTTGAGAACGGCGTAAATAGCTGCCATAAATTTCGCCGTCTACCACCACCACACGTTTATCTCCAGCGTTGGTGCGCGATAGATATCGACAGAATTGCAGCGGTTCAGTTTGATTAGTCTGTAGCTGCGCCATGACAGCCGCAAATGTCGACCATGATTGTTTCCCGGTCACAATATTGTCAACATGAAAAGTCCCATCCTCATACCAGATTTTGAAAACACCCCGCCCGCCACAGCTGTTGGCCTGTTTAGCAACGATGACTTGAAACTGCTCAAAAAATGCCAGCGCTGTGGTCCAGTTGGCTGTAACTATGGTTTCAGGGATATAGTCCCGAGCAATTCTCAGTAAAAACTCAGATTTCATCTGTTCTTTTTTGCCCGATGGTCGATTGACAAAACGCACCACCTTTTCCCAGGTGACTAAGGCATCTAAATATCCTATGGGAAAGGGCTTGAGGGTACGGCAAAAGACCACATCAATGTCGTGTAAGCTAAGCCAGTGTTGAGCGTGCTCGCCTAGCTTTAAAAATGCTTTATAGGGTAAGTCTCCGACTGATGGGGCTGTTTGCACTTGCGGAAACTGGCTGGTAAACACCTGGGGTGTGGGAATGTGGTAAAAATCTAGCTTGGGATCGAGAGAAAGCCTTTGGTAAAAGGTGGGGACATCCAGCGGAGGACTGCCATATTGTGTGGGGTCGCAAATACTCAGAAGTTTCATAGATACTTGAAAGGTCTTTAGCTAAAGAACCGTATCAAGATGAAGATAGCCTTTAAGGGCTATGATCAAACCCTGAAAAATTTTGAAAATTAGCAGTTTTGCTGGACAATGCCTTAAAAATTGTAATTTTTAGTTGAGAATCAGCTCACTCTAATTTAGGCTTGCTTAGATAGCGATCAGGTTCATATTGTTCTTGTTAACATGCATCCTGCTAACGTTCTTTTGATCCTGGCCTTCGCAGATGGTGCACCGATGGTGTTTTCCCTAAGTGGTTCGATCAATAGTTAGATGATCGAGGGAGACGTCTATGTCCAAATCATATTCCATCACAAAGTTACAGAACCATGCAACGGGTTCGACCATTTGTAGTTTGCGCCAGCGTAATCCGATGGTGCGACTCAAGCTTAAGTCAGTCATGGATACGTAGGTGATGGCTGTTAGATCTGCCCAAACAGGCATGATGCTCATGCCCATGCCTACCTGAATCAGGGAGATGACCCATTCTTCGTTGTTGGAAGAATAGACAATGTTTGGCTGGATACCCGCGTCTGCAAACAATGTGTCATAAGCTCGCCAAAATTCACAATTAATGCGCTCAATGTAGGGCTGTCCATCTAAATCTCTAAGGCAAGCACTTTTAGCTTTAGCTAAGGCATGATCACGAGGGACCGCTAAGGTGAGGGGTTGATGAAATAACAATTGAGAATTTTCATCGCTATCTTGTTCCTGTAGCCAGGTGATGGCTACGTCAATTTTTCCCTGCTCTAGCCAATCTTTTATATCTTGCAAATAGCCGTTTAAAACAACCACCGTTACATTGGGATATTGCTGCCGAAATGCGCCAATAAGTTTGGCAATATGATGGCTGCGTAATGTATGTAGCGTGCCAATGCGTAATGTAGGCTGCTCTTTTAGTTGTTGTAAATCCTGACGTGCAGCTTGATAGGCCGCCAGAATAGATTTAGCACTTTCCTGAAATCGCTGACCTGCAGGTGTTAATAAAGTGCGCCGCCCACCTCGTTCAAATAAGATGACATCTAATTCTTGTTCTAGTTTTTTGATGCCCGCAGAGAGAGAGGGTTGGGATACATATAACAGCTCTGAAGCTTTAGTAAAGCTCTGAACGTCTGCAATGGTTAAGAAATACCGAATCTGGTAGAGATCCATAACTATAGATACCGTCTATCGGTTCAATCAGAAAAAACGCCTTGTTGAGTTTTGGAAACCGCTTGATGATAGTTCCTGAAGTGAATGAAACGCAAGTTGTTATTAATTTGAGGCTACCATGGCACATCTGCAAAATCTTAACGAAGCAGGGGTTGCATTACAAGGATATGATCCAGTTGCATATTTTTCTAATCAGCCTGTTGAAGGCGATGCCAACATTGCTGTCACCTATGAAGGTGCAATCTATTACTTCAGCAGTGAGGGGAATAAATTAATCTTTGAAGGATCTCCTCAACAGTATGTTCCTCAATATGGTGGCTTTTGTGCAGTTGCTGTGTCCGAAGGTAAAACATTTCCCATTAATCCCCATGTCTATTCGGTAGAAGATGGTCGACTATACCTTTTCTATAATGGCAAGCTAGGTAACACAAAGCCCCAGTGGGAGGCTGATGCAGACATGCGTAAAGCCAATGCCGATGAGCACTGGAAAAATGGTGATTTGACCGTAGTATACCCCACAGTAGAGTACTAGAAATATGGATTATGGTGCAGATGCAGCGTTTTCAGGTTCCTCCATTACCATATCCATCGTTGTTTTTGGCTTTTTACTCTGTCCTCCGAGGCTGGCGATTAACACCCCAACAATCACAATTGCTAATGTTACAACCTGAATGGAGGAGGGACGTTCTCCATTTAATAAGAATGCATAGGTGACACCAAAAATAGGAGACAGTACCGTTAAACGTCCGATGGTGCGAGAATCTAAGTTGTTAACGGATGCATACCAAAGAAACTGGGCAAATACAATTACAATCAATGAATAGATTGCCATGAGAATCCACAGCTGACCACTAAAGGCATCTCCAAAGTGATCTGGACCAAAGAGGCGTATAGCGATAAAGAAAAAGAGAATTGACGATATAAAGTTGCGTGAAAATACAACAACGGGTAATGTGGCGGTTTTGGCAATCATCAAACGATTGACCAAGGAGGTGGCTGCAAATACCACTGTCGAAAGCAGAATATATAGATCACCTTGATTAACTTGGAAATTGCTAGTTTTCAGGGCAATGGTGATGACGCCAACTACAATGAGAGAAAACCCCAACCATTCGAGGTTGCGAATCTTTTTACCCAGTAACATAGCACCGACTAAGGCAAATAAAACAGGTCCCAATCGCCCTAGTAAGACAGCATTCGTGACCGTGGTGTATTGCAATCCGGTAAAAATCAATCCAGATAGTAGTGTGGCTAAACATCCATTCAGGATGAGTCCTGCCATGACCATCGGCTTGAGCGCTTTGAAGTCGTTGAGAATATTGCCAAAGCCAAACCAGAAGCCTACCACCAGTGAGGCACAAAAGTTGCCCACAAACAGCACATTACAGAAGGATATTGCATCAGCAATGCCGCCGCTCAAGACAGCTGCCTGGGCTACTAAAAAGGCAATCAGGGATGGACGCGATGCAGCCAGGGCACGGGAGGCCACCAGCATGATTTTGGGGTTGGCAAAGTTGGGTTGGTGAGCCGGAATTTCACTCATTACAGGAAGTTAGGATCGGTGACAGCTTAGGCAAGAGTGTACTAAATTCCATAGGGTTAGAGATGAGCTAATGCTGAACTGAGATGAAATAATGCCAGTAGTTAAGCTTATATTTTGTGAGCGATCGCAAAGGATATAGTGTGCTCAGTTTAGGGGTGTTTTAGACCATTCATACAGAGTCAATAAGCTGAGCAATGTTCAGTCTATGATCAACACTTAGTGAGTGTAGAGTGCTAGCTAGACCCATGAGCCGAAAACGGATTCGCTATCAATGGTTTCAGGATATCCCCCGCAACGTAACGCGGCGTGAGTATGAGCAATACCAGTTGCGTAATTTCGCGACCATTGCTTTGGGGGGCATGGCCGCATTGATGGCCATTGGTGGGATATCTGGACTGACGCTACAAACGTCGCGGAAACTGGCTGAGATTGAGGCAATGTCAGTTGAGGATGCCGTTGCCTATGGGGGCGATCGCATCGAGCTGATCCAACTAGAGGGCTATCTGGTGACGGATGACCCTTTGGTGATGCCAGATGATGAGGCCCAGAAAGTGATTCGCGGTCGGGTGAATCTGGTGGCCAGAGCTGACACGGACTCTGATACGACAGACCCCGAGGCACTTGTGCGGCGAGAAACGCTGTTTGAGTGGGAAGAGACAGCAGCGTCTGTCTTGTTGTCCGATGGCGATCGTCATATTCCCTTAGCCTTTGACTTGGCTGTGTTGCCGATGGAAGATGATTCTTTTGGATTCTCTCCTCGTACGGTTCGAGAGGGAGAGTCTTCTAGAGTTAGCCGTCCTGTTGCGATTGAATATGGTGATGAGGTTTATCCATTACCTTTAGAACAGTGGGGGGAGGTGGATAGTGTGTTTAAGGATTTTGAACGAGAGACATTGCCCTATGGACAGTCGGTAGTAGTCGTTGCAAGTTTGGAGACAACGGTTGACGGTAATCGACTGATTGATCCCCTAGGTAATCGGTTACAGGTGCTGATGGGGACTGGAGAGGAGATTCGTCGGGAAGGGCAGCAGGCGCGAGTGATGTTTTTGCTGTTACCGATACCGTTAGGGTTTGCCAGCTTTAGGCTGGGAAAATCAGCGCGGCAGTTGCGACAAGGGTTTATTGAGCGGTCTAACCAGTAAAGAGGACTGCTGCACTACCGCACGAACTAATGGGATAGTTGCCTAGTCAGTATTGATAGGCCATACTGGTTGACCTTGTAGAATAGATGTACTTTCGAATAATTCGGTCAGTACGTGATTGGGTGCAGACATTCATGTAAAAGTGCTATGTCACGCTAGTTCCAGTTGATTTTAGAAACGACAACTGCTGTCAGAAACTGCGTTGATTGTTATGCTAGATAAGAACTTGGTTGGACGACACCATATTCTCCGGTTGTGAGAATCGTATTACGATGTGTCGTCGGTTTTAAGAACCATTGACTTTTTGCTATTGACGCTGTGATTAAGGGGCTGATGAAACGACTTTACAGGATTATTCTGAGCTGTGTGCTGCTAGTGGTATTAACTCTCTTTGCTCCAATCCATGCTGAGGTAGCTGCTCTAACAATAGAGCCTGTTATAACCGAGGCCAAGGCTGGGTTTCAGAAGCCTGATATAGAAGCGTTGAAGGCCATGCTGACAGAGCAACAGTATGCCGTTACCCAGCAAGATGACACCGAACCGCCCTTTAGAAACGATTACTGGAACAACAAAAAGCCAGGTATCTACGTTGATGTGGTATCTGGAGAACCGCTTTTCTCGTCTCTAGATAAGTTTGCATCGGGGACAGGCTGGCCCTCATTTTTTCAACCGCTTGAATCTGTCAATGTTGTTGAGCGAAAAGATCGGTCATTTTTCATGGTCCGGACTGAGGTGCGCAGTCGCCAGGCTGATTCCCATCTGGGGCATGTTTTTGAGGATGGGCCAGCACCAACGGGGCGGCGTTACTGTATTAATTCGGCGGCGTTACGCTTTATTCCATTGGTTGATCTAGAAACGGAGGGATATGGTCAGTACGTTGCCAGCTTTGAGGCTGATGATATCTAGCTGTTCATGGAGTCTAAGTAACGAAACCCTCTTAAATTCATTTGCTTGTAACCAACGCCCGCTAAGGCAGCTGGGGTAGTCATCTAGAAGATAGGACCATCACTGATGCGGCTACTCCGCCTGCCAAGGACAACAACCAAAATAGTTTGATGATTTGAGGATTCGTTGGGTTACCCCGCAAGAAGCCTGGATGTTTGACTAGCATTGTAGTCGAGATACTTACTGCCGAACTTGCCTTCGAGGTAAGTCTCTTCGGTAAGAATGGCTGTGATCTGGACAAGTAGGCAAGAAAGCGTTGTTGGATTAAGCTTACCCTGCCCACAGACAATCCCCTGCGCTAGGCTTTCAACACATTCTGCCATGCCTTTGCTGCTACCGCCTTTGCATCCATTTCGATCAAGTTCCCGTGTGCAATAATGATACGTTCAAATTCCCACGAGAGAATTTTTTCTAGCCCTTTTCTCACGATCTCTTTGTTACCCCATCCCAGCTGATATTCAGGCGCGGGTTTAGGGGTGTTCCACATGTGGAATACGGCTTTCCACCAGAATTTCAATAGAAGACCTGCTTCATGCGTATAATTATCGCCAATGTTCTCCAATAGATCCACAAGAATGAGTGTTCGGGTTGGTTTGTGGAGAAAGGCGACTTCGTTCATAATACGTGTGCCTTGGATAACGACCTGCTCGAAATCTAACGCCCAACGCGGATCGGGTCGGTTTCCCAAGATCCAGTCAAAACTGAGATCAGCGCGTTTCTTTTCCAGACCTGGGCAGAGAAAGGTTTCAGCGTTGGGGTAATCGGCTTGGAGGTCGGAGACATGGAGGTGGTGAAAGTTGCCGGGGGCAATAATGTAAGCGACTTCGCCGAGTTGATCAATTTCTGATTTGAGGAGTGCATCCAATTTGCACGGGCTATGTAGCCACAGTTTGCCATCGTTTAGCCTCACTATGGTCATACGGCTGAAGAGATCCATTCCGCCGAAACGGATGCCATACTCCACAATGTAAATCGTGCCCGGAACATACTCATCTATTGAATAGGCCATGATGGCGATCCCTCAGTCGGTTTTTCATAGCGATGCCGAAACTCACTTGACACGTTCACGGCTTCATATTCGAATTCTTGCACTCCGAGACTTGGTACGGCGCTGCGTGTTAAAGCAAGTCTCTCCCGAACTCCTTACTGGTGGCGTATTTCAGATTTCTTTCGGAATGAAGTTTGAGGAAGATGGCCCAGTTCCTGTTCCCGAAACTGACTCAGCGAGCGAGCGTGTGATTGGTCAGCTAGTTGCAATCATCTACAACAGTATGATTGACGGCACTTGGGCGCGGTTCAAATGCTGTGCGTTGCCTACATGTGGTTGGGCTTATTACGATACGACCAAGAGTCGGACTAAGCGCTGGTGTTCGATGCGAACTTGTGGAGCTCGAAGCAAGGCTAGGCGATATTACGAACGGCCTCGATAGTTGATTAGGTGGCTGACATCAATTTATCCTGCGTGCTGATGTTTGGTTAGATCTTGCACCCTGCGCGATTGTTCTTCCGTGGCTTCCGAGACTTTATCACATAGCACCAAGCATTTGTACTATTACTACGGAGGAACGTTGGAGTTCAACGGCGGTAGTAACTTTAGCCTCTTATCAACTGCTTACGCTCCGCCGTTGCAACGCAGTGTTGGGCTGCTGATAAATACAGGTGGAGATTTAACTCTCTAGAAGATTAGAGGTTCAACCTTTGCTTGCACCTCCTCAATCAGTTCTTCTGGTACAGTTTCAACGAATTGAACTTTACGAGCTTTCCAATCCAGACACTTGATTTGATCAGCAAGTACCACCCCTTGAACCTGTAGCCCAGGTGGTAAAAGAACTTCGAAGGGATACCCTTTCTGCTGTCTAGTAACAGGCATAAACAGTGCTAAGGAGCTTTTAACGTTGTAACTACGAGGCGAAACCACCAAAGCAGGTCGATGTCCTCGCTGTTCATGCCCTTTAGTTGGATCAAAGTCTAGATAAACAATATCTCCTCGCCCTGGCGTATAGCGTTCTGTTGAATTTACCAAGCTTCATTCCCCACAGCCACACCACTTTCCACCTCAGAATGCAAATTTTCTGGTGTAATACCAGCGACTAATTCCTCCAAGGAATAACGCCTACGAGGTTTGGGTTTGACTACCAAGTTACCATCAAGCACCATAAGCTCGACTTCAGTACCTTCAGTTATCTGAATTTCTTTGACAATGTATTGGGGAATCCGAAGAGCTAAGCTATTACCCCACTTAGCAACCGTTGCAACCATAGGAGCTCCTTGCATCTAGGACGTTTAAACTATCACAATCTAATCTTTCAAATGTAGATACAGTGTATCTACATCATAGTCGCTGATCACAATCTTTGGCAATAGTTGAAACGCATCAAACATGAGGCTCGAACTGCCTACAAGCATCTAAAAGGTTTACTTACAGTATTGCTGAAGCTGTTCACTGTATGCCACCAAATTCATGTACCTCATGATGCTGACCATTGAAATGAGCACGGCAACAGTGTTGATAGCCCATAATGTCTTGGCTCTATGCCAAAACCTGATACACATACTAAATCCCAGTATCAAAGCTGTTGTTAACCAAATTATCCACATGCTGAGTGCGGTGAAAAGCTCGCCAACGGTATCACAGTCTGGAACAAATATGCTTGAACCTGTGTATTGGTTGGGCGCAAGCAAAAGCGCCCAAAATGCCCACCATAGCAACCACAGTAGCAGAGGAATCTGAAGCAGAAAAGGTGTTCCGGTGCAGCGGGGTTGTTATGTCGCGATAACTAGCTAAAAGCAGGAAGACAAAATTAGACTCAAGATGAACTTCAGTGGCAGAATTATGCAATTGCTTGCTGCTGCTGCTGTACGAACGATAAACCTGCAGTTAGAGCTTGTAGGCGATCATCCATCCAATGATCATTGGGAATAAGTTTGTTGATTCCCAGCGTTTCTAACCGACGTTTAACTTTACCCGTTGCCCCTACGACAAGTACCTCTCGACCCTCTTCGGTGGCTTCTTGAATGGCGTTTTCGATGGCTAAAGAAGAAGTGACGCCTAAAACCGGAACTTCTCCGAGGTCAACAATGAGTACATCATAGGAGTCAATAGCATCATGCTCTCGGGAAATAGCCTTGGCTACGCCAAAAATCATCGGTCCACTGAGATGGAACAGTAGCACCCGACCATTGGCTGAATCTAACACCTGCTGTTCTTCCGGTGTCATCACAATTTGGTCATCTGCATCCGTAATCGCTTTTACCGATTCAGATTGCATTTCATCTAGACGGGCAATGGTCAGAATATTGGCAATAAACACACCTACGCCGACTGCTACCATCAAATCAACAAAGACCGTCAGTGCCACGACGCTATAAACAATTCCAGCTGCCTTCCAGGAAATCCGATGAACTCGCTTAAGAAAACCCCAGTCGATGATATCGATGCCCACCTTTAAGACAATGCCGGCCAACACTGCTAATGGAATTCCTGATGTCAAGGGAGCCGCCCACAGTACGACCACAAATAGAATTAGGGCACGGCTAAGGCCAGATAATGCTGTACGGCCTCCGCCTTGAATATTCACGACCGTAGCCGTCGTAGCTCCTGAACCTGCAATGCCGCCACAAAGACCGGTAATGATGTTAGCAATTCCCTGACCAATCAATTCTTTATTGGACTTGTGCTGAGACCGGGTCAAACTATCCGAAACCAAACAGGTTAATAGACAGTCAATGGAGCCGACCATGCCTAGGATCATGGCATTCACAAATATGAGCCTTAAATTACCAGGGGTAAACGTCGGCAGTTGCAAGGTTGGTAAACCTGGCGTGATTTCTCCAATTGTGGAAATGGTGCGAATATCGATATCCCGCAAAAGCGTCAATGATACTAGCGTTCCGATGACCAAAGCCACCAGTTGAGGGGGTACTACTTTCTTGAGATTGTTGGGATAGAAAAACAAGATCACTAAGGTCAGAATGCCTAAGGCTGTTTCCCAGGGATTTAAATTGGCGATTAGACTAGGCAAATTGTTAATCACGCCAATGACCCCACCTTTGGGGGCTTCTTGACCGAGAAAGGGCGCAGTTTGCATAAAGATTAAAATCACGCCAATGCCAGTCATAAATCCTGAAATGACGTTGTAAGGCAGCATCGTAATGTATCGCCCTAGCTTCAGCAGCCCAAAGCCAATCTGAAACACTCCCGCCAGCATGACCACGGTAAACGCCATGGCTAAGCCATTTTCAGGATCGCTGGCTGTGGTTTCAGCAATGACCGCAGTAATAATCACCGTCATTGGCCCCGTTGGCTCAGAAATCAGGCTGGGGGTACCACCAAATAAGGCAGCAAAAAAGCCGACCAAAATGGCCCCCCATAACCCTGCAGATGCCCCAGCACCAGAGGCAATACCCAGTGCTAATGCCAAGGGTAGAGCAACGACTGCAGCTGTCAGACCGCCTAAAACATCGCCTCTAACATTATTGAACTTGATACGATTCGTGATTGGCATAGGTTGCTTTTGGATGAAAATAGGGCGAGTTTGACCTAAACCGAGTGGGACTGAAACTCGCAAAACAGCTGTGTGTCTGCAACATTCAGATGAAGTTTAGCTACTTCATCATCTCCCGTTTTGGCTAAGGTCACAATGCGCAAGTTGCTGCCGCTAGCTTTTTCTAGATGCTGGAAATGAATGATTAACGAGTCAACGGGCATGTCAATTAATTGTCTCGCTGGGTAGAACCATCAGCCTGGACGAGAGAATTAGGCATGCAATTTCTGTACTGAAGCGCTTGTGTGTTGAAACTATCGAAGACACGTTGGTTCTGCAACATTTGTTCCGCAAGAGAGACGCTTCATGACTGACTCTTCTCGGCTTTCATAAGTAGAGTTGTTTGAGTAGAGTCGACAACAACTTTCCTATGACGCTTTCTCAAAAAATAACAAATGTTGCTGAGGCAGCCGTTCATCTGTTTTTATCCAGGTGAGTCCCACAGCAGCCATTTCTTTTTTGGCTTGTTTTTCACTCATCTTGTGTAGGCGCTTGATCATAATTAACGGATTCTCTGCCCGATATTCTGCTAGCACTACACGACCGCCAGGCCTCAACCCGGCTACCACCGCTGTCATCACCTCCCGAGGAGATGCAAACTCATGGTATGCATCCACCATGAGTACCAAATCCACCTGCTCAGATGGCAAATGAGGATTATCTTCTTCTGCCTGAATTGTTTGCACATTAGTAAGGCCCTGTTCATCGCCAGCTGCTTCTAACCGCTGAATCATCTCTGGCTGTAGGTCTACTGCCAAGACCTGTCCATCAGGCACTTTTCGAGCCATGCGAAAGCTTATATAGCCGGTGCCTGCACCGATATCGGCCACTGTATCCGTTGGACTCAGACCCAGGGCATCCACGGCCATATCAGGTCGTTCCTCTGTTTCGCGGCTAGGACGCTCTAACCAATAGGCTCCCTGGTGACCCATTACCTGGGAGATTTCGCGGCCCATGTAGACTTTGCCGATGCCGTCACTGCTGGGCTGTTTGTAGCTGTAAATGCTGTTGACGGTGCTGATATCAGCCTGGGTGCAGCCCAGACAGAAGATTGCAATTAATAAAGGAATCAGACGACGTAGCGATACGAGCACCATAGCAATTGGTAAAAAATAATGTAGGGGCGTTCCATGGAACGCCCCTACATTGTGATGTAATGCCCGTATTAATGGGTATTTGGGTTTTTTAACGCTTCGCCTTCGCCCTTTTCGCTTCCAGGTTAAACAATACTTGCAGCGTTTCCATGGCTTGCTTGCGGGACTCAGCATCTTCCTGCGCCCGTAGTTGGGTCATGGGGTCATGCAGAATCTTGTTGACAATGCCACGGGATAGGGCCTCAACTACACTGCGGTGCTTGTCAGAGAAGTCTGCACCCAGACGAGATAGGGCTTTTTCTAGCTCTTGCTCGCGGATAGCTTCTACCTTAGTGCGTAGACTGCTGATGGTGGAGACAGTATCCAGGGAACCAAACCACTTGATGAATTGTGCTAACTCCTGCTCCAGAATACCTTCAGCTTCCTGGGCCATCTTGCGACGGCTTTCCTGGTTCTTGGCCACGACTTCCTTGAGGTCATCAACGGTGTAAGCCTTCACTGCATCGAGTTCCTCTACGTTCTTATGAACATTACGGGGAACAGAGATGTCAAAAAGGCTTAAAGGACGACCGGCCAAGCAAGGCTTAACGTTGTCATGATGCAGCACAGGCTCTTCTGAGGATGTGCAGGTAAAGACGACATCAGCTTTGGTGACAGCGGCTTCCATGATGTCCATGGTGCCGGTCTTGATGTTCACATGGCTGTATTCAGCGGCTAGATCATCGGCTCGCTTGATGCTGCGGTTAAGCAAGGTGATGTTTATAGCTCGCTTAGAGACTAGGTGTTTCACTAACAGGCGACCCATTTTGCCTGCGCCGATGATGGTGATATGGCAATTGGTAAAGTCAGGCACCTTCATCTGAGCAAGTTCAGCAGCAGCAGAACTGACAGAAACTGCCCCTGTACCAATGCTGGTCTCGGTACGTACGCGCTTACCAGTTTTAATGGCATCTTTAAACAGGCGGCTTAAAATGCGACCTACGCCCTTGTACTTCTGGCTTTCTGCTAGGGCGTGTTTCACCTGAGCTAAAATCTGGCCTTCACCCAGTACCAAGCTATCTAGACCGGAGGAGACGCGTAGCAGATGCATGATGGCATCTTGCTGAACCAAGATGAAGAGGTGGGGACGCAGGTCTTCGATGGATAAATCACCATATTCGGCTAGAAACTGAGTGACTTCGCGAATGCCGTTTTCAGTGTTGCTTAAGACTATGTGGAGTTCTAGACGATTACAGGTGCTGAGGATGGAAACTTCTTTGACGTGAGGATAGCTGGTGAGTCTTGCGATCGCACCTTCAACCTTAGGTGTGGGAATACTGAGCTTTTCCCGAACCTCGACTGGTGCAGTCTTATGGCTAAGGCCAATAACGGCAATATTCATTCTTCCTCCAAAAAAGATCCTTTATTAAATGCCCGACGTGCCGGACGATCGCAGTAAAAGTAAATGTCTTCAACAGTCATGAAATAAGCGCTTTAGCGATACCGTGCTAAATGCGCTACCTATTGAAACTAGAGAAAAACGGACCCCTAACTCAAGGTTTCTCAACAAAAGTCCATCATTTGGTGCTAACCGTTACCAAATGACACATAGACATAAGAACACCCTAGCCATTTGTCAACAGCTAGAGTGTTTTTAAAATATGTAAGGTGCGTGGTAACGCACCCTACCCATGGGTGACTTAAGGCATAAAACTACTTCAGGGAAACGTAGCTGGGGTTTTCAGCCATGTGGATGGTGTCCACGAAGCGAGCAGTCTTGGACTGGTTGGAAATTACCAGGGTCTGAGTCCGAGCACCGCCCTTGAAGAAGCGAACGCCATTCATCAATAAACCAGGCGTAATACCACAGCCAGCAAATAGGACAGTCTCACCGCAGGCGAGCTCTTCAGCGCTGTAAATCTTATCGGGATCAGTGATACCCATTTCATTCAGTCGAGCCAGGTTAGCTTCCTTGCTCTCACCGATGAGGCCGGTCTTAACAATGGCAGGATCGTAGATTAGCTGACCCTGGAAGTGACCGCCCAAGCAGCGCATGGCAGCAGCGGAAATGACACCCTCAGGAGCTGCGCCAATACCCATCAGAGCATGGGTGTTAGTACCGGAGAAACCACAGGAGATAGCAGCAGAGACGTCACCGTCGCTAATGAGGCGAACGCGGGCACCCGCATCACGGATTTCCTTAATCAGGTCGTCGTGGCGTGAACGCTTCATCACCACAACGACAAGCTCGTCGATGGCGCGGTCCAGGCACTCAGACAAAATCTTCAGGTTCTCAGTGGCAGACTTGGTGATGTCTACCTTGCCCTTAGCAGCTGGGGGGGCAGCTAGCTTGTTCATGTAGAAGTCAGGTGCTGCAAACAGACCGCCCTTCTCAGAAATAGCCAATACAGCCATGGAACCGGGCTGACCATAGGCACAAAGGTTAGTACCTTCGCAAGGGTCAACGGCAATGTCGATTTCGATTAGCTCGTCAGGGTTGCAAACCTCGTCAGCATTGGGCTGGGTACAAACACCCACTTCCTCGCCGATGTAAAGCATGGGAGCATCATCACGCTCACCTTCACCAATCACGATCTTGCCGCGCATGTGAATCTTGTTCATGCGCTCACGCATGGCTTCTACAGCCACCTCGTCAGCGATATCCTTTTCACCCTTACCCATCCAGCGAGCAGATGCGATCGCAGCCTGCTCGACAACTTCAATAATTTCTAATCCGAGGGTACTTTCCACTGCGTATTTCCTCCAAACTGCCTGCTGTTATTAAGGCGGCACTGCTGATTGTCGGCGCATCTGTGGCGGGCACTGATAGCCCATCCTCCAGAATCGTTCCTAGAACCACCAGTGGCATTAAGACTATATGAGCGCCTTTAATAGCTTCAGAATATCAGACCGAGGGGGCACCTTTCTTACTGTCTAGGCCACTCCAAACGGTTGATTCAAGCTCCCTGCACGCAATGTGTGGCATACAAAAATGGTCTAAGCATCCCCTATTAAAGAGCCTAAAGCCTTAGCTCATCAGAGGTTGGGAATAAGCATTTGT
Organism: Leptothoe sp. ISB3NOV94-8A; assembly: GCF_043421595.1. Taxonomy (NCBI): domain Bacteria; kingdom Bacillati; phylum Cyanobacteriota; class Cyanophyceae; order Nodosilineales; family Cymatolegaceae; genus Leptothoe; species Leptothoe sp. ISB3NOV94-8A. The sequence goes on along the minus strand of NZ_JAXSQW010000001.1, from coordinate 5,072,102 downwards.
ACTTATGCCTTGCACCATGATTTTGGCTTCACGTCCGAATTCAGCTGTCAAAAAAATATTCATGTGACGTATTAAGTTGCCTTGATACCAGAAAAACAGCTGACGATGCTAGTCTATTGAAACTAGCGGCGAACGCAGGCAGCACTTATGGAATGGCACGTCACGGATGCAAGGAGCTTACGCATAATCGATCAGGAAATTGGTCAGCATACATTTGCTCCAGCCGAATATGAGATAGTGCGTCGAGTGATTTACGCTACAGCAGACTATGAATATAAGGATTTAATTCAATTTTCTGATCAGGCCCTCCCATCTGGAGCTGCTGCGTTGGCAGCGCGTACTACAGTCGTTGTCGATGGTCCCATGGCTCAGGCCGGCATTACCCCCAGGCTGCAAAGTACCTTTTCCAACCCGGTGTACTCCGCTATGGATGCCATTACGCGACCTCAAAAAGATCAGTCTCGGGCCGCCTGGGGCATTGAAACCCTGGCAAAGCGTTATCCAGAGGCAATTTTTGTGATTGGCCATTCTCAACCAGCCCTGGATAGTCTGGTACAGCTGATTGAAACCGATGTGATTCGGCCTGCTTTGGTGATCGCCACACCTGCGGGGTTTTTGGAAGCAGAGGTGACTAAATCTCGGTTAAAAGACAGCTTAATGCCAAGCATCTGTATTAGTGGCCGTAAGGGCAGCACCGTCGTCGCTGTGGCCATTGTGAATGGGCTGATTGATTTGGCTTGGAAGGCCTATGGTGGTAAGCAACGGGGATAATTGGTGCTTGAACGGGCAATGCTGGACGGTGGGCCCTGCCCGCCCTACCTGACCTACTTGACCAAAACCTCCATTCGTTCGGCGATCAAGGCATAAAACGGATCGCTACTGGCCATGCCCATCATTTGCAGAATGGGATTGATGGGGGGACCCTGGTTGGCAATGACTTCAGGTTGACTAAAGCCTTTGACTGACGCGAAGTAGCTTTTGACGAGGGCAATGTGGCGAGCATCGCTGCTGTCGCGCCAGGCTGAGATCGCTTTTTGGTAAAACATCCGATTAGAAAAGCTGACAATGGCGATGCCACCGGGCTTGAGGACGCGATAGATTTCAGCGAAAACAGTTTCAGGCTGTTGCAGATACTGCACGGATACGGTGTTGAGTACGGCGTCAAAGGTGCAATCCTTAAAAGGCAGCGTCTGATTGTCGTTTAAATCCTGGACAAAGTAATGATCGAGTCTGGGATTTTTGGCCAGTTCCTCGGCATTCATACCGTGGCCTTCTACCTGCGCAAATTGCATATCCGATGGCAGATGTGATACCCAACTGCTCATCATGTCTAGAATGCAGCTGTTCGGGGTGAGTCGTTCCTGATATAACTCAGTCAGCTGCTCAATAAACCGTTCGTCCACATGGGTTACAAAACGGGGGTGTTCGTAGAACAAAGTATCGTTAGATTCGTCAAGTTTCTGACGCTGACTAGCGGCAAGCATAAATGTGAAGTCGTATTCGAACAGCAGGCCAAACTACATCCAGTTCTAAACGTTGCTTTGGTGGCAATGATCATAGGGTTCTGGATGTGGTTACATTTATTTTCTAACCTACTTCCGGGTTTCTATGGATTCTTTACCGCTACTGCTGTTGATCTTTGTGCTTGGCCTGGCCACGTTGGTTAAAGCCTCTGATTTTTTTACTGATGCTGCTGAAAAACTAGGTCTTGCCATGGGGTTACCCCCCTTTATTGTGGGCGTGACCATTGTCTCCATGGGGACGTCGCTACCGGAATTATTGTCCTCATTGTTTGGCATCTTTCAAGGGGCAGCGGAAGTCGTGGCGAGTAACGTCATTGGTTCTAACATTGCCAATATTTGCTTGGTGGTTGGTACGGCGGCCATCATGAGTACTAAGATCTTGCGGGTCATGTATAACCTGATCAGCGTCGATCTGCCGTTGTTTGTGGGGTCAGCATTTCTGTTCTCCTTGATGGCCTCATCAGATCAGACGTTTACCCGTGGAGAAGCGCTGATTCTTGTCATTGGCTACATTGTCTATCTGTTTTACATTCTCAAGAGTAGTGATGAAGCCACTGATGATTCTAACCAGGAGGCTGTGGATCCATCTGCCCCGGCCTTTACGACAGCTCAGTTAATGAGGGAGGTGCTGATCCTGGTGCTCAGCGGAATTTTTATATTTCTAGGGGCCAACTATACGATTGACTCGTTGATTCAAATCTCTGATCGTCTCAATATTGGCAGAGATATTATTGCCATTAGTGCTGTTGCCCTGGGAACATCATTGCCTGAGCTGATGGTAACCATTAATGCCGCCCTTAAGGGTAAGGCAGAGTTAGCGGTGGGTAATGTGATTGGGTCCAACATTTTCAACATTTTTGTAGTCGTGGGTATTCCTGGGTTAATTCGGCCACTGCCGGTATCAGATGCGATTCTTACCCATAGTGTGCCAACGTTATTGGCGGCCTCATTGTTGATGTTTTTTATTGTTCAAGACAACAAGATCACCATTTGGGAAGGGTGGTTATTTATCATGTTGTACATCTGGTTTATGGGCACCACATTCCAGGTGATCTAGGCCAGGTGATCTAGGCCAGGTGATCTAGGCCAGGTGATCTAGGCGGTCTCGATAGAGACTGGCGGTTTGGGAGGCCTGGTCGAAGATCTTGTCTAAGATAAAGTAAGACCGCTTCGATCTAACTGCTTCGATCTATCTAATGCACTATGGCGACTCTGCAAGACCGGCCTCTGCAAGGGGCTACCCCACGACAATCTGCGAGAGCCTCTTGGACATGGGGACTGATTGCGATCGCACTTTTCCTCAGCGTTGATATCCTCACCTACTTTGCGGCAGAAGGTCTGTGGTTTCGCTCAGTTAACTATCTGGATGTTTTTTGGCTGAGGCTACGCACCCAGGTGGTGTTGGGCACAATGACGTTTTTAGGCAGCTTGTTATTTGCCGGTCTAAATCTCTGGCGAGCCCGGCAGCTGAGTTTTGATGACTATTGCATTGTTCCCAGTGCTGAAAATCGACGCAGAGGCATTGGTTTAGGGCGGCTACTGCCCCTGGCCATGGGGTTGGCACTTCTGCTTTCAGTTTCTTTGCTGTATCACGGACAGCTAGCCCTGACCCGCTGGCATTCCATTGCGGCTGACCCCCTGCCCACCTTGCCCCTGTGGCTGAATGTGGATACTGGCTGGCGGATTATACAGCAGCTTATGGCTCAACCCTGGCAGTTGGGGCCGTTGATGGTCATTATGTTGGGGGTGATGATTTATCCAGGGGTGGGCAGTGCGATCGCAACTTTGCTCCTCAGCCTTAGCTTTAGTTTGGTCCTGTCCTCTAAGTGGTCACGGGTACTGCCAGCCCTCAATCCCACCAGCTTTGAACAATCTGATCCCCTGTTCAATCACGACATTAGCTTTTACATTTTTCGCCTGCCTGTGCTAGAGCTGGCAGAATTCTGGCTGTCTGGCCTGTTTTTGTTTACGTTAGTGGCGGTTGCCCTGGTTTACTTGCTAGCGGGCAAACGTCTCAGTCAGGGACGATTTCTAGGTTTCTCTGCCCGACAACAGCGGCACCTGTATATCTTGACAGGTCTATTGCTGTTAACCACTAGCATTGACCATTGGCTGAATCGGTATGAGCTGCTTTACTCCCGCCAGGGTGTGACCTACGGCGCTAGCTACACCGATGTCATGGTGGATTTGCCAGTACAGACAGCCCTGAGCATCATTACCCTGAGTTTGGTGGTCATAGCATTTAGTAGATATCTCTTTGGGTTTGCCAAACATCGATCCAGGTTGAGAGTCCCCTCCTTTGCAATTCTGATTGCGACGTATTTAACGGTTGCTCTACTGGGTGAAACCCTGGCTCCCTGGTTAGTGCAACGCTTGGTGGTGCAGCCCAATGAATTTCAGCGAGAGCGTCCCTACATTGAGCGCTCCATTGCGTTTACCCGTGATGCGTTTAACCTTACCGATATTCAAGAAGAGAGTTTTAATCCTCAAAATAATCTCACAGTCGAAAAGCTAAACAATAACGATCTGACGGTGCGCAATATCCGAGTTTGGGATACGCGCCCCCTGCTTGAAAGTAACCGGCAGTTGCAACAGATTCGCCTGTACTATGAATTTTTCGATGCTGATGTAGATCGCTATACCCTGACCAAGAGTGACGGCACCACCGAACGTCGTCAGGTGCTGATCTCTGCCCGTGAACTCAATTATGAGCAATTAGAAGATACGGCTCAAACTTGGGTGAACAGACACCTCAGCTATACCCATGGCTATGGCTTCACCATGAGCCCGGTGAATACGGCAGCCATTGGCGGTCTGCCAGATTACTTTATTAAAGACATTGCCCATGTGCCCAGTAATGAAGATGTTGCCCGCAGCATCCCCATTGGGCAGCCACGAATTTACTTTGGCGAATTAACTAACAACTATGTCATGACTGGTACTCGGGTGCCCGAACTGGACTACCCAGGGGAAAATGACAATGTTTATACCACCTATGCTGGTACCGGTGGCATCTCGCTGGGGGCTTGGTGGCAGCGATTGCTGTATTCCAAGCATCTCAGCGACTGGCAAATGTTGTTTACCAACGATTTTACCGCCGATACAAAACTGTTGTTTCGGCGCAATATTCAAGAGCGTGTCAAAGAAATTGCACCGTTTCTGCAATTTGATGGCGATCCCTACCTGGTGGTGGCCGATGCCAATGCCCAGGCCGCCTCTGATACCTCTAATCCGATCGATCCCGAGGGTAGCTATCTCTATTGGATCATCGATGCCTATACCACGAGCGATCGCTATCCCTATTCAGACCCCGGTGGCCAACCGTTTAACTATATTCGAAACTCTATCAAGGTGGTGGTGGATGCCTTTAATGGCTCAGTCTCGTTTTACGTTGCTGATGCCACTGACCCCATTATTCAAACCTGGGCTGAATTGTTTCCCAAAATGCTTCAGCCTTTAGAATCAATGCCTCCGGCGTTGGTCGCCCACATTCGCTATCCCGAAGACTATTCCCTGGTGCAGTCAAATCAGCTGTTGGTTTATCACATGACCAACCCACGTATTTTTTATAACCGCGAAGATACCTGGCGAGCTCCCAATGAAATCTATGCCAATGAATCTCAGGTGGTAGAACCCTACTATTTGATTATGAAACTGCCCAAGGAAGCGGCAGAGGAATTTGTTCTGCTCCGGCCATTTACCCCATCGCAGCGGAACAACCTGATCGCGTGGCTCGCATCCCGTTCCGACGGCAATCAGTATGGTCGGATGTTGCTCTACCGCTTTCCTAAGCAGGAACTGGTGTACGGCCCTGAGCAAATCGAAGCTCGGATCAATCAAGATCCAGAAATCTCTCAGCGGATCTCCCTATGGAATACCCAAGGCTCACGGGCCAATCAAGGCAATTTGCTGGTCATTCCTATCGAAGAATCATTGCTGTATGTAGAGCCGTTATATCTAGAGGCTGAACAAAACCGATTACCAATTTTGGCCCGTGTGATTGTGGCGTATCAAAATCGTATTGCCATGGCAGAAACCCTGGAGCAATCTTTGCAGGCAATCTTTAATCCTCAGCGTTCAGGGGGCTCGACGATTTTACGAGACTTGAATGCCGAGCTTTTGAACTAGTACCCCGATGGCAGAAATTTAGCAGCCTATGGCATCCCCCATCCACTCTCCACCCATCCTCCCATCGACCCATCCACATTTGATAATGGACAAACGTACGCCATAGAGTCCCCGTGAGCTATCAAATTTCGACCGCGTCAACAATTCAAGTAACCTTTGATAAAATCAATCCAATCAATAGAGGTTGCCTATCGTTTTTGGAGAAATGTGCCTTAACCATTCAGGCTCCTATAAGGAAAGTGCGATATATACAGTTTTGGAGGTTGTCAATCATAGAATGGTAAAGGTGAAAACTATCAATTGTGATTTTGCCGGATGTTGCTCGACCCTCATGTAAGCGTGCTTAAGGCTCCTTTATTTTTGATATGCATTCTCGACAGAGCCTCATCGAAATCTTTTCAACCTTTATTGAATTTCGGTCAGATCGCTTTAATCGTTGGGTAGTAGATCCTAGATTGCGGAGAAATTTTGAGCAGCACCAAGATCAGTTGGCCAATACGGAGCCTTCAGAAGATTTTTGGTCACTTTATTGGCATTCACGTTGGAAAAAGCAGCCAGATGATATTGCGCTTGGGCATCTAGCGGCCTATTTGCAGGAAGCCTGGTACTGGTCTGCTCAGCGGTCAATGCGCATGCTCAGCCGCACCTCGTATCGATTGTCTGACTGTTTTCAGCTGGCCAATATAGATCTAGCGAAAGTTTTAGCAGGGTATGATCCCCGACGCGGTGCCAGCTTAAAGGGGTATGCCAGAATTGTTTATGCTTCTTTGATTAGGGATACGCTACGCCAGCGTCAAGAAGCGGATATTTGTACCGTGTGGACGCTTTTGCGGCGGGTGAGTAAACAGCGCATGGTAGAGGCATTGCGCCATGCCGGATTATCACCTACGGCGATTGCCCAGTATCGGTTGGCCTGGGTTTGCTATAAAACCCTCTATGGTGCTGCCAAAGCCCATAATCGTAAATTGCGAGCACCGGATCGGGAGCAGTGGATTGCGATCGCAACCCTTTACAACGCCGAACGGCTCATGCAGCTATCTGAACCAGGGGCTGTGCTGACACCAGCAGATCTGGAGCAACGGTTGACCCAATGTGCTGCCTGGGTGCGGGAATACATGTACCCGACTGTCCAATCATTAAATGTCCCCAGCCCTAACCGAGAGGTGGGTGAACTCCAGGATGAGCTTTCTGACTCACTGCAATCATCACTTATTAACGCCATTATTGAGCTAGAAGATGGTCAGCAGCGCCAGATGCAGCAGGCTCACATCAACACAGTCCTGATCGCCGCTATCGGTAAATTGACCCCAGATAACCAGGCGATGCTGCATCTGTACTATGGTGACGGCTTGACCCAAGTACAAATTGCCCAGCAGCTAGATATTAAACAATACACAGTGTCCAGGCGTTTGACCCGCACCCGCGAAAACTTACTGCGGGCCTTGATAGCCTGGGCCAAAACCATGCATATTTCGCCTTCGCCAGACCTAATCACCAACATGAGTGTTGCCCTGGAAGAATGGCTGACGGTTCACCACCGCAATCAGTCTTAGATTACTAGATTAATAACCAACCGTTGCCAGCGATGGAGTTGCGCGCATGAGCCTCACATTTGCCCAGCCTACTGAATGGTGGCTAGAAATCCCACCCAATATCCAAACCCAATGTTGGCAAGACAGGGAGACCTTAGTCACGCCTGGTCGTCGTGAGGAATTCTATCTAAATCAGCTTTGTCTGCGGGTGTTTTTACCCTGGTTTCAGCAAGAATATGCCCGAGAGACATCCATCTGGCCCAATGTAGATAGCTTGCCGAATATTTGGGAAATGGTGGGCGGTAGCTGTCTGACCATGGGGGCTAAACGGCTGGTGCTACTCCCTTCAGAGACATTGGATACAGGCGGATTAGACATTCCTCAAGAATGGGTAGATATTCCAGATTGGGCCGCCGATTATTATCTAGCAGTCCAAATTGATTTAGAAAACCACTGGCTCAGGGTGTGGGGCTATACAACCCACCAGCACATTAAAAAAGTGGCTGATTACGATGGGTGCGATCGCACCTATTGTTTGTCAAGCCAGGACCTAAAACGCGATCTCAATGCCTTCTGGAACATCTGTCAATTTTGTCCAGATGCTGACACTCGGGCGGTGATACCGCCGTTACAGCCCTTATCTCCCGCTCAGGTAATTCAAGCCATGCAACAGTTAAGCCAACCCAATACAGTATTTCCTAGACTCATGCTCCCGTTTACCCACTGGGCGTCGCTAATCCAGGGTGAAGACTGGCGTCAGCAGCTATATCAGCGACGCATGGAAAACCAGCAAGCAAAGTTGGTTAAGGCCACTACAAACCTGAGCCAGTGGTTGCACAACCTATTTGGTGAAGACTGGCAACCCCTTGACTCATTTTGGGGCTTGCAGCATCCTGCCTTTGCATACAACATGCGACGGGCCAGAGAGCCTAAAGGATTTTGTGCACCAAGAATTAAATTCGTTACATTAAATGCTGAAGTAGAACCCCAGACGGTAGCATTACTGATGGTGTTAAATTCAGAGTCCGATGGGCGTATGGGTGTGCGGGTACAGGTACATCCAGCCGTTGAGAATAATCATGTGCCGACTGATCTCATTCTCTCTATTTATTCCAAAGATGATGAGATATTGCAGTCTGTTCAAGCCCGTACTCAAGAAGACTACATGCAGCTACCTTATTTCAGGTGTCAGCCGGGTACTCAGTTCCGTCTTCAAATTGACCTTAGCGATGACACCTTTAGCGAAACCTTTTCGGCTTAATAGATTCTCTGAGATGCTTCTATGAATCCACTGGTTGTCTTAAATTTAGGTCCAGGGAATTGTCAAACAGGCTTTAACAGCGTTAATGCCCAGCTCTTATTTCCAGATAGTGAGCTGCCTGTACAATACCGTGGTCGTGGTAGTCTGCCTGCGGCTAAAAATCTCCCTGAGCTCTACGAGCAATGGCGTCGTCTGTACGAAGCCTTGAATAACCGCTTTCGCTCGCGGCTATCGGCAAAAGATCTGATTGAATTTGAACCAGAACCCATTACTAATGTTTCCAGGGTCGACTTGCTAGAGTTGAGTGAGCGTTTAGAGGGGGAAATCAATCAGTGGCTAAATTCTCCTGGCTTTCGTAAGATCGATCAGCAATTACGGGTGAAACTTGATCCTAAAGAGAATGTTAGGGTCATTATCGAAACGGACGATCCTCTACTTCAGAAATTACCCTGGCATCTCTGGCGATTTTTTAAGGATTACACCAAAGCAGAGGTGGCTCTGAGTTCTCCAGAGTATGAGGTTGCCAGCCAGACCACCACGGCCATCAGTCGTCGGATGAGAGTTTTGGTGGTTTTAGGGCATAGTGAGGGGATCGACACTCAAGTCGATCGCCTGATGCTTGAAGATGTTGATGCTGACACTATTTTTTTGTCGAACCCTAACCGAGCTGAATTAGACCGACAGTTATGGGATGACAAGGGCTGGGATATTTTCTTTTTTGCTGGCCACAGCACGAGCCATGCCGTTGATGAGAAGGGCAAATTTAAGGAGCAGCTGTTTCTAAATTCGGATGAAAAGCTCTCTATTGATGAATTGCGGAATGCTCTGAGTGCATCTATTAGCCGTGGTCTCAAACTAGCTATTTTCAACTCCTGTGATGGTTTAGGTTTAGCGCGGGCGTTAGCTGATCTAAATATTCCTCAGCTGATTGTGATGCGAGAGCCGGTGGTTGATCCGGTGGCCCATGCGTTTTTAGAGAACTTTTTACAGACCTTTTCCCATGGAGAGGCGTTCTACACTGCCGCTAGATATGCCCGAGAGAAACTACAGGGGTTAGAGGGAAAATATCCCGGTGCTAGCTGGTTACCTGTGATTTTTCAGAACCCAACGGAAGCGCCGATTGTTTGGACTAAAGGAGCAGCGCCACCTCAATCACAGTCGTTATTGCCCGAACAACGAGAACCAAAGCCCCAGCCAGTTAAACCTAAGACATTATTGGATATTAACTGGCGTCATCTGTTGGTCACCAGCTTAGCTGTTACCCTACCGCTTGTCGGTGTCAGGGCCTTAGGGCTTTTGCAGCCGTTAGAGCTATCCGCCTATGACCATTTAATCCGGTCTCGGCCAGTGAGCTGGGAGCAGCCTGCTGTTGATCAGCGTCTGCTGGTGATAGAAATTGAGCAAGATGATACCGATAAATATGGCTATCCCATTCGAGATGGCGTGTTAGCTGCGGCATTGGACCAACTACAGCAACGCCAGCCTAGGGCCGTAGGCATTGATATGCATCGCTATCAGGTGAATGAACCTGGTCGAGAGGAGCTGCTTGAGCAGTTTGAAAAATCGCCTGATCTGATCACAGTGTGTTCTTTTGATCAGAATGATCGAGAGATTTTGGGTCATCCTCCTGAATTCTCTCGTTATCAAGCTGAACATCAAGTGGGTTTTAGCGATCTCGAAATTGATGATGACTATCAGCGTAACCGTCCGGTTGTACGTCGTCACTTATTGTCTTACGACCCCCACTTAGGTCCTGTTTCGTCGGCTTGTTCCACACCCTATAGTTTGAGTCTCAATCTGGTCCTACGTTTTTTAAGAAAAGAGGGGGTGCAACCTCTGAATGCGAATACACAGCAGAATTGGCACTTAGGCCCTGTTGTGTTTAATCGGTTGGCTGTACGGACGGGTGGTTATCAGCAGTTGGATGGTCAAAGTAGTCAAATTTTGTTGAACTACCGATTTAAGCCTAAGCCTGCGCACCGCATTAGTTTTACGGACCTGCTGGAAGGACGATTTAATGATAATTTAATTCGCGATCGCATTGTGCTCATGGGGGTGACCGATCCCATTGCTAATGATATTCGTGAAACACCTTTTGGCACATTGCCAGGGGTCTGGGTTCATGCCCACGGGGTAAGTCAGCTGCTCGCGGCTGTTTTAGATGAGCGCCCCTTAATTTGGGTATTGCCCCAAGTCGGCCAGTGGCAGTGGGGGGACATGCTCTGGATTTGGGGATGGGCCGTTGTGGGTGGTGTGTTGGTGTGGTGTATTCGCCGCCCAGTGATGGTGTTACTGGTTGTGGGCGGGGCCAGTGTGGGCCTGCGTCAGGTTTGTCTCTTGCTTTTAGTGCAGGGGGGATGGGTACCCCTGGTACCCGCATTATTTGCATTAGGTGGAACTGCTGGAGTTTTGTTAGCGTATAAGCATGGTTATCTGCGCGTTATTACGAGTGCAGTGTCAAAGTTAACAATACGGGTTGGGTCCTGATAAAGAGTGCTACGTCAGCCTTAGCGAAGCAATGCCTTTTAGGCTATTGCCTCCAGGGCGATGGGGTGAAGTGTGGCTCTTCATCCCTTTAGATTCTTTACCAGCTTTGCCTGAAATTTTCAGCTTGACAGACCATTAAACTACGGACTACTAAATCACTGTCGAATCGTTGGACCTGAAAACGTTCTAGATATAGAGGAGTTGAGAAATGCGATCGCAAAACCGTTTAGCCCTCGTCAGTTTTGCATGGGTAGCACTTTTGGGCCCCCTGGGTTTCATGCCCATTGCTTCAGCTATTCCCAATCCGATTGACAATGGTCGTGGTCGGAAAGCTGAGCTACCCGATGCCCCATCAACACCACCACCATCGGGTAACCGCCAACCCGGAGGTAGCCTCAGCGGTGGTCCGGCGGTGTGTCCTCAAAAACCCCAGAAATTAACGGCGATTACCCCGGCCAATGTCCATGGCAAAACCCTGGCGGGATATCCCACAACCTTTTGGTTTTACATGCCCTATACCGTGGATGAGGTGGAAAGTGGAGATTTTTCCATCTTGACTGAGTCTGAAGATGATCGGGTGTATGAAACCTCATTTGAACTGCCTACTCAGCCAGGGTTTGTCAGTATCACGTTGCCAGCTGATATTGCCAATAGCCTGGAAGAAGGTCAGTATTATCACTGGTATTTGAATGTATCCTGTATTGCCAGTGACGAGGCTGTGAGCGACCTGAATATTGATGGCTGGGTACAGCCGGTGGCGTCGGCATCACCCGTGCAGGGCAATGCCCCATCGTCTGATATCTGGTACGACAGGGTTGACCAGGTTGCATCACAGCTGCAAACAGCGTCTCCCAATGATGGGGATATTAGACGTACCTGGGCTGACTTGCTAGAGTCCGTTGACTTGGGCGAGTTTACTCAATACCCGGTGGTCGGTCCAGTAACGTTGACAGATGGTTAGTTGACAGATGGTTAATTGCAAGGGGATTTAATAAATTGCTTTGAAACTGCCTAACCCTTGTGGGGGTGTTGCCTTGTGCACACCTTGCCCTAGGCAGTTGTGGGATCATTTGATTTTGTTAACGCCAATTGCCCACCAACACATAGGTGGCCCAAAGGTGGGGGGCGCGATAACCCCGTTCAATCAGGGCCAGCTGAGCGTTTTGTAATGCTTTTGCTCGGCTAGTGCCTGGCTGTTTTAGTTCCTCATAGAACCGGATCATCAATTCTGTATTGGGGATGTCCTGCGCTTCCCATAGGGTGGAAACGGTGCTGCGTGCCCCTGCTTGTACGGCAATGCCAGCCAGGCCCAGGATGGCTCGATTATCGCCGGTGGCGGTGGAGCAGGCGCTCAGTACCAGCAATTCGATGGGGGTTTCGCCCTGCACACTGGCCGATTGGATCAGATCCCCAAGTTCTTGACCACGGATTAGTTTTTGGTGGGCCACGATAAAGGTTTCTTCTGGATCGGAGCTAAAGACACCATGGGTTTTGATGTGAATGCCTGAGAAACTGCCTGTACTCAGCTGTTGCTGTAGTGCTTCTCGCTGAAAGTTTTCATTGGTTAGGGGTGGCTGCGGGCCAAACAGCTCACTGATTTTGTCTAACTCAGCATCGAGCTTTTCAATGGCAGGAAACTGTCGATTTTCGATTTCCTGGGGGGTGCCCACACCTCCTGTAAATACCCTGAGTTCTTTGGTCAGGGGTCTGGGGGTGAACAGTTCCAGCTCAGGGGCGATTGCGATCGCATACTTCTGCACCAGATATTGCTCCCCATCATTTAAAACCGCCATGGGAATATTCCGCAAAGCACCATCCAACACAAAGACCAGGGTTTTTATGTCAGAGTTCTGTAGCGCTGCCTCAATCGTTTCTGAAAACAGCCATTTATAGATCTCTTTAGCAGCCTTTCTAACTTCAGGTGTGCGGTTGGGGGCATTACTGAGATCCCGCCGCAGCTGTTCTAACTTAGTTTCAGCCGTTTCCTGAGGGATCTCAAAATCAGCAAACATCTTCTGCCCCTGCAGCTGTAGAATCACCGCGATCCGATCTGGCAAAATAATCGGATATAGAATCGCAGCATCAGTATCCGCCTCAAACTGGCTGATGGTGGTGGTGCTGGCTAAGTCACAGCGCAGAAAGTTTTCCAGCTCACTCAGCTGTAGGCTATCAATCTGTTGGATGGCAAGGTTTAATGTTTGGTCACTTAAGCTGGCCTGATCGCCATGGCTCAGCAATAACTCCACAAACTCACGATAAACAGGCTCAACATTATCCCGAAACGAAAATTGCACCTCTGCATCGATAAAGAGCAGATTTTTACGAACCTGTTCTAAGGTTTTGACGGCAGCATCATAGGCCTTAACAGCTTCATCCTGTTTGCCTTGTTTCCTTAACAAACGCCCCTGTTGCCATTCCCAACGATAGCGACCATCTAGAAATTGCGTCTCATTGGTGAGCCACAGGGCCTGCTGGGTCAGCGCTTGAGCTTGAGGCCATTGCTGGAGCATTTCGTATAGCTCACCCCGCTGGCCAATGCCATAGGATTCTGCAATGGTGTCATCCAGGGCCTGGGCCTGTTGGATGGCAGTGACCAAAATTGCGTCAATCTCTTGCCAGCTGGGAGTGCCTGCTTGACTGACCTGACGGTTCTTGGGCTGCACCTCGCTGACCTGCATCAAGGTGGCTAAACTCTTGGCAAAGTTGAGTTGGGCATAAATAGCAGTGCGGCTGGGCGGTAGTTGGGGAATGGTGGATAGCAGATCTGGCCATAGGGCTTGGGCTGCGGACCATTCTTCAAGGTCTATTAAAAAACTGAGCCGGTTCAGATTGGCCTGCACCTGATTGAGTGACGCTGCACCAGTGTTGGCAACTTCTTCATAGGCGGCAAGCGCCGCCGTTTGATGTACCAACGCCTCATCTTTTTTGCCAATGGCGCTGGCACTATCACTAAGGGCGCGTTCAGTATTGCCCAGATCCAGTAACACTGAGGACTGGATCTGGGGGCGGTTAGCTGTCTTGGCGATGGCCAGACTCTGTTGCAGGTTTTCCTGGGATGCCGTTAGTTCGCCAAACTGTCGTTGAGCATTACCTAAATGCCAGAATCCTTTGGCCGTTAATATGGGGTCCAGCGCTCCATTTTGCAAAATTTGAGAGATTTCCTCATTCAAAATGGTTTTAGATTGTACGTGCAGACCTAAGGTTTGCAGGGCTTTTGCCTGGTTGATCAGACTCAGTAAAACACCTCGCTTATGGTCTGCTTGCCGATAAGCCGTTGTTGCCTCACGCCAGCTTAGTAGGGCGGCTTCCATATTGCCCTGGCCCCAATACAGGCGGCCCTGGGTGTTTAGGGCTTTGGCCAGGGTTTCGGAGTAGGCGGCTGAATCGCTTGGGGTTTCTAGTAGGCTGAGACTTTGGGCAATTGTTGCGGTGGCTTGGGGCCATTGCCCCAGGTGTTGGTGGGCCAGGGAGAGATTGCTGAGCAGTAGGGCCTGGGTAAGCGTGTCTGAAGTGGTTTGGTGGTTTTGTAAGGCCTGGCTCCAGCTGGTGATGGCGGCAGCGAATTGCTCTGATTCATATTGCCGGATGCCTGTTTGTAGGAGGGAGCTGGCTGAGGAGGTTTGGGCCGTCTGTTGCTTTGTGTTTTCCTTGAGGAGGCTACCGTGTATACATAGCTCGGCAGGGAGTTCAACATTCTGCATGACCCCCCTTAATCCCCCCTTGGTAAGGGGAGAAACTCCGGTCCTCCCCCTTACCAAGGGGGAGTTAGAGGGGGTTAGACAACCGCAAACGCTAGTATCCAATCCTTGTGTATACACCGTAGCCTTAGTAAGGGGGGAAACTCCGGTCCTCCCCCTTACCAAGGGGGAGTTAGAGGGGGTTAGACAACCGCAAACGCTAGTATCCAATCCTTGTGTATGCACCGTAGCCTTAGTAAGGGGAGAAACTCCGGTCCTCCCCCTTACTAAGGGGGAGTTAGAGGGGGTAGTGCAACTGTGAGTGCTAGTTTGCAGGACTTGTGTGTACTCCGTAGCTTCTAAAGGGAAACTAGATTTTTGCTGGATTGCTGAATAATCTGTAGGCCTCCCTGAATTAGCTGCCATTACCCGATGGCTAAACTTTGGGAAACTGAATGTGACTAGAAAACTGAGGACGGTTAGCAGTACAAAACGTAAGTAGCGGTGTCCTGGGGTTTGACGGAACGGATAGTTCATCTTAAAACGCTCCGTTTAAGGTTACCTGGCAGGAACTATGGGTGTCTGGGGTAGTCGTGAGCAGGACAATGTTGCCTTGTTCGTCTCTGTTCCAGCCTTGGGCTTCGATCAGTGTGTCGGTAGGGTCAGTTTGTTGGGTACTGACGGGCTGAGGGAGGGTTTGGCCTGCTGGGTAAATGTCTTCTTGAATGCCGTCGCTACTGAGGGGTTCGTAAGGGTTTGAGGGCAGTCCGCCCTGGCCTGTGGCGATAAATTGTCCGTTGCTGCCTGCTTGACATCCCTGGCTAATTTCTGGGGCGGCTAGACCGCTGGGTAATGGATCAATGCCTTCGTCTGGATCCACTTGCAGTGTGTCAATGATGACTTCGCCATCAATACCGGCTTCTGAGCTGGCATCAATGTCATTGGTCCTATTGCCCAGTGTGGCTTTGTTTTCTTCGATGCCGAAAAGGGTGTTGGCTTGAATGGCAATGCGGCCACCGTTGCCTTGTCTGGCAATGGCTTGAATGTCGTTACCGTTGGGGCCATCTGGGGATAGGGCGATGATAAAGGGGGTGGTGATATTGACGTTGCCACCGTTGGCAGTATTAAATGCTTCGGCAGAGATGAGACTGTCGCCTCGTAAAATTAAGGCATCTTCTATTTCTAGGTTAATATTGCCGTCTTCCCCTGCTTGTACGGAAGCGAGGAGTTTCCCGTCATTGAGTACGACGGTTTCTGCTACCACATCCAGCATGCCGCTGTTGCCGGTGCCTTCGCCGCTGACTTCTACTTCTGCTCCATTTTGTACTCTAAATTGACCGTTGGTTTGAATGTCGATGTCGCCTGCTGGGCCTGCCCCTGTGGATCGGGTGGATAGGCTGCCGTTGCCGGTGAGGGTAATGCCTTCTGGGGCTAGCGCTACGACTCTGCCGCCGTCGCCACTGCCGCTAGTTGCGGCTGAAATGTTGGCATTGTCTTGGAAGTTGACTGTCACAGCATTGTTGCTATGGTTGGGAGCCAGGGTAATCAGGCCAGCATTGGCAGGGCCTTGGGTTTCTGCCAGGATGCCGGTGGTTTCGCCAGAAAGGTTGATTTGGTCGATATTTAAGGTGACGCTACCTCCCTGGGTCGTGGCGGCGGCGGTGGCAGTGGCGGTGGCGGTAATGCGGGCTCCTGAGTTGGCGGTGAGTTGGTCTGTGTTGAGGGTAATGTTGCCGCCCCTACCTAGGGTGTTTGTTTCTGTTGTAATAAAACCGTTCGAGAGGGTGACTTGATTAGCACCATTGATGACAATATTCCCTGCATCGCCTTCTGTAGTCATGCCATCATCAGTCAAGTTACCGACAGCCGATATGCTGGCAAGATCTTGAATAGTTAACTCTGGTGTACTGATAATGATATTGCTGGCATTTCGTTGGCCCTGAGTTGCGCTGGTGATGCTACTACCATCGTTTGCGAGAGAAACAAATTCCCGCGCATCTATATTAATTAAACCAGCTGCTTCTGTATCAATGGCTGCACCAAATGTTCGCGTTGATATCTTAGAGTCATCGAGCAGAGAAAGTGTGCCAGTTTGAATTTCAATATTACCGGCACTGCCAGCAGGAGCCGGATCTCCAAAAGACTCGGCAGTGACAGCGCTGTTGTTGCTGAGTAAAATACTATTAGTAATTAAAGAAACCACTCCAGCATTTCCTGCCCCATTTGTTCTGACGCTGAAAGTAGCACCATTCTCTAGGGAGAGGGTGTCAGTTGAAATGATCAAGCTACCCCCGTTTCCAGAGCCCCTAGTACTGACACTAATACCTCCACCATCAAAAGTTACAGACTCGTTTGCATAAAGCAAGATATTTCCAGCATTGTCTGGTCCAGATGTGGCGCTATCAATAGCACTACGATTGACGAATGAAATAGAGTTGGCCCTGATAACAAGGCTGCCAGCAGAACGATCAACGCTAGTTAAGCTATTGGAGATATTCAAGCGGCCTCTGTCTAAGATAACATCAGCTAAAGGAACATCATCTGGATAACTTAGACTGATGCTGCCACTATCAATATCTAAACCGACTGTAGCGGTGCCCTTGACGCCACCTAACTCCACCCGGCCACTGGGAGCTGTAATAATACCTCCACTGAAATTAGTGGGGGATGATTTTTCAATAATTACATCACCCCCCACTAACAGTAAGCTATTATTCTCCTGCACACTTAACCCAAAACTAAAAGAAGTTGGATTTAAGGCAGTAGACTGATTAATAATAGGTTGAGGTGCAGATTGGCTAAATAACAACGCAGAGGGATTAACGGTTAGCCTGACCAGATCAGAATTTATCTCAGTAGTACTAAAACTACCTTGATCGCCAAACTGGATCGCATCGGCTGTCGTGGCAACAAATGAGCCGCCCAAGTCTAAACTTCCCTGGGGACCAAACATAATGCCCTGGGGATTTATCAAAAACAGATTGGTGTCACTGGTAACATCGGTGCGAATGGTCCCCTCAATCATAGATAAGGGACCATTCACTACCCGAGCGAGAATATTGACAAGGGCGGGATCATGGTCAAACGTTACTGTGCTTCCAGCAGGCACTGAAAACTCACTAAAGCTATGGAATAAGTTTCTTCCAGTGGAGTCAATGGTGCCCCCTGTGATGGTGCAACTGACGGCGCAGGAACCAGGATCTGGAGTGGCCGTAGTGCCATCGGGTGTAACCTGTGCCCATGCAGCTTGACACGACAGTAAGCTGCAGACAAAAAGTTTGCTTGCAACCCATAGCCCAAAATTGTATTGTTTCACCATCACGATTGAGCTTTAGCCTTCCAGTATTTTCCTCCAATTAGGATACATCTACCCGTCAACCCTGGTGCACCAGAATCTATCTACACCTAAACCGTTATGTGGGTAAAAAAGCCTTTTACCCACATAACGGTAAGGAAAGTGTTCAAAACAGTTATCGGTTTTACAAATTAATAACTGTTTTGAAATTAAGTAGACCGCATTCTCCCTGCGGAATTCTGACTAGAGGAGAGCTATGATACGGTATACGCTACAGTAAGCATGCCTCCCCCATATACAGCAGCTGTAGCTTCACAAGTTCCCGGTCCAGAATTTGAATCACTAACTGCATTGACGAACATTCCTCGACAAGGTTCACCATTTTGATAAACCCTAAGAAACTCTGTTCCACCAATTGTTCCTGAAGCGCCGCTAAAAGTAACAGGGGTATTAGCTTGGGTGATGGTTGCGGTACCAATAAGTTTATTCCCAAAACGAAACTCTAGCGCTGGGCCATTGAAGGGGCCACTACCACCCGTAAATGTAACGTTGTTGAGTGTGAGTGTTGCCATTTGTTTGATTCTCAGTAATAAAAATGGACAGTTTTAGTGACAAAGAGAGGGGCAATCCCTGGCCAATAGCGCAAACTCAGGGGACTTTGCGGCTATAACACATCTCTTAGTGACGACTCTTACTTAATATAATGCTTCGCTTCGCTTCTGTTCGCATTACCCCGGCGGGTACTTTTGATACAGGGCAGATATTCGTGAGTTATTGGTTTGAGCCAGAACGAACCTGTCAATGCCAGTACACTAATAGTTTCAAGCACTACGCAACAGTATTTTGCTGTTTGAATACTGTGTGCCTTAACGCACTGACCCACTCAGTATAAAAGTTCTACTCAGGGTTGAAACCAGATTGTGCGTTATCTGCAATCTGATTTACTTCGCCCAAGTACGATTGTGATTAAGGGCTGCTGATCGGCATAGGTGTTTCCCAAATGGTATGTAGCGGTTCTCATTTGGGATCAAGGCTCAAATCTTGCACCTGGCGATGAAGCGTCAACCCGCCTTGGACTCAAAGTCGCAAGGCTAACTGGAACAAAACCCACTAAAGGGGTTAAGAGAACGGCAAACGCTTATGCATAGAGCTTCACAGCCAATGTTGTCGCTTTAGCGACAGCCCTCGATGAGCGCTCGGTTTTGAACCGGGCGTGGGTGTGAGGCTCGTCTCTTTATGGCTACCGTGTATACACATCTCTAAAGAGAGTTCACAACCCTGCCTTACCCCCTTAATTCCCCTTCGTAAGCTACTGAATATACATAACTGGAAGATGATTGGCATCGAGCATGATAAACGACGGTTCCCCTTACCAAGGGGAACCAACGGAGGGGTCTTCGGTCATTAGCGCAAGTGATCCACACACCTCCCTGACGGTTCCCCTTCCCAAGGCAGGGTTGTTTCGTGTTCACCAGAGAAAATCTATAAGGCTTATGACTTTGTTTATCCTGAATCGAGATATGATCGGAAGGAACCAAAACCGGTTGCTTGGGGTCCCTCCGAGTTCCCCAAACCCCCTGGGCAGGGCCGTGAGGCCGCCCTACAACCCAGCCTACTGAGTTGTCCTCAATTGCATTAAATTAAGGGTTACGGCGGGGGCGATTAATCAGGTTATCGTGTCGTTGTTTGGCACGGTCCATCTCCACGTAGAGCATGCTTTTTCTCAAATGAGCTTTCAATGCCTTCAGATTTTCTATCCATACAATGAAACAGCCCTGCCTTACCAAGGGGAACCATGAGCAGACTGTCTTGAAACACTCCTAAGAAACACAAACTAATCAACCCTAAAATAGACTGATTGTCGACAGAATCACGACAATTGTGTTTCTTGCCGGTTGATCGAACAGCCCTGCTGTTCGTAAAAGGCTCAGCTCTTGCCCCTGGCGATGAAGCGTCAACCCACCTTGGACTCAAAGTCGCAAGGCTAACTGGAACAAAACCCACTAAAGGGGTTAAGAGAACGGCAAACGCTATATGTATAGAGTTTCACAGCCAATGTTGTCGCTTTAGCGACAGCCCTCAATGAGCGCTCGGTTTTGAACCGGGCGTGGGTCTGAGGGATATGCCTTACAGATTTTCTCTGCTGCACACGAAATGCCCCTGCCTCTCAGAAGGCCAAGGCTTGATCGTAAGGATGAGCAGCACACTACTCAACTCTAAGCGATGATGTCATATCTAACATGGACCTCACCAAACGGAGCCTTAATGACTGCATCAGCATCTTTTTGAGGTAGATTGACATCTAATATTGGCTGAGTACACATACTGAAAAAGGCACCATCCCAATACTGCCAGAGATTACCAGGAGTCTCTAGATTAAGGGCAGTATCAGCTGGATAATCAATCCACTTCGAAGTTTGATCGATTAATAAAGGTGAACCTATTTTCTTGTCTATAAAACGAATGTCTAGCTCGGTGTCACTAGGCCAATTGCCGACAAGCATGACCTTGTTCAAAACTATTTTAGATGTTGCAGTACCTGGCCCATGGCCGCTTGCTGATGCCGCAGAGTTTTGATTACCCAAAACAGCTAAAACGCCTGTTCCAACAGCCACAAAACCATATCGAATAAATTGACGCCTGTTCGGATTGGTCATGACACTAAACATGCTCCGTGAGAATAGCTTAATGGGAGAACTACTACACTGATGAACGTTTACGAAGGTTCAGGAACTTTAGCGATATTATGGGTTTAGCACTTTATCTTTAATAAGCTAAAGATACCACGAACTCAAAGTGGCAAGCTGTTATTACAGTTACATCAAACAACCTAGAGTTCCGATGTTTGGGCTCTTGAGGCTGTTTATCTATCGTTTGTAAAAGCGGTTAGCGGTTACATGATTTGTACTACCATGATGACATTGCTAAATAAACTTTAAAGCTATGGGATTAGCTCCCAAGCTACTGCTTTACGCATTACGAATCAAGCAATTAAGGCGAATCCTGGAGAGGTGGGTTATTATTGGTTGAGATCGATGATTCATACTGAAAGTGGCAACTCTAGCAGAAGAGCTAATTGGGACTTCGAAGCTCTGAGACGAGCTTATCGACAGGACAATCAAAACAATCCAACTGCTGCATCTGATGCAACATTACGACAACATTTTTTCCCTCCTGAATCTCGTCGATAATGTCGTGAAGCCTATGAAGTTATCGATTTTCTCGGAAAACATCATTGCTAGAGAAAATCAATTCTCAGCTTATGGCACAATGTCATATCTGACATAAGTATCACGGTTACCAAGTCGAATAATTGCTTCAACATTTATTTGGGTGGGTCTATTATTGAGTGGCTTGCCAGCCATGTTGAAAAAGGAACCATTCACATATAGCCAGAGATTCCCAGCACCAGGAATTTCCAAAGTAGTGTTAGGTGGATAATGAACCCATTGAGAGGTTTGACTGATTGTCACCGGGGCACCTATCGGCGTACCGATAAAACGAATATCGATTTGGTAGCTGCCAGACCAACCACCTTCAAGTTTAACTTTCTTCAGTGTTATCTTTGCCATTGCAATTCATTTCCTTTCATTGAGGGGGCATGCTCACAGAGTCAAGGGTAGAGAACATCTCTGGTTAGTATTGAAAATCCAGGAATTTTGCATCTACAACATATCTCTTAGTGACGATTCTTACTTAATATAATGTTTCGCTTCTGTTCGCAATGCCCCGATGATTGCTTTTGATACATGGCAGATATTCGTGAATTATTGGTTTGAGTCAGAGCCAAAACTGTCAACGCCAGTGGCCCACTAGGGTCAAGCACTACGCAACAATATTTTGCAGCTTGAATACTCTGTGCCTTAACGCACTGACTGCTCAGTATAAAGGGCATACCTAAGATTGACACCAGATTTTGCGATATCTACCATCTGGTTTACTTCGCCCAAGTGTGATTGTGATTAAGGAATGCTGATCGGCATGGGTGTTTCCCAAATGGTTATATAGCGATTCCCAGTGGGGATAACCTCAGCTCTTGCCCCTGGCGATGAAGCGTCAACCCGCCTTGGACTCAAAGTCGCAAGGCTAACTGGAATAAAACCCACTAAAGGGGTTAAGAGAACGGCAAACGCTTATGTATAGAGTTTCACAGCCAATGTTGTCGCTTTAGCGACAGCCCTCGATGAGCGCTCAGTTTTGAACCGGGCGTGGGTTTGAGGCTTGTCTGTACCCTAGGGGTGATTCACTTGTCAAAGCATATTCCTTAATACGACACCTGGGAAAGACGCCATTGGTTATCCAGGCCGCCTTTATGGCTACCGTGTAACGCATCTGAAAGATTATTAACATCGACTATGACGGCAACGGTCCCCCTTGGATAAGCTACGGTGTAAACACATCTCAAAAGGGAGTTCACCATCCTGCATTATCCCCCTTCGTAAGCTACTGTGTAAACACCACTGGAAGATGATTAGCATTGAGCATGATAAACAACGGTTCCCCTTACCAAGGGGAACCAACGGAGGGGTCTTCGGCCATTTTCGCAAGTGATCCAGACCCCTCCCTGACGGTTCCCCTTACCAAGGGGAACCATTAGCAAATTGTCTTGAAACAATTGAATCTTAAGGGGTTTGGACCTCGACGGTGAGGCTTCGACGGTGAGCTCAGCCGCACCGCTCAGCCGAACGGGGCCTAAACAACCTTTGCCCTCTAGCCCGACTCCTCATCCGCCATCAACCACGCCTTAAGATCATCCAAACTAGTCATCTCAAACACCTCATCCCCCAGCGCTTCTAGCCGCACCAGCGATAACCGATCTAGCTGTTCCACAATATCCTGAGGCATCTCCTCCAGCTTTCGAGTTAGCTGTCGTACAATCAGTGACCTCGCCTGTTCTAAACGCCCTTCTTCTAAGCCCTCTAAGCGCCCTTCTTCTCGTGACGTATCCACAACATTATTGAGATCTCGATAATACTTAAGACTATTCTGATAAGAATCTTGCTCAGTGGGTGAAAAATTAGCAATTTCGGCAATTTCAAACAATTGTAGAAAGACCGGATCTTGAAAAGGCTGGGGCCGATCATCTAGCTCAGGCAAATGTCTAAGCAGATATAGCCATTGGTCTTGATGCGAAACCAGTTCTGTCAATGACTTCTGGAATTTAGGTAGTTCAATATAAACAAATTTGAGCTTATCGTAGAACACCTCGCAATGCTGATTCTTAAGTTCTACCGTGTGCAGGTAAGCGTTGTCATGTTTGTGATCATCAAACACAAAGTCCAATACCCCAATGGAATAAACAGGGGCTAAGTGATAGTTCCAATCCCCCTTCAGTGCTTGCTCTTGAATGGGGAAACTGGCATAGAAAACACTGCGGTCTTTGAAATAGTTTTGCTTAGCCTTTTGAATTTCAACAATAAAACGTTCCCCATTCTCTCCCTGGCAATAGAAATCAAAAATGGCTTTGCGGTCAATGGGCGTATTCCCCAACACCTCAGGCATTTGGTAGGCGAGAGTCTGAATATGGTGATAGGGGGGCAGTAATGTATTCAGAAAGTCGATCAGCAGTGGCTTGTTCGGTTCAGAACCAAAGACGCGCCTAAACCCAAAATCAGTGAGAAGATTGATATAGCGTTCTTGCAATGGGAAGGGCATGGCGGCAACCGATGGCCAGGCACTGGCAACTTTGATGGTTGATATGGTCTAGTTTAATTGTAGCTAAGAATTTTGCTAGTACCCCTGCTGTACAACTATCTTTTAGGCAGCAGGGGGCTGGATATTTGATAGTTAATGGGGATCACTAAGGGGAGTGCACATCAATAAAATCCCAATCGCAAAATATAATATGTTGTAGGATGTCCTCACCTTACGAAGGCTACAGTGTATACACAACTGGAAGATTTTGGCATCGAGCATGACGAACACCGGTTCCTCTTACCAAGGGGAACCAACGGAGGGGGCTTCGGTCGTTAGCGCAAGTGATCCACACACCTCCCTGTCGGTTCCCCTTACCAAGGCTACCCTGTATACATAAGTCGGAGAGTCGCTCCAAATATCGAGCCCTCATCCCCCAACCCCTTACTCCCTAAGGGAGAAGGGGGGCCTGACCTCAAAGTCCTTCGCCCCTAGGGAGAAGGATTTAGGATGTAGACGCCAAAGCGGCTTCTCGCAGAGTGGGCCAATTCAAGGTCAGGTCTACTTTTTGGGACATTATCTTCTAGATGTGTATACACCGTAGCCTTACCAAGGGGAACCATTAGCAGACTATCTTGAAACAAGTGAATCTTAAGGAGTTTGACTATTCTCTCCGATTTATGTATACACGATAACCCTTTTATGGACATATTTACATTTACTCAAGCAAGCATACCTAGAGTCTCTCCAATGCTGGGGGGACAAAACTCAAAGCCCCCAGCATTGCGAGTTTGACTTCGACGTGAGGCTTCGACGGTGAACTCAGCCGAACCGCTCAGCCAAACAGAATAAGAAGTCAGGAGTCAAGGAGGATATAGATCCTGACACCCAATAACCAACATCTCACCCAGCCAACATTTTCCGGCTTAAATTGATACCCATTTTATGGACGAAACTCTCTTGGCTGGCAAGAGACTTGGTGTAAGACTCTTCTATTATCATCACCATCTGCTGCTTAGCGTACGTGTTCTTCATGTGTTTTTTGACCGTGTTCAGAGCAATATGCAATTCCGCAGCAATTTCCTGATAGCTATAACCAATGCGATGAAGAATCCAGACATCTACTTCTCGTGGGCTGAGCCCATACCGGATCGCCTCAGTTATCGCTAAAATCTCTTTAGACTGTTTTTGGTTTTCTAAGATTACCAGAATGTAAGGACGATCACCACGGTTAAACCATCGCGCTCGAATGCGCACATGGCAGTGGGATTGTTTAAGTTTTAACTCTGATTCAGTAGCGGTTAAATGGTTAGGGAAACTCTTGCGACTGTCAATCAGAATTTGACAAGTATTCCAGATTTCCTGGGGGACTGAGCTTGTAGAAGGAAAATCTTGGTTGATGCGATCGCACATACATCGTGCCGAGCTATTACTCTCAACACATTGACCATCTTCGGTCAAAATCAAAATGCCATCACCATCATCACCACAATTCTGCACAATAGGCGTGATGATAGTCTCATTTGAAGAAGCCAGTGAATTGGATAAACATGCAGGTTGCAGATTGGCAGGCCGATTCAGGGAGCTTTGAAGTGTCATGGTCATCTCGGGATTGTCAAACTTAAATGCGGGAATTCGAGTGATCCGAGCCCATTAAAGGGTCTAACTGTTGTAGATGCAGATGGCATACCCAATCCGAATTCATGAAACCCGATTCAAAATAGACAATCCTGTAGGGGCATTGCCCTGGGGATGCACTGCGATACCGGGCGCTATCAATCAGGATTTTGTATTACTGATATATAGGTTAAAGTCGCGAAAAATATGCATATTTCCCCTAACTACGCCGTAAAGCGGAACAGTCTACGTATTTTCCACAAGTTCTTTATCTAGCCCTGGACTCCAGCTCCGATGCGTTAAACCACTTCTCGTGTAGTTGTTGCAAAAAGCCCTGCTGCTGATAGTCCAAAATCAGCTGATCGATGGCCTCCAATAGATTGGCATCATTTTCACGCACCGCGATACCGTAGCCCTCATGGGTCAATAACGTACCTGCTAGCTCAAACGAGTCAGGATTGAGATTAATAAAATGACGCAATGCCGGAGCATCCTGCACCAGGCCTTTAATTTTGCCATCTTCTAATGCGGTGACGGCGGCGGCAAAGGATGGATAGGTGACTAATTTGACCGGTTGACTCTGTAAAAATACTTCCCCGGTTGTGCCCTTTAATGCACCCACTGACTCACCACTGAGGGCCGCCAAATCCAGCTGATTTTCACTCAGCTGATGCACCGTCAGAGACGCAATAAAGTCCGCCACAATAAAGAAACTCAGCCCCATCCATAGGGTGGCAATCAAACGCCCAATAAACTTGGTCGGGGTGACATCGCCATAGCCAAAGGTGCCCAACGTGACCACGGCAAACCAGATGCCCTGACTGACACCTCGCAGCGGATTCCCCGAAAAATGGTCATTATGTTTGTGCTCTACCAGCCAGATCAGGCCACCTACAGCGGTGCTACTGGCGAAGATCAGCACAATGGGGCGGAAATTTTGCCAGTTAAACATGCCGCTGGCAAAGGTGATCACCGTCGTCTTGGGTTTGGTGACCATCAGTTGTAGCCCAGATTGATAAAACGGATAGGAAAAGTCAAACCCTGCTGCTTCCCGTTGAGCGGTCACTGAAATACCCGAAATGGCCGCATCAACGTCACCGTTTTTGAGGCCCACCAATAGGTCACTGACAGATTCGTAAGTCACCCATTCGGTCTCTAAGGCCAGATCATCGGCGATGCTTTGCCATAGGTCGGCGCTATAGCCATAGGGCAGGGTGGCAGGCTCCAGGGAAACAAAGGGCGGTAGTTCTTTAGTGCCGACGCGAATAGTTAGCTTGGGTTGGGGTTGGCTGACAGGCAGCGTCTGCCATGCCTGGTCCAACGATTGGTCCCATGTCTGGGTAGATTGGCCCAGGGCAGCTGGTGGTGCTAACCATAGCCCCAGAGCTGTGGCCATCAGTGCGCCAAGGTATCTGAACATGACTCGCGATTTGTGAGCGGTTTTGCAATATGGATAATCTTGTAGGGGAATTCCCTTAGGGTCAACCGCTTTAACGCAACGGGCTGTAATGGGGATTACTTAAAAGGGTCTCCGCTGTTTGTATGGCAGTCGTTAATAGATGCGGGTATTTCACATCACCCAGGCGTTTACCGTGTTGATAGTGGTAATGCATCAGCCGTTGCGGGATATCTGATGAAGCGTAGATCCGTGCAGGCTGTAGTTGCCCCAACAGCCGCGCCTGTCGATAGTGAAAACTCTGGCAAAGTAACTGGTCTAAAACCTGGGCTGTATGGGTTTCGCATCGGCTGATGTGATCAATGAATAGGCTGTAGTGGGGCTGGGGTGATAAACAAGGTACCAGGCATTTAAACGCATTGTCTGGCAGGTCTAGCTGAGTTTCTAACTGAGTTAATGTCTGGCTGACGAAGGTTAAGGTGAGTTTCTCGCCCACCATGTCGCTGGTGCTATGGCTGCGGCCTAAAAAGCGTAGACAGGGGGTGGATTGATAATAGTGGGTGGGTTGGATGCGATCGCCCATGCGATACCGGTAGAGTCCACCTTTCTGGGAAATAATTACGCTGTAGGTGTGCCCTAGCTCCAGTTCATGCAGCAGGTGAATAGCGCCCGCTTCATCTTCAAACTCAAAGAAAACCTCTGTCAGCATAGGCACACAGCCATTTGCGCCCAGCAGCGGTACGGTCATGGGTGCTTCGGTGGCCAGTAACCCTTTGCCCTGGATCAGGGTATGGGGAAAATGGTTTTGCAAGGCACTCACCTGATCGGCTGCCAAAGCACTGTCCCAGCAGGAAATGAGTTTTAGCTTGGGCCACAAGGCTTCCCAGTTGATGGTTTCCTGACTCAGTAGGTGGGAGCGGGCTGGGGAGAGCTGGTGGGTGAGTTGCGATCGCAACGCCACTCGATGAGTGTGAATATAGTCCAGCTGCACCTTTAAAAAGCTAGGGCTCCAGATAGATATCGTCTCTAAATTCTCTGCTAACAACAAGGTTTTACACAGGTTTGCCTGAAACCCCTCAGGGGTTTGGGGTTTATGGGCATCGGGCGGTGACACTAGAAATGGCTTAAGCAACCACCGCAGCCACAGATCCAGGTATTCAGAGTCATCCTGTAACCCCTCTGGCGTTTCTCCAGGGGCCAACAGCTTGGGAGAAATGCACATATACACGTTCCCCGTCTCAAACCCTGGACCATTGACAATCAGGTCATGGGCCCAGACGCAAAATAGAGTGTTAAAAGACTTTCGTAAAGCACGAGTATAGGGAATCTGTTTGGCGGGACCGCTACTGCCCGATGTTTTTTCATAAAAGAGAACAGGATCTGTATTTAGAGAATTGTTTTCTTCGATCCAGGGCTGCAAATCCCCATAGGTGACTATCGGAATCTTGTGCCAGTCGTCAATAGACTTAATTCCTAACGATTTGCCATACTTACTTTGCATTAATTGTTGAAATAATGCGTTTTGCAACGTTTGCTGGGTAGCCTGCGGTTGTGACAACGTTTTATAAAACCGCTTGGCGGTTGGGGCCAGCAGTGAGCCAAATCCCCTAATCAGCCAGCCCATGGGTTTTCTCCTCAGCGCTATGCTCCTCAGCACTATTAACAGTGCTATTGGGATAAATCTCACTACCGGCTTCTAAGTAGCTGCCTACGGTGATCATGGCCCCTGGCCCAATGTAAGAACCTGCACCGATAAAGCTACCATCCCCAATGGTGATGGGTTTTAGATAAAGCATCAGGTTATCCCGTCGCGGCTTAATGATGTGACTGTACAGGCCCACGCGATGGCCAAACACCACACCATCGCCAATGGTCAACAGCCCCCGATCGGCAATTTCTAAGGCCGGTGTCCAGTACACCTGTTTGCCTATGGTTGCCCCCCATAGCCGCAGCCATGCAGAGAATACACCGGGCACCAGTCTCAAAGCGGTTTCTAAGGCCGGAAACGCAATGTAGATCAGTTGAAACTGATGACTGCCCCACCAGGGAGAATAATCGCTGCCCTGGAGGTAGCTGATGCCATTCTCAAGGGGATAAACAGAATGATGGATGCGATAAGACAGTATGGGAAACCCATAGAGAAAAAACAGGCACAGCATTACGCTCCATAGGCTGTGTTCCCAGATGCCGTAGGCTAAAGAGACTGTCGCTAAACTTAATGTTAGGGTGGGGAAAAAAGATAAAAATTTACTTAACAGAGTCATGGTTGATGTCGCGGCGGGGGCCAACCCAGATGGCAGCCCCCGTAACCAGCGGAAGCAGGGCGGAAATCCCCCCAAATAGCAGGGGATAGGTTTTAACGGCGGGAACGGTTAAAACAATGGCAAAAACAAGGCCACAGTATAGTAATGCTGCAAAGGGGATCGCGCAGATGATAATCAACATCAGGCGCTCATTGGATTCTATTGAAGACATGGGGTAAAACAACAAACAAACTGAACAGACGATCAGTCTAGCGAATGTGTCTGCATACATGTTGCTTGCGGAATTTCTCGTGGGTATAGTAGCTGTCGCCATAGGCTTAAATGCAATGTTTGTCCTAGGGCTAACGGCCATTGGTCGGACTGCTGCCAGGTGCCATGGAGACGATCCCACAGCTTAAAATTGGCACCGTAGTTGCAAGCCTGGGCCGCACTCTGGTGATGCCAGCCATGGTCCTGAGGCAATATTAACCAGCCGGATAAACAGTGGTATAACCAGCTGCCTGGCTGGGGACTAAACTGGCTATGCCGCCACAAATCTAAGGCTGCGGTGAGGCTGACGCCTAAAACATAGGCGGTGGGGTCATTCAATAGATAGATAAACAGTCCATGGACCCATAAATAAATAATTAAAAAACTACTCCATAGGGTATTGCGGGATGTGCCTAAAACATCCATGGTGCTGACGGTGTGGTGTACCTGGTGGGCAAACCAGCCCCAGGGACTATGGAGAAAACGATGATTCCAGTAATAGAGATAGTCCACCGCAACAAAGCTAAGAACAAAGGCGATCAGAGGGTGTAACGCTAGACCCTGTTGCCAGTGGGGAAGTAGTTGCTGGTACAACGTTTGTAAACAGGTGAGTTGAACCAGGGGTATAAGAAGTCCCTGTACCCATAAACCGGCACTGTCTAGAATCCAGTCATGCAGGGTTTTCTGGGTAAGTTCTGACCAGCTACACCAGGCGGTGAGGCTGACTAAAAGAACAAAAGTACCAAAAATAATCATGGTCTATACCCAAAAGGTAATGTCAGCGGATTGGTCCGGCAGGGTGCGTGGGTCTTTGCCTGTGGCGATCGCATCTCGAATGGATTCGACAAAAATGTGAATGGTGTCGGCGGGGGTGTGGTGAAAGTGGGTGCCATACTTTGCGATCGCATCCCCCTGCACTCCCAAGACCCCAATGTCCTGGTCAATAATGCGCTGGGCAGTCCATCGCACCAATGGCTTGGCCAGCTTATTCCAAATGCCGTAGTTAAATGTCACATCGGTATACACCAGCGTGGAATTCTCCGTTTCTGGAATCGACTGACTCGTGATAAAACAGCGACGGTGGGGACCCATGGTATATTCCACGCTGGTCACATTGGGCATATGAAACGAGTCTCGATGACAGATTTCATGGCCCTGGGGGTTTAAGAACCAGCGGGACCAGCCCAGGTTATTGGTTTCATTGCGATAGGTGGCGGTGACGCTACCCTGATGTCGTGTGACCGTCATGGCTAGCTGTTGTTGCCGCGCTGTTCGAAAGATTCCAGGATGTACGGAAACTGTATGGGGAATATCGATAAAGTTCTCCGCGCAGTTGGTAACGTTGTTGGCAAAGCGATTGATCACGCGCACCGTTTCCCAGGCTGGTGTTTGAAAGTGGGGCATGGCAAAGGGTTGAGTCTCCAATCCGCCCCGCAGCCGCACATACACATAGCCATCCTGTTCACAGGTATCGTAGGCTTTGGCACAACGATTGGAGTTAGCAGCGAATTGTTCTCCTTCGGCAGGCACCTTGGTGACCTGCCCTGTGGGGGCATATTGCCAGCCATGGTAAGGACATTGCAGCTGTCCTTGATGCACCTTGCCTCCGGAGAGTCTGGTGTTTCTATGCAGGCAGCGGTCTCTGAGGGCAACGGGTTGGCCATTTTCTCCTCGAAAAATAACGAGCCATTCATCTAAGACGGTGCGTTGTAAAACAGTTTTAGGTTTTAGCTGTGTGCTCAGGGCAACGACATACCAAAAATCCTCAAACTGAATTGGGAGGGTTATCGGGACTTCCATAGGGACAAATTTTCAGGTCGTGGGTGATATCAAGCTGACAGGCAAGGCGTGCATTGGGACAATCGGGAGCCAGTACCTCCAGCAGTTCCTGCTCCTCAGGCCTAGGGGGCGGAACATCTCCTGTGACGGTGACTAAACAGGTGCCACAGATACCGGTGCGGCAACCGAAGAGTATGGGAGAGTTTTGGACGGTCAGGGTGTCAGCGAGGGGGGTGTGGGCTGCAATGGTCACGGCGGCGTGATCGGTGTCAGGGAAAGAGATTTTGCAAGACATGCCCTCATCCCCCAGCCCCTTCTCCCCAGGGAGAAGGGGAGAAAGAACCTAAACTATTCTGCCTTGGTAATTTAGAGTTAACCTTCAAAGTCCCTCTCCCCAGGGAGAGGGATTTAGGGTGAGGGCCAAAATCCTGAGAACCAAGATGCTCCTGGGAGAAAGCATTAGGGTGAGGGCTCGACCACCTCGAAGGCACCAACCCATTTATATACCTCACGTAGTGGGCAATGGGCGCATCTACCGGCAATAGCCGTTCAGTGCTAAACCGAATATTGTCATAAATCATGCCATCTTCACCGCGCAGGGCGTAATAGCTCAGCCGTGTTAGCCACAGCAGTAGGTGAGTGACTAGCCAACCGATGATGCCTGGACGTTTTTGGGTGACATAAATCGGCTGAATAAATGTCTCCCCCGACTTTGTAGGTCTATAGGCATAGAGCATATATAACTGGGGGATCCAGCGCACCGCTTTCATCATGGTCAGTAACCCCAGGCAGCCGTGGGCATAGCGCATGGAGTAGGCATAGCGCGGTCCTAAAATGGCTCGACCTAAACGCTCTCGCCAGTTGGTATTGAGAAACTCGCCGCTGAGGGTAAAGTCAATGTGTTCTCCCTCTTGTTCCAGTGAGAGTTCGAGATCCACGGGTAAATGGTGCACGGTTTGCAGGTGCTGCACATCAATGCCGTTGATCATGCAAATGTGATGATGACATTTGCGGGTTAGGGGGCGATCGGCGACAACGGCCAGTTCATGGTGCTTGAGTTCATCAAATTCTGCCACCGCTGTCGGTGCCACACTATCTGGGTAAATCCAAATAAAGCCGTACTTTTCTTCCGTGGCATAGGATTGCAGCGTAGCCCCAGCAGGAATGTGATCCTGGCAAGGAATATCCTGGCATTGACCGTCGCCGTCAAAGGCCCAATGGTGAAAGAAACAGCGTACGTGGTTGCCGTCGACACTGCCAATGCCCAGGTCAGTGCCCATGTGGGGGCAATAGGCATCCAGGGCTCGGATGTTGCCGTCTTGACCCCGAAAAATGGCAATGCGTTGGCCACAGATGTCAAAGGATTTAACGGTTTCTTTGGGGATCTCTTTAGAGGCTGTGACCAGGTACCAGCCCCTGGCAACAATATCCCAGTTGTTAAATATGGTTGTCATGGTTATTTGTTTTCAATACGCTTATCAATCATTCGGGCAATTTTTCGGATAATCGTTTAAGTTGGCGGGCTGAGCGCCGCCAAAGCCCGCCAACACCCGATCCTGAAAAAATCTAAATAATGCTTGCCGCTGTGTGTGCAGATACCCCTCAATCGAAGCGTTTTGCATAATCGCCATGGTGCGATTGCTGGGCCACACATAATCTAAGGGGTCTAGATACGCTTGGTAGGAGGCCATGGCTTCCTGGTGGGTTTTATAACTGCGGTGTAAGCCCTCAGATTCTTCTGTGAAACAAGCCTGCATCATGGCTTTAGCGTCACCATCGTCCATGGAGAAGAGGGGCGATCGCAACAACTGATACACCTTGGGATACAACGCCGGATCATGCCAAAAGATGCCGTTGACGGCGACTGAAAACTGCTGATGGTCCCGCTGACAGCCACGAATGCCAAGGTTGGCCACGAATGCTTCAAATGGTGTGGGCTGCGGTAAACACTGGATCACTTCATGGGAGAGCAGGGTGGAACTATTAAAGTGAAAACTCTCATCCATAAAGTGGTAGAACGAGATCTTGGCTGGAATCGGTGCATTCTCCTGGTCGTCATGGGTTTGGTAGTAGCGACTGAGCTGATGCTGCACCAGTTTGCCATTGAGGGTGCGCAGGCCGCGCACCGTGAAATACTGACAAGCGAGAAAACTGTTGCAGGCAGAGATGAGGCCAAAGGCCTGGAGCTGTAGTTGCTTCCACCAGCGTTTTAGCTGATTAGTATCTGCAAAAATCATGGTTTCGGTAAACGGTCCCCGCATGGGATAGCTAAAGAGCCGCTTACCCAATAGGGCCTGTTCCGTTTGGTCTGCCACGCTGCGAAACGCGCTGATGTGGGCGCGCTCCTGGGAAGATTCCAGGTCTAACATGTCGCAGATGGTGCGAAACCCATCGTGGGCATACAAAGCAGCGGCACTGGTCTGGTTAAAAAAGATGGTGGCAATTTCAGCGGAGATAATTTGAGTATAGTAGGCCACCCAATACAGCTGATTTAATACTGTTCTTTGGTACTCGCTGGCCTGGTGCCATAAAGGAGTGCCATACAGCAGTGAGAAGGTTTCAGGATTCCAATGGCTATCACGGCAAGCGTCATAGCTAAATGCCTGGCCAGCGTCATCTAAAAGCTCAGTATTATCTTGCTTTTGATTACGTTGATAGTTGATTTCTAATCGGCGCTGTAACGGGATGTTCAGTAATATGTTCCTGGGGTCAGATTGACTGTGGCTTCGCTTGTTCTGCTTTTCTAGGTTCTCTTTATTGAGTAGCTGATCGGTATGATAATTTTTATCCATAATTAGCGGCCTCCTCGGCATTGAGGGGGGTGAATAAATCTTGGTCTGCGAGCTGGCTAACGATGCCATGGCTGGTGCTAGCCATGAGATTCTTTAAAAGCTGTAGCCGTTGATGGCTGTGAGTCACAGTGTCTAACTGTTGCAAAATTTGGATACGTTGGGGGCGAGAAAGATGACCTTTTGTGGTTGCGATCGCAGCCACCACCCGCTGGGGACCTATGCGCACCATTTGCAAAAAAGTCGCCAGACAGTCCACAATGGCCGCTTTACTGTTGCCTGATATCTCAGTCTGATTTAGCAAGGTGACTCCGGTGCCATGGTGCCGTGCCTCCGCCTGCAGAAAACTTTGGAATAAGTTTCTCAATGGCTTGTCGGTACAGCCCCTGGCCAAGCTGCGATAGTGGGTCAGCCCCCACCCCTCTAACACGACTTGCAAAACAAATAGAAGAACGGTTTTGTCAGAACTCTCAACGATGTCAGAGAGTAACTGTAAAAACGGATCGTTGAGTTCTGTAGGAGCTATTGCTGATGCAGCATAAGGCTGTAGCTGAGCCAAATGCATGGTTTCATCTGCCGCAAACAGACTATAAAGCATACGCTCTTGGGTGCTGTCAGCCAGCAGCACCATCTTGGCCATATACCCCACACCAGCCTGCTCGATAAATAAAGACTCTTGCAATAATCCCCGATTTAACTGTTGCAAAATGTGGTGTTGTTCGCAGTCAGCAGACTCTTGAAAGATAGATACCCGATCTAAATCAAAATATTGGGGCTGCCAATAGATAGACGAGGCGTTAGACACATTGATGGTCTCTCGTTCTCCTAGGGCAGCGGTCAATATGCGGTTTATCTTGTTATTTGCCGTTAATGTTGGCAGGTCAAAACCAGATACTTTTCTAAGGTTAGGTACGGTCATGTTACGCTCCTCCAATCTCCCCAGCTCAAAGCTTTTTGTCGATTGAGATGTTGGGCAAACTGAACGATTGATTGGTCTGCTTTTAGAGGTGTTTTAAAGTGAAATCGAATGCCCTGAAAGACTTGAATATCTCCGGTGGCAAAGTAGGCGGCGACCTGTCGAGTTATCCATAGAACAACTGGATTCATGAACCTGCCAGCAAAACGCTTAGGGGTAATTAATAGGGTCCAACCCTCGGTTTTTCCGCCTGGGGTAGGCCGTAGGGCAAACATAATGTGAAAGTGAAAAAAGTCTGGCCCGACGGTGACTGTGCCGGTGCTGCCATACCAGTAACACATCTTATAGGTCACTTCATTCTGATACAACGGACGAATGAGTTTAACAAACTTTGAGGCTTCCCCACCGCGGGTTGTGTTGTCTAAACACAGTGCATTGTCATTCAGCGCCTTGGCTTTAAATCGCACTGCTAGGGGCAAATTGTGAACTGAGTTAAAGTGATGGGCATCAATGGCGTTGATCATCAATACATTAGGGTGGCAGTTACGCTCAAAGCGATAGCTTAAAGCCGCATCACAATCCATACCTTCTAACTCAGGCACATACGGCGGTGGATATTTGGGAGTCTTACCGGTCCAAACCCAAATCATGCCGTAGTGTTCAGCCGTAGGCCATGGGCAAATCTTTGCGTTAGCCATGATCGTTTGGTGTTGGCCACAGGCTGGAATCTCAATGCACTGCCCCGTCTGGTCAAATTGCCAACGATGCAGCGGGCAGCGAATAGTCTCACCATGGATCGTTCCCTGGGCCAATGCGGCCCCCATGTGGGGACAATGGCCGTCTAACGCCACCACCTGGCGGGTGTGGGTGCGATATAGCACCAGTTCTCTTCCCATCAGGGTGAGGGACTGTGCCTGCCCTGGTTTTAAGCGATGGCATGGCAACGCCCAATACCAGCCTTCAACAAATCGATCAGAACGATTAAAGACAGGATTTTTCTCTTGCGTTTGCCCAGCGAGCTGATCAGTGTCATGGGCTGTGGTTAACGATTCGATATTCATAACAGCTAGGCCACTAAACAGCTAGGCCACTAATGTGTGATTGCGACTAAACCACATGCGGCGACCAGCAGCCGTCAGGTTTTCAACGCAGATTTCTGCCAGGCACACTAACTCATCCCCTTGACTATGATCTGGATTGGCTTGCTCAAAAAACTGGATATGGGGATCTGAGCACCGTTCTGGTGGCACGGTTCCCAGAATAGGAGAGAGCTTTTGGGGCTGTGTAAACCGTACAATCCCAGATACTGGGTCATAGGTGTTGCCAAATTGTTGTCGAGCGAGATTGTCCATTAACTGCTGCATGGGTTCTGGTGTGGGCTGATCATAGCGAGGATAAAATGTTTTCCAGAATGTGGGTAGGAGGCGGTAGGTGCGAAAGCCGGATGAAATCAGTAACCAAAAAAGACGTTTGTCAGGGTGACGCAGCTGATTGATAGCCTGAATCCAGGCTCGGGGTAAGGTGGCACTACTCCAAGCCGTAGGATCAACAATCGTGTCCCCAGAATAAACAACACTTAAAGGCTCCCCATTTACGATCACATCGTAAAGTCTTAGGGTGGAAAATCCTTTTAATTGCTCCATGGTGTCTTTGATCAATAAAACCCAATTTTTATGGGCCAAATCCGTTGAAAATATGTCTGGTGTCACACCACTAAAATGGTGCTTGAGTAGACGATACATGGCTGCACGGTCGTCCGTCTTTAATTTTTGAATAGAAACCAGTTGGGAATGCATCATGGTTTGGAACTCAGGTGATTGCGTTACTCCCATTGGTGTAGTTAACGGGTGGTCTAGCCAACGGGATTAGCAAAGTTCTGCTGAGTGAAAACTTTGCTGTGTCTGTTTGAATTTAGCCTGATCTATTTGTGAATAGGCAATGAGGCTAATGAATGCATACCGTAGAGTGTGTGGTACTACGTAACGATGCGTAGTGAGGCGAAGTTATAGGCGATGTCACCCACAAGGTTCCTTATTTGGCAAAATTTGTGGTTAATCGGGCAAAAAGAATTATCTGTCATAAAGGTTTAATGAAATCAATCAAAATGCCCCGTACTCTTTCTGAGGGCTCGTTAGCTTAAGAATACTTTTGTCCCCTGTTTAATAATCCTATGTCGTCACAGCCATCTGTTCAGACGGGCCAACCATCGCAGCAACCATCCAAGCCACGTAGTAAGGGCAAAGCGATCGCAAGACTAATTTTGCTTGCACTTTTAGCGACGGGCACATGGGTGACCCTGTTCACTACTGGGGTGGTTACCTTAGGCGGTGTCCCCTACTCGATATTGATAAAAGTGTGGCGAACTCCAGCCACCCGCGCTGCTCTGTTGCGCAGAGATTCGTACGCATTACATGACCTGATGGATAACATGGGCATTGAAGCCGAAATCAAAAGGTACTACAGCAAGCGTATTAAAGATCCGGTGGAGTTAGACCAGCATATTCATCAAATCCTCTACGACCGGACCCGTTACGTGGGGGAGAACTATGTGGTGGTGAGAGGCAAGCTCATACCGAAAAGCTATGACATGGTTGAAGAATTGTATGAATGTCCCGAATGTTAGATTCCAGGGTGAGATTCAGGGATAATTATGCAGCAATCCATATCAAGGTGACTTAATCTGAGGAAAATCCTGGAGGATTAGCCGAAAATTACCTTTTTATAAAAGTTTCATAAATTCACCTACGGATACTTAGTGCTTTTTCGAACGACTCGCTAGGTTAAGTACATTCCACATTACTTTCCTGTTTCCCGTCATGTACTCACTTCGGTCTGTCCAGGCTCGCCAAAAGTCCAATAAAACCATGGGCAAGGTGATTGTTGCGGGAGCCGTCGGTACGCTCATGGCTGTCGGTACATGGGTTGTGTTATTTACAACCGGGGTGGTGACCTTAGGCGGGGTTCCTTACACCATCCTCCTGAAAGTGTGGCAAAATCCAGCGGCACGCTCTGCACTCTTAGGTGGCGAAGAAACCGAACTCCATAATTTAATGGGTAGTTTGGGCATTGAATACGACATCAAAGAGTACTATCGCGATCGCATCCAGGACCCCGTTAAATTAGATCAGCATATTCACCAGATCCTCTTTGACCGCACAGGCTATGTTGGGGAAAACTACACCGTTAGGGGCCGCACCCTGGTCCTAAAAGATCCTAGCAAGCTTGAAGAGTTACGGAATTGCCCTAATTGTTAGTTAGTGAATTGGTTAGCTGGTTAATCTAAGATTTTATCGTCGCAGTAGTTTGGCCTTCAATTGATCAAACAGCAGTTTTGCTTCAGGTATCCCTAGAAGCATAGCGGCAGCAGCAAATATCCCTAAACTGACTGCTCCAGCTACACATAAGACCACTAAATTTACGAGAAAACCTTCAGTACCCAGCCAGGTTTCTAAACCCAAGCGACTTAACCAGGCAGCAGCCCCTGACACACCACTGCTGAGCAGCAGCAAACCTAAGGGCTGAGCCCACTCAAGCCAGGGCAGCCCGTTGATTTTGCGAGATAGCAGTATCAACAGTGCCACCATGGATACTAAGTTGACGCCTACGGTGGCTAACACCAAGCCGGGGGCTCCGTATCGGCTAATTAAAATAAAGTCCAGTAGAGCATTCAGCCCAATGTTGAACAGACTGATGCGAAAGGGTGTATCGCCATCGCCGAGGGCATAGAACACCCGCACCAAAACATCTCGCCCCAGATAGACAAACATGCCGACACCGTAGGCAATGAGTACTGATGTGACCAATTGGGACGCGTTTTTATCAAAAGCCCCCCGCTCATACACCACCCGCACCATGGGTAAGGCTAAGGTGATGAACAGGGCACTTAAGGGCAGCATGGTCAATGCTGTCAGCAATAATCCCTGACGGATGCGTTGTTTTAGTTCATCCCAGTGAATGGGGTCCGCTAACCGGGCAAAAATCGGTAAAAAGGGCACCAAAATAACATTGGAAATAATCCCTAGGGGAGTTTGCACCAGGAGATTGGCGTAGTCTAGCGCCGCAATGGTACCGGGTAAAGCCGCCGCAAAAAACAGATCCACCTGTACATTGATCTGCATCATGCCCGATGAAAAGGTAGCTGGTCCCAGGACATTGAGCACATCTTTAACGGCTGGATCCTGGGTATTAAATCGCAGCCGCAGTCGGCCCAGGCCCTGTTTCCAGAGCACCGGTACCTGGACTAACCACTGGAGCACTGCGCCGACCAGCGTGCCGATGGCCAGGGCCGCACCGCCCACGAGGGCATAGCCAGGTTCCGAAATTTTGTCCCCCAGGGTGAACAAAACAACCCCCAAAGAGACAATCACGGCACTGCTAGAAAACAGGGGACTAATGGACGGTAGCCAATAGTGATCAGCCGCATTCAGGGTGCCAAAACCAATGCCGATGAGTCCGGCAAACATGGCCATGGGGGCCATAATGCGGAGCTGCAAAATGGCAATATCTCGGGTGATGGCACCCGCCTCTACGTTTTCGCTCAGCCGATTCCCCAATATGCCAATAATGGATGGGGCAAAGATAACAATGGCCAGGGTGACAAACAACAGGCCGATCCCGACTAAGGTTGTAATGGTTTCTACCAGCGGAGCGATTTCACTCTTTTTACGATTAGCGACGCCTCGCACAATAGCGCTGTGGAAGGGGCCATTAATGCCCCCCAACAACACCAATAAAAAACCAGGGATAGCGTAGGCTAGACCATAGGCATCGGCCACGGGTCCGACAGCAAATGTGGCAGCAATGGCCTGGGTTCTGACTAAGCCAAAGACTTTGCTAATTAATGTTGCGATCGCAACAATGCCGGCAATACCAGCTAAAGAACGTTTTGTCACTGGACCCTCAACACTGAATACTCAAC
Source organism: Leptothoe sp. ISB3NOV94-8A (assembly GCF_043421595.1). Classification (NCBI taxonomy): domain Bacteria; kingdom Bacillati; phylum Cyanobacteriota; class Cyanophyceae; order Nodosilineales; family Cymatolegaceae; genus Leptothoe; species Leptothoe sp. ISB3NOV94-8A. The sequence goes on along the minus strand of NZ_JAXSQW010000001.1, from coordinate 5,032,637 downwards.
TATGGCGTGTTGTGGAGCCAAGTACAAATTGATCAGTGACAATAGCTGACCCAATTTTGTGACGACTACGTTTCAAGCCCTGTATAAAAGATAATTAAATCTGTACTAAAGAACAAACCTGTAGTGAAGACAAAAACCACCCTGCCCTTCTGCCAGTTTGCATTCCAAGAATTTCACAGGAATTAGAGATTAACAAGTTTTGCACCACAGTTCAATACGTAATTTTACGGGGGCTGACTGTTGAACATCAGAAATTAGATAGATATTCTGGCGGCCTAAATTTTCGAAAAAGCGACCTGGGCGGTCTTTAGGGTGGTTTACCCCCCTACACTGAACTCATCTATTATTTGTTGTTGAACCTTATTTCTGATGAGTTCCATCCAGGTCCATACCTTTCCCCCCCTATTAGAAGGCAGGCTAATCAAGCGCTATAAGCGGTTTATGGCCGATATTGAACTGGCGTCAGGAGACATTGTGACGGCCCATTGCCCCAACACAGGCCCGATGACGGGGGTTTGTCACGTCAATGGTCGGGTCATGGTGTCCCAGAGTGATAATCCCAAACGCAAGCTTGCTTACACCTGGGAGCTAGCGGAGGTCAATGACAATGGGCCTGTTTGGGCGGGCGTGAATACGGCGTTACCGAATCGTGTGATTCAAACGGCCCTTAACGAACGCATTTTTGACCAACTGGGTGCTTACGACACGGTTAAGCGGGAAGTCCCCTACGGCACCAAAAGTCGAATTGATTTTTTACTCACCACTGACGACCGACCGATATACATCGAAGTCAAAAACTCCACCTGGGCTCAGGGGCAGCTTTGCCTGTTTCCCGACACAGTGACTACCCGAGGGCAAAAACACCTACGAGAACTCACCGCACTATTGCCGGAATCCCGAGCCGTGATGCTGTACTTCATCAACCGAGGCGACTGTGATCAGTTTGCCCCTGGTGATAGTGCAGACCCTGACTATGGTCAGCTGTTGAGGGATGCGATCGCAGCAGGTGTGGAGGTATTACCATGCCGATTTGATATTTCTCCAACCGGTATCGACTACATCGGATTGGCTGAACTAGTGCTATAGCGCAAAACATTTCAAAACATTTAAATATGCCGCAAATGGAATGCATATGAACTTTTTTAGAGATTGTGCGTAGATGTTATGTGCTTTTTGATACGAATTTTCCGTGGCAATGGCTACCTTTTTGCAAAGAAATTGATTCTTATCTTTTGGCAAACTTTTCCCCACGGAATCCACAAGTTTTCCACAGGTAGGCGGGGGTTTTCCACAAGTTTTCCACAGGTTAGAACGAAAGATAAACCTGTAGCTCCAGTTCTGGGGATAGCAACGTGAATCTAACAATTATGAGAAAGAGTCGATTTAAGACAAAGTAATGTTAAGAAAAAAGCTGAAAACCCTATTGACTTCGTTCTTTTAAAAAAAGTGATTGTGAGATGCTCAATCATATTGACGTTGACAATGCCTCTCGCCATTAGCAAAATTATTTGACCACCACCGGGTTATCACGGTCCCAACGACATGCGATTTTGACGTTCACAGTGTTTTCAATGGGATTGATGATTTCTTGCTGCCCTCCTGCAGTTACATTCCGTGCATTCTCAGGACGGACGTGCTGCAACTATTGAGGTTTTCCCATCCATGAAAATTACTGTTAGTATCCTGGCGGAGATTCCTGAAGAACTCCATGAATCCTTAAAGGGCTATTTGGAGAATCATCCTGCATGGGATCAAGATCGGGTATTTTCGGCAGCGCTGTCGTTATTCCTTCTGCAAAACGGTGACAGCGATCGTCGAACGTCCAAAGTTTATCTAGATACTCTGTTCAATTACGCTGCCTAAGAAGGGGTATTTGGGTGAATGGGGCCTACTGATTTAAGAGAGTTGTCTAACTCCAACGATTAACAAACAATAGAGCTATTTTCCTTTGTCAGTGAGGTGTTTTATCGCATTTACCTTCCTGATAAAGGGAAATAGGTTGATCGATGTCAACAACTCGAATTCAGAGGTATTAGACGATCTAGCTGCACTCTTCTGGAATGATAATTCTCGGAGTAGAAGGCTCTTCAGCCCTTATGGCCTAAGAGTTTTGGGTATATTAGTATCATGCAATAGTTTTTAGCTCTATCCATGGCTGAGCCCTCTGCCTACCCCAGTTCGCGTCCTTTGACTAGCCAATCTGCCCAAGAATTACAACAGGTTTTTCAGCAGATTACTCACCACAGTTGTCCCAATCACTACAACTTTCATATGCATACCCATTGCTCCGATGGGAAGCTTAGTCCTGGTGAGCTGATGGAGCAAGCTATTAGTCTTCAACTTAAGGGATTTTCCATTACGGACCACCATACGATTCAAGGCTATAAACAAGCCTGTCAATGGTTGGAAAATTGGCGTTGGAAGCACCCGTCAACTTGGTCGGCCAGTCATCAGGCAAAACTACCCAGGCTTTGGTGTGGTGTTGAAATTACATCTAGCTTGCTGGATGTGGATGTCCATATCCTGGGCTATGCGTTTAATCCAGCACATGCAGCCTTCAAGCATTATTTGCAAGGGGGATCTCCCAGCGGGAATGACCGGGATGCCGCAGTCGTCATCCGGGCAATTCAAGCGGCTGGAGGGGTTGCTGTTTTGGCCCATCCAGTGCGATACCGCCGCCCCCCTGAAGAGCTGATTCCAGCTGCCGCCGCCTTGGGCATTGATGGTGTGGAAACGTATTATGCCTACGACCACCCGCCTGAATGGCGACCGACACCCAAAAAAACAGAACGTGTGCAAGAGCTGGCAGATACCTATGATCTGCTTAGTACCTGTGGCACGGATAGTCATGGGATGACACTGACGCGTCGAGTTTAAGCATCGCGGTTCTATTATTATTCCGTTGCCCCAGGACTCTGCTCGTTACTATCTGGTGGTTCGTTAGGACTATTATCTGGTGCGGTAGAATCTGGTTCGCTGTTTCGTACGATTTCTAAGAGTTCTTCGGCACTTTTGCAAGCCTCAGCGTCGTAGTTGACGATGAGCTCAAAGGGATAGCGAGTGGCTTGTTCCGTAGCCGGAAATTCGCTATTCATCAGGGTGTCTATGGCTACCTGGTTAAGGTAGTCGTAGCCTGTGCTACGTAAGACTTTCGGATTGCTGGGGGTGCCGTCTGGAGCTACTAAAATACCCACTTCGCCATTGGTGGGAGGATTTTGAGCACACAGGTTAAAACTGGCATCAAGGTTTAGTTCTCCGATTTCTGCGGTTTCCACAGCTCCATCCATAGCGCTGTCAGTTTGCGCTTCCCATGCTTCGTAATTGTCTGCTATTTCTTCTGGAGTGGTGCTTTCAGCATCATAATTAAACTTCGCCTGTAGCCGCTCCAGTTGTGTGGGCTCGTCTGTGGCTTCTGGATTAGCCGCTACCTCTGTATTCTCGGTATCCTCAGATGTTGCTTCCTGGTCAGACTGTTCAGGCAGCTCAGGCAGTCCTTCATTGGCTTCAGTTTGCTCCGCTGCGGCCTGTTCAGCTTGCTGTTGTTCCAGTTCGAGTTCTCTCGCTAACGTGTCCTGGTCTGTATCGATCTCGGGCACCACACTGGGCGGTGGTGCTGGAATGGTAATCGTCGTCGTTTTGCGATCGCGACTTTGACCCGATTGTGTAGGCGTATCTCGAATGGAAATATTGGGCCGTGGAATGTAGGGATTCTGGAAAGGGCGGTTGCGCCTCAGGGTATTGGGTGAGCTGAGGGATGGATTCGTTGTGCGATTGCTGCTGGAGCGATTAAAAATATTTGGCCGCGTAAAAATATTAGAACGGTTAAGGGAACTTGCATTGGGCAAGTTATTGATGGAAGGGCGCGAATTAATATCAGGAATGGCCGGTAGTCGTGAACGATTGAAATCAGGCAGTCGGCCCTGCTCCGCCGGAGATAGGGTTACCAGAGGGACAGTGCGAGGTGCATCTGCCACCTCTTCTTCACTAAAGGCGGCGAAGGATGCTGAGGAAAAACGAGGCATAGCCGCAAACAGCACACCATGGAAGCTCAGGGAGGCAATCGCAGCCACACCGTAGGGACTGGTGACGAGTTCCTTGAGTTTACGCAGAGTGGTTTTGACCAAAGATGGGCGCTGGGGAGATAGCTCAGGAGAGTTAGACATGGCACGTTGAGAGCACTATTCCCAAGTGCAATGGGGCACTTGGCTAATCAGTAAGAAAAAGTCAGGAATCTAATAGATCTGCACTGGGTCTGAATACTGGGATCAGCATAGACAATTTAGGGAAAAAGTGTGGCATGGGTGGCCAGTTGCGATCGCTCTTATGGTGTTTGCACGCCGCCTGAAGGTTTATCCTGCGTTTCCCCAGCATCAGCCACGTTGGTGGCACTAGACTGCTGATCTAGAGAAGGCGCAGGTGCTGCAGAGGGGGGCAGGGTATCCGTCACCAAACGTCCGGTACGTTTACCGCCAGATAAGCGTCTCAGGAGTTGGGGCGTCGGATCGTGCATTAGGTAGGTAACCGTATCCCCTGGTTGCCAGGTCCCTTGCCCTAAAACCACATCTAGCTTGCCATTGCGCTGCACGGTAATAGGCAGCAAATCACCACTGGTAATCAATTTGTTCAGTTGCTCGCGCTGTTTTTCAAAATCCTCATTTTGCAGTTGGGTGGTTTTTAATTCAGCGGCGTCATCTTTTAAATATGTATTCCAGGTTTTGATGGCAAGGGGTGTCGGCCTAACCTTACTCCCTTTGCCATTGGCTTTTGGTTCCGTTTCCTTGTCGCTGCGGGGCAATACCGCCAAAACACGGGGGGGCTGAAATTCTTCAGCGGCTCTTTCGGCCACCACCGAATTCACTTCTCCATTGGTCGTTAGGGCTAAAAAGGTACCAATGGAACTGAGCCCTGCTTCATCCAGCAGTTCGGCGTCCAAAGCACTGCTCAAATAAACCCGGAGGCCATCTTGTTTAGCCAGCTCGCACGCCTCTTCATCGGTATCAAACATGACGACTGATTCCCCCTGCTGGTTAAATAATCGCCCGACCAAACGACCCACAGGGTTACACCCTACGATCACCACACCAGTGGCATCGGCTTGGGTAATGCCTAGAAATTTTGCCACACTACGGGCCGTCAGTCCTTGGATAAAGACAGTCATGATGATGGTCAGAAATACCAAGGCTTTAATGGAATCACCACCGTTGATGCCCCGATCGGTGAGCAAAATTGCAAACAAGGAAGCAACTGAAGCCGATACGATGCCGCGGGGGGCAATCCAACTGAGGAAAATCTTTTGCCGCCAGTTGAGATCACTATTGAGGGTACAGGCATAAATATTGAGGGGGCGTACCAACAGCATCAGTGCCAAAACTGTGAATACTGAGCCCACACCTAAAGCAAACACACTGTCAATGGACAGGTCTGCGGCCAGCAAAATAAATAAAACCGAAACAGAAAAGACGGTTAGCTGGCCCTTAAATCTGCGTAATAGCCGTTCATCTGGCACCGATAACGCCCGTAAGACTAGACCAGCGGTGACGGCGGCCATTAATCCAGATTCGCTGCGCACTTCTTGGGCCAGTCCAAACAGACCCCATACGCTAGCCAGCACCACCAGGTTACGCAATTCTTCTGACAAAAAATCGGCGCGTTTGAGAAACTGCCCTAGCAAAGCACCGCCCACACCGCCAATGACAGCACCAATACTGAGCCGCTGGGCCAATCCACCCACAATGAACCCCACATCGGTGTCACCGTTGAGCAAAATATCAAGGACGACGACGGCTAAAATGGCCCCCACCGGATCAATCAGTACGCCCTCGCCTTCTAAGATAGTGGCAACTTTTTTCTCCACCTGCACCTGACGTAGCAAAGGGGTGATTACCGTTGGCCCCGTAACCACCACCAGCGAACCATACAAAAAAGCCAGGGGCCAGGGGAATTCACCAAACCAGTGGGCTGCCATGCCACCCCCCAGCAAGGTAATAAACGTACCGATGGTAATTAAATTACGTAGACTGCCAGATACCTGGCCCAGTTCTTTGAGTTCTAAATTGAGGCCACCCTCAAATAAAATCAGCGCAACACACAGAGAGACAATAACTTCTAACCCTGACCCCAGCACCTTAGGGTCAATGATCTGCAATGTGTCAGGCCCTAAAAGCACCCCGAAACTGAGTAGAAAAATAATGCTCGGTAACCGCAAATATTCAGCGACAACCTGGGCGGTGATACCAGCTAGGACCGCTAATACAATTTGCAGAGTGATATCAAACGGGGTTGCCATTGGCTAGATTTAAAAGGGGGGCCCCATGGATGGGGCCTAAATAATAAAATGTCACTATGGGCAGGCTGATGGAATAACGGTGATAGCTTGTATCAGCCCAGAAAAGCATTCAAATCCTTAATCTAACATCTAACGTGTGAGGGAAACGGTCAGAATATAGCTGACCTCCCAGTGTATAAGCGTTACTGGCCAAAAAAAAGGGTGGACCAAGGCCACCCAAATCACAGGAGTTATAAGGAGATACGACAATCCGACCGCCGGTAACATACCAAGGTCGAATGCCATGTTGGGTAGCAACTTTTAGCATACGAAAACTGTAGACAATCTACGGGAATTCGTTGCTAAAAATTGCTACCCACGCATATATCTTAATGGGAGTTTTTTGAAAACGGTAAGTTTATGGAGAAAGCTGTAAGATTTTTTTTTCAATAGATAGTATTGATCGTAAATAAAATTACAACCTGTATCAACTCTAAAATCGATCTTAACAATCAGTCGCATTCCTGAAAGTAGTGGCTATTTTGGGAATAGGAAGAATGTAGTCGACCGCTGCAATGCCTAAGGTTCTTGAGCTGGTTAGAATGAAGCTCACAAGGCTTGGCTTAGGTGCCACAAGGCTTGGCTTAGGTGCATTTATAGACAAAGGTCTCGCATTAACTCCAGTTCTTAACGCCCCTTCTTTTCACACTAGTGTTGCGCTATCGCCAGTTTTTTAAGGATCGAGCCCTGCGCTCCCAAAAGCTAGTTCAAAAGATAGATTTGAGCGAGGTCTACCCCTGCCCGACCTGCCGTCATCGAGGCACGATTAAGGAGATCACTCTGACTGAAGCGTTTGGTTGCGATCGCTGTCAGCAAATCTATGTGATTCGAGATGGTGGCTTCGGTCTAGAACAGCTATCAGGAGCCCATCCATATCGTCGCCTATGGCGTTGGACAGGTCATCAATGGAAGCAATATAGCCAGTTACCTGCATCTAGTTGGCTAGGGTTGCTGGTAATCATAGCTATATTGCTGGCTATCTCAGGATTTTGGCTGCTCCTGTCCACATCATTTAGGATTTTGGCTGTATTACTAGCCGGTTTAGCGGGCGGCGCTATTTTGACATCGCGCCGTTGATGGTGGCCGGTTGCCTAAGCTAACTCAATAAAGCCGCCTGTACATCTTCTTGCTTGGGTATTTTGACCTTGGTGGCCAGCCCCAACTTAGAGAGCAGTTGAATCGTCATCCAGGTGACATCAATTTCCCACCACTTAAGGCCATGGCGAGCTGAGAACTGGAAAGCATGATGGTTATTGTGCCAGCCTTCTCCGTAGGTGACGACAGCCACCCACCAGCAGTTGGTGGAGTAGTCGTTGGATTCGAAGGTTTTATAGCCAAACTTGTGGGTGGCGCTGTTGACAAACCAGGTGCAGTGGTAAACCGCAACGAGACGTACAAAAATGCCCCACAGGACAAAAGACCAACCACCGATGACATACAGCAGCAAACCCAAAGCAATCTGCATTAGCAAAAAGTAATTTTCGCAGAACAGATAGAACGGATCCCTAGCAATATCTTTAGTCAGCCGGGGAACGTCACCATCAGCGGGCACTTCATAGAAAATCCAGCCCATGTGGCTCCACCAGAAGCCCTTGGTAGAGCTATGGTGGTCAACCGGCTGGTCAGAATGGGCATGGTGATGCCGATGCAGGCCAATCCACTCAATGGGACCATGCTGACAAGCTAGACTGCCGCAGAAGACAAAAAAATACTCCAGCCACTTAGGTACCGTAAAACTACGGTGGGCCACCAGACGATGCCACCCTAAGGTAATTCCTAAACAACCTGTCACCCAATGTAAAAAGAGCGCTACCGCTATAGCGCTCCAACTAAAGTTTGAAGGTAAGAATGCCAATAGGGCAATGCTGTGTACAGCGACCATAAAGATCGCTGTAGGCCAATTAATAGGAGGTTTTGGAACGTTTGCAACAGTCATGTAAAAATCTCAGCGTTAACGTAGGGGCCAACTTGCGTCACAATTAGAGCCCGCGTCATTAGCCCAGGAAAGCGAGTGAATAGCCTGAAGACACTGCAGCCGACAGAACAAGCACTATTTTCGATTTTTTATGCAATTGACTCCCAGGTCAAGAAAAATGTTGCTCGAATCTTGGCAGCGTTTCGACAACATAAGGTGGGAACGCACCATTTTTCAGGGGTTTCAGGGTATGGTCATGATGATTTGGGACGGCAAACTCTAGATCAAGTGTTTGCTACTGTGGTTGAGGCGGAAGCCGCAGCTGTCAGGGTGCAGTTTGTCTCCGGAACCCATGCCATTACCTGTGCCCTTTTTGGGGTGCTGCGACCTGGTGATGAACTCCTGGCGGTTACTGGCGCTCCCTATGACACCTTGGAAGAAGTCATCGGTGTGCGAGGCAATGGCCAGGGGTCACTCAAGGATTTTGGTATTAGCTACCGGCAGATGCCCCTCACCTCTGAGGGAGGTATTGATTGGTCTGGTTTGGCCACAGCGATTCGTCCCAATACCAAAATGGTGTTGATTCAGCGGTCGTGCGGCTATAGCTGGCGCAGCAGCCTGACTGTCGACGAAATTGGTCAAATTGTCCGGGCGGTCAAAGCCCAAAACCCTGACACCGTTTGTTTGGTCGATAACTGCTATGGCGAGTTTGTAGAGACCTGTGAACCCACGGCAGTGGGGGCAGATCTGATGGCGGGTTCGCTGATCAAAAACCCCGGCGGTACAATTGTGACCACAGGGGGATATGTAGCTGGACGCGCTGACCTGGTGGAAGCCGCCACCTGTCGGCTCACTTCGCCAGGCATTGGTAGCTCTGGTGGGTCTACGCTGAATCAAAATCGATTGCTTTTCCAGGGGCTTTTTCTAGCACCGCAAATGGTGGGTGAGGCCTTAAAGGGCAATTACCTATTGGCCCACACATTTAGTCAGCTAGGCTATGCCGTGAATCCAGCGGTCGATGCGCCTCAGCGGGATGTGATTCAAGCGATACGTTTGGAAGACCCCGATAAATTGGTGGCTTTTTGCAGAGCAATTCAGCAGCATTCCCCCGTGGAAGCCTATGTGGAGCCGGTACCTGCTGGCATGCCGGGATATGACAGTCAGTTAGTGATGGCCGGTGGTACCTTCATTGATGGCAGTACTTCGGAGCTTTCAGCCGATGGACCTTTGCGCGAACCCTATGTGGTTTATTGCCAGGGAGGCACCCATTGGACCCATGTTGCGATCGCCGCCGAAGCCGCCGCCGCCGCCATTGGTCCTGCCACTTAACCTGCCAATTCAATTGTTACAATAGCTACACATAGTTACCCATCAGTACTCACCAGCGCCCCCATGATTACCGTTGCACTACCGAAGGGCTCATTGCTCAAAGACACTATCCGGATGCTGCAAGGGGCCGGGTTAGACTTCAGTGGATTTTTAGACAGCAGCAACCGCCAGTTACAAATTCTTGAAAGCAGCGGTCGCGCCAAAGGCCTATTGGTAAGAGCTCAGGATGTCCCAGTCTATGTCGAATACGGTCAGGCTCAGCTCGGTATCGTTGGCTATGACGTGCTCTACGAAAAAGAGCCCAATGTAGCTCAGCTCGCTGATTTAGGCTTTGGCGGCTGTCGTTTTTCTGTGGCGGTTAAGCAAGATGGTCCCTATCGTTCTGCCCTGGACCTGCCCCCCCACTGCCGCGTTGCCTCCAAATTTGTCAATAGCGCCCGTCGCTACTTCCAAAGCATTGACTTGCCCGTTGAAATTATCCCTCTGTATGGTTCCGTAGAATTAGGCCCCATCACCGGCATGTCCGAAGCAATTGTGGACTTGGTTTCCACAGGACGTACGCTAAAAGAGAACAACCTGATGGAGTTGGAAGTGCTGTTTGAAAGCACGGCTCGGTTGGTGGCCCATCCTTTGAGCTATCGTCTGAATGTGGATAATTTGAGCGAGTATGTTGATTTGATTCGACAGCAATTGACGGTGGTGGCTTAAGTGCTGCTGTTTTTTGACCGTTGTTTGTAGGGGCGCACCGATGTGTGCCCTTCTTCCCTTCTTTCTCACCCCAATGGTTTCTCCTTCCGTCACAACTCCCCGCAAGGGTTCAACTTACGATTGGCAGCTTTTCCAGCGCCTTCTCCCCTATATTCTTCGGGAGAAAAGGCACCTGGTGTTACCCCTGCTTTTACTGGTTCCACTGGCCTTTGCCCAGGCATTTCAGCCAGTACTAATTGGTCAAGCGATTTCGCTCGTTGGCCAAGAATCTGGAGCCTGGAGCTTTTTAACAGAGCGGTCTCTGCAAGAAGGGTTAAATATCCTGATTGTGCTGTTGCTGTTATGCATAGGCACCCGACTAGCCCTGGATGGCTGGCAGAGTTTTTTGGTGCAAAAGGTGGGGCAGGACATCACCCGCAATATTCGTAATGACATGTTTCACCATGTCATGGCCCTATCGATGCGATTTTTTGATCGCACGCCTGTGGGTCGGCTGATCACCCGTTTGACTAGCGATGTCAATGCCTTGGGAGATGTGTTTTCCACCGGGGCAATCGGCATCTTTAGCGACATGTTTTCGATCGTGGTGTCGGTGGTGCTCATGTTGCTGATCGACTGGCGCTTGGGCTTGATGCTGATGTTGTTGCTGGTGCCTGTGACAGCCATTATTATTTATTTTCAGCAACAGTATCGCAAAGCCAATTATCAGGCCCGTGAGGAGCTGTCGGCACTGAATTCAAATTTACAGGAGAATATTGCCGGCATTGAAGTAGTTCAGCTATTCCGGCGTGAGAGTTTTAATGCCAATCTGTTTCGAACTACCAATGAACGTTACATGCTGGCGGTGGATCGCACCATCTTTTACGATTCGGCGGTATCAGCCACATTGGAATGGATCGCGTTGGTTGCGATCGCCAGTGTTCTTGGTTTTGGTGGCTGGCTAGTGCTGGGCGAGAACATGGAAATCGGCACCCTAACCACGTTTATCCTGTTTGCTCAGCGGTTATTCGAACCACTGCGCCAGTTTGCCGATAAATTCACCGCCATTCAAGCTGGATTTACTGCGGTTGAGCGTTTGAACGATTTGTTAGATGAACCGATCGACATTAAAGATAGTGATGATCCGGCAGTGTTGCCCGAACCCACTGACGAGAACGATAATGTCTTACCAGGTGAGATTCGCTTTAACCATGTGAACTTTGGTTATAAAGCCGATGAATATGTTTTACGTGATTTAGATTTCACCATTCGCCCCGGTGAGAAAGTGGCATTAGTCGGGCCAACAGGAGCCGGAAAAAGTTCAATTATTCGCTTGCTTTGTCGCCTGTATGAAGTCAACGATGGCCAAATTTTGCTCGATGGCGTTGATATTCGTGACCTGGCCCAGAGCGATTTGCGCCAGCGCATGGCCATCATTTTGCAAGATGGATTTATCTTCTCTGGAGACGTAAGTAGCAATATCACCTTGGGTGAAGAATACACCCCGGCGCAGATTCGCCATGCCGCCGAATCCACCAATGTGGCCAGCTTTATCGAACAGTTACCCCAAGGCTATGACACCCTGTTACGAGAGCGAGGCACTAATCTTTCCGGTGGTGAAAAACAGCTATTAGCCTTTGCCCGTGCAGCGATCCGGAACCCTGGCATTCTGGTGTTGGATGAGGCAACCGCAAACCTGGATGTGGGCACAGAGGCGAAGATTCAGTCGGCCTTAAATACGCTATTGGAGAACCGAACAGCAATTATTATTGCCCACCGCCTATCGACAATTCGCAATGTGGATCGCATTTTAGTGTTGAAACAAGGACATCTGGCAGAACAGGGTAGCCACGATGAACTATTAGCCGCAGATGGTCTCTATGCAAGTTTGTATAAGTTACAAATGTTGGGCCAATAAGTGCCCTGGTATTGCAAGGCATCCATCTCCCTTGCCCAGTTTACTCCTCGCAACTGTCGACGATTGCCGTTAGCGAATACTTTCCAGTTTACTCCTCGCAACTGTCGACGACTGCCGTTAGCGAATACTCTCCACCCCAATAACCATAGGTGCCGATATACCAAAGGCCACTGCTCAATGCTGGCCGAGTTTGACTGTTCACGGTAATCGTTTCGTCGCTACCATTTAACCAGGGACGAAAGTCATATCTACCCAGGGTGGGTTTGTCGTCTTTCCTCACATACAGGTCCACATCACCCGCTGCTGCTTCAGTGCCGAGCATTTGCAACTCCAGTTGAGCGGTCCCATCAGGTACATCAATATAATAATGTTGCCATTCGTCGTTGCTAACTCTGCCTGTGATTGGTTGGCAGCTCATCAGTGGAGGTGCAATACCGGTCTCTTCAGCAATCAAAAAGTCTCTAATAACAGCCATATGTTGCATGTTGCGAGCACCGCTGTCGTTGCGACGAACAGGTGCGACATCTGATAGGGGAGAATAAACACGGCTGTCAAAAACTAGGCCATTAGAAAATGTATTCTCTCCAATGGTGACGGGCACTTCATATTCTTGCAAATCAACATCGGCAAAAACCCAATCATAGGGACGACGACGGCTTGAATTAGTATCGCCATCCCCATTTTGATCCACGGGATAGGGAGGGCGAGTATTGACCACCGTTCCTAGAGTTCGCAATGCGGTTTCTGTGATATTACGAGTATTTAGATCTCCACCAATGACCAATAAGTCTTCGTTAGGCACATTATCTTCAACAAACTCGATTAAAGCATTGGCTTGAATATTACGTGTATTTGCACTGCGAGTGAGAAAGTGAACACTGATGGCCCATAGATCTTGGTCCCCCGGCAGATCAATTTTGGCCCAGGCAAAGTCACGGTTGCTGACGGCGGGGTCATCCCATTCCCCCGAGTCAAGGATGGGATAGCGGCTGATGACACCGTTGGGGATTTGGGCATCGTCTTCTCTGTAATAAGAGAACTCGTCTCCAAAGGTGCTTTTAACCCAGGCTGTAATGTCGCTATCAGAGTTATTGCCAATGTTAAATTCTTGGATTAAAACAATGTCGGGTGTTAATCCTTGAAAGATGCGAGTACCTTCGCCTGGATCGTACGATTGGCGATTGCCACTGCTCGTGTTGGCAGCCATAATGCGCAGGGTGGTTTGGGAGACCGCTGGTTTTGCCATCAGCATAGCCAGGACCAGGGCGAGTAATGATACAGGAGATACACGCTGAGTTATGGGGGGCACTATGGTAGTTTCCTCAATGGAGAATACTTGTGTTGTAACTAGTCTGTAGGTAGTGTGCCCCGAACCTATCAACTTTATTTGCATTGTGGGTGTTTCGTAATGACCCTATGGACTCCGGATATGTATACCAAGGCGTGGAATTTTGCGGCGGATGCCCATAGGAGGCAGCGGGTGCCGGGAACGGAACGACCGTACATTAACCATTTGGGAAATGTGGCCATGGAGGTGATGCGGGCCATTGCGGCGACACCGACGGTGCAGCAGCCGGATTTAGCGGTGCAGTGTGCACTGTTACACGACACGATTGAGGATACGGCGGTGACCCATGAGGTGCTTGTGTCCGAGTTTGGGCCAGAGGTGGCGGCTGGGGTGTTGGCCTTGAGTAAGGATGTTGCGCTGCCGAAGGAGGCGCAGATGGCAGATAGTTTGCAGCGGATTCGGCAGCAACCTGAGGCGGTATGGATGGTGAAACTGGCGGATCGCATTAGTAATTTGCAGAAACCGCCGAAGCATTGGGGAGTGGAAAAGATTCGGCAGTATGGAGTTGAGGCAGAGATGATTTTGGAGGCGTTGGGGGAGGCGAATGCGTGGTTGGCGCAACGGTTGGCAGAGAAGATTGTTGCCTATGGGGTGTATGGTGCGATGTGAAGGAAAATGCTACCCGTGGGTGCTAAGTTTATAACCAGGCTTGTATAAGCTGTTGCTTAGCTGTAGTTCTAAATTGATTTTAGGCTTCATGATATGCCAGTATCTCAAGCTACTAGAAGACGGATTGTCTTTCTGGTCTTCATTGCCCTAGTCCTCGGATTTTATCGGTTTCGCTGGGGAATACTTGGCCTCGTCAATATTGGGCCACTCTCCCAGGCGTGTGAAAACATAGAAGTGCTCAATACCTATTTGAGCACTGGTGGAAGTCCCTCAGCTTATCTAGGTCGTACACCGTTAATTATGTGTGCGACAGAAAAGGAAAACTATGAAGTCGTGTCTAAGCTGATTGACTTAGGCGTTAATGTCGATGCTGGCAAAAAACGTCCATATGTACCGATTATTATGGATTCGAGTACTGGAACAACAGCCTTGGATGTGTCAGTCAGAGCGGGAAATTTTGAAATCACAAAGTTGTTGTTTGAGAATGGAGCAAATGTGAACTGGGCAGACAATGTATCTGCTTCACCTCTCAATCTTACAATCGTATACAATCGACCCGAGTTTTTAACATTGTTTTTGGAGAATGAAAATACTATCTATGAGTTTGATGGAAGTCGAATTGTTGGCGCAGCCCTTGACGGAGATCTGGCGATATTCAGGGTTCTATTTGAAAAAGGCGTTCATCTGGAAAGGATCTATGAGTCTGCATTAGCAGGTGCGGCATCTAAAAATCATATACAACTCGTCAACTTTCTATATGAGCAAGGCATTTCTGTTGATGCAAAAAATAGTCGAACAGGACAAACTGCACTTCACCTCCCTGCTAAATTAAATCACGTCAAGATGGTTGAGTTCCTGATCGATGTTAAAGCCGATATTAATGTCAGAGATAATAGAGGAAATACACCACTGCATTATGCAGCTATGTCAAATCATGATGAGGTTGCAAAAATATTAGTTGACAATGGTGCAGACACAAATCTTGAAAACAAAAAGGGCAAAACGCCTCTTGAAGTCTCAATCGAGAATGATAGTTGAGCCTGCGAAACCCAACACCCCGCCAATTGTTCTCGCGATCGTTAACCGATGAATTGAGATTGCATGTATCTCAACCATTGGCAAATTACCGACACACAGAAATTGCAAATTTTATATATTCCCTCCAAATCACGCATATCGCCGAGACCCGTAGGTTGGCGTTGAGCCTGCGAAACCCAACACCCCGCCAATTGTCCTCGCGATCGCAATTTACCAATGAATAATTGCGATCGAATAAATGTACACCATTCATTCCTAAAGGTTGGCATTGGGAGATTGCGGCAAGTCGGGTTTCATAAATTCAACCCGACCTACTGTTTGAAATCTTCGTTACGTCATCACAATAACTATTTCTAGGCTGAGCTAGCCAGGACAGCAGTTGCACTCATCTGTTTTTCCTGAACTAGAGCTGATGACGGATGATATTTTCCAGGCGGCTGAACTGTAGAGGTTACTGTAAACAAAACTATCCGTTTGCAACAAAGATGCAGAAATTACAAACAAAACTTTAGCTAGTGAACACAATGGGAAGTAGGCACTCGCACAATCGGAGGTCAACCCCATGGTCGTCCAAGATACACCCACCACACCCACCGCTGCGCCTGCCTACGAAACTACCACCCAAACCATTGCCAAAGAGCTGCTGGCTAAAACCCAAGAGCGCCAGGGTTGGCTCGGACAAATTCGCGATCGCATCCAACTCCACGACCAGCTACTCGGCTTCGCCATGGCCAATCCTGGCCTGCGCGTTCAATTATTTCGCCTGATCGACTGTCTCCCGGCCCTCTCCGATAAAACCGAAATCGCCCGTCATATGGATGATTATCTAGGGCAAGACATCGTTGAGCTACCCGCCCCCCTCAAAGCGCTGCTCAACTTTACCCAACCCGATTCAGTGCCTGGTCATCTGGCGGCCACCACCTTCTCCACAACAGTCGCCACACTGGCCAAAAAATATATTGCAGGCGAAACGATCGACCAAGTTTTTAAGAGTTTAAAGCACCTTAAAAAACAAAATCTCACCTTTACCCTCGATCTATTGGGTGAAGCTGTTATTACTGAAACAGAAGCCGAAGATTATCTCAATCGTTATTTGTTGTTAATGGAACAATTGGCTACACGCTTTCCTACTCAGCCGGTGTCCCCTGAGCGAAGTCGAAGGGAACGCCTACCCAACGCTCAAGTTTCAGTCAAGCTAACGGCCTTTTATTCCCAATTTGATCCTCTAGACCCCATCGGCACCCAAACTAAGGTTAGCGAACGTGTCCGCAAATTGTTGCGGAAAGCTGGGGAGTTAGGTATCGCTGTCCATTTTGACATGGAACAATATGTCTACAAAGATCTTACCCTGGCAATTCTGAAAGATGTGTTGATGGAAGATGAATTTCGTCAGCGTAGCGATATTGGAATGACCCAACAGGCTTATTTAAGAGACAGTTATCAAGACTTGAAAGAGATTCTTCAGTGGGTGGCTGAGCGCGGTACTCCCCTCACCGTCAGGCTGGTTAAAGGTGCCTATTGGGACCAGGAGATGATCAAGGCTATCCAGCATGGCTGGGCACCGCCGGTTTATCGTCATAAAGTTTCGACCGATGCCAATTTTGAACGGATGACTCAGCTACTGTTGGAAAATCATCAGGTAGTGTACGCCGCGATTGGTAGCCATAATGTGCGATCGCAAGCCCATGCCATGGCCATTGCCGATGCCCTGCAAATTCCCAAACGCCGCATTGAGCTGCAAGTTCTTTATGGCATGGCCGATAAACTCGCTGTTGCTCTAGCCAAGCGCGACTATCGTGTCCGTGTCTATTGCCCCTACGGTAAACTCATCCCTGGCATGGCCTACCTGATTCGTCGCCTGCTGGAGAACACCGCCAATACCTCATTCCTGCGGCAAAGGTTAGACGCAACACCGACAGAAGATCTCCTGGCTAAACCCACCTTTGCCGAAGTCGATGTGCAACCTGCTGACCCTATCCCTGTGGAACAATTTGCCAATGCTCCCGATACTGACTATGCGCAGCGATTGGCCAGACAAACGGCCCAGCAGGCACTAACTCAGGTTCGTAATCAGTTGGGCCAAACCCATTGGTCTTGGGTGAATGGGCAATACCTACCAACGGAAACCCTGGTGCCGTCGGTGAACCCTTCGAATCCTGTCGAGATTGTGGGTCAGATTGGCTTGCTGGATACGAACCAGGCGGATATGGCTGTTGCCGCTGCTAAGGCTGCCGTTGCCAGCTGGCGACATACCCCAACTTCAGAACGAATCGCCTGTCTGCATCGTGCAGGTGAATCGATGGCAGCTCGCCGTGCAGAATTGGTTGCCTGGATTGTTTTAGAGGTCGGTAAACCGTTGCGAGAGGCGGATGCGGAAGTGTCAGAAGCGATCGATTTCTGTCATTATTATGCTGATGAGATGGAGCGGCTGGAGCAGGGAAAAGCAGCTGATCTGCCTGGGGAGACAAATCGATATCGCTATTTCCCAAGGGGGATTGCGCTGGTAATTTCGCCGTGGAATTTTCCGCTTGCGATCGCAACTGGCATGACCGTTGCTGCCCTTGTCACTGGCAATTGCACCTTGCTCAAACCTGCTGAAAATTCCGCGATTATTGCTGCTAAACTGGCTGAGATTTTAATTGCAGCCGGTTTCCCTCCAGGTGTTTTCCAACTGTTATTTGCTAAAGGTTCGACCGTAGGGGCCCATCTCGTTCAACATCCCGACATTCACCTGATTGCATTTACGGGGTCCAGGGAGGTGGGTTGTCGTATTTATGCAGATGCTGCTCAGCTAAGGCCTGGCCAGTATCACCTCAAACGAGTCATTGCTGAAATGGGGGGCAAAAACGCCATTATTGTCGATTCTAGTGCCGACCTGGATCAAGCGGTGCAAGGTGTGGTGCAGTCTGCTTTTGGCTACAGTGGTCAAAAATGTTCTGCTTGCTCACGGGTGATTGTTTTAGAGACTATCTATGAGACATTTGTTCAGCGTCTGGTTGAGGCTACTCGTTCTCTTAATGTAGGAGCAGCAGATTATCCTGATACTAAGGTGGGTCCGGTGATTGATGCCGTATCCCAACAACGAATTCAGAAATTTATTGAGATTGGTAGAAAAGAGGGTAGTTTGGCTCTCTCAATCGAACCTCCCGATTTTGGTTACTTTATTGGTCCTACTATTTTTATCAATGTTTCTCCCGATGCGCAGATTGCTCAACAAGAAATCTTTGGCCCTGTCGTTGCTGTTATCTCGGCGAAAACGTTTGAAGAAGGGTTGACTATTGCTAACAATACTGACTACGCCCTCACGGGGGGGCTCTATTCTCGTACCCCTGCCCATATAGAACAAGCTCAAACTACTTTTGATGTTGGTAATCTCTATATTAATCGAGGGATTACGGGTGCCATTGTTGCTCGCCAGCCTTTTGGTGGTTTTAAGCTCTCTGGTGTTGGGTCAAAAGCTGGTGGTGCTGATTATCTTCTTCAATTTATGGAGCCTCGCGTAGTGACAGAAAATGTCCAACGTCAAGGCTTTGCTCCGATTGATGGGTTTGATTAGTGTTCTTTGCGGGTGAAAAAATATAAAACAAGTACCCCTATACAGAGTGGTTCAATCACAATAGTCTTCTAACTTAATGACATAGCAACTCTGTGCCCTTCCAAAAAATCAATAAATCGAGGTGCCCAATAGATAGTTTCTCTTAATTCAGAATACTCATGTCCGCTACATAGACACTATGGATGCAGCAACCATCAATCCCTTGTTAAGAAACAGGTCGCTTACCCCGCTTCTGTAGTAGCGTTATTGACTGAAGTCTTAAACGCCCTACCGCAATGACAACTAACTGGTCCAGCCTGTTACAGCAGCTCATTGATAAGCACTCCCTCTCAGTCGATCAAGCTGAATCACTGATGCAAGGATGGTTGACGGAATCGATTGATCCGATCATGTCCGGAGCGATTCTGGCGGCCTTACAATCCAAGGGCTTCTCAGCCAATGAACTAGCGGGCATGGCCCATGTCTTACAAGGGCAGTCCCTGGGTGGTATGGAGGCCGATGATTCGTTGCCCACACCCCGCATCGATACTTGTGGCACTGGTGGAGATGGTGCCTCTACATTTAATATTTCCACCGCCGTGACGTTTGTGGCCGCTGCTGCCGGTATCCCAGTGGTAAAGCATGGTAATCGCTCAGCATCTAGCAAGGTGGGCTCGGCTGATGTGCTGGAAGGTTTAGGTGTAGACCTTAGTACATCCCCTGAAAAAGCTAAAGCAGCGGTTAAGGAAGTGGGGGTGACATTCCTGTTTGCCCGTGGTTGGCACCCAGCAATGAAGGCCGTTGCGCCCCTTCGCGGTACGTTAAAAATTCGCACGGTTTTTAACTTGCTGGGGCCATTGGTTAACCCTTTGCGGCCTACGGGACAGGTCATTGGTGTATTCGACCCAGCGGTCATTTCTACCATGGCCGAAGCGTTGAACCAGTTAGGTATGGGGCAAGCCATGGTGCTCCATGGTCGCGAGGGTTTGGATGAAGCTGGATTGGGGGATGCAACGGATGTGGCTGTCTTAGCCAATGGTCAGGTGACTCCTCAGGTGATCGATCCAAAACGTTTGGGGTTAGCCCATGCTGATATTGCTGCTCTGCGGGGTGGCGAGCTAGAAGAAAATATGACCATCCTGCGTAATGTACTTCAGGGGAAAGGCACCCAGGCTCAGCAGGAAGCTGTGGCCCTAAATGCCTCTCTGGCTTTGCAAGTGGGGGAGGTGGTTACAGGCGATACCTTTGAAGCTGCCTGCGCTCAAGGTGTTATCAAAGCAAAAGAGATTATTGCCAGCGGTGCAGCTTGGGACAAGTTAGAGCAACTAGTCGCTTTCTTGAAAAATTAAAAACAACAACGTGAGAATAATTACCCATAAATCTTAGGGTGGGCTATGCCCACCCTAAGATTTATGCCATGGAACTTATGGCATAAGGTTTTCCTGCTGATGGGGAATCCATTGCGCCAAAATGGCTGCAATGGCCATTGAGAAACCGCCAAGGACGACAATACTAATCCGATCGCAACCGAAACAGGTCATCACCCAACCCAGCCCTAAAGAGGCAACAATCTCGGGGAGCACAATAAAGCAGTTGAAAATGCCCATGTAGAGGCAATTTTTTTCCGGTGGAATGGATTTAGTTAGTAGCGCATAGGGTAGTGAATGCATGCTGGCGATGGCAATGCCTACGCCAATCATCGGCAATAATAAGAATTCTGGCTGATGAATCCAGTTAATGGAGATTAATCCAATAGCACCACACAGCAGACTAAGACTGTGGGTGTGGCGTTCTCCTAACCTCGCAACAACACTATAAATACCTAGAGCGGCAACACAACACACCAGATTGTCGACTGCTAAACAAATGCCTGACCATTCAACACTTTTGGCATAAAGTGGTGTACCTGGCACAGCACCAAAAATATGATGGGCGATGGCTGGGGGCAAATAAAGGAACATGCAAAATACCCCTAGCCAGCTAAAGCATTGCACCCAAGCCAGATGTCGCATTGTGGGCGGCATGGTTGCGATCGCATCCCAAATTTGTTTGACCATACCGTCTTCAGAAGCCGAGGATGGCTTAATATCGTTTGCCTCTGGTGTTGTAAGTACAGTCCACACCACGGTCCCCAAAAACACCGCTGCCCCTAAATAAAAGGACAACTTAATCGACAGCGGAATATGGCCTGCCATGACGGCAGTATCTAACTCACTGAAGGGGTCGTTATTCAGGTGGGCTATCAACCACGGCATGGCTGATGCCAGTACTGCCCCAAGGCCACAGAGCAGACTTTGTACAATAAACCCCTGGGTTTGCTGCTCTGTGGGCACCAAGTCCGCCACAAATGAGCGAAATGGGGTCATGCTGACGTTAGCGGATGCATCTAGCAGCCAAAGCAGCCCTGCCGCTATCCATAGGCTCGATGCATTGGGCAGCAGAATCAGCGCGATCGAACTTAGGAGAGCGCCCCCTAAAAAGTAGGGTCGCCGTCGCCCGAGCGGTGTATGGGTGCGATCGCTCCAATAGCCAATCACAGGCTGTATCAACAGACCACTCATGGGCGCAGCCAGCCACAGTAGGGGGAGCTGATGAGGGGTTGCGCCCAGGGATTCAAAAATGGCGCTACCGTTGGCCATTTGCAAGCCCCAGCCAAACTGGATGCCAAGGAAGCCAAAGCTCATATTCCATAAAGCACCCAACTTGTATGGTTGATGCAACGTGGGGGAGTCTTCTGGGGAAAGAGATGCTTGAGAAACGATTTGGGTAACTTCTACCATGGCATTGCCATGGACTTAGCGGCAGATTTAATTGTGTGGTTAAACATAAACAACGTAAATTGCCACAGCCAATCAGCAAGCCATAGCGTTAGGGCAGGTTATGGACGATGTTGACAATTTTTAAGGAACAATTTTGTTTTGCTTGTACACACAATGCTGAACAAACAATGTCCAGGGGCACCAACTTAAGGCAGAACGTTCTCCCAAAGAGAGTAGTCAGGGGTCAGAAGTCAGTGCAGTACTGGATTCTGACCCCTAACTACTCTTCTAGCCAACATTTCTCAGCATAAGTTGATATCCATTCACAGAAAAATCTTTACCATAAATTGTCAATATCTATTCTA
Source organism: Leptothoe sp. ISB3NOV94-8A (assembly GCF_043421595.1). NCBI lineage: Bacteria > Bacillati > Cyanobacteriota > Cyanophyceae > Nodosilineales > Cymatolegaceae > Leptothoe > Leptothoe sp. ISB3NOV94-8A. Next base: position 5,010,809 of record NZ_JAXSQW010000001.1, on the reverse strand, counting down.
ATTAAAGCCTGATTAATTATTTTGTTGCGAATATATATCTCTATGTAACGTCCTTTGAATCAGTCGTGCTTTCCCCGGAAACCGTTTCTACAATGGAATATATAAGTAGTCTTTGATATAGTGCTCTATGGCCAGCAAGACAGTCTTGACGACAACGGCAACTAAGACCGTTGGTGAGATGATGACAGCGCCTCCTTTGACGGCTACACCAGAGATGTCCCTCAAGGATGCAATTCAGCTGCTGGCTACCCATCGGATTAGTGGCTTGCCTGTGGTTGATGCTACTGGAGAAGCTGTTGGGGAGATTTCTGAAACTGATTTGATGTGGCAGGTGAGTGGTGCGTCGTTGCCCGCCTATGTCATGTTGCTGGATAGCATTGTGTATCTGACTAATCCCGCTCGCTACAGTCAAGAATTGCATAAGGCTTTAGGGCAGACTGTTGCTGATGTGATGTCTCGTAAGGTGACCGTGGTGCAGGCTGATGACGACTTGCAGCGGGCTGCTCAGCTCATGCATGACAAACAAATTCGTCGATTAGTGGTTGTTGATGATGACAGACACGTTATTGGCATTCTGACCCGTGGTGACATTGTGCGTGAACTGGCTCAGCAATACACCTAAAATGCATGTACGTATTTCACATGCATTTTTAACCTATGGGCATCTCGCCAGATCAAATAAAACAACAGCTAGCATCTGAAGATTTAGGTCAGCGGTTGCGAGCGGTCAATTTACTGCGGAATATTGATCCGGCAGTTGCGTTTGAGCTCATTCAAGCTGTCGTGAGTGACAGCAGCTCACGGGTCCGCTATGCCGCCATCAGTCAATTTTCTTCCTTAGGGAGCCAAGATAGAGACACTGCGCTTACGATATTACGAGGAGCACTATTCCACGATCCAGAAGCGGATGTGCAAGCAGCAGCGGCAGATGCTCTTGGGGCCTTACATTTGGTGGAAGCCTATGATGATTTGGCGACCGCCTACAACAATACATCGGAATGGATTGTGCAAATGAGCATTGTTGCTTGTTTGGGAGAACTGGGTGTGGCTCGTGCTTTTGACCTGTTACAGCAGGCACTGAAGTCAGAAACCAATTTGATTGCGTTGACTGCTATTGGGGCCCTTGGTGAGCTCAAAGACCCTCGTGCAGTGCCGCTGCTGTTAGATTTTGTAGGCAGTGATGATTGGCAAGTTCGCCATCGTGTTGCCCAAGCACTCAGTCATTTTTTAGATAGCCCTCAAGCCGAGACTGTGCGTCCTGCGATGATGAGCCTAGCTGAAGACAGCTCGGAAATCGTTGCTGAGGCTGCTAAATATTATTTGCCATAAGCCGAGACTGTGCGTCCTACGATGATAAGCCTAGCTGAAGATAGCTCGGAAATCGTTGCGACTGCTAACTATTATTTTCCTTAGTTTTTGAGCGACTGACGCATCGTTGTGAGTCGCTTTAAGCCGTATCCATATATTTAAAAACTAGTAAATTTTTATTGGTGCACCTTCAAGAAGAAATTAAGTAAAATTGAAAAATATCAACCGTATTTGTTCGGACTATAAAACGGGTTGTTAAATGTTACGAACAGATGCCTGGTTGAAATTACTTAGTATTAATTTGATGTGCTCCGGTTGCGACATAATTTAGCTTGAATTTCTGATGGTTAGCCCTTAATCAGAGATTAACCAGAAACTTTTTGAGACTGAGCTTTTGGGCTATAGATAACGTCCTATTGTTTATGGCATACCCCATCGTTCTTTCGCATGTTGCCAATCTTAGCTTATGGGTTAATCGCTTGCCTGGTATGCATCTTAGAACTTGAAAAGAGTAACTACAGCAAGCTAATACATATCGTTTATGTCGAAAAAAATGATTCAGTTCTAAAGGCTGAATCTAAAGCGGAAGTGAAATAAAAAATATTTTTATCTAAGCCTTAGAAAACATGAAAGTAGCAATTGGTTCGATAGTTTTTTCTGTTTTTCGGTTTGAGTTATTGCATATCTGATATATTAGATGTGTGCAAGAAGGCTTATTAATTCCCTGTAGTACGGATTGCTTACATCCATTTAAAAACTGTTTTTACTTTCGTATAGATAGTTCAAGTTTAATTTTTAAGGCTAAAGTTTGTGTTGATTTTAGGGCTGCCAGCAATATAGGCAGACTTGGTGTTGGGGATTGATTGCATGGTTAGTGCGATGACATTATCCAATGGAGTTAAGTGGGACAAACTTAGTTTTGCCTCGACTCTATATCTGTATCCAGTCATTGATACGTTATTGGAGCATGCGCCATCACAGATGCGTGATGAGCTACGTTTAGGTTTGCAAGAAGCTTTGGTCAATGCCGCAAAGCATGGCAATAGTCTGGACCCAAGTAAGCATGTTTCTGTTCAATATGCTGAGGTCCAGGGCTGTTATTGGTGGATCATCACGGACCAGGGGAATGGGTTTGAAATACCCCATGGCTGTCGTATTTGCCCTGATGACGGTTCAGATGGTGAGAGCCTGGGCGACTGTGGTCGTGGTCTGTTTATCCTGCATCAAATTTTTGATCAGGTTCATTGGTCTCCTAAGGGCAATGAAGTTCACCTTTGTAAGCGTTTACGGCGTCGACCGAACTGGTTGCTCTGGTGGCAAGATTTATGGGGTGCTAAAGGCACCGTTGCCATGGGCTGAATGAGTCTGAAGCTTTTATAATTGGTATGCCTGTTATTTGGTAAGGCATGATCTGTTTGCGTCTTTGCTTGATGTAGGACATTAGTATCTATGGCCTACGAACCGCTGCATCACAAATATCGTCCTCAAACGTTTGCCCAGCTTGTTGGGCAGGGTGCGATCGCAACAACCCTTTCCAATGCCCTTCAGCAAAATCGCATTGCTCCGGCCTATCTTTTTTGTGGCCCTAGGGGAACCGGCAAAACCTCCAGTGCTCGTATTTTAGCCAAGTCACTGAACTGCTTAAGTAGTGAGGTACCTACATCTGCCCCCTGCGGTCAGTGTCAGGTCTGTCGTGAAATTACCGTTGGTGCCTCCCTAGACATTGTTGAAATCGATGCGGCTAGTAATACGGGTGTTGATAATATTCGTGAGCTGATTGAACGAGCCCAGTTTGCCCCAGTGCAGTGTCGTCATAAGTTATATGTGCTGGACGAGGTGCATATGCTGAGTACAGCGGCGTTTAATGCTCTACTTAAAACCTTAGAAGAGCCCCCACCCCACGTTGTATTTGTACTAGCCACCACTGATCCCCAGCGGGTGTTACCCACGATTATTTCCCGCTGTCAACGGTTTGACTTTCGTCGCATTCCCTTAGATGCGATGGTTCAGCACTTAAATTACATTGCTCAGCAAGAGGCGATTGCCATTGCTCCTGATGCTTTGCAACTAGTGGCGCAGCTTTCCCAAGGGGGATTGCGTGATGCCGAAAGTTTGCTCGACCAGCTAGGTCTCCTCGATGGTGAAATTACCATTGAAGCGGTGTGGGATCTGGTGGGAGCCGTTTCTGAACGTGATTTGCTTGCCCTAGTCCAGGCAGTGAGTGCTGACGACGGTGCCCAAGTTCTGATTTTGGCCCGTCAATTAATGGATCGGGGCCGTGAACCTCTGATGGTGTTGCAAAGCCTGGTGGCCTTTTACCGAGATCTTTTGATTGCAAAAACCGCTGGTGAGCGCCGTGATTTAGTGGCAATTACCCCGCCTGTTTGGGCAGAGATGGTGAACTTTGCCCAGGCTTTGCCATTGCCATTGTTGCTGTCGAGTCAACAGCATCTGCGAGCTGCCGAAGTACAAGTCAAAAATACAACTCAGCCCAGGCTTTGGTTAGAAATCACTCTAATGGGCCTATTGCCCTCAGCGTTGGGGCAGGTAAATGTGGCGACACCAGTGGTGACTGCACCAGTGGTGACTCAATCCACGGCTCAACCGCCTATGCCAAAAGCAATCAGTTCACCCCCGCCTGTGGCTGAACCACCCATTGTTGCTCAGAAGCATACACCAGAAGAAAAAGCTACTACAGTAGCCCCAACACCAGTACCTAAACCTCAAAGTGAACCGCAGAAGAATGTGGTTCACTTTGAGCCAGAGCCACAGCCAAAACCTCAGGAGGATAAGGCCGCAAAGGGCGCATCGGTTGTGAATGCTCGGCCTGCTCCTACTGACGCTCATATCCCTCAGCCTACGTCTGCTGTTAACAATTCGGTTGAACAACCTTCTGCGATGGCCGATGCCCCTGCCATGGGCAGTATCAATGATATTTGGGCCAAAATTGTGACTCAACTACAGCCCTTTGGTACAAAGGTTCTGATGCGTCAGCAAGCCAAGTTACTGACCTGTGATGGTGTAGAGGCAACGGTCGGTATTCGGTCTCAGCCGTTGATGCGCATGGCTCAAGATCGATTAAGTAATGTCGAGATTGCGTTTGAAAAAGTTTTCGGCTATAAAATCCGAGTAACGATGGTAGTTGCAGCGGAAGAGCAAGCGGCTGCCCCTGCTGCTGTACCGACATCGCCACCAACTGTGGTGCCATCAGTGTCGCCACCACCGGTTTCGCCACCACCGGTTTCGACGCCATCACCACTCTCTAAGCCAACGCCCCATAGCGCTAGCACCGCTTCTTCTCCTAGACTTGCTGATACGCCTGCGTCGCCACAACCCGCTGTGGCAGCATCTGTTACAGCGACTCCCTCTCCCTCAGCTCCGCCGCCACCCACTTCTACAGCCAGCAACGCGTCTATTGCAGCTAATGAATGGCAAGGAGAAAACGAACTGGACCGCAGTGTCAAAAGCTTTGCTCAATTCTTTAATGGCCAGATTGTTAACCTGGATGATGAGGCGACGGAAGTTCCCTCTACACCATCTGCGGAACCTGGTCCTGATGTCCCGTTTTAGAGGTCAAGCTAGTGGTGGAAGGGAATGGAGCAGAGGGGCAATAAGCCCACCACTAACCCTGAAAGGCAGCCATAGGTGACGAAGGACCATTGGGGTTGAAACCCATAATCATGGTCTGATAACAACGCATCAATCCGTCGACTTAATCGACTGCTAGGAACCGTACAGCTAAAGTTAGCAACTGTTATCGGTGAAAGGGGGGCGGCAATGACCTGTACCAAGGATTCTGCCAAGGTTAAACGATCAACCGAGTGGGTAGCCCAGTCATCGGCTCGAATTTCCCGTAGGAGTAGTAACTCCTGCCAAAGTTCATCCGTGTAAGGCAGCCAACAGGTGATACGTCGCAGCCATCCTAACCAGAAGAACCAAAACGTGTCGCGGTAGTGATAATGCGCTTTTTCATGGGCAATCACTGCCGCTAAATGTTCACTGTCAAGGGTGTCGATGAGTCCCTGGCTAATCACTAACTCCGACGACCAGAGCCCAATTTGTGCACTAAATGCGGTGTCTTCATCCATTAATCGACTGGGAGTACCCTGCACCATTTGCTGAGGATATTGCCGGATGTGGACAATGCTTTTGTGGGCTTGCCATCTCAGGTAAATCAAGATGCCCAGGCTAACGACTAAAAATAACCAGGCGGTTGTGTAACTAATCCAGCCTTCCAAGGGGCTGACTACATGACCGTGGGGACCCATGATAATAATGGCCACCGCAGTGGTTAGTAGCAAGATGGGGGATATCAGTAATAGGGATAAAACCGTTAGCCAGTGCGCATTTTGTAGACAGCGTCCAGTGAGGGCCAACCGGAGTAGGATTGCGGTTGCGATCGCACCCCCCATTAAACTCACATGCATCATGGCTATTTCTCCTGCCCCTGTTGGTTGTTTGAGCGAGCTCGTCGCGCTGCCTGAATACGTTTGGTAATGGCTTCTAGCTGGTCCAAACTATCTTGGTCAAGGGTATCTGCAAAGGCCGCCACAATATCTGGATTACTAGCTGCTAAAAACTGATGTAAACGCTCATGGGATTCCAGAATTTTGGCATTGTTGGCTGAAAGTAGGGGCTCCCAGTGATAAGCCCTGCCCACCCGCCGCTTAGCAATCCAACCCTTTTTTTCGAGGCGACGTAGCACCGTAGCCACCGATGAATAGGTCAAATCCCGGTCAATATCTTCCAGAATTTGGTTATGAATTGCCGTTGCTGATGTCGTTCCCAATTGCCATAGGATATCCAAGATTTCAGTTTCGAGTGGCCCCAACGACAATCGCTTGGGACGGTAGGCCGGAAATTTCGACATCGGCTAACTCTGAAGACACTAGTTTCCCTAACCAGTGTATCGCCCGAAGTCCGATATTCTCATGGCGGGTCTCATATTACTCACACAACTATAAACTGTGACCAAGTGTCACTTGAGATATCCAGAGTTAACTAACAGAATGGAGAAACTTAAATGCGCAGATGTGCAAATCAAGGTTGAATTTAGAGGTGGTACTTGCCACCTCTATTTTATTTTTGTGCGACTTTGATCGCGACTGCTATAAAAAACGAGTCTAGCGATCTGAATCAAGATTTAGTGCATTGTGATCTGACTAAAGTTGGTGGCAAACCCACAGATTATGCCACTGCATTCATCATCAAGGATGTCAGTTTCAGACAAAGTAGGCTGCCAGCCACCTAAATAACCAATAAAACCGCCAGTTGACTGAGCCATGCGTAAATCACTGGTGGAATCCCCAATAACCATTCCCTGCCCAGGTGAGAGTCCGATGCTTTGACACGCGGCGGGCAAAAAATCTGGTGCGCCCTTGGTAGGATGTGGGCTACTGGTACCCTGGAGCTTGTCAAAGTAGGTCTGTAGCTGATAACGATTAACAAAATCCTCAAGATTGCTCTGGGTGTCAGCAGAAACCATGATCACGCTTAGTCCCACGTGCCGTAGCCGCTGTAAAAAATCTAAAACGCCGGGGAGGAGCGGGGTGTAAGCAGCTTTAGGTGAACATTGCTGATCCGCTACTGTCAGACTGTGAATTGCCAGTTCTAATGCCTTTACCCATGGGTATCCTGCCATGGCAGCAGCAGCAGCGGTTCCAATAATAGTTTCTTGGCGACTGCCTACGGCTAATAATCCAGAAGCACTTAAACCCGTAGAGTCTATGCCCAATGCCTTGAGGGTAAGCCCATAGGCCCCTGGTAAACTTTGTTCCATCAGCTTTGCCTGGTTATAGCCCAACTGCTGAAGGTAAGCAGCCACATTGGCCAGGGTACCGTCTTTGTCTAAAAAGACAGCATCGATGTTTGTAAACTGTTTGCCGTTACAAAAGACAGTGACCACGGACTTAACTGTGACGAAATAAACAATAAAAAATGTGGGACGTAACGTCCCACATTTAGCTCAAGCAAGTGTCAGGTTACCTGAGTAGCCTTGCTATCTGAAGTAGATGGCTTTCTGCTGAAGAGAGCTAATTACTCCGCAACAGCCATTGCCGTTGCATCTTCATCGGTGTAGACGTCGTCGTCGTCGCTAGCTTCAACTTCGCCAGCAGCGGCAGCGGCTTCAGCTTCAGCCGCTTTCAACAATTGTTGACGATAGCGCTCAGCCATTTCCTCGGCTTTCTCAAACACGATGTCAGGGTTCTTGACCATATCACCGGGTTCGGGCTCAAGCTGTTTGGTGGATAGTGAAATGCGGCCACGCTCAGCGTCAAGATCAATAATCATGACCTTGATCTCATCATTCACATTGAGCACCGTATTGGGCGTATCGATGTGATCATGAGAGATTTCAGAAATGTGCAACAGGCCGCTGACACCACCGATATCGATAAAGGCACCGTAGGGCTTGAGACCGCGTACTGCACCAATCACCACTTCGCCCACTTGCAGACCGTTCATCTTACGCTCAACTAACGCACGACGATGGCTCAATACAAGACGGTTTCGCTCTTCATCAACTTCAAGAAACTTAAGGGGAAGAGCTTCACCGACAAGATCTTCCTTAGGTTTGCGAGTACTGATGTGGGAACCGGGGATAAATCCGCGCAGCCCTTCAATTCTTACCAAAGCTCCACCACGGTTAGTGGCAAATACATCAGAGCGAACAGTAGCGTCCTCGTTTTGTAGCTGACGTACACGCTCCCACGCTCGCATATATTCAATGCGTCGAATGGAGAGGGTTAGCTGGCCATCTTCATTTTCATCTGTCAAGATAAAAAATTCACGAGTCTCATTGGACTGAAGCACCTCATCCGCAGCTTCGACACGATTGATTGACATCTCTTGGATGGGCAAATAAGCAGCGGTTTTTGCACCAATATCAATCAAAGCGCCCCTAGGCTCGATGCTAAAAACTGTCCCAGGAACGATATCACCAGGACTGAAATGGTAATCGTACTGATCTAATAAAGCTTCAAAGTCTTCATGAGTAAAACCAATATCGGCTTGTGTCGTTTCAAGATTGACCATGCTAGATGTTTCCTACGGTTTCTCCATAATTGAGTGGACATGTTGTGCGTCTGTGTGCCGCCCCTACATTGATCCAGATTTTATCTCAGACAAGGCTAGGGCATCACTCAAAATGCGCTACCGTTAACCCTTTACTAAATAGCTCTGAGTGGTCAGACTCCTAGATAGATTGCTAATTGCTATCTAAAATGCTGACATGAACCTGAACTGGGCTCAGGACTTAGAGCCTTGCAAAGCAAGTAATACTAACACACATGAGGGCTCGACACGGAAACCCGTACCGAAAATTAGCAAACTACACAAACCTTCGCAAGACTATTTATGATAAGTGAATTTAGTCCTGCTGTCACTGACTATTAATGTATTGATGTAGGCTTATTTCTTGAGAATTGTATTTGCAAGGGGCTACATCCTACACGGTTAATGCCGAACCGTTACGATTACCGTTGGTTATGTAGGGCTGGGTTTCGGTCGTTGCATCGTCCGCTTGTAAGTGGTTGAGGGCATCTGCAAAGTCTCGAATGCCAGTAAATTGACGATATACCGATGCAAAGCGGACATACGCAACTTCGCTTAAGGGTTGGAGCTGCTGTAAAACAAGCTCACCAATGTCTGCACTAGCAATTTCTCTGGTTGTGCGCTGCTGTAGGTCTGCTTCGATATTGTCAACGATGGTTTCTAAACGACTGGCTTCAATGCCTGTTTTTTCGCAGGCTCGAGCAATGCCTCTGAGGAGTTTGGAGCGATTAAATAATTCCCGATTGTTATTGCGCTTAACCACAGTGATGGGCACATATTCAATGCGCTCATAGGTGGTGAACCGACTATTGCACTTGAGGCACTCCCGACGACGTCGAATGCTACGGCCAGATTCTGCCGATCTCGATTCTAAGACACGATTGCTGGGATGCTGGCAAAAGGGACACTGCATAAACCACTAAACCCAAAATCAGTGAAGTGAGGGCCGCTTTAGTCAGCGGCCCGCTTATTAGACCACGCTTAAAACAAAAATAGAGGCTAACTTCGCTAAATGCAAAGAAGTTAGTACCTCTATTATGTCATCCAGACTCTGTTAGGTAACAGATATGCTAGTTGCCAAGCTGGTTCAATGATTGATTTGGGCTTGGCAATCGAACATCTTTAGTCTTTTTTGATCCGGGGGGGCTCACGAAATGCGATCGCAAAAAAGAGCGTACCGATAATACAGGTGAAAATCAGAATGTAAGCAACACTTTCCATGGTTTCGTCCTACTCAATTTACAGTCAGTTCCACTGCTATAGAAACAAGCAATGGTTGCCATTGGTTACTACCATTATTCCAAAAAAATGGCCCAGCGTAATCCATTCGCTGGGCCATTTCCTTAGCCTAAGACTCGTACTTAACGATTTGTTGCACGAGTAGTCGTGTCTCCAACCTTCTGGAAGAAGCCCCACTCAACCTGCTCCTCAGAGAGGTCGGGGTCAATACCAGCGAATACGTCGCGGTATAGAGTCCGGGAACCATGCCAGATGTGGCCAAAGAAGAACAGCAGTGCAAACACCGCGTGGCCAAAGGTAAACCAACCGCGAGGACTAGAACGGAATACACCGTCAGACTCTAGAGTCTCAAGGTCGAATTCGAAAGGCTCACCTAGTAAAGCCTTACGGGCGTAGCGCTTAACCCGAGCGGGATCCTTGATAGTTTGACCATCTAGCTCACCACCGTAGAAAGAAACGGTTACACCAGTCTGCTCAATACTGAACTGAGACTCAGCACGTCGGAACGGAATATCCGCACGAACTACACCGCTGGAGTCAGTCAAGATCACTGGGAAAGTCTCAAAGAAGTTGGGCAAACGACGAACAGAAAGCTCACGACCCTCAGCATCTTTGAAGACAGGATGGCCAAGCCAGCTAGTTGCAATCCCGTCACCACTATCCATAGGACCTACGCGGAACAAACCACCCTTAGCAGGGCTGTTGCCAACATAGTCATAGAAAGCGAGCTTCTCAGGAATATTCTGATAAGCTTCAGTACGGCTTAGTCCGTCAGCCATGTCGGCCTGTACACGGCGCTCAATCTCTTGTTGGTAATAACCAGAGTCCCACTGATAGCGGGTAGGGCCAAACAACTCAACAGGAGTAGTCGCGTTGCCGTACCACATGGTGCCAGCCACTACGAATGCTGCAAAGAAAACAGCGGCAATACTACTGGATAGTACCGTTTCGATGTTACCCATACGCAACGCCTTATAAAGACGCTGAGGTGGGCGCACCGTCAGGTGGAATAGGCCTGCCACAATGCCGACAATACCAGCGGCAATGTGGTGAGCCACAATACCACCCGCATTGTAGGGGTTAAATCCAGCAGGACCCCATTCAGGAGCGACGGGTTGAACGTGCCCAGTGATGGCATAGGGGTCAGATACCCACATACCAGGTCCCCAGACACCGGTTAGATGGAATGCTCCGAAACCGAAGCAAAGTAAACCAGATAAGAACAGGTGAATACCGAACATCTTAGGTAAGTCCAAAGCGGGCTCACCAGTTCGGGGGTCACGGAATAGATCCAAATCCCAGAAAACCCAGTGCCAAACTGCTGCTAAGAACAGTAGGCCAGATAGCACGATGTGTGCCAGTGCAACGCCTTCAAAAGACCAGAAGCCAGGATCAACACCTGTCTCACCAGTCACACTCCAACCGCCCCAAGACCCGGTTACACCGAGGCGAGACATGAAGGGAAGAACAAACATTCCCTGACGCCACATGGGGTTCAGGGCAGGATCACTTGGGTCAAATGTAGCAAGCTCAAACAGGGCCATAGAGCCAGCCCAGCCTGCCACAAGTGCAGTATGCATTAGGTGTACAGAAATCAGTCGTCCGGGATCGTTAATAACGACTGTATGTACCCGGTACCAGGGTAGTCCCATTGACTACGCGCCTCCTCCTAGTTTGGAAATGTTAGCCGTACATTAAAATACCGATACAAACAGGCTACCAGATCCCCCCATTGACTCCAAAGGCAAGCCCCAATGAATTGCTATTTAGCAGTGAAGAAAACTGGAGATGATGGACAGATAGCCTTATGCGGTAATGAATCCAGACGATTCCCGACGGACTAATCCACTCAAATCCAAAGATTAAAGTGTATAAAGAAGTGTAACTAGAGTTCATAATCCAATGCAAGCTGAATTGCTTGGGATTGTGACACTCGCGGCATTCTCGACGTTATAGCGATTGCTTTTGGAGCCCTTCGATGCCCACTATTAAGTTTGTTAAAGAAGATGTTGAGGTCACAGCGGCGGATGGAGCGAATCTACGTCAGAAGGCGATAGATAACCGCGTTGATGTCTATACATTCACTGGCAAAATGATGAACTGCGGTGGATATGGTCAATGTGGTTTATGTGTCGTTGAAATCACTGAAGGGTTAGATAACCTATCTCCGCGTACTGCAGTGGAAGAAAAAAAACTCAAAAAACGTCCTGGTAACTGCCGCTTGGCATGTCAGACGCTGGTCAATGGACCGATTAGTGTGGTGACTAAACCGAAGAAGAAAAAGTGATGCATCGAATGCATTCAGTTGATTTATCGGGATTTAGTTAGCTTTTGAGCTAGCTGTATCGCTAACTTCAATTCACAAAGCTGTGGCTTCATTGAGTTGAACCAGAGTGATATGCTTAGCCATGTGGTTTGTTGTTGAGAGAGATAATAGCTGAGTCCTATGGAAGTTAATAATCTGGGGTTTGTAGCCAGCATCCTTTTCGTGTTTGTCCCAACCGTATTCCTGCTTATTCTTTACATTCAGACTAAAGAATAGTAGATGGGTCAACATGGCAACAGTGAGCTCAGCTTTCTGTTGATACCAAGCCGAAAGCTTTTTTGTGCAGAAGCCGATCGTCAGACTAAATGAGCATTTTTGTTTATTTATATTGCGCTTAGTCTATTGCGGACTTTTGCAGATACTTAGAGCAGATATTAAATATCTCAGGCTAGCTGTTTTAAGGCTAGGTATGGGTACTGGCCATGGCTAAGTACCCATTTTTATGGTTCCTTATACCCTGCTGTAGGCTTGCCATGCTTGCCAAAATACATAGGTGGCTAAAACGCACAGCAGGATACGAAATAATACGCTAACAACCTGTTCTGGCAGTTTGGGTAAAAAACGAGTGCTGATTTGGACGCCCACCAGACCACCTAGGCCCAGGCTCAAACCAGCTCCATAGACGATATCTCCCTTAAGGCTGTTGTGGATGCAGGCAACACATGAGGTCAGAGCAATGACGGCCAAGCTATTACGGACAGCAGTTTTCATGCCGGTATTCATCAGTAATATCTGTAAGGGCACCATCACGACGCCGCCGCCCACACCGAACAAACCGGCCATAAACCCTGAGGTGCTACCGGTAATTAAACGAGCGGGAATGGGAGGGATCTGATTGGGGGGCTGGACTGTGGTCGCCACCCGCTTCTTTAAGCTAACCAGGTAGATATTGGCTAGCAGCAACATGCCAAATGCGGCTCGTCGCCAGTGTTCGGAAAGTAATTCTCCAAACTCTGTGCCTATGATGACTAGGGTGGCTGCTGGGATTGCCAACAGCACAACTTGGTTGGGCTGTAGGTAACCCATGCGCCAGTTTTGAAAACTGCCTGTGGTGGCTGTGATTAAAATAGCGAACAAACTGGTGGCAGCTGCTTGGTCTACATTGATGCCAAATAACAGCAATAAAGGCACCATCAGCACACCGCCACCAATACCCAGCAGTCCCGCTAATACCCCTGCAGCTAAGCCACCTAACGTTAACAAGACACTATGGGGAAGGGGCATGGGTGGATGAAGTAGACAATTTCAGCATTTTCCCACAGTTGTTGGGATGATGAATGCCTAGGTCATGCAGAGAAAATATAATTATGGCAGGGGTCCCAACGGCTATTTGCTGACCCTGGGGCCGTATCGCTTAGGACTGGTTCAGGATCGGCTCTAGGTTAATGTATTGCTCAACGGTATTGGCCAGTTCGTTTAGCGTAGAATCCCGCTGGTCGCGGTAATTAGCAATGCCAGTGGGTAAAGACCCCAAGCCCCGCTGCTGTCTGAGGCGATTTAGCCAGGCTCGTCGCCAGGGTCCATTATCAAAAATGCCGTGTAAGTAAGTGCCCCACAGGGATTCAGTTTCGTCGACGATACCCAGGCTGCGATCGTCGAAAATGGGCTGGAACTTAGGCCCTGGTTCACCACCTTCAGGGGTCATCACTAGCTGAGTACGCCCGTGGTGAATCTCGTAGCCATTGACGGGTAAGCCCTCTTGGGGGTACTTCGAGCTTACAGACCGCTGACGTGCCACTTTGTTTTGGGTAATCACTGTGCGCAAAGGCAGAATGCTCAGACCCCTAAAGCGGCCTTCTTGACCTTCTAGACCTTCTGGGTCAGCTAGCATTTGTCCCATTAGCTGGAAGCCACCGCAAATACCGAGGACTGTGCCTCCTGCTGCTGCGTAGTTTTGAATTGCCTCAGCCATGCCGGTGCGTTGCAAAATCAGCAAGTCAGCAATGGCTGTTTTGGTTCCTGGCAAAATCACAGCGTCGGGATGTCCCAAATCATCCTTAGGACTGAGATACCTGACATTAACTGAGGGTTCAGCCTCTAGAGGATCAAAATCTGTGAAGTTAGAAATCCTGGGTAGGCGAATAACCGCGATATTGAGTTCGGCGGATTGTTTTTCCACAGGGCGGTCCATGAGGGAAACGGAGTTTTCTCTAGGGGACGCGCTTTCAATCCAGGGGATCACACCCAGAACTGGAATGCCTGTGCGCTTTTCTATCCAATCAATGCCCGGCTGAAGCAGACTCTTTTGACCGCGAAACTTATTGATAACGATGCCTTTGACCAGCTCACGTTCATCGGGCTCTAGTAGCTCAAGGGTGCCGACGATATGGGCAAAGGCTCCACCCCGATCAATGTCAGTAACCAATATTGTCGGAGCTTTTAGGGCTTTGGCCACTCGCATATTAGCGAGATCTCGCTGTTTGATATTGATTTCGGCCGGGTTGCCGTCTCCTTCACAAATCAGTAGGTCAAATTCTTGGCCCAAGCGCGCCAGGCTTTCTTGTACTGCTTGCCAACCGGTTTCAAAATAAGTCTCGTAATAGTGGGTCGGCGTGGTTTGGCCAACGGGACGACCTTTGATGATGACCTGAGATGCTTGGCCGTTTTGAGGTTTTAGCAGGACTGGATTCATTTCGGCCTGCGGAGAGACACCTGCTGCCCAGGCTTGTACTGCTTGGGGATAACCGATTTCAGCGCCGTTAGCGGTGACGTAGGTGTTAGGGGCGGTATTGTGTCCCTTGAAGGGAGCTACTCGCCAGCCACGACGGCTCAACATACGACAAAGTGCTGTGACGAGTAGAGATTTCCCTGCGTGGGAGGTAGTACCCACTACCATAATGGCCTTCATGCTAGAGCGTCTCCCGGTTTAATTGAATTTTTAGTGATTGCAATATTGAGTTGAGATAGATAACTGAAATAACGGCTTTTCGATACAAGGTTTGGGAATTGTGATGTATAAGACTAGAAACTTGAATAAGTAAGGTGAGTAGTGAATCCTGAAACTTAACGTGTTGGCAGGCTGCTGTGGTGTGGGTAAAGCTTAACAGCAGTTGTGTTGAGGATGCTCATCACTTGCTGATAGGTCAGTTGGTGGTTAACCATCCGCACTATTGCTTAAACTTACCCAAACTTCATTACTTAGACATCGTAACTTTTGCGCACTGTCGCAGCTGTAGACGATAGTCTCAAAATTTACCTGGCTACGATAGCCAAGTCGGTAGTCTTAACCAACGGTTTCTGGCATTGAGTAAATAATCCAGGGGGCTCCCAGTGGAATCCGGACGACCTGCTGCTTCCCATTGTTCTACGAGTTGGCGGCCAATGGGT
The DNA here is from genome assembly GCF_043421595.1 of Leptothoe sp. ISB3NOV94-8A. Taxonomy (NCBI): domain Bacteria; kingdom Bacillati; phylum Cyanobacteriota; class Cyanophyceae; order Nodosilineales; family Cymatolegaceae; genus Leptothoe; species Leptothoe sp. ISB3NOV94-8A. The sequence continues at coordinate 4,995,556 of NZ_JAXSQW010000001.1, read as the reverse complement.
GTCAGACGAAAGCTGTCGGTCAAGCCTTGGCCATCGACTTCGCGACGGACGATGCCGACGGTTATTAACCAGCCCAGATGATTGTCGGCGGCTACTTCGGAGAGGGGCTGGCGTGTGTAACCGCTGAGCATGCCACGTGCGTCCATAATGGCACGTAGGGGAACGCTTTGCGATCGCATCGTCGCTAGCAGCTTCATATAAAACGGGGCACAGCGCACAGCTCGCTTGGCGCGAGTCAGGGTTTTGGGGGAGAGGGGCAGAGATGTCGAAGTCATGGGCAAATCGTCAATTGGCAGTAGGCAATGGGGGGGCAGATATTGGGTAGGGTGGGCACTGCCCACCCTACTACGCAATTATTCTTCTTCGGTCTCAATAGTTGCGGTACCCATAGTTTCTTCAGTATCCCTGTTTAACCCATTCGCTGCATCTCCCGCTTCATTAACTGGGAAACGATTGAGCAGGTGGGCTGCCTGGCGAGCGGTTGATTTAACAGTGCTGGGCAAAAATGGTACGTGGGGAATTTGGGCCAATATATCGAGGGTGCGCCGCAGAATTCGAACGACATCCCCTTCGTCAAGACTGGTGTTTTGGCAAAGCTCATTCCATTCGGTTTCTAACGCCCATGTTTCCACCAGCGCAATGAGATTCCATTCCAGGGATACTGGCAGGGTGACCTGGTAGCGCCGCTGCTGCTGAAATATTTGACGCCGTGTGGAACGCAGACCTTCTAAGGCTGCTGTAACAGCATGAGATGTGCGGTATCGGGTCCAGGTATCGGGGCGGGTGATTTCGGTGACAATGGCTGCGCAAGCAGCGGCAAACTGATGGGGCGGCAGATGATCAAATTCACCAGAGCCCAGGGCCAAGGCTATCCACAGCTCATTTTCTCCTCGAATCGCGGCGGCCATTTTGCCAAAATTGGTCGGCTGGTTATTTTCTAAACCGCCAAAATTTTCAAGAATGGCCATCAGATTGAGGAATTCTTGCCAATAGCGACCTGCATATTTGTTGTATTTGGCTTTGCGATCGCTCAGCTCAGCTTCCAGGGTTGAAAGCCGCTGTTGCTTTTTCAATAGGGTTTTGGGCTTGCCAAATTGATTGAGGGGATGACTGTCTAACTTGGCCTCTACAGAGAGCATGCGATCGCGCTGTTCTTTGACCTCCGGTGCGAGCTCATCCAATGTCGGTAACTCTTGGGGAACAGCTTGAGCTACCGTAGCCGTGGTTTCATCGCCAGGGCATTTGTTGCCCGCTTTCATGGTGAGAGCATCAGGTGGAATCAGGTGATCCACCGCAGCGATGCGCTCATATTTTTCATACAGCGCAAAAACATCGCGGGGAGCTGCCATGAGCCATTGGTTATCACCGGTCAGACATACTAGATAGGGCACCTTGTTTGGCCCCTGTAATTTAGTGACCAATACCGCTGGTATCGGGTTGGCGACGGGGATATGTTTTCCCTTGAGGGATAGAACTGTGCCTGCGATCGCAAAGTTGATCACCGTGTGTAGATCGCCAGTCAATGTTTCCGTGGCCTGCTGATCCAAAATTTTCAGCAGTCGACGTTCCTCCCGCAGGTGTTCCTTTAATTTGGCATATTCGGCAATTTGCCCATCGCCAACGGCTGCCAACTGTTCACGAATCAGCTCAATATTATGCTCTACATCATTAATGGCCTGTTGTTGGGGCGTCAGATGCAGGGTGGAAAGATATTGACCAAAACTGCGTTCGACTAGATCGCGGGTCTCCTCCAGGGAATGGGTTTGGAGTAAATTCAGCACCATGCCATAGCTAGGGGTGAACTGACTGACCAGTGGGTCTGGTTTAGCCAGGGCTAAATAGCCAGCTTCCCTGGCCCCCTCAAAGGGAGTTTCTACGGTAACCACATGGCCTTCTACATCCATGCCCCGTCGCCCTGCCCGTCCTGCCATTTGCAAAAATTCTGAGGCATGGAGCAGCCGATGACCGCTATCGGTGCGCTTTGACAAACTAGAAATCACTGTGGTGCGCGCAGGCATATTGATGCCTGCTGCCAGGGTCTCGGTGGCAAAAACAACCTTGATCAATCCTGCCTGGAAGAGTTCTTCCACCAGACCTTTCCACGCAGGCAAAAGGCCTGCATGGTGAGCGGCAACTCCTCGATAAAGCGGTTCTACCTGGCCCGCCCGAGCCGCTTCCGGATTAGCAGTTAAGAATTCATCAATCCGCTGTTTGAGAGCTCGGGTTTCTAAAGGGTTAACCAAAGAAAGGCTACTAATGCTCTGTACCGCCTTGTCACATCCTTTACGGCTAAAAATAAAGAAAATGGCTGGCAGCATATCCTTTTGCTGGAGCTGGGCAACCAGAAATTCATTGCCAGCAGTCATGGCCTTTTTCTTTTGCCCCTTCTGGCGGCGAGGGGGCTTGCGATGTTTTTTAAGCCGATCGTGGAGAGCCGTTTTCTTGCTATTTAGGAGTGGAAAGATGCCTTTACCCGTTCCAAAATGCATATTGAGGGGAACAGGGCGAAAGTCAGAATAAATCAGCTGACTGGGGCCATGAATCTTCCCAATCCAGTCGGTTAGCTGATCGCCATTGGCTACGGTGGCTGACAGCCCCACCAGTTGAATTTCTGGGGGGCAATAAATAATCGACTCTTCCCAGACAGTGCCACGTTGGCGATCGTTCATATAGTGGCATTCGTCCAGAATTACCGCCTGCACATCCTGAACGGCATCCCCAACTTCTCCCATGGTGGTGCCATAGAGCATGTTGCGAAAGATCTCCGTGGTCATCACCAGAATGGGGGCATCCCGATTGATGGACATATCCCCTGTGAGTAGACCCACCTGGTTATGGCCGAACTGCTCACGAAAATCCCGCAGTTTTTGATTCGACAGAGCCTTGAGCGGTGTGGTGTAAAACACCCGTCTATTGAAGTGAATCGCTCGGTGGATTGCATATTCACCCACCAAGGTTTTACCGGAGCCAGTGGGGGCACAGACGATTACGGACTGTCCTTTATTAAGCGCCTCAATAGCGTCGATTTGAAACGGATCGAGCTGAAACGGAAATAAATTTTCAGGTGCTAGGACCAAAACCTGGAAAGACCTTTACGTAATTGGGGAGTTTGACCACCTCATTGTGCCAGAGGAGTGTGGATGTTGGGAGAATTAATAGTAGGTATAGAGTTTAAGGCAAAATGTTTGTCAAAAGATAGGGGGCAAGAATTTAGGGGGCAATATCTCCTGATTCCCTGCACCTCCACCTAACCCAGATTTCTAAACTATAAGTTGATATCCATGATATGTGCCTAGTATCTAAACGAATTAGATAAATCCATGATGAAGAAATAGACAACCACTTTAATCACTAAGACTTGAGCCGCCTGATGTTGTCATCGGACAGCTTTCCTGCTGCCAAGTTTTTGAATCATTAGGGAACTTGGGCGGGTGACCTCCGATATGGCGGGGTTGCCACAAGGCGCAGCCCCTACGAGATTAGGCGCAGCCCCTACAAGATTGTCGATGAAAGACGATTCGTGACAATCTCCCGAGCGGTCTCAATCTACTGGTAAATGGTCTCCAGGCTGTACTATGGACTCAGCGAAATCCCTGTCGATCTGCTCTGGTCAACTGCCGTCTACCCATGTCCCATAAACTCCTATTTATTAGCAACGGCCATGGAGAAGATAACCATTCTTCCCACATTATTCGTAGTCTTTGGGAGCTAGAGCCGGAGCTAAATATTGCGGCTATTCCAATTGTGGGTCAGGGCCATGCCTATCGCAACATTAATGTCCCTATTGTGTCACCGACGCTGACATTACCGTCGGGAGGGTTCACGTATACTAATCGTCTGCGACTGCTCAGTGACATTCGTGCTGGGTTACTAACCTCGACGTTGCGACAGATTCAAGCCGTACGAAATTATGCCCCCAGCTGTGATTTAGTGTTTGCTACCGGAGATGTGGTTGGGCAATGTTTTGCCTATATTAGCGGTAAACCCTTCATTTCATTTACCTCATCGCTGTCTGCCATGTACGAGGGAACGCTCAAGATTGACATGGTGCTCAAGGCAGTGCTTAAGTCTCCCCGTTGTTTAACGCTGTTCTCGCGGGATGCTTACACGGCTAAAGACTATCAAAAACAGGGATTGGCTAAAGCCCAGTTTGGGGGGATTCCGTCTCTTGATCGGCTAAAGCCAAAGGGCAAAGACTTACAGCTGGATGTTGCTCGACCGATGATGGCCCTACTACCGGGCTCGCGAATGCCCGAAGCTATGCACAATCTGAAATTGCTTTTGGGGTTGGTGGTGGAAATTGCCAAACTCAATCCTCAAGTTCAGTTTTGCGCTGCTTTAGTGCCTGACGTTATGGCCTCTCTAGAGACCATTTCGGCTGCTGATATTGGCTGGCATTGTGCTCCAGGCAAACTGACTTATGTGGTGGATGGTGAAGTAATCGCCACTGTCCTATGCTTTAGTGATGCGTTTAGTGACATTGTTTGCCACACTGATCTGGTTTTAGGTATGGCCGGTTTAGCGGTGGATCAGGCCATGGCCATTGGTAAACCCATTTTACAAATTCCTGGACCCGGTCCCCAGTTTACCTATGCTTTTGCTGAAGCCCAGGAGAGACTGTTAGGCCTTTCTGTGAAAACGATTGGTACTAAGCCAGCAACGTCGGCCATCTTCAAAGAAGCTGCCCAGTATGCCGTCAAGACTATCCAGGATGAGGCGTATATGAAAGCCTGTGTTGCCAATGGTCAAGAGCGATTTGGTCCGTTTGGTGCGTCCTATCGCATTGCCAAAGTGGTGCTAGATACTTTGGAAAAGCTGGATGCTGGAGTGATTGTGGCAGCTTGAGGGTGCGATCGCACCTGCTTGTCAAGTATTGTGAGTTTTGAATTTGAGTTAATGACACTATGGTCCAACGACAGCGCTCAGTTTATTGGCAACTGCTGCCTTTTTTAAAGCCCCAGTGGCCACTGTTTTGCTGGTCGTTTGTGTTCATTGTTTTTTATGTACTGACCACAGTTACGCTACCTTATCTGGCGAGTCAGGTAACTTACTACATCAGTCAGGGACAGGTTTCGAATATTGCCAGGTGGTTAGGGCTGACCACCATGGCGTTCTTAATTCAAAACTTGTTTCAATATGGGGAGAAAGTTTTTTCGATTCGTGCTTCCCTAGCATCGGTACTGGAGTTGAGAAAAAAAGTCTACGCCCACTTACATCGCCTCAGCATTGATTATTTCGCGACTGCTAAAACGGGTGATCTTTCCTATCGTTTGACTGAGGACATTGATCGGATTGGCGAAGTTATTTATAAGATGTCGCAGCAGTTTATCTCCTGCGTCTTGCAGCTAATTGCCATTCCCATCTACATGTTTTATCTCAACTGGCCCCTTACCCTGGCAGGCTTTTTGATTGCACCGTTGATGGCCTGGCTAATTGGCAGCTTTGGCAACCGCATGTTAGCCCTCTCTCGCCGCAGTCAAAATGAAATTTCTAATCTCTCTTCTTTATTGACTGAGGTATTAGGCAACATCCGAGTGGTCAAAGCGTTTGCTGCTGACGACTATGAAGTGGGCCGCTTTAGCAAGGTGGCCGATGAGAATCGCATTGCTAAATATCGCACTGAGCATCTGACTGCAATTCAATATCCCGTGGTGGGCTTTTTAGAAGCAGTCAGCATTATGTTTTTGTTTTTGCTAGGCGGTTGGCAAATTGCGCTGGGGAATTTACAACCAAAGGAGTTTGTGAGCTTTTTGGTGGCTGTAGCCTTGTTAATCGACCCCATTAACTTAGTGACGCAGCACTATAACACTTTTAAACAAACTGAAGCCTCTGTTGAGCGAGTATTTGACATTTTTGCAGAGGAGCCCAGCCTGAGTGAGCGACTGAATGCTCAAGACTTGCCGCCGATTACGGGTAAAGTCGAGTATCGTAATATTGACTTTGCCTACACGCCTGGCAAGCCAGTGTTCAATAATCTTTCACTGTTTGTACAGCCAGGAGATGTGGTTGCTTTAGTGGGACCATCAGGGGCTGGAAAAACAACCTTGGTGAATCTGCTAGCGAGATTTTACGATCCGCAAGCTGGCGAGATTTTAGTTGATGGTACCAATGTGCGAGATGTGACTTTAAAGAGTCTACGTCAGCAGATTGGTATTGTTCCCCAGGAAACAACATTGTTTTCAGGCACCATTGCGCAGAATATTGCTTACGGTCAGACGAATCTGGATTATGACGCTATTGAAGCAGCTGCAAAGATTGCCAATGCCCACAATTTTATTGAACAATTCTCCCAGGGGTATCAAACCTGGGTAGGAGAACGCGGCGTTAATTTATCCGGTGGTCAGCGACAGCGCATTGCCATTGCCCGAGCAATTTTGTTGAATCCACGTATTTTGATTTTGGATGAAGCTACATCGGCATTGGATTCTGAATCAGAAGCCTTAGTGCAAGAGGCTCTGGAGCGAGCGATGGAGAATCGGACGGTATTTGTGATTGCCCATCGGTTGAGTACGGTGCGCAAAGCGGATCGAATACTGTTTATTGAGAATGGCCAGATCGCTGAAGCAGGTACCCATTTTGAACTGTTAGAAAAGCGTGGCCGATATGAACAGTTTTATGCACAACAGTTTAAAGAGTAAGAGTCCCCACCCTGCTGCCCCTTATCCATTGCTGAATTTTCTTAAACTCTGCCACTCTCCCATTAGGGGGCGTATAGCAATAAGTTCCAGGTTTTGACTGTAGATGGGTAGATGGGAAAAAGGCATCCACTCATCCACCCATCCACCCGAATCATTTTGATGTCACATCAGCTTCAATGGCAATGTCTTAAAAAGGGGCAGATTGCTGAGGTGGGAATGCTTGAACGCTATTGGAAAAGGGACGCTGGTGGGTCGACTGTGCTCAGTCACGACGTTATATTAGGGCTATGTCAAAGGGCTTAACCATGGTTGCGGTATCGGCCAAGCGATTTACAACGGACGAGTTTCACCGGTTGGGTGAGCTGGGTTTCTTTGGTGATGGACCGGTTGAATTAATTCGGGGTGAACTGATTGAAATGGCTCCAAAGCGTACGCCCCATTCTGTGTGCAATACACGATTGGTGCGACGGTTGATTTTATTGCTGGGGGAGCAGGCTACGGTGCGGGGGCAGGAGCCGATTACGTTGTCGGATTATAGTGAGCCGTCGCCGGATGTGGTGTTAGCAAAATATCGGGAAGATGATTATTTGGAAGGGCATCCGGGAGCGGCAGATTGTTGGGTGGTGATGGAGATTTCGGACTCGACGCTGGGGTATGACCGTAGTACGAAACTTGCGCTGTATGCGGAGTCAGGGATCTTGCATTATTGGATCTTTAATTTGGTGAACCAGCAGTTGGAGGTTTACCGTGAGCCCTATGAGGATAGTCATGGGGAATATGGCTATCGACAGAAGGCGATTTACCTGGCAACGGAGCGGGTGGAGTTGCCAGTGGGGGAATGGTTGGAGTTGGCTGGGGTGTTTCCGTAGGGTGCCGTTAGTGTTAACGTAACGCACCGCATGGTTTTTACTCTTTACTGTTTTCTGAAGCGGGTGAGTTGTTTCTGTGCCCAGTCACGAAAGGTTTTGTCAGTGTCGTTGGCAGCTCGATGGTTTAATAGTTCAAGAGTTTTAGGGTGTTGGGAATATTGACGGACCAGTACCTGTAGAGCGATTTGACGTGGATTCTCAACAAACATTGATGACTCTCCTTCGAATGGATCGTTGAGAGTGATATGGCACCAAAAATCAAACAAATTTAGGTCGTCTTTCCATCCCCGTGCGAGTTCTTGCACCGCGCTGCGACGAACATCGTTATCGTCATCATGTTGAGCGCGGTCTTTGAGCAACGGTAAGGTGTCAGGGTCGTCTTTCCATCCCCGTGCGAGTTCTTGCACTGCGCTGCGACGAACATCGTTATCGTCATCATGTTGAGCGCGGTCTTTGAGCCACGGTAAGGTGTCAAGGTCGTCTTTCCATCCCTGTGCGAGTTCTTGTACCGCGCTGCGACGAACACTCCAGTTGTCATCATGTTGAGCGCGGTCTTTGAGCAACGGTAAGGTGTCAGGGTCGTCTTTCCATCCCCGTGCGAGTTCTTGTACCGCGCTGCGACGAACACTCCAGTTGTCATCATGTTGAGCGCGGTCTTTGAGCAACGGTAAGGTGTCAGGGTCAGATAATCTTGCCTTAGCAAACCCTTTAACTATGACTTGGGGGGTCTTTGAAAACTCATCTAAATTTATCAGCGTTTTCAGGATTTGATATTCATGGTCATATAGCTCCCACAATATTTCTGATACATCACTGGCCGCATCTTCATCTAAAAGGTAAGGGTGTTGTTGCTTTGCTGCTTCCAAAAGTGTCTGAAACACCCGTTGATCGGCTTGAGTGATTTCATGACGGTTGCGAATCTCTAGTAAACAATAACTAGCTAGAAGCAGTGGCTGAATACCTGATGGCTTTAAATAAACTGAGAACCTGACGAGATTACTATAAAGATATAGTCCAGACGCTGAAGTATGGTCCCACAGGTTAGGCTTTGGTATATCTAAGAGGGCGTTGATGATATCTCCCACAAAATGGGGCTCAATTATCCCTGCAATCAACCGCAGCACTTCATCCCACGCTTCGTCCCTAAAATGCTCGCCGTACAGCTCATTCTTCAAATACTTAATATCAATCTTCTGTTCCTTCTCAAACTGCCGCACAAACTCTGCCGCACAGAAATATTCCAAAAATGTGCGATGAACAAATCCATAGCGGTCTGCCCCTAAATCACACAAAATAAAATTCCTGGTCCGCAGCTGGTCAATCATCACCCGCGCTACCGTCCGCGCCTGGCCCACCTCAATAGTCTTTAAATAGTCAATTAAAACCTGCTCCAAATCTTCCCGACTGATCACATTTCCCGCCAGTCCCGCTTCACAGGACTGCATGTGATAAGCCACCTTCCGCAGCATCGCCTGTTTATCTCGCACATCAATGGACCATTCCTTCAGCTGTTCATTTTCCAACAGCTTGGCTTCTACATCCCACTGATGCAGTAACACTTCTGATGCCCGCTCATACAGACGCGCCCGATCCCTCGGCAACTCCTGGTTCCGATTCAAAATCGCCATCATCGTCAACAACAGTGGGTTCCCTGCCAGATTCCGAATCGGCTTCGACTCCCCAATCGCCTTTTTCAGTCGGTCCCGCTTGCGTATCTTATCTGCCTCATCTGTAAACGTCAGATCGTGCCATCGCTGCACAAAGGTTTCGATCTGCTCATCATCCAGATCCTGCAACATGTAATGGTGAAAGTCTGCATTCCGCAACCTCTCTGCCTTATACCCCAACCACCGAGACGTGACAACAATCTGCACATCATAACTGTTACTAAAGCGATGAATATCATTCACCACTTCCTCTCGCAACACCGGGTCAAAGACTTCATCCACCCCGTCAAACAAGACAATGGCATTGCCACTTTTCAGCAGCTTATCCAACTCATTTTGATTCAACCGACAGGCCGTATTTCCCTGGTGCCAATACTCTAAAAAATCACTGCATTTACCCGTCTGCTTATCCCGCCCATAGGTGCGCAGCTCAATCAAAATCGGTATGGGGCGATCTTTCAGCTCTCCTGGACTCTTCTCCGCCCAGCTTAGAGCCATATACTGCAACAACGTGGACTTTCCTGATCCCGGATCGCCCAAAATTACCACCAACGGCACCGGATTACCTTGAGCAGCAGGCAAATCTATCCCCTCCGGCGGTTCCAATCCCACTACATCCACCACCGACTCAATGGGGCGATCCACATAAGCCTTACGGCTACGTTCCATGACCTCAGCTTCTAAAATGGCTTCATCAATCGCCCCTTCCGCCTGTAGTCGCCGCAGTTCTTCTTTAGGTAGCTCATAGAGCTGGGGTGTAAACTCCTGAGACTGCCGCACATTCTGCGGAATAAACATCCGCCACAGCCGCAAACTATTGTAGGCCGCCCCTGTAGTATCCAGGGAGTCTAACCGCAAGTTGCCAAACTTTTCCCGCAGGGTTTCTTGGTACTGTTTCAGGTCAAAGTCTACTGGCACACCGGCAATGGCTTCCAGGCTAATTTTTTGAGCTTCAGCCAGATATAGCTCTAACTGACGGCCCAGGTCTTGATCTTGCCGAATAATGACCTTGACCTTACGGCTATACTGTTTGGCCAAATTCTCCCAATCAATATCATGGGCTAATTCGCCGACAGGGAGAGTTTCCCACTTGGCCGCCAGCACATCTCCATTGATACCTTTAGACTCCGGATCAAACGCCTGCACCAGCAGATGCCTGACCTCTGGATCTTCTAATAATTGCTTGAGGGGTTTTTGATACTGATGGCGCACCAGTGCCTCAGGTAGCCCCAGCACCACCAACTCTTCCTGAAATAAATATAAAAATTCTTTTAGGGTCTTAGCTATACCTTGCTTCAGCGCATCAGGCGCACCAAATTTACTAGCATCAGCAATGCGCTCTTTGAAAAAATCTTTCGCGTATTCCTCTAATGTTTCCTTCGCCAGCTTGCCCAGGACTTCCTTCGCTAAAAACTGTCCTGCCGCAATTGCCCCAGCTAGCACTAACGCTTCAGCCATTGTGTTTTTCCAAGAACCCTATCTTGTTGAATATGGCACATTTCAAACAAAATGGTGCAATTCAAATAGCCAAAATCTCTCGACGTAAATTGATAAAAATGCATGGTGTACATTTATGCGATTAAAATTTACCGTTCAAAGATTGTCATCTCTATAAAAAATGTTAAGGATGTTGGGTTTTGCGGGCTCAACGCCAACCTACAGATCCTGGCAAAGCGTACAGCAGCAACACCCGCTTGACTCATCGATCTGGGGCTGATAGCCTACACAATAAGCAACTGACCCAGTTGTTTTTCGCACCCAAAAAATTAGCTGCGCGAGATGGCGGTGCTACCAACACCACCACCCCGCTAACCCTTCCAACTGCTACTACCAGTTGGTGAGCTGTGAGCATTTTACAGCCACCCTGATTTTAGTTGCAGGGTGGCTAACTTTTTGGGGGCTTTCCTCCCTGTCGTCTCATGGTTAAACACCCACAAAGGAAAACGCCCCTATGACCTTCTCAAACCAGGCACCCCCAACGGGTATGCCGCCCAGTCTACCTGCCGACTTTTCCAGCAGCCTGCCTCCAGGCAGCTCCATTCGCCATATCCTGCTCGGTCACCCCAGCCACATCCGCCAAACCATTCACCTGCTGCACAATCTACGGTACGTAGAAACCAGCCAGTGGAGTCCCCTGATTGAAGTGCCTGACAATCGGCTGATCCTGAGGCCAGAGCCGGACGACGTTATTAGTATGTTGGTGCGGCGGTTGTAGACCTGTGCAATGAGCCAGAGGCTCAGTGGCGGTGCTCAGTCAGAGACTGGGCACCAGGATCAAAGTTCGGTGCTGTTGTGTGGACTCCAGACTTTATTGTCGATCAAGTTTAGCTGAATAGCACACCCATAAAAATGTTGTGCCGAAGAGATGAAAAAAATTGCAACACAACTGTCACAGCCATACCCACAATACTTTATTCACCTCTAAAAATGGCTATGAGTACTGTTTTATACTAACTTTATGGGCATCATCTGGCTTTTGATTAAGGCCTCTTGGGTTAGCGTCGCTGTGGCCATTGTGGCTGGCCTCATTAGTGGTGGCTGTAGTGCAAGACTTATTGCTTTGATCAATACTGCTATTCAGCAAAATATACCTCAGTCTCTATTGGTTCCCTTTGCCGGTTTGACTCTTCTTGTTCTTTTTTCCGGTAGTCTTTCTCAATTTTTACTCATTGACTTGGCCCAGGATTCTGTCTATCAATTACGCCTCAATCTCAGTCGGCGCATTTTGGCAGCTCCCCTCAGACAACTAGAGCACCTGGGGCCTAATCGACTTCTTGCTGTTTTAACTGAAGATGTGCAAGCCATTTCTAACACTGTTTTTATCATTCCATTCCTTTGTATTGATATCGCTATCATTGGTGGCTGTTTGATATACCTGGGTGTGCTTTCGGGGTGGTTATTTTTGGCCGTGATTATCTTTTTGATTATTGCCATTGCTTTAGTGCAGATTCTCATTGGTTATGCCCATCACTATCTGAAGCGCACGCGCAAAGAAATGGATCGTTTATTAAAACACTTTCGCTCCATTACCGATGGCATCAAAGAACTGAAACTTCATTCTGTGCGTCGCCATAACTTTTTAGATAATGACCTTACGACCAGTGCTGGGGCTGCTTGCCATTATCAAAAGACGGCTTTAAAAATCGGAGCTGTTGCCAGTAGCGGAGGGCAACTCTTATTTTTTGTACTGGTCGGGTTATTAATTTTTGGTTTACCTCAAGTTGTGCCAGATGCTAATGCTGTCTTATCTGCTTATATTCTTACTTTGACGTATTTGCTGGGTCCCATCAACAATCTTGTGCAACAGTTACCGAACCTGGCTATTGCTGATGTGTCTATTAAAAAGGTGAATGAGATGGGGCTAGCTTTGTCGGCCCATGCTGAATTGGATACGGTGACACGACAGCCTGCGATCGCAACCTGGCACACCCTAAAACTGCAACAAGTAATCCACACCTATCAAAGTAAAGACACCGAGCACCCGTTTACGGTTGGCCCGATTGATCTGACGCTGACGTCAGGAGAATTAGTCTTTATTGTCGGCGGCAATGGCAGTGGCAAGTCTACCCTGGCTAAGCTGATTACTGGGCTATATATGCCTGAGTCAGGGGAATTGTCCCTGGACGGTACCCCCATTATTGACACTAATCGTGAATGGTATCGACAACATTTTTCTACAATCTTTTCAGACTTTTATCTATTTGAGCGCTTGGTGAGCCTTGAGAACGATACGTTAGACAGTCAAGCTCAAGCCTATTTGAAAACCTTGGAACTAGAGAAAAAAGTCTCAGTGAATGACGGACAACTTTCTACCACCGAACTCTCCCAAGGACAGCGTAAACGGCTGGCGTTGCTCGGTGCCTATTTAGAAGACCGTCCCATTTATTTATTCGATGAATGGGCGGCAGACCAAGATCCCGTTTTTCGTGAGATTTTTTACACGCAGCTACTGGCTGACCTTAAGCAACGGGGTAAAACCCTCTTGGTCATTAGCCACGATGATCATTACTTTCACCTGGCTGACCGCATTATCAAGCTTGACTATGGCCGCATTGAGTCAGACGGTGCGATCGCACCTTAGGTACCTGAACCCAATAACAAATACCCAATAACTGACACCCAATCACCCATCAACTACCTTCATAGGCCATTTGCCAGAAGTCCTTTTCTAATCTAGCAATGGTGAGAAATGCAGTTTCAGCCTGAGCTTGAGTGGTCTCGTCTGTATCTTGCAAAGCACTGTCAGCCTGTTGAGCCAGCAGCTCGACATAGGTGGTAAAGGCAGCATTACCCCAGCGGTCAGCAAATTCTGCATAGGGAGCGGGCATGGGGCTATGACCTTGCCAACCCTGGTTATAGGCCAGTTCAATGGCCCAAAAAGCAGTGGCTTTAACAGGATAGGGCTGTTGGGTCAAGCCTGCCATAAATTGGCAGTAGGTTTTACACGTGGGCTGTAGTGCCTGGTTGAGGTTGAGCTGACGTTCGGTCGCCTTGGCCTGAAACCAGGTCAGTTCGTCTTTTAGGGCGATGATGCCCCCCAACAAAATATCTAAGTGAGCGGTGGGAGCTGCCTGGATTAGGTTGGCTGCAAATCGTGTGAATTCAATGACAAAATGGTAATCCTGTACCAGCCAGGTGTTAAATTGTGCGGCTTGGATCGAGCCCTGCTGGCATTGGGTGAGAAAGGGGTGCACAGTGGCAGCTTGCCACTGGTTTGGGTATTGGGTGAGGAGCTGTTGACAGGTGAGGGGCATGGGGGAGAACTGAAGGAATCTGTCAGAAATGTTTGAACTTAACGTTAACGAGAGAGATGGTTGTCTAACCATTCAATAACATCGTCCATGACCTGATTGCGGTCTAGATCATTATGGGGCTCATGGTAGCTGCCAGGATAAATTTTGAGGGTTTTGTCTGACGTGATGCGTGCAAAAATTTCTTCGCTACCTTTGACATCATTGACTTTGTCAGCACTGCCATGGACTAGCAAAATCGGCACCTGTAGCTGGGCAATATTGCGACGGACGGTTGCGATCGCAACCAAACATTCTGTTCCCCACCGCACTGTTGCCATGGAATGGGTGAGCGGATCGTCCTCAGTTTGATTCACAATGGCCGGATCGCGCGATAGGGTTTCTGCCCCAGCCCCCACATCCATCGAAAAGCGAGGCCAAATGCCAGACAGCGCTCGGGCAATCACCACTAGGTAGGGCTTGGCAATGCCTACGGGTCGGATGGGCGGACCGCTAATGATAATCCCTGTCAACCCTTGGGGGGCATTGAGCGCAAAGTCTAGAACAATCAACCCGCCTAGACTATGGCCTAGAACAAACAACGGCAGATTAGGCTCATGCTGCCGTACTTGAGTCAGGAAGGCCCTGACGTTATCGCGGTAATCTTGCCAACGGTTAATATGGCCGCGCTGCCCCTCAGACCGACCATGACCCTGGTTATCAAAGCCAAAGATGGCATAGCCTGCCTGGGTGAGGGCGGTGGTGACGGTGGAGTAGCGATCGCAATGCTCGCCAAATCCATGTACCAGCGCCAATATTGCCTTGGCAGTCCCTGATGGATACCACGCCTGATAAAACAGCGAAAGCCCATTGGCACCGCAAAATCTATTTTCGAGTTGAGGCACTTGGATTGTAGTCATCCTGGGAACATGAGCGGACAGTTGTCTACTTATCTGTAATGTTACAAAACATTGCAGAGTCTGATTTTACAGGATCTCAACGGTGCCCTGTTGGCCATCAATCCGCACTCGCTGACCTGTGCGCAATCGCTGGGTCACGTCGGTCACATCCATCACTGCTGGAATCCCATATTCCCGAGCCACGATGGCTCCGTGGGAAAGCTGTCCCCCGACTTCGGCGATTAAGCCACCTAAGTTTGCCAGCAGAGGGGCCCAGCCCGCATCGGTATAGGGCACCACTAAAATCGTGTTTTGGTCGATGGGCACCGTAGTGTCCAATGTGTTAAGCACTTGGACTTTGCCCTCTAGAGTGCCCGGACTTGCCCCGATACCTGTTAACAGACGTCCAGTTTGTATAGGTGTCCTAGGGGCGGTAGACAAAGTGATGGGGTCTTTGCCGTAAACCAAATATGGAGGTTTCCATGCACCATCTATCTGACGTTGTTGACGACGAATAGCCACTGAACTAAGAAGGCTTCTATCTTGATCATAGACGGTCAAGCTGGAGGATGTCCCCCATGTCTGAATCTCAGGCCAGGTCAGAAAAAAGATATCCCCCGGTTCCTGTAGGCTGTGGTCGCGAAGGTAGTGCTGTTCTAACGCTAAGAAACAAGCCCTCAATTCCGCTAATAATCGGTTATATACTTCTGCAATGTTGCCTTTTAGATCCAGGCGAGTTTGTACCTGGCGTTGTTTCCAATTGGGTTTAGTAATAGTGCCCTTAGCCCCTTGGGTCGGTGCAGGGGGTTGTTTCAAGAATGTGACTAAGAGTGCTCTGATCGGAGCTGGTTGTTCCTGCCAGATCGGTACTGAAATATCTGTTGCTACCTCACTGAGATAACCATAGGATGCCAGAAAGTTATCGAGTTGCTCAAAGAGTGGGGCGCTATCGGGTAGTTGGGCCAATGCGTGTAAACACTCTTCGCTATCGTCAGGGACAGTTTCTAGCTGTGGGAGTAAACCAGCATGCTGTCGGGCGATGTCTTTGATAGCCTCAACTGCTGCAAGTTCTGGATTAGAACGATAATTGAGCTGTGCACTATCCACTGTGAGAATTGCCTTACAGAGCGCAAAACCCAGTGGTCCCAAAATGTTATAAAGCGTTGCTCGTTTCAGCAAAGACAAAATACTTTCTATCTGTTGTTTTATGTCTTCGGGGGAGAGTGTATGGGGCGATTTAAGAGAGTGTAGCCCAGGCTGAAAATGTGTTTGATAATCTCGTTTAAAATCTTTGGCTAATTGCCATTCTCTGGTTGCTAGTTTTAGGAGCCCTGGTAAATTCCGTAATGTGGCAGCTAGAGGCGGACGGCTAAACTTTGCGCCACGGGTCAGAAACTCTAAACTTTCGGCAGGCAGACCCATGCGGCTAAAAATATCTCCCAGGAGCGTAGCATTAAAGTACGCATGGGAACGATGAAGCATCGCCGTTTGTGAGAAATCTAAGCCAGCTGCCCGTTGCCCCAATACCAGAGTGAAGAGATCTCCCCAAACACCACAGGTGAGGGGCTGATTGATGGACCAGGTCAGGGGATGAATCACACCGGGAATCACCTCAGCTGCAATTTTGCGAGTCCAGAGGGGCCTTAATGTGGTGATTGGGCGACTTTGCAACACCCATATGTGTTCGCCGTCATAGGTCCATTCCACATCCTGGGGAATATCACCAAACCGTTGTTCCAGGTGGCGGGTTAGATAGGCAATTTGTTGAATCAGACGCGGGGGGATGGATTGACCAACTTGAGGTAGAGACGTGCCATGGCACGTCTCTACCTCCGTGGAGGATTCCTCATTTGGATCCATTGGTAAATCAACCGCGTCCGACAATTGCCAATCATCCCCAGATTGCATATCTTCTGGCGTAATTGTCACATGGTATCGCTGCGGTGTAATTTGCCCAGAAACAACCCGACTGGCCGGACCTGGCAGTGCCTCAATCACCACATCATGACCACACCGAGCAATCGGGTCACGACTAAAGGCAACACCGGAGATCACCCCCTGAATTTGCTGCTGCACCAGAACGTTCATGGAGGCTTCAGAAAGCCCCAGATCCTGTCGATATTTGACGGCACTGGGGCGATTGTAGGCTTGGAAGCATGTTGCGATCGCACCCTCCAACCCTGCCTGGCTGACCACATCTGTCACCGACACATACTGCCCGGCTGATGACGCACCTAGACCGTCTTCCCCCACGGCTGAAGACCTTACCACCAGAGGCTGCTGGGGCGACGGCTGGCAAAGACCCAATAACGCTGACGGATCGTCCCCTGCTTGCAGAATGTAACCCATGGGCACCGGATACCCCCACGCCTTTAGCTGAGATAGAGTAGCCGCTTTATTCCCCACCTTAGTTGGGTCGAGCACCTGGTCTAGTGCCTGTAGGGCCGACTCGCCGCGAAAAAAGCGAAACAGCCGTCGCGATTCTGTCCGAGTGCCTTGGGTCGGCAGCTCCAAATCATCCGGCAGCTTCTGATAAATCCAGCCAATCAGACCCATTAAACAGGCCACCGCTGCCACGCGCATGCCATTGCCGTGAACCAATCCCGTGAGAACGGGCAGTAAAACTAATGCAAACATACGTCCCTGTTTTCGTTCTCGCAGTACTGTAAATGCCACCAAACTCAGCAGCCAGCCTAAAATTGCCACCAGCGGGTCGTAAACTAAAAAGCCCCAGCTTACGTTGGTCACCCCCGCACCTCGACTTAGCCAATAGCGTCCCATCACTAGCGCCATTAACGCCACCACTGGCCAGATCGGATCCCTTGGAAAAAAGTGCTGGGCCAGCAGTACCGCGCCAATCCCCTTAAACGCTTCCAGCGCCACAGCCCCCAACCCAACTACGGTGCCCCCGTGGTAAAACGCCGCTGACACCCCCACATTGCCGGTGCCCATCTGCGACAGCCGTTTTCCCGTGGCCAGCAACACCCACCATCCCGTTAAGGGCAGTCCCCCCCATAGCGGGCAAACTAGAAAAATCAAGAGTGCGCCCCAAACCTGTGCCATATGCTGCTCAGTCAAAGGTCACTTCTATCTGAGCACTAGTCGAGGACATTGTGGGTAATCCTTAAGCTCAGTCTTAGCAATGGGTTATTGATTGTAATCAATCAGTCCACCCTTCGACTCATGCACCCATCCACGTCACTAGTGGGTAACCTGACGCCACACAGTACTCGTTCTTGGTTCTTGGGGTGATTATTTTTAATCTAGTGGAGCTTGGTTAAAGGGCTTGAACTCAAAACCCTTGCACCTTTTACTCCCAAAAATCCTCACATACCAAGCGATCCGCGTCGCTTAGGTCGCCGTAGGCTAAATAATCCTCAATCCATTGGCAGCTCTGGCGCATTAGGTCTTGCATTTGTAGATTCCAGAGGCGCACCTGCCCATCGGCTCCGGCTGAGGCTAGACGGTCACCTGTGTTGTTAAACGAGCCTTGCCAGATGATGCCTCGGTGTCCTGTGAACGTGTGCAGCGGTTGACCGCCTGGGAGTTGCCAAAAGCGAATGGTGCCATCATCACTGGCAGAGGCAATGACATCGCCGTTGAGGCCAAAGGAAACGCTGCGGACCCAGTCATGGTGACCTCGCAAAATCTGTAGTAGGTCACCCTCTTTCCAGAGACGGATAGTGTTGTCACTGCCTGCTGAGGCGATGATTTTGCTGTCGGGGGCAACGGCAACGGCCCAGACACTGCCCGTATGGCCTGGCAAAATGGTGCCGGTTTGGTTCGCAAAGCTGGTGTCACCGATGGTTAGACCTGTTAAGTCCCATTGGCGTAGGGTGCCGTCTTCACTACCTGACACTAGATACTTGCCGTCAGGGCTGAAGGCAACGGTCCAGACCGTACCCTCGTGACCGCTGAGTTGACCGATGGGGGTGCCGTCGGTGTACCAGAAACGAATGTTGCGATCGCTCCCCGCTGACGCTAAATAGGTGCCATCAGGGCTAAAGTTCACAGACCAGATGGCATTTTGGTGGCCTTGGCAGGTATGTAATGGTTCACCATCAGCTGTCCAAAGCTTGACGGTATGGTCGGCACTGGCGGATGCAATCAATCGACCATCCGGACTCCAATCAACGCTATAGATACTGCTGTTGTGAGCTTGCTGGGTATGGAGTAGCTTATGGTCTCCCCCTACAGTGGCCCATATTTTTAATGTCTGATCGGCTCCTGCTGATACCAGTTTTGACCCGTTGGGCTGCCAGCACACATCCCAGACGATACCATGGTGTCCTTGGAGACTGGGGATGTCACGTGACTCTAGCTGCCAGAGGCGAATGGTGTTGTCATCACTGGCTGAGATCAGCTCTGTGCCCTGGGGATTAATGCCCAAACTGAGCACGCTGCTGCGATGTCCTTTGAGCGTATCCAAAAGTTTGCCATTCATATCCCATATGTGAATGTTCTGATCGTCACCCGCTGACATTAGGTATGTGCCATCAGGGCTAAAACACAAATCTCTCACCCAGTTTTGATGCCCCTCAAAATATTGCAACAACTCCCCATTTAAATTCCAAAGCTTGATCAGATGATCATCGCCACAGGAGGCAATATGTTGTCCATCTGGACTAAACACAGCCTGCAATAACCAGCCTGCATGGCTACTCATGGCCTGTAGTAACTCACCTTCCGTATTCCAGAGACAGAGGGTGCCGTCTTCTGCCGCAGAAACCAGATATTGACCATCGGCGCTAAAGGCGATGGATCTGACCCAGTCCAGGTGGCCTTCGAGGGTTTTTAACCATTGCCCATCATGGGTCCAAAGTCTGACAGTGTGGTCATTACTGGCGGAGGCAATTAGTTTGTGGGTGGGGCTAAACGCCAGACTATTGACAGCGCCTGTATGGCCCGTCAAAATTTGCAAACATTGTCCGGACATGTCCCAGATACGGACCTTAAAGTCATCGCCAGCCGAGCCAATTAAGCAACTATCCTGGCTAAACGCCACATCTAAAACACTGCCCTGGTGTCCAGTAAACACCTGCAACAGTTTGCCGCGAGCATTCCATAAACGCACGGTGCCATCGTCACTGCTGGAGGCCAGGTATTGACCATCGGGGCTGAAACAGGCTGAGAGCACCCAGTCTTGGTGGGCGTGAATGCGATGTTTCTCTCGCACTGTATGCAAGGCTTGCCACAGGCGAAATAAAATTTGATTTTCTAAATACCCCGATATGGGAGTCAGCTGACTTTGTTGTGCCCCTTTTAATGCCTCTAGTAAGGCACCTAAGCCATCGTGGGAGAGCAATAATGCCTGGGAGACCGAGGCCAGGGCCTGCATCTCCGCAGTTTCTGCCCGGTAGCGTTCCTCTGTAGCTTGGGCTAGGGCCATGGCTTGTTCTTGTAGGGCTGTGCGCAGCTGAGTTTCAAATTGTTTTCTACGTCGTCGTTCTGCTTCTAACACAGTGACCAATCCCGGTATATCCTGCTGCTTGATCAGATCCGCCAGATAATCATGGGCGAGTTGATAGCGGACGCTACTGCCGACGTCTCGACTTTCAAAGAGCAGGCCCGATTCTGCCAAAATTTCAAGGACAAGACTCAGCTGGTCAGGGTCTACCAATATGCCGAGAGATTCTAAGGATTCTTCTAATTCTGTCAGGGTTTTTAGCGGGCGTGTTGTACTTTCATCACTCAAGAGATAGAGAATGGTCTGCGCTAAGGTTTCATTTTCAGGTCCACAGTCTCGAATCACCCGATTTAAAAAACTGAGCACCAGCATTCGAATGGGGTCGTCTCCTAATTCTTTTTGATATCGTCTCAGGGTTGTAATGTTTTTACGTTGCAGTTCAGCCCCAACCACCTGTAACTCAATCGGACGCACTTCATGGTCTTCCGCCGTTAGATCAGCTACAAGCGCTTTAATCAATCCCTCTTCCAAATAAAACTGCGCATTGTCCGTCAGCTGACGAAGAACAGCCTCACATTCCTTTGGGGTAAAATTCCCCAAATAGTAACGTACATCCCGGCTCAGGATATCTAAATCGAGGTTGGCCAAACGTTCCCATTCCATTAAATAGTGCAAATAGTCATTGCGCAGAGCGAGCACAATTTTTAGGTAGGGGATATTCAGACAGTCTCGCAAAAAGTAGTAAAGAGAACGACGCTTTTCAACGGTAGGGCGCTCAAAGAAAAACTCTTCAAACTGATCAAAAATAAGAATGATTTGTTGATAGTTATTCTGCGCATGCTGGCGTAGGTAGTTTAATAAGCTCTCGCCTGTGATGGGAAACGAGACTTGGAAGTTGGGAGGGGCTGAGGGTAAGGATGAAGTGACCTGCTGTAGTGCTTGCAGAATCGAAATTTCCCAACTTGTGTATTGACGTATGAGCAGTGGCAGGGTGATGCGACCTTCAGCTGTAGCTTGCTTGAGGGTGGGGACTAACCCACTGCTGAGGAGAGAGCTTTTGCCCACACCTGACTCGCCATGGAGAACCACGAGGGTGTGCTGGGGCTGTAGTAAGCGTCCCACTAGATCATTAATCGCTTGCTGCCGCCCCGAGGCACGCATTTCAATTGGGGAAATGTCACTGGTGGTCTTAGCGGATGGAGCCCGATAGGGTTGTAGGGGACTGGCTCCAATAAAAGCCCGCAACCCCATGGAATTTTCCACCTGTCGCTGTTCTTGTTTGATGGCAAACGCTTCTAAGTAAAGCTGTTTGGCAAAATACAGGCTCTGGAGATTGCTAAGAATTTTCAGGTAAAGAGATGCATCATATCGGCGATCTGTTCTTTGGCGAGCATTCTCTAAATCATGGAGCGCTTCATCCAGTAAACTATCATCGCCCTGTAGCGTTTTAGCTTGTCCCCGGAGAAAATAGTAGCGACCTTGATGGTAGCGCAATGCCAATATAACCGCTTCAGGAGAGACCTGTACTGTCCTATCGGCAGTATCCGGCATAATTTGCCCTGAAGCTTGTGTGCTTTTGACAGCTTGAGCTAACAGCCTTAATGCTTCTGTCGCTAATTGTTGGGCCTCTGCTCCATTGATATGGGACAGCTCAGCTTCTGCTAAGTAACCATAGTCTTGGGCCAGACGCACCAGATCGTTTTGATGTAGGTCTCGCCCTTCCTTGGCCAAGGTGATGAGAGCATCCCAATCCTTGAGCTTTCGTAAGGTTTCAGCTAAAACATGAATAAAATTGGCTGTGCGGTCTCTACGGTGTTGTTGTCGAAGAACATTGAGAAAGCGTTCATAAAAGCGACGAGCCTGTCGATAAGAGCCGATGGAGGTAGACGGTTGGAGTTTGCCATGGGTTTGCCACCATAGCCCCAAGTGTAAGAGTAAAACTGCTTGTTGATCGCTGGTGTTTTCAACTGTTTTGTCGACCTGTATCCAGTAGTCTAGGCTCTGTTCGTAATAGTCCCTGGCGACTTTCAACCGCTCAGGTGTGTGGGCTTCTCGACCTTGGAGAAAATTTAAGCTGGCTTGTAGGGCCCCATCCAGTTGAACGTGATGTTGGTTGAGATCTGCGATCGCAAACGATAGTTCCCGCTCAGTTAAGATTTTTAGATGCTGGCTTAAGCTGGGCAACTGCGGTGACGAATAGTCGAGAAAATGATCATTATGGTTGTCTAGAATGTGAGTAAATAGCTCATTAGCACCACGATGTAAGGCCTCAATCAAAGCCTGAATTGGGTAATTCACCCGAATAGGAACCGCCGCAAAACTCTTGAGGTCGGCGGCATAGTGAGTCAGGTTTTGTAGAACTGTGTCA
This sequence comes from Leptothoe sp. ISB3NOV94-8A, assembly GCF_043421595.1. Lineage (NCBI taxonomy): Bacteria > Bacillati > Cyanobacteriota > Cyanophyceae > Nodosilineales > Cymatolegaceae > Leptothoe > Leptothoe sp. ISB3NOV94-8A. The sequence goes on along the minus strand of NZ_JAXSQW010000001.1, from coordinate 4,972,978 downwards.
TTCATCCACAGCACCACCGGATAGGGAAATTTGGTCAGCAGGGCATTGCGTCCTACATTGGCTGCCTTAAACAAAACATCCTGTGCTTCTACCTGATCAAAGCCAGTGACCATGACAGCTGCTGGCGTTTCAGGGAGTGATGCTTGGCGATTGAGAATTGCTTCGGTCAGAGAACGACTCGAAGCTAACAGCTCGACAGTATGAAACTGGTGAGTTTGGGCCAGAGCACTTAGCAATAATTGAGTTAGGCGTTGATAGTTAGCGCGCACCAGAATTAACGAAAATTGGCCACTGCCCAGCGTCATTGCCCGTTGGAGATCAGTCAGGGCTGTTTGGTTATGGGTAACAATTTCGGGTAGATCAGCCTGGTACATTGGAGGTGGTGGGCAGCCCCACCGGGCAATGGGCAATGGGCAATGGGCAATTAATTGTAGGGGCTTTCCTTGTGGGTGCCCTGCTATGGGTGTCCTAATTAATTATCAGCAAGCCAATTCTTAAAGCGATTCGTCTCCTTCAAGACTGGATTGAGATCAAACCAGCGACCGCCATTGTCTCGATATTCATAGAGAAATAAACTGCGTAGCAGCAAAATATAGGCTTCATTGCCCTGGGTGTCGGGGGTGCTAATTGCTTTAAACATCAGCTGCCATTCGTTTTCATCAATTAGCGCCATGAGAGAATCTCTTTCATCTCGAATGACGGCCTCAAGAACGGCTGATTGGATCGGTGGATCACCCTTTTGTAGACAACCATAAAGCAGCCTCATGAGATTGCGCATATGCCCACCACTGAGGCGACAAAGACGGTTGAGCACAGCAATATTTTCAAAAACGTCATTGATATGGTCGATGCGCTCGTTGTAGTTTTTATTGGGAAAAGCTCGGGCCAGCACCATTTGCTGTAACAGTGCTAACCCTGGCTCTGAGGTGGTGCCATCGCGCTGGGTGACGGGCACCATGGGTAATACTTTAGGAGAAACACCAAACCGATTGGATAAACGCGGTAGGTCGTCAGAGAAAACAAGAGCAAGGGGAATGGTATATAACAGATGACAGTTCAGACGCTTGAGCTGCTCACCGCGATCAATAAATAGATATTCTGACTGGGTGCGACCATTGGCCCGTTCTACGGGATCAATGCGGTCGAGGTTGTCGACAATGACCACCAGCCCCTTTTTGCCTTTGGAACGGAGTGTGGCGATCGCAACTTCCAGTAGCTCTTCATTAATGGCATCAATAATGCTCTTCGTCCGTGGTTCCAAATACTGACGCATACGACTACGCATTTCTGGACTCTCTTTTGCCCTGGCAGTAATCGCTGCAATCCCAACCGAGAAACTGACATCGGCAATTTCCATGGGTGTTTGTAGAGTTTCCGCTAGATTGCGAAATAGATTCACTAAAGCCGATGGTTTCAGCGTAATGCCATCATTTTCTAAACTCTCCACCACCTGATGGGCAATCATCAGCAGAATATCACTGATATCCACATCAGCCATTTCTAAGTCCCGGTCTGACTCAAAATAAACCACATGCAGACCCTGCTGCTCTAGCTGGGCCTTGAGTCGTAGTAGTTCTGTCGACTTGCCACAGCCAATATTGCCTGTAAAGAGTTGTGTGGTAGCCTCATCAGGAGAAAGTAAGGTAATTGTACGCTCCAGTTCTCTGACAATATCTCCGCCTCGCACTGACGAAAAGTCAATGTAATATTGCCGATCCTCAGCCTGTACTAATCGTAATGGACGGCTGGGGTTTGCAGCACGATAAAAACGAGGCAGATCTAGAACCATTGATACAGAACATCACAATATTCGTCATCCTAGACGAATTTATAACCAATGAGTTGCGTGGTTTGAGTGCTGTTGATCACTAACTACCTAAGGGGGGGTGATAAAGACTACCTATTTTTAAGACATGCAACAGGGTTTGTCACATTATTCTACTGAAAGTAAAGATTTCCTTGGGGGGCGTAGAGCCTCTAACGATCTGCCTAAACTAGATGCTGAAATATCTGTGTGCATCATCGACAAGCAGTCTAAAGGAAGCTAAAAAACGATGACCTTAATGCCAGATCATAAGCGTAGTTCCCAGGCAGGCACTTATCCCGACAATATCAACTACGCAATCTATGAATTAATTTGGGCTTTAGGTATTGTTATGGTTTGCCTATTTACAGCCATGGCGTTGATTCGCCATTCTTAAAATCTTTCGGCGTTACTGCTCCTCAGGAAGATTTAATCTGAAAAACATAGGCCTCGAATAAGCTTGCCAGATAGAAGATATTATGTAGTTCTATGCTGGGGAGGTAATTGCCTCCCCAGTGATTGTTATAGATATCATGATGGTTTGTATGACTGCTATTACCCGTAGGCTGATGATAAGCATTATGGTTCCATGTTTATCATTCATTGGCAGCTGTGTCGTTGAGGATTCGGTATCGTCACAGGTGATAGCAGAGCAAACTCAGGCAAGTAACAATATGGAACAGGGCATTCAGGGCAAAGTGATCCAGCTGTCTGGTGATTTTATGCCACAGCTTGGAGCTACAGGAGAGTCACAAAATAGTCAGTCTGCTCTAGCTACCAATGTTTGGGTATTTACTGGCAAAATTCAGCCAGAAATTCTCGATCCTCAGTGGATATCAACGGTAAATGCGAGGGACCATGCTCAGTTGTTACAGGTTGTTGAGTCAGACAGCAATGGTGAGTTTTCCATTGCTCTAGAGCCCGGTGTCTATACTCTTTTCTATCAAAATAACGAGGCTTTATATCTTAATTCTTTTGATGGTGAGGGCTATTATGCTTCTGTTGATGTCAAAACAGGGGCTATTAGCGCTGTTGAACTCGTGAATAGTGGAGGAGCTGTTTTCTAGAGACTGATTGATTAGAGGTTCAAGCCCTTTGTTTTGTATTGATTCCTAAGAGACCTTCCTGGACTGGCTGCGTGGAATTATGGTGCTAGAAGTCGCTATTTTGAATGTGAAGTCAGGAGAGGCTGTCGCGTTTGAACAAGCATTTTTGCAAGCTCAATCGATTATTAGTTCTATGAATGGCTATGTTAGTCATCAGCTACAGAAGTGCATGGAGCAAGAGAATCGCTATATCTTGCTGGTGACATGGCAAACCTTGGAAGATCATACTCAAGGTTTTAGACAGTCAGCTGAATATCAGCGATGGAAAGCCTTGCTTCATCACTTTTATGATCCATTTCCTGTGGTTGAGCATTACCAATTGCTCGCAGGCAACAAGAGGTTGGAAAGCTAAATACTAAAAAGCTGAGCCCCTAACCAAGAAGCTCAGCCGATTGTTTCGCGCAGATGACTTATACCAAATCCGAAATTATTATCCCCGATTAAAATTGGATAATCTCATAGGGGCAATCCCTTGTGGTTGCCCTTCGATATCGGGGGCAGGTAACCAGGGATTTTGTAGTTAGATGTCTGCCATGACTTTTTCCCAGACTGCCAATAAGCGATCTACATTCTCGGGCTGGCTGTTGTAGCCCATGAGGCCAATACGCCAAACCTTGCCGCCCAACTCACCGAGACCATTGCCGATCTCTATGTTGTGGTCCTTGAGCAGTTGGCTAGTCACTGCTTTTGCATCGACACCCTCAGGTACCTTCACAGTTGTCAGGGTGGGTAAGCGATACTCCTTGGGCACGTGGCAGCTCAGACCTAACTCTGCCAGACCGTCCCAGAGCTTTTCTGCAGTCTGTTGATGACGGTCCCAAGAGTTTTCTAGACCTTCTTCAAGAACTAGACGCAGAGCTTCACGAATAGCGTAGGTCATGTTGACAGGAGCTGTGTGGTGATAAGTACGCCCCTGGCCCCAGTAGTTGCGCAGTAGGGAAATATCTAGATACCAATTGGCCACTTTAGTCTGACGTTTGTCCAGCTTTTGCAAGGCCCGTTCACCCATGGTAAATGGAGAGCTTCCGGGAGGACAGCTCAGACCTTTTTGGCTGCAGCTATAGGCCATATCCACTTTCCATTCATCTAAGAAGATGGGGACACCGCCGAGGCTTGTAACGGTATCAACCAATAGCAGACAGTCAAACTCACGACACAAGTCACCCACACCTTCGAGGGGCTGACGCGCACCTGTAGAGGTTTCAGCGTGGACCAAGGCTAAGATGGCTGGACGATGCTCTTCCAGGGCCGCACGCAATTCGCTAAGGCTGAATACTTCACCCCAAGGCTTACTTATGCTGCGGACGTCGGCACGGTAGCGACCGGCCATATCAAATAGGCGATTACCAAAGTATCCGTTGATGCCCACTAAGACCACATCACCAGGTTCTATCGTATTGGCCAGGGTGGCTTCCATCGCTGCTGAGCCGGTGCCACTGATGGGCAGGGTCATGGGGTTTTCAGTTTGCCAGACGTAGCGCATCATGGCCTGCACTTCGTCCATCAAGTCGAGGTAAACCGGATCCAAATGGCCGATGGGCTGACGGTTCATGGCCGCTACAACATCGGGGTTGGAGTTGGAGGGGCCAGGACCTAGGAGTAGTCGCTCAGGGATGTCTAGAGCTTCGGGGGTGATGCGAAAAGTTTCATTGACCTTGGGTCGGGATGCAGTCAGACTCATAACGATTATTAGCGGACAGCGATGGTGATATCTAGCAAACGGTAGCTAAGGCGACAAAATATTTTTTTCATTGTCTGATGTAATGGCTCATTCGTTAAATCAAGACACTAAATAAAAGCGGTAGCTATGATATGTGACGCTTTGCATTACAGTATTTGCGACAGAAGACGTTGGTGCTCTGGGATCAGGGTGGAGGGAGTGAGCAAATGCAATTGGAGGAATTAAAGAACCGCTGGCGGTTGGCCCCTGGGACTGAATATCGTTGCGATCGCACCCTCAACCTTTACAAAACCCCCACAGCTGCCGAATTAGTCACCCAGGCCGCAGCGGGACGTCAGCTAAAAATTGTGGCCATCGAAGCTAATAGCTTGCATGTGATGCTTTGTGCTGACGATTATCCAGGCTGGCTGCGATTAGGCGATGTAGATGCCCTTGACTTAGCGAGTGCGCCTTACCATGCTCTGATGGTTACCCGACCTGATGTGGAACAGGCAATTCCTGGAGCCATTGCCTTTGCCGAGGCGGCCATGGCTGTGCCCAATGAATATTTGTGGGGAGGCACTGTAGCCCCAAACTATGACTGTTCTGGCCTGGTGCAGGCGGCCTTTGCTGCGGTGGGCGTGCCGCTGCCCCGTGATTCCTATCAACAGGAAGACTTTACGGACACGATTGAGATCGGTGAGTTGCTGCCAGGGGATCTGATCTTTTTCGGTACTCCAGAGCGGACCACCCATGTAGCCCTGCATCTGGACCATGGGCGCTATATTCACAGTTCGGGTAAAGACCAGGGACGCAACGGCATTGGCATTGACTCAATTTTTGATCTGAGCAATCCCGTTAGCCAGGCTTACCACATCCAATATCGGTGTTGTGGCCGTATTATGAAGGGCTATGCACCCCAGAAGACACACTGATAGGTAATGTGTTGATACTGTGTGCTAAACCTATATCCAAATACCTGGCTCAAATTCAAAGTCTGGATTTCAAAACCTGGAGTTTTAATGGTGAACACGGTTTAATACTCGTGAACACGGCCCAATTGTTTCACACCGACGTTTTATGCGCTGGTTTCCTATATCTATGGTTAAACGCATCTTTCGCTGGTTCTTATTTGGCGGCATTCTATTTTTCTTGGCCAAAACGCTTAAGGATCATTGGCAAGAAGTTAGAACCCTTGAAATTACTAGCGCTACATTGTCCCTGTTAACCATAGCTTTGGGCATAAGCTTGATTGCTCATATCTGGTCGGGATGGGTCTGGCATTTAATCTTAAAGACCATTGGCCAGCCTCGAGATGGCCGCTGGTCTACAGCGATCTACTTGAAAACTAACATTGCCAAATATTTACCGGGTAATGTGTGGCATTTTTATGGTCGTGTGCTGGCGCTGAAGTCATCAGGGTCGTCCACAGGTGCAGCCATTGTGGGGGTAGTGCTGGAGCCTGTGCTGATGGCGGCAGCAGCTCTAGGATTAGCGGCTATCAGCTTTAGCTTGACCGTCGGAAACCAGTGGCTATTGGTGATTCCTCTGGGGGCTTTGGTGGCCATGCTGGTGGCGATTCATCCACGTTTTCTTAACCCCCTACTACGTAAGTTGGGCAAAGCCAAAGCTCAGTCCCAGGGCTTAACGGTGATTACCAGTACGCTGCGGATGCAGTCATATCCATGGCGCTCGCTTTTGGGAGAACTGGGGTTTGTCTTCCTCCGGGGCCTGGGTTTTATTATGACGATTGTGGCACTGCAGCAGGGGCTGCAACCCAGTCAGTTTTTCACGATTTTAGGCTCGTTTAGTTTGGCCTGGTTATTGGGCCTGTTAGTGCCTGGTGCTCCCGGTGGGGTGGGTGTGTTTGAAGCAGTTGCGATCGCACTCCTGGGTAATCAACTACCCAACGGCCTGCTGATCAGTAGTGTCGCCCTCTACCGACTGGTGAGTACCATGGCCGAAGCCCTTGGAGCCGGCCTTATTTGGCTAGAAGAACGGATTGCCGATCTGATGGCACCCATGACCAATATGAGAAAGCGGCTTTTATTATTGCCACCTGCCAAGGATGACATTTCTTATGAAGCAGATGAGCCAATGTCCGCCTTGCTCGAAACAGATCCGCAGGAGATATCCGAGGTTTCCTATGTAGTCCCTCCTCAGGAACCGTCTTCGTCTGAAGAGACATCCCTCCCAGAAATCACCATGTATGGTGAAGATCCTGACGCTGATGACTTAGAGGGAGATTTTGTCGGTGACGAACTGAGCGAGGACCCTGGGGAAGATGCCCTTGCCCCTGTGGATTTAAACAAGTCAGGTCCCATGCTGCCATCTTTTATTCCCCAGGCCTTTAAGGGGGAAGGAGAACCTACTTCAAAGTCTTTTTCTCCCAGAAATAGGGGTTAGTAGTCGTGAACTAATATTCTGTGGACTCGTAACTTCAAAACTCAAAACCGGTTCATCCCCTAAAGCGGGTTGAGGAAGTGATATGGGGAGTTTAGGCTCTTGTCAGTTGTTTTGCAGTAGGCCTGTGACTCGATCAACAATGTAGTTGGCCGTCTGTTCTAAAAACATCAAATCTAAGGTATCGACAGTATCACTGGCTTGATGGTAGTTGGGGTTGCGAAAGTTAGCGGTGTCACTCACCATGACGGCTCCAATGCCTTTTAGCCAGAAGGGGGCATGGTCGCTACGGAACAGATCTGGCATAAAGGGCAGTACTCCGATGGGGACTGGTAATGTGACTGCCTTGAGGGATGAGTTCGATGCAGTGGCAGGCTTAGTCTCAGTTTCAGTGGCAAAGGTCGCTAACAGTTCTGGATGATCGGTATCACCAATCACGCCAATAAAGTCTCCTGTGGATGATAAATCTTGTTGTTCTAACCCTGGTGGGTAGGTTTGGCAGCCGGTTTCATAACAGGCGTAACCTAGCATTTCTAGAATAACTGCACCCGCTAACCCATCAAGGTTAGCGGCATCATTAACAAATGCATTACTCCCTAACAGACCGGCTCCTTCTGGCTGCAACTCTTCCTGATCAAAAAAGACGACCTGTAGGGTTTTATGGGTAGGGTAGTTGGCAAACAGTCGGGCAATTTCTAACGCGGTGACGACAGCGCTGCCATTGTCGTCTGCGCCGGGGGATCCTGCCACTGAGTCATAATGTGCGCCGACTAGAATTTTTTGCTCCGGTGTTTGGGTACCTGGGCGAATAACGCTGAGATTAGTGCCTGCACTATCGCCAGAGCCGAAGTTTTGGGTGCTGGGTTCGTAGCCGTAGCTTTGGAGTTCTTTGATCAAGTAGGTGCGGGTGCGGGCCAGGGCAATGTTGGTGTAGCGTTCGTTGGCCAGGGTTTGAAGGTGCGATCGCAACCGCCCGCTATCCACCATGAGGCATTGGGGTTGGGCTTTGGAGGATACCTCATAAAACATAAACATGCCGACGGCTAAGGTCAGTAAGCCTAGCCACAGTCCTACTCGACGCCTAAATTGATTGCCCATAACCTATATCAATTGTGGTTGATGTATCCGATATGGAGATGTTGCCCACTGTAGATAGCGATACTGAAAACCGTCTATCAGCAGCTTATTTCTATTTTATGAAAACGTCATCGAAACTTGGTCAGTCTAACCAGCGCAATGTTGTTTGGCTAGCAGTGGGCTATGGTGGATTATTTTTACTGATTCTGTGGGCCGCTTACACCAATAATTTACCGCTCAAGTTACTGGGGAGAATCCCCTACTACGACAAGATTGGCCATGTGGTGCTTTATGCTCTAGCTAGCTATTTGGGCCATCGGGTGCTCAATCGACGACACTTCAAAGGCATACGCTATTTACCCGTTTTTCCAGTGCTGTTTAGCTTGGCGATGACGGCAGAAGAGATTGTGCAAGGCCTATCTCCCTATCGAACACTAGATTCCCTCGATTTGGTGTGCAGTTTAGGCGGTGTCGTGTTGGGCTATTTTCTGGCCCAAGGCCTTGGAAAACGCAGTTAGAGATTTGTTAAAAAGCATATCCATCGTAGGGGCGCACCGCCGTGCGCCCTTCGACATGTACGCTATAAATAACTTTGATAGACGGCGAGAGTTAAGTTTAATCAGGATCTGCATTGCTGCATGGACCCATCGGTGCAAGAATTAGTCCAATGATGCGTCAGCTGGAGTCATCGTTATGGTTGCATCGCAGGATAGTAACGAACAGGTTTTAGCGGCCTTCCAGAAAATTCTTGCAGACCGCAAAAAGCTAGGGTCCCGAATTGCCACAAAAGAGCAGGAAGCTGCAGCTGCCAAAAATGCACAGATGCTGGATGTGGCATCTGCCTATACTGTTGACGGTATTGTTAAAGGCCTAGCCGATCTGCAACTGGAGTTTGGCAGCATTGTAACTGAGCTATCAGAAAAATTAACCGCTGAATCCTTAAAGCTGGGGGAATTGGATCAGGCCATTGAGATCGAAACGCGTCATCTACAAACTCTGAAGCAAATTCGCGTAGTGGCTGACACCCTCCATCTGCTGACCCAAGAGCACCAGGATAAGCTTAGAAGCCTTGAACAAACAGAAGCTGAGCAACAAGCGGCCCTGGAAAAAGAAATGACTGAAGTGCGATCGCACTGGGCTAAAGATCAAGCCGACTTTGAGCAGACCGTGCGCGAGCAGACAGAGCGGTTAACCAAAGGACGAGAGCGACAAGAAGCAGACTATCAATATGAACTAGAACGAAAGCAAACCGTCGATGCCAATGAGTTTGACGAGATACGCCGCAATCAAGAAAAAGAATTACAGGATACCGGGCAAGTCAACGACCGGCAGTGGACTGAGCGAGAGAGAATCCTAGAGGAGAATCAGTCCCTTTTAGAGGACTATCAACAGCGTGTAGATGTCTTCTCAGCTGAGCTCAGTGAGCTAGTCGACATAACGAGAGAAAATGCGGCGACTGCCGTACAGCAGAATGCAGACGTGCAAGCCGAACTGCTGGAGAAGGAGTGGGAAGCCACCAAACAGGGCTACGAGTTTACCATTCAATCACTGGAACAGAAAATTCAAGAACAAACTCAGCAAATTGAAAGCATCAATACTCAATTGCAAGAGACCATGCAGCAGTCCCACACGCTGACTATAAAAGCGTTTGAAAAATCTTCCACGGCTGATTCTCAAGAAAGAGGAGGTTAGCATGACCGATATACCAACGAATAGAAATACAAAAGCGCAGATTCTAGACGCTTATAATGAATTGCTCAAAGAACGAAATAAGCTAGAAAAGCAGCTCGACAAACTACAGCAAGAGCCAAAGGCAAGTCCCACAACCGTTGTAGAGACAAAACCCTCTGAACCTGTGAAAAAAATGAGCCAGCAGCCCGTCGATCAACCACAGGACAAAATGACCGCTACCATCAACACCCTGGCTGGGTTACACGCGGGATTTGGTAGTGCCGTCAGTGAGCTGTCCGAAAAGCTGACTTCGAAAGCGGCTCAACTACAGGCTCTCCGGTTAGCCGTTGCCGAGGAACTGGCGCAACTGGAGGCTTTGCACAATTTAGATGATATCCAAGCCGATACCCTGGATACCCTAATCCAAACCTGTGAAGACAACAGTAAAGCCTTTGAATCCGACTTTAATCAAAGGAGTGACACCCTCGAAAATGAACTACAGGACCTGAAACAGTCCTGGGCAAAGGAGCAGGAGGAGCATAAGCGTTCTGTGAAAGAGCGTGATGAAGAACAGCAGAAAACCAGTCAGCGGGAGGCTGAAGAGTACGACTATACTCTCAATCTCCAGCGTAGTTTGGCGCAGACGGAATACGATCAGGCTCAAGAGGAACGTTATAGGGAATTAGCAGAGGCTAAGCAGACCCTGGAGGAACAGTGGGCTGAACGGGAAAAAGCCATTGCTCTTCAAGAACAACAATTTGCTGAGCTAAAGGCCCAAGTCGAAGCCTTTGAGAAAGAAAAAGCAACGGCCATCAAGCAGGCCAAGGCAGAAGGAGAACAAACAGCCGGTGCCCAGACAAAAATAGCAGTGGATCTGCGCAATAAGGAATTGGATGGCTTTAAGCGTGTGTATGAACTGAGGATTCAGGCCCTGGAACAAACGATCACGACCAGTGAGGAACGGATTCAGACCTTATCGAAACAGCTGGCGGCAGCCCTAAAACAAGTTCAGGATTTGGCAGTGAAAGCCATTGAAGGCGCATCAACTATTCAATCCTTTGAGGCGTTTAAGTCCCTGGCAATGGAACAGGCCAAAACCCAAATGAAAGGGAAATAGTCTAGTCGGTAGCGGCACATTTTGCGAATGCGGCAGCATCCTTGTATTTCCCTGGTTGCATCATTCTGACGTGGAGTAGCTCGCCTGTAAAAATGGATAGATACACCTATTGATATTGATAAGTTTTTGTTCGTACAAGGGAACCTTAAACCTGAGCTAATTCCCCATCATCCCCGCAGTCAGGGCCATTCCTATGCAGGTTTCTAGGAATTTTGCATTTCTCAAGGTTCATAGCTTAGCGCTTGTCAGGCTGGGTACGCTAGCTGAAAATTATTTTGCAAACGATCCGAACACCTGTCTGATTAAGCTGCGTCAGTTTGGGGAGCAACTGGCTCAGTTGGTAGCTGCTACGGTTGGTCTCTATGAAGACCCCGATGAAAGCCAATTTGAACTCCTGCGGCGGTTAGAGAATCGTGGAGCAATTACGGGACAAACCACCCAACTTTTTCATGAAATTCGGAAGGTGGGTAATCGGGCTACCCACGGTAGCTATGGCGAACATGGGGCCGCACTGAGCCATCTGAAATACGCTCGGTAGCTTAGGCATCTGGTTTCATCGCTTAATTGATGCGCAATTGCGCGAGGCGGGTTGGGAGGTTGATACGGAAACATTGACCTATGGCAATGGCACTCGTCCCCAGAAAGGGAAAAATCTAGCCATTGCTGAATGGCCCACTGCCGGTGGACGGGCTGATTATATTTTATTTGTGGGGTTGGATGCGATCGCAGCCGTCGAAGCCAAACGTAAAAGTAAAGATGTATCTGGGGCAGTAGACCAGGCCAAGCGCTATAGCCGGGGATTCCAGACAGCCCCACCCGGTGGTCCCTGGAGAGACTACAAGCTGCCGTTTGTATTTGCCACCAATGGCCGAGAGTTTTTGCCCCAACTTGAAACTAAGAGCGGCATCTGGTTTTGTGATGTTCGGCGTCCAGAAAACCTGCGCCGTCCCTTACGCAGTTGGTATAGCCCAGCTGGTTTGCTTGATACCCTAGCCCAGGATATCGATCAGGCCCAGACGCAACTGGCTCAGGAGCAATTTAACTACGGCTTTGACCTACGGCACTATCAAATTCGGGCTATTCGAGCGGTGGAAGCAGCCCTGGCCCAGGATCAACGCAATCTATTATTGGCCATGGCAACGGGCACTGGTAAAACCAAGACCTGTATTGCCCTGGTCTATCGATTGCTCAAGACCAAGCGCTTTCGGCGTGTTTTGTTTTTGGTGGACCGGACGGCTCTGGGAGAACAGGCTGCCAATGCCTTCAAAGATACTCGCATGGAAAGTTTGCAGGAGTTTGCCAAGATCTTTGAAATCAAAGAGCTAAAGGATGCAGCCCCAGAAAGGGATACAAAGGTGCATATTGGCACGGTACAGAGCTTTGTCAAACGCATCCTGTACCCCAGCGATGAAGCCGAACCCCTAACGGCAGATCAGTATGACTGCATTGTGGTGGATGAGTGCCATCGTGGGTATTTGCTGGACCGGGAGCTCAGTGATAATGAACTCACCTTTCGAGACTTTAAAGACTATGTCTCGAAATACCGCACCGTTCTAGAGTATTTTGATGCGGTCAAGATTGGCTTAACGGCTACGCCTGCGTTGCATACATCCCAAATCTTTGGTGAGCCCGTTTTCAAATATAGCTATCGGGAAGCGGTGATTGATGGCTATCTGATTGATCATGAGCCCCCCATTCGACCCGTAACAGCCCTGGCTGAAGACAATATTGTTTGGCAGGCAGGTGAGAATGTTCAATACATTGATCCAAAAACTGGGCAGCTGGACTTGATCCATGCACCGGATGAAATCCGAGTGGAGGTGGAACAGTTTAACCGGCAGGTAATTACCCAAGAGTTTAATCGGGTGGTATGTGACTTTTTGGCGGATGAAATTGACCCGGAGATGGGTAAAACGCTTATTTTCTGTGTGAATGATGCCCATGCTGATTTGGTAACAGATTTGCTGAAGAAATCTCTGACAGAACGATACGGCAGCATTGATGACGATGATGTCAAAAAGATTACGGGAGCGTCAGACAAGCCGTTAGAACTGATTCGGCGGTATAAGAATGAGGTTAGTCCTACAATAGCCGTGACGGTTGATTTGCTGACCACCGGGATTGATGTACCGGCCATTTGTAATCTGGTGTTTCTGCGGCGGGTTAAGTCAAGAATCTTGTATGAACAGATGTTGGGGCGGGCTACTCGTCTCTGTGATGATCTCGATAAAGAGTTTTTTAGAATCTTTGACCCAGTCGGCCTGTACAAAGCCATCGAGAACTTTTCGAGTATGAAGCCGGTGGTGGTTAATCCCAAGATTTCCTTTGGTCAATTGGTAGATGAACTAGTCTGTGTGACGGATACTAGTGCCGTGGAGGAGATTTTGGATCAGATTGTTGCCAAGTTGCAACGAAAAAAGCGTCATCTGAGTGCTGACCAGCAAGAAACCATTGAAAGCCTGGCGGATATGCCTGTTGATGAGGTAGTGGATCATCTGAGGCAATCTAGCCCAGCAGATGCAGCACACTGGCTGCAAGAACGGAAGCAGATCGCTGAGATTTTAGATCGACGGGATGGTGGACGTAAGCCGGTACTGGTGTCTTACCATGCTGATGAACTACGGCGGGTGGCGCAGGGCTATGGTGTGGCAGAAGATGGCACTGAGTATGGCAGACCTGAGGACTATTTAGAGAGTTTTGAAGCCTTTATTCAGGATAATCAGAATAAAATTCCGGCCTTGATAGTCGTCACCCAGCGGCCTCGTGATTTGACTCGCCAGCAGCTTAAGGACCTGCGTATAGAGTTGTCGAAAGCTGGGTATTCAGAAACGATGCTTAAAGCAGCCTGGCGGGATAAGACGAATGAGGAGATTGCCGCGTCGATTATTGGCTATGTGCGGCAGGCGGCTTTGGGAGACCCATTAGTTCCCTATGGGGAGCGAGTGCAGCAGGCGATGAAAAAGATTTTGACCAGTCAGAAATGGACGGCACCTCAGCGGAAATGGTTGGAGAGAATTGGTAAGCAACTGGAAAAGGAGTATGTGGTGGATAAGGAAACTCTAAAACAGGGGGCATTTAAGACCCAGGGAGGGTTTCAGCGAATCAATAAAGTGTTTCAGGGTAAGTTAGAACAGGTTTTGAGTGCAATTAATGAATCACTGTGGTCGGCGGATAGTAAATCAAACTGATTGATCGTTATGGAGGCGCTTACCCAGGCCGTGTTCAAAACCCCACGCTAATTGAGTGCTGTCGCTGAAGCGACAAGACCCTCTTTGTAAGTTGAGAGCAACTTGTAATGACGAACCCCTTTAGCAGCAGCAATTCCAAATTCCAATGTACGGACAGGAGTGGTATGTAAGAGAGACTCCTGTTGAGGATGTCAGTCACGATGAGAATCAAGAGGTATTTCGAAAGGGACCCGTCGGCTTGGTATCATCGAGCATGAACTCAATCAATGCGTTCCAACTCTCAAACCAGAGGTACTTGGTCAAGGCGACAATATCTTGAAAAAAGCCTTTTCGGGTACCTCGAATCTGTCGAATTCGTTGATAGCGTTCGTCTACATATCCCAAGATGGTATGAAACAGGAATGCTAACAGATTTAGGGTCAATAAGAACGAGGCTAGATGCTGTTGCCCATGGCCAAAATTGTGCTCTAAATGATAGCCCTTCGTTTTGAGGACATTGTGGTTTTCGTTTTCAGTTTTCCAACGACTGCGAGCCGCCTCAACTACAGCAATGACCTGCTGCGGGGTATTGAGCTCTAGTGGAGTGATCCAACTGTTGTGATAGAGTCGCTTGCCGTCTCGTTGTCGAGTGACGGTGACCTCACACCAATTCAGTACCCGGTCCGACGGGGTGCCACCTAATGGAACATCGGTTAAATATCGGTACCGATAGTGGACGTTCTCCTTACCCTGAGTTCGCGTTTTCTCGATGGTTTTGACCTGACCCTTGGCCGCATTGAACTCAATCCAATCGTAGAGCACTGGATGCGACTCCGGTAAACACACGAAGATGAAACTCATTCCCTGAGCTAGGACTGTTTCACACATCGGTAGACGACTGTATAGATCATCGCCGAGCAAAATCACATCTCGCTGAGCGAACATCTGTCCATGAGTCGCTATCCAACGCTTAGCTGCAGCCTGCTCACAATCTTGCTTCTCATGACCATCTTGAGGATAAATAAATTCAGGGGACAACGAAATCACCGATGATTGGCTCGGCGACACCACCACTGGCAAGATAGCTTTATGACTGTAGGTGACCTGGCCATTGCGATGCGTCTGGATTGAACAACACGGACAACTTACCTCATGCGAACTGTAGTATTGGGTTCCATCTAGGGTGACCAATAGATGCTTGCCAAGTACCTCAAACCCACGCAGATATCCCTGTTTCTCTAAATCCTGATAATTCAAGATGAACACACCCGATAGCCCCCTCGCAGGAAGCGGGTCGAGAATATTACGAATTTGTTCGACACTCGGAATGTTGGTCAAGCCAAATAGACTCTGGGCATTGTCTTGACCATGACGGCTTTGCAACTGTCGTTGGTACTCTAAGAATGACGGGCTTTGCATGAAAAACGCACTAAATGCTCCTAAGACCGCATCTTGAAGGCTATAACGAGTCGCGTTACTAGGCTGACGTCCATCCTTCATCATTCCTATGCATGAGGTCAGACTTCCGAGCACACTGTCGAATCCGAGCACACTTGAGACCATGACGACTATCTTGCCAAGGGCAAGACCCATTCGAATGAATTGACTGTATCGGATAGGGGCACGCTGTGCACAACTCGATTGCTAGCTCCAGGACACAGACACCTGTTCTTAAGTCGGAATTTGGAATTGCTGTATAAATAGAGACATAGCAAGCTGATAGCAGGTGAGCCTTGGCCACATGCTATCGCGATCCTTATATGTTCCTGTAGCTACACCTTAATGTTTTAATACAGAGCAATAATGATCACGGTAGGTCAAGTACAGGTGCACTTCAGATGGCGAAGGTCAAAAAGTCGGAAAACGTACCCAAGGCCATGCAGGCCAAGTTCGACAGCATTGTGACCATTACCGACGAGTTTGCCAAACAATATCTGAATGATGAATATACTCAGTTCATTCGCTATGCCGTTGCAGCCCTATGTCGTAAACGACCATCGCCGTTAGCCAAGGGGCGCGATAAAACCTGGGCCTGTGGCATTACCCACGCCATCGGTATGGTCAACTTTTTGTTTGATCCGTCCCAAGACCCACATATCAGTGCCAAGGAGTTATATCAAGCCTTTGGAGTAAGCAGCAGTACTGGACAAGCCAAGTCAAAACTGGTGCGCGATATCCTCAACACCCATCAAATGGATCCTGATTGGTGTCTATCTAGCAAGTTAGACGACAACCTCATGGCCTGGATGATTTCGGTGAATGGATTTATGGTAGATGCCCGCTCAATGCCCAGACATATTCAAGAAGAAGCATTTGCTAAAGGCTTGATTCCCTATCTTCCTGACAGTGAAGCGGATGCTCAGGTAGATGCCTCAATGCCAATCCACAGTAAAACAGAGGCAACGAAGCAATCTGATGAAACATTGTTTGTTTTATATGTCGTTATCATTGCTGGGCCAGTAACAGACGAGTTTATAGAAGCAAATCCTGAGATCTCACGCACCATTGAAATTAATGGCAGACAAACCCTCCAGGACCTGCATCGGATTTTATTTAGTGCCTTTGATCGAGAAGAAGAACATCTCTATGAATTTCAGGTAGGGGGACGGGGACCCAATGACCCTAATGCAACCAGGTATGGGGTGCCAATGCCTGGTGACCCCAGTTCTGTCAACGATGTTGCTAAAGCTAAACTAGCCTCGTTAGGGTTATCTCAAGGAGACTTCTTTGGCTACTGGTTTGATTTTGGGGATGACTGGTGGCATCAGATTGCGGTGATGGATATTAAAGAGAAAGCACCTAAAGGGAAATATCCCAAAGTGACCGCAAGAGTTGGTGCTAGCCCACCCCAATATGCAGAATTTGATTGAGATCAAGGTATGAAGCCTCAAAGAGAATTAATCGGGTTGGATTAATATCTCCTAATCGTTGTTTTGTATCAGATTATTGCTTGATTTCTCTATCCTATTGGCCCAAGGGTACTACCACGTATACTACTGAGGAAGGTGCCATACAAATCGGGATAAAATCATCAGTGTTTCCTAAATACCTCCAATATTGGCGTAAAATAGGGCTAATTCCCACCCTTGCTTTTAGCCTTTTCTGCATTACCTCAAAACTGCCCCAAGCCAGTGTCTTAGCAGAAACGTCAGGTGCTACAACTGCCACCTTTGACCTCAATGCTGATCTGCAAGAGCAAGCAGAATTTTATAATCTGCCCTACCCCTCAGACTTTCGTCTCGATGAAAATGGACAACCTGATCTGTCAGGATTTCCTGTTTTCTCAAAACATGGTGTTGGTCTATTTAAGCGCCTAAAAAGCATCGCTAGCGATCGCCCTGGATTTCCTACCACTGCTGCAGGCTATTTTCGTTTTAATCAACCCCTCGCACCCCTCAATATTGATGACCTGATCCCAGCTGTCAGCGATTCTCCTATTCTCTTGATCGATATCGATCGCAACTCGCCAGAACGGGGTCGTCTGTTTCCCATTGTTGCCACTACTCCAGAACCTGACCCCTATTACGTGCCCGAACATTTACTAGCAGTCTCTCCCTATCCGGGCATTGTGCTTAAACCCAATCGCCGGTATGCCTATGTGGTGCAAGATTCCCTAAAAGATATTAACGGCCAAGCGCTAAAAACCACCGACATCTTTGCCCAACTGAGAACAGGTAATATTCCTCAAGGGCAAATGAGACGAAAGTTCCTGGCCTACGTTCTCTATAAGCCTCTGTGGGAAACGCTTGACCAACTAGGTGTTGATCGAGAGAGCGTAGTGGTTGCCACGGTGTTTACCACGGGTGATGTGGTGGCTGACATGGCCAACCTTTCTAATCAAGTCTTAGAGCAGTACCGTCCTGATGTGCGCTCATTCGCGTATGATCCCAATCACGTTATCTCGGATCTTGACTACTGCAAATTTACTGCCAGGATAAAATTACCCCAATTCCAAAAAGGCTTTCCACCCTACTTCTTTCCTGAAGAGCAAGAAGGTCTATTTGTGTTTGATGCCAGTGGCGACCTAAAACGCCAACGTTATCAAACTGTTCCTTTGGTAATTACGTTGCCAAAAACGCTGATGCCGCCAGAGGGCTATCCATTGGTCGCTTACTACCACGGTACTGCTGGGCTGAGTACCCAAGTGGTCGATCGAGGACCCGTCCCCAGGCCTGACGTCCATCGATTGCTGAATCAAAGACCAGCACCGGAACTGAATCGATTGCCCGATCGAGGACCTGCCGATGTAGTGGGTCGTCATGGGTTTGCCTCAGTGGGCAGTGCGTTACCGCTGAATCCAGAACGTCTTGATAATGTTTCAGCGGTTGTTTTTTCTGAGTTGTTGGATGGTCGTATATATTTGAATCCGGTTAATCTCTCTGCCTATCGTGATACCTTTCGCCAGGGAGTGATTGAGCAACGTCTTTTGCTGTCAGCTTTGGAGCGTTTACAGATTCCAGCCGAAGCACTAGCAGGTTGTGAAGGTCCCTCGTTACCTGTGGGAGAAACTCATTTTCGTTTACAAACGGATTCAGTCATTGCTTTGGGGCAATCGCAAGGGGCCCAATATGCCGTGATGATGGCAGCGGTTGAGCCAAAAATCAAAGCTGTTGTTCCCACTGGCTCAGGAGGCTTTTGGGCTTTATTGTTTTCCATCTTGACGAATTCTGATCAACGTCAGGAGGCTTTAGCAAGATCTTTGCCTGATTATTGCCAAGAGCTCTTGTCGAAAGGTTTGCCTGAAGAAGAATTACCAGGTGATTGCACAGTAGATGACTTTCGAGAGATTGGTAGACTCTTAGGGCAAGTGCTCAAACGCTCTGAACCCCTTAATCATTTATACCCGGCGTTGCGTTTACTACAAAGTTCTTGGGAGCCGGTGGAACCTATGGTATACATGCCTCGGATTGCTAGACGACCGTTGCCTGATCATCCGGTGAGATCGATCTATCAACCTGTTGGGCAGTTCGATAGTGATTTCCCTGAAGACGTCTTCAATGCAATGGCGCTGGCGAGTGGTGTTCAACAGGCGGGACCTACACTTTGGCCTGGAATGCAAGCATCTTTAGCATTAGAGGGATTCGATGGAATCTTGTCCTATCCGGTTTCTGACAATTTGATCAGTGAAACAGGCGTTCCTTACACTGGGATTGTGGTGCAATATGAGGGAGATGGTATTAAAAACTCCCACACTATTTTTTCTCAAAGCCTCAGTGTGAAATACCAATATGGTTGTTTTATGGAGAGCATTCAGGAACAGGAGTCAGCTACTATACTGGCTCCCCGAGCATTCTTGCCTCCTTGTTTGTTTCCATCCATATGGCCGCCTTAGTGCCATGGCATAGTGTCACGTCTATGAAAAGATGCAATATTTTGTTTTATGAGGTGTAGAGGATGTCTTCAAAGATGGCGAGCTTGGGTGCTGAGTCAATCATTTCCATTGAACTCAACTATTGTTATTTAGCTTAATTCAGAGAATTAAAGCGTTACCCTAATCAGAGATAGGCGATCAGTCGATTAGGAAGGAGCTATGTACGGAATTGTAGGTGTTGAGGAAATATCAGCTCCGGACTTTGCCCAGCGGCTGGCAGAGGATGGGTTACAGCTGGTAGATGTTCGAGAACCAGAGGAAGTTGAGATCGCACACCTCTCCAACTTTATCTATTTGCCTCTGAGCCAATACGCTGACTGGGCCGATCAAATCTTTACCCATTTAGATCCCAGTCTTGAAACCATTGTCATGTGCCACCATGGCGTTCGTTCAGCCCAGATGTGTCAGTGGCTACAGCGTCAAGGATTTGAGCGCACCAAAAACCTGTCTGGTGGTATCGATGCCTACTCTCGCCTAGTAGATAATACCGTTCCCCGTTATTGATGACTTAGAGGGGCTGCCTCTGGTAATTTGGTAAATCTAAGATTGAGTTGAGAGTCTATGTTTGGCCAGCTACTGCTAGGGCACTAGCTCCACTCACTGCTCACCACTCAAAAATTCCATGCTTAGCCAGCTTCAAACCCTTGTCCGTGAAGTTGATGGACGTTATGCCACCGACACAGAGCTAATGTTTTTGCAAAATTACCTGCAAACGGCTCGTCTACGGTTTAGTGCCTATCAAAAAATTCAGAAAGCCGAGACCGCTATCATTCAACAGGTCAAACAAAAACTAAAGGCTACTGACCCTCAACTGCTCCGGCGGGGCAAAGTTGATCTCAGCGCTAAGTGGCAGCGGGATGCTGTGATCGGGTTTCGCTACTGTGCCCATGCGCTACTAGTAGCTGACGAAGAAGGATTAGAGGAGCGTCTTTTGCTGTGGTTTCAGTCCATCATACGTTCCTTTAAGGCCCAGCAAAGCTGCGACATTACCTACAAAATTATGCAGGATGTAGTGCGTCAGCATCTAACACCGCAAGAAGCAGAGCTATTTTGTCCAATTTTGGCCCAGGCTAGACTTTTGCTAGGGCAATAGCGTTACCCTGAAGGTACGCTCATGTATCGCAGGTCTTATGGATATTCCATCGGTTGGCGCCCACAAGTTGCGTCAGCAATATCCCAATAAACACAATTACTATAAGTTTGCCGATTTTTTCCAGTTCAATGCATCTAAGGGCACTATTTCTGACTGGCATGGCAGCCGTAATATCCTGACAAGTGAAGATTTCATCATTGGTTTGTTAGAGGGCTTGGAAGAAGAAGTGGGAGCCGCTTCAGCCGCTGTGATGTACTCCATTGGTTTGGAATGGGGTAAACAAGACTCATTATTTTTTGACCAGTGGTTTGAGCGGGAGTACAACGTTAGTCCCCAGCAGGCTAACCTTATGTTTCTATTAGAAACCTGGTGGTGGCCCTTTACGGCCCAAGGTTGGGGCCGTTGGGAAATTGACATGGCCGATCGCACCCAGGGGTTTATGTTCATTAACCTCTTTGACTCAGCCGTTGCACGCACTTTGGGGGATGTGGGTAAACCCGTCTGCTATCTGTATGCAGGGCTATATGCTGGCTTTTTTACTGAAATGGTACGTAAACAGCTTAGCTGTATTGAAATTCAGTGCTATTCCATGGGGGAAACCTACTGTAAGTTCTTATTGGGGGCCCGAGAACGAATTGATGCGGCGGCGTTTTGGCTAAATGAAGGGGCGACAGCTAGCGATATTCAAAACCGGCTGCGTTCCGGAGATTCATTGTGATGGCTAACGATGTAATCAAGTCTGAAGTGAGCAGTCAGCCCCTGGAAATTATCTCAGTTGGGGAGTTTTTTCAGCAAATCAACTGGTATGGCAGGACAATGCCTGGTATGGATGAGGCAGACCTGGCTAATACTCCCTATGAAACGGTTGGGCAATTTTTTGCTACATTTCCTTGGCAGGGAGCAGGGGGGGCTACGACTGCTGACGATTGGGATTCAGTGAAAGATGATGAGACTGCCCCCATGGAACAAGCTACTCTCACGCTAGAAGACCTATCGGCGCTATTTTAGGTCTGTCGGTTATTTTGAACACGCTAGTTTTGAATAAAATTGCCCTCTAGCATCACCATGACAACGCCTCCTAGCCAGCACATTTTGCGACAGATTGAGCTTCAACCAGATAAGAGCTATCTGACACCTCAGGAGTTGAGTAGTCTGGGTCGGTATGTTGGCAGCTTAACGGACCGTGTCCGCGCATATCGCCAGCTGCGTGAGTGGGAGGTCAACCTGATGCAAGAACTGGTGGATCGGCTGCCGACCGAGCTGAAGGAAAATACTAGGGCACTGGAACAAAGTATCAAACAAACGATCTTGATCCTGCGCTATGCCGCTTTAGGCATGCTGGTGGATGACGTACATCTAGGGCGACGTCGCTTAGAGGGATGGTTGCCAACGATGGTGATGGTTTATCAGACCCAATCAATCGATGTATTGCTGCAAAAATCCCTCAATCAACAGCTGCCCAGGCTATTAACTGACTCCCAGTTTGCTTTACTACAACCAGCCCTAGAGTCAGCACAACAGCTCTTAAAAGATGCCGTAAAAGAAGAGGGGGCAGAATAGAATTTCCATTCTAAAAAACTTGCCGATGATAAAATTTCTCCACGTAAGCGTAGTTTCAGTACGAGAACCTTTGAGGGACTCATTGTAATGGTATTAGTCGCCGATTTACTTGCAGACACTAATCTGACGTCCAACTACTTTGCCAGTGATGTCTATGTGCATGGCAGCCTAGATCTGGGGTTATTGGAGAATCGTCGTGGTGATCGGCTACTGGCTTTACCAGAAACCCTGATTCGGGCAATTTATTCAGGGTTAGATAATGAAACTGGTCAGGCCTCAATGTTGGTGTTATATAACTGTGGGCGCTGGTGGGGAAAAAATTTTTACACACGCTTTTGCGAAGAGCTAACTGATTACCACAATCGTTCGATATCCAGTTTGTCAATGTCTGAGTTTATACAGGCTTTGCAGCAGTGTTGGGTGACCCATGGTTGGGGGCAAATCAGTTTGGATAATACCTATAAACCTGACGGATTTTTGGTGGTAAAAATCCGCGCATCGGCTTTTATTGACTATGCTCCTCAGTTAGAAAGACCTGTAGGATTTCTAGAGATGGGCGCATTACAAGCATTTTTCAGTGAATTGAGTGAGCAAACGTTGCACTGTGTACAAACAGCTTGCGAGTCATTGGGGGCTGAAGAAAATTGTTTTGTTCTGGGTGTCGAAGAGCGATTGGCCCTGGCAGAGGCAGGTGTAGAACAAGGGCTTTCCCACGCTGAAATTATGAGCTTACTGGTGGGCCAGGGAGCTTAGTCGCGTGCCAACGGATTGATAACGGGATTTAGTGAACATGAGCCATCAGCGGTCTAGCTATCGCCTGTTGGGGCTGGTCGGCAACGGTCAGTTTGGGCGTGTGTATTGCGGTGTGCATCGCAAGACCGGGCAACTGGTCGCCATTAAGTATTTACATCGTCATAGCTTATCAACCCATGCGTTTTTGCGAGAGCTTCACTGCTTATTGAGTTTGTCGCATCCCCATATAGTTGCCTGTCACGCTTTAGAGCATTGTGAGGATGGGCGGCGGTTGGTCTTGGAATATTGTGCCGGTGGTACATTGCGATCGCACATGCTCAGCCCCCTCAGCGTGGCTGATATTCTCACCCTGGTGTCAGATGTGCTCTCGGGGCTGGCCCATGCCCATCAGCAAGGCATTATCCACTGCGATATTAAACCCGAGAATATTTTGCTCAGCTACAGCGATGGTCGCTGGCGAGCCAAGATCTCAGACTTTGGTATTGCCAAACTTACCCAAGACCAGCAAAATCACGAAGGCACAGGACAGACGGGATCCCCGGCTTACATGGCACCAGAGCGTTTTTATCGCCAGTACTCCCCATCAGCAGATGTATACGCAGTTGGCGTGATGTTGTTTGAGCTGCTAGTAGGTCAACGCCCCTTCACCGGTACGCCTATGGCCTTGCAATCAGCCCATTTAAACCAGCCTGTGCCTGATGCAGACCAACTTAGCGAACCGCTGAAACATATTATTGCCAAAGCCTTAGAAAAGTTGCCTGCGCGCCGCTATCCAACCGCTGCGGAAATGTTGGTTGACCTCAAACAATTAGATCCCTCTAGTCTGAATCTTGGACAGTCGCTTAACGCCCCAAAGATCGATTACGTTTCCTACACGGGCAATCCCCTACATCGGCTGACTCAACCAGTCACCCATTTTCAAAAGCTATCAGCGGCATCCATTACGCAGGATGATGAGTCAGCTGTCGAGTCCACAATGCTGATGGTCCACGGTTTACAGCTTGCTACTCTCCAACAGCAGTCACTCAACGTCTCACCGCAAATTCTTGATGCGTCAGTACAAGGGCTACATCTATCCCCAGCCGGACTGATGGTGAGTACGGCATATACCCTTTGGCGTGGTGCAACCCCTGAGTGTTTGACCTCCCTGAGTCATTGGCCATTGCCTGCCATGGCTGCCGTGGCACCGCATCAACGTTGGATAGCTACGGTTAGTCCCAGTACCAAACAATTGACCATTACCCAATTACGTGAACCGACTCAGACCCCTGTACGTCGGCCCTTGCCTCCAGATATTGAGATCCATCAGGTAGTGGCGATTGATAAGGCCCACATCGGTATTTTGGCCAGTAGTGCTGGTTCAGGCAGCCAGCTGATGTTGTGGAACCGTCGAGGCATGTATCTGACCTCACTGGATTTAGGGATCACGCTGCAGCAGCTTACGCCCACAGATCAGCGCCATCAATGGATGGCTATCGATGTCCATGCACCTCACACCGTTGTCTTTCTCACCCTCAAACCCCTGCGCATGACACGCATGATTTTGGATATTTGCCCGGCGCTAATGCTGGATTTGCCCTGGGGATATCTTTTCAGCAACACTGTAGGACGCATGTTACTGCTTGACCGCGATTTCTATCCCATTGGGGGGATTCAGGGGCCAGCTGGGGTAACTGCACTGACTGCTATGAGTGCCCATGAGTTACTAGTGGCCACATGGCAAAACAAACCGATTGGGCTCGGGGCGCTCCATAGGTTAAACCTGCAAGAATTTGATCTGGATATGATTTTTTAAATGCCTCAGTTAATTGCGTAAATTGACTTGTCCATCAATGCCATTCTCTTCCAGCCATTCTAAGCGCTCTTGAGCATCAGCCTCATTGACATAGGCTCCGGCCTGCATAAATACTTGACTTCCCATCTGTGTACGAAAAGCATCAGGGACCAAGCTCTGAAGTTTCTCTGCATCAGCCATATCTACGAGCACACGATAGCGAAACGTTGCAGTTAGGGCGACTGAGCCTGGCGGTGTCAGGCTCAGTGATCCACTCCGACTGGGAATGGCTATCGATGGCACAGGCAGCCGCTCACCATTGGTTGTGGCTGTGGGTATATCAGGGCGTACATCGGGGGTAGTGAGGTCACTACTGTTCTCTGCTCGTGGAGATGAGGCTGGCTCAGGTCTGCCATTGAGTCGGGTTAACAGTTGCGAAACACCTTCCCGTTGTCCAGATGATGAATTGTTTTGGTTAATATTCGGTGCACTGGCTGGAATAACGGCGATGGGGATAGCATCATCAGTACTGGTTTCGGTTGGAGCCGCAGCAATGTCCTCCGTTGCAGTCGGGGCGGCTTCATCAGCGACATCAATAACGATTTCGTTGGCCTCTGATGATGGGGCCTGGCGGGTGGATGATGGGGCCTGGCGGGTGAGGGATGCTTGAATATTGACGGGGGCTGGGGCAGCCGATGAGATGGCTAGATGCTGTCTGTAAGATGCGATCGCACCCGTTGTCTCACCCGTTGTCTCACCCGTTGGCTCATCAGTTTCATTGTCATGAGTCGCTGTGTTAACACGCTCTAGTCCATCGTCTGGTTCATGAGTCTCAGATAAACCTTCTATAACCGGATTGGAATCAGCTGTAGCTTGGTTGATGGCTATATCAGTTGCAGGAATATCAGCTTCGGGCTGTGCCAGTTCTGTTGTTTCTGCTTGCACATCAATAGGACTGCTAGTCTCAGAGCTGCTAGTCTCAGAGCTGTTAGGGGTAGATGCTGGCCTTGTTAAGACCGCTGGCCTTTCCTGTACTGACACCGTAGGTATTCTCGTTTCATGGGAAACCTCAGATACTTTAACGGCGACGATATCAGTAGAATTCTCAGCTATAGCGGCTGTAGTGGTGTCTACTTCCACCACACCATTGCGCCCATTGTCATCCAGAACATTAGCTTCTAAAACAGGACGGGCATTGTTTTTTAAGGCAATTCCCACCTCATTGCGTGTAATGCGATTATTGTTAATAACGGGAGTCGCCGGGTTGGCCACAGTGATGGCTCGGCCTGTCGTTTCAAAATAGTTGCCTCGCACAAGGGCACGACTATTTCCCTGAATGCTTAAACCGTAATGGTTACGGTTGAAATAGCTGTTTTCAATGACAGGATCACCATGGGTAATCTGAATGCCCGCAACAGCGTTAGCAACAAGCGCGACTCTACGCAGAATCGGTGAGCCTGCTGAAATCCACACGCCGTTTCCCTTAGAGTTAGAGATGACGACATTGGCAAGACCGGATCGATCAGCCGCCAATATAGTTGCATTTTGAGTGCCGTTGCCATCACGGAAATCTCCTCCACCCGTAATAATTGTGTTGCGGGTTTGACCTGCATTTCCCTGAATCGTAATACCTGGTCGTAAACGCAACGGAAATTGTTCCCCTGACTCTTGGCTGTAGTGCCCCGGTGCTAGCAAGATTACCGTGCTGGTGTTGGTGGGAGCCATCCGTAAGGCTTGGGTAATCGTTTTATAGGGTTGTTCGGCACTGCCAGCACCTTGTATATCAGTGCCTGTGGCTGCATTGACGTGCAAGACACCATAGCTTTGAGAGGCTTGACTCATGCTGATGGTGTTTTGTGCAGTCGAGCCATGTTGGGCTTGTGCTCGTGCTGGAAGAGCCGTCATGAGGGTGGCCACGCTTAGCAGCACTACCCTGTCCAGCAGGTGTTGTTTTATGCGTTTTGTTGCGTTCATCGTCGAATCCACTATCGTGATTGCCCGGAAAGTCTATTTCTCCCGGCTATTTGCGATGACGCTCTGCCCACCATCCCAAATCTATGGTTAGTACTGCAAATGTGCGGTGGGTGCGTGAGGCAGGATGTCGTTAATGCCTAGATTGTTTATGCCTAGCGATTTTGATGGGGGGGTGAAAAAATGTCAACCCCCTTGTGACAGATTTCTTTGATTTTCTATGCTTGGCCACCACAAAAACTCAGATTAGTTTACGCTGATAACGAATTTACAGCTGATACGATGGGAAGGCTTTGCCTTCATGCTGATCTTGTCTATGCACTCTGAGCCAATTGCTGCAAAACAGTCTCAGAAAGTACTGTATCGAATTCTAGATGCCAACCTGGACCGGGCTCGCGAAGGCCTCCGCATTATTGAAGAATGGTGTCGGTTTGGGTTGAATGATGCCACTTTGACAGAACAAATTAAATACCTGCGTCAGACCCTGGGCGGTTGGCACAGCGATGATATTCGTCAAAGTCGCGACACCCCAGGAGACCTGGGTACGGCCCTGAGCCATCCCCAAGAAGAACAGCGAGATACTATGCAAACAGTGATAAAGGTCAACTGCTGTCGCGTTCAAGAGGCACTGCGAGTGCTAGAAGAGTATGGCAAGCTCCATGCTAGTGAAATGGCAACGGGTGCCAAGCAGATGCGCTATCAGCTGTACACGTTAGAAAGTAAGCTGCTGGGCCATAATGTGCGGCAACTTCTGGCCAAAGCGCGCACTTATCTCGTGACATCTCCCCATGATCGTTTACTAGATGTTGTGGAGTCGGCTTTGAAGGGGGGGATTGATATTGTTCAATATCGTGAAAAGCAAGCCGATGATGACGTGCGACTGGAGTTGGCCAGCAAGATCAAAGCCCTTTGTCATCAATATGACTCGTTGTTTATTGTGAATGACCGAGTGGATATTGCTGCAGCTGTCGGGGCAGATGGCGTGCATCTGGGGCAACAAGATTTACCCATGGCAGCAGCGCGTCGCATTCTGGGACCATTGCCCATTGTGGGGCGCTCCACCACAAACTCTGTAGAAATGGCTAGAGCCATTGACGAAGGCGCTGACTACATTGGCGTTGGGCCAGTCTATGCCACACCTACAAAACCTGGAAAAGCTGCGGCTGGTTATGACTACATTCGCTACGCTGTAGAAAATGCGCCGATGCCCTGGTTTGCTATCGGTGGCATTGATCTAACCAATGTGGCCTTAGTGCGAGACGCTGGTGCACCCGGTGTCGCCATTGTGCGGGCTATTATGCAAGCCGATGACCCGCTCCAAATCACTCGTTCCTTTAACCAGCATTTTGAGTAATAGATTCCTTTTCCCTTTCCTATGAACACTAGCTCTGAAGCAACCAGCATTATGCTGCAAGTCAATGGTGAATCGAAATCCTGTGCTGAGGGGACGACGTTACCTCAGTTACTGATTCAGCTGGCTATGGATCCACGTTTGGTCGCTGTGGAATATAACGGTGAGATTTTGCATCGTCAGTTTTGGGAAACGACTGTGATGCAAACTAATGACCGCTTAGAGGTGGTGACCATTGTTGGCGGCGGCTGATCGTTCACCAGGCTTCGTTAATCAGTGTTAAGAATCGTCGAGGCTTGTGTGTAGTCGGTCGGCTATGTAGGGGCGGTAATCCCGCCTCTTTTGACTCACCATATGGTCTAACTAAAAACGTTAAAGTAAGGAGGGCTACACCTTGGTGGGTTTTCCCGCCTGAGTAGAGCCTTAGTAGACCTGTCTCAGCGTTTTTCTATACCCTGCATCATGAGTCGATTTAAGCTAACCCGATTTACGTCTTGGTTACGCCCACTGCTCAAGCCGTTCTTGGTTTGTTTCCTGGCATTGGTTCTAGTGTTCTCTCAGGCTGATAGCGCTTTAGCTGCCCGTGCTGGCGGGCGCATTGGTGGCGGCAGTTTTCGGGCTCGCCCATCCTCTGGTCGGACGTATTCGTCGCCCCGTAGCTATCAAGGTCCGTCTCGTGGTTACTATCCTGGCGGTGGGTTTGGCTTTGGTTTTCCACTGGTGATGCCGTTGTTTGGTTTTGGTGGCGGTGGCCTATTTAGCTTGCTAATCTTTTTTGCGATCGCATCCTTCCTGGTCCGCAGCTTCCGCTCCACTGGCTTTGGCGAAGGAGAGACTTACACGCCTAATCCAACGGTTTCTGTCGCTCGTTTACAGGTGGGATTACTGGCCAAGGCTCGCCACCTTCAGGACGACCTTAACCGCTTAGCAACCTCCTCAGACACCAGCTCATCGGCTGGGCTGAGCAAAGTACTACAAGAAAGTACGCTGTCGCTGCTACGTCATCCCGAATACTGGGCCTATGCAGATACTGAAACCGTCCAAACCAAGCTAACGTCTGCTGAGGTGGAATTTAATCGCTTGGCGCTGATGGAGCGAAGTAAGTTCAGCCATGAAGCAGTTTCTAACGTTAATAATCAAATCTCTGGTGGTAATAGCGCTACGTTGCCCGACGCTGACGGCAATTTACAGAGTGGTGAATACATTATTGCAACCATGATTGTTGCTGCCCAAGGTAAGTTGACGCTGCCTAACGTGAATTCCGAGCAAGACTTGCACAAAGCCTTAAACCAAGTTGGGGCGATTCCGAGTGATGAACTCATGGCGGTTGAGGTAATGTGGACGCCCCAGGCCAGTGGTGAAACCTTAACGAATGATGAGGTTATTGCCCAATATCCAAATTTGAAGTTGGTTTAGGACTGTAACTTATCAGTTGTAGCGACATTGATTAGCGATGCTTAAACGGGAGTCCATCTTTTGGGCTCCCGTTTTTTATTGGACCCTTTTTTATTGGGTGACTTAGGCCCTGCATACGTGAAATTTTGTTTTGACGATTACCTTGATGTCCTATTGTTTTGACAAA
Source organism: Leptothoe sp. ISB3NOV94-8A (assembly GCF_043421595.1). Lineage (NCBI taxonomy): Bacteria > Bacillati > Cyanobacteriota > Cyanophyceae > Nodosilineales > Cymatolegaceae > Leptothoe > Leptothoe sp. ISB3NOV94-8A. Next base: position 4,943,518 of record NZ_JAXSQW010000001.1, on the reverse strand, counting down.
TGTTTTTCACTTTCGAGCCTATCTAAGTACAGATCCGGGTATAGTGGTTCCGGCTTGAGGGGCCGACCCGGTAGCCGAAAATGAACTAATGTGCTTAACTTTTGAACAATCTCCCTTGCGCCTGTTTTTTAGAAGGTTCCCATGCTTGTTCTGCTTACCCGTGTTTTACTTTGGGCCACTCTTGGACTCTTAGTTTGGTACATTCTGACTAAAATCATTCCAAAACAGTACCTGACTTGGTTTGGCGGAGTAATTGTTCTGATTCTGATTGTTGCCTCCTTTGCAGATCCCAATGATGAAACAATTGGAACTATTTGGCGGCTGCTCTCATTGCCATTGACGCCTCTCGGGGCAACAATTTTGCTGTTGGGATCTGCAATCAGTGACGGTGTGGGAAAAGTAAAAGGGCAGCAGGTGGCAGCGGCCTTGGCTATTTTGGTCATTACCAGCCTGCCGATTTTTAGTCGCTTCATCGTTGCCCGCTCAGAGCTAGAAGTGCAGCAGGCATTTGCTGCAAGAGCGGCCCAGTGTGCTGAGGTTTGTCCTGCCGGTTTAGAAGGACCGCGATTAGACCGGACAGGGGCGATTGTGGTGCTGGGTAATGATGCTGGAGATTCGCAAGGAGCCGTTGCCTTTCAAAGTGCGAGTGATCAAGCATATAACTCAACGCTGGTACCCCGCTTAATTTATGGATCTCAACTTTATAATGAGGCTCGTCAAGCAGGTGCCGATCCGTTTGTAATTGTGACCGCTGACCCCGGTGGAAGTGGTGAAGCTAGTCAGGTCAAGCGCCAGAATATTAGAACGGTTCTGGTTAATAATGGAGTGCCTGGAGAAAATATTCGTTTTGAGTCCACTGGTTTGAACGTCCATGGCACAGCTGATAGGGTAGATCGTTTTTTGCGTAATCAGCAGGTACTACCGGCGAGAAATAATCGCAATGAGCCGACCGATCCACGGATTATGCTGGTGGCTCCAGCCATGACGATGACACGCTCGGCATTGACCTTTGAGAATATGGATATGCAGGTCATTGCTAAGCCGACAGATTTTTACTCAGTCAATACATGGTCCGGGAATGATACGTTTTCCCGATTGCCTGACATCATTCCTAATGTAGATGCCCTACAGCTAACATCCCGCTATTGGGATGAAGTGCTGACATCCACCTACTATTTTCTACGGGGTTGGCTCCCTGACTTCGACTTTGGTTGGGACTCTAATATCGAACTCTAACATTAGCCATCACTGCTTAGGGTCATCACCGCTCAGCTTGTACTAAAAGGCAAGCTGGGCTTTAGGGTACTACGATAGTGAAGCAGCGATGGCTGCAGAAGCGTTTCGAGTACTTTTATGGCAAAGTCTAGGCTGCAGTATCTAACCAGCTATCTTCAACCACATCGTCGACATCTTTTCGTGGGTATTTCAACCCTCTTGGTGGTTAATATCCTGAGCGTATGGATTCCCTTAATTATTGGTGATGCAGTTGAGCGCCTCAAAATTGCCTTTAGCCAGGGCACTATTTTGCGCTATGTGCTGTTGATTTTGGTATTAGCCACGGTTATGTGGGTAATACGTATGGCGTCACGAGTGCTGATCTTTGGTGTGGGGCGTAAGGTTGAGTTCGATCTTAAACAGCGCATTTTTGAGCATTTGCTGTCGTTAGAGCCTGCCTATTTTGCAGAAAATACCATTGGTGATCTGATCAACAGAGCCACCAGTGACGTGGATAATATTCGCCGGTTATTAGGGTTTGCCGTACTTAGCTTGGCGAATATCCTATTTGCTTATAGCTTTACTGTGCCAGCGATGCTGCGTATCAGTGTGCGTTTAACGTTGGTGGCGTTGGCTATTTATCCGGTCATGATGCTATTGGTGGGCTCCTTTAGCAATCGTCTGCGGCAAGAACAGTTGGATGTTCAACAGTCACTGTCTGACCTGAGCACCCTGATTCAAGAGGATATGAGTGGCATTGGATTGATCAAAATCTACGCTCAGGAGACAAACGAGCAACAAGCGTTTGCTCAGCGTAATGATGAAGTACTGGAGGCTAATTTATCCCTGGCTCGTACCCGTAATACGCTCTTTCCGTTGCTGGGAGGTTTAGCTAGCCTAAGTTTGGCCATTATTTTAGCGGTGGGGGCTCGCAGCATTGCTGCAGGCACGTTGGCTGTAGGCGATTTTGTCACCCTTTTGCTTTACGTCAATAACCTGGTTTTTCCAACCGCTCTGCTCGGATTTACGATTACGTCCTATCAGCGGGGTGAGGTTAGTGTTGACCGCATTGAGGCAATTTTTGCGGCTCAGCCGAGGGTGGCGAGCGTTGCCAAGGCATCATCTTTGCCTGTGGGTGAAGTATCTGGCCGATTACAGGCTCAAGGGTTGACTTATGCATATCCTGGCACTGATACGCCAGCGATTCAGGATATTTCGTTTTCTATCGAGCCTGGGGAGACCGTTGCTTTAGTGGGCCCCATTGGTTCGGGTAAATCTACACTGGCCAAAACCCTACCCCGGATTTTAGAAATTCCGGAAGGGCACCTGTTTATAGATGATTACGATGTGACCCAGGTGGCTCTGCCAGATCTGCGACGGGCAATTGCTTTTGTTCCCCAAGACAGTTTTTTATTCAGTACCAAAATTAAAAATAACTTGCGCTATGGGGTGCCGTTGGCAGAAATGCCTGAGATTGAGCAAGCGGCAAAACTCGCTCAGATTCGGAACGAGATTGCCAATTTTCCTAACCAATATGACACCGTTGTGGGTGAGCGCGGGATTACGTTGTCTGGAGGTCAGCGACAGCGAACAGCGTTGGGAAGGGCACTGCTGGTGGATGCTCCTATTTTGGTACTTGATGATGCCTTGTCTAGTGTTGACAACCAAACGGCAACTCAAATTTTGGATAATTTATCCCACGGTACCCAGCGCAAGACGGTGATTTTTATTACTCACCAGATGTCAGCTGCGGCAAATTGCGATCGCATTATCGTAATGGATCAAGGTCGCATCGTTCAGACAGGCAGCCACGATAGTTTAGTCCGGCGTGCTGGTTTATATCAGCAACTTTGGAATCAGCACAAACTTAAAGAAGTACTCCAATAGTGCTTATAAAACCCATGGATGTTTAGCTACAGCTAAACATCCATGGGTGCAAAATTGAATTACTATTTGCCATTGTCCAACTCATTCAAACTGGGGCTAATTCAGGCTTCATTAGCTAATTGCGCCGGGCAGTGCAAAGATCGGCAAATACATAGCCACCAAGATTGAACCAACCATACCCCCCAGAAAAATAATCATAATGGGTTCCATAATGCTGGTTAAGGCTTTAACGGCTTGTTCAACCTCATCCTCATAAAAGTCTGCGACTTTCATCAGCATTTGGTCTAATTCACCTGTTTCCTCACCAATGCTAATCATCTGAATGGCCATAACAGGAAAGACTTGGTGTCTTTGTAAAGCCAGGCTGATCATGCCCCCTGTCTGAATCTCTGAACGAGCCTCTTCAATTGCATTGGCAATCACCTGGTTGCCAGAGGTATCTCGAACAATTTCTAAGGCTGTCAAAATGGGAACACCTGAGCGCGAAAGTGAGCCAAATGTGCGGCAGAATCTTGCAGTTGCTGACTTTTGAACTAAATCACCAAATAGAGGCAGCTTCAAGAACAGACGATCCATTGTTTCCCGGCCAGCGCGAGTTTTGTAGTACTGTCTGTACGCAATTCCAGCAATCACTAGGGCTGCAATCGTTAACAAAACCAGGAGAGGATTACGCAGAAATCGGCTTATGTTGATCATAAACTGCGTAAAAGCTGGCAGCTCTGCCCCAAGCTCGATAAAGATCTCTTCAAAGATGGGCAACAGGAAGACCGTCATACCAATAAAAATGGTGACCGCTAGAACCCCTACCGTTACTGGATAAGCCATAGCAGACTTAATCTGGTTCTGTAAGCGATTTAGATCCTCCAAAAGCTTTGCCAGACGATTGAGAACCTCATCCAGCACACCACCGACCTCTCCTGCCTGAACCATGCTCACATAGAGCAGATCAAAGCTAGCTGGATGCTTGCGCATCGAGTCAGATAAGTTGTTTCCCTGTTGGACATCAGAGTTGATCTCCAGCAGGGCTTTCTTTAACTTGGGGTTAGGGCATTGCTCACCCAAAATTCCAATGCCTCTGACTAGGCCAACCCCAGCATTGACTAGAGCTGCAAACTGACGCGAAAAAACAGCCTTATCCTTAACCGAAACCTGAACTAGAGAGGTTTTCATATCCTCCCAATTTAAATTCAAGCCTCGATCTTGCTTAATGCTCTGAATATAAACTCCACGCTCCTTAAGCATGGTGCGAGCTTCACCAGGCGAATCAGCAACAACCTTCTCACGTCGCGTGCGACCTGTGGTGTCTCGACCTGTAGCAACATAGGTAGGCATGGATTTTACCTCTGCAAATTTTAGGCTTATAAGTTATGGAAGGCTTTATACAGCGTTGCCTGATTTTTAGGCAACCCCCAACGTTAACTAGTAAGGAGTTGGTAAATCAGACATCAACCTTTAACTAACGGCGTGCACCAGTAGCAGAACGACCACGCTGTTGATTCCTGGGAGTACCGGTACCACTAGTGGTACCGGCACCACCTGCATTGATCAAGCGCTGTAATTCGTCAGCTCGGGACGATTTGCCTATGGCACTTTCAAAGCTAATCGTGCCAGCTTTATGCAAATCCGCTAAAACCATCTCTAACGTCTGCATGCCCAGCTTACCGCCAGTTTGAATAGCACCATAAATTTGAGCGGTTTTACCTTCTCGGATCAAGTTAGAAATCGCTGGGGTGACCACCATAATCTCTTGAGCCATTACACGACCAAACTCACCAGGTTTGGGATTTGCTTTAGGAACAAGGGTCTGACTGAGAACGGCAACCAGAGAATTAGAAAGCTGTACGCGTACTTGCTGTTGCTGTCCCGGTGGAAACACATCAATCATTCGATCTACAGTTTGCGCCGCAGAACTTGTGTGTAAGGTGCCAAAAACAAGGTGTCCTGTTTCTGCCGCTGAAATTGCCAGGGAGATCGTTTCTAAATCCCGCATCTCACCCACCAGGATGACATCAGGATCTTCCCGTAGCGCTGCCCTAAGTGCGTTGGCAAAACTCTTAGTATCTTCACCAATCTGGCGTTGATGAATCAAACTCTTAATGGGCTCATAGACAAATTCAATCGGGTCCTCGACTGTCAGAATATGCTCAGCCCTGGAATGATTAATATCATTGATCATCGAAGCCAATGTGGTCGACTTGCCCGACCCCGTTGGCCCAGTCACCAAAATCAACCCCCGGGGCTTTCGAGCTAGCTCAATTACGATATTGGGGAGACCTAGTAAATCTGCACTTGGAATTTTGGAACTCAGCGCTCTTAAACAGGCGGCATAGGTGCCTCTGTCCTTATAAACATTGACCCGAAAACGCGCTAAGCCTTTAACACCGTAGGAACAATCTAGCTCCCAAGTCTGCTCTAGGTGTTTCCGTTGGGTATTATTGAGCATGCTGAAAATCAGTCGTTGGCACTGTTCAGGTGTCAGCGGTGGATGTTCAGTCGGGGTGAGGTGACCACTAACCCGAATGTATGGGGGCAAACCTGCTGAAAGGTGGAGGTCAGATCCGCCTCGCTCAACCACCTCTTCCATCAAGTCTTCGATCATCATTTCCATAGGGCCACCTCAGGTAGATATCTACAAAATCGTTATAAGCAGAGAAATTAAGGAAATAGAGAAGCTGGTTCAGCAGAGCTCAACATAAGTAATGGAGATGATTGTACCCATTTCAACCTTATGAATTACATCTAGTTAGCTTAGTTAACTAGTTTGGAAGCGCGTTGTTAGACAATAAGGACAATCTAACCAGTCGTGGTGTAGTTCGGCACCACAGGTGGAACAGCTTAAAACACTCTTACGTCTGGCCTTGAGCTCGGCCTCTAAGCCTGTATCGGTGAATGTTACGCGTTCTACTTCTTCTAATGTTGTGTAGCCTTGCTCCACAAGATTAAGACTGTAAGACAGCAAGGTTTGCATACCTTCTTCGACGGCAGCCTCCTTAATATGTTCTGCAGGTGCCCCATCAGAAATCATTTTCTGCAAGCCTTCGGTTATACGCATAACCTCGTACACACCAACTCGGCCCTTATAGCCTGAACCCTGACAAGTTTGACAAAGCGCACCGGTATTATTATCCGTTTCAGCTTGGTCTGGAGAAACCGTATTGGCTCGATAAAACTTAATGTCACCGCTAGAAGAACTAAGGCCAAAGCGGGCCAGCTCTTCACTACTGGGGGTATAGGCTATTCTGCAATCGGTGCATACTCGCCTTACTAGACGCTGTGCCAGCACACCCACTAATGAACTGGATACTTGGAAAGCTTCCACTTCCATTTCATTTAGACGGGAAATGGCACCTGCTGCATCGTTGGTATGCAATGTCGTTAATACAAGGTGGCCGGTGAGTGCTGCTTCAATGGCTGTTTTAGCTGTTTCGGTATCACGGGTCTCACCCACTAGAATGACATCGGGGTCTTGCCGCAAAAATGCCCGCAGAAGCAGTGGAAAGTCGATGCCTTTTTCACGAATGACTTGTACCTGAGTAATGCCCGGTAGAGCATATTCAATTGGATCTTCCGCAGTACTTATATTGATGCTAGGATCGTTGCGCTCTGCCAGGACTGAATAAAGGGTCGTCGTCTTACCTGAACCTGTGGGTCCCGTTACTAGAATCAACCCATAGGGGGAATTGGTCATCTCCCGAACGATATTTAGAGTTTCATCATCCGTGATCAGCTTATCCAAACCAAGCTGGGTATTGGTATTATCTAGAATTCGTAAAACGACTTTCTCACCATAGCGACTAGGAATAGTACTAACCCGAAAGTCAACTTTACGTCCTTGGAATACTCGCCGAATCCGACCATCCTGGGGAATACGTCGCTCTGCAATATCTAGCTCAGAAATGATTTTTAAGCGGGCTGTAACCGCTGGGATAATCTTTTTAGGAAATTTTTGAAAGGCCTGACGTAGAACCCCATCACGGCGAAACCGAATACGTAAAAAGTCTTCCTGCGGCTCGACGTGAATATCAGAAGCCCCTTCTTGGAGAGCCTTAACTAATATTTTATTAACTAATGCGATAACAGGAGCTGCACCTGCATCCTGAACTGCTGTGCTTAAATCAGCTTCTTCATCCAGGGCATCTTCAAGTCCGGCATCATCAAGGTCTAAATCCTCTAAATTTGAGTTGACATCTACAGCCTGTTCAAAATCTCGTTGCTTTTCCTTGGCAACTTGATCATCTAAATATGCCGAAATCATCCGTTGATAGTCTTCAACGGTGATAACCATGCGGCGTAACTTTAGATTTTTCGGGCGTAAGATGCGATTGAGATCATCCTGAGCCTCTAAATTCTCTGGATCCACCATGGCCACGAGTACCGTGGAAATATCATCTTGGGTGGTTTGAGAAAGCGGTAGTAAACGATGGCGGCGACAGATATCAACGGGAATTAAACTGTCAATTAAATTGCCAACTTTTGTATCAGATACACTTTCAAGCTCTGGATCTAGTGACTCTACCCCGTAGAGGATCTTAAGTTCGAATAGCTGTTGTTTCTTATACTGTCGTAGGAGTTCTGGACTCAGCTGCTGACCAGTCAGTGACTCTAATACATCAGTTAACGAGCGTCCTGACTTTCGACTTTCAACCAATGCCTGTTGCATTTGGTCAGTATCAACGTAACCCGCTTGAATTAGCTGGTTGCTAAATGGTGAAAAGCTTCTTTGTAGAACAAGCGCTTTCCGAGATGATGATGAGGAATTGGTCATAGTCGCCGCAGAAAATCCTTACAGAAGGTTGCCCACAAAACGCTTTTCTGTAGACAGCTACAATCGGGGGCTTTATCCTGTAAATTCAGGATGCTCCCAAACGTTGCAGCGTATCGTACAACGCTGCTTCATTTCCCGATAATAGCTTGAACAATGGCATCCAGCTAGCCGCAATACTGGCATTGTGAGTTGAAAATGAATATGGCAATCGAAAATATATGTGATGCCTGCCCTAATTTTATGTAGTCATTACGTTGCAAAATGCACTATTGTGATACGTCTAAGGTGATTGTATAGAGACTACAGACCAGGGTGGTGTTGGGCTTTCTAGGCTAGAAACGTGGTTTTTGATCTGGATCCTTACATAAACGGGGTCTTAGCGTGGCGCAACTCGCTTAAAATATCAGCGTCTAAGGCAATGGTTACCCCCTATGTTCTGTTATTGATGAGGTTAAACGATGGTAGAGGACGTTAATCCGGCAGAAAACGTTAATCCAGCGGAAAGTAATTCTATGGAAGAGGATGAAGCCTCTGATGTGATCAATGAGGTGGATGAAAATATTGAAGAGCTTAAGGTTGAAGACGCTGATATAGATATAGATTTTGAGAATGAGTTGCCTGAGGTTGCTTCCAATGATGTAGCGGCTAAGGGGGCGGATGCTTCTCCAGATGATTTGGCTGCTATCTCTAATTTGGAAGAACAAGTAGCACAGCTAAAAGTGCAATTGGAGGATAGGAGTAGTCAATATTTAAGGCTGACAGCTGATTTCGAAAACTTTCGTAAGCGTACGAGCCGTGAGAAAGAAGACCTTGAACTTCAAATCAAGTGCAATACCATTAGCAATATGTTAGAGGTTGTGGATAACTTTGAGCGGGCTCGGGCTCAAATTAAGCCTCAAAATGACGGTGAAATGGCTGTTCATAAGAGCTATCAGAGTGTTTATAAGCAACTGGTGGAAGCTCTTAAGCGTATCGGTGTGGCTCCAATGCGAGCAGAGGGTAAAGAATTTGACCCTAATCTACATGAAGCTGTAATGCGTGAACCGACAGATGAGCATGCTGAAGGTACAGTTATTGAAGAATTAGTAAGGGGATATGTTTTAGGGGAGCGAGTTTTGCGTCATGCCATGGTCAAAGTTGCTACTCCTTTAGAGGAATAACTCCGAACTTCCGAACTCTATTGAAGGTAAAAAATACTTGCTCAAAACATAGCTGAGCTAGTTATTAAAGCTAGCTCGGTTATGAAGCTTTCTTGAATATCAAGGTGCTTTATTAGAGTTTATGGTTTTGGGTATTGTATTTATATTGGAGAGTAGCTCAAGCATGTTTTCCAAATGTGCTCATTGCAGATACTTTCTGTGGTTGAGAGTTATCAACAGGGTGTAACCATATAGCAATTTTTTACTTAAAGCACATATATCTATATCGGTTAGTCCATACGGCTAATGCTTGCTATAAGTCAGTGCATCCTTTGAATGGTTTTTGCCAATTCTTATTTTTTAGAGAAATATGGATTTACTGTGCAAGCTAATGTTGGTTGGTTGATGGACGTCTATTTCTAAAAAGTTGTGTGATTTTCTGGAGTAAGCAGGCTCTCAGATGGGTAAAGTTATTGGCATTGATTTAGGAACTACAAATAGCTGTGTTGCTGTTCTAGAAGGTGGCAAGCCCGAGGTGATTACTAACACTGAGGGTGGGCGGACTATGCCGAGCATTGTTGGATTTGCCAAGAATGGAGAACGGTTGGTTGGCCAGCTAGCAAAGCGTCAGGCCGTTACGAATGCAGAAAATACTGTTTACAGTATTAAGCGCTTCATCGGGCGTCGTTGGGAAGATACGTCCAGTGAGAGATCCCGAGTGCCTTACACGTGTGTACGCGGAAAAGATGACACGGTGGATGTTCTAATTCGCGGCAGGGCTTACACTCCACAAGAAGTGTCTGCCATGACTCTACAGAAGCTGAAGCAGGATGCAGAAGCTTATCTTGGTGAGGAGGTTACTCAGGCTGTTATTACAGTACCTGCTTACTTTACCGATGCCCAGCGCCAAGCAACCAAGGATGCTGGGAAGATCGCTGGCCTAGAAGTGTTGCGTATTATCAACGAGCCAACGGCCGCTGCCTTATCCTATGGTCTTGACAAGTTAGATCAGGATCAGACTGTTTTGGTGTTTGACCTGGGCGGTGGCACATTTGATGTTTCCATTCTGCAGCTCGGAGACGGCGTTTTTGAAGTGAAAGCCACGTCTGGTAACAATCATCTTGGTGGTGACGATTTTGACAATAGTATCGTCACCGCTTTGTTGGATCAGTTTCGTGAGCAGGAGGGGATGGATCTATCAACGGATCGTATGGCTCTACAGCGTATCCGTGAAGCGTCAGAGAAAGCCAAGATTGAGCTTTCGACTCGGGCTACAACATCTATTAATTTGCCTTTTATTGCAGCAGATGAAGCTGGACCTAAACATCTGGAGTCTGAGCTGTCCCGCACTAAATTTGAAGAGTTGGCGAAGCCGCTGGTTGCAGCAACATTAGAACCTGTAGGACAGGCTTTGAAGGATGCTGAGCTGACGCCAGATGACATTGATCGGATTCTACTAGTAGGTGGCTCTACAAGGATTCCAGCTGTTCAAAAGGCTATCACTGATTACTTTAACGGCAAGACACCTGATCGCTCTGTGAATCCAGATGAAGCAGTGGCCTTAGGCGCGTCTATTCAGGCGGGTGTGCTAGGAGGTGAGGTCAAGGACTTATTGCTATTGGACGTGACTCCCCTATCGCTAGGGATTGAAACCTTAGGTGAGGTGTTTACTAAAGTAATTGAGCGAAATACTACCATCCCAACTAGTAAGTCGCAGACTTTTTCAACGGCAACGGATGGTCAAACGTCGGTGGAAGTCCATGCTTTGCAAGGTGAGCGGGCGATGGCTCGAGATAATAAGAGTCTTGGCCGATTTGAGCTGACAGGTATTCCACCTGCACCTAGGGGGATACCTCAAATTGAAGTTTCCTTTGAAATTGATGCTGACGGTATTCTGCAAGTAGCTGCTAAGGATAAAGGCACTGGTCGGGCGCAGAGCATTCGTATTACTAACACAGGCGGTCTAACGTCTAGTGAAATTGATAAGATGCGCGAGGAGGCTGAAGCCTACGCGGACGAAGATGCTCGTCGCAAGATCGTTGCTGAAATGAAGAATAAGGCTGACACCCTCTTCTATAGCTATGAGTCGACGATGCGGGAGAACGCTGAGTGGATCAGTGAAGAGCGTAAAGCTCAAGCTCAGGAGTCTGAGGTTGCATTGCGGGCTGCCCTGCATAATAAGGACATTACGCCTGAAGAACTTCAATCAGCACTAGATGCATTGCAACAAACTATTTTTGCAATCGGTGCTGAGATGTATCGCCAGGTGAATGAAGATAACTATGATATTGCGATGGATGAGACGACTCCAGATATGTCCACATCTGAGCCTGTTGAGCCCATTGGTGCCGAAGCGACTCCAGTAGAAGAACCTGCGTCAGTAGCCACTCCTGAAGCTATAGATCTGTTGGCTGATGATCCGGAGTTTGATTTGGATGCAACTATTACGGCGGATTACGAAGCGATTGAATAGTAACCGAATGATTAGAGTACGGGAATTGCGAATCAGTAATGTGCCGTGCTTACGTAGAATAGTTGGATAGGTTTCCAGTTGTCGTTGTTAAGCTAGCATTCTATGGCTCGTGATTACTATGAGGTGCTCGGTGTTTCCCGGGGGGCCGATCAGGATGAAGTAAAGCGCGCTTATCGGCGGCTGGCACGTAAGTATCACCCTGATGTCAATAAAGATCCGGGTGCAGAAGACAAATTTAAAGAGATCAATCGAGCGTACGAGGTTTTATCTGAACCGGAAATTAGAGCTCGGTATGATCGCTTTGGCGAAGCTGGTGTGGGTGGTGCTGCGGCTGGTGGCGCAGGCTTTCAAGATTTTTCTGATATGGGTGGTTTTGCCGATATCTTTGAAAGCTTCTTTAGCGGATTTTCTGGTGGTCCCAGCCAGGCTAAGCGACGTGGTCCTATGCGTGGGGACGATCTACGTCTCGATCTGAAATTAGACTTCACTGAGGCTATTTTTGGCGGTGAAAAAGAGATCAAAATTAGCCATTTAGAGAACTGTATGACCTGTAAGGGTTCTGGTGCAAAACCGGGTACTCGTCCTCGGACTTGTTCCACGTGTAGTGGTTCAGGTCAGGTGCGTCGAGCTACTCGCACACCCTTTGGTAGTTTTACCCAGGTTTCAGCTTGCCCTACCTGTAATGGGACAGGTGAAGTTGTCGAAGATCGCTGCGAAGTTTGTGGCGGTGCAGGGCGTAAGCAGGAAACTAAGAAGCTTAAAATTACAATTCCTGCTGGCGTAGATAATGGCACGCGTTTGAGGGTTTCCAACGAAGGGGATGCGGGGATGCGTGGTGGCCCACCGGGTGACTTGTATGTATACCTGTTTGTCAAGGAACACAGCAAGTTTAAGCGTGATGGCATCAATGTGCTTTCGGATCTCAAGGTGAGTTATTTGCAGGCTATCTTAGGCTGTGATTTGAAGGTGGATACTGTTGATGGGCCAGTGGATGTGCATGTGCCACCAGGGACCCAGCCCAACACAGTTGTGACGATGGAAAATCGTGGTGTGCCTAAGTTGGGTAATCCAGTTAGTCGTGGTAATCACTTGCTAACTGTTCTAGTGGATATTCCTACTCGGATTAAGACTGAAGAACGTGAACTGCTGGCTAAATTAGCTGAAGTGCGAGGTGATTCAGTCTCTAAGAAGGGGTTGGAAGGTTTTTTAGGTGGTCTGTTTAAGGGCTAGGCTTGGGACGCCGACGATTAAGATATTTCTTTTGTAGTATGACGGATGTTTTGAATCGACCTGACGAAACGTTGGATTTGCGTGGGACACCCTGTCCTCTGAATTTTGTGCGTACCAAGCTCAAGTTGCAACGAATGCCGCTTGGTGAACTTTTAGAAGTTTGGCTGGATGCTGGTGAACCTGTGGAGCAAGTCCCCGATAGCCTACGTTCAGAAGGGTTTCTAATTGAGGCATTGGAAGTAAGTCCAGAAGGTTACTTTGCACTGCAGGTGCGACGACCTGTGGTATGAGGGGAGCAACGGAGTACTTAACCTTATCGTCCATTGAAGGAACTGTAGTTGCCTGTCAGGCAAATTACTATCAAGTTAAGCTGTCTCTAGAAGATGCTGAACCTCATTATTTTTTGTGTACCCGCCGTGCTCGTTTGAAAAAACTTGGGCAGCAGGTGGTTGTAGGCGATAGGGTTTTGGTGGAAGAGATTGATTGGCAGGATAAGCGAGGCGCGATCGCAACCATTCAAACGCGTACCAATTTGCTCGACCGTCCCCCTATTTCCAATGTTGACCAAATCCTTTTAGTGTTTGCCTTAGCTGAACCTGCCTTAGATCCTGCTCAGCTGAGTCGATTTTTAGTTAAAGCAGAATCCACGGGCATTCCCGTGACCCTTTGTCTCAATAAACGGGATCTGCTTTGCCAGGAGTCAATTGACCACTGGCAAACGCGCTTAAGTGATTGGGGCTATGAGCCTTTGCTAGTAAGCGTTCGAGAAGATAAAGAGCTACCTGTCGCTCTGATGGAGACCTTAAAGCATCGAGTTAGTGTTGTTGCTGGTCCTTCAGGTGTAGGGAAGTCGAGTCTTCTGAACCGTTTAGTGCCTGATGTGGATGCTCGCACCAATGCAGTTTCTGGCAAGCTGGGTAGAGGGCGGCACACCACGCGCCATGTGGAATTATTTGATTTGCCAGCCGGTGGTTTGTTAGCTGATACCCCTGGTTTTAATCAACCTGATTTGACTTGTCCCGTTGAGACGTTGATGGCATGTTTCCCAGAAATCCGTCAGCGTGCGGGCCACTGTCAGTTTAATGACTGCCTCCATCGCGATGAGCCTGGCTGTAGTGTTCGCGGTGAGTGGGAGCGCTATGACTATTACCTGTCTTTACTCAATGAAGTACTGCACCATCAGCAGCAGTTGGATGATCGTCCCACTGCTGAGGTGACTGAAAAAGTGAAGATGGGCAGCGATGGTCAGGTACAACACGAGCCGAAGCTAGAGGCTAAAAAATACCGTCGCACATCCCGTCGTCGTCATCATCAAGACTTGCAAGACATGTGCTACGACGTGATGGGAGCGAAGTCCATTGATGATGTCGATGATGCAGTTCTAGAGGAATATGGGTTTTGAGTTTTGGCGCATGAGGGGTACGGAGTAGAGAGTATGGAGTGGATATGGGGGCAGAGGCTGTTCTTCACTCTCCATTCCCTACTCCCCCAATGTTTTCCAAAAACTTGCTTCCAATTGCTGACTATTTTTACAAGAATTTCGATACCACTGTAGCCGTAGTGTTTGTTTCTCTGCGGAAGTCAGTTGCCAAGGATGAGTAGAATGGTGGATGCGATCGCAAATACTCTGCAAACAGAGCGCGGCACTAACTGAGATATTAAAGCTCTCACTAAAGCCATACATTGGAATTTTGAGTAACCTATCGGCTTCAGCCATGGCAATCTCTGATAATCCATCCAACTCATTGCCAAAGAGTAAGGCGATGGGTCGCTCGGTTGGCAACGCAGATAGCTCCAAAGCCTCTGTGTGTGGTGTCGTTGCTACGATGCAATAGCCTTTAGCTTTGAGGACTGCAATGCAATTGCGTGTATTGTCCTGTCGTTTGGTGTAACGATGGGTTGTTAACCATTTTTGGCAACCTCTAGTGACATTGAGATTAACCTTAAAGCTCGTAGTTTGTTCGATGATATGTACGTCTTGGATGCCAAAGTTATCGCAGTTACGCAAGACAGCCCCAGCATTTTGACTGGTGTGCAGATCCTCAAGCGCTACAGTGACATAGCGGGTGCGATAGGCTAAAACCGTTTCAATTTTGGCCCTTCGTTCCTCTGTTAAAAACTTTCCCAGATAATTAATGAGTTCCTCGGTAGTCTCATTACTCACCGGACGGTGGGCAGTGCTCATCTGCTCTTACCGATGCCACTCGGTTACACCACCAGGCTTGTCAATGAGAGTTATGCCTTGGGCGGTCAGGTCATTGCGAATTTTGTCGGCCAGAGCGAAGTCTTTTGCCTTTTTAGCGGCTAGTCTCTGCTCGATCAAATTGGCGATTTCCTCGTCACTGGGACCGTCCTGTTCCATAGGACTATCCTCTGGGGTGGCCTCAATACCCAGGACCTGGGCAAGGCAAACGAGTGTGTGCCATTGCTGCCGTAGGCTGTCACTATCTGCATCAGCTTTGCCCTCATGGATCAAGAGATTACCTTGGCGGCGGAGTTCCTTGGCGAGTTCAAAGAGAACGGCTACCGCTTCAGGCGTATTGAAATCATCATCCATAGCGTTCTGAAAACGCTGTACGGCATCGCTCCCATGGTCAAGCTCTAGGGAAGCATCTTGCCACTTCAGCTGAGCACCATGGTTAGCACCAAATAGCAGTCCGTCTTTGAGGGTTTGCCAGCTTTTGGTGGCGGATGCGATCGCATCTGCCGTGAAGTCCACTGGCTTACGATATTGAGCCTGGCAGAGAAAGAGACGTAACGCCATGGGGTGCAGACCGTCATCTGCATCCAGGAGCTGACGAATGGTGGTGAAATTGCCCAAAGACTTGGACATCTTTTCACCGTTCACATTCACCATGCCATTGTGCATCCAGTATTGGGAGAGGGGGTGACCTGTAGCCGCTTCTGACTGGGCTATTTCATTCTCATGGTGTGGAAAGGTGAGATCGCCTCCCCCCATGTGAATATCGATGGTGTCACCCATGCGATCACGCACCATAGCTGAGCACTCAATGTGCCAACCAGGACGTCCTGGACCCCACGGTGATTCCCATGAAGGTTCTTCCGGTTTAGCCCCTTTCCATAGGGCAAAATCAAACGGATCTTTCTTTTTCGATTCGCCACCCGCTACTCGACCGCTGGCACCAGCTTGCATATCATCTAACTTACGACCCGAGAGCTTACCATAGCCATCAAACTTGCGTACTTTGTAATACACATCGCCCCCAGTGGCGTAGGCATACCCCTTATTTTCTAATTCACCAATCAGGCGTTTAATGCCGTCGATGGTGTGAGTGGCGTAAGTATACTCATCAGCCTCCAATATGTTCAGCCGCGCCATATCTTTGTGGTAGGCCTGAATAAAGCGTTTTGACACGGCCTCCATGGTGGTGCCCTCTTGGCGGGCACGGTTCAAAATTTTATCGTCGATATCGGTAAAGTTTTGTACATAATGCACATCGTAGCCGCGCCATTGCAGATAGCGACGTACTGTATCCCAAACCACATAACAGCGAGCATGGCCCAGGTGGCAATAGTCATAGACCGTTACACCGCAGCAGTAAATCTTAGCCGTACCTGCTTGTAACGGCTGAAAGGGTTCCTTGCAGCGGGATAGGGTGTTGTAAAGGACTACGCTCATTAAACGGGTGAATATTACTGCTATGGCTCTCTAGCCTCATCATTTCCTATGGTAAGCCGGTTTGGTGCCGGAAGATATGGCGCAGAGCATTCGCAAAAATGAGATTACGCTCATTGCTCAATCGGTGTCTGTCATACATGGCTCACCAAAAAGGGGCGGTACAAAAAAGTACCGCCCCTCAGGTTCCAAGCTCAAGGTAATGGAATGAATCTAGAAGGTCACATTTGCAGCCTGAACAGTTTCAACCTGCTTCTTCTTGAGCACCAACATAATCTGAGTCACTGCTGCGGCTCCTAAAAAGGCTAGCAGGCCCTTAATGCGACCAGGGCTTTGTAGAACAATCTCAGTGTCATGCTGACCAAAACCACCAACGTTGGGGTCATTGGTTAAAGCAGCACCCGTTTCAACAGTATCGCCCTTAGCAACAATTAACTCTGGACCAGGTTGTAGGCTTTCGGTAACGGTTTCACCATCAGCGGTTTTGATAGTGATCTCCGTACCGCTGTCGCCCTTAACAACATCTGTAATCACGCCACCCTTGGATGCGGTGTAAACCACATTATTAGTTGCTTGACCTGTGGGGTAAAGTTGACCACGACCACGGTTGCCACCAATGTGGATCTGATACTTACCAAAGCTAACGTTGTTATCGGTGGCTGGGTCAGGCGATAGAACAGGGAAAACAATTTCCTGATACTGCTCACCGGGGACAGGGCCAACTAGCAACCAGTTTGGATGCTCATCACTGTAAGGCATGAAATAGGTGCTACCCACTTCTTCCTTAATCTCTTCCGGAATGCGCTCTTCAGGAGCTAGCTGAAAACCGTCAGGCAGCATTAGAACTGCACCTACATTCAACCCACCTTTGCTACCATCGCCCAGTACTTGCTGAGCATCAAGGTCATAGGGTACCTTGACCACTGCCTTAAAGACCGTGTCAGGTAGTACAGCTTGAGGAACTTCAATCTCAGTCTTCTTCTGACCTAGATGGCAGTTGGCACAAACAATGCGGCCAGTTGCTTCACGAGGAGTTTCGTAGTTTTCCTGGGCCCAGAAAGGATAGGCGGCTGCCGATTGAGCATTGGTCAGTACCAAGCTTAGGGTTGCGATCGCAACTAAAGCACTAGAAGCGATGACCTTCAGCAGCTTATTGAACACGCTTAAAAAGTTAAATTCCATCCGTCGCACGCTAGCAATCCAATTACGTAGAGAGAAATCAAATGAAACAGACAACCTAAGCCCACCAGGGAGCATCGCCTGTTCTAAAGTCGGTGTCGGTCCAAGGGCTTAGAGTTACCTTGTCATCATCTTTGGATACACTTGCGTTAGCCAGGGCCAAAGAAAGAGGCGCTGGGCCACGCACTACCTTGCCAGTGGCATCATACTGAGAACCATGGCAAGGACACTTAAACTTGTTCTCGCTAGCGTTCCAAGGAACAACGCAACCCAAGTGTGTGCACACGGCATTAACGGCGTAGCTGTCAAGAGTACCATCGTCAGTTACGACCAAATACGTTGGATCACCCTTTAAGCCTTGAACCAAAGAGCGGTCACCAGCACCGTGAGTCTCTAGATAACTGGTAGCTACCACATCGTTACCTAATTCATCCTTAGCAGTAACGCCGCCACCGGCTGAGCCGCTGCTCGGAGGTAAAAAGTACTTAACAATGGGATAGAGAGCGCCCACAGCCGTACCAGTAGCTGCTCCAAAGGTGAGCAGATTCATAAATTGGCGACGCCCTAAATCAGGGACATCAGGGTTTCCAGAAGCTTGAGCCATAACTGTCAGACTATATATGCGAGTATGAATCTAAAGGCTGCATCGCCCAGTACAAACCCCTGTAACAAGTAACCACAAGTACATTTGTGGCTCATATCGTCACAGAAGTTTGCAAATTGCTATGAGTATTATTGCATTTAGCCGCCTCAGAAAAACTGTTCTTCCTAAGGCTCACTGGTTTCAATAGTTAGTAGGTGTCGCTTTTGAAGCTTATTTTGCCATGGCAAAACCATGACTTAAAAAGACGCAAACCCTCACCAGACAGTTGCTCCCCAGACCACACCTCATTTATTAACTATCTGAGCCTATGATTTGAAAAATCTGTATCTTATTTACTTCTCATAGAGGTGCGTTATCTGAAATCGTGTAAATAAATGTAAAATAACGGGCAGTTTAGCGACCTATGACCCCAGAAGACTTTCAAGAGCTACTCATCAATAAATGGGGCTATTCCTTTGACGTTCAAATCCGCAAGACTTCTACCAAGGTCTTTTTCCAAGTGATGTGGCGTTATCTAGAGCAGGTTTCTTTCCCCATGGATGAGGACGAGTATTTGGCCCATCTCAAAGATATTGTGCTGTATCTAGAAGCCATGGGGTGTTTGACGCAGGTGCAAACTGCAATTGAGCAAACGAATGAGCGTCCTAGATTGGGTAAAGCCGTTAGTATTCCTATCGATTTAGGAAGACGAGCTTCTGAGTGGCTGCTTGATTAGTGCATTTCTTTAAAGCAAGTTTCTGAGAGGCCCATTGAAATAATGCATATTTATACATTGGTGGGACTGTGATTATACCCAGCTGAATGCTTGATTTTTAGGTGTTAGAGCCCTACATTCAGGTCTCTAAAGCCCGCACGAACTTGGGCAGGAGTTGGTTAGGAATATTTAGGCAAGAGATGTACTAATGGCTGATCTGTCTGATAAAATCTGAACCAAATTGTATTCTTAAATACACAATCTGCAATATACAAAATATTGCTGAAATCTGGTGGTTCAAGCTACAGCTTTTGAAAACTAATTTGACTTTTTGGTAGTCACCTAAAACTTGCATAAAAGCAGGGTAAACGTGTGGCGTCAAAATTTTAAATCTGGCATTGATTACTCATGCAAATCAATTGCCTAAATAACAATTCCACATAAAAATGCACATGCTTATGCCACAAGCCATGATTTGATGACCTGAGTACGCTGAATTTCAGCATATTTCTGTCATTTTGTTCTAAGTGATAGACATTGAAGCGTTATGCTAAATAGCTATTACTGAGGTTAGAGACAGTTTTTCTAAGATGAGAAAAAACTCATGGATGTCTAATTCTCTACTGTTTGGCCACTTACTAAAAACTTGATGTTTTTACTGGTATCAAAAACTTAGTGTGTGTGTGTCGAAGAAATATCTCACTTAGGGAAAAACAGAGCAAATTATTCTAAGACCGATGTTACGATTTGCATGAATTCGCTCAGTATGCTTTGAGGGCCTGCCGTGATCAGCTCTGCAACACTGCCTGCTAAACCCACTGTACCTAGCTTAGAAGACAACAGTCGCCTGAAGTTATTTTCAGGGTCATCGAATCCAGCCCTCTCAAGGGAGGTTGCTCGTTACCTGGGAATTGATTTGGGGCCGATGGTGCGTAAACAGTTTGCCGATGGTGAACTGTATGTTCAAATCCAGGAGTCCATCCGTGGATGTGATGTCTATCTGATTCAGCCAACCTGTCGACCGGTCAATGATCACTTGATGGAGTTGCTGATCATGATTGACGCTTGTCGGCGGGCGTCTGCTCGTCAGATTACAGCGGTGATTCCGTATTACGGTTACGCTCGCGCGGACCGCAAAACTGCCGGTCGAGAATCGATTACCGCTAAATTAGTTGCCAACTTAATTACCCAAGCGGGTGCTAATCGAGTTTTGGCAATGGACTTACATTCATCCCAAATTCAGGGCTACTTTGACATTCCTTGTGATCATATCTATGGGGCTCCAGTACTGGTTGATTACTTGGCGAGCAAATGCCTGACTGATTTAGTGGTGGTATCCCCTGACGTTGGGGGGGTGGCACGGGCACGCGCTATTGCCAAGCGACTCAACGATGCCCCTTTGGCCATTATTGATAAGCGTCGTCAAGCCCACAATGTCGCTGAGGTCATGAATTTGATTGGCGATGTAGAGGGCAAAACAGCCGTTCTGGTGGACGACATGATCGATACGGGCGGAACTATCTCGGAGGGGGCAAGATTGCTGCGGGCCCAAGGGGCCCGCCAAGTATATGCCTGTGCTACCCATGCTGTGTTTTCCCCACCAGCAGTGGAGCGTTTATCCAGTGGGGTGTTTGAAGAGGTGATTGTGACGAATACAATCCCTGTGGCACCGGAGCGTCAGTTTCCTCAGCTGACGACCCTCACAATTGCTAATTTGCTGGGGGAGACTATTTGGCGCATTCACGAAGAAAGCTCCGTTAGTAGTATGTTTCGCTGAGGTCGAATCCTTAGGACTGATCCAGTGTGAATGAACTCTAATAATTCTGATGGAGAGGTTTTTAAAACCTCTCCTATTTTTTACTGATTTTCTCGTGGCCGTCAGTATCTCATGTTTGTAGGAAGCTGATGAAGTCTGGGCCTCTTGTGTTAGTAACGGAACAGTTTGGTATTTAGCGCACGTTGTATGAGCTTAGTACCACATATTGATGAGGCGATGATGAAGGCTGTTGGCCATTGACTATCTCTGGAAACTTTAGGGGTGCATGCATAGACTTGGTAACTACATTGCTGTTTAGAACCCATGGTAAAAAGCACGTCTATCCTCCAGTTGGCTAGTGCTGTTCTGGCCTTGTTGGTTTTTAATCCTAAACTTGTACAGACTCAATTAGCGCGTATACCGTTTTCGCTGTCTGGAGCTGTTGCTCAAGCTGGATCGCTGCAGGCTCGACTGCCTGACCTCGATCAGCGATTGCTGAACGCTGTTCGCAGTGGTGATATACGACAGGCAGAATTGGTGCTTAACCAAGGTGCCAATGCAGATGCTGGCAATCGTTATGAGGGGTATCCAATTGCGATCGCAACTGAACAAGGAAACCGAGCGATGGTCCAGTTGCTAGTGGCCAATGGGGCTGATGTCGATGTGGTTAGTACCGGTGGGCAAACGGCTCTGGGTAGAGCCGTTGACATGGGCAACCTTGACCTGGTCCGAATTTTAATCAACGCTGGTGCATCTCCTGACCGGCGGACTACCTATGGTGTGCCGCTGTTATACCGTGCCACTGAGATGGGCAATCATGAACTGGTCAGACTGCTTTTGCAGGGGGGAGGCAATGCCAATGCTCAAGTTTCTGGCATTACCTCTTTATACAAGGCTGTCGAAATAGGAAATTTGGCAATTGCGCGATCATTGCTGGCGGGAGGTGCAGATCCAGATCAGGCGACTCCGCTATATCGAGCAGTTGAGGTGGGTAATGCAGAGTTAGTTAGGCTATTGCTGAACTATGGCGCTAACCCACGCATAAGTCAGCGCGGTGTGAGTGCATTGGGCTTAGCCCGTGCCCAGGGGAACCGTGAGATCGCTACCCTGTTGCGAGACGCCATGTGATGACGTCATGTAGGTCGTCGCTTAATCGATGTAGGCGTGACAGTTGTTTGGAACTAAATTTAATATGCCTGAATGTACTTGATTGATCGGTATCCAAACAGCATCGTGAGTTTTCTGGCCTTCGGTGAGTTTGTATGTCTGATCTAATCGATAAAAAATAGAGTCAGCAAAATCACAACGGAATAGCTGAATCAACTCATGGCCAGGTTTTCCGTTACAAACAAAAATATTGTCTAAACACGTCAGGTACCTGATGTTGATCAAGTCTGCCTGGATTTCTTCTTGAAATTCTCGTTTAAGGGCATTGACACTAGTTTCGCCAAAATCGATGCCACCCCCCAGAAAACGATAGAAGGGTTTATCTTTGATGCTGTCGTAACCCTTGCTAACAAAAACATGCCCTTGATGCTGAATTAAGCCAAGGGCAATCGGTCGAATACGTGGCTTGCCCATGAAGTTTTCTGCAATGGCAGTAGTGCTGGTGCCATTGGGGTCTACCCAATCATAATCATTGCTCTACCCGAGAATTAGAAAGACTCATCACCTGTCTAATTCTCGGACTTGCACATCAGATTTATACCTTTTCGATGGCACGGGTCACTGTCTGTAGAGATTCCCTCAGGCTACGAACAGCAGCAATCATAGCAATCTCATTATTCAACTTATTAACTGCTGAGCCGACACCGACACCGGCTGCACCGGCTGCAATAGCCATGGGAGCTGTGACATCTGAAATACCTGATGCGCATAGCACAGGAATACATACAGCGCGTGAAATAGCATGGGCTGCCGCTAGGGTTGGCGTCGCTTTCTCGATTAAGCCAATACATCCAGAATGTCTGGGTTGGCTACTGGTACCCCCTTCAGTTTGAATAATGTCTGCTCCCTGAGCCACAAGATTTTCGGCCAGCTGTACTTGCTCATCCAGGGGCAGTGTATGAGGGACTGTGACTGACAACGTGATATGGGGCAAAAGCTCACGAGTTTGTTGAGTGAGTCTTAAGACGTCATTGGCGCTGAAAGTTAGCCCTTGAGCATAGAAAGCATCAAAATTACCAATTTCAATGAGTGTGGCACCGGCGGCAACAGGCGCTAAAAATGCCGTTGGATCAATGGCTGAAACACAGATTGGTAAGCTAATTTGCTCACTCACCTGATGGACAAGATCAGCATCCGCTGCAATATCAACAAATGTGGCACCTCCTTGCTGAGCGGCCTTAGCTATGGCCAAAACATTGGCTGCATCAAAGTTGGTCAAGCCACTGATAATCTTCAGCGCATGGCCTTGAGAAAAGGCAGCATGGAGGTTGGGGTGGATAGTCATAGGTGTCTCAGACAAAATCGATCAGGCTTATTGTGCCAGAGGTTGGGGGCAGGCAACAGTAAAGAATCGAGCCTCTGCTTCTAGCTAATGCCTCCTAGTATCTCTCGCTTAACGTCGTCAGGTGGTTGATTGCCATCGATGCGTAGGAGTCGTTGGCGATAATCGTAGTATTCGAGCATTGGAATCGTGGTTTCGGCCAGGGTCTCAATGCGACGGCGTAGGGCTTCAGGGTTATCGTCAATAGCTGCTCGGTTTTCAGAACGTTCAATCAGAGCATGGGCAGGTAGTTCCAGCCAAATGGCATAGTTCACTTGAGTATTTAAAGTTTTAAAGTATCGAGAAAGAAGTCGAGTTCTTCCGCTTGGAAGGCGGTGCGGGGATATCCATCTAGGATCCACCCTTTGGCTGCATCTGGTTGCTGCAAGCGCTCTTTAATTAGAGCGATCATTAACTTGTCAGAAACCAGCTCTCCTTTGGCCAGAGTTTCTGAAACTTGCTGCCCCAGGGGTGAATCAGCCGCAATTTCTGCTCTGAGGGTATCTCCTGTGGAAATCCAGGGAATGCCAAAGTGCTCGCTGAGCTTTTGCGATTGAGTGCCTTTGCCTGAACCAGGACCGCCTAAAATCAATAGCCGCATAGATGATAAATATCCTTTTTCATATCCTCCCCGTAATAACCCTAGTCTGGGTTTGCGGAGTCGGATTGCTTTTTCCACGGATCTTAACTGGACTATTGAAGCAAGGCCTGAAGACGTAGTAAGCTATTAGACCGTGTAAAAGTTTATCCAAGTGCAAAACTATGCCCAAGCTTAAAACCCGTCGGGCTGCTGCAAAGCGCTTTCGCCGTAGCGGAAGCGGTAAGATTATGCGTCGTAAGGCGTTTAAGAACCACTTGTTGCAGCATAAATCCACTGCTCGCAAGAGCCGTTTGTCTAAGAAGGCGGTTGTGGTAGATGCAGATGTACCTAACATCGAAGGCATGATGCCTTATTTGTAGAGTTGCATGCAACGTCTCTACAATCAATTGATTGTTTTTTGTTTTTAGCTATTAACGACCTAATATGGCACGTGTAAAACGCGGCAATGTAGCTCGCAAGCGCCGCAAGAAAATTCTCAAGCTTGCGAAGGGTTACCGGGGTTCCCATTCTAAACTCTTCCGGACTGCAAACCAGCAGGTGATGAAGGCCCTGCGGTACGCGTATCGCGATCGTCGCAATAAGAAACGTGATTTTCGCCGGTTGTGGATTACGCGTATTAATGCAGCAGCTCGTCTCAATGGCACTACCTACAGCCGTTTGATTGGCGATCTGAAGACCGCAAACATTCAGGTAAATCGTAAGATGCTGGCTCAAATGGCTGTTCTAGATCCAGATACCTTTACCAAGGTGGTTGAGCTAGCTGGCAAGAAAGGCTAGTATCGCCACATGTGGCGATATATTTGGCAACATTTGCTAGGCATAAGTTTACTGTTAGGGGCACAGATGTCTGTGCCCCTAATTGCTATATCTGCTGAATTAGCTGAGATTGAGGCTCGCGGTCGGTTAATTGTGGCGGTTAAGGATAATCGGTTCCCCTTGGGATATCGTGATGCAACAGGCGAGTTAGACGGATTTGAAATTGAGATTGCCCGTCGATTGGCACTGGATCTTCTTGGGGACGAAACAGCTGTAGAGTTTCGTTCAGTGCATAATGTCGATCGTGTCAATGTGGTGGTTAATGGTGACGTGGATATTGCGATCGCATCAATTACGGTGACCGCTCAGCGTCAGCGCATTGCTAGTTTTAGTGAACCTTATTATTTAGATGGCACTGGGTTTATCACCACATCAACCCAGATTAAGACCTTAGATGACCTCGCCCCTGGTCGTATTGCGGTGCTGGCCAATTCCAGTACCCTGGCCCATGTCCGTTATCAATTACCTGATGCCAATCTGGTGACAGTGTTGTCTTATCAAGACGCCATTGCTGAATTGGCTAGGGGGCAAGTAGATGCCTTTGCTGGAGATGTGTCGCTACTGACTGGATGGCAGCAGCAGGATAATCGCTATCGGTTGTTGGATGAAGTAATTTCAGTGGAGCCGGTTGCGATCGCAATTCCTAAAGGGACTCAGTACAGCGACTTACGTCGAGCTATTAATGATGCTATTCGTCAATGGGATGACGAAGGTTGGTTACAAGATCGAGCTACCTACTGGGGGTTACCGTAGCTACCATGGGAGAATAAAAGTAGACCACTGCAGTACGCATAACTGATAGAGCGAGTTCATGGAGAATAGCACCCTATTTTTGACATACCTGGGCATTCTTATTGCCCTACTAGGGCTTTCAGCCTTTTTTATAATTCGCCAGGTATTTAAGACTCGCCGTATTGAGACCACACTAGGCCGTTTACAAAAGAAGCTCACCAAAGAAAAGGGAACCGCCCAAGAGTATTACGAGCTAGGAAGTCTCTTGTTAGATAAAAAGCTTTTTTCCCAATCAGCTCTCTATTTGCAACAGGCCCTAAAGGCTTTAACAGAGGAAGAAGAAGCTGAAAATGCACCGCTAATCTATAACGCCCTAGGATATACCTACTTTGCTCAAGGGCAGTTTGATCTAGCGATTCGTCAGTATAAGGCAGCATTAAAAATTGCCCCAGGTTATGTAACGGCTCTCAATAATCTGGGACATAGCTACGAGAAAAAGCAACTGACCGTTCAGGCACTAGAAAGCTACGATCAGGCCCTTAAGGTTGAGCCTGATAACGCTACTGCCAAGCGTCGGGCACAGTCTTTACGTAAGCGTGTAGTCATCCCAATGAAGCAGTAGTCGTTTTACGTTGACACGTCTGGAGTTAAAGTTTTGGGGCTAACGCATGACATGACATATGTCTGACTAGCCCCACATTTTCGACGGTATGCAGCCGTTCAGACCTACAATGCAAACCCCGGAACCCGTTTAGACAGCTGCTAGTTCTGGTGTCGCTGACTGTTTTGGCGTAGTAGTTTCAGCCGTTGCTTCACAATAAACCTCAGCTGAATTATTGGGGCTCTCGATTAATTTCACCTTATGCAGGCTAGCTCCAATTTCCTTAATAGGTCCGCGTAGTAAATCCCGAATGTGCACTGCGATATTCTCAGCTGTGGGTACTACTTCGGCAAAGTAGGGAATATCCTTATTCAAAAACGTGTGGTCAAAGGGCTTCACCACATGGGTTTTCACGGCATTCTGAAACTCCACTAGGTCGGCAATCATGCCCGTGCGTGGGTCCATCTCCCCCTTGATTGTGACCTCCAGATGATAATTATGGCCGTGACCATTAACGCGGGCACAAAGACCATAAATTTCGCTGTTTTGCTCCAATGTCAGGGTTGGTAGAGCCAGGCGGTGGGCAGCACTGAAATGGGTGGAGATGGTCAAATAAGCTTCCATGGCGTTTCCTTTATAGTCGGCCCAGAGGGTAGAGGTTTCAAATAGTTGGACGTTGGTAATGGGTAAGTGGGGGACTAAACGCTGCCAGATGATACGGGCGATATTTTCTGTGGTTGGCAGCCCTCCCTTGGGAGTGTCAATTTGGAATTCGGGCCAAACATCGTTCAAGTAGGAAAAATCAAGCTGACTAGTGACTTCATGCTTAATTACCTTTTTGACATCGGACAGATTAAGCACCATGCCATACTCATCTAAATCGCCTTCCATAGAGACGAACAACTCATAGTTGTGGCCATGGCCTGGGGCACGGGTGCATAGACCAAACTTGGTCTGGTTTTCATCGTCACTCAGTTCGGGCAGCCAGTAACGATGGCTGGCGGAAAACTGAGCCCGACGGTTGATGGTGCATTTCATAGCAATACCAAAAACAGCGAGTCAAATATTAATTTTTGCTAAATCTTTTCCCTTAAGCATAGACCATCGTCAAGAAAATGATGGTCTAAGTATCCTATGGATACTAATGTGTTATCTCAGGGGATGGAATTTGATACGCGGGTTGCTTTAATGTGAGCGATAGTAACTCAAGTCATGAAGTTTTGACACAATTTTATTGCCTAAAAACCATCAAATTTTGAAAAGCCTTGCAAGCTTTACTGTTTAGGATTTCTCAGCAGAAATATCAGGAGTTGCTAATTTAAGTTGTAAACGGTAAAAATAGATACAGAACAAATCCTCGTTCATCTCCAAGAATTCGTCCCCTGTTCGACGATGAGACGGAAGTAGGGTGTCCTATATGACTATAGTCCCATAGGTTGTATTGGCCTGCCCGAAGGAACGCACGCGTAATCGGTGCTCATTCAGGAGGAGACACACTCATGAAACTTACTTACCGTGGTGTCGACTATGACCACAATCCGCCTATGTTAGAGGTTTCTGAAAGCGACATTCTTTGTAATTATCGTGGCCGTCAACATCGCTATACGTATGTGCGCCATGTTCCTTTTCCCCAGCCTAAAGCAGAGCTTACCTATCGTGGTGTAGCCTACCAGACTGATCGTCATGGTCAGCGTCAGGTTGCAACTCAAACTGAGACTAAGTCAGTTTTCTCGGCGTTTCAGCGCAAGCTTGCAGAGCTGACCCCTCTAATGGATGAGCGTCGTCAGTTGCTACGTGAGGCAGCTCGTAGCCATAGCGATAGTATTCACCGCTCTTTAGAGCATCGAATTGCGGTGGCCCGTGCACAAGGCAACATGAACTTGTTACAGCAGCTGGAAGATGAACTGCGTCAAATGGCTTAAGGGCTGTTTTTACGCTTGAGTTCCCAGATTCGTGGCTAGAGTAAGTTAGGGAGAAGCTCCCAAAGCTTCTCCTTTTTGTTTGTCCCCATCATGTTTCACAATAAGTTTGGTCTGACTATCAACGGCCAAATCTTATTCGCAAAAGGGTGTTATGGGACTATTTGATAAGGTTTTTGACCCGTCGCCAGAATCGCTCTCTATGAATCCAGCAGAAGCACTGGCGGCGATTTGTTTAGTTGCGATCGCTGCCGATGGATACCTTTCTGACCAAGAGAGTCGCGAAATGGACATGCTGTTAAGCCGTATGCGACTGTTCAAAAGTTACTCTACAGAGATGATGACTCGGATGAAGGATAGATTGCTGCAGCAGCTACAGCAGCATAGTCCTAGCCGTTTAGTAGAAGCGGCTAATACCGTACTTCCAGTTGAGCTAAAACCTACAGCTTTTGCCTTAGCAACAGATCTAGTACTTGCCGATGGTAGCGTGACACCTCAAGAGCAAGCCTTCCTGGATGACCTCTATCGCATTCTGGAAATCCCCAGCGAACAAGCGCTCACCATTGTCGAAGTCATGACCATCAAAAATCGAGGATAAAGAGTCAGTCAAAGTTTTTACTTCAGTGAAGCCTGAACCTCATTTTCTGACAAATACGAGATAATAAACTCTGCACTAACTCCAATCGACCCCACCATTTATTCTTGTCTATGACTGCTGCAATTTCAGCTCCATCCAAACAGATGGATGACTCCAAACACGGCTTGCCCGTAACGATTATTACTGGTTTTTTGGGGAGTGGTAAAACTACTCTGCTTAACCACATTTTGACTAATCAAGACGGCCTGAAAACAGCGGTGCTGGTCAATGAGTTTGGTGAAGTCGGGATTGATAATGACCTGCTCATTACAACAGATGACGATACTATGGTGGAGCTGAGCAACGGCTGCATCTGCTGCACCATCAATAATGATTTGTTAGAGGCAGTTTATAAGGTATTAGAGCGTAAGGACAAGATTGATTATCTAGTTGTGGAGACAACGGGGCTGGCGGATCCGCTGCCAGTAGCCCTTACGTTTTTAGGCACCGAGCTACGGGATCTCACTCGATTAGATTCTATTGTGACGCTAGTAGATGCGGAGAACTACAGCATCGATTTATTTAACAGCCAGGCAGCCCATAACCAAATTGCCTATGGTGACATTATTCTGCTGAATAAGACAGATCTAGTGGATGAAGCTGATCTAGATCTGCTGGAAGTTAAGGTGCGAGACATTAAAGAAGGTGCCCGAATCTTACGGACAACTCAGTCTCAAGTCCCGCTACCGCTGATTTTGAGTGTAGGTCTTTTTGAGTCTGATAAATACTTTGAACCGGCTAAAGAAGAGCACCACGATCATGGGCACGAGCATGATCATGGGCACGAGCATGATCATGAGCATGGGCATTCCCACGCAGAACATCACGATCATGCCAATTGCGATCATGAGCATGGCCACTGCGAACATGATCACGAGCATGATCATGAGCACGAGCATTCCCACCTGGATGTAGATGGATTTACATCGATTTCTATTGTTCGTGATCAACCTCTAGCGATTCGAAAGTTTCAGCATTTCTTGGATAACAAGCTGCCGGATAACGTCTTTCGAGCCAAGGGTATTTTGTGGTTTGACGAGAGTGAAAAGCGCCACATCTTTCATCTCAGTGGTAAACGATTTTCTTTAGAAGATGAAGAATGGAATCATCGACCTCGGAAAACCCAACTGGTGCTCATTGGTCAAAATCTTGACCATGAAGCCTTAAAAGCTGAAATTGAAAAATGCTTTTGCCTTGAATCCAAAGGTCGTGGTAGAGGTTTCAGCAGCTAGTGCGCGTTGTAATTCAGCGTGTATCAGCATCCCAAGTCATGGTTGACGGTGAGGTTGTGGGCTGTATCGGTCGTGGGCTTAACCTTTTGATTGGGATCGCTGAAACCGATACAGAAAAAGAACTCGATTGGATGGTCCAGAAGTGCCTTTCATTAAGGCTTTTCCCGGCTGAAGGGTCAGGGCGTTTTGATTTATCGATTCAAGATGTTCAGGGTGCCTTGCTTGTTATTAGTCAATTCACACTTTATGGTGACTGTCGCAAGGGACGACGTCCTTCATTTGACCAGGCAGCTTCACCTGACCAGGCCGTTAAGCTATATGAACAGTTTGTAGCTAAACTGCGACAGAGTGGGTTACAGGTAGAAACAGGACAATTTGGTGCCCATATGCAAGTCGCCATCGATAATGAGGGTCCGGTTACGTTGGTCTTAGAACGAGACGCCCGGGTAGCCTAGCTTTTACTTGGGGCTGACATGCATGGTCTAGCTCGTCCTGGGGGGACTATGGGCGATCGTTATTCTTTAGAGGAGATAGTCACTACACAAGCAATACAGAGAATATGCCACTTTATTTTCTTTGGCTGCGCTTGTGTCAGTTCCGGTTTCCCTTGATAAGGTAAAGAAATGTTAAATGGTCTAGCAACCCTTCCTACATAGAGACGATCCCAGAATACGACTATCACAGGTCCCTTTATGCTGCACAGTATTAATCTAATGTCCTCGTTTCAAGTGCCTGCTGGGCAGGTTTTGTTCTGTGACTTTGATGGTCCTATCGTAGATGTTTCGGAGCGTTACTACCGAACCTATCGCTTAGGACTTTCAACTCTGCAAGCTAGTTACCAAGAGAGTCATGGTGCAGCGTTATCGCTGCAAATACTGTCTAAAAAGCAGTTTTGGTGGATGAAACGAAATCGAGTGGCTGATACCGACATTGCTATTCGTTCGGGGGTACCTACAGAGCTGGTCGATACTCTTTTACAGCAGGTTCAGCGGATTGTGAATCATCCCCATTTGCTACAGTGGGATACTCTACAGCCCGGTGCTGACAAGGCTATTCATTATCTCAACCGTGAACGAGGTCTACGTTTAGTTCTAGTAACACTACGCCATCCTCGACAGGTGCAAGCCTTTTTACAGGCCCATGATCTGAGTCAGTATGTTGACGAAATCTTTGGGGCATCTGATATCAATGCCGCCCACTTGAACCG
This sequence comes from Leptothoe sp. ISB3NOV94-8A, assembly GCF_043421595.1. Classification (NCBI taxonomy): domain Bacteria; kingdom Bacillati; phylum Cyanobacteriota; class Cyanophyceae; order Nodosilineales; family Cymatolegaceae; genus Leptothoe; species Leptothoe sp. ISB3NOV94-8A. The sequence continues at coordinate 4,912,706 of NZ_JAXSQW010000001.1, read as the reverse complement.
AGCTGAGCAAAAGGTGGCGTTGCTAGAGCGTGCGATCGCAGCTCAGAAAAGCCAAGGTTATCAAACTTACCCCACTTGCATGATTGGGGATACAGAGGCAGATATTATTGCCGGGCAACGAGCGGGCATCGTTACTATTGCCCTCACCAACGGCATTCGTAGCTGTGAACACCTAAAGCGATACCAACCAACCTCTATAGAACCTAGTTTGCTCAACGCGATTCAAAGCCGTCATATGACACAGGTTTTACAGGCGGCCTAACCCTTCCACCAGCGATGCAATGGATAGTAAAGTGCTGGTGTCCATAGGCTGCTAAGAATTGCTGAACTGAGGGCTACTCGCTGATGGGTACGCCAAATTTGCCAAAGGCTCAGGTAGGGTGAATCAGGCCATAGCAGATGGCGAAAACTCATTTGCAGAGCCATGATTGTGGCGGCAACCACAGCCATGCCAAAAACAATAAATGCCACTAGCACGACATTTTCTTGAATCAACCGCTGTCGCTGTAACCTAGCTGTCAACATACCTACTACTAGCAAGCTTAAGGCATGGGTGGGAAAAGGACCTGTCAGACCGTCCTGTAATAATCCCAAGACAATCCCAGCGATGGCCCCATCGATAATGGGATGGTGAATACTCCAGATAACGACCCAGATTAGTAACCAGTTTGGAGCGATACCCAACAATTCGATGCCAGGAAAGCGCATAGGAGATAGCAGCAAGCAAATTAAGCCTGAGCCCACCACAATAACGATATTGAGGCAAGTTTTTTGAAAGTCGGATAGCGCTTCCTTCCCTTTAGATGAAGTCATATTGTCTCAGGTAGCGCTATCGCGCTATTCATTGTCGATTATCTCTGCGGGAGGAGCATTAACGTCGGTTTTGGCGTCAAAGGGATGGATAGTAACCCATTCAAGAATATTTAGAGGAGACGATAGTTTAATCACAGCTTCAGGCGCGGGACTTTTCTTTAAGTCCATACTTTCGATACGCCCGACGGGAATCCCTTGAGGGAAAAGACGGCTGTAAGAAGACGTGACAATGACATCACCCGGTTTGACATCAGGCGTAGTCTCAAAAAACTGCATAACGACCCGACCGTCAACATTGCCACGTACTACGCCTAAGGACCGGCTGCGACTGACCTTCACACCCATCTGGCTAGTGGGGTCAGTAATTAACAAAATCTGACTAGTATTTAGAGAAACACTAGTAACTCGACCTACTAAACCCCCGGGCCCCGTGGCCATGTCACCTTCTGTAATGCCTTCCAAACTACCTTTATTGACCGTAATTTGCTGCCACCAATTATCGGCACTACGCCCAATCACAGCAGCAACGGTAACCTTGCCTTGACTATCAGCATAGTCAATATTTTCCCGCAGGCTTTGATTTTGGTTTTCTAATTCAATCACCCGTTGTTGCAGCTCTAGGATGTAAGCATTTTCCAGCCGCTCTGCTTGTGTAAGGCCAGGTTGAAGCGGTGCTGTTAGTACCTGATAGATTTCATAAATGACAGCACCCTGGCTTTGACGCATAGCCCAGGCTAAGACGATAACAAGGGTGGTAATGCCAGCCCTCGTTGCGTATCTATCCCACCAGCGTCTCAGTGCAAACATAATTTGCAAACAATAGTTGTCAACCTGTCAACCGTCTACGGAAACCTTAGAGATCGCGAGAACGAGCACTAAATACCCGCTCCATCTGACTAAAGTTTTCAAGCACACGTCCAGTTCCTAGGACTACACAACTCAACGGATCAGCCGCAACGTGAACTACAATGCCGGTTTCATGGCTAATCAGGGTATCTAGACCTTTTAGTAACGCTCCGCCACCTGCCAGCATAATACCCCTATCGATAATATCAGCTGCCAACTCTGGAGGAGTTCTTTCCAGGGTTCGTTTCACAGCCTCAACGATCACCGACAACGGTTCTGCCATACTTTCGCGGATTTCAGCACTTTTTACAGTCACTGTTCTGGGTAAACCGGATAGCAAGTGTAAGCCTCGAACATCCAAAACATTTTCACTGTCATTAGGACTGGGATAAGCAGAGCCAATATTGATCTTGATTTCTTCGGCTGTGCGCTCACCAATGACCAAGTTATGGACTTTTTTCATGTATTGAGAAATGGAATCACTCAGCTCATCACCAGCTACACGTACCGATTCACTTAAGACAGTGCCTTGTAAACTTAGCACTGCGACTTCAGTGGTACCGCCACCGATATCAATAATCATGTTGCCTGTGGGCTCAGCTACGGGTAACCCAGCGCCAATAGCTGCCGCAACGGGTTCATCGATGAGATAGACCATACGAGCCCCAGCCTGTAGAGCTGCATCCATAACTGCCCGACGCTCTACACCGGTAACACCACTGGGAATGCCAATCACGATGCGGGGCATTCCTAACGCTCGACCTTCATGCACTCGTTTAATAAAGTGCTTGAGCATGAGCTCGGCAGTATCAAAATCAGCAATCACACCGTCCCGTAAAGGACGCAGAGCCGTAATGTTGCCTGGCGTACGTCCTAGCATTCGTTTGGCTTCTTCTCCAACAGCTAAGGGCTTGCCGTCCTTATCCCTAGCTACAACGGAGGGCTCTTGCAAGACAACGCCTTTACCCGAAACATAGACCAGAGTGTTAGCTGTCCCCAGGTCTATTCCCATGTCACGGGAGAATGAAAAGCGATCGAGTAAACTCACTGTTAGACGTGCCCCCAAACGAGCTGTGAAAAAACAAATGGATGGTTTATTAGGCCGGTGTGGATTTTATTACGTTTTATATCTGTACGTCTAGTCCGCACTTCTGAACGCAACCAATATTCGGCCTATGGCGATGATGTTGAGAAACATCCTGAGGGAACGTTGACTATTAATCAACCTGCGCTATCTACCATACTCCAAGGTTACACGGTCTGAAATTCTGTAATCTGGAGTACCGGGGGTAAAACCTTATGCCCATCTACTTCAAAGCGTAAGAGATAAAGATAATTCTAGACGGTGGTGTATCTCTCGCATATAAAGTAGTTAGCACAGTAGCTGGTGAAATAGCGATGAGTCTCAATGTTGTAAATCTTGTAGGGCGAGCGGGACGAGATCCTGAGGTTCGCTATTTTGAGTCAGGCAATGTGCTGTGCAAGTTTACGATTGCTGTGAATCGACGTACTCGTAATAGCGATCAGCCTGATTGGTTCAACCTAGAACTCTGGGGACGCAACGCTGAGGTGGCTGCTAATTACGTCAAGAAGGGTAGTCTTGTCGGCGTAGTGGGCGCGCTTAAGCTTGATAGCTGGCAAGATCGCGCTACGGGTGCACAGCGCTCTAGTCCTGTTATTCGAGTAGAACGCCTTGAGCTTTTAGGGTCTAAGCGAGACAACGCTGCTCCCATGTCAGGTAACTACGATGATGACCAGTTCTAATGCCTGCTACTTAGAGAAGGCATTAGAACACGTTTTATTATTTTTTACTCAGTGGGCAAAGTCGAAATTAGGCAGAGTGAATACTAGCTAGCTAAACGATCGTTCTGCTCGGTCGTTTCGCCATCGGCTTGAATGCTGGCTTGAACCTCGCACCAAGCAGCCCCAGGAATCACCTCAATTTTGCCACGATTAGGGAAACGCAAATCTTCCACAGCTGTCACACCGTTGGTAAAAAGGTATTCACGTAAAAGCTGATAAGCCTCATCTATATTGCTAACTGTATAGTTGGCAGCGTATAGATAAGGCTTTAAGCGATCTTGATTGCGAGGGGCAGTTTCTCGAAACGTGACGCGAGTTGTCTTAGGTGAGCTATGTTGGCAGCTGATCCGATACTTAATGGTGTGACAAGCTGTGTTGGGGAACATTTCACTGTGAAAAGATGGAACTCTGGAGAAGCTGCCAGGATTATCCAGCTAGCTGAATAAACGAGCAATAAAGATTTACGGGAATATTTCCTCTAATAATACAAACTGGTACTAATAAACGAACCGTAATCTATATTGTCTGAAGTTGTCAAAAGTAATATTGGGTTACCTGTTACATTTGATCAACTTTTATCAATGCACCCGATGTTCATAATAACGTCCATTAACGTCAATTATCCAAATTATTTGAAATGGATGCTGGGATGCTCTTACGGCTAGTAAGTCGCAAATAATAAATAAATTCTAACGGCTATTACGGTTGGATTGGATATGGTATGCCATATGTAAGCAGCCATAGTAGCTGAGAAAAGCTAAAATCATCCCTACGAGAGTACTGCCTACCATTAGGGCAACTGTGATATCAAGGCCAAGGTTCATCCATTCTTGAGGAGAACGCCCTGTCAGGCTGGTTGCTGCACTTTGTCCTAAAACCCAGCGCCCAATTTGGTAGTTGAATGCATAAATAGGAACATAGGTCAGTGGATTGCTAATCCAAGTGCCGGCGGCTGCAACAATTTTATTGCCTCGAATGGCTACAGCGATCGCAACGCCAATGATTGTCTGTAACCCAAACAAGGGATAGCTGCCGGCAAAAACCCCCGCTGCCAGACCCCTGGCAATGGCTTGAGGATGGCTTCTGAGACGGATAAAGCGAATATAGACATACCTGGCCAGACGCTGCAATTTACCTCGCTTCTGGCGTTTTAGGGGGCGATGTGATCTTTTGTAAGATTGTTTGCTGGATTGATTATCGTCAGAATGACCTTGTGGGTCTGCCACGGCTGGATTCCTTGTGAAAAATTGACATGTAATGGAGCAAGGCCGCCGTCCATGGGCTACTAGGATTAATTATGACAACATAACCAACTTTGGTCATTCCAGGTGGACTTGCGTGCAAGGCGGCACAGGGGGCGTTAAAGTTTGATGTTGGCAGTGTTTGAGTCAGGAATGTGGGTGAGCCAAGGGAAACAATTGTGCAGGGTGAAACCATTGCTGCGATCGCAACCGCGATTGTGCCACAGCAGGGGAGTGTCGGCATTGTGCGACTCTCGGGTTCCACAGCAGTTTCCATTGCTCAACAGGTGTTCCACAGCACTGCACCTTGGGAAAGCCATCGTATTCTCTATGGTTACATTGCCCACCCAGAGACTCGGCAGACGATTGATGAAGCTTTACTGCTGTTGATGAAATCCCCACGTTCTTATACCCGTGAGGATGTGGTGGAATTTCACTGCCACGGTGGCATCATGGCGGTGCAGCAGGTATTGCAGTTATGTATTGCCCAGGGAGCGCGCCTGGCAGAACCAGGGGAATTTACTCTGCGGGCCTTTCTCAATGGTCGTCTAGATTTAACCCAGGCCGAAGGTATTGCTGATTTGGTCGGAGCCCAATCACCTCAAGCGGCCCAAGTGGCATTGGCTGGAATTAAAGGCAAGCTGACCCAGGTGATTCGCCAATGTCGCAGCCGGTGTTTAGACGTGCTGGCGGAGGTGGAAGCTCGCATTGACTTTGCCGATGATCTTCCCCCTTTAGATGAAGATCATGTGCGTAATCAGGTGGCGGTGCTCCTGGCTGAAGTATCCCAAATTCTGTCTACAGCCCATCAGGGGGAGCTGCTGCGGACAGGGCTCAAGGTGGCAATCGTGGGGCAGCCCAATGTGGGTAAATCCAGTTTGCTGAATGCCTGGAGTCGTTGCGATCGCGCCATCGTCACCGCCTTACCCGGCACCACCCGTGATGTGGTTGAATCGCAGCTGGTGGTTGGTGGCATTCCTGTGCAGGTGCTCGATACAGCGGGCATTCGTGATGCCACTGACCAAGTAGAGCAACTGGGAATTGAACGTTCCCAGGCAGCGGCTAAAAATGCAGATTTAGTCTTGCTGACCGTGGATGGCACTGTCGGCTGGACTGATGCGGAAGCCGCACTATATGGTGATATTCAGCATAAACCTCATATTTTAGTGATCAATAAGGTAGATCTAGGGCCGCCGGTTAGTCTGCCTGGGGTGGATGGGCCTGTTGTCCACACAGCCGCCGCCCAAGGTCAGGGCATTGACGATTTAGAGAATGCCATCCTTACCATTGTGCAAGCGGGTAATGTCAGTGCTGCCAACATGGATTTAGCCATTAATCAGAGACAGGCAGCGGCCCTAACCCGTGCCCACAGTGCGCTTAAGCAGGTGCAAGCCACCATAGAAGCTGTGCTGCCCCTTGATTTTTGGACCATTGATTTACGGGACGCCATCCGTGCTTTGGGAGAGGTAACCGGTGAGGAGATGACCGAGTCGATGTTAGATGAGATTTTTAGCCGATTTTGTATTGGTAAGTAATGCCGATTTTGTATTGGTAAGTAATAGTGGATCATACCTATGGCAATAGTTAACGGCGATCCTAGGGTGGGCATCGTCCACCCTATCAAAATGCAGGACGCCTTCGTGACCCTAGCCAGTGAAAATCTACAGGCCTTAGTGGAGTTTTATCAGGGCTTATTAGGCCAAGCACCCCACCGTTATATCCCCCAGTGTTATGCAGAATTTGTGTTACGAGGTTTAAGGCTGGCTTTATTTAAACCTGGCGATACTCAGGAGTTTACTGGACCAGCCGGGAGTATGAGCCTGTGTCTTGAGGTGGAGGATTTACGAGGTGCGATCGCAACTGTAACAAAACTAGGCCATGCACCACCGGATGACATCATCCACGCCAGCCACGGCCAAGAAGTCTATGTATACGATCCAGCTGGGAATCGCCTGATTTTGCACCAATCATCGGTGCCTTAATCCATCTGACTAAGGCGCTTAAGTTTTAGCACATCGGTCATCTTGCGCAATTTCTTAATGGTTCGATCAAAATGGGCATGGTCTTTAACATCAAGGCCCAAGTCAATTTCAGCAATTTGATCCGGAAATGTCGTGACTGTTGCTCGATGTACGTTGATCTTAAGATCTGATAAGTGGCTCAAAATATCCTTAAGAACACCCACCCTATCAATAACCTCCAGTTTCAGCATGACTGGGTAGGTTTGAGGTCGGCCAGTGGCGGCTCCCACTGAATTCCAACGTACTGGTATGAGGCGATCCCCAGGTACCGAGGCCACATTCGGACACCCTTGACGATGGATAGCAATGCCCCGAGCACCCATTGATACGGCCCCGAGAATCGGCTCCCCTGGCAGTGGATTGCAGCAACCGGCAATATGATGCAGTAACCCCTCGACACCGATGATGGAACTGCCTGATGCACTACTATGGGTATCGCCGCCCCAGCGAGTACGAACGACTGCGCCTTCATTGATTTGCTCTGCTAGGGCTTCATCGTTTCCTTCGTCTATTGGCTGGAGTTCTTTAGTGGCCTCTTGCAGACGGTTAACCACCGCATTCAGTGTGATTTCTCCGTAACCTAAAGCTGCCAACATATCCTCAACACAGGGATAATTGCTGCGTCGCGCTGCTGCTTGGGCTGGAGCTGATTTCAACAAAGAATCTAGACCATCACGCCCCATGACCTTTTCCAGCATGGCATGGCCACGGGCCATGTTCTCATCATGGTGAGACTGCTTATACCAATGACGAATACGGTTACGAGCACCGGCGGAAACGACAAAATTTAGCCAGTCCAGGCTGGGGTGGCTGTGTTTGTTGGTCAGAACTTCAACAATGTCACCGTTTTCAAGTTGGGTATCGAGGGTGACAATGCGATCGTTTACCTTGGCCCCAGCACAGTGATGCCCTACTTCTGTATGGATACGATAGGCAAAATCTACAGGCGTGGCTCCTTGACTTAAGGCAAATACATCACCTCGGGGACTGAAGACATAGACTTCTTCATCAAAAAGGTTATCTTTAACATCGCTCAAATATTCCTGGGCGTCTTTGAGATCGCTTTGCCATTCCAGGAGTTGTCGCAGCCAGGTGAATTTTTCGTCTTCTGCGTTGACCTTGGTATTACTGTTACCAGTTTCCTTATATTTCCAGTGAGCAGCGATCCCATATTCGGCAACGTGGTGCATTTCCATCGTACGAATCTGCACTTCAATGGGGCGACCTTGCTCGCCAATAACAGCCGTGTGTAATGACTGATAACGGTTCGCTTTAGGTAGACCAATATAGTCTTTAAAGCGTCCAGGAATTGGCTTGAATTGATCGTGAACGACCGCTAGAGCTCGATAACATTCCACCTTGGTACTAACGATGATGCGTACTGCCGCAATGTCATAGATCTGGTGGAAGTCTTTTTTCTGACGCTGCATCTTGCGATAGATGCTGTAAAGATGTTTGGGGCGACTGCTGATCTCAACACAGTTGATCCCGTCATTGGTCAAATGAGTTTCTAATAATTCGGCAACCTGTTTTAACCGGGCCTCTCGGTCTACACGCTTTTCAGAAATTAAGTTTTTGATTTCTTGATAAGAAGACTCTTCTAGGTACTTAAAAGAAAGGTCCTCTAGTTCCCACTTCATACGACCGATCCCCAGTCGATTTGCCAGTGGGGCAAAAATTTCGATGGTTTCGCAGGCTTTTTGTACCTGCTTTTCGGGTGGCAGATGTTGCAATGTCCGCATGTTATGGAGGCGATCTGCCAGCTTAACTACAATGACTCGGATATCTTGAGCCATAGCCAAGAACATACGGCGGAAATTTTCAGCTTGACGCTCTGTTTTACTGTTGAACTGAAATTTTGATAGCTTGGTGACCCCTTCTACCATTTGGCGGACTTCTGCCCCAAAATGAGCCTCGATTTCATCCGCTGAAACATCTGTGTCTTCTACGACATCGTGTAAAAAACCGGCTGCAATCATAGCGCTGTCTCCCCCTAGACTGCGCAAGATATTCGCGACGGCTACCGGATGGGCAATATATGGTTCCCCAGAGGCCCGCATCTGCCCTTTGTGGAGTTGATAGGCAAATTCAAATGCGCGACAGACTAGCTGATTGTTATCTTTAGGACGCTCAAGCGGGACCTGGCTGTCCCCATGGATCTCTATTGGCTGGCTGTGTTCTAGGATGCAAGACCTAAGCCAGGTCGGTAAGGTACAGTCTTTGGGGATAACAGGGGCTACTGGTGTCATGGTAGATCGGGGGAGAGGATAAAAACTGCAAAAACCACATTGGCTCCGGGTGGTCTGAATAGGGCCAGTACCGATACGCTCTGTTCTACTGGAAGTTGCGTTAATTCACAACGTCGGTACCTAGTGAGCAAGCAAGATCCGCAATCATCTGTCTTATGTAAGAAATTACGCCTGTGGCACGATGCATCAAAGTTTCAAGTGCCATCTTGACCAAGACGTTTATCCTCTTAATTCGTAGGATAGATTACAGAGTATAAATTCTTACAATTGTAGCTTTATGGTGAGGTTATTAGTGGTCGTTACAGACGATTGCCTGAGTTCTGTAAGTGGATAATTTCAAGGCTTAGATTAGTGCTTACATCAGTTACCAGGCGATTTGCTTGCCTTTACTATTAGAATATGTGCGTAATTAAAGAACAATAAAATACTTATATAAAAGCTATAGAGATTAAAAAAAAAGTTCTAAATGGCTTTATTAAAATCTTGCATTATTATTAAATCATGACATTTGCTACTGTAGTTGATGATCTCAATGCCTATAGTGCTCAATTAGCTCAGGTAAAGTTGGCATTAGGGCAGATGGAAGAGGCTGCAAAGGCTAATATTCTGCAACAGTTCTTTGCTCAAACCCTTTGGCCTCAGCTAAGTCAGACAGATATGTTGGAGCAGCCTCAAGGGCGTGCAGCGATAACGGAAATCCATCGTCACATGCGGCTTTTGATGGTGGAGGTCAACTTTGTGACCTCAGCTAGCCACGGTGATATTCGGCAGCAGCGTCTACAGCAAATGGAGCAGCGTCTGCAGCAGTTAGAAGGGTTTACTCAAGTCTTAATTAACCTCTGTAATCAGTGATTTGCTCCTAGATTTGCTCCTAGAAAAACTTGAGTTTTCCCCTGCTAAAAACTACAGTTCTGGATGTAGACGCGATTTAGTACATGTGTCTGTATAGTTTTTGTACTTTATTCACGGAGGGCGATGTTCTGTCCAAAGCATCCGCAGGAATCGCTGCTGATAGGTGAGCTAGTAGATGGGCTAAAGGCTTCTAATTGTCCAACCTGTAGTGGCTCTTGGATAGCTCCTGAGGATTATCAGTCTTGGCAAGCTACCCAGACAGATCCGTCTCTTAGGATTGATGACTTGACGTTGCCCATTAATCAAGACATTGATTATCAGCCAGCTCGCTACGACAATCGAGCTGGCCTTTGTCCGAGCTGTGGATTTTATTTAGTTAGAAGCAGAATTAATCTACAAAAAGTTGCATTTTTTCTGGAACGCTGTCCTGCTTGCAAAGGTGTTTGGTGTGATGCAGGGGAGTGGGATGTGCTTAGTGAGCTTGGTCTGAGTGCCTATATCCCTGTGCTTTTTACCGATGAATGGCAAAGCCGTGTACGTGTTGCTGAGGCCGAACTGCGTGAGCAGGTGGCGACAGCGGAGAAACTTGGGCCAGAAATTGCGGAGAGACTTTTTGAGCTAGCAACTTTGCTGGAAAATCACCCCAATGGAGATTTTGGGGTGGCTTATTTGATGAGGCGATTTGAGAAGTGAAATATCTATGTTTTGAGTATTATGACTCCTCCCTTGCTACAGCTTGATGACTTTGGTGTCGCTTATCCACAGCAGGAAAGTTGGGCAGTTGAGAATGTGTCTTTATTGCTACAGCCTGGAGAAATGCTGGGGCTAGTGGGAGAATCTGGATGTGGCAAGTCCACCTTGGGGCGAGCTGCTCTACGGTTGTTGCCAAGGGGTAGTCAGACTAAAGGACGGTCACTGTTTGAAGGGCGCGATGTGTTGGGCTTTTCGAGCAAGGAAATTCGGCGGTTTCGAGGAGAAGCGGTGTCATTGGTGTTTCAAGATCCGATGACGCGACTCGATCCGCTGATGACCATCGGGGATCACTGCGTAGAGACCCTGCGCGCCCATCGCTCCGATGTGTCTAAGCAGGTTGCGAAGGAAATTGCGATCGCAACCCTAAAATCCGTCAGTATCCCTGCCAACCGCTGGGATCAGTATCCCCACGAGTTTAGTGGTGGTATGCGGCAGCGGGTTGCCATCGCCCTGGCGCTGCTACTCAATCCCAAGCTGATTGTGGCAGATGAACCCACCACCAGTTTGGATGTCACGGTTTCGGCGCAAATTTTAGACCTGCTGACTCAGCTGTGTCGAGAACGGGGGATGGCCCTGATCCTGATTTCCCACGATCTGGCATTGGTTGGGGAATATTGCGATCGCATTGCCGTCATGTATCAAGGCAAACTTGTAGAGCTGGGAGCGACCGCAGACGTTTTGTATCATCCTCAGGCGGATTACACTCAGTCTTTGCTACAGGCGGCCCATCAGTTGCAAAACTATGAGGCTGATGATTCGGCATTAGAACAAGAAACCGCAACCGCTCCTCTTCTGCGAGTACAAGATCTAGTAAAGCACTACACCATTGAGCAAAATTTGCTTTCGAAGTTGTTTAATCGAGCACAATCGGAGGATATCAAAGCCGTTGATGGCATTTCTGTAGACTTGCATCCCGGTGAGATCCTGGGTCTGGTGGGAGAATCAGGCTGCGGAAAAAGTACGTTTTCCCGTGCATTGATGCAGATTATTCCACCGACATCAGGGCGGGTGGAGTTCATGGGACAAAACTTGGTAGGCATGTCTCGGGCTCAACTGCAGGTGCAGCGACGCAATTTTCAAATGATTTTCCAAGATCCCCATGCTTGTCTCAATCCTATGATGACCGTGGGGCAGGGGATTGCTGATCCGTTAATTATCCATGGTTTGGCGAATGCGTCGGATGCCAAGCAGCAGGTCCGTGCCATGTTGAAGCGGGTGGGACTGATGCCGACCGAAGACTATTATGGCCGTTATCCTGGTGATTTGTCTGGGGGGCAGCAGCAGCGCGTTGCTATTGCCCGTGCCTTAATTACTAAACCTAAGCTGGTGATTTGTGATGAGCCAGTGAGCATGTTAGATGCGAGCGTTCAGGCCCAGGTCCTAGAGCTGATGCTGGAGCTGAAAGAAGAGCTTGACTTAACCTATCTATTTATTACCCACGATTTATGGGTGGCGCGGTATCTTTGCGATCGCATAGCTGTCATGAATGGTGGCAAAATCGTTGAAATTGGACCAACAGAGCAGATTTTCATATCACCGCAGCATTCATATACGAAAACGCTCTTGTCGGCTGCCCCTTTATTGGCAAAACAAACATGACTTTAGCGATCTCTGAGCATTGCTGTGTCCAGTGAGAGTTCTTGAGAACGACAAAAAGGTCGGGCCATTGACCCGACCTTTTGCGTTACATTCAAATGACTTGATTAGCAATCATCATCTATTCAACGATAATCTTGCCAACCATGCCAGCACCACGGTGAGGGGCGCAGAAGTAGCTGTACTCACCAGGCTCAGTGAATTTGGAGGAGTAGGACTCACCAGGGGAGAAGGTTAGCTGTTCTTGGGATAAGGCGTCTGCAACGTCTTTGCCGCCAGGAACCTGAGCTGCATCAAAGATAACGTTGTGGGGGGCCATTTTGTTGTTAACCCAAGTCACTGTATCGCCAGCCTTAATGGTGAGGGTTGCAGGCTCAAACGCCAGCAGACCTGCATCGGAACCCATTTTTACTTGGTAATCAGTAGCGTAGGCAGGAGCTGCATTGAAAACAGTGCCTGCAAAAACCAGAGCAGCCGCTACTAATAGCGCACCCATGGCTCGCAAAGCGCGATTGATAAAGGTCATGGTGATTTCTCAAGGTTGAATTTAGAGGTAGTTAAGCATTCTTAACTACAACATGCTTAGTTATTTTAGAATGCCGGATGTCGTCGTAGACAAATAAACAAAAAATAAAGCGTTGTTCAGCAGTACCAGACCTCTAGTCAACTATTCGATAGCGTTTCGGACACGTCTAATGGTCTCTTTCTCTAGATGTTAAAACTAGGGAATGCCTTTCAGCATATAGGTTTGAGTCGATCTCCAAAAGACGTGTGCCATGGCCTAATAGTTAGCTATGGCTGGCTAAAGCTGATGGCAAGGCTCTTTACAGTTGTTAATGTTTGACCTGCTGTCATTTGACGCGGTCTGAAAAAACTGGAGACGATCATCTTTAGTCAAACTTTAAGCTTTTGGCTGAAATCGTTTGATTATTAGACTGTGACTTTTTTTGAGAGGAGTATCCGATGAAGTCTATTTTGGCTACTGTTGTAGCGTTTGTAGCAAGCGCAGTTTTCTTGATTGCGCCTCCTGCTATGGCTGCTGATGCTGGTGCTGGTGCTCAGGTATTTGCTGCTAACTGTGCGGCTTGCCACATTGGTGGTGGTAACGCAGTTAACCCTGCTAAGACTCTAAAGAAGGATGACTTGGTTGCTAATGGCAAAGATACTGTTGATGCAATTACGACTCAGGTAACAAATGGTAATGCTGGTATGCCCTCTTTCGGTGGTCGTTTGACACCTGAGCAGATTGAGAACGTTGCATCTTATGTATTGGCTCAATCCGATAAGGGCTGGTAGTCACGTCCTACTTTTGAACCAGTTATATTTTGATTAGCCTTGGCTTTCACCTAGCCTAATCCTCAATTTGAATTAATAAAGCCTGTTTTTAGGGGGATTCCCCCCCTGGAAGCGGGTTTTTGTATTAGGTAACGTAGTTCTGAAGCCTAAAAAAATCTCAAGAACTCTGAATGCGCTATCACATCCGTGTAAAAAATATTACTTGGTTGGCGGAGTGCTAATCGTGGATAATACGTGACCGATACTGGACACAGTTGTGAGGCTATATAATGCTCGCTTTGCTTGTTGAAACAATGAGTCTCCCTGCGATCGCAGGTGGTGCAGTCCAGTGGGTTCCTTGGTGAGTTCAGGACGACTGGCATCCTTTGCCAGGCGCTCGGCAGCTATAGCCTGTGCCTTAGGAATGGGAGGATGTCAGGTAGCTGCCCAATTGCCCCCCTCAGCGGGTGGACGACAGATTACGAGTTCCCGTTCGGTGATCGTTCAGCTATTTGAGTGGCGTTGGCCAGATGTTGCCCAGGAGTGTGAAAGTTGGTTAGGGCCAAAGGGTTATGGGGCTGTGCAAATTTCTCCCCCCCATGAACATCGGATAATCGCTCAAGACCCCACTCCATTTCCTTGGTATCAGCGCTATCAGCCGGTTAGCTATAAATTGTCAAGCCGTAGCGGTGGTCGAGCTGAGCTAGCAGATATGATCAAGCGCTGTTATGACTCGGGTATCAAAGTCTATGCCGATTTGGTGATCAATAATATGGCTAGTGCTGGCACTGGCAAAGGCAGTGACGGCAGTGATTTCGATACAGCGACGTTTTCCTACAGCGAGGTGCCGTACATTAAGGCAGACTTTAATGCCCCATGTACGATTGCGCCTCGGGACTATGTTGAAGACCCCTGGCAGGTAAAGCACTGCCAGGTGGAGGGGCGTCAGGATTTGGATACGGGGAGTGAGACGGTGCAAGCTGCGATCTCAGCTGCCATGAATGAACTGTTAACCCTTGGTGTGGCTGGTTTTCGTATTGATGCTGCCCAACATATTCCACCACAGCACATTGCCAAGATTCTGCGGCGTCTGCATCCCCTAAGCCCCCGATTCTATCCCGATGGAGGGCGTCCATTTATTTACCAGGAAATCACGAGCCCCGGAACAAACGCTATTCAAGCCAGCGATTACTTTAGCAATGGTGCGGTTACCGAGGTCCGCTATGGTCGTAATCTGGGTGAGCAAGTGCGCCATGGTGAACTAAAAAACTTGGTGCTATTTGGGGAAGCCTGGGGATTAATACCGAGTCATAAGGCTGTTGTTTTTACGGATAACCACAAAACTCAGCGTAGTCGCGATCGCAACATAATCACTTTTTATGCACCAACCGATGGCGGAGCACGATATCGGCTAGCCAATATATTCATGTTGGCATGGCCCTATGGCACTCCAAAAATTATGTCCAGCTATGACTGGCCGCGAGAGCAGGGCAACTGGGTAGGACCGCCTGCGGATGAAAACGGACAAACCTTACCAGTGAGCTGTGGTGATGGCTGGGTGTGTGAACATCGCTGGTCTGACATTGCCAGTATGGTGGAGTTTCGCAATGTGACCCAAGGTGTTTCTACCATTGACCATTGGTGGGATAACGGCAAGAGCCAAATCGCATTTGCCCGTGGCAATCGGGGGTTTGTAGTTATTAATAACGAAAATAATACTCTCAGTGAAATATTGATGACAGGATTGCCAGCGGGTGGTTACTGCAATGTTTTGTCTGAGACATCGATGGCCGAATCTGGTGAAACACCTAGCGAAACGTTAGACAGTTGTAAACGCTTGATTACAGTAGATTCAGAGGGTCGAGCTCAGTTCGATGTAGCGCCTCAACAGGCCGTAGCATTGCATATTAGAGCTCGTCTGTAATGACACCTTTGACCGAGGTTGCTTTCAGACCTGCTCACAAAGCGTTGAAAACCCGACCACTGGTGTACGGTTTTCAATCAAGTTTTTTCTTCAGCTGCGTTGATAGGCTAAAGCTAAGGACGTATCTGTAAGGAATTTCAGCCCATGCCAGTCAATAAGGACCCACGCCCGCCACGCTCTCGACAAATTGGTAATTTGCTATTTTTGCTAGGGGCAGTTTTGCTGGTCCTAAATATTTTCCTACCTATTCAGCGTACCCCACGTACTCCTTACAGTATGTTCCTCCATCAGGTACAAGAGCATGAAGTAGTCAAAGCATCGGTGGGGCAAAATGAAATTCGCTACCAGGTGAAAAATGAGCTAGGAGAGCCTGGTGCGATATATTCCACAACGCCAATTTTTGATTTGAAGCTACCGGATTTGCTAGAAGCCAACGGTGTGGAATTTGCGGCCACTCCCCCGGCTCAAAATCAGTGGATTGGTAGTTTACTAAGCTGGGTGATTCCGCCACTAATCTTTATTGCGGTTTGGCGCTTTTTCTTAGCCAGAGGTGGAGGTCCTCAGGGTGCACTTTCTATTGGTAAAAGTAAAGCCAAAGTCTATGTAGAAGACGAAGCCACCAAAATTACCTTTGAGGATGTCGCTGGTGTTGAAGAAGCCAAAACTGAATTAGTAGAAATCGTTGACTTTTTGAAAACACCCAAGCGGTTTACCGATATTGGAGCCAAGATCCCTAAGGGGGTATTGCTGGTGGGACCGCCAGGAACCGGTAAAACCCTATTGGCTAAGGCGGTAGCGGGTGAAGCCGGAGTCCCTTTCTTTAGTATTTCGGGGTCTGAATTTATTGAACTATTTGTAGGTGTCGGGTCTTCAAGGGTGCGTGACCTGTTTGACCAAGCGAAAAAGCAGGCCCCTTGTATTGTCTTTATTGACGAGCTAGATGCCATTGGTAAATCTCGTGCTTCCGGTGGTTTCTATGGTGGTAACGATGAGCGAGAACAAACACTAAACCAGCTGCTCACAGAGATGGATGGCTTCAGTGCCGGTGATAATACCATCATTGTGCTGGCAGCCACTAACCGACCTGAAACATTGGATCAAGCACTGCTACGTCCAGGCCGATTTGATCGTCAGGTACTGGTCGACCGCCCCGACCTCAAAGGACGTGAGGCGATTCTCAAAATTCATGCCCAGGAAGTCAAGCTGGGCGACGATGTGAATCTCAATGCCATTGCTACACGTACCCCTGGATTTGCAGGGGCTGATCTGGCCAACTTGGTGAATGAAGCTGCCCTGTTAGCCGCCCGTAATAACCGTCAGGCAGTTCTCCAGACTGATTTTGCTGAAGCTATTGAGCGTGTTGTTGCGGGGCTTGAGAAAAAGAGTCGTGTCCTCAATGCAAAAGAAAAAGAAATAGTCGCGTACCACGAAGTTGGTCATGCCATGGTGGGCTCACTCATGGAAGGGGGTGGGCAGGTAGAGAAAATCTCTATTGTGCCAAGAGGTATGGCGGCGCTAGGGTACACGCTTCAACTCCCCACGGAAGACCGATTTCTCCGCAGTTCTGACGAGTTAAAAGGTCAAATTGCCACATTGTTGGGGGGCAGATCGGCGGAAGAAGTTGTGTTTGGCTCCATTACAACGGGGGCAGCAAATGATCTACAGCGGGCAACAGAAGTGGCTGAGCAAATGGTCACCACCTACGGTATGAGTGATGTCTTAGGACCATTAGCCTACGACAAAGGCCAACAAAGCTCGTTCCTAGACAGTGGTATGCCCAATGCTCGACGCAATATGAGTGAAGAGACAGCGCGAGCAATTGATGCAGAAGTCAAAGGACTAGTAGAAGCAGCCCATGAGCAAGCTCTGACAATTCTGCGGACTAATCGGGATTTATTAGAGAGTATTTCTCAACAGCTGCTAGAGGAAGAAGTGATTGAAGGAGACACGCTAAGGGAAATGCTGGCACAAGTTCAACCCTTAGAGGTATTGGTATAAAAACTTTTGCTGATGGCCCTCTCTTGCAAAAAGGGTGCGCAGAGAGGGCCATCAGCAAGTTTCCGAAAGTCACCTCCATTAGTCCAAATACCATAAATCAAAAACTGGTATAAGGGCTATGCGCTGATCGATGGTAAGGGCCTGGGCTTACTAATACCGTAACCCTGAGCATAACCTATGTTCAGAGTGCGCAGTCTTTCTAAAATGGCATCGTTTTCAGCAAACTCAGCAATAGTTTTCATGCCCATCATGATAGCCACCTGATTGACCATATCTACAATTGTTCGAATGTACTCTTCTTCATCAATGTTCCGAATTAAATCCCCATCAATTTTGAGGTAATCAACGGGTAATCGTCGTAAATAGCCAAAAGAAGAAACGCCACTGCCAAAATCGTCTAAAGCAAAGCGGATACCAAGCTTTTTCAAGGTGTTGATAAATTTAAGTGCTTGATCGAGCTGAGAGATAGTTGTTGTCTCAGTTATTTCAAAGCATAGTCGTTCTGCTGGCATAGCAGACTGTTGCAACAACTGTGTCACAAACTCAGTAAATCTCTCGTCACTTAAACTACTACCTGAGAGATTGATAGCTACTATTGTGTTTGCTTCAGGATAGTAGTGGTGGTAGTTTGTTAGCACAGTTTTCACTACCCAGCGGTCTATAAGACCTATCATTCCATAGCGTTCTGCCATGGGGATAAACAGATTTGGCTGAACAATATTCCCGTTCTCGTCAGTCAATCGCAACAAAATTTCAACATGTTGATATGAGTCATTGAGCAGTGAAATGATCGGTTGTTCCATCAGGTAAAACCGGTTTTCTTCAATTGCTTGAGGGATATTAGCGATATGGACTAATTCAAGATGTTGTCGATCAAGTTCTGTATCATTTTGGTCGGCTAAATAAACGCGACCTCGCCCTAGATCCTTGGCTTTATAACAGGCCAAATCAGCTCTGCTCAGTAGGTCAATCACATTAGAGGCATCACCTAATATGGGCACTAGTCCAATACTTACCCCCACCTGAAATTGGCGGCCACGCCATACAAATTGATAGTCCTTAATTTTGTCGACGAGATGCTGAGACAGTTTTTGGCCTTGCTCTATAGAGCAACCTTCCAGCAATAAGCCAAACTCATCACCACCAAGTCGCCCTAAACTATCAGAGCTACGAATATTTTGTTGCAGCAGCTGTGCAAGTTCTGTCAATAGCTGGTCACCGATGAGGTGACCAGCTGTATCATTAACGATCTTAAACTGATCTAAATCCAGATAGCCCAATACTGATTGAATCCCACGATCACGTACGCGCTGAATAGCTTGCCTGAGTCGGGTGTCAAACTCGTTACGATTAATTAAACCCGTCAACGGGTCATAGGCAGCTTGATAGGCAATTGTCTGGGTGAGATTGTACTCTTCTGTAATTTCCCGTTGTAAACCTCGATACCCCTGAAAGACATGATGCTCATCAAATAAAGGATGGGCGTTGAGTTTAAAGATGCGTAGCGTTGTGTTGGAAGTGTGTAATCGTAGAGTGAAATTTTCCAGAGGTTGGTGCTGAAGTAATCGCTCGTTCAGTTGCTCCCAGTTGGCCTCCAAATTAGAAATAGTTTTTAGGGCTTGACCCAAGGCTTGACCTTCTAATCCTTCACATTGCAGATAGTGAAAGTTCCCAGACAAATAGGAGATTTTTAGATCTTTATCTAACTCCCAAAATAAATCAGCTCCCAATGTCGCCAGATCTTGGTATCGTTTCTCATTTTCTTGTAAAAGATAGGTATGTTGATTGTGACAGCGATATATGACAATCAGCAATGCGCCAATCCAAAGACTTTCTAAGCATAGGCAAACGATCAGCCACATGATTGCTGAAGTAAATCTAGTATCTTGCTTTGCTAACTGTGCCCAAAAATATGTATTTCCTATTTTCACGCCTTTCTGTTCAAAAGATAACCCTGTCTTGGTCTGTAGCTCGGCTTGTAATAAAGTTGGGCCATATTTAGGGATGATGTCTCTGGTGAGTTGGTTAGCAGGTGTTGTACTGGAGGTGATTAGCCATAAAGCACAAGCGTTTGCTCCAATCCAGGGAATCTTTAGGGCATGCCATGGAATAACAGGAGGATTAATCACGGTTTTGAGCAGATAATAGCTATAAGCTGGCAATAATGTTGACTATTGCTGCCAATGAAGAGTCGATAAGTAACCGGTTACTCCCTATTGATATCAACTATCACCCACGGTGTGCATGTGCTGAATATCGTATATGTTGCCTTGGCCTTCAAGAATCGATGGTTGAACTCGGGTTCAACATACCCAAGCCGTGGCGGAATGTATAACTTAGGTGTTGCTGAACCTCGGGATGGTTTCAGCTGTTAGATCTAAGCTGTTAGGGAGTTTTACGGATCGATGTGTCCTTTCAGCAACGGTAACTGACGTATACCCAGATGACAGTATGCCCCTTGCGTATGAGTCAGTTACCGTTGCCCATGGGTGTGGCTCTTGCTTAAGTTTCACGGATAGAGGCTGCCTGGGCTAAAAGCGATTCAGCAAATGCAATGCCTTCCTGATGGGAGCGACCCCCAGCTAACTGGGCAAGCTCTTCCCGACGGGCATCTTCATCTAAGCCAGTGACCCTAACAACTGTTCGCTCATCGGTCTTCTTTTTGCCGTTTGTGACGACTTGTTTGTCAACATGAAAATGGGCATCAGCCATAGCTGCAACTAAGGGTTGATGAGTAACACAGAGCACTTGGCGATTCTGACTTAACTGATAAAGCTTTTCTGCAATTGTCTGAGCAACACGTCCTGAAACACCTACGTCAATTTCATCAAATATGAGGGTGCCAATCGGATCTACTTTGGTAAAACAGGCTTTGAAAGCTAGTAAAAAACGGCTCATTTCTCCACCAGAAGCAGTTTCTGTCAGTGGTTGTAAGGGCTCGCCGGGGTTGGGACTAAACAGAAATTCAACCACATCGGCTCCATGGGGTTGTGGGGATTCCAGGGGGCTCAAATCGGCTTTGAACTTGACCCGCTCCATAGCTAAGGGTTTGAGTTCCTCAACCAGCTGTGATTCCAATCGTTTTGCCGCTTTCTTGCGAAGTTTGGTGAGCTTTGCACATTCAGCTTCTAATGTGGTTTGGGCTTGTTCATTCGCTGCTTCTAACGCTTCAATGGTTTGCCCGTCACCATTGAGCGCATCTAGAGCCACTTGAATTTCTTGGTAATACTCAATTAACTCGGGTAAATCACGCCCATATTTCCGACATAGCTGCTTGAGATAACTCATGCGTTCTTCAACCTCAGCTAAACGAGTTGGGTCTGTCTCTAAATTTTCACCATAGGTATTGATTTGACGACCTGCTTCTTCTGCTTGGGCCAGGGCATCGCTGACGAGATCCAGTATGGGTGTGACGTCTTCATCAAAGCGCTGCATGGAGCTGAGTAGCTGTTCTACTCGTCCTAGTAAGTCAGAGCAGCTGTCAAAGCTACCGTCACTTTCATAGAGCACTTGGTAAGCCTCGTAGCTTTGTTTTTGTAGCTCGACGCTATGGCTCAGGCGTTGATGCTCTTGCTTTAAGCGATCTAGTTCATCTGGTTCTTGCAAGTTAGCTCCGCTCAGGTCTTGGGCGTGATATTCAAATAAATCTAGCTGCTGTTGCCGTTGTTGTTCAGCGCGATGACGACGGTCTAGAGCCTGTTGTGCATTGCTGGCGGCTGTGTAAGCTTGGGCCACTACCTGGCGTTGTTGTAATTGTGGATTACCGCCAAAGCCATCTAGCCAATTGCGCTGAGCATCTACAGACCCGAGCTGAACTGTTTGCCCTTGAGCGGTAATTTCTACTAATAAGCGCCGCAGCTCTTCTAATTGATTCTTTTTGACGACAACGTCATTGAGTCGACTACGACTACGGACGCTGCCTCTGCCTGTAGTGAGTTCGCGGGTACATCGTAAGCCATCGCCGTTGAACGGGATATCGTTGGCTGTGAGCCAGTCGGCTACGGCAGGAGGTGCATGGAAAGTAGCTTCGATTACGGCTTTTTTCGAGCCGGTACGCACTAACCGCCCACTGGCTTTTCCTCCCAGGACTGTATCAATGGCATCGAGAATAATAGATTTACCGGCTCCTGTTTCTCCGGTCAGTACATTGAGGCCAGGCTGTAGCGATAATTCAAGCTGATCGATCAGGGTAAAATTATCGATTTTTAAGGAGGTTAGCATGGCCATTGCCTCCTGGATGCAAGTGTTAATAAAGAGATGTGACGACTAAACCAGATCACAGTGTGGGACAGCCAAATAACGGCACTGCTCGGTCGGCGAGCTAATCAATTTTACTGTGGATTTTTTACTGTGAAAATCATCGGTGAAGTGCCAGTTGCTGCCGACATATAAAATCCTTACGCTTTTTTAGGCGACAATTATGGCACTGAAGATCGCTAAGGACATTTTGATGCAGCTTGAAGGAAAGTAGTGGGTAGGAACTTCGGTTTCTTCGACTGTCGCTTTCCTGCCGAGCAAATTATGCTGATATTGACGCTAGGGGATGAGGAACGACGGGGGGACTTGTTACAATAGTTAACAAGTATGCCAGGCTTGGTGTTAGTTTCATTGAGCCAAATGATATATCGCTAAGTCGCGATCGCACTTATTTAAAAGCTTATAGATAATAGAGATATAACCTATGCGTGCTGCGTCAATGTCCTCTAGCCTGAATGATCCTATGGTGTCGCCAGTACGATCTTTAGATGAGCTGCTCACTTATGATCCGGTGGCGATTGAACGTTACTATCGCTCTCGACCATTCCAAATTATTCTGCGATTGCTAGAGCTCGTTTGGACATTTCTTGGATTGGGTCTTGCCGCTCTTTGGGATAAGCAAACTGGCGGTCAAGCTAAGAATGAAGTTAAACGTGCTGTCCAGCTTAGGGAAGCGTTGACTAAACTAGGGCCTGCCTACATCAAAATTGGCCAGGCCCTATCCACACGGCCTGATTTGGTGCCTCCTGCTTTTATGGAGGAACTAGTCAAGTTGCAAGATCAGATTCCTCCTTTTTCAAACGAAATTGCCTTTCGTCTGATTCGAGAAGATCTGGGCCAGGACCCATCCATTATCTATGGTGAGATCTCACCAAATCCAGTCGCTGCGGCTTCCCTGGGACAAGTCTATAAAGGTAAATTGCAAACGGGTGAATATGTGGCCATTAAGGTGCAGCGGCCAGGGCTGACTGCCCAAATTACCCGTGATATTTACCTGTTACGACGATTAGCACAGTGGGCGTGTAATAACTTGAGTGTGGTGCGCAGTGACTTAGTCAGCATCATGGATGAGTTTGGCACCCGCATCTTTGAGGAGATGGACTATAACCATGAAGGAGAAAATGCCCAGCTGTTTGAGGCCCTCTATGGCTATATGCCTGACATCATTGTGCCGAAGATTTACACTGAGCTGACGGCTCGTCGAGTGCTGACCATGGAGTGGATTAATGGCACTAAACTGACCGAACCCCAGGCACTTGAATCTAAGGGACTAAAGGCGACTGAAATTGTTGAAATTGGAGTGCAATGTTCCCTCAGGCAGCTGTTGGAACATGGGTTTTTCCATGCTGATCCTCACCCTGGCAATTTACTCGTAACCGACAATGGCAAATTGGCCTATCTCGACTTTGGCATGATGTGTACCGTAGAGGATTATCAGCGCTACGGTTTGATTGAAGCGATTGTTCATATGGTAAATCGCGATTTTGATGGTTTAGCTCACGATTACGTCAAATTAGAATTTCTTACGCCTGAAACTGACTTAAATCCTATTATTCCGGCATTGGCCACTGTTTTTAACAATGCTTTAGGTGCTTCAGTGGCAGAGCTTAACCTCAAAAGCATCACGGATGAGTTTTCAGCCCTGATGTATGAATATCCATTTCGGGTGCCTGCCTATTACGCCCTGATTATTCGTTCCCTTGTCACCCTGGATGGTATCGCTATTAGCGTTGATCCTAACTTTAAGGTGCTGAGTAAGGCCTATCCCTATGTGGCTAAGCGGTTGCTGACTGATCCCTCTCCAGAATTACGTCGATCCCTGCAAGAGCTTTTGTTTAAGGATGGTGATTTCCGTTGGAACCGTCTGGAAAATCTTTTGCGCAATGCTCGTTCGAGTCAGGACTACGACTTGGAAAAGGTTTTACAGCAAACCATTGACTATTTGTTCTCAGAGCGTGGCGATCACATTCGTGACTATCTTGCGGATGAGTTGGCTAAAAGTCTTGATCAGTTTGGCCATAGCTTAGTCCAACGTCTGCAAATCGCAGTCAAGAGTGAGCCTACTAAACCCACTGTTGCTGTCGGTCCATCTTCCAAAGATTGGGAGCATATCAGCCGTATCGTAGGTCTTTTGGGAGAAACTAAGGGGGTGAGTGGTGGCACTGTCGTCAAACTAGTGCCTCAAGTCCTTTCTAAACCAGAGACTCGTCAGATGGGGCAGCGCGTGGCTCGAAATCTAGCACAGCGTGCGGCTGCTAGGCTACTTCGCGGTATTTTTCTGCAAACGACGACTCAACCGCAGTCGGTTTCTGTCAGTGCGCCTCTTTTATCCGCCCAAAAGTCGGCATAAAATTTGGCGTGTTAGGTAAAGCTAAGGCCTGATTCGAGTAAGCATGCAACAGCGACGGCTCCCCTATTGTGTTGATTGAGTTTCGTTCTGTCGCTCTATAGCGACTGCACCTCTACTGTGTTGATTGAGTTTCGTTCTGTCGCTCGATTTCTTCCTGTTCCAGCCTGAGTTTTTTTTCTAATGCTTGAATTTCGTCGCGTCGAGCAGCAGTCTCTAAAGCTCGACGACGAATTTCCTGGCTCTGCAACGTTAGAGACTGACGCCACTGTTCGGCCCGCTCAACTTCTTGATGGAAAAACTGTGGGGTCACCCCCTGGGTCAAAAATTGAGACACTAAATCTAAAATCCAGTCCGTTGCTTCCTGGATATCAACCACTTGATTTGACGCATCTAGCTCCACTAAAACTAGGGTGCCTTCATTAAAAGTTACAGGTAGAGTAGATACGACTTCTTGATCACCGATAGATAATTCCCAAAGATAGTCTTCGAGCTGACGCGCCAGAAATTGTAAGACAGGCGCGCCCTCAGACGTGGTGTGGCAAACTTTGGCCAAGTGCTGCATGGTTGGATAAGCAAACGGCTAAAACCTAGTATACCCTTACCCCCTACGCCGTTTATCTGCTCTGTCGGGGAGGTTCGTCAAGATTTCGTACCTGTCTCGTATAAAGGGACACAAAATTGAACTTATGGGGTCTTCAGATTACCATTGAGCGAGTCATAATTCGATGAATAATTTTATTCGGCTACTGCTCTCAGCCTCAGCTCAAAATAAGGGTGGGTTTTATCAAGGACCGCGTTCGGATTACTTAAATATGATTTAAATTCCGTCAAAAAAGTCTTTGCGTTCCGGATACTTTTTGCTATGCCCAACGTCTGATATCTCAAGTGCAATAGTTAAGACGCTGTTTACAAATGTAGATCGTCTGGTTTCAAATACCTTCCTTTCGCCTTGGGTAAAGACGAGGGTCTTTGGAACAGACGCTACGCTTATATCTCTTAGGGGATTTGCTTTCAGAGTTTAGGGTTACTAATTAAGTAGAGTCCAAATTATGTCCTTTCATCATGCTCAGCCTCATAAAAGTGGCTCGTCTGGTAATTGTGAACCTTTGGATGGTTCACAAAAGCATGCCGGTGGCGAACATCGTGAGTTTTCTGCGGTTGATGCCTCTGACCAAAGGACGTCTAATCGTGACAGTTATGACGAAGAAGCTCGTTTTGAACTTCTCAGTGCCTATCTAGATGACGAAGTCACTGCTGAAGAGCGGAAGCTTGTAGCTCAGTGGCTGATGGACGATCCCAATACCCAGCAAATGTATCAAAGGTTGTTGATGTTGCGTCAGGCAATTCGAACAGCGCCGGTACCATCCCAACCATCCTTGCAAGTGCCTAACTCATCACAACAGGCGTGGGGAGCTTGGTCCCTATGGCCAATGCGTCGAATGTTGGTCTGTGCCATTGCGATCGCACTGTTTAGCAGTCTTAGTCAGTTGGGCACTGCTTGCGGACGTCAGCAATTACAAGAGGCCTGGCAATTTATTAAGACCTTACCCCAGGGGACCTTATGGGAAATTGCTGCAACTGTGACTGAGCTATCTTCTAATCCTGATAAGTAAGTGTGAGCATACGTCATGAGAAACTGTCTGGAGTTAGCCAGTAAAAACTTACTTGTCCAATTCTCGGCAAATCCCAAATACTGAAGTAAAACCGTGGAGAAACGTTGTATTTCCAACGGGACCAATTTCGCCACTACAAAAAAAACCTCCCAGCGGCACTGGTCCCAGCTGGCTACTAAACTGTTTTGTGTCACAGTTAGGCGTATCAAATAGACTGGTACCTCGTCCATTGCAGGCAAACAGCAATGCGCCCGACGGAGCAGATCGTGCTTGATTTTCCAATCGGTAGGTTTTCAGCAGTGCTACCAAGTCGTCTTTAGCCGTGTGAGCATCTCGCAGATGGAACTGAATTCTCTGACCTGGACGAATTCGATCGGCAATGGCAATGGCACCCACTTTTGGGTCTACTCCCACCAGGTTGCGAATAAGAAAATCACCCTGTCCTAAGGCTTGTTTAAAGCTACTTTGCGCAAGACCAATAAATAATGATTCTTGAGCCAGTTGTCGATCAGTTTCATCTAAATCCTGGAACAATTCCTGGAGTGCTTCCAAGGGCGTTTGGGTATCAGCTTCATTTTGGGAGGCTTGAGCTGCTACTTTCGTCACGACATTGCGGTCCCCTTCGACTACGCGAAAGGTGGGACCTATGGGACGGCATCCCTGGGCGACAATGGCATCAATGACGATGTTGCCCGACAGGGCTACCCCCACGACGCCTTGGCGATAGAGCTGTTGCCCGCAGAAGAGTCCACAGCTACGGCTAATACTTTCGATGCCTGCGAGTCCTCCCACCTTGACTGATTCTGGATAGGCAAAATCTAACCCTTGTAGAAGGTCATTCATTCCTGATGCAAAGGGATCGGCCATTAATAAAAAGTGAGGTTTCTCTGCCGGTGACACGCCAATGATTTCAGTCCATTCGCTAGGAGGACTATCTAAATCAGGGAGTTCATCAATTGACAAATGAAATCCCTGGATGTTGACATCGGGAAGATAGGCAACGGTTAGACTGATTCCTGCGGTTTCTTCGACTTCAACTAACTCACCTGTATTACTTCTGCCAATCACTCCGCCGCCACTGCAGCCAACGATGTGGGCACCACCCAGAGGACCTTTGAGTAAAGGCAATACACGGGAATATTCACTAGCAAAGGCTGATGAAATAAAGATAATGGCTAAGTTAGGTGCCATTTCTAGCTGGGTTAATACCCGCTCAATCACCTCCCGCAGTGCTAATTCCAGTGAAGGATGGGTAGAGACGGCACTAGCCCATTTCATAGCGTTTGGTGGCGATGATGGCAAACTCAATACTCTCAAAAATAAATCAAGATGTTAATAGTCTAGCTTCCAGCCTATTGCCGTTAAGTTAAATTCCAGAGGGGAGCAACGACTCTATTGATGCCTTCATCCGATGGACTTAGACTGTCTTGGCTACAAGATTCTACATAATGTGGCTATAAAGCTAGGCTTTACAAGCTAACCTTACCCAGGTGTTAGGTATATCTGCGGCTTTAAAGCATACCTTGCTGCTGGAGCAGTTCCATTAATTGCAAAATGCTTCTTTAGATACAACGAGTTTGAAAAAACCGAAGCTAACATAGAAGGGTAAACCACCTCCATGCAATGCTGTTCTCAGTGGGGAACTCTAAGCAGGCCACTGGCAACTGCTATAAGCACACTTTCAAATCAAATACTTCGTTGAAAGTAAAGGTAGATAATTAAAAGCTATGAGCGATATTCAAGAAAAGATCTCTGAAGAAATCAAAGCAGCTCGAGATGTCTGCACCACTGACGGTAGCGGTTCTGATGCATGTGCAGCTGCTTGGGATGCTGTGGAAGAACTTCAAGCTGAAGCCTCTCACCAGCGTGAATCTGAGAAGCCAAAGACCAATTTTGAAACCTACTGCGATGAAAACCCTGAGGCAGATGAGTGCCGCATATATGAGGACTAAGCACAGGCTGTGATTCTTGTAAGACTGATAATTTAATGCCGTAGAGCTGAATGATTAGTCTGATTGGGTACATTAGGCCGAGCTCCCATAAAAGGAGCTCGGCCTTAATAGTGCTAGAAGAGGGGGATGGCTCTCTATTCTCGCGGCCCAACGGTGTTAACCTAGAGAGCGTTTTGATAGCACGCCATAATTTCTATGCCGAGTTCTGAACTCCTACAGTCATTGGTTTGGATGGACTATCGCCTGGCCGTAATATTCACGGTTTTATTCCCCTTACTCCTTTTAGTATGGGGACTCATTGGCCGAGCGGAAGTGATTCAGCAGCTGTTAGTGATCTATTGGAAAGTCTCTAGCCTGCTGGCAATTACCGTTTATCTGATGATTGCAGGGTTACCCTTCAGCTTTTTGACTGCTGTCATGGCGAGGGTCATGATGCCCGTATCTTTGTGGTTCTGGGCCGATCTCAATGAAGAACTTCGAGAGCAACCCTTCTCTGGGTTAAAACTTGTGTTTACATCTTGGCGCTGGGCGCTAACGTTCTACTGCGGTTTAGGTTTGCTTTTCCAGCTACCCTTTTTGCGGTGTAGTTTTTCTCGTGTTGCTTTTGCCGCTGAAAGTTGCCAAGTTTGGTTGGAGGCTCCCAAGTTATTTAGGCAATCCTTTCATACTGGCTTTACCCCTGGATTCCTGGGATTCTGGGCAATTTTAGCGTTAGTCATTTACCTGCTAACCCTGAGCTACTTTATTTTTGTAAAGTTGGGACGTCAAGGACGGTCAGCACTCAACCAGTAGATCATGGCTATTTCAATTGAGAAACAACTTGAGCAATATACGTTGCAAAACCTCCAAGAGGTTTTATTGGTGACTGTTGAGATCGATGGAGAAATAGATGAAATTCTTGTCTTTCGAGGCTTTTCTAGCTCTCTGATGCGACCAACTGCCGCAGACCCAGATGTGCCAGTGTTACCTGATGATGCTGTCATTACTACGATTGACCGGTTGGCGAGTCCCTATCAACCTGACTGTCCAAATTATCTAGAACGGCAGATTAGTTGGGCAGACTTTTCCCAACGTTTAAACTCCTAACTAATCCTTCAGGTCACACGCGTTACGTTCAAGACCTGTCACAATAGATACAAGCTGCGGTATCCTAGGTCGTCCCCAATGTAATCCTGTGTGGGACTGGCTGTTTTGCTAGCTTTACATCGCGATTTTTCCTGGTTATGTATCAAACGCAAGATTTACACGTAGTTGAGACTCGACCACTGATCAGTCCCGCTCTGCTCCATGCGGAGCTGCCTTTAACTCAATCGGCTGCGGCTCTGGTCGCCCAAACTCGCGATCGCATCCGCAATATTCTCTACAACGAAGATCGTCGCCTACTTGTCATTGTGGGGCCTTGCTCTGTGCATGATGTAGATGCTGCCCATGATTATGGCCGCCGGTTAGTGAAACTACGGGAAGCTCTAGCAGGTCAGCTTGAAATTGTGATGCGAGTTTACTTTGAAAAGCCTCGCACCAACATTGGTTGGAAAGGGCTGATCAATGACCCCCACTTGGATGGCAGCTATGACATCAACCGGGGGTTGCGCCTGGCCCGTCAGTTGTTGATTGATCTTGCGGAGATGGGGTTGCCAGCGGCAACCGAGCTATTAGATCCAATCACGCCTCAATATATTGCTGATGTCATTTCTTGGACAGCCATTGGCGCTCGTACTACCGAAAGCCAAACCCATCGCGAAATGGCGTCGGGGTTATCCATGCCCATTGGTTTTAAAAACAATACTGATGGTAGTTTGCAGGCTGCGACCAACGCCATGATGGCAGCCAGTCGCGCTCACCATTTTCTGGGGATCAACCACAGCGGCCTTGCCAGCATCGTAGCAACCACAGGTAATCCCGATGGTCATTTGGTGTTACGGGGTGGCAAGAATGGACCTAATTATGATGAGCAAAATGTTCAACAGGCTGTGCAGCAGCTCTCCAAAGCAGGCCTCAATCCCCGCTTGATGGTGGACTGTAGTCATGCCAATGCTAACAAGCAACACCAACAGCAGTCTGTGGTTCTCGAAAGTTTAGCAGACCAGCTCAAAACCGGTTCTCGCCATATTCTTGGGGTAATGATAGAAAGCCACATTAAAGCTGGCCGTCAATCAATTCCTGAAAATTTAGATGACCTCGTCTATGGTCAAAGCATTACTGATGCCTGTGTTGATTTTGAAACAACCCAAGTCATGCTAGAACAGCTTGCTGCCGCTGTTGAACCGCATCTCTCAGCTGCGTCCCTTTAAAAAAGAGGCACATTGACGTTAATACTTGCACCGTAAATAATGTCATCAAAGTCGACATTCGACAGAGAAGATCGACCAAATCGAAATCCAGTGAATAAGCTCAATCGAGTTGTACTTGATAGGTCGTGGCTAAACTGAGCCAGGATCTGATGATAGGTATCGTGGCGCTCTATTTCTGTGTAGTCATCGAGAAACAGCTGATATAAGAAGCTTACGCGAGTTTGAGGATCAAAACCGTAGTTGATAGAGCCAGTGGCGATCTGAGTGAAGCGACTGAATGCTTTTGGATCGCTAATGCTCAAACGAGCCTGATAGTAAGTGTCTAACCAGGTGCGGTTATTGAGAATGTCACGCCGACTAAGCAGCAACTCGACATAGTTGGCCTGAAAAAATGAGTCGCTACCAGGGGTGCTGAGATCCTGATAACGCCAATTCAGCTGTCCATAGCTGCTTTGCCCTAAACGCTGACGAATGCCTGCTTGAAACTGTAATTCGTTGTAATCGACGATAGATAGGTCTTCATAGCGAGCTAGATTGGCTTCGGCGCTGAGCAACAAATTAGTGCCGTCTGCAATGCGTGGAAATGCGAAAACACCGATTCCTGTTTGATAAATGCGATCGTCAATGGGGTTGGGAGTGCGGAAGAGGTTGTTGCCTCCGTAGACGTTAGCTCGACCTGTTAGAAAGACGGTTGTTTGCCGTGTAGGTTCTGGCTCTACTTCCAGGGGCACATCTTCAGTGGGGCGAATGCGCAGGATCCCTAGCTCACTATCAATGCCAATGGGTTGCGATCGCACCCGTAAAATACCTAGCTCATCATCAATTGCTCCGTTTCTTTCATCTTCATCTTCGTCAGTTTGTGATTCATCTTCAGTGCCGAGTTCTTCATCCTCTGCAATCTCCAGGCTGACGCTACCAATATTGCGATCGTTGTCGCTATCCTCAAAAGATATTTCGGAAGACTGCTCTAATAGCTTTGACGGAAAGCTAACACCCGTAACATTCTTCCTGGCGGTCAAGAATTGCTTATGCTCTAGATAGGTGAATGGCTCTGTTAAAGGCACAGGTGTACCCGTTGTTTCAAGTAGCTCTGTAGCTGCTGGTCGCCTATCAATGACTCTTTTTAATGGAAGTGACGACTGAGCATCCGCTTGATGGCTCAGTCCTCCCCAACTTCCTAGGCACACTGCCAAAAACTGTATGCTCGCCAATGGCCCAGAAAACAGCCTCATCATCAACTAATTTTCCATCAATACTAATTAACCTATCTGTATATCTAATTAATTTTCCCAACATGAAAGACTGAGCTGAGTCTTGATATCCCCAGAAAAGCGCAGCATTTGTAACTATAGTTCACAAGAACTACCACTATGGATTGATGTCGTCTGTCTAAATACTTAAAGCATTCTTCCCAGACTCAAAAAAATACCGAACAATCAGGATAAAGACCAGGTAAATTACAAAATTTGGGTAGCAATTTAAAGAAAGTATGAATACACTATGGCCATGATGCTGGAAAGTTAGGTACTATTACTAATGGAGCAGAGGAAAAGCTTCTGCCCGGTGTATTTGCCCAGTACTTCTGCCCATTAGCCCTTGCTTCACTATGTGCAAAGTTTCTGCTCGCTGGTATTCGCTTTTACTGGGTGCTGCTCTAATTTTTGGGCTGCCAAGCGCCGCTTTAGCTCAGTCCACTCTTACTTGGGCTAAGGTTGAGAGATTGCGTAACCGGGTGCACCTTATTCCTAATAATCGTAATGCCCGACGTGCAAGAGTTGCGGACGTTATGGGTGTGGGTGATGCTCTTCGTACAGCTGCATCATCGCGAGCTGAGCTAAGTTTCAACGATGGTTCTCTGGCGCGGGTTGGCGAGCAAGCTACCTTTCGATTCACTCCCAATACCCGTAATTTTCAATTGTCCAATGGGACTGTCCTATTGTTGATTCCGCCCGGTCGTGGTCGCACCACTATACAAACGCCCAATGCAGTTACCGGGATTCAGGGCTCTGCTTTATTTGTTCGTGTGCGTTGTCTAGCAGAACTGTCATCTGAAGGCCACTGTCCATCTCCTGTAACTTTAGTTGGAGCTCTAACTAATAATCCTGCTGGTCCCATGGTTGCTTACAGTGGAAGCGGCTTTCAACAGCAGCCTATTTATGCAGGAGAAATGGTGGTCATTGAGGGTGATGTCATCACCCAGCGGCACCAATTTGATTTAAAAACTTTTTACGAGACAAGTGGGTTAGTAGAGGGGTTGCAACTTGATAGTTCTACTCCTCCTGCCAATTTGCCTTTGGAGCTTCAGGAAGTCTGGCAAGAGATTCAGGATGCTCTAAAACTTCAAGGAGATTTTGATAATCAGGGTTTAGTGGAAGAAATAGTTGAGAACCCTGGTTTTATTGCGCCAGTCGTCAATGCTTTTCATGATGAGCTAAATGAAACCGCAGGAGACGATTTTTTTGTTGATTTCCCACCGTTCGCATCTTCACCTGCTGCTGCCTTCCACGGCACAAGTGGGCAAGTTGTAACTTCTCAATCAGAGGATCCTGCTACGGTGACGGTCACTGAGGTGCCAAGAGAAGTTGACACAACTGTAACTAGTGCCATTGTAAGAGAGGCCTTCAATAATACAAATAGGGGTATCTCATCGGGGGGGCCTACTGTAGGTGTGTCATCTCCTGCGACTCCGGAGGTGCCAACAACGGTAACGCCAACGCAACCCGAAGTGCCCACAATTGTCTCAACACCGACACAGCCTGAGGTACCTTCTACTCCAACGGTACCAACGACGCCAACGCAACCCGAAGTGCCCACAATTGTCTCAACACCGACACAGCCTGAGGTGCCCTCAACTCCGATTTCCAAGCCTACGCCTGAAATTCCGACTACGCCAGTGGTCACTAATCCGCCAGAAGTCGTAACACCTGATTTAGAACCTGATCGGGTACCTGTGGATTCTGAAGAATTTAACTGGCAACAACCCTCTGGTGCTAACGATCCTGACGTCTTGCAGGGGCCCAATTTTTCAATTGATGGCTCAACTGTCAATTGATATTGTTAGTTTGCAATATTTTTTCGCCATTGCTGATGGATGGGGATGAATCGTACTGACAAAATCGCTATTTCAGCATTCTTAAGAAAAAGCCTTTAATTTTGAGTATTAATTACTTAATAATGTGCTTGAGTGGAATGGAGCGGCGTAATTCTGTGTGGCTATAAAATTAACCAACATCTAACTCATCCTGCTTATCCAGCACCGTAGTTGCATTGGGTAGCTTATAGTTTTGGTTCCAATCAGTTGGCAAAATGACCGTAGATAGCTTAGCTTCTTCGTCATCTTCAGGAAGACTTTGAGCAGGAATTTCTTTCTCAGGGGCTGCTTCTGATAAAAACTCTAGCTTTAATTTTCGGATATCCTTAAGAACAGCTTGAGCTGTTGCGTATCTTTGGTTAAAGTCATATCGCACCATCTTATCGATAACGTTAGCCAGACCAGGATCTAAGCCTGGGACTTTATCGGTCCAGATAATTTCTCCGTGAGAATCGCGCTGAAGTGCATGGGGGGGTAACCCTGTGAGGGCCTCTATCGTTGTTACTCCCAGAGCATAGAGATCGCTACTAAAATTTGGTAAACCAGCCGATTGTTCGCTGGGCATATAGCCTTGAGTACCAATGCCAACAGTTGAAGTGATGCGAGCATTGGTATCCGTGAGACGATTAGAAATTTGTTTGACAGCGCCAAAATCGATTAGAACATACCGCTGATCGTTATTGCGAGAGATGATATTGGATGGTTTGATGTCACGATGAATAACGCCCTGGGCATGGACTGTTTGAATGACTGGCAATAAATCCAGTAAAAACTGGGCGGCTGAGCGCTGTGACATTGGCCGCTGTGGATTGAGCTTATCTTTGAGTAATGTCCCTTCAATCATTTCTTGAACTAGATAGAAGGAATAATTAGATTCAAAATACGCTAACAGGCGTGGGATTTGATCGTGTTCACCTAACCTTTCTAAGGTGGTAGCTTCTGATGCAAACAAACGTTGGGCTAGTTGGTGAGCTCTGGGATTATCACTAACAATTTTTAGTTGTTTGACGACGCAGATAGGATTGCCAGGACGCTGCATATCTTTTGCAAGATATGTGTCGCCAAATCCACCTGAACCCAAAATCTTACTGATGCGATAACGTTCGCTTAAGAGAGTGCCAATTATCTCACTCTCATGGGCCGCCAGCAAATCTTTAAAGTCATCTTGTTGACTAATAATTTCTTGAACAATAGGGGACGTTACATAACGTGCCAAGGTGCTACGTAATGTCTTTTTCTGTAGCTGCTCACTAAAGAAGCCAATGGCAAAGTCAGCCATGGCAAATCCCAATACACTTAAAATTGGCATGGCAATGGGAACAAAAATGCCTCCTGTCGTAAAGACAACAAAACTTACGAGTCCCCAAGCCAAGCCCGATGCAGTAGCTCCCACCAGTCGGCGAAATGGTGTTCGAGATGAGATTCTACCAATGACTATGGCCATTCCTCCTAACCAGCCAGCCACAATTAAAGCACTGGGTAGGGGGCTTTGCACCAGAGAATATAGTGCCAGGTCATCTCTGAGCGTTGCAACAGTGTTGGCTAAGATTTCCACCCCAGCCATAGGCGTAGAATGTAACCAACTTTTAGAAAAAGGAGCTGCATGAAAGTCTTGATGTAGTGAAGCTGTAGAGCCTACGAGAACAATTTTGTCCTCAAAAAAACGACCATTATCCAACTGAGATTTCCACAGCTCGTCATCTAACAGATACCAAAAAGGAATATGTTGGAAGGTTTTTGCCGGACCATGAAAGAAAATGTGATCGCCACTACTGTTGGTATAGTCAACTTGAGATGCCTTTAAGGTAGCTTCGGCAAAGCTTAAAACTGAAGGGTCTGAGCTACTTTCTAGAACTAAATCTTCACCTAAGAGTTCTGCTTCGACGACCTGAAGTGTTTTAAGAAATTCACGGCTGAGACGATGAATCTTGCCGTTAGGTTCCAAGATAAAGTTAATTGCACCAACTTGAACTGGCATTTCTCGAAAGTCTGGCAAGGGTAACGTTGGTTGTAGTAATGAGCCTTGCCGCAGATCGATATCACCATACTCTGCAGCCAACACTACCTGTGACCCCTTATCAGCTAGAACTTCAGCAAAGGCTTTGTCATCTTCAGGACCATAGCTGCTAGGTAATGCGAAGACAATATCTAAAGCAATAGATTTTGCGCCAGCGTTTAAAATTTTGTCTATTGCTGAAGCATAGGTCGCCCGTGGCCACGGCCATGAACCTATGGCTGCTAATTCTGGATATGCTTCAGGCTGATCTAAAAAATGTTGCCCTTGGGATAAAGATTCTTCATCTATAGCTAAGATAATGATGTCATCTGGGGCTGCGATCTCACCTCGTAATTCCCACATCAATGCCTGCCCCTGATGCTCTAATGAACGAACAAATCCAGGACTTAGCCCAGTCACTAGTGCAGTTGTCCCAATCAATAGGCCATTTATGCAAGCACGCCATCGCTGTGCAAAATTGATGGTAGGTATAAATTGACGCAGACGATCCTGAGATGTCAGCGTAGCTGTGATATCTGCCCCATCTTGTTTCATTCGTATAAATGTGGGTATTTAGACACGGTACAAATCAAAGCAGTAGATGATGCAACCTGAATGAAACTAGGGACTACCTTTAGAGGTAGTTCAATCTGAATAATTTCAGTATTTATAAATCATGGTGTATAAAATTACATAAACTGTGGGATAGTATTACGGTCATCGAACAATCTAGAACCATAATAGCTTGAAGCTATTGCTAGTAGTCTATTCTGACTGAGAGTACTAGCGATTTTTCTTGTACTGACGTGAATGTTTTAAAGGGTAGGTCTGTGTCACTAGTAGGATTTGCTGAAAGTTAGAGGAATTCTGGGTTGCCCCGCATGATAGTCAAATCTGCCTTATAGTAGTAACTTGACCCTTTAAAACGAGGTTAAAGATTTAGCTCAAGCCATGACTTATCTAAGTATTAGAGCGTTTTTAGATGATTGTCATTGTTTGCCGTAAATAGTTCCATACAGCGATGATTATTTATGTGCTGAAATTGCGCATTCTAATTGAAAAGGTATGGATATAAAGCTCTATGAATTTTTATAAGTGTTCTACATATGAGGCAAGTAAAAAACGTCTAGTCAATTAAAGCTGCATCAATCAAGTCCATCTACAGTTTTGATTATTTATATATCGTCACCTTCAAGCTCTACATAAGTTGGTTTTAATTACCTACTATTGGGCTATATTCTGTATCTTTCCTGACGTTAAGGCTTACGTACAGATCACGGACAGTTGAGTCCAACCGTATAGTTGCTTTTCTATATTTGTTTCTGGACTATTACTAAGTGGTTGAGCCGACTATTTACCTTCGGTTATAGCTATTTAGTTTCCAGTTATTGTTATTGTTTTTACTTCTATGCATACGCAACCGTTAAGTCGACTTTCTATATTTGTAGATGGCAATAATATGTTTTATGCCCAGCAGAAGAATGGCTGGTTTTTTGACCCTAAGCGTGTCCTTGAGTACTTTACCCATGAAACAGTTCCGTCTACGTTAATCAATGCTTTTTGGTATACAGGTCTCAAAGATCCTCAAGACCAGCGTGGCTTTCGTGATGCCCTCATTAGTCTTGGCTACACGGTGCGTACAAAAATCTTGAAAGAATATTATGACGATAATTCTGGGCGTTATTCCCAAAAAGCTAATCTAGATATTGAAATCGTCGTTGACATGTTCAATACAGCGGCTCAATATGATCGAGTTGTTTTGTTCAGTGGCGATGGTGATTTTGAGCGGGCGATTGAATTGCTGCGCTCTAAAAATACTCACATTACGGTAGTGTCGACTGAAGGTATGATTGCTCGAGAATTACGTAATGCAACCGATCGCTACATTGATCTAAATTCAGTCAGACGCTACATCGAGAAGGATTAGGTGCTAATTCCCTCGTCCATGGGGAGCGTTCAAGTTTTCTAAGTCTGGTCCTAGGGGGATGATGCCCCCTGGGTTTAGAGGAAATAGATTGCCGAAGTAGTCTCGTTTAATGGCGTTGATATCGCATGTGGCAGCGATGTCAGGAAGTTGGTAAATATCCCGTACATAACCGCTGAGATGTTCATACTCGGCGATACGATGGCGATTGCATTTAAATAGACAATAGTAGGCAATATCAAAGCGAATTAAGGTAGTGAACAAGCGCACGTCAGCTAGCGTTAACTGATGACCGCAGAGATAGCGCTGATGGGCTAGAGTTTGGTCAATAGTATCTAAGGTATCAAATAATTCATTGCAGGCACTTGCATAAGCGGTTTGGGTTTGCGCAAAGCCGCAACGATAAACTCCATTATTGACTGTGTTGTAAATGCGAGTATTCCATTGGTCAATGTCTGTTTTGAGCTTGTCAGGATATAAATCGAGGTCAGGCTGGGTTGACCAAGCGTTAAAAGCACTATTCAAGATTTCAATAATCTCGGCACTTTCGTTATTAACAAGGGTGCTTGTATGGCTATCCCATAGGGCTGGTACGGTAGCACGTCCCTGATAACCTGCCTTAACTTTGGCGTAAAACTGTGGCAGGGTGCGGCAGCCTAAAGAGTCTGTTTGGCTGGGCTGTTCAAATATCCAACAGCCTTCATTACCGGAGGGAGAGACCACTGTAATCGGAATAGCGGTTTCTAACCCTTTAAGGGCGCGAACAATTAGAGTTCGATGGGCCCAAGGACACCCCATACCCACAATGAGGCGATAACGTTGTGCTTCAGGTGGAAAGTGTTCAGATGGAATGCGATCGCAAAACTCACTTTTAGGTCGCTGATAGGCCCCTCCTTGATCGCTCGGGGCCATTTGGGACATCATAGTGCGCCAAAGTGTGGTCCAGATCGTTTTGGCAGTACGGATCAACAGGCTGGGGGGGAGAGCCATGGGAAGAAGAGAGTCTACAGAAGGTGAGTAGGTGCAGGTGAGCACCACCCACCCTATTTATAGCTCGGTGTTTAATCGAGTTGTTTCGACCAGGCTTGCAAAATCGGAATGCTGGCAATCTGATCCCGTTGAATTGTATCCCAATCTAGACCCTGGGGCTTAGGATAATGATTCTCGGTCGTGAAACACTGCGTAGGCGTCACAATCAAATCAAGGCTCCAATCATGGGCTTGCATCGGCAGGTCTGCGGCATTGACCAGTTGTAAATCATGGACGGTGGTGGCAATGGGGGTTTCCTCTGAAATGAGTTGGCACTGCCGCAGCATGGCTAATTCCAAATCGGCAAATCCTGCGCCTTTACCTGTACGGCCGCCGTTCATGGCTACAGCTACACAGCCTACTACCACCAAATCAATGGGCTGCATTTCGACAAAGGACACTAATTGCCCATGGGCCATGGCTCCTCCCATAGAAGCCGCTGCCTTCAGGGGAACTCCTTTTGCTGCAAGGGCAGCTGCTGTGAGTTCAACAAAACACTTTTTGCGAGATAGTCGAGGGACTGCCATATAAAGGATTTTGCCATCAGCTAATGCCCTGAGTCTGACAGCTGTATGGGGAGAGTCAGGATTGCATTTAATCACATGAGCCTGCTGCCATAGGTCCGTGTTGGCCAGATTGTCAGCGGCAATGCCAGCTCCAATAAAGTTGGGAATGTGACCTACCGGATCGCGACGAGTCGCCTTGTGAATTTTGAGTGTGGCCCAGATGTGTTGCCGCAGTGTATCTTTGCCGGTGTGGCGACCGGACCAAGTTGAGGTAGACATGGCAACGGGAGGAGAGGAGAAAGACAATAAAAGTTGACGTGCTGATACCTGATTCAACATTAAGCTTATTCAACATTAAGTCAGGCTTCAACTCTGAATGTGGCTCAGCAATGGCTGAAGTTTCTAGAACGTTGCGTTTCCTGTAGAGGGCCTGGCGTGAGCAATTCCCTGCAACCTACAACTTCAAACTCGTTCACGCCTTACTAAATGTTTTCTAAATCTTTTGGATAACTGGGATAGCTTGACTCTAATGTGGATGAATCTACTGGGGATTCCCGATGGCGAAGAAAGCAAAGAAGAAAAAGAAACAGACCGTACTCAGCCGTGGTTTTGGCAGTCAATCATTAACAACCGAATTAGCCCATGTAGAGGCTTTACTTCGTCGAGAACAGTGGCTAGAAGCTCATTCTCTTCTTATCCGTCTGAAAGCTTCCCATCCTAATAATTTGGATATATTAGCCTATTTGTTAGAGGTGCATTACGAGTTAGGGCATCTGCTACAGTACCAGGCCACCTGCGAAGACTTTTTAGCCATTAAGCCCAACGATGCACGGGTCAATTTTTTGCTGGGTTATGCTTATGTTCTCAATTACTACCCGCTATTGGGGATAAAGCAATATCGATATGCCATTGAGC
Organism: Leptothoe sp. ISB3NOV94-8A; assembly: GCF_043421595.1. Taxonomy (NCBI): domain Bacteria; kingdom Bacillati; phylum Cyanobacteriota; class Cyanophyceae; order Nodosilineales; family Cymatolegaceae; genus Leptothoe; species Leptothoe sp. ISB3NOV94-8A. Next base: position 4,873,411 of record NZ_JAXSQW010000001.1, on the reverse strand, counting down.
GTTGGCCTGATCATTCAGGTAGCGTCGAGGGTAAAGAACATTTAGCCATGATTGAACCCAATTTATCAGAGGTTTTAGACTCTATGGGGCTAAAAAATCCCGATGACTGGGAAGTGGGTCTACTTTACGAGCAAGCTCGGGCATATACGGAAACAGGACAAGCGGCCAAAGCGATTACATCGGCAACGTCTCTGATTGAAAAACGCGCTGATTTTGTGGCTGGGTACAACATTTTGGCGTTAGCCTACCTGGCTAATGATCAGTATGAGGATGCGATCGCAACGCTACAATCTCAATTAAAACAACACCCAGACAGCATTCTTTTACGAGCTAATCTAATCAGATTTCTCTCCTTGCGGGGAAACTTTACCGAAGCTGAAACCCATAAGTCCCAACTGTTGGCTAATTCCAGCACCGATCTGGATGATCTGACCCGTAAAGCCGAGGCTTTAGCCTATCTAGATGATATGGCGGCCATCGTAGATTTATTAGCGACCGTTCCCCCAGATTTAGAAAAAGACAATCGACCCTTGGTCTCAGGTCTATTTCACCATTTGGCAGCCGTGGCGCTTGTCTGTCAAGGGGATGTCAAGGCTGCTAGAAAACAGTGGAACCTGGCACTAGAACTATATCCAGACTTAGCGGTAGCTAAGGAAAACTTGGATGACTTTGATATGACATCTACCTTTAAGGAGGGTCCCTGGCCGTTTGAACTCAACAGTTGGGTAGAGAATGGGGCCTATCAAGACCTGCGTCAGGTGGCCATTGCCATGACTCCGGAGCGTACGCCCCAACCCGCGCTAATAGCGGCCGTTGAGACGCTATTAACAGATTATCCATTTATTAGTGAGCTAGTGCCAGTCTGGCTTAAGCGAGGGAGTCCAAGGGCACGGATGTTAGCCATGATCATTGCCAAGAGTTGCCCCAATGAAGCCCATGTTGCAGCTGTTAATGAATTTGTTGCTGGCACTGACGGTAGTGAGTCCCAGAGATATCACATGGCATCCTATTTTGCACAACGGCACCAGCTGACAGTACCAAAAATCTGGCTCTATGGTGAATGGCACAGAAATCCGCTATTGGCGATCTATGAGATTGTGCCTGATCCGGTTGTTCTCCAGTCACCTGAGGCCGAGCAATTATTGCATAAGGCGTTGAAGAAGATCGCGCTGGAGTCTGCTAAGGCGGCAGAAACGGCTGAGGTGTATTTGAAACAAGCCTTAGAAATAGAGCCTAACAACCCTGTATTACTCAATAATCTGGCACTAGCCTATTCTCATCAAGAACGGTTAATCGAGTCGCGTCAGGTGACTCAGCAGATTGTTGATGAGTATCCTGAGGATATTGATAGTCGCGTTGCGATCGCACAAATCTATCTTGAAGAAACAAACTTGGATGCAGCTGAAGCGGTTTTGAATGAAGTGCTGCGATGCTCTTTTTTGACTGAAGATGCGCTAGTTAGCCTGCTACTAACTCGAAGTCGTTTGCTGATGTTGCAAGGAAAGGAAGACATGGCTCGTCTTTGGTTCCAAGAAGTGTTGCCCATGGTGAAAGAGCATCCACTGCTACGCCAGTTGGGGTTCGGCGCACACAAGTGATATGAGTAATCAGGTTTTCTCTCAAACACCTCGATCAATCTTAAAGAGATAGACACCACAATGGATATACCATTTTCAACAAATTTCTACTTGAGAGAAAAACAACTACCCGTTTGGGATAGAATAGCAACAATTTAAGAGAGCCATAGAACACAATCTAGCCTGACTCATTCAGCACTTGGTTCAAGTCCTTATATCAAAGCTATAGCAACTCTGATGGAGACCTATCTGATGTTGTACCTGGCTGCTTGTGATTATATGGGTTTGCCTTGGAACGATGTCTTCTATGGCTAGGATTGCATTTTGCCTGGGCTAGGTGGTCTTCTTACCCAAAACTTGAAATTTCAGTGTCGCAATAGCTGTAGAATTTTCATGCTGACGACTTTTAGTATGTTCTGAAACAAGTGGCAGGTTCATGAATAACTAAAAGTATATCGGCTATATCCATGGGTACAAGCCGCTCTATGGAATAGTAAAAGCCCTCTCTTTGGATGCTGCCTGAAAGATTATGGACTCATGCACCTGGCGCTGGAAGCCGCTGTCAATTCTACTCTTTGGACTATCATTTTTCGCTGCTATTACTCTGCAATTATTGACTCCGGCAATGGCGTTAGTCAGGCCTGTACCCCAAGAAATTCGTGGTGTATGGCTTACCACCAACGATACGGATGTGTTGATCGATCGCCCAAAGCTCCACAGGGCCATTGATGAACTAGCCGAGTTTAATTTCAATACTCTTTATCCCGTTGTTTGGAATGGCGGCTATACCTTCTTTGATAGTGGTACGGCTCGACGGGAAGGCATTCAGCATTTTGTGCGACGTGGCATCCAGGATTACGACATTCTGGCGGAGCTGACAACTGAGGCCCATGCTCAAGGGATGTCAGTCATCCCCTGGTTTGAATTTGGCTTTATGGCTCCAGCTACTTCCGAACTGGCTACGTTGCATAGCAGCTGGTTGACCCAAAAACAAGATGGGAGTCGAGTAGATATGAGCCGCGAGGGTGGCGATATGGTTTGGCTCAATCCATTTAGACCTGAGGTGCAGCAGTTTATTACTAACATGCTGTTGGAGCTGATCAGTCGTTACGACGTTGATGGTGTTCAGTTTGACGACCACTTTATTTTGCCGGTAAATTTTGGCTATGACAGCTATACCCGTGCTTTATATAAAGAGGAAACGGATAGAGATGTGCCTAATGATCCCCACAACCCCCATTGGGTGAAATGGCGCGCCGACAAGCTAACAGAGTTTGTCAAAACGCTGAATGCAGATCTTAAAGCTCGACGCCGCAATATTGTTTTCTCAGTTGCTCCAAATCCCTACGACTTTGCTTATAAGGGGCAGCTCCAGGATTGGCTTACCTGGGTGCGCCAGGGGGTAGTAGATGAGCTGATTGTGCAAATCTATCGCAACAACTTAGGCGTTTTTCGCCAACACCTCTATACCCCATCTATGCGTGAAGCTCAGCGCACTATTCCCACAGCGGCAGGTATTCTGACTGGACTGCGTAACTCTCCTGTCCCAATTAGCTTGATTGAGGCTAAAGCCCAGTCTGCTCGTTCTGCTGGGATGGGTATGGCTTTCTTCTTTTACGAAAGTCTTTGGGAGGATGCTCCTGAGCCGGCTGATACCCGTCAGGCTAGTTTCAGGGATTTGTTTGCCACACCCATGCAGCGGGCAGAGTATAGCGCAGAGGTGCCTGCTGGTGCTTTGAGTGAGTAAGGGTAATGGGGTTTGAGTTTTGAATAGATTCGCATTTGGTGTTAAAACTCAAACTCGCTAATTTTGCTAGCCACGTTATCCTAATAACCGATAACCCACACTATTAGTGATAACTCAATGGCAGTATCAAACCAACGTGTTGTGATTTTGGGTGGAGGGTTTGGTGGTCTCTACACCGCTTTGGCCCTGAGTAAGTTGCCATGGGACAAAGCGATCAAGCCAGAAATCACGTTAGTTGATCAGCGCGATCGCTTCTTGTTTGCTCCCTTACTGTATGAGCTGGTGACCGATGAACTCCAGACTTGGGAAATTGCGCCACCCTATGCTGAACTCTTAGCAGGAACAGGAATTAAGTTTCATCAGAGTGGTGTTTCTGGCATTGATGCTGTCGCAAATTCGGTGTGTTTGCAGGATGATGCGGTACTGCCTTACGACTATCTAGTCTTGGCTCTGGGGGGTGAAACTCCCATGGACATGGCTCCAGGGGTAAAAGAATATGCGATCGCATTTCGCACCCTCAGCGATGCCTATGCCCTCAAAGAACGGTTACGTGAACTAGAAGCCTCTGACGCCGATCAGATTCGTGTGGCGGTTGTAGGCGGTGGTTACAGTGGTGTCGAGCTCGTCTGCAAATTGGCGGAACGCCTTGGTGAGAGAGGTCGACTGCGCATTGTCGAACGGGGTACCGCTATTCTGCAAAATTCTCCAGAGTTCAATCAGAAAGCGGCTCAAGATGCTCTGACCGATAAGGGTATCTGGATCGATTATGAAACGACGGTAACTGAAATTGATGTAGATACTATTTCTTTAAAGTATAAAGATCAGGTGGATGTTCTGCCGGTAGACTTGGTGCTTTGGACCGTGGGCAATCAGGTCAATCCTTTAATAGCCAGCTTGCCTTTTGATAAAAATGAACACCAGCAGCTCAAAATTCAGCCTACGTTACAGTTGCTTAACCAGGGACATATTTTTGCCTTGGGTGATTTAGCAGACGGCCAAGATGCTGATGGTAATAAGGTGCCGACAACGGCCCAGGCCGCCTTGCAACAGGCTGATTACACCGCATGGAATATCTGGGCAACCTTAACTGGGCGACCCCCTCTCCCGTTTCGATACCAGCATCTTGGCGAAATGATGACCCTCGGTAGCGATACTGCAACACTGACCGGGCTAGGGCTAACACTCGATGGTACAGCTGCTCACATTGTTCGTCGTTTAACCTATTTGTATCGCATGCCCACGTTTGAGCATCAGCTCCGAGTAGGGTTGAATTGGATTAGTCAACCTTTACGAGAATTGTTGTCAGCGTCATAAGGTTTGTCTTAGTTTTGGGTGTTGATTGTTGAATTTTTAGGGGTGAGTTTTCTACCAACGACGGTGTTGGATTCTTGGCAAAGCGTGTCTCCCAAATCATTCAAAACTCAAAATTCCTTGAAAGTTTTTCTGTAGTGCCCCGTCTTACCCCATGACCATACCTAAAGTCATTTTTCTTGATGCCGTCGGCACCCTCTTTGGAGTCAAAGGTAGTGTGGGGGAGGTATATCAGGCCCTGGCTCAGCAAGCGGGAGTGCAAGCTTCAGCCCATGAACTGGACAAAGCATTTTATCGAAGCTTTGCTGTTGCCAATGCCATGGCATTTCCTGGTGTCCCTGACGTTGAGATTCCCCATCAGGAGTATTTGTGGTGGTTAGCGATCGCAAAAGATACATTCCAACGAGCAGGCGTTTTCCAGGAATTTTCTGATTTTGAAGTTTTCTTTGAAGGTCTGTATCAACATTTTGCTACGGCTGCACCCTGGATGGTGTATCAAGACACGGTGAATTCTTTAAAGCGTTGGCAACGTAAGGGGATATCCTTAGGTATTATTTCTAACTTTGATTCCCGTATTTATGCGGTGCTCGATGCACTAAATCTGAAGCAATATTTTCAGACGATTACTATCTCCACTGAAGCAGGGGCTGCTAAGCCTGACGCTTTGATTTTTAAGACGGCATTGCAAAAGCATGACTGTAACCCTCAGGACGCATGGCACGTTGGTGACAGTCGAAAAGATGACATTAAGGGGGCTCAATCCGCAGGATTACGTGGGATCTGGTTAAAAAGACCTAGTCAGAACCAAATACAGTCCCCCATTGTGGCCTAGAAGCCGTCCCACTGGCATTAACGTCCTAAGTTTACTATGATCCAGCAGGTTAGTGTGCCAAAGGGGTAGCTTGCTAAAAATAGATGGCTCAACGTCATCGTTAATTTAAACTAGGAGCGAATGCGTTTTGAGTGTGGAACTTTAAATTGAGGGCATTTTTACCTTCATTAGCGGATAAATGATTCACCCTAAGGCTTAAGGACTTATACGTTCTACCCCTGATCTCACGCTACGCTTGTGTCAGCATCATTACACTGTTTCTAGTCGTCAACTGTGTCTCAAAAACAACAAAATCCCTGGATCGAAGGTTTTCAAACTATTGGACTTAGTATTGCTCTCGCTCTAGGTATTCGGCAATTTGTAGCAGAAGCCCGCTATATCCCGTCTGAGTCAATGAAGCCCACTTTGCTGGTCAATGACCGTCTAGTGATTGAAAAGATTAGCTATCGGTTTCAAGAACCTCAGCGAGGCGATATTGTCGTTTTTTGGCCACCCTTAGAAATTGTGCCAGATGAGCAAAAACGGGATGCGTTTATTAAACGGATTGTTGGGTTGCCAGGAGATACGGTGGAGGTGGCCGATGGCACTGTTCTAGTCAATGGTGATGCATTAGATGAAAGCTACATTCAATCGCCACCTACCTATGAACAAGCACCACTGACCATTCCGGACGGAAGTTACTTTGTGCTTGGCGATAATCGTAATGCTAGCTATGACAGCCATGCATGGGATATTTCTGAACCATTTGTGCCTGAGGATCAGATTATTGGTAAGGCCGTTGTCCGATTTTGGCCCCTCACCCGTCTTGGTGGTTTAAATTAAATTGATTATGATTTCCTCAGATGTGCTAGGGTGCCCCTACTTCGCTGGGGCCAGTTGTTGTGGTTGATCAAAATACTAATAATATTTGGGTTGAAAGTTTGCAAACGATTGGGCTTAGCGTAGTGCTGGCCCTAGGAATTCGTCAGTTTGTCGCAGAAGCTCGCTATATTCCTACTGGCTCCATGGAGCCTACCTTGCAGGTGAACGATCGCTTAGTGGTTGAAAAGCTTAGCTATCACCTAAGTTCACCGGAGCGGGGCGATATTATTGTGTTTTGGCCCCCAGCAGAACTAACCCCTGAGGGCCAACCTCGCAATGCGTTTATCAAACGGGTGGTTGGGCTGCCAGGGGATATCGTAGAAGTCACTGATGGCAAGGTATTGATCAACGACGAGCCCATTGATGAGCGTTATATTAAAGCTCCACCCACATATCAGTGGGGGCCTGAAACTGTACCTACAGAAAGCTACATTGTCTTTGGTGATAATCGTAACAACAGTGTCGATAGTCACGCTTGGAGTCGTCCATTTTTGCCAGAAGATCAGATCATTGGCAAAGCTGTAGTGCGGTTTTGGCCGCCTGGTCGAGTGGGATTACTCAAACGAAATTAAGGTAGAGTTTTAAGTTTTTAATGGTGAGTTCAAGACCATAGGGGTTTACTCCAGTAAACCCCTATGGTCCCACGGTGGGTAGCCAGATATGCTTTGCTTTACCTTGAATAGTTTGATGACCATAGGGGGAATTGATAACGTCACACCCTAAGTTCTTTGTACTAACGGTCCAGCTGTGGCTAGGGTCGAAGAGTACAAGGTTGGCTGGACTATTGATTTGTATTTGGGCGGGCTCAATATTTAAGCATTGGGCTGGCTGCAGGCTGAGATAGTTCCAGAGCTGTAGGGCACTCCATCGATTGGTGGCGACAAATGTTTGCCAAAGAATGGGCAGGGCCAACTGTAGACCAACGGCTCCTGGAGGGGCGACGCCAAAGGGAACCGCTTTTTCTTCGTAGGTGTGGACACAGTGATCAACTGCGATCGCATCCAGAGTGCCATCCTCCAATCCCCTAATTAACTCCGTTTGGTCTGTAGGATTACCTAGGGGTGGTTCAAGGCGCAAACTAGGTGCATAGCTGTCTAGGTCGGCGGTGCTAAACAGTAAATGGAGCCAGGTTACACTAGCCGTAATAGGCAATCCACGGGCTTTACTTGCACGAATGAGTTCAACGCTGCGAGCAGTGGAAATGCGCATAAAATGTACTGGGCGTTGGGTCGTAACCACCTCCTCTAACAGGGCTGATAGCGGGATAGTTTCGGCAGTCGCTGGCAAGGGAGATAGCCCCAGACGGATCGCGTCGGCCCCATCACGACAGATACCGGTTTGTTTGCGATCGCAAGGCCACAGGGCTATAGGTAATGGCAGCGACTGGGTATAGTCCAACAAGCGCTGCATCATCAGTCCGTTGGTGATAGGCTGACCGTCACAAAAACCAACTACTCCGACCTCACCTAGCTCCATTAGGTCAGTTAACTGTCCACCTTGAGTCCCCTGAGTAATGGCTGCCCAAGGCAAAATTTGTGGTTGGTGGTTGTATTGGTTAGCTAACCGCTGTTGTACTTGAGCCAGGTTGTCCACAGCTGGTGTGGTGTTGGGTAAGAGCCCAATGCGTGTAAATCCTCCCTGGGCTGCTGCCGCCAAAAGCTGCCCTAGGGTTTCCCTAGACTCATGGCCCGGTTCCCCAGTCTGGCTATACAGATCCACCAGCCCTGGGCCCAAAATACAGCCCTGGCCATTTATTTCCGTCACATCATCACCAGATACATCAAGGGAGTCACCCATTGCCTGGATGACACCCTCCCGTATCAACACGTCACTGATCTGGTCCCGCTGAGTTAGCGGATCCAGTATGCGTACCTGTCGTATCCAGCTATTCATGTTTCCTCAGGTCTGATAAACCTTTGCGTTACAGCGCTCCCGCTGCTGTTGTATCAAATATGCTCCCTGAAAGGTGGACTGTGATATTAGCAGCACTGAGCATTGGCTTACTACCCACACCATCCGGATAATCAATGACGCTAACGGCCCCATTGCCCTGCTTAAACTGCCAGAATGTCTCGGGCCCGAGGCCAGTGACATAGCAGAGAATAGCCTTATTGATGGCATCGTGAGCGACGACTAATACAGTTTGAGGAGCTTCCTGTTGACTATACTGGGCAACAATTTCATTCCAGGCTTTAACTGCTCGATCCCACACATCTTGCAAGTTTTCACCACCAGGCATTTGAACTGTTTCAGGTTTAGTCTGCCATGCTTCTAACATGCCTGGAAATCCTGCTTCAATCTCATGTTCAAATTTTCCTTCCCACTGACCATGGCTGATTTCCCATAGCCCCTCAGTGACCGCCAAGGAAACATCAGGATGTTTTTGTAAAATAATTTTAGCGGTTTCCTTTGGGCGCATCATGGAGCTAGAAATAGCCCCATCAATGGGAACATCTGCTAGAAACTCCCTGGCTTGATCGGCCTGGGCACGACCGTTGTCGTTCAGTGGAATATCAATCTGCCCCTGGAAGCGTGATTCTCGGTTCCATTCAGTTTCACCATGGCGAACTAGCAGTAGTCGCGGTCCCTTAAATCCTCGACGTAATGTCGGTATGGGGGCTCCTGTATGGCTCGTAGAGTTCATGGATTCTAGCTGAGCACGCTCTCCCCAAACGCCTGGAAAATTAAGAACGCTAATGCCACAGTTGGCCTGATACATACGGTTCAGCGCTTCAGGGCCAAGACCAATAGCTGTGCCAACTAAAGCACGATTGATAGCACTGTGGGCCACGACTAAAACAGTTTGCCCCCGGTGATTATCCAATAATCCTTGCCAAAATTCTGCTGCCTGCTGCCATATCGCCCGAACGGGATAAAAATCTTTGACAGTGCCATTTGCTTGAGGTACGGCCATCTTGAAGTCATTCGGCTGATGTCGCCACGCCTGATATTCTTCGGGATACTTGGCTTCAATATCTGCAAAAGATATTGCTTCCCATAGGGGGAGGCTTATTTCTTTAAGTAGATCCGTTACTTGCGGTGTATGACCTTGATTTAGTGTGTCTGTGATTAATGCAGCTGTGCGAGCTGCCCGCTTCAAGGGACTACAGTAGACAGTATCGATGGCAATACCCTTTAGAAATATGCCTACTTCTCGTGCTTGAGCCTCGCCTGTTTCTGTGAGGAGCGACTCATCATGGTGCCCTTGAACAATACGCTTTACGTTAAATGTACTTTCACCGTGCCGAACCACAATCACTCGCGTTTTCAAGGTTCTGTCCTCTCTCGATTTACTGCGCTAGATCAAACAGTGTGATTGTACGTGATATCCACTGACCCATGGGAGATTTCTCAAACTGGATAGCAAGTGAGTGCTATGCCAAGTTGCGTAAACCAACCAGATCTCTGGCTGATGCTTGTCATGTTTTTTGAAGCTGTTATAAGTTCAAGACAACAAAACTTTTATCAAGCTTAAAAAACTTGTCTTTCTGAGCTTTATCTTTAGCCGTTACGATGACAGTAAGTGCTATGGGTGCTTGCTTAAAACTTGCTATTAAAGGGATTCAGAGTCTTTATAGTATTTTCCAAATTCAGGCATTCAAAATCCATAGTTTCACCCTGATGATACCTGTTCACTCTGATAAACAATTAACTATATACGTCCCTGAGATAAGCAGTATGGATTCTAAAAAGAACCTTTTAGGATTGGCAAATAACGATCAAAATCACGGCCAGAGCCAGTCTTCTTCTGAGCCCCATCAAGATAATACGATGTCTTTGGTTTATCCCGATGGTCGAGTGAAGAACGTCAAGGTACGTCAGAAGTGATAAATCATTTCAGCGTTGCTGACTTTCGGGAGGATTTAATCTGAATAATGCTGATATAGGTAAGGCAATCCTAACTAGGTCAATCCCTTCTCCTATTCAGCAGTAGCTAATTTCTTTTGATATAGAAATATGTAGAGCACCTGAACTATAGGGCACCTTCATGTAGAGGCCTTTACTCGCATCCCTTTTTGCCATGGCATTGCCTAGACTTTTAAGCCAACTCACCCAGGTTTTTCTAGCGGTGCCATGCCCACTTTGTCAGCGGCCTGCTTCATCGCTTCTGTGTGCCGATTGTTATGGGCAGATGTGTGCGTGCCAATGGTCTTCTGGCCAGGCTCATGCCATGCATCAGATGCCTGCTACATCAAAACAGCCAGCACTATTAGTCTTTTCCTGGGGAAAATATCAGGGTGTTCTCAAGCAGCTATTGGCTTTGCTCAAGTATGGCAACCAGGCTGAGCTTGGGCTTTGGTTGGGTTATCAATTAGGGCAGCAATGGAAAAAAAGTGGTCTTCAAGGGACACATCGGCCCGTTGTTGTCCCAATCCCGTTGCATCGTCAGCGCCTCAATCAACGAGGGTATAACCAAGCTGCTCTGATTGCTCAGGGATTTTGTCGTGTTACAGGTCTGCCGTTAGCAGAAAATGGTCTGAGGCGGATTAAAGCCACTGAGGCAATGTATCATTTGAAAGCTCACGAAAGGCACAAAAATCTGATAGATGCATTCCAATTGGGTAAGAAGTTGCCATCCCAGCAACAGCCCATCTTACTCATGGACGATATTTATACTACAGGTACCACTGCTAAAACAGCAGCTATTCCCTTGATGCGGGCTGGTTATTGCATTGTCGGCATTGCTACCGTTGCTCAAGCGATTTTATCGTCCCCATTGGCGGGGTCAGGAAGATCTGATCTTCCTCATTAAATACCAGGCTCGCGTCTAATCCTGTAATTTGCTCAAATTGGCTAGGTGTCAGCTTTACATCTATGGATGCAGGATCGATTGAACTGGGTTGCACCGTTTTCACATCCAGAGAAGTTACCCCCAACGACTTAGCGTGAGGGGGCTTAAATGCGCTGGGTAATTGGGGCGATGATTCTGGATCAGGCTGCCAAGTTCGAAGACGTTCATGAACATCGTAAATAAATGACATACCTTTTTGCATGGGCACCTTAGACCAACCTTTGACAAGAGCTTCTGTTAGAGCAAGTTCGATTAAAGATTGGGGATAAGTCTCTACTAGCTTGGCCAAATAGTCTGCAAATGTATCACCATCATTGCCATCTAATTGATAGATATCAACAATGTGATTCACGCGCTGGCGGGTGATACGTTTTTGGATGTCCATTATTATGCTTAGAACCTGAAAATTAGCAGTTCGTTTAGCCTGTTATGGCAGATAAATCAGAGCGTGAAATGCAGAATTATTGATTTCCCTAAATACTGATTTAGGTATTTACACCTGAGAACGAGTAATGCGGGAATAATGACTGGCAAAAACGATGATTAGGTTTTCTATTAGACAATAGAAAAATAGCCTAATTAAACCTAATTAGCATAACTCTAATATTTAATTTTCATAATAGATGAAGAAGACCTTACTCTGTCAATACGAGAAAACGTAGTGATGACTATTTTTTATTCATCATACTTTCTTATATTATCTGTGGCGAGGATATGATCCTAATGGTGAGTAGCTCTGCTGGCTTAATACTGTTCAGTCCCATGGCTGAGCTTTACTTTTCTGAAAGTTTTGCAGCTTTGACAGAAAATTTCTGGTTTCATTGGCAGAGGTTTGCTTTTAATGCTTACTTTCATTTTCTATTTATCAATACTAATTCTGGGTGAAAGTGAGGATAGATCATCATCTATCCTCACTCTTTAGTACAGACACAGATGGCTTTTGTAGAAAGATCGTTATCGTTTCTGGGGGTTCGGGAAACTTAAGAGAGCATCCAGAGACACTTGCTCAATGCTGCCTTGTTGGGATTAGACTGTATTGTCTAGCCCAGCAATTGGAAGCTGCATAAGATGTTCCATTGCAAAAAGTATCTCTAAATATTTTTTGAGAACGGCACTGGAACGTACCAATGTCCTCCTTTACGAGAGCGTTAAAATCATCGCTGGGCAATCAAAAAGATGACTGAGTCTGTACTGAATATACTGCCGCTAGAAAATGGTTTTTCAGTGGCTTCGCTGATTAAAACAATGAAGGCAATTATTCAGGCTCAGACAAATGGCTATATTCACGTAAAAGCGATTTCTGGGGAGCAATGGTGGCTTGATTTTCGGGTAGGACGGCTATTGTGGGCCGGTGGTGGCCAACATCGGTTTCGGCGATGGCAGCGTTTGCTTCAGACCTATTGTCCAGATTTGCAGCCAACTGAGTTGCGGTTGCGAGAAGCGGAGATATTTGATCACTGGGAGTATGTGGCACTTTTAGTGCTATTACGGCGGCAGCAGATTACACGGGAGATTGCGATCTCAATTATCCAAGCTACTCTGACAGAAGTGCTGTTTGACATTTGTCAGGTGGTGGGTAGCATTACCCACGTCGCGCATTCTACGGATCATCAATCGCGGTTAAGTGAACCGATGGCGATTTTGAGTAGTACAGCGTTGTTTTATCGGGTAAGGACGGACTTGCAATCTTGGCAAAATGCTGAGCTAGGTAAAGCATCCCCTAATTTGGCTCCGATCATTGTGGACACGGAGCGGCTGAAGCAGTGTACTCAACCGCGCACTTACCAGATTTTGAAGCGGTTGTTGCAGGGGACGCGCTCATTACGGGAGCTGAGCCAGATTACAGGTCATGAGGTGTCCTCCCTCGGCTGTATGATATCTGCCTATGTGGAGCGAGGGATGGTAGTGCTGAATCGGATTGAGGATTTGCCGAATCCTTATGCGGCAGCAGCGCAGAAGGTGCCGCATAAGGTGGTGAATAAACTGCCGTTGATTGTTTGTGTGGATGATAGCCCTCAGGTGGGATATCTGATGGAGGAGGTGTTACGTCCAGCTGGGTATAGATGTATTAATATTCAGGATTCTGTTCAGGCCTTAGGGCAAATTATTCGCCATAAGCCAAGTTTAATTTTCTTGGATTTGGTGATGCCTGTGGCGAATGGTTATGAGATTTGTAAACAGATTCGTCGGGTGAAGGCTTTCAGGAAGACGCCGATTATTATTTTGACTGGGAATGACGGCATTGTAGATCGGATGCGGGCTAAGGCGATAGGAGCCACAGACTTTATGGCAAAGCCTATTGATCCAATTAAGGTGATTGAAGTGGTGAGAGCTCAGTTATCGAATATGGAAACTGAGGGTGAAGAGAATTAGGTATACCTGACTCTGTTTAATGATTCACTGGAGCTTGTGTCATGCTTAGATTATCCTTATTAAAAACAAGGTAGAACACACGTATTAATTTGCGGCGACTCAGACAAATTGCATGTTCATCAATGGGGGACCTAAGATGATACAGAGTCGACTTACTGAGGTAGGTAGTGATCAAAAAGCTAGGGCTACGACTGCTCATTCTGTTGGGGCTATTGTGCCCATTCCTTTTACGAGAGGCCAGCAATAGCCTTGAACCTTATCCGGCTGTTCTGCAGCCATCAGGCGCTACAAAAATATCTGCATCCGACGGGATACTAAGGTTTTCTAGAACTGAGCTCATTGCTATTAGTCATGCTGGCACTGAACAGCCGCTAGATCCAAGGGAGTTTTTTGATGTAATTCCTAATCAATATTGGTCCCATATTGCCCGTAATGGTTTTGGATTAGGAGAAGCAAAAACTAGAAGTGTTTCCCTCGGGATTTGGACATTGAGTGCTACCACAATATTAGAAGCGTCTCCTACGGAGCGAAAGGCAGCTTTGGACTGGATGACTACCCGTTTGCAGATGCTAGGTATGTCTGATGTAGAAAAGCTGCAAGTGCGACAAGTCAAAACCTGGTTCGATATTGACAAAGGAGTAGCCGTAAAAAGTGAGATTACTGAACAAACAAATGTTGAACTTCGTTAGTAACTCACTGGACTCTCTGGAAGCACAGATCAAACAGTCAACCCGTATCGACGCTACATCACTATGCTTGTTTCGAGTTGTCTTTGGGCTATTTACCCTCTTTTTAAGATGGCCGAGTTTTCGTTGGCTCAGTACTGTTCCTGACGCATTTTATAATCCACCTATTTTCAGCCTATCGTCCTTTTTGGCAGGCTTTCCCCATGCGTTTGTGTTCTATGGTATCGATTTCTGTCTATCTGTTTTCATTGTCGCTCTTCTAATTGGTCTGTTCACAAGATTCGCAACCGTTGCTCTTCTGACTACCTTGATTGTTGCCAATAGCTTTCAGTACTCTTTGGGGAAAATCGACCATGGTGGGGTGCTTTATCTTTGTGTGCTTCTAGTCATGTCTTTTCAGGATTGGGGACGATACTTCTCAGTTGATTCATTGTTGTTTTATGGACGACAAGTTCATCAAGAATCTTCTAACCCACATAAGAATCTTTATTTTTTGGCTCTCTTAATTGCTTTTAGCTTTTTTACAGCTGGCTTTGGTAAAGCCCTTGCATGGGTCGATTTTGACTTGTCTACCAGTGGCTTTCTCAGCTGGCTGTATTCCGGTTATTTTAGCTATGGGCGTACGCATTTACTAGCTCCGTTTATTGTCGGTCTGGATCTGCCACTGCTATGGGAACTCATTGATTACTCGGCAGTCCTCTTTGAGCTGGGCTTTTTATTGGCTATGTTTTGGCGTAGGGCTTGGTATGTATGGCTTGCTTTGGGGTGCTTCTTTCATTTATCGAACAGTCTGCTACTCAATATTCCTTTCAATACGAATGCGATCGCATATTTAGCATTTATCCCTTGGTCACAACTAGGTCTGTTTGATCGTTTCTCGTTCCATACGTTTCGTCGATGGATATGGCTACTACTAGCTCTGTGGGCTACTGCTCTTGCGCTGAGTTTCTCCCTAGGTAGTTCGTTTTCTGGTTTAGCTTACTCTCTTGGAGACCTACTCAATATTCCTATTCCTGGACTAGTGATAAGTTGTGTCCTGTGGATTATCTGCCTTTCTCTTTTCATTTGGGTTATAGCAACTGGCAAACTTAATTATGCACTCAAGTCTTTCGATCCCAACCTGAATAATTGACTCTAGGACCGTACTTCTTGCAATTCTGACATGACGTCTACCTCTGCACTCACTACCATTATCACTGAGCATATTCAGACTGCTCCAAAAAATCGCATTACCTTTAGGGAGTATGTGAATTTAGCCCTTTACCACTCTCAACATGGTTACTACACCACTAAAGTTTCCATCCTTGGCCCTAGCGGTGACTTTATAACTTCTCCTCATCTTAGTCGCGATTTTGGTGAGCTTCTTGCCAATCAATTTGCTGACATGTGGTGTGCCCTGGGGCAACCCACAACATTTCATTTAGTTGAAATGGGGGCCGGTCAGGGACTTATTGCTGCTGATGTGCTTTCATATCTGCAACAGCATTTCCCTGATTGTTATGCCACACTCAACTACATCATTATCGAAAGATCCCCTGCACTGCGGTCAGTTCAGCAAGAGCGCTTAAAGCACAAAAAGGTCAGTTGGACTACCCTTGACGCTCTACCACCCATTACCGGTTGCTTGTTCTCCAACGAACTCGTCGATGCGTTTCCTGTTCACATTATTGAAAAGAACAACAACCAACTTCAAGAAGTTTATGTCACTACCAAAGACAATAGTCTGAAAGAGACTCTAGGTTCTCTCTCCACCGACAAACTCGCACAATACTTTGACCTAGTCGAGATTAATCTCCTTGCTGACGATTACTCAGATGGCTACCGCACTGAAGTTAATCTTGCTGCTCTAGACTGGCTTTCTAATGTCGCCAGCCGTATCGCTCAAGGATTTCTTCTCACCATCGATTATGGCCATATTGCCCAGCGTTACTATAGTCCTGCTCGTCATAGGGGAACTCTTAAGTGCTATTACCAGCACCGACACCATGACGATCCGTACACCAACATTGGTCAACAAGATCTAACCGCCCACGTAGACTTCACTGCTCTAGAGCGCTATGGCGAAAAGGTGGGATTTACTAATGTAGGCTTCACCCAACAGGGGCTCTTCCTCATGGCTCTCGGGCTTGGCGATCGACTCGCCAATCTTACCCAAACTATAACTCCCGGACCCGACGGCTTCAACCACCTCATCCAACGTCGCCAAGCTCTTCACCAACTCATGGACATGACTCCTATGGGCCTCGGAACTTTCGGGGTTCTAATTCAAAGCAAAGGTATCGACTGTAATGTTTCACTTAAAGGTCTAGTTGTTCCTCCGCTAACCTAAACTACTTTTCCCAACCTCATGAATTACTAAGGCAGCACATTTTTAAGGTTTCAAACCCTCTTGTTCTCGAGGTAAGAGGGTTTGTGTGGAGAAGCGTTTAGAAATTTCACACAACCTCCAAAAACTCACGCCGTTTTCTTAAATATTGTTTTACATGTGCTGGCATCACGATTCCTTCGGCCAGCTTTGGATCCACAATCGGTTCACCCGCCTGCATCCTTAAAGGAATTATCCCAGCCCAATGAGGCAATCCATAATCCGCTGCATCATCTACCGGTGGTCCAGTCCGAATCTTCGCTGATGCCTCATCAATCGGTAATGCCAAAACAGTTGTCGCCGTTAACTCCTGCTCATTTGGCTCGCGCGTTTCAGCCCAACGGCCCGGCATCACATGCTCTGTCAACGCATAGAGTGCCTGCATTTTCTCTTCTCGTTCACTCACCAATTCTGCAGTCCCACATAGCACCACAGACCGATAATTCATCGAATGGTGCATGGCTGATCGCGCCAATACTAAACCATCCAGGAGTGTTACCGTTACACAAATCTCAATCCCTTGTTGCAGCGACCTCAGCATACGGCTGGCCGGTGAACCATGAATAAATAACCGATTATCCATGCGCCCATAAGCCGTAGGAATCACAAATGGCTGATCATCCACAGCAAACCCCACATGACAAATAAGGCCTGCGTCTAAAATCGAGTAAACCGTTTTCAGATCATAATGACCACGCTTAGGTATACGCTTTACCTGAGTCCGTGTTGTTTTCATAATGCTATCTCCTTTCCAGTGAATCAAATTATTTAAGTTTGAATAGATCTCCTTCGGTCCTCTCTCAGAATAGATTCCCGAAGAGAAGAGCGAGTTTTCCTGTTTCGGAAAAGTGTTTGAGCAGCAGGTGCATAACTGCTAATGCCAAAATGTATCCCCAAGCCTCTTTTGGAAAGGGCTTGGGGCCGTTTCATATGACTAAAGCCAGTTGAATTACCAGCGATATTGCTACTTTACCGATGTAGATTGGCATGCGTCTAGAGCCAATTTAGAATTAAACTATAAGTCCAATTTCTTAGGATAGACCTTTAACAAGTACCGATGGAATTAGCCTTAGTGATTGATGCTGCATTGTCAGAACCTTTGCATCAACAGGTATATAGTCAACTGCGTTGGGCAATTCTCTCGGGGCGATTAGTCTCGGGACAGCGTCTACCTGCTTCACGTACTTTGGCAAGAACCTTGGGGTTATCACGGACTACCGTGACCCAAGGCTACGATCAGTTGATTAGTGAAGGGTACTTACAAACCCGACGAGGAGCAGGCACTTACGTCTGTGCTCAGCTGCCAGAAATGTTGTTAGAAGCTGATGAGCCAGTAAAGTCCTCGCCTCAGCCTGTTGTTAAGGCCCCTCTGTCAGACTACGGCAAACGGGTAAAGCAGGTATCCCTCAGCCCATTGAGAGAGTCTTATGAGATTAGTTTTCGCTATGGTCATCCTGCTTTAGATTTGTTCCCAGTAGAGCTATGGCGAAAACTGTTGTCAAAACATTGTCGCGAAACGAAACAATGGCTTAATTATGCGGGAGAGACTTTGGGGTATTGGCCGTTGCGAAAGGCTGTAGCCCATTATTTACAGCATGCACGGGCGGTACGTTGTACGCATGATCAGGTGATTATTACTAATGGTAGTCAGCAAGCACTGAGTTTAATTACCCAGCTCTTGGTGAATCCAGATGACAGTGTGGCTATTGAAGAGCCTGGCTATCGAGGTGCCCGTCATATCTTTAAAGCGAGTGGTGCAAACTTATTGCCTATGCCGTTAGATCATGATGGTCTGATGGTTGATACGTTATTGGCCTATGACAATCCTCCTAGATTGGTTTATGTCACACCGTCTCATCAGTTTCCGACGGGAGCTTTACTGTCGCTACCTCGTCGATTGGCGTTGTTGCAATGGGCATGGAGGACTGGTGCACTCATTATTGAAGACGATTATGATAGTGAATATCGCTATGGAGGACGACCTATTCCATCATTGCAAGGGTTGGATAACCATAGCTCTGTGCTCTACGTGGGCACATTTTCGAAGGTCATGTTTCCCAGTATTCGCTTAGGGTATTTGGTGGTGCCTCAGTCTTTGGTAGAGGTATTTGGTAAAGCTAAGTGGTTAGCCGATCGCCAACCCCCCACGCTGACTCAATATGCTTTAGCAGAGTTTATTTCAGCTGGGCATTTGGAACGCCACATTCGTAAAATGCGCCTGTGTTATGAGCATCGCCGTCGTGCCCTGCTGCAGGCTTTATACAAATACTTTGGCCAAGAGGTGAAAATTTTGGGAGATAGCGCGGGGCTGCATGTGATGGCAAAGCTGCCCCTGAGCTTCAGGGATGATGAAGTAGTCGCAAGAGCCGCTCGTGTTGGTGTAGAAATATGTAGTGCTTGCATTCAATATGAAGTGCCGCGTAATACAGGAGAGTTTGTGTTTGGTTACACGGATCTCACTGAAGAGCAAATAGAAGAGGGAATACACCGGGTTGCTAAGGCATTATGGACATAGTTAATGCCCATTTTCGGGACTGACTCCTCAATACTTGAATTGACAGGAACGTGAATCATTAATAAGTTTTTTGCCAGGGTTAATACTCCCTTGACGAAATATCTACTATTAAAGTTGACAGCAACATTTGAGGACAAGGCTTTGGATATTACACTGCTTGCCCTACTAATTATCAGCATGGTTTTATTTGGGTTACATATGCCCTATGTAGTTATGACCATGGTATTGATTATCGCACTCGCTACTGTAGCAACCCGTCTATCTTGGTCTGTGTTAAATGCGTTTGAATCGATAGAAATCGACTAACTACTCTAGTCAGTGGTGCGTGCACTTGTCTTTTGTTCAGCCTAATAAACGATTACCCCTAGTAGATGATTTACAAACCTACTAGGGGTAATCGTTTGGGCGGATAATGTGATGCTTGGAACAACAGCGCTATCTTCTAACGGGTGCCTATCGCTAAAAGGCGTGTAATCAAATCCTCACTATTATTAATTTCGACTTAGTAACTTGCGGCTACACCTTTACAATAGATCGGTTGTATCCTGCGACACTAGTTTTGATTGAACGTTACACCCTGCCCGAAATGGGCGAACTTTGGACCGACGAGTACAAATTTAAGACCTGGCTACAGGTTGAGATCGCTGTGTGCGAAGCCCAAGCTGAACTGGGCCGTATTCCCCAAGCAGCGGTGGACGAAATCAAAGCCAAGGCCAATTTTGATGTGGCGCGAATTCTGGAAATTGAGGCTGAGGTTCGTCACGATGTCATTGCATTTTTGACCAATGTTAATGAATACGTTGGCGATGCAGGTCGCTATATCCACTTAGGGATGACTAGTTCTGATGTGCTGGATACGGCACTGTCTCTACAGATTGTCGCTAGTCATCAGGTAATTTTGTCTCATGTGGAGCAATTAATTCAGGCAATCCGCAATAAAGCTCAGGAACATCGTAATACCGTGATGATCGGTCGTTCCCATGGCATTCATGCTGAGCCTATGACCTTTGGCTTCAAGTTAGCTGGTTGGTTGGCTGAGGTGCTTCGCCATCGTGAACGTTTGTGCCGTATTCAAGATGAAATTGCCGTTGGCCAAATCTCGGGAGCGGTTGGCACCTACGCCAACATTGATCCAGAAATTGAGGCGTTGACTTGCCAAAAGCTGGGTCTGAAGCCTGATACTGCTTCGACTCAGGTGATTTCTCGAGATGTCCATGCTGAGTTTATGACGACATTGGCAGGACTGGCTGCATCCATTGAGCGGTTTGCAGTCGAAATTCGGAATCTACAGCGTACTGACGTGCTCGAAGTTGAAGAGTTTTTTGCCAAGGGTCAAAAGGGGTCTTCAGCTATGCCCCATAAGCGTAATCCAATTAAATCTGAGCGGTTGGCGGGGCTGGCTCGCATCATTCGCACCAATGCCCTGGCTGCATTAGAAAATGTTGCCCTGTGGCATGAACGTGATATTTCCCATAGTTCAGTGGAACGGGTTATTTTCCCTGACAGCTGTATTTTGATTCACTTCATGCTGGTAGAGACTACGAAGCTGGTGCAAAACCTGCTGGTCTATCCCGAAAATATGAAGCGTAATATGAACATGTACGGCGGTGTGGTCTTTAGTCAGCGAGTGCTGCTTTCTCTTGTGGAGAAAGGCATTGCCCGTGAAGACGCTTATCGTATTGTGCAGAAATGTGCCCATGCTGCATGGAATGTTGAAGGTGGTGATTTCCATACCTTGATTTCCCAGGATCCTCAAGTGAAGGAAAAGCTGTCGCCAGAGGAAATTAAGGAGGCATTTA
The DNA here is from genome assembly GCF_043421595.1 of Leptothoe sp. ISB3NOV94-8A. Taxonomy (NCBI): domain Bacteria; kingdom Bacillati; phylum Cyanobacteriota; class Cyanophyceae; order Nodosilineales; family Cymatolegaceae; genus Leptothoe; species Leptothoe sp. ISB3NOV94-8A. The sequence goes on along the minus strand of NZ_JAXSQW010000001.1, from coordinate 4,852,553 downwards.
ACCCTGACTACCAGCTGAGAAATCTGGATAAGGTTTACCAGCGCTTGGGGATATAGGTGAATGACCTTTGATGGGGCACCCCTAAGTGGAGTCTCTAAGCATAAAAAAACAGGGAGATGGTAAATCCACTCCCTGAAATGCCTACTATATGCTCACTAGACGCTTGCTAGTAGTAGGTAGCTCCAACCATGTACCTACTACAACTACAGACAGTCATAAGCTAAGTTTGTTCCGATTACTTAGTGCGACTCTGGATCCTCAACATACTCAGCGTCTTCAAAGTCAGCTGTTTCGGCATCCATTTCCTCTTTGAAACCTCGTAAAGTTTTTCCGAGAGCACTGCCTAACTCAGGAATTTTTTTAGGCCCAAAAATTAAAACAGCGACAATGGCAATAATGCCTACCTCTGGCCAACCTAAACCGAACATGGCACCTTTCCATGAATGTTTCAATTACTATACCGTAGTCAATCGGGGCCTTAACTAGCCTGTAGTTTTAAATCGGTGATCCAAATTCAACTCGATCTTGAGGGAGCTGATCAAATTGTGTCGCTGACTGTGGAGTTTCAGATGGATGATTGTTGACTTCTGTACTTAGCCGTTCTGATGCAGCAGTGTCTACAGGACCGCTATAACACAGTAGGGTGAGATCCAATACTTCGTTGGGACGTACGGGTACAGCTAGTCGCTGATTTCTGGAAATATCAGCTGATGTGCTATCAGTCAGAAAGACGGGACAGGTTTGGGCTTGGATGTCTGATAGATGACGACTGTTGTTGCTAACGTTGCTTTGAGCGTAACCCGCTAATGCTAAGGTCAATGTTCCCAAGACTGCATTGCTGATGATGAGCTTAATATTCATGGTCACAGCATCCCTTGAAGCTACTTATATTTCTATTGAATCGTTAGCTTTAAGAGCGCGCATGTAACGGTTGCAAAAAGCAATATATTTTGCAACATTTTAGAAGTTGTCAGAATACTTAGTCGAGCCTTGCTAAGTCTGTAACAGACTGCAAGGCCCGGCTTTAGTATTAGTGCCTGTATCGCTGTTCTATCCAAATGCGCATTGCGTCTTCGGAATCGAATCGATTATGTTTACCACTGATGGGATCGTGTACGCACCAGTAGTTCCCTTGTTTGGTTTCTTTCACCCAAATGCGTAACTGATCTCCTTCAGTCAGGGATTTCACTAACCATTGACCAGCTGAATGCAGCCATTTGCTGGATGTTTGTCTGATTTTTTGGATTGGGGTAGGCTGCCACAGTCGCTCTAAGTACCGACGTTTAACTTCAAGTTCTTGCAAATTGGAGGGGTAAGTATTCATGGAAGCCTCCTAATGGAGTAGCGATTGCATATCCCTAATCTATGTACGAAATTTTGAATCATCAAAGCATAGGATAGATGGGAACTATCTACGAAATTAATAGCGGTGAGTATTGGGGCTTAATGATGGTCTCTGGCAGTCTTAGGAACTATGCAATCAATCCAGGTATCTGCCGTTCATCCTGTAAAATACTGGGCGGCCCATACTCCATTTGTAATGAGAAAGCTTTATTTTCTCCTGCCTGGCACTACTCGTACGTTTTACTGTGGTGGTCTTTTTGCTGAACTGAATACTCTGCAATTAGCTCAACAGATTTGTGAGGCTGACGTGGTTACCTATCGGCAGCGAGAAGACGCTTATCCCTTGCTTGACGATCTTTTACAGGAGAATGATCTCAGTCGTTTTATTTTTGTTGTTAGCTGGGGGTTTGATGTTCCTAAACAACTTAAAAAACTTTCTCATTGTCATGTGGTATATCATGCCCATAGCTCGGGGTATGGTTTTGTATTACCGCCTCAAGTGCCGATTCTTTCTGTGAGTCGTAACACTATGGGGTATTGGGGGATGCGATCGCAAAATTCCCTTATTTACTGGCTCCCCAATCAGTTACCTGCCAATGTTGTTAATCATCAGGTTAATCGAGATATTGATATTCTAGTGCAGGCAAGAAAATCGTCAGAATATTTAACTACTCAGTTAATTCCTGAATTACAAAAGAGCTTTAATGTTGTTGTGATCGACTCCTTTGTAGATGATTTAATGGCTCTCTTTAACCGAGCTAAGGTTTATCTCTACGATTCAGCTGAATACTGGGCGCAGTATCGTTTGACCGAAGGCTTTGGTTTGCCGCCTATGGAAGCATTGGCCTGTGGTTGTCAGGTCTTTTCCAGTGTCAATCATGCCCTGGCCGATTATCTTGACCCTGGGATAAACTGTCACAAAATTGCAGGCTATGCCACAGGCTATGATTGCCAGCGAATTGCAGCCGTGCTAGATAATTGGCAGCCTAATGATTTACCAGATGCCTTTTTTAACCCTTATCGTACTGAACAGTTAGTCCCTCGCATGGAAACTATTCTGATCGAACTCAACCAATTCTTTGACTATCGGCAAAAACAGCCATCAGATATTCCTGGTCTGACTCGCAAGCGACAACTTTACCTTTTTTACAAACGCGTGCAAGCAAAACTGGCAAAGCTTCAGACAAGGAGATAAAGCGGTTTTGAGTTCCTAGTTTTGAGTTGATCACCCGTTGTCAGGAATTTCTTAGGCAAAGGCTACTCATTCAAAAATCAAAACTGACTTGTGCCACATTTCTCCTGCATCTTTCTCATCTGATTCACAAGATAGTCTGTGCGTCCTAATTTAGCTTTTTGGTAGAGGCGTTCAAATTCCTGTTTGAAATGTTGTGCAACAGTGGCGTTTTCGATGATGAGGAGATTTTCATCATTTTTGTTGTTAGCGGCTTTACTCCAGTTATGAGATCCAATAACCACTGTGCGATCATCAATCAGGGCAAATTTGTGATGCAGCTTATCGCCGTCAGCTAGGTGTGGATAACCGACGGTTTTGATGGGCACATGCCACGGTTGATTATCTTTTTCATACTTGCAACGGTGATCGGGTAAACTCAGGCCGAGCATATCCAATGCCTCACTGTGGTAGCGATAGATGAAGCTGCGATCAATCAGGGTGCGGAGTTGAATTTTAGGGTTGGCAGCTAGTGTATTGGCAATGCCTTGATCGGTCAACACAAACAAAGCTAGATCAGCGGACTGTTGTGCTTGACTAAGGGCTTGGGCAATGATGCCATTGGTCGTCTGTTCCCTGGGGGTATCAGCTCGGTGTGGTGAAAACTGCACTGTGATTGTGCTGCCTGGAAGAGAAACTGTTTTTAGAGATCGCATTGGCTTTGGAGATCCAAAGAGACTATCGGGTTGCCCTTCAGGACCGTCACCCCACATCAGATTAAATTCATCTGTGTAGGCAGTGGCGAGCTCTGCACTATTGATGTGTAAGAGTGCATTGGCATTGCCTTGGCTCTCAGGAATTAACCAGTCTCCATGAATGCCTGACAGGGTAAAGTTGGCAGAACCGGTGACTACCGTGCGATTGTCCACCACGATAAATTTATGGTGCATGAGGCCGCTGCCTTTGGTGCCGTCGGCAGTATCGTCCACGATGGGAATGTCAGCCTGGTGCAACATGAGGATGGCATCGCGTTTAGCTGCTTCATCGGGGGAAACGTGTCCGTCTGCATCTATGTCACCAAATGCAAACAAATTTTCGTATTTGCCTCGGCTGTAACTATCTTGTTGACGAATCCAGTTGCGATCGCGCCCGCTCCAACCCTCACTATATTGATTATCTAGAATCACCCTCACCGCTATTCCAGCCTGAGCCTTATTGATCAAGGCATTTGCCACATATGGCAGGTTTAGTTCTTGTACAGCCACATCAACCGAGATATTTGCCTGGTCAATGGCATCAAGCAATACTTGTTCTAAGTTTTCACCAGACCGTCGAATTTGACGATAGGGATCCTTATATCTATGGGTTTCTGCTTGATTAAAAAAAACTTGAACATAGGGGTCTTGCGGTAAAGGGCTGGGATCTCTATTACTTTTTTTCCAGCCTAGATAAGCTAATCCAAGGCTGCCAAGGGCAAGGGCAAGTAGGCCAAAATATCCCACTTGAAATCGGTTGAGCATTGCACCTGATGAATTCTTTAGACAGTCTTTAGTGAGCCCTGCCAAGCTGACCAATTAGCAGCAGATTGCTGCCTAATGCCCACGCTCAAAAACGTGTCCACTGATACGATTAATCACGTTATGCTGATTACACACAAAAAGCGCTAGTTTGCTATGCCAACTCCCGAATTTTTCCTAGAGGCAACCAAGTGGATGGGCCTCACTACGTTAGCCTTTGCGGCTCTGGCAGCGCTGGCGTTTATAGTCCAGTGGGGTATTCGATTCAGACTAGTAGGGGTTACTGGGTTTTGTGGTGTGCTGACAGCAGGTCTGTTTGGTCTGAGTTTTCAGCCCTTAGTGTCGACTACGATTGAAGGCTCGGTCTCCTACACAACTGTTTATGATTCTGGGGCAGCTCAGCTTGTTATTTCAGTTCCTGTAGATATTACAGAACCTGAGTTGGAAGCGACTTTGCGGCAGGCGGCGGTCAATTCGTTTAACCCTAGTCGTTTAGGTGGTGGACAAACTCCGATGATCCGGGCTCGTACGATTGTGCATCGTGACCCAGGTATCTCAGACTTGTTGTATCTGGGTAAGATTCAGCCAGATGTTAAATCAGAATCTGGCTATGCCATTACCCTTTCTCGTTCTGATTTGGCTAGGGCGCGAGCGGCACTCCAGAACAGTTAGCTTGAATTGGGATGCCGTCGCTGCTGTTCTGGAATAACTGGATTTGATCCCTGGTATGTAGCTCTCCGTTACAGATTATTTTTGTAGCTGCTGCTAAATCTCTTAGGACTTTTATCGATTTGCTGAGAATCAATTATGTCTACGATATCGACGCTGATGGTGGCACCGTCTCAGGTGGTGCGCGGCTCCGGGATTTTATCTGGCAGTGGGTCACTGGTCGCCAGATTGGGGCAACGGCCATTATTAGTGGGGGGTGATCGCACCCTACAGGCGGCAGCTCCCTTTTTGACTGAGATGCTTCATGGTCTGAAGGTAGTCCAAGCGTCCTACCGAAATGACTGTTGTGAAACATCATTGGCCCAATTGCGTCAGGCAGTGACGGATCATGGAGCTGACCTAATCATTGGTGTCGGTGGTGGTAAAGCCCTTGATGCAGCTAAACTGTTGGCCCATCAAACACAGTTACCCGTGATCACGATCCCCACTTCGGCGGCGACCTGTGCTGCTTGGACTGCACTATCTAATGTGTATTCTGACCAGGGGGCCTTCCGTTATGATGTCGGGCTGCCGGTTTGTCCTAATCTATTGTTGTTGGACTATGAACTCGTTGCAACCGCACCTAAACGCACACTTATTGCGGGGATTGGGGATGCGATCGCAAAATGGTACGAAGCCTCTGTCAGCAGTGGCCATTCTTCTCAAACCTTAATTATTGGTGCAGTGCAACAGGCTCGGGTTCTGCGAGATATCCTTTTCCAAAAATCAGCGGCTGCTTTAGAAAATCCTGGTGGAGACGATTGGCGGGAGGTGGTCGATGCTTCGGTGCTGATGGCTGGTGTGATTGGTGGTATTGGGGGGGCTCAATGTAGAACTGTCGCCGCTCATTCGGTTCATAACGGTTTAACCCAGATCCCATCAAGCCATAGTATGCTCCATGGCGAAAAAGTAGCCTATGGTATCTTAGTGCAACTGCGCTTAGAGGAAATGGCAGCGAACAATGCCCTAGCTGTAGCTGCTCGCCAGCAATTGCTTCGGTTTTATACCCAAATTGGGTTACCAATGACCTTAAACGATCTGGGTTTAGAAGAAATGTCTGTCATGGAGCTGCGCCAGGCTGCCGAGTTTGCTTGTCAGCCCCAATCAGATATTCACCATTTGCCATTTGCTGTCAGCCCTCAGCAGGTAATGGCTGCCATGGTTTCAACCACAGCCCCCTGTCGCCGCAGTCCGCCCGAGGCATCCGTGTCCCCATTGCCCAGCAAAGCCCAATCACCGTCACGCAAGTCATGAGGAGGTAGGCCATGACCCTAGCTTGGATGAAAAAAGCACAGAGACTTGAGCAGTTACCTCCCTACGCCTTTGCGCGTCTGGATGAGCTGAAGGCCAATGCGCGAGCCCAGGGCCTTGATTTAATTGATCTCGGGATGGGAAATCCTGGTGGTCCCACACCTGCTCCAGTGGTAGAGGCGGCTCAGCAGGCCCTGGCTGATGCTAGCCAGCACGGCTATCCTCCCTTTGAGGGGACTGCCAGTTTTCGAAATGCCATTACAGCTTGGTACCGTCGTCGTTATGGTGTGAACCTTGATCCCGAGGGAGAAGCGCTGCCCCTGTTGGGTTCTAAAGAAGGTTTGACACACTTGGCGTTGGCTTATCTTGATCCCGGCGATACGGTGCTAGTGCCGACACCTTCGTATCCGGCTCATTTTCGGGGACCTGCGATCGCAAACGCATCTATCCATCCCCTGATGCTAACGCCAGAAAATGACTGGCTGATCGATATCTCCACCATTCCAGAAGCGGTTGCCCGTCGGGCCAAAGTTCTGTATTTCAACTATCCCAATAACCCAACAGGAGCTACCGCTCCCCGCGCCTTTTTTGAAGAGATCGTAGCCTTTGCCAAGCACTACGAAATTATGTTGGTGCATGATCTATGCTACGCCGAGCTAGCTTTTGATGGGTATCAGCCCACCAGCGTTCTTGAAATTCCCGGTGCTAAAGAATTCAGTGTCGAATTCCATACGTTATCTAAGACCTACAACATGGCAGGTTGGCGTGTAGGTTTTGTTGTCGGTAATCGCCACATTATTCAAGGATTACGTACCCTCAAAACCAACCTCGACTACGGTATTTTCTCCGCCATTCAAACTGCTGCGGAAACGGCCCTTAATCTGCCTGACTCCTACTTGGAAGAAGTTCGGCATCGCTACTGTACCCGGCGAGACTGCCTGATCTCAGGTTTGGCAGAATTGGGGTGGGATGTACCTAAAACCAAAGCTACCATGTATCTGTGGGTGCCGTGCCCTCCCGATATGACCGCCGCAGATTTTGCGTTCTATGTGTTGCAAAATACTGGCGTAGTCGTCACCCCTGGTAGTGCCTTTGGTGAGGGTGGAGAAGGATTTGTCCGCATTAGCCTGATTGCAGAAGAAGATCGCCTGAAGGAGGCACTCCAACGCTTGAAGGATGCGGGTGTACGTTACCCATCGTCAGTGACTGTCTAGGGCTAGTTTCACTGGTGATTTTGGCGCTGGGCATCCACAAGGGAGTGCCCCTACAGGACTGATGCAATTGCCTGTGCCGCTTGCAGAAATATATATCCTCTCTAAGCAACCAAGCGTTTTTGAGGATCTGCTGTTGTTTCCAAAATGGCTAGCTCAAAATTTCGAGCTAGCCTTAGGTGTATATTTGCCAAATCTTGAGCTTGACTAAAGTCAGTTTCTTTGACATCGGCTTGACCAAAATAAGTCTGATTAATCAGACTGTTCGTTAAGTTCGCTTTTTCTAGGTTTGCATGCCCAAAATAGGCCTCCGTCAGGTTTGCCTGGGACAGATAGGCATGGTACAAATTGGCATTCGCAAAATAGGCCTGGGTGAGATCAGCACCAATCAAGCAGCAGTGGCTAAGATTAGCTCCCTGAAAATTGGTTTCACATAGATTGGCTTCAAAAAGATAGGCGCGACTTAAATTGGCACCACTCAGGTAGGTGAGTCGTAGGTTAAACCCTGCTAAATCAACTCCTTGTAAGTCAGCGGCTCTCAAATTTGGTCGAATTTGAGCATTTTGCTGACGCCAGCGGTTCCACGCTCTGACACCGCTTTTCAAGATGTCTAGGTGTTCTGGGTGGGCCATATCTGTGACAGTGTAGACGGCTCATAACTGATTACAACGCTGGTGACATGGCTGTCGGCCAGGTTGTTATTAGGAACACTACTGTTGCAATGATAGACAAAACCCCAGCAATCACGTTTCCCAGTAGAGAGCTGACCACGATTGCCAAACTTACCTTTGCACCCAATTTGCAGCGTGCGGCTAAGGCTAAATCACGGCGGTATAACATTTCGCCAATAAAAGCCCCGATCATGGAGCCAAAAAGAAGACCAAAGATAGGACCGCCTACAAGAATGGCAGGTAGCGGCCCCAGCAGCCCGAGAATCATACCGATGATGGCTCCAATTTGACCCCAATTACTGGCTCCAACCTTTTTGGCCCCTAGGTAGCCGGCCAAGTAGTCAATGGCGGTAGTGATTAGAAAAATCGCGATCGCAACGCCCAGGGCAATGAGCACAGCTTGACTGAAGCCTGAAACAGCACCCCAAATTGCAATAGCTGCGACAATTAACCCAATGCCAGGAAATGCAGGAACAAATGCACCGACAATGCCAGCTACCATGACAATGATAAGGACCCAATAAAGAACCATCAGCCCTATAGTCATATTTGCTTATCTATTCAAAAGTGCACGCCTACTTTTTACTCTAGCGGTCGATTGATAGACATGACAACGGTTTTTGTTTCGGGGATACCGTAATGTGTTGTTCTCTATTGACTCAAAGCACGCAGGAACTTTTGCACTTCACCCAGTAAACTCTTCTTGGGTTTGGGAGCCGCCTTCCCTTCAGTGTCTTCGCTGCCGTAGAGAATTTTTTCTAAGGCCTCGCTAGATGGGCGTTCAGGCAATTCAGCTTTAAGCTCGTAGTCATCCCCGACGTCTTGCCAAACTTGCCAACCTTGGGGATGGCGACGCAGTACAGCAGAATCGGTCATGGGTCGGTAGTAATAGCACGAGGTCAGGGTGCTTAAAAATCGTTCGCGTAACTGACGCGCAGCATAGCCAATGCCGACAATACTGACATCTTCTAACTGAGGATTAAGCAGAACAACAGGACGATCTTGCGCCTCATTACAGAGTTTTTCCACATCCTGAACTTCCACCGCTGACGGATTGACAATTAGAAAGGCTTCATCATCGGGCGTAATAGCGGCTTGAATTTCGTTGATGCCACGGATGGTGAAGTCTGGGTTGTCCCAGTCGCGTCTAGCGAGGGCGGCTGCACCAGCATCAGGGAAATAGACTTTGAACTGCAGACCCAAGTCTTGGAAGAGGGTTAAGAAGCGTTCTGCGATGGGTTGTTGCTTGAGTTCTGGAATGACCATTTCTACCTGTAGGCGGATGATGCCATCTTCAATGGCTGCCTTGGTAGAGGCAATGGCTTGCTCGATGGTTGCTTCAAGGCTACTCGGCAGGTCAGACATGGTTGGATTTGTCGTTTTCAGAAATCAATCACCCTCTGATTATCTGCTTTTTTGGCAGCCTAGCATTTGAGTTTAATGATGGGGTTACCATTGACGTCCTTTTTATAAACGTCATCAACGTTCTCGTGGGTGGCTGCAAGCGTTGGAACTGATGGCTTCGCTATTTGCCCCCTGCTGTAACCAGCTGCCTCATCATTACCCGTTCAATAATCTGTCTTACCACCATTGCTGTCCAATCTACATCAGCCTCCGTAGTCTGATGTCCAAGGGTTAAGCGAATGCCTGTTTTAGCTGCTGTATTACTAAATCCCATGGCCTGCAGAATCGGACTCGGTGTCAGTTTTCCGCTATGACAAGCCGATCCTGCGCTGATGCCGATTCCCGCCAAATTCAACTGACGTACCAGGGTTTTACCAGAGACCTGCTCCCCATTGGCATTGGGCAGATAGAAGCTGACATGATGCGGTAGCCGCTGCTGTGGATGTCCCGTCAGTAATAGTTCAGGATGACATTGCAACTGCTCAATTAAGCGATCGCGCAGTTTTAGCAATCGTTGTTGTTCTTGAGAGAGTTCTTGCCTGGCCAGCTCCGCGGCTACACCAAAACCCACAATGGTGGGTACTGCTTGAGTCCCTGAGCGCAAGTGATTCTCTTGACCACCCCCGTTAATTAACGGCATCAAGTCAGTGCCCGGTTTCACATACAGTGCTCCCGCACCTTGTGGGCCGTAAATCTTATGGCTGGATATGGAGAGTAAATCTACACCCAGTTTTTGTACATCAATGGGCAAGCGCCCAGCTATCTGCACAGCATCGGAGTGGAAAAGGGGTTTAGAAATATGCTCACTGGCTTTAATTATTGCCGCAAGCTCAGCAATGGGCTGTATGGTACCTACTTCACTTTGTCCATAAATAACAGAGACCAGTACCGTATCCTCTCGCAGTGCTTTGGCTAAATCTATGGGATGTACCTGACCATAGCAATCCACAGGTAACCGAGTGATTTGCCAGCCCCACTGTTCGAGAAGCGTGATGGGTTTTGCGATCGCAGAATGCTCCACCGCCGAAATAATCATATGGCGAGGCTTACGATACTGCTGCGCCACCCCCATGACGGCCAGGTTATTTGCCTCAGTGCCACTGGCTGTAAATACCACAGCATCTCCAGACGCACCCATTAGATCCGCCACCTGCATCCGTGCCGTTTCCATGACCGTAGCCGCCCGACTACCCCAGTTATGTAAGCTCGATGGATTCCCCCAGCTACTTTTCATAGCCGAGCCCATCGCCGCCGTCACCTCAGCTCGCGGTGGCGTAGTAGCGCTGTAGTCTAGATAGATCTGCATAACATGCCCTGTCCTGCCTGCTTATGATATGCCGTCTTTCGACTGGTCAGAGCCCAGTTAAGTAAATGCCAGAATAGCTCAGCCCAGGGTACCCACAAGGGGGTACCCCTACCTAGATTTCCTCTGGCTCTTTACCCGAAACCACCGGAGCCGTCTTACTTAACGCCAGTTTTGGATGTTCTCCTTCCACTTGCTGACAGTTCCACTCATTGCGGAATAGCAACACCGGACGTCCATAACTGTCCTTAACCGTTACTGTATTAAACAGCCGACCTGCATCGTGCAATGCGTCCCAGCCACCCGTCACCCAGCGAGCCACACTATAGGGCAACATTTCTATCATCGTATCGACGTTATATTCATTTCTCAGACGAAACTGCACCACCTCAAATTGCAGTTGACCTACAGCTGCCAAAATTGGATCTCGCTTTGACTCGTCTGCTGAGTACATAATCTGGACAGCGCCTTCTTCTCGCAGCTCTGTTACACCTTTGCGAAACTGCTTGAACTTAGAAGGGTTGGGGTTTTTCAAATAGGCAAATAACTCAGGCGAGAAAAATGGAATGCCTTCATATTCCAGCTTTTTGCCTTGGTAAATGGTATCGCCAATGGCAAACACACCAGGGTTATTGAGACCAATAACATCGCCTGGATAGGCCGCATTTAAAGACTCCCGTCCTTGGCCAAACAACTTTTGTGGATGGGATAGCCGTACATTTTTGCCGGAGCGAGCATGATTAACCACCATGTCCTTTTCAAAACGGCCAGAGCAAATGCGAACAAAGGCAACGCGATCGCGATGTCGTGGATCCATATTGGCCTGGAGCTTAAACACAAACCCAGAAAACTCTTCCCGTGTGGGGGGGACCAAGCCTACGGTACTTTCCCGCGGACCAGGCTGTAGGGCAAAGTCTAAGAATGACTCTAAAAACAGTTCCACGCCAAAGTTCGTCATAGCACTGCCAAAGAACACAGGGGTCATGTCACCTGAGTGCACGAGTTCCAAGTCTAGTTCGGGACCCAGTTCATCGAGCATTTCTAGTTCTTCTAAAAACTGACCGTAGACATCATCATCGCCAATCAGTTCTTCAATGCGGGGATCTCCCCATTCCAGAACCGTTTCCGTCGCAGCCTTACTACCGTGAGCCGAACGCTCAAACAAATGCACTTGTTTCTTGCGACGATCAAAGACTCCCTTAAATCGATCACCCATGCCAATGGGCCAGTTAACGGCGTAGGTAAATAGCTCTAGCTCTTTTTCAATTTCATCCAGTAGTGCCAGCGGTTCCTGACCAGGGCGGTCTAATTTGTTGAAAAAGGTAAAAATTGGCAGCCCACGCATCTTGCAAACCTCAAACAACTTACGTGTCTGTGGCTCCAAACCTTTAGCCGCATCTTCCAACATGACCGCATTATCTGCCGCTGCTAGAGTCCGGTAAGTGTCTTCACTAAAGTCTTGGTGACCGGGTGTATCCAGCAGGTTTATCCGATAGCCACTGTAGTTAAACTGCAGCACCGTCGAGGTAATGGAAATACCTCGCTGTTGCTCTAGCTCCATCCAATCAGAAACTGCATGGCGTTGAGCACGACGAGCCTTAACTGAGCCCGCTTCATGGATAGCCCCTCCATATAGAAGGAGCTTTTCAGTCAGGGTCGTTTTACCGGCGTCGGGGTGGGAGATGATGGCAAAATTTCGGCGCTGCTCAACGGCAGCATCGATATTTGCTGGAGACGATAGGGTGGAGGTCATGGAGATGTTTCAGCTCAGTGAGCATTGCGCGATCCCCAAGCTAAGCACTGGGGTATCCGTCATTGTACTGTCCGGGGCCTATTGTCTGGGAGGCTACCAGTCAGCATCGTGGTGCTCAATTATCTCTCCTTGGGTGGTCACTATCGTTAAAGGGAGATCTGCTTCTGACTCATGCCGAGCAAACTGAACCACTTGCATGCCTTGATTATCGGGTTCCACAGTCATGATGTAGCGATCATCTTGCCACTGTAGATCGACGACGTGATGATGCATTAACCAGGCTTCAGCGAGGGTACCTCCGTTAATAGCACTGCCTTCATCATGGCTATAGCAGTTTGCCCACACTTCATCTGCCACGGACCACAGGCCTGACAAATTCACGGGCTCCATACGGGCACTGAGACCATAGGTGGTAAAGCTTAAAACATTATGCTGCCAAAACTGATTGGCAAATTGCTGAAATTCTTTATCCTGTAACAGATCGCTATAACGCTCGTCGGTAGCTAGCTGCTTTTGCTGTTGATCCAGACTGGGGCGTTGCCAATCAGTTGCTTCACTACAGACTGAAAACTCTGCTGTATTTTGAATGGCCGTAGATGTCGTCTGGGGGTGAGTCACGACAGCGTCAGCCACATTGATAAATTTACTTACAGCTTTGATGCCTCCCATCAGGCTGACCATTGCCATAATCAGCAGCCCTTGCTTACCTAGCTGCTTGAGTTTAGATGCCACCATAGCCAATTGCTGATTCGCCCCTCTAACAAATTTTCTCTAAAACAAAGTGACGATGTCTAAAGCGCTTGGAGACAGGCTATAAAAATAGCTTACCTCCGAATGGGATAGCCGATCCCCTCGAATACGGGAACAGATCGGGGTAAGCATACGCTTTAAAATCCGATCAGATGCGATCGCGAAGTCAGAGCGTCACTTGCATCTCAATGAGATGTGCTTGACACGAATACGACCTGCCTAAAATTAGCGATCTTCCCGCTCTAAATAGCAACCCCCGGATCTTTTTGAGGCTTTTTGACACAGACAGTGCCAGTCACACTTGGGTAAAACCTCAAATTGTCAGAAATCAAGGGCTCAGCCAGACAACATCTTGCTTGGGAATACTTAAGGTGACAAGCACCCAATTCACGCCTTCAAGACTTTCAAATTAAGCCTAGTTGATGATTGCCGCTCAAGATCAAAACAATGTTTTGCTGCTCTGAATTCTGAGCCTGTTCCTTACGTACACTTTCGCCAAAATTATGTCCCTATTATGAGGTAATCCTTGCTGTACGTAAGTATCCCTAGGACAGTTTTTAGAATTTGTAATGACTGTCCCCAAGAATCATAGGGAGGCCTTAAGATTTAAGAGATCAACGGATATTTTTCAGGTTTTTTGCCGATGCAAACTTGTCAGACTTGTCCTGAATCTATAGAACAATCAAAACTGATTGAAATCTCCAACAATTGAAATCTCAAACAGTCAAAACCGATATAAGTCTGAGTCAAGTGCCTGTTCTCTCGAATTATCCTGGCATTGCCCTAGCTTTTCTGCTGCCGTCGGGCCTGCTGCTGTGAACTGAGACTATTTCTTTCCCAGAAGTAGCCACCAGCATATCCTTGAATATTACGTTGTGTGTTTGCTATTTCCAATCGTTTTTCAGCGATGCAGGCATAATCCTCATCCAGTTCGATCCCAACATAGCGACGGTCCAGTTTCTTTGCGACGACTGATGTTGTCCCTGAGCCTAGAAAGGGATCAAACACCATGTCCCCAGGTTGACTACTGGCCAAAATAAGTTTCGCTATCAGCTTTTCTGGCTTTTGGGTTGGGTGATCAGTATTTTCAGGCATTGACCAGAATGGAATAGAAATATCTGTCCATAGGTTAGAGGGGTGGGTAATGCGAATTTTGCCCTGCCCTGTAGTTTGCCAATCCTTGGGATTGCCGTTGCGATCGCGATATGGAGCTAGTACCCGACGTTTCAGCTTAACGGCCTCAACATCAAACCAATAGTCTTCGGATAAGGTGCCAAACCAGATATCCTCCGATGAATTTTTCCAATTTTGTTTGGATCCCCGTCCCTTCTCCCGTTCCCAGGTGATACGGCTACGCACAATAAAGTAACGCGAGAAAACACTGTACACCGCAGGTGATGATTGCCAATCACAGCAAATATAAGCAGAGGCATCCGGCTTGAGCAATCTGATCAGCTGTGACATCCAGCTATCTAACCAGGTTTCGTAATCCTGTAGGGAACGATGAGCAAATGTGGACTGATTAAAAACCTTGGAGCGATTGTAGGGCGGATCAACAATTAACAGATTGACAAAATTATTGGGCAATAGAGGCAAGGCTGTGAAGGCATCTTGCCAGATAGTAATATTTTCAAATGGCAGGTTTGCTATGGGTTTGGTGAGGTTAACGAGCTGCTGACGATATCTGCGATGATCCTCTGCGCTTAAGACCAACGTACGATTATTGGGCGCTCGTTTCTTGTCACCATTCATCCGTTTGCAATTTGCATCTACAGCAGCATAGCAAGTGTTTGTCGGTTGGATATTCGGTAGACGGGAGCAAAGCGATTAGTATGGAACAATACTCCGGTTAATCGATTTCCCTTCTTCCCATGTTTGAAGCCCTCTCAGAACGATTTGAATCCGCCTGGAAGACCCTGCGCGGTCAAGATAAAATCTCTGATTCCAATATCAAAGAGGCACTGCGGGAAGTTAGACGTGCATTATTAGAGGCCGATGTCAGCTTTAACGTTGTCAAAGACTTTGTAGTTGATGTTCAAGAGAAAGCTCAAGGTGCTGAAGTTGTTTCTGGTGTTGCTCCAGACCAGCAGTTTATCAAGATTGTCTACGATGAACTAGTTGCCTTGATGGGGGACGCCAATGAGCCCCTAGCTGATGTTGAAAGTAAGCCTACCGTGGTGCTCATGGCAGGTTTACAAGGAACCGGTAAAACCACTGCATCGGCTAAATTAGCCCTTCATCTGCGTAAGCAAGAACGTTCAGCCATGCTGGTGGCTACAGATGTTTATCGTCCAGCCGCCGTCGATCAGTTAATCACCCTGGGTAAGCAAATCAAGGTACCCGTTTTCGAAATGGGTACAGACGCAAATCCTGTTGATATTGCCAAAGCGGGGATCGCCAAAGCCCAAGAAGACGGTGTCGACACAGTGATCGTGGATACTGCTGGGCGATTACAGATTGACCAGGACATGATGGCTGAGCTGGAGCAAATAAAAACAGCCATTAGTCCTGATGAAGTACTGCTGGTAGTAGATGCCATGACGGGCCAGGAAGCAGCCACCCTGACCCAAACATTTCACGAACAAATTGGCATCACGGGCGCAATCCTCACCAAAATGGATGGTGACTCCCGCGGTGGTGCAGCTCTGTCGATTCGCCAGATTTCAGGCAAACCAATTAAATTCATCGGCATCGGTGAAAAGGTAGAAGCGCTTCAGCCCTTTTATCCTGACCGCATGGCTTCTCGCATTTTGGGTATGGGAGATGTTCTCACCTTAGTCGAGAAGGCCCAAGAAGAAGTCGATATTGCAGATGCAGAGAAGCTTCAGGCCAAAATCTTAGAGGCACGGTTTGATTTTAATGACTTTCTCAAGCAAACCCGCTTGATGAAAAATATGGGTTCCTTAAGCGGGATCATGAAATTGATTCCGGGGATGTCCAACAAATTATCGGCAGACCAACTGCAACAGGGAGAAACCCAGCTCCGCCGCTGTGAGTCCATGATTAATTCCATGACTAAGCAGGAGCGGGAAGACCCTGATCTGCTGGCTAACTCTCCTGGTCGTCGTCGCCGAATTGCTAAAGGCTCTGGCTACAACGATAAAGATGTCAGTAAGCTAGTCAGCGATTTCCAAAAAATGCGCTCCATGATGAAACAAATGGGGCAAGGGGGCATGGGCGGTTTCCCTGGCATGGGTGGTATGCCGGGTATGGGTGGTATGCCGGGTATGGGGGGCGGCATGCCCGGCATGGGTGGTATGCCGGGTGGTGGTCGACCTGGTTTTCGTGGCTACAACGCAGGATCTAAAAAGGGTAAGAAAAAGAAAAAGAAAAAAGGCTTTGGCACTCTTTAGAAATTGCATAAAGAGTATGTTGGCGGGCTTAGGGAGGTCACCTAGCTGGGAAAGCTAATCAACATACGTTGAAATCACAATGGGATCTATGAAAAACCGCATTGCTTTGGGGCTATTGGTTCTAGGTGTTAGTTGGCCGAGCATTTTATCTACTGGCCCCGGCTATGGGTTACCTGGGGACTCTGTCAATGAAGTGAAAACCTGGATGCAAGGACACCCCACGCTGCGGGCCAATAGCCGTGAGGGTTTAAGAGTTCATCGGGCTGATATTCCCTCCCGGCGGTTTACATTTCAGGCCAGTGTTTTTCCTATAGGTGGTTTTCAACGCCCTGAAAACAATGCTGTTTGGTCCTCAGCCAACAGACGGCGAGACTTAAGTACCGTACGTCGTGAAGAATTTATTTTGGTGGATTACGATGAGCCGGTAACCATTGCCCGATTAGAAGAGTCCCTGCGAACCCTTTATGGGCCAGATACCTACGCTGACTATCGTCGTGCCCCGTCCGTTTATAATTACACCTCCGAGACTAACACCATTCAAGGCGAAGTCCGCTTGGGTAATAATTATGCCTATTGGGTTGAAGTGACTCCCGATATCCATGGTGTGATTACCACCGGCAGACTCAATGTGATTTTGTCTGAAGATGTTGACCGTTTGCAAAACTATCTGCAGCGACAGTTATCTGTTCAGTAGAGAACGGTTCAGTGTGAGTCCTATTTTGTTGAGTTCCTTTTTAATACTGCGCTTTGCCATGAAAAAAGGGCTAATGAGGCTAGCCGTGTATAGAGTGAGCTCACAGGATGCAACATCATCGTAAATAACCTCTTGGCGATAGCGGAGGCAGTGGCGTAGTATCTTGCGGATATCATTCATCACATACAGGCACAGCATAGTTGGGCGCTGCCATGGTGAGGTGCTCAGCATGCGAGTCCGATAGCGACTGAGACCGATCCCACGACATAGTTTTTGCAAGTATTGTCGCGTCAATCGAGAACTAGGAATTTGATGCTGTAAACGCATTTGGGGGTTGTACCAGATTTCCCAGCCTGCTCGCTGAATGTGCAAAATCGATTCGGTATCTTCTCCAGTCAGCATGCTGGTACCTGTACGGCCTGTGAGGACAAGTTCTTCGGGTACATTTTCTAGCCATGCCTGCCGTCTAACCACCATTCCAGCTGATGGTGGAATTACTTTCTGTTGTGGAACATACATCAGTGGTTCCGAACCACGTTCAGTCAGGGCGAGTAGGGCAGCTATCCGCTCAAAATTTTTAGGGGGCTTCGTTTCAAAACTTCCTCGAATACGGCTGGCAATGACCCCAGCTTCTGGGTGCTTTTTGGCAAAACGATAGGCCGAGCTCAGCCAGGTCATATCAGGTAAGGTATCGTCATCTAGAAAACCAATTAGTGGACTAGTGGCGATTTTGATGGCCTTTTGCCGTGCATAGGCAGCCCCTTGCTTCGACTCAAATGCATAACGTAGTGGTGCTTTCTGGTCCCATTGCTGTTGATACTTTTGGACGATATCGGCAGTATTGTCTGTACTGTTGTTATCAACAATAATGATTTCCCAGCTAAGGTCATGGGCATTTAACTGCCAGCGTAATGACTCCAACACAGGAGCTAAGCGCTGAGCTCCGTTATAGGTGGGAATAGCAATGGAAAAATCGAGACCGACTTTTTCAGGGAAGAAGCGACTGAAGATAGGTCGTAATCCCACTAGGCGATCAACATGTTCCAAAACATTAGTCATTTAATCAAGAACCTAGAGAAGAGCGGCATTGCATTGCCCTAATTGCCTCAGGTCGAAATTAAGGTCAGCAAATGTTGCTTTCAGCATTCCCCTCAATGAGTTTGAAGTTGCAAATTATACCTGTATGTTTCTGTATGAGCATGTACTTATTATGTTGATGCAGCTTAGGTTATGACTGCTTTTAGGACAATGAGTACCTGGATTAGTTGGCTGCTACTTATGGAAACTCAGATGTATTAATTAGCACTTGGTTGGGTATTCTTGGCTTTGGTACAGGCTTAGGGATAAGTGCTGTAGACCTTGCCATCAGGCGATCCCCGTTGACAGTCCAAAGTCGGTTAGCTATATTGTTTGGCCACACCATAGGTTGACTCACCATGAAAGCATCTGACTGGCTAGAAAACCTACCTGATAGATTAATCGCGGCTAGAAAGCTCGTATTTCCAACCATGACTGATGCTGCTAATGCACTTGGTGTTAGCAAACAAGCTCTGGAACAACGCGAGCGTAAACGTTATAAGGGCGCAAAGATAGAAACCTTGATCACGATGCTGAAACTGCTGGAAGAACAAGCTATTATTAGCCCTCCTACTGAACGTGGTCAGACTCTGGATTGACTATGTAAATATGTCTTGTCGCGTAAATGCCAGCTACAGGTTGAAAGTAGCGTCTTTTCCCAACCAAACTTCTATTGACTATCAAGCAACTTGCCGGTTGAAGCAGTAAATAGCTGGCTTTCTAGGCTGCTTTGTAAAGAGTAATTGTTACAGTTCGTCAAAAGTTCGTCTGTTCTAGAACATTGAATAACCTTCTATGAAGTATTGAAGGTCTGTTTAGGGAAATCTATTGGAGCAACTGTAGTGAAAGAATAGGCGGACATACTGCCACTTATTTCACATTATATTAACCATTTATAACAAAACAGCCCCCGGTGTTCTATGAACTGGGGGTTATTTATTGGAGCGATTCTAAAGTATCAACGGACCCTACTGGATTCGAACCAGTGACCGACCGCTTAGAAGGCGGTTGCTCTATCCACTGAGCTAAGGGTCCTCAACATAACGCAACAGGCTGTACTAGGATAGCTGACATTGACCGTTAATTTCAGGGCAAGATGCAGCCTGATCACTAAGTTTAGGCGATCTTAGCCAAAATCTATCATCGCTATGAATTACCTAGAATTTTTGCTGTGTCATTGCAGAATGGCGAACTGGGTACGCTGGGGTCACAAAATGGTTTTAATCAACGGTTTTTCTACTATCGTATTTCTACTATCGTAGTGAGTTAAGTTCATCTTACCCACAGTACAGAAAAGCAAATTGACAGGCTAATGGTTTACTTGCTCAAGCTAGTAGCGTGGGCTCCTCGGGTTAGCATTTATCAGTGGCACCATGTTCATCTTAAAGCGCCAGGATGTAGAAATCGGTAGTTTTCAGCATCCGTCTAAAGAGCAAAAGATTCCAATCTTGTCTTATCAAGGGCAGACATTTCGCTTGCTGAGTGTGTTTAATGCTGCCCAGGAAGAAGAGGCTCGTATCCTCTGGCGAGATCTAACGGATAACCGAGGTAAGGCTTGTGTCCTGCTTGAAGAGCCTGAACGTTTTAGTGTGTGGGGCAAGATTCAGCTTGAGCAGGTGTCAGGAGAAAGCGCTGCGGCTGAGACTACAACTGCCAATGGCGTCAGTGCTGTATTTGTGAAAGCGGGTGTGCTGATCATTCAGGCAATGCATGAAGATATCGAAGATTTAATGGGGGGCAAGCAGGCCAAGCGTTTTGCAGGAGACTTGGCAGACATTGGTGAGCAAATGCGTTTGCCTCAAATGACATCCGCTGAATTAGTGGCCGGGCTGCTAAAACTAGATCCCTTTTCTGCCTCATTGCCACCATGGCAGACTAATCATCTCAATACCATATTCAAAGAACTGCATCGTATTGGTAGAAACTATTTTGGGCGTTCTAACTTTACGGAGCGTGCCTTAGAAGCTTTAGATGACCTATCACCCACAGAACGGGATGCTTTTTTGACTTGGCTGAAACAGTTATCTAGTGGCCAACTTTGGCAGTCTTGAAAATGCCTGATTCTGGATTCATTTGGCGTTTCTTTTTTTTGCGAACCGGTATTTTTGATTAGCATTGCGGGTATGCTTGCGGATGCGCAAAACAAGTTCCTGATTCAACTTGATGGTTACCATTGGATGGTTTCAATCGCTGTAATCATGTGGGTTAAATCATATGAGTTAAACCGTGGGAGGATTCTTTATAAGAACCCCTCATCACTAACGTATAGTTACTTACTCGTTGTGGTTAGTCATACATGGGATAAAGTTTTGTCCCAGTGCTAGGTGGGTCAACAAAATAGCCTACGGCATTATCTTTGGTGTTATCTCATTAGGGAGTAGAGCATTGACTCAGTCCTCCAAGGCTTCTCCAACCAACTCAGCCCAGTCTACTTTGATGCTTTGCCTTGGTTGGGGCATTGTGTCTATCCTTTTCTTCTTACTTTTTGGAGCGTTGGCACCCGGAGAAGATTCGCGGCCAGACTGGTTTTTAATCTCAATTAGTTTTTTAGAGATTTTTGCATTTCTGTTAGCAGCTCTCCTATGCTTTCGTAATTCTGGCAGTTCGCAGATTATCAGTGGGCGTACTGTCTGGCTGTGGTTAGGCATTGGTATGTTGGCCTATGTAGCGGGTAATATCTTCTTTTTCCTATGGGGTACAGTTTGGGGGTTAGATCCGTCGGTATCTTTGGGAGATGGATTTTATTTTATTAGCTATGTTGCCATGGTGGTTGGCATGTTGCTGGCGGCGTTGCCCCGACGGATTGATTTGACTGTGTCGCAATGGAGCATGATTTTTGCCATTGGTGCAGTGGGTGTTGTCCTTGCCTGTGTTTTGAACTACGGTCTACCGTTTGCGACAGCCCAGCTATCGCCACAGCCAGTAATGGCTGCTGAGATCCAGTTAACTCAAGCACCACCGGAATCTGAGCCAGTTGTAGAACCTGTGGAAGAGGCGGCTGAACCTGTGGAAGAGGTCGTGGAATCTGAGCCTAACGAGGTTGACGAAATAGTGGCTGGAATGGTGCCTGCTCCCGGATGGGCGCAGGCCTTAGATGCCACCCTTGAGCAGTTTGCTGATCCCGTGGCACTCATGTATGTTGTAGCCGATTGCTTTTTGGTGGTGATTGCGGCTACCCTATTAGTCGCGTTTTGGGGTGGGCGTTTTTCGCAATCGTGGAGATTAATTGCGATCGCAACCTTCTGTCTATACATTGCCGATATGGCCTTCGCTGCTGCTGGGGATAATTACATTGAAGGCGCTTGGTGGGAGACCTTTTGGACCTTATCCGCGCTTTTCTTTGCAGCGGGAGCGGCCATTGAATATGACGTTTCTAAACGGTCACGTCGGGGATCGCGTCGTCGCGCATGACATCAGGCCTAAACCTGGCATACTAGAAAAACATTTTTAACCTACCCTTTGGGCTGTTGCTAGTATGGCACCGCGAAAACTGTCTGACGCCGATAAGCAAGACGTAATTGAAATCTATCGGCAACCGGGAGAAACAACCTCGACCATTGCCAAGCGCTATGGTGTCAGTACCAGTACAATTAGTCGCATTCTGAAAACACAGCTGCCCGAAGACGAATATCGGGCACTGATTTCTCAGAAGCGTTCGGCACCTGCTGAGAAGCCGGCAGTTTCCCCTCCACAGCCGGTTAAAGATGAAAAAACGACTACACCTGAAAAGCCGGTGCGTCGTGCTCGTAAACGTTCAAGGATCGTAGAGGCTAGTCCTTCCCAGGCTGAAGAAGATGGCCAACTAGAGCTTCTGGCTGCTTCTGAAGAGGTAAATGACACTGCAGATGAGAGGTCTTCTTCGGCACAAGATGACGTGTCAGCTGTGGCTACTGAGTTGCTTGAGCACTCTTCGGATCATGACGATGATGATTTGGGCGAGGATCTAGATGATTTAGATGATTTAGATGAAGATCTAGATGATTTGGACGAGGATGAGCTCGATGGTGAATTTGACGATGATGACAGCATTGACAATGATGCTTCTCTTCTAGGAAATTCTGTCGAAATTATGCCTATTGCGGATGCAGTCTTTCCACGCACCTGCTACTTGGTAGTGGATCGTCTATCTGAATTAATTACGCATCCCCTTAATGAATTTGCCGAACTTGGTACAATCCCTGTCGATCAAGCATCAGCTCTGACGCTGCCGATTTTTGATAACCATCGTGTGGCGCGAAGATTTTCACGGCGAAATCAGCGGGTCATCAAGGTACCTGATGGTCAGCTAATCACTAAAGCGACGTCCTATCTTCAGGCAAAGGGAATTACCCATTTGCTAATTGATGGCAATATCTATTCTCTGTTGGGCTAGGGATATTGGGATGATGTAGTGGCGTTCCGTGGAACGCCACTACATCCGTGATTACACCTACAAATCAAAATTGAATCCCGTTTTTTGGCGCTCCATATATTTAGCCTGGTCAAACTGATAGAGCTGCGCTGCGCGGTGGGTCACATTGGTTTCTTTTTCGTCTAGAGGTATGAGGATATTCAGTTTAAGCAACTTTTTACGAAAGTTACGCTTATCAAATGGGCGAGCTAGGACAATTTCGTAAAGTCTCTGGAGCTGGGTCAGGGTGAACTTTTTGGGCAGCAACTCAAACCCAATGGGCCGATGACAGATGCTGGCTTGTAGGGTTGCGATCGCATCCTGCACAATTTTTTCATGGTCGAATGCTAATGACGGCAGCTGCTCCATTGGCCACCAGCGAGCCTGCTTAGCATCAGTTGCCGCTTTAATCTGATAACTCCAAAGATTGACCAGGGCATAGAACGCCACAGTAACTGTATGTCCCCTAGGGTCTCTATGGGGTTGGCCGTAGGCTTTTAGCTGTTCTAAGAAGAGACCACTAATGCCACTCTCTTCCTGGAGTTCACGACGGGCAGCCTGTTCTAACGCCTCGTCTAACTGTACAAAACCACCGGGGAGAGCCCACTGTTCGACAAACGGTGGCAGCCGTCGTTGAATCAGTAGCACTTGCAAAGAATTTGTTGGATCCAGACCAAAAACTACACAGTCTACTGTGACCGCTGGTCGAGGATAATCATAGCTATAGGTCATGGGTTGCAGTTGACGTTTCAGAACGCCTTGGTTATAACCAAACTACACCTTAGTGTAAAAAGTACACAATTAAGCTTTTCTGCTACTTTTCCCTATGCTCGGCGCAATCACAGGCGACATTATTGGCTCTGTCTACGAGTTTGACGGCCACAAGACCAAGGATTTTCCTTTATTTACAGACGAAAGTATTTTTACTGATGACACGATTCTGACGGTGGCTGTGGCTTCAGTGTTGCTCCATGGTGGCACCTATACTGAAGCTTTCAAGCGTTATTACCAGCTTTATCCCAATCCCTGTGGTGGCTATGGTGCACGCTTTCAGGCTTGGGCAGCAGCAGCAGATAGTCAGCCTTATAACAGCTGGGGCAATGGAGCCGCTATGCGCGTGAGCCCAGTGGCCTATGTCCACCAAGATTTAGCAAGTGTTCTACAGACGGCAGAGCAGACGGCCATTGTGACCCACAACCACCCTGAAGGTATTAAGGGGGCCCAAGCTACGGCTGCGGCTATTTTTTTAGCTCGTCAGGGTGAGTCGAAGGCCGCTATTAAAGCGTATGTGGAAACTAAATTTGGCTATGACCTGAGTCGTAGCCTTGAGAAAATTCGACCTGCCTACCGGTTTAATGAGTCCTGCCAGGAAACGGTACCTGAGGCCATCATTGCCTTTCTGGAGTCCACAAGTTTTACAGATGCAATCCGTAATGCAGTTTCCCTGGGGGGAGATGCCGATACCCTAACTTGTATCACCGGGAGTATTGCTGAAGCCTTTTATGGAGAAGTGCCGGGGGCAATTGTCGATCGTGTTTGGGGCTTGCTGCCGGATGATTTAAAGACTGTGATTGTACAGTTTAAGGCCAACTATATGCCCGTACTCAAAGCATAACCGCCTAAGAAATACCCTGGAGAAATAAGCACTATGTCCCATTCCGTGCCAATTCCTGAGTTTTTCGCCCCGAATCGTGTGGGTGATGTGTGGCGTGTGCCCTATGAAGAGCGTGCGGTTCAGGCTCAAGCTTGGGCTCAAAGCCACGGTATTAAACCTGCAGACACCGATCGCCCAAGGCTGTGTCTGTTGGCAATCGATGTGCAAAATACCTTTTGTATTCCTGGGTTTGAGCTATTTGTAGGTGGTGCTTCAGGGCAGGGGGCTGTGGATGACACTCGCCGTTTGTGTGAGTTTATCTATCGTAATTTGGGCCAAATCACAGAAATTGTGCCCACGATGGATACCCATCGGGCCATACAAATTTTTCATGCCGCTTTCTGGGTGGATGCGGAGGGGCAGATGCCTGCTCCGATGACCATGGTGAATCTAGACGATGTGCAGAGTGGTCGATGGCGGGTAAATCCGGCAATTGTCCCGAGTCTGAATACGTCTCTCGAACAGCTAGAGGCCTTTGCTCTGCATTATGTAAAACGACTCAGCGATGATGGTAAATACCCGTTAACGGTGTGGCCTTACCATTCCATGCTGGGAGGGATTGGCCATAGTCTAGTCTCTGCGTTTGAAGAGGCTTGCTTCTTCCATAATTTGGCCCGGCAGTGTCAAACACGATTTGAGCTGAAAGGTAACAATCCATTAACGGAAAATTATTCGGCGCTGCGGCCAGAGGTGTTGGATGATCCCAAGGGTCAGCCAGTGGCGAAAAAAAATCAGGTGCTGATTCAGCATTTGTTGACATTTGATGCGGTTGCGATCGCCGGCCAAGCCAAAAGCCATTGCGTCGCTTGGACTATTGACGATCTGCTGAATGAAATTCAGCAAGTGGATGCTTCTTTGGCCCAGAAAATATATTTGCTCGAAGACTGTAGTTCACCCGTGGTAGTGCCTGATATTGTAGACTTTTCAGACGCTGCGGATGCTGCCTATCAAAAATTTGCTGCTGCTGGTATGAATATTATTCAGTCAACTAGCAATATCTCTAGTTGGTGGTCCAGCAGCTAGATTGTCGGTAAAGATGAATGCATTCCATGGATTTTCTCATTGCTTTCTTGAGATAACTCAATATTGAGATAGATATTTATTAGTGATAGCTTAAAAATACTTAGATCTGAACGTTTATTGATGTTGCTAATTATTATTAGACTCTCTTCAGAAGACGGTTCGTTGTTTGTTAGTCAGTATTGTAGAGTTACAGACTATTAACTCGATGGGGTCGTTAATCAATTTTCTAGATGAAAATTAGAGCTTTGTGGAGAGTAGTCAATATCGGGAGCCTTTAATGGATATAATTGGCTGGAAGCCTTTTAATTTAAGGGCTCTTTTGTTTAATTTATTTATCAAAATTATTTAATAAAGATGATTTAGTGAGCTAAGAAGCATGTTTTTGTCTCTTCCTATTACCTGCCATAAAACTTAGCTACTTATCAAAATGTGGCAAAAATATCATTATTCTGCCACCTCTTGAATAATTCAATTACAGTGAAGTTAACGTGGTTAACTTGATGGTGACTTCACAAGTTTTTTGAAGTATTGAGCTGGTGCTGTTCACGTTAATACGTTGTTTTATCTATCGTCAAAGCCATTTAATCAGGCCCCTGTTATGCATTGCCCTTGTTGTCAGACGTCCACTTTAAAACGCATTCGATTAGATGAGTATTTGGCAGCTCATGCCTGTGAAACCTGTGAGGGGCAATGGGTCTCTTCCTATGACTATTGGCATTGGCTAGAGTGGCAACCAAGTAGTGGAAAAATCAAGCAATGTGACTCTCCAGAGTTAAAAGAGTCGGTTGTCGATAATCGTCGCGCGTCTTTCTGCCCTGAATGTAATCATTTGATGCGACGTGCCAAGGTTGGTCATGGTCTGAAATTTTATCTAGACCGGTGCTCCCACTGCGGCGGTCATTGGTTTGACAAAGGGGAGTGGGAAATCTTGCAAGCCCATAATATACATGACAAGGTGCATCTGGTATTTTCAGAGCCTTGGCAGTCCCAGCTCCGCCAGGCAGAATTTAATCGTGTTTTAGAAGAAACCTACCGTAATGCCCTGGGAGATGACGACTATACTCAGGCATTGACGATCAGAGCTTGGCTTGAGCAGCATCCCCATCGAGACTACATCTTATCTGTCCTGAACCACCTACCCCCTGCTACGGATGAATCGCGTTACATCCCTGTACAAAAGCCATTGCCTCAGAATCCCGTGCCTAAGGCGCAGGCAAATCATTGCCCTGTAACCTATGGGCATGGAGGGCTATCTCAGAACTGTGACTATCCCAAACCGGCGAAGTAATTGCTTTAAGCCTCAAGCTATCTCAGTTATTTTCATAGGTAGTAAGCGTCAGCACCTGAGGTGGTGTAGCGTCGGGGGGATATAAAAATTGAACTTCTACGGAACGTTCTTCTCCAGGCTCTAGGGTTAGCTCTACTAGGGGTGAACCTAATTGTCCTCGCCGTTGCACCAGATGAATGTAGTCAGCTCGCCGCTCACCCTGGTCGTTTGTGTATAGAAACAAAACGGTCCCGCGAAAGAAAATGCGCGAGTCGTGGGCAGTCAAAAAGGTGAGTGCGTTTTTGATAGTTTCGTTTTGTAGTGGGGTTTGGACAGATAGGGCAACAGTTTTTGGCTGATCTGTGGGGTTATGAAGCGGCAGGGTTAAATCGTATTCAGTGCCATAGTTACCATGGGCTCGATATGCTGTATCGCTATAACGTCTAAGCATTCGGGCGCTTTGGATTTGGCCTGTACCGAAGGTGTTGTGATCAACGGTGCTAATGGCATAGGAAATTTGTTTGCCCGTTTCGGGAATTTTGAGCCTTGATGAGCGTCGATCGCTCAGGCGAGCTTGCCAACTGGAACCCTGGCTGACACCGGCCACTCGGCCATATATAAAAGGGTTGGCCTGACGACCGGGACGTGTAGGCTTGAGGTCTCGAGGAGTGGCAAGATTACCATTAATAAGAACCTGCAACCATTCATCTGTCGTAGGGACCCGCTCACCCCCACTTTCCGTTAGGGGAGCGAGCATTGTGAGGCTGGCTGCATACACCGGACCATCGCTAGACAGGCGCAGCAGTGTGGACCTGGCATTGCTGCGATTACCGTTGAGGTTGCTAGGCAGCGGTGGCAATAGCTCGCTACCAGCTGGGACACTACCATCAGTCGCTACCGATAACCTCCGTACCGGCAACGGTGCATTCAGAAGCAGGTAGCTTGCTTGGGGAGGGATGACGACATCATTGGGCCAAAATGATTGGCGACGATCTCGCAGGATTTCATTCATCAGGCGGCTGCCTGGTCCTGAGAATTGATTGCTAGCTAAGTTAAATTCCACATCATTACGACCATGCCAAGGGGCTTCTTGGCTAAGGTAGCTGGCGGCCTCGCGAAATTTGAGGGTGACAGGTCGGCGACTGGGGTTATGCAGCAGAATTCCTAAGTATCGGGTGCGAGTGTCACTATCGTCTCGAGCCCTGACAACATGGTGGTCAAAAATATCAAAACGTCCCTCAAAGGCATAATCCAAGTGTGCTGATGGTTCAGCCTTACCTTGAGAGGGAAAGGTGGATAGAAGAATTCCTTCAGATTCAATGAGTTCGGGGCTATTGCTGTTAAAAACAGGCACATTATCCAGTCTCCCCGGTAAAGGGCGAACTTCCTGGATTTGTGGAATGATCTCTGGAGCCCTGTTTTGAGCAATTGCTCTGTGGTTAGAGAAGTCTGTTGCTGAAACGTCGATTGTTTGGTCTGAGGAGGTTTCCAATTGCTGCTCTAACATCAATGGTGAAGATAATGGAGCAGCTAAAAGCGCAATTAAAAACGGCAATAGACCCATGGAACTAACAGTTACTCAAATTTCTACGGCAACAGTCGCATGACTGTCGCCTAACCTACCATTCAAGCGGTAGCTGATGTGACTGACTGTGCCGTTCAGGTGACTGGTTCCTGGAGCTTGTTAGCATCCTTTAGGTTTGATCAAGGTTTGAATTTTTCCGGCAGTTAATTGCTCCACATGGGATAGCACTATGGATGCCCCTGCTTCTTTTAGGGTATGGCTATAGCGATTTCGGTAGCCGGTGTCCGTTTGTACGTGAGGAGGTAATACCCCTACTCCTAGCCAGACGCGCTCAGGGAATTCCGCTTTAGCAGCCTCGATAGTGGCCATGTCAGCCACCGTATCTCCGGCATATAAAACCGGTAGTCCGGCAGGGGTGCTTTTTTCTAATTGCTCCACAGTCATGTAGAGTCCTGTAGGATCTGGTTTACTCGGAGCATCTGCCATGGCAATGAGTATGGGCTGCACTAAGCCAATCCGTTGTTGCAAGATGTAGTTGGCTGAGCCTCGAGTTGCCCCACTAAAAAAAGCAGAGGGTACGCCACCGCTGGCTAGCTTAGTCAGATAGTCAACAGTCATTAGAATGGGTTCTTGAGTGATATAGCCCGTCCATTGACTCGGATCGTCACCAGAACCCCGGTAGCGTTCTTGAAAATACTCCACAACAGCATCATAGTCACTGCTGTACGTCTGTCCTGAGGCTAGACCGTGGCGATGGATGAGTTCTTGGGACGCTTTCCAGTCGTTGTTCCAGACGCCTTCGCTTTTGAGCTGGTCAATATCTATGGGGCTAGGTCGATAGTGCCCTTGTGTAAAATGCTCCACTGTATCTGCAATGGCTCGACGATATGAACCACTGACGTCACGAACAACGCCATCGATATCAAATACAGCTAGGGCGATAGGGATAGACATTTTTTACGTAGAAGAGACTAATTTCGATGTGCTTAAAACAGCAAATGCGATAGAATTATAGACCGTGTAGTTTTGAAGCCAAGAGGCGTACAGCGGAGGTTTGCATTGTCTCGATTTATCTTAAAGGTTCTCTGGCTCGACAAAGATGTGGCTCTTGCCGTAGATCAAGTAGTGGGCAAGGGATCGAGTCCGCTGACCTCTTACTTTTTCTGGCCTCGTAATGATGCATGGGACCAGATGAAGCTAGAGCTTGAATCCAAAACTTGGATTGCTGAAGAAGAGCGTATCGATCTTTTGAACCAGGCAACAGAGATTATTAATTACTGGCAAGAGGGTGGAAAAGCTCAGTCTATGCAAAAAGCAGCTGAGAAATTTCCTGACGTAGCTTTTACTGGTAGTTCATGATTTAGGTTTAGTCCATCGTAATTTCTCAAAGAACCGACCCGCCCATTGAGCGAGTCGGTTCTTTATGGTTGATCGACTATTTCTGCAAGAAAAGAACTGGGAGACATCAAGGTCTCCCAGTTCTTTTCTTGTGTAGTCTTCAGTGTCTAGGCGCTGCTCGTCGACTAGATGCTGCCGCCAGCAGCTTGAACACGAGCCCGTGCTCTCTTCAAAGACTTTCTTGCCTGGATAACGGCTTGCTTATCGTCGGAAGAAATGCTATCGGCTTTTGACTTTGCAGAGGTATATTCTGCTTCAGCTTCGGATAGGTCAATGCCTTCACCGCGCTCGGCACCGTTTACCAAGATGGTAACTTCGTTGTTTTCCACTTCGGCAAAACCGCCCATTAGTGCGATCGCAACCCAATCCTTGTCAGCCCGTACCCTTAATACGCCGATATCAAGAGCTGTCAGCAGCGGAGCGTGACCACTCAAAATACCCAATTGACCAGTCGTGCTAGGTAGCACGACCTCTTCTGCCTCAGCATCCCAGACAGTTTTGTCGGGAGCTACCACACGAACTGCTAATGACATAAAACTCAAGAAGTAAAAATGAATTGTGAATCGTGAACTGTGAGTAGTGAGTCGTAAGACCTGAAGATCTTCTTTGACTCACTCAGAGCTAACTGGTTTAACCACTCACTACCCTTAGACAAGCTCAGGGCAAACTCGCAACTCACCACTCACAAAGCTGTAATCTGTGCCACAAGAAATAAGCGATTGCTTAGCTCTCAGCCTTCATCTTTTCAGCAGTCTCAATTACTTCATCAATGCCACCCTTGAGGTAGAAAGCCTGCTCAGGAATATCATCCAGCTCACCAGAGAGAATCATGTTGAAGCCCTTAATGGTGTCCTCAAGACTAACGTACTTACCAGCCAGACCAGTAAAGATTTCCGCTACAAAGAAAGGTTGAGAAAGAAACTTCTCAATCTTACGAGCGCGGGCAACCGCGAGACGATCATCTTCAGAAAGCTCATCTAGACCCAAAATGGCAATGATGTCCTGTAGTTCCTTATAACGCTGCAGGATAGATTGAACTGCACGAGCAGTTGTGTAGTGCTCACCACCAACAACGTCAGGCTGGAGCATAGTGGATGTAGAATCCAGAGGATCCAC
Organism: Leptothoe sp. ISB3NOV94-8A; assembly: GCF_043421595.1. Lineage (NCBI taxonomy): Bacteria > Bacillati > Cyanobacteriota > Cyanophyceae > Nodosilineales > Cymatolegaceae > Leptothoe > Leptothoe sp. ISB3NOV94-8A. Next base: position 4,821,973 of record NZ_JAXSQW010000001.1, on the reverse strand, counting down.
AGCGGGATAGATACCCTTAGAAGCCAATGCACGAGAAAGTACAGTGGTCGCATCCAAGTGAGCAAATGTAGTTGCAGGTGCAGGATCAGTCAGGTCGTCCGCAGGAACGTAAACTGCTTGAATAGAAGTAATAGAACCCTCCAGAGTAGAGGTAATGCGCTCCTGAAGGTCACCCATATCAGTACCCAGAGTGGGCTGGTAACCTACCGCAGAAGGCATACGACCTAGCAGGGCAGATACCTCAGAACCGGCCTGTACAAAACGGAAGATGTTATCGACGAACAGTAGAACATCCTGTTTATTAACATCACGGAAGTACTCAGCCATCGTTAGCGCAGACAACGCCACACGCATACGAGCACCAGGGGGTTCATTCATCTGGCCGTACACTAGAGCAACTTTGGACTGCCCCAGGTCATCAGCGTTAATTACACCAGAATCAATAAATTCGTTGTACAGGTCGTTTCCTTCTCGAGTACGCTCACCTACACCAGCGAACACAGAAACACCACCGTGCTGTAGAGCGATGTTATTGATCAGCTCCTGAATCAATACGGTTTTACCCACACCAGCACCACCAAAGAGGCCGGTCTTACCACCCTTACGATAAGGTGCTAAGAGATCAATAACTTTAATACCCGTTTCAAATACTGAGGGCTTTGTCTCCAATTCAGTTAGCTTGGGAGCAGCTCGGTGAATGGGCAGTGTGGTGGACATATCCACATCACCCTTCTCATCCACGGGCTCACCAAGAACGTTAAAGATGCGACCCAACGTGGGAGGGCCAACAGGTACGTTGATAGGTGCACCCAAGTCAGTGACCTCCATTCCCCGTACCAATCCGTCGGTAGAACGCATCGCTACGGCTCTTACCTGGCTGTCTCCTAGTAGCTGCTGTACCTCACAAGTAACAGAAACAGCCTGACCAGCGGGGTTAGTGCCTTCAATCTTGAGGGCGTTATAAATGCTGGGCAGCTCGCCAGCGGGGAACTTAACGTCTACAACAGGGCCAATAATCTGAGTGATATAGCCAGTATTTGTTTTCTCTGCAGTGGTGACCATGCTTGCGCCTTATCCTAAGGGTATTAGCTACTGCGGCGACTTTTAATTTTATTTTTACTTTCAAAGTGCCATGTAAAAGATTATCACTAGATGTATCACCCATGGCACTGGTATTTGCTATAGTCGGGGTTCTTTTGCGTTTTCACCAAGATTGTATTTGTGCTGCTCCAAGACAATAGGTTTGGTTAATTTGGTGACTTACGCTGGTCTATTGATTTACTAAATAGCAGAGCTAACACGCCCATAATGACCGTTGATGGTTCAGGAACTGCTTGAGGTAAGGTCACAGGTTGGGCTTGGGGGGCGAGAACCTTGGGTGGTGAAACACCAGGTTGAGGTGGCACAGCTGGCGCTGGTGTAACCGGTGCTGGTATAACCGGTGCTGGCGTAACTGGCTGAGGTCTTTTCAGAATGGGTTGGGGAGCTTTGATAGGTCTGGGGTTGGTTGGCTGAGTCTTAGGGCGTTGTGGTGAAATGACGGGTGTCTGTGTGGCGTTGGTCCGGTAGTCGGGACGCTGTCTGATATAGAACCGCTGATTGGGAATCGTATCGGTAATGAAGTAGTTAAAGCGGCCCGTTTCGCCTGGGTTTACTCCATTCCCCCGATAGAAGTTAATAAAGTCGCGTACATCCGTAATTTCGTCAGCTCTTTGATAGTGACTAGATGTGTAAGGACGAACAGGACCTATAGCTTGGGCAAAGGATAGGCCATCGTTTTCGCCACTGGCGTACCCTGCCGTCTCTTGCAATTCATGGTCATAAAACCGCCAGAATGCCCCTGTCAGGTTGCGCGACACAATACTAATTGCAAAGCCTGGCCGATTAAAAACTGAATGCTGTGGAGCATTGGGTAAATTGCTGACGGCCAAAGAGATGTCTAGGCCCCATACATCTTGGTAGACCACAAATGGGTTGTTATGGGTACCTCTGCCGGTCACATTCGTGATTCTAAAGTTGGCTGATGCTTCGCTAAATATGAGGCCATTTTGACTACAACGTCCCGGTAGGCAGGCGGCTTCAGAGGCGTCACCACCAAGTGCTAATAATCCGATACTCAAAAGGCTTGCTGCACCAACTTGTGGAGCAAAAGTAAAAGGTATTCGCATGGGTAAAGTTTCAGGATTTGGGCAATACGATACTTTTGGTTGCCGAGTATCAAAAAATACTGATTCTATGGCGCACCATTGATGTTTCGAAGAGATTTTGTTGAGGGGGGTATAGTCTCTTGAAACTTTATTTTTAGGGGTTTTTCCAGAGTGACACTTTTTCTTGAGAAGCTCCTTGAAAGTACGTAAGCTTTATGAAAAATACACATCAATCTTGGTTGAATTCAGGTGGTATTACGGATATGATGCATGCTTGATGGAGTCTGTTTTTGACGGATCTGCTTGCTAAAAAAAGCGGGTCGTTAAACTAACGACACCGCTATGTGGTGTATTCAATTGCTGAACTGATTGAGTGGGTCGGGCTGCTGTAGCAATGTGTTTATCGGCTGACGGCTGGTCGACGCACATCCAGTGAGTTGCCTGCATTAATTGATATGTCACCATCTAAATCTGATGAGGCCCCATCTGCGGTTGCTTCACCATAGAAACGAACAGTGTCACTAGCCCATACGTTAATAACACCCCCGTTGGCCTCTGATGAGTCGACAGAAAGCTCAGAGCTACGGTCAATTAAGACATAGGTAGCACTGAAGGTATCTACAACGGGCATGCCACCGATAGAGATGGTGCCTGCTTGGTCGACGGCATTGGCATAGATGCTGCCTCCAATGAGGTTGATCTGATCTCCAAGGATATTGACCTGACCTGGGAGTCTATTGGGGGCAGGTATGGCGCTGTCGGAAATATCCACAGTGCCGCGAATTAAAACTGTGCCTGCGGTTGGTGTTAGGGGTGGGGTGTTGTTTAAGACAAAAGCACCGTCAGCAGTGATTGCGAGTTGAGTTGCATTATTATCTTCACCACCGGTCAGCATTTCCGCTAGATTCGCGGCTGGTAATAGGGTTATGGCGGACTGTGCTTCAGTAGAAGCGATGGTTTGGAGAGTGTCGGCCGGAATTACCTCCAGGCCGAGAATATTACCTGGTTGGGTGAGTCTCAGAAGGTTGTCTCCAGAGGCCGCGACTAGATTGACATTGCCACCGGGGGCAGTCAAATTGCCGTCATTTTGAATGTATTGGCCAATTAAGGTGATGGATGCTTGGGGAGGGACTTGAAGGGTGCCTTGGTTTTCGATGCTACCTGTAGGCAGTGCGGTGGAGAATGGGGCTGATATTTCTGAACTGGTTGATCCTGTGAATAGTAGATAGCCATTAGGGTTACCAACGAGATTCCTAATGCTGGGTGTTCCTGAATGGTGCTCAGATTGGTGGTCTGAGAGAGCTATTTCACTAATGGATCCATCTACAGATAGGAGATATCTATCGTTAAATAAAAGACCGGAACTTGTGGTAGCAGTCAGATTTGCAGGCAGATTCAGGGTGACATCTTGCCCAAAAATAATGCCCGCCGGGTTGACTAGAAAAAGATTGGCGTTGCTTGGCAGGTTTGGATCATCGCTAGTGATTTGGAGTAAGCCATCGATAGCTGAAGGCTGAGTGCTGTTGATCAGGCTGATGACGTTGGCAACATCTGGGGCAACGATGAAGTTGGCGGCATTGTCAGAACCTACATCAAACTGGTGAAACTGATGAACTAAATTAGGCTCAACCCCGCCTGAAGACTGCCCACCTAAAATATTGAGCTGATGATTAGACTGCCTAACAACGCTTGTGTCGGACGTTGCTGGTTGGATATGGGTTGGTGCTGTAACGGATGCTTCTGATGATGGTGAGACCTGTGCAGAAGCTACTCCCTGTAGACCGATTATCCATAATGGCAGGGCATTTAAGAGCAGGGAAAATTTGAAATTCATGGGACTAGCAATTGCTAGACAACGTGTCAGCATATGCACTAGGTGAAAATGTATCAAGAACTACAGATGGCACCCATTCATTTAAATAATACGAGGAATTTTTAATACAACCTGAAGCAGCTGTGAAGATCACTGTGTTGAAACCATAAAGTTTGCTAGGAGTTTTGAGGAATCACTAAGTTCGGGAACCCGTACCCCTCTATCTGTTGCGATCGCTTCTCTTCAAGCGATAAATTAGCACTCGGCAATAGAGAGTGCTAAACCGTGTTCAGGTTGCGGCTCCTTTCCCTATCAGATCCTTCAGTTGGAAAAAGGGACTGCTCAGGCGAACTGATATCGCCTTGGTGCAATTGCCGAATGATTGATCTATCAAAGTTCGGAGAAAACTATGGCAGCCATTTCTTTGAGTGTTTCAAGTGTCACTCCCCTAGGTGATCGCGTTCTGATCAAGGTCAGCGCATCTGAAGAGAAGACAGCTGGCGGCATTTTGCTACCTGATACCGCTAAGGAAAAGCCCCAGGTTGGCGAAATTACTGCAGTGGGTCCTGGTAAGCGTGGCGATGACGGCAGCCGTCAAGCTCCCGATGTAGAGGTTGGTAACAAGGTCCTCTATTCCAAGTATGCAGGCACTGATATCAAGCTGGGTGGTGAAGACTACGTATTGCTTTCTGAGAAGGATATCCTTGCAGTCGTTGGCTAAGCACCAGCTCAGTTATGAGTTTTAAGTTTTGAATTTTGAATTAAAGGTATTCCAAAAAGTCAGAGGTAGTTGACTTTTTGGTGGGTGACATAAAGCCTAAAAGCCTTAACTAAGAGCCCAAAACTCAAAAATGCAAACTCAAAGAAGCTTGCTTCTTGTACCCACCCCAGACCCCTCTCAAACGTTCTGAAACATAGGTTGATTCATGGCTAAGCGCATCATATATAACGAGAATGCTCGTCGTGCCTTGGAAAAAGGCATGGATACTTTGGCTGAGGCCGTTGCTGTTACCCTTGGCCCCAAGGGACGTAACGTCGTTCTTGAAAAGAAATTTGGCTCTCCTCAAATCGTTAACGATGGTGTCACCATCGCTAAGGAAATTGAACTAGAGGACAACATTGAAAATACAGGTGTTGCTCTGATTCGTCAGGCAGCTTCTAAGACTAACGATGCGGCTGGTGACGGAACTACCACTGCAACCGTATTGGCTCACGCCATTGTTAAGGAAGGTTTGCGTAACGTGGCGGCTGGTGCAAATGCGATCGCACTCAAGCGCGGTGTCGAGAAAGCAACTGCTTACCTCGTAGAGCGGATTGCCGAGAAAGCCCAGCCCGTTGGTGACTCTACTTCCATTGCCCAGGTAGGTACTATCTCCGCTGGTAACGATGAAGAAGTCGGCAAAATGATTGCTGAAGCCATGGAGAAAGTTGGCCGCGAAGGCGTCATCTCCTTGGAAGAAGGCAAGTCTATGACGACTGAGCTGGAGATCACTGAAGGTATGCGTTTTGATAAGGGCTATATCTCCCCTTACTTCGCCACCGATACTGAGCGCATGGAAGCGGTTCTAGATGACCCCTACTTGCTGCTCACTGACAAGAAAATTGCCCTGGTACAGGATCTAGTTCCCGTGCTTGAGCAGGTTGCCCGCTCCGGCAAACCGTTACTAATTATCGCTGAAGATATCGAGAAAGAAGCCCTGGCGACCCTTGTGGTTAACCGTCTGCGCGGTGTGCTTAACGTAGCCGCTGTTAAAGCGCCTGGCTTTGGCGATCGCCGTAAGGCCATGCTTGAGGACATTGCTGTTCTAACTGGTGGTCAAGTCATCACTGAAGATGCGGGTCTTAAGCTCGACGGCGTCAGCATCGACATGCTGGGTACCTCCCGTCGCATCACCATTACTAAGGACAATACCACCCTGGTAGCCGAAGGCAACGAAGCCGATGTGAAGGCACGCTGCGAGCAGATTCGTCGTCAAATCGAAGAGTCTGATTCCAGCTACGACAAGGAGAAGCTACAGGAGCGTCTGGCTAAGCTTTCCGGTGGTGTTGCTGTCATCAAAGTTGGTGCAGCGACTGAAACTGAGATGAAGGACCGTAAGCTGCGTCTAGAAGACGCCATCAACGCAACCAAGGCTGCCGTTGAAGAAGGTATTGTTCCTGGCGGTGGTACTACTTTGGCCCACCTGGCTCCTGGTCTAGAAGAGTGGTCTAATGCTAATCTCACTGGCGAAGAGCTGACTGGTGCTTTGATTGTCACCCGTGCTTTGACTTCTCCCCTCAAGCGCATTGCCGAGAACGCTGGTCAGAACGGTGCTGTTGTCGCTGAGCACGTCAAGGAGAAGGACTTTAACATTGGCTTCAACGCAGCAACTAACGAATACGTGGATATGTTGCAGGCTGGTGTTGTTGACCCTGCTAAGGTAACTCGCTCTGCGACTCAGAATGCTGCGTCTATTGCTGCGATGGTATTGACGACTGAGTGCATCGTTGTTGATAAGCCTGAGCCTAAGGAAGCTGCTGGTGCTGGTGCCGGTATGGGTGACTTCGACTACTAAGCTGCTCCTACAATCCATTAGTCGATGCTTTTGAGTGTCGATAACTGTGAACTAAAAGCGGTTGGTGTTTCTCACCTGCCGCTTTTGTCATTGGTGATTGAGGGCATGCACCGATATCGCTCTACGGGGCTATAACTACTACCATGGCATCAGGAGTCTGTGATGGTGCAGATTGCAGAGACTGATTTTTGGGTCTGCGTTGTGGTCTGAGTCATGGCTGAGCTGTCACCGTTTACCACTTAAAGGAACATACCTGAACTAATGCAGCCACTCATTGAAGGATATCAATCAGTCAATGGTTTGGAGGTGATTTAGCGGGGCAAACTCATTTTGAAGGAGCACTTAAATTATTGTAAGCAAAGGTTTTTCCGAAAACCTGTGTAATTTAGTCAATTGCCTCTACAATGACAGCAAAATTTTGGTTTAGTCGCTGGATAGCTTTGCTAACCCAGTCAATGCTTTGTAGGAGCAAGTAGCCTGAAGATGGGCTAATCCATATGAATTTTTAAAGGGTGGCTTTAGCAAGTTAAGCCAAAAGCGATATTTACATCCCTGACGGCTCGCGTTAGAACAGTCAGACCCAGTGTGGATATTGTTCCTTCCCATTGATTTTTTCCCGATTTTTTCGGGGGAGACCTATCCGTTAATGGCCTGCACTGTCTGGGACGCTGTTGCTAATGACTGCTACGCCTACTGATCCACAACAATTTAATTCATCGCCCGCAGACTCTACGGGGAAAGACTTGGTAAGTCTTGAGGGTAGAAGTAAATCGAGAGGGCGACAGGCTTGGTTCTGGTCAAGTGTGTGGTTGATGTTGCTGGTAGCGTCAAGTGCTCTGGGTCTATGGGCGGTCGCCTTGATTACCCGTTTACCCCCTTTGCCCAACTGTGATCGAATATCTGTATTTAGTGCTGACAGTGAGCGACTTTACTGTGCTAGGCAATCGGCAGTATCGGGGGCTGAGCAGGATTTGGTGGCTGGGATACAGCTAATTTCTGCTTGGGATGAGACCCACCCTCTTTATCAAGATTCTCAAGAGGTGGCTAATCGTTGGTCTAAGGGGCTATTGAAGCTGGCACAACAGCGCATGCAGAAGGGGCATATAGACCGAGCGACCCAATTGTTGGGCTATATTCCACCTCGGGCTGAAATCTATGCAGAAGCCCAGGTCGCTTCAGAGCGTTGGCTGCAAGAATGGGCAAAGGGTGAAGAAATTTCGGCTGTGGTGATAGAAGCCGTGGGTAATCAAAATTGGAGTGGTGCCCGTCAGCAGCTACGAGACATTAAGCGTTTGACCAGTGATTATTGGCTCAAAGATCGGCATCGCTATCTGGGGCAGCATATCCAACGCGAAGAAGATGCTCGTCGTACCCTAATCAAGGCACAAACTCTGGCTAGCGATGGTCAGATGGAGAGTCTGGCAGAGGCGCTGACCTTGATCCGACAGATTGAGGTGCAAAGCCATGCCTGGCCTGAGGCTAAACCGTTATTGACGGACTGGGCTGATGTGCTACTGACCTATGGATTGCAAAAGTGGGAGCAGGATGATTTAGCTGGAGCGATCGCAATTATTCAAAAAGTGCCAGCGGACTTGGCCACTAAGTCAGAAGCTCAAGATTTGGTTCAATTTGCCCATGCTCAGCGGTTAGCCGCATTCCAGCAAGATTGGGAGCCCACCTATGGAGATGTCCTAAATTTGATGGATGCTATCCAGGCGGTGCAAGACATTGGTCGTGAGAGTCCGTTTTATCAAGACGCCCAGGCAAAGTTAGAGCTATGGACGAAACAGCTCAGTGATCTACAGCAGCTCTATGGAGCTACGCTCATGGCTCACCTTAATCAAAAGGCTTCCTTGAAGCTCGCTATAGAGCAGGCGCAGATCATTACGACCGACCGACCCCAGCGTCAGCAAGCTCAAACCTTGATATCCCATTGGTCCAAAGAGATTCAACGCATTGAAGATCGGCCTGCATTGGTTCGAGCTCAGCAGCTGGCGGACAGTGGAGATAAGGCGAGTTTACAGGCGGCCATTGTTGAAGCTAGAAAAATTCAACAAGGTCGAGCGCTACGGATCGATGCTCAAACAAAAATTGCCCAATGGTCTAAGCAAATCCAGGTCTTAGAGGATCAGCCCCTCTATAGCAAGGCGCTTGATTTAGCGAGTAAGGGCAAGCTACGGGATGCGATTACGGAAGCTCGCAAGATCCAAAAAGGACGAGCTTTGTATAGTCAAGCACAGGACTCGATTAAGAATTGGACTAATCGGATTCAAATTGCTGAAGATCGACCAATTTTAGATGAAGCTGAGGAGCTAGCTTATCAAGGTCGGTTGTCGGATGCGATCGCATTGGCTGCTCGCATTGCCTCTGGTCGTGCTTTATATCGTGAAGCCCGAAATGCAATCTCTATTTGGGATGCTGAACGCGCTTATATTCAGTCGCTACAGCAACCAATAGATGATGACTACTACGAAGAAGATGGCCATTACGATCATGAATAGTCATTCATCCATATCCTAGACCTGTGAGGGATACTAGAACTGATTAAACCGATAAAACGACATCAGGCGGCATGAGTGAACGGCCCTTGCAATTAATGCTGGTGGATGAAGATCCCACCTTTCGATTGGGGTTACGGGTCTGGCTAGAGCAGTTACCTGGGTTTCAAATTGCAGCTGAGGCGGCTAATGCATCTGAAGCCATGGGGATTATTCGGAAATATGCCCGCACCCAAGCTAATGCATTTACGGACCCCACGCTGCGTGGACAACGACCCATTAATTTAGTCATTGTAGACTTGGGGTTAGGTGCCAGTGATGCCAGCACAGAGCCCGTTAGCAGTTCAGGATTACAGTTATGTAAATCCATTAAAACTGAGTTCTCAAATCTTCCTGTATTAGTGCTGAGCGCTCGCGATGAGCCTGTGTTAGAAGCGGCTGCTCGTCAGGTCGGAGCCGATGGTTATGGTACCCGCAGTATGCCTGTGCGCGAACTCGCCCAGCTGATTCGTACAGTCGGTCGAGGGGCTAGTAAAACCATAGAATCCAGTTCTAAATCATCGCTTCAGATTCCAGGACCGCTGACAGCGATGCGTTTAAGCATGCGGCTGTCGGGTTTAGAACAAATCGATCAACAGTTGGCCAAAACATCAGCTGAACTGCGTCGTCCCCGCCTGTCCTGGTTAGAGCGCCAAGTTTTAACTGGCAAAATGCGTGAGCTCAAAGCAGCTCGTTGGTTGACTAAGCAGCTGTGGGCCACTCACAAATACACCGATGCTGGTTGGGTGAAAAAGAATGTCAGACTGCAGAGACGCACCAGTGCGCCCATGGCATCACGACCACGCCCCAACTCTGTCGGGGCGGCGGCAGCAATTACTGTCCCAGGGCCCAGTTCTTTGAGCCTTCGCAGTGGTGATGTTCAAAATATGGTGTTTGAAGCTGTTTTTGCGAAGCTTCAGACTGGTTTAGAAAATACAACATCGGAGCCGCTGGAAATTGACATCCTCCGCCTCGATAAAAAACGGGAACTGCTGTTTATTGTTCTTCGCCGGTTTGAAGATTTATTGGATGATCTGCGGCAATCGTCCCTACAACCAGGGCAGCTACGTTTTAAATTCCCTCAGCTTTTGCGGGATCTGTGGGTAGCTACCATCGAAGAATTTTTTGGCCGCTATTACATGGTGCCTCTAAACGGTGTTGAACAAGAACTGGTGGCAGTGCTGTATCAAGAAAAAGATAGCGTTGAACAGGAAATCCTCAATCACATTCCATTAGTCCCAGAACTGCTGAGCCATTGGCTATTTCAAGATGCCATGGTGATAGATGGAACGAGTTATATTGCCACCACGCCTGAGGCTTTAGCCCATAGTGAAAAACTTTTAGAAAACCTGCTGATCCAAATCGGTAATGCAGTCATGCAACCCTTGCTTAATCGCTTGGCAGATGTGGAGGCGATCAAAAAGGGATTGTATAGTCGTCGGATTATCTCTACTCGAGATATTGAACGCTTTCGTAATGACCTCTCTTGGCGCTATCGCTGGAATCGTTTAGTCGATGAGCCAACGGCCATCTTTGAGAGCCAGTATCGTTTATATACCTTAGGACCGAGGGGTATCATCAGCTCCTCTATCTATGCCCCCCGTCGCCAGGAGTTAGACCAGCTTTCAGGGTTACCCTGGGCCATGACTTTATTGCTTGAAACCCGTGATGCCCTTAGTCCAAGGGTACGAGCGTTAGTTTCCTTGGTGGGTAGCAGCGTAGTTTACGTACTCACTGAAGTAGTGGGTCGCGGCATTGGTCTCGTGGGTCGCGGTATTTTGCAAGGCATTGGTAGTGCCTGGCAAGATACCCGTCGCACGAGGCAACGGCAGGCTCCACCGACATTTAATGAGTGGGAGTAGAGTCTTAATCTGCTCAGTTTTAGAGAGAATTGACTGCTGGAAGCGATAAGCTTCCAGCAGTCAGGTACTTACTTCTTAGATCTTTAACCAGCCAAACCAGGATAGGATGACGGCCAAGATTCCGCTGCTTAGGACTATAGCGCCTGCGATTGTAATAACCGCACCGACTTTCCGCAGTCCTTCGGGAGGCATACCATCGCCAAAGAGGAAGTCGCTGCCAGTGGCAGAAAAGTCATTACCTAGGGCAGTGAGCTGTTCTAAATGATCGCTACCGTAGCGAGGCATGCGTTCAAAGGGAACTTCACCCATGGCTTGCTGAGGTAGAATGCGTCGCCGCTGATAAGGCACAGTCTCTTCACCAAAGTTATCCAGGTACTCATCGCTGTTTAGCAATGCGTCAACAAATCCTTGGATACCCTCGGTGGCTAGCACAATTGACCAGGCGAGAGTTTCGCGCCGATCGTAAACCTGACGCCCCAGCACCCGCTGAACACACATGTCAACAAAGCGATAATTGTTGCTGCACTCGTAGTTCAGTCGTCTAAAAGATTCAGAAAGTAGCAGGCCACGGATGAATTCTCGTACAGATATTTGGGAGCTACGCAGCTGAGATTCTAAAAAGCGATCGCGATGGCAGGCTAAGAGCTGCTGCTCATTAAAAATGCGGCGGTAGGCCGCAAGAATCAGAATGTCAACTTCCTGGGCATCGGGTAGCAACGCGGTGGAAAAAATACGGGGCTGCTCATCACCGGGGATTTCAAAACCGCTCACACGCTGGTTTTGGCAACTGGTGGGATAGCTTAACAAAGGTAAAGTCATCAGGGTCAAGTCCTTTTGCGTTTCAAATCCTTGTTATGGGCAATGCCAGAAAAAAAACTGCAGGGTAGCCATTGAGACCACCCAAATGCAGTTATATAAGGAGTTCTCGTCCTCCATTCGTTATTTATCCTATGGATATGAAGGGAGTAGTCAGAAAAATACGTACTGAAACGCAATTAAACACAACAAAAGTAAATGATTTACTAATTAACCGTCGAGGCATGCTATGGATAGCGTTTGGTTTTATATATGAACAAAAACGCTGAGTTCGTTAGGCCTAAGTAAAAATACTTATTTAATCTACGGGCAAAATATATTATTTGGTTTCTGAGTGGGAGAGGCTCGTAATATGAAAAGCTGTAATATTCCGTTACCTTTATCGGCGACGCAGCTTGCTCATCATTTTGCGAGACCAGCGCAGCTGTAAGTCTTCTTGGCTGGCCCAGTCTTGGAGGATGCGAAAGAAAATTTGGCGGTCGTTGGTTTGTAACACAGCCGTTTGATCAGCGGTTTCAATGGCGTAGGGGTAGCCGCCACCAACGATAATTTCAGCCCGTACCCAGTTAAGGACGCGGTCGATAATGCCAGCTTTATGGAGCCAGCGGGGCATTTCAAGGCGGGCTGGAGGGCCCTGGTTGGTTTTGAGATAACTGAATATGATGCGGTCAGAGTAGTCTTTATCTCGGGTTTTGTATTCAGCAAGGATGCCGGTGCGATCGCACTGAAAAATCGGCGTACAGTCACCCCATTGCATGTATCGATTCAATAGCTGAGCATCGGTCACCTTCGGAATGGCTGCGACGCTGGCAGAATGATGCTCTAGCAATGTGGTCAAATCGTGGGCAGAGCTAGTGTCTACATAGCCCACCAGCGGCACACGGTATTCCTCGCTAGCCTCCAATAAGCTGATTAAAGCCTCGACATACTCTTTACGATCCTCATCTTCATAGGCATCGGCAAACGTGGCGACCAAAGCCCCATCAAAAAACACCAGACAGTGTTCAGGATCGCTGACCTGTTCGATGTACTCCACCAAACGCCGAATTTCCATCCTAAATCGATGTTTATTGACCAACCGATCTAGAGGTTTTGATGTATCCCCCAGTTCTAAATCCCTGGGAGTCATCACATCGAGCTCAATATCTTTGGTGTAATCTGCTGCTGAGGTATGGGGATTTTCAAACCAGCCAATTTGTACCAGAGCAATGGGAGGGGACAAATCCTTGCTCGGAAAAATCTGAGAACCGTCTACGGCAAATGTGGTGATGCCTTGCAGGTGTTCATTAACCCATTGCAGACTGTGTTCTCGATTTCCCCACTGCAGCCTACTACGATGAATGCCTTGCTCTGTATCACTTAGAGATGCCAAAGGCCTTGCACCAATGGTGCCATTCTGACGTGCTAGCCAGGCGTCTAGCTTTTTTTTAGGTGTCTCGCATAATGCCTGCCAGGCCGTTTGGTAAATATCCAGACTCGATTGTTGCCTCTTTTCAAAGGTTTCAAAATGGGTGCGTTTATTTTGCAGAATTGCCTGGATTTGAGACGGTTTGATGGCCATGGCACCATAGGGCATTTGTACTGCTATTGTGCCATGGGTTGATTATTTAGAGACGTTCCATGGAACGTCTCTAAACATGGCGTTATCGACGTGATTGCAGCTTCCGATAGACGTCCTTGATATCTACGTTGTGATGGGCCAGAGCGACAAGGGTGTGATAGAGCAGGTCGGCAACTTCCCCGGCAATATCATCAGGATCGTCATCTTTGCAGGCCATCACCACTTCGGCAGATTCTTCGCCGATTTTTTTGAGGATTTTATTGTCGCCACCTGCGAAAAGTTTGTTGGTATAAGAGTCAGGTTGAGGGTTGACTTTGCGATCGCAAATCACCCCATACACCTGAGATAGCGTATCCGCTGCCGGTGGTGTAATGCCCCCATCCACCTGGTGGAAACAGCTGCGTTCCCCTGTGTGGCAGGCGATATCGCCGACTTGCTCAATGGTTAGCAACAGGGCATCACTGTCGCAGTCATAGCGAATAGCCTTTAGTTTTTGTAAATGACCGGAGGTGGCTCCCTTATGCCATAGCTCCTGACGGGAGCGGCTCCAGTACCAAACGTCGCCTGTTTCCAAGGTTTTTTGTAGGGATTCTTGGTTCATCCAGGCCATCATGAGCACGGTGCCATCTAAATAGTCTTGTGCGATCGCAGGTACCAGGCCCTGGTCGTTGTAGCGAATTTTTTCAGTGGGGATAGCGCCAACAAAAGAAAGCGGGGTACTCATGATCCGTGTTAGTTCAGTATCAATGCAGCTCAGTGCAGCTCTATTGTCGCAGTTGGCGGGCTTTTACTGTTTTGCTACATTCCTTAACATATTGCAATCGGTGTAATCACAAACGCTACGATTGAGAATACTGCGATCTTCGCCATCCTGATTAATGCCGCTCTGAGGGGCGCAATCAGTTGCCTGACGAGGTATCCATCTAAATTATGGATTCAGGCATTTCACTCGTATCCTTTCACAATGGCAGCCATGTAAGGCTGTCATCCTACCCCTTCGACAAACGACTTTTAACCATAAGGAGAGCCCGTTGGTTACTACCACATCTTTAAAAACGACAAAATCAGATGAGATTTTCGCGGCTGCCCAAAACTTAATGCCTGGGGGCGTTAACTCTCCCGTGCGTGCTTTTAAGTCCGTTGGCGGCCAACCCATTGTATTCGACCACGTTAAGGGCTCTCATATTTGGGACGTTGACGGCAATGAATACATCGACTATGTCGGTACTTGGGGGCCTGCTATTTGCGGTCATGCTAATGACGAAGTGAATGCAGCCCTGATGGAAGCCCTACAAAAGGGAACTAGTTTTGGAGCACCCTGTTACCTGGAAAATGTGCTCGCTGAGAAGGTGATTGCCGCCGTTCCCAGCATCGAGATGGTACGCTTTGTCAACTCTGGTACCGAAGCCTGTATGTCGGTATTGCGAGTGATGCGGGCATTCACCAAGCGTGAAAAAGTGATCAAGTTTGAAGGATGCTATCACGGTCATGCAGGTATGTTCCTGGTTAAGGCAGGGTCTGGTGTAGCCACCCTGGGTCTACCGGACTCTCCTGGTGTACCCAAGAGCACCACAGCAGCTACATTGACTGCGCCTTACAACGATCTTGAGGCTGTCAAAACCCTATTTGAGCAGAATCCCGGTGAAATTGCTGGTGTTATTCTGGAGCCCATCGTTGGTAACTCTGGCTTTGTGACGCCTGATGCTGGGTTCCTTGAGGGGCTGCGTGAAATAACTCAAGACGATGGTGCATTACTCGTATTTGACGAAGTTATGACTGGTTTTCGCATTGCCTATGGTGGTGTGCAAGAGAAGCTTGGCGTCACTCCTGATTTGACCACCTTGGGTAAGATTATTGGCGGTGGTTTGCCCGTGGGTGCCTATGGTGGTCGCCGCGAGATTATGGAAATGATCGCACCTGCGGGTCCTGTGTATCAGGCTGGTACCTTGTCAGGTAATCCTCTGGCCATGACTGCCGGTATCAAGACTCTGGAAATTTTGAGTCGCCCTGGTGCTTACGAGCAGCTTGAAGAGAAAACCAACAAGTTGATCACAGGCTTGCTAGAAATTGCCCGTGAAAATGGCCATGCTGTCTGTGGTGGCAACATCAGCGCTATGTTTGGCCTATTCTTCACTGAAGGACCTGTGCATAACTATGACGATGCTAAACAATCTGACTTAGCTAAGTTCAGCCGTTTCCACCGTGGCATGTTGGAGCAAGGGGTATACCTGGCACCTTCTCAGTTTGAAGCTGGATTCACGTCTCTTGCCCACACCGATGATGACATTGCCAACACGTTAGCTGCAGCACGTACTGTTTTGTCTGCGCTCTAAAAAGTAAGGGTCGCTTTCAATAAGCGGCCCGCTATTAAAGCCGCCCGCTGTCAAGGCGGTTCGAGGTCAATTACTTTTTATAAACGCATGCTGGGTAATGGTTCATGTGGGCCATTACCTAAGTTTTATTCCTTCCTCTTTCAAACATGGACGATATAGATGCTCTCAAAGTTTTAGAAACTGAGGTCGGCTTAGAAACACCTATCGATCCTTTAGATGACATTCCGTTAGAGGACGATAGACCTCGCTATAACCCTGACCAAATGCTGCCACTGCTAGAGTCAGATGACTTGCAGCAGCGGATGTTGGCAGCCCGTGCGTTCTATAAAATTCAAGAGCCCCGTGCCATACCTCGTCTGATTGACCTATTAGGTGACGAAAGCCCTCTGGTACGAGTCAATGCGGCCTATGCCCTGGGTCGAAATCCCAGTGAGACGGCTGTGGATGCTCTGATTGCGCAATTGCAAAATGACTCCCATGGCTATGTGCGTAAAGCTGTGGTTTGGGCCTTAGGTAACTGTCGTAATGAGAAGGCGGTTGTGCCCCTGGTGGAGGCCATTGAGAATGATATGTCTGTGGTCAGGCTCTGGGCGGCCAGTGCCTTAGGCCAAATGGGAAAAATCAGCTTTGAGGCGATTTTGAAAGCTATCCCAGCCTTGGTTAAAACCATGCGCAATGACCCAATTGCCATTGTGCGTAGCAATTGTGCCTGGTCCATTGGTGAACTGTGCAAGGACTTAACCTATAACGTGGTCTATGCAACGGCCATTGATGCACTGATCGAAACCTTTGCCGACGATGAGGATTTAGGTGTGAGGGATGATGCCCGAGCTGCCATACTCAATTTGGGTGATCCGCGTGGTTTACAAGTCGTCGAAGAAATTGAACAAGAACAAGATTTTTAGCCCGATTGTCAGTCGGTACCTAATCGCCTGCAGCCCAGCGAACATAGGGATACTGGCCGACAATTTCCTGATGAGTAATAGTCGCAAAGTACCAGTTTTCATGAGGCTCCGGTGCAATTGGACTGATATCAAAGTGAAAATAAACATGTCCTTCCTCAAACCAAAGGCTGTATAGAGGTCGGTAATGTTCTTCGCTTTCGCCAAGTTTGCCAACGCAATTATAAAATTCCGGCGCAAGGGGTGTTCTGAAGGTAACAGAGTACTCCTGGCTATCGATAAATTCGGTTTTTCCTCGGCTGACGCTGGAGACATCAAGCATAATGCCACTATTCTCACCAGCTTCGAAGTTGCGATGGGTTTCTTTCCAAAAGCGAACTTCTTGGGGACAACTGCCTGATGTGGCCTCGATTGGAATAATCAAATCGTCTAGTCGCTCAAAGTCATCACGGCTGGAGGGTGAAAGGCCTTGTGCGAACTGACCAGTCAGCGCTTGCGCAAGCGCAGCTGGACCCATGAGCAACAGGCTACCCACAAGCAACACAGGGGTACGAAACATAGAGAGAGCTATTAAGGAATTCTGGAAACAACTTCAGTAAGTGATTAGGCATTTTCGTATTGCATGGCTGCGAAGGGCGTAAGCTTCACAAAAATCGTCAACCTATCAAAATTTCCCGGATGAAATCATCAGGTATCCAGGTCGTACATTGCTTAACGCCCTTTTGCGACAGTTGATCACCGTGTGGGATGATTTGGGCTGTCGCTTCAGAATCTCCAATAGTTCACACCCATGCTGCTAATTGATTGGCTGATTGTGTTGGCCTATCTCATTTTTACGATGGTGTTAGGCGTCTACTTATCGCGTAAAGCCTCTGGAAGTTTAGTTGACTTTTTTGTCTCGGGTCGGTCATTGCCATGGTGGTTAGCGGGCACAAGTATGGCGGCTACCACATTCTCCATCGATACTCCGTTATATGTGGCAGGTGTGGTCGGCTCCCGTGGCATTGCTGGTAACTGGGAGTGGTGGAGCTTTGGCATTGCCCACGTCGTGATGATTTATATTTTTGCGCGGCTGTGGCGACGGTCTGAAGTGGTGACCGATGCTGAACTCACAGAAATTCGCTATGGCGGCAAAACGGCTGCCTTATTGCGAGGTGTGAAAGCATTTCTGTTTGCGGTACCCATTAATTGCATTGGTATCGGCTATGCCATGTTAGCCATGGTCAAAGTGGTGGATGCTCTTGAACTTTGGCAAAGTTTGGGCATTGAACCCAATCAGAGCATGAAGCTCTGGAGCGTGATTGTTGTCAGTATTTTGGTGCTGTTTTACGCAGGCTTTTCGGGGCTGTGGGGGGTGGTCGCTACGGATTTTTTCCAATTCTTCCTGGCTCTCTTTGGAGCGATTGTGGTTGCGATCGCATCCGTCATCTCCGTTGGTGGCATGCAAAACCTGATCAATCAGGCCCAAACCAATACTGATTTCGATATTCTTAGCATCTTACCCATCACCTTTAACGGTGGCCTTGGTTGGAGTACGGTCGCCGGTATTCCCGCCAGTGCCTTTACAGCCTATGTCTTTTTACAATGGTGGGCCTTTCGTCGTAGTGATGGGGGTGGAGAATTCATCCAGCGTCTGGTTGCCGCTAAAAACGAGAGTGAGGCTGAGAAAGCGGCCTGGTTTTTCAATATTTTGCACTACGTCATTCGCACCTGGCCCTGGATTATTGTGGCGCTGGCTGCTGTGGCCATTTATCCAGACTTGGCCGATCGCGAATTGGGATATCCCAAGCTCATGCTCGACTTTTTACCTCCTGTACTGCTGGGCTTAGTGGTCGCATCGTTGATTGCCGCTTTTATGAGCACGGTGTCAACGCTCATTAACTGGGGGGCTTCATATTTAACGAATGATCTCTACGGTCGCTTTATCAATCCAGACGCTACCCAGGCTGAATTAGTCAATGTTGGTCGCATGACGTCAGTAATTGTGACGGCCCTGGGAGCCACAGCAGCCTTTTTTGCCTCAGATGTGGCGACTGTTTTCCGCCTGGTGATTGCCATTGGCACCGGTCCTGGATTAGTTCTGATTTTGCGCTGGTTCTGGTGGCGGATTAATGCGGCAGCAGAGCTAAGTTCGATGGTTGCTGGATTCCTGATTGGTTTATTGACTAGCAGTGCACCTTGGTTTCAAATTGATGATTTTGGTTTGCGTCTACTCGTCACGGCTGGTATGACTACTGTGATTTGGGTGATCGCTATGTTTGCTACCCCCCCAGAATCAGACGAAACCTTGGACAACTTTTATCGTCGTGTCCGACCCGGTGGTCCTGGTTGGCAAAAACAGCGACAGCGTACAGGGGTAAGACCGTTGCAAAATCTGGGTTTAGAGTTTAAGCGGGTAATTGCGTCACTACTACTGCTTTTTGGTGCCATGTTTGCCGTGGGCGGTTTCTTATTGCTCAATTCTTTAGGGGGCTGGCTATCGCTAATTGTGGCCGTAGCAGGGTGGTTCTGGTTACGCCACTTAAATCGGCAACCCATCGTACCGGTGCCTCGCCCAGGGTTAGACGACGATGATATTTTGCCGTAGCCAGTCAGGCTTACCCTCAACAAAACGTTACGATACTTAATAGATAACTGTTAACCCACTCTGAGACTCGGATCTAAATCATGTCCATCATTCGCTCCTACGTTATTCCGTTTCTGATTTTGCTCGTCTTTCTAGTGGCGATGGTGGCTGTTAGTGCGCGAATCTGGCTGCCGAGCGACATGCTGGCCCCAGCTCCCATGGATGGTGATGACCTGGCTATGATGGGTAAAGCCCTACTGCTGAATGGATTTGGAGTTTGATTGGCCCCCAGGGTATCGCTTAGTTCAAGGATCTAGTTTGGATCGGGCAAGGTTGCTTGCCACCATGGGTAATGCCTATGCAGAATTAGGTGCTACCCAGCTAGGCCATTTGACGAAAACCGTTGAACTATATCTTGAAGGCCCTTCAGCCCTGTGGTGGTTAGAGAAGTCGGAGAGCGGTGCTCGTGTCGGTTTCACGGCTACTACTACGGGAGAATCCTTGGGCTGTCTATGGTTAGGGCAATCTATGAATCAGTTAACCGGGGCATTGCAGGCCTATATTTATCTGGTCTATGTCTTCCCTGGCTACCGCCGCCAAGGCCTGGGTCGTCAGCTGATGCAATACGCCAAAAACTGGGCCAAGGCTCAAGGCTATGACCAGCTTAGCCTTCAGGTATTTACAGATAATTTAGCTGCCCTCAGCCTTTACAACAGCCTAGGTTATGAGTCTAAGGCGACGCTGTTAACATTAGACCTATAGCGTAAAAGCTGCTCTTTGAGACTCTACTATGCCCGTAGCCTAACGATAATTTTGGAATTGCAAAGCAACGGGCCAATCTTCTTGCTTAATTAGCTGAATTGCATTTTGCAAATCATCCTTGGACTTAGCTGAAATTCGCACTGCATCCCCTTGAATCGATGCTTGAACCTTTTTCAGGTTGTCACGAATCATCTTGGAGATTTTTTTTGCAACCTCCTGGCTTAAGCCCTTTTTCAACTCAATATCCTGGCGCACACGATTGCCACTGGCCGCATCAATATTGCCAAAGTCGAAAATCTTCATAGATAGATTTCGCCGGGCGGCTTTGGTCTGAATCAGCGTATGCACTGCTTCAAGGGTCATTTCACTGGCGGTTTCAATGGCAATATTGGTCTCACCTAAGTCCAGCGTGGTTTTAGTATCTTTGAGGTCGTAGCGGCTTTTTAGTTCACGACGTACCTGATCAAGGGCATTGACTAGTTCTTGACGGTCAAAATCGCTGACCACATCAAATGAATAGGTAGAAGCCATTAGCAAGGTGAATGGAGAGTATTAGGCCGTAGGGTGGGCATTGCCCACCATCTAGAGATGGAAAGCGCGAGGCTAAAAACTATTGTAGCCAGATGGTTTTACAACTCATGAAATAGAGGCTGAAGATGCTGAGACTACCGATGCCAAACATTAGCGATCGCAACGATGCCACATTCAGAATGTAAAATACCGAAAACAGCAGCCGAGCAACTAGATAAGCGACAACAGCTGATAGCGCAGCCGTACTGTCTTGCCCTGTAATGTAGGCCATGACAGCAGCTGGAGAATAGATAATAAATGACTCAAACGAATTTTGATGGGCCCAGTTAGCCCGCATCGCATAGTTCGGTAGCTTATCCGTATAAAAGCGTGGACGAGCCAAAGCCTCTATGGGATCGTCCATAGATTGAGCTAACTTAACTCGCTCTGAAGCCACCACCAGGTAGGGCACATAAATTAGAAAGGCCGCCACTGGCAGACTATACAAAAAAAGATTAGGCAGGGATAGTAAGCTCACAGATCCAGTGTTCTAGCATTAATAAGGAAATGATTCAGGTCATAAAGCTTCAGATTCATGACCAACGACTTACCTAGAGATAGTCATCTATAGACAATTGGATAGGACCTCACCGTCCTAATCAAAATAGAACAGCGTTACAATCTTGCGCTGTTCCTCAGCATCCTTACAGGTTTGCAACAGTGTATTACTGTCATGAAATGCAAAACAGATCAGTTGTTGACAGCGGGAAATAATTTCTTGGTTGCAGAGTGAACTGGCCTCTGCCAGCTCTAGTCGATCATTAGCCGAATTTTCAACCAGGTGAATCACTGAATCCAGCTGTTCACGAGATTCACGCGGTTGACGTTCTAAACTTTGCGGCAGAATAACCGTCAGCAAGTTCGGATCTGCCTTCATTGCCCCACGGATGGCTGCGGCATTAGTCCCAGTCGCCCCAGAGGTCAACAGACGATTGCCGCCAAGTACCAATGCGTAGCTCATGAGCTCAATGAGGCGCAAATGGGTAATAGGTACATGTCTGGAACCCAAGATAGCAATGCGCTTAGAGCCAGACTGCTGAATGGCAGCAAGCTCCTGCAAAAAATCATCTACCTTAAGCGATTCGATGGGAGTATCAAGGGACTGACTCAAGGGTTTATATAGTTTTAATGAAGGGACTGGCCAATTCTACCAAACCCTTGTCCCCAAGCCTTGATATCCATAATTTCTGACTGACTTCTAATGGCCTCCTAGGTCAGCCTTAAGCCGTTACCGCCGGTGATGACAAATTTAACTCAGCCATGAGTCTATCTACATCAAAGTGTTGTTCCATCAGTAATTGAATGCATTGCACCTTAATAGGCTCCTGCAATCGAACTTCCTGAAATGACTTCTCAATGATTTCGACCGTCGTCAGGGTATCTAGGTCAACTGACAAGATGGGGACTTCTAGATCTTGAGCACGGCTAGTGATATCTGGGCGCGGAGCAATATGTCCTGTCAAGATCAGGCACTGGGTCGACGTTTCCAAAGCAGCCAGCTGAATATCAGCCCGGTCACCACCCGTAATAACGGCCATATTGTCAGCTT